>NZ_CP098408.1:0-4143808 GCF_023674485.1 Alcaligenes sp. DN25 | reverse complement strand
CGGTCATCACTTCTGTAAACCTCGATTCTACCCTGAGCTGTGCCAAGTTATCCACAGGCTAACAAATTTAGTTGCGTAATATCGGGCTAAATAATTGACACAACAGAAAGAATTTGCTGAAATGACGGGCTTAACACGATTTTCTGTTGCCAGATCCCAAGCGTTTGCGCTGTCGGGGTGGAGATTTTCTGCGATTTCTGGCGGCTCATTTTTTTGGATACACCATGAAACGCACCTACCAACCCTCTGTTACCCGTCGCAAGCGTACCCACGGTTTTCGCGTTCGCATGAAAACTCGCGGTGGCCGCGCTGTTTTGAACGCACGTCGCGCTAAAGGTCGCAAACGTCTGGCTGTATAAGCCATGTCGGGATGCGGGGCCCAGGGTGATGGATCTATTATCTAAAGCCCGACTCCCACGATACGCATCATGCGTGCCTCCTTTCCAGCTACGGCTCGCTTACATAGCCCCACCGAATACGCACAGTCTCTTAAAGGGCAACGCGTAGGTCGCGGGGCTTTGTTCGTGGTCACTCGCTCTCGTGGCGAAGATCCACACCAGACCGAAGGCGCCCGTCTGGGACTGATCGTCCCCAAGCGCTTTGCCAACCGCGCCGTCACCCGCAACACCATCAAGCGTATCTTGCGTGAAACCTTCCGCCACAAACGTGAAGGCTTGCCCAATGCCGCCTATGTCTTCAGGCTGCACAGCAAGGTACCCCAGGTGTCGCTGACTGCCCTGAAGCAACTGGTTCGCACCGAGGCCGACACCTTGTTCTCCAAGGTACGGCCATGATGCGCAAACTGGCTTCGGCACCGATCCGCTTTTACCAGTTTTTTCTGAGTCCATGGATCGGTAGAAACTGCCGCTTTACTCCCAGCTGCTCCAACTATGCCTTGCAGGCCATTGAAATTCATGGCCCGCTCAAAGGGCTATGGCTCGGTGGTGTACGCATCTGCCGCTGCAATCCCTGGTGCAAGGGAGGGCATGATCCTGTGCCCGCTCGCACGCCCGAAGACCGCAACACTTTCTGAAATCGTCCTGGTCTGCGCCTTGTTTTTCAAGGCAACCCCCTGTTTGCTGACCAGCTACGTTAAACTGCTAAGCTTTTGCTCAGCTTTATAAATGTGATACAGGCGCTATGGATATCCGACGCACCATCCTATGGATGATCTTCTCCTTTGCACTGCTGCTGCTGTGGAACAACTGGCAGGAATACAACGGCAAACCATCGCTGTTCGCTTCCACCCCAGCCACCACACAAGCGCCAGCAGCCTCCGACGAACCTGCCGCAAACGGTGGTGTTCCCGCTGCTCAAGAGCCGACTGCGTCTGCTGCCTTGCCTTCGAGCAACAGCGCGGTGTCTGCCACAGCGCAAACTATCGACATCACGACAGACGTCTACAAGCTGGGCTTTAGCACCGAAGGTGCCCAGCTGATCAAGGCCGAGCTGTTGAAGTACGGTTCGCCCGAGAACCCCGAGCAGCCCATGGTGCTGCTGGATAACTCGCCCGCCTCCACCTACCTGGCCCAGTCCGGTATTGTGGGTGCCTCTGGCCAGAACCTGCCCAACCACCTGACCCCGTTCACCCTGGTCTCGAGCCAGCGCAGCATGACGGGCGATACGCTGGACGTGGTGTTTGAAGCGACTTCGGACGACGTGAAAGTCACCAAGACCTACACGCTGCACAAGGGTCGCTACGACATCCAGGTTCGTCACGACATCCAGAACAATACCGGCGCCGCGATTGACCCACGCCTGTACCTGCAACTGACTCGCGACGGCAACAACCCACCCGACTCTTCCCGCCTGTACAGCACCTTTACCGGTCCTGTGGTTTACTCCAGCGGCGACAAATTCCAGAAGATCACCTTCTCGGACATCGACAAGAACAAGGCCACCTACGCGCGCAGCGTGGATAACGGCTGGATCGGCATGGTGCAGCACTACTTTGCAACCGCCTGGGTTCCTGCCCAGGATCTGCAACGCACCAACGAAATCCTGAAGCTGGGCAACAATCTGTACGCCGTGCGCACGCTGGAATCGGTCGGTTCGATCGCCGCTGGCCAAAGCAAGGCTGTGGACGCCTCCCTGTGGGTAGGCCCGCAAGACCAGAAAGCCATGTCGCAACTGGCTACCGGTCTGGATCTGGTGGTGGACTACGGCTGGCTGACGATCATCTCCAAGCCTTTGTTCAAGCTGCTGACCTGGCTGCACTCCCTGCTGGGTAACTGGGGCTGGGCCATTGTGGCGCTGACCGTGCTGATCAAGCTGGTGTTCTTCCCGCTGTCGGCCGCCAGCTACCGCTCCATGGCCAAGATGAAGCAATTTGCGCCACGCATGCAAGCCCTGCGCGAGAAGTTCGGTGACGACAAGGCCAAGCTGAACGCCGCCATGATGGAGATGTACCGCACCGAGAAGATCAACCCGCTGGGTGGCTGTTTGCCCATGCTGGTTCAGATCCCTGTGTTCATTGCGCTGTACTGGGTGCTGCTGGGCAGCGTCGAGATGCGCGGTGCACCCTGGATTCTGTGGATTCACGACTTGGCCGCACGCGACCCATGGATGATTCTGCCCGCCATCATGATGGGTACCATGTTCCTGCAGATCAAGCTGAACCCCACCCCGCCTGATCCAATGCAAGCCAAAGTCATGATGCTGATGCCTCTGGTCTTTGGTGGCATGATGTTCTTCTTCCCCGCCGGTCTGGTTCTGTACTGGTGCGTGAACAACATCCTGTCCATTGCCCAGCAGCGCTACATCATGGTGCAGATCGAAAAGAACAGCGCGAAAGCAGCCAACAGCTAATTCGCTCTGACACAAAAAACCTCGCTACGTTTAGCGGGGTTTTTTTTTGCCTGCTACCCATGCCAGATCACTCGGAACGATCCTGCCCAACCTCGCTAAAGGCCCGTATTTACAAACATTGATTAACTTTTCAGATTCTGCTCATAGAAAATTCATGCGCAGCGTTTCTACTTACCGCTATGATCGGGATGAAAACCGTCTTGATAGCAAAAAGCTATTTGTTCACTAAAATCATTTGATTTAACTATTTCGACCAAGGCAAGTAGACTGATCTCAACTTCTTAAAACGACCCGCCCCCCTCGGTTCGGGTCAGCTTCAACGGAGAAACACAATGAGCAACAAAACCCTGACAACCGCCGCTGGCCGCCCGGTTGAGGAGAACCAGAACTCCATGACGGCAGGCCCTCGTGGTCCCGTCCTGATGCAGGATTATTGGCTGCTGGAGAAGCTGGCTCACTTTGACCGAGAACGCATCCCGGAGCGTGTCGTACACGCCAAAGGCTCGGGCGCTTTCGGTACCTTTACCGTCACGCACGACATCACGAAGTACAGCATGGCCAAGGTCTTCAAGCCAGGCAGCAAGACACCCGTTTTCTTACGTTTTTCCACCGTAGCAGGTGAAGCAGGAGCCGCCGATGCAGAACGCGACGTTCGAGGATTTGCCCTCAAATTCTATACAGAAGACGGAAACTGGGACCTCGTGGGCAATAACACTCCTGTCTTCTTTATACGGGATCCACTGAAGTTCCCCGACTTCATCCACACACAGAAACGCGACCCGCGCAGCCACCTGCGCAACATGAGCGCCGCCTGGGATTTCTGGTCCTTGTCGCCCGAATCCTTGCACCAGGTCACCATCTTGATGAGCGACCGCGGTTTGCCCTGTAACCTGCGCCAGCAGCACGGCTTTGGTTCGCACACCTACAGCCTGATCAACGACAAGGGCGAGCGCCACTGGGTGAAGTTCCACTTCAAATCCCAGCAGGGCATTGCCAACTACACCAATGAAGAAGCCGCCAAAGTCGTGGGCCAGGACCGCGAGAGCTCGCAGCGCGATCTATACGAGAACATTGAAAAGGGCAACTTCCCACGCTGGGCGCTGCGCATTCAGATCATGACCGAAGAGCAGGCGCGCACCTACCACATCAACCCCTTTGACGTGACCAAGGTCTGGCCACATGGCGACTTCCCGCTGATCGATGTGGGCATGCTGGAGTTGAACGAGAACCCCACCAACTACTTTGCCCAAGTGGAGCAAGCCGCCTTTACGCCTGCCAACCTGGTGCCCGGCATTGGTCACTCGCCCGACCGCATGCTGCAAGGTCGTATCTTTTCCTACGGCGACACCCAGCGTTACCGTCTGGGCGTGAACCACGGGCTGCTGCCAGTGAACGCACCGCGTTGCCCGTTCCACAGCTACCACCGCGATGGCGCCATGCGTACTGGCGACAATAACGGCGGCACGATCAACTACGAGCCCAACAGCCAGGGCGAATGGCAACAGGCTCCCCGTAGCGAACCGCCTCTGGCGCTGGACGGCCAGCCGGCAGATCACTGGGATCACCGCGTGGATGATGATTACTACTCGCAGCCCGGCAATCTGTTCCGCCTGTTCAACGACGAAGAAAAGCAGCGTCTGTTCAGCAATATTGCCGACGCCATGGCCGGTGTTCCCAAGGAAATCATCGAGCGTCAGCTGGGTCACTTCACCAAGGCAGATCCTGCCTACGGTGCAGGTGTCAAAGCAGAACTGACAAAACGCGGTCAGCTTTAAACCCTGACCGGGCTGTTTAAGCCATCAAAGAATCGGCTCCCCATCTACAATCGGGGAGCCGATTTTTTTTTGCACTGGCCCTGCGTCTTCCTACCGAGCCCCACCATGAAATTTGGCTACACCATCATCTACGTTCCCGACGTCGGCCAGGCACTGGATTACTTCAACCGCGCGTTTGGCTTGACCACCAAAATGCTGCATGAAACCGGCTTGTACGGCGAGCTGGAAACCGGCCAAACCACCTTGGCCTTTGCGGGGGAAATGCTGGCCTACATGAACTACCCAAAAGGCCATTTGTCACCGCACGCGTCAGAAGTGCCGCTGGGCATCGAAGTTGCCCTGGTCTGCGATGATGTACCTGCCGCTCATGCCAAGGCGCTGGCAGAAGGGGGCACGGAACTGGCACCGCCGCAGGACAAGCCTTGGGGACAGGTGGTGTCTTATGTACAAACACCGGAGCGCATTGTGGTGGAGTTGTGTACGCCGGTTAATTAAGTTTGTGCTGGATTCGGGATATGCATTCCGTGCACCTCAAGCGCAATCTGACAGGGGCGTGTCCGGGTCTTGCTAACATCGACTTGTTCAGAGCGGTTAGAAAACTACACGTAGAAGCAAAAACGCCCCACACTCAAACTTGCGGGGCGTTTTTCCACATCCTTGAGTTTTACTGCTGCAAATACCCCGACTCCTTGATGATGGGTCCCCAAGTGTCCAGGTCGTTCTGAACAATGCGCGATAGCTCCTGCGCATCGCCCGACTCGGGTCGGAAGCCGATGGGCACAATCGCGCTTTCAATGCGTGGCAGCTTGGCCACTTCATTGAAGGCGTCCTGGAACTGTTTGACCATCTCCGGCTCCATGCCCAGCGGGGCAAAAATCCCCATCCAGCCCGACGCTTTCAGGTCGCCATAGCCCATTTCTGCAAAGGTGGGCACGTCTTTCAAGATAGGCAGGCGTTCCGCGCCGGTAATCCCCAGCACCCGCACCGAACCGGCGGCAACGTGTTCGGTAATCATGCCCACCGCATCCACGCCAGCGGGTATATGGTCACCCAGCAGGTCGTTGATCAAAGGGGCACCCCCTTTATAAGGCACGGGGGACATCTGGATATCGTTCTTCTTGGCGATGCTGAAGCCAATGAACTGAGGGGCACTGCCGGGGGCGGGAATGCCATAGTGGCCGTACTTTTCCGGTTCTTTGCGCACCAGCTCCACGTACTCCTGCAAGGTATTGGCAGGCGTGGTTTTACCCACCACAAAGATATGTTCGAACTTGGCGATCACGGCTACCGGCGCAAAATCCTTTATTGGATCGTAGCTGACCGTTTTTACGGTCAGGGGCAGGGTGGTCATCATGTGATTATTGGCGACCAACAGCACCGAGCCATCGGTAGGCGAGCGCAAAAATCCTTGAGCGGCAACCTGCCCGCCCGCGCCTGCGCGGTTATCCACCACCACATTCACTCCCAGCTTTTCACGCAATTGCTCGGCATACACCCGCGCGACGGCATCCGCTGTTCCTCCGGCCGGATAACCTACGACCAAACGTATGGTGTCCGGCAACTTGCTGGCAACAGACATGCCTGTTGCCAAGGCCAACGCCGTTCCCAGCAAAACCTGCGCCCATTTCTTTTTCATTACTTGTCTCCCTACCTCTTGATGACGCTATTAAAGTTCTACTACTCGTCCATTTCCTTGTGCGGCATGACGGCTTAACAAAGCGGCAGCCGTCAATACGTCCTCGAATGCCAAGCCCAAGGATTTAAAAATCGTGATTTCTTCATTGTTGATGCGGCCTGCGGATTGCCCCTCCAGAACGGCACCCAGCTCGTTCAACTCGGTATCCGCCGACAAGTAGCCCTGCTTGCACGCATTCAAGAACTCGCCCGACTCGTTACGAGTGGATTGCGCACGGTCCACAAACAAACGGCCTGCCGTCATGGTGGGGCCATCCAGTTCACTGCTGGCGGGTGTGCTGGAACCCATGGCAGTGATGTGCGTGCCAGGGCGCAGCCATTCGCGCTGCAAGACAGGCGTGGCAGAGCTGGTGGCCGTCAGTACCATATCCGATTGAGACACGGCTTCCTGGGCCGAGACTCCAGCTATCAAGGGGCAATCCAGATACGCCTGGGCTTCCTCAATGAAATGCTGAGCCGACTGTGCGGAGCGGGTAATCACAAATACGTTGCTCAAGCGACGCACTTGCGCCACGGCACGCAACTGCCACAAGGCCTGATGCCCGCCACCAAACAAGGTCAGCACACTGGCATCCGGGCGCGCCAGCATGTCGGTGGCCAGGCCACTGACCGCTGCGGTACGCAAGGCCGTCACGCTGCTGGCATCCAGAATGGCACGTGTTTCGCCGGTCAAGCCGCTCATCAAGAGCACGCAGCCTTGATGGGGGTCCTTACCCAGGCGCACATTGTCTGGAAACAGGGTGCCCATCTTGGCACCGTACAAAGGCTCGGGATAAATCTCCGGCATGTTGATGCAGGCAGGCATCATGCCCAGAAAGCCGCTGGACAAATGGCTGCGCACAATCGTACGCAAGGGCTGGTCAATACGCCCTTGCTGCATGGCGACAAAACCCTGGCGCATCAGATCAATCGCCGCCCCCATATCCAGCCCTTCATACACTTCCTGGGCTTTTGCTACATAAACGCTTAGCTGCATGATTAGCCTTGCGCCAGTGGCGTGGTGATATGGCGGATAAAGGTGTCGGTATCCGTATTGGAGCCGCAGAACAGCACGCCCACTCGTTGCCCGGCCAGATGTTTGCGCAAGGGAAACATCAAGGCAGCCGTTGCCACAGCGCAAGCCGGTTCGGTCGCCATCTTGAATTCGTTGAACAGGAAGTGCATCCCTGCACGGATCTGGTCGTCGTTGACGGTCACCAGCGTATCGATATTGTCCTGACACACACGGAAGCTGAACTCGTCGGTATGCGGAGCCATCAGACTGTCTGCGATGGACTGCATGGCGCCGATTTTTTGCGGCTCGCCAGCCTGGCGGCTAAGCGCCATGACGTTTGCTCCCACAGGCTCGATGCCATAGACCACGCAATCAGGCTGCCACAGCTTGACAGCAGCCGACACACCGGCGGCCAAGCCACCGCCCCCAATGGGCACCAGCACCGCGTCCAGCTTGCCCGCTTGCTGCAACCATTCGTAGCCCAGCGTGGCGGTTCCCAGCACGGTGGGGTAGGTGCTGAACGGATGAATGAAGGTCTTCTGTTCGTCCTTCTCTATCTGACGCACCAGTTCAAACGCCTGCTCGCCATTGTCAGCAAAGACGATCTCGGCCCCATATTCACGGCACAGGGCTACGCGCGCCGGGCTGGCCGTCTTGATCATCACGGTCTTGGCTTTCACCCCCATTTGATGGGCGGCATAGGCCACGGCCACGGCGTGGTTACCTGCAGAAACGCAAGTCACCCCTTGCTGGCGTGCTTCTTCGGACAAGCTCAGCAAATTGTTGAAAGCACCGCGTGCCTTGAACGTGCCCGAGGCCTGCAAATGCTCAAACTTGAAATTGACGGCGCTATCCAGACGCCCGGTCTGGTAATCGAACACGGGCGTCTGGCGCACATAGGGACGCAGACGCTCATGCGCCTGCACCACATTTTCCTTGGTAACTTTTTCTGTTGTCATGGGTTTGCCTTGAAACCTGTTTGTCTATTTTTAAGAGGCTACAGCCTGGCTGCGAATCAGAGCGCGCAAGAACTGCTCGCACTGCTCCACTTGCGCCAGTTCTACGTACTCGTCGGGACGATGGGCCTGCTCGATATTGCCGGGACCACAAATAATCGAAGGGATACCGGCTTGCTGGAACAGACCTGCCTCGGTGCCATAGGCCACTTTGCGCACCGTGTCGTCCCGCGTCAGTTCACGCACCAGCTTGGTAATGGCAGCCTGCTCTTCAGGATTCAGGCCAGGGGCGCTGGCCAGTTTCTCCAGCTCCACCAAAGCATCCGGATGCTCGCGGCGCATGGCAGGCAGGACTTTCAGGTCGATGAACTCACGGATTTCCTGCAAGATCGGCTCAGGGTCCACGCCGGGCAGATTGCGGTATTCAAATTCAAACTCGCAAAGGTCAGGTACGGTATTCAAGGCGATACCGCCACGAATCATGCTGGTCTGCAAAGTGGTGAAGGGCACGTCAAAATCATGGTCATAAGGGCCCATGCTCTTGTAGTCGTCGGCCAGATCACGAATAGCCGTGATGATGCGTGCCGCATGCTCAATCGCGTTCACACCCTTGGGGGTCAGCGAGGAGTGCGCGGCATGACCGTGCACCCGGCAGCGATAGGCGTTAATGCCTTTATGCGCCACGATGGTGCGCATGCTGGTGGGTTCACCCACCACGCAGCCTTCCGGTTTCACGCCACGGCGGACCAAGTCATCAATCATGACGGGCGCGCCGACACAACCGACTTCTTCGTCGTAGGAGTAGGCCAGGTGGATGGGTTTGGCCAGCTTGGTCGCCAGCATTTCAGGAACCAATTGCAAAGTCACACCGACAAAGCCTTTCATGTCGCAAGTACCGCGGCCATACAGGCGGTCGTCGCGAATCTCGGCTTTGAAAGGGTCACTACTCCAGTTCTGGCCATCGACAGGCACCACATCAGTATGGCCCGACAAAACAATGCCACCCGTACGCGTGCCATCGGCAGCCGGAATCGTAGCGAACAGATTGGCCTTGCGGCCGCTGGCGTCATGCGTCAGCACAGTTTCCAGCCCTTGCTGCTGCAAATAGGCCTGCACGTCATGAATCAGTTCCAGGTTGGATTCCCGGCTTGTCGTATCATAAGCAATCAGTTTCTGTATCCATTCCACCGAGGTAGAGGGATAAGCAGTAGGATCAAACAACGCAGTCATGCCTTCTTTCTCCCAGCGTAAAACGTGTAGTTCTATACAATAGGACAGAGTTTTCCTATAAGAAAATTAATATTATTTATAAGAAGATGGTTTTTTACTTCTTTAGGTTATGACAAAAGACTTAGCCAACACCGCCCCCAACTTATTGAGCAAAACAGCCATGGGGGCGCGCATACGTGATGAACGCAAACGACAGGGCCTGACCCTGCTGATGTTGGCACGCTTATCCAATGTGTCTTTGTCCACCCTGTCCAAGGCAGAGCGCGGCCTGATTGGCCTGAGCTACGAAAAATTTCTGGCCGTCAGCCGGGCCTTGAAGATGGATTTGTCCGACCTGTTCAAGACACCTCGCGATCAAAATGAATCCGGCATGGATATTCTGGTGGGACGGGCTTCACGTACCGTGACCTACCATGCGCATCGTTATGAATACGGCATGCTGGCATCGGAATGGATCAACAAGAAAATGACGCCCATGCACGGGCGTGTCCTGGCCGGTAAACCACGCGATGCCAGCGACTTCAGCCAGCACGAAGGCGAAGAATTTATTTTTGTGATCGAAGGGCAGTTGACCATGCAGTTTCAGGACGGGCGCCGCCACGTGCTGCAGGCGCGCGACAGCATCTACTTCAAAAGCAATCTGGGCCACTTGTACCTGTGCGAACACGGGGAAAGCGTGGAGATCTTGGTGGTTTGTGTGAACAATCATTAGACTCAAGAGGCGTAGACAGTTAGCTTTTGACGCTTTGGTGGCATACCAAAGAGCTCGTTTATTTGCTTTGTCCCCGATTAGATAGCCCAGATGTCTGCTGGATTGCCTGATTGCCTGATTGCCTGATTGCCTGATTCTCAAGAGCCTGGGCCACAAGTACATAAAAGCAAGCATTTCAGATACCAACAAGGGCTAACGCTCCAAGCCCGAACCATCCACCTGCTCCATTACAATACGGCTCTGTTCTGCCTCTTTGATCGATCTGCCCATGTCCAGTTCTTCCCCTATTGTGGCTATTGCCACCGCCCCCGGCCGGGGTGGTATTGGTGTCATCCGTGTGTCCGGCAAGGAGCTTGATGCTCTGATCCAGACCCTGTTTGGCCGTACGCTGCAAGCGCGTCATGCGCACTTTTTGCCCTTCAAGGACGCACAAGGCGAGGCAATCGACGAGGGCATCGCGCTGTTCTTTAAAGGCCCGCATTCTTATACCGGCGAAGATGTGCTGGAGCTGCAGGGCCACGGCGGCCCGGCTGTTCTGCGCCGCCTGCTGGATCGCTGCCTGGAAGCGGGTAAAGATCAGGGCCTGCGCCTGGCCGAGCCTGGCGAGTTCACCCAGCGCGCCTTCTTGAATGACAGACTGGACCTGGCCCAGGCCGAGGCCGTGGCCGACTTGATTGACGCTTCATCGGAAGCCGCGGCCCGCAGTGCCGTCGCGTCCCTATCCGGCGTGTTTTCCAACAACGTCAACGCCCTGGCCGACCGTATCATTCACCTGCGCATGCTGGTAGAAGCTACGCTGGATTTCCCCGAAGAAGAAATCGACTTCCTGGAAAAGTATCAGGCGGCGGCCACCCTGCAAGGCATACAGGACGAGCTGGAACGCATCCTGCAGCATTCGCGTCAAGGGGCGATCCTGCGCGAGGGCCTGCACGTTGTACTGGCAGGCCAGCCCAATGTGGGTAAATCCAGCCTGCTCAACGCCCTGGCCGGTGAAGATGTGGCCATCGTGACCGACATCGCCGGCACCACCCGCGACCGCGTCATGCAGCTGATCCACATCGATGGCATCCCGCTACATATCGTGGACACCGCTGGTCTGCGTGAAACCGAGGACACCGTAGAGCGCATCGGTATCGCCCGAACCTGGGACGAAATCGCCAAGGCGAACGTGATCGTGCACCTGCTCGATGCTCGCAACCCGCAAGACGAGCTCGATAGTGCCATTACCACTCGCCTGCCATCACACGTACCCGTGCTGCGCGTCTATAACAAGATAGACTTGCTGACAGCTGAGCAACAGGCGGCCTTGCCGGCACAAGAAAGCGGCGCCACCGTGCTGCCGATTTCTGCCCGTAAGGACATCGGTCTGGACACGCTGCGCCGCACCTTGCTGGATATCGCAGGCTGGAACCCCGGCAGTGAGTCCCCCTGGCTGGCACGAGAACGACACCTGCGGGCCTTGGAGCGCGCGGAGTACCACCTGGGCCTGGCTGCGGAACACGCCACACACAGCGATCAGGTATTGGATCTGTTTGCAGAAGAGCTCCGCCTGGCACATCTGGATCTGTGCTCGATAACCGGCGAGTTCAGCAGCGATGATTTGCTGGGGGAGATTTTCTCCAGTTTTTGTATTGGGAAGTGACCTCGTCGAAAGACTGAGCCATCGATGTGCAGAGGGGCCAAGCATGAGCGGCAAGAAGCTGATTCGAAATAGCACCACTGAATTTCTGATCTTTACCGGTCAGGCGGGTGAGCAAAGCATCGAGGCTCGCTACGAAGACGAGACCGTCTGGTTGTCCCAGAAGCTGATGGCGGAGCTTTTTGGCGTTGATGTGCGTACGGTCAGTGAGCACTTGAAAAACATCTTTGCCAGCAATGAGCTGGCTTCGGAGGCAACTATCCGGAAATTCCGGATAGTTCAGCAGGAAGGTAATCGGGAAGTCACGCGCCTAGTCGATTTCTACAATCTGGACGCCATCATCTCTGTCGGTTATCGGGTCAACTCCATCCGTGCCACCCAATTCCGTCAATGGGCTACCCAAATCCTGCGCGAATTTGCGATCAAGGGATACCTGATTGATCGTCAGCGCATGGAGAACGGCAGTTTTCTAAACGAAGACTACTTTGAGCAGTTGCTGGCAGAAATCCGAGAGATTCGCCTAAGCGAACGGCGCTTCTACCAGAAAATCACCGATATCTACGCAACCAGCGTGGACTACAACAAAAACGCCCCGACCAGTAAAACCTTCTTTGCCAAAGTGCA
Source organism: Alcaligenes sp. DN25 (assembly GCF_023674485.1). Classification (NCBI taxonomy): domain Bacteria; kingdom Pseudomonadati; phylum Pseudomonadota; class Betaproteobacteria; order Burkholderiales; family Alcaligenaceae; genus Alcaligenes; species Alcaligenes sp. DN25. The sequence continues at coordinate 4,131,375 of NZ_CP098408.1, read as the reverse complement.
GAACAAGCTGCATTACGCCATCCACGGTCAAACTGCAGCGGAGCTTGTTCATCAGCGTGCTGACAGCCGCCAAGCCCATATGGGACTTACTTCCTGGGCCAATGCTCCCGACGGCAAAATATTGAAAACAGACATCAGTATTGCCAAGAACTACCTGAAACAAGACGAGCTGGATGCCTTGGGGCGCATCGTCAATGCCTATCTGGAGCTGGCTGAAAACCGCGCCCGCAGAAAAATCCCCATGACAATGGAAGACTGGGCCAAACGCCTGGATATGTTTCTGGAGTTCGACGATCGGGAAATTCTGCAAGATAGCGGCAAAATTTCTGCCAAGCTGGCCCAAACCCATGCTGAAAGCGAGTTCGAGAAATACCGCGTCATACAAGATCGCTTGTTTGAGAGCGACTTTGATAGAGCCATAAAAGAACTAGGCTCTTCAAGTCCGGAATCAGATCAATAGCCTGATCGCTCCAAACGGCTTGCTCCCCCACCTCAGTAAAAACCCGAAATTCATCCCTGAATTAAGCCCTATCAAAGCTCGTCCTCATCGATCAGGACTATGCTGGGTATTCCATCGTCTCCTGCGGGAGGACATCATGCACACACTCAACAAGTGGGTTTTGATGGCAGCTTTGCTTCATGGCGCTTGGGCAGCACAAGCTCAAGAATGGATGCCTCTGGAATTGGAGGCGGAACAGCGCTCCATCTCCCGTCTCAGCGTGGCCCAGTGCCTGGATACCGTTCAGCAAACCGCCGCGGGCGAAGGCTACCAGCAGCGCAATGACTCGGCAGCCAGCGAACAGTTAGGGGTTTATATTGGTGCGGCTCCCCTAGGGGGCGGATCGCTGGTGGTGTATTGCATTGATTTGAATCCATCGACTGCCTACATCATTCGCACCAAAGCACAGGTCACGGCGGATTTGATGTCTCCACATCAGCTCAACCACAAAATTACGCAGGCCTTGACGGTGGCAAACCAGCCCTGAGTATCAGTGACGGCAGCCCCAGACTGTCCCGAGTCAAAAAAGGGCGCAGTCACTGGTTCATACAGGCTTGCGCCCGAACAAACCGCCCGCGCCCCCAAGGACTCCCGAAGCCAGTCGAACGGCTTCTTACTTCATCAACAAATCTGCCACTTCCATACGGCTATCTCCATCCAGCTCAATGTCGTCCATAACCTTGTTCAACATGGCGTGGGCACTGGACAGAGCACCGTTCAAACTGGTCAGCTCGCCTTGCACGCGCTCCAGCTCCTGTTTCTTTTCCGCTTCACTACCTTTGTCGCTGGCCTGGATACGCTGCAACTCCATCAGTTTTTGCTGAATTTGCTCTTTCAGGTCGCGGATACGTTTAAGTATGTCCTTGACTCCGTCAGGCAAAGAGCTGTCATCAATGTCCTTGTCGCGGCCTTTTTTCTGAGCTTGCTGACTGGTCAACGACAGATCTTTTCCCATGGGAGACAGGTGCACCTTGATACGTCCCGACGAGTCTATGGAACCAGACTCTTCCTGCTCGGGCACCACAGGGGGCGTCATGGCCGACGCGTTTAATGGTTCAGCCACGGGCATAGTTTGTTTATGTATTAAACCCTGTCCACTGATCTCTATGGTCATACTTTCCTCTCTTGTACACATCATCCCCTAGAGGGTTACGGCTGAAACCCGGTAGTTCTTTACCGTGATGTGTTCACCAAGTGTTGCGCCTTTTACTCAGCTGTTCGGCACAGCTCAGAAATAAGTAGCAAGAAAAGACACTTTTATTTACTTTTATACGAAAAGTGCCTCCTAACCATTGTCTTCTCTTTATCTGAACCCCATGGACTTCAAAATCAAAGCACTACTAGGCCACACCCTGTTGGCCTTGAGCTGGGCCGGCAGCGCTTATGCCTACGAGACAGAATTCATTCTGAACAAACAAGGTCAACAAGCCTTTGAGTTGCGGGTCTATGGGCCGGATGATGGCGGTTACGATACGTCGGATCAATCCAATCCACGCGTTTCCCCCTGGAATATTGACGAGAATGGTCGGCTGAAAATTCGTGCCGCACTGGAGCGCTGGGCCGAAATCCTTGACCTGCCGGCGGGCTACACACCGGCTGTGATCAACTTGGGCACCATGAATGACAAGAACGCCAATGCCTATGGTGCCCAACTAAGTAACCCTGATCATCCCAACTTCGTCCTGTCGGCCTTGCAAGCACGCTTGCACGGAATCTTCCAGGGTGACCCAAACAACCCCGATGCGGTTATCAGCGTCGGAAAGCTGGATCTGGATACCGCCCCCGTCAATCCAAGCCAACTGCCCTTAACTGGCAAGGCGGACTACAACGCAGTCATTTTCCACGAGTTGGCGCATGCTTTGGGCATCAGCAATACAGTCACCGACAACCTGCCTGAAAACAGCTTTGATCCACCCGATCCCTTTTTCCTGAATGACCTTAGCCCCTGGGCCTTGGGCTTGCGCGATGACCAGGGTCGAGCCCCCAGCCCCGGACAGAAAATCCTGTGCTCGGTCTGCACCAACCCATATGATCCTGCCGCTTTTGACCTGCGCCAGGACAAGGGCTACTTCACTGGAGATCATGTACAGGAAGTCCTGAATGGCGCCATGCCGGGCATCCCCGTCAGCATCCTGAACGTTCATGACCAACCGCGATACGGAGTGGATCGCAACTACATGAGCCACACCGAGCTGCGCAACAGCTTGATGAGCCATCAGACCTATCGCAACTATGTGAATCTGATGGAAGCCGAGCTTGCCGCCCTGCAGGATATTGGGCTGAGCATTGATCGTCGCAACTTCTTTGGCTATTCGGTCTATGGGGACGGTGTCACCCTGAACAATACCAATGGCTACTTTGCCCGCAATGCAAACGGCACGGCCTACCTGCCCGGTCAATACAATATGGCCACGCAAGGCTTGGGGCTGCACATTTATGGCGAACGCAACATCATTACCCAGGCGGCGGATTTACTGACAGCCGGGCCGGGAGGCGTAGGCGTACGTGTGGATGGTAGCGAAAACACTCTCCTTATCCCCGAAGCCACGCGTATTCATGCCCAGGGCTGGTATGGCCGCGGCCTGCAATTCAGCTATGGACGTCATCACAATATTGTTCAGCAAGGTGAGGTCCGGGCAGATGGCCAAGCTGGCATCGGAGCCCTGTTTGACTTCGGCCAGAACGCCATGGGTAGCGACGATGAGTATCACGGCTCCTGGCTAGTCGTAGTGGATGGCCAGCTACAAGCTGTACCGACCATTTTGCAAGGTGCCTTGATCAGCAATTACGATCTGTCCGGCACCTTGTCGGGCCAGAAAGCAGCCATCCATATCGCAGACAATGCCTGGGTGCAGAACATCAATATCTTGCAGGGCACGCAAATTACTGGTGACATCACCTCGGACTACAACCGTCGCGACTCTGACCAGCAACTGCTCCTGACCCGCATCAGCTTCGGTCAAAAGGCCGATGAAAACGGTCGTGCCACCAAGGCGGCTGATCCTAACTTCCAGATGCGTTATGACGGCAATATCAAAGGTCAAAACAATCTGGCTGTTGTCATTGCCGGGGGCGCAACCTCTTTGAATGGACAACACGAGTTGTATGGCTTGCGAGTAGATCGGGGTGCCACCCTGTACGGCAATAGCGAATTCACGATCAACCCTGAATACAACTTCACCAATAACGGCACACTCAGCCCTGGGAATTCCTACGGGAACATGACGATCAAGGGCAACTTTGTCCAAGGTGCCGATGGCCGGATTCTGGTGGAGGCCTCGACCACGCAGAACGATCATATTGATGTGCAAGGTTTGGCGCAGCTGGATGGTGAACTGCACGTGGACTTGCAGCCAGACTGGTATCAGAACGGCTGGACACTGAATCAGGACAAGGTGTTCACTGCCAGCCAGACACAAGGGCAGTTTGCTGCGCTCAATGCCACGCTGGCATCCCCCACCCTGAATGTAGAAAGTACCGGCAATGGCTGGTCCGTCAGCCGTAATCAGGACGCTTATGCGCAATATGCTGCTTCACCCAATGCAGCCTCGGTAGGTACCAGCCTGGCCCAAGCCTCCTCGGGCAATCAGTCCCTGGCAGCGGTGTATCAGGCCATGGACTTTTCTCGGACTGATGGCAGCGATATTGGCCTGGCTTTGGACCAATTAAGTGCAGGATCTTACGCTGCCCAAACCGCTGCCGCCTTGCGTCGCGAACAACTGGTATCCGAACAATTGCGCCAAATCGACGGTATCAACAAGAGCGGCTGGCAAAGCTTCATCCAGACCTATGGGGGCCGCTACCACTGGCAACTGGGTAACAACGATGTTGACCACCGCAGCGAGACCTATGGGGTAATGCTGGGGGCGGAACACCGGGCTGAAGGCAGTGACTGGAGCCTGGGGGTGCATGGTAATGCCAACGAGCAGCGCGTCAACGTAGACGCCCCCTTCCAGGCCAAGAGCAAGCTGACCGGTCTGGGCCTGGGGGTGCATGCCCGCTACCGTGGCTACAGCCAGGAAGGCTGGAATGGCTTGGCCCAACTACGTGTGGGTATCGAACAGGGCAAGATGAACCGCAACATCAGCTTTGCGGGCTATCAAGCACGTCCCTCCTCGGATTGGACAGGGCATACCTTCTCGCTCGGTGTACAGACTGGCTACAACTGGACGCTGGGCGAGAACGGCAGCATCGGGCCGGTTCTGGCTCTGGATTACCTCCATTACCGGCGCCCTGGACTGGAAGAGAGTGGCGATGCCGCCAGCCGTCTGCGCCTGGACGCCAGCCGCCAAAATGCCTTGCAGGCTTCCATTGGCCTGGCCCTGCGTCAAAACTGGAATTTAAGCCAGGATCGCCAACTGCAAACGTCCTTATCGATTGCTTGGGAGCAGGCTTTGCTAAGCCGTAACCAGAACCAGGAGGCGGCCTTCGCCAGTGCCCAATCCGTGAGTTTTGATGGTCGTTACGCGCGGGTAGATAGCCATGCTTTGGCGCTGGGCACCAGCATCAGCTTGCAGCAATCCGAGCGTCTGCGTTTAGGTCTGTCGGCCAGTACCCGTTTATTAGGGGATAGCCGTGCCGATATAAACGGTAAATTATTCCTGAACTGGATGTTCTAAACGCTCTGAAACGTAAGAGGCCGACTGTTAGTCGGCCTCATTCGGAGATACAGGAGCGGGTTGAACCCGTTTCATTCCAGACCATCGATCCACATCAATATGTTGACCGGGAATCAAGACCCGAGTCTGTCGACGCCACCATGTCCCGCTAGATACTTCGACCGATCCAGTATCCACAGCAAATTTCATTTGATCGCTGTCCAGAAAAGCCGAAAACTGCCCCTTGTTACTGCGAGCCTGCGCAAAGCTGGAAAAGACCGTCACACTCTTTGGTGTGGGATCAGCCAGCAACAGCGTGACCTGTCCACGTAAAAGCTGCAGATTCAATCTGTCCTCGTATTCACGGATTTCAAGGGCTGAATCCGGACCCAAGCGCAGCACGGCCCCATCAACAAACCGTTGCTCCAGCATTTGAGCCCCCGATACCAGGTGCTCTTCTCGCAATATCGGCTCGGGCCAGGAGAAAAACACGGTCAGCGCCAAGGCCAACACCAGTAAACCAGCCAGCAAACCACGGTGATAGGGCTTGAGCAACGCTGGCTTTTCCCCCGAGCCAGCCAATAAACGGCGTATCTCATGCTCGGGCGCATCCAGGCTGGCGTCACAAAAATAGCAAATATATCGATATGAACGTTCGTTTTCAGGATTGTCACGGCGCCAATCCTCAAATTCCCGTAATTCAGCTGCGGTAGCCTCGCCCGAGTTCAAGCGAGTAAACCAGTAAGCAGCCTGTGCGTGGGCCTGCGTATGCTCCAGCAGTTCCCCTTGATATGTCGTCATAGCGGCATCTAACCTTGTTCAGTTAAGCCAGCAATAGGGCGGTTTCAGTCCGACGGATTGTCCCTTCCGCTCAAGGCCAAAACCTTAAAAAACGAAACCAGCAGCCACCAACCCTCTAAATTCCACCTTTGAAAACGATACGTTTTTATTTTATACATTCGCTTCAAATGCTTACATTAACTCAAATTGACCCATTCCAAACAAATTCGCCTTATTTAATTACACTCACCACAGAAAAACTGCAGATTACAGGTAAAAAAAGCCGGAATCAGGTCGTTAACTAGTGAAAACCGTCCAAAACTTGGCCACTAAGCAGGTCATGAACCTGTTCTTTTCTTTGATCCGATTCGTCATCCGCAGGCAATACCATTCTCAATAAAAGTGGCCACTGCGGGTAAAAGCGATAGTTGGGCGTCGACACACGCGTACCGGCTGGATAACTAAATCCGCCGAATTGAAATTCTCGAGCCAATTGAGCATGCGAGAGATAAAGTAGATCTTTATTTTTATCGACTGAGAAATAAGCACGCTCCAAAGGCAGATTCCATGCCTGAACCTGTAAACCCTCTTCCTCTACACGTACCATCCAACGGTCCTGATCCCGCTCACCGTTGACATACAAAGTCCCATCCGGCCTTGCCTGAACCAAAGTGCCGGCAGGTAGATCCAGAACAAAATCCGGGGCTGTGTTCATATTGGAAGCCGCCGCATAGGGACTCCAGCCCCTGATCTGATTCCCTTTAGCCAAAAAGCAGCTGACAAAACGAAAACCGTGCTCTGCCATGGGATCTTTTTCCATTTCAAGCACTTGGTTGCCATCACATTGCCAGCCCTCCAATTCCGTATCGCCTGCCAGATGCAGCTTCCAGCTGGAGTTCTGCAAATCGGGCCGGAGGCGCTTGAAAGACAGGACTGGAGCATTGCCTACCATGACCGCCTCCGGGAAACGAGCCCAGGACACGCTGTCCGGGTCGCCCCACACACTCAACTCCAGCTCTGTTCCGGCTGGCATATCAATTCCGGCAAAACGGCCAGGCTCTTTTAAAACATGCTGCCGACTAGCCAGCTCCTGTGCCTGACGTTTATCGAACTGATAGACCTCCCATTGGAAATAACTGTAATAGAGCGCCAATACAAGCAAAGGAAGCAAAACAAGTACGCGTGGCCAGGGTTTTTTCTTAAAGTTTGCCCGGCTCTGTGGCTGTACTAAAAGCAAAACCACCCAGACCAGCACAATAATCAAGGCAAGCGGCCCGAGCGTAATAATCAGCAGAAACAGCAAAGAAAATGGAGCGACAGGAATCATAAGAGATCAAAAACCCATAAAAAGTCGCAATAAAGAAGGCCAAAAAAATGTACAGCCTGTCTTGCTGACTACTGCGCTGATCGGCCAAAAACAAGGGAAGGGCGTTACCAATACAGGCACGGCACCGCCATGCCCGTTTAAACCGCTTGGCATCGTCTCAGACGATCTGGATGTGTCCTTCCATATACAGGACGGCCTGGCCTTTCAAGAACACGCGGTCACCCGTTAAGGTGCAATCCAATACACCACCACGGGCAGAAGCCTGATACGCCAGCAAATGAGTTTTGCCCAGGATAGGAGCCCAGTACGGCAGCAAAGCACAATGGGCCGAGCCCGTAACCGGATCTTCCTCAATACCGTGACCAGGAGCAAAAAAGCGGCTGACAATATCAAACTGGCCCGAGCCCGGCGCTGTCACAATGCATCCGTCACAGCCACTGGCCAGCATGGCTGCCGCATCCACCTGCAGCTGTCGCACTTGCTCTTGCGTTTCCAATACAGCCAGATGGGTGAAGTCATTACGCCACAGTTGCGTAATCTTGGTGCCCAAGGCTTGCTCCAGCAAAGGATTGTCATCCACACGGTGAACCGGGCGCACAGGCAAATCCATGACATAGCTGTCTTGGTCACGACGCACCGTCAAAGCACCACTTAGCGTATGGAACACCACCTGGCTGTCCTGGGGACGCACATGCTGCAGCACAACGGCGGCGCTGGCCAATGTTGCGTGTCCACACAAGGGCACTTCTACCGTAGGGGTGAACCAGCGCAGGCGAAAGTCCTGGCCTTGTGGCACCAGAAAGGCGGTTTCGGCAAGATTGTTCTCCTGCGCAATCGACTGCATCAAGGCATCGTCAGGGAACTCGGGCAACAACACCACGGCGGCAGGATTGCCTGCAAACAAGGTGTCGGTAAAGGCATCAAGCTGATAGATGGGTAAGCGCATTCTGCCTCCAGGCATGGTATTCAAGGTGAGTCCCCAGTATAGAAAAATAGACTCTTTGAAGGCAGGTAAATCCGCGAAACAGGGGCATTGTTTTAATGCCGCCTATCTTTTCCGTTTTTTAAGCACCAGACACGCGAGCGCTTTTTGCAAACGCCTGTTTGCATTCCATTAGTTGGACCCGAGCGCTTCCCGCTTATTTACCTGATGCCAAACGCTTCTTTTTGCGGGTTCAGCAATTACATCGGGTGCAAGGCCGCGCCATTTGATCAATCAAACATTTGCCGCCTCTAAAAGACAGGCGGAAAGACGATCAAAATGCAGCAGGGCAGCCTGGCTCAAGTCCACTTGTTTGCGGCGAGTGTCCTCCGTATCACTAAGGACGATCCAGCCTTTCTCGCGCATGGATTTGAGGCGGGTATGAATAGTCGCGGGCGATCCCAGCCGTTCTACGGCCATGACATCGCGCACCGACAAACGCAAACAGTCTTTCGATGCCTTGGCAACCAGCACCAGGATCCGCTCTTCAAGAGGGTCCAGGCAAGGTAAGCAAGGCAGGGTATGCAGCGAATCGGCGAGCTGCAAAAAACGCATATAAATATCAGCAGGTCTGGTGGCAGTTTTCATAACAAAATCTTTATTCCTTTAAGAACCGCTACCACAGCGTCCTTTCTAGAAATAAGTTCTGGTTATTATTGTTTTTATTCCGCCCAGGTAAAGCAAAAAACAACACTGCTTTATGGCCCGAGTGATTGGAATGAGTTTCGGTGCTTATCATGCACTTAAAATTAAACGCTTAAGACCGGGCCTGAATTCCGTACGGAAAGGGGTCTTGAGTCGGGCGATTTATCTGGAATTTTATCAGATAAGCCCTTGATTTAGCTTGAACACTACAGTCCAGACGAAGCAAAATTGTAAGTAGGTGCAGACACGTAGTTAGTTAGTAAGCTGCCTCACATTAAACGCTAATAAAGGGACTTAGCGCAGAGAACAAGAACAGTTACAAAATCCAGGCCCGATGATATAAGCATCCTTTCCAAACAATTTTCCGCCCGCTTGTCCTGGTCGTCACAAAACCGTGCCCAGGATCTTTAGCCACACGTGTTTCAGACCGATAAAATGTGGTGAACAGCGCTCGGAGCGCCTAACGCGCCCCCTCAGATCACTATAAAATCTGGAACGATAAGAAATGATTCTTCACCTTGAGACACCGCTCATTTTTTCACACGCCTTGAGCGAGCAGCTTGGGAAACAAATCTGGTTAAAAATGGATGCGCTGCAACCTAGCGGATCATTCAAAATTCGCGGTATTGGCCACTTGTGTCAGCACCATGCCCAGCAAGGAAAGAAGCGCTTTATCATTTCTTCGGGAGGCAATGCCGGAATTGCCGTTGCCTATGCCGGACGCCGCCTGACCATGCCCACCCTTGTTGTCGTCCCCGAAACCACTAGCGAACACGCCAGACGCTTGATTCAACGGGAAAAAGCCGAGCTGCACGTAATCGGCAAGAACTGGCAGGAAGCTCATGAGTATGCGCTGACCCTGGTGCAAGAAGACGACGCCCTGATTCACCCATTTGATGACCCCTTACTTTGGGAAGGCCACGCCAGCCTGATCGCAGAAGTGGCCCAAATGGGCGTACAGCCGGATGCCGTCTTGCTGGCTATAGGCGGAGGTGGCTTGCTATGCGGCATGGCCCAAGGCCTGCGGGAGCAGGGTTGGGACAAAACCCCGATTATTGCGGTAGAAACCCAGGGCACCGCCAGCCTGGGCGAGTCGGTAAGGCAGCGCCAGCACATCACACTTGGCGAAGTCAGTGGGGTTGCCACCTCCTTGGCTGCACCACGCGTCTGCGATCAGGCCTACGCCATTAGCCAATCTCATCCCACCACCTGCGTTCAGGTCAGCGATGCTCAGGCCGTCAGCGCATGCCTGCGCTTTCTGACCGATCATCGCGTTCTGGTGGAACCCGCATGTGGCGCGGCTTTGTCGACTCTCTACCTGGATCATGAGGCCCTGGCTCCGTACAGCGACATTCTGGTCGTTGTGTGTGGTGGCAACACCACGACGCTGGAGCAGTTGGTGCAGTGGCGGGCCACTCCTTAAGCTGTCCATGAACGGCCCTGACGCATTTGGCAAAAATAATTATTTTCTATCGCATCTGCAATCTGGAAAACAGGGTACAGGGATTAAAAAACCCCATCACATAATTTTCATATGATGGGGTTTTTATTTATTATTTTTATTCCTGATACGCTCTAATTTTCAGAGCGTATAAAGTAAAACATATGTTCCACGTGGAACAAAAGCGCCTAAAACAGCCTTAAAAAGGCTTTACGAGAGGCAAATCCTGTCGAATCAAAGCAGAAAAATCCTGCCCCTCCTGCTGCGACAAGGCTCTCGGGTTGATGTAGCCCAGTTGCTTCAGTTCCTGGAAACTATGGCCTGGTGCCAAAGCATTCAGACCATACACATACTCGGCCAAATAGCCCGAAGCCAGCACACGCCAGTCCCACGGTATGCCGTCCACGATCCTGGAGACCATGTCGTAAACAATGGTGGTGCAATTAGCCGTCAAGGTGTTGTAGAAACGGGGAGTAGTCTGCAATTGCTGGCCCTGCTCCACATAAGACAAGAACAAGGCCTGCATGGCAGGTTTTGCCAATTCAACGCTGTACATATACACGTCTTCGCCGCGCGCATTGCTACGGGTACGCACAATGTCCTGCTCTGTTGCCGCAATCAAGCTCAACTCAAACTCTTTGAAAAAACCGCCTATCGCAGAAAATGCCTCGTGCTTTTCCTTGCGTATTTCTACCGAAAACACCACATGGCGGCCATCCTCAAACCCGAAAGACACCAGGGTATGAGCGATCACCGGGCCCATCCAGTACGAAAGGAACATATCTACCGATTTGAGCGTCTGCAGATCGTAGTCCTGGCTAATCCAATGCTCATCAAAATCGGTCTCGCTGCGCCAGTTAAAGTCACGCACATTGTGCAGAGTCACCACGGAACCATTTACCTCGCCGTAACTCATTCTGGCCACATCAGGCGCCCATTCCCGGTCGTTGCTGGGCGCAATACTGCTCCACCAGACTACCAACACCAGAAAGCCCAACGCCTGGGGTGCAAAGAGCCAGCTCTTGCCCTTGCTCAAGGCATACAGGCTCAATCCAGCCACCGCTACCCAGCCAGCCAATGCCAGCCAGCGCCCCAGACCTGCTGACAACTGAAACTGTAGTGCCAGCGCGCCCCAGGCCGCTACCGCCAAGACCAATAACAGGACCAAAATCTTGATCACTATCGCCCCCCACCTTTTCATACTCACTCCACAGACCTCTTGAATACAGATTACTTTTAAGCGCTGAACCGTCAAAAAAAGCCCCACACAACGCCTTCGGCTTGCTGCCCCCCCCCAAAAAAAAGGGGGAATTTTTGCCGGAGGCGCCGAGCCTTTAGGCGACCCGACGACAAAAAAAAACCTGTGTCCACTTGAACACAGGTTTTATTCATTGGAAAACAGGGTTTAGCCCTGATAGCCCATCGCTTGACCTTGGCGGATTACGCCTTGCGGCTGCCAGCTCGGATCAAAACGATAGGCGCTTTCTTTGGGGAACAGCATCACCACCGTGGAACCCAGCAGAAATCGGCCCATTTCCTGCCCCTTTTGCAAGGCGATATTCTGACCTTCGTAGTTCCACTCGTGGATCTTGCCGTCACGCGAGGCATTTACCACACCATGCCAAACCGTGACCATACTGCCCACCACCGTCGCCCCCACCAGCACCAACACGAACGGGCCTTGCTCGGAGTCAAAAAAGCAGACCACACGTTCATTACGGGCAAACAGGCCGGGAACACCGCGCGCCGTCGTCGGATTGACCGAGAATAAATCGCCCGGTACATGAATCATGCGCTTGAGCACACCCGCACAAGGCATATGTACCCGGTGATAGTCGCTAGGACTCAAGTACAGGGTCGCAAACAGCCCATCCTGATAGCGGGCAGCCTCCTGAGCGTCTCCGCCTACCAAAGCCGTCGTCGAGTAACTATGCCCCTTCGCCTGGAACACCTCGGCACCCTGGATAGACCCCAACTGGCTGATGGCACCATCAACCGGGCTGACCAAGGCCGTCTCCGCGATAGGGCGGGCACCAGGACGCAAGGCACGACCAAAAAACTCGTTAAAGGTGGCGTAGCTGGCTGGGTCGGAGTTTTCTGCCTCGCTCATGTCGACCTGATAACGGTCGATAAAACGCTTGATAGCCCAGGTCGTGCGCCCGCCCATGGGCTTGGAGGCCAAACCGCCTAGAAACTGGGTCAGAGCCTGTTTAGGGAGCAGGTACTGGGGAAGAACAGCCAAACGGGGATGCATAAAATCAGCTCGCAAACAAATCCTGCTTCAGCCTGGGGCCAAAGCGTTTATGCCATTCAATGTAATTGTGTTTCACGCGCCACATCCGGCCGGGGCCACCACTTCAAAGGCCGCGCAACTGTCAGGAATCAGGCACCAAACACTGGCAGGAACAAAACAATACGCACTTGTAGCACAGGTTGCCGCCATACGACATAAAAGGGCGGGCAAGCCCGTCCCATCAGACGTATACAACCCGGTCGCGGCCTTCTTCTTTGGCCTGATACAAGGCGCGATCAACCCGGCGCAGCGTACGCTCGTAATCCGGGTGTCCGTCGTACAAGGCCACACCAATACTGGCGGTGATACTCATGCTTTCGCCATCCACAACCCGGAAGGTCTCCGCATGAATACGTAGACGCAAATTACGGGCGGCACGCATCGCACCATCCGCATCCACGTCGACCAAGACCAGAAGGAACTCTTCGCCCCCAAGGCGGAACACGTAGTCACCGGCACGCGCGCTATTGCTGAGCAGTTCAGCAAACTGACGCAGGATACGATCACCGGCATCATGGCCATGGGTATCATTAACCCGCTTGAAGAAGTCTATATCCACGGCCAGCAGCGCAAAACGCGATCCCCGCTGCTGGGCATAGCCCACTTCACGGCTAAGCACGACAGGCAGGTATTTACGGCTTAACAGGCGGGTCAGAACGTCCCGGCCCGACTCCAGCTCGTTTTGCTGCTCGAACAAGCGATCCAGGTGCAAACCAATGGCTCGGGTTCGATCACGCAGCTCATGCAAGCGTAGAACCTGTCCTTTCGCGTCCCCTTGCTCGAAAGCCGGCATCAGCTCGGTATCAATCAGGTTCATCAAGTCCAGGATCTCACGACTCTCTACCGTGCCCTGGAAGGCATGCGCGCCCTTGTGCTTGAACCAGATACCGAAGTCCGAATCTCCGATTCGCGGAGCAGGCGTCACACCATTGTTGACCGCCATCGCAAACATGAAGAGATTTTCCCAATCCAGCAGCGCGGCTCGCTGTCGACCACGCTCGGCCGCTACGTTCTGCACAATGGCAAACAGGCGATAGGACTCTTCGGCACGGGATTTACGCTCACGCGAATTGGCATAGGCATGGCTCATCAGCTCCATCGCCAGATCAATGAAGTTCTGAATGTAGCGATAGCACTCCCAGGCCTGCTCGGAACTAATAGTCGAAGATTCAAACAGGAAGCGGGCGTAACGCCCCTTGAGCAAGCGTGCACCACGCAGCACCAGGTGAACCGGCACCCCAACCCGAGCATGGACCTCGCCAACCTGATTTTGCAGCTTGACCTGATCTTGCATATCACTGTGCTCATCCACCGAAAACAGCTGTACCAACCAACTGCGCAAGGAGCGATGCAAGCGCTTGTGTACCTGATCATGCGAGAGATACACCTGTGCGGCAGGGTGCTTGAGCATATGCGTATAAAAGTGGGTCGCAAGCTCGTCCTGATTATCTTGAGTGATAGTCAGCACATGAGCACGGACCGCCAGGGGCACTTTCTGGAGCAAGCCGTGCCAGTCCTGAGCGGCTTCTTCGATATTCGGTTGAGACATGAAGTACAGGGAGAGTAGCGAGACGATACTTAAGGATTAAACAGCCTTGGCGGCAATTGTTACATGAGGGGAGATTTCGCGCTATTTCTTATAGCGATACAAGCCACGGGCTAGCAGGAGAATACCCTTGCTGCCCACAAGGAAAAAACATACCCCTTGAAGATAAGTGGGTGATTCCACGGGCCAAGGCAGAATTACGTTGTCTATGTACTGGAGCAAGTGCCGGTTTCGCCTCACTTTGACAGCAGTTTGCGATTCAAACCCATGGCTTTGTCGACCTAAACGCCCCGAAAGTTCCACGGTGAGCAGATTGTCCTATCAAAGTCGATAGCTGACAAAACGAATTGCCCACTATCGCCAAAAAGCCACGTTTGGCATACGGACAGAGAACGATCAATAAAGCGTGCTAGTGCTTGGGCAGGGGAGGGAGTGCCGGGAAACAGGCACATAGGACTGGGTTTATATCCAATACTGAGCAAATACCCAGACTTCCATAAGACAGCCTGGCCGCCGCAGTCGGGTCGGGTCGGGTCGGGTCGGGTCGGGTCGGGTCGGGTCGGGTCGGGTCGGGTCGGGTCGGGTCGGGTCGGGTCGGGTCGGGTCGGGTCGGGTCGGCAGATAGGTTCCACCGCTAAACCCGATCATTCAATACTTATTACTCTGCTTGAAGTCATTTTTTATTAAAAATAAGCAAACTTTATCTAAAAAACTCGGGAAGGAATCAAGAAACACTTAAAGAAAGCGACTGGAGAATAGAGATAAACAGACTCAAATGATTGATTAGTTTCTGTTTTTTCTAAGGAAGCCCATTAATAAAAAAAGAGGCCATTCCAAATAAAAGATAGATAAATAAGGAGAAAGCAATCCAGACAAAAATTAAAAATTCGGATTGATAATTTTTTATTTTTTGAAAAAAGAAATAAAAACTGAAATAAAAACAAAACCACGATATTGAATTACAAAAACAGGGTTTTGTTTAAATCGAGAAAGCAAATAACAATCGTGATAATCAAACTTATCCACAGGGTTTGGATAACAAAGAAATCCACAATTTTATTAACAAAATAGATTAAACCAGAAATGGAAATATAAAATCTGGTGAAATCAGCGGTTAATAAGAAAGTGAATAATTTGTGGATATTATAAGGGCTTAATTCGCACTTCAACATGATGTTGGTGCAAACACCGACATCCGCTCATCCAGATGCTCCAGGCGGGCGAGATCCGGCCAGAAAATCGGTCAGGGACTGGGCAAAAAAGCTATATTTGAGGCAGCTACTGGCTCTGGGCCCCTGTGGATAAGCTCCAAGAAGGCCTGCTGTGGACCTGCTGTGGATGAAAGGGGGATAAGTTGCCTGTCTGGCCAGGCCTCAAATCTTGTCCAGTTTCGGTCCACCGACTCCATCGGGGTGGTGCACAGGCAGAAGTAATCAATAAGTTGCTGAAATTAAAGGTTAATTTCTATCTATGCCACTTATCCACAGACACCCATTATCCATTACCAGTTATATATATAGTTATTATTAAATAAAGATCTCTTCACCCATGCCCAACTTTCTTGTACAGCCTTTACCTGCTGGTTCTTTAGACATCATCGGTGATGTACACGGAGAGCTCCAGGCCTTGCAACAACTGATCCAAAATTTGGGTTACCAGGAAGATGGCTCTCATCCAGAGAAACGTAGCCTGATATTTGTGGGAGATTATTGTGACCGAGGTCCTGATAGCCCTGCTGTAATTGAATACCTTAAGTACTTGATAAATAATAATAAAGCAAAAGGAATATTAGGTAATCATGAAATCAATCTACTGATAGACGATGCAAAAGATGGATCAGGTTGGTATTTTGATCAGCGATATCAATCAGATTTAAAGAATTACTCGCCATTTACGCGTGCAAAACCTAAAAATAGAGACAAAATCCGGAAGTTTTTAAGCTCACTACCCATTGCATTGGAAAGAAATGATCTGAGAATTGTGCATGCAGCCTGGAATAATCCTGCTATTGATGCAATTAGATCGGTTAAAAGCGAAGATTTTCTTGATTTTTTCTTTAAATGTGAGCGTAAAGCTGATACGTATGCAGAAAAAAAAGGAATTCTGAATAAATATCTAGCGGCAAAACAAGAATGGAAAGAAAAAATTGAAGACCCAAAGGCCTTGATGCCTTTGTTGCAGGCCTACATTGACTACGATTTGGTCAAAAATGACTTCAACCCCATCCGTTTGCTGACTTCCGGCACTGAAGGACCCGCAGATCGTCCGTTTTTTGCTGGCAACCGTTGGCGTTTTTCCGACCGAACTCCTTGGTGGAACAGCTACCAGGACGATATTCCTGTCGTTTTTGGCCACTATTGGCGCCAGCTTTTCCCTCAACCAACAGCGAAAATGTCTAAATATTCCTTATTATTCAAGGATATAGATCCATTTTCCTGGCATGGAGCAAAGAAAAACACGTTTTGCGTGGATTTTTCCGTAGGGGCTCGTTGGCGCGATCGCCGCAAGGACCAGGCACCTGAAGGCTCCGCTTTTCACCTGGCCGCTTTGCGTTGGCCAGAGAAAATCATCATGACAGACACCGGATTTACCCAAGCAACCCGATAAATTCACTTTATATTCCGCTGTTACAATTTTCTTTGCTGTGGATAAGCTCTAGGAAGAGCATTGTGAACAGGGTGTGGATACATAAGGCATAAGTAGGTACTTCTTTGTGAAGTCTAAAAGTTGTACCTAAACCATCCACCGGTAAGCGTTAGATCTATCCCCGGAAAAAAAAGCGCTAAGCTCTTGTTTTAACGCTGCTAAAGACACTTGTTCGACTTATCAACAGGGCTCCATCCAATAATTCCAATAAAAGATTTAAGTGCTTGTTATATAAGATAAGTTCAACTCTCTGCAGGCCAGCTCCATGCCCTTTGCAAGCTAAAAGTTCTCGACTAAGATGCAGTCCATGAACAAAAATCACGATCTCTCTCAAAGCTGGCTTATGCGGCTTTTGCATACAGAAATATGAGCGGTAAAGGCTGAAAATTTATTTTCAGAACCATACAAGATCGACTTTGTCGTCTGTTCCCAGAGCTTTCTTTCAACATGAGAAAAACTCAAACAAAGGAACGGGGTGGCAAAAGAGGGGTGTTCTACCTGGACGACATGTTTGGCCAAGAGTTTGCTATGGCTGCAGGGATTGTTGCGCCTGGAGCTTGTACTAGGTCAATCTTGTTTGAATTTTTGACTTATCCACATTTTGTGGGTAAAGCGTTTGTTTGTGCTTGCTCGTATCTTGTGGTGCTCGAAGAGGCTTGGTGACCTGTGTATTTTCACAGTTGCAAAGTCTGTTCGAAGCTTGTGATATTGAAATAAGTCCTTGTTTTATATCTATATTTTTTGTGGTTTTAACTTTGAGGCCTGTTTTTTTGCAAGCCACATGAACTGAAACAGGAAGGCCTGCGAGCTGGCTGATTTTTACTTTTCTTAAAGGAAAAGAAGCGATAACTGGGCAAAAAATCAGGTTTACCCCCAAAGTTATCAACAGGACAGCGCTGGAAGGCTGTATTGCCTGTTTCATGTTTGGTGTTCTGTGGGGCACAAGATGCGGGTTTTGTAGTTTACGGCAGATGGTTTGTGCTTCGGACAATGCTTGCTGTTTTACGTCGCCGTTGCAGGGCTTGTGTGACAGATTTAGGCAAGATTGCGACGACTGCACTTGTCCACAAAAATCAGGACACAAAAAAACCGCCTGACGGCGGTTTGATGAAGGTAGGGAAAAGAGCCTTTAGACCTTTTTCAGGCGTTCAATAGCCTGGTCCAGGGTGTTGAGCTGCTTGGCAAAGCAAAAACGCAGCAAACGATGGTTAGCCTGCTCAGAATTGGGATTCAGGTAGAAGGCAGACACGGGGATCGCGCCTACGCCATAGTTCTGGTTCAGATGCTTGGCAAAATCCAGCTCGGACAGCTCCGAAATGTGTTCGTAGCTGGCTAGCAAGAAGAAAGTCCCTTCACTGGGCATAGGACTGAAACGGGTGTTCTGCAGACCTTGATGCAAATGATCGCGTTTTTCCTGGTAGAACGCGGCCAGACTCTCCCAGGTGGCTGGATCCTGCATATAGGTGGCTAAACCAGCCTGTAAGGGGCTAGGAACGGTAAAGACGGTGTATTGGTGGACCTTGCGAATTTCCGTGCTGAGACTGGCAGGAGCACAGCAGTAGCCTACTTTCCAACCTGTGGCGTGGAAGGTTTTGCCAAAGGAAGAAACGATTACTGCTCGTTCTGCCAGGAGAGGGCGGGTAGCAAGACTTAGATGCTCTTTCTGATCGAAGGTCAGGTGTTCATAGACCTCATCGGACAAGATGATCAAGGAAGGATGTTTTTCTACAATCTGCTCTAACGCGTCCAGATCCTTGGGCTGCAAGATGGTGCAGGTTGGGTTGTGTGGGAAATTGATCACCAGCATACGGGTCTTGCTGGTGATGGCTTGTTCCACACGGTCCCAGTCGACGCGGTAGTAGGGTACAGCCTCGCTAGGCGCTGTCATGGGGACAGCAACAGGGGTACCTCCGGCCAGCTCGATAGCGGGGATATACAGGTCATAGAAGGGCTCGATTACGACGACCTCATCGCCTGTGTGCACAAAAGCCTGGAAACTGGCCATTAAGGCCTCAGTAGCGCCACTGGTGACGGTGATTTCCGTATCCACGTTGTAAAGGCGGCCATACCGAGCCTGCGTCTTGCTGGCAATGGCGGCTCGCAGGGCAGGGTAACCAGCCATGACAGGGTATTGGTTGATGCCATCCAGCATGGCCTGGTGCACAGCCTCAATCAAGGCTGGATCCGGATTGAAGTCTGGAAAGCCCTGGCCCAGGTTAATGGCCTTATGCTCCAGAGCCAGCTGGCTCATGGTGGTAAAGATGGTGGTGCCCACAGAAGGGAGCTTGGATGTGATCTGCATGGGTCTACTGATATGAATAATAAAAATGCACCCGCGCTTCAGATTTGAGTAAAAAGTTGGGTGGCGAAGTATCAGACAAATTCTTGTCGAAAATACCATAGATTCTGCGCGTATCTGTTGATCGTGGAACTGAGTACTCAGGATCGGTTTCTTACATTGATATAGCTATTGCCTATATAGGTTCCGAGCCCGGCTTCTCCTGCTGTTTTCCTTCCTCAGCTCTCGCGCTGCAGGTTCGTGTTGTAGCTGCGGGAATTTTCTGGCTAGACCTGTGTCTTAACTTCGGCCTCTCGATTAAGTCCCAGGTTTTAAGCTAGGCGTTAAAGGTGCTGCTGTTTCTTCAAAATATCTGTCGTCTCAAGTAAATCCTGTTCTATCTGGGTAGCTGTCTTTTTGCGCATAGGACACTTTTTTCTTGTAGCCAAGGTAGTCGGATTACATAATCGACGCCTTATATTTTCCGCAGGCCGGCGGAAATTTCCTTATCGCTACACTGTAGAACGGTGGATGTGGTCCTCAGGCAGTATTTCTTTTTATTGCTCTGTTATCCACAATTTTGCTGCCTGCTTGGGCTGCTTTTATCCACCTGTTGTGAGGTACTGACTTAGATAGCCCCTTTTAGGGGATTTAAGAGTGATAAGCGCGCCTTTTATGGCTTCGCTCCCTAGGGTTTTCTGGCTGAAGAAAATCTTTGCAAGCGCAGCCTGTGCTTCCCAAGGTGGCCTGGGGATAAAAAAGCCTCCCTTTCTCCACAAAGTTATCCACAGTGGTATTTACGCAAAAAACTGTGTTCCACGTGGAACAGATATTGGTTCCATGTGTTTCACGTGGAACATACTCCGCTGGTAATCGTATAATTGATTTTTATTTTTTAGCTGTTCTGACATGATTTATCCCGAAGAGTTTGACGTTATTGTCATAGGCGGCGGACATGCTGGTACCGAAGCGGCTTTAGCGGCAGCTCGAACCGGCGTGTCTACCTTATTGTTAACCCATAATATGGATACCCTGGGGCAGATGTCCTGCAACCCTTCTATTGGGGGGATTGGGAAGGGGCATTTGGTCAAGGAGGTGGATGCGCTGGGCGGGGCAATGGCGTTGGCTACCGACCACGCCGGTATTCAATTCCGTACTCTGAATAGCTCCAAAGGCCCGGCCGTGCGCGCCACTCGTGCTCAGGCGGACCGTTCTTTGTACCGCAAGGCTATTCGCGAGGTTCTACAAAACCAAGCCAACCTGATGGTGTTCCAGCAATCAGTCGAAGACTTGATTGTGGAAGGTGATCGGGTTGTGGGTGCTGTGACCAAGATTGGCTTGGAATTCAAAGCCAAATCTGTGGTTCTGACAGCAGGAACTTTTTTGAATGGTCTGGTCCATGTAGGCCTGAATAATTATTCTGCGGGCCGGGCAGGGGATCCACCGTCCATCAGTTTGGCGCATCGTTTGCGGGAACTGCAGTTACCGCAAGGGCGGTTGAAGACAGGAACCCCTCCGCGCATTGATGCCAACACCATCGATTTCTCCCGCCTGGAAGTCCAACCTGGCGATAGCGACCCGATTCCGGTGTTCTCTTATATGGGCGATGTTTCCATGCATCCTCAGCAGATGCCGTGCTGGATTACGCATACCAACGAGCGTACCCACGACATCATCCGTTCCGGGCTGGATCGCTCGCCCATGTATAGCGACCAAGGCACTATCGAGGGCATTGGTCCGCGTTACTGCCCG
The DNA here is from genome assembly GCF_023674485.1 of Alcaligenes sp. DN25. NCBI lineage: Bacteria > Pseudomonadati > Pseudomonadota > Betaproteobacteria > Burkholderiales > Alcaligenaceae > Alcaligenes > Alcaligenes sp. DN25. The sequence goes on along the minus strand of NZ_CP098408.1, from coordinate 4,110,588 downwards.
TCTATCGAAGACAAGATTCATCGCTTTGCGGACAAGAGCAGCCATCAAGTGTTTTTGGAGCCTGAAGGCTTGAGCACGACCGAGATCTACCCTAATGGTGTCTCGACCAGCTTGCCTTTCGATATCCAGTTGGCTATGGTGCGCAGCCTGCCTGGTTTGGAAAATGCCCGCATCATGCGTCCAGGTTACGCGATTGAATACGATTATTTCGACCCTCGATCCCTGTACCCCACGCTGGAGACCAAACAGATTCGTGGCTTGTTCTTTGCCGGTCAGATCAATGGCACGACAGGTTATGAAGAAGCCGCCGCTCAGGGCTTGTTGGCCGGGGTGAACGCAGCGCGTTTGGCACAAGAGAAAGAGCAGTGGTATCCACGTCGCAACGAAGCCTATCTGGGTGTGTTGGTAGACGATTTGATTACCCGTGGGGTGACCGAGCCTTACCGTATGTTCACGTCTCGTGCCGAATACCGTTTGAGTCTGCGGGAGGATAATGCCGACCAGCGATTGACTGAAATTGGCCGGGAGTTGGGCCTGGTGGATGATGCCCGTTGGGATCATTTCAATCGCAAACGCGATGCGGTTGCACGTGAAATTGAACGCTTGAAGGGCACTTGGGTGAACCCCCGCAATTTGCCTGCCGAACAAGCAAATGCACTGTTAGGTAAAAGTATCGAACGGGAGTACTCCTTCTTCGATTTGCTCAAACGTCCCGAAGTGGACTATGCCAAGTTGATGGCCGTGCTGAATGATCAAGGCATGCCTGTAGCAGGCCCAGGTCTGGAAGATCCGGTGCATGTTGAGCAGGTGGAAATTCAGGTGAAGTATGCGGGCTATGTGGCGCGTCAGCAGGATGAGGTGACTCGCCAGGCAGCACTGGAAGAGCAAGCCATTCCAGAGGACCTGGATTACGACGACATCAAGGGATTGTCGATTGAGGTGCGCCAACGCTTGAAGGCAGCCAAGCCTTTAACCATTGGCCAGGCCGGGCGTGTTCAAGGTGTGACACCTGCGGCGGTTTCTTTATTGTTGGTACACCTGAAGCGCAAGCAAAAGAACAAACAAACGGCATGAGCGATATTTTTTCAAAACGCCTGAATCAGGCCCTGCTGGATTTGGGTCTGGATCAGGACCCTGTCCTGGTACGCAAGCTACTGGATTATATAAATCAATTGCAGCGTTGGAACCGTACCTATAATCTGACCGCCCTGCGTGACCCAGATCAAATGCTGGTGCAACACATTTTTGATAGCCTGTCGATTGTCCGTCCGTTTCAGAACTATCTGGCCGGCAACAATACACAGACACAAGAATCGGTAAAGATTGTAGATGTAGGTTCAGGGGCAGGTTTGCCGGGAGTTGTTTTGGCAGCATCATGTTCCACGTGGAACATTAGCTGTATTGATGCTGTCGAGAAAAAAATGGCATTTGTTCGACAAATGGTTGGTGCTTTGGCTCTGCCCAATTTGTCGGCGATGCATGTGCGTGTAGAGCAGCTGGAACCCATGCAGGCAGATATTGTGGTTTCCCGAGCTTTTTCTTCGCTGCTTGATTTCGTAAATTTGGCAGGCAGGCATGTTCGTCCAGGTGGACGCATTGCGGCTATGAAGGGTAAAGAACCTGATCAAGAAATAGCGGCATTGCAATCTGAAAGTAACTGGCGGGTCGAACGAATAGAATCATTAACCGTACCGGAGCTAGAGGCACAGCGTTGTCTAGTGTGGTTGGTGCAGCAAGGATAATCATGAGTAAAAAAGACGATAAATCTCCCCGTGCCTATGTGTTTTGTATTGCGAACCAAAAGGGCGGGGTTGGCAAGACGACCACAGCAATTAATTTGGCAGCTGCTCTTGCTGTGCTGAAGAAAAAGGTTTTATTGATTGACCTGGATCCTCAGGGCAATGCCACCATGGGTAGTGGTATTGATAAAAACAGCCTGTCTGGTAATTTGTACCAAGTGCTGATTGGCGACGAAAGCATTGCTAACGTAAAGATACATTCAGAAACAGGTGGCTATGACGTCTTGCCTTCCAATAGGGAGCTGTCGGGCGCAGAAATCGACCTGATCCAGATGCAAGAGCGTGAGCAACAACTTAAACAGGCTCTGGCTCAGGTGTTGGACGATTATGATTTTGTGCTGATCGACTGCCCGCCTACCTTGTCCTTACTGACGTTAAATGGTTTGGCCAGTGCTCACGGGGTCATCATCCCCATGCAGTGCGAGTACTTTGCGCTGGAAGGGCTGTCGGATCTGGTCAACACGGTTAAACGGGTCTATCGCAATATCAACCCGGATTTGGAGTTGATTGGTTTGCTGCGGGTGATGTTTGATGGCCGCGTAACTTTGCAGCAGCAAGTCTCCAATCAGATCGAGACACACTTTGGCGATAAGGTGTTCAAGACGGTGGTGCCACGTAACGTACGTTTGGCTGAAGCGCCAAGCCACGGTATGCCAGGTATTGTGTATGACAAGAACTCCCGGGGTGCCAAGGCCTATATGGACTTTGGTAAAGAGCTGATCAAGCGCTTGAAGAAAGAATCCCGCAGCGACAAGGCATAAGGCACACAAGAATCAATAGGAATGTAAGCATGGCTACACGAAAACCAAAAGGTCTAGGTCGAGGCTTGGATGCCTTGCTCGGCGCAGACGCAGGCGCTATCGCAACCATCGGGAAAAAGGGCGAAGCGACGGTGAGCGATGGCCCACCTTCCAACCTGCCCGTCAAACTGCTCAAGGCTGGGGTGTATCAGCCGCGTACTCGCATGGACGAGGGCGCCTTGAACGAGCTGGCCGAGTCCATTCGCGCACAAGGCGTGATGCAGCCTATTCTGGTGCGTCCTCTGTCTGGTAAGGACAAGGGCAAATACGAAATCATCGCCGGTGAACGTCGTTTCCGTGCGTCGCAAATTGCTGGTCTGGAAGAAGTGCCCGTTCTGGTGCGCGAGGTAGGCGACGAGAACGCCGCCATCATGGCACTGATCGAGAACATCCAGCGTGAAGATCTGAATCCGCTGGAAGAGGCGCAAGGTGTGAAGCGTTTACTGGACGAGTTCGGTCTGACTCATGAGCAGGCCGCTCAGGCGATTGGCCGTTCGCGTTCGACCACCAGCAACCTGCTGCGTCTGATCAACCTGGCAGAGCCTGTGCAGATCATGCTGCTGGCCGGCGACATCGATATGGGTCACGCTCGTGCCTTGCTGGCTGTGGACGCTGCCCGTCAGATCATGTTGGCCAACGAGGTGATTGCCCGCCGTCTGTCGGTACGTGAAACCGAGAAGCTGGTCGCCCGTGCTCTGCACGAGGATGACGAGCCTGCCAGCAAGCAGGCCCAGAGCAAGGCGAACCGCAATGGCGACGTACAGCGCTTTGAAAAGGTGCTGTCTGACCACCTGGGTACCAAGGTGACCTTGAAGGTCGGTGCCAAGGACAAGGGCCAGTTGCAGATCGCTTTCCATGGCTGGGAGCATTTGAATGCTTTGCTGGAAAAGCAGGGGCTGTCGTCTTTGTTGGAGCAAACGGACGATTAAGTCAGGCCCGCGCCGCGCTGAAAGCGATGCAGTTGATGTAGAAAAGCCGACCTCAGGTCGGCTTTTTCCTTGCCATGCCCCGTGTTTTGCTACTGAGCAGTATTTGGCTGAAAAAAAAGAAGCAGTTGGTGGGAGATGAACTGGAACAACTTCTGGAATGATGGATTGCTCCTTCCTAAGTAAAGTTCATCAGCAATCCAAGCTTCTTTCTGGAGGTAGTTCATGGCTGCATGGTTTTCAGATTGCTTGCTTGTGCCCCGGCCAATGGAAAACAGCAAGAGGAACTCCAAGCAAGTCAGGGAACAGAGCAGGGAAGACGTCCGAGAGCCGGATTAAAAGCGAAAAATCCGGTTTCGTATCTTTTGCTTACAAAAACAAGCGCTGAAAACAGAAAAAAATCTATGTGTTTACCCGTATTTCACCGTGATTCCCTGGTTTTGAAAGCATTCAAAAGCGGCATGTCTGACGCCTGAAAACAGTGACAAAACCAGTAAGAAAAGCGCCCCAAATCCGGTTTTTCTAAAAAATTCATCGAATTATTCAGTTTTCTTCCCAAAAGGCTTGACGACCTCTTAAAACATGTCCATAATTCGATTTTCGCTTCGGGTGGGATGTCCGAGTGGTTAAAGGAGGCAGACTGTAAATCTGTTGGCCCTGCGCCTACGTTGGTTCGAATCCAACTCCCACCACCAGCACTTTTCTAGAGTCAGCCAGCAAGGCGACTTTAGGAGAGGGTGAAGAAAAGTCTGCGGGTGTAGCTCAATGGTAGAGCAGAAGCCTTCCAAGCTTAAGACGAGGGTTCGATCCCCTTCACCCGCTCCAGGTAAAAATCTTTAGCCACTCTCGGCTGAAGTTGAATGCCCATGTGGCTCAGTGGTAGAGCACTCCCTTGGTAAGGGAGAGGTCACGCGTTCGATCCGCGTCATGGGCACCACATCTCTCTTCTCTATATCGTTCTATCCCTTCAGGAGTCTGCCATGGCTAAAGGCAAGTTTGAACGGACTAAACCGCACGTCAACGTCGGTACTATCGGTCACGTTGACCACGGTAAAACCACTCTGACCGCTGCAATCTGCACGGTTCTGTCCAAGGCATACGGCGGCGAAGCGCGCGATTACTCGCAGATCGACAACGCCCCTGAAGAAAAAGCACGTGGTATCACCATCAGCACGTCGCACGTTGAGTACGAAACGCCTAACCGTCACTACGCTCACGTTGACTGCCCCGGCCACGCTGACTACGTCAAGAACATGATTACCGGTGCTGCCCAGATGGACGGCGCTATTTTGGTTTGCTCGGCTGCTGACGGCCCAATGCCCCAGACTCGCGAGCACATCCTGCTGAGCCGTCAGGTTGGCGTTCCTTACATCATCGTGTTCCTGAACAAGGCCGACATGGTTGATGACGAAGAGCTGATCGAACTGGTTGAAATGGAAGTTCGCGAACTGTTGTCCAAGTACGACTTCCCTGGCGACGACACCCCCATCATCAAGGGTTCGGCCAAACTGGCTCTGGAAGGCGACGAAGGCCCACTGGGCAGCCAAGCCGTTCTGGCTCTGGCCGAAGCGCTGGACAGCTACATTCCTACGCCTGAGCGTGCCGTTGACGGTACCTTCTTGATGCCTGTTGAAGACGTGTTCTCGATCTCCGGCCGTGGTACGGTTGTGACCGGTCGTATTGAGCGCGGCATCATCAAAGTCGGCGAAGAAATCGAAATCGTGGGTATCAAAGACACGGTCAAGACCATTTGTACCGGCGTTGAAATGTTCCGCAAACTGCTGGACCAGGGCGAAGCTGGCGATAACGTCGGTCTGCTGCTGCGTGGTACCAAGCGTGAAGACGTGGAACGTGGTCAAGTTCTGGCCAAGCCAGGCTCGATCAAGCCACACACGGACTTCGATGCCGAGGTGTACATTCTGTCCAAAGAAGAGGGTGGTCGTCACACTCCTTTCTTCAAGGGCTACCGTCCTCAGTTCTACTTCCGTACAACTGACGTGACCGGCACCATCGAGCTGCCAGAAGACAAGGAAATGGTTCTGCCAGGCGACAACATTTCGATGAAAGTGTCCCTGATCGCTCCTATCGCCATGGAAGAAGGTCTGCGCTTCGCTATTCGCGAAGGCGGCCGTACCGTTGGCGCTGGCGTGGTTGCAAAAATCATCAAGTAAAAAAAGAGTAGTAATTTTGGGCGAAAGAGGTTAATATCCTCTTTTGCCTAAAAGCCAAACGTAGCAAAGTAACGCGCTACGGTTTGTCAAGGTATAGGGGTATAGCTCAATTGGCAGAGCGTCGGTCTCCAAAACCGAAGGTTGAGGGTTCGATTCCTTCTGCCCCTGCCACCACAGTCACTCGCCACCACCTCGCGTGGCGTCACTCGTCGGAATATGTCGAATACCAACGTAGAAACCGTTAACCGAGGTTCCGAGCGCATCAAGCTGGGCCTAGCGGTCCTAGTCGTCGCCGCCGGTATTGTTGGCTATTCCGTTCTGGATGGCCAAAATTCACTGGTTCGCGCTGGGGTATTTGTTGCCAGCTTAATCGTCGCCGTATTGATCATCTGGTTTAGCGATACAGGCCGCCGCCTGGTCGCTTTTTCTCGTGATGCCTACACGGAAGTGCGTCGCGTTCACTGGCCATCCCGTAAAGAAGCAACGCAAATGACGGGTATCGTCTTTGTGTTTGTTGCCGTTATGGCCATCTTGTTGTGGCTGATTGACAAAGGGCTCGGCTGGATCATTTATGGCCTGTTGCTGGGCTGGAAATAAAGGGCACACATGAGCAAACGCTGGTATGTGGTTCACGTTTATTCCGGCATGGAAAAAAGCGTGCACAAAGCTCTGGTGGAGCGCATTGAACGCGCTGATCTCCAAGAAGCGTTTGGTCGCATTCTGGTTCCATCGGAAGAAGTCGTTGAAGTAAAGAACGGCAAGAAATCAATTACAGAGCGACGTATTTACCCTGGTTACGTTCTGGTCGAGATGGCCTTGACCGACGAAACCTGGCACTTGGTAAAAAGTACGCCGCGAGTCACCGGCTTTTTGGGCGGTTCCGGTAACCGTCCCGCTCCCATCTCCGAGCGCGAAGTGGAAAAAATCCTGTCGCAAATGGAAGAGGGCGTTGAGAAGCCACGGCACAAAGTGCTGTTCGAGGTTGGCGAACTGGTACGCGTCAAGGACGGTCCGTTTGCAGACTTTAACGGTAACGTCGAAGAAGTTAACTACGAGAAAAACAAGGTTCGTGTCACCGTTACTATTTTCGGTCGCGCCACCCCCGTTGAACTCGATTTCGATCAAGTCGAAAAGACCTGATTAATTACAACCCCCGGGAAGCCTGTCGCATCATGTGCCAGGCGTCATCACCCGCAAGGAGCTAAGCATGGCGAAGAAAATCGTCGGCTTTATCAAGCTGCAAGTCCCAGCTGGTAAGGCAAACCCATCCCCTCCAATCGGTCCAGCGCTGGGTCAGCGCGGTCTGAACATCATGGAATTCTGCAAGGCGTTCAACGCCCAGACACAGGGTCTGGAACCCGGTCTGCCAATTCCTGTGGTGATCACCGCTTTTGCTGACAAGAGCTTCACGTTCATCATGAAGACTCCTCCAGCAACCATCCTGATCAAAAAGGCTGCTGGTATCAAATCCGGTTCTGCACGTCCTAACGTGGATAAAGTCGGTACGCTGACCCGCGCTCAGGCTGAAGAAATCGCCAAGACCAAACAACCCGACCTGACCGCTGCCGATCTGGACGCCGCTGTGCGTACCATCGCTGGTAGCGCTCGCAGCATGGGCATCAACGTTGAAGGGGTGGTGTAAGTCATGGCTAAAGTAAGCAAACGCGCAGCCGCTATTGCTGCCAAGATCGACCGCAACAAGTTCTACCCTGTGGCCGAAGCTCTGGCCCTGGTGAAAGATACTGCCACTGCCAAGTTCGACGAATCCATCGATATCGCTGTTCAGCTGGGCATCGATCCTCGTAAGTCCGACCAACTGGTCCGTGGCTCCGTGGTTCTGCCTGCTGGTACCGGTAAAACCGTGCGTGTTGCCGTTTTCGCCCAAGGCGAAAAAGCCGACGCCGCTCGTGAAGCTGGTGCTGACATCGTTGGTCTGGACGACCTGGCTGAGCAAATCAAAGCCGGTCAAATGGACTTTGACGTTGTGATCGCTTCGCCTGACACCATGCGTGTCGTTGGTACCCTGGGTCAGGTTCTGGGTCCTCGCGGCCTGATGCCAAACCCCAAGGTTGGTACTGTGACTCCTGACGTTGCTACGGCTGTTAAGAACGCCAAGGCTGGTCAAGTTCAATACCGTACCGACAAGGCCGGTATCATTCACAGCACCATTGGCCGCGCTTCGTTCAACGTTGAACAGCTGCAGACCAACCTGGCTGCTTTGGTTGACGCCTTGAACAAGGCTCGTCCAGCCGCTGCCAAGGGTGTTTACCTGCGCAAGGTTGCCGTGTCCTCCACCATGGGTGGCGGTGCACGTGTTGAAATTGCATCTCTGACTGTTTAATCAACAGTTAGAAAAAAAGAACTTTGGGCTGTGATCCTGTTTACAGGGTCACTGCTGTCAAAGACCGTTGGAGCAGTTGGCTGACTTGTCATCTCACTGCTTAATCGGGGCAGAACGTCCCATCCAACGTAGACGGCGCCCGTGGAAGAATTCGTTATAGAACTCGTCCAGGTGCGCCGCATTCGGTTGATGTTGGGAAGCCTTCCCGACATCGTTTGAAGGAGTGTTCAACCGTGAGTCTCAATCGTGAAGAGAAAGCGGTAGTCATCGAAGAAGTCACTGCCGAACTGGCAAAGGCCCAATCGATCATTATCGCCGAGTACCGTGGTCTGGACGTCGCTTCTGCTACCGTATTGCGCAAAAAAGCGCGTGAGTCTGGCGTCTACCTGCGTGTGTTGAAAAACACCCTGGTTCGTCGTTCGTTGGCAGGTACCTCGTTTGACGGTATCTCCAGCCAGCTCGTGGGTCCTCTGATGTACGCCATCAGTGAAGATCCCGTTGCTGCGGCGAAAGTCGTTGCAGATTTTGCCAAGACCAATGACAAATTGGTCATCATGGGTGGTGCGCTGCCCAATAGCGTTCTGAATGCTGATGGTGTTAAGGCTCTGGCCACAATGCCCTCGCGCGAAGAATTGCTGGCGAAACTGCTGGGCACCATGCAAGCACCTATCGCTACTTTTGTGCGTACGCTTAACGAAGTTCCCACCAAGTTTGTTCGCGGCCTGGCGGCTGTGCGCGATCAGAAAGAAGCTGCGTAAGCAGTTTTCCTTCAGGAAACTTCGTCGTTGCGAACGACAACCAAACCTGGCATTTACCTAATATCTGGAGTTCTTAAAAATGGCTACTAAAGCTGAAATCCTTGACGCCATCGGCGCAATGTCCGTGCTCGAATTGTCCGAGCTGATCAAAGAAATGGAAGAAAAATTCGGTGTGTCGGCTGCTGCCGCCGCTGTTGCTGTTGCAGCTCCTGCTGCTGGTGGCGCTGCTGCTGCCGCTGAAGAGCAAACCGAATTCACCGTGTTCCTGGCTGACGTTGGCGCAAACAAAGTTAGCGTCATTAAAGTCGTGCGCGAAATCACCGGTCTGGGCCTGAAAGAAGCCAAAGACCTGGTTGACGGTGCTCCTAAGGCTGTTAAAGAAGGCTTGTCCAAAGCTGATGCTGAAGACGCTCAGAAGAAGCTGGAAGAAGCTGGCGCCAAGATCGAGCTCAAGTAAGAGTATCGATAGATGCCCGGGAATGCGTTTCAAGCCTTCCCGGGCTTTTGCGTTTCCAGAAAACCCATGATTTTTAATTAGTATTGTAGAAAGTCGGGTTTTTTAGAGTCGTAAACCAGGGCCGTGGTTGACGGTCCGTGTAACCCTTGAGTCGGAGTGCTCATGCCTTATTCGTACACCGAAAAAAAGCGCATACGCAAGAGCTTCGCCAAACGTGAAGACGTACAGCAGGTTCCTTACCTGTTGGCTACCCAGCTGCATTCTTTCAGAACCTTCTTGCAGAAGGACACGCTGCCTTCTCAGCGTAAGGTTGAAGGCTTGCAGGAAGCTTTCAGTTCCATATTTCCAATAGTAAGCCATAACCAAATGGCGCGGCTAGAGTTCGTGAGCTATACGCTCGGCGAGCCGGTGTTCGACGTCAAAGAGTGTCAACTTCGTGGTTTGACCTATGCTTCCCCCTTGCGGGCGAAGGTTCGTCTGGTCCTTATGGACCGCGAGGTGAGCAAGCCTACCGTCAAGGAAGTAAAAGAGCAAGAAGTCTACATGGGCGAAATGCCCTTGATGACTGATAACGGCTCTTTTGTGATCAACGGTACCGAACGAGTCATCGTTTCCCAGCTGCACCGTTCCCCCGGCGTGTTCTTTGAACACGACCGCGGTAAAACGCACAGCTCGGGCAAGTTGCTGTTCTCGGCTCGCGTGATTCCTTACCGTGGTTCCTGGCTGGACTTCGAGTTCGATCCCAAGGACATTCTGTTCTTCCGTATCGACCGTCGTCGCAAGATGCCTGTGACTATCTTGCTGAAGGCCATTGGCCTGACGCCAGAACAGATCCTGGCCCACTTCTTCGAGTTCGATCACATCGAACTGCACCAGGAAGGTGGCAAGCTGCAATTCGTTCCAGAACACTGGAAGGGCGAGGTTGCTCGTTTCGACATTACCGACCGTGATGGTCGCGTACTGGTTGAAAAGGACAAGCGTATCAATGCCAAGCATTTGCGCGACCTGCAAGCAGCCAAGATCGAATACATTTCCATCCCGGAAGATTTCCTTCTGGGTCGTGTGCTGGCCAAGAACATCATCAACGCCGAAACCGGCGAGGTGATTGCCAACGCCAACGACGAAATTACCGAATCCATTCTGGCTGAAATGCGCGCAGCCAATGTGCGTGATTTCGAGACCCTGTACGTCAACGAACTGGATCAGGGCGGCTTTATCTCCCTGACCCTGCGCACGGACGAAACAGCGGATTCCAATGCTGCCCGCATCGCGATCTATCGCATGATGCGTCCCGGCGAGCCACCAACCGAAGAAGCGGTTGAGGCTTTGTTCAACCGTCTGTTCTACAGCGAAGAGTCCTACGACTTGTCGCGCGTGGGTCGCATGAAGGTGAACAGCCGTCTGGGCCGTGGTGACAGCATTGAAGGTCCCATGACCCTGACCGACGAAGACATCCTGGACACCATTCAGGTGCTGGTGAATCTGCGTAACGGCCGCGGTCAGATCGACGATATCGATCACCTGGGTAACCGTCGTGTTCGTTGCGTGGGCGAATTGGCCGAAAACCAGTTCCGCGCCGGTCTGGTGCGTGTGGAACGTGCTGTCAAGGAACGTCTGGGCCAAGCCGAGACCGAAAACCTGATGCCGCACGATCTGATCAACTCCAAGCCCATCTCTGCGGCTGTCAAGGAGTTCTTCGGTTCCAGCCAGCTGTCGCAATTTATGGACCAAACCAACCCGCTGTCCGAGATCACGCACAAGCGTCGTGTTTCGGCACTGGGCCCTGGTGGTCTGACTCGTGAACGTGCGGGCTTTGAGGTGCGCGACGTGCACCCAACCCACTACGGTCGCGTGTGCCCGATTGAAACGCCTGAAGGTCCAAACATTGGTCTGATCAACTCCATGGCGCTGTACGCTCGTCTGAACGAGTACGGCTTCCTGGAAACGCCTTACCGCAAGATTGTTGACGGCAAGGTCAGTGAACAGATCGATTACCTGTCGGCTATTGAAGAAAGCAATTACGTCATCGCTCAGGCTAACGCCGAGTTGACCGAAGACGGTGCTTTTGCTGACGATCTGGTTGCCTGCCGTGAAGCTGGCGAAACCATGATGACTGCGCCAGAGAACATCCATTACATGGACGTGGCTCCTTCGCAGATCGTGTCTGTGGCTGCTTCGCTGATTCCGTTCCTGGAGCACGATGACGCTAACCGAGCACTGATGGGCGCCAACATGCAGCGTCAGGCAGTTCCGTGCCTGCGCCCTGAGAAGCCTTTGGTCGGTACCGGTATCGAACGTACTGTTGCTGTTGACTCGGGTACCACCGTACAGGCCCGTCGTGGCGGTGTGGTTGTAGACGTTGACGCACAGCGCGTGGTTATTCGCGTACACGATGACGAGAACGTGGCTGGCGAGGTCGGTGTAGATATCTACAACATGACCAAGTACACCCGTTCCAACCAGAACACCAACATCAACCAGCGTCCTATCGTCAAACGTGGCGATATCGTGGCTCGTGGTGACGTGCTGGCTGACGGCGCATCGACTGACCTGGGCGAATTGGCTCTGGGTCAGAACATGCTGATCGCCTTCATGCCCTGGAACGGCTACAACTTCGAGGACTCGATTCTGATCTCCGAGAAGGTCGTGGCTGACGATCGTTACACGTCGGTTCACATCGAAGAGTTGACGGTTGTTGCCCGTGACACGAAGCTGGGACCTGAGGATATCACCCGCGATATCAGCAACCTGTCCGAAATTCAGCTGAACCGTCTGGACGATTCCGGCATTGTGTACATCGGTGCCGAAGTGCGTGCCGACGACGTGCTGGTCGGTAAAGTGACACCCAAGGGTGAAACTCAGCTGACTCCGGAAGAAAAGCTGCTGCGCGCCATTTTTGGTGAAAAAGCCTCTGACGTTAAAGACACCTCCCTGCGCGTGCCTTCGGGCATGGTCGGTACGGTGATCGACGTTCAAGTCTTTACCCGTGAAGGTATCGAGCGTGACAAGCGTGCTCAGTCCATCATTGATGATGAACTGCGTCGCTACCGTCAGGACCTGAACGACCAGCTGCAAATCGTTGAAGACGACGCCTTTGACCGTGCCTTGAAGTTCCTGGTCGGCAAAACCGTCAACGGTGGTCCACGCAAGCTGCCCAAGGGCACCGAGCTGACCGCTGACTACCTGAACGATCTGGATCGCTGGCAGTGGTTCGACATTCGTCTGGCTGACGAGCAACACGCACTGGTGCTGGAGCACACCAAGGAATCCTTGGAGCAAAAGCGTCACCAGTTCGACTTGGCTTTTGAAGAAAAGCGCAAGAAGCTCACCCAAGGCGACGAGTTGCCTCCTGGCGTGCTGAAGATGGTCAAGGTTTACCTGGCTGTTAAGCGTCGTCTGCAGCCTGGTGACAAGATGGCTGGCCGTCACGGTAACAAGGGTGTGGTTTCCCGCATCGTTCCCGTGGAAGACATGCCGCACATGGCTGACGGTACCCCTGTGGACATCGTTCTGAACCCGCTGGGCGTGCCTTCGCGTATGAACGTGGGTCAGGTTCTGGAAGTTCACCTGGGTTGGGCTGCCAAGGGTATTGGCCACCGCATCAACGACATGATGCAAGAAGAAAAGAACGTGCAGGTTTCCGAACTGCGCGCGTTCCTGGACAAGGTCTACAACACTGCCGGCAAGAAGACTCGCATCAACGAGTTGACTGACGACGAAGTGATGAACATGGCCACCAACTTGCAGAAAGGTCTGCCATTGGCTACGCCAGTGTTCGACGGTGCAACCGAGCAGGAAATCGACCAGATGTTGCGTCTGGCCTACCCTGACGACATCGCCGAAAAACTGCAGCTGGCACCACACCGCACGCAGGTTCGCCTGTTTGACGGTCGTACCGGCGAAGCCTTTGAGCGTATGGTCACCGTAGGCTACATGCACTACCTGAAGCTGCATCACCTGGTCGATGACAAGATGCACGCTCGTTCGACAGGTCCGTACTCCCTGGTTACTCAGCAGCCGCTGGGTGGTAAGGCGCAGTTCGGTGGTCAGCGTTTCGGGGAGATGGAAGTCTGGGCGCTGGAAGCGTATGGCGCCGCCTACACCCTGCAGGAAATGCTCACGGTTAAATCCGACGACATCGCCGGCCGTACCAAGGTCTACGAGAATATTGTCAAGGGTGACCACGTGATCGACGCCGGTATGCCGGAGTCCTTTAACGTTCTGGTCAAGGAAATCCGTTCCTTGTCCCTGGACATGGATTTGGAGCGTAAATAATGAAAGCGCTACTCGATCTCTTTAAACAAGTCACTCAGGACGAGCAGTTCGATGCCATCAAGATCGGCATCGCCTCGCCCGAGAAAATCCGGTCCTGGTCTTTCGGTGAAGTCCGCAAGCCAGAGACCATCAACTATCGCACGTTCAAACCCGAGCGCGATGGTCTGTTCTGCGCCAAGATTTTTGGTCCCATCAAGGACTACGAATGTCTGTGCGGCAAGTACAAGCGCCTGAAGCACCGTGGCGTCATCTGCGAGAAGTGTGGCGTTGAAGTCACCGTCTCCAAGGTGCGTCGCGAGCGCATGGGCCACATTGAACTGGCCTGCCCGGTTGCTCACATCTGGTTCCTGAAGAGCCTGCCATCCCGTCTGGGCATGGTGCTGGACATGACCCTGCGTGACATCGAGCGCGTGCTGTACTTTGAAGCATGGTGCGTAATCGAACCTGGCATGACCCCGCTCAAGCGCGGTCAGATCATGTCCGATGACGATTTCCTGTCCAAGACTGAAGAGTACGGTGACGACTTCCACGCCCTGATGGGCGCGGAAGCGGTGCGCGAACTGCTGCGTACGATCGACATCGATCGCGAAGTCGAGCGCCTGCGTGCCGAACTGAAAGCCACTGGCTCGGACGCCAAGATCAAGAAGATCTCCAAGCGTCTGAAAGTGCTGGAAGGCTTCCAGAAATCCGGCATCAAGCCAGACTGGATGATCATGGAAGTGCTGCCCGTGCTGCCACCGGACCTGCGTCCGCTGGTACCACTGGACGGCGGCCGCTTTGCCACTTCCGACCTGAACGATCTGTACCGCCGCGTTATCAACCGTAATAACCGTTTGAAGCGTCTGCTGGAACTGAAGGCTCCGGACATCATCTTGCGCAACGAAAAACGTATGCTGCAAGAGTCCGTGGACTCCTTGCTGGATAACGGTCGTCGCGGTAAAGCCATGACCGGCGCCAACAAGCGTCAACTGAAGTCCTTGGCCGACATGATCAAGGGCAAGAGCGGTCGTTTCCGTCAGAACCTGCTGGGCAAGCGCGTGGACTACTCCGGTCGTTCCGTGATTGTGGTGGGTCCTCAGTTGAAGCTGCACCAGTGCGGTCTGCCCAAGCTGATGGCGCTGGAGCTGTTCAAGCCCTTCATCTTCAACCGTCTGGAATTGATGGGTCTGGCTACGACCATCAAGGCAGCCAAGAAGTTGGTGGAAAGCCAGGAACCAGTGGTGTGGGACATCCTCGAAGAGGTGATCCGCGAGCATCCCGTGATGCTGAACCGTGCGCCTACGCTGCACCGTTTGGGTATTCAGGCTTTTGAACCGGTCCTGATCGAAGGTAAAGCGATTCAGCTGCACCCCCTGGTGTGTGCCGCCTTTAACGCTGACTTTGACGGTGACCAGATGGCCGTTCACGTGCCGCTGTCGCTGGAAGCCCAGCTGGAAGCGCGCACTTTGATGCTGGCCTCCAACAACGTGCTGTTCCCCGCCAACGGCGAACCATCCATCGTTCCTTCCCAGGATATCGTGTTGGGTCTGTACTATGCGACCCGCGAACTGGTAAACGGCAAGGGCGAAGGCTTGTTCATGGCCGACGTGGCTGAAGTTCAGCGCGCCTACGACAACAAGGAAGTCGAGCTGCAAACTCGTCTGACCGTCCGTATCGAAGAATTCGAGAAGGGCGAAGACGGTGAGTGGGTCAAGACCATCAAGCGTTACGAAACGACTGCTGGCCGTGCCTTGCTGTCCGAAATTCTGCCCAAGGGCATGCCTTTCACCGCACTGAACCGTGCGTTGAAGAAGAAAGAAATTTCGCGTCTGATCAACCAGTCCTTCCGTCGCTGCGGCCTGCGTGCCACCGTGATTTTTGCCGACAAGTTGATGCAGTCCGGTTTCCGTCTGGCAACTCGTGGTGGTATTTCCATCGCCATGAATGACATGGTTGTGCCTGTCGTCAAGGAAAGCATCCTGGCTCAGGCTAGCAACGAAGTTAAAGAAATTGACAAGCAGTACTCTTCGGGTCTGGTGACCGCTCAGGAACGCTACAACAACGTAGTGGACATCTGGGGCAAAGCCGGTGACCGCGTGGGTAAGGCCATGATGGAACAGCTGGCTTCCGAGCCAGTGATCAACCGCTTTGGTGAAGAAGTACGTCAAGAGTCCTTCAACTCCATCTACATGATGGCGGACTCCGGTGCTCGTGGTTCGGCTGCACAGATTCGTCAGCTGGCTGGTATGCGTGGTCTGATGGCCAAGCCTGATGGCTCCATTATTGAAACGCCTATTACCGCGAACTTCCGTGAAGGTCTGAACGTACTGCAGTACTTTATTTCGACTCACGGTGCTCGTAAGGGTCTGGCCGACACGGCCTTGAAGACGGCTAACTCCGGTTACCTGACTCGTCGTCTGGTCGACGTGACTCAAGATCTGGTCATTACCGAAGACGATTGCGGTACCAAGGGCGGCTACACCATGAAAGCCATCCTGGATGGTGGTGAGGTTATCGAGCCCCTGCGCGATCTGATTCTGGGCCGTGTGGCCTCGACCGACATCGTCAACCCTGACAATCAGGAACTGGTTATCCCCGCCGGCACCTTGCTGAACGAGGACCTGGTCGACCTGATCGACAACCTGGGTATTGATGAAGTCAAGATCCGCACTCCGCTGACTTGCGAAACCCGTCACGGCTTGTGCGCAAGCTGCTACGGCCGCGATCTGGGCCGCGGTATGCTGGTTAACCGTGGTGAAGCCATCGGTGTTATCGCTGCGCAGTCCATCGGTGAACCGGGTACCCAGCTGACCATGCGTACGTTCCACATTGGTGGTGCGGCTTCGCGTGCAGCGCTGGCAAGCTCGGTGGAAACCAAGACGGCTGGTACGGTCGGTTTTGAAATTGGTCTGCGCTATGTGACCAACGCCAAGGGCGAACGTGTTGCGATCTCCCGTTCCGGTGAAATCGTCATTTTTGACGACAACCGTCGTGAACGTGAACGCCACAAAGTGCCTTACGGTGCCACCATTACGGTGGGCGATGGTGAAGCCATCAAGGCTGGCCAGCGTCTGGCAAGCTGGGATCCGCTGACCCGTCCTATCGTGTCCGAGTACACCGGTACCGTTCGCTTCGAGAACATCGAAGAAGGCGTGACCGTGGCTCGTCAGGTGGACGAAGTGACCGGTCTGTCGACTCTGGTTGTGATCACTCCCAAGACACGTGGTGGCAAGATCACCATGCGTCCTCAGATCAAGCTGCTGAACGAGCAAGGTCAGGAGATCAAGATCGCTGGTACCGATCACATGGTCAATATCTCCTTCCCGGTGGGCGCGCTGATTACCGTTCGCGACGGTCAGCAAGTGTCCGTGGGTGAGATTCTGGCGCGTATTCCCCAGGAATCGCAAAAGACTCGAGACATTACCGGTGGTCTGCCACGTGTGGCCGAACTGTTCGAAGCTCGTTCGCCCAAGGACGCCGGCCTGCTGGCCGAAGTTACGGGTACGGTTTCCTTCGGTAAGGACACCAAGGGCAAACAGCGTCTGGTCATTACCGACCTGGACGGCGTCAGCCACGAGTTCCTGATTCCGAAGGAAAAACAGGTTCTGGCTCACGACGGTCAAGTGGTGAACAAGGGCGAGATGATTGTGGACGGCCCAGCCGATCCGCACGACATCCTGCGCTTGAAGGGTATCGAGAAGCTGGCCAACTACATTGTTAACGAAGTGCAGGACGTTTACCGTCTGCAGGGTGTGAAGATCAACGACAAGCACATTGAAGTGATTGTTCGTCAGATGCTGCGCCGCGTGAACATTGTGGATGCCGGTGATACCAACTTCATCACGGGTGAACAGGTTGAACGCTCCGAACTGTTGAACGAGAACGATCGCGTTCTGGCCGAAAACGGTATTCCAGCTACGTACGAAAACGTGCTGCTGGGTATTACCAAGGCCTCGCTGTCGACCGACTCCTTCATCTCGGCGGCTTCCTTCCAGGAAACCACCCGCGTGTTGACTGAAGCGGCCATCATGGGCAAAACCGACGATCTGCGTGGTCTGAAAGAAAACGTGATCGTGGGTCGTCTGATTCCTGCTGGTACCGGTATGGCCTTCCATTCCGCCCGCAAGGAAAAAGAAGCCTTTGAAGTGGCAGAGCGCAAAGCAGCCCGTGAACTGGAAAACCCGTTTGCGTCGGCTCCTGAGCCTTCGGAAGACCCGGTCTTTGTGTCCGGCGCCTCCGAGCCCGAGCAGCAACCTGCAGCCCCAGAGGGCGATCAGGAATAAGCAAGACTTGGTGGTTCCCCACCCTGTTTATCCAGGGTGGGCCGCTACCTTCAGGTAGTCGGTTAAAACCAGATAGCTCGAGCTAAAAAAAATCCCCACATGGCCAGGCCACGTGGGGATTTTTTATGGCCGCCTGGCGGCTACAAGCGGATGCGCTTAGCTACCCAGCTTGATTTCGCCAGTCATGATGCTCCAGTGACCTGGGAAGGAGCAGAAGAATGCGTAGTCTTCGCCTTCTTTCAGCTTGGAGACGTCAAAGGTTACGGAGGTGCTTTCACCGCCGCCGATCACGTCAGTGTGAGCGATCACGCGCTCGTCACCGGCTTTAACGTAGTTGTTGTCCAGACCGGCTTTCATGCCATCGGTAGCAACAGCGCTTTCATCGGCTTTCTTCGAGATAACGACGTTGTGGCCCATGGCTGCTTTAGGCAGCTTGCCAGTATGTTTCAGGTTGATTGTGAATTCCTTGCATGTCTTGTCAACAACGATGCTCTTGGTGTTGAACTGCATGGAGTCATTGCCTTCGATGGTAACGTCGCAAGCAGCAAAAGCAGGCACGCTGGCCAATCCAAGAACGGCTGTGAAAGCGATTTTGGCAAACATTCTAGTAACTCCTTGAAAACTGACAAAAAAAGGAACGGGACACGGGTGGTGTTGTTCCGGTCTTACAGCATAGACTGTAGCGCACTCAAGGTGCTTAACAAAACAAAGACCCGGACTATTTTACCGGCTTATATCGCCGCGTCCGAGACCGTAAATGATTTGTTTTCCCATCGTTTGATGTGGCTCTAACAGCCTCACTCTATCACCTTCAGAGAGCTTGACGGCGGTGCAGATCAGGTTTCACTTTTCGGAATGTTTAGTTTGTGACCAAGTGTTGAGCCACGTTGAAGAGGGCGGCAGCGGCGATCAGGCACAACAGCAGGCCACAGAGCTGTTCGATACGTGGCAAGTGCTTTTGTATACGCTGCTGCCAGAGCGGGTGCCCGATCAGAACGGTGATGAACAAGTCCCAGAGTAAAACAATTAAAAACATCCACAGACCCAGCAAGATATGCAGGCCCGTACCAGCGCGGCTACTGGCCAGTACAGAGGCCAGGCTGGCGTAAAACAAGGCGTTCTTGGGATTCAGCAGCCCCGAGAGCAGGCCAAGCAGAGCGTGATGCCACCAGCCGCCTGTAGAGGCTTCAGAGGCCTTGATCCATTGCCCAGTAGTGTGATGGGCCACCTGCAGGAATTTCACGCCCAGGTACAGTAAATACAGCCCTCCAGCGCCCTGTAGCAGCACAAAGAGAGGGCTGCCAGTGCTTATCCGGGCAAAGCCCGTTAGTGCCAGGCTGATGTACAGGCCATTGGCCAGGGCGACACCGGCACAGGCTCCGCTTGCGACCCAGCGTCCATGGGCCAGGGTGCTGCGGGCGATCAGGAAAAAATCGGGGCCGGGGGAAAGCAGGGCCAGGAAATGGGTGCTGGCGATCAGTAAGAACAAGGACACGGCGGTACGTCCAGAAGCAAAACTGCAGTGTGACCAGAAGCGTGGGTGCCGTATTGAATAAAAGTGCGCGCGCTTTAGCTGCGGTACTGGCCCGGAGTGACACCGGTGTAGTGCTTGAAGACACGCTGAAAATGACTTTGGTCGGCAAAGCCCAGGCGATAGGCAATATCAGCCAGTTCGTCGCCTTGGCGCAGGGCGTTTCGGGCCAGGTTGATACGTTGATTCAATTGCCAGCGCTGTGGAGTCAGGCCGGTATGGCGACGAAAGGCGCGAATCAGCTGGTAGCGGCTAAAACCGGTTTCTCGAGCAAGTTCTTGCAGGGGGATAGTGGCTAATTGGCCTTCAACCCAGCGATCCAGGGTTTTCTGCAAGATGGGGCTAGGTGGGGGAGCGGGTGCCAAAGGCTGGGATTGGGCTGAGCCGTGGTGCAGCAAAAAGTCGATCAGGGCTGCTTCTTTGCTCAGTAGAGGAGCGGCTGAAAACAAGAGCGAGTTCAAGTCACAGTAGGCTGCATAAAGCAGTGGCTCGTGACTAACGCGGATGGGCTCCTGGGCTTGAAGTCTGAACTCTGTACTTTCCTGCCAAAGTTGCTCCAGCCACCCCGCATCCAGATGCAGCATCTGATAGCTCCAGGACTGATCTGGCAACGGATTGCAGGCATGGCTGCGGTGCGCGGGGACAAAGACCACAGACCCAGGTGCAAGCTGGACCGGGCCGCCGGGTGCGCCCGTAAAGACGCTGCCACCGCCATCAACGGCGCCAATCGAGTAGGTGGGGTGGCTGTGCTCCTGATAGCAGATCCGGCTGTTGCAGGCACGTCGGCTTTCTACATAGGGCAGGGCGGCATCGCGCCAGAATTCAGTCTTCATCGGAGATAGCAATCGTGGCCAGGGAGACGATAAAGGTACAGCCTTGCTTACGCGTGCTGTCCAGGACAATATCCCCGCCGTGTTTGTTGATCACGGTTTTCACAAAGGCCAAACCTAGTCCGCTACCCGAAGGTGCACCTTCGGTATTTTCGTGGGCTCGATGATAAGGCTCAAAAATAGTCGCCTGATTTTCTGCCGGAATTCCCCAGCCCTGATCTTTGACGAATACCTGAACGCTGTTGTTGCCCAGCACAAGGTCTATATCAATCTGGTTGCCATCCGGTCCGTACTTGATGGCGTTTTGAATCAGGTTGGTAAAGGCGCGGCGCAGCATGGGCGCATTGCCGTTCACCCAGACCAGCTCCGAGTCGTTCAAGTTCAGGCTGATAGAGCGCTTGCTGGCGCTGGCCCAAGCGTCATCCAGACAGTCTGCCAACAGATCAAACAGGTTCAGCGGGCTCAGTACCATTTCCATGGCCTCGGCCCGTGCCAGACTAATGAAGTTGTCCACCAGTTCCAGCGTTTGTTCGGCATAGCCTTCCATCTTGTGCAGAAACTGATCTGGCGGCAGCTTGCTGTCATCCTGACGTTGCAAGCTCGTTAGTGCCAGGATGGAGTTCTGGGGCGCCCGCATATCATGCGAAATGAAGCGCAAGGTCTCTTCACGCTTGGTCTGGGCCTGGCGCAACAGATTGATGGATTTATGTAGCTGGGTCAGACGATGAGGCAGATTACGTGTACTTAAGCCCGATAGGCGCTCGTTCAGAGCAGTTCTGACATCCGGGTATTCCAGCTGCAGCTTGTTCAGTTCTTCGGTCACCTGATTCAGGGCAGCTTCCTGACTGCGCCAGTGCCATAGCGGGTAGGCCAACAGAACAGTAATCAGGCTGGCCAGTGGCGGAATCCACAGATTGAAGCCATGCATGGCGATCCAGTTCACCAGCAGGATCGCAAAGACCAGCCCGATCAGGCTGAGCAAGGTGGCGCGTGGCGACAGATAGATCAGAACCTGACATGCCAGCAGGACTGGCAGGCAACTGGCCAGCGCAATGAACCAGGCCGGTGGGGTGCGCACCCAATGATTGCTGCGTACGGCTTGCAAGGTATTGGCCAGGATCTCCACGCCCGACATGCTGCTCATGCCGGCTTTGGACAAAGGGGTAGGAAAGGTATCGCCCAGTCCACTGCCCCAGGCTCCTACCAGCACATACTTATCCTTGAAGAAAGAGGGCGGAATATCACCGTTCAGGACATTGAAGTAAGGCACGGTCCGAAAATGGCCGCTGCGGCCCAGAAAGGGAATGTGGGGAATGTCTTTCTGACTGGAGTCCAGAGCTTGCAGGGCCAGATCCACATCTCCGCCTGTCATCAACATGGCAATCGTGAAGTGCGGCAGCACACGGCCCAAGGGGGTAGTCTGCTGCAGGGCGACACGTCGCACTACCCCATCTGAATCAGGTTCGATATTGATGTAGCCCGACGCCTGGGCTGCCTGGCTGAGCACGGGAATGGCGGTATGCACGGCCTGCCGCTGAGTGTCATAGATCATTGGCAGCACAACGCGTCCGTGATGATGTATGGCCTCGGATAGAGTCAGGTCATCATCGGGGTAAGCCGGGTTGGGTTCCTGAAAAACCAGATCGATGCCGACAGCACGAGCCTGTTCGAGACGGCCTAGCAGTTGGGCATGGTTGATGCGTCGCCAAGGCCAAAAGCCCAGGTTGGCGATGCTGTAGTCGTCGATGGCGACAATGACAATATCCGGGGGCGCAGCCTGTGGAAGAGCGGCTGCCATGGTGAAGTCGTAAATCAGGTTGTTCAGCTTGCCCAGCGCGAAGTCGTCACGCAGGGAGCTGAACAATAAGGTCAGCAGCATCAGCAAGCCCGAAACCAGATGCCACTCTTTCCGAATCCGGTCAGAGAGTAGCTTGCTGTTTCTGGGGGCCGGGCTGCTCATGCCGTACGCCGTTTAGCTACTCGAACTGAGACAGCAGGATTGGATCGCCAAAATTGCTGACCACGGCTTGGCCATCCGAGCTGGTCAGGCTGGCTGCGCCTTCAAAGCTTTCGATCGTGTCCGGGCCCATCAGACCATGGCGGTCAATGGCACGAACGGTAACGTAGTACGTGCCAGGGCGCGAGGCACCGAACTGAATATCCGTATCTGTCGTAATGTTACGCGACAGCAGCTTGGCACCTTGCGGGTCGGTAGAGGTCTGGACCAGATAGGCCTGGGCACCGGGCACGACCTGAATCGTGCTGTTCCATTGGCCACCGCGACGCTCGGGCGTGGAGATCTGCGGAGCGGGCAACAATGGCTCCAGCGCCATGATATTGCCATCTGTGCCTACAGCGGCCCCTTGATTCTGCTTCAGGGCGGTGGGGGTGCTGCGTTGCTGGGTTCCCAATTCAGCGCGGCCTTCCAGCACTTCGCTGTGAGCCACGCCTTGTTGAGTACGCACACGCAATTCGGTGCCACGGACACCGGTAATGCTGACAGGGGTGCGGACTTCAAAGCGACCTACGCCGGTTTTTTCCGGGGAAACGCGTGATTCCACGTCGCCATCGTCCAGAGCGATGATCGAGTCGGTCAGGCCGGTGCCTTCAAAGGCACGCATGCGGGCCACGCTCAAGGATGCCTGTGCGGGTACGCTCAGTTGGCTGCCGTCTTGCAACTCCAGCGTCAGGTAGCCATTGCTGCCTGTTCGGATCAGGTCGCCTTCTTGCAAATGAGTCGTTCCTGCACCCAGTGCTTGACCGTTCACAAGAATTTGGCCGGTCTGGTGAGTGATACGGGCGGGGGCGGGCACTTCCGGAATCATGCGAAATGGAATGTGCAGTTCTTTGCCGATAGGTAGACGGTAGGGATCGGCCACCGCGTTCAGTCGCTGAATTTCGGACCAGTTGCGGTCCTGGCGGGTATAGGTCTGGGAGATGCCCAGCAAGGTGTCACCGGCCAGCACTTTATAGACAAAATTTTCGCCGCGGGCGCCAGAAGGTTGGGCTGACACGACGCCACCCCAAATCAGGCCGCAAACGAGAGGCGCGGCGATACGCAAAGTAATCATAGAAATCAGCTAGGGTCGGTCAAAAGTTCAAGGCGATAGCCCAGGGCGTAAGACGCCGTCAGGCGTACCCCGTTCTCGGGTCGCAACTGGAGTTTACGGCGTATGTTGGACAGATGAGTGTCCAGCGTACGGGAGGTGGC
Source organism: Alcaligenes sp. DN25 (assembly GCF_023674485.1). Classification (NCBI taxonomy): domain Bacteria; kingdom Pseudomonadati; phylum Pseudomonadota; class Betaproteobacteria; order Burkholderiales; family Alcaligenaceae; genus Alcaligenes; species Alcaligenes sp. DN25. The sequence goes on along the minus strand of NZ_CP098408.1, from coordinate 4,087,227 downwards.
CGGAATTTCCCGGTTCCAGACCGCGGAGCTTAAAACATCACGCGAGAACAGGCGGCCGGGGTTGCGAAACAGTAAAAGGGCCAACTCAAATTCTTTGGGCGCCAGGGTAACGGTTTCACCGTTCAGCACAATATGGCCTTGTTCAGGAAAGATGTCGTAGCCTGCAAACGAAAAGCGGCTGTCCTGAGTGGCCGAGGTGCTCAGATCCAGACGGCGCACAGCGGCATTGACGCGCGCAACCAGCTCTCCCTTGCGTACGGGCTTATTAATATAGTCGTCGGCTCCGGCCTGCAAACCCGTGACCAGATCCTCTTCCTGGGTACGGCTGGTCAGGAATATGACGGGCAGGGCATGGCCCAGTGTGGTGCGAACCCAACGCAACACATCCAGGCCGCTGACGTCCGGCAGTTCCCAGTCCAGTAGCAATAAACCGAAATTATGTGGCTTGGCCAGAGCGGCCAGCAGGTCCTTTCCTTGATGAAAGGAGCGACATTCATAGCCAGCCTCGGTCAGGATCCGGGCAATCAGTTCAGCCTGGACGAGGTCGTCTTCCAGGGAAGCGATGATCATGGGTATTGTCCTTGTCGCAGAAGTGCAATAGCCCTGCAGTATAACGATATGTAGATAGCGAGTGACCAAGTGCTTCCATGCGTGTGCCGTGACAACGGGAAACTGCCGGATTGGTGTCCAAATCGTTGACCTATAAGGGTTTACTGTGGTAAATTTTAGAGCTTACTTTAAGGATCCTTTGCCGGTACACCTTGCAGTAATTTGATGGCAGCCCTGAATTTAGGGGCTGCGGGCACTTTTTTAGTGCTTGAAATCAAGCCCAAGCCATGTGCAAGACCGCTCTTTTTCGTGTTTTATGGGGAGTGGTATTGCGCAATGCCGCTTCCGGTCCAGGGTTTCAACACCCGCCAACTGGACGGCGTTTTTCAAAACATATACGTCAACCAGTACGTAAAGTACGTTATAGGATACGTAAAGGTCATGCCAACCATTAGCCAGCTCGTGCGTAAACCGCGCGAAGTCAGCCGCGTTAGCAGCAAGAGCCCTGCGCTCGAGAACTGCCCACAACGCCGCGGTGTTTGCACCCGTGTATACACCACGACCCCCAAGAAGCCTAACTCCGCTCTGCGTAAAGTCGCCAAAGTGCGTCTGACCAACGGCTTCGAAGTCATTTCTTACATCGGTGGTGAAGGCCACAACCTGCAAGAGCACTCGGTCGTTCTCGTCCGTGGTGGTCGTGTTAAAGACTTGCCAGGTGTGCGTTACCACATTGTTCGCGGTGCTCTTGACCTGCAAGGCGTCAAGGATCGTAAACAAGCCCGCTCCAAGTACGGCGCCAAGCGTCCCAAGTAATCCATGTATCCATTGATCAGTTCCCTGGTCTGGATCCGTGCAACCGTGGCCTGAGTGCCATGGTAGGTAAGTGGTCATTTGTCATGAATGACCGAGACCGCGAAAAGCGGTTCAACTGAATAGTCACAAGGAAATAAAAATGCCTCGCCGTCGCGAAGTACCCAAACGTGAAATCCTACCTGACCCGAAATTTGGCAGCGTTGAGCTGGCCAAGTTCATGAACGTGGTCATGCTGTCCGGCAAGAAAGCTGTTGCCGAACGTATTGTTTATGGCGCGCTGGAACAAATTGCGCAGAAAACCGGCAAAGATCCGCTCGAAGTGTTTAATGCTGCCATCAATAATGTAAAACCTGTTGTTGAAGTGAAGAGCCGCCGTGTTGGTGGCGCTAACTACCAGGTACCTGTCGAAGTGCGTCCCGTGCGTCGTTTGGCTCTGGCCATGCGCTGGGTGCGTGAAGCCGCTAAAAAGCGCGGTGAAAAATCGATGGACTTGCGCCTGGCCGGCGAATTGTCCGATGCGGCTGAAGGCCGTGGCGGTGCAATGAAAAAGCGTGAAGACACGCACAAGATGGCCGATGCTAACAAAGCATTCAGCCATTTCCGTTGGTAATCTGAGGACATATAACCATGGCCCGCAAAACCCCTATTCAGCGCTATCGCAACATCGGTATCTCGGCTCACATCGACGCCGGGAAAACGACCACTACCGAGCGCATCCTGTTCTACACCGGTGTGAACCACAAACTGGGCGAAACCCACGAAGGTTCGGCCACCATGGACTGGATGGAGCAAGAGCAAGAGCGCGGGATCACCATTACCTCGGCTGCTACCACTGCTTTCTGGCGTGGTATGGCGGGCAATTACCCAGAACACCGTATCAACATCATTGATACCCCCGGCCACGTTGACTTCACTATTGAAGTTGAGCGTTCCATGCGCGTGCTGGACGGCGCTTGCATGGTGTACTGCGCGGTGGGTGGTGTTCAGCCTCAGTCGGAAACCGTATGGCGTCAAGCCAACAAATACGGTGTGCCTCGTCTGGCTTTCATCAACAAGATGGACCGTACTGGCGCTAACTTCTTCAAGGTTTACGACCAGCTCAAGCTGCGTCTGAAAGCCCACCCCGTGCCTGTCGTTATCCCGATCGGCGCTGAAGAAGATTTCCAAGGCGTGGTTGACCTGATCAAGATGAAAGCAATCATCTGGGATCAAGCCAGCAACGGCGTGAAGTTTGAATACACCGACATTCCTGCCGAGCTGCAAGCTTCGGCTGAAGAATGGCGTGAAAAAATGGTCGAGTCGGCTGCTGAAGCCAGCGAAGACCTGATGAACAAGTACCTGGAAAACGGTGACCTCTCCGAAGAGGACATCAACCTGGGTCTGCGTACACGTACCATTGCCTGCGAAATTCAGCCAATGCTGTGCGGTACCGCGTTCAAGAACAAGGGTGTACAGCGCATGCTGGACGCCGTGATCGATTACCTGCCATCGCCAGTGGATATTCCACCTGTCGAAGGTACGGACGATGACGGTGAAGTCATTCATCGTAAAGCCAGCGACGAAGAGCCAATGTCCGCTCTGGCGTTCAAGCTGATGACTGACCCCTTTGTTGGTCAATTGACTTTCGTACGCGTTTACTCGGGCGTTCTGCGTTCGGGCGACACGGTCTACAACCCTATCAAGGGCAAGAAAGAGCGTATCGGCCGTATCTTGCAGATGCACGCAAACAACCGTGCCGAGCTGAAAGAACTGGTTGCTGGTGACATCGCTTCCGTGGTGGGTCTGAAAGACGTGACCACAGGTGAAACCCTGTGTGACGCCGGTCAGCACATCATTCTGGAACGCATGGAGTTCCCAGAGCCCGTGATTTCGCAGGCTGTGGAACCAAAAACCAAGTCCGACCAGGAAAAAATGGGCGTGGCCTTGTCCCGTCTGGCTCAGGAAGATCCTTCTTTCCGCGTCAGCAGCGACGAAGAATCCGGCCAGACCATTATTTCCGGTATGGGCGAGCTGCACCTGGAAGTTCTGGTAGACCGCATGCGCCGTGAATTCGGCGTGGAAGCCAACGTGGGTAAACCACAAGTGGCTTACCGCGAAACCATCCGCAAGACTTGCGACGAAATCGAAGGTAAATTCGTCAAACAGTCCGGTGGTCGTGGTCAGTACGGTCACGTTGTCCTCAAGCTGGAGCCCCTGGAAGCAGGCGGTGGCTTTGAGTTCGTTGACGCCATCAAGGGCGGTGTGGTTCCTCGCGAATTCATTCCTGCCGTTGAAAAAGGTATTCGCGAAACCCTGTCCGCAGGTGTGGTCGCTGGCTACCCAGTGGTTGACGTCAAGGCTACGCTGTTCTTCGGTTCGTACCACGATGTGGACTCGAACGAAAACGCCTTCCGTATGGCCGCTTCGATGGCCTTCAAGGATGGTATGCGCAAGGCTGCCCCAGTTCTGCTGGAGCCCACCATGGCTGTAGAAGTTGAAACCCCTGAGGAATACGCCGGTACAGTGATGGGTGACTTGTCCTCCCGTCGCGGTATGGTTCAGGGTATGGACGATATGGTTGGTGGTGGCAAGGTCATCAAGGCCGAGGTTCCTCTGGCCGAGATGTTCGGTTACTCGACCAGCCTGCGTTCGCAAACACAAGGTCGCGCTACGTACACGATGGAATTCAAGCAATATGCTGAAGCTCCAAAGAACGTGGCTGACGAAGTGATCAGCGCTCGCGGTAAGTAATAGCAATATCAGCCCGCCCTATGGCGGGCTGCTCAACAATTTTTTTGTTTTCCTGTAAAACATAATTGGGATAAATCATGGCAAAAGGTAAGTTTGAACGGACTAAACCGCACGTCAACGTCGGTACTATCGGTCACGTTGACCACGGTAAAACCACTCTGACCGCTGCAATCTGCACGGTTCTGTCCAAGGCATACGGCGGCGAAGCGCGCGATTACTCGCAGATCGACAACGCCCCTGAAGAAAAAGCACGTGGTATCACCATCAGCACGTCGCACGTTGAGTACGAAACGCCTAACCGTCACTACGCTCACGTTGACTGCCCCGGCCACGCTGACTACGTCAAGAACATGATTACCGGTGCTGCCCAGATGGACGGCGCTATTCTGGTTTGCTCGGCTGCTGACGGCCCAATGCCCCAGACTCGCGAGCACATCCTGCTGAGCCGTCAGGTTGGCGTTCCTTACATCATCGTGTTCCTGAACAAGGCCGACATGGTTGATGACGAAGAGCTGATCGAACTGGTTGAAATGGAAGTTCGTGAACTGTTGTCCAAGTACGACTTCCCTGGCGACGACACCCCGATCATCAAGGGTTCGGCCAAACTGGCTCTGGAAGGCGACGAAGGCCCACTGGGCAGCCAAGCCGTTCTGGCTCTGGCCGAAGCGCTGGACAGCTACATTCCTACGCCTGAGCGTGCCGTTGACGGTACCTTCCTGATGCCTGTTGAAGACGTGTTCTCGATCTCCGGCCGTGGTACGGTTGTGACCGGTCGTATTGAGCGCGGCATCATCAAGGTCGGCGAAGAAATCGAAATCGTGGGTATCAAAGACACGGTCAAGACCATTTGTACCGGCGTTGAAATGTTCCGCAAACTGCTGGACCAGGGCGAAGCTGGCGATAACGTCGGTCTGCTGCTGCGTGGTACCAAGCGTGAAGACGTGGAACGTGGTCAGGTTCTGGCCAAGCCAGGCTCGATCAAGCCACACACTGACTTCGACGCCGAGGTGTACATTCTGTCCAAAGAAGAAGGTGGTCGTCACACTCCTTTCTTCAAGGGCTACCGTCCTCAGTTCTACTTCCGTACAACTGACGTGACCGGCACCATCGAGCTGCCAGAAGACAAGGAAATGGTTCTGCCAGGCGACAACATTTCGATGAAAGTGTCCCTGATCGCTCCTATCGCCATGGAAGAAGGTCTGCGCTTCGCTATTCGCGAAGGCGGCCGTACCGTTGGCGCTGGCGTGGTTGCAAAAATCATCAAGTAATAAGCCTTGATCGCGGTGTGAAGGTGCAAACCTTCCCGCCGCGTCTTTGCTACCCCCAAAAGGGGTGCTTTTTAGTCAGCGTTTCTTCGAGTAATCGATAAACCCGGTCAAAAAGGCCCCACTTATATCGTTCTTTAGGATTACCCATGAAAAACCAGAAAATCCGCATCCGTCTGAAGGCTTACGATTACAAGTTGATCGATCAGTCTGCTGCTGAGATCGTAGAAACCGCCAAGCGCACCGGCGCTGTTGTTCGTGGTCCAGTACCACTGCCAACACGTATCCGTCGCTACGACATTCTGCGTTCGCCGCACGTCAACAAGACATCGCGCGATCAGTTTGAAATGCGTACCCACCAGCGCTTGATGGACATTGTCGATCCTACCGACAAGACCGTCGACGCTCTGATGCGTCTGGATTTGCCAGCCGGTGTTGACGTCGAAATCGCTCTGCAGTAATTCTGCCTAGCTGTTCGAGTTACATCGAAAGAAACGCCATGCGACCGCATGGCGTTTTTTTTCGTCTGCACGTTTCCTTCTGGCGCTGCAGGAGCAATGGCGACTGTCCGTTTATCCTGAACAGAACAAGAGCTTTGCTCTCAGGTGGTTCATGGCTAGTTCATCATGGTGTTGTTATTGGGAAAAAGCGGGTTTTGGTCTACTTTTTACGACCGGACACACTTTGCCAGGGCTACAAATGCGACGATGGGCAGGGTTGAAGGAGGACAAGAATGATAAATCGGAGAAGAAAGCCGTTCCTGGTCCTGTGGTATTTCCTGGCGCTCTGGCTATGTCTGTGGGGAAGCAGCGCATCAGCGCAAGCGTGTGCGGACGACAAACCCATACGGCTGGCGGACCTGAGCTGGGAGAGCGCAGCATTTAGCACCGAGCTGTATCAGCAGATTCTGGAGAAGGCCTACGGTTGCAAGACCGAACGGGTTCCAGGCTCCTCGGCGGCTTTGGAAAGTGCGCTGGCGCAAAATGATATTCAAGTAATTGGCGAGATCTGGTCGGGACGTACCGAGATCATTGAAAAAGCCATTGAAGCCGGCCAGGTGCAGGTACTTGGTAATACCCTGAAGGGTGGGGCAGAACAGGGCTGGTATGTGCCGGACTATGTCATCGATGGCGACCCGGACAAGGGAATCAAGCCAACTGCACCCGATCTACAGAAAGTTGAGGATTTAGGGCGCTACGCCACTGTTTTTAGTGACCCGGAACAGCCCAATAAAGGCCGCTTCTATAACTGCCCCTCCGGCTGGGTATGTGAAACCTTCAATAGTCGCCTGTTCAATCTCTATGGTTTGGGCGAGCACTATCAAAACTTTCGGCCCGGTACGGGTGCGGCTCTGGATGCGGCAATCAGCGCCGCCTATGACAGGCGTGAACCCATCCTGTTCTATTACTGGCAGCCTGCGGGTCTGATGGCCAAATATTCCTTCAAGAAGTTAGCTAGCGCGCCTTTCAATGAAAGCTGTTGGGAAGCTGCTGTGTCGGGCAAGGGCAAGATCTGCCCTACGGACTTTATCCTGGCGCATATAGGCGTAGCGGCTTCTACTCCTTTCGTAGAGTCCCACCCCGAGCTGGTCACTTTGTTTGAAAAGATCCAGCTGGAGCCCGAGCAGATGAACAAGATCATTTTGGGCATGACCGAAGGCGGGCAGAACGCCAGTACGCAGGTACAGAAGTTCCTGAAAGAAAACGAAGAGCAATGGCGTCAGTGGATGCCAGTGGCTCAGGCAGATCGCTTGCAGGCTGCTTTGGAGCCTCAAGCAACAAAACCAGTAGCCACAGCGCAGTCCCGTTTCTTCCCGGAGTGGTCGGCTGCTGATTGGGTGAACCGTCAGTTGCTGGTTGTCGTACAGGATTGGGGAACAGGATTTCGTCAGATCAGTGCCTGGATTCTGACGCATGCCATCTTGCCGGTAGAGCGTGTGTTGCAGCAGGTGCCTGCCTGGGCGATTCTGGCGTTGACCGGTTTGCTGGCCTGGTGGGGACAACGGCGCTTTTTGCCTGTTCTGCTCTATGTAGCGGGCCTGTACTTGATAGGCGCCATGGGTCTGTGGGACAAGCTGATGCAAACCTTCACCTTGGTGCTGGTGGCCACAGTCTTTTCTGTGCTGATTGGCGTCCCGGTTGGCATTCTTAGTGCTCGTAGCCGTCTGCTTAGAAAAGTGCTGACGCCCGTACTGGATGTGATGCAAACCATGCCCAGTTTTGTGTATCTGATCCCGGTACTGATGCTGTTCGGTCTGGGTAAGGTTCCCGCCGTTTTGGCCACTGTTGTCTATGCCGTCCCTCCCTTGATTCGCCTGACCAGCCTGGGCTTGCGACAGGTGGACAAACATGTGATGGAAGCAGCCCAGGCGTACGGGGTTACACGCTGGCAAATGCTGACCAAGGTCACCTTGCCGCTGGCGCGACCCAGCATCATGGCCGGTATTAATCAAACCACCATGATGGCCTTGTCCATGGTGGTAGTTGCTTCCATGATTGGAGCCCAGGGTTTGGGTGAAGACGTGCTGGCTGGTATTCAGACACTAGATATAGGACGTGGTTTGCAGGCGGGGGTGGCGATTGTGATCCTGGCCATTGTTATTGACCGAATCTCTCAATCCTTTGGTCGTTCTCAGCGTCACCGTCGCAAGGTCAGGAGGCAAGCATGAATACCATTCCTACCCCCTCGGGTGAGCAGGCCTGCAAGATAGAACTGCGAGACGTTTATAAGGTCTTTGGGAGCCGGGCGACCGAAGCCGTAGAGCTGTTAAAGCAGGGGGCCGACAAGCAGGCCGTGCAAAAGCAGACGGATTGCATCGTAGGCCTGGCAGGGGTCGATGCCTGCTTTCCCGCGCAGCAGATATCCTGCGTCATGGGTTTATCCGGTTCGGGCAAATCCACGCTGGTGCGTCACATCAACCGTTTGATCGACCCCAGTGCCGGGCAGGTGTTGGTGGATGGGCAGGACATATTGCAGCTGCACATGGCCAGCTTGCGACAATTTCGTCGCTATGGAATCAGCATGGTCTTTCAGGCCTTTGGCTTGCTGCCCCATTTGACGGTGGTGGAGAACGTCGCCTTCGGTCTGGAGGTCCGAGGAGACAAGCGTTCACAGGCCAGAGAGCAGGCTCGGCAATGGCTGGAGCGCGTGGGTCTGCATGATTATGCCGATAACTATCCGGACGAATTGTCAGGCGGGATGCAGCAACGAGTAGGACTTGCCCGAGCCTTGGCCGTTGATGCAGACATTCTTTTGATGGACGAAGCCTTCTCGGCCCTGGATCCCTTGATTCGCTACGAGATGCAGGATGAGCTTTTACGCCTGCAAAGCAGCCTGAACAAAACCATCATCTTTATTACTCACGATATTGATGAGGCATTACGGTTGGGCAAGCATATTGTGGTGCTACGTGAGGGCAGGGTGGAACAAAGCGGTACTCCGGCTCAAATTCGTGATGAACCGGTGAACGAATACGTGGCTCGTTTTGTCAATAAGGCGCACCAATAGAAAATGCGCAGCAGATCAATTTTTCTGGTTCAGACTGCATAGCCAAGCACCCCGAATTCAAAAAAACTGTTGTCAATCAAGCAGTTTAGGGCAGATTTTTGCAGTAAATCTTGCTTGGCTTTACAGCCGCGTGCTATATTTACTAGCTTAGCCAAAAAGTTTTGGCTATGGTCGTCGCGCAAATTATTGCGTGTACTCTCAGTTAGCCCTGACCAATCGTAGTCAGGAATGGAGAAAACGATGTCGAACTCGACACCTACGCCTGCCGCGTGGCGGCTGGGCCTTGTTGGGCGTAAAGTTGGCATGACCCGTGTGTTTACAGAGGAAGGCGAGTCCATCCCTGTGACCGTGCTGGACGTGTCCAACAACCGCATCACCCAGGTCAAGACGCCCGCAGTTGACGGTTACGCTGCTGTACAGGTTGCCTTTGGCACCCGTCGTGCAACACGCGTTACCAAGCCCCAGGCAGGGCACTATGCAAAAGCTGGCGTTGAAGCTGGCAGCATCCTGAAAGAATTCCGCCTCGACCCCGCTGCTATCGCCGAGCTTTCCGCCGGTTCCGTAGTTGCTGTGGAAAGCATTTTCGAAGCGGGTCAGAAGGTTGACGTTACGGGCACCACGATCGGTAAAGGCTTTGCCGGTACCATCAAACGCCACAATTTTGGCGGCCAGCGTAACAGCCACGGTAACTCGCGCTCGCACCGCGTACCCGGTTCCATTGGTCAAGCCCAGGATCCAGGCCGTGTGTTCAAAGGTAAAAAAATGTCGGGCCATATGGGTGACGTTACCCGTACGGTTCAGAATCTTGACGTGATCCGCGTCGACGCCGAGCGTGGCTTGTTGCTGGTCCGGGGCGCTGTCCCAGGTCACAAGAATGCCAATATCGTTGTGCGCCCTGCTGTGAAAGGAGCCTAATCCATGGAACTGAAGCTCCTGAACGAACAAGGCCAAGCTGCATCCACATTGCAGGCCAACGAAACCGTTTTCGGTCGTGAATTCAACGAAGCACTGGTTCACCAGATCGTTGTTGCATACCAAGCCAATGCTCGCAGCGGTAACAGCAAGCAATTGACTCGTGCCGAAGTCAACCACAGCACCAAGAAGCCATGGCGCCAGAAAGGCACCGGCCGCGCTCGTGCTGGTATGACATCCTCGCCCGTGTGGCGTGGAGGCGGTCGTGCATTCCCCAACACCGGTGAAGAAAACTACGCACACAAGGTCAACAAGAAGATGTACCGCGCCGGTATCAGCGCGATTCTGTCTCAGTTGGTCCGTGACGAGCGTCTGTTGGTTGTTGATTCCTTCACTCTGGAGGCACCCAAGACCCGTCTGGCAGCCAACAAGCTGAAAGACCTGGGCCTGGAATCCGTGCTGATCATCACCGACGCGCTGGACGAGAACGTGTACCTGGCTACGCGTAACCTGCCTCACGTTGCTGTGGTTGAACCACGCTACGCCGACCCGCTGTCCCTGATCCACTACAAAAAAGTGTTGGTCACCAAAGCGGCTGTCGCTCAGTTTGAGGAGATGTTGGGATGAACGCCGAACGTCTATTGCAAGTAATTCTGGCTCCTGTCGTGACTGAAAAAGCCACGTACGTTGCCGAAAAAAATCAGCAAATCGCTTTCCGCGTCGCTCCTGATGCTACCAAGCCTGAAATCAAAGCTGCTATTGAACTGCTGTTCAAAGTAGAAGTTGAGTCGGTGCAGGTGCTCAATCAGAAGGGCAAGGAAAAGCGCTTTGGCCGTTTCATGGGTCGCCGCCGCAGTGTGCGCAAGGCATATGTCTCGCTCAAGCCCGGTCAGGAACTCGACTTTTCTGAGGTGAACTAATATGGCATTGGTAAAAGTAAAACCAACGTCGCCAGGTCGCCGTGGCATGATCAAAGTGGTTCACCCTGAACTGCACAAAGGCGCTCCTTACGCGGCTTTGCTGGAAAAGAAATCCAGCAGTGCTGGCCGTAACAACAACGGCCACATCACGGTTCGTCACCGTGGCGGCGGTCACAAGCAGCATTACCGTATTGTCGACTTCCGTCGCAACAAGGACGGTATTCCTGCGAAAGTAGAACGTCTGGAATACGACCCTAACCGCAGCGCTCACATCGCATTGGTGTGCTACGCGGACGGCGAGCGTCGTTACATCATCGCCCCTCGTGGTCTGGAAGTGGGTGCAACGGTTGTGTCTGGCGCGGAAGCTCCTATCCGTTCCGGCAACACTTTGCCTATCCGCAACATTCCTGTGGGTCAAACCATTCACTGCATCGAGATGCTGCCTGGTAAGGGTGCTCAAATCGCTCGTTCCGCTGGTGGTTCCGCTGTGTTGCTGGCTCGTGAAGGCACGTACGCTCAAGTGCGTCTGCGTTCCGGTGAGGTTCGCCGCATTCACATCGACTGCCGCGCCACGATTGGCGAAGTCAGCAACCACGATCACAGCCTGCGTCAAATCGGTAAAGCCGGTGCTGTTCGCTGGCGTGGTATTCGTCCTACCGTTCGCGGTGTGGCGATGAACCCAGTCGATCACCCGCACGGTGGTGGTGAAGGTCGTACGGGTGAAGGCCGTGAGCCAGTCAGCCCATGGGGTACTCCTGCCAAGGGCTACCGCACCCGTCGTAACAAGCGCACAGACAACATGATTGTTTCGCGCCGTAAGCGCAAGTAAGGGGCGAACACTATGTCACGTTCGATCAAAAAAGGCCCATTCGTTGATGCTCACCTGATCAAAAAGGTTGACGCAGCCGTTGTGGGTAACGACAAGCGACCAATCAAAACCTGGTCGCGCCGCTCTACCATCCTGCCCGAGTTCATTGGGCTGACGATTGCCGTTCACAATGGCCGTCAACACATTCCCGTTTATATCAACGAGAACATGGTTGGCCACAAGCTCGGCGAGTTCGCCTTGACCCGTACTTTCAAGGGTCACGCTGCGGACAAAAAGGCCCGGAGATAAGTGATGGAAACTACAGCAATTATTCGTGGAGTCCATATTTCGGCGCAAAAAGCACGTCTGGTTGCGGACATGGTCCGCGGCAAGTCCGTCGCTCACGCTCTGAATACGCTGACTTTCACTCCCAAGAAAGCCGCTGGCATCATCAAGAAAGCTCTGGAATCGGCTATTGCCAACGCTGAGCACAATGACGGCGCCGACATCGACGAACTGAAAGTCACCTCCATTTACGTGGACAAGGCTCAGTCGTTGAAGCGTTTTTCTGCACGAGCCAAAGGCCGCGGTAACCGTATTGAGAAGCAGACTTGCCACATTGTGGTCAAAGTCGGCGCTTAAGGAGTCACAATGGGACAGAAAATCCACCCAATTGGGTTCCGCCTGGCTGTTAACCGTAACTGGAGCTCGCGTTGGTACGCTGACGGTGCTGAGTTCGGTACGATGTTGGCTGACGACATCCGTGTGCGCGAATACCTGAAACGCAAGCTGAAAAGTGCGTCCGTTGGCCGTGTGGTCATCGAGCGTCCTGCCAAGAATGCTCGCATCACTATTTACTCGGCTCGTCCTGGTGTAGTGATCGGCAAGCGCGGCGAGGATATCGAAAGCCTGAAGGCTGACCTGCAGCGCCTGTTGGGCGTGCCAGTGCACGTTAACATCGAAGAAATTCGCAAACCTGAAACCGACGCTCAACTGATCGCCGACTCCATTGCTCAGCAATTGGAAAAGCGCATCATGTTCCGTCGTGCGATGAAGCGTTCCATGCAAAACGCCATGCGTCTGGGTGCCCAAGGCATCAAGATCATGAGCTCGGGTCGCTTGAACGGCATCGAAATCGCTCGTACCGAATGGTACCGCGAAGGCCGTGTGCCTCTGCACACCCTGCGCGCTAACATCGATTACGGTACTTCCGAAGCGCACACGACGTACGGGATCATCGGTATCAAGGTCTGGGTCTACAAGGGCGACATGCTGCCTAACGGCGAAATGCCTGTTGACACCGTAGCCCCTGAAGAGCGCCGCCCACGTCGTCCACGTGGTGACCGCCCTGAAAACCGCCGTCCAGGTGGTCGTGGCCGCGGTCCTCGTAAAGACGCTGCTCCTGCTGCGTCCGAAGGAGAATAAAACATGCTGCAACCTTCTCGCAGAAAGTATCGCAAAGAGCACAAAGGCCGTAACACCGGTCTGGCTACTCGCGGTGCGCAAGTTTCGTTTGGCGAATTTGGTCTGAAAGCCACTGACCGTGGCCGTCTGACTGCTCGCCAGATCGAAGCAGCACGTCGTGCAATTAACCGTCACATCAAACGTGGTGGCCGCATCTGGATCCGCATCTTCCCCGATAAGCCAATTTCGCAGAAACCTGCCGAAGTTCGTATGGGTAACGGTAAGGGTAATCCAGAGTTCTGGGTCGCTGAGATTCAACCAGGCAAGGTCCTGTACGAAATGGAAGGTGTTAGCGAAGAGCTGGCACGCGAAGCATTCCGTCTGGCCGCTGCCAAGCTGCCTATCTCGACGACGTTCGTAACGCGTCAGATCGGTGCTTAAGGAGACGTCATGAAAGCCAGCGAACTCCGTACTAAAGATGCCGCCGAGCTCCAAAAAGAGCTCGAGAGCCTGTTGAAAGCACAATTTAACCTGCGCATGCAGCGTGCTACTCAACAGCTTTCCAACACCAGCCAATTGGGCAAAGTACGTCGCGACATCGCTCGCGTCCGTACCGTCATGGCTGAGACCGCAGGAAAGTAAGATGAGCGAAACTCAAACTACCGCAAAACGTCAACGTACCCTGATCGGTCAAGTTGTCAGCAACAAGATGGACAAAACTGTCGTCGTTCTGGTTGAACGCCGCGTTAAACATCCCTTGTATGGCAAGATCATCGTCCGCTCCAATAAATACAAAGCGCACGACGAGACCAACCAGTACAACGAAGGCGATACCGTTGAGATTACCGAAGGCCGTCCTATCAGCCGCAGCAAGTCCTGGACTGTTGTGCGTCTGATCGAAGCAGCCCGCGTGATCTAAACGCTTGCTCAGATGTCCAGGCTTCGGCCTGGCTCTGGTAGGTCAAAAACCCCGATCTGTTTACAGATTGGGGTTTTTTTATGCTTGTCCACTTTGCTGTTGCTCATAGCTCATAGACAGGAGCAATGTTCGTATTTCGTCTTGTTGCCCGTCATGCAGCTTAAACCCGCAGCTGAACTGAATGATCAAGCTTGGGGCTTAGCAGCTTGTATGCGTAAGCCGGAAGCCTTCACAAAAAAGCGGGAACAGCTTGTTCTATTCTATGCAGTGGCAACTATGGGGCGAGGGCTATATCGTGCCAGCTACCTGCATACGTACTCGGGTTAGGACGACAATCTGGGGGGCAGAGTTGTAGCAGCTTGCTGACTTATGGACGCGCGTCTTGCTTGCGCCATTGTGCCGGGCTGACACCCACACTGCGCCTGAACGCGGCGCTGAATGCGGCCGCAGAGCTATAACCGATACGCTCGGCAATCTGCTCCATGGTCAGCCCTTGTTCCAGCTGGCGTTTGGCCAGCTGCATACGTAGCTGCAACAGTACCTGGGCCGGTGCCAACCCGCACAGCAAGGTAAAGCGGCGGTGAAAGGCGGCACGAGACATATTCAGATAGGCGGCCATATCGTCCACCGACCAGGCTTTGGCGGGTTCACGCAGCAGCTGCTCGATCAGGCCACCAAAGGCAGGGTCACTTGCCAGATGAATCAAGCCGGCGGGCAGGGCACCTTCGGCCGGTGTCTGTCCGATTTGCTGGCGCAAGGTATAGAACAACAACAGCTCCACCAGCTTTTCCAGCAGGCTGGAGTTGGCTTGCGGCTGGCGTCGCATTTCGGCCTGGATCAAGTCCAGCAAAGGGCGTCCTGAATCTGCATCTGTCTGAGAACCATCAATCAACAAAACATCAGGCACGGTCGCCAGCAGCAATTCGCTCAAACCACGGCCCAGATCCAGAAAACCACAGAGCAAGCCCGTACTGTGTGGCACTTGTGGCTCCAGGCTCTGCATGGTTTGTCGCCGCATGGCCGCATTCCAGTCTGGCGGCGTGGGCGAGGAGCTTAAGCGATGGGGCACATCCCGCAAGAAGAACACTGCGTCACCCGCCTGCAAGGCCAAGGCTTCCTGATGCTGAATATGCAGCCAGCACGGCCCATGCAAGACCACATGAAAGCCTGCGCGTTGGTGCCCGTGCAGGCTGCTTTCCCATTGATTGCAGTATTGCCCCAAGTGAAACAGGCTGGCCGAGATTTCCAGCCCGGACAAGAGCAGTTCCTCCACAGGGTGTCCTGTGTCTTTGGAGTCGACAGCGCAATGGCTGTCAGGAAAGGCTGAGTCGCTCATGCAGAAAATATGCTTATTTCTTTTCGTGGATATTTTTAATATGAATACCGCTATGTTCGCACATGGAGATAAGGCGCCAGTCAATCGACAATGAAACCTTCTCGGATTAACTAAGGAATTGTCGCCATCATGACTCGCTTAACTTTGCATACTGTGGACTCCGCACCAGAGGCGGTCAAACCAGCGCTTGAAAAAGCTGTGCGTGGTAGCGGCTTTTTGTCCAATTTGCTGGCTATTTTGGCTAATGCTCCTGTTGCCCTGCAAGCCTATCAGGATATGTCCGCCTTGAACGCCACCGCCAGCCTGTCGCTGGTCGAGCGTGAAGTCGTGCAACTGGTTGCCGGTACCACTCACGGTTGCCGTTTCTGCGTGGCCGGTCACACCGCCATTGCGACCAATAAAGCCAAGCTGGACCCGGAAATTCTGGCCGCTTTGCGTGCGCGTGGCTTTGACCAGATCAACGACGAGCGCCTGCAGGCTCTGGCTCTGTTCAGTCGCGCCGTGATTGATACCCGTGGTCAGGTGTCGGATCAGGCTCTGGCCGATTTCCGTGCTGCCGGTTACGGCGACCAGCAGGCTCTGGAAGTGATTACCGGTATTGGCTTGGCGACGATCTGCAACTTTGCCAATAATCTGGCGCGTACGCCGCTCAATAGCCAGCTGGAGGCCTACGCATGGGAAACGCCTTAAAGCGCGCTGAGCAGCCTGTGCTGGCCTCAGAGCGCCCTGTTTTGTCGCCTGGCTTGGCCCAGTGGCTGGAAGAGCATGCCCTGTCGCTGGATAGCGATGCATCCCAGGCGCAGGCCTTGTTGCCTCGCCTGGCGCAAGACGGTTTGTTGAGCCTGGGCCTGAAAGCGGATTTTTCCGACTTCGGTGATGCCGTTCAATCCATCGTGGAAGTGGCCGAACATTCGCTGACGGCAGGTTTTGTCCTGTGGAGCCAGCGTACCTTTATTGAATACCTGCGTGACGTTCAGGACCCCGCCATGCGCGAGCGCTATTTGCCCGGTTTGCTGGATGGCAGTGTTGCCGGTGCGACGGGTCTGTCCAATGCCATCAAGTTTTTGGGTGGCATTGAAGAGCTGCAAGTGCGTGCTCAGCCTGAACAAGGACATTGGCAGTTTGAGGGCCGCTTGCCCTGGATTACCAATCTGCGTCCCGGCAACTGCCTGGTTGCCATTGTGGCCGCCATGCCTGAAGAGCAAGCCGGTATTTGGGTGGCAGAACTGGGCGATCCAGGCTTGGAGCGTTCCGCAGATCTGGATCTGGTCGGACTGCGTGGCAGCAATACCGCCGCTTTGAAGTTCAATGCTGTGCGTCTGGGACAAGAGCGTTTGCTGCATCCCGACGCAGGCCACTTTGTGCGCTCGGTACGCCCCCGTTTCATGGCGCTGCAATGCGGGATGACCATGGGCTTGGCACGTCGTTCCTTGAAGCAAGTGCTGGATGCGCCACGCTGCCAATGGGTACAGGAGCAGCCCGCCCGCCGCCTGCTGGATCGTGTGCAGGAATTGTCGGATGTGCTGGTTGATGCCGTACGTAAGCCCGGCTCGGCCACGCCGCCTGATTTGTTCAAAGTCCGTATCGAGCTAAGTAGTTTGGCGTCGCAGGCTGTGGCCCTGGAAAGCTCCGCGATCGGCGGGGCGACCTATATGCAGGGCAAGCATCCGCAACTGCTGCGCCGTTATCGCGAAGCCATGCTGGTGCCTTTGATTTCACCCACGGTGGCGCAGCTGAAAGCCGAACTTGGGCAGGATGCAGTATGAGTTCCGCCGCCCCCTCGCCTACCGATTCTGAAGGGGCCGGACTCTTGTCCGCTCGGGGGATCAATCTGGCCTACGGTGGCCAGACGATCTTGCAGAACCTGGACTTGAGCGTGCGCGCGGGCGATATCGTGGCGCTGCTGGGCCCCAGCGGAGTGGGTAAATCCTCTTTGTTGCGGGTACTGGCAGGCCTCCAAACACCCACCCAGGGAGAGGTGTCCTTTCTGGGGCAGCCCGTGCGTGGGGTTCACCCCGCTTTGGCCATGGCGTTTCAGGAAGCCATTCTCTTGCCGTGGCTGAATGTGCAGGCCAATACCGGTTTTGGTCTGGGCTTTGCGCGCCAGCCTTCCGTATCCGCCGCCGAACGCCGCCTGCGGGTTGAACAGGCGCTGCGTCAGGTTGGTTTGTATGAAAGCCGTCATCAGCGTCCTGGTGCCTTGTCGGGTGGTATGGCACAGCGTGTTGCCATTGCGCGTTGTCTGGCTCGACGCCCACAAGTCTTGTTGATGGACGAACCCTTTGGCGCCCTGGATGAAGTAACTCGTCGCCAGATGCAGGAGCTGATTCTGTCGATACGCGATCAGACCGGCTGCGCCATTGTGCTGGTCACTCACGATATTGATGAGGCCCTCTTGCTGGCGGACCGTGTCCTGCTGTTAGGTGGCCGTCCTGCCGGTTTGCAGCGTGAATGGAGCTGCCCGGCCCACCCCCGATCTCATCTGGATAACTGGCTTCAGGCCATACGCCTGGAAATTGTGGCCAGCCTGGAGCAAAGCCTCTCCCAGGCGGTTCACGCTGCTGTTTTGTAAGGTGCATTTCATGATTGAATCTCCTACGTCCCGTACCCGTCGCGACTTGCTGAAACTGGCGTCTTTGCTGACCGTTGCGGGTGCTGCGCCCTTGCTGGCCCAAGGGACTGCCCGTGCACAAAGTGAGTCAAATGCGCCTTTGCGTATCGGCTATTTGCCGATTACCGATGCCACCGCCATGTTGGTGGCGCATCACAATGGGTATTTTGAAGAAGCGGGTATTGCGGTTGAAAAGCCCGTGATGGTGCGCAGTTGGGCTCAGTTGATCGAGGCTTTTATCTCCGGTCAGGTCAATCTGGTGCACTTGCTCTCGCCTATGACGGTGTGGGCGCGCTACGGCAGCAAAGTCCCTGCAAAGGTGGTGGCATGGAATCACATGAGTGGCTCTGCTATCACGGTGGCGCAGAACATCAGCTCGGCCGAGCAATTGGGCGGGCAGACGGTGGCGATTCCTTTCTGGTACTCGATTCACAATGTGGTGATGCAGCATGTGCTCAAAGCATACGGCCTGACGCCTGTCGTGAAAAACTCCGCTGCGCTGGCACCCAATGAGGTCAATCTGGTGGTGATGGCGCCTGCTGATATGCCGCCGGCCTTGGCCTCGGGGCGAATTGCCGGTTTTACGGTGGCCGAACCTTTCAATGCCTTAGCCGAAACTCAGGGCATGGGCCGCATCTTGCGCTTTACTGGCGACGTCTGGCGCGATCACGCCTGTTGCGTGGCCTTCATGCACGAGCAGGATTTGCAGACTCGCCCCCAATGGTCGCAAGCCGTGGTGGATGGTCTGGTCAAGGCACAGATCTGGATACGCAGTCACCGCGCCGAGGCGGCCCAGATCCTGTCGCGTGAAGGCGGGAACCGCTATACCCCGCACACTCAAGAAAACCTGTTGAAAGTGCTGTCCCCGGACCCGGCGGATCGTGCGCAATACGTGAAGTCTGGCGTGATTCGTCATCCGGACTGGGACGACCAGCGTATCGATTTTCAACCTTATCCTTTCCCCAGCTACACCGAGTCCTTGGTGCAAATGCTGCAAGGGACCTTGATTCAGGGCGAGCGTGGTTTTCTGGAAGGGCTGTCTCCTGAACACGTAGCCAGCGATCTGGTGGATGACCGCTTTGTCCGTGCCGCGTTGGAAAAGCAGGGGGGCCTGGCGCAGTTTGGCTTGTCCGAGCAATACACCCGCAACGAGAGCATTGTTGTATGAGTTTGAGTGCGTCTGCTTCTTCTCCGTCATTGGCGCAGTCTGATCCGCGATCGGCTGCGTCTTTGCGACGCCCCAAAATGAATGCCTGGATTGCCAGCACCCTGTGGGGCTTGGGCGGTTTGTTGGCGGGAGTCGTGCTGTGGTACTTGGCCACAGCCTGGTCCAGCAGCCCTCTGATGCAGCAATTCGGACCAGCAGCTGCCTTTCATAGCTTGCTGGAGATACTGGGCTGGTCCGAGACCTGGATGCACGTAGGTGCCAGCTTGCAACGTATTTTTGTAGGGCTGGCGATCTCATTGGGTGTCGGCGTGCCCGCCGGTTTGCTGCTGGGCTTGTCAGCGCGAGCTCACGCCGCATTGACTCCCTTGTTCCAGTTCCTGCGCATGATCTCGCCCCTGTCCTGGATGCCTATTGCCGTCATGGCCTTTGGTATTGGGGATGCACCGATTTATTTTCTGTTGGGTGTGGCCGGTGTCTGGCCTGTCTTGCTGAATACAGCCTCGGGCGTACGGCATCTGAATCCGCGCTGGCTGATGCTGGGTCGCAGTCTGGCGGCCACCAAGCTGGAAACGCTGTTGTACTTGATTCTGCCCGGCATTGTAGGCTCGGTACTGACGGGTAGCCGACTGGCTATTGGTGTCTTGTGGATTGTGCTGGTACCTTGCGAAATGCTGGGTGTGTCGGCTGGTTTGGGTTACCTGATTCTGGATACGCGTGATCGCATGGCATATTCCGAACTGATGGCCGTAATTGTCTTGATTGGTCTGATTGGCTATCTGCTGGATAGCGCTTTGCGAGCCTTGTTTGCGGCCTTGGGACAGCGCTAAATACTCAGCCCATGGGCCGACAGGCGAAGAGCTTTGACTGTTTTGTATTTCCAGGAAAGACAAGTGACAGAGCATGCTCAGGCTATCTGCCGCTGCCAGTTTTGTTCTTGTAGGCGCTGGCAGTTTTACCTGGTGCTTAGTGGTTTTTCAGAAGCTGCAGAAAGATAAAAAAGGCCCTCAACATTGAGATGTTGAGGGCCTTTTTGGATTCAGTTTGAAGGGGTATTCAAGGATGCTAATCTCGCACTGACTGGAGCCTTAGTTGGTACGTATAGAAAAGTGATCTTGAGACGAGACTCTAGCTAGGCCTTGATTACGGCCTTCATGCAGCGACCAAGGTATTGTGTGCATCCTGCGTAATTGCTGTACGTGGACTGAGCTGGTCGATTAGCTCGCCATACCAGGACAAGGTACTGCCCAAGGTAGCTACCTGACCGATCACCAGAATGCAGGGGCTGGCAAACTGATGCTGCTGCGCATCCTGGGCAATGTTTTGTAGCGTGGACAGCAAGGTGCGCTGCTCAGGGCGCGAACCATTTTCAATCAAGGCGCAGGGCGTAGTGGCACTGCGGCCCCGTTGTACCAGCTCATGGCTAAAGCCCAGAATCTGCTGCAAACCCATGTAGACAGCAACTGTCTGGCTGGTATCCAGTAGCGGGTTCCAATCCTCGATACCGTGACCGCTTTTACGATGTGCCGTCACGAACTGCACGGACTGGGCGTGATCGCGGTGTGTCAGGGGGATGCCGCTATAAGCCGCACATGCAATGGCAGCCGTGATGCCTGGCACCACTTCAAATGCGATGTCATGCTCGGCCAGATATTCCAGTTCTTCACCGCCACGGCCAAAAATAAAGCCATCGCCGCCTTTCAGGCGCACCACGGTTTGACCTGCTCTGGCGTGTTCAATCATCAACTGATGAATGCGGTTTTGGGTCTGGTGATGATCTTCGCCCAATTGCTTGCCTACAAAAATACGGTGGGCATCGCGACGAGCCAACTCCATCACCTGATCGGATACAAGACGATCGTACAGAATCACATCAGCACGATTCAGTGCACGCAGGGCATGCAGGGTCAGCAGACCTGGATTGCCTGGACCGGCGCCCACCAGAATCACGCGGCCTTGTGTGGCGCGGGGTGACTCAGGCTGTTGCAGCGCGCTCTCCAGGCTCAAGCGGGCTTGCTCGGCTTGCTGACTGCGCAGGGCGGCACCTACCGGGCCATCCAGCAGCCAGTCGTAGAAACGGCGGCGCGCACCCAGCTCGGGGCGGGCGCGCCGAATGGCGCTGCGGTATTCCTGCGCCAGACGGCTGATCGCACCCAGGCTGTGGTCCAACATGGTTTCCAGTTGCTCCCGTACTCGCCGTGCCAACATGGGGGCCGACCCTGCAGAGGAAATGGCAATAATTAGTGGTGAACGATCCACAATGGCAGGCACCTGAAAACTGGACAATTCGGGGTCGTCCACCACATTGACCAGAATGCGGGCTTCTTGTGCGTCCTGGGCAATGATCTGGTTTACGTCCCGTTTGTCAGTGGCGGCAATAATCAGCCAGGCCCCTTGTAGATGCTGGGCCTGATAGCGCTCCCGAATCAGGGTAATGCGCCCTTGATTCGCCAGCTCTTCCAGACTGTCCACCACATAGGGGGCGACCAGCGTGACCTGGGCACCGGCGGCCAGGACCAGACGCACTTTGCGCTCGGCGATTTCTCCACCGCCGATCACTAATACCGCGCGCTGCTTCAAGTTGGCGAATAAAGGAAAGAGGTTCATGTCAGGCTGGCTGTAAAACTAAAGGAATCAAGCGGCTTGTAGGCTCGGCAACCACGCCAGCGCGAACCAGAAAATCGCCAAAGTGCTCGCCTTCCAGACGCTCGGCAGCGAAGCGGCCAAACAGCTCATCCAGAATGCTCAGAATTTCTGGTTCGGCAATATTTTGACGATAGATTACGTTCAGGCGCTCGCCGCTGAAGTTCGCACCCAGACGCAAGTCATAGCGACCCAGAGCACGGCCAACCAGGGCAATTTCACCCAGGTAAGGACGGGCGCAGCCGTTGGGGCAGCCGGAGATACGCAGCACAATGCGCTCGTCGCGCAGCTGGTACTTGTCCAGCAAGGCTTCCAGCTTGGGCAGCAGGATGGGGGCGTAGCGTTCGCTCTCGGCCATGGCCAAACCGCAAGTGGGCAGAGAGACACAGGCAATCGTGCTGCTGCGTATGCCGCTTTGTGTCTGGTACACATCCAGCTTGTGATCTGCGACCAGCTTGTCGATCTTGGCCTTATCTTCTTCAGGCACATCGGCAATGATCAGGTTCTGGTTGCAGGTCAGGCGGAACTGCCCTTGGTGGATCTTCGCGATCTCACGCATACCCGTCAGCCAGGGGCCGACTTCGGTATCCATGATGCGGCCCGAATCGATACGCAGGCTCAGGTGCCAGCGGCCATTGCTGCCTTGGGTCCAGCCGAAGCGGTCGCCATTGTGGTCAAAATGGTAGGGGCGTGACGGCTCCAGCGTTTGACCACTGCGGTTTTGCACTTCTTCCAGGAACCAGTCGGCCCCTAGCTTATCCACGGTGTATTTCAGGCGGGCATGACGGCGCTCGTCGCGGTTGCCGTGGTCACGTTGTGTGGTGATCACGGCTTCGCAAACGGCCAGCAGTTGCTCGGGGCGTACAAAGCCGATCACGCTGCCCAGTCGTGGGTAGGTGGTGTCGTCGCCATGTGTGGCACCCATGCCACCACCAATGGCGACGTTAAAGCCCAGCAACTGATTGTTGTCGATAATCGCGATCAGGCCGATATCCTGCGCAAACACGTCCACATCATTCAAGGGAGGCACGGCAATGCCGATCTTGAATTTGCGGGGCAGGTAAGTCTTGCCGTAAATCGGTTCAAAGTCTTCGCCGTCAATGGCGTCTTCGACTTTTTTGCCGTCCAGCCAGATCTCGGCATAGGCGCGGGTTTTGGGCAGGAAGGTTTCGGAAATCTTGTCAGCCCACTCCTGAACCAAGCCATGTTGCTCCGACAGCAAGGGATTGGTGGCGCTGACCACCTGACGGTTCACATCACCGCAAGTAGCCAATGTCGTGGACATGGCCTTGTTGATGGCTTGCAGTGTGGGTTTTAAAAAGGGCTTGCGTACGCCATGCCATTGAAAGGTCTGACGGGTGGTGATGCGCAGGCCAAACTGGGCCCAGTCACAGGCGATCTGGTCAAAGGCCAGCCACTGGGCGGGCGTGACCACGCCACCAGGCAGGCGGGCGCGAATCATGAAGCTGAAAGCCGGTTCCAGCTTTTGCTTGCGACGCTCTTCACGCTGGTCGCGGTCGTCTTGCTGATAGCTGCCGTGAAATTTCAGCAGCTTGTTGTCGTCTTCGCTGATGGCGCCCGTGATTGGGTCTGCCAGACCCTCGGTAATGCCACCGCGCAGATAGCGGCTATCAATTTTTACTTGTTCGATAGCGGCGATTTTCTTTTCTGTCATGTCCTTGCTTCTCAGTAAACGTCGCGGGCGTAGCGGCCCTGCGCCGAGAGTTCTTCCAACCAGCTGCGAGCCTGGTCTGCGTCCAATCCACCTTCCTGGCGGGCAATTTCCTGCAGGGTCTGGTGTACGTCCTTGGCCATCTGATTGGCATCACCGCACACATAAATGTGGGCGCCGCCCTGAATCCAGGCATAGACCTCGGCTGCTTTTTCCAGCAAGCGGTGCTGGACGTAAACCTTGTTTTCCTGATCGCGCGAGAAGGCCAGATCCAGGTGTTGCAACTGACCGTCCTGCAAGGCACGTTGCCATTCGGTCTGGTAGAGGAAATCGGAGTGAAAGTGCGGGTTGCCAAAGAATAGCCAGTTGCGGCCTTCACCACCCTGAACACTGCGTTCCTGCACAAAGGCACGGAAAGGGGCAATGCCGGTGCCGGGACCAATCATGATCACGTCACGGTTGGTATCT
The DNA here is from genome assembly GCF_023674485.1 of Alcaligenes sp. DN25. NCBI lineage: Bacteria > Pseudomonadati > Pseudomonadota > Betaproteobacteria > Burkholderiales > Alcaligenaceae > Alcaligenes > Alcaligenes sp. DN25. Next base: position 4,063,505 of record NZ_CP098408.1, on the reverse strand, counting down.
TCAGGCAGGCGGAAGCGTGTATTGGGGTCGATAAACACCGGCACGGTATCGCCTTCGTTCAGGCGGGCCAGATAGTTGGAAGCCACGCCCCAACGATCCTGCTCGTTGAATTGGTAATGCACATTGGCCACAGTCAGATGTACTTCTTCGTCCACCTCGGACTGGCTGGAGGCGATGGAATACATGCGGGGTGCCAGAGGGCGCAAGGCTTGCACCAGTTCGGCGGCGCTCCAGGTGGCCGGGAAGCGTTCCAATACGTCCAGCACTTGATGGGTTTTCAGCAGCTCTTGCAAAGTGCTCAAACCCTCTGGGCCTACGGCTGTCTGTAGCACGGCATCGCTATTGCGCTTGGCCAGTTCCACCAGGAAAGGTTTGGTCGGTTGCGTCAGCTCGCGGTAGTGGCTAAGCCATTCTTGCAGCGTGTGCGACTTGTCCTGAATGGTGACGGTCTCTTGCGGGTCCAGCTTCAACGTCTGGATAACCGCTTCGACCAGTTTGGCGTTTTGTGTAGGCCAGACACCCAGGGCATCACCGGGTTGGTACTTCAGGCCACTGCCTTCCAGCGACAACTCGTAGTGATAGATGTTGCGGGTGCTGTCGCGGCCCGTAATGCTTTGGCTTTGCAGCACGGTGGCCTGGAATGGATTGTCGCGGGTGAAGCTGCTGCGGGTCTGGGTTTCCAGCACCGTAACGTTGCTGGATTGGGCGGCAGGAACGGCCGCAGCGGCGTGGGCCTGGTGATCCGTTTCGAGAAAACCAAAGGCTTTGTCCTGCCAGGGGGCGGCAACCGTATCAATATCCAGATCAGCCAGCCCCGCGTCCAGAATGCGTTCCGCACCCAGAGCCAGCAGGCGTTGATCAATCTTTTCCGCGATCCCACAGAACAGGGGGTAGCTGGAATCTCCCAGGCCCAGCACACCGAATTTCAGTGCGGGCAGCTTGGGGGCACGGGCACCGGACAGGAACTCGAAAAACGCGATGGAATCGTCTGGCGGATCGCCTTCACCCTGGGTGCTGATAATGACGTAGAGCAGACGTTCTTCTTTCAGCTCGCGCGTGGGGTAGCGGTCGGCGCGCAGCAGGCGCACGGGGATGCCGGCCGCTTCACAACGCTGGGCAAAGGCTTCGGCGACGCGTTGGGCATTGCCTGTCTGACTGCCAAACACAATGGTGGCAGGTCGTTGGGCGGGCGCAGCGGCGGCGGGCACCAACGACAGTTCAGGAGAAACAGGCGCTTGAGCGGGAAGGCCGGTGTGGCGCACTTGCGCGACACCCGCGAGATAGCCGGACAGCCAGTTCAGGGACAGCGGATCGAGCTCGTCGGTAATTTGAGCAATCGCCGTGCGATTGGACTCCGAGAGGCGGGACAGGGCGTGCATTCTGACACTCGCTTATATAAATAGTTTGTCCCATTCTAAAGAGCGGTATCAGGGCTACGAACGATCCGATTCTTATTTGTTTATGAATCCTTCGGTTAATGAAAAAGGGGCATAAGCCCCTTTCATCTTGCTCTAAGCGCGTGCGAAATACGTGTTATGGACGCAGTTCCCGGCGCAGGATCTTGCCTACGTTGGTACGTGGCAGGTCGTCGCGGAACTCGACAATGCGCGGGGCCTTGTAGCCGGTCAGGTTCTTGCGGCAGAAGGCTATTACGTCTTTTTCCGTCAAATCGGGATTGCGGCTGATGACATAGAGTTTGACGATTTCGCCTGCTTTTTCATCCGGTACACCGACGGCAGCGGCCTCGACAATATCCGGGTGCTGGGCGGCGACGGCTTCCACCTCATTGGGGTAGACGTTAAAGCCCGAGACCAGAATCATGTCTTTCTTGCGATCCAGCAGGAAGACATAACCTTGCTCGTCCATATAGCCAATGTCGCCCGTGCGTAAAAAGCCGTCGCGATCAAAGACCTTGGCGGTTTCATCGGGACGTTGCCAGTAGCCGGGAGTAACTTGCGGCCCGCGAATGCATAGCTCGCCCGTTTCGCCCAACGGCAGGTCGTTCTGGTTTTCGTCGCGTATGCGTATGTCGGTAGAAGGAACGGGCAGCCCGATTGAGCCAGTGAACTCTTTTTTATCCAGCGGATTGATCGTGGCTGCTGGTGAAGTTTCAGTCAGTCCATAAGCCTGGGCCAGAGGTTTGCCGGTTGCTTCCAGCCAGCGCTTGGCGACCACTTCTTGCACTGCCATACCGCCACCCAATGTAAAACGTAGCGAGGAGAAATCCAGCTTGCGGAACTCGGCATTGTTCAGCATGGCATTAAAGAGCGTGTTCACCCCCGTAATGGCAGTAAAACGCAGCTTGGACATGTCCTTGATCATGGAGGGAATGTCGCGTGCGTTAATGATCAACAGGTTCTCCGCACCCAGACGCAGAAACACCAGCAGGTTCGCGGTGAAAGCGAAGATATGGTAGAGCGGCAGGGCAGTAACAACGCAGTCGATCTGGCCTTCTCTCAAATACGGGCGAATCCAGGACAGGGCCTGGCTCAGGTTTGAAACCAGATTGCCGTGGGTCAGGATGGCTCCTTTTGCAACGCCCGTCGTGCCCCCGGTGTATTGCAGGCAGGCAATATCATCGTGGGTCAGCTTGACCGGGGCCGGTGTGCGGCCTCGTCCCTGTGACAGTACGGCTTTGAAAGAGACGGAGCCAGGCAAGGACCAGGCAGGCACACCTTTTTTAATGTGGCGCACCACTTGATTGACCAGCCAGCCCTTGAAGCCGCCCAGACAATCCCCCACGCTGGTCACAATGACTCGCTTGATGGGTGTTTCGTGCAGGATTTCCTGCAGCACGTGGGCAAAGTTCTCCGCAATGATGATGGTTTCCGCGCCACTGTCTTGCAGCTGGTGGCGCAGTTCACGGGCCGTATACAGCGGGTTGGTATTGATAATGGTGGCCCCGCTGCGCAACACCCCATACAGACTGATGGGGTACTGCAGCATATTGGGCATCATCAGGGCGACACGGTCGCCTTTTTTCACGCCTTGGCTTTGCAGCCAGCTGGCCAGGGCCAAGGCATTGGTCGACAGTTCGCGGTAGCTCATGCGTTTGCCCATGCTGATATAGGCAGTGCGCTGCGCGAACTCGGTACAACTTTGTTCAAATACATCCAGCAAGGACGAGTACTGCTGGGCCTGATCTTCGATAGTGGCAGGAATACCGGCGGGGTAGTTCTGCAGCCAGACTTTATCCATGAAGCGCTCCGAGGCGTGTAGGTTCAAGACAATCCCAGCAGGGCCTTTTTGAGCGATTCTTGGGCAGGCTTCTTGCCTAGCCAGATTTTCAACAAAGCAGGGGTCAGATCAGGGTGAGAGAGCTCTCCCAGCGTCTTGTCGTTGAACAGGATCTTGACCTGAGGGGTGTGCATGTCCAGCACCACAACGTCGCCTTCCTTGGCTTCACCCACCTGGCGCATCAAGTCTTCAAATTGCTTGATGACAGGGTCCAGTTCTTGTTTTTCAGGATCAGTCAGGTTGTTGTGAATGCCGTCTTTCAGGGCATCGATCAGGGTTTGGGCATCCAGGTCGCGTTTGAGGACCAGTCGGATTTGATGCGGCCCGGGGGATTGAATAATGGCTTCGGCATCCTGGGAAGGCGAAGCGGTATACAGGGCGGCGACGTACACATCAAAAACAACTTTCTTGCGCAGGCCTGCCCCATTCAGTTTCAGGCTTTGCTGCTCGACGGTGACCGTGTCTGGCACGGTGACATTCGCAACAGTCGCGGCCTGGGCGGCGGGTAGCCCCAGGGACAGACTTAAAATCAGGGCGGCACAGCGGGGGGTAAACATGAAGCGGTCCTCCGGCAAATTAGCGTGATTGTGTTTTCTGCTTGTAGAAGTGGGCGTCGGCGATATAGATGGTGCGTTCCACCGTGGTGTAGATCTGGCCTTCGGGGTCCTGGATCTGCACGGTAAACGTGGCTTCAGCCTCGTGGTATTGGTCTAGCTGTCCTCGTATTGCGTCCAGTTCATCTGGATTGATTTGAAAATTGGCGTACAGAGTCTGGTAGCCGGGGCGGCGATACTGAATCTCTGCATTCTTGTCCCAGACAATCACATGGCGTTGCAGCCCAGCCAGAAGCATGGTGGCGTGCACGCCGTCTGTAATGGCAAACAGGGAGCCGCCAAATAAAGAGCCATTGATGTTGCGAGTGCGACGACGCAATGGCAGGCGTACGACGATGTGTTGCAAGTTCGCTGAAACTTTGTGGACCCGCCCGCCGGTTGCCCGGAAGGCGGGGTGCCAGTTAAAGCCCAGCTGCAAAAAGCGCGCACGCCATGTGGGGGGTAGGCGTGCGAGCAGCTCCATGCGGCGACTGCGGGCCATAGTGCATCCTTAGAAGCGATAGCTGAACTGCACGCCCAGGATGTCGCCACTGTTTTTGTAGGTACCGCGTGTCAGACCACGACCTTTCAGATCCGTGTTGTTGTTCATGTCGGTATTTTTCAGGAACAAGTGGGTGTAGCCGATATCCCAGGTGGCGTTCTTGCTGGCACGATACTGAGCACCCAGGGACACCCAGTAACGATCGCTGTCAGGCAGGGCGGTTGGGCGGTAGTTCTTGTCGCGAACGGGGGATTGGTCCCAAGCAATACCACCCTTGAAGGTCCACTGCTCGTTGTAGTGGTAGTTCGCACCCAGGGCGACGCGCCATGCGTCCTTGAACTTCAGTTCCAGACCGGAATCCTTGGCACCGGGGCCGCTGTTTTCAATGGTCAGACGCGGGATGCTGCTCCAGCCTGTCCAGGACACATCGGCCAGCAATTGCCAGCGCGAGTTCAGGTCGTGCACCAAGCTGACAATGGCGGTGTCAGGCAGCTTGATGGTGGCTTCTGCGTCCCAATTGATGTTGGGGGCAGGAATGCCAGCCGGCACGTTGCGGTTACGCAGTTTGGTGTCGCCATCAGCCGTGATCTTGATTTGCGAGCGATAGGAAACGCCCAAACGAGTGCTGGGGGTAATTTGGTACAGCAAACCGGCATTCCAGCCCCAGGCGTCGCCCTTCATCTTGACGCGGGTGTCCATGTCCAGTGGACCCAAAGCCGGGTGATAACCAACCGGGGTAGCCAGACGGTAGTCCGCATCAATGTGCAGCCAGTTCACACCTACACCGAAGGACAACTGGTCGTTGACTTTGTAAGCCACCGACGGGTTGACGTTGATGGTTTCAATGGCAAATTTTTCAGAGTGGTAACGGCCAACCCAGCCTTCGTCATACTCAGTTGTCAGACCAAACGGGACACCAATACCCAGGCCCACCCACCACTTGGGCGAGAGCTGATGGGACAGATAAATATTGGGAACGGCGGCGACTTTACCGGCATCACCACCTGAGCCGCCAGTAGCGGGACGGCTGGCGCCACCTGTCAGGGCCAGGGGGTCGGTACTGCCTTTATCGGAGAACTTGAAGGTAGGTTTAATCGCGTTAAAACCTGCCGAGAAGTTGGTCTCGGGCAACAAGGTCATGCCGGCCGGGTTGAAGTAGATCGTGCTGGCATTGTCACCAATGGCGGCCGAGCCTGCGTAGGCATTGCCCAGGCCGCTCGCATTCTGTTCGAGCAAGTTAAAACCAGCCGCTTGGGCTTGACCCATTCCCATGCTCATTCCCAGAGGAATCAGCAAGGCGGGGATGGTACGCAAAGCTACAACCGTCTTTTTCATGTCTCTTCTCCAAGGTATAGGTGCGACGTCTGACAGAGGCTTATGACAAGTTTTAAAACACCTGTTTGTTTTCTATGGTGCATGACCTAGGCCAATCGGCGTATAGGTATTTGTGCCAATCCGAACTAATTGCGTTGTTTTTGTGTTGCTTTGTAATGCAGAGGGCCCCCTCTGAATGGCGCAAAGCCGGTACCGAAAATCACGCCTGCATCGGCCAGATCGTCGTTCTCCACAACACCGATGCGAACCTGGTGTTCGGTCTGTTCGATAAGTGGTTTGATCAAGCGATCTGCCAGACCGCTTGGGACTGTTCCCGCAGGAGATTTTTGGGCTTTGCCGTCTTTCCAGGTGTAGAAACCCTGGCCGGTTTTGCGACCCAGTTCCTGGCGGTCCAGATGGGTTTTCAGGCAGGCTGGCATGGCCGCCTGCTGGCTTAATTGGGCACCTGCATCACGGGCAATATCCAGGCCCACGGTGTCGGCCAATTCAAGCGGGCCCATGGGCATGCCGAACTGCAGCATGGCTTTGTCCACAGTGGCCGGGTCCAGCCCCTCGTCCACGCAGCGCATGGCTTCCAACATATAGGGAGCCAGGACGGCATTGACCAGAAAGCCGGGGCTGTCTTTAACGGGCAAGGGCAGCTTGCCAATCTGGTTCACAAAGGCGTAGGCAACGCTGCGCACTTCAGGGGCCAGCAGTTCGCTTTCCACCACTTCAACCAAGGGCATGCGAGAGACCGGGTTAAAGAAGTGAATGCCTACCAGTCGTTCCGGATTGATCAGGTTCAGGCTGAGCTCGGATAAAGGCAGGCTGGAGGTGTTGGTCGCCAGCACAGCACCGGGCTTTAGCAAGGGCTCAATGGTGGCGTACAGGCTGCGCTTGGCATCGGCGTTCTCGAAGATGGCCTCCAGAACCAGATCTGCCGACGGGATGCCGTGGCCGTCCGGGTCCGGGATCAATCGGTCCAAGGCGGCTTGTACCAGCCTGCGGTCTTTGAGACGGCGCTGGAACAGCTTGGCGGCACGACCTTGTGCCTGGGCGATACGCTTGCGGTCCTGATCCTGCAGCGTCACACGCATGCCTTTCAGCGCACATACGGCGGCAATATCGCCCCCCATGACACCAGCACCGACCACGTGAATATGCTTGATCTCCTGAGTCGACGAATGCTTGCCTACGCTTTTCAGACGCTCTTGCAAATGGAAGACACGCAGCAGATTGGCTGCGGTGTTGGAGCGGGTGATTTGTTCGATCAGCTCGGGAGCCTTCAAGGCATTGCCGTTGTGCTTTTCCCAGATCTCCAGGATGGCACGGGGCGCCTGATAGTGCTGATAGGGATCGCGCTTTGCCAACTGCTTGCGTACCTGATTAGCAACCAGGGGGCGTAGCAGCTTGGTATTCATCAGGCGTGACAGACCCTTGGCGCGACGCGGCTTCTTGCCACTGAGCACCTGTTTGATAGCAGCTTGCTTGGCCAGACGGACAGGAACGCAGGCATCGACCATACCCAGACGGGCGGCCTTGCGAGCATCCACGCTTTTGCCGCTCAGCATCAAGTCCATGGCGGCGGCAGGGCCTATATATTCAGGCAGTCGCAACATGCCGCCCCAACCGGGGAAAATACCCAGCATCACTTCAGGCAGAGCCAGGCGTGTATCGTCCTGATCTACGGCCAGGCAATAACGGCATGCCAGGGCCAGCTCCAGACCACCGCCCAGGCAGTGGCCTTGCACCAGCGCCAACGTGGGGTAGCTCTGCTTGGCCAGCTTGTTGAAGACGGTCCAGCCGCGTGTGACCAGTGCCAAGCCCTTTTCAGGGTTGTTGTTGTGTTCCGAAAACTCGTCAATGTCCGCACCGGCTACAAAACCGGCAGCTTTGCCGGAGTAAATGATCAGTGCTTTAGGAGGATGGCTGCCCAGGTAGTCCAGCGCCTGGTTCAGTTCCTGCAGAACGGCTGCCGAGAGTCTATTGACCGAGCTGCCCACGCAATCGATTTTCAGCCAGGCAATTTGCTGATCGTCCGTGTACAGCGTGAAGTTTTGCAAATCCAGGGTAGCGACGGGCATCATGATTCAGTTCCTTGCAGCGATTCGATCAGCATGGCGCCGCCTTGTCCGCCGCCAATACAAATAGCGGCCATGCCCAGGCGCAAGTTGCGACGACGCAGGGCATTCAAGCAATGCAGCACAATTCGGGCACCGGAGGCACCCACCGGGTGGCCGATCGCAATGGCGCCGCCGTCCACATTGAGCTTGTCCATATTCAGCAGACCCAAAGCATCACGACCCAGATGCTTTTGGCACCACTCCTGGTTGTCCCATGCAGCACGACATGCTAGTACCTGTGCTGCAAAAGCCTCGTTGATTTCCCACAAGTCCGGACCATTTAGGGCCAGACGGTTGCGCTCCAAAATAGGCGTCGCGGCGAAAACAGGGCCCAGGCCCATGGTGGCTGGGTCCAGGCCAGCCCATTGCGCATCTACAATGCGGCCAATGGGTTTGAGCTGATGTTCCTTGACGGCGGCTTCGCTGGCCAGAATCAGCAGGGCAGCGCCATCGGTCACCTGGGAGCTATTGCCGGCCGTGATATTGCCCCAAGGTGGATCAAAGACCGGACGCAGCTTGGCCAGCTTCTCGGGCGTGGAGTCTTCGCGTACGCCATCGTCTTGCGGGTAGTTATTACCGCGCGTGTCGCTTAACGGCACGATTTCTTCAAAAGCGTTTTCTTGTTGAGCACGCAAAGCCAGACGGTGACTGCGGGCCGCAAATTCATCCATATCCTGACGGCTGATACCAAACTCGTGCGCCAGAATTTCAGCGGTCTGCCCCATGGACAGGCCAACGACGGGATCAGTCAGCCCTTTAAGCAGGCCGATGACTGGTTTCAGATAGGACAGACGCAGACTGCGCAGCGCTTTCAGGCGTGCGCCCAGGCTACGCGCTTTGCCCCAGGTGGCCAGCCAGCGCACCATGTCTTCGCTGAACAGGATGGGGGCGTGAGACAGCGCATCTACGCCACCGGCCAGCACCAGATCCGAGCGGCCGGTTTGAATGGCCTGTACGCCCGAGTCCAGTGCCTGCATACCCGAGGCGCAGTTACGCATCACGGTCCAGCCCGGCACTTTGTGACCTGTGCCCAGACGCAGACCCAGAACCCGGCCGATATTGGTTTCATCGGGCGAGGGGGCGGCGCAACCCAGGATGACCTCGCTTAGCTGCGGGGCCTCAAAGGGTTGGCGCAGCAACAGCTCGCGACCCGTTTGTACGGCCAGATCTCCAGCAGAGAAGGGGCCGGGCGCATTGCGCGCTTTCAGAAACGGGCTGCGTGCGCCGTCAATAATATAGACCGGTTGAAAACTCATGCTTGGCTCCCACTGGCGGCTTCAGCGGCAGGATTTTCCCGACGCAAATCGAAGGGGAAATCATCCACGGCAATAACGCGATCACGCACGATGTCGCGGGCCTGGATTTGCTCGTATTCCTGGGCGGTGATGCCACCGGCCTGAAAGACGGCTTCGGCCAGATCGCGTACGTTGGCTTTGGGGTTGTCCTGCAATTGACCGCTTTTCTCGAACTGACGGATTTTGGCGTCAATATCGCGGGTGTTCAGCGAAGCCAGCAGGGCCGCTTCAATCGCACCGACGGGTTCCATATCGTCGTCAGGCAAGTAGGTGTCGTAAGTCAGGCGATCTCGAGTGGCACCGGGTTTGGTCAACAGTTTGGCAACAGTGTGGTCCAGCTTGTCATCAGGGCCCAGACGGCGCAGACCCAGAGGGAAGACCAGGAAGCGCAGCACGGCCGCCAAAGGACGGTTCGGGAAGTTCTCCAGTACTTTGTCCAGAGCGTGTTGAGCACGCATCAAGGCGTCTTGAGCCGCCCAGTGAGCCAGAGGTGCATCTTCCTGTTGACGGCCTTCGTCTTGGTAACGCTTGAGCACGGCGCTTAGCATGTACAGCTCGGACAGCACATCCCCCAGACGCGAGGACAGGCGCTCGCGCATTTTCAGGGAACCACCCAGAACCAGCATGGAGGCATCGGCCAGCAGGGAGAAAGCAGCACTGTAACGGCTGGCCTGGCTGTAGTAGGTGTGCATGGCGTTGGAAGTGCCGGTAGGGCCACTTAGCAAGCGCCAGCCACCCAGGCCCAGCCAGAAGGAGCGGCCTGTATTGGCCAGTGTGTAGCGGATGTGTGCCCAGAAAGCCTGGTCAAATTTACGCAAACCGGCTTCGCGGTCAGGGTTCAGGGCGGCTGTCATCTCTTCAAGGATGAAAGGATGGCAACGGATCGCGCCTTGGCCAAAGATGATCAGGCTGCGCGTCAGAATATTGGCGCCTTCCACCGTAATGCCGACGGGAATTTGCTGGTAAGCCCGGCCCAGGAAGTTGGAGGGGCCAAGGCAAATGCCTTTACCACCAATCACATCCATACCGTCGTTCACTACAATGCGACCACGCTCGGTGACGTGGTATTTGACGATGGCCGAGACGACAGAAGGTTTCTCGCCCAGGTCCACGGCAGCAGCCGTCATGGTGCGGGCGGCATCCATCGCATAGGTATGGCCGGCAATGCGAGCCAGTGCTTCTTCCACACCTTCAAATTTACTGATGGCGCTGCGGAACTGGGTACGGACGGCGGAGTAACCGCCCACGGCGCGGCTGGTCAGTTTGGCCATGCCAGTAAAGGAGGAGGGTAGAGAGATGGAGCGGCCAGCAGCCAGACATTCCATCAACATGCGCCAGCCTTGGCCAGCCATGGCGGGGCCACCAATGATGAACTCCAGCGGCATGAACACGTCTTTGCCACGGGTGGGGCCGTTCATGAACATGGCGTTCAAGGGGAAGTGACGACGGCCAGTGTCCACGCCGGGGTGGTCGCTTGGAACCAGGGCGCAGGTAATGCCAATGTCTTTTTCGCCACCCAGCAAACCGTCCGGGTCATATAGGCGGAAGGCCAGACCCAACAAGGTGCAAACCGGAGCCAGGGTGATGTAGCGTTTGTCCCAGGTGACGCGCATGCCCAGCACTTCTTGACCTTCCCATTCGCCCTTGCAGACAATCCCTACGTCAGGAATAGAGGCGGCGTCTGAACCGGCCCAAGGGCTGGTCAGTGCGAAAGCGGGGATGTCACGGCCATCAGCCAAGCGGGGCAGATAGTGTTGTTTCTGCTCGTCGGTACCGTAGTGCAGCAGCAGTTCTGCCGGGCCCAGCGAGTTGGGCACCATGACCGAGACGGACAAGGCCGAGTTACGGGTGGAGAGCTTGGCGACAACCGCCGAGTGCGCTTGCGCCGAAAAACCGCGACCGCCGTATTCCTTGGGAATAATCAGGCTGAAGAAGCGGTTTTCTTTCAGGTAGTTCCAGACCTCGGCAGGCATGTCGAAGTCTTCCTGGCTGACTTGCCAGTCGTCAATCATGGCGCAAGCCACATTGACTTCATTGTCCATGAACTGGCGCTCTTCATCGGTGAGCCGGTAGGCCGGATAAGAGCTCAGGGTATTCCAGTTGGGTTTGCCGCGAAACAGCTCACTTTCCCACCAGACCGTACCTGCTTCCAGCGCATCGCGCTCGGTTTGGGACATGGCAGGCAGAACGCTGGAAAAGGCGCGGTAGATTGGGCGGCTTAGCCACTTGGTGCGTAGATTCCGGTTTTTGAGAACGTAGACGCAGCCAAGCACTAGCACTATCAATAGCAAGGTCACAAACATAGCAACTCCGGACTAGCTCAGAAAAAAAAGAAGAAGGCCCCCACGCTGCGCCTTCGGCCTGTTGCCCCCGAGGGGGCACTTTTTACCGGGGGCGCCGAGCTTTGGGAGCGGCCCGGCGGTAAAACCCCCTCATGCTGCACCTTCGACTTGCTGCCCCTAAGAGAGGGGCGCGGTTCACCGTGGTGTAGCTTGGTGGTCAGGGCCGTTCAGCTCAGGTGCTGGCGGGTAAAGGAGCTCGTAATCCACCCAGCAGGAAACTCATCAAGCGCTGTTGCAGTTGTTGCTCACTTTCCGGGCTGTCGCTAAGGGGTAATTGCAAAGCCCGACGCAGTGATTGGGTGCCCATTAAGGCATACGAGGTGGCACCCAGCATGAAATGGAATCGCCAGATGATTTCTTCTTCAGGCACGGTAGGCAGAGCTTCATGCAAAGCCTGCTTGAAGGGCAGGAAGATGGCGACTTGTTCGTCCCAACAGATGGACTGAATGAAATCCTGCGGCGCCGGGCGGTCCTGCCCCGGCAAAGGAATGAACGAGCGTGGGGTGCCGTTGCCTGAACCTGCCAGGCGGATCAGTGGGCCAAAAAAGGCATCCACCACCTGGGATGCTTTCAAAGGACCTTCACCGGCTTGCTGGCGATAAAACGCCAGTTTTTCCAGGCGCTCTTGATTGATGCTGTTCAGGCGGCGCTGGAACACGGCCTGTGTCAGTCCGTCTTTACTGCCAAAGTGATAATTGACAGCCGACAGGTTCACCTTGGCTTGCGCCGTAATCTGGCGCATGGAGGTATTTTCGTGGCCATACAGCGCGAAAAGATGTTCGGCTGCATCGAGAATGGCGGACTGTGTCCGATCAGAGCGTTTCACCGTTATTTCCTAATTTCAAACGAGTGTTTGAATAATGTAACGGGAATGCGCAGTTAGTACAGTAGGGGTTCACCCTAGCCCCGCAAAGCGGGGCCAGGAGCCAGTCTTAGATCTGGGTCACAAATTTGGTGACTAAGTATCCGTCAAAGGTTTCGGCACCGCCTTCGCTGCCAATGCCGCTGTCCTTGACGCCGCCAAACGGAGTCTCGGGCAGGGAACTGCCGAAGTGATTGATATTGACCATACCGGATTCCAGTTCTGTGCCCAGTCGATGCGCGTCTTGCAAGGATTGTGTAAAGGCATAGGCCGACAAACCGTAGGGCAGGCTGTTGGCACGGGCGATGGCATCGTCCAGATCGCTGTAGCGCGTCAAGGGGGCGATGGGGCCAAATGGCTCTTCGGTCATGACCAGTGCATCGTCGGGCAAATCCGTCAGCACTGTGGGCGAGAAAAAGAAACCATCGCGCTTGATCTGTTCACCTCCCAGCAACACTTTGCCACCCAGAGAGCGGGCGTTGTCGACAAACTTTTGCATCATGGGCAGGCGGCGCTCGTGAGCCAAGGGCCCCATTTGCGTATCCGGGTCCAGACCATCGCCCACTTTTACATTGGCCAGCTCTTCGGTGAAGCGGTCCACAAATGTAGTGTAGATATCGTCGTGGATATAAAAACGCGTGGGTGAAATGCACACCTGACCAGCATTGCGAATTTTGAAACGAGCCAGCTGACGAGCAGCGCGGGCTACATCGGCATCAGGCAGGACCAGCACAGGCGAGTGACCGCCCAATTCCATGGTGATGCGTTTCATATGGGCACCGGCCAGTGCAGCCAGTTGCTTGCCTACAGGTACAGATCCGGTAAAGGAGACTTTACGCACGATGGGCGAGCGGATCAGGTAGTCCGACACCTCCTGTGGCACACCCCAGACAATATTTAGTACACCCGGAGGCAGGCCCGCATCATGAAAGGCTTGGGCAATAGCCATGACCGCACTGGGGGAGTCCTCGGGGCCTTTCAGAATAATCGTGCACCCAGCACCGATAGCCGCGCAGATCTTGCGAATGGCCTGGTTGTAGGGAAAGTTCCAGGGCGTAAAGGCGGCGCAGACCCCGATGGGCTCGCGCAGAACCATTTGCTGCACTTTGGGGTTGCGGGCGGGGATGACGCGGCCATAAATACGGCGGCACTCCTCGGCGTGCCAATCCGCATGGTCCGCGCAGGACATGATTTCGCCTACCGCCTCGGCCAAGGGCTTGCCTTGGTCCAGTGTCAGATTGCGGCCAATTTCCTGGGCGCGTTCACGCGACAGTTCCGCGACCTTGCGCAGGATCGCGCTGCGATCCATGGGCGAGCTGTGACGCCAGCTTTTGAACGCGTCCTGGGCGGCGTTCAGAGCCGCGTCCAGATCCGCCTGGGATGCCAGCGGCAGTTGGCCCAAGGTGCTGCCATTGGCAGGATTGATGACGGCCTGGGTCTGGCGACCTTGTCCATCCAGAAATTGACCATTGATATACAGGGCCAGGTGTTGATACATGAGCGGCCTCCAAGTTGTCTGTGTTGCTAACTAAATACGTACCGTTCGATGGTATCGGGCGAGCAGAAACGGGACAAGCGTGGGCGGCGGATATTGCAGCAACGGATTGTTCAGAGAAGCTACAAACGGGCGCGAAACAGGGAGCCCTTCAAGAAACCGTTATAAGTTTTTGATTTCATATCTCTTTTTGAAGGTCTGACAAAGAGATGAAAACCGACATCAAGCTGCAATAAGAAATCGTTACAAGTGCAGCATTCTTAATGTGAGCGATTGTTATATTTTTAACGATGAAAATATTTTTATCGCCTGGTGATAAGCTGGTTTTATCTTGATGTAACCTAAATGCTTATTAAGGTGAAAGTTTTTTGTAGATTATTACCAACGATCGCGCCACGTGGGATAAGCGCAACAGTTATTGCTTAAGCGCCTAATCGCCCGAAATCGTTTAATTTCAGTGTATTGTTGCCTTTTTTATCACGGGCTATTTATCATTTTTAACATTGTCGTCCACGAAGCTCCTTGTAATCTAAGATACAATTTGTCCCGTGATCTACGTGATGAGTTTCACTATGCATCACGTAAAAAGTCACAATCAGACACAAGGTTATGCTCCAAGAATACAGGTCAGAAGCCTGTAGCTCCGCCTTGTCTTGCCCCGGTCCATTATGAACATACTGCTGCGGCTGGCGATGTACTTACCAGTCTTAGATGTAAAGCCCATGTGCAATACATAGGTGTTGGGCCCTCGGGTGGTGTTTCTTTCGCTTTGTTTGAGCGACACACCGAACCCATTCTTCTTTCATTTTTGTACTTAAATTTGATCTGGCAATGCGTTGCGACGCTGACGTAATGACGTCTGTTGCGAACGCGGCACAGGATCTTACGGAGGCCGACGTGCGTGGTAAGAAAACTCTAACGGTAAGTGCGCTGCTGACAGCGCTACTGCTGGCGCAACCAGCGCTTGCCCAGCAGGAAAACAGCTTGAGCTTCAAGGACAGTATTGAGCGGGCAATTATGTCCAATCCTGAACTTGGCGCTCGCTTCCAGGATTTCCAGTCTGCGCTTGAAGGTCAGAACGTTGGCCGTGGCGCCTTGTTGCCCGAGGTCAATGCACAGGGTTGGGTTGGCAAAGAGTGGCGTGGCAGCACCTCCGGTGCTCCGTCTACCGACTGGTCCCGCAGCGGCTACAGCCTGCAACTGCGTCAGTTGATTTTTGATGGTTTCTCCTCGATCAACCAGGTTCGTCAGTTGGGTTACGAAAAACTGGCTACCTACTACGAGCTGCTGGCTTCGGTAGATTCTCTGGCTTTGGAAGCGGCCAACGCGCACATTGATGTGCTGCGTTACCGCGAAATGGAAAAGCTGGCCCGTGAAAACTACGGCATGCACATGAACATCCTGAGCCAGATTCAGGAACGTTCGGCATCCGGCGTGGGCCGTGGTGTGGACCTGGAACAAGCTTATGGCCGCCAGTCCCTGGCTCAAAGCAACATGATGACCGAGGCCGGCAACCTGAACGACGTGCTGCAACGCTACCGTCGCATTGTGGGTGTGGCTGCTCCTGAAGTCATGCAAGCGGCCCCTAGCCTGAGCGAGTCGATTCCTGCCAATACCACCGACTTCTTGCCATCCTTGCGCACCAGCCCCGTGATTCTGGCTAAGCAGGCTTTGTATCAAGCTGCTGAGTCGGGCAAACACGTGGCTCAAGGCCGCATGTCGCCTACTTTGGAATTCCGTGCTGCGACAGGCAAGGACAAGAATGATCCTCCCGGTTCCGCATACCGTAACTCGCAAAGTAGCAACGTGCAGTTGATGCTGTCGTACAACCTGTTCCGTGGTGGTGCCGATGCTGCTCGCATCCGTCAAACCACAGCTCAGCAGTACGCTGCCCGCGACGTGCGCGATTACACCTGCCGCAACGTACAGCAGGATCTGGCCGTGGCCTGGAACAACATCGAGCGCCTGCGTGCTCAGTTGCCATTCCTGAAACAACACGAGCTGGCTACGTCCAAGGTTCGCGTTGCTTACATGCAGCAGTTCCAGATCGGTCAGCGCTCCTTGCTGGACTTGCTGGATACGGAAAACGAACTGTTTGATGCGCGTCGCGCTCTGGCCAATGCCACTTACGACCTGCAACAAGCCGAATACCGTTGGTTGACCTTGTCGCACCGTCTGGTGTCGGCAGTTGGCCTGTCCCAGCCTTACTCGGAGCAGCCTGAAGAAGCCGCCAAGCTGGACTTCCCCGAAGAGGCATTCAAGGCATGTATGACGCCTGTTCCAGATACCAGCAACCTGACCCCGGTTTCTGTTGATTACCGCGACGGTATGGCTCCGCCAGTCCTGCGCGAGAAACCAGCCGGGCTGTAAGTAGCTGCTTCTTGGCGTTATTGGATAGTGAAGGGAGGCACGTATGAGTCAGAACGAAGATGACTACAAACAAGAGCTCTCAGTCTCGGATGCCAGTTTTATCCGAGTGCTGGAGGATTTGATTGACGCACTGGTTGCTAACGGTGTGCTTCGTATGACTGATCTGCCTCCCCAGGCCTTGGCCAAATTGAACGAGCGCAAACGTACCCGTCAACGCCTGCGGGATTCGCTGGATTTGATTAATGACGATGAACCACTCATCTGACAGCACGACACAAGCAAGCGGGCAATACAGTATCCCGCCTCATCTGACGCATGATGATCCTCTTCTGACCTGCCTGGCAGAGATTACCCGTATCCACGGTAATCCTTGCACGCCGCAGCACTTGTCTGCAGGCTTGCCTTTGCAGCGTGGGCGTTTGACGCCTGCCTTGCTCAGTCGAGCGGCCGCGCGTGGTCATTGCACGGCCCGAGTGTGGCGCCGCGCCTTTACCGAACTCGACACCAATCTGTTCCCGGTTATTTTGTTGCTGAACAATAACCGGGCATGTGTATTGCTGGGGCTGGAAGAAGAACGTGCCCGGGTGCATTTCCCGGAAAGTGGTAGCCCCAGCGAAATCAGCCTGGAAGATCTGCAAGCGCAGTACTCCGGGCTGTTGGCTGTGGTACAGCCGGATTTCCGTGTCGAAGCGCGTGCCAAAGATGGTGTGGCCCCCATGAAGGGCAAGCATTGGTTCTGGACAGCCGTAGTGCAAAACTGGCGTCTGTATCGCGACGCCATTGGCGCTGCCTTGCTGATCAATCTGTTTGCGCTGGCCATTCCGCTCTACACCATGAACGTGTACGACCGGGTGGTTCCCAACAAAGCGATTGAAACCCTGTGGGTGCTGTCGATTGGGATTGGGCTGGTGCTGGTCATGAACATGGTGCTCTCCAGTGTGCGAGCCTATGTAGTTGATGCTGCCAGCAAACGGGTGGATATTCAGTTGTCTGCGCGGATTATGGAGCGGGTGCTGGACTTGCGCATGGAGAACCGACCGCCGTCGGTGGGCTCTTTTGCTGCCAATCTGCGCTCTTTTGAATCGGTGCGCGACTTTATCGCTTCGGCCAGTTTGACGACACTGGTCGATTTGCCATTTGTGCTGCTGTTTTTGGCTGTGCTGGCCTGGATCTCGCCCTGGATGCTGATTCCGCCCGTTGTGGCCATTGTGATCATCCTGGGTATTTCCTGGTTTGCTCAGGCACGTATGGAACGCCTGACCAAACAGACCTTCCAGGCTGCTGCCCAGCGTAACGCTGGCCTGGTCGAATCCCTGGCTGGTATGGAAACCTTGAAGGTCCTGAATGCGCAAAGCAATGCGCAGCGCGATTGGGAGCAGTCCACCGAGTACCTGGCTCGTCAGGGTGCGCGCATCAAGATGACTTCCACCCTGACCGTGAACACGGTGCAGATGCTGCAGCAGATGGTCACCATCAGCGTGGTGATTATCGGGGTGTATCTGGTTCAGGAAACCAAATTGTCCATGGGGGGCATTATTGCTTCCTCCATGATTGCAGGCCGTTGCCTGGCTCCTTTGGGGCAAGTGGCTGGCTTGATGATGCAGTATCAGAATGCCCGTACCTCCCTGGGTTCGGTGGATTCGTACATGAATATGCCGGTAGAGCATCCTGAAGAGCGTCACTTTGTGCCACGCCCTTATCTGGAAGGCTCTATCGAGTTCCGCAACGTTAGTTTCAGCTATCCCGGCACTAATCAGAACGTGCTGGATAAGGTCAGTTTTTCCTTGAAGGCTGGCGAGAAGATAGGGATTATCGGCCGTATTGGCTCCGGCAAAACCACTTTGTCCAAGCTGATCCTGGGTCTGTACAAACCGACGGGCGGCACCGTTGTGCTGGACGGAATTGATAGCCAGCAGATTGACCCGGCAGACGTGCGTCGCTCCATGGGCTATGTCTCGCAGGACCCCACACTGTTCTATGGCACTTTGAAACACAATTTGCTGATGGGCACGCCTTATGCAACTGACGATCAAATGTTGGCAGCGGCTCGTCAGGCAGGGGTGGATGATTTCGCACGACGTCATCCTGATGGCTACGACATGATGATTGGCGAACGCGGCGAATCCCTCTCGGGTGGTCAGCGTCAGGCTATCGCTGTGGCTCGTGCCTTGATCGGTAACCCGTCCATTCTGTTGCTGGATGAACCCAGCAGCAATATGGATAACCAGAGCGAATCAGCCCTGCGTCGCAGCCTGCATAAAGAATGCGAGGGCAAGACAGTTGTGCTGGTGACCCACCGCACCGCCTTGCTGGAGCTGGTGGATCGCCTGATCGTGATGGATATGGGGCGTATTGTGGCGGATGGTCCTAAGGATCAGGTCATTGCCGCCTTGCGTAGTGGGCAGATTGGTAAGGCCCGGAGTGCAGCATGAAAATAAAGAACCTGACCAATTGGGTGCGTGCGCAACTCCAGGACACCAATTCCCCACCTCCTGGTAGCAATATGCTCAAAAACGCATCGTGGACGGCTCGTTACCAAGATGTACGGGGTTCCACGCTGCTGATCTGGTTGACCTTGCTGGCCATCAGCCTGCTGATTGTCTGGGCCAGTTTTGCCAGCATTGATGAAGTGGTGCGTGGCGAGGGCAAGGTTGTGCCATCTCGCCAGGTCCAGATTGTGCAAAGTCTGGACGGCGGTGTGGTGGAAGAAATTCTGGTGCGTCCTGGCCAGTCCGTGGAAGCGGGCGAAGTGCTGTTGCGTATCGATCCTACCCGTGCCTCGTCCTCCTTGGGCGAGAACGAAGCCGAGTCCTTGTCCTTGATGGCCAAGGCGGCTCGACTGGAAGCGATTGCTGCCGATCAGCCCTTTGATATGCCCAGTGAAGTGCTGGAAAAAGCCCCTGATCTGGCAGAAATGGAACGCCGCGTCTGGCAGGCTCGTACCGAAGAGCTGCGCTCCAATATTTCGGTGGCTCAGGAACAGCTGAACCAGCGTCAACAAGAATTGCGTGAGACGCAGGCCAATCGTGATCAGGCCGCGTCCAGTTGCGGGCTGACCTCGCAAGAACTGCAAATGACACGTCCTTTGCTCAAAAGCGGGGCGGTGTCCGAAGTGGATTTGCTGCGTCTGCAGCGTGATGTGGCTCGTTACTGCGGTGAGCAAAAAGCAGCCACGGCACAGATCAGCCGTATTCAGGCCTCGATTCAGGAAGCCCAGAACCGGATTGGTGAAGTGGAAATTACCTTCCGCAATCAGGCCCGTACCGAACTGGCTGAAACACGTGCCAAGCTGGCTTCCCTGGAGCAAGGCCAACGTGCCCTGGCCGACCGTGTGCGCCTGGCTGAAGTGCGCTCGCCCGTGCGCGGCACCATCAAGACCCTGTCTGCCAATACGGTCGGCGGTGTGGTGCAGCCCGGTAAAGACATTCTGGAAATCGTGCCTACTGACGACACCCTGCTGTTGGAAGTGCGTATTAATCCGCGCGATATCGGGTTTCTGCACTCAGGCCAGACTGCCGAGGTCAAATTCACCGCCTATGACTTTGCTGTTTATGGCGGCTTGCCCGGCGTGCTGGAACAGACCAGTGCCGACACCATTACCGATGAAAAAGGCAATTCATTCTATATAGCTAAAGTACGTACGGACACGGTGTATGTCGGTGACGATAACCGTCCAATCTTGCCCGGTATGGTGGCCGAAGTGCACATCATGACTGGCAAGCGGACTGTTATGCAGTACTTACTCAAACCTATTCTCAGGGCCAGATCCAACGCATTCAGAGAGCGTTAAGGCTGATTGGTCCGTTGGGGGAGTAGCGCTGACGATAGAGGTGTAACACCCGAGTCAGACCAAGAGCTGATGGCATATAGCTCGTGTTACCAGTAAGGGAAAAGCGGTATGCGACAAGTAAATTCGGTTTTATTTCTGACTGCCGATGAGGCGTTGTGGCAGCATTGGCGTCATCTGGATTCGGTCACCTGGCTGCCCGCCAGAGGGCAGGGCATGGACGATTTATTGCGTTGGAAACAACAGCAGCGTGATCTGGTGGTGGTCGATAGTGCCCTGGCTTTGTGGACTCATCCCCAATGGTCCAAGGCTGTGCAGGGCATGAAGATTATTGTCGCCAGCCCACGTCCTTTGGATAGCGAAGGTCAGGCCGTACTGGCCCTGGGGGCTCGTGGTTACATTCACGCCTACAGCTCGTCGCCTTTGCTGGTGCAGGCGCTGGACCACGTGGCTAGCGGGCAGGTTTGGGTTGGGGAGTCCTTGCTGAGCCGTTTGCTCAGCGACGTTACCCGTCGTCTGGAACCCAAGGCGGGCTGGGAAAGCACCCTGACCAGCCGTGAAGTCGAGGTTGCGCAACGCGCCTCGCTGGGCCACTCCAATCAGCTGATTGCAAAGGACCTGGGCATCACCGAGAGAACGGTTCGCGCCCATCTGCAGGCGGTTTTTGAAAAGCTGGATGTAACAGATCGTTTGATGTTGGCGCTAAAAGTACACGGCATAGCCTAAACCCCTGCTCGCCGTCCCGTTCGTATTGTTAAGTAAGGTCAATAACAATAAATAAAACAGCGAACTGGCGGCGACGCCAATATCGACTAGCGGACCAACTCGCTATTCTCTGATCAAAGAAAGTCCATTTCTGACTGCTGCTTGGCGGCAGTCTTTTTTTAGGAATCAGACAGTCATGGCACTGGATACTGTTTTAGTGACACGAGTTGAAGGTACGGCATGGATCCGTACCGCCGATGGCTCCAAAGTAGCTGTCAAAGAAGGGATGCGCGTCCCTGTTAATGCCGAGATCATCACCGAGACCGGCGCCAGCGTCGAGCTTGAGATCCCTGGCAGCCCATCGATGACCATTTCCGATAACCGCTCCTTCCTGGTCAGCGGCGATATCGCAGAAACCGATGTGGACCCAGTAGCCGCTGCTCTGGCCAACCCGAACGACCCAGCCATTACGGCTGTGTTGGCCGCTCTGGAAGCTGGCGATGACCCATTCTCCCAACTTGACCCAACCGCTGCCGTATTGACCGGTGGTGGCGAAGGCGGTGGCAGCAGCTTCACCCGCCTGGTCAGCATTGTGGAAACCACACGCCCTCTGGCCCTGGAATACCCACGTCCTGGCGTGCCCACCGTTGAAAACGTGCGCCTGGGTGGCTACAGCGGTACTGGCGAAGAAGAAGCCGGCCCTCTGGTTCCCCCCTCCGTTACTGTCAAGATCAATGACGACGGCACCGTTACCTTCACATTTACTGAAGTGCCATTTGGCTTTGATATCGAAGATATCGTGGTCACCGGCGGCGGTCGCATCGAAGGTCTGACACCAGACAACAAAGATCCCAAGACCTGGACCGGTACGCTGGTTCCCCCACCGAACTACGAAGGTGAAATCACCGTTAAAGTGCCTGACGGTAGCTACACCAACGAAGTTGGTACCCCAGGTAACGGCGGCGAAGACACGACCACGGTCGACACGCTGCCTCCAGAAGCTGAAATCACCATCGATTCCATTACTGAAGACGGCGTCATCAATAAGGAAGAGTCCGAAGGTGATGTAACTATTACTGGTACGGTTGGTAAAGACGTCAAACCTGGCGACAAGGTCACTGTGACCGTCGGCGGTAAAGAATACGAAACCACCGTCAACCCGGACGGCAAGACCTGGAGCGTGGACGTTCCTGGTTCCGAGCTGGTCAACAACGACAAGGTTGAAGCCAAAGTCACCACGACTGACGACGCTGGCAACACCACGACGGCGACCGACGAGAAGCCTTACGATGTCGACGTTACGCCTCCTGAAGCCGAGATCGAAATCGATCCGATCACAGGCGACGACGTGATCAACAAGGAAGAGTCGGGCGGCGACGTTACGATCACCGGTACGGTTGGTAAAGACGTCAAACCTGGCGACAAGGTCACTGTGACTGTCGGCGGTAAAGAATACGAAACCACCGTCAATCCGGACGGCAAGACCTGGAGCGTGGACGTTCCTGGTTCCGAGCTGGTCAACAACGACAAGGTTGAAGCCAAAGTCACCACGACCGACGACGCCGGCAACACCACGACTGCGACCGACGAGAAGCCTTACGACGTCGACGTTACGCCTCCTGAAGCCGAGATCGCTATTAATGTCATCGCTGAAGATGACGTCATTAACAAGGCCGAGTCCGAATCCGACGTGACCATCTCCGGTACGGTTGGCAAGGACGTCAAGGCCGGCGACACCGTCACTATCACTATCGGTGGTAAAGAGTTCACTACAACGGTTAATGCCGATGGCAAGACGTGGAACGTGAATGTTCCAGGCGTGGACCTGCTGGGTCACGCTAAAGTTGACGCTAAGGTTACGACTGAGGACGAAGCAGGCAACCCCGCTTCGGCTGAAGCCGACCGTGGCTACGGTGTCGACACCGACCTGCCCGAAGCTTCGATCACGATCGACACCATTGCCGGTGACGACGTGGTCAACAAGGCCGAGTCCGAGTCTGACGTGACCATCACTGGTACGGTTGGCAAGGATGTGAAGGCTGGCGACACGGTGACTGTGACCGTGAACGGTAAGGACTACACCACCACCGTGAACGCCGATGGCAAGACCTGGAACGTGGACGTTCCTGGTACCGAACTGGCCCAAGATTCGAACGTACATGCCAAGGTTGAGACTGAAGACGCTGCGGGCAACCCCGCTTCGGCTGAAGCCGACCGTGGCTACGGTGTAGACACCGACCTGCCAGAAGCTGCGATTACCATCGACACCATTGCTGGCGACGACGTAATCAACAAGGCCGAGTCCGAGTCTGACGTGACCATCACTGGTACCGTGGGTAAAGACGTCAAGGCTGGCGACACGGTCACTGTGACCGTGAACGGTAAGGACTACACCACCACCGTTAACGCCGACGGCAAGACCTGGAACGTGGACGTTCCTGGTACCGAACTGGCCCAGGACAGCAATGTTCACGCCAAGGTCGAGACCGAAGACGCCGCCGGTAACCCAGCGAGCGCTGAAGCCGACCGTGGCTACGGTGTCGACACCGATCTGCCAGAAGCTGCGATTACCATCGACACCATTGCCGGTGACGACGTGGTCAACAAGGCCGAGTCCGAGTCTGACGTGACCATCACTGGTACGGTTGGCAAGGATGTGAAGGCTGGCGACACGGTCACTGTGACCGTGAACGGTAAGGACTACACCACCACCGTTAACGCCGACGGCAAGACCTGGAACGTGGACGTTCCTGGTACCGAACTGGCCCAGGACAGCAATGTTCACGCCAAGGTCGAGACCGAAGACGCCGCCGGTAACCCAGCGAGCGCTGAAGCCGACCGTGGCTACGGTGTGGATACCGACCTGCCAGAAGCTTCGATCACCATCGACACCATTGCCGGTGACGACGTGGTCAACAAGGCTGAGTCCGAGTCTGACGTGACCATCACTGGTACGGTTGGCAAGGATGTGAAGGCTGGCGACACGGTGACTGTGACCGTGAACGGCAAGGACTACACCACCACCGTTAACGCTGACGGCAAGACCTGGAACGTGGACGTTCCTGGCACCGAACTGGCCCAGGACAGCAATGTTCACGCCAAGGTGGAAACGGAAGACGCTGCCGGTAACCCAGCAAGCGCTGAAGCCGACCGTGGCTACGGTGTAGACACCGATCTGCCTGAAGCTGCGATCACGATCGACACCATTGCCGGTGACGACGTAATCAACAAGGCTGAATCGGAAGGGGATGTCACTGTTACCGGTACTGTGGGTAAAGACGTCAAGGCTGGCGACACGGTGACTGTGACCGTGAACGGTAAGGACTACACCACCACCGTTAACGCCGATGGCAAGACCTGGCACGTGGACGTTCCTGGCACCGAACTGGCCCAAGATTCGAACGTACACGCCAAGGTCGAGACCGAAGACGCCGCCGGTAACCCAGCGAGCGCTGAAGCCGACCGTGGCTACGGTGTCGACACCGATCTGCCAGAAGCTGCGATTACCATCGACACCATTGCCGGTGACGACGTGGTCAACAAGGCCGAGTCCGAGTCTGACGTGACCATCACTGGTACGGTTGGCAAGGATGTGAAGGCTGGCGACACGGTCACTGTGACCGTGAACGGCAAGGACTACACGACCACCGTTAACGCCGATGGCAAGACCTGGAACGTGGACGTTCCTGGTACCGAACTGGCCCAAGATTCGAACGTACACGCCAAGGTCGAGACCGAAGACGCCGCCGGTAACCCAGCGAGCGCTGAAGCCGACCGTGGCTACGGTGTAGACACCGATCTGCCTGAAGCTGCGATCACGATCGACACCATTGCCGGTGACGACGTGGTCAACAAGGCCGAGTCCGAGTCTGACGTGACCATTACTGGTACGGTTGGCAAGGATGTGAAGGCCGGTGATACCGTGACCGTGACCGTGAACGGCAAGGATTACACCACCACGGTTAATACCGATGGCAAGACCTGGAACGTGGACGTTCCTGGTACCGAACTGGCCCAGGACAGCAATGTTCACGCCAAGGTCGAGACCGAAGACGCTGCCGGTAACCCAGCAAGCGCTGAAGCCGACCGTGGCTACGGTGTAGACACCGATCTGCCTGAAGCTGCGATCACGATCGACACCATTGCCGGTGACGATGTGATCAACAAGGCCGAGTCCGAGTCTGACGTGACCATCACTGGTACCGTGGGTAAAGACGTCAAGGCTGGCGATACCGTGACCGTGACGGTCAATGGTAAGGACTACACGACCACCGTTAACGCTGACGGCAAGACCTGGAACGTGGACGTTCCTGGTACCGAACTGGCCCAGGACAGCAATGTTCATGCCAAGGTCGAGACCGAAGACGCCGCCGGTAACCCAGCGAGCGCTGAAGCCGACCGTGGCTACGGTGTCGACACCGATCTGCCTGAAGCTGCGATTACCATCGACACCATTGCTGGCGACGACGTAATCAACAAGGCTGAGTCCGAGTCTGACGTGACCATCACTGGTACGGTTGGCAAGGATGTGAAGGCTGGCGATACCGTGACCGTGACGGTCAATGGTAAGGACTACACGACCACCGTTAACGCCGACGGCAAGACCTGGAACGTGGACGTTCCTGGTACCGAACTGGCCCAAGATTCGAACGTACACGCCAAGGTGGAAACGGAAGACGCTGCCGGTAACCCAGCAAGCGCTGAAGCCGACCGTGGCTACGGTGTAGACACCGATCTGCCTGAAGCTGCGATCACGATCGATACCATTGCCGGTGACGACGTAATCAACAAGGCTGAATCGGAAGGGGATGTCACTGTTACCGGTACTGTGGGTAAAGACGTCAAGGCTGGCGACACGGTGACTGTGACCGTGAACGGTAAGGACTACACCACCACCGTTAACGCCGATGGCAAGACCTGGAACGTGGACGTTCCTGGCACCGAACTGGCCCAAGATTCGAACGTACACGCCAAGGTCGAGACCGAAGACGCCGCCGGTAACCCAGCGAGCGCTGAAGCCGACCGTGGCTACGGTGTGGATACCGATCTGCCCGAAGCTGCGATTACCATCGACACCATTGCCGGTGACGACGTGGTCAACAAGGCCGAGTCCGAAGCCGACGTGACCATCACTGGTACGGTTGGCAAGGATGTGAAGGCTGGCGACACGGTCACTGTGACCGTGAACGGCAAGGACTACACGACCACCGTGAACGCCGATGGCAAGACCTGGAACGTGGACGTTCCTGGTACCGAACTGGCCCAAGATTCGAACGTACACGCCAAGGTCGAGACCGAAGACGCCGCCGGTAACCCAGCGAGCGCTGAAGCCGACCGTGGCTACGGTGTCGACACCGATCTGCCAGAAGCTGCGATTACCATCGACACCATTGCCGGTGACGACGTGGTCAACAAGGCCGAGTCCGAGTCTGACGTGACCATCACTGGTACGGTTGGCAAGGATGTGAAGGCTGGCGACACGGTCACTGTGACCGTGAACGGCAAGGACTACACCACCACCGTTAACGCCGACGGCAAGACCTGGAACGTGGACGTTCCTGGTACCGAACTGGCCCAAGATTCGAACGTACACGCCAAGGTGGAAACGGAAGACGCTGCCGGTAACCCAGCAAGCGCTGAAGCCGACCGTGGCTACGGTGTAGACACCGATCTGCCTGAAGCTGCGATCACGATCGACACCATTGCCGGTGACGATGTGATCAACAAGGCCGAGTCCGAGTCTGACGTGACCATCACTGGTACCGTGGGTAAAGACGTCAAGGCTGGCGATACCGTGACCGTGACGGTCAATGGTAAGGACTACACGACCACCGTTAACGCTGACGGCAAGACCTGGAACGTGGACGTTCCTGGTACCGAACTGGCCCAGGACAGCAATGTTCATGCCAAGGTCGAGACCGAAGACGCCGCCGGTAACCCAGCGAGCGCTGAAGCCGACCGTGGCTACGGTGTCGACACCGATCTGCCTGAAGCTGCGATTACCATCGACACCATTGCTGGCGACGACGTAATCAACAAGGCTGAGTCCGAGTCTGACGTGACCATCACTGGTACCGTGGGTAAAGACGTCAAGGCTGGCGATACCGTGACCGTGACGGTCAATGGTAAGGACTACACGACCACCGTTAACGCTGACGGCAAGACCTGGAACGTGGACGTTCCTGGTACCGAACTGGCCCAGGACAGCAATGTTCACGCCAAGGTCGAGACCGAAGACGCCGCCGGTAACCCAGCGAGCGCTGAAGCCGACCGTGGCTACGGTGTGGATACCGACCTGCCCGAAGCTTCGATCACCATCGACACCATTGCCGGTGACGACGTGGTCAACAAGGCTGAGTCCGAGTCTGACGTGACCATCACTGGTACGGTTGGCAAGGATGTGAAGGCTGGCGACACGGTGACTGTGACCGTGAACGGTAAGGACTACACCACCACCGTTAACGCTGACGGCAAGACCTGGAACGTGGACGTTCCTGGCACCGAACTGGCTCAGGACAGCAATGTTCACGCTAAGGTCGAGACCGAAGACGCCGCCGGTAACCCAGCAAGCGCTGAAGCCGACCGTGGCTACGGCGTCGACACCGATCTGCCTGAAGCTTCGATCACGATCGACACCATTGCCGGTGACGACGTAATCAACAAGGCTGAATCGGAAGGGGATGTCACTGTTACCGGTACTGTGGGTAAAGACGTCAAGGCCGGTGACACCGTCACTGTGACCGTGAACGGTAAGGACTACACGACCACCGTGAACGCCGATGGCAAGACCTGGAACGTGGACGTTCCTGGTACCGAACTGGCCCAGGACAGCAATGTTCACGCCAAGGTGGAAACGGAAGACGCTGCCGGTAACCCAGCGAGCGCTGAAGCCGACCGTGGCTACGGTGTGGATACCGATCTGCCCGAAGCTGCGATTACCATCGACACCATTGCCGGTGACGATGTGATCAACAAGGCCGAGTCCGAGTCTGACGTGACCATCACTGGTACCGTGGGTAAAGACGTCAAGGCTGGCGATACCGTGACCGTGACGGTCAATGGTAAGGACTACACGACCACCGTTAACGCTGACGGCAAGACCTGGAACGTGGACGTTCCTGGCACCGAACTGGCTCAGGACAGCAATGTTCACGCCAAGGTCGAGACCGAAGACGCCGCCGGTAACCCAGCAAGTGCTGAAGCCGACCGTGGCTACGGCGTCGACACCGATCTGCCTGAAGCTTCGATCACGATCGACACCATTGCCGGTGACGACGTAATCAACAAGGCTGAATCGGAAGGGGATGTCACTGTTACCGGTACTGTGGGTAAAGACGTCAAGGCCGGTGACACCGTCACTGTGACCGTGAACGGTAAGGACTACACGACCACCGTGAACGCCGATGGCAAGACCTGGAACGTGGACGTTCCTGGTACCGAACTGGCCCAGGACAGCAATGTTCACGCCAAGGTCGAGACCGAAGACGCCGCCGGTAACCCAGCGAGCGCTGAAGCCGACCGTGGCTACGGTGTAGACACCGATCTGCCAGAAGCTGCGATCACGATCGACACCATTGCCGGTGACGACGTAATCAACAAGGCCGAGTCGGAAGGGAATGTCACTGTTACCGGTACTGTGGGTAAGGACGTCAAGGCCGGTGACACCGTCACTGTGACCGTGAACGGTAAGGACTACACCACCACCGTGAACGCTGACGGCAAGACCTGGAACGTGGACGTTCCTGGCACCGAACTGGCTCAGGACAGCAATGTTCACGCCAAGGTCGAGACCGAAGACGCCGCCGGTAACCCAGCGAGCGCTGAAGCCGACCGTGGCTACGGTGTGGATACCGATCTGCCAGAAGCTGCGATTACCATCGACACCATTGCCGGTGACGATGTGATCAACAAGGCCGAGTCCGAGTCTGACGTGACCATCACTGGTACCGTGGGTAAAGACGTCAAGGCTGGCGATACCGTGACCGTGACGGTCAATGGTAAGGACTACACGACCACCGTTAACGCCGACGGCAAGACCTGGAACGTGGACGTTCCTGGTACCGAACTGGCTCAGGACAGCAGTGTTCACGCCAAGGTCGAGACCGAAGACGCCGCCGGTAACCCAGCGAGCGCTGAAGCCGACCGTGGCTACGGTGTAGACACCGATCTGCCAGAAGCTGCGATCACGATCGACACCATTGCCGGTGACGACGTAATCAACAAGGCCGAGTCGGAAGGGAATGTCACTGTTACCGGTACTGTGGGTAAGGACGTCAAGGCCGGTGACACCGTCACTGTGACCGTGAACGGTAAGGACTACACCACCACCGTGAACGCTGACGGCAAGACCTGGAACGTGGACGTTCCTGGCACCGAACTGGCTCAGGACAGCAATGTTCACGCCAAGGTCGAGACCGAAGACGCCGCCGGTAACCCAGCGAGCGCTGAAGCCGACCGTGGCTACGGTGTGGATACCGATCTGCCAGAAGCTGCGATTACCATCGACACCATTGCCGGTGACGATGTGATCAACAAGGCCGAGTCCGAGTCTGACGTGACCATCACTGGTACCGTGGGTAAAGACGTCAAGGCTGGCGATACCGTGACCGTGACGGTCAATGGTAAGGACTACACGACCACCGTTAACGCCGACGGCAAGACCTGGAACGTGGACGTTCCTGGTACCGAACTGGCTCAGGACAGCAGTGTTCACGCCAAGGTCGAGACCGAAGACGCCGCCGGTAACCCAGCGAGCGCTGAAACCGACCGTGGCTACGGTGTAGACACCGATCTGCCAGAAGCTGCGATCACGATCGACACCATTGCCGGTGACGACGTAATCAACAAGGCCGAGTCGGAAGGGAATGTCACTGTTACCGGTACTGTGGGTAAGGACGTCAAGGCCGGTGACACCGTCACTGTGACCGTGAACGGTAAGGACTACACGACCACCGTGAACGCCGATGGCAAGACCTGGAACGTGGACGTTCCTGGTACCGAACTGGCCCAAGATTCGAACGTACACGCCAAGGTGGAAACGGAAGACGCTGCCGGTAACCCAGCAAGCGCTGAAGCCGACCGTGGCTACGGTGTGGATACCGATCTGCCAGAAGCTGCGATTACCATCGACACCATTGCCGGTGACGATGTGATCAACAAGGCCGAGTCCGAGTCTGACGTGACCATCACTGGTACCGTGGGTAAAGACGTCAAGGCTGGCGATACCGTGACCGTGACGGTCAATGGTAAGGACTACACGACCACCGTTAACGCCGATGGCAAGACCTGGAACGTGGACGTTCCTGGCACCGAACTGGCTCAGGACAGCAATGTTCACGCCAAGGTCGAGACCGAAGACGCCGCCGGTAACCCAGCGAGCGCTGAAGCCGACCGTGGCTACGGTGTGGATACCGATCTGCCCGAAGCTGCGATTACCATCGACACCATTGCCGGTGACGACGTGGTCAACAAGGCCGAGTCCGAAGCCGACGTGACCATCACTGGTACGGTTGGCAAGGATGTGAAGGCTGGCGACACGGTCACTGTGACCGTGAACGGCAAGGACTACACGACCACCGTGAACGCCGATGGCAAGACCTGGAACGTGGACGTTCCTGGCACCGAACTGGCCCAGGACAGCAATGTTCACGCCAAGGTCGAGACCGAAGACGCCGCCGGTAACCCAGCGAGCGCTGAAGCCGACCGTGGCTACGGTGTGGATACCGACCTGCCAGAAGCTTCGATCACCATCGACACCATTGCCGGTGACGACGTGGTCAACAAGGCTGAGTCCGAGTCTGACGTGACCATCACTGGTACGGTTGGCAAGGATGTGAAGGCTGGCGACACGGTGACTGTGACCGTGAACGGCAAGGACTACACCACCACCGTTAACGCTGACGGCAAGACCTGGAACGTGGACGTTCCTGGCACCGAACTGGCCCAGGACAGCAATGTTCACGCCAAGGTCGAGACCGAAGACGCCGCCGGTAACCCAGCGAGCGCTGAAGCCGACCGTGGCTACGGTGTGGATACCGATCTGCCCGAAGCTGCGATTACCATCGACACCATTGCCGGTGACGACGTGGTCAACAAGGCCGAGTCCGAGTCTGACGTGACCATTACTGGTACGGTTGGCAAGGATGTGAAGGCTGGCGACACGGTGACTGTGACCGTGAACGGTAAGGACTACACCACCACCGTTAACGCCGACGGCAAGACCTGGAACGTGGACGTTCCTGGTACCGAACTGGCCCAGGACAGCAATGTTCACGCCAAGGTCGAGACCGAAGACGCCGCCGGTAACCCAGCGAGCGCTGAAGCCGACCGTGGCTACGGTGTCGACACCGATCTGCCCGAAGCTGCGATTACCATCGACACCATTGCCGGTGACGACGTGGTCAACAAGGCCGAGTCCGAGTCTGACGTGACCATTACTGGTACGGTTGGCAAGGATGTGAAGGCTGGCGACACGGTGACTGTGACCGTGAACGGCAAGGACTACACCACCACCGTTAACGCTGACGGCAAGACCTGGAACGTGGACGTTCCTGGCACCGAACTGGCCCAGGACAGCAATGTTCACGCCAAGGTCGAGACCGAAGACGCCGCCGGTAACCCAGCGAGCGCTGAAGCCGACCGTGGCTACGGTGTGGATACCGACCTGCCAGAAGCTTCGATCACCATCGACACCATTGCCGGTGACGACGTGGTCAACAAGGCTGAGTCCGAGTCTGACGTGACCATCACTGGTACGGTTGGCAAGGATGTGAAGGCTGGCGACACGGTGACTGTGACCGTGAACGGCAAGGACTACACCACCACCGTTAACGCTGACGGCAAGACCTGGAACGTGGACGTTCCTGGCACCGAACTGGCCCAGGACAGCAATGTTCACGCCAAGGTCGAGACCGAAGACGCCGCCGGTAACCCAGCGAGCGCTGAAGCCGACCGTGGCTACGGTGTGGATACCGATCTGCCCGAAGCTGCGATTACCATCGACACCATTGCCGGTGACGACGTGGTCAACAAGGCCGAGTCCGAGTCTGACGTGACCATTACTGGTACGGTTGGCAAGGATGTGAAGGCTGGCGACACGGTGACTGTGACCGTGAACGGTAAGGACTACACCACCACCGTTAACGCCGACGGCAAGACCTGGAACGTGGACGTTCCTGGTACCGAACTGGCCCAAGATTCGAACGTACACGCCAAGGTCGAGACCGAAGACGCCGCCGGTAACCCAGCGAGCGCTGAAGCCGACCGTGGCTACGGTGTAGACACCGATCTGCCTGAAGCTGCGATCACGATCGACACCATTGCCGGTGACGATGTGATCAACAAGGCCGAGTCCGAAGCCGACGTGACCATTACTGGTACGGTTGGCAAGGATGTGAAGGCTGGCGACACGGTCACTGTGACCGTGAACGGTAAGGACTACACCACCACCGTTAACGCTGACGGCAAGACCTGGAACGTGGACGTTCCTGGTACCGAACTGGCCCAGGACAGCAATGTTCACGCCAAGGTGGAAACGGAAGACGCTGCCGGTAACCCCGCTTCGGCTGAAGCCGACCGTGGCTACGGTGTGGATACCGATCTGCCTGAAGCTGCGATTACCATCGACACCATTGCCGGTGACGACGTGGTCAACAAGGCCGAGTCCGAAGCCGACGTGACCATCACTGGTACGGTTGGCAAGGATGTGAAGGCTGGCGACACGGTGACTGTGACCGTGAACGGTAAGGACTACACCACCACCGTTAACGCCGACGGCAAGACCTGGAACGTGGACGTTCCTGGTACCGAACTGGCCCAGGACAGCAATGTTCACGCCAAGGTCGAGACCGAAGACGCCGCCGGTAACCCAGCGAGCGCTGAAGCCGACCGTGGCTACGGTGTGGATACCGACCTGCCAGAAGCTTCGATCACGATCGACACCATTGCCGGTGACGACGTAATCAACAAGGCCGAGTCGGAAGGGAATGTCACTGTTACCGGTACTGTGGGTAAGGACGTCAAGGCCGGTGACACCGTCACTGTGACCGTGAACGGTAAGGACTACACCACCACCGTTAACGCTGACGGCAAGACCTGGAACGTGGACGTTCCTGGCACCGAACTGGCTCAGGACAGCAATGTTCACGCCAAGGTCGAGACCGAAGACGCCGCCGGTAACCCAGCGAGCGCTGAAGCCGACCGTGGCTACGGTGTAGACACCGATCTGCCTGAAGCTGCGATCACGATCGACACCATTGCCGGTGACGACGTAATCAACAAGGCCGAGTCGGAAGGGAATGTCACTGTTACCGGTACTGTGGGTAAGGACGTCAAGGCCGGTGACACCGTCACTGTGACCGTGAACGGTAAGGACTACACGACCACCGTGAACGCCGATGGCAAGACCTGGAACGTGGACGTTCCTGGTACCGAACTGGCCCAAGATTCGAACGTACACGCCAAGGTGGAAACGGAAGACGCTGCCGGTAACCCAGCAAGCGCTGAAGCCGACCGTGGCTACGGTGTAGACACCGATCTGCCTGAAGCTGCGATCACGATCGACACCATTGCCGGTGACGATGTGATCAACAAGGCCGAGTCCGAAGCCGACGTGACCATTACTGGTACGGTTGGCAAGGATGTGAAGGCTGGCGACACGGTGACTGTGACCGTGAACGGCAAGGACTACACCACCACCGTGAACGCTGATGGCAAGACCTGGAACGTGGACGTTCCTGGTACCGAACTGGCTCAGGACAGCAATGTTCACGCCAAGGTCGAGACTGAAGACGCCGCCGGTAACCCCGCTTCGGCTGAAGCTGACCGCGGCTACGGTGTCGATACCGACCTGCCAGAAGCTGCGATCACGATCGACACCATTGCGGGTGACGACGTGATCAACAAGGCTGAGTCCGAGTCCACCATCACCATCACTGGTACGGTTGGCAAGGATGTGAAGGCCGGTGATACCGTGACCGTGACCGTGAACGGCAAGGATTACACCACCACGGTTAATACCGATGGCAAGACCTGGAACGTGAATGTTCCTGGCTCCGAGCTGGCTCTGGATGACAACGTCCACGCCAAGGTCGAGACCAAGGACGACGCCGGTAACAGCGCTAGTGCTGAAGCTGACCGCGACTACGGTGTGCAGACCACATTGCCTGAAGCCGAGATCACGTTGGACCCGATCGCCGGTGACGGTGTGCTGGATCACAATGAGGCTGGTGACGGCAAGGGTACGATTGATGTGACCGGTACGGTTGGCAAGGATGTACAGCCCGGCGATACCGTGACTCTGACTATCGGTGGCAAGGAATACACCGGTACTGTTGGCAATGATCTGACCTTCAAGATCCCAGTACCTGTACAGGATCTGTTGAAGAACGACACGGTTGACGCCAAAGTGACGACGACAGACTCGGCTGGCAACAGTGCGTCTGCCAACGACTCCGGTCCATACACGCTGGATGTGGATCAACTGATTGTTGATGGTAACGGTGGTGGCAATCCGAATGGTGGCGTGGGCGACGACGTCATTATTGGTGACCGCGGCGGTGTGCAAGAGAACATCGTTCACGGCCAGAGCTACAACATTGCCATCCTGGTTGACCGTTCCAACAGCATGAAGGAAGCCTCTGGTACGGACAATATGAACCGTATGCAGTTGCTCAAGGCTGCGCTGACGACCTTGGCTGAAAGCTTGGCCAACCATGAAGGCGGCACGGTGAACTTGAGCATTATTGGCTTTGGTACCAAGGCTGATACGCCTATGGTCTTCAAGGACCTGACTCATGCCGATTTGATCAATCTGCTCAATTCGATTGATACCTTGAACGGCTACAACTCCAGCTGGAACTCCAGCGTGGGTGGTACCAACTACGAAGCAGCCTTCAAGGCCGCTGAAGCATGGTTCAAGACTGGCGATGCACCTGCAGTCGACAAGTACGGCAACGCTTATGAAAACGTTACGTACTTCCTGACTGACGGTAACCCAACCCAGTACGGTACTGGCCAAGGTGCTGGTAGCGGTTACGATCCTACGGCTGATTCGCGTGGTAAGGCAGCCTACGACAGCCTGGTTACCTCTTCGGGTAGCAAGGTTTACGCCGTGGGTATTGGTAACGACGTCAGCGTGGATGTCCTGCGCAAATACGACAACACGGGTACTGAGGTTGTTGACGTTGTTCGTGGCACCGCGGACGTGACTGACTTTGAAAACGGCCGTCATGACGGTTGGAACAAGGTCGGCGGTAACGGCACAGTTGGAGTCAAGAACCAGGGTAGCACTTGGTATCCTGATAACCGATTGGAAATTACGGATACCTACAGCCGCAATGGCGATACCGCGACTACCGTTCGTGGCCCAGGTATGACCGTTGCGGCGGGCAGCTATGGCAAGTTGAGCTTCCACTATGCTGAAAGCGGCCGTAACAGTGCCGACGTCTTCAAGTGGCAACTGCAGAAGTACAACGAGAAGACAGGTAACTGGGAAGTTGTGCAGGAAGGTGGTCGTCCAGGTAGCTCCGGCACCATCACGACCAAGCCCGTGGGCGAAGGCCAATACCGCTTCGAGTTCCTGGTGGACGATCGTTCCAGCAGCAGTAACTACAAGGTCTACATTGATGACGTAACGCTGTTGTCCTCCGGCAATCCTCAAGATTGGACAGAGGTTAACAAGGTCGACATCGTCAACACCAAGGAAGACCTGGATGCAGCCTTGAAGGGTGGTTCGGTAACGAACGATCCAGCCCCCGTTGGTAATGATCACATCATTGGTGGTGACGGCAACGACATCATCTTTGGTGATACTGTCAATACCGATGGAGATGTGTTGCCATGGCATGAAGTGGGTGGTCGTCCAGACAACCTGCCTGACGGCTCAGGCTTGAAGGCGCTGGAAGTGTTCTTGCAAATGAAGAACGGCGGTACTCCAGCAACAGGTAATGATCTGTACGAGTACATCAAGGAAAACCACGCTAACTTCAATGTTGATGGTGACAAGCGCGGTGGTAACGACATCCTTGATGGTGGTGCTGGTAACGACATCCTGTACGGCCAAGGTGGCAACGATATGCTGATCGGCGGTGCTGGCGACGACATCATGTTCGGCGGCGAGGGTGATGACACCTTCATATGGAACAAGGGTGATGAAGGTACCAGCAGCAAACCGGCTGTGGATTACGTGATGGACTTTGGTGATTTGGGTACCGACACCTTGGATATCACTGATTTGCTGTCGGGCCACGACGTCAACGACGGTAACCTGAGCCAGTACCTGACGGTAGGCAGCTCGGATAACGGCAAGATGGAAATCGGTATCAGCTCTCAAGGTAATGGCCAGATCGATCAGAAGATCATTCTGGACAACATCGACTTTGACGCAGAGAAGGCAGCCCAGATCGCCAACTCGCTCAAAGACGGTACTTTGAAGTCTTCTGATTTCTAAACTGTTCACTGGATAGGCACTATCTGCGGGTAGTGCCCAAGCCCCACAAGCCTTTTTGGGTTTGTGGGGTTTTTTATGTCTGCAGCTTGTCGTCAGCGCCAATAGTGGGTGCTTGGCATTTATGACTATGATCTTTGATGTGGCTGCAGGAAAGAGGGTGCATGCAGCAGAACGGCTGGCCAGGTTGAGCTGGTAGGCGTTGGCTCTGCGGTTTTGTAGATCAGCTGTTTCTTTTTGCAGGAGTGATTCAAGATCCTTTAACAGCCTGCTCTATATATAGAGGGTTCAGACGCTTTGTCGATTGCCAAGCGTTCACTAAATAGGCAAGCTATAACGCCGTTATAAGGATTTGCTTATTTGGGATTGACGTGCTCTTGTCTCTTGCCTGGCTACGCCTTTTTCTTCGATCTAGGATTGCGCTGTTTGTGCTGGTCGCACTGCTGGTTGTGGTGTGGCTGCCCTTGTCGGCGCCTGCCTTGCAGTTCGAGGTCAGCAAGATTCGCCAGACCGCCGTTTCCCGCTTTGGGGCCCGTGCCGGGACTGCCGTGGATCGGTGGATGGCCAATCTGGAGTCCGCCCGTGGTTTAAGCGAGCGTCGTCGGCTGGAGGCCGTCAATGATTTCTGGAATATGAATGTGATGGCTGGCGAGGACATTCATATTTGGGGCCAGCTGGACTATTGGGCCACGCCCATCGAGACTTTGGGCAAAGCGGCGGGTGACTGTGAGGACTTTGTCATCGGCAAGTATTTTTCCTTGTTGCACTTGGGTGTGCCCAATGAAAAACTGCGATTGATTTACGTGCGGGCTCAAGTAGGTGGGCAAAGCATTGCGCACATGGTTCTGGGCTACTATCCCACGCCCCAGGCCGAGCCTTTGCTGCTGGATAATTTAAGTGGCTCTATTCGCCCCGCCAGCCAGCGTCCTGATTTGACCCCTGTGTTCAGCTTCAATTCGCAAGGGGTGTATGTGGGTAATGCCCAGAAAGGTTCGGTGGACAGTATCAGCCGGTGGCGTGGTTTGTTGGAAAAAATGCGTAAGGAAGGTTTTGTTCCTTGATGATGTGCCGGCCCTTGGGCTAGAGCACCAAATGGAAACAGACCTCAGGACACCCTTGTCGGGTGGGCTAGACCAGAATTTATGGAATATACGGAAGCGCTATGTCTTTACTTAAACAGCTCCTGCTAAGTGTCTCGTGCGCGATTCTTGCTATCTTGATTGGCACGCTGTGGTTCAGCGTCGACTCGGCAAGGCAGTATTTAAGCAGTCAGTTGCAGGCGCAGGGTGAGTCGGCCGCGACTTCGCTGGCCTTGACCTTGTCCCAGCCCAGCAACCAGGACCCGGTGACGCAGGAGCTTTTGATTGCCGCCTTGTACGATACCGGGCAGTTTGAGCGTATCCGCTTTATTGACACCTCCGATACGGTCCTGGTGGAGCGTAGTGCTCAGCAAGAAACACAGATCAGCGGATCTTCGCCCGCGTGGTTCGCCAACTCTTTGCCGATTGATGTACCCGTGGCCTCGGCTCATGTCAGTAATGGCTGGAATCAGATTGGTACGATCGAAGTAAAACCTGCTGACGAGTACGCCCGCGCCAGTTTGTGGAAAAGCTTTGTGCGCGTCACCTTGTTGGTGCTGGGCGCCGGGGTTGCCTGGGGTGTGTTTGTATTGATGGTCATGGCCTGGTTGCGCCGGGCTTTGCGTGAACACGTCCAGTTCGAGCTGCAACAGATGGATCAAAGCGAGTCTGTACCCAGCCGCAAGAAAGTGCGCACGATCCCCGAGCTGGAAGCCGTCACGCATACCTTAAGCACGGTGCAAAAACGTATTCGTGTCAGCAGCCAGGAGCAAAATGCCCGAATCGAGCAGTTACAGCTGGAGTTGAACTGCGATCCGGTCACGGGCCTGGCCAATCGCAAGTACTTCGTGAATATGTTCCGTCAGGTGCTGCAACAGGAAGAGGGCGGCCATGTGCTGTTATTCCGTCAGCGGGACTTGCTGCCATTGAATACCTCCCTATCTCGTGACGCGGTGGATGCCTGGCTGAAGCTGGTGACTCAGCGTTGTACGGAGCTATTGCAGAAAAATGGCATGGACGCGGGCAATCTGGCGCGCTTGAATGGTTCTGATTTTATCGTGCTGCTCAAGGGCCAGATGGGTCCTCAAGTGATGGGCTTTGCCCAGGAACTGCGTACTGCCTTGCAGGAATTGCGCCAGCCTCTGCCCGATGGCAGTTTGTGCCGTTGGTCCATGGCGATGACGAACTATGAAGGTCAGGACTCGCTCAGCGCCGTGATGACGCGTTTGGACAATGCCTTGATGCGCGCCGAAGGGGCAGGGCATCAGGAAGTGGAATACCGTCCGTCTGAAGGGGTTCACTCCGAGGCGAGCTCTTCCATTGGTGAGCAGGAATGGCATTCACGTATTGAGCGTGGTCTGGAGCAAGGCCGGATTGAATTGAGTGTGAAGCCGGGCGTTGAAGTCTGGGGGCAAGCGGGCCAGATTCACGATGCAACCCTGAATTTGTTGCCCGAGCAACCGGGACAGGCCAGTTTGCCTGCCTATTTGTTCATTCCGGTGGCGGTGCGTCTGGGTCTGTCGGGGCAGTGTGACTTGCGTACGATGGAGCTGGCAAGCGACTGGTTAGCCGATAACGAGGGCAGTTTGAGTGTCCGTGTCTCCTGGGCATCGGTGATCAAGCCTGGATTTGCAGATCAGGTGGCTGAGGTTCTGGCCAAGGCCGGTGACAAGACGCGGCGTCTGATTATTGAACTGGATGCTTATTGCCTGAGTGAGCACGATGTGGAAACGGTTGCTTTCGTGGATAAATTGCGGCCCTTGGGTGTGCAATTTGGTCTGCGTCGTGTTCTGGAGCAGCCCGAATCGATTCTGTGGTTGCACATGATGGCACTCAAATATATTGTCCTGGACGATGAGCGCGCCCAGACGCTGCAGGCCGAGGTGGGTGGCCGACATTTGCTGACAGCGTTCCTGCAGAGCCTGCAGGAATTGGGGATAGGTTTGCGCCGGGTAACCCGAGGCAGCAATAGTGCCCAGCTGGACGAGCTGTTGCGTGAAAACGCCGTCGTGCCAAGGCCTTAGCAAATAAATCCTTGTTTTTCTGGGGTTTATTTGCTATTATATGTGGCTTACCTCTTTATTTTGACCGGAGAGGCTTAGTCGCCTATCCGGATTGAAGTTGGTAATACAACGTTTTGTCTCTCGCAAGATTTCAACCTAGGGTTCGGCTTGCCGGACCAGATCGAGATCGGGTTTACGGTATCGAACTGGCTGGATCCGAATCTGACGGGACCAAAACTGGTTGTGTGACCCAGTCATTTTGACTGGATCGTTGCAATTAAGTTGGAACAGGAAAAATCATGATTCAAATGCAGACCACGCTGGACGTGGCCGACAACACAGGTGCGCGTTCCGTAATGTGCATCAAGGTGCTGGGCGGCTCGAAGCGCCGTTATGCCGCAATTGGTGACATCATCAAAGTTACCGTTAAAGAAGCGGCCCCGCGCGGACGCGTCAAAAAAGGCGAAATCTACAACGCTGTAGTGGTTCGTACCGCTAAGGGCGTGCGCCGTAAAGACGGTTCGCTGATTCGTTTCGGTGGCAATGCCGCCGTATTGCTCAATGCCAAGCTGGAACCCATCGGCACCCGTATCTTCGGACCCGTTACGCGTGAACTGCGTACCGAGAAGTTCATGAAGATCGTGTCCTTGGCTCCCGAAGTGCTGTAAGGAGCGCGAAAAAATGCAAAAAATTCGTAAAGGCGACGAAGTTATTGTGCTGACCGGCCGTGATAAAAAACGCCGTGGCACAGTACTGCAACGCGTCGATGCAGACCACGTCATCGTGGAAGGCATCAACGTAGTCAAAAAACACGTTAAAGCCAATCCTATGGCTGGCACGCAGGGTGGTATCGTCGACAAGACCATGCCTATCCACATCTCGAACGTTGCACTGTTCAACCCGGAAACCGGCAAGGGCGACCGCGTTGGTATCCAGGTGATCGACGGTCAGAAGACGCGTGTTTATCGTTCCAGCGGCAAAGCCGTTGGCGCCAAGGCTTAAGGGGCGGATAACATGGCACGTTTACAAGAGTTCTACCGCGAAAAAGTGGTTGCCGATCTGCAAAAGCAGTTCGAGTACAAGAGCATTATGGAAGTACCCCGCATCACCAAGATCACTCTGAACATGGGTGTCTCGGAAGCGGTTGCTGACAAGAAGATTATCGAGAACGCGGTATCGGACATGACCAAAATTGCTGGTCAGAAGCCCGTTATCACGAAAACCCGCAAAGCTATTGCCGGTTTTAAGATTCGCGAAGATTACCCGATCGGTTGTATGGTGACCCTGCGCGGTCAACGCATGTACGAATTCCTGGATCGTCTGGTCGCTGTGGCTCTGCCACGCGTTCGTGACTTCCGTGGTGTGTCGGGTCGTGCGTTTGACGGCCGTGGCAACTACAACATGGGGGTTAAAGAGCAAATCATTTTCCCCGAAATCGAGTACGACAAAATCGACGCAGTGCGTGGTCTGAACATCAGCATCACTACTTCTGCCAAGACGGACGAAGAGGCCAAGGCGCTGCTTAGCGCGTTCAGCTTCCCGTTCCGCAACTAAGGGGCGCAACGTGGCTAAACTTTCCCTCATCAATCGCGACATCAAGCGCGCCAAGCTGGCTGAGAAATTCGCCGCCAAGCGTGCAGCACTGAAAGCGATCATTGACGACCAGTCCAAGTCTGACGAAGAGCGCTACGAAGCTCGTTTGCAGTTGCAACAATTGCCACGCAACGCGAACCCGACCCGTCAACGCAACCGCTGCGTTATCACCGGTCGCCCTCGTGGTGTTTTCAAGAAATTCGGTTTGACTCGCCATAAAGTGCGCGAAATGGCAATGCGCGGCGAGATCCCCGGTATGACCAAGGCCAGCTGGTAGGAGAAATACACATGAGCATGAGCGATCCAATCGCCGATATGTTGACCCGCGTGCGTAACGCGCAAATGGTCAACAAGACATCGGTCAGCATGCCCTCCTCGAAGCTGAAAGCAGCTATTGCTGCTGTGCTGAAAGACGAAGGCTACATCGAAGATTTCCGTATCGTTGGCGAAAAAGCCAAGCCAGAACTGGAAGTCACCCTGAAATACTATGCCGGCCAGCCAGTCATCGAGCGCATCGACCGCGTTTCGCGTCCTGGACTGCGCATCTACAAAGGCAGCACACACATCCCTCAAGTCATGAACGGCTTGGGTGTTGCTATCGTGTCCACGTCTCGCGGCGTGATGACCGATCGCAAAGCACGTGCAGCTGGCGTCGGTGGCGAAGTGCTGTGCTACGTGGCATAAGGAGAACATCATATGTCACGTATCGCTAAGTATCCCGTTTCCCTGCCTAAAGGCGTAGAAACGACCATTGCCGCTGATCAGATCACGGTCAAAGGCCCTCTGGGCACTTTGGTTCAAACTCTGACTGGCGACGTCACTATTGAACTTCAAGACGGTCAGCTGTCTTTTGTGCCTGCGAACGAAACTCGTCACGCAAACGCAATGTCCGGCACCGTGCGCCAACTGGTCAACAACATGGTTGTTGGCGTGAGCGCCGGTTTCGAACGCAAGCTGAGTCTGGTTGGCGTGGGCTTCCGTGCCTCCGTCCAGGGTAATGCCTTGAAGTTGCAACTGGGTTTCTCGCACGACATCGTGCACGACCTGCCTGAAGGCATCAAAGCCGAGTGCCCAACTCCGACGGAAGTCGTGATCAAGGGCTCGAACAAGCAGGTGGTTGGTCAGGTTGCCGCAGAAATTCGTGGCTATCGTCCACCAGAGCCTTACAAAGGCAAAGGTGTACGTTACGTCGGCGAACGCGTCATCCTCAAGGAAACCAAGAAGAAATAAGCCCGCAGGCAAGGACGAATCATGGACAAGAAACAATCCCGTATGCGTCGTGCAGTGGCTACTCGCCGCAAGATCGCCGAGCTGCGCGTACACCGCCTGTCGGTGCATCGCACGAATACGCATATTTACGCGAGCATCATCTCGCCCGAAGGCGACCGCGTTCTGGTCAGTGCTTCCACTGTCGAGACCGAAGTTCGCAAAGAATTGGCCGTTGGCAGCAACGTAGCGGCAGCCAGCCTGGTTGGCAAGCGCGTCGCCGAAAAGGCGAAGGCTGCGGGCATCGAGACGGTTGCTTTTGACCGCTCGGGCTTCCGTTACCATGGCCGCGTGAAAGCGCTGGCCGAGGCCGCGCGTGAAGCCGGCTTGAAATTCTAAAGGAATTATCAAATGGCTAAAGCACAAGGCAGACAGGCTCCAGAGCAAGAGCGCGATGACGGCCTGAAAGAAAAGATGATTGCGGTCAACCGCGTCAGCAAAGTCGTTAAAGGTGGTCGCACCATGAGCTTTGCTTCGCTGGCCGTGGTCGGTGATGGCGATGGTCGCATCGGCATGGGTAAGGGCAAGGCCCGCGAAGTACCCGTTGCTGTTCAGAAGGCAATGGAACAGGCCCGTCGTGGTCTGATCAAAGTGCCTCTGAAGAACGGCACCTTGCATCACACCGTAGTTGGTAAGCACGGTGCAGCCACCGTTCTGATCTCTCCCGCAGCTGAAGGTACTGGCGTTATCGCCGGTGGCCCAATGCGCGCTATCTTCGAAGTGATGGGCGTGCGCAACGTCGTAGCCAAGAGCCTGGGTTCCAGCAACCCATACAACATGGTTCGCGCTACATTGAACGGTTTGCGTGCTTGCTCGACACCTGCTGACATTGCTGCCAAGCGCGGCAAGACAGTTGAAGAAATTCTGGGGTAAGTCATGGCACAGAAACAAATCAAAGTTACGTTGGTGCGTTCGGTCATCGGCACAAAGCAAAGCCATCGCGACACCGTTCGCGGCCTGGGTCTGCGCCGAGTCAACACCAGCCGTGTATTGGTTGATACTCCTGAGGTTCGTGGGATGATCCGCAAGGTGGATTATCTGGTTACGGTCTCGGAAGCCTGAAAGGAATCGGGATGTCTGAATTGCAATTGAACAATCTCAAGCCCGCCGCTGGCGCCAAACACGCAGCACGTCGTGTTGGTCGCGGTGTCGGTTCCGGCTTGGGCAAAACCGGCGGACGTGGTCATAAAGGCCAGAAATCCCGCTCGGGTGGTTTTCATAAAGTCGGTTTCGAAGGCGGTCAAATGCCTTTGCAACGTCGTTTGCCCAAGCGTGGTTTCACCACCCTGGACGACCACCTGTACGCAGAAGTACGTCTGTCCGAACTGCAAAAAATGGATGCCGAAGTTATCGACGTCCAGGCACTGAAGCAGGCTGGCGTGGTTGGCCAAATGGTGCGTTACGCTAAAGTCATCAAGTCCGGTGAACTTTCCCGTAAAGTTGCGCTGAAAGGCATTAATGCAACGGCCGGCGCTCGCGCCGCGATCGAAGCAGCCGGCGGCTCGCTGGAATAAAAAGGGGTCACGGTGGCAAAAGCTCAGGCACAGAGTAAGTCGGGTCCGCGCTACGGCGATTTGAAACGTCGTCTCGTTTTCCTGTTGCTCGCCCTGATTGTCTACCGCTTGGGTACGCACATTCCGGTACCAGGCATCAATCCTGATGCCTTGTCCGAACTGTTTACTCAAAACCAGAGTGGTATTCTGGGTTTGTTTAATATGTTCTCCGGTGGTGCTTTAGAGCGATTCTCAGTGTTCGCACTGGGAATCATGCCCTACATCTCTGCGTCCATCATCATGCAATTGATGACCGCTGTGGTGCCCACGCTGGAAGCAATCAAGAAAGAGGGTGAGTCGGGTCGTCGCAAGATCACGCAATACACCCGTTACGGAACGGTCTTTTTGGCTTTGTTCCAGGGAGTTGGGATTTCCATCGCTCTAGAATCGCAGCCCGGTCTGGTTATCGACCCAGGGATGCTGTTTCGCTTCACGACAGTGGTAACACTGGTCACTGGCACCATGTTCGTCATGTGGCTGGGTGAACAAATCACTGAACGTGGATTGGGTAATGGTATTTCCATCCTGATCTTCGCCGGTATCGTAGCGGGTCTGCCTAATGCTTTGGGCGGTATGCTTGATCTGGTGCGTACGGATTCCATGTCGATTCTATCGGCACTGTTTATCCTCGTTTTAGTAGCCGCCGTCACGTACTTCGTCGTCTTTGTCGAGCGTGGTCAGCGTCGTATCACGGTCAACTACGCCAAACGGCAAGTAGGTAACCGTATCTATGGTGGTCAAAGCTCGCATTTGCCGCTGAAACTGAACATGGCTGGCGTGATCCCTCCGATCTTCGCTTCGTCCATCATTCTGT
Organism: Alcaligenes sp. DN25; assembly: GCF_023674485.1. Classification (NCBI taxonomy): domain Bacteria; kingdom Pseudomonadati; phylum Pseudomonadota; class Betaproteobacteria; order Burkholderiales; family Alcaligenaceae; genus Alcaligenes; species Alcaligenes sp. DN25. The sequence goes on along the minus strand of NZ_CP098408.1, from coordinate 4,019,124 downwards.
TGCCAGCGACAATTGCTAATTGGTTCTCCAGCACACCCGGTCTGGGTTGGTTGCGTGAAATCGAGGCTGCTTTGTCGCCGCGTCAGCCGCTTTACATTACTTTGTTCTCCGCGCTGATCATTTTGTTCTGCTTTTTCTACACGGCCCTGGTGTTCAACAGCCGCGAAACTGCAGACAACCTGAAAAAGAGTGGAGCCTTCGTACCAGGGATTCGTCCCGGTGATCAGACAGCGCGTTATATCGACAAGATCTTGATGCGTCTGACTTTGGCCGGTGCGATCTACATTACCTTGGTGTGTTTGGTACCAGAGTTCTTGCAAATGCGCTGGAATGTACCGTTCTATTTTGGCGGCACATCCTTGCTGATTATTGTTGTAGTAACCATGGACTTCATGGCGCAGGCCCAGGCCTATGTCATGTCACAACAATACGACTCGCTGCTCAAGAAGGCTAACTTCAAAGGCTCGAGCTTGCCGATGCGGTAATTCACGAAAATGGCAAAGGACGACGTCATTCAAATGCAGGGACAGGTTCTTGAGAACCTTCCCAACGCAACTTTTCGCGTCAAGCTGGAAAATGGTCACGTAGTGCTCGGATACATTTCAGGCAAAATGCGTATGCACTATATCCGGATTCTGCCGGGCGATAAGGTCACTGTGGAGCTCACGCCCTATGATCTATCCCGAGCACGAATTGTGTTCCGCTCCAAATAAGCGGCCGGTTACAGGAAACTAGGAGTCAAACCATGAAGGTAATGGCATCAGTAAAGCGGATCTGCCGCAACTGCAAAATCATTAAACGTCATGGCGTGGTGCGTGTCATCTGCACCGATCCACGTCATAAGCAGCGTCAAGGCTAAGTTGCCGAAACGCAACCGATTTAACAAGGAATAACCATGGCCCGTATTGCCGGCATTAACATCCCGCCGCATCAACACGCCGAAATCGGTCTTACCGCGATTTTCGGCATCGGTCGCACCCGCGCTCGCAAGATTTGCGAAGCATCGGGTATTGAATACTCCAAGAAGGTCAAAGATCTGACCGACGCGGAACTCGAGCGCATTCGCGAACAGATCGGCCTGTTCACCGTAGAAGGTGACCTGCGTCGTGAAGTTCAGCTCTCGATCAAGCGTTTGGCTGACTTGGGAACTTACCGTGGCATGCGTCATCGTCGCGGTCTGCCAGTGCGCGGCCAACGTACACGCACTAACGCTCGCACCCGTAAAGGTCCGCGTCGCGCCGCCGCGTCCCTGAAGAAATAATCGAGGAATAGAAGATGGCCAAAGCTTCTAGCAGCGCTTCACGCGCACGCAAGAAAGTCAAAAAAAGCGTGTCGGACGGGATTGCTCACGTCCACGCTTCTTTTAACAACACGATCATCACCATTACTGACCGTCAGGGCAACGCATTGTCCTGGGCTACGTCGGGTGGCGCGGGCTTTAAAGGCTCTCGTAAATCCACGCCGTTTGCCGCGCAGGTTGCCGCTGAAACAGCCGGCCGTACTGCCATGGAATACGGTATTAAAAATCTTGAAGTTCGCATCAAGGGCCCCGGTCCAGGCCGTGAATCGTCTGTGCGTGCTCTGAATGCTCTGGGTATCAAGATCACCAGCATTGCAGACATCACACCGGTTCCGCATAACGGCTGCCGTCCGCCCAAGCGTCGTCGCATCTAAGGGGAAGCGAAGTGGCTCGTTATATTGGACCAAAATGCAAGCTCTCGCGTCGCGAGGGTACCGATCTGTTTTTGAAGAGCGCCCGTCGCTCGCTGGATTCCAAGTGCAAACTGGAATCGCGTCCTGGTCAGCACGGCCGCACCTCCGGTGCTCGTACGTCTGACTTCGGTCTGCAGCTGCGCGAAAAGCAAAAGCTCAAGCGTATGTACGGCGTGCTGGAAAAGCAGTTCCGCAAGTACTACGTTGAAGCTGACCGCCGTCGTGGCAACACCGGTGAAACGCTGATTCAATTGCTGGAATCGCGTCTGGACAACGTGGTTTACCGCATGGGCTTTGGCTCTACACGTGCAGAAGCACGTCAGCTGGTGAACCACCGTGCAATCGAAGTCAATGGTCACACCGCTGACATCGCTTCCATGCTGATCAAGGCTGGTGACGTTGTTTCCGTGCGCGAAAAAGCTAAATCCCAAGGCCGTATCAAGGAATCCCTGGATCTGGCTACGGGCATTGGCTTGCCTCAGTGGGTAGAAGTTGACACCGCCAAGCTGTCCGGCGTGTTCAAGCAAGCTCCTGATCGCGCTGATGTCGCTCAAGACATCAACGAATCGCTGGTTGTTGAGTTGTACTCGCGTTAATTTTGTACGCGAAGACCTCTTACGCAATGCAGTAATCGCAGGCCCACTTCCCGATTTTCGGCAAGTGGGCTTTGCGATACTATCCCGCTGGCTTTGCCAGTTTCCGTCAGCCTTATCGGTGTAACGAGCCGAGGGTATTGAAAAGGAAATCGAATGTCTCAAGGTTTTTTGAAACCCCGTTCCATCGAAGTTGAACCGATCAGCAAAAATCACGCCAAGGTGATCATGGAGCCTTTCGAGCGCGGCTACGGCCACACTCTGGGCAACGCACTGCGTCGTATCTTGCTGTCCTCCATGACCGGCTATGCACCCACTGAAGTGCAGATTACCGGTGTGGTGCACGAGTATTCCACGCTGCCAGGCGTGGGCGAGGACGTGGTTGATATCTTGATGAACCTGAAGGGCGTGGTCTTCAAGCTGCACAGCCGTGAAGAAGTTACCCTGATCCTGCGCAAGGAAGGCGCCGGCCAAGTTCTGGCCAGCGACATCGAATTGCCGCACGACGTTGAAATCATCAACCCCAATCATGTGATTGCCACCCTGACCGACGACGGCAAGCTGGAAATGCAAATCAAGGTTGAGCAAGGCCGTGGCTACGTTCCTGGTAACGTGCGCGCCCTGGCTGATGATCGCACCCACACGATCGGTCGTATCGTGCTGGACGCCTCCTACAGCCCAGTGCGTCGTGTTAGCTACGCGGTCGAAAACGCCCGTGTGGAACAGCGTACTGACCTGGACAAGCTTGTTCTGGACATTGAAACCAACGGCGTGATCTCGCCCGAGGAAGCCGTGCGCCAGTCCGCTCGCATCCTGATGGATCAAATCTCTGTGTTTGCTGCTCTGGAAGGTGTGGGCGATGCCTACGAAGCTCCAGTGCGTGGCGCTCCACAGATCGATCCTGTGTTGCTGCGTCCTGTCGACGATCTGGAACTGACGGTTCGTTCCGCAAACTGCCTGAAAGCCGAAAATATCTACTACATCGGCGATCTGATCCAGCGTACCGAAAACGAACTGTTGAAGACTCCAAACCTGGGTCGCAAGTCCTTGAACGAAATCAAGGAAGTGTTGGCTGCACGTGGCCTGACTTTGGGCATGAAGCTCGAAAACTGGCCACCACTGGGTCTTGAGCGTCCATAAGTAGTAAGCAAGACAGACGTACTTAGACGCCGCTTACACTTTTTCTGGTGTTGTACACCTGCAAAAAGTGTAGGTGGCGGCTGAAAATGTGCTATTGTTTTGCGCTGTCCATCTGGTCCGCAGCTTAGCTGATAGAAGAACCGGATTTACGCATGTCGCATAAGCGGCGTGCCAATTAGATTCATTATTTAGGAAAATCATCATGCGTCACCGTCACGGTCTACGTAAACTGAATCGTACCAGCAGCCACCGTTTGGCCATGTTCCGCAACATGTCCGTGTCCCTGCTGACTCACGAAGCCATCAAAACCACCCTGCCTAAAGCTAAAGAGCTGCGCCGCGTGGTTGAGCCTCTGATCACTTTGGCTAAAAACCCAACCTTGGCAAACCGTCGTCTGGCTTTCGCCCGTCTGCGCGACCGCGATGCAGTGACCAAGCTGTTTGAAGTTTTCGGCCCACGTTACCAAGAGCGTAACGGCGGCTACACCCGCATCCTGAAAATGGGTTTCCGTCAGGGTGACAATGCTCCTATGGCATTCATGGAGCTGGTGGATCGTCCAGAAGTTCAGGAAGAAGCCGCTGCTGAATAAGCGCCGCTTGTTTCTACAGTAGTATTGAAAACGGACTCTCAGGAGTCCGTTTTTTTATTGGCGGCGCGGGGTTTTGTTCATCACGGGCTGGGCGTTTTTGGGAAGGCCTTAACCTTGTTGCTGCTGTTGCTGCTGGCCTTGTTTCCCACCTTCGTTTTGCTTTTGCCCCAGGCTTAGTGCCAAGCCTACCCATCATATAAGTCCAAGCGTGGGCTTGAGCCAGAGCGTGGACTCCGTTTCAGTACAGTGTGAAGGTGTAAAGCAGGGTTCATTGACCGAAAAACAGTTTTGAAAACGCGACAAGCCGCTGTTATATAAGGGTTTTTGATAGGTTGGGTGGCCTGTAGAGCTTTAAAGTTCAAATAATTGCAGGCAATTGATAAAACCGGCAGTGATCCGATAGTGGGCCGTAAAGCCAATCCCTAAAATCTGCGCTATGTCAGCTTCGCCATGGTGGTGAGCTGTAAAGAACAACGATTTTCAGGAGACTGGCGATGGCACAGAATACATTGCTCACACACGATAAGTTTCTGCTGGGAACCTTTGCTACCAACTGCGGTGGTGGCATGACGGTATCGACCTTGCCCGATCGCTGGCAGGCTACGTGGGAAAACAATCTGAAGTTGGGCAAGCTGCTGGACGATGCTGGGATCGACTTCATGCTGCCTATCGCCCGTTGGATTGGTTACGGTGGCGAAACCGATTTCCACGGCTATGTACTGGAAACTGTCACCTGGGCGACGGCCTTGCTGGCCAATACTCGCAATATCAGCGTGTTTGCCACTGTGCACACCGTTGCGAACCACCCCGTTGTGATCGCCAAGCAGATCGCCACTATGGCGCAGATGAGCGGCAACCGTGTCGGTCTGAATATTGTGGCTGGCTGGAACAAGCCCGAGTACGACGCTTTGGGTGTGAAGTTGCCTGATGATCACGAAACCCGCTATGGCTATGCACAAGAGTGGTTCGATTTGATCAAGAAGATCTGGCACCAAGACGGTCGCTTCGATTGGGATGGCAAGTACTTTCAGGCCAAAGGCGTCTACGGCAACCCCCGCCCTGAATTTGATCCGCCTATCTTTAACGCGGCTGGTTCCGGTCAGGGCCGCGAGTTCGCCAGCCGCAACGCGAACTTCCTGTTCACGCCTGCCATGGAGTTGGAGCGCTCCAGAAAGGAAGTGGCTGCACTCAAGGCACAAGGCCAAGCGCAAGGCCGCAAGGTTGATGTGATGACCTTCTCGCACGTGGTGTGCCGCCCGACGCAAGCCGAGGCCAAGGCCGAGTGGGAACGCATCATGGCCAATATCGACAATGGTGCCGTGGATAACCTGATGAATTTGCAGTTTGCCCACGCCCATTCCTTCCCGCACGAGCTGCTGGAGCAGATTCGCGAGCGTATGGCCGCGGGCCATGGTGGCTTCCCGCTGGTGGGTACGCCCGAGCAAGTGGCTGACGGTTTGTGTGCGTTGCACGAAGCCGGTTTCCGGGGAACAACCTTGTCCTTTGTGGACTATGTAAAGGAATTTCCTTATTTCCGTGATACTGTGCTGCCTTTGTTGCAGCAGCGTGGCATTCGCTAAGAGCGATTTTCTGGCTATCGGGCAGGCTTGGGTTTGCTCTGGGGGATAGCCAGTTCACGTACGCCACGCAGGCAGCACCGTCCTGATGACTGTGCTGCCCATAAGATTAAAAAAGGGTGAATCATGCCTGTGGAATTGGCTTCCTTGCCGACAGACCAAGCGCTGCACGCGCCTGGAGTTTCTGCCGAGCAGTTCAAACTTGCTATGCGCCATCTGGGTGGCACGGCCAATGTGATTACGGTCGAACACCAGGGCCAGCGTAGCGGCCTGACGGCAACGTCGGTCACCTCGGTAGCCGCAGATCCGGCAGAGGTACTGGTCTGTGTGAATCAAAGCTCCTCGTCCTGGCCTTTAATGCGTGACAGTGGCCTGTTCGGTGTGAATATTCTGGGTGTCGAGCAGGCAGGCATGGCTTTGCAGTTTGCCGGTTTCAAAGGCGAGCAAGGGGATGCGCGTTATGCCGGACATGATTGGCTGCGTACCGAGCACGGTATCTGGTTGGCACGACAAGCTCCTGCCGCTTTGGCCTGCCAGATCGTGGAAGTAATTGAACGTCATAGCCATGCTTTGGTATTGGGCCGTGTCTTGCAGGTGCACCATGCCGAGCAGGCACAGGATTCGCCTTTGCTGTATTGGCAGGGACGTTTTGGCCGCTTTCAGGGCCAGTAAATCGTCGGGATCGCTGTCTCTGTCTTGGCACCTTAGCCGGGCCTAGGGATAGTCTCGATGTTGCAGTGCAAGAGGCTGTGCCACACTAAGGCACAGCTTTTTTTATCGCTTGTTGCGACGCTCATGACCACCATACTGAATCGCTATGCCCAGCTGCATTCGCAGGATGTGGACTGCGTTCAGCACTATATCTCCCAGGTTTTCTGCCCGCATAGTCTGACCCTGGCGGATACTCGTCAGCGTCTGAATGCACGCTTGTATCTACGCCAAGGCCAGGATGTGGCCTATGGTCGTTTGCGCTATGGCGCGCAGGTGCAGATTCAGCCCCAGCCACTGGACGACTTCTATCTCTTGCAAATCCCTCTGTCGGGACAAGAGCAGATTCATACGGCGCACGGACGTTTCGCGTCTACCTCGCGTCTGGCTTCCATCATCAGCCCGACTCAAGACTTCAGCATGGAACATAGTCTGGAGGCCGATAAGCTGTTTGTGCGTATTGGACGCCAAGGGCTGGAGCGTCACTATCAGGATTATTTTGCGCAGCCTGTACGCGGCCCCTTGGAGTTTCAGCCTTCCATTCCTTTGGATGCGCCTGGCGGAGCCAGTTTGCGCCGCTTGCTGGATTGGCAGTTTGCCGAAGTGTCGGACGGCTCTTTGTTTGATCAGCCCCGTCAGGTACGCCAATTCGAGCAGACCCTGATTTATGCCTTGTTCGAGCTGCACCAGCACAATCAGCCCGCCCATAAGACCGCGGCAGCCTTGCCGCATGTTTTGCGACGTGCCCTGGATTTCATGGAAAGTCAGACCGGCCAGCCCATCACGATTGGCGATATAGCCCAAGCGGCAGGTGTTAGTGTGCGCAGTCTGTATGCGGGGTTCCGGGAACATTTGGGTGTCGCACCGATGGCGCGTCTAAAGCAGATGCGTCTGGAAGCGGCCCGCCGATATTTGCAAGAAGGTGGCATGTCAGTCACCGAGGTGGCCCTGGCCTGTGGCTTTACCCACCTGGGACAGTTCTCTGCTGATTATCGCTATCGCTATGGCGAGCGCCCCTCTGAAACATTAAGCGGCCTGACTCGACCTCGGTCCAGCATCTAAGAGCCGGCATCCGGCGCTACACTAAGGGCTTGATTAGGAGCCCTGCATGTCCTCTGAGAATTCCTCCAGTTCCAAACCTAAACTGGCCTTGACCTTGCCCGATCTGGATGCACAGCAATTGGTGCTGGTGCAGACGACGGTGCCCGATATGATGCTGGCCAAATACCTGGCTCATCACCTGGTTGAAGATGGAATTGCCGCTTGTGCGAACCTTGCGCCCGCCAGTTTGTCTATGTACATGTGGCAAGGGGAGTTACAGGGTGATGAGGAAATCACGCTGACTTTCAAAACCACAGTGGCCCGGCTACCGGAACTGGCAGATCGCTTGCGAGAGCAGCATCCTTACGAACTGCCTGAATTGATTGTGCTTCCGGTTGTTGGTGGTTTCACCGCTTATCTGGATTGGGTCCGCACCCAGACGCGTCCAGCGTGATCTCAGATAGCCCAGCCTAAAAAACCGGAATAGATTTGTGCCTTTGTCTTTGAAGCGTTCTCCGTTTTCTGCCCAGCGTCTTGGCGCGTGGTTTGCTGTTTTCTTTGTCCTGATGCTGGCCTGGCTGGCAACGCCATTGACGGCGCAGGCAGAAGAAGAGTTTCTGGACCCGGAACAGGCTTTTGTACTGACCGCGGCCATGAGCCAGCCCGATCAGCTGGATATCCATTTCCAGATTGCGCCTGAATACTATATGTATCGCAAGCGCTTCGGGATCTCGACCGAGAAGGCCGAGCATTTGGGTACTCCCCAGCTTCCCGATGGCGAAAAGGTGTACGACCCTACCTTTGACGAAGTCATGGAGGTCTACCGCAACTCGGTCACTCTGCGAGTGCCTGTTCTGGCCGATAGCGGTACGGGCCAGGATCTGAAAATTGATGTAGTCAGCCAGGGTTGTGCCGATGCTGGCCTGTGCTATTCCCCCTCTACGCAAACCTTGACCCTGATCCCCACCGGACAGGGCTGGGAAGTGGCAGGCCCCTTCGGTGTGGTGTCGGTGCCTGCGCCGGGTGAAGGCTCGGGTCAGAAAACAGACACCGCAGGCACAACTTCCACCGCCACCGCTGCCAGCACAGGTGATGTAGCGTCGGCATTGAGTTTGAGTGATGTGGGCCTGGCGGATTACCTCAAGCAAGCTGGTTGGGGCCAGATTGTGCTGCTGAGCTTTGTGTTCGGCTTGCTGCTGTCCTTTACACCTTGCGTCTTGCCGATGGTGCCGATTTTGCTGTCCATCATTGCGGGCCGTAATCAGCCTGCGCCATCGCGCTGGCATGGTTTGAAAATGGCTTTTGCCTTTGTGCTGGGCTTGTCTCTGGTCTACACCTTGCTGGGTGTGGCGGCAGGTTTGCTGGGCGCAGGCTTGGCAAGCTGGTTGCAGAACCCGTGGGTTTTGGGCTTGTTCGCCCTGATCCTGGTGGTGCTGGCCTTGTCCATGCTGGATGTGTTTACGGTTCAGGCCCCGGCAGCGCTGCAAAATCGCCTGAATGAAACCATGAACCGTTTGCCGGGCGGGCAGATGGGTGGCGTGTTCCTGATGGGCATGCTGTCTGCGCTGATCGTCGGCCCTTGCGTAGCAGCGCCTTTGGCGGGTGTGCTGCTGTTTATCTCGCAGACGGGTGATGTGGTCCTGGGCGGCTCGGCTCTGTTCGCCTTGGCCTGGGGGTCGGGCGTGTTGCTGCTGATTGTGGGCGCGGGTTCTGGCAGTGTGTTGCCCAAGGCCGGTGCCTGGATGGAAAGTGTCAAAACCGCATTTGGTGTCTTGCTGTTGGCTACGGCCTGGTGGATGGTATCGCCCTTGATGTCTGGCACGATCGCGGTCTTTGGCTGGGTCGTTTTGGCTTTGTGGGCCGCGGCCTTGTTGGGTGCATTTGGGCGCGGTACGGCAGCGCGCACACCTTGGTCGGGTTTGCGCCAGGGCGTAGGCATGATGCTGGCGGTCTGGGCCATCATGATGATGATCAGTATTGCCCTGGGTCGTCCTAGCGTGATTCGTCCACTGGAAGGGCTGAAATCGTCCGGTACGGTGGCAGCCGCTCAAGGCAAAGTGGAGTTCCAGCGCGTACTCACCTTGCAGGAGCTGGAAGAACGTCTGGCCAAGACCACCCGCCCCGTCATGCTGGATTTCTACGCAGACTGGTGTGTGTCCTGCATTGAAATGGAGAATTTCACGTTCAGTGATCCTGCGGTTGCACAGCGTATGGCACAGTTTGATTTGCTGCAGGTGGATGTGACAGCCAACACTCCCGAGGACAGGGAGTTGCTGAAACATTTCCGCCTGTTTGGCCCTCCCGGCATCATGTTTTTCGATTCCAAGGGCAAACAGCTGGAACAATTGCGCGTGATCGGTTTTCAGGATGCCAGTCGCTTTTCCAAGGTGCTGGATGAGGTTCTGGCCGGTGCCTGAAGTTCCTGATTTGCCCCGAATAGGGCTTATCAGGGCTTAACAGACGACAGATCGTCGCGTACACACAACAAAAAACGCAGCTCACAGGCTGCGTTTTTTGCGTTCTGATTGATGTGAATCAGCAGTTCTGTTCGCGCATCAGCTTGGCGGCTTCGATGGCGAAATAGGTCAGAATGCCGTCGCCACCAGCGCGCTTGAATGCCAGCAGAGACTCCATCATTACCTTGTCGTGATCCAGCCAGCCGTTCTGGGCGGCAGCCTTGATCATCGCGTACTCGCCACTGACTTGGTAGGCGTAGGTTGGCATGCCAAAGGCGTCTTTTACGTCGCGCAGGATGTCCAGGTAAGGCAGGCCAGGTTTGACCATGACCATATCGGCACCTTCGCGGATATCGGCGGCCACTTCGCGCAGGGCTTCGTTACGGTTGGCGGGGTCCATCTGGTAGGTGTTCTTGTTGGAACGGCCCAGATTGGCAGCCGAGCCCACCGCGTCGCGGAAGGGGCCGTAGAAGGCGCTGGCGTACTTGGCCGAGTAAGCCATGATGCGGGTGTGGATGAACTGGTCCTTGTCCAGAGCAGCGCGGATGGAGCCGATGCGGCCGTCCATCATGTCGCTGGGGGCCACAATGTCCACGCCAGCCTGGGCTTGCGTCTGGGCCTGGCGGATCAGCATGGCGACCGTCTCTTCGTTCAGGATGTGACCGGCTTCGTCCAGAATGCCGTCCTGGCCATGGCTGGTGTAGGGGTCCAGAGCCACGTCAGTCAGCACGCCCAGCTCGGGGAATTGCTGCTTGAGCATGCCCACCACGCGCGGAATCAGGCCGTTCGGGTTGGCGGCTTCGCTGCCATCCGGCGTTTTCAGGGACGGGTCGATGGACGGGAACAGGGACAACACGGGGATGCCCAGCTCCAGACACTGTTCGGCCACGCGCATCAGTTCATCAGGCGAATAGCGCATGACGCCGGGCATGGAGCCCACTTGCTCCTGAACTCTCTCGCCTTCACGCACAAAGACCGGGTAGATCAGGTCGTCTGTGGACAGGCGGTTTTCACGCACCAGACGGCGGGAAAACTCGTCGCGGCGGTTACGGCGCAGGCGAGTGTTTGGAAAGTCGGCAGGAGGAATAAAACGAGTCATGGAACAACCTTCGGAGAAATCCAGTTTTCGATGCATTCGGTCGCTTCGGGCAAGCCGATACGATCAGTGGAGGAGAAGGGCAGCGCATGCAGGGCGCCAATTTCCCGGAGTTGGCGGCGCACTTCGGCCACCGCCTTGATGCGTTGACCATACGGCAGTTTGTCGGCCTTGGTCAAAAGAGCCAGTACGGGCTTGCCGGTAGGTGCAATCCAGTCGGCCAGACGCATATCCAGGTCGGTCACGCCGCGTCGGATGTCGATTAGCAACACAATGCCGGCAATCGAGGGGCGGGAGACCAGGTACTCGCCCAGAATTTCGGCCCAGTCCTGCTTTTCGTGGCGCGCCACGGCGGCGTAGCCGTAGCCGGGCAAGTCCACCAGGTGGCCCAGAAAGTCGCCCGGCGAGAGCGGGTCGGGGATACCGAACATATTGATCAGGCGTGTTCGTCCCGGCGTTTTACTGGAAAAAGCCAGTTTCCGTTGGTTGGCCAACACATTGATGGCCGAGGATTTGCCCGCATTGGAGCGCCCCACAAAACAGACCTCTGGCGGTCCGGGAGGAGGCAGCTGATCGATCTGAGCAGCTGAAATCGTGAAGTGAGCGCGGTGCAGTATCGACATGGTTGCAGCGTAATTCCATATTGGTTCAGCGCCTATTGTATAATCTCTCGATTTGAAACAGTAATGTCGTAGTCCACTGGGTACTGACCAGCGGCTTACGGTGGCTTTTGCGGGGCGCATGCGGCACCCCGATTGATTCGCGATTATCGAGGTCCAAATGAAGCGTGCGCTTTCCCGAGTCGTTATCGCAAGCAGCCTGACGATGGCTTGCTCTGTGGTTTTTACCGCTAACGTGGCCAATGCAGCTGGTCTGCCCAAGCCAGATGCCGCCAAAGGCGAGCAGCTCTACCTGCAAGGTGAGATGTCGCGTGGCGTGCTGGCCTGTGTGACCTGTCACGGGGATGGCGGCAACAGTATTATTCCGGTCAACCCGTCGCTGGCTCACCAGCCGTACGAGTACCTGGTCAAGCAGCTGCACGATTTCCGTGCCAAGGACGAGAAGTCTGTGCCTTCCCGTCGCGGCCCTGAAGGCGCCAACAGCCTGATGACCGCCATTGCTGCCGGCATGACCGAAGAAGACATGCAAAACGTGGCTTTCTTCCTGTCCCAACAGCCCGTGAACTGGGATCAGGCAGCTAACGCTACCAAAGAAGACACCATGGAACGTGGCCAGAAGATCTGGCGCGGCGGTTTGCCCGAGCGCGGTGTTGCGGCCTGTGCCGCTTGCCACTCGCCTGATGGCGCTGGTATGCCCGGTCAGTTCCCCCGTCTGGCTGGCCAGCACCCTGGCTACATTGCCGAACAGCTCAAATTGTTCCGCAGCGGCGACCGTGCCAATGGCCCGATGATGCATGACATCGCGGATCGCATGTCGGACGCCGACATTGCAGCCGTGTCAGATTTCGCAGCTGGCCTGCGTTAATCAGCCCAAGGGGGCCATTGGCCCCCTGACTGTCTGAAGCCTGACATTCGCTTTTTGGCCCCAGCTTCCTGATAGTCATGGCAGTTTGGGAGCCTTAACAACGGGCAGTGCCGATTTGGGCCGGGTCTCGTGTTGGTGTTTTGTCCAGCGATCGAACTTTGTGCGCGTTCTGCGTTCAAAGTCTGGATGTTTCCGGTGAAACCCCCCACCTCCTAAGCTAGCCTTTGTGAAAAAAGTATCCCCCGTACGTCGCTTTGCGGCCGATTTTCTGGAATTGCTCGGTTCGATGCGCTTTGCCATCAGCTTGCTGATGTTCATTTGCGTAGCTAGTCTGATCGGCACTGTTCTGGCGCAAAATCAGCCCGCCAATACGTATATCGATCAATTCGGGCCGTACTGGTTTGAATTTTTCGACCATTTTTCGATCTGGTCCATCTACAACAGTGGCTGGTTCATGGTCATCATGACGTTTCTGGTGGTCTCGACCACGCTGTGCGTCATTCGTAATGCCCCCAAGATGATCCGTGAAATGCGCACGTTCAAAGAGCATGTGCGCGGCGGCAGTCTGAAAGCCTTTCCCCACCGTGTTGAACTGGAAAGCGCCGGTGCTCCCGAACATAATCGCGAGCAGGTGCAAGGCTGGTTGCAGTCCCAGGGTTACGCCGTGCGCGTGCGTCAGGATGACGACGGCAGCATGATGATGGCAGCCAAGAAGGGCAGCGCCAACAAGCTGGGTTACATTTTTGCCCACTTGGCGATTGTGGTGATCTGTGTGGGCGGCCTGCTCGACAGCGAATTGCCCGTGCGCCTGCAGGTGTGGCTGGGTGGTAAACAGCCCATTACTGAAAACATGCTGATTTCCCAGGTGCCCGAGTCGGGTCGACTGGGCTTGGGCAATCCCAGCTTCCGCGCCAATATGCTGGTGCCAGAGGGAGCCCGTACGGCTACTGCCGTGGTCAATTCCGGTGAAGGCGCCCTGATTCAGCCCTTGCCTTTTGCTCTGGAACTCAAGCGTTTCCTGGTGGAGTACTACTCAACTGGCATGCCCAGCAGCTTCAAGAGTGAAGTGGAAGTTACCGATCCCGTCACGGGCGATACGTTCGAGCGCACCATCGAGGTGAACGAGCCGCTGCGCTACAAGGGGGTCACGGTTTACCAGTCCGGTTTTGACGATGGCGGCAGTATCCTCAGCCTGAAGGGCTATCCCTTGGTAGGCCCTGGTTCCAGGACCTTTGCGCTAAATGGCAAAGTGGGCGAAACCGTAGGCATTGCGGCCCAGGAAAGCCCCAACGAACACGCTTTGACGGTTCAGTTGACCGAGCTGCGCCCCATCAACGTGGAAAACCTGAGTGAGGGTGATCCTCAGCCCAAGGCCATGATTGAGCACGTGGCCGCTGTTACTGGTAGCGCTGCCAACAAGAAAGATCAGCATCTGAAGAACGTCGGCCCCAGCGTGAACTATCGCTTGATCGACGATCAGGGCCAGTCCCGCGAGTTTGTGAACTACATGCTGCCGGTGGAGCTGGATGGCACCCTGGTGTTTCTGGCCGGTATGCGCTTTTCGCCCGCCGAGCCGTTCCGCTATGTGCGTTTCCCGGCTGACGACAAGGGTTCCTTGAAAGAATTCATGGATTTGCGTGCGGCCACGCAGAACGAGGCCCTGGTGACCCAGGCGGCCGAGCGCTTTGCCGAGCGTAACTCTTCGTCGCCCGAGCAAAAAGAGCTGATGCTCTCCGCGTCCAGAACTGCTTTGCAGACGTTTGTGCGTGCCGGTTTTGATGGCTTGATCAGCCGTGTCCCCGAGGCCGAGCGCGAGCGTATTCTGGGTTTTGCAATTCCCATGATTCAGTTCACACTGTCGGAATTGCGTGACTTGATCAGGCAGCAACAAGGTTTGCCGGAGTTGGATTACAGTCAGGAAAATAGCGATGCCAATCGCTGGATTCAGTCTGCTGTACTGGCGTTTGCCAACCTGCCTGATTACCCGGCACCGGTTATGTTGACCTTGGACAGCTTTGAGCAAGTTCAAGCCAGCGTATTCCAGGTGGCGCGCAGCCCAGGCATGTACATTGTGTATTTGGGTTGCTTGTTTCTGATTATTGGCGTGTTCTCGATGTTCTATATCCGGGATCGCCGTGTGTGGGTCTGGATTCGCCCTCACAACCAAGGAAGCAGTGTCATGGCTGCCATGACATCTCAACGTCGCAACTTGGACTTTAACCTCGAGTTTGATCGCCTTAAAGCGGCGTTCAACCGGCTATCTGTCTGACAAGGTGTAGCTACTATGGCGCAGACCCTTTCTTCGGCCACTCCCTCGATGTGGCAAGACAATATCGCTTCCAGTGGTGACCGGCGCGGTATCCGTGGCCGTCCGGACTGGACGGATGTGCTGTTTCTGGTGGCACTGGCTTTGGGTGCGGCGTATGCGCTCAATGTGTACAGCACCAGTATGGATTACTACGAAAAGATCATTCTGGTGGCTTTCGTGCCGTTTGTGGCCTGGCTGGGGTGGTTGTGGCGTCCGCTGCGCACGCTGCTGGTGTTGTCTGGTTTGACGGCTTTGCTGGCGGTCTGGCTGTACAGCACGGGTGATGGTTTGGGCACCGGCGATATTGAAAAGGCCGATTCGGTTTTTCTGCTGAAGTATTTGTTCTCTTCCCAGTCCGCCATTTTGTGGATGTGCGCGCTGTTCATTCTGGCTACGGTGATGTACTGGGCTGGTTTTTTCAGTAATACGGCGGCCTGGATGGGGTCGGGGCTGACCTGGGCGGCGATCTATGCCGGGATGACGGGTTTGCTGGTGCGCTGGCGCGAAGGTCACTTGTTGGGTCCGGACATCGGTCATATCCCGGTCAGCAATCTGTATGAAGTGTTTGTGCTGCTGGCGCTGATTACTGCCTTGTTCTACATGTATTACGAGCGTCGTTACAACACGCGTGCCTTGGGTGGCTTTGTGCTGTTGGCGATCAGCTCGCTGGTTATTTTTCTGCTGTGGTATTCCTTCACGCGTGATGCACACCAGATCCAGCCTTTGGTGCCTGCGCTGAAAAGCTGGTGGATGAAGTTACACGTGCCGGCCAACTTTATTGGTTACGGTACGTTCTCGTTGGCGGCCATGGTGGGTTTTGCGTATCTGGTTAAGGAAAATGGCGAGACGCGTTCGCGTGCCAAGCTGATTCCGGTGTTTTTGCTGGGTGCGATTCTGTGTGCCGAGCCCATGATTTTTGGTTCGCGCGAGTTGTCGCCTACCTGGATGCTGTATTTCGGTATCGGTAGCGTGATCGTGGGTACGATTCTGTATTTCCGTGGTCCGATTTCGCGCAAGCTGCCTTCGCTGGAGGTGCTTGATGACATCATGTACCGGGCGATTGCGGTGGGTTTTGCCTTCTTTACGGTGGCAACGGTGTTGGGGGCTTTGTGGGCCGCTGATGCTTGGGGCACTTACTGGCAGTGGGACCCGAAAGAGACTTGGGCTTTGATTGTGTGGCTGAACTATGCGGCTTGGTTGCACTTGCGCTTGCTTAAAGGGCTGCGTGGCACGATGGCAGCGTATTGGGCGCTGGGTGGGCTGCTGATTACCAGCTTTGCGTTCTTGGGCGTGAATATGTTCTTGTCGGGGCTGCATTCCTACGGGGAGCTGTAAGGTTTCTGCTGTTCTGGGGTGCTTGTGTTTGGGCTTCGGAATGGCGGTTGTAGAATTGGGAAACCCGAGTTTGGCTGAGTGCCGGACTCGGGTTTTTTTGTGGCTGTTTATTTGTTCTTTTAGGGGCGGGTGCCTGGTAGGGGCTTGAATGGTGCTTTGTGGGGTGACATAAGCGCTGGGAGACGCCGCTGGTGTGCGGGTCGGGGTGTCGGGGCTTGAGCGCTTGCCGGTGCTGCGCACCGGTGCCCTTGGCAGAAGATCGCGTAGGGCGCATCCTGAACTCGCACGATGGTTTGTCCCCCCGGACAAACCATAAGCGTCGTGCTCAAACAGCAGGGTGCTTGAACCCCTACGCGATCTTCTGCCCGCGGCAAGCACTCTGAATCGCCCCGAGACCCCGACCCGCACACCAGCGGCTCACAGTGTTTATTTATGAGCCATCCCTATCTGTGTATCCAGAGCTGGGTTCAATACAGGCTTATCCACCTGCAGGGTTGCCAAAGAAGTAGCCTCTGTTGCTTTCATCATGTCTGAGCTTGCGTTGCACGCTGCGGCTGATTCGAAGCGGGGCTTGGAGCTGGATTCGCCTATTTCTTCTTGTTGAGCGGTCAGGCCCTCTGTGGGCCTTGGGTAGCTATTTGAGTTACATGGCGGGCGGGAATTTATCCTGGGATTCGATCAGGAACTGGCGGGCTGCCGGGTCGTTGACCAAGTCGGTCATGGCTTGGGCTTTGAGCAGGTCTGCAGGGGTGCAGGCTTTGGAGATGATGAAGCCTTGTACGTAGTCTACGCCCAGTTCTTGCAGGGCTTTCAGGGTGGGGACGTCTTCGACCCATTCGGCGATGCTGATCATGCCCAGGTTGTTGGCCAGTTCAACAATGGTTCGGACAATGGCGACGTTGGTTTCTTTTTTCAGCATGTCGCAAATCAGGGCACCGTCGATCTTGATGGCATCGGCGGGCAGTTCGCGCAGGTAGGAGAAGGAGGTGTACCCCGCTCCAAAGTCATCCAGTGCGATGCGCACGCCCATTTTCTGCAGGCGACGCATGAAATTACGTGTGTGCTCCAGGTCGTCCAGCGCGACGCCTTCGGTGATTTCTACACACAGTCGGCGGGCCAGGTGTTCGAATCGGGCCAGGATGTCGAAGAGCCATTTGATGAAGGTGTCGTCGTTCAGGGACACGCCGCTCAGGTTGATGGTGACCCATTGGGTCTTGCTCAACTGGGCTTCGTGTTTGGACATCCATTCCAGGGTGGCGGAGAACACCCATTTATCGATGATGGTGATGGTGCCGCTTTCTTCTGCTGCTGCGATGATGCGGCCGGTAGGGATGAGCTGGCCAGAGGAGTCGCGCACGCGCAGCAAGGCCTCGAAGTTCAGGCTGTCCATGGGGCGACGCAAGGCAGCGATAGGCTGCATTTCCAGGTATAGCGCGCGAGAAGAGCCACCTTCCAGCTCTTCAAATAAACGTAGTTCTTCGGCGTGTTCTTGCAGGACGTTGGAGTCCTGCCCGTAGATAATCATGTCCTGATGCAGGCGGCGGGCGTCGCGGGCAGCTCGGCTGGCGGCGGAGATGGCTTCTTGCGGAGCCATGCCGGGGGCGACTTCGACCAGCCCCAGTGTGCTGCGCAGGTTGAAACTGCGGTTGCCAGCCAGCAAGGGGCTTTTGTTCAGCGATTCCAGCACGCTATTGGCCAGAGTGCGAGCCTGGTCGGGTTCGCAGTCTTCAAAGATGATGACAAATTCGTCGTTGCCGATGCGGCCAATCTTGTCTTTGCTGCGCAGGACGGATTCCAGTTGCTCGCAGACTTTCAGCAGCAGGGCATCACCCGAGGAATGGCCGAAGGTGCCGTTCACATATTTGATGTGGTTCAGGTCCAGGTAGGCCAGCAGGCAGGGTTTGTCGTCCTGGCTGCGGCTGAGCAGGCCGTCCAGTGCTTTTTCGATACCGCGCTGGTTCAGGACATTGGTAACCGGATCGTTGTCGGCCATCAGGCGCAGTTGGCGGTAGGTCTCGGCACGGGCGGTGATGTCTTGCAGAGATCCTTCAATGCACTGATTGACGATGGCCACACGCAAGGCAAATTGGCAGGGCTGGGCATCGGCGTCGTAGTAGGTAATGGTCACGTCCTGACCATTTTGTGTGTTTTGGGCGACAGCTTTCCAGTCTTGTTCGGGAAAGAAATTGGTCCAGTGTATGGTGCTTTCGTTCGGGTCTGCGTCTATGTTGAGCATGCGCGCCAGAATGGGACTGATGCGCAGAAAGACGCCGGATTCGTTCAGGGTGAACATGCCGACGGGAGTCAGCAGGTAGTGGGCCATGAGTTCGTTACGGGCGCGCAGGGATTCGCTGCGGTCTTCTCGCAAGCGTTCACCTACGGCCAGGGCCACCATCAGATTGGAGAGCAGGAAGGCGATGACACCGTTGAAGTTCTCTACAAAGCTGGAGCGACCAAAGGTCACCAGAAAGATGGCTGAAATCAGCATGCACAGGGCCATGCTGAGCAGCACCAGCTGCCAGAGCAAGATGCGCGAGCGGGTGTGCAGGAGGATGGACAGCAGCACGGCAGACACGCAGCACAGCGCGTAGATGGTGCTGACCCACATGACGGGCTGGAACACGGACGCCGGGGCCAGCAGGGACACGGGTAACAGGATCAGGCCCAGTATGCCCACCGTAGGCAGCAAGCGTTGCAGGCGGGCGGTGGTAATCGAGTTGCCCAGCAATACCGTAAACAGGGAATAGCTTAGGATGAAGTAGCAGGCGATGGTCACCTGACGCAGCACCGGCATGTACTGCGAGGGCAGAATCTGGCCTAGCCACTGGGTATCCCAGCCCATGGCCATCGAACCCAGGCGCAGGTTGCCAATCAACCAGACTGACAGCAGCAGGTAGATCCAGGCGCGGTTGGTGGCGGCCAGCACCAGCATGAACATGGCCATGGTCAGCAAGCCGCCTTCCAGCAGCCCTATGCCACGGCTAAGACGGATCGAGGAGTTGGTGACGTCAGCGCTGGCCCAGAGCTGAGCTTGCAGGAGGGTGGGGCGGGAGGTCTCGACACGGCACAGCACGGTGTCGGGGTGGTTCGCCTGGCCTAATTCCAGGGTGTAGCTTTTTACCGGGGCGGGTGACAGCGGGGTAGGCGGGTCCAGCTCACTGTTACGCAGGGCTTGGCCGCTGCGGGCGTCTTGGCAGTGCAGCGAAGAAATCGGGGAGGCCGGAAAGTGCAGGACCTGGTCCTGCTGGGGGAAGGGGGCGGGCAGGGTCAGCAGCAGCCAATGGGGCTCGCTCAGGTGCAATCGTTGCCGGGTCGGGGCATTTTCCAATTGCGTCAGTAACTCTGGATCCGCATGCTCTTGCTGGCTGGCCAGCGCCTGAATGCCCAAACTTTGACCGGGAACGGTAGGGTAGCGATTCGGCAGGAACAGTAATGCCCATAAAGTGAGCATGATCAGAAACAAAGGGATGACGTAAAGACTCAAGCCGCGAATCAGGCGCTCGCTGGCCGAAGTAACAGGCTCAAAGCCGTGTGTCGGTATCCCTGGGGTGGTCATGATGGTGGTACAGCCTCCAGCGCTTACCATCGAACTGTCTGGCCACTGACAGCGAAATCTGTGCGTTCCTGGCTAGGACAGTACGCAACAGGCCGGGACTGCGATGCCTGCTGATGGCAGCGCAGTCCCGGCCTGTTTTACGGTCAGATTCGAGAGTTCTTTAAGGCTGAATGGTTGTTACCTGCATTCTTGCCCGCCTTTAAGGGAGCAATCGTTCGGTGGCAAACAAACTTTCCAGGCTTTCGCGGGGGCGGATCACATGAACCTGATCGCCGTCGACCAGAATTTCAGCCGCACGGGGGCGGGTGTTGTACTGGCTGGCCATGGTAAAGGCATAGGCACCGGCGGACATGATGGCGATCAAGTCGTCCTGTTCCAGCGCCAGTTGACGGTCACGTGCCAGCCAGTCACCGCTTTCGCAGATAGGGCCAACCAGATCGTAGCGGGGGGTCTCCTCGGTCACTGGACGAGGCTCTACCGCTTCCACACTGTGCCAGGCATCGTACAGGGTGGGGCGAATCAAGTCGTTCATCGCGGCATCAATGATGGCGAAGTTTTTGGTCTCGCCATGCTTGAGGTATTCCACGCGGCTGAGCAGCACACCGGCATTGCCCACCATGGAGCGGCCGGGTTCCAGCACGATTTCCAGATGGCCCAGGCCATTCTTGTCCAGAGCGGCGAATACTTCGGTCAGCAGCTGGGTTGGGGTCACCAGGGTTTCGTCGGTGTAGCGAATGCCCAGACCGCCGCCCAAATCCAGGTGAGTCAGGTTCACTCCTTGCTCTTTCAGGGCCAGGATCAGCTTGATCAGCTTGTCCAGCGCATCCAGATAGGGGCTGACTTCGGTAATCTGCGAGCCGATATGACAGTCGACACCCACAATATTCAGGCTGGGCAGCTCTTGGGCGCGTGCATAGATGCGGGGAGCCTGATCAATAGGCACGCCGAACTTGTTGTCTTTCAGCCCGGTGGAAATGTAGGGATGGGTGCGAGCATCCACGTCCGGATTCACGCGCAAGGAAACAGGCGCTTTCACATCCATGCGTTCAGCAACCTGTGCAACGCGCTCCAGCTCGCCTTCGGATTCGACGTTGAAGCACTTCACGCCTGCTTTCAGGGCAG
Organism: Alcaligenes sp. DN25; assembly: GCF_023674485.1. Lineage (NCBI taxonomy): Bacteria > Pseudomonadati > Pseudomonadota > Betaproteobacteria > Burkholderiales > Alcaligenaceae > Alcaligenes > Alcaligenes sp. DN25. Next base: position 3,998,405 of record NZ_CP098408.1, on the reverse strand, counting down.
CTTCAATTTCCCAAACCTGTTTGCCGACACCGGAGAACACCACTTTGCCTGGATCGCCACCGGCGGCGATGACACGGGCCAGCTCACCGCCCGAAACAATGTCAAAGCCGGTACCCAGACGGGCGAATTCTTGCAGAATGGCCAGGTTGGAATTGGCCTTCATGCCATAGCACACCAACAACTTGCGGTCCTGGCCTGCCACTCGATAGGACTCCCAGGCGTCGCGCAAGGCTTGGCGGGAATACACATACAGAGGGGTGCCGAATTCTTCAGCCAGCTTGTTCAGGGGAACTTGCTCGGCGTGCAGCGTGTTGTTCTGAAATTGGAAGTGAGGTGCAACGGTCATGGTGTCGTCAAATAACAGAGGTTAAGCGAGCAGGGCGGAAATCAGCGCGGCGCTGTTTGGGCGTCCGCTGCTTCCTGCGCAGGAGGGTGGTACAAGGGGCCTTTGTAGCCGCAAGCGCTAAGAAAAACGCTAAGTGCCAGCAAGGCCAGCAGGCGGGAGGAACGTAGTTTGTTCATAAGGTGTTGAGCTAGTGCGGACAATGCAGAGCATTATGCCATTGTGAGGGACAAAGCATAAAAAACGCCGGCTAGGCCGGCGTTTGGGTACTGGATTTAGAAGGGGACGAAGGGCTGGGCTTGCGTGCCAGAAGAACCGGAGTCAGAGTCCAGTTGCCGCAGCAGGTCGCCAATACCGTCGCTTTGATCGCTACCGCCTTGTTGCAGGGCACCGTCACCTGGAGCGGGCAGACCAACACGGGCAATCGCTTGTCCGGGTGGGAATTCGTCAAAGTAGAAGTCCCCGTTGATGCGCGACAGGCCGGAAGGCATGGGGCCTGGAGGCACGATAGGCTTGTCTTTCAGCGCGGCGCGCATGTAGTTGATCCAGATAGGCATGGAAGCGCCACCGCCGGTTTCACCCGAACCCAGGCTGCGTGGCTTGTCAAAGCCCATCCAGGCAATACCGACCAGATCTGGCGTGTAACCGGCAAACCAGGCGTCCTGGGAATCGTTGGTGGTCCCTGTCTTGCCACCAATGTCCGTACGCTTCAATTCGCGCGAGGAGCGGGCACCAGTACCGGAAGTTGCCACACCGCGCAGCAAATCGTTCATGACGTAAGCCGTACGGGGGTCGATGGCACGGGCAGCCGCATCACCGGCCACAATGGGCTTGGCACGCATGATGACTTTGTTGGTGCTGTCGGTTACGTAATCGATCAGGTAGGGCTCGGTGCGGTAACCGCCATTGGCAAAGACCGAGTAGGCACCGGCCATTTGCAGAGGCGTTACGCTACCGGCACCCAGAGCCAGTGGCAGCACGGCGGGCTGACGGGCTTTGTCGAAACCAAAGCGGGTCACGTATTCCTGCACATACTTGGGACCGACGGCCTGCATGATACGGATGGACACCATGTTTTTGGATTTATACAAGCCTTGGCGCATGGTCAGCATGGGCTCGTAGGTGCGACCGTAGTTCTTGGGTGTCCAGGGCTTGGAGCCGGTCTGGGCAGCCGTCAGAACAAAAGGTTCGTCCGAAATCTGCGTGGCTGGAGTCAGACCACGCTCCAGCGAGGAGGCGTAGATGAAGGGCTTGAAGGCCGAGCCGGGTTGACGCCAGGCTTGCGTGACGCGGTTGAACTTCCCGTCCGAGAAGTGGAAACCGCCCACCATGGCCTGGATAGCGCCGTCTTGCGGGCGTACCGACACAAAAGCCGCTTGCACCGCAGGCATATTGATCACTTCCCAGTAATCGCCATTGCGGAACAGATAGACCACGGAACCGCGCTGAATGCGCACGTCTGCCTTGGCGTTTTTCACCAGGCCACGAGCGACAATCTTCAGGGCGCGCTTGTCGTTGACATCAATAATTTGCTGGGCGGTACGGGCCACGCGAATCTGGTTGGGGCTGGCATCGAGCACCACACCGGTCAGCAAGTCGCCTGTGTCGGGGTACTTGTCCTGCAAGTCATCCAGAATGGAGTCCAGCTGGGCGTGATCGTTTTCAATACCGGCAGGCAGATCCACCTGGCCTTGCGGGCCGGTGTAAGGAGCACGACGGGTGTAATCCAGAATACCGTTGCGTACGGCCAGGTAAGCCGCTTCCTGGTCGGTGGACTTGATCGTGGTGTAGATATTGAAGCCGCGCGAGTACACATTGTCCTGGTAGACGCCGTACAGCAGTTGGCGAGCCAGTTCAGCTGCGTATTCACCGTGGATGGCGTAGCCACCTGCAGGCGTACCCAGAGCCGATTTCACGACGATTTCCTGTGCCATCGCGTCCTGGTATTCCTGCTCAGTGATGTAGCCCAGGGTACGCATGCGGCCCAGCACATAGGCTTGGCGAGTTTTGGCACGCTCGAAGTTGGCAATGGGGTTGAAGCGCGAGGGGGCTTTGGGAATACCGGCCAGCATGGCGGCTTCTGCTGTGGTGATTTCGCCCAGTTGCTTGCCTAGATATGTTCGTGAGGCTGCTGCAAAACCATAAGCACGATGTCCCAGATAGATCTGGTTCATGTACAGATCCAGGATCTGGTCTTTGGTTAGCGTGGCTTCAATCTTGAAGGTCAGCAGCAGTTCGTAGAACTTGCGGGTATAGGTCTTTTCCGATGACAGGTAGAAGTTACGCGCTACCTGCATGGTGATTGTGCTGGCCCCCTGGGTCTTGGACATATGGGTCATGTTGGCCAAGGCAGCGCGGCCAACACCCATCCAGTCAATACCGCCGTGTTGGTAGAAGCGATCGTCCTCGGCCGCCAGAATGGCCGATTTCATGACATCGGGAATTTCGTCAAAACGCAACACATTGCGGCGTTCTTCACCAAATTCGCCGATCAATACCTTATCCGCCGTGTAAATGCGCAGCGGCACTCGGGGGCGGTAGTCGATCATGGCGCTAAGGTCAGGCAGGTTTGGCCAGGCCAAAGCCAGCGCAAGCGACCCGAGCAGGACGGCACACAGACCAAGCCCCACAAAAAAGACCGAGGTCTTGATGATGAGGCGGGCAAGCCAGGAACCGGAGCTTTGCTCGGGTTTAGAATTGGGGGAGCGGGAAGAGGAACTCATTAGGGCTGATTTTAAAGTCCAAACGCAGCAGGACTGGGCCTCAAACCAAGTATCAATGTAACAAAATAATACTAAGCAAGCGGACTGTGCTTAGGGAAGGCTAATGGGATAATACACAAATGAACCACTCTTTACCCGCTGAGCTGATGCCTGTAGAACATCCTGATCCCTTAACAGACGCCGAGCTGCTCCATTTACAACAGACTGGCCCACGCCCCATTATTTTGGTAGGCATGATGGGAGCCGGTAAAACGACCATTGGTCGCCAATTGGCGCGGGAACTCAAGCGCGAGTTTATGGACCTGGACCACGAGCTGGAAGCCCGTAGCGGTGTGCGAGTGGCCACTATCTTTGAGTTCGAAGGCGAGCAAGGGTTCCGCAAACGCGAATCTGCGGTGCTCGATATTTGTTCGCGCCAGACCGGTATTGTGCTGGCAACGGGGGGCGGGGCCATTTTGTCCGAGGCCAATCGCCAGATCATCAAAGATCGCGGTATCGTAGTGTACTTGTGTGCCACTGTAGACGAGCTGTACCGTCGCGTGGCCCGAGACCGTAACCGGCCGCTGTTGCAAACAGCGGACCCACGCGCCCGCATCCAGGAACTGTTGCAAGCGCGCGAACCCCTCTATGAAGAAGTGGCGGATGTCCGCTTTGAAACTGGCTCGGCGCCAGTTCATCATGCGGTGCGCCACTTATTGTCCCTGTTGAAAGAACGAGGTTGCTAAATGTCTGTAGTGCATGTTGACGCCCAGGGTGGCGCTTATCCCATCCATATCGCCGCCGGGCGTCTGGCGCATCTTGCAGACACGGTGCCAGCCGATACGTCTGCCATTGCAATCGTCACCAATCCTACGGTGGCCGCCCTGTACCTGGCACCTGCAAAGGAAGCCCTGGCTGCAACCGGCAAGCCTGTTCATGTGATCGAGCTGCCCGATGGCGAAGCCTACAAGAACTGGGAATCCCTGAACCTGATTTTTGACGCGCTGCTGGGCGGTCACCTGGATCGCAAGGCCCTGATTGTGGCCTTGGGCGGTGGCGTTATCGGCGATATGGCCGGTTTTGCTGCGGCCTGCTTCATGCGGGGTGTGCGCTTTGTGCAAGTGCCGACGACCTTGCTGGCGCAGGTGGACTCCTCGGTGGGCGGCAAGACGGCGATCAACCACCCGCTGGGCAAGAATATGGTGGGCGCGTTCTACCAGCCTATCGCTGTAGAGGTGGATACGGACGTACTCAAGACTTTGCCTGCTCGTGAGATCTCCGCCGGTCTGGCGGAGGTTATCAAATACGGCATGATTTACGACCTGGACTTCTTCAACTGGTGTGAAGAGCAGATTGCGCCCATGCGTACGCTGGAACAAGAACAAATCGTCTATGCGATTCGTCGCTCCTGCGAGGTCAAGGCTGAAGTCGTTTCCCAGGACGAACGCGAATCTGGTCTGCGCGCCATTTTGAACTTTGGTCACACTTTTGGCCACGCGATCGAGTCCGGCATGGGCTACGGCCAATGGCTGCATGGTGAAGCCGTGGGCTGCGGCATGATTATGGCTGCCGAGCTCTCCGCCCTGGTTTGCGGCTTGCCCGCTCAGGATGTGGCCCGTATCAAGGCCCTGGTGCAAGCCAGCGGATGTCCGATCACTCCACCACAATGGCCTGCGGACCGTTGGCTGGAATTGATGCAGGTGGACAAGAAAAATGAAGGTGGCCAGCTGCGTTTTGTGCTGCTGGATAAATTAGGCCATGCCAAGGTGCAGGCGGTCGCGCCTGATGTGGTACGCCAGGCATTGGCCCGCTTTACAACGGTGGAACAGGAGTAAAACCTATGCAAATGCTTGCCGCTTATGCCTGTCACCCTGAACAGTCCCGCGGTCGGCGTTATGCAGAGGCAGCGCCCCAAGGCCGTAACGCCTTTCAGCGGGACCGCGACCGGATCATTCACTGCAATGCCTTTCGCTTGTTGGAATACAAAACCCAGGTTTTCATTAACCACGAAGGTGATTTATTCCGAACACGATTGACGCATAGTCTGGAAGTGGCCCAGCTGGCGCGGGCCATTGCCCGCAATCTGGGTTTGCACGAAGACCTTATCGAAGCGATCTCCCTGGCCCATGATCTGGGCCACACTCCTTTTGGCCATGCAGGTCAGGACACCTTGAATAGCTGCATGCAAAGCCTGCGTCCCGAGGCCGGGGGCTTTGAGCACAATCTGCAAAGTCTGCGGGTGGTGGACGAGCTGGAAGAGCGCTATGCCGCCTTCAATGGCCTGAACCTGTGTTTTGAAACCCGCGAGGGGATTTTGAAGCATTGTTCGCTGAAGCACGCCCGTGAATTGGGCGAGGTCGGCCAGCGCTTTATTGATCGTACCCAACCGTCGCTGGAAGCTCAAATGGCCAATCTGGCCGATGAAATTGCTTACAACAATCACGATATTGATGACGGTTTGCGCTCCGGCCTGATCCGCTTGGAACAATTGCTGGAACTGCGCCTGTTCAACAGTCATTACGAGCATGTACAAGCCCAATATCCGGGCTTGAGCGGTCAACGTTTGGTGGCGGAGATTATCCGCGGCATGATCAACACGCTAGTGGTGGATTTAACGGAAACCACGCGCGCCAAGCTGGAAGAGCATCGCCCGGACAGCGTGGATGCGATTCGTCATTTGCCCCGTTTGGCCGGATTCTCGCCAGAGATGCGGGCGCAGGCTGATGAGCTAAAACGCTTCTTGCACGCGAATCTGTATCGCCACTACAAGGTGGTGCGCATGATGAGCAAGGCGCAGAATATTGTGCGTGAACTGTTCCACGCTTTTCTGGACGATCCTCGTTTGCTGGCGGCGGAGCATCGCCGTGAAGACCCGATTGCTCAGGCCCGTGCCATTGCTGATTACATCGCTGGCATGACGGACCGCCATGCCATTCGCGAGCACGACGCTATCTTCAAGATGTAGCTCTTGCAGCCTGTGGTGGAGTTACGCGACCTGCTATTGGCCAGTAGCCGTGTGCTGTTCAGGAGCTCTTCTTCATTGATAAAGCGCCAAAAAACCATGTTTTGGTGCTCGAGGCCTGAACAGCGTGGTCTTTTAAGAGAGACAGCCTTTAGCGCTGCAATAAAGGCTTCAGATAGCGCCCGGTATGGCTTTGCTCGCAAGCGGCAACAGTCTCCGGGGTGCCTTGCACCACAATCTGCCCACCGCCCTGGCCACCTTCCGGTCCCATGTCCACAATCCAGTCTGCCGTTTTGATCACATCCAGATTGTGCTCAATTACGACCACGCTATTGCCCGACTCAACCAGTTTGTCCAGCACTTCCAGCAAGACAGCAATGTCCTGGAAGTGCAGGCCGGTTGTGGGCTCGTCCAGCACATATAAGGTTTGACCGGTACTGCGCTTGGACAGCTCCAGTGACAATTTCACCCGCTGCGCCTCACCACCAGACAGGGTAGTCGCGCTTTGACCCAGGCGGATGTAGGACAAGCCCACATCAATCAAGGTAGTCAATTTACGCGCGACCGCTGGCACCGCATCAAAGTATTCCAGCGCCTGCTCAACCGTCAGGTCCAGCACTTCGCTGATATTGCGGCCTCGGTAGCGAATGTCCAGCGTTTCACGGTTGTAGCGACGGCCCTGGCAGACATCACAAGGCACATAGACGTCCGGCAGGAAGTGCATCTCTACCTTGACCACGCCATCGCCCTGGCAGGCCTCGCAGCGGCCGCCTTTAACGTTAAAGGAGAAGCGGCCTGGGTCGTAGCCACGCAAACGCGCCTCGGGCACGCTGGCGAACAGCTCACGAATGGCCGTGAACATGCCCGTGTAGGTGGCTGGATTACTGCGTGGGGTACGACCAATCGGGGTTTGATCGACGTTGATGATCTTGTCGAAATGCTCCAGCCCTTCCATACGATCGTAGGGCGCCGGTTCGGCGTGGGCACGGTGCAGCAAATGCGAGAAGGCGGTTGCCAGCGTGTCGTTGATCAGCGTGGATTTGCCCGAACCGGACACGCCGGTAATGCAGACCAGTCGTCCAGCTGGAATCGCCAGATCAACGGACTTCAGGTTATTGCCGCTGGCACCATACAGACGCAGCCAGTTCAGGCTGTCATCAACAGGACGTCGTTTGGGCACGGCAATCTGACGCTTGCCAGACAGGTACTGACCGGTCAGAGAGTCGGGGTTCTGGGCCAGCTCTGCGGGCGAGCCTTGAGCGGTAATTTGACCACCATGCTCACCTGCGCCGGGGCCCATGTCGATGACATAGTCGGCGGTGCGTATCATGTCCTCGTCGTGCTCGACCACGATCACGCTATTGCCCAGGTCCCGCAGGTGCTGCAAGGTCTGGATCAGCTTGTCGTTATCGCGCTGGTGCAGGCCAATGGAAGGCTCGTCCAGCACGTACATCACGCCGGTCAGACCGGAACCGATCTGGCTGGCCAGACGAATGCGCTGGGCCTCGCCACCGGAAATGGTGTCGGCGCTGCGGTCCAGAGACAGGTAGTTCAGACCCACATTGTTCAAAAACTCCAGCCGCAGGCGGATTTCACGCACGATGCGGTCGGCAATTTCTTTTTTCGCACCCGTCAGCGACAGGCGCTCGAACCAGGCCAGGCAGTCGGACAGGGCCAGGGCTTCGACTTCATAAATGGCCAGTCCTTTGGCTTGTCCTTGCGCTGCGGAGTGAGTCTGCGTGCATTGTGCGGCATTGTCAGACAGCTGGTCGACATTGAGGGTTGCCGAGTTGGCAGGCGCGGTGCCTGCATGATGCTTGCACCCCGCATGGTTGGGAACTGGATCGTCCCCAATGCGGACGTGACGCGCCTCCAGACGCAGACGTGCGCCATGGCAGGCCGGGCAGGTCTGGGTGCGACGCAGCTTGTTCAGTTCCTCGCGCACGGCGCTGGAATCGGTTTCCGCCCAGCGACGCTGCAGATTCGGAATCACCCCTTCAAATGGGTGCGTTTTTACCGTGGTGCGGCCCTTCTCATTCAAATAGAGAAAGGGAATTTCCTCCGCGCCGGAGCCATACAGCACGGTGCGGCGCAGTTCTTCGGGTAGAGACTCGAAGGGAGCCTCTATATCAAAGTGATAATGAGCCGCCAGACTGGTCAGCAAGGTGTAGGTAAAGGCATTGCGTCGGTCCCAGCCCGCAATGGCACCGCCCGCCAGACTCAGTTCCGGGAAGGCCACCACGCGTTCAGGATCAAATACATCTACTTGCCCCAAGCCACTACAGTCCGGGCAGGCACCTGCCGGATTGTTGAAGCTGAACAGGCGTGGCTCCAGCTCGGGCAGGGAGTAGTCACAGACTGGGCAGGCGTAGTGGCTGGAATAGGGCTGCTCCACTCCATTGTCCAGATTGACCACCAGACAACGGCCATTGCTGGTGGACAGGGCGGTTTCCAGGCTTTCTGCCAGACGCTGCTGGCTATCGGGCCGAATGCGCAGACGGTCTATGACCAGGTCCAGGTCGTGTGCCTGTTGGGCATTGAGTGCGGGCAGATCTTCAATGCTGGAGATCTCGCCATCGACGCGTACCCGTACAAAGCCTTGGGCTTGCAGGCCGCGCAGTTCAAGCTGCAGGTCACCAACCAGGCCACGGTGCATGGGTGCCAGCACAGCAATACGGGTTTCAGGTTCCCATTGCAGAATCTGGTCTACCATCTGGCTCACGCTATGAGCCTGCAAGGCCAAGTGGTGTTCCGGGCAGTAAGGAGTCCCGACCCGCGCGTACAATAGGCGCAAATAATCGTGGATTTCGGTAGTGGTCCCCACGGTGGAACGCGGGTTATGGCCTGCTGCCTTTTGCTCGATGGCAATGGCAGGCGACAAACCTTCGATCAAGTCCACATCTGGCTTGTCCATCAGTTGCAAGAACTGACGTGCATAAGCGGACAGGCTTTCCACATAGCGCCGCTGGCCTTCGGCATACAAAGTGTCGAAGGCTAGAGAGGATTTTCCAGAACCGGACAGCCCCGTCAGCACGACCAACTGGTGGCGTGGCAGGTCTACGGAGACATTTTTCAGGTTGTGGGTACGGGCACCACGAATGCGGATGGCTTCCATCGCTTTATTTAGGCTTGTCAAAAGGCAACTTGCTACTATAGCGCGTTGCGTCAGAATTTATGTGAACGGGTATCCGGGCTCTCTGCTAGCCCAGTTGTGACAGAGTATTAAATGAGTACACACCAAACCATGAATACGGCCGGATCGCGCCCAGCGCGCCTGAGTCTGACTCAGCAAGAGCGCAAGGCCAGCATCCTGCTTGCCCTGTTGTTTGCCTGTCGAATGCTGGGTCTGTTTTTGCTGACCCCGGTCTTTGCAGTGGCCGCGCACTCCTTGCCCGGCGGCAACGATGCCGCCCGTGTGGGTCTGGCATTGGGGGCCTATGGTCTGACGCAGGCTGTCTTGCAGATCCCCTTGGGGATGGCATCGGATCGCTTCGGACGCCGACCGATTATCGTCATCGGCATGGCCTTGTTCGTGATCGGTGGGGTGATCTCCGCGCTGGCCCAGAATATTGACTGGGTGACGGTAGGCCGCTGTATTCAAGGTCTGGGGGCAGTTTCAGCAGCCATTTCCGCCTGGGTTGCCGACTCCACCCGTCCCGAAGTGCGCACACGTGCCATGGCGATGGTGGGTGGCTCCATTGGGCTGTCTTTTGCTGTCTCGCTGGTGCTCTCGCCAGTGCTGGTGGGGCAATTTGGTTTGTCGGGACTGTTCTGGGCCATCAGTTTGCTGGGCTTTGTCTGCTTGTTGATTGCCGCTTTTGTCGTGCCCAGCGCGCCTAAAGCACCAGCCTCGATTGTGCAGGTTACCGCCGGACAGGTGTTGCGTCATTTGGACTTGCTGCGCCTGAACTTTGGCGTGTTCTGTCTGCACTTTATCCTGATGTCCCTGTTCATCGTCGTACCGGGCATTCTGGCGACCTTGGGTGGCTACGGTACTCAGGATTTGTGGAAGGTGTACCTGCCCGTTATTCTGGTTTCTTTTGTGCTGATGGTTCCTGCGGTGTTCTGGACAGAGACCCGCAAGCGTCACAAGCATGCGCTGGAACTGTCTGTGTTGCTGCTGATTGTGGTGCTGGCCGTGATGCCATGGGCGCGCGATTCGCTGGTTCCCATGGTGGCCGCGCTGACGTTTTTCTTCATCGGCTTTAATGTGCTGGAAGCCTTGCAGCCTTCCTTGGTGTCGCGTGTGGCGCCACCAGAATACAAAGGATTGGCGCTGGGTTTTTACAACACCTCCCAGTCCCTGGGCGTGTTTGCCGGCGGCCTGATCGGCGGCATCCTGGCAGGGCGAGGGCTCACCCAATGGGTCTTGTGGACCGGAGCTGCTCTGGCTTTGCTCTGGTTGCTGACAGCGCGTGGTTTCAAAGACAAATATTAAAAGGCATTGCCTGTTACGCTTGTGCAAAGACGTGGCAGGCAGCAACAAGTAAAGTGGCTGGATTGGCCGCAAGAATCAAGAGCTGGGCGGAACAGGTGACACCATCAGGTGCTTAGCCATATACGCCGTTCAAGGTGCCGTAACAGGATCGATGGCATGGATAAAACTGCCCTTCCCGGAGCGGGGAGGGAGTGTTAATTAAGGCACGAATCCACGATAATACGGCTTGATTTAGAATTTTTGACTACAGGATTTTTTCATGGCATCGGTAAATAAAGTCATTCTGGTGGGCAATCTTGGCCGCGACCCAGAAGTACGCTACAGCGCAGAAGGCTCGGCCATCTGCAATATTTCCATTGCCACGACTTCGCAGTGGAAAGACCGTACCTCTGGCGAACGCCGTGAGGAAACCGAATGGCACCGTGTGGTGTTCTACAACCGTCTGGCTGAAATTGCAGGTGAGTACCTGCGCAAAGGCCGTCCCGTCTACGTAGAAGGTCGTCTGCGCACCCGTAAATGGACAGGCCAGGACGGTCAGGAGCGTTTCACCACGGAAATCATCGCCGAGCAAATGCAAATGCTGGGCGGCCGTGATGGTGGTGATATGGGCGGCGGCAGCATGGGTGGTGGCGAATACGGTGGCGGCGGTGGTGCACCTGCGCCGCAACGGGCTCAGCGTCCAGCGCCTCAACAACAGCAGCAACAACAGGCCCCACGTAATAACGCTCCTATGTCGGACAATCTGGCCGATATGGATGACGATATTCCGTTCTAAGGCTTAGCCCTTAGGGGGACTGAAGTTCAAAAACCCCGGCAAGCATCGTGCTTGCCGGGTTTTTTTTCGTTCGTACAAACACTAATGTGTACCGATATTCAATCTTGTATACAATCTATAAAAAATGAATGCAAAATAGGAAAGCAATGACCACGATCAAAACAGCAAGTCACAGCGATGGGGTCTATGAGTCGGTGCGTGCTCACGTTCTTGGCCTGGTGAAAAACATTGATGAGCCCGTGCGGGTTCGGGAAGAAGAACTGGCCAAGATGCTCAATGTCAGCCGCACGCCGGTGCGCGAAGCACTGCTGCGTCTGGGGCAGGAAGGCATTTTGACCATGGAGCCTCGGCGCGGTGCCTTGCTCTCACCCTTGACCAAGCAGGACTACATCGAATGGCTGAAGCTGCGCATTGAACTGGAAGCCTTTGCGGCGCGTGAAGCCGCCTTGAATGCCTCGCAGCGGGATGTGGATGCCTTGCGGGCGCTGTTTGCGCCCTTCAATCAAGACAATGTGGAAGAGCGTGTCAGCGAATATGCGGCAGCCAATGTGGAATTCCACGCGGCCATCATGCGTCTGGCTGCAAATAGCTTGCTGGAGAAGGTATGGAAGTCCTTTGGGCACCGCGACATGCTCAAGACCAAAACCATCGAGCGCCTGAAACGTGCGCACGAGTCTTTGGCCGAGCACCTGGCCATGATCGACGCGATTGAAAAACGGGACGCAGCGCTGGCAGATCGTCTGGCGCGCGAGCACGTTCAAGGGCTGCTGACGCAAACCTTGAACAGTTCCAACAACATCCGATAAGAAGGTTTGCTGTCATGAAGTTACTGACCTTTGTAGCCGCAGGGGAAACGCATTTGGGCGGCATGCTGGACGATGATCGGGTGGTGGATCTGACACAGGCCTGGGGGATGTACGAGCATCCTTTACGTGCTCGGCAGGCTCCCACTGAAGTCATCGACGCTATTTTTATGGGCGATGAGATCCTGATCAGCCTGCAGCTTTTGATGGAGCAGGCAAGCCAGGCCAAGGCTCCCGTCCATGCTGCTTCAGATCTGTGCTTTCTGGCTCCTGTCCCGAATCCGGCCAAAAACATTTTCTGTGTGGGGCGCAATTACCGCGCCCATATCGTGGAAGGCAATCTGGCACGTGGTCGTGCGGCGGATGACTTCCCCAAAGCCCTGGAGTTCTTCAGCAAACCGCCAACCACGGTGGTGGGGCATCAGGCCCTGGTCAGCCGCCATGCGGCTCACACAAAGATGCTGGATTATGAAGTGGAGCTGGGCATTGTGATCGGCAAGGAAGGCCGGGACATTCCAGTTGAAGACGCGTTGGATTATGTCTTTGGCTACACGGTGATCAACGATATTACGGCGCGTGATCTGCAAGCGCTGCATGGTCAGTGGTTCAAGGGCAAGTCACTGGACGGCACCTGCCCGATTGGGCCGGTAGTGGCATTGAAGACCTCCATTGCCGACCCCAACGCGCTGGATCTTGAATTGGAAGTGAATGGCGAGCTACGCCAATCGGCCAATACGTCGGACATGTTGTTCGATGTGTCCAACATCATCGCCCAGTTGTCGGCGGGCATGACCTTGGAGCCTGGGGACATTATTGCAACAGGCACGCCCTCCGGGGTTGGCTTTGCCATGCAGCCTCCACGCTCTTTGGAACCAGGCGATGTCATCAAAGCTCGTATCCCCGCTATAGGCGAGCTGGTCACTACTATTGAGTAAGGTTGACGACTATGCGCTTTAAATTAATCCTGTCAGGCGTGGCTGTATTAAGCGCTTTAACGGCTGTGCCCTCGCTTGTGTCGGCACAGGAATATCCCACCAAACCCATCACCATCATTGTTCCGTTCCCGGCGGGCGGCACGCTGGATAACCTGACCCGCAGTCTGGCGCAGAAAATGTCGGATGACTTCAAACAGCCCGTCATCATCGACAACAAGCCCGGTGCCGGTACGGTGATTGGTACGGAAATCGTGGCCCGCGCCGCGCCGGATGGCTACACCCTGGGGATGGTGGCAAACAGTTTTGCCATCAATCCCAGCCTGTACGACAACCTGCGTTACGACTCGGTGAAGGACTTTACGCCGGTTAGCTGGGTGGCCTACACGCCGCACCTGCTGGTGGCGAACCCGGATGTGCCGGTCAAGAGCCTGGCGGATGTCATTGCGACAGCGAAATCCAAACCGGGCGAGCTGTCCTTTGCGTCCTTTGGTGCAGGTACATCACCGCATATCGCGATTGAACGCTTGAAAGCGGAAGCCAAGATTGATGTGCTGCATATTCCGTACAAAGGCCAGGCCCCAGCTTTGAACGATTTGCTGGGGGGTCATGTAGACATGATGTTTGCCAACACGCCTGATGTTTTGCCCCACGTGAAATCCGGCAAGCTGCGTGCAATTGCTTTGGCGAACGATACTCGTCTGGAATCTATCCCCGAAGTGCCTACTTTCAAAGGAGCAGGCGTGGACAATATGAACTCCAACTCCTGGTATGGCGTGATAGTGCCTTCTGGTACCCCAGCATCGATTGTGGAGAAGCTGAGTGCTGAATTTGTCCGTATTGTGAACCTGCCCGAAATTCGTGAACGCTTATTGGCCCAAGGACTGGAACCTGCGGGTACGACGTCGGCCGAGTTTGCCGAGTATCTGAAGTCTGAAATGGAAATGGCCGCCAAAGTGGTAAAAGCCTCCGGCGCCAGCGTGCAGTAAACCCTTAACGAATACGAAAGAGCCCAGAGAGCTCAAGCTACTAATCAGGAGATGAATATGATCAAAGAAATTATCCGTTCCGACAAAGTGACTCCCCCTCGTGCCCCCTTGTCGCCTGCTGTGCGATCCAATGGCTTTGTGTTTGTGTCGGGCCAGCCAGGTTTTTTTGATGATCGCCAGATCGCTGAAAACGACTTCGACGCACAGATGCACCAGGTCATGGCCAATGTGAAAGCCCTGCTGGAAGAAGCAGGCTCCAGCCTGGACCATATCGTCAAAGCCAATGTGATTCTGAAGAACGCCGGTGACTTTGCCCGCATGAACGAGATCTATCGTACTTACTTCAAGGACGGCGAATACCCGGCCCGCACCACGATTGCGGCGGATATGGGGAACCCCTTGTTCCTGCTGGAAATTGAATGCATCGCCGCCGTCGCGGAATGATGAAATGAAAAAAGGCCGACATGAAGTCGGCCTTTTTTATTCAAAACGCTCCTTGAGCGGAACGTCGCAAGCTAATCAAACCTAGGCCAGTTAAAACCGCAAAGATTGCACCAGCGGCAAAGGTGCCTTGGAAACCTATGGTGTCCCAGAGCACGCCGGCAATGACGCTGGCCAGCAGCAGAGCGATACCGGTTAGCAGGTGGAACATGCCAAAGGCGGTGCCGCGCAGTTCGGCAGGGGCGCTGTCAGCGATCAAGACGTTGAACAGGCCTTGGGTAAAGCCCATATGCAGGCCCCACAAGGCAACGCCCAGGCCCAGGCCAAGCAGACCTGGAACGAAGGCCAGTACCAGATCGGCTGCAATGAGAAGAGCTACGCCGATCAAGAGCAGATCAGTCTTGCGCATGCGATCCGACAGCACACCTGCAGGGTAGGCAGACAGAGAAAAGGCCACGCCCATGACGACCAGGACCGCAGGAGCCCACATGGGCGGCAAACCGCTGGCTTCACCCCGCAGGATCAGGAAGGCTTCACTGAAACGGGCCAGGGTAAAGGCCAGACCGATAGCGACAACCCACCAGTAGCGGGAACCCAAGCGGCCGAGGTCTTCCCGATTCAGAGGCAATTTGCGGGGGCGGGTGTTGGCGGGCAGTTTGGGTTCGCGCACAAAGAACACCAGGATAGCGATGGCTATAAAAGCAGGCAGCACGGCGATCCAGAAGATCAGCTGGTAGTTGTTGGCGGTCCACCACATCAGGCCGATAGCCAGCAAGGGGCCAACAAAAGCACCAATGGTATCCAGGGTCTGACGCAAGCCGTAGGCGGCACCTCGCATTTCCGGCGGGGTGACATCGGCGACCAAAGCATCACGCGGCGCACCGCGTATGCCTTTGCCGATGCGGTCTACAAAGCGGGCACCGACCAGCCAGTCCAGCGAGTTCGCCAGTGGAAAAATGGGTTTGGTCAGGGCGGCCAGGCCATAGCCAATTACTGCCAGCAGTTTGCGCTTTCCAAAACGGTCGCTGACCGCTCCGGAAAACACCTTCATGATGGAGGCGGTGGCCTCGGCAATGCCTTCAATAAAACCGACCGCCAGTACCGATGTACCCATGACGGTGACCATATAAATGGGCAGCAGGGCGTGGATCAGCTCCGAGGAAATATCCATGAACATGGACACAAAGCCCAGTGCCCAGACGCTGCGGTGGATTTTGGCACGGGAGGCGTCGGCCGTCGGGGTAAGCGCGGGATTAGCGGTTTTCTTCATGAGCGTCATAGACCATTTGGGCATACGCATCCAGCCGTGCCTTGCACTCTTGCAGGCGCTCTTGAGCAAGCTGTGCCAGGGGGGCGCCATAAAAATCCAGTTTCTGGATTTTCTCGTACCAGTTTTCCAGCTTCTTCAGATCGGTTTCTTCTTCGTCCAGTTCGGCGTAGGTGAATTTCTGAATCGAAATTTCCTTGTCGATTTCGGCCTCGAAGTCTTTGCAACGGCCCAGCAGTTCCTGGTACTGCTCGTTGCGGTCGTCCGTAAAACGGGCGATGACTTTGTCCTCTTGTGCCTTGTCCAGAGCAATGGTCTCCAGCAAGACGCATTCACCTTCCATGGTCGTGATGTCGTTTTCCAGCACCTTCAGACGGCGCACATGCTCGTCGGTTTTGGGCAGGACACATACCCCGTTTTGCAGATACACCGCACCCAGCGCTTTCAGGCGCCGCCATAAGGCCAGCCGTTTTGCACTAGGTTCAGGGGGGACTTTATAGGTCAGTAACAGCCAGCTCATTGAAGTCATATTCTTGATTTTAAAGTAACGGCCGTTTCATATTAATTGAATTGAATGAATACAAAAAGAAGCAGTGAGGTATGAGCGCTGACCCCGGTTCTGCCTGCTGCCGTCTGAACGGAGGCCGGATTCTGTATCCAAGTGTTTGGTCTTGTATCTCTGCTTGAACAAGAACGCGGCTCTTTATCTTGGGGAAAACCAGTAAAAAATTTCGTGCCAAGCCCGCATGCCGTGTGAGGTTGAACTGTTTTCAGACGGCCTGGTTTGTGGTTTTCTGGCCTTGAAAGGCCGGTCTGTTTGCTACTGGTAGCCGCGGTTTTGCGCTTTCCAAGCCAAGGAGCAATCGCTACCATGACAACACCTATCCACTTTGTTCAGTTTCTTGCACGACCGGTCTCAACCACAAGCAGCGTGCAGACTTCAAGCCCAGGTTTAGGTAAAGCGCTTGTCCTTGGACAAGCTCTTGTTGGTTATGAGGTCAGTGTGTTCGTTTCCGGTTGTTGCGCGATACAGCGCCGCACTTTCGCGGTGGGAATCAATACGGAGGAATGCAATGAGTAAGCAGAAAGCAGTCCAAGCAAGCCAAGGTCCAATCGATGTTGCCGCTATCCGTGCAGCTGCCAAGAAGTTTGTGGACGACGGGGCGGTGGCATCCGGCTACAAGGGTAATCGTGAAGAAATCATTCAGATGCTCAATGAGGCCCTGGCCACCGAGCTGGTCTGTGTGATGCGCTACAAGCGCCACTACTTCACCGCTACCGGCTTGAACAATGAGCCTATCAAAGCCGAGTTTCTGGAACATGCCCAGCAAGAAGCCGAGCATGCCGACCGCATTGCCGAACGTATTGTGCAATTGAACGGCGAGCCGGATTTCAACCCGGCCAATCTGGTCCAGCGTAGCCATGCAGAGTACGACGATAGCGACGATATCAAATCCATGATTCGCGCCAACCTGATTGCCGAGCGTATTGCCATCGAGTCCTATCGTCAGATGATCGAGCGCATTGGCGACACCGACCCGACCACTCGCCAGATGCTGGTTGAAATCATGGCGGTGGAAGAAGAGCACGCCGACGACATGGGCGATCTGCTGGATATCTAAGTAATTTGCGCAGGTGCCCACCAAAACCCCGGTATTTTCCGGGGTTTTTTTCTGCCTGAATTCTGAAAAGGAGTACAGTAGCGGCTTTCCTACCTATCGGTAGGTAGCTTTGATTGACGTCGCTATATACGGGGGTGTGAGCGTGTTTGAATTTCTGTCCTTCCGCAGTGTAGAGGGTGTGACATGAGCGAGCTGTCACGTGCCAGAAGCCTGGCCTGGCCCTTGATCTTGTTGCTGGCCTTGTTGACGGCATTGGATGCCATGGCCATTGATATGTATTTGCCGGGCATGCCTGCCATTGCGCAGGAGCTGGGGGCTTCCCCCGGCCGGATTCAGCAAACCTTGTCGGTGTTTCTGGCAGGCCTGGCCTTGGGCCAAGGTATTTACGGCCCTTTGCTGGATCGCTTCGGGCGTCGAGTGCCCTTGCTGCTGGGCGTGGTTATTTTTGTGGTGGGCTCGGTTTTTGGCGCTTTGGCCACATCGGTTGAAGCCTTGTTGGCGGCGCGTTTTATCCAGGCGTTAGGCGCCGCAGCGGGCTTGGTCACACCGCGTGCCATTGTGGCGGACTTGTGCGATGTAAAAGAGTCGGCAAGCATCTTTTCCCTGCTGATGCAGGTGATGATGATTGCACCGATTGTGGCCCCCATTCTGGGTGCCTACCTGTTGAGCCATGCAGACTGGCGTGCCATTTTCTGGATGCTGGCGGCATTAGGGACGATGGGGCTGCTCTGGGGACTTAAAGCCATACCGGATTCGCTGCCCGTGAGCCAGCGTGTGCCTTTGAACCCCGGTCATATTGTTCGCGCCTACGGTCGCGAGCTGGGTAACAAGGCTTTCATGGCATATACCGGCTCCGGTGGTTTCGCACTGGCTGCCTTGTTTGTCTACATCAGCGGCTCGGCTTTTGTGTTCACGCAGCATTTTTCCTTGTCGCCGGCCGTATTCAGCTATGTGTTTGCCGGTAACTCGGTGGCGCTGGTTCTGGGTGGGGTCGTCAGCAATTATTTGTTGAAGGCCGGGATGCCCACCTCTCGGGTGCTGGCTTTGGGACTGATTGTCCATACGGCCTCGGCTCTGCTCCTGTATGTGGTGGTGCAAGCTGATGTCGCGGGCCTGATTCTGTATGCCGCCTTGATTGCTGTTTCGGTGGGCTCTTTAGGCATGGTGTTTGGCAACGTGACGGCCTTGACCATGGATGTGGCTGGCCCACAGGCTGGGACGGCTGCAGCCTTGATGGGCATGTTCCATTACCTGATTTCGGCGGTGGTGGGCTATATCGTCAGTCTGGCCATGCCTGGGCCGCAGGTTTTGCCTGTGGCAATTGGTGGCTGCGGTCTGTTGGCTATTGTTCTGTATGTTCTGGCTGGCCGTTGCCGCACGGTGACCCGATCAGTCAGTGAGCTGGGGGTTGTAAAATAGGCAGTTGCTGCGGGCCGCGAAAGCGGCCCTGATCATTGGCCTTTGACTGAGAGCTGTTGGACTGTGAGCAAAACCACGACTGAAAAACTGCAGGATGCCGCGTTGGCGCGCTTTGCTGTTCAGGGCTTCGATGCCACCACCATGAACGAGATTGCCGCTGATGTCGGCATCAAGAAGCCCTCGGTTTACGCCCATTTCCGCAACAAGGACGAGCTGTTTCTGAACCTGATTCCGAAGATTGTGGACGATGAGCTGAACCACGCCCGTCAAGTTCTGCAGGGAGGCGATGACATCAAGGAGCAGTTGCGAGCGTACCTGGAAGGGATACAGGAGCGCTTTGAGCAATCACATCAAGTGCGTTTCTGGATTCGCACCTTGTTTGCGCCGCCTGTGCATTTGTACGATGTGGTGATGCAGCCCATGCATGTGTTCATGGACGATCTGGAACGCATCATCCATCAAGCCTTGGCACAGTCCGCTTTGGCCAAATCGGAAACAGGTTTGAGCGTGGAGACCCTGGCCATGACGTACATGGCCTTGATCGACAGTCTGCAAAGCGAGCTTCTGTTTGGTGGTGCGCACAAATACCAGCGGCGTCTGGCATCGGTCTGGAGGGTATTTGAGGCGGCCTTGAGAGCAGGCCGCCCGGCCTGATCAGGTTTTCTCGCCGTTCTGGGCGTCCTGATAGGCTTTGGCTGCATTGTGCACGTGTTGGGTGGCCAGCAGGTTGGCCAGATCACCATTACCGGCCACAACCGCATTGAGGATCTGGGAGTGATCTTCCCAGTTTTGGCGGATGCGCTGCAAATTGCTGGGCGCAAATAACAGGGCGGTGCGGTCACGCAGGGAGCGCATGAGCTCGGTCAGAACAATATTGCCCGACATGGTGGCCAGGGTTTCATGAAACTGGCGGTTCAGGGATTTGAGCAAATCCAGATTGCCGGCATCCATGGCTTCATGGCCCTGGCTCAGAATGGTTTGCAGCTTTTCGATATTGGCTGGGTCCCGGCGTTGGGCGGCCAGTTTTGCATTCAATCCTTCGAGCGTGGCGCGCACTTCAGCCATGTTGTAGGCAATCTCGGTCGACAGGATAGCCACTGAGGCCCCACGTCGTGGTTCGATCGTGACCAGACCTTCTGAGGCCAGCTCGCGCAGGGCTTCCCGTACCGGAATACGCGAGACGCCCAGTTCGCTAGCCAATTTACCTTCTACAAGGCGATCCCCCGGATGAAATTCTCCGCTCAAGATGCGCTCGCGCAATTGGTCACGGATAACCGCAAACAATGACGCATGTTGATCGCCCAAGCGACGGCTTTCCGCGCCGGAAAGGGTGTTGGGAAGGCTGAAACTGGGGATATTCATGGTGCGACCTGTGCAATTGGGCAAAAGGGCCAGCCACGATTATACGGTGTGAGCGCATTTTTCTGAATATGGTATACAGTTTGCGGCCTAAGCATCCTCATCACACGCTGCGGGCGATCAAGACCACGGCGCTTAGCGAACAAATCCCCAATAGCAGTCTACGCATTAGCGGCATGCTGACTTTATGACGCCATCGTCCTGATAAGGCGAAGCCCAGCAGCATGAAGGGGTAGAGCACAATGCTGAGCATTGCCTGTTGCCAGGAGAACAGGCCAGCCACCACAAGCAGGATCAAGGACAGGCTTGCCCCTAAAAACAGAATAAGACCCAATGAGGCGCGTAGCTGTGCAGGAGCCAGGTTTTGCATGGCAATTGCCAGAGCGGGAGCGCCTACCGAGGTCAGGGTTCCCATGATGCCCGAGGCAATGCCCGCCAGGATCATGTTTCGTTTGGAAGGCAGGATGCGCAAGCCCCAGGCACTCAGTGCGACTGCGGCCAGAATGGCCAGGGCAAAACCCAGATTCACCGCCTCTATGGGTAGTTGTGTCATGGCCAGTATGGCAATGATCGATCCGGTGGCACGGCCACCCAGTGCACAGACAACCACATCGGGCACGATATGTTGACGCTCTCGCAAGGCCGCCAGCAAAGAGACGCTGCCACCCAAGGCCAGTAGAGGGCCTGGAACCAACTGCGGAAATATCAAGGCGGCAATCGGCGCGACCAGCATTGCAAACCCAACTCCGCCAACGCCTTGCAAAAAGGCGGCCAACACAACCAGCAAAGCCATGAGCAGCCAGGAGAGCGGGTCCACCAGATCAATCAAAGCCGCCATAGTTTCCTCTTCATTTGTATAAGGTATTCAATCTAAGTGTTTCAAGCATAAAACTCTTAGAGTTTTCCCCAGTTTTTGATAGTTTTTTCTGATTCGAAATCACAATTGAAGATAGTATACCGTTTCAGATGTGCTCGATATTCAGAAAAAAGAGAAGGAAGGGGGATACATGCAAAGCGACGTGGTGCTCAGTGCGGCGCACTGGGCTTATTTGATCAGCGTTCTGGTCATCATCATTACGATGATTTTCCGGGCCAATGTGGTGGTGCCATCGGTGATTGGCACCTTGGCGGTCGTCACCGCCATGACTGGCAGCCCTATCCAAGGCTTCATCAGTATTTTTTCAGCCAGCTTTGTGGCGGCCCAGGAACTGTTCAATATTTTCCTGGTAATCACGTTCATGACTGCCCTGCTGAACTCGTTAAAGAGGCTGGAGGCCGATGTGAAGATGGTGGCCCCCTTCCGCAAGGTCATGGTCAATAGTGCCTCGTCCTTTCTGATGATTGCGGCGGCTACCTACTTTATTTCCCTGTTCTTCTGGCCTACACCCGCTGTACCTCTGGTGTCGGCCATTTTGCTGCCGGCGGCGATTGCGGCTGGCTTGCCTCCCCTGGTCGGGGCGATGGCTATCGCCATCTGTGGGCAGGGCATGGCGCTGTCGTCCGACTACATCATTGGCGTTGCTCCTGGCATCAGCGCCAAGGCAGCCGGTGTCGGAGCCGATGTTGCCGTGCTGGCGGATCGTGCGCTGGTGCTTTCCTGGATTACCGGTGGCGTTGCGTTGACGTTGACATTTTTGCTGATGCGCCGCTATTTCAAACCGGCAGATAGCCGTTTGCTGGATGCCTGGATGCGCCAGGCGCCGGATAGCACCCTGGATGAAGTGGAATCCCAAGGGACGTATGACAAGGCCGAGATTGCTCGTGGCACGGCGGGTAATGAACACACGGTGCATCCCGGCCTGAGCCCCAAGGAAGAGCGCTATTCGCGCATTCTGGCCTGGATTACGCCACTGGCGTTTCTGGCGGTGATTGGCATCATGCTGTTGCCCCGCTTTATCCCGTCCTTGCCTGTCCTGCGGGGTGGCGACGCCGCCGGTTTGGTAGGGGGCGTGGCCTTTGTGTTGATGATGATTGCCACCTGTATGGCAGAAGGGCCGCGTCGCATGCTGGACACCTGCCCGGATCATATGACCGATGGTTTTGTATTCGCCTTTCGCGCCATGGGTTCGGTGCTGCCCATCGCCGGTTTCTTCTTCCTGGGCGCCAGTGAAGCAACGTCTGCCATTTTGGGCACCCCACTGGAACAAACACCCAGTCTGCTGTTCGAGCTGATCTCGGCGGGGCAGCATCTGATTCCGGACAATCATTTTCTGGTGGCTTTTGGTGTTCTGTTGGTAGGCATGATCTCGGGCATTGATGGCTCGGGCTTCTCGGGCCTGCCATTGACAGGAACCCTGGCCTCGGCCTTGAGCCCGGTATCCGGGCTGGAGGTTGAAACCTTGGCTGCGGTAGGACAGATCGGTGCTATCTGGACTGGCGGTGGCACTTTGATTGCCTGGTCTTCATTGATTGCCGTGGCGGGCTTTGCCCGAGTGCATGTGCTGGATCTGGTGCGAGCCCTGACGGTTCCTGTGCTGGCGGGGATGGCCCTGTCAACAATTTGCGCTGTGCTGGTGTTCGGATGAGCGATATGAGTACGACAGCCTATCGCGCCGGTGAAAAGCAGGGCTTGGGGAAACATTGGGCCGTTGCTGCCGGGCACCCCTTGGCGGTGCGGGCCGCGCAGGCCATGCTGGAACTCAAGGGTAGTGCAGTGGATGCGGCTATTGCTGCCGATGCTGTCATGGGGGTTGTCGAACCTATGGCGACAGGCATTGGTGGCGATCTGTTGGCCATGATTGCATCGCCCGACAGTATGCCAGTGGCTTATAACGGCAGCGGAGCGGCGCCCCTGCTGTTGAAGGCTGAGCATGTTCAGGCTTTGCCTGGGGGACGGATTCCGGAGCGTCATGTGTTGTCCATTACCACGCCTGGCCTGGTGCGAGGGTGGTGGGATATGCACCAGCGCTATGGCCGTCTGGACTGGGCCTGCTTGTTTCAGCCTGCCATTCAGGCAGCGCGGGAAGGTTTTGCGGTAGCGCCGGTGGCGGCGCGTGAATGGCAAATCTTTGATTTTGTACTGCACCGCGATCCCGTGTGTGCCGCCCTTTATAGGGCGGGCAAGCCGCCCAGGGCGGGGGAGCAATACCTGAACCCTGAACTGGCAGCTGTCTTGCAGGACATCGCCACGCAAGGCCCCGATGCTTTCTATCTGGGGCGTCCCGCGCAGCAAGCAGAGCAGGCAATGGAGCAGGTACAGGGGCTGTTGAGGGCTGAGGACTTTCGCCTCCATAAAGGGTTTTTTTGCGAGCCTGTCAGCGCATCGCTGGGAGAGTTCAGTCTTTATGAATGTCCCCCCAACACGCATGGGGTGGCAGTCCTGGACGCCGTGCAACGCGCCTGGAAACGCCCTGTTGACCAGGATGCGGCGGAGCTGGAACTGGTCAAGGCGACCGAAGCGGCGATGGTTCAGGCTTCACGGGTCGTGTGTGATCCGGCAGGCAATACGGTTTGCACGGTTGTGGTCGATGCAGACGGGTTGGCGGTGACGTTCATGTCCAGCATTTTTAAACGATTCGGCTCTGCGTATGCCGTGCCCGGCTGTGGATTTGTGCTGCAAAACCGGGGTTTCGGTTTCTCCGAGCCTGGGCATGTGAATGGCCCTGGGCCGGGAAAACGCCCTTATCACACGGTTGTTCCGTCTTTGGCCTTGAAGTCGGGTCAGTTCCATATGGGGTTGGGTGTGGTGGGTGGTTTGATGCAACCCCAAGGCCAGATACAGATATGGACTCGTGTTCTGCGTGATGGCTGGCCTTTGGAGAAAGCCTTGTTTGCACCGCGCTGGCGTTTGGAGGGGGCTGGGCGGCTGGCCCTGGAAGACGGCTTTGATGCAAGCCGGGCGGCCTTCCTGCGTGAATACGGGTATGTGTCACCCGATAAAGGCGTAGGCGAGCTGGCTGGTCGCAGCGATTTTGGCGGCGCTCAGGCCGTCGAGCGCTTGGTGGACGGTCGTTTGCAGGCTGTTTCTGACCCACGCAAAGATGGGTGCGTGGCGCTGGATTGATAATCGGGCAGGGTTATTCCCTACTTTCTAAAATAGTAGACGGTATACAATATACTTAAATAATCCAAACCTCATCTTTCGTCGGCTGCTGTCAGGGCGACGTCTTTCAACAAGGAAACAGTCATGGAAAAACTGCTGAATCGCGATGAATTTCGCACCGCATTGGAAACCGCCATTAAAGGGAAAAGTGCCAATACTTCCCCTTTCAGCATTGCCTGGGCCAGCGGCAAATTAAGCCGTGAGCATCTGGCTCGCTGGGCTGAAAACCATTACCACTATGTCGGCCCTTTTGCTGACTACCTGGGCTATCTGTATGCCCGCACCCCCGCCGAATACGTAGAAGCCAAAGACTTCTTGCTGGCCAATATGTATGAAGAGGAAATTGGGGGCGACCGTCACACAGACCTGTTGATCCGCTTTGGCGAAGCGTGTGGCACGACACGGGCTCGGATCGAAGATCCTGACAATATGAATGCCACCACCCGCGCCTTGCAGGCCTGGTGTTACGCCATTGCCATGCGTGAAGACCCCGTTGTTGCCGTTGCAGGGCTAGTCGTGGGTCTGGAGTCTCAGGTGCCCTCCATTTACCGCAAGCAGACACCGACCCTGCGTGAAAAATACGGCTTCACCGATGAAGAAGTGGAGTTTTTCGATCTGCATATCGTGTCCGACGAGATTCATGGCGAGCGCGGCTACCAGATCGTTCTTGAGCACGCCAATACCGTAGAGCTGCAACAGCGTTGCCTGCGCATCTGCGAAATTGGCGCCGAGATGCGTCTACTGTATACCACCTCCTTGTACAACGATTACGTCAAAGACGAAATCAGCCTGCAAGAACTTCAGCTGGAAGCAGCCTGAGCCAGACAGCCGAGCGGGCAGATGGGCTGCCCGCCGACCTAGAAACAAGGAAGTACAGCGGTGGACAATCTCAAGGACGTCGTTTTCGACAATTACATTGATGGGCAGTGGCTGCCCAGCCAGAGCGGGCGTACGCAGCCCAATCTGAATCCGGCCGATCGTGATGATGTAGTGGGGGCTTTCCCATTGTCCACGGCTGAGGACGCAAAGGCGGCTGTTGCAGCTGCTCAGGCTGCCTTTGCAGGATGGCGAGCCACGCCTATCTCCGCTCGAGCTCGTGTGCTGAATGCGGCGGCAGCCTGGCTTGATGCCAATGTGGACCGTATCGCTCAGGGCCTGACGCGAGAAGAGGGCAAAACGCTGGCGCAAAGCAAGATGGAAGTCGGGCGCTCGGCCCAGACCTTGCGTTTTTATGCGGTTGAAGGCCAGACCTATACCGGCGAGACCTTCCCCCAGGATGATGCGCAGCAACTGGTGTACACCCAGCGTGAACCATTGGGCGTGGTGTCCGTGATTGCGCCCTGGAATTTCCCTATCTCCATCCCGGCACGCAAAATTGCCCCCGCCTTGATCACCGGTAATACCGTCGTGTTCAAGCCTTCATCCGACACACCTTTGACGGGCTATTACCTGTGCGAAGCCTTTGCGCAAGCCGGGATTCCGGCGGGTGTGCTGAATCTGGTGCATGGCAGGGCCAGTGAAGTGGGGCCCACGCTGGTGCAATCTCCTCAGGTACGCGCTATTTCGTTTACTGGTTCGACCCAGGCGGGTGAAGACATTTGTCGTCAGGCACGCATGAGCACCCGGACTCAAATGGAGCTGGGTGGCAAAAATCCCTTGATTGTCATGGAAGACGCCGATCTGGATCTGGCCGTCAAACTGGTGGTTCAAGGCGGATTCTCCTTGAGCGGCCAGGCCTGCACAGGAACCAGCCGCGTGCTGGTGCATCGTCAGGTCAAAGAAGAATTCACGCGGCGCCTGGTAGAGAAAGTCAGCGCTTTGACCGTGGGTAATGGTTTGAATGGCAACCCCGATCTGGGCCCGATT
This sequence comes from Alcaligenes sp. DN25, assembly GCF_023674485.1. Lineage (NCBI taxonomy): Bacteria > Pseudomonadati > Pseudomonadota > Betaproteobacteria > Burkholderiales > Alcaligenaceae > Alcaligenes > Alcaligenes sp. DN25. The sequence continues at coordinate 3,972,445 of NZ_CP098408.1, read as the reverse complement.
GCCACCGAAAGCCAACTGGAAAGCATTCTGGAATATGTGGCCATCGGCAAGCAGGAAGCCACCCATTTACTGGGCGGCGAACGTTTGACCGAAGGTGACTACGCACGGGGCCTGTTCATGCGTCCGGCTTTGTTCACAGACGTGACCCAGCAGATGCGTATTGCCCGCGAAGAGATTTTTGGCCCGGTGATTGCCTTGCTGGAAATCGATTCCTACGAGCAGGCGCTGGCCATGGCCAATGACACCGAATACGGCTTGTCGGCCGCCATTGTGACGCGCAGTGCCGACTATGCGCATCGCTTTGCCAACGACATTGAAGCCGGGACAGTCAAGATCAATCGCACCACAACCGGCAACTTGATCAATGCTCCCTTTGGTGGACTGAAACAGTCCAGCACCTCCACCTTCCGCGAGTCGGGCCGGGCGGGCCTGGAGTTCTATACCCAGATCAAGACCGTGTATCGCGGTATCTGAATTTTATTAACCCGAAATACTGAGAAGACATATGAAAAAGATCCTACGTCTCGAACAGCGCGAAGCGCGCTTGATGGTGGACGCGGCGATTGCCAAATCCAAGGAGATTGGCGTGCTGGAGACCGTTTGCGTGGTTGACGAAGGGGGCTACCCCATCGTGATGGAGCGCATGGATGGGGCACGTATTACCGGCGCCCAGATTGCCTGGAACAAGGCGTTTACCGCTGCAGGCCACAAGCGCTCCACCCATTTGTTCACCACGCCGCCTAATGGCCCCGCCTTGCCGGGTAACGAAGCCTTCGGGATTCAGTTGAGCTTTGAAGGTCGCTTTGCTGCTTTTGTAGGCGGCTACCCCATCGTGGTCAACGGCGAAGTCATTGGTGGCATAGGCCTGAGCGGTGGTAACGGCGAGCAGGATACGGCAGCCGGTGTTGCTGGCTTGCAGGCCTTGGCCGAGGCCTTGAAGGCAGAGGGTCTGGACGTGCTGGTTCAGGCGGACATCAAGAAATAGTGGCATCAGGAGGACGGGTCATGGCCCATCGTGTCGATATCAAGGAAACCGGCGAGCAGTTTTGGGTAGAACCGCAAGAGACCATCTTGCAGGCCGCCCAGCGCCAAGGCGTGCGCATTTATAGCGACTGCGAGTTTGGTGGCTGCGGGACCTGCCGCATTCAGGTCACCCGTGGGAAGGTTTGTTATGAGGATGACTGCCTGCCCATGAGCATTGCTGATGAGGAACACGAGCAGGGCCATGCCGCCGCCTGCCAGGCACGGCTCGATGCCGATATTGAGATCAGTCTGGCCGCACATCGAGATGACTTGCCTGAAACCCGGCAAGTCCGGGCGCAGGTTCACAGCGTGGAAAGGGCATGTCAGGGGATCTGGCGTCTGATTTTACAGTTGCCGCAGGACGTGCAAGTGTCGTTCCGTCCAGGTCAGTATCTGAACATCTTGTTCGAGGACGGGCATGCACGCAGTTTTTCCATGGCCAATGCCGATGCCGCACAGGGGCGCATTGAATTGCATGTGCGGGAAGTGGAGGGTGGGCGTTTCACCCAGGTATGTTTGCCGACCCTGAAAGCCGGCGACGAGCTGCTGCTGGAACTGCCCTTGGGCGTGTTCTATTGGCGTGAGCGCGACTGGCGACCCATGGTCATGGTGGCAACCGGAACTGGCATTGCCCCCATCAAGGCGATTCTGGAGTCCTTGCTGGACAAGGATGATTGCCCGCCTGTCAGCCTGTATTGGGGAATGAATCGGCCCGAAGACCTGTATCTGGCCCAGGAGATTGAATCTTGGGCTGAGCGCTTGTGCGAGTTCCGTTTTGTCCCTGTGCTCTCCCATGCTGACGAGAGTTGGCAAGGCGCGCGCGGCTATGTGCAGCAACAGGTGTGCCGGGATGAACCTGACCTGTCAGAGCATGCCATTTACTTGTGTGGCTCGCCCGTGATGATTGAGCAGGCCCGTGGTTTGTTCAAGGAGCATGGCGCCAATGAGCAGTTCATGTATGCCGACGCCTTCAACTTTCAGTCTGATCCCAGCTCGGCAGAGCCTTCTCTTGTCTAGGCTCGGTGTGGGAGTTGGTCCTGACCGGCTTCGGGGTCGCGCTTCTTGCGGCCGCCAAACAGTTCAGTCAGCGAAGGCAGATTGATGAGCGGGATACGACGGCGCAGATGCTTGCGCTGGGCCAAGTGTGGCAGCAACTGCTCGCCGACGGGACGCTGCAGATAGCGAAGTTCGACGGGGGTTTTCATGATGATCTCGTTAATGGGTTTGAATTGAATTAAGTATACCGCAATAGGGGTTTCTACTCAAATTGACGGATATTTGTGTCTAAAAACAAGAAAAACTGTTGCTTGAAGGTTGCGGTTTTTATCTTGGTATACCGTTCTTGGTTTTTTCAGGCGGTCAGGGCTCGCAATCCGGTCGCATTATCGGCAGCCAGCAGGAGGTTTCATGCCAACCATTACTTTTCATAAAAACGGCCAGACGCATGTGGGTGAGGTGCAGGAGAACACCAATCTGGTGGTCCGGGCGGGTATCAAGCAATTTCCCTTTCCGCATTTGACCTACGGTTGTGGCATGGGCAAGTGCGCTAAGTGTGCCTGCCGTGTTCTGGAGGGGGGCGAGCATTTGCCAGCGGCCAACTGGAAAGAGAAAAAACAATTGGGCGAGCGACTGGATCAGGGCTGGCGGCTGGCCTGTCAGCTATGGATTAATCAGGACATCGTTCTGGAGCAAGCTGAAACACAGGAGGTGCAGTGATGTATGTGGTGCTGACCAGCAAGCCAGGGGAATACCGCACGGAACCGGGCGTGGGCGTGGAGATGGTGGCGGCCTATGAATACCATTTTCAGGGTCGTTTCAAGGCGGTGTTTGTCATTGCGCGTATTCAGGAAGGTTCGCGCGTTCGCATTGTGGAAGAGACGCCAAATGGCACGGTCAATGACATCCCTACCCGGCAAATGGAAAAGTTTGCAACAGTCGAACAGGCTTATGAAGAACTGGCCGGATTGACGCACTTTGGCAGCATACAAGCCGAATTGCGTCAGTGTGAGCTTGACGGACACCAGGCAGGGGCACAGACCCCGGCACAGCAGCAATCCTGAGGTAGCAGAATATGGTTCAGATTACATTTGCGTCGAATAATGATTTGGTGGTGTCTGCCGCCGAGAACAGTAACTTGCTGCGGGTTTCCATCCGTGAGCGCGGTGGCATCCCGTTCAAGTGCGGGGGCGGGATCTGCGGCACCTGCAAATGCCGAATTACGGAAGGGCTGAGCAATACGGATGAGGTCAAGGCCAAGGAACACAAGCATTTGTCCGAGCAGGATCTGGCAGAGGGTTTTCGTATGGCGTGCCAGACCTTTGTTCGTGGTGATGTTACGGTGAGCTGGTAAAAGGAGCGGCCATGCTGCATTTGACCGATCAGCAACTACACGAGCTGCTTGATGCGCCTGCCGTACAGGAGGTGCTGGAGCAGGCTTTCATCGAGTTTGGGCAGGGCCAGGCGGCCCAGCAGCGTCGTGTACGCACGCAGGTGGGCGATACCCGTTTGTCGACCTTGGGCGCGGTCATCCCAGGCCAGCAAGTGGCGGGTGCCAAGATTTATACGACCGTGCATGGCGCATTCAATTTTGTCATTGTGCTGTTTGATGCACTGAGCGGACAGGCTTTGGCCACCTTGGATGCTGGCGCCATCACGCAGTGGCGTACTGCAGCCTGCTCGGTACTGGCAGCACAGCGTGGCGCCAATCCCCATTCGCAAACCTTGGGAGTGCTGGGTCTGGGTGCCCAGGGGATGGCGCATGCCCTGCAGTTTTGCCAGACCTTTGATTTGCAACGTGTGCTGGTGTGGAGCCCGAATGTCGATGAGAAGCGCTGCCACCAGCTGGAGCTGGAGTGTGGTGTGCCTGTGCGAGCCGCCCGAGCGGAAGAGATCGCCGCACAGGCGGATATTCTGGTCACGGCCAGCCGCAGTCGCGCCCCCCTGTTTGATGGACGCAGCCTGAAGCCAGGCTGCTTTGTCGCCGCCGTTGGCTCCAGTTTGCCAACAGCGCGGGAATTGGATGATGCCTGCCTGCAGCGGGCAGGCAAGATTGTGGTGGAGTGGGGTGAGCAGACTCTTGCGGAGGCGGGGGACCTGATTCTGGCCGCGTCCGATTGCGGCGTTTCGGACAAGTTGTGCGAGTTAAGCGATTGGTTGCAATTAGACCGGGGACAAGGCTACGACGCACAGGGAATTTGCGTGTATAAATCAGTGGGTGTGGCGATTGAAGATATTGCCGTCGCTGGGTTGGCGTATCGCCGCCATCAGCTTGGCAAGACAGCGCAGGAGGCGCTTGCTGCACACTGAAAACGACAATAATTCAAGCATGTTGGGGGTAGGCAATGGGGATGGCAGGCTTTTCTTCTTTAGGCGAATTCAAGCAGGCACTGACCCGGGACTACAACCGCATCAACAGCAGTATTTTTGCATCAGGTGTCGTGACGCTGAAGATTGATGTGCTGGAGGATCGGATCAGCATGTTGGCGGTTCATAAACGCCAGCCTGCCTTGCAGACGTTGAGCCGTGAAAATACACATATTGCTGATCTGGCGGATCTGTATCTGATCAAGGCCTTCAAAAAGGAGATGAAGCAGGTTTTGGTGGATGAGTATGGCCTGGATGTGGTGGCCATATTCAAGGACTACGACGCCGCGGCGCAATTGTCTTCCACCATGGTGTTGTTGCAAAAAGGAGTGTGAATGCAGTGGCATTGGTGAGAACCGTTGCCCTGAATTCCGAACCGATAAAAAGAAGCTGACTGGTAGACAGTCTTGTTGTCCTTCCGTCCGAAGTGGATTGCCGGATGTGCAATTTGCTTTGGAGCCAAGCTCAGGCCCTGACAGGTCCGCTTGGGGAAGTTGCCGACAGGAAGTGCTCGCATACCGCCGGCCTCGGACTCTGGGATTTCCCAGGGCCCGAGGCCGGCTTTTTATTTGGAGACAAAATCATGGCCTATGTAGCCGATTTGCTGGATGCATTGAACGTAATTACGGGGGGACGCATGGTGTCCTGTATGGATGAGGTCAAATGCGGCCACCATCCCTTCGTGATCTGGAAGTCCTCTGGAATTTACGGCAAGGAAGTACTGGAAATTCCAGGGCTGATTCATGGGGACCCTAACAAGGAAGTGCGCAAGGTGGCGGTGTGCATGACCATGTCCGAATTGAGCATTGAGCTGGCGGGCGCAACCGGGGTGGACGCCATTGTTGCGCATCATCCGATTGCCGATGCCGCCAGTTGCGGGGGCGTGACCCTGAAGGATTACCTGGACCTGTATGGGGTGGCTGCCCTGGAATGTCATGAGGCGTTTCATGGTCTGCATCCGGGCATCGCGTATCTGCATGGCCACAAAGTAGCGAAAAGCGATATTGCCTATGGAGGCATTCATGGCAATGTGATGTTCGTGGGCGAACCATTGGATGGGGTGAGCACTTTGGGCGACATGCTGGATCGGCTTGACGGCTTCATGGGGCTGGATCTGGAGGATCAGGTCTTGCAGGCCGAACGCCGCATCAAGGGCAATGAACACATTCTGGAGACCAGCACCTTGACGCGTGGTGCGATTCGGCTAGGGGAGCGCAACAGTCGCGTCGGTCGTATTTTGCACATTTTTCCGCATACGGGATTCAGCCCCGACCATCTGCGTCAGGCGGTGGCCGAGAACCCGGGCGTTGACACGGTGCTGGCCTCTATCAGCCGGGTCTACGACGGTCATGCGCTTATCGAATGTGCTCGTGAATTGGGTCTGAATTTCCTGGTGGGCAATAGCCACGTGCTGGAGATCCTGGAGAATGGCCTGCCCTTGGCCTATGCCTTGAGTGCCTTGCTCGATGGCGTCGAGGTGGTCATGTTCCGTGATCGGGTGACGTCCACGCCTGTGCACCAGGTGGGCGGGGCCCGCCTGCGTGAATACGCCCAGCATTTTTCGACGGCTCATTTGATGGGCAAGAACGTGTTGAGCTTCCAGTAGGTCCAGCTTCCTGAACGGAGAGAGACATGGATAACAAAACAATAGAAATAGACAAAGTAGTGCATGTAGCGCCTGCGGGCCGTCGGCCCATGGAGCGTATCGAGGCGGTGGGCCTGGGCTTGCTGCTGCTCGCCATGCTGACGCTGTTTTTCTTTCCCGCTACCTTGTCGGGCGCGTTTGATACGGTGCTCAACAAGGTCAAGCCCGTGGTGGTGGATGTATTTTTGACCGGGCAGGTTGGGGTGGCTGTCATTATCAGCGTCATCATTGGACGCTTGCTGGAGCGTTTGGGTTTTACCGATGCCATGATGCGAGTGTTCATGCCGGCGATGCGGGCCATTGGAATCAATCCGGCCGTCATTATTCCCAGCGTGTACAACATTTTTGGCGATATCAACGCCGCTGGTCGTATTTCGGGGCCTTTGTTGCGGCAGGCTGGTGCAACCAAGGACGAGCAAAAGATTGCGGTAGCCACGATGGTGCAGTCTCAGCAGTCGTTCTCGACATTCATGCTGGGCATGATGGCTTTGACCTTTGCCGGAGTGAATGTTTTTGCCGTGGTGCTGATTGCGATCTTCGGCCCCTTGTTGCTGTCTCCCTTATTGCTGTCGCGGCTGGTTTACCGCAATGTTCGCTCGGTGGATCTGTTGGCAGCCCCCCGTTTCACACCGAATATCGATTTTGCGCCCATGCTGTTCAAGGCCGCCCGCGAAGGAGTGGAACTGTTGCTGCTGATCCTGATCCCGGCTGTGGCCCTGGTGTTCTGTGTCATTGGTTTGCTTGAACATATCGGCATTTGGGCACCTATCAGCGATGTGCTTGAGCGCGGTCTGCTTGCGCTGAATATTCATCCTGAAACCGGCGTGCTGGCGATGCTGGTCAGCCCCACTTTGGCAATGGGCAAGTTGCAGGCGATGGCTGCAACACTGGATCCATCTCTGGTGGTGGGTTCCTTCGTACTGGCTTCTTCGGGATTGCCGCTGTCGGCCGTCTTTGGACAGATTCCGGTGGTCTGGGCTGAATGCTCGGATCTGAATGAAAAAGAAGTCATGCTGGCCGCCGTTCTGGGCATTGTGATGCGCTTGTTGACGGCAGTGGTACTGGCTGTGTTTCTCACGCCTTTGATTGTCTGAGTTCCTGTTTGTAGTTCCCCCCACTTTAGGAGCGCTGATGTTGGCGCTCTTTTTTTATTTTGTCTGTTTTCTCCAGGCGTGGTGGCTGCCATCGAACTGCCATAAAACTGTAACAGGGCTGAAAGAACACTTGTTTAACCTGAGCCTGTCGTAGTCTTTTTAAGGCAGGGCACCTCGGTGACTCTGGTTCTTTAAGTTGATGCCTTTTTCTGTCCGGCAGCGTGCGCTGCGGCCCATTGCGCTTATTGATGCTTTGCTTTTGTGTCCGGTGTTGCGCCGTGCTGCAAAGCAGGATGCCGGGTGTGGCTTGGCGATGTATTGGCCTGAATGCCTTGTAGGGGACGGAGCATGAACCAGACCCTGGTGACGGTGTTAAGCGGCTATGGAGGCAAAGCGCCAGCCGCCATTTTAGTGCAGGCATGTGGCTTGCGATTGCTGCTGGATGCCGGCGGGCCTTTGTATCCTGGGCAGGTGTGCGACTGGTATCAAGGGCTGGAGGTAGACGCCATTCTGGTGACGCACGATCATCAGGATCATATTGGCTCCTTGTCCAAGCTGCCTGAACACATACCTATATATGCCACGGCCTCTACGGCGCGCAGCCTGCCTGCTGGGCGGATCTGGCGTGAGCTGCCAACCCGTGGCACGACCTATATCGGCGATATTGCCGTGCGTACCGGCTTGTCTGGACATGCTTTGGGTGGTGTCTGGTTGCATCTGGATGTGGGCGGCGGCCTGTTTTATAGCGGGGACTTTTCCTGCGAATCCCTGTTGTTCCCCTTCGATTTGCCACCACCTGCGTATCTGGCTTTGCTGGATGCATCTTACGGTTTGTACGATCAGTCTCATCACGTGGCCTGGAGCATTCTGGAGTCTTTGCTGGAGTCGCATCCTGCCTTGTTGCCCGTGCCGCCGTCAGGTCGGGCGATAGAGATTGCCTTGTGGCGCCAGCAGCAAGGTTTTGAGGACTGGAGCATGGACGCGTCCTGCTACGAAAACCTGACCCGCATGATCAGCCAAAGCAGTGACTTGTTGTTGCCGGGTGTGCAGCAATCCTTGCGTGAGTTGATGCCGCGTGCGGCTACGTTTGATCCGCAAGCGCACCTGCTGCTGGCCGGTGAGCCGGACGGCTGTCAGGGCAAGGCAGGGGAGTTGATTCGCGAGCACCAGGCGCGGGTTGCGGACCCCAATGCCCAGTCTGGCGAGCGCTTGTTGATTCACACCGGCTATGTGGCTCCCCATGCACCACGTGGCACGCATACCTTGTGCTGGAATGTGCATCCGCGTTTGACGGATTTACGCTGGCTGGTGGACATGGTGCAGCCACGCTATTGCATGCCTTTGTTCACGCAAATGCATGATTTGCCGACCTGGCGCAATGTGATGGGACCGGCCCTGAGCCTGGAAGGTCACTGGGAACTACCAGCGACCTCCGTAGGCGTGGTTTAAGCGGTGTAGCGTTCCAGCAAGGCTTCGCGTCGAGCGGGGCTGAGCTTCAAGGCGTTCTGGAGGAAGTTCTCCAGATTGCCATGCGTTTCATCAATCGTCTTGAAGGCGGTTTCCAGAAACTCGGGCTGGACGCCCCAGAGAATATCCAGCACTTCCTCGCTGATGCCACGGTTATCGGGCAGATTGGGGCGGCGGAAGAACTGATTGGTCAGCAGATAGTCGTGCATCACATCATCAGGGTGTACGCCAGTGGCGCGGTGCAGTAGGGCGACGGCAAAGCCGGTGCGATCTTTCCCCGCCGTGCAGTGCATGACGACAGGGGTATCGGTTTCCAGCAACTGGTCAAAGACCCGTCCAAACGTAGCGGCATGACCAGTCACGAATTCCGTGTAGGTCTTGTTCATGGTGCCGTAGGCAGCTTTGACGCCCACTTCGCCTTTGGCAAGCATGTCCAGAAAATCAGGCAATACGGTGGGTTCGACGGTCAGCGCATGACTGGTCAGAAAACTGTACTGGTAGGGAGAGCGTTTGCGCTCATGTGCACCCCGGAAATCCAGTGAGCAGGCAATACCCAGCTCTTGCAGGGTGTCCAGGTCCTGGCTGCTTAAATCCGCCAAATGGTCCGAACGGTAGACGCGACCTTTACGAAAGGAGCCGGAGTCTGTGGCATAGCCGCCAATATCACGGAAGTTGCTGGCCCCTTCTAAAGGGCAGGATAGGGAACTGGGCAGCGGCGATACGGACACGGCGGACTCCTGTTGAAACGGTGAAAGTCCCATGTTAACGGTCTTGGACGGGATCTGCATATGACAATGCGGTGACAGCTGGGGAGTGCGGGAGGACCGAAAGCACAATGAATGCAAGTGCACGGTTCTGTATCCTCAGAAAGCCATGTATATTCTTTGCTGGCAAGGCCCAGGCAGACAGGCTGGTACACCGCGTTCACGTTCTTGAGGCTTCGGTTTGCTGAAAATGTGAACAGACTTCAAGGTGACGCTGGCGTTTGACAGCCTGCACCGACTAGACAAGAACAGGTGCCGTGCCGAGCCAAGGGGGGGACAAGTCTGATGACGCATTCACGCATCGCTCGCGTGCTCATGTGCTGCAAAAAGAGCCCCATGATATTGGCTAAAGTAGGCCCAAGGTATAAGGTCAATGGTTATTTGAATAGACCGGCGATCAGCCCGGGCGGCCCACAACCGTAATTTTTCAAGGAACAAGCATGTTTGAGCATTTGCAGGCCTATGGTGGCGATCCGATTTTCCGTTTGAACGAGGCATTTCACGCCGATCCGCGCGATCGCAAGGTCAACCTGACCATTGGTTTGTATTACGACGACCAAGGCCGTCTGCCTTTGCTGGATGTGGCTCGCCGGGCTGAAGAACAATGGGCGGCCAAGGGCCAGCCCCGTGGCTATCTGCCTATTGAAGGTTTAGCTTCCTACCGCAGCGCCGTGCAAAAACTGGTTTTTGGCGCCGACAGCAAAGTGCTGCAAGAAGGTCGTGTTGCGACCATTCAGACATTGGGCGGTTCGGGGGCCTTGAAAGTGGGTGGCGACTTCCTGCACGAAGCCTACCCCAATAGTGAAATGTGGATCAGCGATCCAGCCTGGGATAATCACCACTCCATCTTCCGTGGATCGGGCATTCCTACCCACACCTACCGTTATTACGATCCAGCCACGCGCGGTCTGGATTTCACCGGCCTGATGGAAGACATTTCCGTCCTGCCCGAGCACAGCATTGTCTTGCTGCACCCCTGCTGTCATAACCCCACCGGGGCTGATCTGAGCGACGAGCAGTGGCTGCAACTGATCCCTGTGCTGCAACAGCGCAAGCTGATCCCTTTCCTGGACATGGCTTACCAGGGTTTTGGCCGTAGCCTGGACGAAGACGCTTTCGCCGTGCGCGCCATGGTCGATGCTGGCCTGACGTTCTTGCTGGCCAACTCCTTCTCCAAAAACTTCTCCTACTACTCCGAGCGCTGCGGTGGCTTGTCGGTGGTGTGCCAGAGCGCGGATGAAGCCGATCGTGTTCTGGGTCAGCTCAAGGCCGTGGTGCGTCGCATCTACTCCAACCCGCCATCGCACGGTGGTCAGGCCATTGCCACCATCTTGTCCGATGAGTCCTTGCTGGCCGAGTGGACGGCAGATGTGGAAACCATGCGTCAGCGTATCGCTGCCATGCGTCAGCGTGTGCACGATCGTCTGAAAGAGCTGGCTCCCCAATACGACAGCAGCTACTTCGTCAAACAGCAAGGCATGTTCTGCTACACCGGCCTGACCAAAGAGCAGATCCAGAAACTGCGTGACGATTTTGGCGTGTACGTGCTGGAGTCGGGCCGCATCAGCGTGCCAGGTCTGAACCAGTCCAACGTGGATTACTTCGCGGAGTCGCTGGCTGCTGTGGTGGCCTAAGACACTGACGTCTTTCCAGCAGGATTAAAGAGCGTGTTTATGGCCCCTTCTGGGGCGGTAAACACGCTTTTTTGTTGATGCTGGAAATGCATCCGCAACTGCGTGGATTGCGTGGTAGAAAGCGCTTATGCGTACTTGTCTGATCCAGGCGCTCGACTTGTTTTGCTCACCTGGCTGGGTGCTTGAGCCTGAACTGAAAAGTGGAACGGTGTAGAGCTAAGCCATCGAACAGCCCTGCGCTTATATAGCTGAAGCACTCAATGGTTTAGTGCTTAGCCACGGCCAGGCGAGCAAGGTCTATCGGCAATCCAGCCGTGTTTCGTCGTGCTGCGACATTGCTCAGGCTAATGCTTGCAGCAGCAGTTCCTGATTGATCTGCTCCTGCTGCCGCGCCCGGTTCAACAAATAGCGATGGAAATCCTGGCTATGAGGTGACTCAAATGCACCCGCCCGTCGGGTCAGCACATAGGGCCAGGGCAGAGGCAAGGAATGGGAGAAGGGCAGGATTAGCTGCCCGCTGCGTACTTCCTTTTCTATCATCGAGCATTGCGCCAATACAAAACCCTGACCGGCCACCGCAGACTCCAGCGCCATGTGCGACAGAGAAAAAACCCGGAAGCGGTCCAGTGGCGTATCGCCTATATCTATCTCCAAGGACTCAAACCAGTCGCGCCAGGAGGGGGGCGAGGTAAAGCGTGGCTGCCAGTCCGAGGACAGCAAGGGATAGCTCAATAAGTCACGGGGATGCCGCAAAGCGGCTTGCCCTTGGAGCAGGGTCGGGCTGCAGGCGGGAACGACACGGTCTGTATACAGCTCGGTAAAGCTGCGGGGGCGGGCGGCGGCCTGACCGTAGGTAATCCGAAAGTCGATTTGCTCGGCTTCCAGATCGGGCTCGGCATGGCTGCCTTTCAGATGCAGTGTCAGCTCCGGGTCGTACTGTTCCTGCCATTGAAATGCCAGCGGTGCCATCCAGGTTTTAAGCATGGACGGCAAAGCGCTGATCGAAAGCAGGCTGGTGTTGCGCGACCGCTCCATTTCTTGCTGGCCGTCGCGTAATAGCTCAAATGCCTGTGTACAGATTTCATGAAAGCGCACCCCCGCCGCTGTCAGTCGCAAGCGTTTGCCTTCTTTGTAAGTCAGGCTGCAGCCCAGCGAGTCTTCCAGCAAACGTAATTGCTGGCTGATGGCACCGGGAGTAATTTTCAGACGACGGGCGGCTTCTTGCAGGCTTTGGCTATGGCCCAGCGTCTCAAAGACTTGCAATGCACGTAAGGGAGGCAAGGTATCCATGATGATCAGACCCCGTCCAGAAAAGTAATTTAACTTTAGAAATTCTAAACGATATGGATAGTAGGCTGAATTTGATTGCGACTATCATGACAAACAAGAGAACATGAATGGGCTCGTTCAGCCATCATGCACCGCATTTAGAGTTGGGGGTAAATCATGTTTGTACGCAATGCCTGGTATGTAGGCGCATTGGCTACACAGCTCGGTCGCAGCTTGCAGCCTGTGCGTATGCTTAGCGAAAACCTGGTGCTGTATCGCCGCGAAGACGGCCAGCCCGTGGCCTTGGAAGATTCCTGTCCACACCGTCGCCTGCCTTTGTCCAAAGGCCGCTTGATTGGCGACCAGGTGGAATGTGGCTACCACGGCCTGACGTTTGATTGCAGCGGCTCCTGTACCAAGGCACCCGGTGTGGCGCAAATCCCTAGAAGCGCGGTGGTGCGCAGCTACCCCTGTACGGAGCGTTTTGGCCTGGTCTGGGTCTGGATGGGTGATCCTGAGTTGGCTGATCCGTCCAAACTGATCGACATCCCCGAGTGGGAGAATCCCGAATGGGGTGTGAACCGTGGCGACGCCATGGAACTGGACTGCAATTACCTGTACGTCACGGACAATTTGCTGGACCCTTCGCACGTGTCCTGGGTACACCAAAGCTCGTTTGGTAGCCCCGACATCATCGGCCTGCCCTTGACGGTGAAGGTTGAGGACAATGGCGTGACGGTCTCGCGCTGGTCCAAAAATGTGGAAGTTGCGCCGTTTTACAAGCAGTTTGTGAAATTTGAAGGCAATTGCGACCGCAAGCAGCAATACGAAGTGCGTTTCCCGTCGCTGGCCGTGATCAAGGCCATCTTCCTGCCCGCCGGTGCGGCTACCGAGGAGCCCAGCGAGTACCACCAGGACGTTTTCCTGATGGACTCCTATAACTTCCTGACGCCTATCGACGAAGAACACACCCGCTACTTCTGGTTCCAGCTGCGCAATTTCAGCCCGGATGACGAGGCCATCTCCAAGATTTTCAACGAAGACGTGCGCCACGCTTTCCTGGAAGACAAAGTGGTTCTGGAAGAAGTGCATAAAGCCCTGAAAGAGCGTCCTGCCGCTTTGGACTTGCCCTTGGATTCTGGTCCCTTGCGCTTCCGTCGCAAGATCAGCCAGATAATCCAGGCTGAACAAGCTGTCGCCAGCGAGACAACAACGGCTTGAGTGCGATGAATACGACTGCATCACCTGTGCCCACCGAAGCCGCAGCCAACCGACGTTTTCGGGACTATCGGGTACTGGAAAAGCTGCGCGAAAGCGACGTGATTACTTCGTTTGTGCTGGAGCCAGTGGACGGTGTTGTGCCACCTTATCAGCCAGGCCAGTATCTGGTGTTCCGTCTGGAGATTGACGGGCAAACTGTGCTGCGTAATTACAGCGTGTCGGGGGACCCAGACTGCACGGATCGTTTGCGTATCTCCGTCAAACACGAGAAGGCTCCGGCAGGCTTGAACGTGGCCGATGGTGTGGCTTCCACCTGGCTGCATCAACACGTGCAGCCAGGTGATGTGTTGAATGCGGCCGGCCCTATGGGCGAGTTCGTGCTGGACGAGAGCAGCCAGCGGCCTGTGGTGTTGCTAAGCGGTGGCGTGGGCCAGACCCCTTTGCTGGCCATGCTGCATCGTCTACTTAAACGCAGCCAGCGTAAGGTGTATGTGATTCATGCATGCGATAACAGCGCGGTGCATGCCTTTGCCGATGAGATGCGTGAGCTGGTGGCACAACGCGAAGGCGTGCAGCTTTACTTCTGCTATCGCAACCCGACTGAACATGATGAGCAAGCCGGTTTGCACCATGTGACGGGACTGATTACACGTGAGCAGTTGCAGCGTTGGCTGCCACTGGATGATTACGAATTTTACCTGTGTGGGCCCAGTGCCTTCATGCAGAGCAATTATGGTGTGCTGCGTAGTCTGGGTGTGGCACGTGAGCGCATTCACTACGAGTTTTTTGGCCCGGCGACGGTGCTGGAAAACACCTTGGCGGATGATGTTGCAGCCAGTGCGGTTCAGGATCAGGTCCAGCCTGCCCCCTCCAGTCGTGTCGATGCGAATGTGTTGGAGCTGGATTCGCCTGTAGAAGCAGTAAGGGGAGCCGCGACAGCAGCGGAAGATGCGGCGCAGACGGTGACATTCCTGCCCGATGGCCGCCAGGCCCAATGGCATGAGGACTGCCCCTCCTTGCTGGATCTGGCGGAAGAAACGGGCTTGAGTCCGGACTTCAATTGCCGGGCGGGTCTGTGCAATACCTGCATGTGCACTCTGGTATCGGGCGAGGTCGACTATTTTGAAGAGCCGCTGGACCCTGTGCCAGAGGGCAAAGTCTTGTTGTGCTGTTCCCGTCCCCGTGGTCCGGTGGCCGTGGAATTACCTTAAGAGTTTTTCAATTGCTTGTTGAGGTTTGCCCCGTCCTTTTGGGACGGGGTTTTTTTTCAAAAAAATCATATGCTTCCTTGTTGGAAGTCAGGCGAATTGTCGATGTCTGGAGCAGGGGGTGTGGACATGAGGACTGTTGAAGTGGTGGTCCTACATAGGCTGGCTACCTTGCTATAGCTGGGCTTGCTCGCTTATCCAATCACTAAAGGCACGGACCTCTGCTTTTTGTGTCGCATCGGGCAAGGTCACCAGGGAGTAGGCAAAGCGGGCTGGCCGTTCCTGCGCTGGATTACGGCGCAGGACAATGTATAGGCGCGCAGGCTATACGATGGTTTGACTCAGGCAACAGCGTGGGTGACGTATGACTTGAGTTTGGGGATGGCTGGCGACACACAGAATTGAGTACGTCTGATTGCATTGTCGTCCGCCGTAGCTCGCTCCTGACATTATTCATGAACAGTGACGACGGGTGATCTAAATGAAGGGAAGGCTTATCGAAAGCCTTCCTTTTTTAACCTTAAACCTCGCGTTTGGGCCTTGCCTCCAGCAACATCAATGCAAGCAAAACCACACTGCTCATTCCCAGCCCAAAGACCACCAGTGGCCATGCCGTATCCCCGCCCAGCAAGGTCACAGCTACGGTACCGAACACGCTAACGATCAGGCTTTCCACGCAGAAGTAGATTGCCACGGCGGAACCGGCTACATCATTGAACTGGGCCAAGGCGCCATTGGCGGTGACGGATACCGTCATCACAATGCCCATGGCGGCTAGCCACATGGGCAGGATAAAGCTGCTAAAGGAGGGTTCCAGCAGGAGTTGTCCTGCTGCCAGCAACAGGGCGGCTAGGGCGATCAAACCCATACCGCGTCTCAGGCTCCCGGCCGTTCCCCAGCGAGCCACAAAGGTTTTGGACAGGCGGGTGGTGGCAATCATCACCAGGGCAACACTGGCAAAGGCCAGGCTGAAATTCACTTCTGAATAGCCAGCTTGTCCGATCAAGACTCGGGGCGCGGTCGAGAAGTAAACAAAAAATGTCCCCATCCCGGTGGAGAAGCCCAGGGTATAGACCCAGAAGGCCGGACTCTTGAAGACGGCCAGTGCGCGCTGCTGGGAATGCAGCGGTTTGGCAGGTCGGGTCTCCTGCCATCTGCACAGCGCATGGATCCAGGCTATGAGCCCCATCGCTGCCAAACTCAGGAAGATGGCTTGCCATCCTCCCATGCGGGCAATCAGAGCACCTGCAATAGGCCCCAAGGCGGGTACGAATGCCAGGATGGAGCTGAACAGGCTATAGATCACTACCCCTTCGGGGCGGTCTGCATACACATCGCGCACTGTGGCAAACAGGGCCACAAGGGTGGCCGAAGCCCCCAGTGCCTGCAGCACCCGAAAACCAACAAAAGCCCAGGCGGAATTGGACAAGGCAGCGGCGGTTGAGGCCAACACAAACAGGGCGGCCCCTGTCAGCAAAACAGGTCGTCGGCCTATGCGATCCGAAAGGGGGCCAAAGATCAGTTGCCCCGCACCCAATAGCAGCATGTAAAGGCTAAGGGTCAGCTGGATGATGGCTGGGGTCGTACCTAGAATTTCCGGCATGGTCGGGACGACGGGCAGGTAAATATCCATCCCCAGGGAGGCGAGGATGTCAAAGGGCGCCATCAGCAGCAGGGCAGCCGGCAGCGTATAAGCCCAGGAAGAGCGTGAGGAAGACATAACAAAATTACCACTCGAAAAAGAAATCGGGCGGCGTCTGTTTGTTATCAATCAGCGGGATTGGAAGTACAGAACGCCGCAACAAGACCAGAGCTTGTTGCGGCTTACTCAGTTGCTGACTTAGTGCTCGTCATGCAGACGGCTCCTCTCATAATCGTTTGTTGGTGTGTCGCGGATTGGATACTTTAAGGTGGCGGCTGGCCTGGCCTTGCTGCGACAATTGCTCATTATAGGGGGAGGTTCTTACAGCCTTGAAGCGTCAGCTTGTGGTGGTTGTTTTTATGCCCGACATCGTTTTGGCAAGACGCGACATCGCTTCTCTGGAGCCGCTGGTCTTGTTCTTCTTCACCCGGATGGCGGCGGCTTTCAGCAAACGCTGGAATGTCGGGCACTGCGTATGGTTGGCGGCAGAGCAGTGCGCGGCGTGGCGCAAACCTTCGCTCATGGCTTTCAGGCGCTTGATGGTGGCATCCAGTTGATCGGCCTTGGATAGCAGCAATTGCCTGTCCACCTGCGCAGAACCATCGGGAGGCAGCATGGCCCGTATTTCTTCCAGCGACAAACCGCCCGCTTGCCCCAAGGCAATCAAGGCCAGTTGATCCAGTACTTGGGGCGTAAAACGACGCCGTTCTCCGGGGGCGCTGACTGCACGGATCAGGCCTTCTTTCTCGTAGTAACGCACGGTGGAGGAGGGTAAGCCGGTTTGCTTGGCAACTTCTGAAATATCCATCTTGTACCTGTTGACTTGAAGTTGACTTCAACTTCTATGATTGCTCAAAAAACAAAGTGCTTATCAACGGAAAGGATTGCCAATGTTGTCGATCAATGAATGGGTGCATGTGATTCTGATCGGAGTCGGAGCCACTATTTTCATGGATATCTGGGGCCTGATTCAAAGGGCGATGGGCGTTGCCACGCTGAACTACGCCATGGTGGGGCGCTGGGCCGGGCATTTGCTGCGTGGCCAGATCGCACACAGCAGTATCGGCAAGGCTGAGCCGATTGCGGGAGAGTCTGCCTGGGGCTGGTTCATTCACTATGCTGTGGGCATTGTTTTCGCCTTTTTGTTGCTTGCGGTTTACGGCACTGAGTGGCTGCAAGATCCCCGCTGGTTGCCCGCCGTCATGGTGGGCATGGCTACGGTCGTGATGCCCTTTTTTGTCATGCAGCCCGCCATGGGAGCCGGAGTGGCGGCCTCGCGTACCCCCACGCCTTGGACCAACCGCTTGCGCAGCCTGCTGACACACGCGGTTTTTGGTTTGGGCATGTACCTTGCGGCCTTGCTGATCAAGCAGGTGGCTTAAGGAGATGTCATTTGTTGGGGCCTCTGTCATGGGTGGCCTGCTCTTTTTGTGCGTCAGCCAGTCCCAGGATGCCGCTTCCGAGCTGACCGGGGACTGAGCAGGAGGCACTAGCAGTATGTGTTTGGTTAGGTCTGGAAAACCGCCTCGCTCATGCAATCAATAAAGGCGCGCAGCTTGGGCGACAGGTTGCGGCTGGCAGGCCAGACAATCCACAGTGGCACGGTGTTATGGGTGCATTCATCCAGAATGGTTTGCAGCCGTCCGCTGCTTAAATGCTCGCCCACGGTGAAATCTGGCAGGCAAGCGATGCCTTGCCCTTGCAAGCTCAGATGCACCCGCATTTCCACGCTATTGCAGACCAGTGTGCGGGGCAGCTCGGGTACGTCCTGAGTTTCGGAAATTGGCCATTGTTCCAGCCGCCCGGTATTGGGGAAGCGGTAGTGCAGGCAGGCATGGTGTTGCAGATCTTTGGCGTGCAAGGGGCGACCATGCTCTTGTAGATATTCGGGGGAGGCAGCCAGGACGCGACGGAACGTGCACAGACGGCGGCGCATCAGGCCTGAATCACTCAAGGCACTGGCACGGATGGCGGCATCAAAACCTTCGCCAATCACATCGACCAGACGGTCAGAAAAGTCCAGATCCAGTTCTACAGCCGGATAACGCTGCATGAAGTGGCTGATGGCCTGTTGAAACAGGCCGCTGTAGCGCGGCAAGCTGATTCGCAAGGTGCCACGCGGCATTTCACTGGCTTGGGACATTTCCAGTTCTGCCGCCTCGATTTCACTCAAGATGCGTCTGCATCGCTCCAGAAAAACCTTGCCGTCGGCAGTCAGGGCCAGAGTGCGGGTGCTGCGGTGAAACAGGCGCACTTTCAGCCGCTCTTCCAGGCGGGCGATGGACTTGCCTACTGTGGAGGGCGACAGGCCGGATTCGCGGGCCACGGCCGAAAAGCTCAGGCGTTCCGCCACGCGTACGAACAGGCCGATATTGCTCAGGTTTTCCATCATGGTGCCGACTCTATTTAAGAATTTATTTCCTAAGTATTAATAACTGTAGTGTATTTTTCTTTGATGGGGTGATGCTTAAGCTCCTGAAATCGACCCCGATCATGCGGGTATTTCACGCCGTGTTCATTTCTGTTGGGCACGCACGCTTTAGCAGTCAATGAGAACCATGCTTTCCTCTTCTTCATCGCCGGCCATGCGTCGGCTGCAATTATTGTCAGCCTGTTTAACGGCTTTATTGATCCCCTTGTGCTTCACCGGCCCGGCAGTGGTGCTGTCGGCCATCAGTGCAGAGTTAGGTGGTAGTGCCGCCCAGCTGAGCTGGATCATGAACGCGTACATCCTGAGTTACGGCGGTGCCATGATGGTGTCAGGCAGCCTGACGGACATTTACGGCCAGCGCCGCATCTGGCTGATTGGCATGCTGTGGTTTTGCGCCTTTACCATTGCCATTCCTTTCATGCCCTCCGTGTTCTGGATTGATATTTTGCGCATGATGCAGGGCCTGGGCGGTGCCGCCGCTTTTGCCGCTGCCATGTCCTCCCTGGCTCCCTTGTTTGAAGGACGTGCACGGGCGCGGGCGTTCAGCTTGTTAGGCACGTCTTTCGGGCTGGGGCTGTCTTTTGGTCCCTGGTTTTTCGGCTGGATTGTGGAGGCGCTGCAATGGCAAGGCGTGTTCTACGCGACCGGGGCTATTGGCGTGGTCGGTTTGTTGCTGGTTCTGATCAGTACCAAGCCCAGTCAGGGCGGCTCGCAGGGTGCATTGGACTGGCCGGGTGCCATCAGCTTTACGCTGGCTTTGGGCCTGTTTACTTATGGCATGTTGCTGATCCCGGAACGGGGCTGGTCCGATAGCTGGGTGCTGTCCACCCTGCTGGCGTTTGTTGTCGCCTTTGTGGGCTTTGTCTGCATAGAGCGCCGCGTTACGCAGCCCATGATTGATTTGAGTTTCTTTCGTGACCCCGGCTTTGTGGGTGTGCAGGCTTTGGCTGCAGCCCCTGCATTCCTGTTCATCGTGCTGATTGTGTTGTTGCCCGGTCGCTTTATGGGTATTGATGGTTACGGTGCATTGCAGGCCGGGCAGATGATGGTTTGGCTGGCTGCGCCTTTGTTGATCGTGCCTTTTGTGGCGGCCTTGCTGACTCGCTGGCTATCGGCAGGCACCTTGTCCAGCCTGGGTTTGCTTCTGGTGGCCGTGGGTTTATGGACTCTGGCTGAAGGCTTTGAGGCAGGTGGCGGTCCAGCCCTGCATCTGCCTTTATTGCTGATCGGCGTGGGTATCGGTTTGCCCTGGGGCTTGATGGACGGGATGGCGGTCAGTGTGGTCAGCCCGGATCGGGTTGGAATGGCGACGGGTATCTTCAATACGGTGCGAATCTCTGCGGATGGTGTGGCCATTGCCGTGGTCAGCGTGCTGCTGGCTACCTTGATTCAGCAGCACCTGAGTGTAGGCAGCACTACGTTTACACAAGCAGCGGTTCTGGAAGCGGCCAGTCGGGCGGCTTTGGGTGAATTGCAGTTGGCCGCGCAACAGCTGCCTGGTTTGGAAGCGCAATTGACTGCCAGTTATGCCGCTTCATTTTTGACGGTGCTGCATGCGCTGGCAGGCCTGGCGGCCTTGATTGCCGGTCTGCTCTTTGTCTTGTTGCGACAGCCCAAGCACGCTTTGCAAACGGCCTAGAAGACACCGCGTGCGCTGCACGCGATGCCCAAGGTGAACGGGCCCCAAACGCCTGGGACAGGTATCCAGGTTTTGGGGGCCGTTCTACACCCACAGCGGCGGCGTGGGTGTGGGTTACGACGGGTGTTCAGGCCTGTTGTTTGGGCAAGGACAACCATTCTTCAGCAGTAATGCGGCTGATGTGCTCAGTCCGGTAGTCCTGCAGGAACTGGTTGTACTTGTTTTCTTCGGTGTGATGATGGCGAAAGCCACACTTGCTTTGCGCAATCTGCGATTGGGCATTGTTGGCAAAGTAGCCGCACCACAGTGCTTTCAGCTTCAGCGTTTCAAAAGCGTGTCGCATCACCTCGCGCATGGCCTCGGGGATCAAGCCCTGGCCCCAGTAGGGCACGCCAATCCAATAGGCAATTTCGCCTTCTTCTTCGCCGATCTCGAAGTTGCTGTTCTTGCCGATCAGGATGCCGATGCAACCGACAGCTCGGCCATTAACTTTGTGCTCGACGGCATACACTTCGGGCATATTGAAAACTGTGCGGATAATTTCGGCACTTTCCTCAACGCTGGTATGCACCGGCCAACCTGCAATCGGGCCAACTCGCTCGTCTTTGGCGTATTCGTACAAGTCCTTGGCATCGGTGTCCTGCCAGGGGCGTAAAATAAGTCTTTCTGTTTGAAGTGTCATTTTCTTTACTCACCATTCAGCAGAAAACAGAATAGAAGCTGGCTGGTTTGGCGAACAGAGCAGGACCTTGGTAGTTTCGGTACTTTTAGCAAGTCCTGTCGGTTGCCGGGCCATGAAGGGCAGAGGAACACCATGCATCAGATTCCACAACTATTCAGCGCCAAAGATAGCTGGCTGACAGGCCAGACCACGCTGGCCGAAGGCGTGGGAATGCCTTTGTCTTTCGGTCATGCCTATATGACCTTGATGATCTGCCTGTCGGGTCGTGCTTTGGTGAGCTTGAACTTCAAGGATCAGGTCGTACGGGCCCATGATGTGCTGGTGCTGGCCGAAGATACGATTACCTTGCTGAGACGGCGCTCACGCGGTTTCAAGGTGTTTTTTCTGTTGATGCCCAAGAACCTGGCGTCAGAAGTGGCTTATCAGCTGCCTAATTCCTTGTTCGTGTTCCTGCACGACAATCCGCGGTGTGTGCCTCCGCAGAGAGATCGAGCTTTACTGGCGGCCTGGTTGCTGCAACTGCACGAGATTGTGCAGACCAGCACGCTGCATCAGCACATCATGCTGCGTAATCAGCTGCAGAATTTCTTTCTACATATTGCCCAGCAGATTCCGTCCGAGTATCAGGGCGGCCAGCCGTTCAGCCGTCAGGAAATGATCAGCTGGCGGTTTTGGGAACTGGTTGGCCAGCAATGCCGGCAGCACAGAGAGGTGAAGTTTTATGCCGATGCGCTCAACATCACCCCGTTTTATCTGTCCCAGCTGAGCAAACAGTTTTTTAACGACAGCCCCAAGGCCTTGATCGACAGGCAAGTGGTTCTGGAGATCAAGGCGCTGCTTTCCTACAGCCAGCTGGCGATCGGGCAGATTGCTGATCAGCTGAATTTTGAGGATCCCTCTTATCTGTGCCGGTACTTCAAGCGCCATACAGGCTTGTCGTTGACCCGCTATCGCCAGCATGAGCAGGCTCGTTCCGGTGTGCTTGGCAAGTGATCAGCTCAAGGGTTAGTCATGCCAGGTCAATGCGACAAGAAAATGGCGATGGTGTATGACTCAGGAGGCCAGAAGCCTGTGCGCCTGATCGATGCGTTTGGGAGTCAAACTCTAGGCAGAGCAGATTTACGGCTCACATCTTGCCAGTGAATTTGTAGCGATCCCCTGGATGCCACAGCCTGGCGTGAGTTGTGAACTGCTCGCTGGAAAAAGTGCGGCGGTCCATCACCAGACAGGGTTGCTGCTCTTTCATGTGCAGGGCCTGCGCGATTCCGGCGGGCGGCACCAGCACTTCAATGCTGTAAAAGCCGGTTGGCAAGGGGGCAACGCGCACCAAGTACTCATTAGGTGTGATCTGGCTCCAGTCCTGCTCCATGTAATCCGGCGCCATTTGCGCGTCCACCAGACGATCTTCGTACTGGATAGGCAAGCCGTTTTCGGCATGAACAATAATGGAATGAAACAGCGCTGCGCCCGGTGCAATGCCATATAGCCGCGCTTGAGCCGGGCTGGCCTGCAGCCGCTCCATGCTCAGCACTTGGCAACTGTGTTGGTGGCCGCGCTCCCGTATGTCTTGCGCGATGCTGCGTATCTCGATCAGGGTGGACTGGAATTTGGGCTGCGCGACGTAGGTGCCCGAGCCTTTGATGCGGACCAGCAGCTCATCATTCGTCAACTCCCGCAGCGCGCGGTTGACCGTCATGCGCGACACGCCAAATTGTTCGCATAAAGCCAGTTCAGTGGGGATCAGATCACCTTCACGCCATTGGCCGGACTGGATTTTCTCCAGCACAAAATTCTTGATTTGCAGGTAGGCGGGCATGCTTGGTTCAGTTGACGAATGGCTCGTCTGGCGGACATCCATTTTTATGCTTTCCTGTAGGACGTGTTCACACTCAAAAGAGTCTCGCGCAGGCCAGATCTGAGGTCGTGTACCAGGCCGCGAGTGATGCATTCCCATGCTCGCATTCACGGGCTTATGCAAGGCTCTCTTTATATGTATAGACAACTTGGAAAAATGACTATACATTGGCATGAGCTTACAAGAAAACCGTTGTTTTGTCGGCGCCAGGACCTGCCCTTCGGGTGTGGAAACAGCCTGCCAGATAGAACCAGCGCGTATCCAGAGACACCTCAGATGGAGGACATCACCATGCCTGATCATCACACTTTGGCGGCCAGCCACGATCCCCGTTTCGATCCTGAGCGGCAGATTCATGCCCCTACGGGTACCCAGCTCAGCTGCAAGAACTGGGTGGCGGAAGCCGCGTACCGCATGATTCAGAACAACCTGGACCCGGCTGTGGCCGAGAACCCCCAGCATCTGGTGGTGTACGGCGGCATCGGGCGTGCAGCCCGGAACTGGGAGTGCTATGACCAGATTCTGGCCAGCTTGCGCCAGTTGGAGGATGACCAGACCTTGCTGATTCAGTCCGGCAAGCCGGTGGGTGTATTCCGTACTCATAGCGATGCGCCGCGTGTGCTGCTGGCCAACTCGAATCTGGTGCCCAAATGGGCTACCTGGGAGAAGTTTCACGAGCTGGATCAGGCCGGTTTGTTCATGTATGGGCAGATGACGGCGGGTAGCTGGATCTACATTGGTAGCCAGGGCATTGTGCAAGGCACGTACGAGACTTTTGCTGAAGCAGGTCGTCAGCATTTTGGTGGTTCGCTGGCCGGGCGCTGGATTCTGACTGCTGGTCTGGGCGGCATGGGCGGCGCACAGCCTTTGGCGGCAACCTTTGCCGGGGCTGTATCGCTGACGATTGAATGCAAGCAAAGCAGTATCGACTTCCGTTTGCAGACCCGTTATCTGGATAAACAGGCGCGGGATCTGGATCATGCGCTGGAGTTGATTGCCCAACACACGGTCGCCAAGGAAGCGGTGTCGATTGGCTTGCTGGGTAATGCTGCCGATGTACTGCCCGAACTGGTGCGACGTGCCCAAGCGGGTGGTTTGAAACCTGATCTGGTGACGGACCAGACCTCTGCCCACGATCTGCTCAATGGCTATTTGCCGTCAGGCTGGACGGTGGAACAGTGGCAGGCGGCGCAGAAAGATCCGGCCCAACACGTCCGCATTCAACAAGCGGCTGCCAAGTCTTGCACAGTTCATGTACAAGCCATGCTGGATTTCCAGAAAATGGGTATTCCGGTTGTGGACTACGGCAATAACATTCGCCAAGTTGCGTTTGATGAAGGCGTGGCCAATGCCTTCGATTTCCCTGGCTTTGTGCCTGCCTACATTCGCCCCTTGTTTTGCGAGGGCAAAGGCCCGTTCCGTTGGGTGGCCTTGTCAGGCGACCCGGAGGACATCTACAAAACCGATCAAAAAATCAAAGAGCTGTTCCCTGACAATCAGCACGTGCATCGCTGGCTGGACATGGCGCAGGAACGCATTGCTTTCCAGGGCTTGCCGGCACGCATTTGCTGGCTGGGACTGGGCGAGCGTCACCGCGCTGGTCTGGCCTTTAACGAAATGGTGCGTAAGGGCGAGCTGAAAGCGCCCATTGTGATTGGCCGCGACCACTTGGATACAGGCTCGGTGGCCAGCCCCAACCGCGAAACTGAAAGCATGCGTGATGGCACGGATGCCGTGTCGGACTGGCCTTTGTTGAATGCCTTGTTGAATACCGCCGGCGGGGCCAGCTGGGTTTCGCTGCACCACGGGGGCGGGGTGGGCATGGGCTACAGCCAGCATGCTGGCATGGTGATTGTGGCTGACGGTAGTGAGCAGGCTGCGGCCCGTCTGGAGCGGGTCTTGATTAACGATTGCGCCAGTGGTGTGATGCGTCATGCGGATGCCGGCTACGAGCTGGCGATTCAAACGGCCAAGAATTTCGGGCTGACATTGCCCATGATCAAGTAAGAAAAACAGGACAGATAAATGAGCAAGAGTATCGAGCTTTCTCCCGGCGCACTGACTTTGGCACAACTGCGCCAAATCTGGCAGGAACCGACTGTTCTGACTCTGCCACCAGAGGCGATCGGGGCCATGGATGCGTCCTCGGCCATTGTGGCCAAGATCATCCGGGAAGGTAATCCGGCTTATGGCATCAATACCGGCTTTGGCAAGCTGGCCCAGCAACGCATTCCCGACCATGATCTGGAGCAACTGCAAAAGAACCTGATTCTGTCGCACTCCGTGGGGGTGGGCGAGCCGGTGTCCGATGCAGTGGCCCGCTTGATCATGGCCATGAAAATTGCCAGCTTGGCGCGCGGCTTTTCGGGCATACGTTCGCATGTGGTTACGACCTTGCTGGATATTCTGAATGCGGGCGTGGTGCCTTTCATCCCGTCCAAGGGTTCGGTGGGGGCATCGGGTGATCTGGCGCCCTTGTCGCACATGACCTTGACGCTGATCGGGGAAGGGCAGGCCAAGTGGCAGGGCGAATGGATGCCAGCCCAGCAGGCTTTGGCCAAGGCGGGTATCACTCCCATTGTGCTGGCTGCCAAGGAAGGGCTGGCGCTGATCAATGGTACGCAAGTATCTACGGCCCTGGCCCTGAACGGCCTGTTCCGCACCCAGACCTTGTTCCGCAATGCGATTCTGGCCGGTGCCTTGAGCGTGGACGCCGCCAAAGGCAGTGACGCGCCTTTTGATGCGCGCATCCATGAGGTCCGTGGACAGCCGGGGCAAATTTATGCGGCTCGCCTGTACCGGGAGCTGCTGGCTGGCAGCCAGATTCGTCAGTCGCATCGCGACAATGACAACAAGGTGCAGGACCCCTACAGCTTGCGCTGTCAGCCCCAGGTCATGGGTGCGATTC
This sequence comes from Alcaligenes sp. DN25, assembly GCF_023674485.1. Taxonomy (NCBI): domain Bacteria; kingdom Pseudomonadati; phylum Pseudomonadota; class Betaproteobacteria; order Burkholderiales; family Alcaligenaceae; genus Alcaligenes; species Alcaligenes sp. DN25. The sequence goes on along the minus strand of NZ_CP098408.1, from coordinate 3,946,600 downwards.
AGGATCTGATCACACAGAACGAACGCAGCCTGTTGACGGAAGCCAATGCTGTCACGGATAACCCGCTGGTGTTTCCCGGCAAGAATGGCGAGCCGGATCAGGTGATTTCCGGAGGTAATTTCCACGCCGAGCCGGTTGCGTTTGCTGCCGATGGCTTGGCTCTGGCTATTGCTGAAATTGGTGCCTTGGCAGAGCGTCGAGTCGCTTTGTTGATTGATGCCAGCATCTCTGGTTTGCCACCGTTCCTGGTGCCTTCTGCGGGTTTGAATTCGGGCTTCATGATTGCCCATGTGACCGCAGCGGCCCTGGCTTCGGAAAACAAGTCGCTGGCACATCCTGCCAGTGTGGATAGTCTGCCTACTTCGGCTAATCAGGAAGACCACGTCAGCATGGCAACCTTTGCAGCGCGCCGTCTGGAAGACATGGCACAGAACACGGCCGCGATTGTGGCAATTGAATTGCTGTGCGCGGCACAAGGCATTGATTTTCATGCGCCTTTGCTGACTTCCGAGCGCTTGAAGAAGGTGCAGGATGCGATTCGTCAGGCCGTGCCTTTTTACGATCAGGACCGTTACTTGGCTCCCGATATCGAGGCCCTGAAAGCCTTGGTGCTGGATGAGAGCCTGGCGGCGACGGCGGCTGATCTTTTCTAGTTTTCATGAAGTACTGCTGATTGTTTTTGTCTCCACGAACTTGTCCCTGGCATGGGTCCCCACGCCAGGGATTTTTTTGCTTCACGGCGACCCAGCATTGCATTTCTCTGGACTACGCCCTGCTGACATAAGTCCACGGTGAACACGACGGCTGCTGCGTCCCCTACGTAGGCAGGCACGGTATCTGTTATCGAGCGACGGCCTGTATTGCCAACTGAGGCGTGCCAATCAAGATGGATATAAAGCTCACAAGTCACATGGCTGTGGCGATGTGCATGCGCTATGTTCACAAGGAGGATAAGCCCGCGTGGGATGGGCGAGCGGATGGCGAATTGGCTGCTCCACGACGAGAGATTGATAAGTGTGCCCGATACGGGTATAGTTTGGAGGTCGATATGACGCGCGTTCTCAAGCGCAAAGACTTTGCGCGATGGCAGGCGGCCGAGAAGCTGCCTGATATTGCCTTGTGCAAGGCAGTTCAGGAGATGGAAAGCGGTCTGATCGATGTGGACTTGGGTGGCGCCTTATACAAGAAGCGGGTAGCTCGCCCTGGTGGTGGCAAAAGCGGCGGCTATCGCAGCTTGCTTTCGGCCAGAATAGGTAGCCGTTATGTGTTCCTGCATGGGTTCTCCAAGAGCGACAAGGGGAACATCACGCCGGATGAGAAGAAAGCGCTGCAATTTGTAGGGAAGGTGTTCCTGGGCTTGTCGCCTGAAGCCTTGTTGAATGCATTGCAGGCTGACGTGTTATTGGAGGTGCATTGTGAGCAAGATCATCGAATCGCTACGCGGCGACCTGGAGGCGCTCCAGGAGGCAGGAGCGATCGGCAAGGTGACGATGCGCGAGTTTGACGCAATTTGTCCACCGCCAGTTCGGGAGTTCGATGCGGCCGACATCAAGCGGCTGCGAGAAGGCTTGAAGTTCAGCCAGCCGATATTTGCGCTTTATTTGCATACTACGGCATCGACCATACGCAAGTGGGAGCAAGGTGAAACCCATCCCACTGGCCCGGCACTCAAGCTGCTGAATATCATTGCTGACAAGGGCTTACAGGCCATCATTTGATTTTTTTGTACCTAAGCCTTGTTCAGTAGACTGCTCAATGTTTTTTTATAAGCCGCAAATGCCGCCTCTTCCTGAGGATGATGGCCCTCTGTCACACAGGCCTTACCACTGACGAATACATCACGAATCGGGTTGGCGTGAGCGCGTTCGGAAAAGACCAGAGCCGACAGCCAATGCTGCTTATCCAGCCCCGCCAGACTGGGGTGCTCCAGGTCAATCACCATTAAATCTGCCTGATGACCGGGGCTTAATTGCCCGCTGGCTCGCCCGGACGCCTGTGCGCCACCACGTGCGCAGGTGCCAAACAAGTAGTCCGCGACGAAAGGTTGTTGGGACGAAGTCAGCACATTGCGTTGCTGGCTGATCAATCGTTGACCATATTCCAGCAAGCGCAGTTCGGCGCGCCAGTCTACGCAGATGTGGCTGTCTGAACCTATGCCCATTCGTCCTTGCTCCGCCAGAAAGGCGGCGGCAGGGAACAGGCCATCACCCAGATTCGCCTCGGTGCTTGGACACAAACCTGCTACGGCACCGCTGCGGGCAATTTGCTTGCGCTCCTGCTCGTCAATATGAGTGGCGTGGACCAGGCACCAGCGTTCGTCCACATTGAAGTTGTCATAGAGATAGGCCACCGGACTGCTGCCTTTGATGTCCCGGCAGGCCAGTACTTCGGCCATCTGTTCGGCAATGTGAATGTGAATCGGGTGGCGTGAGGGCAGGCTGTGCAGGCCGTCGATTAAGGTACTGATAGAACCAACGTTGGCAGCGCGCAGGGAGTGGGGTGCAACTCCGTAACGCCGGTCAGCACTCAAGGGGTGGCTGTTGTGCAGAGACTCCAGCAGGTACAGCAACTGCGTAGGGCTATTCAAAAAGCGCTGTTGATCCTGACGCGGCGCCTTGCTGCCGAAATCGCTGTACTGGTACAGCACGGGCAGCATGGTAATGGCCAGACCGCTGGCGCTGGCCGCCTCCATGACGCCTTGGGCCAGCAGGCCTATGGGTGCGTAATTCTGGCCGTCGCGCTGGTGATGCAGGTAATGGAACTCGCACACGCTGGTGTAGCCCGCTTTCAGCATCTGTATATAGAGCCATTGGGCAATGGCCTGCATGTGCTCGGGCTCCAGACGGGCAGCGAAGCGGTACATCAGGTCGCGCCAGCTCCAGAAGCTGTCCTGGCCTTGCCCCCGGAATTCAGTCAGCCCGGCCATGGCACTTTGAAAAGCATGTGAATGCAGATTGGGCATGCCCGGCAGTACGGCACCTTGCGCTGTGTGGACGAAGCCCGCCGCGTCTATAGCCTGCTGACTGGCTTCGGGCAGAACGTCTGTCAGTGTGCCGTCCTGGTCCCAGCGCAGCAGTACATTCGCTTGCCACTGGCCGTCCAGATAGGCCCAAGGGGCCCAGAGCGCTTCATGTTTTCGGGGGATGCTCATGGCGATTCCTTACGCAGGTCACGGCTGATTGTGCCTTGGTATACGACCAGGGCGCAGCGTGGCAGGCCCAGCCAGTAGGCCAGTTCGGGCAGGGAGTCTATGTCCCAGGCGACAAAGTCGGCGCGGGATCCGATGCTGAGTTCACCACTGATGTCAGGGGCACCCAAGGCCTGAGCAGCATGGCGGGTGACTCCTGCCAGGGCTTCGGGGACAGTCAGCCTGAAAAGCGTGCTGCCCATGTTCAGCATCAGTAATAGGGATGCACAGGGGGACGTGCCGGGGTTGCTGTCAGTGGACAGGGCCATCGGTACGCCGTGTTTGCGCAGCAGTTCAATCGGGGGTAACTGGGTTTCGCGTAGAAAGTAGTAGGCGCCGGGCAGTAGCACGGCCACGGTTCCCGCTTTTTTCATGGCGATGACGCCTGCTTCATCCAGGTATTCCAGATGGTCGGTGGACAGGGCCTGGTAGCGGGTCGCCATTTCCGTGCCGCCCAGATTGGAGAGCTGCTCGGCGTGCATCTTGACGGGCAGGCCCAGTGCTTGGGCCGCTTTCAAAACACGTTCGGACTGCTTCAGGTCGAAGGCAATACGCTCGCAAAAGACGTCAACCGCGTCGATCAGTCCTTCTTGTGCCAGAGTGGGCAGCATTTGATCGCAGACCAAATCCAGATAGGCATCGGTTTGCCCGGCAAATTCAGGGGGCAGGGCATGGGCACCTAAAAAGGTGGTGCGCACCGTGACCGGGCGCAGCTCGCCCAGACGGCGGGCGATACGCAGCATTTTGCGCTCGCTCTCCAGATTCAGACCGTAGCCGGATTTGATTTCAATCGCGGTGACGCCTTCGTCCAGCAAGGCATCCAGTCGGCGCAGGGCTTGGGCCAGCAGTTGGTCCTCGCTCAGGGAGCGCGTCGCTTTGACGGAGGACACAATGCCGCCACCCTGACGGGCGATTTCTTCATAGGAGGCCCCTGCCAGCCGCAAGGCAAATTCCTGGGCGCGGTTGTCGCCGTAGACCAGATGGGTGTGGCAGTCGATCAGCCCGGGGGTGACCCAGCGGTTTCCCAGCTTGTGTTCTTGAGTGGCGTCTTGCCACTGCGCAGGCAGGTCATGACGTGGGCCCATCCAGGCGATACGGTCCGCCTGTACAACCAGGCAGGCATCTTCGATGACGTACTCGGGGTCGGCGGTGGGGGCCAGGCGTAAATCGGTCCAAAGTGTGTAGCTCATCATTTCATTCCGTGGGAGCTATATAGGCGTAGACCAGCGGGGCATCAGCAGGGTCGGCCTGCAGTTGCAGGGACAAGGGGGCGGGTGTGCTGCCTGTCAGGGCTTGCCCGGCGCCCAGGGTCCAGCTGTGTGTGTCGGCCTGGAGTTGATAGCCGCCTTGCGGTGCGTACAGAAAATGCGTACCAGCGGCCAATTTCATGGAGTCGTTTCGTCCTTGCCATGCGTGCAAGCTGCCTTGGGCTCGGCCCCGGCGCAGCATCAGGTTCAAGTCCTGTGTCGGACCGAGTGGTAACAAACAGGCCATCTTGTCCTCGCCAGCGAAGGCGTAGGGCTGGAATGGATGCAGCACATGGATATCTTGCTCGTGAATCAACTGCATGTTGTCGCCCTCGATCAACATGATGTGTCGGTCTATGCCGGGGAAGCGGGAAAAATCGCCGGAGGTCTGGACCTGGGCCAGGCTGATGCGCCAGTCAAAGTGCTCATAGCCGGAATGTTCGGGATGGCAAAGCACCTCGCGCGTGGTGCCGCCACCGTTTTTCCAGGGCTGCGCGGGCAGGCTGCTGATGTTTAGCAAGCGAAGCAAAGTGGCAGGGTGGGGCTGGCTCATGGTGGCATGGCTCCGGACGGATTTTTAATTGTATATACAATAGCTGAGTATAGACAAAGCGCGACGATCGTCTGGAGGGGCAGGCTGTTTTTTCAGGGTAAATCCCGAGCACAAACCCTTGAGCTACTTGCGCTGCAAGCCGCTTGGTGGCAAGGTATACGCTAATAAACCCGAGTCATAATTCATTCAAAGGTGCAGGATGCCTGGTTTTTTCGGCATCCTGCGTTATTTATTGCAAGCTGGAAAGTTTGCATATGAAGTATTTAATCGTTCTTCTTCAGGACTTCCCCGAATCATGGATACCCTCTCGCAGTCTTTTACCTTTTCCCAACGTGCCCAGAAACTGAGTGGCTCCGCAATTCGTGAAATTCTCAAGGTCACTGCGCGTCCCGAGATTATTTCCTTTGCGGGCGGTCTGCCCACTCCAGTCGGCTTTCCTGTCGAGGAAATGCAAAGCGCGTTCAACAAGGTACTGAGCGAGCAGGGCCGTGTGGCACTGCAATACACCACGACGGAAGGCTATCTGCCCCTGCGCCAATGGCTGGCAGAGCAAATGAGCGCCGAAGGCGCCCCTGTGGACGCCGACGAAATCCTGCTGGTGAACGGTTCGCAGCAAGCCCTGGACATGCTGGGCAAGCTGTTCATTGATGAAGGCAGCAAGGTGCTGGTGGAGTCGCCTACTTATCTGGGCGCTTTGCAGGCTCTGTCTGTGTACAACCCTTCTTTCGTGGCTATTCCTACCGATGGCCAGGGCATGATCCCCGAGTACGTGTCGGCTCCTGAAGCCATGGGCGCCCGTTTGCTGTACGCATTGCCCAACTTCCAGAACCCCACCGGCCTGCGCCTGCCTCTGGAGCGTCGTCAGGACCTGGTGGAGCGATGTGCGGCTGCGCATATCCCGATCGTCGAGGACGATCCCTACGGTGAACTGCGTTACGCCGGCGAGCGTCTGCCCAGCCTGCTGTCCTTGGGCCGCAAAGCCGGTGCTACCGTGATACGCCTGGGTACCTTCTCCAAAGTGCTGGCTCCTGGTTTGCGTCTGGGCTACATCGTGGCTCCCGCCAAGATCATCGACAAACTGGTGCAGATCAAGCAGGCCACGGACTTGCACACCTCCACACTGACGCAAATGGCTGTTTACGAAGCCGTACATAACGGTTTCCTGGAAAAGCACCTGCCCAAAGTGCGCGATATTTACCAGAAGCAGTGTGCCATCATGCTGGAAGCCATGGACAAGAACTTCCCGACGACGGCCCAATGGACCCGTCCCGAAGGCGGCATGTTCATTTGGGTGACCTTGCCCGAGCACGTGGATGCGACGGCCCTGCTGCAAAAGGCCATTGAGAACCTGGTGGCCTTTGTTCCGGGCGAACCTTTCTACGCCGGCAAGGACGTCAAACGCAACACCCTGCGCCTGAGCTTTGCCACCGTGCCCGAGGAAAAAATTCGCGAAGGCATCGCCATCTTGGGTAAACTCATCAAGGAAGCCTGATCGCCGTTTGGCAGGCAAGGGACGCAGACTGATGGGTCTGCGTCTTTTCATGCGCTGGCCCGGCCAGCGCTGTGGTTTTCAGCGCCGGCCATTGCGTTTTGCTTGCTCACAGAGCATGAACAGATTCCTGGAATCCACCGCATACCCTCTGCCAGAGGGTATGCCTGTTTTCAGTCTATGGCTTGAGGCCTGGATTTAGGTTTTACCTCTATGACATCTCCATCCGCTTCGGAATCTTCCCCGCGTCCTGATCTGTCCGATATGCGCCCCAACAATGACTGGGTGGCTCGCTATTTGCCAGCATCCTGGGGGCCGTATGCCCGTTTGTGTAGGCTGGATCGGCCTGTGGGCACCTGGCTGACCCTCTTGCCCGCTCTGGCCGCTCTGGTGCAGGCAGCGGACGGTATTCCTACCCTGTGGCGTTTGGTGATCTTTTCTCTGGGCGCCTTGTTGATGCGCGGTATTGGCTGCTGCTTTAACGATATGGCGGACCGTAACTTCGACCATCAGGTTGAACGTACCCGTTTCCGGCCCTTGACCAGCGGCCAGATCACCATGCGTCAGGCGGTGATCTTCGTGCTGGCGCAGATGGCCGTGTGTGCCTTGCTGCTGCTGGCTATCAATGAGTACAGCCGTTGGCTGGCACTGGCCCTGTTCCCGATCGTGATGATTTACCCCCTGTGCAAGCGCTTTACCTACTGGCCGCAAGTGGTTCTGGGTATCTGCTTTAACTGGGGCATGTTGATGGCCTGGTCCGATACGCAGAACATGGTGCCTTTTGGCGCCATCCTGATGTGGGTGGGCGCGATTTTGTGGCAGGTGGGCTACGACTCCATCTATGCCTATATCGACATGGCTGACGATACCAAGCTGGGCCTGCACTCCACGGCTCTGCGTTTCCGCGAGGCAGGCAAAACCTGGATCAGCGGTTTTTACATCGCCGCCATGGCCTGCTGGCTGGTGGGCGGTTTTCTGCTGAACGAGCGGATTTTGTATTACATGGTGATGGCCGTCATCGGCATTCATCTGCTGTGGCAGATGCGGCAGTTTGACGTGCGCTATCCCGAACGAGGCCTGCGCCTTTTCCGTGCCAACATCTGGGTTGGTGTGTTGCTGGTGGTGGCCGCTTTGGCTGGCACGATCAGCCTGGCTTGATCCGTGTTCAAGCAATTTACGTAAAGCTTTAAAGGTTTGAAGAATGGCCTCTCCTCTTGAGTATGTCGCAACGGCGCTATTTGCCATTGCCATCGTCCACACCTTCTCGGTTCCGGTATTTGCCCGCCTGGCCAATAAAGGCGGCAGCCACTCAGGGCTGTGGCACATGTTGTCCGAGGTCGAGGCCGTGTTTGGCGTCTGGGCCTGTGTGCTGGTGGCCTATATGGCCGTTTTTGTGGATTTGCAGTCCGCTATCGAGTATCTGGAAACCCGCAACTTCACCGAACCCATGTTCGTGTTCGCGATCATGGTGGTTGCCGCCAGCCGCCCGATTCTGGAACTGGTGAACAAGACGGTGGCGGTGCTGGCGCGTGCTGTGCCCGTGTCTGACAAGATCTCCACCTACTTCATCACTATGTCGGTAGTGCCTCTGGCCGGTTCCCTGATTACCGAGCCCGCTGCCATGACGTTGGCGGCGCTGCTGTTGCACAAAGCCTATTTCCGTCATCAAGGCCATGCCGGTTTCAAGTATTTGACCGTGGGCGTGCTGTTTGTGAACGTCTCTATTGGTGGCGTGCTGACTGCCTATGCAGCCCCTCCGGTCTTGATGGTGGCCAGTACCTTTGGCTGGGACACCGCCTTTATGGCGACGCATTTTGGTTGGCGTGCTGTGATGGCCGTCCTGATCAATGCCACCCTGGTCACCCTGGTTTGCCGTAAAGCCTTGATGGAAATGGGGCAGGGTATGCCTGAAACAAAACAAGCGCAGCGCCCGGTGCCCATTACCGTCATGGCCATTCACGTGGCTTTCCTGGTGGCGATTGTGCTGGGCGCGCATCACCCCATTGTGTTCATGGCTCTGCTGATGCTGTTTATTGGCTATGCCCACTCCTACAAGCATTACCAGAACCCCTTGCTGGTGCGTGAAGGCCTGATGGTCGGTTTCTTCCTGGCCGGTCTGGTGGTCCTGGGCGGTCTGCAGAAGTGGTGGCTGCAGGATCTGCTGGGCGGCTTGTCGCCCACCGTGCTGTTCTGGGGGGCGACGGCCTTGACGGCAGTAACGGATAACGCGGCACTGACCTATCTGGGCTCTCTGGTGGAAGGCACCTCGGATATCTGGCGCTATATGCTGGTGGCCGGTGCGGTTACGGGCGGTGGTCTGACCGTGATTGCCAACGCGCCCAACCCCGCCGGCTTCTCCATTCTGAAAGGCAGCTTCCCGGATGGTGCGATCTCGCCTCTGCGTTTGCTGCTCAGTGCCATGGTGCCAACCCTGGTCGCAGCCTGCCTGTTTTTGATCTGAACCGGATGGCCGCCAGGGGCGGCCTGTCTGGCCGGGGCGAAGTTCAGTGCGATTGAACGCCAAAAGGGCTAAAATCACGGCAGAAGCGCCCCTGGGAACCCTTTGCGGTTGCTGATTGAACGGGTCTCCGGCTTGAATTTGCTGGTTTCGACCCTACTTATTTGTATCTCGAAGTTTGTTTCGGCTTTTTGTTAGGGTGAGTCGTGCCTATCTATGCGTATAAATGCAGCTCGTGCCAATACGAAAAAGATGTGCTGCAAAAAATGTCGGACCCCGTTTTGGAGGTTTGTCCAGAATGTAACCAGCCTACCTTTACCAAACAGGTAACGGCGGCCGGATTCCAGCTCAAGGGTACGGGCTGGTATGTAACGGATTTTCGTAACCAGGGTGGCAGCAAGCCCGCGGACAGTGGCGCTACGTCCACACCCGCGCCTGCGACGACACCTTCTTCCTCATCGTCCAGCTAACACCATTTCTTATGCGCCCCTTCAAGCGTTATTTCGTCACTGGCCTGCTCATCTGGGTGCCCTTGGTCATCACCGTCTGGGTGCTGACCTTGCTGATCGAAACGCTGGAGAGCGTAGTGCCGGAGTTTCTGTCTTCGCAGGCCCTGTTCGGCCTGCGGATTCCCGGCTTTAGAATTGTGCTGGTGCTGGCTGTCTTGTTTGGTACGGGTTTGCTGGCGGCCAATTACCTGGGCCGTGCCGTTGTGGATCGTTGGGAATTGCTACTTGGGCGTATTCCTTTGGTGCGTTCCATTTATAATTCCGTCAAACAAGTCAGTGATACGGTGTTGGCACCCGATGGTCAGGCGTTTCGCGAGGCCGTTCTGGTGCAGTATCCCAGGGCCGGTTCCTGGACCATTGCCTTTTTGACCGGCACGCCGGGCGGACAAGTGGCGCAGATTCTGGGAGAGGACTTTGTCAGCGTCTACGTGCCCACCACGCCCAACCCGACTTCCGGTTTTTTCCTGATGATGCCTCGGGCGGATGTACACAAGCTCGACATGACAGTGGATGCGGCGCTTAAATACATCGTATCCATGGGAGTGGTCAGCCCTACCGAGCCGATCGCTTTGCCCCCTGTTTCTGACCAGCCGGAGGGTCCCAAAGGGACACCCCCCTTGGCTGGAACCTGAATTTTCCAATTTGCAGTTTTTACTATTTCGGAGTCATCCTAGATGCGTACGTGTTATACCGGCGAGGTTTCCAAAGAATACCTGGGCCAGACGGTCAATTTGTTTGGCTGGGTACATCGTCGCCGCGACCACGGGGGTGTGATTTTCATTGATCTGCGCGACCGTGAGGGTCTGGCGCAGGTTGTCGTCAACCCTGACAACGTTCAGGCCTTTGAAGTGGCCGAACGTATCCGTAATGAGTACTGCCTGCGCATTACCGGCCGCGTTCAGGCTCGTCCTGAAGGCACGGTCAATCCTGATCTGCGTTCGGGCGAGATTGAAATCGTTTGCGACGAAATCGAAATCCTGAACGCTTCGGTCACGCCTGCTTTCCAGCTGGATGATGACAATCTGTCCGAAACCACGCGTCTGACGCACCGTGTGCTGGATTTGCGCCGTCCGCAGATGCAGAACAACCTGATGCTGCGCTACAAAGTGGCCATGCAATCCCGTCGCTACCTGGACGACCTGGGTTTCATTGATATTGAAACCCCCATGTTGACCAAGAGCACCCCTGAAGGCGCTCGCGACTACCTGGTTCCCTCGCGTGTGAACGCAGGCGAATTCTTTGCATTGCCCCAGTCGCCCCAGCTGTTCAAGCAAATGCTGATGGTGTCGGGCTTTGACCGTTACTACCAGATCACCAAGTGCTTCCGCGACGAAGACTTGCGTGCTGACCGCCAGCCTGAATTTACCCAGATCGACTGCGAAACCTCTTTCCTGAACGAAGAGCAGATTCGCGATATTTTTGAAGGCATGGTCACGCACATTTTCCGCACTGTGCAAAACGTGGAACTGCCCAAGTTCCCCACCATGAGCTGGACTGAGGCCATGCAGCGCTACGGTTCGGACAAGCCTGACCTGCGCGTCAAGCTGGAGTTCGTGGACGTGGCTGACCTGATGCGTGAAGTGGACTTCAAGGTCTTCTCCGCACCGGCCAACGACCCCTCCTGCCGCGTGGTTGCTCTGCGCATTCCTGGTGGTGGCGCCATGCCACGTAGCGAAATCGACGCATACACCAAGTTCGTCGGCATCTACGGTGCCAAGGGGCTGGCTTACATCAAGGTCAACGATGTGACCTCAATCCCTGAAGGTCTGCAGTCGCCTATCGTCAAGAACATCAATGTTGAGGTTCTGAAACAGGTGATGGAGCGCACGGGCGCCCAGAACGGCGACCTGATCTTCTTTGGCGCTGACAAGGCCAAGATCGTGAACGATGCGATTGGTGCCCTGCGTATCAAGATCGGTCACAGCGAATTCGGTAAGGCGAACGGTCTGGTTGAAGAAGGTTGGAAACCCCTGTGGGTGGTGGACTTCCCCATGTTCGAATACGACGAGGGCGAAAACCGCTACTTTGCAGCTCACCACCCCTTCACCAGCCCCAAAGACGGCCACGAAGACCTGCTGGAAACAGATCCCGGCAAGGCCTTTGCCAAGGCTTACGACATGGTGCTGAACGGTTGGGAAGTGGGTGGCGGCTCGGTCCGTATCCACCGTGCTGACGTTCAAAGCAAAGTGTTCAATGCCTTGAAGATCGGCCCTGAAGAAGCACAACTGAAGTTCGGCTTCCTGCTGGATGCGCTGCAATACGGCGCACCTCCACACGGTGGTCTGGCTATGGGTCTGGACCGTCTGGTCACCCTGATGGCCGGTGCCGATTCGATCCGTGACGTGATTGCTTTCCCTAAGACACAGCGTGCTCAGTGTCTGCTCACCCAGGCCCCATCGGCTGTGGACGAGCAGCAGCTGCGCGAGTTGCACATTCGTCTGCGGGCTGTTGAAAACAAGTAAGTCAGAACGGGGGACGGCGTGTCAGTGATTCGGGTAGTTAGCTACAACATTCACAAAGGCCGCTCGGCTTCGGGCAAACGGGAGTCTTTGGCGGATCTGCGCCTGGGACTTTACGGCCTGTCTCCCGACTTGTTGTTCTTGCAGGAAGTGCAGGGGCGTAACCAGCTGCAAGGCAGTCTGGACGCCCAGCACGAATCCCTGGCCGCTGCCTTGCGCATGAATACGGCTTACGGCTGCAACGTGGTTCGCCCTCATACGGACCACGGCAACGCCTTGCTGTCGCGCTTTCCCATTCTGCAGTACGAAAACCAGGACATTTCCGACCATCGTATGGAGCAGCGCGGTTTGCTTCATGCCGTCATTGATGTCGATGGCCGTCCGGTGCATTGCATTGTGGTGCACCTGGGATTGTTCAACAGCGGCCGAGTTCGTCAGGTTCAGGCCTTGCTCGATCGCATCAAGCGCATTGTCCCTGCGGACGAGCCCTTGCTGATTGCAGGCGACTTCAACGACTGGAATAACCGCCTGGCACCCATCTTTGTGCAGCAGCTGAATCTGTACGAGGTATTTTCGTTCTCGCCTCGTGGTCAGGCCGATAACCGTTTCCGACTGCGTCAGCCCATCAAATGGCTGCGTACCATGCGCAAAAGCGGGCTGGTCGTGCCGGATCAAGGCATTCAGCTGGGCGTGAACGGTGCCGCACGCATGACGCCACCGCCTCGTACCTTCCCCGCGGCATTTCCCTGGCTACGTCTGGATCGCGTCTACCAGCGTGGTTTTGCAGTGCGTAATGCCCGTGTACTGGTGGGAGACCCCTGGAAACAGTTGTCCGACCATGCCCCCATCCTGACCGAGCTGGAGCTGCCGTAAAGGGGCGTTCAGTGGTTTCTTAACGCATAGGCCTAGCAAGCATGCCGAGTCTGAAGCGCGATCCACTATGGCACGAAGGTAATCAAATCACCTTGCTGCAAAACGGCCAGGAGTTCTTTCCGGCCATTTGCGAAGCTATCGATCAGGCGAAAAAGCGTCTGCATCTGGAAACCTATATCTTCAACCTGGATGACAGCGGTCACAGCGTTCTGGACGCCTTGCGACGAGCCTGTGAGCGGGGTGTACGCGTACGTGTGGTGATTGATGGCTTTGGCAGTGATGTGCATGCCTTGCAGATTGCCGAGCAGTTGAAGGCCATGCGTGCCCGCTACCGGATTTATCGCCCCAAACCCCAAGGGTGGCGCGAACCGCGCTTGTCCTTGCGACGTTTGCGCAGACTGCACCGGAAAATGCTGGTGGTCGATGAGCGCATTGGATTTGTGGGGGGCATCAATATTCTGGACGACTTTGATGAGGTGCCCCTGATCAATGGACAGGGCAGGCCGCGCTTTGATTTTGCTGTACGCTGCGAAGGGCCCATTGTCGACGATATGGTGCGTGCTCAGCAGGCTTTATGGCTGCGCATGGCCTGGCGCAGACGCAAGGATTGGGACAGCTTCACCCAGCGCTTTACCCTGTGGCGTGAATGGCGCAAGCGGCGTCAGGCGCGCAAGAAGGCGGAGCAGGCCGGGCAGGTTTTTGAAGGAGTACGGGCCTGCTTGCTGCTGCGGGACAATGTGCGCCATCGGCAGCAGATTGAGCAGGCGTATCTGCACTTGCTCGGCAAAGCGCAGGAGCAGGTGGTGCTGGCCAATGCCTATTTCTTTCCGGGCCGTACCTTGCGTCGCCGTATCGAACAGACGGCGGAACGAGGCGTGCGGGTGCGTTTGTTGCTGCAAGGCCATGCCGAATACTTCCTGCAATATCGGGCCTGTAGATTCATGTACGGGAAGTTGCTGGATCATGGCATCGAACTGTACGAGTACAAGGCCAGCTATTTACACGCTAAAGTCGCCGTTATCGACGATTACTCCATGGTGGGCTCGTCCAATCTGGACCCGTTCAGTCTGCTGTTGGCGCGCGAGGCTAATGTGCTGATTCAGGATGTGCCTTTCGCCCAGGACCTGCAGGCCAAGCTGGAGTACGAGATCGAGCATAATGCAGCGCGCGTCTACCCGGAGCAGTATCAGCGGCTGGGTTTGTTCAGTCGACTGGGCGATTATCTGGCTTATGGCATGTTGCGCCTGGGCGTGCTGCTGACGGGTAAATCGTCCTTGTATTGATGCCTGCCAGGTGATTTGTACGGGTCTTTACCCATACAAGGTGCCGCCAGCCGGGCAGCGCCTTATAAAATACTCTCTATACTTTAAGAGTTTGGTCCCGAAGGACCGAGTTTGCCGTAACCATAATTACTTTTACCCGGAGGGTGGACCACATGAAAACACGTGCAGCTGTTGCCTGGAAAGCGGGCGCTCCGCTAACGATTGAAGAGGTCGATCTGGCAGGTCCCAAAGCGGGCGAAGTGCTGGTCGAAATCAAGGCGACGGGCATTTGCCATACCGATTACTACACCTTGTCCGGTGCTGATCCAGAAGGTTTGTTCCCAGCGATTCTGGGCCATGAAGGTGCAGGCGTGGTGCTGGATGTAGGTGCTGGCGTGACTAGCCTGCGTCCCGGCGATCACGTGATCCCTCTGTACACACCCGAGTGCCGCCAGTGCAAATCCTGCCTGTCGCGCAAGACCAACCTGTGTACCGCGATCCGTTCGACTCAGGGCAAGGGCCTGATGCCCGATGGCACCTCGCGTTTCTCCATTGGCGGCAAGCCAGTGCACCACTACATGGGCACATCGACTTTCGCTAACCACATCGTGGTGCCGGAAATTGCCTTGGCCAAGATTCGTAACGACGCACCTTTCGACAAGGTGTGCTACATCGGCTGTGGCGTGACTACCGGTTTGGGCGCTGTGCTGTTCACCGCCAAGGTGGAAGCGGGCGCTAACGTGGTGGTGTTCGGTTTGGGCGGTATTGGCCTGAACGTGATCCAGGGCGCCAAGATGGTCGGCGCTGGCAAGATCATCGGAGTGGACATCAACCCCGAGCGCGAAGCCATGGCTCGCCAGTTTGGCATGACCGATTTCGTGAACCCCAATGAGGTTGAAAACGTGGTCGACCACATTATTCAACTGACTGACGGCGGCGCGGATTACTCCTTCGAATGTATCGGCAACACCAAGGTGATGCGTCAGGCACTGGAGTGCTGCCACCGCGGCTGGGGCCAGTCCATCATTATTGGTGTGGCCGAAGCCGGTGCCGAAATCTCCACCCGACCGTTCCAGCTGGTCACAGGTCGCGAATGGAAGGGCTCTGCCTTTGGTGGCGCTCGTGGCCGTACCGACGTCCCGACCATTGTGGACTGGTACATGGATGGCAAGATCAATATCGACGATCTGATCACCCACACCTTGCCGCTGGAGCGCATCAACGAAGGCTTTGACCTGATGAATGCCGGTAAATCCATCCGTTCGGTGGTGATGTACTGATAGACGTCGCTTGAGAAGGGCGCAGGCAGTCGCCTGCACTCTTTATCCCGGTTTCAGAGCTCGTATGCTGCCCTTGGGCGTGCCACGGGCTTTAGGCCGGATCTGCAATTGAGAACACGAGGGGGCTATGACTCAGACACTGGAACTGCTCAACGAACACCGCTGTTTTAATGGTTGGCAGCGCTACTACCAACACGCTTCGCAGACAATTGGCCTGCCCATGCGTTTTTCTGTGTACATGCCGCCGCAACTACAGGCCAGCGCTCAGAAAGGGGCTGCCAGCCTGGCAGAGGCTATCGGGCAAGGCCGTGTGCCTGTGCTGTTTTTTCTGGCCGGCCTGACCTGCACGGAAGAAACCTTCATGATCAAGGCCGGTGCCCAGCGTTACGCTGCCGAGCACGGCATCATGCTGGTCACTCCTGATACCAGCCCGCGTGGTGCTGGCGTGGACGGGGAGGACGATGGCTGGGATCTGGGAACCGGTGCCGGTTTCTATCTGGATGCCACTGAGCCCGGCTGGAGCAAGAATTACCGCATGGAAAGCTATGTGACCCAGGAGCTGTTTGATCTGGTCACGACCATCTTGCCCGGCGACGCCCGCCGTGTCGGTATCTTTGGTCACTCCATGGGCGGGCACGGTGCCTTGACGCTGGCTTTGCGCCACCCTGGCAAGTACCGCTCCGTGTCGGCCTTTGCGCCCATTGCGGCGCCGACCCGCTGCCCTTGGGGCGAAAAGGCCTTTGGTGCCTATTTGGGTCAGGATCGCCAGGCTTGGGAACAACACGACGCCAGTGCCCTGATGGCCAAGACCAGTACGCCGTATCCTGCCGGTATCTTGGTGGACCAGGGCTTGAGCGATGCCTTTCTGGCCGAACAACTGTATCCGGAAGTATTCGAGCAGGCGTGCGAGCAGGCCAAACAGCCTTTGACCCTGCGCCGTCACGACGGCTATGACCACGGCTACTATTTCATCTCGACCTTCATTCAGGACCATCTGAATTTCCACGCCGAGCGACTGTGATCGCTGGATAAACAAGGTCGCACTTTGTTATTTTCAGGTGGGCGTTAAAGCGTTACTCTCAGGCAGCCACGGTTTTTTGCCTGTTTGTGGCGTCCTGCCCACCGATTTGCCGCAGTTTTCCCTCAAGTAGTGAACTTTTTCTTGCTGCGACGCTCTTATTCCTGTACTCGAAATTTTTAGCACTCCAGACCATCGAGTGCTAAACTCAATGATTGTTGAAATACGTTTTCTGCGGTTTGAGAGCCTTGTTTAGTGCTCTCGCCGGCTGACTTTTGAAGGATTTTCCATGACACAACAAGCGAACGCTTTGGCCCTGACGTCTGGTAATGAACTCGTCGCCGCCGTGTCTAATCCAGGCGCACTGGGGACGATCGAAGCGTATATTTCTGCTGTTAACCGCCTGCCCATGCTCAGCGCCGAACGCGAAACCGAGCTGGGTCAGCGCCTGCGCGACCAGGATGACCTGGATGCTGCGCGTGAACTGATTTTGTCGCACCTGCGTCTGGTGGTCTCCATTGCCCGCCAGTACCTGGGTTACGGCTTGCCGCATGCCGACCTGATTCAGGAAGGTAACGTGGGCCTGATGAAGGCCGTCAAACGCTTTGACCCCGATCGCGGTGTACGTCTGGTGTCCTTTGCCGTGCACTGGATCAAGGCCGAGATCCACGAATATGTCGTGCGCAACTGGCGCATGGTGAAAGTGGCCACCACCAAGGCCCAACGCAAACTGTTTTTCAATCTGCGCCGCATGCGTCCGGACGGTCAAACGCTGGATACGGCCCAGGTAGACGCGATTGCACGTGAACTCGATGTGCGTCCTCAGGACGTCAGCGAGATGGAAGTGCGTCTGTCCGGTCACGATATGGCCCTGGAAGCCCCGGCCAACGACGACGATGACAATTTCGCGCCTATCTCCTACCTGTCCGATGAAGGACACGAGGAACCCACACGCGTGCTGGAGCGTCGTGCCCAGGATATGCTGGAAGGCAGCGGCCTGGAAGAAGCGATCGACACGCTGGACGAGCGTTCGCAGCGCATTGTGCGCGCCCGCTGGTTGCAGGACGATGGCGGTGCCACCTTGCACGATCTGGCCGCCGAATTCGGCGTGTCGGCAGAGCGTATCCGTCAGATCGAAGTGGCGGCGTTCAAGAAGCTGCGCGTCGCCTTGGCGCCTGCGGCTTGAGTCGTTTTAAAGAGTTACAACTTTTCGGGGGAATCCGAAGAACTTAAGCTGATTTTCGCGGACTAAACAATACATTTGCTGATTTTTGCCACCTATGCAATTCGGCATTTGCGCATCCGCTTCGGCTTCTCCTCTTCCCCTCCCTTTTGAAGCGGATGTTTACGGGACACCAGCTAGGTGTCCCTTTTTTTTGTCCTGATTTTTCAGCTGTTTTGCCTGCCGAGTCAGCCCGACCCAGTAGGCAAAATCGATCAGAAGGTCAACGCGGCACGCAGCCAGACGGTGCGGCCAGGATCATTAAAGCGGCTTGCTGCGCCAAAACCAAAACCACTGTTCCCGGCCAGATTCAGGTGTTCGCCGTAAGTCTTGTCGAACACATTATCCACACCGGCAGTCAGGGACAGATTGCGGTTGATCTTGTAGCCGCCATACAGCGACAAGGTACTGAAACCACCTGTAGGCCCGAAGTCGTAACCCACCACATTCCCTTGTCCCTGCGAATAGCGATTTTGCTTGGCCACAATGCGCCAGACACCGCCGGCAGACCAGGGGCCTTGCACATAATCCGCTGTCAGGCGCAGATCGAGCGGGGGCATTTGCGGCAGGGCTCGGCCATCCGTACTGTTACGGCCCCAGGCGTAGGCCAGGCTGCCGCCCAAAGTCCAGTTGGGCGTCGCTTTCCAGTCCGCACCCAATTCGCCACCCATGATGCGGGCCTTGACGTTTCTGGCCTGGGTTTTCATGCCCATCATGCCACCGGGCAGGTAGTCGAACAGGATGTAATCCTGGATCTGGCCAATATAGGCAGAGGCCCAGGCCGAGACCGTTTCATCCTTGTACTGAGCACCAAAATCCAGCTGTGTGGTCTTTTCAGGCTGAATGCCCAGGAAGGCACTGGCGCTGCCTTGCGGGCCGCTGGCCGGGGAAATCAGCTCCCAGTAGTCCGGCATGCGCTGCACATGACCAATACCGGCGTACAGGCTCAAGGGCAGGGAATCCAGATCATGCTCGATACGCAGGAAGGCACTGGGCAGGGTTTCTCTACGGCGCTCGTTCGCACCGGGGTTGGGCTTGCTCATCATGCCACTGCCCAGGCTGGGGCGCAGGTCACGGGCGCTGGCCCAATCCAGGCGTGCACCACCAATCAAACGGCTGGCGTCGTTCAAATCCCAACGGGCTTCGGTGAACAGGCCAATATTGTCGAACTCGGCATCTTTCACCCAGTCCTGATCGCGGTAGTCCTGCATGCCCATACCACTGCGTTTGCGATGGCGGCTGCGCATCAAATCGGCACCTGTGGTCAAGGTCAGGTCCTCGCTCAAGGCCCAGTCCATGCTTAGACGGCCACCCCAGGTCAAGCGGTCCACATTGGAGGCCATAGGCATGGACATGCCTCCTCCCGGTTTGAAGGTGCGCAGCCCGTAGTTGTCCATCACGTGATCGGCGTAGTTGTAGTAGAGCAGGGCCTCTACATTGCGCAGCACGCCTTCGTGCATATCCTTCTTGAAACGCAGACCCAAGGTTTCACGCTTGAATTTTGTGCCATCCATGCCACGACCAGCATAGCGGGCATAGCCGTCGCCTGTGCCTGCACTGAGCTCCAGCAAGGTATCGGCATCCGGCGTCAGGCCAATGGCGACGTCCGTATTCCATTTCTTCCAGCGCGAGGGCACACGTTCGCCATCACCGTCCTTGTAGTCCTGAGCGCGATCTTGATTGGCAGTCAGGCGGGCATAGTAAGAGGCATTGCCAGCCGCAAAGTCCACATTGCCTGCGTGACGGCCAGCCGAACCGCCCAGAATACTGGCGTCCAGCGTGGCGTCGTTCTCGGTAAAGCCGGGCGCTTTGCGCTCGAAGCGTACCGTTCCGGCAGAAGCACCCGGGCCCCAGCGCACGCTTTGAGGGCCCTTGATGATGGTCAGTTCATCAAAGGATTGGGGCGAAATGTAGGAGGTCGGCGCATCCATGCGTGACGGGCAGGCACCGGGCATGGAGCTGCCATTGGTCAGCACATTCAGACGCGAGCCAAACATGCCGCGCAGCACCGGGTCCCCGTTGCTGCCGCCATTACGAATGGCCGCAAAGCCAGGAATGGTTTTCAAGTAGTCCGTGCCGTCGCTGGCAGGCAAGGGCAGGCGGGGCAGTTTGGGGTTGGTGCTGAACTGCAAGGGGGATTCAGGAGCCACTCCGGTCACTACGATAGGGCTGAGTTGTTCAATAACGGTGGATTGGGCCAGGGCAATAGAAGGCACGCAGGCCAGCACACCGGCGCTGATCAGGCCGGGGTTTATTAATTTCTTCATGACTAAATTCCGAAGAGCAGCCGTCGTCCAGCGGCAAACCCGCTTGGGCGATGGCAACAAAGGAGAAAAGGCGTGGCGGCAGAGCCGAACGCGGGGAATCAGGCAGGAAGAAGAGAGGGTGGGGCGCGTTGCCCCACAGGCGGGCCACGAATAAAGGCCTGCGCCAGAGCGGGGCTAAGAGGGGGAAGCAGCAAGGGCCGGAACTGGCCCAGGCTCAAAGGCGTGACGATAGCAATCGGCGCGGGCGTCAATGCGGCTTGCAGCATGACGCAGAACGGACAGGTGGCGCTGGTGGTAGCCTCGTCCGAATGGGACGTGGTGTCCTCTCCTAACAAGGCCGCCCAGTGCTGAATCATTTCAGGGGGAAGGCTTTGTCCTGAAGGTAGACAGAAGGCCAGCGCATACCCCTGATCTGTCTGCTTGGGCATATAGCCCGCAGGGACCATGCCGCGCAGCACCACAGCCAGCAACAACAAGCACAGGCCCAGACGATGGGGCCAGTGAGTCGCAGCGAGGAAGGTGCGCGGGAAATTCATGATGCGAAAGTATAACGAGTTATGTCAGACGTGAACTTGCGCTGGCGCAGATTTTGGCTTGCCGCCGTATCACCGTCCATTTGTGTTTCTGAATGCGGGTCCATAGGCCAAAAAACGTAAATTTTGCGAGAAAAAGATAATTCGGCGGCTGTGTGTCCGGAAAAAGGCGCTATTCTGATTCATGCGGAAAGCGGGGGGATTTTCCGTGCCGATCTGGCCTGCCCATGCCTGAATGCGTATGTACATGCCGATCGACTCAATGCCGATGACAAAGGATGTCGCGATGCAGATTGGGCAGTTTGTTTTTGGGTTGGCAGGCCTGCTGGGGCTGGTTGCCTTTATGCCGCCTTTGGCTGGACGCTTGCGACTGCCGTACTCCGTACTTCTGGCCTTGATCGGCTTTGCGCTGGGCATTTTGCTACACCTGCATGCCTGGGCGCCCAAGATGGTGTCCGACTTCCTGGATACCTTGCAGGCCTTTGACATCTCCTCCGAGACCTTTCTCTACGCTTTCCTGCCCATCCTGCTGTTCGAGACTTCGCTGGCCATGAACTTGCGCCGCCTGCTCGACGATATCGGCGCCATCTTGATGATGGCCATCGTGGCCGTAGTGGTCTGTACCTTTGCCGTTGGCTACGCCTTGAACGCGGCTTCGTCTTATGGTCTGGTGGTCTGTTTGATGTTGGGCGCGATTGTGGCCACGACGGACCCTGTGGCCGTGGTGGGCATTTTCCGTGAAGTGGGCGCACCCAAACGCTTGTCTACCTTGGTGGAAGGCGAGGCTCTGTTTAACGATGCGGCTTCCATTGCCTTGTACTCCGTGCTGTTGGCAGTCCTGACGGGGGGTGGGGAATTAAGTGGCAGCAAGGTGTTGGGCAGCTTCCTGTTCAGTTTTCTGGGCGGTGGTGTCGCGGGTTTCTTGATGGGTCGTCTGGCTAGCGGCCTGTTCGTGCTCTTGCGCGGTTGGCCGGCTGCTGAAGTCACGCTGACCATTGCCTTGGCGTACCTGGCCTTTTTTGTGTCCGAGCACTATCTGGGCGTATCCGGTGTGGTCGCCACGGTCATTTCCGGCCTGGTGGTGGGCTCGACAGGCCGCACCCGCATGTCGCCTGCGACCTTCGAGCTTTTGAGCAGCTCCTGGACTCAGATGGGTTTTCTGGCCAACTCCCTGATCTTCCTGTTTGCCGCCATGCTGATTCCACGCCTGATGGCTGAAATCACCTGGATGCAGATCGGCCTGGTGGCCTTGCTGTTTGTGGTGACCTTGCTGGCACGGGCCGTTATGGTGTTTGCCGTTCTGCCCTTGCTGGGGCGCACCCGCTTTGGCACCCGAGTCAGTCGCCCCTATCGGGTGGTGATTCTGTGGGGCGGCCTGCGTGGCGCTGTTTCCCTGGCACTGGCCCTGGCGGTTACGGAACAGCACGCCATTCCGCATGATGTGCGCCAGTTCATTGGTGTGGCCACCACGGGCTTTGTGTTGCTGACCCTGTTTGTGAACGGGATCAGTTTACGCCCCTTGATTCGTCGTTTAGGCCTGAATCAGCTGACCCCGCTGGAGCGCCACTTGCGCGATCAGGCGGTGAGTCTGGCCTTGGAAGAGCTGCGCGACAAGACCGAAGAACTGGGTCGGCAAGAGCAGATCAAGCCACAGGTCATCGAGCGCCTGTGTACGGTGTTCGATGCCAGTCAGGCCGGTGTGGCATCCGGCCAGATCCAAAGCCTGACCGAAGCACAGAAAGTAAAAATGGGGATGGCGATTCTGTCGGCCCGCGAGGTGGAGCTGTTTTACGAACTGCTGAAATCGCAGATTGTGGATTGGAAAACCGCCGAGTCCTTGTTGAGCCGCGCCGAACGCATGAATGATACGGTGCGTCTGGCTGGCTTGGCCGGTTTCGAGGCCGCCATTGCCAATGATTTGCGCTATTCCCGAGGTTTCCGGTCTGCTTTGCGCTTGCACTATCTGTTTGGCCTGCAAGGCTGGCTGGTGCGGGAACTGGACAAGCGTTTCTCGAACCTGATCGCCAAGCGCTCGGTGGCCCAGCGTCTGATACGTTTTGCCGAAACCGAGCTGGCTCCTTTACTGGGACAACAGGCTACGGGCACGATTGTGCAGGCTCACAAGTTGCGTCTGTCTCAACTGGAAGACGCTTTGCATTCCTTGACGCTGCAATACCCGGTGTTCGCGCAGTGGCTGCAAGAGTCCTATTTGGCGCGCGTCGCCGCTTCGCAAGAACGCGCCCACTACCGCACCATGTTGTCCCACTCTCTGATTACCAGCGAGATGTACGCTGATCTGGTCAAGCAGATCACACAACGCTGGCGTTATCTGGACGAGCGTCCCACGCTGGACATGACCATGAGCGCCATGGAACTGATTGCCCAGGTGCCCATGTTCGATGGCATTTCCGAGCAAGCCAAGAAGGAGCTGGCGCGACGTTTACGCCCACGTCTGGCGCTGCCAGACCAGAAAATTCATCTGCGTTATGGTGGCATGCGTGTCATGTTCTTTGTGGCGTCCGGGGCGCTGGAGCTGACTTTGCCTGATGGTAGCCTGGTGGAACTGGGGACAGGGCAAACGATTGGTGAAGTCAATGTCGTGGAACATAGCGACCACGTTGGTGAAGTGCGCTCCCTGGGCTATAGCCGCTTGCTGATGCTGACTGAGCGTGATTTCGATACCTTGCGCGGCAAAGATCCCATCTTCAGTGAAAAGATCGAGGCCGTGGTGCGACAGCGCCAACGCGCGTATCAAGTGTGGCAAGAGTTCGAGTCCGGCCAACGCCAACATGAGGAACTGCCACCGCTGTTTGGTTTGGCTCATGCCTTGAGCGAGGCAGAAAGTTTTGTCGGCCCGCCTTTACCCCCGGACTGGGTACGACAGGCGCAGCCCCCCGAGGGACAGGCATAAAAAAAAGCGAGCCGATCACGGCTCGCTTTTTTATTGGGCGTGATCAGATCAAGCGCACCCAGTGATCCAGCAGCAATGCCCCAAACAAGACCGCCAGATAAATAATGGAAAAGCGGAACAGCTTGCGAGACAGTTCATCGCTGTAGTTGCGGTGCAGTTGGTGGGCGTATTGAATGAAGCGTGCGCCCAGCAAGATAGCCGCAGCCAGGTACAACGGCCCGCTCATGCGGATGATAAAGGGCAGTAGGCTGGAGGCCATCAGGATGTAGCTGTAGAGCAGCACATGCAGCGTCGTAAAGGTCTTGCCGTGGGTGACGGGTAGCATGGGCAGGCCGGAGCGCTGGTAGTCGTGTTGACGGTAGAGCGCCAGGGCCCAGAAGTGCGGCGGCGTCCAGATGAAGATGATCAGCACCAGCAACCAGGCCTCAGCCGGTACGGCGTTGGCAATGGCGGCCCAGCCCAAAGCAGGTGGCATGGCACCGGACAAACCGCCGATCACGATGTTTTGTGGGGTCAGGGGTTTGAGAATCACGGTATAGATCACCGCATAACCAATGAAGGTGGCCAAGGTCAGCCACATGGTCAGCGGGTTCACCCAGTAATACAGCACCAGCATGCCCATGCCGCCCAACAAACCGGACATGGCCAGCACTTGCGGCGGGGTAATGGTGCCGCGTGCCGTACCGCGTCGAGCGGTGCGCAACATGCGGGCATCAATCTGGCTTTCGATCAGGCAGTTGATGGCAAAGGCGGCAGCCGCCAGCATCCATATGCCCAGCGTACCCGCGACCACGGTGCCCGGATCGGGCAGGCCGGGAGCAGCCAGAAACATGCCGATAACGGCACAGAAAACAGCCAGCTGGGTGACTCTGGGTTTAGTCAGTACCAGATACTGGCGCAGGAGCGAGGCGGGAGCCAGGGTAGCGGTGTTTGTCATACTGTATTCCTTGGGGGACAGTCGACTTGCGGGAAAGCCGTACCAACAGGGTGACGCAGCATAAAACGAGACCGGCAGCTCCCCCATTATGCAGGACGGCAATCAAAAGAGGCCATTGGAAAAAGATCGTGGTTAACCCCGTGATGAGCTGGGCCAGCAGCAGCAAAAGCACCAAAGTCGCGGGGCGACGCAAGATGGGATCGGCGCGTAATTTCCACGCAACGGAACCCAGAACCAGAAACACCAGAAAGGCCATATTGCGATGGACCCAATGGATGGCGGTCAGCGCGGCCTGGGAAATCATCTCACCGGAAGGCAGCTCGCCCAACGCGCGAAACAGCGAGAACCCGCCGTGCAGATCCATCTCCGGTATCCATTGACCGTGGCATTGCGGGAAGTCCATGCAGGCCAGCGCCGCGTAGTTGGTGCTGACCCAGCCACCCAGACCAATCTGAATCGTCAGCAGGATAAAGGCCCCGATCAGCCAGGGTCGCCAACGGCGGGTTACAGGTGAGACTGGCGGTCCTGGGTTTTCGCGCACGGCCAGCCAGGTCATCAAGGCCAGTACGCTCATGCCACCCAGCAAGTGAGTGGTGACAATAATGGGCATCAGCTTGTGAGTGACGGTCCAGGCACCAAAGGCCCCTTGCACGCACACAGCCAGTAAGGTGAAAGCCGCCAGCCTGGCCGAATGCCCCAGCGTATGGCGATGCCGCCATGCCATCCAGACAATGGCAATGATCAGCATGCCCAAAGCCGCGCCCACGTAGCGGTGGATCATTTCAATCCAGGCCTTGCCCCAACTGACCGGGCCATAGGGCATGGCTTGATAGGCTTGTTCGATATGTGCGCCCGCGCCCAGCGGCGTGAGCTTGCCATAGCAACCGGGCCAGTCCGGGCAACCCAGGCCCGAATCTGTCAGACGCACAAACGCGCCGAACATGATCAGGTCCAGGGTCAGGAACCAAGTCAGGTAAACCAGCTTGCGGTAGCGTTGGCGGATATCGGCCATAAACTTATCCGATGCGTGAATTGTTCAGCAGTTTGCGTATATCGGTGCGAACCTTGAGCGGGTCGGCATCGCCGGGGAACAGCATCATCAAGTTGCCATTGGGGTCGATGATCCACATGCCATTCTTGACGGCTTGTTCGGGGGCCTTGCCAGCAGCGTCAGGAGTCAGAAATTCGGCCAGCTGGCGCGGATCGGCGCGCAGCATATGCGTACCTTGATAGGCCTCCAGAATTTGCTCGGTTGGCTGGCCCTGGTCAGTCACAAACCAGACGCGTGCCAGGCGTTCCACGTTCTTGCCTTGGCTGGCGTGGGAGTTGCGCAGAATGAACAGCTTGCGCACGCAGCTTTCGGGGCAGGCGCTTTCATCGGCACTGACCAGCACCCAGCGGCCTCGCAGCGATTGCAGATCAAAGGCCTCGCCTTGCAGATTGCGCAGGGGCAGTGCGGCAGGTTCAGGCACGCTGCGTTGAGGCTGAATCAACTGGCCGTAGGCATTGCTCTCGTCTGGCCGCAGTCCCAGTGATGGCATGTAGTAGGCAGCCAGTGCAAACAGTACCGGCGCCAGACTGATCGCCAGCAGCAGATACAGCGGAGTCATGGAACGCGGGCGGGTAGGGGGTTGAGTCGTGTCCACGTCAGGTTTTCCTTGTAGGGGCAGAGTTGAGTCTGGAGCGTCGCAGCCATTTCCACGCTACACCGATCCAGGCACACAGGGCAATCAGGGCAAAACCGAACCATTGCAGTGCGTAGCCACGGTTCTTTTCAAAGTCGATATTCGGGTCGGGCCAATTGGTTTGCAGCTCCGAAGCGGGAGCCGTCTGGGCCAGCACGCGCGGCAGCACAGGCAGATCAATACGGCTGCGCAGATCTTCCAGGGCCAGGTTCTGCACGACGGGGGGCGTGCCAGACGGGTCGGGCAAGTGTGCAGGCAAGGGGCTGCTACCCAGCTCAAACAGACGCGGTACGCGCTCCATCAACTCGCCGGAAATGGTTTCGGAGCCGGAAGGAGCAGCCGGAACGCTAGGGGTTTGCCCCGGTACGCGAGCCAGCCAACCACGTAGCACGAGCAGGCTGGAGCCCGCCAAATCGCCCTCATCCAGCACAAAAGGGGTGGCAATCCAGTAGCCCGGCTTACCTTTGAAATTGCGATTATCCAGGAGTACAGTTAACTCACTGCGCCAGGAGCCGTGCACCGCGACAGACTGCCACAAGGCACCTTTATCCAGGCTGGCCTGGGAATCAATATGAAGGGGAGCTTGCTGGCGGCCTTGTTCTATTTGTTGCGCCAGGCTTTGACGTTCCTGCGCGCGGCTCAGTTGCCAGCGCCCCAGGCTAATGAACAGCAGCATCAGCAAACCCAGACAAACCAGGGCAAGCAGGGATCGAGTCGAAGAAGAACGAGAATTGTTGCTGGACATCCATTCAACCTGAAGCGGGGGAGACGTAATGCGTGTGCTAGTCCTGATCGTGTTTCTGGGGATTATTGTTTCGCTGGGTTCGGCCCTGGTGTATTTGATGCGGGACCGGGGTAATTCCAATCGCATGGCCTATGCCCTGACCTGGCGAGTGGGCTTGTCCGTGGCCCTGTTTCTGTTTGTGTTGCTGGCCCATCATCTGGGTTGGATTGAAAGCACTGGCGTGCCTTTGGTTTGAAGTAAAAATCCAGGCCCGAAGACACGGGCCTGGAGCATGAATGGCTAGAACCAGTACACGTACAGATACAAGCCCAGCCACACCACGTCCACAAAGTGCCAGTACCAGGCGGCCCCTTCAAAACCAAAGTGGTGCTCGGCGGTAAAGTGCCCGCGCATCAGCCGTATCAGCATCACCGTCAGCATGGTGGCACCGATAATCACGTGAAAACCGTGAAAGCCCGTCAACATGTAGAACAAGGCTCCGTAAGCGCCGGAAGTGAACTTCAGGTTCAGTTCGGCATAGGCGTGCATGTATTCGTAAGCCTGGCAGGCCACGAAGGCAAAGCCCAGCGCAACCGTCATGAACAGCCAGAAAATAGCGCTACTACGCTTGCTGGCTCGCAGCGCGTGGTGAGCAATGGTCAGGGTGACGCCCGAGGTCAGCAGCAAGGCCGTGTTGATCGTAGGCAGCCACAGCGGGCCTACGGTCTGGAAAGGAGCAACAGTGCCCGCCGGGCCTTGATTCGGCCAGGTGCCGGTGAAGTCAGGCCAGAGCAGGGCGCGGTGATCCAGGTCGCTGAGCAGCGGCGTGGCAATTTCGCGGGTATACCAAAGTGCCCCGAAAAAGGCCGCAAAAAACATCACTTCGGAAAAGATGAACCAGGACATGCTCCAGCGATAGGAGATATCGACACGGGTGCTGTTCAGACCCGTTTCAGACTCGCGCACGGCGTCGCTGAACCAGAAGAACAGCACCAGCAAGAAGCTGAGAATCCCGACCAGAAACACCCAGAAGCCGCCCGGCCAGTTATTGATCCAGGTCGCCGCACCCAACAGCGTCAGGCACAGGGAAAGGCTGGCGCGTACCGGATGCCCCGACAAGCCGGGGACGTAGTAATACGGCGCCTTGGACGGGTGAGCCGTAGTCTCGACATGCATAGTGTTCTCCTTCGGGTCATGTGCCCTTGGGCGCAGTATCCGGCCAGGGTTCAGCTGGCCTGACCAATGAACCAGCGGGCCACCATAATCAGGCCCACAACGAAAACAACCGTGGCGATCAAGGCGGCAATAATCAGATAGACCGGATTGATCTTGGCAATGTCCTGCTCATGGTCGCGGCCACGACGGACTCCAAAAAATCCCCAGGCAATGGCTTTCAATGTCTGGAAAAAACTGAGCTTGCGCCGTGTGAGGTCCCGAAAATCGTCATCCATATCACTGTCCTAAAAATTGACTGCCTTTTAGAAAGGTCCAGGCCATGACGGCAATGACGAACACGGCCAGGAGCAATCCCAGACGGCGGTTGCGACGGCGTTGTTCGGGGGTCATACGGTGTTCCTCCAGTGTTACTTGACGACAGGGGGTACTTCAAAGGTGTGGTGCGGAGCGGGCGATGGAACAGTCCACTCCAGACCTTCGGCACCTTCCCAGGGTTTGGCGCTGGCCACTTCGCCCTTGCCACGCGCCGCCTGGATCACGATGTAGATCAGCAGCAATTGCGACAGACCGAACCAGAAGGCGCCAATGGTGGCAATCTGGTGGAAGTCCGTGAACTGACCGGCGTAGTCCACATAACGACGTGGCATGCCCGCCAGACCCAGGAAGTGCATCGGGAAGAAGGTGACGTTGAACGAGATCATGGTGGACCAGAAGTGGATCTTGCCCAGACGCTCGTTGTACATGCGGCCGGTCCATTTGGGCAGCCAGTAGTAGGCACCGCCAAACAGGGCAAAGAGCGATCCGGCCACCAGCACATAGTGGAAGTGGGCCACCACGTAATAGGTGTCGTGTACCGCAATATCAATCGGGGCCACGGCCAGGATCAGGCCGGTAAAGCCGCCAATCGTGAACACGAAGATAAAGCCGATGGAAAACAGCATGGGCGTTTCAAAGGACAGCGAGCCGCGCCACATGGTGGCTACCCAGTTGAAGATCTTCACCCCGGTCGGAATGGAGATCAGCATGGTGGCATACATGAAATACAGCTGCCCGGTTACCGGCATCCCCGTGGAGAACATGTGGTGGGCCCACACCAGGAAGGACAGAATCGCGATGGCGGCGGTGGCGTACACCATGGAGGCATAGCCAAACAGGGCTTTGCGCGAGAAGGCAGGTACGATGGCAGAGACAATGCCAAAGGCCGGCAAGATCATGATGTAGACCTCGGGGTGACCGAAGAACCAGAAGATGTGCTGGTACAGAACCGGGTCACCACCACCGGCGGCGTTAAAGAAGTGTGTACCGAAGTGACGGTCCGTCAGCAGCATGGTCACGGCAGCGGCCAGCACGGGCATCACGGCAATCAGCAGATAAGCGGTAATCAGCCAGGTCCAGCAAAACAGCGGCATTTTCATCAGCGTCATGCCAGGCGCGCGCATGTTCAATACCGTCACCACAATATTGATGGCCCCCATGATGGAGGACGCGCCCAGAATGTGGACCGCGAAAATCGTGAAGTCCATGCCTGGTCCCATTTGCAAGGACAGCGGGGCGTACATGGTCCAGCCACCGGCAGGCGCGCCGCCAGGCACAAAGAAGGACGCGGTAAACAGAATCGCGCCTACGGGCAGCAGCCAGAAGCTGAAGTTGTTCATGCGGGCAAAAGCCATGTCCGATGCGCCAATTTGCAGCGGAATCATCCAGTTGGCAAAGCCCACAAAAGCCGGCATGATCGCGCCGAAAATCATGATCAGGCCGTGCATGGTGGTGAACTGGTTGAACAGCTCTGGCCGGAAAAACTGCAGGCCCGGCTGGAACAGTTCGGTACGCAGCAGCAAGGCCAGCACACCGCCCTCCAGCAACATCACAAAGGAGAAGATCAGGTACATGGTCCCGATGTCCTTGTGATTGGTGGCGAACAGCCAGCGACGCCAGCCGCTAGGGGTGGCATGGGCATGATGGTGATCATCATGTCCGCTCGGGTTCGCTACATGGTCGACGGTGACGCTACTCATGCTTGACTCCTTGCTGCACTCCCCCTGGCCGTAGTCAGGGATAGATTGATAGTGTGATAGGCGGCGCGCGCAAAATTAGCGCTGTTCCTTGACGTCGGCGGGCATCACGACAGGGTCAGGCCCTTTGCCAGCGTTGCCCCAGGCATTGCGTGTGTAGGTAATGACCGCAGCAATCTGTACATCGGTCAGTTGATTGCGGAAGGCGGCCATCGCGGTGCCAGGGTGACCATTCAACACCGTGTCGATCTGGCCTTTCTTGGGGGCGAGCACAAATTTCGTATCGCCATCCAGAGCGGGGAAGGTGCCGGGCACGCCCTTGCCGTTGGCCTGGTGGCAAGCCACGCAGTTCTGCGCAAAGATCTGTTTGCCGCGCTCGGTCAATTCGTCCTTGGTCCACTCTTTATTGGGATCGTCGGCCTGAGCCGTCATCAAGTCGTTCTGCTCCTGGGCCCACTTGTCGTAGTCTTCTTGCGCCATCACTTGCACCACGATGGGCATATAGGCGTGGTCCTTGCCACACAGCTCGGCGCATTGACCGCGGTAGGTGCCGACCTTGTCCGCACGGAACCAGGTATCGCGCAAAAAGCCAGGGATGGCATCTTGCTTGACGCCAAACTCGGGCACCATCCAGGAGTGGATGACGTCCTCGGCCGTCAGCATGACGCGCACTTTCTTGTTAACCGGCACCACCAGTGGCTTGTCCACTTCCATCAGATAGTTCGGGCCAATGGGTTCGCGGCCTTCAATCTGGGCGCGCGGGGTGGACAGGTTGGACAGGTATTTCACACCCGTGGCCGGACCGTCCAGATACTCGTAGCCCCATTTCCACTGATAGCCAGTGACCTTGACGGTCAGGTCGGCGCTGCTGGTGTCCTTCATGGCCACCACGGTTTTGGTGGCAGGCAGTGCCATGCCGATCACGATCAGGAAAGGGATGATGGTCCAGGCCACTTCCACACCCAGGTGTTCGTGAAAGCGGGCGGCAATCGCGCCCTTGGACTTGCGGTGCCGGATGATGGAATAGAACATCACGCCGAACACGCCAATAAAGATGATGGTACAGATGATCAGCATCATCCAATGCAGCCAGGCAATGTCCTGGGCGATGGGGGTAACCCCGTTATGCAAATTGAGCTGATTGACACGGGGACCACCCTCCATGTGGGTGATCTGAGCCAGGCTTGGCCCTGCCGTCGAACAGGCGGTCAGAGCAAATAAACTTCTCCACATCTTCATTGTTGTCCCTCTTTTGGTGTTGCCATGCCAAACCGGGGTTCGGCTGCGTCAACGCTCCGAAAAATCCAACGCTGGAAGAAACTGCTGTGTTGCAGTGGCGGGCTTGTCGCAGCTAAGTGCTGGTCCGCTCGAAGTTTTTAGTAGCTTATCTGTTCACGGAAATTATATAGAACTTGCTTTAGCCTTCAAGGGCAGGGTATGTCCCTAGAAGACAAGGTTGGACTAAACGCTACAAAAGCCGTAATGGGGCAAGGCTTGAATTACAATCGCGGACTATGACTTTGTTCCAGAACCGATCACTTACTCAGGCCCTGCGTCAGCGCATGGCCAGCTTGACCAGTCAGCTGCAACAATTGCCTCCACCGGGCAGCCGTCCTGTCACTGTTGATGGGCGCGTTGCCGGATGGATCACCCCCAAGGCTGCTCGTTGTATTGAGCCTTTGCCAGGGGTCTCGATTGAAGAAGATGTCTTGCGTCTGAGCGATTGCCCCAGCCAGGAATTGAGCTTGGCTCAGGTCCTGGATCAGGTCGCCTTGCGTTTGCAGGAAGGCGGTTGCATTCGGGCCTGGCGTGACGAGTTGCTGGACGTGGTCGGAGAAGGGCAGTGCCTGTCGCGCATTGAACGCGGTGCGGTACGGCCCTTGGGCTTTTTGACGCAAGCCGTGCATTTGAATGGCTGGTCCACAGACGGCCGTATCTGGGCCGCACGTCGTTCACCCACCAAGTCAACAGACCCGAATATGTGGGACACGCTGGTCGGTGGATTGGCGGTCAGTGGTGAATCGCTGCATACCTCTCTCATACGCGAAAGTTATGAAGAAGCGGGGTTGGCCGAGTCCGTGCTGGACAATTGCACCCCCTTGCGTGTGTCCTTGCGCATGCACCGTCGCCTGCCGGAAGGCTACCAAGTGGAAAATGCTCTGGTTAGCGATTGCGTGCTGGCCGACGATGTACGGCCCTGCAATATGGACGGCGAGGTTAGTGAGTTTCGCTTATTGACGCTGGATGAAGCCTGGCAAATGATAGAAGCAGATTTGTTCACCCTGGAAGCGCAAGTGGTGCTGATCGACAGCATCAAGCAGCATCTGGAACAGCTGGCCTGAACCTGGGAATCACCGGGCAGGCACCAACCCGATGGGAGCTACGCATGAACCCGAATCCTTTTGGTATACCTGATTTCAATGCCCTGGGCGGCGGCAACAATCCCTTGCTGCGCAGCATGGACATGATGGCGCAGGCCTGGAAAAACATGGCCAGCGGTGGTGCGGGCGATTTGAGTTCGGGCATGATGCCCAGCTTGTCCCCCGATGATCTGGATCGTCGTATTCGTGACTTGCGTGCCGTGGAAAGCTGGTTGCAGTTGAACCTGTCCATGCTGAGCACGACTATCCAGGGTCTGGAGATTCAGCGCTCCACCTTGGCGGCTATCAAGACCATGGCACAGCAAGGTACGCAGGCTGCGGGCGGGAAA
Source organism: Alcaligenes sp. DN25 (assembly GCF_023674485.1). NCBI lineage: Bacteria > Pseudomonadati > Pseudomonadota > Betaproteobacteria > Burkholderiales > Alcaligenaceae > Alcaligenes > Alcaligenes sp. DN25. The sequence goes on along the minus strand of NZ_CP098408.1, from coordinate 3,914,088 downwards.
AATCCCTTTGAAGCCTTTATGGCCTTCAGTCCCATGGCGGCAGCGGCGGATAGCGCGGCTGCCTCAGATTCCAAGTCTGGGGCCAACAAGCCGGAAGCGGCATCGCAAACGGCATCTCAGCATGCTTCGGCACAGCCTCAACAACAAGCTGCGCCACAGCCCGAAGCGGCTGCCAAGCAGGACGCCCCAAAAGATAAACAGCCCGGTGCCCAGCAGGATGCCGGTGCAGGCAATCCCGCTGCACAAGCGTGGTGGAACATGCTGCAACAGCAGTTTGATGCCATGGCGACCGCCACAGCCGCATCAATGCAGCAGGTGGAAAATTATCGTCAGCAGGCGAGCAAGGCTAAAGCGGCAGGCTCGTCGGCCAAACCTTCCAAACCGGCAGCTGCCAATGCCCAGACGTCGGCCAAGACCAGTGCTCCGGCAGCAGCCAAGCCGGTGAAAACGGCAGCGAAAGCCGCCACTAAAACTGCGGCCAAGGCGGCCACCAAAACGGCGGCTAAAAAAACCGCCACGCGCAGCACCAAAAGCAGTACCAAAAAGAACTGATCGACCAACCTTGTAGGTAAATTTTTATGCTTAATATCGTGATTCTGGCAGCAGGCATGGGCAAGCGTATGCAGTCTGACCTGCCCAAAGTACTGCATCCTATCGCCGGCAAATCCATGCTGGCCCACGTGCTCGACAGCGCACGTGAACTGGAGCCGGAAAAAGTTGTGGTCGTGGTGGGTCATGGCGCCGAGCGCGTTCAGCAAACCTTCGCACAGGCCGAGCTGGCCTTTGCCTTGCAGCAACCTCAGCATGGTACGGGCCATGCAGTGCAACAGGCCGTGCCTGAACTGGTCGGTGGCGACCAGGAAGATGACACCACGCTGGTTCTGTATGGCGACGTTCCTTTGGTCCAGGCTGACACCTTGCGCCGCTTGCTGCAAGCGCGTGGCCAAGGCGTGGCCGTGCTGACCGAAACACTGGCAGACTCTACCGGCTACGGCCGCATCATTCGCGGTGCAGATGGCACCGTACAGCGCATTGTCGAGCACAAGGATGCCAGCGAAGCCGAGCGTGCCGTGAAGGAAGTGAACACCGGCATTCTGGTAGCCCCGACGGCGCGCCTGAAAGATTGGCTGACCCGCATCACCAACGACAACGCTCAGGGCGAGTACTACCTGACCGACATCATTGCCTTGGCGGTTGCCGATGGCGTGCCCGTGCAAGCTGCTCAGCCAGCTGCTGGTTGGGAAACCCTGGGTGTGAACAGCCGCATTCAACAGGCCGAGCTGGAGCGTCTGTGGCAAGCAGAACAGGCTCGCCGTCTGTTGGAAAAAGGCGTGACCTTGGCCGACCCGGCCCGCTTTGATCTGCGCGGCACACTGGAGTGTGGCCGTGATGTGTTCATTGATGTGGGTTGCGTGTTTGAAGGCAAGGTTGTGTTGCAAGACGGCGTGCGTGTCGGCCCGCATAGCGTGCTGCGTGACGTGACGATTGGTGCCGGTACGCAAATCGAAGCTTTCAGCCATCTGCAACAAGCCCAGGTTGGCGAAGAAGCCCGTATCGGCCCTTACGCCCGTCTGCGTCCTGGTGCTGTTCTGGCCAATCACACCCACGTGGGCAACTTTGTGGAAATCAAGAACACCCAGCTGGGTGAAGGTTCCAAAGCCAATCACCTGGCCTATATCGGTGATGCCGATGTGGGGCAGCGTGTGAACATTGGCGCAGGCACCATCACCTGCAATTACGATGGCGTGAACAAGTTCCGCACCGTGATTGGTGACGATGCCTTCATCGGCTCGGATACGCAGCTGGTGGCTCCGGTGACGGTAGGCCGTGGCGCAACGATTGGCGCGGGTACGACCCTGGTGCGCAATGCACCGGATGATCAGCTGACCTTGTCGCGTTCGGAACAGCGCAGCGTGTCCGGCTGGAAGCGCCCGGTTCGCAAATCTTGATGTGTGTTAGCCCATCTTCGGTATTTCTCCCTTTGCATCGCAAGGGGAGCATTGCTGCTTGCTCTTGTGGCACACAGTGCCCGGATGGGCTGATTCTGGATCGTCGTCATGCGCATTCTGCAGCTTAACTTCGAGCGCGGCTGGCGCGGTGGCGAGCGGCAAACCCTGCTGAGCATCCAGCAGATGCAACAGGCTGGTCATCAGGTCAGTCTATTGGCCCGACGTGATGAAGAGTTGGCCAGGCGTGCTAAAGAGCAGGGCGTGAGTGTGGTGGAATGCGCCTCCGTAGGTGCCGCGCTGCGCTATTTACTGGTGCATGGCCGGGGTTTTGATATCGTCCATTCCCAAACCGCGTCCTGCATGAGCTGGCTGGCCTTGCTGCATTTCTGGTTGCCCAAACGGGTGGTCTTTACGCGCCGCACGGCTTTTCCGATTGACCGCAAACGCGTCGAGCAACGTAGCGGACAGCAGCCAGACAGCGCTTTGACTTCCAAGGAACGACGCACGCGTTGGAAGTGGCGCAAGGCGGATCGTTTGGTAGCGATCAGCCAGGCAGCAGCGGCAGAGCCGCGTCGCCTGGGCTTTTCCGTAGATGTGATTCCTAGTGCCATCGAGTACGTCGAGCAGGATGAAGCCTATGTGAACCACTTGCGGCTGCGGTGGAATCCGCAGGGCTTGCACGTTCTGGGGACGATGGCGGCACTGACGTCCGAGAAAGACCCCCAGACTTTGATACGCGCGGTTCATGCCTTGTATCAGCGTCGTCAGGACTTTGTGTTTCTGCATTTCGGTGCGCCTGGCTCCGAGACCTCGGCGGCACAGGAACTGATTATGCAGTTGGGCCTGGAAGACTGCTACAAGCTGGCTGGCTTTGAAGCCCGCCCTGAACAGGCTTATCGCTTGATGGACGGCTTTGTCTTGAGTTCCCGGCATGAAGCCCTGGGCTCCAGCGTCCTGGATGCGTTCGTGTACGGCGTGCCCGTTACGGCCACGATGGCGGGCGGTTTGAGTGAGCTGCTGGATAATGGCCGTGGCAAGTTATGCGCGGTAGGGGATGCACAAGCCATTGCACAGGCTCTGGATGACACTTTGAGCAATCCGACAGCAGCGCGGCAACAGGCAGCGCTGGCGCATCGCTGGGTGCAGCAGGAGCATGACCCCGCTGTCATGGTGCAGCGTTACTTGCGTCTGTATCAGCAACTGGTACAGCAACGTGTACGGAACTGAGCCCGGCTTACATCTTTGGTGCAGGTAAAGGCACCCGCGTCTCGAACTTGGCCTGATGAATCGAAAAGAAGCTTCGTATATTGCGGATATTCGCCTGACTGGTGAATAAAGCGTGAGCCAGCTTGTGATACGCCGTCATGTCGCTGACCTGCAAGATCACAATGAAATCCACCCCGGTCGAGACGCGATAGCATTGCGTCACTGCTGCTTCGGGGGCCATCAGGCGCTCGAAGTGCTGCAGGTATTCTTCACCCTGACGGTCCAGCGTAATCTCCACAATGGCCGTCAAGCTGGGGCCCAGTTGCTCCGGGTCCAGCAAGGCAACCTGCCTGCGAATTACCCCTTGTTCGCTTAAACGACGTACTCGCCGCAGGCAGGTCGGGGGAGAGGCATGCACGCGCAAAGCCAGCGCTTGATTGCTGATGGAAGCATCATTTTGCAGTTGCTCCAGAATGCGTAAATCCAGCTCGTCCAGTTCAATCATGACAATGTTTATCTATCTATGATGAAATAAAATTCCGTTAAATAAAATGAATTTATCTTTTCTTTCATATTGATTATTAAATGAAATTTTAATTCATTTCGAGGAAAAAATAGACATAAAATTTTTCGTGATTCAGATCAGAATAAGCGGATTGAATTGATTAGTTGGCCCGCCGAAAGGGGCCATGAACAGGAGTTGGCTATGTGTGGAATTGTTGGCGCGGTAGCGCAACGCGATATTGTCCCCGTGCTGCTGGAAGGTTTGAAGCGTCTGGAATACCGGGGCTACGATTCTTGCGGCGTTGCTGTTCATGCGCAGGGCCAGTTGTTGCGGGCACGCAGTACTCAACGCGTGGCCGAACTGCAAGAACAGGTCAAGGCAGATCATCTGCAAGGCTTTACCGGCATTGCTCACACTCGCTGGGCAACCCATGGCGCGCCTGCTACTCACAATGCTCACCCGCATTTCTCCGGCAAGGGCAAAGCACGTATTGCGCTGGTGCATAACGGCATCATCGAAAACCACGACGAACTGCGCGCCGAGCTGCAAAGCATTGGCTACGTGTTCGAGAGCCAAACCGACACCGAAGTGATCGCCCACCTGATCGATCATCTGTACAACGGGGATCTGTTCGAGGCCGTGCAGCAGGTCATCCGTCGCTTGACCGGTGCTTATGCGATTGCCGTGTTCTGTCAGGACGAGCCACATCGCGTGGTAGGTGCTCGCCACGGTTCGCCTTTGGTTGTAGGTGTGGGTCAGAATGAAAACTTCCTGGCTTCGGATGCCTTGGCATTGGCCGGCACCACCGATCAAATCATCTACCTGGAAGACGGTGATGTGATTGATCTGCAGATCAATAAAGTGTGGATCATGGACAAGGACGGCCGCGCCGTCGATCGCCCTGTACATACCGTACATCTGCACACCGCAGCCGCTGAATTGGGCCCATACCGCCACTTCATGCACAAGGAAATCTTCGAGCAGCCCCGCGCTGTAGGCGATACCTTGCAAGACATTGAAAGCGTCACACCCGAGTTGTTTGGTGACCAGGCCTACAAGGTTTTCCAGGACATCGACAATGTGCTGATTCTGGCTTGCGGCACCAGCTACTACGCCGGCCTGACCGCCCGCTACTGGATCGAGTCTCTGGCCAAAATCCCCGTCAATGTGGAAATTGCCAGCGAGTACCGCTACCGCGACAGCGTGCCCAACCCGCGCACTTTGGTGGTGACGATTTCCCAGTCCGGCGAAACGGCTGACACGCTGGCCGCCTTGAAACATGCCCGCAGCCTGGGCATGGAACAGACCCTGACCATCTGCAACGTGGCCACCAGCGCCATGGTGCGTGAGTGCAAGCTGTCCTACATCACCCGCGCTGGTGTGGAAATTGGTGTGGCTTCCACCAAAGCCTTCACCACTCAGCTGACCGCCTTGTTCTTGCTGACTATCGCATTGGCTCAAGTCAAAGGTCACTTGAATCAGGAGCAGGAAGGCGACTACCTGAAAGCCCTGCGCCACTTGCCTACCGCTATCGCGGCTGTGCTGGCTCTGGAGCCACAAATCATGGCGTGGGCAGACCGTTTCGCCAGCAAGGAAAACGCCTTGTTCCTGGGCCGTGGCATGCATTACCCCATCGCCATGGAAGGCGCGTTGAAACTGAAAGAAATCAGCTACATCCACGCTGAAGGCTATCCCGCTGGTGAACTGAAACACGGCCCTCTGGCCCTGGTTACCGAAGCCATGCCCGTGGTCACCATCGCCCCACGCGATGAGCTGCTGGAAAAGCTGAAATCCAATATCGAAGAAGTCCACGCACGCGGTGGTGAGCTGTACGTGTTTGCGGACGCCGATACCCGTATCGGCAGCAGCGAGCGTGTGCATGTGATCCGTATGCCGGAGCACTACGGCAAGCTGTCCCCCATCTTGCACACCGTGACCTTGCAATTGCTGGCTTATCACACCGCTTGCTCGCGCGGCACGGACGTGGATAAGCCACGGAATTTGGCCAAGAGTGTGACTGTCGAATAAGTTTTTCAGATTACATCGACCGTAAAGAGCCGCTTATGCGGCTCTTTTTGCATTCTTCGCCGTTTGGCAATTTTCGAGTGGTTTTTATAGGGAACTAAATCCTGCGAAAGAGGGTGAGCCTTGCCTGAAAGCCAGTTTATGTGTCGCTGCAAACACACACCGCTAGCGGATTTTGCAGCTCACACTCTATAATTGATAACGATTCTCATTATCTAGCGGTGCGGAGTACCCTCGTGTCATCTTCAGTTCTTCCCTTGTCAGGCATGTATTCGGCCGAGTCGGTCGAGTCACTGTACTGCGACCACCATAGTTGGTTGCAGCGCTGGCTGCATCACCGCTTGGGTGGCGCGGACCAGGCGGCTGACTTGGCGCAGGACACCTTTGTACGTTTGTTAAGCAGCCGTTCTCGCTGGCAATTTACCAGTCCTGGCGAGGCCCGCGCCTACTTGCGCAAGACGGCACAAAACCTGTGCATCAATCTGTGGCGACGTCAGGAAATTGAACAGGCCTGGCTGGATATTCTGGCTGCTACACCCGAGAACTTTTACCCTTCGGCAGAACGCCAGGCCATGATTTTGCAGGCGCTGGAAGAGATCAGCGCCATGCTCAGCAGCCTGTCTCCCAAAGCGGCCAAGGCGTTTACCCTGGCCGTCATTTGCGAGATGACAGACGATGAGGTCGGCGCGGAAATGGGCATTTCCGGCCGCATGGTGCGCAAGTACGTGGCACAAGCCATGTTGGGCTGCATCAGCCTGCATGCTTGCCAGACCGTCGCCGAATTGCGTCAGGAACCTCAATACTAAGCCTCATGAAGCACGGCTCCAGTTTTTCTTCTCCCGCTACACCTCCCCACGCCGTTTTGATGCAAGCCGCTGAATGGTATGCCTGCCTGCGCGATGGCAAAGCCAGTGCGGCGCAGCGCTCTGCCTGGCAGAACTGGCTCAAACAGGACGAGATGCACAGCACTGCCTGGCGTTATGTGGAGGAAGTCAGCCGCAGTTTTGAGCCAGTGCGTACCGCGCCGGATTCACGTCGTGTGGTGGAGAAATTGCACACGGCCAACGAGCGTTTGCATCAGCGCCGTCGCGTTCTGGCCAGCGTGGCTGCGCTGGCAGGAACGGGGGTTCTAAGTTGGCTGGGCTGGCGTCAGTCCTGGCTGCCATCCAGTGTTCTGGCCCTGGCCGCCGACCATTCCACACAAACCGGCGAGCAGAGCCAGATTGTGCTGGCAGATGGCTCCCGGCTGTGGCTGAACACCGCCTCTGCGATTGATGTGCAGTTCACCGCGCAGGCTCGCCATATTGTTTTGATCTCCGGCGAGATCTTCATTCAGACGGCCAAGGACGATACGGAAAGACCTTTTACCGTTCAAACCCCGCAGGGCAATATGCGGGCCTTGGGCACGCAATTCAATGTGCGTATGGACAAGGACTGTACGCAGCTGGCGGTCTACGAAGGGGCTGTGCAGGTGTCTACGGCAAAAGGTCAAAACACCGCCACGGTACAGGCGGGCAAGCAGGTGCACTTTAGTGCGCAGCGTATCCGGCAAAGCATGGACGCCGATCAGGCGCGCGAAGCCTGGACCCAAGGCGTGCTGGTGGCTGACAACATTGCCTTGCGTAGCGTGATCAAGGAATTGAGCCGTTACCGCAAAGGCTATCTCGGTGTAGATGAGGCAGTGGCCGATCTGAAGGTCTATGGCAGCTTCCCCATTCATGACACGGACCGCGTGCTGAAAATGCTGGCTTCAGCATTGCCGATTCGCATCGATCAGCCCATGCCCTGGTGGACCAGTGTGCAAGCTCTGGATTGATTGAGCAGGGCATTTCACCAACGATGGTCATAAATAATAAAAATAAAAACCTATCAGATTCAAAGGCTTGCCGGATTTTGGCCCAAAAATCTCAAAAAAGATGCAAAAGCAGGTTCCGGGTTTTGGAGACTTGGTGGTTTTAGACAGTAAGAGGACCTGATTGGCGTGAGGCCAATGAAGCAGGAGGCAGCCCGCCGTGGCTGCTCAGTACTGAACATCAACGCAAGAACATCGTTCAGGTTCATCGTTTTTATTGTGATTGACCCGTGTTTTTGAAGGATGTCTTCTTATGCATCGTCGCCCCGATCCCCTTTCCCTGTCCAAGGATGCAGGATCGCATTGCGCCCCTTTGCATCCACTGGCCTTGGCCCTGTATGTCTTGATGGCCGGCAGCGCCTTTGTCGTGAGTACCCAGCCTGCTCAGGCGACCACGCAAAACAGCCCGACGGCAGACAAGACACAGCGTTATGACATACCAGCAGGCCCCTTGAGCCGGGTGTTGATGCGCTTCTCGCAAGAAAGCGGGGTCTACCTGGTCGGCGCAGGTAGCGTGGCCGAAGGCAAGCAAAGCTCGGGCCTGAAAGGGAATTACAGCGTGGTGCAGGCTTTGGATACTTTGCTGGCAGGCACGGGCATTCGTTACTCGCGCGATGCCAGTACGGTGAACTTGTGGCCCGTCACGGAAACAACTCAGCTGGAACCCGTGCGTGTCAAAGGCACCCTGAATCGGGCGACTGAGGACACCGGCCTGTACACGCTCAATGGCACCAGCAGCACCGCTACTCGTTTGAATATGGACACCCAGCACACGCCGCAGTCGGTCAGTGTGATGACGCGCCAGCAAATGGACGATTTCGGCCTGACCAGCTTCGATGATGTGATGAACTTTACCACTGGCGTGACGGCCAATACGGCCGCGGTGGGAGGCGGGTTTCAGTTTCAGGCCCGTGGCTTTGACATCAGCAATGTGCAAGTGGATGGCGTGCAAAGCAGCTACCGTGCTGCCGGACGTGGAGCATTCAATCCTATTTCTCTGGATATGGATTTATACGACCGTGTGGAAGTCGTGCGCGGAGCGACAGGTTTGTTGTCGCCTACCGGCGAGCCCTCCGCCTTGATCAACTTGATTCGCAAACGTCCGCAAGCAGAATTTGGCGGCAAGTTAAGCGCCCACTACGGCTCCTGGAGCGACAAACGCGTGACGGCGGATGTGACCGGCCCGCTGACTGAAGACGGCCGTTTGCGTATGCGTGTTATTGGTTCGCGCAAGCAGGCGGACTCCTTCATGGATCGCCAGGACCACAAGAACGATTTGCTATCCGGCATGCTGGAATTTGACCTGACAGACAGAACCTTGCTGACCGCTGGCTACGACTACCAGACCGCCAAGCTGCGAGGCGAAGGCAATATGGGTGTGCCCTTGTTTACCAGCGAGGGCGACCGTATTGACGTTTCGCGCTCCACGTCGCTGGTGCCGGATTGGACCTACTGGGACAAGAAGCATCAAAACGCTTTCTTCTCGGTCGAGCATGAGTTTGAAAACAAGTGGAATGCCAAGCTCAGCTACAGCCATCAACGTGACGATGGCGATGCCCTGATTACTGGCCTGGGGCAGGGCGTGAATCCGGTGGTGCGCCCGGACGGATCCGGTATAGGCATCCGCGCCAACCTGGCCGCCAATGGCTATCGCCATCAGGACAACCTGGAGTTGTCGGCCAATGGTCCTTTCGAGCTGTTTGGCCGCGAGCACCAGCTGATGTTCGGTTTTAACGGCACTCGCAAACGTGACACCACGTATACCATGCAGGTCAGCGATACCCGCAACTGGTTCATCCCCAATATTTACGACTGGGACGGCTATATGCCCGAGCCCAGCGTCAGCCGCACAGGTGAATGGAACCGCGTCCACACACGCGAATACGGTTTCTTTGCCGGTACGCGCTTGAACATTATTGATCCCTTGAATGTGATCATGGGCCTGCGCTTGTCGGATTACAAAACCTACCGTGATAACTACGGTAAAACCGGCCAGTTCACTGGCGTGTCCAACGAGCTGCGTAACCGCAATGAAATTACGCCGTACTTTGGGGTGACGTATGACATCAACCCGAACCTGACGGCCTATGCCAGTTATACCCGCCTGTTCCAGCCGCAAAGCTACAAGGACATCAACGAGAACTTCCTGGATCCCATTACCGGGGTTAACCGTGAAATTGGTTTGAAAGGCAGCTTGATGGAGGAGGCCCTGCAGTTCTCCCTGGCCGCTTTCGAGACCCGTCAGAACAATCTGGCCGTGCTGGACCCTTCGGTGCCGGATGACTTCCTATTGCCTGATGGCAGCCGCCCCTACGTGTCTTCGGGCGCTGGCAACAAAACCAAAGGTTTTGAAGTGGAGCTAAGCGGCGCACTGACCAACAACTGGAATGTGTTTGCTTCTTATAGCTACGCCAGCACTAAAAACGGTGAAGGCGAGCGGATCAACACCTACATTCCCAGCCAAACCTTCCGTCTGGGCACCATGTACCAATTCTCCGGTGCGTTGCAAGGCTTGAGCGCCGGCGCCACCGTGAACTGGTTTGGCAAGCGTGATCTGTGGACGGCTGGCCGTCCTTATACGGCCAGCAACGGCAAGGCGCTGGAAGACACCCACAGCAGCTATGCCCTGGTTGGCCTGCACGCCAATTACCGCGTGAACCAGCATTGGAATGCCAAGCTCACGGTAAACAATTTGTTCGACAAGCGTTACTACGACAACTTCGTGATTTTCCGTGCCCGCTATGGTGCGCCGCGCAACGTGCACTTGTCGATCGACTACCAGTGGTAATTCCTTTTTCCTTTATCTCGAGCCTACCCTTATGACGCCAATTACGACTCGCCATCTTGTTCGTGGTCTGTACCTTGCTGTTGCAATGGCCTTGTCCACGGGCTACGTACACGCCAAGACTCCTGCCCCTGTGGGCTACCAAGCCGTTACCCAAGCACAGATCATGCAAAAACCGACTGCCGCCGAAGTTCTGGAAATTGTCTTCAGCCCCGCTCAATCCAGCTTGTACGTGTCCTCGCCCAACTGGAAGGACGAGACCTTGTCGCGCACGCTGGTGCTGGACCCCAAGACCCTGGAAATCAAGCAAGAGATTCCCATGGAAGCCAAGAGCTTTGGGGTTGCTCTGGATGATGCCGCCAACCGCCTGTATCTGACTCAAGGCTTCAACGGCACGATCGCCGTGGTCGATACTGCCAAGAACGAGGTAATGAAGCGCATTCCTGTGCAGGAAAAAATCAATTTCCAGGACGCCATCAATGCTGCTGACTTCGGTCAGGCACGTAAAGATGGCTTGTTGAAGATGATGGAGCGTTTCAAGATTACCGAGGACTTCCAGTACAAGACGCGTGAACTGGTCGTGGACAAGAAAAACCACCGTGTGTTCGCGCCTGGCTTGGGCCTGGGTTTTGACAGTGTGCTGTTCGTGGTGAATACCCGGACGTTGGAGCTGGAAAAAGTGCTGCAGGGCTTTGGCTATAACGTCGTGGGCATCACCCTGGACGAGGCCAATAACCGCTTGTTTGTCTCCAATATGCAGGGCCAAATCATGGTGGTAAATAGCCAGACCTTGAACATCGATCAGGTCTGGGAAATTGAAGCCGACCAGTTGCTGAACCTGGCGTATGACCCGGCGCAGAACCGATTGTTCGGGGTGGACCAGGGGATTGACCGTGATGACGCGCGTAACCTGCATCTGGAGCGTGAATACAAGCGCCGCAGCGCTGGTCATCAAGTGTTTGTGCTGGATGCATCCAACGGTAAAACCCTGGCAACCATGCCTACCGGCGAAGTGCCTATTGGTGTGCGTTTTGACGCCGAATCCCAGCGTCTGTTTGTCGCTAACCGAGGCGGTGTGCGCGAGAAAGAGGGCAAGGGTTCGGTCAGTATTTTTGATACGGTGAACTACAAGCCGCTGCAAACCATTGAGCTGGCTCCACACCCCAACAGTCTGGAATACATCCCCGCTGAAAAAGCCTTGTATGTGTCGGTGAAGAACGACGGCAACAGCAAGGAAAAAGGGACTAAAGAGCGTATGGTGCGCATCCAGTTCTAAAAGGCCAAAGCAGCCTGATTGATTGACAAGGTGGGATCCAAAGCCCGGGTTCGGCGTCATGCTGAACTCGGGCTTTTTTACGCGTATGGATTGCTTGCGAAATTTATTTGTAATCTATAAGATTAGATATCTAATCAAATGACATGTTCCATGTGGAAAGGGTGAAACAGTGCTGCAGTCTTGCGCTGCACGCAGTTTCTTTGTTGCCCCACCTGTAAACGCGACATATCCAATTCTTCAGTCCCTATTACGTCTCCTCAGTGAAAGGAAAACAGCCCATGTCTCATTATTTGATCGAGCTTTACACGCCTAATGCCAAGTGGAATGCCTTGCCCGTCGAGCAGCGCCAGTCCTTCCTGGCAGGTCTTCAGGAGGCGATGGGAGGCCTCTCAAACCTTGGTATTGAGGTGCTGGCTCTGACCGCTACCGAGCACGATATTGACCAGGCCAGTGAGCACCGCTTTATGGGTGTGTGGCGCTTCCCTGATCAACAAGCTTGCCAGGCTTTGCTGGCTGGCATCAAAGCCAGTGGTTGGTACGAGTATTTCGACCATGTGAATGCGGCGGGGGCAGAAGGAGGTTTTGCTCAACATCTGGCGGAGTTGGCGAAAGTCTGACTGCTTCATTTGTATTGGGAAGATCAGAAGAGATACGCTGTGCAAGGGGCGGCCCATGTGAGCTGCCTCTGTAAAAAAGGTATTGGTTGCATCGATAGCCAGTGCGAATTAATCGATTTGTCCCCCTTGGTATGCCTCTCTACGATGACTAGTAACAATAAGGAGGCAAACCATGACAGCGTATTTTTCCAACCCGGTTCGGACCTGCTTCGGCCCGGGAAGTTTGAATGAAATTTCTACCTTGGCGGCCAACAAGAAAGTCACCTTGGTGACCTTTCCGGAGGCTCGTGGACTGGGTTTGGTTGAGCGTATCGGGAATTTGCTGGGCGATAGGCTGATTCATGTTGTCGAAGATGTGCAGCCAAATCCCGATGTCAGTTATTTGAAGGATGTCTACGAGTCCTTCTGGCAGCAAGCCGGGCAAACGGACATTGTGCTGGCCGTGGGCGGGGGCAGTGCCATTGATACGGCCAAGGCGCTGATTGTGGGGACTCAGACGGGCACCTTCCAGGAACTGCTGGATCTCTTGTCCACCGGCAAGGCTTTTACTCCTGTTCAGGCCAAGTCCTTGATTGCGGTGCCTACGACCGCAGGGACCGGCAGCGAGGTCACTCCGTGGGCCACGATCTGGGATCAGCAAGCACAGAAAAAATACTCTTTGCATCTGGAACAAACCTGGCCTGCCGTTGCCATTATTGATCCGGAGTTGATGCTGACAGTACCGGAAAAAGTGACAGTCTCGACCGGGCTGGATGCCTTGTCGCACGCCCTGGAGTCGATCTGGAATGTGAATGCCAACCCCATTTCCGACACCTTTGCGGTCTCTGCCATTCAGGACATCCTTACCTATTTGCCCTTGCTGCAGAAGGATCTGGGTAATATCCAGCTGCGCTCCAAAATGGCGCTGGCGGCCTTGAAAGCGGGCATGGCGTTTTCCAATACCAAGACCGCCCTGGCGCACTCCATCTCTTACGAAATGACCTTGCGTCACGGCTTGCCGCATGGCATTGCTTGCTCCTTTACCTTGCCCTTTGTACTGGGCCTGGCCTGGGGCTGTGATCCATCCCGGGATCTGGTGTTTGAAAGCCTGTTTGGCCCTGATCGCAAGCAGGCTCAAGCTCACTTGCGGGACTTCTTGCTCAGTGTGGGCGTCAAGACCGAGTTTGAGGACTACGGCGTAGGGCCGGACGAGCAGGCTGCCATGATTACTTATGCCATGCAGGGTGCACGCGGCAAGAACTTTATCGCCGCCTGAGTCATAAAAAAACGAGAGACAAACGAATGAAGGGAGAGAGGAAAGATTCCCCCCCTTCTCATACCGCATGAATAGAGCATTCCTCTGGCCTGGCTTGCCAGCAGCGGGGGAGTGAAAGGAGCTGGTTATGAATCACGCAACAAGTCTGTCGGGGGCCACGGCGGCATCCGGGTCTTCGTTTCGTCGGGCCCAATGGCGCATGCTGCTGGCCGCGATGTTCTGTTATCTATTTTTCTATACCGGGCGGCAGACTTTCGGGTTTGCAATTCCGGGTTTGAAAGAAGAGTTTGGCTTTAGCAGTGCTGCCCTGGGCTGGGTATCGGCCGCCTTGTTATGGGCCTACGCCATTGGACAAGCCATCAATGGCAATCTGGCGGACAAGTATGGCGGTCGTCGCATCATGTCTGCTGGCGCGATTCTGTCGTGTGGTGCGAACTGGGTAGCCAGCTTTGCCACCGGTTTTTTCAGCCTGATCATTCCCTGGGGTGCCAATGGCTACTTTCAGGCGCTGGGCTGGGCACCGGGCAGTCGCCTGATCTCCAACTGGTGGGGTGTGTCCGAGCGCGGCAAGGCCTATGGCTTATACGTGTTTGCTGCAGGCTGTGCGTCGATTCTGTCGTATGTCACCTCGATCGTGGTGATCGATGTCATGCATCTGGACTGGCGCTGGATTTTCCGGCTGCCCGTATTGCTGATGTTGCTGGGCGGAATCGTGTTTTATCTGGTTGCTCGCGAGCGGCCAGAGGATATGGGTTTTGAGCCTTTGGCCGATACGGGAGTGGCCAATGCCAACGATCAGGCCAAGGCGCTGGAAGGGGAGAAGGAGTCCTCCTGGGAGCGTTACAAGGCTGTTCTGAAAAACAAGCGCCTGCTGATTGCGGCCTTGTCCCTGGGCTTTCAGAATGCAGCCCGATACGGCTTGATTGTCTGGGTGCCGGTCCATTTTCTGGGCGCGGACTGGAAGACGGGCGACAGCCTGATTGATCCCAAGTGGATCACGATCGCTCTGCCAGTGGGCATGGCCGTTGGAGCGCTGAGCAATGGCTGGATTTCAGACCGCCTGTTTGGCTCCAAGCGTTACCTGGCCATCATGCTCTATACGAGCCTGGGTGCCTTGACCAGCCTGTGGATGTGGACCTTGCCGGTTCATAGCACTTTGGGCCTGGTGGCGCTGTTTCTGTGCGGTTTCTTTGTGTATGGACCCGCTTCCAGCTTCTGGGCCTTGTGTCCCGATCTGGTGGGAGCCAAACGTTCGGGCACGGCAACCGGTGTCATGAACTTTTCTTCCTATCTGTTCGCCGGTCTGGCCGAGCCCATGATCGGGAGCGTCCTGGATTCGACGGGGGATACCTCGCTGATCTTTGTGATTGTGTTGATTGCGTGTGCCTGCAGTGCGCTGGTGGCACTATTCATACGTCGTTAATCATCACTCCTGAGGCTTGTCCATGCACCAGTACCACAAATGGTTGAGATCGTTTTACGCCGTCGCCCATACCGGCGGTTTCACCTCGGCCGCACGTTATCTCAGCATTGGGCAGCCTACCGTCAGCGAACAAGTCCGGGCTTTGGAAAAGCGTTTTGATGTCGAGCTGTTTTATCGCTCCGGCAATCAGTTGGAACTGAGCTCGGCCGGACAGCAGCTCTACGAGATCACCAAGCCCTTGTTTGATCTTGAAGAGGAAGCGGTGCAATTGCTGGAGAGTTTCAAGCAGCGTAAATCCGGCCTGTTGCGAGTGGGGGCGGTCTCGCCACCTATCGCGATGGATCTGATTTTCAAGCTGGGGCAGAACAATCCGGATATTGAATTGAAAACCTACTTTGCCTCGGCCAGCGAGGTGCTGGAAAAGCTGTACGACTTTGATGTGGATGTGGCCTTGCTGGCGCATCCCAAATCAGATCCAAGCTTGTACACCCGGCTTTACCATCGCTATCCGGTGGTGGCTGTGGTGCCCGAAAAGCATCCCTGGTGCTCGCAGGGTCGGGTATCGGTTCAGCAGCTTCAGGATGAGCCTGTCGTGCTGAGGGAGCAAGGGTCACGCACCCGCCAGATTATTGAGGAGGGTTGCAGGCAGCATCAGATCAGGATCAATTGCGTGATGGAACTGAACAGCCGCGAGGCCATTGTGCATGCCATACGTAAAGGGCTGGGCATTGGTTTTGTCTCAGCGCCGGAGTATGTGGATATTCCCGGTACCCGGCTGATCACGTTCGACCAGCATCCTTTTTATATCGACTACTACCTGTGCTGCCTGGAATTACGAAAAGACCGACCACTTATTAATGATTTGTTCATGGATCTGGAATCCACCCATTAGCTTGTTTACACCGCATTTCGCGTTTGGAGAACGATGATGACGTATCAGCAACCTCAACAAGTACAGGCCGTTATTTTTGACTGGGCAGGCACTGTCGTTGATTTTGGCTCTTTTGCACCCACGCAGATTTTTGTCGAGGCTTTTGCCGAGTTTGGTGTGCAAGTGTCCCTGGAAGAAGCTCGTGGCCCCATGGGGATGGGCAAGTGGGATCACATTCGCACCTTGTGCAATGTGCCCGAGATTGCCGAGCGCTATAAAGCCAAGTTTGGCCGTGTCCCCAGCGACGACGATGTCACGGCGATTTACGAGCGCTTCATGCCTTTGCAGATCGAAAAAATTGCCGAGCACTCGGCCCTGATTCCGGGGGCACTGGAAGTGATCTCCAACCTGAAAAGTACCGGTGTCAAAGTAGGATCGTGTTCTGGCTACCCCAAAGTGGTCATGGATAAAGTGGTCGAATTGGCAGCGAAAAATGGCTACATGGCAGAATGCGTGGTCGCAACGGATGAGGTGCCCAATGGCCGCCCGTACCCGGCTCAGTCGCTGGCCAACGTGATTGCCTTGGGTGTGTCGGACGTGGCCGCCTGCGTCAAAGTAGATGACACCTGGCCCGGCATTGTGGAGGGGCGCAGTGCCGGGATGTGGACCGTGGCACTAACCTGCTCGGGCAATGCTCTGGGTCTGACCTACGACGAGTTCAAGAAGCTGCCTGCCGACAAGCTGCAAAGCGAACGCGAGCGTATTGGGGCCATGTTCAGCGATTCGCGCCCGCATTATCTGATCGATACCATTGTTGATCTGCCCGAGGTGCTGGCAGACATCAACCGCCGCTTGGCCAATGGGGAGATGCCTCAAAGCAGCTGATTTGAGGTATTTGCGAAATCCAGGTTTGGCATCATGCTGGACCTGGGTTTTCTATCTCAAACAAACACAGTACTCAACAAATAGTACGAGCTGCAGCCGCCTAGCACGCCTAAGAACAGGCCGCCGCGATTCCAGTAAGCCAGAAGGGCGGTGATGCTGAGAGCAAGCAGAGCAGGTATGGCTGCAATTTGTATTTCCTGCATGAAAATATAAACAAGGAAATTTAGAAAAACAGCTGACGGTAAGATCGTCTCCATCCATTTGGCAAGCCTATCAGGAAACTGAAAATTAAAAGCCACGGGTAAGACTCGAACTAGCAGGCTGGTTAAAAAGAGTGCGGCGATTGAACTACTGATTCCTTCATTCACGGGCTTTCCATTTATCTAAAAGTAGGGCGCTGATCATTACGCTAGGGAGCCAAAAATATGTTGCTCCAAGCAAGGAATAGAAAGCGATCGCCAAGGCCATGCATAGGGCAATCAACACAATCTGCTTGCGGTAAATGCCGATGATTCTTGTCTTCAGTTGCAGGGCAGACAGATAGACAAGCACCACACTGGCGGGAAAACCAAGATGAATATTGGTGCTCAGCCAGGCAGGTGGAATGGACTTGGCAATGACTGCTCCCAACACCCCTGAAACTACCCAGAATGTGAATATGGTGAGTCGTATGCAGATAGTCTCTGCCACAGTGTCGTTATTTCTTTCCGTGGCATACGCCTCGTCCCCCAGCATGTGCGACACCAGAACCCGAGAGACAAAGGGCTTGGGCAGCCGCTTGCCAGTTGTGAGGGCAATAGGAAAGTAGCGGCAGTTAATAGATGCGCAAATAATCAGTATTGTCAGAAAACTGGCGTTGGACTCAGCCAGCGGTAGTACAGCAAACTGCCCGCTACCCGTAAAACCCAGCAGACCAGCAGCCAGAATTTCAAGAGTGCTCCAGTCGGCTCGATACGCTAAAACGCCGAACAACATGCTCACAGGAACAATAGCCAGAGCGGATGGAAGCACTCTGAGAGAGGACTTTAGGTGGAGTGAGCTGGCTTTCTGGCTCAGGCTTGGGCGTGCTTCTATTTTTGGGGAGTCGGGCATATGCTTAGGCCATAGAAGCTTGTTCGTGAGTGGGGCCGTATGCGCGGTTTTTCCAGCGGTTGATTTCAATGACCCATATATCTCGGTAACCGATATCACCTTCTTCCGGTTCTATATTGCTGGCGTAATGAATGAAGCGTTCATCATCAATCAGAATGGCTTGGTTTTCTGCCAAGGTAGTGCGGAACAAAACTTCGCGAGTTTGGGGATCGATGACCTGGGTTTCACCACCCTTCACATTACTTCTCTTTGCTATCGCGATAACGCTGAATTCATGACCATCCCTATGCGGTCCTTCGGGGACCGTGATGCCTTTGTAGTCGGCATTTGCGGTGACCCGGATCTGGTTCACATTAATCTGAAACATCTGAGTGAGATCAACGGGTAACTCATCTAAGACCGCAGCAATCAACATTGTTGGGTCCCCAACAATTTGTTCTCGGTGCCGAGCCACTCCACCTGCTTCTGCTAGCCGTATGTAGTGGGCAGACTGAACATATTTTCTCTGGGGTAGGGGAGCGAAAACCCACTCGTTTGCTTCCCAGTACCCTATGTATTGGGTCAAGCGAATTTCCCTAAGCCTACCTAAACTATGCATGTCTCTTGGCATGTCGTTGAATGAGTTCAATAGGCTTTGGGGTACCTCAGGCATAGTGATCACACAGTATCCGTGCTCGGCGTAGTCGTGGTTCACACTTTTTCCAAGAACAGTTGTTTCAGCTATAGGAGTCATTTTTTGTCCTTTATTGGGCGGGCTTGAGATCGAAAGTGGCAATTTCATATGGCTGCAAAGCTTCAATATGTTTTCTTGTAATGCCGCGATAGAAATCACAGGCTGACTCTTCTACTGCCCTTATTGAGTCGAATTTTTTCTCTAACGGACCCAGACAAAGTCCGGCGCAGAACCCTTCTATTTCACAGCCCTGACAGAAGTCTGGATTCTGTTGTCGTAGGCTCGCGTGCTCCAAATAGGGTTTTTCGTTCAAGATTTTGGTTTCATCACGAATATCTCCCAGCAAAGTGGAGCCTGCTTTGCAAGAAAATACTGATCCATTAGGTTCTATGCTGAATTGAGCACCTTTAGCCGAGCAGTTTTTGAAGCCCCGGTAACTCACTGTGTTGAAGCCCAGCATGACCTGAAAAATCTGGTGCCAGTAACCAGTTAAAACCACACCCTTTTGGCGGCCGTACTGGATAACATGCCAGAGTCGATCAACGATGTTAGCGGTACCGTATGTAGAGTAAAAAGTAGGGTCAAAGTCGACTACAACCCCAATTTCTTTAGCTCCTACCTCAACGGCTAAATCTACAATCCCTTCATTGAAGTCGTCCCATGTAGCAGAGGTCAGAGCTGCGTTGAGGGCTACTCGATTGTTGTGCTGCTGTAGCTTTTTCAGGCCGTTCATGACAATGGGCATACTGTCATTCCCATTTTTTAGTGGGCGGCTGGGACTGTTTGGTGAGTCCACACTGACACAGACGGCAACTTGGTATTTGCGGAATGTTTCGGCTACCTCATCGGTGATTAGAGAGCCATTCGTTACCGTTGAATAGTGGATAACCATTCCATCATTTTCTCCACGCCCAAATCTTTCAAGAACCGCTTTGATGGTTCGCCAGTTCAGAAGAGGCTCCCCTCCAAAGAATTGAACCATGACCTCCTGAACCCCCTCGGACCGCGCTACGTTGAGTGCGGACTCTACATAGGTCACCCCATCTTCTGGTTTCATGGAGCGATTTTTTGGACTGTATTGGTGTTCGAATCGCTCTTTAGATGCATACATTGAGTTTTCAATGTTTATTTTTATGCTGTCTTTAGCGACGATTCTGGATTCTTCTATTTTTTTTATTTCATCTTCTGCCGACATTTCCTTGCCTTGAATTCCTTCAAAGCAGTAGGTGCATCCAAAGTTGCAGGCATTGGCTAAGACTAACTGAATAATATTTATTTTTTTATTTATTTCTTTCTTTGATGTTTTTTCCTCTTTGTCTTCTATCAATATTTTTCTTGCTATTAGTTGCTGGATCAGCTCTTCTTCTCTATCTCTTGCACCCTCTGTAAAGAGGTGGCTTGAAACCGATTTTCCGTCTTTAAAGGACTGGAGAATATTTTGGCCAGCGTCATCCAATAAGAAAAGGCCTCCCAGCAGTCTGTGGTAGGTTGCAGTTCTATCGCCGATACGTTTCTGGACAGTGTCTTTAGATAGAGTAAATATTTGGGTTTTCACTGCGTTTATCACAAAGCAATCCTCATCCTGTAGATGTGTGAGAGGCCACCCTTGCGGGTGGCTCGGTAAGCTACTTGGTTAAACGAGTAGCTAATTCCACACCAGGCTGACCAAGAGTCCCACCTACAGTGCCACCTACGGTACCGCCAACCGTCCCACCAACCGTTCCACCAACTGTGCCACCCACAGTACCGCCGACCGTACCAGCCATTGGGTTTACTTTGCTGTTAAATGTCATGGTCTTTCCTTTTTAAGCATTTTTAAAAGAATTTTTTACCTTATTTGTGAGTAAAAAATTTCGTTTTGAAGTCAAAGAAAATAAACAGAATGTACAAATAAATATTCAGTAATTTTTTTGAATTCAGAGAGATGCTAGTTATAAAAATGTAAAAAGGTCTTGTACGATCGTGCAAATTTTGCGTTAGCTGCGGAGCATTAGGTCGGCCCAACGGCCAGGTGGAAGCCCGTACACCTTGGAGAAGTGATGCGTCATATGGCTTTGGTCGGTGAAGCCACAAGCGGCAGCGACGTCAACTAAGGCTGTGCCAGTGATAATCATTCTTTTGGCTTTATCCAGACGTCTTAGACTCAAGTAGCGATAAGGGCTTGTTCCAAATAAGGCGCGAAAGTCTCTTGAGAGGCTCCATCGATCTGTGCCTGAAATTTGTTCTAGTTGATCCATGGTAACTATCGCACTGGATGTGTCGAGCATGAATTGCCGGGCTAGCTCAGCTGCTTTGTAATTTAGCTTTCTTCTTTGCCTACCTGTCTGTGATGCACTATGAAGAGCTTGGGCAATATCATAGATTCCATCTTCTTCTTCCAGACTATCAAGTTGAAAATCCAAACTAATGAGCATATTAGAAATGGCTGACACAATTCTTTGGTCTGATGAAACACCTCCAGGAATAAAAGGTAAAGGATTTCCACCAATTATTTCCTGAATTATTTCAGGTTGAATATAAAGAATTTTATAGTGAAAACCTGCCTCCGTTCCTGCCTCACCATCATGCAGTTCGTCGGGGTGAATCACTACTGCATTTCCTGGCAGGCTATGCCGCATGGTTTTTTGGTAGTTAAAGCTGTGAACACCATTGAGGGTGATGCCTAGTGCATATGTGTCGTGCCTATGAGGTGCAAATCCATAACCAGAAAAGAAGGCTTCCATCCTTTCTATTTTTGAGCTTGTTTGAGTGATTCTTGTCCAATCTTTTTTGTTTTCCATTTTTTGGCCTGGGTTTCTGATTTTTAGTGAATTTCCTTAGGCGGTTAATTGTTTTTGTGATTTGTTAATCATTTTATATTGTTTTATTATTTTTTTCATATCCATTGTTTGGTTTCTGTTTTTTGTTGATTTTTGAATATATAAAAAACTCTTATATGGAAATTTCTTTTGGTTATTGATGTGTGATTTATTGACTATGACATGACAGGGGAATGGCGAGCTTGCTGCACCGCATCTCAAGGAAAACCTCCATGTACGGCGGCTAAGCATGGCGGCACACTGAAAGATAGGCCACGCCCGCCCGGGGCTTGGCCTATTTTCGGGATGAGGTCTGATGCAGTCTTCACATGTGGCACACGTCCAAGAGATCACGGCTGTTTGGCAGGGCAGCCTGTCCCGGCGCGATCAGGCTGTGGTCCACAGCTGGAGACGATGCATTGAGCATCACAGACTGGACCCGGCGCAGGCTTGCGAGGCCTATATCGTGCCGGACTCCCAATTGCGCGAGCATCGTCAGCAGTCCGAAGCCCTGATCAATATTGCGCGCTCCGGGCTGGAGCGGCTTTATCAGCAGGTCTCCGGGCTGAATTACGTGTTGCTGCTGTCCGATAACAAGGGCGTCACGGTTGATTTCCTGGGCTCGGATGGACAGCGTGATGCCTTGCGGCAGGCCGGTCTGTATATGGGCTCGGAATGGTCTGAAGAGCGCGCGGGAACGTGCGCGGTGGGCACTTGTCTGCACACGGGCGAGGCCCTGACCATTCATCAAAACGATCATTTCGATCATATGCATGCGCCCCTGTCCTGCACGGCGGCGCCTATCTATCATTACGACGGCGAGCTGGCTGCGGTGCTGGATTTATCCTTGCTGCAGTCGCCGCAGGCCAAGGCCAGCCAAGGTTTGGCCCTGCACCTTGCCAATGCGGCGACCCGCCGTATTGAGCTGGCCAATTTGATGGCCTGTCACCGTCAGGAATGGATTTTATGCTTGTCGCAGTCGCCGGAGTTTCTGGATATTGATCCGGAAGCGGCTATTGCGATTGATGGCTCCGGCCGTATCAAGGGCATGACGCATACGGGTGCTCGCATTCTGGCGCGGGCGGCGGGGGTGGATTGGCGTAATCCTGCGGGCTTGTTGGGGCAGAGCTTGATGCGCTTTCTGCATCTGGAAGTGGACCAGTTGCCTACCTTGATGCGTTACCGCCCCACGCAGGAGCGTGTCGTTATGGCACGTGATGGCAGTGTGCTGTTTGCCCATGCCATTGAACCCCGACGTGTGTTGAGCAACCGGTCTGTGGGGATGGATGGGGCAGCCGTGGATGCCGCCTTGCCACAGGCCTTGCGAGGTTTGGCAGGCACAGATGCGGCCATGCAGTCCATGCTATTGAAAGCCGCGCGTTTGGCAACGCGGGAAATGCCGGTGTTGTTGCAGGGCGAAACAGGTTCGGGCAAAGAGTATTTGGCACGTGCGATTCACACGGCCAGCGGTCGTGGCGGGAATTTTGTGGCCGTCAATTGTGCGGCCTTGCCCGAGAGCCTGATTGAAAGCGAATTGTTTGGCTATCTGGCCGGTACGTACACCGGCGGTGCTGCACGGGGCCGTGCGGGTTTGATCGAGGCGGCTGATGGAGGCACCCTGTTCCTGGACGAGATCGGCGATATGCCGCTGGCCCTGCAAAGCCGTTTACTGCGTGTGCTGGCCGAATCCGAGGTGATGCCTTTGGGCGCACGCACAAGCAAGCGCGTGGACCTGCGTGTGATTTCAGCCAGCCACCATGATTTAAGTGCCTTGGTAGAGCAAGGCCGCTTTCGTGCGGATTTGCTGTATCGCTTGAATGCGGCAGTGCTGGCCTTGCCCGCTTTGCGTCAGCGTAGTGATCTGGAATGGTTGGTGCAGCAGATATTGCATCGGCGTAATAAAGGCGATGTGCCCGGTTTGTCTCCCGAGGCCTGGCAAGCGCTGCAAGCCTACGAGTGGCCGGGTAATTTACGCGAGCTGGACAATGCGCTGGTGCTGGCATTGGCCTTGGCGGAAGGTTCCTGCATTGAGGTGCAGGATTTGCCGGAGGCCTTGCGAGAGCGGCGTCTGGCCACATCTACAGGCAGCCCAACGGCCGCAGCCGTCTCTGCCGGAGAGTCGTCCTGGCAGCAGGTTTTGCAGGCCTGTGGCGATAACGTGAGTGCAGCGGCCCGGCAGTTGGGTATCAGCCGGTCCACCTTGCATCGTTATATCAAACGGGCAGGCGTAGCTCGCCAAGAGTCGCCCTCTGGCACAGGTTGCGACACCTGATGCACCACCTGTGTCACCGCTGGCACAGTTTCACCGCCTTAAAACAGGCAGCGCCCCTTTAAAACAAGCCACTCCCGGTTTGGCACGGTGTTTGCTATGTACTCCATAGCTGGGCAACAAAAGCCCGGCGCAACATTAAAACGATATGGAGACAAATCATGCAAACACAGCAGCAACTGCAGCCGTCTGCGCGACAGTTGGACACGGTTCTTGAACAGCTGACCCATGCGCTTGCCAGCAATGCACCGGACGATGCGGCAGCCCTGTTTGCCGAAGAATGTTTTTGGCGTGATCTGGTCATGTTCACCTGGAATATCCGAACCATGGAAGGGCGCGACCAGATCCGCGACATGCTGACGCAGCAGCAACAAGGCGCCGTGTCAGCCAGGTTCGAGCGCGACAGTGCCGAGCCGGTCAGTGACGACGGCCAAGGTCTGGTGGAGGGCTGGTTTCGTGTGGAAACTGACCTGGCGCGTGGCTACGGCCATATTCGGGTCAAGGACGGGAAGATCTGGACCTTCCTGACCACCATGTCGGAATTGAAAGGGCACGAGGAGCCTTTGGGTGTGCGCCGCCCCATGGGGGCCGAGCATGGCATTCGCCGTGGGCGTCAGACCTGGCAGGAACGTCGTCAACAGGAGCAGGCTGAGTTGGGCACGACCGAGCAGCCCTATGTGCTGGTGATCGGCGGCGGGCAGGGTGGTATTGCGCTGGGCGCGCGCCTGCGGCAGTTGAACGTACCCGCGCTCATCATTGATCAACATGCCCGCCCTGGCGATAGCTGGCGCAAACGCTACAAGTCGCTGTGCCTGCACGACCCCGTCTGGTACGACCACCTGCCTTACATGCCTTTCCCCGATAACTGGCCTGTCTTTGCACCCAAGGACAAGATTGGCGACTGGCTGGAAATGTACGTCAAGGTGATGGAGCTGAATTACTGGAGCAGCACCGTATGCAAGAAGGTGCGCTACGACGAGTCCAGCCAGACCTGGGAGGTGGAGATCGAACGTGATGGCAAGCCCATGACGTTACGGCCACAGCAATTGGTCTTTGCTACGGGCATGTCCGGCAAGGCAAACGTGCCCAGCATAAAGGGGCAGGATGTGTTCAAGGGCGAACAGCAGCACTCCTCGCAGCATCCCGGACCAGAAGCATATGCGGGCAAGAAAGTAGTGGTGATCGGGGCCAATAACTCGGCGCACGATATTTGCGCGGCGCTGTGGGAGGCGGGGGCGGATGTCACCATGGTGCAGCGTTCGTCCACGCATATTGTGCGATCCGACTCCTTGATGGAGATCGGCTTGGGAGATCTGTATTCTGAACGGGCACTGGCATCGGGAGTCACCACGCGCAAGGCAGATTTGCTCTTTGCCTCTCTGCCGTACCGCATCATGGCGGACTTCCAGATCCCTGTGTACGACAAGATCCGCGAGCGCGATGCACAGTTCTATCAGAAGCTGGAGGAGGCAGGCTTCATGCTGGATTGGGGTGACGATGGCTCCGGTTTGTTCATGAAGTATCTGCGTCGTGCTTCGGGTTATTACATCGATGTGGGCGCTTGCGAACTGATTATTGATGGCAGCATCAAGCTGAAGTCCCGGACCGACATCAGCCATCTGACAGAGAACGCTGTGGTACTGACAGACGGCACGGAACTGCCTGCGGACCTGGTGGTGTATGCCACGGGCTACGGTTCCATGAATGGCTGGGTGGCCGATCTGGCAGGCCAGGAAATGGCGGATAGGGTAGGCAAGTGCTGGGGTCTGGGTTCGGAAACCACCAAAGATCCAGGGCCCTGGGAGGGCGAGCAGCGCAATATGTGGAAGCCAACGCAACAGCCGAACTTGTGGTTCCACGGCGGCAATTTGCATCAGTCGCGTCATTATTCCCAATACCTGGCCTTGCAGCTTAAAGCGCGTCAGGCTGGCTTGCCGGTGCAGGTTTACGGGATGCAGGAGGTGCATCATCTGCGTTGATCGATAGTGACTTTGTTGCTTGGGTAAGAGTGCGCAGTCTGCACCTTGTTCTGATTTTGGCCAGATTATCAATTCGATGATCTGGCTTTTTTTCGCTTGTCGGCTGCGGAGGGCGTGTTTGCGCGACAAGCATCGCGGTTAAGGCGGTGGTTTTGTTAGCAGCCCTGCTAAATTTTTTACTTTATGTATCTGCCCTGAGCGGCTCCTATCCAGTGAGCGAGGCTCTGCTTGACTGCTCTGTTCGTGCCCAGAATTTTTCGCCTCAAAGGGGCCTCCGTTTCTTCGTCAGGAACGTATGGAAACCAGCCGTGCTGCGTGTCAGGGCGGATTTTGTCTGGCCTGCATGATGGCCAGGATTGGCCTGAAACAAGCCGCTTTCCATAAGTGAGGTGAATAGGGATGTATGAAGTTTGAAGAAAATACTTATAAAGAAATTGCTTGTAGCATTTTGTAGTTTTCAGCCTGGTCGGGAATGTTACGGTGGAACCATCCATCGCAAACAACGAAATTTTTGTTGATTGATTTGGACTCCTTTTAATAGCAGGGATAAAGGGTTTTTAAATTAAAAATTCCCTTTCTGATATTGGAGAACTTATATGAAAAAATCCGCCATCCTATCCAGTGTGTTGATGACGACTGCTTTGAGTTTTGGTCTGCAAAGCGGTGCAATGGCTAATGAACCAGCCGTTAATCAGGATCACTCGGCAAGCGCAGGCGAAGCCGTCAGCGATACCTGGATCACCACCAAGATCAAGGCTGATCTGGCCAGCACCAAGGATTTGAAGAGCACGGATATCTCTGTTGAAACCAATAATGGCGTCGCAACATTGACCGGTACCGTGCCCAGTGAAATTGAGCACAAGAAAGCCGTTGCTGCAACGGAAAGTGTGAAAGGCGTTGTGAAAGTCGATTCGTCGGGATTGAAAGTAAAACCGGAATAAAAGTTCCGTCATCAATCCTAATTGTGAATTCCCGTTGAAACAGGAGAGCGACTATGAATGAAGATACGATCAAAGGTAAATGGAAACAGTTGTCTGGCAAGATTCAGGCCAAATGGGGAAAACTGACCAATGACGATATTGATGTTGCCGAAGGCAATACCGAATATCTGGTCGGTAAAATTCAGGAGCGCTACGGCATTGCGCGTGAGGAAGCTGAAAAGCAAGTTCGCGACTTTAATGGCGGCGCCTGATCCCCTGGCTTGATTGCCCAGGACTATAAAACGCCCTGCATATGCAGGGCGTTTTTCTTTGTGTCTTGGCAAGGTTGCTGTCAGTCCTCATCCATCTGCTGGTAGCGTTCGACGAGGTAATCCAGCAATGCTCGCACAGCTGGCATCTGCCCCCGGCGGGAGGAAAACACGGCATGAATGATTTCGCGTCGTGGAGCCCAGTCCGGAATCAGTTTCACCAAAGAGCCGTCGGCCAATTGATCGCAGACTACCAGGGTAGGCAACTGCACCACACCAACGCCTTTTAGTGCTGCGCAGCGCAAGGCCGTCATATCGGTGGTAATCAGGCGGGGCGTGTGATGCAGCACGGCTTGTGCGCCATCGGGACCATACAAGGTCCAGGTATGGCTTTGTTGTGGCAGCCCCAATGCCAGGCTGGGATAGTCCGCCAGATCAGCGGGTGAGCCGGGCATTCCGTGGCTGGCAATCAGCTCCGGGCTGGCTATCAAACATTGGCTGCGGTCGGACAGAACACGCATCACCAGATCGCTGTCTTGCAATGGTGGCGGGCGCACGCGGATCGCCATATCCAGCGCTTCCCCGATCAGGTCCACGCGCCGGTTGGTGGCATCCAATTGCACCGTGACATGCGGGTAGCTGACCATGAAGTCGGCCAACATATCACTGACATGGGCGTTCAGTAAGGTGATGGGGCAACTGAGGCGCACCACACCGCGCGGCTCGGCACGTGTCAGTTCGATGGCTGCCTGTGCCGCTTCGGCCTCTACCAGCATGGCCTTGCAGTGCTCGTAATAGGTCTGGCCAATCTCGGTCACGGTAAAGCGGCGGGTGGAGCGCTGGATCAGCCGCACTCCCAGGCGCTCTTCCAGTGCAGCCAGCCTGCGGCTAAGCGTGGATTTGGGTAAACCCAGTGCGCGACCGGCCGGGGCAAAGCCGCCGTGATCCACAATCTGAACGTAGAAGTACAAGTCGTTTAAATCTTGCATGGCAGTTTTATCGTTCCATAAATGGAACATAGATGGCCGATTTAGGGGGCTACTGGCTTCGTTGTCCCGAGTTTATTCTGTCTCTTATGTTGAAACAAGGAGATGGACATGATGAAAATTCTTGGTATCTATAGCGCTCCCCGTCCTCACTGGGTGGGCGACGGCTTCCCCGTTCGCTCCCTGTTTTCGTACCACACACACGCAAAACAGTTGAGCCCCTTCCTGCTGCTGGACTATGCCGGCCCTGCCGAGTTTGCTCCCAGCAACCACAAGCGCGGCGTTGGCCAGCACCCACATCGGGGTTTTGAAACCGTCACCATCGTCTACAAGGGCGAGGTTTCACACCACGACTCCACGGGTCAGGGCGGCACGATCGGCCCCGGTGATGTGCAGTGGATGACGGCCGGCTCGGGCATCTTGCACGAGGAGTATCACTCCGACGCTTTTGCTCGTTCTGGCGGCACTTTGGAAATGGTACAGCTGTGGGTCAACCTGCCTGCCAAAGACAAGCGTGCTCCCGCTGGCTATCAGGCCATTACCGATCAGCAAATTCCTGTGGTCGCACTGCCTGATGCTGCTGGCATGGTGCGCGTCATTGCCGGTGAAAAGGATGGTGCTGCTGGCCCTGCCAAGACCTTTACCCCCATGAATGTATGGGATATGCGTCTGAATCAGGGTGGTATTGCCGAGCTGGAAAGCCCTGAAGGCTGGACAGCCGCCTTGGTGGTGCTGCAAGGCACCGTACTGGTCAATGGTCAAAGCGTGGCTCGTGAAGGGCAACTGGTCGTGCTGGATCGGACAGGCAGCCAGTTCAGCGTGGAAGCCAATAACGACGCCGTTGTCCTGCTGATCAGTGGTGAACCCATTGATGAGCCCATTGTGAGACACGGCCCCTTCGTCATGAATAGCAAGCAAGAGATCTTGCAGGCTATGGATGACTTCAATAATGGCCGCTTTGGTGCCATGGCATCGGGATCGGCATCGTAGTAGTGCAAGGCTGGGGGGGCTGCGTGAGCCGCCCTCGCAGTTTGAACAGAGGGCCGATGGCTGCCCTGATACGTAATTTGCAGCGCGATACCACCAGCGCTGTGGCAGTACCGGGTACTACCCTGTGGTACCCGATCTTTTCAATCCCCTTTGAGGAAAACTGAGATGACTACGCCCTACAAACGTCTTGATAAAGACCAAGCCGCTGTTTTGCTGGTTGACCACCAAACCGGATTGCTGTCCCTGGTTCGTGACATTGATCCAGACAAGTTCAAGAACAATGTGCTGGCTCTGGCCGATCTGGCCAAGTACTTCAACTTGCCCACCATTCTGACCACCAGTTTTGAAGAAGGCCCTAATGGTCCTTTGGTCCCGGAGCTGAAAGAAACCTTCCCGGATGCGCCTTATATCGCTCGCCCTGGTCAGATCAATGCCTGGGATAACGAAGAATTCGTCAAAGCCATCAAGGCAACGGGCAAGAAGCAGCTGATCATTGCCGGTGTGGTGACTGAAGTGTGCGTGGCTTTCCCGGCCCTGTCGGCTTTGGAAGAAGGCTTTGATGTGTTCGTGGTCACCGATGCCTCGGGCACATTCAACGAACTGACACGTCACTCGGCCTGGGATCGCATGTCTTCGGCCGGTGCTCAACTGATGACCTGGTTTGGCGTGGCTTGCGAACTGCACCGCGACTGGCGTAACGACGTGGAAGGTCTGGGTGCCTTGTTCTCCAACCATATCCCCGACTACCGCAACTTGATCAATAGCCACACCAAGTTCACATCCGGTAAGTAAATCGCTTCGGCGCTGCGCTGGTCACTTGAGTGGCCAGCGCTTTTGGCTGTTTGAAACCCAGCCCCCAGATCTGTTTTCAGGAGTTCGACCCATGAGTACACACAGTTCCGAAGTCTCTTCATCCTTTGATTGTCCCGAAGACATCAACGGCGAAAAACATGTTCAACGTGTTGCCGGGCGCGGCGCACAAGTGGGTGGGGGCATTACCGTCAGCCGGATTCTGCCTTCCTCGCAACGGCGTATGGTGGGGGCCTGGTGCTTCCTGGATCATGCAGGGCCCGCCGTGTTCACGTCGGGATCCGGCCTGCGTGTGGGCCCTCATCCACATATTGGCCTGCAAACCTTTACCTGGATGATTCAGGGCGAGGTTCTGCACCGTGACAGCTTGGGCCATGTGCAAGTGGTCAAGCCTGGTCAGGTGAACTTGATGACAGCGGGACGCGGTATCAGCCATACCGAGGAGTCTTTGCCCGGCGAGGACAAGCTGCATGCGGTTCAGCTCTGGATTGCCTTGCCGTCCAAGGACGCCACCTGTGAACCCGCTTTTGACCACCATCCCGACTTGCCTCATTGGCGTGAGGGCGAGTGCGACTTTACCCTGCTGGCCGGTACCTATGCACAGCATCAGGCACCCAGCAAAATGTATTCGCCTATGGTGGGGATGGATTTGAGCAGCTCCAAGGCTGGGGAAGTGAGACTGAATTTGAACCCCGAGTTTGAGTATGGCTTTTTAGTCGTGCAAGGCACCCTGGGTATTCACTCCGAGCAGTTCGAGGCCAATGAATTGGCCTATGTGGGCCGTGGCCTGACGCAGTTGAGCTTGAGTCTGAGCGCCGGCAGCCGAGTCATTGTGCTGGGTGGCGAGCCGTATACCGAGGAACTGGTGTTGTGGTGGAATTTTGTTGGTAAAAACAAGGACGTGATCGGCCAGGCACAACGCGATTGGCGTGCGGCCCATGAGCGCTTTGGTGTGGTGCATGGCTATGACGGTAAGCCCTTGATTGCGCCGGATCTGCCATGGGCAAGCAACTGATTTTCATTGACGGCTGCTGGTTCTGATCGTCTATTGCGATGACGCTGGCCGTGGTTTGCTGGCTGCCTGTCCTGGTTTCCGAGCAGGGCTATGGCGCATGTGTATTTCGCCCTTATCCCGCTGTTCAAGTGGCCCCTTTCGGGGCCATTGTGTCTGTGTACAGTTTGCCCACCGTGACTGGCGGTCTGCTTGTGATCGGAGTACAAAACAGTGTGCTGGTGCAAGCAGGTCCACAGGAAAAGGTCTGTACGGCTGCGGTCAAGCCCTTTTGTTTGCACAACAGCGTTGAACAATTTCTAAAAGGTAGCTGGAATGCGATTGAAAGATAAAGTGGCCATAGTCACCGGTTCGGCAGCTGGAATTGGTTTGGCAACGGCCAGGAAGTTTGCCCAGGAAGGGGCGATTGTGGTGTTGTGCGATCGTAATGCGGATGCCGTCAATCAAGCAGCGCAGTCTTTAAGTGGTAATGGCGTTACCGCCGTAGGCTACACCGTGGATGTGACGGACCGTGCACAGATTGACGCTATGGTGGCGGATGTGAAGCAAAAGTTTGGCCGCATTGATGTGCTGGTGAACAATGCCGGGATCACCAAGGACGCCAAGCTGGTACGCATGACCGAGCAGCAATTTGATGATGTGATTGATGTGAACCTGAAAGCGGTTTTCAACTTCACTCAGGCCGTGGCCGCGGTGATGCTGGAGCAGGAAAGCGGTTCCATTCTCAATGCTTCCAGCGTGGTGGGTTTGTACGGCAATTATGGTCAAACCAATTACGCGGCCAGCAAGTTCGGGGTGATAGGCTTTACCAAAACCTGGGCCAGGGAGTTGGGCCCCAAGGGGATACGCGTCAATGCCGTCTGTCCCGGTTTTATCGAAACAGACATCCTGAAAACCATCCCCGAAAAAGTGCTGCAAGGCTTTCGTGATCATTGTTGGTTGCGCCGCATGGGCAAGCCTGAAGAGATCGCCAATGTGTATGCGTTTTTGGCCTCGGATGAAGCCAGCTTCATCAATGGCACGACGCTGGAAGTGTCGGGCGGTTTGACGGTTTAATACCGTGCTCTGAACGATGGCTTGGAGGATTCTTGTTTGAATCCTGAGCCGCCACAAAAAATCCTGAATCTGACTTGAAGCAGATTCAGGCTTTTTCTACGGGAACAAGCGGTTTGGCGTTGCCGCTGTGAAAGTTGCAGGGGGCGGTTCAGGCCCCCCATCCGACAGCACCTACCCTCTATATAGAGAGGACTGTTTCATTAATCCAGCTCGGGGTGGCGGTCCACCAGACGCTGGCGTTTTTGCTTCAAGGCTTCCAGTTCTTCCTCGGCCTTGGCAATGGCTTCTTCCACATCTTGCACGCTTTGTTCGATGTGGTCATACGCTTCTTGCAGCAGTTCCTTGGCTTCCTTGCGGTTGGAGGCGGTAGGTGTATCGCCGCGCAAGGGGCGGTTCGCCGTTTCGGGCAGGAACAGGGCGGTAATCAAGCCGATGACGCTGGCAAACATCAAATAGTAGGCAGGCACCAGCAAGTTGTTGGTCTGCTCCACCAGCCAGGCCGCAACTGTAGGCGTCAGGCCCGCCACAATGATGGCGATGTTAAAGGAGGCGGCCAAGGCGCTGTAACGTAGCCGGGTCGGGAACAGGGCGGGCAGGGTAGAGGCCATGACCCCGGTCAGGCAGTTCAGTAAAACGGCCAGAATCAGCAGCCCCAGGAAGATCTGCACATTGCTGTCGCTACCAATAAAGTGAAAGGCGGGAATCGCAAAGATCAGCAGGCCCAGACTACCGGCCATCAGAAAGGGTTTGCGACCTATCTTGTCGCTGACAAAACCTACCACCGGTTGCACGAACAGCATCCCTATCATCACCACCACAATAATGAAGACACCATGTTCTTCGGCATAGCCCAGGCTGCTGGACAGATAGGTAGGCATATAGGTCAGCAACATGTAATAGGTGATGTTGGTGACCAGCACCATGCCAATACAAATCAGCAGGGCTTTGCGGTACTTGGAGAATATCTCGCCAAAGGAAACCGTGGGGCGCTCTGTCAGGGCGGCGCGGTCTTCTTTCTCCATCTTTTCCAGTTGCTCGGTAAAGGCGGGAGTCTCTTCAGCGGCATGGCGCAGGTACAAGCCCAAAATACCCAGTGGACCGGCAATCAGGAAAGGAATGCGCCAGCCCCAATCCTGGAAGGTCTCTTCGGTCAGGGACGTTTGCAGCAGCACGACCAAACCGGCGCCCAGAACAAAGCCCGCGATAGAGCCAAAGTCCAGCCAGCTACCCAGGAACCCGCGCTGCCGGTCGGGCGCGTATTCGGCCACAAAAACTGCCGCGCCAGTGTATTCACCGCCTACGGAAAAGCCTTGGGCCAGCTTGCACAGCAGCAGCAAAATGGGTGCCCAGATGCCGATGGATAGATAAGAGGGAATCAGGCCGATCAGGAAGGTGCTGATGGCCATGATGATAATGGTCAGGGACAGCACTTTCTGACGACCGAACTTGTCCCCCATCAGTCCAAAGAACACACCTCCCAGAGGCCGCACCAAAAAGGGCACCGAGAAGGTACCCAGGGCTGCAATGGTTTGTACTGCGGGAGAGGCATCGGGGAAAAAGACTTTACCCAAGGTGGCGGCCACAAAGCCGTAAACGCCAAAGTCAAACCATTCCATGGCGTTGCCCAAGGCAGCGGCGGTTACGGCTTTTTTAAGTTTGCTGTTGTCTACGACGGTAATGTCGTCAATGTGAAGCGGCTTGGCGTTGCTGGATGCCGCGGAGGACTGCGTCATATGGCTTCTCCTGGAGAGCAGGACAATGACCTGCAGGTTCGCCCTTGTGCTGTCGATCCCAGAGAAGGAGCACTGGCATGACGGCATTGTGATCAGGCGAGGCTTGGAGGCGATTCTACGTCCAGCTTTGCTGTTCGTCTATCGAAGGGAAAGGGTCGAGCAGTCAGGGCCAAGTCGCGAGGAAAACGGGACGCGACTTGCCGTCCTTATTGTTACTGAGCCCAAGCCTGTCTCCCACCACATTTGCACATGCTTACAGAGCGCGGCATCCAGGCGGTAAAGGAGCTTTTTTCACGTAGGCTCGCACCTCATCGACCAATGCCGCTGCCGCGGGCGTCAAGTCATGTTCTTGGTGAAACATTAGACACAAGGTACGGACCAGCGTGGGGGCCTGCAGCAAGGAGAAGCTCAGACCGGGCATCAAGACCCGTTGTGCAGCCAAGGCGGGCAGCAGGGCAATGGCCAGACCACTTTGCACCAGCGCTGCTTGCGAGGTGGTGCTGGACGCTTCATAAAACGGGGCCGAGGTTTCGATGGGCAGGTCCGGTCGGGACTGCAGCACTGCCATGATGCCGGTTTCGTCTACGACGCCCACCAGCTTGCGCTCATTCAGAGCAGACCAACTGACCGTGTTGTTGGCATCCGGTTTGATCAGCTTGTCGTCGCTGCGATAGAGCACGCCAAACTGGTCTTCCAGCAAGGGTTGACTGTCCAGCCCTTGGACATCCGCCCAGGGACTGGTCAGACCAAAGTCGATCTCCCCGGCCACGATCTGGCGTTGAATGCGTCCCGAGTTGTCATCCCGTAAATACAGACGGACCGCCGGATGCTGCTGGGAGAAATTGGCGGCTGCCGGTGCTATCAAATCCGTAATGGCCGACGGCGCTGCGGCCACACTGACCCGCCCGCTTTTCAATTCCCCATAACGCATGACATCGCTGATGGCGCCATCAAAATCTGCCAGCAGGCGGGTGATGCGCGGCAGGAACTCCTGACCAATAGGCGTCAGGGATACACGCCGACTGGTGCGGTTGAACAAGGTGGTATTCAGGGCAACTTCCAACTGCTGGATCAGGCCCGTGACCGAGGATTGTGTTTGAAAAAGACGACGCGCGGCATGGGTGAAACTGGCCTCCTGGGCCACGGCGACAAACGCGTTCAAGTGCTTGAGCGTGATGTGCTTGGGAAGTCTGTCCATATCATTTTCTGATTAATCAATTAACTTAAACAATTTTTCATATTAATAATACCTTTGGATAATGCGGTCAACTCCCCTTTTTGTGGGAGGGTTAGTGGAGACGTAGATGCAGACAGACGACCGCAGGCTGGACGTCAAGATCAGCAATGGCTGGATTATTGATGGCTTGGCCACCCCGCGTTGGCGTGGTGATGTGGGTATTCGAGAAGGACGGATTGTCGCCGTGGGCGACTTGAGCGCCTGGCACGCCGATCAATCGGTGGACGCCAGCGGCCATGTGGTGGCTCCTGGATTTATTGATACTCACGGCCATGATGATTTGATGTTCATCGAGCGGCCTGTTCTGGACTGGAAAACCAGCCAGGGCATTACGACGGTTGTGGTCGGCAATTGTGGCGTCAGCGCTTTCCCGGCTCCTTTGCCTGGCAACTCGGCAGCGGCTTTGGCCTTGCTGGGCGATTCTCCCTTGTTTGCAGACATGGCGCAGTACGTGCAAGCCGTGCGCAAGCTCAAGCCCATGATCAACGTGGCGGCTCTGGTCGGTCACGCGAATCTGCGCATGGCCGTGATGCAGGACCCCTTGTCCCAGCCGAATGCCGATGAACAAAAGGCCATGGAAGCCTTGCTGGCCAAGGCCTTGGAAGAAGGCGCCGTGGGCTTTAGTACCGGCCTGGCTTACGAGCCCGGCTGCATGGCCGAGCCGGCCGAACTGGAAGGTCTGGCCCGTGTTGCCGCTTCCAAGGGCTCCTTGCACACCAGCCATATTCGCAATGAAGGCGACACGGTGCAGGAGTCGGTAGAAGAAGTGCTGGCGGTAGGCCGCCAGACGCAGTGCGCCACCCTGGTGTCGCACCACAAGTGCATGATGCCGGCCAACTGGGGCCGCAGCAGCCATACCTTGGCCAATATTGATCGGGCCCGCGCCGATGGCGTGCAGGCCACCCTGGATATTTATCCCTATTCGGGCAGCTCCACGATCCTGATCCCCGCGCGCGCCCACACCATAGACCAGATTCGTATTACCTGGTCCGAGCCTCACCCCGAGTGCAATGGCCTGTATCTGGCCGAGATTGCCGAGCAGTGGGGCTGCGACCGGGAAACTGCCGCACGGCGTTTGCTGCCTGCTGGCGCGATTTATTTTGCGATGGACGAGAAAGAAGTCCAGCGCATTTTCAGCCACCCATGTTGCATGGTGGGCTCGGACGGATTGCCTGCGGATGCGCATCCCCACCCTCGTTTGTGGGGGAGTTTCACGCGCATTTTAGGGCGGTACGTACGCGAAGATGGCCTGATGTCCCTGGAGCAGGCGGTTGCCAAAATGACCGCCATGCCTGCCTCGGTCTTCGGGCTGGAAAACCGCGGCGTGTTGCAAGTCGGCGCCTGGGCGGATCTGGTGGTGTTTAATCCCGAAACGGTGCAAGATTGCGCCACTTGGGAAGAGCCCACCTTACCGTCTCAAGGTGTGCAGACCGTGTTTGTGAATGGCGTACAGGTTCATCCTGTTGCCCCGGAGCAGCGGCCCGGCCAGGTGCTTGATCGCGCCTTTGCCGCTCAGGCACAAAGCCTGGATGCGCCGATTATCCCGCTATAAGCGGCGCGTCGGACAAGAAAACAGTCGCTGTGACCTGGGGCGGTCAACCAGGGCAGGGCGATTGCATCACATGCAGGCCGGTTTTTGAAAACTGGCCAGGAAGGATCGTTAAGGAGACGACATGAGTGTCATTCAGCAACAAATGCCAACGGGCAAGCGCAATGCTGCCATGGTGGTGTTTTTAATTGGCATGGCGATTGCCTTGTACACCCACTTTTACATGCCGGGTGAAAGCTCCCTGTGGGGCTTGACGCCGGTAGTGGTGTTTGCGCTTATCGCCTTGTTGGGTGTGGATATTGTTCTGGCCACGATTGGTGCGATTGTATTGGGTGCCATCATGACCAGTACGACGCCCATTGCCATGGGCAAACTGCTGGCCGAGTCCCTGGGCTCGTTCATTGCCGTGGTGGGTTTGATTATTGTGCTGGGCGCCGGGGTGGGTGAAGTGGCTGCCCGTACGGGTGCCGCCGAGCAATTGGTGCGAGCCATTGTGAAGCGTATTGGCTTGTCCAATCCGGTGCGTGTGCGTCTGGGCATCATGGTGGCCTCCACCTTGATCTGTGGCGCTCTGGGTACGCTGGCTGGCGGTAACGCCATTATTGCTGCGGTGGTGATTCCAATTGCCGCGGCCGTGCGTCTGTCCCCTCCCGCTGTGGCTGCCTTGTTCCAAAGTGCCGGTTCCGCCGGTCTGGTGCTGGGCCCATTCACCCCTAACGTGGTGACCGTGACGGGTCTGACCGGTCTGAGCTACACCGATTACCTGCTGGTTGCTGGCTTGCCCATGGCAGCGGCGACCTTGCTGACCGGCTGGTTCATGTCCGGTCGCATTCAGAAGATGACCAAGGACTATTTCCAGTACGAAGAAGCCTCGCAAGGTCAGGCTGCTTTTGACGTGAATGCCAAGGCTTCGCCCAAGGCTGTGCGCGCTGCCTGGGCTTTCTGCATCACCATCGTGGGTCTGGCTGCGGTGGGTATCGCCTCCAAGGCCGGCTTTGCTTACGCCATTATCGTGATGGTGTCTCTGGGTGCGGCAACCGGTCTGGCCGGTGGTATGAACCCACGTGAAATTTTGCAGGCCATGTATGCCGGTGCGGGCAAGCTGATCTGGATTTTCTTCCTGTTCTGGCTGTTCAACCCGGTGCTGGTGCTGGTGGATCAGCTGAACGCCTACCACGCCTTGCTGGACTCGGTACAACCGTATCTGGTGGGTATTAGTGGCGCTGTGCTGTGCATGTTGATTGTGGCCTTTAACGTGGTCGGTCACATACCGGGTGCGGCCGTCGCGCAGATGACTTTTACCGCCAAGATTTTTGGCCCCGTTCTGGCTGCGGCTGGTGTGGGCCCTGCAGCTACCGCTGCCGTTATTCTGGGCAGCTCGCAGATTGACTGGTTTGGTCCTTTCCCCTCTTCGGACATGTTCGGCCAGATGGGCCTGGCGCGATCCACTCAGCTCAAATACATGTTGTATAACGGCTGGGCGGTCATGATCATCAACTTGTTGATGTTCGCCGGTCTGTTCATGATTTTGGTCTGAGTACTGAAGGAGAGTGTGTATGTTTACCTTAGGAAGCGAGTTGCTGGATGCGCCACTGGTTCGTGAGCGCCTGCAGGAACGACTGGAGCCTTTGCTGACCCAGGAGTCCGCCCGTATTTCGATGGCGGTCTACGCTACCGACGGTACCTCCTTGTTCGAGTGGCATGCGCAGCGCGTCATGCCCTCGGCCAGCCTGATCAAAACGCCCATGCTCCTGTGCCTGCTCGAGCAAGTTGCTCAGGGCAAGCTGTCGCTGGATACGGTTTACCCTCTGCCCGAGGGCGACCGTACCCCTGGCACTGGCATCTTGAGCCAGCTGCCCGGCGTGCCCAGCCTGAGCCTGCGCGAGCTGGCCCTGCTGATGATTATCCTGAGCGATAACGTCGCCACCAATGCCCTGATCGACTTGCTGGGCATGGATAACATCAACGCCTGGAGCGCCCAGGCCGGTTTGCAGCATACGGATTTGCAGCGCCACATGATGGACATGAAGGCGCGCGAGGCCGGTAAAGACAACTGGACGACCGTTCAGGATGCCTGCTCGACCTTGCTGTATCTATTGCATTCGCCTGCCCTGCCGGAAAGCCTGCGTCAGCAGGGGCTGGACATGCTGGCGGATCAGCGTGAACGAGGTCACTTTGCGGCAATTTTGCCTTCTATCGCCCAACTGGCTCACAAGACCGGCTCCTTGCCCGGCTTGCGTCACGATGCCGGTATCTTGACGATGGGCGAACGCAGTGTGGTGCTGGCCGTGATGGCCGATGGCTTTACCGATGGCCGCACCAGCACCTCTTTATACGGTGGCCAGGGAGCGGGTGTCTTGTCCCGTCTGGCCTTGGAAACGGCCCGCGCCTTGCAGTATTGAGCCGGTCCGAAAGGATAAAAGTATGTCTACGACACGTGTTGCCCTGGTTCAATTGGATAGCGGCCGCGACCGCCAAACCAATCTGGACCAGCTGGAACATTGGGTGCTGGCCGCTGCCAAAGACGGCGCACAACTGATTGTGACTCCCGAGTACAGCGATGTACGTGGTGATACGGAATGGTTGCAGCAAAATGCCACGCCCATTCCGGGTCTGGTGACCGATCACATGGCCAGCCTGGCGCGCCGCACCGGTGCCTGGATTCATCTGGGTTCCATGCACGAGCGCCGTCCTGATGATCATCGCCTGGGCAACACGAGCGTGACGTTTTCACCAGAGGGTGAAATCGTGGCGCAATACCGCAAAGTGCATTTGTACGATGCGGTGGTGAACGGTCTGGAATACCGCGAGTCCGACGATTTCTGCCACGGCCAGCGTCTGCAAAATGTGCAGGTCGGGGATCTGAATCTGGGTCTGAGCATTTGCTATGACATGCGCTTTGCCGAGCTGTTCCGTACCTTGCGTGCCCGTGGCGCGAATGTGCTGGTAGTGCCTGCCGCCTTTAATGTGCATACCGGCCGTGACCACTGGGAAGTGCTGTTGCGCGCCCGAGCCATTGAAAATCAGTGTTACGTGCTGGCCGCCGCGCAGATCGGCGGTCCCGGTCCTGCCATGCCGTGCTTGGGTCGCAGCATGATTATTGACCCTTGGGGCACCGTATTGGCCTGTATGCCTGATCATCCAGGCTATATTTGCGCCGATCTGGACCCCGCTCGCGTGCAGCGCATGCGTGAATCACTTCCGGCCTGGCAGCACCGCCGGGGTGATCTGTATCCTATTCCTTCTTGATTGTGTGCTGAAACAGACTGGAGTCTGCCATGACCGTACCTGCTGCCTTTGAGTTTTATCCGGGCACTGCCCCCTTGTTGATTTCCATGCCCCACTCGGGCACCTACGTGCCTTCGGACTTGCTGGCGCGTTTTACGGAGTCAGCGCGTCAGGTGCCGGATACGGATTGGCATATTCCACGCTTGTATGAGTGCGCCCAAAAATTAGGTGCGTCCGTGCTGGTGGCGACGTATTCGCGGTTTGTGGTGGATCAGAACCGCCCGCCTGACAATGCCAGCCTGTATCCCGGTCAAAGCGTCACCAGCCTGTGTCCCGTGGACACGTTTGGCGATGAACCCATCTACCAGCCTGGCCAGGAACCGGACGAGCGTGAGGTTGCCCAGCGTCGCGAGACCATCTGGTTGCCGTATCACCAGAAGCTGGAAGAAGAGCTGACGCGTTTGCTGGCCCTGCATGGCCGTGTGGTCCTGTGGGATGCGCATTCGATTCGTTCGGTCGTGCCGCGCTTTTTTGAAGGCCGTCTGCCGGATCTGAATTTCGGGACCGCCAATGGTCAGAGTTGCGATCCAGCCTTGAGCGAACGTCTGATGAAAACCGCCTCGGCCAACAAAGATTACAGCAGCGTGTTGAATGGTCGTTTCAAAGGTGGCTACATTACCCGCCACTATGGACGTCCCGAGCAGAACATCCATGCTGTGCAGCTGGAAATGGCACAGTGCTGCTATATGGAAGAGCAGTGGCCCTTTGAGTACAAGGAAGAGGCTGCCCGCAACATTCAACCCCTGATTGAGGCCTTGCTGCGCGACGCGCTGGCCTTTGCGACCGAGTCGTAAATTCATCCTGAGCCCCGGCACAGACAGGCCGGGGCGCTACACTATCGCCTTGGCCACGGTGGCCGTAGAGCGACTCATTCATGTCTGACCTTTCCCCGCCCCTGTTCGAGAAACTGTGCTGTCCTTTGGACGGCTTGCCGCTCTCGTTTGAGGCTCCCAGCTGGCGCTGCCCCTCGGGCCATTGTTTCGATACGGCCAGCCAGGGCTATATCAATCTGCTTCCTGTACAAAACAAGCGTTCACGTGATCCGGGCGACAGCAAGGACATGGTGGCGGCGCGGCGTCGTTATCTGGGGTCCGGGGTGTACGAGCCTATCGCCGCTGGCGTGTGGCGTGCCTTGATAGATGGCCTGGAAGGGGAGGCGCCTTATGCCTGTCTGGATGCGGGCTGCGGCGAAGGCTATTACCCGCGTTATTTGCGTCAGCAGGATCAGGATGGGCAGTTGGCCCTGATTGGTCTGGATATTTCCAAGTGGGCTGTCATGGCGGCGGCGCGTAGTTCCTCGGACATACGTTGGCTGGTGGGTAGCAATGCACAATTGCCCGTGCCAGATGGTGCTTTGGATGCCTTGCTGTGCATGTTTGGTTTTGCCGTGCCCGAGGAGTTCTTGCGTGCGCTGAAGCCGGGCGGTATCTGGGTGCAGGTTGAAGCGGGCCCAGACCATTTGCTGGAGCTGCGCCGCATTATTTATCCGACCTTGAAAGCCGATAAGGACGAGACTTTGCAGTCCCCGGTCGGTTTCAGTCTGGAAGCTGTTGAACGTGTCCGTTGTCAGATCAGCCTTGATTCACAAGAGAAAGTTGCCGATCTGCTCTTGATGACGCCACATTTGTTCCGAGCCAGCGCGCAAGGGTTGGAGCAGGCTCGTCAATTGACGAGCCTGGATCTTCAGGTGGATGTGCGTATCAAGGTCTTGCGTCGTCTTTAAGCTGATCTGCTCTGAGCGTCGCTGGCAGCAGGATCGCAAATTTCTACGCGGTTGCGTCCATTGCGCTTGGCCTTGTAAAGCGCTTCGTCCGCCAGTTTCAACACCGTGCTGTGTTCTCGGGCATGCAAGGGCCAGTGTGCCAGCCCGATGGAAATCGTAATGGGTGAGCCAGTTGGGCTATTGGTTTCGCTGATCAAAATGCGCAGGCGCTCGGCCAGTTGCACGGCCTGGTCTACATCCTGATCGGGCAGGAAAATACAGAACTCTTCACCCCCGACCCGACAGATCAGGTCCGTATCGCGGGTGCAGGCCCGCATGGTGTCGGCCAGAAAGCTCAGCACCAGATCGCCCACATCGTGCCCGTAGGTGTCGTTCACGCGTTTGAAGTGGTCAATATCCACTGTCAGCACGGAAAAGGGGGTGTCCGTTTCTTTCCATTGTTGCAGCACAACAGCCATGCCTCGGCGGTTGTTCAGCCCGGTCAGCGGGTCGGTATTGCGCTCCACATCCATGACGCCCATTTTGCGATTCACACGCTGCAAGCCCAGCAACATGGCCAGCTTGATCTGGCGGGACTCAAAATACCAGGCGTGAACTTGCTCGATGCGCGAACTGGCCTTGGCTGAGTCCAGATGCGGAGCCTGGCGAGCCAGTTGTCGCAAGGGTTTGGCGATCAGCATGGCCAACATCCAGATCAGGATCTGCACCGCCAGGAAAAAGGGGATGGAATTGCGCAGCACCTTGCCCAGCAGGACCGTTAATTCATCCAGCACCACTTTGGTGGGACTTTGCACCACAACGCCCCATTTCACATCGTTGCTGGGCGCAAAACCGGCCAGCATGTCTACACCTTTCACGTTGCGCAGGGATAGAGCGCTACTCTCGCCCTGGCTGACAGCGTCAATGGCCGGGTTGCCGTGTATGACTTCGCCAATCCGGGCGACGTCACGGTGGAAAATCAGCCGTTTGTGCTGGTCGACCACATAAATGTAAGATCCATCACGATAAAAGTGCTCGCCTAGTAAGGCGTTCAGGCTATTGGGCTCGTGCAGGTAGATGGAACCGCCTACCAGGCCCTTGTAATTGCCTTCCGCATCAAAAATCGGGTGGGACAGGAAGATCAGCAAGCGCCCGGTTGCGGACAGATAGGGCTGACTGACCACGGGCTTCCTGGTTTTCAGTGCCAGTTTTGTGCCCTCCCCTCGTAGTGTCGTGCCAAGCAGGTTGAGCTGTTGAGGAGCATTGGCCAGAACCCGGCCCTCGGTATTCAGAATCAAAACCGAGTTAAAGCTATTGTTTTGTTCTTTCAGGCGCCTTACCTCGTCACGTAGCATGGGCTCGTTGCCCTGATTCAGGGAGCGGGAGAGTTCATTGGCGCTATAACGAAGTTGCTGTTGCAAATTGGCGATGAAGGCATCGGTGCTGCTGGCCAGTTTCAGCGCGTAGGCGCGGTTCTTTTCCAGCGCTTGCTCGATCAGCAAGGAACGCTCCGCTGAATAGGCTCCATACAAGGTGTAGCCCATGGTCAGCAGACTGCTGGCAGTAGCCAGCAAGAGAATCAGCCGGCGCAGATCAACAAAAAACATGAGGATGGGCGAACGCTCGAAGTAAAGGGAGGGGCTGGGGAGGCCGAACAGACGGTCGTAAGACGCCTAAAGCATTATACGTAAAGAATGTTTCCGAGTTTGAGGAGGTGTGACCCAAGGCCACAGGAAGGACGTCGCGCAGGGCAGGGGATTACGCCAGAGTGTAAGATGTGAAATGGTCTAGACCAATAGACAGTTACCACATGTGTATCGCTGGCTGGGTAGATTGGATGGTATCGGCCGGCACTTTTCCATGGAGATCCCGATATGAAAAGCGTAGATAGTTTTAAGGCTTTGCACCAGTTGGATGTCGGCGGGCAGTCCTACGACTACTATCGGTTAGATGCGGTTCGTGGAGATGGCCTGGATGTTGCCAGCCTGCCTTATGGCTTGAAGATCCTGCTGGAAAACTTGCTGCGCACCGAAGACGGTGGCGATGTCACGGCCGATGATATTCGCGCCCTGGCCGCCTGGGACCCTGCTGCCGAGCCCGATCGTGAAATCGCCTTTACCCCCGCACGCGTTGTGCTGCAGGACTTTACCGGTGTGCCAGCCGTTGTGGACCTGGCCGCCATGCGTGAAGCCATGCAGGCCTTGGGCGGTGACCCGCAAAAAATCAACCCCCTGGCACCGGTAGAGCTGGTTAT
Organism: Alcaligenes sp. DN25; assembly: GCF_023674485.1. NCBI lineage: Bacteria > Pseudomonadati > Pseudomonadota > Betaproteobacteria > Burkholderiales > Alcaligenaceae > Alcaligenes > Alcaligenes sp. DN25. The sequence goes on along the minus strand of NZ_CP098408.1, from coordinate 3,870,822 downwards.
TGACCACTCGGTGATCGTGGACGACTTTGGCAAGCCCAGCTCGTTTGAACGCAACGTGGAAATCGAATACGAGCGCAATATGGAGCGCTACCAGTTCCTGCGCTGGGGCCAAAGTGCTTTTGATAACTTCAAGGTCGTGCCACCGGGCACCGGTATTGTTCACCAGGTGAACCTGGAACATTTGGCCCGCGTGGTCTTTACGCGCGATGAACAAGGCCGTCAGCTGGCGTATCCCGATACCTGTGTGGGTACGGACTCGCACACGCCTATGGTGAACGGTCTGGGCGTGGTGGCCTGGGGCGTAGGCGGTATCGAGGCCGAAGCTGCCATGCTGGGCCAGCCCATTTCCATGCTGATCCCTCGCGTTGTGGGTTTCAAGCTGACGGGTCAAATGCCTGAAGGCACCACGGCTACCGACCTGGTGCTGACGATTACCGATATGCTGCGTCAGCATGGGGTGGTCGGCAAGTTTGTGGAGTTCTACGGTCCCGGCGTCAGCGCTGTGCCTTTGGCCAACCGTGCCACTATCGGCAATATGAGCCCTGAATACGGCTCCACCATCTCCATGTTCCCCATCGACGAGGAAACCCTGCGTTATATGGAGCTGACGGGCCGCAGCAAAGAGCAGATCGAACTGGTACGCGCCTACGCCAAGGCTCAGGGCCTGTGGCACGATCCGCAGCACGAGCCTCGCTACTCCGAGCGCCTGGAGCTGGATCTGTCCACCGTCGTGCCTTCGATTGCTGGTCCCAAGCGTCCTCAGGACCGTATTGCCTTGTCTTCCTCCAAACCGGCATTCCGTACCGCTGTGCGCGACTTGCTGGGCGACGATGTAGCGACCTACGATGAGGCCGTGGAAGAAAGCTTCCCCGCGTCGGACGTGCCTTCGCACAAGCCGCCAGCACCTCGGAAAGCGGCGGTGGAGTTTACGCTGGCCGATGGCAGCAAGTGCACGCTGGATCATGGCTCGGTCGTCATTGCCGCGATTACTTCGTGTACCAATACCTCCAACCCCAGCGTCATGATGGCCGCTGGTCTGCTGGCCAAGAAAGCCGTGGAAAAGGGCTTGAGCCGCAAGCCTTGGGTGAAAACCAGTCTGGCCCCCGGATCGCGCGTGGTCACGGACTACTACCAGCGTGCAGGCCTGACTTCCTATCTGGACAAGCTGGGTTTTGATCTGGTTGGCTATGGGTGCACTACATGTATCGGTAACTCTGGCCCCTTGATTCCAGAGGTCAGCCAGGCCATTAACCAGAACGATCTGGCCGTGGTGTCCACGCTGTCCGGTAACCGCAACTTCGAGGGCCGTATTCACCCCGAAGTGAAGATGAACTACCTGATGTCGCCACCGCTGGTGGTCGCCTACGCCTTGGCGGGCACCATGGATATTGACCTGTACCACGAGCCTTTGGGGCAGGGCAGCGATGGCAAGGATGTATTCCTGAAAGACATCTGGCCGTCTGCCGCTGAAGTGCAGGACGTGATCAGCAAGGCGATTGCCTCGGATATGTATCGTGATGGTTATGCCGATGTGTTCGCCGGTGACGAGCGCTGGCGCTCTCTGCCTACCCCCAAAGGGGATCGTTTCGAGTGGCAGGATGATTCCACCTACGTGCGCAAACCGCCTTACTTCATTGATCTGAAGCGCGATCCAAGCCCCGTCTCGGACATTCGAGGTGCGCGCGTGCTGGCCAAGCTGGGCGATTCAGTGACAACCGATCACATCAGTCCCGCCGGTTCGATTGCGCGTACCTCGCCTGCGGCAACGTACTTGATGGATCACGATGTCAAACCGCAGGATTTCAACTCCTACGGTTCGCGTCGCGGTAACCATGAAGTCATGATTCGCGGCACTTTCGCCAACGTGCGTCTGCGCAACCAATTGGCTCCGGGCACGGAAGGCGGCTATACACGCGACTTCACGCAAGATGGCGCACCAGTGGCCACGATTTACGATGCCTCGCGCAATTACTTGAATGCCGCTGTCCCGCTGGTGATTCTGGCCGGCAAGGAATACGGCTCGGGTTCTTCGCGTGACTGGGCGGCCAAAGGTACGGTGCTCTTGGGCGTCCGTGCAGTTATTGCCGAGTCCTACGAACGTATTCACCGCAGCAACCTGCTGGGCATGGGCGTGATGCCTTTGCAGTTCCCGGCTGGTCAGAACGCCGAAACCTTGGGCCTGGCGGGGGATGAAATCTTTGATATTGAAGGCATTACCGCCCTGAATCAGGACAAGATTCCCGAGAAGGTCAAAGTGCGTGCGGGCGATATCGAGTTCGAGGCTCTGGTCCGAATTGATACGCCTAGCGAAGCGCATTACTACCGTCACGGCGGTATCATGCAGTACGTTTTGCGGGGCTTGTTGAAAGCGTAAGCCCGGCAGCAGGTCAAGGCGTGTGCATGCACGCCCAACAGTGCGTCAGTTGTGCCCTGTGCAACTGGCGCACTGGTGTGTTTGAAGGGCCGGCACGGTTGCCGGCTCTTTGTTTGGATAAAGAAAAATGGCAAATACCCAAGAAGCGTCTTGGTCTGAACTCCTGTCTGGCCGTAATGGCTTGCGCTCACTGGCCTTGGCCGGGGGCGTGGCCGTTCATGCGATCAACGTGTACGTGGCGACCACGATTCTGCCCTCGGTGGTGGAGGATATCGGCGGGCTGGAGTACTACGCCTGGAATACCACGCTATTTGTGGTGGCCTCGATTCTGGGCTCGGCCCTGTCGCCACAAGTTCTGGAAAAACTGGGTCTGCGTCACAGCTTCTTGATGTCCTTGCTGTTCTTTGCCATTGGCACGACCCTGTGCGCGGCAGCGCCTTCCATGCCTTTCCTGCTCTTTGCCCGCACGATTCAAGGTTTGGGCGGCGGCTTGCTGCTGGGCCTGAGCTATTCTTCGATCCGGCTGGTATTTGAAGAGCGACTTTGGCCGCGCGTCATGGCCTTGGTGTCCAGTATGTGGGGCGTGGCAACCTTGTCGGGCCCGGCGATTGGTGGGATATTTGCCCAGATGGGGCAGTGGCGTCTGGCTTTCTGGAGTGTCCTTCCTTGTGCTGCTTTGCTGGCTATTCTGGTCTGGACGCAATTGCGCGATGCGCGTGCGCCTGAAACTCGTAAATCCGGTTCCACTTTGGGCAAGGTATTGCTGCTGACCGCTTCTGTGCTGGTCATGTCCGCAGGTAGCCTGTCTACTTCCTGGATGATCAATCTGGCCGGTGTGCTGGGCGGGGCGATTCTGGTTTATTTGATGGCGCGTGCCGACAGCAAGTCGGCCAGTCGCCTGTTTCCGCAGGGTACTTACTCCATCAGCACGGCCTTGGGCAGTCTGTATGCCGGTATTGGTCTGGTCAGCGTGGCCGTGGCAACGGAAATTTTCATTCCGTATTTCCTGCAGATCATCCACCACATGAGCCCGCTGAAAGCAGGCTACCTGACGGCCTTGATGTCAGGCGGCTGGACCCTGGGTTCTATTGCCAGCTCCAGTCGGGGGCTGAAAACCGGGGATCGCATGATTATTGCCGGGCCTGTATTGTCGGGCCTGTCTCTGGTAGCGCTGGGTGTCTTTATCCCGTGGGTAGGCTTGAGTGAAGGCACGGACTATTCCTGGGCCTTGTACCTGTCTTTATTGGGAGTCGGAGTGGGGATTGGTCTGGCCTGGCCGCATTTGCTGACGCGGGTATTTCATTCCGCGCCCAAGGGGCAGGAGAATATTGCCTCGGCCGCCATTACCACCTTGCAGTTGTTCACGATGGCATTGGGTGCGGCCTTGGCAGGAATCATTACGACAGCCTCGGGCTTTGTGGACCCCGGTGGGGTGCAGGGCGCACGCCAGTCGGCGCAGGCTCTGCTGTGGTTGTTTGCCCTGGCGCCCCTTCTTGCAGCCTTCTTGTCCGGGCCTGCGCGTCGGGTGCGCCCCAGGGCTTAGTCCTGGACGGTGCTTTTGGGCAGGCGGAACAGTTCTGGATCCGGGCCAAGACGGCCGTCGGCCTGATCCAGGCTGGCAATGGCGGCCATATCGGCTTCGCTTAGCTCAAAGCTGAAAATGTCCATATTGTCGCGCTGGCGTTCGGGGGAGTTGGACTTGGTAATCACCATATTGCCCAGCTGAATCTGCCATCGCAGCATGATTTGCGCCACGGAACGGCCATGTTCCTTGGCAATCTTGTTCAACACCGGGTTGTCCCACAGCGTGCCCAATCCCAGCGGGCTCCAGGCTTGCGTCTGGATGGCGTGGTCTTCGTGGTAATGGCGCGATTCAGCCTGCTGAAATCCGGGGTGCAGCTCGATCTGGTTCAGTACGGGCAGCACACCTGTCTTGTCCAGCAAGGTTTGCAGGTGCTGGGGCAGGAAGTTGCACACCCCAATCGACTTCACACGACCTTCATTGCGCAGATTGATCAGCGTCTCCCAAGTCTGGATGTACTGGCGGTTCTTGGGCACGGGCCAGTGAATCAGGTACAGATCCACATAGTCCAGCTGCAGCTTGTCCATGCTTTCTTCAAAGCCTGCACGGGTATTGTCGTGGCCATGCATGTCATTCCACAGCTTGGTGGTCACAAACAGCTCTTCGCGTGGCACCTTGGACTGACGAATCCCTTGGCCCACCTCGGCCTCGTTACCGTAGATGGCGGCGGTATCGATCAGGCGGTAGCCTGCTTCGATGCCACTGCACACCACATCGGCCGTTTGCTCGGCAGGTACCTGCCACACGCCCATGCCCAGTTGTGGCGCACGGTTATCGTCGTGGAAGGTGATTGTTGGGGGGGTAGTCGACATAGGTCTCTCCTCGGTTGAGTGCACGGCAAAACAGCCAGGACATGGCTGATGAAACCACCGCGCATTGGGAACGATCGGGCTCTAGAGTACAGGCGGTGTCAAAGCAAAAGTCCTTTAAAGGACATGAATCCGCATGGGATGGACACGCGAAGCTTGTACGTAGGCAGGAAATTAGCTTATTGTTTTTTGTCCTGCGGCGATTATAGAGGCGTCGACTGGATTTTTTCTTAAGATGTTGCAATCTGCATCATTCATGATCCCATATAAGCTTTAGCTCTATGGGATTCCAGCTGGAGTAAGTATGAGCGTACATACCACGCAGGTCCGCGTTAGCGTACCCGCCTTGATCGCCTGCAAGGGCAAACAAAAAATTGCTTCATTAACAGCCTACATCGCGCCTATCGCACGTATGCTGGACGAGCACCTGGATATGATTCTGGTGGGCGATTCGACCGCTATGGTGGGCTATGCCATGCCCGATACCTTAAGCATTACGGTCGATATGATGGCGGCCCATGCGGCTGCCGTGGTGCGTGCGACTCAACATGCTTGTATTGTCGTGGATATGCCGTTTGGCAGCTATCAGGAATCACCCCAGCAGGCATTTGCCAATGCATCGCGTATGCTCGCCATCAGCGGTGCCCAATCGGTGAAGCTGGAAGGCGGTCAGGCCATGGCTGAAACCACGCGCTTCCTGGTCGAGCGCGGCGTGCCCGTGCTGGCACACGTGGGTTTGATGCCCCAGTACGTCAACACCATGGGCGGTTACAAGGCTCAAGGCATGACAGATGCCGCTGCCCAACGTGTGCTGGAAGACGCTGTGGCTCACGCACAGGCGGGTGCCTGGGGTGTGGTGCTGGAAGGGGTGGCAGAAGGTCTGGGTCGCCGTATTACTGAAACCATCGCCATTCCGACCATCGGTATCGGTGCTTCTCCCGCATGCGATGGCCAGGTTCTGGTCACGGAAGACATTCTGGGTCTGACCAATGGCAAGATCCCCAAATTCGCCAAACCCTACGCGGATGTGGGTGCCTTGATCTCCCAGGCAGCCGGTCAATACGCGGCTGAAGTGCGTGATGGTTCTTTCCCCACGCTGGATCAATGTTTCGGTGTGAAACGCTAGTCCGGCTAACTATTCCGCATTAGAATATTCCGTGTTGATAAATGCGGCATTCACATAGAACGACATGGAAATTCGCCAATTAGAAGCCTTTGCAGCGGTGATGTCTGCTGGCAGTGTTACCGCTGCTGGCAGACTGCTGGACCGCTCTCAGCCAGTGGTTAGCCGCCAGATCCAGGAGCTGGAACAGGAACTGGGCTTCAGGCTTTTTACCCGCACCCGTCCGCAGGTCACCTTGACTGAACAAGGGCGCGAGTTCTATCTGGAAGCCCGGCCCGTGCTGATGAATCTGGAGGTGCTGCAAAGCCGCGCTCTGGAAATCGCCCGTGGGGGCCTGCGACCTCTGCGCATCGTGACTACTCACGCCTTGGCGATTGGCTTGGTGCCGCAAGCGCTGGGCATCATGGAGCAGCACGATCCGGCCTTCAAGCAAAAGCTGATTATTGATACGGTAAAGCCGGAAGAAGTGGTGCAAGCCATTGACGAAGGGAGGGCCGATCTGGCGGTGACCAGTTTGCCGCTGGACATTGATGGTTGCACCTTGCATTGGTCAGGTCAAAGCCCCTGCCTGCTGGGCATGGCCGTCAATCATCCCCTGGCCAAACAGGAACTGGTGCGTCTCAGTGATATTCAGGGCACCCCCCTGATTTCCATCCAGAACCGCCACCGCTTGCGTCATACCCTGGCAACCGCCTTGCTGCGTGCCAGTCCGGAAGCTCCGGAAGATATCCGTCATATCGAGGTTGCTTCGTCGTTGGAAGGCCTGGTTCTGGCTAGCCAGGGTGTAGGCGTGTCCTTGATTGACCCCTTTACCGCCCACGGCCTGCCACTGCCCAACGTCGTGCTGCGCCCGATTGATATCCACGTGCCTTATATGGTCGGTGTGGTGTCCTTGCGATCCCGCGAACTGCGTCCGGATGCGCAGCGCCTGGTCGAAGCCATGCGGCAGTATGTGCTGCAATTCATCCCGCGCTTTGTGCTGGGGGACGACACCGGCTTACCAAGTACGCAAGACCCGTTTGACTCACTGTAATCAACACGCTTGTTGATCAAGGCTCGGGCGGCTTTGCTGGATGCTCGTCCGCCTCTGCAGGCCTTAGGGGATCATCGCGTACGCCAGAACTTCCAGCTTCATGCCCGGCTCCACCAAGGCTGCAACGCCAACACTGGCGCGGTTGGGGAAGGGCGCGGAGAAAAACTCTCTGTACACCTTGTCGATGCTGTCCATGTCGGCAACATCGGTCATGTAGATCAGCACTTGGGTGACATTTTCCAGGCTGCCACCGGCCGCTTGCGTGGCCCGTTGCAGATTGGCAAAGGTCAGGCGAGCTTGCTGCTCGATGCTTCCCGTATCAATGCTGCCGTCCGGCCGGACAGGTCCGTTCACCGTAAACAGCATTTCCCCCTTGGCTTTGACGGCCCAGGAAAACGCTTGCTTCAGGGGTGGCAGCCCGACGTCGACAACTTTTTTCATCACTTGCTCCGAGTAGAGGTGACCGGCAAGGACGCAAAGAGCGCGTGCGTGGCATCGCCCAAGCGGGTGTTGGGACGAGCCTGGTCAAGAATGACATCGAAGTGGTTGCGTGCTGGCATTTCGATGGGGGGCAGATACCGGACACCCAATGCATCCAGCGCATCGGCAAAAGCCTGACTCTGGCGTTTGAACTCCGAGGTTTCGATTTCTCCCCAGCTGATGATGGCGGGCGGAAAGCCCGTCAGATCAAGCAGTTGGGGGCTGATCGCCTGTGCGCTCGCCGTGTCCAGAGACAGTGCCTCATTGATGCTGGTGCCAATCAGGGGCTGCAGGTCGTAAATGCCTGAAACCAGTACCGCCGCTGCGGGTGCCCCTACGGGTAAATCGGCATCATCTTTCCATCCACGCAAGCAGCACATGGCAGCCAGATGCGCGCCAGCAGAACTGCCGGACACGACGAGACGTTGCGGGTCAAAGCCCAGTTCTTCGCCATGTTGATGCAGCCAGCGCAGAGCCTGGCGGCACTCCAGCACCATGTCGTGGACAGAGGCTTGCGGTGCCAAGGTGTAATCAATGGCGGCAAAGGCAATGCCGGCCTCGGTGCAGTTCGGGGCCGAGAATAAAGAGGAAGCCTTGGAAAGCTCCTGCCAGTAGCCGCCATGAATAAACAGCAGCAGCGGCGGGAGGGATTCCGAGTCGTGGGGTGCAGGTAAAAAGAGGTCAAGCTTATGCGCAGCGGCATTGCCATAGGCAAGCTCGGCATGCCGAGCTCCGCTTTGCAAAGCTGCTGCGCTAAGTGTGGCGTAGTCCTCGATGTAGGGCGCGTAGTTCCCGCCTATACAGGAGCTGGGCGAATATTCGCGTTCGCGCTCCTGCGCGGAGAGTAAGTCGTGTGGAGCCTGCATTACAGCGCGGTCCGAACAGTCCAGATTTCAGGGAACAGCACCACATCGAGCATCTTGCGCAGGTAGCTGACGCCGCCTGTGCCGCCCGTGCCGCGTTTGAAGCCGATGACGCGCTCAACAGTCGTGACATGGCGGAAACGCCAAAGACGGAAGGCGTCCTCAATGTCGGTCAGCTTCTCGCCCAGCTGGTATAGATCCCAGTGTGCATGCGGGTCACGGTAGACCTCCAACCATGCAGCTTCCACCTCGGGGCTGGCTTCGTAGGGCTGTGTCCAGTCACGGTCCAGGTGATCGGCGGGAATGGCAAAGCCCTGGCGGGCCAGCAGGCGTAGCGACTCGTCATAGAGCGAGGGGGCACGGTACGCCTTGTCGACCATCTGGAGCAGGTCTGGCCTATGGGCATGGGGCTTGAGCATGGCCGCATTCTTGTTGCCCAGAGCAAATTCAATGCAGCGATACTGCGCGCTTTGAAAACCGCTGGAGCTGGCCAGATAAGGGCGCATCGCCGTGTATTCCGGCGGGGTCATGGTCGAGAGCACGGTCCAGGCACTGACCAGCTGCTCCATGATGCGCGAGACCCGCGCCATCATCTTGAAGGTGTCGGCGTAGCGGTCGGCTGCGATGGCTGCAGTGGCGGCGGTCACTTCATGCAGCATCAGTTTCATCCAGAGTTCGCTGGTCTGGTGCTGGATGATGAACAGCATTTCGTCGTGGGCAGGCGAGAGCGGGTGTTGAGCGCCCAGCACCTCGTCCAGGTGCAAGTAGTCGCCATAGCTCATGGATTGGCTGAAATCCAACTGCGCTTTTTCTTCCGAAACAATGCGCTCTGTCTCGCTGATTCCCTTGTCAGCCGATGCTTTGGAAGCATTCATTTGTTCTGTTCCCGGTACGTTAATAATGATCTGCGCGACCTGTGGAACAGGTCGCGTGGGTCGATAGAAAATCAAAGTCGCGTTGCGCGCCGAGGGGAGTTTGCAATGCATCTTGCCCGAAGGTCTCCATCAGCGGCAGGATGCGGTCACCTGAGTAGGCGGGCATAGGGGTAAAGCTGAAATGGGTCTGTGGTTTCATAATTTCATCCCACTTAAATTTATGCGTTGATCTTATGGATTTAAGGGTCTTGCGCCAAGCTGTTTTTTATAGAAGCATAACTTTTTCTGAAAAACTTAAAAAACGGGTTTTTTTATGCAAATAGAACTGGATCAGGTGGATGGCAGTTTGCTGGCCGAGCTGCAAGGAAACGCCCGGCTGACAACAAGCGAGCTGGCACAAAAAGTGGGCATATCGCAGTCGCCTTGCTGGCGCCGGATTCGACGTATGGAAGAAGCCGGGCTTATTTCAGGCTACCACGCCCGGCTGGATCGGCGTGGCCTGGGTTATGGCGTGGTGGCCTTTGTCAGCATCAGTGTGGACTTTCAAAATGAAGAGCGTTCGGTGCAATTTGTGGAGGCCGTGCGCGATATTCCGGAGGTGGTGATGTGCCACGGCATTGCCGGTCCGGCGGATTTTTTGCTGATGGTCGTGGCCAAGGATCTGGACAGCTATTCGGAATTGTTGCAACGAAAATTGCATCGTTTACCCGGTGTTCGGCAAGCGCAGACCAGTTTTTCCTTGCAGGAATTCAAGGGCCTTAACGCGCTGCCAATCCCAGCAATGGCCGGCTCTGCAGCCTGATCAAGTGCTCTGCAAAAGCTGATGCGCGGCTCGCTCACAAAGCGTGTCGAGTCGCTCATCACGAATCAGGTGGCTAAGGGTTAGCTCTGATTTGTTGTCGTAGAAGTCCGTCCTTAGAATTGATCAAAAATCACAAATCTTTGCTCGAATTCACGTTGTGACGGAATTTAATGAAACATTCAGATGCTGCAAGCACAAGCGCTCCGCTCGAAGCTTTTCAACCCATCGTTCGGCAATCCGTCAACGAAGCGGTCTATCAAGCCCTACGTAACAAGCTGATGCACGGTGAGTACCGTGCGGGCCAAGTGCTTGGCATTCAGTACCTGGCCGATGCGCTGGGCACCAGCACCATGCCCGTGCGCGAAGCATTGCGCCGTCTGGTGGCACAGCAGGGGCTGGAGCCTTTGCCTAACGGCACTACCCGTGTCCCTTTGATTACCAAAGCCTGCCTGAGCGATATTCGCCGCGCCCGTGTTTTGATCGAAGGCACCGTCACCGAATGGGCGGGACCTTTCCTGACTCCGTCCGTGCTGGATCAGCTGGAACAACTGGCGCAAGAAATCACCCAAGAGCGCCGCACGCCCAAAGGCGTGGCCAGCAGTCTGGAAAAAAACCGGATCTTTCATTTCACGATTTACGGAGCTGCTCAGTCTCCCGTCATGCTCGCCATGATCGAGAGCCTGTGGCTGCAGTCGGGCGCTTACTTGCGTGAAACCCGCGAGCAACTGCACAACGAAGACTCTGCCGATCACCTGCACGAATCCACCGTCAAAGCGCTGCGCGCGGGCAATTTTTCCCAGGCGCGCCAATACATTCAGGAAGATGTTTCCTGGATCTTTGATCGCTTGGACCTGGCCGATTAAGTCGATCTCTCAACTACTCATCACCACCAAAGACCATGCTAAAAAAACATAGATCAAAAGCAGTGACCGAGGGCGTGACTCGCACCCCACACCGAGCCTTTCTGCGTGCAACAGGCCTGGACGATGATGATCTGGACCGTTCGATGGTCGCCATCATTGGAACCGCCGGAGACAACACACCCTGTTCCAAATCGCTGGGCCCACAAGCAGACAGCGTGCGCCTGGGTGTAGCCCAAGGTGGTGGCGTACCCGTCATGATGAACACGATTTCCGTGTCCGATGGCACCTCCATGAACCACGCTGGCATGCGCATGAGCCTGGTCTCGCGCGAGATGATTGCCGACAGCATGGAAATAGCCGTGCGTGGCCATGCCTATGACGCTCTGGTTGGTTTGGGCGGTTGCGACAAGACGCTGCCCGGCACCCTGATGGCCATGGCGCGCCTCAATGTCCCTTCGGTTTTCATTTACGGTGGCTCCATGTTGCCGGGCTACTCGCCCGATGGCACTGAAAACACGGTGCTGACTGCCATTGAGGGTGTGGGTCGTTATCAGACTGGGGCGATTTCCCTGGAGCAACTGCACGGCATTGAGCGCACCTGTGCCATGACCGTGGGCTCCTGTCCGGGCCAGTTCACCGCCAATACCATGGGTATGGTGGCAGAGGCTTTGGGCATGTCCTTCCTGGGTTCGTCGACCACCCCGGCGGTTTACAGCCAGCGGCACGCACTGGCTCGCCGAGCCGGTCGCCGCGTGATGGAGATTCTGGAAAACGGGGGTCCTTTGCCGCGTGATCTCATCACCCGCAAGAGCCTCGAAAATGCCGCAGCGGCTGTTGCAGCGACTGGCGGCTCGACCAACGTGGCCTTGCATATCCCTGCCATTGCACACGAAGTGGGCATTCGCTTCACCATGGATGACTTGGCCGAGGTGTTCAACCGCACGCCACTGATTGCCGATTTGCAGCCCGGCGGCCGTTATCTGGCCCGCGATCTGGACGTGATTGGCGGCGTGCCTGTAGTGCTCAAGGCACTGTTGAAAAGCGGCCACCTGCACGGCGATGTATTGACCATTACCGGCGAAACCTTGGCCGAAGCCCTGGAGAGCTTCCCCGATGTGGATGGCCGTATCGTGCGTAGCAGCGATCAGCCCATCCATGCGTCGGGCGGTCTGGTCGTGCTCAAGGGCAATCTGTGCCCCGATGGCGCCTTGCTGAAGATTGCCGGCTTGAAGTCTCTGGTTTTTGAAGGCCGTGCTCGCGTCTTTGAAACCGAGGAAGATTGCATGGCCGTGGTATCCAAGCAGGCCTACGAGACTGGCGATGTACTGATCATCCGCAACGAAGGGCCCAAAGGCGGCCCCGGCATGCGCGAGATGTTAAGCGTTACCGCCGCTATTTACGGCCATGGCAATGGCGAGAAAGTAGCACTGCTGACCGATGGCCGTTTCTCCGGCGCGACACGTGGCATGTGTATTGGCTATGCCAGCCCCGAGGCGGCAGCCGGTGGGAACATCGGCTTGGTGCGCGACGGCGACCGTATCACCATCGATGCCACGCAAAGCAGCATGCAGCTGCATGTGTCCGACGAGGAGCTGGCTGCACGCAGAGAGCAATGGAAACCCTTCGTACGAGATCGTTTGGCTGGCGCGCTGGAGAAGTACGCACGCCTGGTTGGACCGACCAATGAAGGGGCAGTGACTCATTCGGGTGCTGCCGAGTGGCCGCAAGAGCAGCTTGAGGACGTATAAGATGAAACTCGGTTTTTGCGGTTTGGGATTGATGGGTGCTGCCATGGTGCAGCGCCTGCTGAAAGCGGGTCACGAGGTCAAAGTCTGGAATCGCTCCCGGGAAAAGGCCGAGCCGCTGGCAGCGCTCGGCGCGCAGATTGTGGGCACGCCACGTGAAGCGGCTGAAGGCACCGACGGCGTCTTGTTATGCCTGTTTGATGCCAAGGCTGCCGAGGCCGTGGTGTTCGGTGCGGACGGGATTGCTCAGGCTGTGGGCCTTAAATGGCTGGTGGATCATTCCAGTATTGACCCTGAGGCCACACGCAAATTGGCCGCCCGTTTGCTGGAAAGTTGCGGAGCGGACTGGATTGATGCTCCGGTGTCTGGCGGTATTCCAGGTGTGGAGGCCGGTACGCTGGCCATCATGACGGGCGGCAGTGAAACCCATATGGCTGAAGCCGAGGCCGCCATGCGCGCCTATGCCGGCAATATTACGCATATGGGGCCTTCCGGTACCGGGCAGGCGACCAAGCTGTGCAACCAGGCCATCGTGGCGACCTCGATTGCGGCGTTGGCCGAAGCCATTGGCTTTGCCCAGCGCAATAACATCAATGTGGACAAGCTGGCACCCGCGCTGGCGGGCGGTTGGGCGGATTCCAAGCCTTTGCAGATCTTTGCTCCGCGCATGATAGAAGCCCAGGCAAAAAGCATCGGTGCGCTGTCCACCATGCTCAAGGATATCGATACCTTGATCGCCAATGCTCAACAAAGCGGTGCGCCTATGCCGGTTGCGGCCAGCGTGCAGCAAATGTTGCGCGTGGCAAGCGCCATGGGTTTGGGTCAGGCCGAAGTGTCTGCCTTGGTCAGCGTTGTGCTGCCTGAGCAGCGTGATGCCTTCCTTCGCCAGATAGACGCATAAGACAGGCGGCCCCATGCAACTATCCGCTAATCTCAGCTGGTTGTATCGGCATCTGGATTGGAGCGAACGTTTCGAGGCTGCAGCGGCTGACGGTTTTCAGGGCGTCGAGATTTTACTGCCCTATGACTATGCACCCGGCTGGTACGCCAGTCAGTTGCAAGCCGCCAAGCTGGAACTGACACTGATCAATACGCCGATAGGCGAGGGGCAGGGCAGGTTGGGCTGGGCGGCCATTCCCGGCGCACAGGTACAGTTCCAGGAAGCTTTTGATCGCGCCCGTGCTGTGGCACAGGCTACCGGCTGCCGCCGTATCCATGTGATGGCGGGCGATGTCAGCCCCTTCGCGCAGGAAGATTGCCGGGCTGCACTGCTTGGCAATCTGGAACAGGCTTTGGCCTTGGCTGAAGCGGATGATCTGGTGCTGACGCTGGAAGCGCTCAACCGCAGCGATATGGCCGGGTATTTCTATTATTTGCCCGAGCAGGTCATTGAGGTGCTCCAGCATTTCAATTCCCCGCGCCTGCGTCTGCAGTTTGATTACTACCACTGCGTCAAAGAAAGCCTGGATGTCCCGTCCAGCGTGGCGACCTGTGCTCCCTGGATTGGCTATGTGCAGATCGCGGGTGCCGATGGTCGCTACGAGCCTGATATTGCACAGCATGATTTGCTGGCAGGCGTAGCCGCTTTGCCCGCCTTGGCTTACGACAGTTGGCTGGGTTGCGAGTATCAGCCTCGCGGCTTGCCTTCAGAAGGTTTGGCTTGGTGCCAGCCCTTGCGTGATCGTGGTGTGCTGGCTGCGCCACGTCAGCGTGATGCTGCTTGCATGCAGGCTGCCGGGAGATAAGCCATGAAGCACGTCTTGATTACCGGCGCCAACGGCTACATCGGTCAAGCGCTTGCTCGTGCGGCGGCCAAACTGCTTGAAGCCAAAGAGATTCAAAGCCTGACGCTGACGGATCTGGATTTTGAAGAGCAAGGCTATCACCATCTGCCTGGGCTGCGCTGCATTAGTGGTGACTTGTCCGATAAAGCCGTGCTGGAGGCGGTGCTAAGGCCAGCACCCGACACGGTTTTCCATCTGGCCTCGGTGACCAGTCGGCTGGCTGAAGAGAATTTTGCACTGGGTTTGCGCGTCAATATAGACGGCACGATAGGCTTGTTTGAGCATCTGCGACAGCAAGGCCAGTGTCCCGTTGTGGTGTATGCCAGCAGTATCGGTGTCTTTGGTACGCCACTGCCCCAGCATGTGGATGACAACACGCCCGTCGCACCCACTTTAAGTTACGGGACGCAGAAGCGGATGGTGGAACTGCTGCTTGCCGATTACAGCCGCCGGGGTTTTCTGGATGGCCGCTCGGTTCGCTTGCCTACTGTGGTTGCCCGCCCCATGACTGCTGAAACAGCCTTGTCTTCATTTGCCAGCTCTTTGATCCATGCCTTGGCTGCTGGAAGCACTTACGAGTGCCCCATCGGCCCCCAAGGCTGGATCTGGCTGCTTTCCTTGCCCGCCTGTGTGCGGCACCTTCTGACAACAGCGAGCCTGGAAGCCGCTCGCTTGCCCGCTAGCCGAGTGTGGAATCTTCCCGCCCAGCGTCTTCAGGTGGCAGACCTGGTACAGGCTGCCAAATCCCGCTATGGCCGGGAGGCCGATGCGGGATTGAGCTTTCAGTCCAACCCTCAGTTTGACCAGCAGTTTGCCCAGTGGCCGCCTTTGACAACGGCAATCGCCACGCAGTTGGGTATGCACCATGACGGCGATGCCGAAACCTTGATTGAGCAGGCCCTTGTCTCCTGACGGGCCTGGCTAACTATACCTATAACGATCTACCACCAAAAAAGGATTTCCCCATGAAGAACCGATGGATTTCTCGCCTGTTGGGTATGGCCTTAACCAGCCTGGCAGTGGCAGCTGGTCCCGCAAAAGCGGACAAGCCTGTGGAGCTGACTTTCTCTGCCTGGATTCCGCAAACGCATGTGCTGGTGGCGAACTTCATGAAGCCCTGGGCCAAAGAGGTGGAGCAGGCCACTGAAGGGCGCGTCAAGATCAACTTTCTGACCAAGGCCGTGACCAACCCGGTTGGGCACCTGGATGCGGTACGCAATGGGATTGTGGATCTGGCCTTTATTTCCTACTCCTATTACCCCGGCAATTTTGATTTGATGAAGTTTGCCATGCTGCCGTTCTCGGGCAATAGCGCCGAGTCTACTTCGCTGGCGGCCTGGGACATCTATAGCAAGTACCTGCAAGATGCCAAAGAGCATCGCGGTATCAAATTGCTAGGCATTTATGGTCATGGCCCAGGCAGCGTCTACACCACTGACAAGCAGGTACAGAACATTGCCGACTTCGAGGGCCTGAAGCTGCGCATTGGTGGTGGCATGCAGGCCGACTTGTCCAAGGCCCTGAAGGTGAACGCGGTTGTGAAGCCCGCCTCCGAATCGTATGAGCTGCTGAGCACTGGCGTGGTGGACGGCGTGCTGTTCCCGCCCGAGTCTGTGGCCTCTTTCCGCCTGGATACGGTGGTCAAGCACGCCACGGTTTTTCCCGGTGGCCTCTATGCGGATCTGCACGGCATCATCATGAACCCGAGCGCCTTTGATCGTTTGTCTGAAAAAGACCGCGAGATTCTGATGAGCCTGTCCGGTGAGCATATTGCTCGCCTGGGCGGCAAGGCCTGGGGGGATGCAGACGTGGCCGCCATGAAGATCCTGGAAGAGCACAAGGTGCAGTTTCACCCTGCCAGCGATGAGCTGATCGCCGCCGTTAAAGAGCGCACGGCATCCTTCGAGCAGGCATGGCTGGATGCCGCCAAGGCCAAGGGCATAGACGGGCCTGCTGTACTGGCCGAGTTCCGTGCCGACCTGAAGCAGCGGGAAAGCGCGAATTGATCAGCACACGCAGACTGTCTTGAACCTGCTGTGCGCCTCGTGCGCCAGCAGTCCCGGAGCTACAAAGCATGAACTCCATTCTCTCTTTATTAAGAGCGGGTCTTCGACGTTTGACCGAGTTATGCATGGTCTCGCTGGCCTTGCTGACTCTGGCTGATGTATTAGGGCGCTACATTTTCAACGTATCGGTCATGGGGGCGGTAGAGCTGACCGAAATATTGATGGTAGGTGTCATTTTCTGCGGCATCGTGTTTGCCACCATGGAGCGTGAACACGTTGTTGTTGATTTAGTGCCTATTCCGGGTGGGGAGAAGGGTGTCCGTGTAGTCCATGTCACCAGCCACCTGCTGGCTGCTGGAATCAGTGCCTTGCTGGCCATGGTCAGCTGGACACAAGCCGAGTCGGCGGCCGAATACCTGGATCAGACCACTTTGCTGGGGCTGCCATTGGCTCCGGTTGTTTATTTCATGAGCATCATGCTGTTCGTCAACACCATCGTGGAGCTGGCTCAGCTTCGCCGGGATCTGAACGCAGACACCGCCCATCTGGAAGAAGAGGCACAGAATGACTGAAGCACTGATTGGCTTTGCAGCCATGCTCCTCTTGATCTTCCTGCGGGTACCGGTGGCGTTTTCCATGGCCCTGGTGGGCTTTATTGGCGTTGGCATCATGCGCAATTGGCCCTCTGCCTATGCCATGACCGGCTCGGTCGTGCGTGAAAGCGGTTTTCAGTACTTGCTGTCCGTACTGCCGCTGTTCATCTTGATGGGTAATTTCATTACTCAAGCCAAGTTGTCCAAAGAACTGTATGCCGCGGCGTATGCCTTCCTGGGCCATCGTAAAGGCGGTTTGGCCATGTCTACGGTGGTGGCCTGTGGTGGCTTTGGTGCGGTGTGTGGCTCCAGCCTGGCAACAGCGGCCACCATGTCCAAGGTGGCTTATCCGGAAATGCGCAGACTGGGCTATAGCCGTGCGCTGGCTTCCGGTTCCATCGCTGCCGGTGGCACGCTGGGCATTCTGATTCCGCCCTCTATTGTCATGGTGGTCTATGCCATCTTGACCGAGCAAAGCATAGGCAAGATGTTTGCTGCCGGTATTTTGCCAGGCCTGCTGGCCATTATTTTCTATCTTCTGGCGGTGCGCTGGACGATCTGGCGTGACCCCAATGCGGGCCCTCCCGGCGAGCGCATGAGCTGGAAAGAGCGTTTGCTTGCGTTGCGCGATGTCTGGGGCGTGCTGGTGCTGTTCATCATCGTCATGGGCGGTATTTACGGCGGGATCTTCAGTTCTACCGAAGCGGCGGGGATTGGTGCGTGTGGTGCCTTCCTGTTCGCGCTGTTGCGTGGCCGTTTGACCTGGCAAGTGCTTTCCAACGTGCTGGTCGAGTCGGCGCGTACCACGGGGATGCTGTTCATGGTGCTGATCGGAGCCTTGCTGTTTTCCAGCTTCATCAACTTCACCTCCATGCCTGGCGATTTGCAGGATTGGGTGCAACAGTTCGATATGAGCCCGATCGTGGTGATTCTGCTGATTTGCGCGATTTACATCGTGCTGGGCAGTGTGTTGGAAAGTATGTCCATGGTCTTGCTGACCGTGCCTATTTTCTACCCCTTGGTGCAGCACCTGGGCTTTGACCTGATCTGGTTCGGCATCATCGTGGTGGTGGTTACGGAAATCAGCTTCATCACCCCGCCCGTGGGCATGAACGTGATGGTCCTGAAAAGCCTGCTGCCCGACGTGAAGATGAGCACGCTGTATCGGGGTGTGACTCCCTTCGTGGTAGCCGATGTTTTCCGCCTGGCCGTGCTTTTGGCCTTCCCGGTCATCTCACTGCTTTTGCCCAAATACCTTGGATAAAAACGGAATCGCAATATGATTATCGACCAAAGAACCTACACCATTCCCACCGGCCTGCTGCGCGATTTCCTGTCCTTGTATGCGACGGAAGGACGTGCCGTACAGATTGAGCATCTGGGCCCCTGCCACGGTTACTACACCACGGAAGTGGGCGAGTTGAATCAGGTGGTGCACCTGTGGGCATACGAAGATATGGCTGACCGAGAGGCCCGTCGTAATGCCTTGGAGGCTGACCCCCGCTGGTTGGCCTATCGCCGTAAAGCCGCCGCTGCGGGGCATGTCATACGCCAGAGCAATGCACTGTTGAAACAAGTCGATTTCGACGTTTTTACGAGCGAATGATGACCATGAGCCAGAAAATTCTTCAAGCCTGCCCCTTGCCATCACCGCTGGCGGGCAAACTGCCCGCCTTGTGCCCGGTCGAAACCCTGAGCGATGCGCCTGATCAAGCGGCGTTCTTGCGTGAGCACGGAGCTGAATTCACGGTGCTGATCACCACCGGAACGCAGGGTGCAGACAAGGCACTGATTGATGCCTTGCCAAACCTGAAAGCGATTTGTAGCTTGGGCGTTGGCTACGATGCCATCGACCTGGATGCCGTCCGTGCGCGTGGGGTGATGCTGAGCAATACGCCGGATGTTCTCAACGATTGTGTGGCCGACTTGGCTATTGGTTTGTTGATCGATGTGGTGCGTGGCATTTCGGCCTCTGACCGTCATGTCCGGCGTGGCGACTGGCCGCGTGTCGGCCCGACCATGCCCAGCACTCGGGTCAGTGGCAAGCGCCTGGGCATGTTAGGCATGGGCCGAGTAGGCCAGGCGATTGCACGTCGCGCGATCGGCTTTGATATGGAAATCCGCTATCACACACGCAGTGCGAAGCCCCAATTGCCTTGGCGGCACGAACCTTCATTGCTGGCTTTGGCGCAATGGTGCGATTTCCTTATTGTCGCTTGCCCAGGCAGCCCAGAAACGTATCATCTGGTGTCTGCCCAGGTCTTGAAAGCTCTCGGGCCCAACGGCTACCTTATCAACGTCGCTCGTGGGTCTGTGGTGGATGAAAAAGCATTGGTGGCGGCCCTTGAGAATGGCCAATTAGGCGGCGCCGGGCTGGATGTGTTCGAGAACGAACCCGATGTGCCTGCCGCGTTGCTGAGTAACGAGCGGGTAGTAGTGCTACCCCATGTAGGGAGCGCAACCCGTGAAACCCGAGCCGCCATGTGCGAACTGGTGGTGAAGAATGTGGAGCGTTTCGTTACGCAAGGCAGTCTTGTGACGCCGGTTAGATTGTAAAGACTGCCTCAGGAATAATGCAGCGGTTTCAAGCTTCTGGCTTGAACCGCTGTTTCTTTCTGAGCAAGTGTTAGCCAGTATTGTCTGGTTTGCAAAGTGTTGAGTACTTGTTAAGCACCAGGTTACGAAGTTGCCCTATTTATAGGGTTGGAATAACGGCTCTGTTTTCGACTGACGACCAAGTGCTGAATCTGGAGATGGGTCGTATTAGTGAGAAGTCCGTGAAGAGCAGGAGTTAGCTAGCCAAGGTGTCGGTGTATCTTTTTGGTCGACCCTTGTACGATCCACCGTTTGCCCGTCGTCAGATTGGTCGCCTGTTCTTGCCAAAACTTTCTCCTTTGGCTGAGCAGAAACAGACGTGTTTTCTTTGCATGGAGCGGTGCTTTCAACTATATACTTGATGCTTAAACAATTAAATTGAATCGGGTCTTGAACGCCCGGCATCAGGTGGGAGACAGCTTGCATCATGCGGCTCAATATTCAGGATTTTCAGTTAGCGGCTCAAAGTAGCCTGCCACGCTTTGTCTATGATTATGTCGCAGGCGGGGCGGAGGATGAGCTTTGTCTGGCACGCAATCAGGCAGATTTGCAGGCTCTGACTTTATCGCCACGTAGTCTGCGTGATACGTCGGCGGTATCAACAGAAATAGAGGTCTTTGGACGCCGATGGGCTGCGCCTTTTGGTGTCGCTCCCGTTGGCTTGATCGATGTCGTGCGTCCACGTGGGGATCTGCACGCGGCGCGTGCCGCAGGCAAGGCGGGCTTGCCGTACATTTTGTCCACCGCCTCCAATAGCCCTTTGGAACAAGTGCGTGAGGCCTGTGAAGGCCCATGCTGGATGCAGTTGTATGTGATGCAAGACAGAGGCATGGCCAACTCCATTCTGGATCGCGCCCGCCAAGCCGGGTTCGAGGCCTTGGTTTTGACCGTCGATGTGCCTGTAGGCGGCTATAGAGAAAAGGACATACGCCATGGCTTCAAACTGCCGTTCCGTCCAGGCCCCCGCTTATTGCTGGATATGGCTTCGCAGCCGCGCTGGTTGTGGCGCCAAGCCTGGGCGGGACAGCCCCAGTTCGTCAACTTGATGCCTACAGAAGGGGCCAGTTCAGCCCAGGCGCAAGCGGCCTTGCTGGCACGGAGTATGGACCGTCGTCTGGTGTGGGATGATGTTTCCTGGCTACGTTCCAAGTGGGACGGTCCGTTGCTGGTCAAAGGTGTGCTCCATTCTGAAGATGCACGTCAGGCCTTGCATTACGGTGTCGATGGGCTGATTGTGTCCAATCACGGTGGCCGACAACTGGACTGTGCTCCTTCAACAATCAGCGTTCTCCCGCACATCATGGAGATCATCCAAACGCAGATGCCGGTGTTTATCGATAGCGGCTTTCGGCGTGGTGCCGATGTCGCCAAAGCCATCGCTTGTGGGGCGACGGGTGCATTCCTGGGACGTGCTGTCGCTTACGGTTTGGCACAAGGTGGCGAGCAGGGTGTCTCTGACGTGTTGGGCTTGGTCGCTCAGGAGCTGGAGCGGACGATGGTCCTGCTAGGGGCTGCATGTCCGGAGGATCTGGCCCAATGTCTTGTATGCTCTATCGAGTAAGGTATCCGACGCCCGCTGCAATCCGCGGCGAGAAATTTACTCTTCGGAGGTATGGCTTGTGAAAGGAAGCTGTCTTTGCCAAGGCGTGGTCTTTGAGATTACTGGCTCCATTACGAACCTGCTCTATTGCCATTGCAGCATGTGTCGCAAGTCGCATGGGTCTGCGTTCAGGGCGCGGGGCAAGGTCAAGACCCAGGAGTTTCATTGGCGTTGCGGTCAGGAGCTGCTGCGGTTTTATGAGTCATCGCCAGGAGAGCGCCGGGGTTTTTGCTCCCAGTGCGGATCAAATATTCTGACTAAATTCGATCAAAAACCAGAAGAGCTGGGCTTGGCGTTAGGGGTGTTGGACGATGACCCGGGTCTGCGGCCCACTTGTCACGTTTTCGTGGGCTCAAAAGCCTCGTGGCATGAGATTGGGGATGACTTGCCCCAATATGAGGGATGGGCACCCAGTTAGATGGTGCTGTCTCTCAAATGCCTATAGTCGTTTGTGTGGAACGGTTTGCAAGAGCGTCAGCAGGTCGAGCATCAGAGCGCTGCATGGGGAATCAAGACGATGGATGGCCAGCCATCGACGTTGCAAGCTCAACTCGTTAAGCGGCAGTTTTTCCAGGCGATCTTGGGCTTTTCGCAAAATCTGCGTCGGAATAAAACACAGCAGATCCGTATGGGCCAAGATGTCGATGACAGCTTCGATATTGTGTTGAATTTCAAGTATGACCTTAGGGGGAGCCAGCCCCAGGGAGTGATGGCAAGATTCGATGTGATCTCTGGCCTTGTCCCCCCGGCTGGGCAACGCCCAACCGTAGGCCAGTGTCTGTGCAAGGTCAATGGGCTGGCGCGATTGCTGGATCGCCAGCGCCAAAGGGTGGCCGATCCGTGCAGCCACTACGAGTTCATCGCTGCCCAAGTCAGTCTGGTGGGTGATCTGCGCGATGGGATCGTAGTTCGGGATGATGATGAGATCGAGCGCGCCATTGTCCAGCTTGAGCGTTAACTGGGCTGACTTGTCCACATCGAGCTTGACGCGTAAACCGGGGCGACGGCGAATCAGTGTTGCGATAGCTTGGGGAATGATACTGGCCGAGGTTGCCAGTGTCAGGCCTATGCGAACCAGACCAATATGCCCTGCTTGGATATCGTTAGCGGCGCGTTGCAAGTCCAGATGCTGCTGGACTAGTCTGCGAGCGGGCGGCAGAAACTGCAGTCCTTCTACCGTCAATACGACGCCGTGATTGCTGCGATGAAACAGAGGCGTACCCACTGCGGCCTCCAGACGTCGGATGATTTTAGTGACCGCTGGTTGCGTCAATTGTAAGGCGTCTGCCGCGCGGCTGAATTGACCATGATCCACGACGGCCAGAAAGCAAGCAAGATCGTTGTATGAATAGGCCATGACAGACTTGAAAGTGTATGTACAGGGTTTCGCCCCTGTCAGCGCGGCTGCCTCGGGGAAATTTCAGTATGCCTTATTGTCATGTATTTTTCACTCTTTGGTTATGGAGAAGAATAGTGATTTAGATAAAGTTTTTACTTCAATAATATAAGGAGACAAACTGATGACACAGCCTAATATTGTCTTGATCATGGCCGACAACCTTGGGTGGGGGGAGCTGGGGTGCTATGGAGGCGGAGCCTTACGTGGCGCCCCAACGCCGCGCATTGATGCACTGGCAAAGCAAGGCATTTTGCTGCACAACTACAATGTTGAAAGTGATTGCGTGCCGACGCGCTCGGCACTGATGACAGGGCGCCATCCTATCCGCACCGGTGCCTTGCAATCAGTGCCGGCCGGATTACCGCAGGGTATTAGTCGCCGGGAAATCACACTGGCACAATTGCTGTCGGGCCAAGGGTATGCGACTGCCCATTTTGGCAAATGGCATTTGGGCGATGTGGCTGGCCGCTATCCGTCAGATCGCGGCTTTGACGAATGGTACGGCATCCCTAGAACAACGGACGAAAGTCAGTTCACGGCCACCATCGGCTACGATCCCTCGGTGGCGCCTTTGCCGCATATCATGCAGGGCAAGGTAGGCGAGTCGTCCATCCAAGTGAAAGAATATGATCTGGCGGCACGCCGCCAGATCGATGCAGAACTGGTGGCACACTCCCTGGATTTCATGGCACGCAATCATGCACAGGGCACGCCTTTTTTCCTGTATCTCCCTTTGGTTCACTTGCACTTTCCGACCTTGGCGCATCCGGATTTTGTCGGGCGTACCGGTCAGGGAGAGTTTGCCGACTCCATGGCGGAAATGGATTTTCGTGTCGGCCAAGTGATCGATCAGGTAGACAGGTTGGGTATTGCCGAGAACACACTGCTTATTTTCTGCAGCGATAACGGCCCCGAGTTTCGTCAACCCTACCGCGGCACGGCTGGGCCCTGGCGTGGAACGTATCACACTGCAATGGAGGGTAGTCTGCGCGTGCCGTTCATTGCCCGTTGGCCCGGCAAGATCGCTGCGGATATCGTCAGCAACGAGATCGTGCATGTCACGGACATTTACACCACGTTAGCCCACGTTGCAGGCGCCGCTATTCCACAGGATCGGCCGATAGACGGGGTTAACCAGCTTGATTTTTTGTGCGGCAAGCAAAGTAAGTCCGCTCGCGAGGGTTTTCTGTTTTACATCAAGGACACGTTGCGGGCCGTGAAGTGGCGGGAATGGAAGCTGCATTTCTACTGGGAGCCCGAAGTCAATGAAAGTAAAGGCAAACTCGAGTCTCCCTATTTGTTCAATTTGATCCGAGATCCTAAGGAAGAGCACGACGTATCGGTTTTTAACACTTGGGCATTCAATCCGATCTTGCGCATGGTCAAACAGTTCAACGACAGCTGTGTGCAGTATCCCAACACCCGTCCCGGTACGGACGATTGATCGGGCGATCAAGGAGTCATTCATGAGAAAAAGCATTCAAAGATGGACTCTGGCTGCGACAATCGCCACGGGGGTGGTCTCTCAGGCGCTGGCCAATGAACAGCTTGCCTGGCCTCAGGCAAAGCCGATTACGTGGGTGGTGGGGTTCGTCGCAGGCGGAAGCATAGATGCGTTAACACGCCAAGTTGCTCGCCGGCTGGAGGACGAGTTAGGACAGACCATCGTTGTTGAAAATCGGCCTGGCGCTGCCGGAGCGATTGCGCTATTGCATGTCAGCAAGGCGGCACCCGATGGCTATACGTTGATCACGATCCCCGGCCCCGCCTTGTCCGCGCGCCCCCTGCCCGAAGTGGGACGCGATATGGCAGCGGTCGCCGTGCTGGCGCGTGGGCCTATGGCTCTGGTGGGACCCGTATCCACTGCTCAGCCAGACCTGGCTTCGTTGTTACAAGCTGTGAAAGCTAATCCGGATCAATGGAGTTATGCCACCTCCGGCTTGGGCTCCTCCCAGCATCTGGCCGGCGAGCTTTTGAGCCACCTGACAGGCGCCAAGATGACCCACATCCCTTACAAAGGGGGCGGGCAGGCGATCTCCGACGTAGTCGGTAACCAAGTGCCCTTAGGAATGCTGGGTGTGGCACCGTTGCTACCCCAAATCCAAGAGGGGCGCTTGAAGGTCTATGCGGTGACTTCAAGCGTTCGATTGGCGAGCTTGCCCGACGTGCTAACTATGCAGGAGGCGGGCGTGGCGAGATACGAAGCAACGCAATGGTATGGTGTGCTTGCACCTAAAGGATTGGCAGATGACACCTTGCAGGTGCTCAATGCCAAGATCAACGAAATCATGTCCTCGGACGAGCTTAAGCCCACCCTGGAGACTGCCGGTGCGGTTACCAGTGCCCTGAGCCCTTCGCAGGCAGAGGCGTTTATCAAGCAGGACAATGAGGCCTGGAAAAAACTTGCCCAAGACGTGAAGTTGGAGCTGGAGTAAGGAAGTTGCCCCTTGCCAAGTAGCCAAAGTCCGGTTGCTGGCAATGGGGGTAAGACCGCTGCATTTGGTAGAGATCAAAAAACGGTCAAACTTCACGGCGTTCGCGATCGGCCATCTTTGACGTTAATATTCAACATTGGCGCCAGGGCTCAGGTAGACCCAAGTGAAATGCGTTTTCGCTGGCCAAAGGAAAAGGCCCGACAGTGCCAAGAGTAGGGTGATGGGGCGCGGGTCAATATGGCCCCGAGCTCGATTAGCCAGATAGATAAAGCAGCAAAAAACAAAACGCCAAGCTTTTGAAAGCTTGGCGTTTTGTTTTATTCGTGGTGCCGGCTAAAGGAGTTGAACCCTCGACCTTCGCATTACAAGTGCGCTGCTCTACCAACTGAGCTAAGCCGGCGAATTGATGATTATAGCCGGAATTTTTGAGAAGAAGCAATCACCAGAAAAATAGTGCTGTTGCCCAAGACTCACAGGCTCGGCCAGTAAGTAGGTTCTGGTTATAAGAGCATGATGAAAATGTCGTTTTAAATGCCTTTTCCCCTACCCATAATCTGATCTATCCAAGCTGCGCTTATATAGATAGCACGCGATTGAACATCAGTGACGGGCTCCGAAGGCCGCGTCCGGGACCTTTGGGGAACACCATGAAATTGAAGTCTGTTGTTGGCTCTGCCTTGTTGTTGGCGTCTTTGCTGGGTGGCACGGCCAGTGCCCAAGTTTCTTTGCTAAACGCCTCGTTTGACGTGGCGCGCGAGACCTTTGCGGCGATCAATCCCAAGTTTGTTGAACACTGGAAAGCGACGACTGGTGAAGACATCAAGATTGACCAGTCGTTTGCAGGCACCTCCCGTCAGGCCCAGGACATTATTCAGGGCAAGAAAGTAGACACTGTCACCTTCAACCAGGTTACTGATATTGAATTCCTGGCCGAGCGCGGCGCGGTGGCCAAGGACTGGGCCAGCAAGTTCCCGAACAACAGCTCGCCTTACTACAGCACCATCGCTTTTCTGGTGCGCAAGGGCAATCCCAAGAACATCAAGTCCTGGGACGATCTTGTGCGTGACGATGTGAAGCTGGTGTTCCCGAACCCCAAGACCTCGGGTAATGCCCGCTACACCTATTTGGCGTCCTGGTTGTACGCCAATGAGGCTTTCGGCGGTGACGAAGCCAAGATCAAGGAGTTTGTCGGCAAGGTGCTGGGGAATGTAGAAAGCTTCCCCACAGGTGGTCGTGGTGCGACCGTGGCGTTTGCCCAGAATGGTCAGGGCGACGTTTTGCTGACCTTTGAATCCGAAGTGATCAATATTGCTGCCAGCGACGAGTTCAAGGGCAGCGAGCTGGAAGTGGTGGTGCCCCCTGTCAGCGTATTGGCCGAGTTCCCGGTAGCCGTGGTGGACCGTGTGGTCGACCAGAAAGGCACTCGCAAGGAAGCAACCGAATATCTGAAGTTCCAGTACACCCCCGAGATTCAGCGCCTGCTGGCTGGTTTCAACTACCGTGTGACGGATCCTGCCGTGGCCAAGGAGTTCGAGTCCAAGTACGCGTCGGTCAAGCTGATCAATCCTACTGATGTTCTGGGTTCCTGGACTGACATCCAGAGCCGCCACTTTGCTGCTAACGGGGTGTTGGACCAGTTGCTGGCCAAGTAATTCATGAGTCGTACTCTTGTGGGCGGGGCGCAGGATTCCGGGGCGAAGGCTGCGCTAAAGCCCATCTTCTTTCTGCGCCGCCCCGTCATGCCGGGTTTTGGACTGAGCTTTGGCTTTAGCGTCCTGTACCTGTCCATTATTGTGCTGCTGCCTTTGTCGGCCTTGTTCATGTACGTCAGTGACATGAGTCTGGCCGATTACTGGCGTGCGGTGACTGATAAACGCGTTGTCAGCAGTTATCAGGTCACGATCAGTGCCGCTTTTTACTCCACTGTGATTGCCAGTGTGGTGGGCTTCATCATTGCCTGGATTATCACGCGCTTTGAGTTTCCGGGGCGCCGTCTGATTGATGCTTTAGTGGACCTGCCGTTTGCCTTGCCAACGTCGGTAGCAGGTTTGACCTTGGCGACGCTATTTGTGCCTGGTGGCTGGTTTGGCCAGTTTCTGCCGGAGGGTTGGAAGGTTGCTTATCAATACCCCGGTATTGTTTTGGCCATGACGTTCACCAGTTTGCCCTTTGTGGTGCGTATCGTGCAGCCCGTGATTGAAGAGCTGGGTGCCGAGTATGAAGAGGTTGCCCACACCTTGGGTGCCAGTGGCTGGCAGACCTTCAGCAAGGTGGTGTTCCCACCGCTGATTCCTGCTCTGGTGACTGGAGCGTCTCAAGCTTTTATTCGTAGCCTGGGTGAGTTTGGCGCAGTCATCATGATTGCGGGCAATATTCCCTTCAAAACTGAAGTGTCGTCCCTGATGATTTTTGTGCGGCTGCAAGAGTTCAATTACCCGGCCGCTGCCGCGATTGCCTCGGTGATCTTGATCGCATCCTTGCTGCTCTTGTTCACCTTGCAGATGGTGCAGAATCGTCTATTAGGCTGGCAGCGGAGGGCACCATGAGAAAAACACCTAAAAGCACGGCAGACCGCCTGATTTTGGCCTTGGGCATTGTGTTGGTGCTGGGGCTGCTGGTAGTCCCCTTGGTACTGATTTTCTCCAAAGCCTTGGGCGATGGTTTGCCTGCCTTGTGGAGCAATCTGCAAGAGGACTATATGCTGCATGCCATCGGGTTGACTCTGTTTGTGGCGGTGCTGACGGTGCCCCTGAATATGGTCTTTGGCATCTTGCTGGCCTGGTGTCTGACGCATTACCAGTTCCGTGGTCGTCGTCTGCTAAGTACCTTGGTGGATTTGCCTTACGCGGTCTCTCCGGTGGTGGCGGGCCTGTGTTACCTGGTGGTCTACGGTGTGGAGTCGTCCCTGGGGCAATGGCTAAGCGCGCGTGATATTCAGTTGATGTTCGCCTGGCCGGGTATCTTGATGGTCACTATCTTTGTGACGACGCCTTATGTGGCTCGTATCCTGATTCCCATCATGCAGGCTCAGGGCTCGGATGCACAGGCGGCGGCTCTAAGTCTGGGCGCCAATGGCTGGCAGATCTTCTGGCATGTGACGCTGCCGGATATCAAATGGGCCTTGCTCTATGGCGTGGTGTTGACCAATGCCCGTGCGATTGGGGAGTTTGGGGCCGTGTCCGTGGTGTCGGGCACCATCATGAATCAGACTTTGACCTTGTCCTTGCTGGTGGATCAGCTGAACAACGATAACAAGGCTGCAGCGGCCTTTACAGCGGCTGCGCTGCTGGCGGTATTCGCGATTGTGTCTGTGATGCTCAAGAGTCTGCTGGAGTGGCGTGTGGCGGCTGGACGTCGCCGTAATCAAGCGGAGGCAGTACAAGGGTAGATGGTGGGCTGGAGGTTCGGGAAATATTTTCAGTGGCGTTAGGTGGCTGAGTATTCCCTGAGGTGGTTTAAGCAGCTGATACTGATCTGCCAAGCCAAGCCAAGCCAAGCCAAGCCAAGCCAAGCCAAGCTAAAGCCAAAGCTAGGGTGAATGCCGAGCTTGGAACCCAAATAAATAGAGCCCCATGCGGGGCTCTATTTTTGTCTGCGTCGAACGCGCCTTATTTGACGATCTTCAGGTGCGAGACCTTGTCAGCGTCTTTCTTGGCAGCGGGAGCTTCCGGTGCAGCTTCAGGAGCGGCGTCCGGTGTGTCACCTTCTGCGTAAGGCTCGGACTCCACCACCTCAAAACCCATACCAGCGCCTGTTTCGCGTGCGTAAATGGCCGATACAGCTGCCACGGGTACGAAAATGTCTTCCGTGACGCCGCCAAAGCGGGCCTGGAATTCAATGTAGTCGTTGCCCAGGATCAGGCCATTGGTGGCCAGATGTCCGATATTCAGGGTGATTTGTCCATCCTGAATATGGCCGCGTGGAACAACCGTGTTGGCGTCTACCGTGACCACGATGTGTGGGGTGTATCCGTGGTCGGAACACCATTCATGTAGAGCGCGCAGCAGGTAAGGCTTGGTCGAGGTTTCTTGCATAGTGGATTAGCGACGCATGACTTTTTCGGAAGGAGTCAGTGCTTCAATGTAAGCAGGACGCGAGAACACGCGCTCGGCGTACTTTTGCACAGGAGCAGCGCTCTTGGGCAGTTCGATACCGTAGTGGTCCAGGCGCCAGAGCAGGGGAGCGATCGCCACGTCCAGCATGG
Source organism: Alcaligenes sp. DN25 (assembly GCF_023674485.1). NCBI lineage: Bacteria > Pseudomonadati > Pseudomonadota > Betaproteobacteria > Burkholderiales > Alcaligenaceae > Alcaligenes > Alcaligenes sp. DN25. Next base: position 3,841,657 of record NZ_CP098408.1, on the reverse strand, counting down.
AGAACTCTTCGCCCAGCATGTACTTGTTCTTCAGCAAGATGGGAGCCAGCTGCGACAGGTGGTTGCGGATTTGTTGACGGGCCAGTTCTTGTGCCTTGGCATCTGCGTTGCGGCGGTCTTCCAGGGCGGCCACGTGCACAAACAGTTCCTTTTCGAAGTTGTACAGGAACAGGCGTGTGCGGGCGCGCATGGTGGGGTCCGCAGGCATCAGCTGAGGATGCGGGAAACGCTCATCAATGTATTCATTGATGATGTTCGATTCGTACAAGATCAGGTCACGTTCTACCAGGATCGGCACCTGTCCGTAGGGGTTCATGACGGCGATATCTTCAGGCTTGTTGTACAAGTCGATGTCGCGGATCTCGAAATCCATGCCTTTTTCAAACAACACGAAACGGCAGCGCTGTGAGAATGGGCAAGTTGTTCCAGAGTAGAGCACCATCATGGTAGGAGATTCCAGTCGTAGAAATAAAAACAAGAGCCTCACGGCTCAGAATTTAAAACCCTGCAAGGGGTTTTAACAATAAAAAGCCGGGCAGGCTAGTTAGGCCTGCCCGTCTAGCATAGCGTTTTACTTGATGTCTTTCCAGAAAACGCTGTTCAGGCGCCATGCAACGGCAAAGAACAAGAGCAGGAACAGGATCACGCCCACGCCAATTTTCTTGCGCTCCAGCTGCACAGGCTCGGCCATCCAGTCCATGAAGTTGGCCAGGTCGGCCACGTCGCTGTCGTATTTGGCAGCAGCCTTGGCGTTAACAGGCTCAAGCTTGACGGTGTCAGTAGCGTGACCGGTGTAATCGGCCAATACTTCTTTCTTGACGTCGGAGAAACCGGCTGGATCGTAAGTAGCCGTGGTCTTGACCCATTCCTTGCTGCCATCGTCCTTGGCTTCCTGGGCCACGGTCGTGCGGTGCAAGGTGACGCCACCTTGGCGCTCCCACATGGCGTGAGGCATACCCACGCTTGGGAAGACCAGGTTATCCCAGCCGGTTGGGCGGGATGCGTCACGGTAGAAAGTGCGCAAGTAGGTGTAGATGTAGTCCGCGCCGCTAGGGCCCAGGTTGGTGGACTTGGCACGCGCAATCACGGACAGGTCCGGAGGAGCAGCGCCAAACCACTTCTTGCCCATTTCAGGGGTCATGGCGATCTTCATCAGATCACCCACCTTGTCCGAGGAGAACAGCAAGTTTTTCTTGATGTCCTCTTCGGTCAGGCCGATGTCTGTCAGCTTGTTGTAGCGCATGGAGTTGGCGCTATGACAGTTCAGACAGTAGTTCACAAACAGTTTTGCGCCATTTTGCAACGCCGCCATGTCATTCATGCGGTCGGGCGCGCGCTCCAGGGCATAGCCACCTTCGGCGGCACCAGCCACCGTGCAGGTAAGGGACAAGGCCAGAGCGCCAAGCAGTTTCTTAATCATGGTCATTCCGTTTCGTGTTGGGGGCCTAGTGAGGGCGGAAAGTCACGCGATCAGGTTCGGGTTTGAACGTACCCATGCGGCTCCATACTGGCATCAGCAGGAAGAAGGCCAGGTAGATCACCGTACCGATCTGGCTCAGCAGGTTGAACAAGTCGTTCGGAGCCTGTGTGCCCAGGTAACCCAAGATCAGGAAGTTGATGATGAAAATCGCGTACAGCACTTTGTGCCAGGTAGGACGGTAGCGAATCGACTTCACAGGCGATTTATCCAGCCAAGGCAGGAAGAACAGGATCACGACCGTACCACCCATGGCCACCACGCCCCAGAACTTGGCGTCGATAACACGCAGCAGCACAGCAACAGCGATCAGGACAGCGGGTACGACCAGGCGCCAGATACCGGGCAGCTTGCCTTTGACGAACAGCACCAGAGCACCCAGCACGGAAGCACCGGCCAGAACCCAGGTAAAGTCGGCAGTCGTGGCACGCAGCATGGAGTAGAACGGCGTGAAGTACCAGACAGGAGCAATGTGCGGAGGAGTCTTCAGTGCATCGGCAGGGCTGAAGTTGTTGAACTCCAGGAAGTAGCCGCCCATTTCAGGGGCAAAGAACACAATCGCGGCAAACACAATCAGGAAGCCCGCCACACCCAGGATGTCATGCACGGTGTAGTAAGGGTGGAAGGGGATGCCATCCAAAGGACGACCTTGAGCGTCTTTGGGGCCTTTCTTGATTTCCACACCGTCGGGGTTGTTGGAACCCACTTCGTGCAGAGCGATCAGGTGAGCCACAACCAGACCCAGCAGGACCAGAGGCACCGCAATCACGTGCAGAGCAAAGAAGCGGTTCAGGGTGGCGTCGGACACCACGTAGTCACCACGGATGAAAATAGCCAGGTCAGGACCAATGAAAGGAATGGCCGAGAACAGGTTAACAATCACCTGGGCGCCCCAGTAGGACATCTGGCCCCATGGCAGCAGGTAGCCCATGAAGGCTTCAGCCATCAGACAGAGGAAAATGGCAACGCCAAAGATCCAGACCAGTTCACGTGGCTTGCGGTAAGAACCGTAGAACAAGCCGCGCAGCATGTGCAGGTACACCACCACGAAGAACATGGAAGCGCCTGTGGAGTGCATGTAGCGGATGATCCAGCCACCGGGCACTTCACGCATGATGTATTCAACCGACTCAAAGGCCAGCTTGGCATCTGGCTTGTAGTTCATGACCAGGAAAATACCAGTCACGATCTGGATAACCAGCACCAGCAGTGCCAGAGAGCCAAAGAAGTACCAGAAGTTGAAGTTCTTCGGCGCGTAATATTCTGACATGTGCTCTTTGTACATGGATGTCAGGGGGAAACGCCTGTCAATCCATCCCAAGAGTCCTGTCGTTTCGACGGTTTTCTCGCCAGCCATGAAACGGCTCCTTTATCTTTTTAAATAGTACGTATTGGGTTACAGCCGCCTTAGGCCTTGTTGTTTTCGTCTACGCCGATGGTAACCATCGTGCCGTCAGCCGAGAACTCGTAGGGCGGGATTTCCAGATTGTCTGGAGCAGGCTTGTTGCTGTAGACGCGGCCGGCCAGGTCGAACGTGGAGCCGTGGCAGGGGCACAGAAAGCCGCCTTCCCAACCACCGGGCAGACCAGCGCCAGCGCCAGCAGCCAGATGCGGGGTAGGGGAGCACCCCAGGTGGGTGCAGATACCGATACAGATAAAGATTTCAGGGCGACGCGAACGGTATTCGTTCTTGGCGTACGCAGGGGTGTAACCGGGGCGATCCGAGTCAGGGTCGGCCAGCTGGCTGTCCAGCTTGGGCAGTGCGTCCAGCTGCTCTTTGGTGCGGTGCAGAATCCAGACGGGTTTCCCGCGCCATTCCACGGTGCGCATCTGACCGGGGGCGATACCGGAAATATCGACCTCTACGGGAGCGCCGGCCGCTTTTGCTTTCTCGGAAGGAGCAAAGGAGCTGACAAAGGGAACAGCTGTCGCCACACCAGCGACACCACCTAATGCACAGGCGGTGGCGACCCAGGTGCGGCGCGAAGGATCGGGCGGAAGATTGAAATCAACCGCGCCTATGGCATCGGGCTGTGTCGTATTCTGACTCATTCTAGTATCCTTATTCCTGCCCGACTCGGGCAATACCACAATTTACGGATTTGGGCCTGGGTATATTATTCAACCGCACATTATACGCGTTACCCAGCGCAGCATAACTTGATCAAAGGTGAACATATGAACAAGGCTCGAGGTTTCCTGAACGAATTCCGGGAGTTCGCAGTTAAGGGCAACATGATGGACCTTGCGGTCGGTGTCATTATTGGCGCTGCTTTTGGCAAGATTATCGACTCGCTGGTAAAAGACATCGTCATGCCCGTCATCAGTTTCATCCTTGGCGGCGAAGTGGATTTTACCAACCAGTTCACGGTCTTGCGTACACCAGAGGGCTTTACCGGCCCAGAAACCCTGGAAGCTCTGAATGCGGCCGGTGCTGTTGTTTTGTCGTGGGGTAACTTCCTGACCATTTTCATCAACTTCATCTTGCTGGCCTTCGTGGTGTTTTGCATGGTCAAGATGATTAACCGTATGCGTGCCACCGTGGCCAAGGCTGAAGCTGCTGAGGCCGTACCCGAACCAACCCCTGAAGACGTCATCTTGCTGCGCGAGATCAGGGATTCGCTGAAAAAATAAAAGCCCGGACTTATCAAAGCTTTAAGGTGCCTTTCGGCACCTTTTTGTTTATGTAAACCCACCGGCAGGGTCAAGTTTGCCCGCGCCGGATGCCTGATTTTAGCCTTTCAGGGCCTGGGCTTGTCTAGCCTGTGGCGCTTTAAAGCTTGTTCAAGGTCATATGCGCGGGTTTTTGATGAAATCAGATCGGGTTATCCAGATCGATGAACTCCACTTCTATGCCAAACTGGCGAGCGATTTCTTCGCCCAAAGCCTTGGCCCCATAGCGTTCGGTTGCGTGATGGCCGGCTGCCATGAAGGCAATATTGTTTTCCTGCGCACTGTGAAATGTCTGTTCCGAAGCCTCGCCGCTGATGTAGAGATCGGCCTGCGCAGCGATGGCGCTATCAATAAAGCCCTGTGCCCCTCCTGTGCACCAAGCTATTCGGCGGATTTTCCGTTGTAAATCGCCAACAACCAGTGGCTGCCGTTGTAAATTATTGCAAACTGTCAGGCTGAATGTTTCCAGTGAAACTGGGGTTGGCAGTTCACCCAGCCAGACCAGTCCATCCGGACCACAGGTTTGTGCCACGCCGTCTGCGTCGCGCAGCACCTCGATGCCTAACTGGCGAGCCAACTGGGCGTTATTGCCCAGGACAGGGTGAGCGTCCAGGGGCAGGTGATAGCCCAGGAGGTTAAGCTGATGCGTCAGGACGCGTTCGATACGAGTTTTTCGGGCGCCTACAATGCACGGGTTTTCGTTTTTCCAGAACCAGCCGTGGTGCACCAAAATTGCGTCCGCCTGGCGGGCAATAGCGGCATCAATCAGTGCCAGCGAGGCCGTCACGCCGGTGACGAGTTTGCCAATATAGGGCTTGCCTTCGACCTGAAGCCCATTGGGACAATAGTCCTTGAAACGGGCGACATCCAAGGTGCTATTGAGCCAGCTGGCCAGTTCGGCTGTTGAAACCTGAGTCATGGAAATCCTTATCTGAAAGAGTGCTATGCGTCGATTGTGGCTAGTGTTTGCTCAAGCGGTGACAATTTGTCTGGCGGGCTTTTTTATTGTAGTGACGCTGCGGCCGCAGTGGGTGGGCGCGCCCGAGGCTCCCGTCCGTTCTACGAATACGGTGGTTTTGCCTGCACCGGTTCCGCCCCTGGTCCCCGCGGCTGCTATGGAGCAGGATGGCCCGCTGTCGTATGCCTCGGCTGTCACTAGCGCCGCGCCGGCGGTCGTTAATGTGTACACCAGCAAGCATTTGGAAGGCAATTCCCCCTTGCTGGAAGATCCTGATCTGCAGCGCCTGTTTCGCGAACTGCCCGACTTGATGGGTCGCCGCTCCACAATCAACCTGGGTTCGGGCGTGATCGTACACGAGCAGGGTTATATCCTGACCAATTACCACGTGATTGAAGCGGCTGATGCCATCGAGGTGGCATTATCGGATGGACGTCAGGCCAAGGCGCGTCTGATTGGCTCGGACCCTGAAAGCGATCTGGCCGTGCTGAAAGTGGATCTGCCCAAGCTGGCTGTGATCCAGACCCAGGAACAGGATCAGTTGCAGGTGGGCGATGTGGTGCTGGCCATTGGCAATCCTTTCGGAGTGGGTCAGACCACGACGATGGGCATTGTCTCCGGCTTGGGACGCAATCGCCTGGGCATCAATATTTACGAAAACTTCATTCAGACCGATGCCGCCATTAATCCCGGCAACTCGGGTGGGGCCCTGGTGGATGCGGTTGGCCGTCTGGTGGGAATCAATACCGCTATTTATTCCGAAACGGGCGGTTCGCTGGGTATCGGTTTTGCCATTCCGTCCTCGACTGCGCTGGCCATCATGAACGAAATTATCCGTAATGGTGAAGTGACGCGCGGCTGGCTGGGCCTGGAGCCACAGGACATTACCCCGGACCTGATCAAGTCTTTCAAACTAAAGAGTGATGCAGGTGTGATTATTGCCAGTGTGCAACGTCACGGTCCGGCTGCCGAGGCGCATTTGCAGGTGGGCGATATTGTGTTGCGCTTGAATGGTCAGCAGGTGGCCGATTCAATTGGCCTGCTCAATCAGATTGGCCCAGTGCAACCCGGGCAGACCGTGACATTAAGCGTATTGCGCGATGGCAAGGAGCTGGACGTTCCCGTCAAGGTCGGTATGCGACCTCAGGTGCGCAAATAGGGCCGGCAGCTTCTCCTCTTCGCTGGAGTTCACTGAAAGGGCGTAACGGTGCGTTCAAGGCCTTGCAGGCCGTACAGGCTCTTGGGTAGTGTGTGATGCTTGCGTGGTCAGGCGATTTGCATTTGGCTACGCTGTTTTGCAGATCGTAGTGGCGCGAAGGCTTGGCAAGGTATCTAAAAAAATGGCTCTCTGGGCTACTCCTTTTGGAGCAAGGCAAGAGAGCCATTTTTGGGTCTGCACGCCATGTGACGCGTACAAACAGGTGTTGCTTTGATCGTTTTACAGATCCAGCTCGCGGCCTTCGCTGTTTTCCGCTTCCCGTTTCTTGATCAGGCTGGCGGCCAGAATCCCTAATTCATAAAGCAGGCATAGCGGGGCGGCCAACAAGATCTGGCTGACCACATCGGGCGGAGTCACGATAGCGGCGATTACAAACGCGCCCACGATTACATAACCACGGATTTCGCGCAGCTTGGCTACCGTTACAACGCCTGTTTTCACCAGCAAAATCACGGCGATAGGCACTTCAAAGGTAATGCCAAAGGCCAGGAACATGGTCATGACAAAGCCCAGATAGGCTTCGATGTCCGGTGCTGGTGTAATCGATTGCGGGGCAAACGAGGCGATGAAGTGAAACACGGTGCGGAACACCACGAAATAACAAAACGCCATGCCGGCAATGAACAGCAAGGTGCTGGTCATGATCAGCGGCAGAGCCAGCTTCTTTTCGTGGTTGTACAAACCTGGCGCAATAAAGGCCCATGCCTGGTAGAGCACGATAGGCAAGGCCAATACGAACGATGCCATCAAGGTGACTTTGACCGGCACCATGAAAGGGGTAATCACCCCGGTGGCAATCATGCGCGTACCCTCGGGCAGAGAGCTCATCATGGGCTGGGCCAGCACATCATAAATGGCCGAAGCGCCAGGATACGTAAACAGCACGATAAAAATCCCGACCACGGCAATGACCGCGCGTAGCAGGCGTGTGCGCAGCTCGACCAGGTGGGAGATGAAGGTATCTTCTTGAGGCGCTTCGGTGCTCATGCCGTCGGTCCTTTAGAGGGTTGGGCGGGAGCATCCGTAGGACGGGGAGCGTCGTCACTGGCTGGCGCACTGGGCGCTGGCTGGGCGGCTGCATCCGTATCGGGCTGACTGGCAGCCGATTCTTTCGCGGGGATGGCGTCGGGGCTCGCCTTGACGTTCTCGGCGGTATCCGAGAAGGCCTTGCGTGCGGACTCCGACGCGTTTTGCAGGGTGTCGCGGGCTTCTGTCAGAGGCTGGCTGATGCTTTTGCCCGTGTCCTCGACCGAACTGCGCACCGAGCGCGCGGCGTCCTCCATCTGGTCTTTGAGCTTGTTCACCTCATCCAGATTGATTTCGCGTTGGATATCGGTCTTGACCTCGTTAACGTAGCGCTGCGCGCGGCCAAGCAAATGGCCGACGGTGCGCGCTACTTTAGGAAGACGTTCGGGACCGATGACGATCAGGGCAACCACTCCAATCAGGAGCAGTTCGCTAAAGCTGACATCAAACATTCAGACTCACACAAGAAGGGGATCAGGCGCGATCGGATTTTTCCTTGGCCTGCACGTCGATCGTTTGAGGATCGGCAGCGCGTTGGCTGACGGTTTCGGGTGTTTTTTCTTCTTCACCCACGTCTTTCATGCCTTCTTTGAAACCTTTGACTGCACCGCCCAGATCCGAGCCGATATTACGCAGTTTCTTGGTGCCGAAAACCAGGGCAACGATGACCAGAACGATCAGCCAGTGCCAAATGCTAAAGCTACCCATAATGTATCTCCCTTAAGCAGCCATGGCTGCGCGTTGTTGCCATGGGCGCTCACCGCCCAAGATGTGCATGTGTAAATGGTTGATTTCCTGCCCGCCATCCAAACCGTTGTTGATGACAATGCGGAAACCGCCTTCAGGGCCGGGGCGACAACCAGCCTTTGCGGCCAGGGAAGGTGCCAAAGCCATCATTTTACCCAACCATTCGCTATCCTGGCCCGATACGTCCTGCATGGACACGACGTGTTTCTTGGGGATTACCAGGATATGGATAGGTGCAGCTGGGTTGATGTCGTGAAATGCCAGAAAGTCCTCGTCCTCGTACACTTTTTTGGACGGGATCTGATCGGCAGCAATTTTACAAAACAGACAGTTCTCGCTCATAGCAACCTCGGTAGCGAAGCACTTGCTGGGCAAGTGCCAAAAATCTAGGTATCAGGACAGTGTAGCGCGTCTAAATGACAGAATTACACCTGGTCCTTAGGGCGCGAAGCTTTTTCTTCCAGGCCTGATGTACCTTCGCGGCGCAGCAGTTCTGTCAGGACATCGCGGGGCTCCAGGCCGTAGTAAGTCAGGGCCACCAGGCTATGAAACCACAGGTCTGCCGTTTCGTAGACGATGCGCTCGCGTTCTTCATCCTTGGCAGCCATGACCAGCTCGGTCGCTTCTTCCCCGATTTTCTTCAGGAATGCATCCGGTCCCTTGGCCAGCAGCTTGGCGGCGTAGGAAGAGGATGGGTCCCCGCCTTGTGCAGGCAGGCGGGACTTCAGGGTGCGGCCAAGATGATCAAGGATGGTCTCGACAGTAGGTTGTTCGCTCATCGGTAAATATGCTCCGGGTCTTTCAGGACGGGGTCAACCGCCACCCATTGTGCCTGATCGCTCTGGCCTTGCAGCTGGCGATAAAAGCAGCTTTCACGACCCGTATGACAGGCGATCTGGCCAACCTGCTCCACGCTAAGCAAAATAACGTCGCCATCACAGTCCAGGCGCAAGTCGCTGACGTGCTGCACGTGGCCGGATTCCTCGCCCTTGCGCCACAGGCGCTGGCGGGAACGCGACCAGTACACGGCGCGGCCGGTGCTGACGGTCTCTTGCAGGGACTCCTGGTTCATCCAGGCGACCATCAAGATTTTGCCCGTGGCCTGGTCCTGCGCAATCGCGGGGATCAAGCCTTGTTCATCAAAGCGGATTTCAGCCAGCCAGGCCGGTAAGTCAGCCATTAGCGTCGCACCTGAATACCTTGCGCAGCCATGAAATCCTTGGCTTCGGCAATAGTGTGTTGACCGTAGTGGAAGATGCTGGCGGCCAGTACGGCACTGGCGCCGCCCTTGATCACGCCATCGGCCAAGTCTTGCAGGCCGCCCACTCCACCAGAGGCGATAACGGGAATGGAGACCGCCTCGGACACGGCACGAGTCAGTTCCAGATCAAAGCCGGATTTGGTGCCGTCGCGGTCCATGCTGGTCAGCAGCAGTTCGCCGGCGCCGTATTCGGCCATGCGGGCTGCCCATTCCACCACGTCCAGGCCGGTTCCACGACGACCGCCGTGGGTAAAGACTTCCCAGCGGGGGGCTTCGTTTTCGGCGCTGACACGGCGTGCATCAATGGCGACGACCATGCATTGCTTGCCATGGTGATCGCTGGCGGCACGCACCAGGTCCGGGTTGCTGATGGCGGCGCTGTTAATGGACACCTTGTCCGCACCGGCATTGAGCAGGCGCTGGATGTCGGCCACTTCACGCACACCACCGCCCACTGTCAGGGGGATGAAAATCTGGCTGGCCACCTGTTCGATGATGGGCAAGATCAGATCACGGTTGTCCGAGGTGGCCGTAATGTCCAGGAAGGTCAGTTCGTCGGCACCCTGGTCGTTGTACTTGCGGGCGATCTCGACCGGGTCTCCGGCATCGACCAGATCCACAAAGTTGATGCCTTTGACCACACGGCCAGCGGTCACGTCCAGACAAGGAATGATGCGGCAGGCTAATTCGTTGGTGACGTCCTGGCTCATGCCTGGTACTCGTCAGCGAAGGTTTGCGCCTCGGCAAAATTCAGGGTGCCTTCGTAAATGCTGCGACCCAAAATTACACCTTCGATGCCTTCGTGCTCTACGGCACACAGGTCTTCGATGTCTTTCAGGTTGGTAACACCGCCGGAGGCGATGACGGGAATCTTCACGTGCTGGGACAGCTTGACGGTGGCTTCGATGTTCACGCCAGTCAGCATGCCGTCGCGGCCAATATCGGTGTAGATAATGGACTCGCAGCCGTAGTCTTCAAATTTCTTGGCCAGATCCAGTACGTCGTGGCGGGTCAGCTTGCTCCAGCCGTCGGTGGCGATTTTGCCGTCACGGGCATCCAGGCCAACAATGATGTTGCCAGGAAAGGCGCTGCAGGCGTCTTGCAGGAAACCAGGGCTTTTGACAGCGGCAGTGCCAATAATGACATAGCTCATGCCAGCGTCCAGGTAGCGCTCGATGGTATCCAGGTCGCGGATACCACCGCCGATCTGTACGGGAATTTCACCGTCGATGGCAGCAATGATGGATTTGATGGCTTCGCTGTTCTTGGGCTTACCGGCAAAAGCGCCGTTCAGGTCCACCAGATGCAGGCGCCGGGCCCCTTGTTCCAGCCATTGTGTTGCTATTTTGGCCGGATCATCCGAGAAAATAGTGGCATCGTCCAGGTCACCCTGGCGAAGGCGCACACAACGCCCGTCTTTGAGGTCGATGGCGGGAATCAAAAGCATGGTCTTTAGCCGTAAAAAACGTAAGAAATACTGGGTCGGAAAAAGTCAGAACAACGCCGGGAAGCTTGCTTGAAAAATCATGGCTTCCAGTTGGCGAAATTCCGGAACAGTTGCAGGCCGTTGTCTGCGCTTTTCTCAGGATGGCATTGCAACGCAAAAATATTAGCGTTTGCTATCGCCGAGGTAAAGCGTTGGCCATACTGCGTCGAACCACAAGTTTGATCTATATGCAGCGGATCGACAAAGTAGCTATGAACAAAGTAAAAGAACGCGCCATCCTCAATGCCAGCCCATAAGGGATGATCCTGAGTCTGGTGTACGCGGTTCCAGCCAATATGGGGCACTTTCAGCCCGGGGCCGGAGGCGTGGTCGCTGCTTTTGTAGTTCGGGCCCTCAAAACGGCGCACTTGGCCGGGAATCAGACCTAAACAGGGGACATTGCCTTCCTGACTGGAATCGAACAGCATTTGTTCGCCTACGCAAATGCCCAATAAGGGCTTGTTGCGGGCGGCTGTCAGCAAGGCATCACGCAAACCGGATTGGTCCAGGTGGGCCATGCAATCGGGCATGGCACCCTGGCCGGGTAAGACAACCCGGTCCGCATCCAGAATGGCTTGAGGGGTTTGAGCAAGAACGATGCGCGCATCAGCTGCGGCGGCATGCAGTGCTCGGGCAACCGAGAAGATGTTGCCCGAACCGTAATCGACAATAGCGATAGTGGTCACGATGTGTGTCCGAAGGACGTTTACAGAACCCCTTTGGTCGAAGGCACCACGCCTTCGCTACGTGGGTCCAGCTCCAGAGCCATACGCAATGCTCGGCCAAAGGCTTTGAACACGGTTTCGCACTGGTGGTGTGCGTTTTCGCCGCGCAGGTTATCGATGTGCATAGAAACCAGGGCGTGATTGACAAAACCCTGGAAAAACTCGCGTGCCAAGTCTACATCGAACTGGCCGATTCGTGCGCGGGTAAAGGGCACAAAATAAAACAGGCCGGGGCGACCGGAGAAGTCCACCACTACGCGCGAGAGCGACTCGTCCAATGGTACATAGGCATGGCCGTAGCGGCGCAGACCGGCTTTGCTGCCTACGGCCTTGGCAAAAGCCTGGCCCAGTGCAATGCCGATATCCTCGACAGTGTGGTGATCATCGATGTGGGTGTCGCCCTCACAGTGCACGTCCAGGTCAATCAGACCATGGCGGGCGATCTGGTCCAGCATGTGGTCCAGAAAGGGCACGCCGCTGTTGAGCGAGTGACGGCCGGTGCCGTCCAGGTTAACGGCCACGCGGATGCGGGTTTCATTGGTATTGCGGGTAATCTCGGCGGTACGCATATCAGTGCCGGCGGCAAGGCCGGTATCAGGATTGGTTCAATCGGAATTGCGCGCTGGCAGCGTGGGCGTACAGGCCCTCGCCTTGTGCCAGCGTAGCGGCTATGGGTCCCAGTGTTTGGGCGCCTGATTCTGAAACCTGAATAATGCTGCTGCGTTTCTGGAAATCGTAGACGCCCAAAGGTGACGAGAAACGCGCAGTGCGTGCCGTCGGCAGGACATGGTTAGGCCCGGCACAGTAATCGCCCAGCGATTCGGAACTGTAAGGGCCCAGGAAAATGGCGCCAGCATGGCGGATTTTGCTCAACAAGTCCTGGGCGTTACGGGTAGAGACTTCCAGGTGTTCCGGTGCGATATGGTTGCTGATCTTACAGGCCTCGTCCAGATCGCGGACGTGGATCAGGGCACCGCGACCAGACAGGCTGCGACGGATGATGTCCGCGCGTGGCATGGTGGGGAGCAGACGTTCGATGGCCGCTTCAACCTGGTCCAGGAAGTCCGCATCGGGACACAGCAAGATGGCCTGGGCCAGCTCGTCGTGTTCCGCCTGGGAGAACAGGTCCATGGCCACCCAGTCAGCAGGAGCACTGCCGTCGCTGATGATCAGGATTTCGGACGGGCCGGCAATCATGTCGATGCCAACGACGCCAAAGACGCGGCGTTTGGCAGCGGCGACATAGGCGTTGCCGGGGCCGACAATCTTGTCTACCGGCGGGATGGTGTCCGTACCGTAAGCCAAAGCGCCTACAGCCTGCGCGCCACCAATAGTGAACACGCGATCGACACCGCCCAGGGCGGCAGCCGCCAGCACGATGGGGTTGCGCACGCCATCGGGTGTAGGCGTGACCATGATCAGTTCTGGAACACCAGCCACTTTGGCAGGAATGGCGTTCATCAGAACCGAGGAGGGGTAAGCGGCCTTGCCACCGGGGACATACAGTCCCACACGGTCCAAGGGGGTAACTTGCTGGCCCAGCACGGTGCCATCGGCTTCCGTGTAGGTCCAGGTTTCAGTGCGCTGATGCTCGTGGTAACGACGCACACGCTCGGCGGCCTGTTCCAGTGCCTTGCGCTGATCGACAGGCAGGCTGTCCAGAGCCGCAAACAGTTCTTCTTTGGAGATTTCCAGTGCCGAGGCCTGTTCAACAGCCAGTCGGTCAAAGCGCTGGGTGTAATCCAGCAAGGCCGTGTCCCCCTCATGCTGGATACGATGCAGAATTTCGGCACAAGCGTGCTCGATAGACGCGTCTTCGGACGCTTCGTAAGCCAGTAGAGTGCGCAGTTCGGCATCGAACTGGGCGGATTGGGAGGTCAGGCGATGGATCAGTGACATGTCGCTATGGGAAAAAGCTAAGGTTCAAAGGCCAGTGTATAACATTTCGCTTAGGCAAAAGGCGGTCTGCGCCTTTTGCGCAAGCAGGATTGTCAGGCTGTTTATCCCCCGCCCGTGGCAGGGGAAGTTTTACTCGTCTACCGAAGCGCGAGAGAAAGCGTCGATCAGGGGTTGCAACTGGGCACCACGGTTCTTCATGGCAGCCTGATTGACGATCAAGCGCGAGGAAATGGGGGTGATGTCTTCCACTTCCACCAGCTTGTTGGCACGCAAGGTGCCGCCGCTGGAGACCAGGTCCACAATGGCGTCGGCCAGACCGACCAGCGGAGCCAGTTCCATGGAGCCATACAGCTTGATCAAGTCCACATATACGCCTTTGCTGGCGAAGTGCTCGCGGGCAGCGCGGGTGTATTTGGTGGCGATACGCAGGCGCGAACCTTGCTTGACGGCCGAATGGTAGTCAAAGCCTTCGGCCACGGCCACACACAGGCGGCAACGGGCAATGTTCAGGTCCACGGGCTGGTACAGACCGCCGGGGTGCTGTTCCATGTGCTCGTACAGCACGTCCTTGCCGGCAATCCCGATATGGGCGGCACCGTATTGCACGTAAGTTGGCACGTCGGTGGCACGCACAATAATCAGGCGCAGGTCCGGGTTATTGGTGGGCAGGATCAGTTTGCGCGACGTTTCGGGGCTTTCCAGCACCTTGATGCCTGCCTCTTCCAGCAAGGGCAGGGTTTCGTCAAAAATCCGGCCTTTGGACAAGGCCAGCGTCAGAGGTTGATTTAAACCGGCGGGACTCATTGGGTTTCCTTGCTGCTGATTCGCTCGATGTTGGCGCCTACGGCTTGAAGCTTGGCTTCCATGCGGTCGTAGCCACGGTCCAGATGGTAGATGCGTTCGACGGTAGTGTCACCCCGAGCCGCCAGGCCTGCAATGACCAGGCTGGCTGACGCACGCAGGTCGGTTGCCATGACGGTGGCGCCAGTCAGGTAAGGAACGCCGGTAACGACGGCCATATGGCCTTCGATATCGATCTGTGCACCCAGTCGGTTCAGTTCCTGTACGTGCATGTAGCGATTTTCAAAGATGGTTTCCACGACCGAGGCGGTGCCGTCGGCAATGGTGTTCAGTGCCATCAATTGAGCCTGCATGTCCGTGGGGAAGCCGGGGTATTCGCTGGTACGGAAGCTGACCGCCTTGGGGCGACCATTCATGCTGGCCTTGATCCAGTCCGAGCCGGTTTCAATCTGCAGACCGGCTTCGCGCAGCTTGTCCAGCGTGGCGCCCATGGCGTCAGCATCGGTATTGCGCAAGGTCAGTTCGCCACCGGTAGCGGCAACGGCGCACAGGAACGTACCGGCTTCAATACGGTCGGGGCAGATGGTGTGTTTGGCACCGTGCAGGCGCTCGACACCGTCAATGACGATACGGTCGGTACCGTGGCCCTGGATCTTGGCACCCATTTTGATCAGCAGCTCGGCCAGATCAATAATTTCCGGTTCGCGGGCTGCGTTTTCCAGAATGGTTTGGCCTTCAGCCAGAACGGCGGCCATCATCAGGTTTTCGGTGCCGGTGACTGTCACCATATCCGTGCGCACCACGGCACCGCGCAAGCGTTTGGCGCGGGCATTCACAAAGCCGTGCTCGACATGGATTTCTGCACCCATGGCCGCCAGACCCTTGATGTGCTGATCCACAGGGCGTTGGCCAATGGCGCAACCACCGGGCAGGCTGACGCGTGCCTCGCCAAAGCGCGCCAGCAGGGGGCCCAGCACCAGAATGGAGGCGCGCATGGTTTTCACCAGTTCGTAGGGCGCTTCCAGATTGGTGATGTTGCCTGCATTCAGCTCCAGCGTGCCATTGCGCTTCTGGGTGACACCCAACTGTCCCAACAGCTTCAGAGTAGTGTCGATGTCACGCAGACGCGGGACATTGTCCAGGTACACCGTGTCAGCAGTCAGCAGACTGGCGCACAGAATGGGCAGGGCGGCGTTTTTGGCGCCAGAGACGGTGATCTCGCCATTCAGGCGTTGTCCGCCTGTGATGCGTAATTTATCCATTCGGATTGGCCTTGTATTCGTCGGGGGTAAGCGTGCGCATGGACAGGGCGTGGATTTCGGCTTTCATCCGGTCGCCCAGGGCTTTGTAAACCAGTTGGTGACGCGCAATCAGGCGTTTGCCTTCAAAGGCGGTGCTGACGATCAGGGCCTCAAAGTGCGAACCATCGCCTTGCACTTGCAAGTGTTCACAGGGCAGGTTGTCGGCAATGTATTGGTGAACTTGTTCGGGGGTCGGCAACATGAAATCAATTCCGTAATTTATAGCCTGAGGCAAGCAGGCGTAGCGAAATCAGACACAGCGCAACAAAGACGCTGGCGACAACGGTCAGGCTGAACCAGGGAGAAATATCCGAGGCGGCAAAAAAACCGTAGCGGAACCCGTCAATGGTATAGAGCAGCGGGTTCCAGTGTGAAACAGTTTGCCAGAAGGGTGGCAGGCTATGGATGGAATAGAACACACCCGACAGAAAGGTAGCAGGCATGATCAGGAAGTTCTGGAATGCCGCCAACTGGTCGAATTTTTCAGACCACAAGCCGGCGATCAGACCCAAGGCTCCCATGATGCCGCAAGACATGACGGCAAACACCAATACCCATAAAGGCTTGGCCACAGGCAGGGTCACGAAGAACAGCGACACCAGCCACACACAGAGGCCCACACAGACACCGCGGGCGATGGACGCCAGCAGATAGGCGGCGAAAATCTCGCGGTGCGAGAGCGGTGGCAGCAGGATAAAGACCAGATTACCTGTAATGCGGCTTTGGATCAGTGATGAGGACGGGTTCGCAAAAGCGTTTTGCAACATGCTCATCATCATCAGGCCCGGAATCAGGAAGGCGGTGTAGGGCACAGAGTCGTATACCGTGACGCGGCCTTCCAGCACGTGGGCGAAAATCAGCAAATACATTAGCGCCGTCAGTACGGGCGCAGCAATGGTCTGAAAGCCCACTTTCCAGAAACGCATCAGCTCCTTGCGCAGCAGCGTAGGAAAGCCCGAGCCCATCTTGGGCTGAGGGGGCAGGCTCAGGGTGCCGATCTTGGCAGCGGGGGCGTCCGTGTTTTGAGGCACGCCCCAGTGTTTGGGAGAATTGTTCTGGTTCACAGTGCGACTCCCATTTTTCCTTCGTTGTGCATGATGCGCACAAATGCATCCTCCAGATCGTGGCCGCCTGCGCGCTCCATAATGGCTTGCGTGGTATCCAGGGCGACGATCTTGCCACTTTTAAGCATGGCCAGGCGACCACAGAGGGCCTGGGCTTCTTCCAGATAGTGGGTGGTCAGCAAGATGGTGTGGCCTTGTTGATTCAGGCGAATGATGAACTCCCACAGCGTGCGGCGCAGGTCCACGTCCACGCCGGCAGTGGGTTCATCCAGAATAATGACAGGGGGGCGGTGCACCAGCGCCTGGGCGACCAGAACGCGGCGCTTCATGCCGCCGGACAATGCGCGCATGTTCACATCGGCCTTGTCGCTCAGGGCCAGATTGGCCAGAATCTCGTCGATCCAGTCGTCATTGTTTTTCAGGCCAAAGTAGCCCGATTGCAGACGCAAGGTTTCACGGACGGTGAAAAAGGGATCGTAAACAATTTCCTGTGGCACCACGCCCAGCGATTGGCGGGCTTTTTGATACTGGGTGCGCACATCGTAACCACAGACACTGACCTGGCCGCTGGTGGGACGGGTCAGGCCGGCCAACATGGAAATCAGGGTTGTTTTGCCGGCGCCGTTAGGGCCGAGCAAGCCGAAAAATTCACCATGTTCGATAGTCAGGCTGACCTGATCGACGGCCAGAAAACCGGCATCGGAACGGGGAGGGGAAAACAGGCTTTTGAGTCCCCGGCTTTGGGGAGCGAAGCGTTTACTGACGTTATCGAGTTTGAAGGCGGACATGGCAATTTGGGTTGGCCTGACGCGGGTGTGGCGGTGTAAGTCGTCGCTGTAGCGTCTTTGTTAACTAAACAGGCCTACGCATGGGCGTAGACCTGTTTGGGGGTGATCAGGCTCTTTATTATAGAGTACGACTCTGGTCTGCTTAAGAATGCCCGACCAAAGCGCCCGTGCTTGCCACGGCCTGTCTTAGCTGTTTTGCTTGTTCAGCGCCTGAATCAGGCCATCAATGCCACCTTGCTCAATTTGCTGGGCAAACTGGTTGCGGTAGTTTTGAATCAGCCAGATGCCTTCCACGTTCAAGTCGTAGATTTTCCAGCCTTCAGGTGTTTTTTCCAGACGGTAATCCACGCCAACCGGGCCACCGTTGGACTGAGTCAGCGAGGAGCGCACCACCACGTCGTCTGCATTGGCATCGCCACGGAACGGCAGGATGGTCAGCTGTGTCTTGTCATCCACGCGGGACAAGGCTCCGCTGTAGGTACGCACCAAGGTGCCCTTGAACGCTTCGACCAGCTTCTGACGCTGTTCGGGGCTGGCTTGACGCCAGTAGCGGCCAGCGGACAGACGTGTCGTCTTTTCCAGGTTCACGTAGGGCATGATGTTTTCGTTCACAGCAGCCAGAATGGCAGCGCGGTCACCCTTGCGGATGGCGTCGCTTTCCTTGACCACTTGCAATGCTTGATTACCGACCGATTCAACAAACTTGTTGGGCTCCCCTTTGGGATCTGCAACTTGTGCCTGGGCTGCGACGGCGTACAAACACAGAGCCAGGGCCGCACAGACGGTCAGGATCCAGGAAATCAGGCGAGAGGGGGAGGACTGCAAAGCAGTCCCGCCCAAGGCGGGACGGGAAATCATAAAAAACTCCAGAAGAATGTTCTGCGGGCAGCGCGTTTTTATTCGTCTGCGTCCGAGTAGTCAGGCAGGTCCTGGCTGGTGTCGCCACCGGTGCGGCGGGCTTGCACCATCGCATGGCGTCGTTGCAGGTAAGCGTCGCGTATGAAGCTGTAGCGGTCAAGGGCGATGTCGTTAACAAGTTTTTCTGCATCCAGCACGCCAGCACGGGCATCCAAGGCCCACAAACCCAGGATGCTGTTGCGTACCGGTACATCCTTGATCGCCATGATCGGACCCGTGGAGGAGAAGCCTTCCAGGAAACTGGTGCCACGTGCCACACCGTCGCGAACGGTGCTGGGGCCAAAGAAGGGCAGAACCACGTAAGGGCCAGACTTGACGCCCCATACGCCCAGCGTCACACCAAAGTCGTTGGGGATGCGCTTGGAGCCGTTCATGGTGGCAACGTCAATACAACCGCCCAAGCCCATGGTCGAGTTGAACAGGACGCGACCCAGGGTGTTGAAGAAGTCGACGTGTTCGCCTTGCAGGAAGCTGTTGACGGCCGACCAGGCATCGCCCAGGTTGTTGAAAATGTTACTAATACATGTGCGTGCAGGCTGCGGCGTCAGGGCGTTGTAGCCTTCTGCAATCGGTTTGATCAGCGCGCCGTCCACGGTTTCGTTAAAGGCGTAGATGCCACGGTTCATGCCTTCCCAGGGGTCCTGGGGGTTGGGGTTGGGCACACTGGCGCAACCGGCCACAAGCGCAGCACTGGCACCGATCAGGCTCAAACGGACTCCACGAGGCAGGGAGTAAGAGCGGCGAGTTGTTGTATTCATGGTTGTGTCGTCTGTAATGAGCATGAACGGGCGGGTTTGCTTACTCCGATTTGGAGCCGCCGTCCTTGGAGGCCGTGTTGTAGAGGAACTTGCTGATCAGTTCTTCCAGCACAACCGCGCTTTGAGTATAGGTAATGGTGCTGCCACCTTGCAGGTCCTTGTCGTCGCCACCCGCAGTCAGGCCAATGTACTGTTCGCCCAGCAGGCCTGACGTCAGGATGGAGGCCGAGGTGTCGACAGGAAACTTGTAGTGCTCGTCCATATCCAGGGTGACCACGGCTTTGAAGTCCTGGTTGTCAAAACCAATGGAGCCAACCCGGCCAACGACCACACCGCTGGCCTTGATGGGAGCGCGTGGTTTCAGACCACCCAGATTATCGAACTTGGCCGATACCTGGTAGGTCTTGGCAAAGGAAAAAGAACTGAGGTTACCCGCACGCAGGGCCAGGAATGCCAGTGCGACCAGCCCCAGCAAAACAAACAGGCCAACCCAGAAATCGGTTTTCTCGCGATTCATAGCTGAGCAATTCCTAAATAGTTAACTGAACATAAGGGCGGTGAGCAGGAAGTCCGTGCCCAATACCGCCAAAGCGCCGCTGACGACCGTGCGTGTGGTCGCGCGAGAAACGCCTTCGGGCGTGGCCTTGGCATGCCAGCCCATATACAGCGCAATCAAGGTCACGATCAGGCCAAACACCAGGCTTTTGATCACTCCGTTGAGTACGTCATCAATGACATCGACACCGTTTTGCATTTGCGACCAGAAGGCGCCCGCATCAATGCCGATCATCTGCACGCCGACGACATAGCCGCCCAGAATGCCGACCATGGAGAACACGGCGGCCAGAATGGGCATGGCAATAATGCCACCCCAAAAGCGCGGTACCAGCAGGCGGCGCAAGGGGTCTACCGCCATGACTTCCATGGCGGCAATCTGTTCACCGGCCTTCATCAAGCCGATTTCGGCGGTTAATGATGTTCCGGCTCGGCCTGCAAACAGCAGGGCGGTGACGACCGGTCCCAGTTCACGTACCAGAGACAGGGCGACCAGCAGGCCCAAGGCCTCTTCGGAACCATAGCGGTTCAGTGTGTAATAACCTTGCAAGCCCAGCACAAAACCCACGAACAGCCCGGAAACGGCAATGATCAGCAGCGAATAGTTGCCAATAAAGTGGATTTGCTGGGAAACCAGACGGGGGCGACGCCACAGCAGGGAAGACCGGGCCAGCAAGGCCACGAACAGGCGGCTGAAGGCACCCAGGCCGTAGATGCTATTGCGTATCGCAGCGCCTAGCGCGCTAATCGGGGCGGTGATGAAATTCATGAGCGCGTCGTCCGATTCTGGAGCCAGGCTTCAAAAGCCGGGGTGACGGGATAGTTAAAGGCGATAGGGCCGTCGGGTTCACCACGCAGGAACTGCTGCACGTAAGGATCCTTGGACGCGCGCAGCTCAGTGGGCGTGCCCTGGGTCAGCAAACGTCCCTGGCCAACAATATAAACCTGGTCGGCAATCGCAAAGGATTCGGCCACATCGTGCGTAATCAATACTGAAGCGCAGTTCAGGCGGTCGGTCAGGTCGCGAATCAGCTGCGCGGTAATGCCCATGGAAATAGGGTCCAGGCCGGCAAAGGGTTCGTCGTACAGAATCAGCTCGGGCTCCAGCACAATGGCACGGGCCAGGGCAACTCGGCGGGCCATACCGCCAGAAATTTCATTGATACCTAAATGGGCAGCCGCGCGCAGGCCAACGGCGTCCAGCTTGTCCAGTACACGGTCCTGAATGGCGGCTTCGGAGTCGTTTGTCAGCTCCCGCAGGGGAAACGCCACGTTTTCAAACACGTTCAGGTCCGTAAACAGGGCACCTTGCTGAAACAGCACACCCATGCGTTGACGCGTCTGGCGCAGAGCCTCGCCGTCCAGCTTGGCCAGGTCCTGGCCAAAAACCGTAACAGTCCCTTTCTGAGCACGAATTTGTCCGGTCGCAGCACGCAGAAGTGTTGTTTTTCCGGAACCTGACCCCCCCATCATGGCGACGACCTGACCTTTCTGAACGGTCATGGACACGTCCGCGAGCACGGTAAAGGCACCGTAGCCCAGCGAGGCGGAGTCCAGATTTAGTACGGCTCGGTCAGTATTTACAACCATGTCGCGGGCAAAAGGGGATAAAAGGACCTGCCATTGTACCGCTTGCAGCTCCGGCGTCTCAATGTCTTGCGCGCTATGGGGGCGGGATCGTGGCGCTTTTATGAGCCATTTTGTGGCTCTTGATACAGCCACTTACTTCAAACCGGCTTTGGTGGTGAAGTCGCCCTTTTTTGTGTCGAATTTGTTTTAGATAGCGGGTTGTATCAAGGCGAACAGCAATCCGCCGCCTGCCAGCAACCATAAAGGGTTGATGCGACTTAGCAGCAAAATGGCTGTACAGGCCAGAGCCGTGCCCCAGGCCCACAGTCCGCCCTGGGCCGCTTTCAGAATTGTGCCGCTGGCGGCCAGGATCATGCCGGCGGCAATGGGCAGCAGACCAATTTCAATGGCGCGGATGATGCGTGTGCCCTCATAGCGCTTCCAGATTGTTGCCAGGTAATAGATCAGCAGGGCAGAGGGCAGGAAAATGGCGACGGATGCGGCCAGGGCACCGGCCCAGCCAGCCGCCTTCCAGCCCACCAGGGTGACAAGCAAGGATTTCGGGCCGGGTGTCAGGCGCGACAGGGCGAACAGATCCAGAAATTCCTGATTGCTGAGCCAGCCATGGATTTCTACCGATTGCCGGTGAATCTCCGGGATGATGCTTTGCCCGCCCCCTATAGTCAGAAAAGACAGGGGTGCAAAGACGCGCATGAGCTGGAGCAAAACCGTGATCATGGTTGCTCCACCGTTTTGTCTCCAAGTTGCAGCCAGGCGTACCAGACGGACAGCGGTGCACAGATCAGAATAACGGGGATCAGGCTCCATTCCATGACGAAAATGCCGGCAAAAACGGCCAACATGAGGGCAATGGGCACGATTCCGGTGGCTGCGCTGCGCGCCGAGCGTACGCCCATTTCAAGAGACAGGCCAATAGCGGCGGCGGCAATTCCGGCCATGACTTGAGGCACCAGGGTAGAGCCCGTCAGTTGTTCCAGACCAATCAGCATCAAAATGGCCAGCAGTAGCGGGGGAAGCACCATGCCCAGCGTGGCAACTAACGCCCCAGGCCCGGCCAGCAGACGATAACCAATCCATATAGAGAGGTTCACCACATTGATGCCGGGCAGTGCTTGGGACAGCGCCAGACCGCTAAGAAAATCTGCCTGGCTCATCAGGCGCCGCTGAACAACAAACTCACGCATTAACCAGCCACTCAAGCCCCCACCAAAGCTGGTCAGGCCAATGCGGGCAAAGATCAGAAATAGAGCGCTCAGGGATAAAGGGGCTGCTTCTTGAGACCGGGTCATAGAGCAATGAAGGCGGATAGGGCTCGTCAAAAGTGGAAGTTTGAACATTCTGGCATACAAATTAAGCCGTTCTTGCCCTCTTGTGCGCTCGGGTGGCGGCCTGATCCTTCTTGCTGGGGGTGCGGCGTGGCCTTTATTGGCAAGAAAACGGCTGTCGGGCAGCGGTCGTTCAAATTTTTTTCTACCCTCAAGCGCTGCTTTTTTGTTTGAAATATTTAAAGATAAAAATTAATTAAAATGGGTGCAAAAATTAAATAAAAAATGAATTGAAATAAATAAGAAAAGTATTAAAAAAATAACTTGAAACCATGTGTGATGCCCACTTGAGGGGACGGGTGCTTCCGGCGGCTAATGAAGGGTGTAATGAGCTTTTTATGGGTTCAATCTGTTGAAATAAAAGAGATTGAAACGATCGTTTGAATTTATGGTGGGTTGCTGGAGCGGCTGAGCAGCCCGATCCGGATCCAAACATGGACAGTTTCATGAAGATGGATTTGATCTATACCCATCTTTGATTGAAAATAAAAAAGACTTTATGGTCGTAAAAGCGGTTGTGCGTGTACGATTATTCGATTGCCTCGCATCGTAGAGCGTCCGTTTGGGACCTTATGCTGCGTGGGGTTTCAGTTTCCTGGAGACAAACCTATGACATCTAGTTCAGCCAGTGCAGTGACGGGCAGTGCCCGTACCTTGCGTCGGGTCGCCGTGTGCGGTGCCGGCGTCATGGGCGCGCAAATTGCCGCCCATTGCGTGAATGCAGGCATACCAGTAGTTCTGTTTGATCTGCCCGCCCGCGAGGGGCCCAAAAATGGCATCGCCCTGCGTGCCATTGCCAATCTGCGCAAAATGAATCCCGCTCCTTTGGGTACGCCAGACCTGGCCGACCTGATCGAGCCCGCCAACTACGACGACAACCTGGACCGTCTGGCCGATTGCGATCTGGTAATCGAAGCCATTGCCGAGCGTCTGGACTGGAAACAGGATCTGTACCGCAAGATCGGGCCAGCACTGAACCCTAATGCCATCATCGCCAGCAACACGTCCGGCCTGTCCATCACTTCCCTGGCAGATGTTTTGCCGGAAGTGCTGCGTCCACGCTTTTGCGGCGTGCACTTTTTCAATCCGCCACGCTACATGAGCCTGGTGGAGCTGATCCCCACGAAATACACCCAGCCAGAGCTGCTGGATGTTCTGGAAACCTTCCTGGTATCGCAACTGGGCAAGGGTGTGGTTCGCGCCAAAGATACCCCCAATTTCATCGGTAACCGCATCGGTGTCTTTGGCATTCTGTCCGTGTTCGAGCAGGCTCGCCGTTTCTCCCTGACTTACGAGCAGGTTGATGAATTGACGGGTACACGTCTGGGTCGAGCCAAATCGGGTACTTACCGTACTGCTGACGTGGTTGGCCTGGACACTCTGGCACACGTGATCCGCACCATGCAGGATCAGCTGCCCGATGACAGTTTCAAAGCACACTTTGGCCTGCCACCAGAAGTGCAGGGCCTGATTGATGCAGGAGCTTTGGGTCAAAAGACCGGTGCCGGTTTCTTCCGCAAGAAGGGCCGTGAAATCCAGCGTTTCGATGCTCAACAGCGCGATTACGTGGCTGCTGACCAGAAAATCGATCCTGATGTCGCCGCCATTCTGGCTGTACGTGACCCGGCTGAGCGCCTGCGCCAGCTGCGCGAGTCCGACAAGCCTCAGGCTCAATTCGTGTGGGCCGTGCTGCGCGACACCTTCCACTACAGTGCC
This sequence comes from Alcaligenes sp. DN25, assembly GCF_023674485.1. Taxonomy (NCBI): domain Bacteria; kingdom Pseudomonadati; phylum Pseudomonadota; class Betaproteobacteria; order Burkholderiales; family Alcaligenaceae; genus Alcaligenes; species Alcaligenes sp. DN25. The sequence goes on along the minus strand of NZ_CP098408.1, from coordinate 3,817,370 downwards.
ATTCATCTGCAAGACATTGCCGACAACGCCCGTCAGCTGGATCTGGCCTTGAAATGGGGCTTTGGTCACAAGCAAGGCCCGTTCGAGATCTGGCAGGCTGCCGGATGGCGGCAGGTGGCCGACTGGATCAATCAGGACATTCAGGACGGCAAGACACTGAGCAGCCAGCCGCTGCCAGACTGGGCGACTCGTGGTCCTGTGTGGGAAGCGCAAGGCGTGCATACCGCTGCCGGTTCCTGGAATCCTTCGCAAAGCCGCTTTGAAGGCCGTAGCGATCTGCCTGTTTACCTGCGCCACATTGGCACACCTTTGCTGGTGGGCGAGGTCGAGTCTCTGGAAACCACCACGGTTTTCGAAGATGAGTCGGTACGCTGCTGGACGCTGCCTGCACCGCACCCACAAGACGTGCTGATCGTGTCCTTCAAGACCAAGATGCACACGCTGAGCCCTGGTGTGGTCAATGGCATGTTCAAGGCGATTGAGCTGGCTGAAGCCTCGTATCAGGCTCTGGTGGTGGCCCAGGATGGCGATCCATTCTCCGCTGGCGCTGACCTGAAAGCCATTTTGCCCGTGTTCGAGAAAGAAGGCGTGGCCGGTGTTGAGCCGGTAGAGCGCGCCATGCAGGACATGGTTCTGCGTATCCGTTACGCCCAGGTGCCTGTGGTGGCTGCGGTTGCCGGTCTGGCTCTGGGTGGTGGTTGCGAACTGGCTGTGCATTGCGCGCACCGCGTCGCTCACTTCGAGTCCTACATTGGTCTGGTTGAAGTGGGTGTGGGTCTGGTTCCAGGCGCAGGTGGTCTGGCTTACTCGGCTCGTCGCTCGGCTGAACTGCAAGCCATGGGTGCACCTGATGCCCCGTTGCTGGCCTACCTGAAGCGTTTTGCTCTGGCTATCGCCAGCGCACAGGTGTCGCGCTCCGCTCTGGATGCGCGTCAGCTTGGCTTCCTGAAAGAGTCCGACACCATCGTCATGAATCGTCAGGAACTGGTTTATGTAGCCGTTCGTCAGGCACAGGCTCTGGCCAGCGCTGGTTGGCGTGCGCCATTGCCACGTCGCTTTCCGGTTGCCGGTCGCGATGGCATCGCCACGTTGAAAGCTCAACTGGTGAACATGAAAGAAGGTGGTTTCATCTCGGAATATGACTTCCATATTGCCGAGAAGGTCGTAACCGTGATCTGCGGGGGCGATGTGGATCCTGGCTCGCTGGTGGATGAAGCCTGGATGATGGCGCAAGAGCGGCAGGCCTTCCTGGAGCTGCTCAATTCCCCCAAGACCCAGGAACGTATTACTGGGATGCTGACCACTGGCAAGCCAGTGCGTAACTAGAGCGGATCAAGGAGTAGACATGACTGTACAACAAGCTTATATAGTCGCTGCCAAGCGTACGCCCATCGGAAAAGCGCCTCGCGGTGTGTTTTCGTCCTACCGTCCTGACGAGCTCTTGGCGGAAGCCATTCGCGGCATGCTGGCCGATGTGCCCAAACTGGACCCTGCCGCCATTGAAGAAGTGGTGGCCGGTTGCGCCCTGCCTGAAGGCCCGCAAGGTTTTAACGTTGCGCGTATTTCTGCCTTGCTGGCAGGCCTGCCGCATACCGTGGCCGGGATGACCGTCAACCGTTTCTGCGCCTCGGGTTTGAGCGCCATTGCGATTGCGGCCGACCGTATCCGTACGGGCCAGGCAGACATCATCGTGGCTTCGGGTGTGGAATCCATGAGTCAGGTGCCGGTGATGGGTGTGAATACCACGTTCAGCCCCGAGATTTTCGCTTCGGACGAGAACTACGGGATCGCTTACGGCATGGGTCTGACCGCTGAAGAAGTAGCGCGTCAGTGGAAAGTCTCCCGTGAAGATCAGGACGCGTTTGCCTTGGCCTCGCACCAGAAAGCCGTCAAGGCTTGGGAATCGGGCGAGTTCACGGGCGAAGTTCTGCCTGTGACGGTGACACGTCGTCAACCGAACCTGAGCACGCAGGAAATCTCCGTCAAAACTCAAGTGGTTGATCGCGATGAGGGACCACGCCCTGATACCAGCCTGGAAGTGCTGGGCAAGCTGCGCCCCGTATTTGCGGCGCGTGGCTCGGTTACGGCCGGCAACAGTTCGCAGACTTCGGACGGGGCAGGTGCCTTGCTGGTTGTTTCCGAACGCGCCTTGCGCGAGCACAATCTGACTCCGCTGGCCCGTTTCGTGACTTTCTCGGTCCGTGGTGTGCCACCAGCAATCATGGGTATCGGTCCTAAAGAAGCCGTGCCTCATGCGCTGGCCTTGGCTGGCCTGAAGCAAGACCAGATGGACTGGATCGAGCTGAACGAAGCCTTTGCTGCTCAATCTCTGGCGGTGATTCGTGATTTGGGCCTGGACCCCGAGCGCGTCAATCCGCTGGGTGGCGCTATTGCCATGGGTCACCCTCTGGGTGCGACTGGTGCCATGCGTGCCGCCACCGTGGTTCATGCCTTGCAGCGTCGTCAGCTGAAATACGGCATGCTCACCATGTGTATCGGTACAGGCATGGGAGCCGCCGGGATTTTCGAGCGGACATAATTTCCGATCTGCTGCTGTTTCTATCGTTGCTGGACAAAGCCGCCTTCGGGCGGCTTTTTTATTGGGGCGTCCCCTGCATCGGCGGGCAATAGCACAATACGTGTAAGCAAATTTGCTTAAAACCCCCTAAATGTCAAAAAAGTAAAGTTTTGTTGTTGTCATAGAGTAGACATGGGCTCGGGCCATAGTCCTTTTCATTGTGTTGAACAGCTCACACGGAGGATGTATGGGATTGCCCTCGCGCATGGTGTCCAGCCTGCATGTTCCCCCCATGTTCTGGCAGGGATGGGTCAAGGCTCGTCTGGAGTCGGGGCAGTTTGAAGTCGACTGCGGCGAGCGCTGCTGGATTGTGCCGCAGGCCGTCAGTTGCCTGGTGCAGCCGCAAGTGGGCGACAAGGTCTGGGTAGGCGGTGCCGATGGCGAGCAGGCCTATGTGTTCGCCGTGCTGGAGCGACCCCAGGGCGGGGCTTTGCATCTGGTCGCCGAGCAGGGCTTGCATGTGCAGGCGGCGCAGGGTGGGGTACATATCCAGTCCGAGGCGGACCTGACTTTGCAGGCAGGTGGCCATTTGCGCCAGTCTGGCCGGGAGATGAGCCTGACCGCAGGCACGCTGCGGATTTTGTCGCGCGTGCAGGAAACCGTGGCGGATCGCCTGTCCCAAGTGTGCAATCACGTATTTCGTCTGACTGAAAAAGAAGAGCGTTGGCGTGGGGGTCGCATGGACGTGCAGGCCCAGCATCAAATGCGTTTGCATGCCCGCCATACCTTGATGACTGCGCGCGAGCTGGTCAAAGTCGACGCTGACCAAATCCATATGGGGTAAGCATGCTGACAGAACGCCTTGTACAAGTGCATAGCCCGCTCGGGCCGGAAGTCTTGCTATTTCAGGCTCTGCAAGGTCGGGAAGCCTTGTCCCAGCCTTTTGAATTGCAGGTGGATGTGGTCTGCAATACCCCCTTGCTGGATTTGCGCAGCTTGCTGGGCGAGTCCCTGAGCCTGGAAATCAAAACGCCTTTTGCGGTGCCGCGCTTTCTGGATGGTCGTATCAGTGCATTTCGCCTGATGGGTAAAACCGGCCGCAGCGATCGCTTCTACACGTATCGGGCCACCTTGCGCCCCTGGCTCTGGTTCTTGAGCCAGAACATGGACAGCCGGATCTTTCAGGAAAAGACCGTGCCCGAGGTCTTGCAGGATGTGCTGGGCCGCTACCCCTTTGCCTGGGAGTCGCGCCTGACGCAGGACTATCCGCGTCAAACCTATTGCGTTCAGTATCAGGAAAGCGACTTTCAGTTTGTTAGCCGCTTGATGGAACGCGAGGGGATTTACTACTGGTTTGAGCACCGTAATGGCGCCCATACCCTGGTGATGGCCGACGATGTGGGTCAACATGCGGCTGCGCCCTGGCTTTCTGAGCTGCCCTTTGTTTCCCCCGATCGGGTAGCGCATCCCGATGTTGAGCATATCCATGCCTGGCACCCGTATGAGCAAGTCACTCCGGGCCGCTACGCGACCGCTGACTACGACTATTGCAAGCCGGGAGCCAGCCTGGACGCCACGCGCAGCAACCCGGCTGAACACGCCTTGGGTGATTTGGAAGTCTACGAATGGGCGGGTGGCTACACCGAGCCTCAACATGGTGAACATTACTCCCGCTTGCGGTTGGAAGCCTTGCAGGCGGTCCGCAGTCAGGCACAGGCCCAGACCAACGCGCGTGGTGTCGCGCCGGGTTATTTGCTGTCCGTGCGCAATCATCCGCGCCCCGAGGACAACCGCGACTATCTGGTGACTCAGGTCGATTACGACTTTCTGGATGTAGGCCATACCGGCGAGAGCGGCATGGCCAGCCACTACTTCATTGATTTTCTGGTGATCCCGTCCAGCCAGCCGTATCGCCCTTTGCGACGCACACCTATTCCGCGTACCTACGGCCCGCAAACCGCCAAGGTGGTGGGCAAGAGCGGCGAGCAACTGTGGACCGATCAATATGGTCGCATCAAGGTTCAGTTCCTGTGGGATCGTTATGGGCAGGCCAATGAAAACAGCTCCTGCTGGCTGCGAGTCTCCAGCCCGTGGGCAGGTGGCGGCTTTGGTGGCATTCAGCTGCCCCGAGTGGGCGACGAAGTGATTGTGGACTTTCTGGGGGGCGACCCGGACCGGCCCATTGCCGTCGGTCGTGTGTATAACGCCAGTAATATGCCGCCCTGGAATCTGCCGGACAATGCTACACAAAGCGGCTTTTTAAGTCGTTCCAAAGACGGTGATCCCAGCAACGCCAACGCCTTCATGTTCGAGGACAGAGCCGGGCAGGAGCGTATCTGGCTGCATGCCGAGCGCAATCTGGATACGGAAGTCGAGGGTGATGAAACCCATACCGTCGACGGTAACCGGACTACTGTGGTCACAGGCCATGACACCTTGAGTGTCACGGCAACCCGCACAACAACGGTGCAGGATCTGGAAACCGAGACATTCAATAGCGGCGTCGTACGTACGGTCATCGGGGATCTGGTTGAAACCATAGAAGGCGAGCAGACCCGAACTCATACCGGTGATGTGACGCGTACCGTGACGGGCAATGTCACCGACACCTTGACCGGCGATTTGACCCGAACCATCACCGGCGAGGTCACTCATACGGTCACGGGCGATGTCACGGATTCCATCACCGGCACTCGCAACTCCACCCAAACCGGCGATTACACCCGCACGATTACCGGCCCGGTGGATTACACCGTGACTGGCGATGTCAAAGAAACCATTACAGGTGATGTGGACCTGACCACCACCGGCAATATCACTGACACCTTGACTGGCAATCTGACCAAAAGCATTTCCGGTCCTGTGGACATTACCGCCGCAGCGGGCGTGAACATCACCACGCCTAGCTGGAAGGTGAATGTCACAGGTATTGAAAAATGGTGGATTCCGCATACCGAAAAAGTGACGGGGTTCCGCCTGAACGGCACGATTTCCTCGCTGGATGCCTGGGGTATTCGGGCGCAGGGCTATCTGGTCAATTTCCAGGCTGCCGTCATGAAGATGGACCACTCGGCCTTCAAGGACGAGAAAGCCTACGCCGCGATCAAGACCAGTGCGGTGTATCTGGGCAAGCAGGCGGTGCGCGTCGGCAGTTCGGCTCTGCGTTTGGCCAAGTCCGGCTTGCACATCTTTTTTTAAGGACGTCCGCGACGATGCTGGGACAGATTATATGGATGGCTTTCAGCGCTTTGATGGGAGCCATCATGATTTCGATTGGTATTGCTCTGGAGTGGCGGGATTGGCTGCCTTATCTGGTCATCTTGCCCATGTTGATCGCAGTGGGTGGTTTTGTGGCTGGGTATAGGGGTTTTACGCGCTATTGGCGTGCTCGTCCTGAGGAACGCTTGTATCAGCGCCTGCATCGTGCCGAGGTCGTACCGCAACAGGCCGTGATCGTATCTCAGGATGAACTGCTGCCAGAAGTCTTCAAATCTGCTTATCCGCTCGTGCGCCTGGGTCTGGACGTGGATGGCCAGAAAACCCATGTGGATGTACTGGTGCAGCCCGAACTGAGCAAGCGATTCAAGCCGGGTAATTGGGTCAGCGTGCTGTGCGATCCGACCAATCCCCAGTTGTGCGCCCTGAACCGTGAACAGGTGACCTTGCAGCTGAAACCCGCCGCTAACTCCTATGGGGATTGATTGATGGTGGCGCTGGCTTCGCAGTTGATCGGGGATGACGCACACGTGGGTCCGGAGCAGTCAGGCAGTGCTCCTGCTCCAAGTCAGTCCTGCTCGTGCTCTCCCAAAGGACAAGTCCCATGCGCATCGTAAAGCCCTTGCGCTTGGGTGTTTTGGCACGTCCCTGGAGCTGGCGTGGACAACACGCGCTAAGCGTGTCGGTACAGGCCTGGTGCTCCATGGATGCCCCGCATGTCTTGAGCACCGATGCACGTATGTGGCAAAGCGTATCCGGCCTGATGCAGGACGACGATGTGCTGGACCTGGCCTTGCCCAAACCTTGTGCAGAGTTTCTGGTCTCTGGCCATGCCTGCGCTCCTGGTGGTGAGCCGGTATCCCAACTGGCAGTACAAGCACGTGTCGGCCCGATAGAAAAGCAGCTGGCTGTATTTGGGCAACGGCAGTGGCGACAAGGCAGGCCGGGGGAGGCAGAGCCTTTTACCCGCGTGCCTTTGGATGGCAGCCGTAGCTGGGGCGGGCCGCAGTATCCCGATAATCCCGCCGGCATGGGAATGGAAGCAGCCAGTCCGGGCGAACCGCTTTGCTTGCCGCAGGTAGAGCCTTGGGAAGGGCGCTTGCACCGTTCTGGCCAGCAGGGCCGTCCAGCGGGTTTGGGGCCTGTGTCGCCTTTGCGACCACGTCGCTTTCGTTTGGCGGGCCGTTATGACCCCGCCTGGCAGCAAGGCGATCCTGGCATGATGCTGGACAGCCTGGACCCACATTTTTTCAATGCTGCTGAACCGGACCAGTGGTGGCGTGAGCAAGGTCATTGGCCCGCAGACAGTTCTTGGGAACTACACCATCTGCACGCCCAGCGACCCCGGTGGAGTGGCAGCTTGCCGCAGTGGGAGGCGATCTGCTGGTATCAAGATCGTCGTCTACCCGGTCTGCAAAAGCTGGACTTGCGGCACACCACTGTCTGGTTCTTCCCCGATTTAGGCCACATGCTTTTGCTGTACCAAGGAAGCGTGCCGGTTCAGGACGCGCAGGCGCAAGATGTGAACTTATTAATGCCTGCCCTGGAGTCCTTGGGGCAAGCGCGTGGCCAGGATCATTACGAGCAAGTGCTGCGCTTGCGTAGCGAAGGCGATCAGGCCGGATTATTTGCCTTGCGCGACCAGGATTTGCTACCCGCTGACTGCGGCGCACCTTTGGATGATTTTCAGACCAGTTCAGACGACCCCTTGTCCTTGACTATGCGGATGCGCCTGGAGCGCTGGGCGCAGGACGCGGCACAGGAACACCCGGCTTGGCAGAACGAGCTGTTTTCCTTGGCGCAGGCTGGGCCTCCCAAACCTATGGATGTGGACCGAACGGATTGGGTGCAGGAAGTGCGCCAAGCCAATCGCCAGCAATGGGAGGCGCGTCAGCAGATGGAAGAGGGCATGGCGAAAGTGCAGGACTTGCAGCGTGAATCTCCCTTTCAGGATCAGGCCGGCACCCGTGTTACGGCGCGCGATACGCAGCAGATGTTGTATGAGCTGGATGCAGCGGCCAGCGACCAGGCGCCTGTGTCCGGCTTGCTATCCAAACCCATGGAGCAGGCCAGACGTGCGATGCAAACTTATGCCCCTGCACCGCCTGTTGCCTCTGATCTGCGTCAGCAGCGTTTGCGCAGGCGAGTGGAGTTGATTCTGGCCGGAACTCGCAATCTGTCTGGCCTGGACTTGAGCGGTTTGCATTTGCAGGACTTCGATTTCTCCGGGGTGCGCTGTGTTGGCACCTGCTTTAACGATGCGGTTCTACGGCAAGGCACGTTTGCAGGAGCTGATTGCTCGGGAGCCACATTTGTGCGGGCGCGATTGGAGCAGGTTCAATTCAATCAATCCCAATTGGATGATGTGGATTTCAGCGCGGCAGTACTGCAATCCGTACAGTTTCGTCAGGTGCAGGCGGCCCGATGGCAGCCGCGCGAGTCCAGCTGGCAGGATGTCTTGTTCCAGCAGTCGAACCTTCAGGAGCAGGAGTGGCTGGATGTGGACTTGCTGCGCTGCACCTTCGAGACCTCGCAGTTAAGTGGCGTGCAATATTTGATGCGCTCGCGCTTGTCCGAATTGTCTTATCTGGATTGCCAGTTACAGCAATGCGCATGGCTGGACTGTGATCTGCGGGACCTGTCCTTGAGGGGCTCCAGCCTGGAGGACACGTCCTGGCTGCTGGGTCTGTTGGACGGTGTGCTCGATTGCCGTAACAGCCGCTGGCGTCAAAGCGTGGTGTCCGGCGTGGACATGCCGGGGTCAGACTGGCGCGGTGCCCGCTTGGAAGAAAGCAATTTGCGTGGGCTGGATTTGTCGCAATCCTGTTTTGAACAGGCCCAACTGATTCGCTGTGATTTATCCGGTGCCAATCTCCAGGGGTCGCAATGGACGCAGGCCCGCCTGAGCGACTGCATTCTGATCGAGACTGACTTTGGCCAAGCCATCATGAACAAGGTGGATATGAGCAATAGCCTGGCCGGGGGCGCGAATGTTCAAGGCACGATGCTGGACACCGTGAACTTCTTCCGCGCTGATTTGACGGGCTTGCAAACGGATGCGCGTACCCGCAGCCGCAATCTGTATTTACGCACGGCACGTCGCGATCCTGCCGGGGGGCAAGTCTGATGGACGCACATGCTTTGCGTTTGCGCATTCGGCAAGGCGAGCCTTTGCTGGGGCTGGACATCAGCGATCTGTATTTGCCACCGGGCGATTATTCAGGAGCGGTGTTCATCGCTTGCCGTCTGCCGCGTGTGCAAGCCTTGGGCGTCAATCTGGCGGGTAGCCGCTTTCATCAATGTGACTTGAGCGGAGCAGTACTGGACGCCAGTGTGCTGGATGGCTGCGCCTTTATGGAATGCGTGTTGATCGGCTTGTCCTGCAAGCATGTCCAGGCCAGGGAGGTGATGTGGCAGGACTGTGATTTACAGGGCGCTATCTGGCAAGGCGGAGCCTGGAGCGACAGTCACTGGGCGCAATGCATTTTGCAAACGGGCAACTTCGACCAAGCTTTTTTGCAGCGTTGCACTTGGACTGGCTGCCGCGCAGGGGGCTTGTCCTTGCAGTCGACCCGTCTGGAAGATGTGGTGGTCACCGAAATGGATTGGCGGGGCAGCACTCTGGCCGGTAGTCGCTGGCACAGGGTGACGGCCAAAACCTGCAATTTCCAGGGCATGGACCTGTCGGGGTTGGATTTCAGCGGCAGTGTCTTGATGGAGTCCGACTTTACTCAAGCGGATCTAAGCCACGCTTGTCTTTGCGGCACCAATTTCAAGTCTGCCATCTTGAATCAGGCCGTGCTGAACAAGGTCCAAGCCAAGCAGGCTTTATTTGTTCATGCACAGGCTCAAGGACTGCAGATTCGGGAGGCGGATCTGACACAAAGTCTGTGGGCTCAAGCCCACGCTCCCGAGGCAGATTTTCGTGGCTCTTTTTTGCAGCAGGCCTACTTCGCGCAGGCAGTGTTGGAGCGGGCCCGTTTCGAGCATAGCCAACTGCGCTATGCGGATTTCTCGTATGCAGATTGCCGCCGTGCTCGCTGGGATGGCGCACATTTTGAGCGCACCCAGTTTCATCGTTGCTTGCTGGACAAGGCCGGGCAAGAACAGGCCGCAGGCTGCCTGCCCAATGACCCGGCCTTGCATGAGTCTGAGAGCTGGACCGCGCGTCATATGAATCTTGAATAAGGAGCCCTGATGTTTGCCAATTGCCAACGGGGCGGCATGGATATTGCCTTCCCCGACATCTGCAAGACACCACCGGCTCTGTTGCCGATTCCTTACCCGAATTTTGCGACGGGCCTGATGGGTATTCCCAATGCCTGGAACATCCTGTTGCAGGGTGGGCCTGCCCATAACTTGCTCACAACGATACCCTTGAGTAATGGTGACAATCCGGGTGTGGCTTTGGGCTTGATCTCGCAAACCGTGATGTCGCGTTCGCGCTCCATTACCTGTGTGCCTAATGTGCTGTGGAAGGGAATCCCGGCGACCCGTCTGACTAGCTTGAGCATGCAGAACACGGTGAATACGGTGGGCATGCGGATAGTGCCCAGCCAGTTCAAAGTGCTGTTGCTAGGTGGCGGTGGTGCCGGGGGCGGCGCCGGTAAAGGCGGCAAGGGTGTGTCGGGCAGCGGGCCGGAGGCGGCGCGTAAAGCGGCAGCACGTGAAGCCAAGCGGGCGCAGCTTAAACGCAACCGGCGTCGGGGTGCGCAGCGAGAGCGCGAGGTCGAGGCCGAGCTGAAGCAGGAAGGCCACGAGGTCATGGGCACGCAGGTGTCTGCAAAAACCCCATTGACCCGCCGTGTGATCGATATACTGATCAAGGACAAGAACACGGGCAAAATCCGGGCGGTCGAAGTCAAGAGCGGGGGAGCGCGCCGCTCCGCAACCCAGAAGGCCAAGGACAAGGCAATGGAGAGCAAGGGCGCAGAGTTGATTGGCAAGAATGCACCCAAGCAGCCACTTCCCAAGAACATACGCATACCTACGGAGGTACGACATTGAAAACGCACACTGATCCCGTTAAATATGACGCTGTGGACTGGCATGTGGGCGGGGACTACCCCTCTGATCTGGGCCCGCAAGGTGGTCGCACGCACATCGGCATGTATCTGGCCTGGCTGGTGGAAAAAGGCCTGCTGGCCAATGCTTTTATGGACCGCTACCCCAACGAGGTGCGCCAGTGCCGTGATCACATGATCAAAGGCTCGCAACTGCTGCAAGAGTGTTGCGACGATGTGCTGGTCAGCGAAGACATGTCCGAGCAGGGCAAAGCCTTTAGCGATTTTTACTACGACGAGCTGTATCTGGATGATTACGTGGATACGCTGGACGACGAGGTTTTGCCATCCATCTATCACGTGCCTGACGATTGGGACAGCTACGAAACCTTGCGGCCGGTTCTGGAGCAGCGCTACCAGCACTGGCGACAGGAGCAGGGGCTGGACGACTAGCACCTAGCTGATCTCTATTTGCTTCCTTTGAAAAGCGCTGCCTGCGGGTGGCGCTTTTTCTTTATTTGCTTCAAAAAGAGCGTAAATACATCCATTTTGCAAAATAAGTAAGGAAAAATTTTCGTCAAAAAGGTGTCACCTTCAGTTCCTAGACTGGCTCCGTGATCAGTTATCCGAGACGACAGCTATGGTCGAAGGAATACAGGAGCAGTGGCAGCCAGCCTGGATTTTGGCTACCGGCAATGCCCATTACGGCGACAACCTGGAATACGAAGCCGACTTTCTGGCCTTGATGCAGGCCTTGCAAGTACAGGGCGAGCAGCAGTTTGGCCAAACTATTATCCCGGCTCAGGTTCCGGACTGGACGCGCATCGTGCGCCTGGTGCAGGACTTGCTGGACCGCTCGGCAGATATTCGCTTGCTGGTGGTACTGGCCCAGGCGAGATTGCAGACAGGTGGATTGCCCGCCTTGGGGGAGGTGTGCGACTGGCTGTTGAGCGCCCTGCAACAAGGCTGGGAGCACGTTCATCCGCGTCTGCACGACGATGGCGAGCTGGACCCCTTGCCGCGCGTCAATGCGCTGGCCGGGCTCTCGGCTATTGATGGTCTGGGTCGCCTGATGCGTGAGGCTCCCGTGGTCAGCCTGGGGCATCGTCAACTGAATTTACGTGAAGTCGGCTATGTGCTGGATGGCAGTCAGAAAGATAGCGGCCTGCCGGGTCGTGACCGTCTGGTTGAAGAGCTGCGCCGTGCCTTTGCCGCCGGCCAAAGCCAGACCGTGGCCTTGAGTCGTCTACGTCAGTTCCGCCATGAGCTGGAGGCCTTGGTGCATCGCCATCTGGATGCCGAGTGGTCCGTGCGTCTGGACGGAGCCTGGGACACCGTGGAAGCCGCCTGCGCAGTGCTGGACGCGGCAACCTCACTATCTGCTCCTTCCGCTCCCGAGCCTGTGCAGGCAAGCGACCCCACCATTCCTGTGCCCCCGCAACCTGCCCATCAGGTCGCTCCGGTGATGGGCTTGGCGAGTTGGCAAAACCTGCATGTTTCATCCCGTGAAGAGGTGGTGTTGTTGCTGGACAAGCTGGTGGCGTATTTCGAGCAGCACGAACCCAGCCATCCTGCCCCTTTGCTGCTGCGTCGTGCCCAGCAACTGGTGCCCATGGGTTTTCACGAGCTGATTCGTGACCTGGCTCCCGGTGCCTGGGATCAGATCCAGGTTTTCATGCCTCGATCCGAAGTGGCGACAGCCGCTTCTTAATTCCATAAATCAACTGGAGAAGACCTGATGTCTGTGAAATCCAATTCTGGCAGCGGCCAGAAATTCCTTGGGCGCAATCGGGCTCCGCGTGTGCAAATTGAGTACGACGTTGAACTGTACGGCGCCGAGCATCGTGTGCAACTGCCATTCGTGATGGGTGTGCTGGCGGATCTGGCCGGACACAATACGGAGAACCAGCCGGAGCTGGGCGAGCGCAAGTTTATGGAAATCGACGTGGACAACTTCGATGACCGCATGAAGTCCATCGCACCTAAGCTGAACATGCAGGTTCCCAACAGCCTGAAGGGCGATGGCGTGCTGGGAGTGGAAGTGTCTTTTGACTCCATGGACAGCTTCTCCCCGGCTGAACTGGCCCGTCAGATCGAACCTTTGGCTCGCCTGCTGGAAGCTCGTACCCAGCTGGCGAATTTGCTGACTTATATGGATGGCAAAAGCGGGGCGGAAGAACTCTTGTCCCGTCTCCTGCAGCAGCCCGAACTCTTGCGCGCCCTGGCTGGTCGCCCGCCCCAGGCCCTGACGATGGACGAGTCCCAGCCCGATCAGGACAACGAGCCCAAAGCATAAGGAGCCCACCCCATGACTTCCACCCAGACATTGACCGCCACTCGCGACACGGCCCAGCTGGATGAACTGTCCAGCCTGTTGCAGCAAGAGTTTCGTCCCAAAACCGAGCAGGCTCAGCAGGCGGTTGAGTTTGCCGTCACCACGCTGGCCGAGCAGGCGTTGGACCAGTCCGTGACTTTGAGCGATGACGCCTATCAAACCATTCAGGCGGTGATTGCCCAGATCGATCAGAAGATGACCGAGCAGATCAATCACATCCTGCATCACCCCGAATTTCAGCGGCTGGAAGGGGCCTGGCGAGGTTTGCACCATCTGGTCAGCAACACCGAAACTGATGAGCTGCTGCGCATTCGGGTGATGCCCGCGACCAAGAAGGAATTGGCGCGCAACTTGAAGCGCTACAAAGGGGTGGCCTGGGATCAAAGCCCCTTGTTCAAGAAGGTGTATGAACAGGAATACGGCCAGTTTGGTGGCGAGCCCTTTGGCTGCCTGGTGGGGGATTATCACTTCGACCACAGTCCGCCGGATGTAGAGATGCTGGGGGAACTGGCCCGTATTGGCGCGGCGGCCCACAGCCCGTTCATCGCGGGAGCGGCGCCTTCCGTGATGCAGATGGAGTCCTGGCAGGAGCTGGCCAATCCGCGTGATCTGACCAAGATCTTCTCCAACACCGAGTACGCCGCCTGGCAAAGCCTGCGCGAATCCGACGATGCCCGTTATCTGGGCCTGGCCATGCCCCGCTTTCTGGCGCGTTTACCCTACGGTGCACGTACCAACCCGGTTGATGAGTTCGACTTCGAGGAAGACACCGACGGAGCCAGCCACGACCGCTACACCTGGGCTAACTCGGCCTATGCCATGGCGGTGAATATCAACCGATCCTTCAAGCATTTTGGCTGGTGCACGGCAATTCGCGGTGTGGAGTCGGGCGGTGCGGTCGAGAACCTGCCTTGCCATACCTTCCCCACGGACGATGGCGGTGTGGACATCAAATGCCCCACGGAAATTGCCATCAGTGATCGCCGCGAAGCCGAGCTGGCCAAGAACGGATTCATGCCCTTGGTACACCGCAAGAATTCCGATTTTGCGGCCTTTATCGGCGCCCAGTCCTTGCAGAAGCCCCAGGAATATTACGACGCAGACGCTACCGCCAATGCCCGTCTGGCCGCGCGCTTGCCCTATCTGTTTGCCTGCTGCCGTTTTGCGCATTACCTGAAATGCATTGTGCGCGACAAGATCGGTTCCTTTCGCGAGCGCGACGATATGGAGCGTTGGCTAAACAGCTGGATCATGAATTACGTGGACGGCGACCCGACCAACTCTTCGCAGGAAACCAAGGCACGCAAGCCGCTGGCCGCCGCCGAAGTCTCGGTGCAGGAAGTACCGGACAACCCCGGTTATTACGCTGCCAAGTTCTTCTTGCGCCCGCACTACCAGCTGGAAGGCCTGACGGTCTCCCTGCGCCTGGTGTCCCGCTTGCCTTCGCTCAAAGGCGAGCAGAACTGATTCCCACCCTGGCCTTTTGATGGCCTTATTCGACCTCCAAGGAGAAAAGCGTGTCTGTTGATATGTTCATGAAAATTGAAGGCGCCAATGGCGAGTCCAAAGATTCTAATCACAAGGATTGGACTGATATCCAGTCCTTTTCGTGGGGTGCCTCGCAACCGGGCAGCATGAGCTCGGGCGGTGGCGGTGGCCAGGGCAAGGCCAATTTCAACGATCTGCATGTGGTCGCTCGCATCGACAAGGCCGCGCCTGCCGTGATGAAGCACTGCGCCAGCGGCAAGCACCTGGGCAAGGTGGAGCTGTCGGTGTGCAAGGCCGGTGGCGAGCAGGTGGAATACACCAAAATCACCCTGGAAGAAGTGCTGGTGACTTCGGTTCAGCTCAATGCCGAGCGCGATGTGGAAAGCGTAATGGTCAATTACTCCTTCCAGGCCGCACGCGTCAAACAGCAGTACTGGGAACAGTCCGACCGCGGCAGCAAAGGTGCTGAAACGCTGGTGGCCTGGGACATCAAGCAAAACAAAGAAGCCTGATCGGGCTTGGGTTTTCAGGCAGGGCCGCTATGGACCGCTTTCGCTTACCGGGACGCCGCGGGGCCGCGCTGATGCGCGGTCAGGCGGATCGCTTGCAACCTTGTCTGCTGGACAGGCTGACCGACGAGCGGCCCGATCAAACCTGGGAACCTCCCCAGCCCATGAGCCAGTACCAGATGCGTCAGGCGGTATTGCGCGATCTGGGTCATTTGCTCAATACCCCCAATCAGGGCGCTACCCCCTTGATGCAGGCCTTGGCTCATGTGCGCCGCTCCTGCCTGAACTACGGCATGAGCCCGCTGGCGGGCAAGACCATGAGCGAAGTGGAATGGCTGGATGTGGAAGAAGCGCTGCGTACCGCCATCCTGCATTTCGAGCCGCGTATTCTGCCCGATACCTTGCAGGTGCATTGTCTGGATCACAGGGCTCAGCGCGATTTGCATAACGTCTTGAGCTTGCGTATTCAGGGTCATGTCTGGTGCGAGCCGTATCCGCAGGAATTCTTGCTGCGCACCAGTATTGATCTGGAAAGCGGGCAGTTGGACCTTGAAGAGAGTTACGCGTCGGGATGAATCCGGAGCTGCTGCATTACTACAACCGTGAATTGGCTTACCTGCGCGAGCTGGGAGCCGAATTTGCGCAAGCCTACCCCAAAGTGGCGGCCCGTCTGGGTGTGCACGATACGGCGGTGGCTGACCCCTATGTCGAGCGTCTGCTGGAAGGCTTCAGCTTTCTGACGGCTCGCATTCAGATGAAGATGGACGCGGAATTTCCCCGTCTCAGCCAGCAATTGCTGGATGTGATTCAACCTTCCTGGTTGATGCCCACCCCCAGCATGGGACTGGTGCAGTTTCGTCCCAGCATGAGCGAAGGTGCTCTGGCCAAAGGCTTTACCATGCCGCGCCACACCGCATTGCGCTCCCGTATTCCAGCCGGAGAACAAACCGCCTGCGAGTTTTCTACTTGCCATGCCGTGGACTTGTGGCCCATGAGCTTGTCGCAAGTCCGTTTGGGGGATGTGGCGGCTGATCTGCCTCTGGCGGCTTTAGGTAGCCGACAGGCTGCACAAGCCCGTTCGGCTTTGAAACTGGACTTCACGGTGCATGGCGGTTTGACACTGGAGGAGCTGGCTCTGGATGAGCTTAGCCTGCATCTGGACGGCCCGGAATCTGACAGCAGCTTGCTGCTGGATGCCTTGCTGCGGCAGGCGTTGGGGGTGTTCATCCAAATGGAGGACGAGGCCCCACAATTTCTGGCTACGTCTGATTGTCTGACACACGATGGCCTGGAAGATGATCAAGCCATCTTGCCCATGGTGTCTCACGAGTTCTCCGGCCATCGCTTGCTGCGGGAGTATTTCGCCTTGCTGGGCCGTTTTGCTTTTGTACGGCTGCGTGGTCTGCAAGCAGCTATCGCCAGAGGACGTGCGCAGGAGCGAAAAAGCCGCCGCTGGAGCCTGCATATTGTCCTTAAGCAGGCTTGGCCCGATCTGGCGGCACGCGTTGGCCCTGGCCATGTGCGTTTGTATTGCACGCCGGTCGTGAATTTATTTCGACGACGCAGTGAACGCATGGCCTTGCGCCCACAGGCAACAGATCATCATGTGGTCATGGACAGAACGCGTCCCATGGACTTTGAAGTTTGCCTGATGGAGCAAGTGCAAGGACATGGCCGACAGGGCACGGACGATGTGCTGTTTCGCCCCTTGTATGCCAGCACGGCGCAGGATGCAGGACGCTATGGCAGTTACTACACTGTGCGACGCGAACCGCGTGTCGTGTCTGATACCCAGAAACGCTGGGGTGGCCGAAGCAGTTATGGCGGTAGCGAAGTGTATTTATCTCTGGTGAATCAGCACGAGCAGTCCGAGTTTTTCGGCATGAATCAGATCAGTGTCACGGCCTGGTGCAGCAACCGTGATTTGCCCTTGCTGCTACCGCGCTCGCCCGAGTCTGACTTCAGCCTGCAAGTTTCGGCCCCTGTGGCCGGTGTCAGTTTATTGGGTGGTTTGACCCGTCCTCGACCTGCATCAACCGGCGGCCGTCAGGCCTGGGATTTGATTTCACAGATGAGTCTGGCCCAGTTGGGTGTGGCCCAGTCCGACCCTAAGCAGGCTGCAGGTCGCTGGCGTGCCTTGCTGGCCCCGCATGTGGACAGCGCTGATGCCGGTGCCTTGCGTCAGTTGGCTTCCATTGTGGCGGTGCAGGCACGGCCTGTGCAGAGGGCCATGCCGGTGCCAGGACCCTTGGTGATGGCGCGTGGCGTGCATTTTGAGGTCACGCTGGACCAAAGTGGTTTTCCCGGTGGCCGTCCCTTTGTTCTGGCCGCCGTGCTCAGTCGTTATCTGGCCCGTCATGTCAGCCTGAACAGTTTTGTCTCTACCCAGTTTCGTTCCGAGACAGGGGTGGAACTGGGAGCGTGGGGGCCGCAAGCAGGTACGCGGGCGGTGCTGTGAACCGGGCCGAGCAGGAACAGCTAAAGCCCCAGGCTTCTTTGGAAGAGCTGGGCCGTATCATTCAGCAATGGCCTTATGGCCATGATCTGTTTCGGGTTTTGCGGGCCGTCGATGCCTTGCAAGCCGCCCAAGGCCAGCCTCGTTTGGGAACCGCGCCTACGCCTCGCCAAGAAGATGTGCGGGTAGGTCAGCCGCCTAGTTTGGCTTTTGCGGCCTCCAGTGTGCAAACCGCTCGTTGGGACGATGAACAACTGCATCTGGATGTGCAGGGTTTTGGTTTGTGGGGGCCCAACGGCCCTTTGCCGCTGCACATGACGGAGTACTTTTTTCAGCGTAGTCGCAACTTTGGTGACCGCGCTGGTGTGGCCTTTCTGGACCAGTTTCACCACCGTCTGTTTTTACTGTTTTTCAGAGCCTGGGCACAAGCGCAGGCAGTCTGTGACCTGGAACATGATCAGGATGGTTTTACACGCTGGCTGGCCAGCCTGGCCGGAGTCGGGAGCCAGAGCGAATCGGCTCCCATGAGCGACCATGCGGTCCATTTTCAGGCACCCGCGCTGGCGTCTCAAACCCGTAGCGCGCCTGCTCTGCAATCGCTTCTGGCCAGCTATTTCCAACTGCCCGTCAGCATTCAGCAGAACGTGCCGGCTTGGGTGCCGCTGGATGATCAAACTCAGGTCAGCCTGGGCCGCAGTTGTTCGGGGCTTGGGAAAAATACCGTTCTTGGCGCACGTATTCTGGATGTGCAGCAAACCATACGAATACGGATTGGCCCTTTGAGTCGGCAGGACTATGGACGCTTCTTGCCAGGTCGTCCGGCCTGGCGACAATTGCGCTATTGCCTGGCTTTGTATCTGGGCTTGGAGTGGTCGGTTCAGTTGCAACTGGTGTTACAAGCCAGCGAGCAGCCTGATCTGGGTTTGGGGGCGGGCTTGGGTCTGGGCCAGGAGACCTGGCTAGGTCAGCCCGGCACACAGGACAGAGCGGATCTGTGCCTGTTTCTGGACAGCCGTCCAGATTGGCAAGATCCGCGCAGCTAAGGCCTAGGCCTGACGCATTCCCTGCAAAAGATCGAACTCGTTTTCCTTGTCGGACAAGGTGCTGACCCACTCCGGGGCGCGACCCAACTCTGGTTGCCAACTGGCTGCCGGAATGGTGCTGTCGGTGCTGGGTGAACTGGCTGGTTTGGCTGCTGTATCGAAGGGATGCTTGTCCGAGGGCGCAGGCATGGGACCACCGACCGGGACCATGCCGGGAACATGCAGATCTGCGAAAGGATCGGCCACAGGCGCAGCTGCCAAAGGCGTTTCATCCTGTGTGACGGGGCTGACTCCCGATTCCACCCGGTAGTGCATTTCCCCCAAGGTCAGGCGATCCCCATTCTGCAAGGTCTTGACCTGTGCCAGTGCCAATTCGATGCCATTCACGGCGACCTGACCGTCTGCGCTAGCTCGTTGAATCGTCAGCACATCGTGCTGGCGACGCAGGTAAGACAGCACGGGCGGCGTTTGATTGTTATCGGGCAAAACCAGATCAGCCTGAGTCCAGGAACCGCAGACCAGACCGGGTTCAGGAACAGGGCGCGGGGCTCCACCGGACTCTGCTTGCAAACGCCAATCTACAGCTGTGCTCATGGCTGTGCTCCTGCCACTTTTTCATAAACCGGGCCCCAGGTGGGGTGACCGCGCTCGGCCTGGGCCAGGGTAAAGCCAGGGTCTACAGCCCGTGCCTGCTTGAAACGCTCTTCACACAAAAAAGTGTAGTCGCGCACGCAAAAGCTGAAGGCCTGCAGTTTCAAGGCTTCGCTGTATTGATTGGGTGCGGCAGCAGGCAGGGTGCTGGAGCGGCCCACTTGCCGGATCACGGTGCTGTAGTCACCTTCATTAAAGGCAGAGCGTATTTGCTCCAGTTCAGCTTCGGCAGCCGGGCTGAAAACAGCCACTGGCTTGTTCTGAGTTTGGGCGCAGGCTGTCAGTAAAAGGGCCAGAGCCGGAACGATCAGGCGGGCAGGTAAATACATGGCAGGAAAAAGAAAAGTTGTACTTGCCCTCAAGACTAGGAAAGGAAAAAGACAGCCACATGACATGACGCGGACGGTTTTGTAAGAGTTGTTGCGCAAGGGTAAGCACCGAAACACCCCGTGTCCTTAACAAAGTTGTCGCATTCATGCTTTTAGATGGGGCGCATTGCCATTCAAGGAGACATCGTGACCGTTCGCCGATTGCTTCGTTTGTGTTCGCTGCTGATGCTGGGGTTGCTGGCCTCGTGCGCGTCCACCTCCAGTCGCATGGCCGTGCCCTACGAGATTGTTCTGACTGCGGATGAACAGCTCAACCCGGATGCCACGGGTCGGCCTTCCCCGGTACAGGTGTTTGTGTTCGAGCTGCGCTCGGGCAGCACCTTTGAATCCAGGGACTTCTTCGCCCTGCAGTCCGACCCGCAACAAGCCTTGCAGGCGGATCTGCTCAATGTGGAGCAGATCGTGCTGCGCCCCGGCCAGACCCATACCTTCAAACGGCCGGGCGATTTGCAAGCCACCGCTGTTGGCGTGGTCGTAGGGTATCGCGAGCTGGATGCCAGCGTGTGGCGTGTCCTGTTGCCCCTGCCCGAGTCGCGCACCACGAATATCTACAAGTTCTGGCAGTCGGCCCCGGACGCCGTCCAGGTCAGCCTGCAGTTACGCAAGAACGCCATTCATGTCGTTGATTGATGGGCGTAGAACGGATTATTTCAATGGATAAAGTCATTTGGACCGAAGGGCTGTTTTTACGGCCTCAGCATTTTCAGCAGATGGAGCGCTATCTGGAGCACTATGCCCACGCCGGAAGGCGGGCTACGCAGCCGTTTTGCTGGGGCTTTGAAACCTTGAGTCTGGACGAACAGGCCCTGAGTATGGGCAGTGTCGCCTTACGCGAAGCGCGCGGCTTGCTGCCGGATGGCACGCCCTTTGATTGCAGGCCGGGAGCGATGCAGATTGTGGCCTGGACGGCCCCCGAAGTGGTGCGTCCCGAGCGTCTGATGCTGGTGCTGCCTCGTCGTCAGGCCGGGCGGGCAGAGATTCAGTTTGATGGGCACAGCTCGCGTCGGTCGCGTTATGTGGTCAGCGAGCAGGATTTGTATGACAGCAGTGGTTTGTCACCTGAACCGTGTCTGTCGCAACTGGGGCGTTTGCAGCCTGTTTTGCTGCCCGAATCCGAGGTGTATGAAGACAGTGTTGCCATGCCCGTGGCCCGCATTCTGGAGCGCAGACCCGACCGCTCGCTGGTGTTGGACCCGGATTTCATTGCCCCTATCTTGTCCATTCAGGCCCATGCCCGGCTAAGTGCTCTAAGCGCGGATGTACAGGCGTTATTGCAGGCCCGTGCCCAAGCTTTGGCGGAACGTCTGGGGCCGGGAGGGCGCGGGCAGGGCGATGTGGCCGACTTCATGATGCTGGAGCTGGTCAATCGCTATCGGGCTGCCTTGTGGGCCATGGAGCAGCGCGTACACGTACATCCTGGCGAGCTGTATCAGGCCTGGATGGAATTGCATGGTGCTTTAGCTACCTACACCCAGGACGGGCGTCAGCCGCTGATCTGGCCTTCCTATCAGCATGACGATCTAGCCCAGTCCTTTTTGCCGCTGGTGCTGGAGTTGCGCCGTGCTCTGTCCGTGGTCCTGGAGCAGCAGGCGGTGTCGATTGCGCTGGAGGACAAGGGGCAGGGCGTACGTCTGGCCCAGATTGCGGATCGTGCGCTCTTGCGGCAGGCGGGTTTTGTGTTGGCCGTGCAAGCCGATTTGCCCGCCCAAACCGTGCGGCAGCATTTTGCGGCACAGGTGAAATTGGGGCCGGTAGAACGCATCCGCGATCTGGTGCATCTGCAATTGCCGGGCATCGGTTTGCAGCCTTTGTCTGTCGCGCCACGAGCCTTGCCGTATCACGCAGGATTCACCTACTTCGAGCTGGAAAAAGGCGGCGAGCTGTGGCGTCAGCTGGAGCAGAACGGCGCATTGGCCCTGCATTTGGCCGGAGACTTCCCCGGCCTACAACTTGAGTTTTGGGCAATACGCCGCTGACCCGGAGCATGGCTATGAACGAGACAGTTTCCTGGAATAACGGCCCGGTCCCGGACGAGCGCCGATCGCGGGCGGATGCACCGCGCTTTGTTCCGCAGGGGGCCAATCCCCTGTTGGAGGCCGCCAACCCTTTGCTGGTGATGGTGTCCGATATACGCCGCAGCGCCCGACATGCAGACCCGGCAGGTCTGCGTGCCAAGCTGGTGGCTGAAATCCGTCAATTTGAGTTGCGCGCACAGGCCGTGCCCGTGGCCAATGAAACCATTTTGGCGGCTCGTTATTGCCTGTGCACGACCTTGGATGAGGCGGCTGCGCTAACCCCTTGGGGGCAGGCTGGAGTCTGGTCCTCGCACACCTTGCTGGTCACTTTTCATAATGAAACCTGGGGCGGGGAGAAGTTCTTTCAGCTTCTGGACAAGTTGATGCAAAGCCCGGCGGCGCATTTGCAGTTGCTGGAGCTGATGTACTTTTGCCTGGCTTTGGGTTTTCAAGGCCGCTATCGCGTGCATGAGCAGGGTGCCAGCCAGCTGGAAACTGTGCGTCAACGTCTGTACATGAGCTTGCGCCAGTATGGGCAGACGGTGCCAGCTGCTCTGTCCCCGCACTGGCGCGACAACCCGGCGCAGAAAGTTGGCAAGCCTTTGCCTGTGCCCATCTGGGTAGCTGTTTGCGTGGCCTTGCTGCTGTGCTTGTTGATGTATCTGGGGGCCAGTCTGTTGCTGAACCGGCAGTCTGATGAGGCTTTCGAGGACATCGTGGCTCTGCGCCTGCCAGCCTTGCAGACACAGGGCCAGCCGCCGTCCAGTGGCGTTGCGCCGCAGGCACCCTTGGCCTTGGCAGAGCTGCTGGCCCCCGAGGTGGCCGAAGGTCTGCTGACCGTGCGAGATCAGGCCGATCGCAGCGTCATTATCTTGCGAGGCGACGGTCTGTTCGACTCAGGAGCCGACCAGATCCGTGCGCCGTTGCTTCCCGTTATTGCACGTATCGCCGATGCGGTGGAAGCCGCGCCGGGCTTGGTGCTGGTAGATGGCTATACCGATAACGTCCCCATACGCAGTGTGCGCTTTCCTTCCAATTTTCATCTCTCGCAGGCTCGTGCCGACTCGGTCAAGGCCGTCTTGCAGGAGCGCTTGAGTCAGCCGGAACGTGTACGCGCACAAGGCCGGGCCGATGCTGCGCCTGTGGCGGACAATGGCACTGCTCAAGGTCGGGCACAGAACCGACGGGTGGAGATCACGATCGTGCCCTTGAGCAAGGAGGCCGGGCAATGACACGTCTTTTGAGTCTGGTCTTCAGCCGCAGCGTCTGGACCTTTGTGGGTGTGCTGATCCTACTGGTGCTGATCTGGTTGCTGGGGCCTTTGTTGGCGATTGGCCAAACCCGGCCATTGGAAACCGAGCTGTCGCGCTGGATTGCGATGGCTGTGGTGGTGGTGTTCTGGTTGCTGCGCTTGTTGTGGCGCAGCTGGCGTGAAGGCCGCTTGAACGCGCAGTTGCTAGGCCAATTAAGCCGCCCGGCGCAGAAGGCATCAGCATCGAGCAATACGGCTACGCCGCATCCTTTGCAAAGCCAGTTTGATGAGGCCATCGAACTGCTCAAGCGGATTCGCTTTGGTTCGCATATGGGCGGACGTTTGCGCTCCTTGCTGTCGCGCCAGTACGTGTATCAATTGCCCTGGTATGTCTTTATCGGGGCACCCGGAGCGGGCAAAACCACGGCGCTGGTCAATTCCGGCTTGCAGTTTCCCTTGTCGGAGCGCTACGGAAAAACGTCGCTGCGAGGTGTAGGGGGCACGCGCAATTGCGACTGGTGGTTTACCGACGAAGCCGTCCTGCTGGATACGGCAGGACGCTACACCACGCATGAAAGTGATCCGGTAGGAGATGAGCAGGAATGGCGTGGTTTCCTGGGCCTGCTCAAGCGCTATCGCCGCAGGCAGCCGATAAATGGCACTTTGCTGACTATCAGCGTGCCAGATTTGTTGTCCAGCACGGCCGCGCAACGTCACGATCATGCGCAGGTCTTGCGCCAGCGCCTGGCTGAATTGCGCGAGCGTTTGGGGATTCAGTTTCCTATCTATGTGCTGGTCACCAAAATGGATTTGCTCCAGGGCTTTCAGGAGTATTTCGACCATTGTGATCGTCAGGAACTGGAGCAGGTCTGGGGCTTCACCTTGCCTTATGAAAGCTCGCGCGAAGCGGGATTTTCCTTGTCGCATACCTATGGGCGCGAGTACGAAGCCTTGCATCAACGCCTGGAGCGTGGTCTGGCGGCCGTGATGGCCGAGCAGCCCAACGAAAGCGTGCGTGCCGAAGCCTATCTGCTGCCACAACAGTTTGCTCGCCTGGGGCCGGTGCTGGAGGAGTTTCTGGAACAGGTGTTTAGCCAGTCCCGCTTCGAGGCACCCCTGTTGCTGCGCGGCGTGTACTTCACCAGTGGTCGGCAAGGAGGTGTGCGTCTGGATCAGGTGCGGGACTCCATGCGCGAGTATCTGGAAGTGGATGTGCAGGCGGATCAAGCGCAGCCAGTGGCCGGTCAGGGCCGCAGCTATTTTCTGACCCAGCTGCTGAAAGAGCTGATCTTTCAGGAGGCCGGTGTTGCAGGCCGCGACGAGCGCTGGGAGCGCCGCGTGCGCTTGCGTCATTTTCTGGTCTACGGTCTGGTGGCGGTGGGTGTGTTGCTACTGGGGCTGGCCTGGAGTCGCAGCTTTCTGTTGAACCGCAGCTATGTGGAGCAGGTTGAAGGACGTGTTCCGCAGGCTCAGCAACAGGCGGACCAAACACAGGTGCTGGATACCACCCCGGCGGTCGGCTTGCTGCCTTTGCTGGATATGTTGTCGTTGCTGCCGCAAAGCGATCAGTTTCCCTTGAATGCGCCCGGTTTGGAGCGGCGCATGGGCCTGTATCAGGGTGACAAGATGAAGGCCGCTGCCGATACCGTCTACCAACGCGCTTTGGAGAAATTGCTGGCCCCCTTGCTGGCGCGTCGTATCGAAACCGTGTTGCGTAGCGAGCAGGCGCAGGACCTGGAGTACGGCTACGAGGCCCTGCGCGCCTATTTGATGCTATACGACACGCGGCGCTATGACGCTGCCCATTTGCAGACCTGGTTGCTGGGCAGTTTGAAGCAGGACTTGCCGGCAGGCTTTACCCAGTCGCAATACGACAGGCTGGAGAGCCATGTCCGTGCAGTGACGCAGGCGGGCTTGCTCTTGAATCCCTTCCCGCGCAATGAAGCCTTGATTGAACAAAGCCGGGAACGTCTGGCGCGTATCAGTCTGGAGCAGCGCACTTATAGCCGCATGCGCCGTATTCTGGCCGCCACACCCGGTTTGATACCTATGTCGGTCTCAGGCATGGCCGGGCCATACGCGGCCTCTGTATTCAAGCGCGAAAGTGGCAAACCGTTAACCGAAGGGATAGACGGTCTGTACACCTACGAGGGGTACTGGACCGTGGTTGAACCACGTATCGACAGCGAATTGCAGCAGATGCGCGAGGATGACCGCTGGATTCTGGGGCTGGATACGGGAGCCGGACAGTCCGAGGCGGCGCGTCGTGCGGCAAGCCAGGAGCTGCGTCGTCTGTATCTGCTGGATTATGTGCGTGTGTGGGATGAGTATCTGGCTGACTTGCGCCTGCTGCAAGGCGGCAGCTTGCTGGAAAACATTCAGTTGGCTCGGACCTTGTCCATGGCCGATTCGCCCCTGAAGCAGTTGGTCCAGCAGGTGGCTTTGCAAACTCGTCTGTTGCGAGAGGATGCGCAGCAGGGGGCCTCCTTGGGGGCACAAGCCAAAGTGCGGCTGGACGATACCCGGCAGGCGCTGGAGCAGATGTTTGGCCCGGTCGGCTTGGAGGGTAGTCGCCGTAATGAGCCTCAGGCCAAGCAGGTAGAGGCCATCGTGGATCAGCACTTCGAGCCTTATCACCGCCTGGCTTCCAGTAGTGGCGGGGCACCAGCGCCTATTGATGGCACCCTGGAGTTGCTGGATGAGTTCTATGCTTTTTTGACCTCCTCGGATGCTGCTCTGCGCAGCGCGGGTACACCGCCGCAGTCCAATGTCTTGACCAAGTTGCAGGCAGAGGCAGGTCGGTTGCCTGGGCCTTTACGTGATGCGCTGGATCAGTTTTCGGTAGGTGCTTCTGCCGAGATCGCGTCGCGGACTCAAGCCAGTTTGGGGCAGTTGGTAAATGCCACTATTGGTCAGTTTTGCCGTAGTGCGATTGCCGGTCGATATCCCTTCGCCGCTCAATCCAGGCAGGATGTCGCACCTAATGATTTTGCCCGCATGTTTGCGCCGGGTGGTTTGATGGATGCCTTTTTTCAAGAGCATCTGATGCATCAGGTGGATATGTCAGGTGGACGCTGGCGTTTCAAACCGGGCATAGATGGGCAGGCAGCGGCCAACTTCCGTTATCTGGATGCGTTTCAGCGTGCGGCTGTGATTCGGGATGTGTTCTTCCCGGCAGGCAGTAATCAACCGCGTATTGATATGGCGTTCACTCCGGTTCAGCTGGATGCAGAACTGTCGCAAGTGCTGCTGGATGTGGATGGCCAGGTGCTGCGTTATGCCCATGGCCCACAGGTTGCCATGGGGGTACAGTGGCCGGGGCCGCGCGGGGGCCGTCAGGTCAGTCTGGAGGCACAGCCACAGTCCGAAGGCTCGGGGATGAGGGCGACCGGTGCCTGGGCGTTGTTGCGATTGCTGGACAAGGCACAGCCTGTATCGGGTGCGTCTGCCGGGGCACAGCGCTTGTCTTTTGCTTTGGGGAGTCGTCAGTTTGTGGTGGATGTGGTGGCCAATAGCTCCAGGAATCCGTGGCGTTTGGCGGAGATGAGAGGGTTTAGCTGCCCGGGGAGCCATTGAGATGCGCCAGGATGATTTCGACTCCAGCCCGGAGGTGATGTGGTACGGCAAGATTCCGGCCATGGGGGACTTTGTACGTCGACGTATGCCCGAGCCGATTTTGTTGCCGTGGGAGCGCTGGTTCAGCAGTGGTGTCAGCCAGATTCGTTCGCCCAGCAAGACTGCTGGAGCCAATATGCCCAGCTCGCCTGTCCATGCCTGGGGATTTCTGATGTCCTTGCCGCAAGGGGGCGTGCAAGCAGGAGCGGTCATGCCCAGTCAGGACCGGGTTGGGCGCGAGTATCTGGTGTGCGCTTTGGTGCCTTTGAATGCCGAGCAATGTCAGCGTGTCCGTCTGCCTGTACTGGCCAATATGGTTGAGCAATTGGGCCTGTCCTTGCAGCAAGGGGTGCGGTTTTGCTGGGCGGCAACCCAGTTGGATCAAACTTTGTGTAGTGCCGTGCCTTATGCCGGTTTGCTGGCGGAGAGTGTTGCCGCCCAGTCCGAGCAGCGTGATGCCGGGCAGGACATTCTGGATGTTTTGTACGGCTCTCGTGCGCCGTCTGTGCCACAAGACCCGTGGGCTGTCCTGCAGCCTTGTCTGGAGCCCGGCTCCCACCGTAGTTACTGGTGGTGCCTGGGCATGAACAATCCTGGCTGGCGCAGCGTGACGCACAGTGGCGAGCTAAGTCTGGCCTTGTTTCGGCGCTTGTTCGTGTCAGCAACAGCGGCAGATGCAGCAAGCCGCGCTTATCAACCATGGTGAGATCCCTCATGAAACGTACAAACTCTGCCAAGGATGTCCAGGGTCGCCCTTTGGGGCAGATTCTGGACTCTTTGCTGCTGGACCAACGGCTGGTGATTCTGGATCAATTGGCCTTGCAACTGGCCGAGCTGCATGAGCACCAGGAATGGTATGGCGTGCTGGGGCTGGATACGGTGGTTTTGAGTGATGAAGGTCTGGTTCAGTTATTGCCGCTGGAGCAGAACATGCACAAGCGCAGTCTGGCACAGGCGCGTGCTCAGGGTATGGCCTTTGATGAGCCTTGCGCGGCCCCCGAGCAATATGTGGATGATCCTGTGCGGCCTGCTGGCCCCTGGACGGATGTTTACGCTTATGCGGCCTTGCGCTGGCAACTGACGACGGGCTTTCCTCTGATGGCCGCCCCTTGGCGGCAGTTGAAAGATCCTGTGGTGATGGACGAGGACGCGGACGGTCCGACGCAGGCCATGTTGCAGGGGCTGGCCCTTGACTGGGTGCAGCGGCCTCAATCCATGGCTTCTTACCGAAGGCTGGAACGATTGGGGCAAGTGCCAGAGCCTGTGCCCGCACATGCTCCCGCTGCGCAAACTGTGCTGCCGATTACGCCTGAACGCCGGTCTTCCTTGCCATTGTGGCTGGCGGGTTTGGCAGTAGTCGTTCTGGCAGGGCTGGGGGCGGCGTATTGGAGCGGTGATGGCGATACTTCCGGGCCCGCTGTTGCAGCGTCTGATTCCAATCGTCCGGCGGTGGTGGGCGCCACGCCTGAGGAGTCCACATCAAGGTCGGGACCGGGATCAATCACGTCGGAGTTGCAGGGCGGGCTGGTAGCGGATGGAGAGTCCAAGCCGAATGATGTGGCTGCTTTGGGTGCAGGGGTGGGGTCTGCCTCCCAATCGGGGCAGCCTTCGGTGGCAGGATCAGATCAGCTTGGGTCGCAGTCGACAGGTGCACAAAATGACTCGGTGACAGGGCAGCAATTAGCCCAGGCTTCGGGCTCGCAAGCCGCGACAACAACGGAGTTGAAACTGCTGGCCGAGTCGGGAGCTTTGCAGCCTGCTTTGCCAGTTCAAACACAAAACACATCGGATGATGCAGCTCGCCTGGTTTTGGCCGATCATGCTGCCGGAACAGCCGGAACAGCCGGAACAGCCGGAACAGCCGGAACAGCCGGAACAGCCGGAACAGCCGGAGCCGCTGGAGTTACAGGAGCTACTGGAGGGGGAGCAGCAATAACAGGCGCCCCCGGAGTTAATGAAACTACCGGGGCAGCGGGAAGTGTCGGAGCAATGGGAATTACCGGGACTGCTACGGCCACTGCATCAGGGGTGGCCGCAAGCACGCAAACCGACTCCTCTGAGCCTTCCGCGCAAGTCGATCATGTGGAACAACTGGATCCTGTCGCTGCCAAGCCTGCGCCACCTGCCAAGGGCACAATCGCCCTGGATATACGGCCTTGGGGGGAGGTCTATGTGAATGGCCGAAAGCAAGGTGTCAGCCCGCCTTTGAAGTCCTTGTCACTGGCTCCAGGCTCGCACCGCATTGTTGTCAAGAATGCGGGATTGCCAGAGTTCAGCACAACAATTCGAGTGCGCTCAGGAAAGACGGCCAGCGTCAGTCACGAGTTCAAATAGGCTGCGAGAACCGAGAACCGAGAACCGAGAACCGAGAACCGAGAACCGAGAACCGAGAACCGAGAACCGAGAACCGAGAACCGAGAACCGAGAACCGAGAACGAAGACGCTTGAAGGCGGCGTAGCTGACTTACGTCGTCTTGCGCTTGCCGATCAGCCCTGTAGCCAGCAATGTCCCGAACAGAACGGTACTCATACCGATCAGCATCTGTGCGGTCAGGGCCTCGTCCAGCAGCAAGGCACCCCACAACACCCCAAAAGGTGGCACCAAAAAGGTCACCGTAATGGTTTTGGAGGGGCCGACATTGGACAGAAGGCGGTAAAAAATCAGATAGGCGACGGCCGTGCACAGCAGGGATAAGGACAGCGCAGCCCCCCAGGCATGCAGGCCCGGAAACTGTGCGGGCCACCAGTAAATGGCTGCGGGCAATAGAACCAATGTTGCGCTGACCATGCTGCCTGCTGCTACTGCCTGTGGCTGCACGCCGCGCAGATAGCGGGCGGTAAAGTTGGCGGCAATACCGTAAAACACTGTGGCCAGCAAAGATGCCAGCACAGCCCAGCCTTCGGCGCCTTTATTGAAGCTGAGCTTGTCGTACACCAGAATCAGAATGCCCAGGAAGCCCAGACACAGGCCCAGAATCCGGCTGGGTGTCAGGCGCTCTTTCAACCAGACTCGTGCCACCAGTGCGCCGAACAAGGGAGCCATGGCATTCAAGACGGCCAGCAAGCCAGACTCCAGTCGCAAGGCTGCGAAGGCGTATAAGGAGAAGGGCACGGCGGCATTCAGAATGCCCAGCGCAAAGATGGGTTTCCAGTTCGCCAGAAAGATGGGCAAGCGTCCGGTGACGGTGATGTAGCTCATCAAGGCCAGGGCGCTGACACCGACCCGTATGGCGGTCAGGGGAAAGGGGCCAAAGTCGGGGACCGCTTGCAGCGTAAATAAAAACGAGCCGCCCCAGATGGCGGCCAGCAGGAATAAATCGCGTAAGTCTTTGGGGGACATGGGAGTCAGATTGGTGGCGGCGGTCCGCATGGGCCGCATAACAGAGCCGATTGTAATCCTCTGGCCGCGACCAGGACATCGATGCGGAACGTTCAAGTGGAAGGATCTGAAATCCCTTGATGCTTTAAACAGACAGCTCGTTGTTCAGAGCCCGTTTCAGGACGTTGAAGACGCGTTTGTCCCCGCATTGAGCGACGTTGAAACGCAGAAACTGGGCAGCATCAGGAGCTTGGCTGAAAACAGGGCCAGGGGCCAGCACGATGCCATGGGGCAGGCAGGCGCGTGTCAGGCTCAAGGCATCATTTCCGGCCGGCAGACGGACCCAGAGAAACATGCCCTCGCGGGGGCGCAGCCATGGCGTCAGGCCAAGTTGCTCCAGCTGTGCCACGGCATGATCCATGGCTTTGGAGAGCCGGTATCGAACTCGTTCCAGATGTTTGCGATAGCCGCTGTCGCCAAGCGCGCTGTTCAGAATATGTGAGGCCAGGCGGTTGCTGCTGAAACTGGTGGCGGTACGCAAGTCGACCAGGCTCTCGATCCATGGAGTCTGGGCCGCGATATAACCGCAGCGCAAGGCGGCCGACAGTGTTTTGGAAAAACTGCCTATCTGTACTACGCGGGACAGCCCATCCAGTGCCGCCAGTCGGGTAGCGGGTCGGGTCTCCAGATCCCCGAAAATATCGTCCTCAATAATGTAGAGGTCGGCGCGTTGCGCCATGGCCAGCACGCTATGGGCCGTCATGGCCGAAAGACGTGCGCCGGTTGGATTGTGTATGCCTGAATTGGTGATGTACAGGCGGGGTTTGTGTTCTTTAAGGGCAGCCTCAAAGGCCGCCAGATCAGGGCCCTGATGGGTATAGGGCACGCTGGCGATTTTGGCCCGATGCGCTCGCAGCAGCGCATGGAAATTGAAGTAGCAGGGGTCGTCCACCAGGACCGTATCGCCTGGCTCCAGAAAGAAGCGACAAAGCAGGTCAATAGCTTGAGTGCCCGAGTCGGTCAGCATGATGTGATGCGGGGCAGCATCTATTTCGGACTGCACGAGACGACGGGCCAGCATTTGTCGCAAGGGCTCTAGGCCCAGAGGCGAGCCGTAGTCCGTCAAGTCCGCGCTGGGGCTACGGGCGGCCTTACGTAAACCGCGGCGCACTCCTTGGTCATACATCCAGTCCGAGGGCAGCCACCCGCAGCCGGGCATCAGGACATCGGCCTCGGCTTCCAGAGATTGGCGCGAGATCCATAAAGGATCGATATCCTTTTCCAGAGCTGGTTCCAGGGCGGCCAAGCTGAGTGGAGCCAAAGGAGCCGTCACATAAAAGCCGGAACCCGCGCGAGCCTCGATCAGACCTTCAGCGGCCAGCCTGCCATAGGCTTCGACAATCGTGGATACCGACACGCCTGCCGATTTTGCTTGTGCGCGTACGGATGGCAGGCGGGTACCGGGCAGGTAGGTCCGTGCCGCGATGCGATCACGTACGGATTGCATGATGTAGTCGATACGGGTCAAAGCAGACATGAGGCTGGCTCGGGTACGGTGTATGGGTCCGGTGAGCAGTACAGTTTTTTAAAACTGTACTGGACTGTGCCTGTGTATGCTGGCATAGCTGTGTTGTACTGACAAGCATCTTTGTTGGAGAGTGAATGATGGATAGCAAGGCAGTCAGCTGGCTAAATGGCTTTATAGGCGTAGCAATCTTTGCCGGATCTCTGCCGGCTACACGTGTTGCTGTTCTGGGCATGGATCCTTTTTTCCTGACTGGCGCGCGAGCGGTAGTCGCTGCCTTGTTGGCAGCGGTCTGGTTGCTGGTCGGGCGTGTGGCACGGCCAAAGCGATCAGACTTGTTACCCTTGGCCGTGGTTGGTTTTGGTGTCGTGCTGGGATTCCCCTTGTTGACGGCGCTGGCCTTGCAGTACATCACTTCGGCGCATTCTATTGTGTATGTCGCCTTGTTGCCGTTGTGCACAGCCCTCTTTGGGGTGGTTTTGGCCGGAGAGCGGCATAAGCCCGTGTTCTGGCTGTGCTCTGTTTTAGGCTGCTTGCTGGTGATGGCCTATGCTGCGCGAGAAGGTCTGGATGCGGCCTGGCAAGGGGACCTGTATATGCTGGCCGCCGTGGTGGTGTGTGGCTTGGGTTATGCCGAAGGTGGACGCCTGTCGCGTCGTTTGGGTGGCTGGCAAGTTATTTGCTGGGCCCTGGTGCTCTCCTCGCCTTTCATGTTCGTCATGATGCTGTGGTTCTGGCCGCAAACATTCAGCAATGTGAATACAGCAGCCTGGTTAGGTTTCGGCTATGTGTCAGTGTTCAGCATGTTCCTGGGATTTGTGTTCTGGTATCGGGGGTTGGCGCAGGGAGGGATTGCCGCAGTGGGGCAACTGCAGTTGTTGCAGCCTTTTATGGGCCTGGGACTGGCTGCCGCCTTGCTGGGTGAGTCCGTCAATGCCAGCATGATCTGGGTGACTTTAGGCGCTGCCTTGTGCGTGGCGGGGGCGCGGCGCTTTGCTTCGTGATGGCAGAAGCCGGACGATAAAAAACCGGCCTGTCCCATTCATGGACAGGCCGGTTTCAAGACAAGCTGAGCAAGCGTTTTAGGCTTCCGCGTGCTTGGCTGCTTCTACCGCTGCATGCGTATCTTCTTTAGCACCATTAAAGAACAAGTTCAGCAGAACGGCAGCAATCGAGGTCAGCAGGATGCCCGATTCGATCAGCGGGTGAATGGCGTGAGGCATCCACTGCATGTAGTTGGGCGCAACCAGAGGAATCATGCCCACGCCAATGGAGATAGCCACAATCATGGAGTTGTTGCGGTTGGTCTTGTAATCCACGCCGGACAGAATGCGGATACCAGTAGCCGTCACCATACCGAACATCACAATCCCGGCGCCGCCCAGAACCACGGTGGGCAGGGACTCAACCAGGGCAGCCATTTTGGGCAGCAGGCCCAGAATGATCAAAATCACACCCCCGGCCACGCAGACAAAGCGGCTGCGCACGCCTGTCACGGCAACCAGGCCCACGTTTTGCGAAAAGCTGGAGTAGGGGAAGGTGTTGAAGATACCGCCCAGCAAGGTGCCCAGACCGTCGGTGCGCAGGCCGCGTGCCAGATCTTTCTGATCCACTTTCTTGCCTGTCATGTCGCTAAGAGCCAGGAACATGCCGGTAGACTCAATCAGCACCACAATCATGACCAGTGTCATGGTCGCAATGTGCAGGATAT
Source organism: Alcaligenes sp. DN25 (assembly GCF_023674485.1). Taxonomy (NCBI): domain Bacteria; kingdom Pseudomonadati; phylum Pseudomonadota; class Betaproteobacteria; order Burkholderiales; family Alcaligenaceae; genus Alcaligenes; species Alcaligenes sp. DN25. The sequence goes on along the minus strand of NZ_CP098408.1, from coordinate 3,784,326 downwards.
TGAACTTGGGCATCCCGAAGTGGAAGGGCAGAACCAGATCAACCCAAGCTGCATTGGCGACTTTCTCGTAGGTCATGATGCCCATGGCCGAGGCCACAACGGCGCCAATAACAATACCCAGCAAGACGGCCACGTTAGCCAGAAAGCCTTTGGCAAATTTGGCGATCAGCAGAATCGAGGTCAGCACGATGGCGGCAATACCCAGGCCAGTCAGGTTGGCGTAGCGCGGGTTCGGTACCGTTGCTTTCAGGGCCAGACCTTCTGGAGGTGGGGGCAAGGCCGAGCCGGGCATGGCCGCGGCCGATTGTGCGTGCTGAATCCAGGCCAGGTGGTCGGGGTTGATGACCGTGGGGGCGGTAGGGCCAACAGGGTTACCGAAAATCCAGTTGATCCCCACTCGCATCAGCGTAATGCCGATCATGGCAATAATGGTGCCGGTGACCACAGGCGGGAAAAAGCGCAGCATGCGGCTGACGGCAGGGGCGATGATCATGGTGATGATCCCTGCCCCGATGACCGTGCCAAAGAGCAACTGGGCTCCTTCCTGGCCGGGGTTGGCCTGTGCCATGGAGACCATGGGGCCGACAGCGGCAAAGGTCACACCCATCATGACGGGCAGCTTGATACCAAAATACTGCGTAAAGCCCATCGATTGGATGATGGACACGATGCCGCAGACAAACAGGTCAGCAGCAATCAGGATCGATACTTCTTCAGACGTCAGGTTTAATGCCCGGCCCACAATTAGTGGAACCGCGACGGCACCGGCGTACATTACCAGAACGTGCTGCAAGCCCAGTGCAGCCAGCCTGCCGTTCGGTAATCGTTCGTCGACGGGTGCGGTGGTCGCGTTCGTACCCATGAAATGTCTCCAGAGTGGATTAATTATTAGATGAAGCCATTTCAATGTAACGGCGTGCGACAGCCCTGTCATAAGACAATTCGTATAGAGCCTAGGTGGACCTAGCTATAGATGAGGGATAACCCCCAAAAAAAACGCCCTGATTTGGGCGTTTTTGATGCGGCTAAGGGAAAACACTGCTTTGGTGACACATGGTCAGGTCATGGGGGAAGGTCGTTGTATACCGGCACCAGTAACGGGTTCGCGCTCGTCGCGCGTATGTCGTGTTTGTATCAAAAATGAGTTTTTCACTACGACTTGATGGTTGTGTCAGGCCTATTGGAACGTCAGCAAGTGTCAGTTATGACTGCCTTGTAAGCTGCCTGATAGTCCTGAAAAAGCTCGTCTTGCGGCTTTAGCACAGCATCGGATTGTTACAGTGCGGCCCTGCTCGATTTCAATTCTTTATAGATTAGAACAACTGCGTAATGGTAACATTCGCAGCTGCTAATCTTTTTGCAGTGCAGCAGGCTACCGCCAAGTAGGCAGGATTTTTTGGCGAGGAGCAGTCTTTGCTTAATGTCGAATTGAAGTTTTTATTTCGTTAAAGGTGGCGACGAAATAAAAAAATCTTTGATATTTTGCCTAGTGTCTTGATTAGACAGCCTTGGTAAATATACCCAAGGCTTTGTTATTTTTCAAACACTCGTTTTTTTTGGTTAACAATAAATAGAATAATATCGTCAGGGAATATTTTATTTGAATATTTTATTTTTAGCATTATTGCCTAAATAAAATTCGAAAATAAATATCATCGAATTGCATAGAGTTTATATATATTCCATGTAATTGGGGTTTGTAAATCATAGTAACGGGATGTAAGTTTCGCCATTGTTTACTGGTGTGCTGCCTGCGACACGGCTATGTCAGAAGTCGTTGTCCGAAATAGCGTTTTATCAAATATGACTATTCCGTGCTCCGCGGTGACAGGGCAAGTCAGTAAAGATCGAAAGGGTAGGGTGCGTGTCTCAAAATACAGGCAAGGGTGCTAAGGAGTTAGAAGCATCCCGTACGGATATTAATAAAAGCAATACTGCGTCTGGAGCAATCGCCATTATTGGTATGGCGTTTCGCTTTCCGGGTGACCTGTCGCAGCCCGACCAGTTCTGGAATGCCTTAATTGAAAAACGCGACCTGGTTACGGAAATCCCGGCGGATCGCTGGGCGACGGCCGAGTTGCAACACGATAAAAGGTCCGAGCCGGGGCGTAGCATTACTTTTTCGGCTGGTGTCTTGTCGCGCATCGACGAGTTCGATGCGGACTTTTTCGGCATTTCCCCTCGCGAAGCCGCCTGGCTGGACCCCCAACAACGCTTGTTACTGGAGCTGTCCTGGGAAGCCATGGAGAATGCGGGCGTCTTGCCCTCCAGCATGGCCGGTAGTGACTGTGCGGTTTATGTTGGTATTTCCGGCCTGGATTACGGCATGCGCGGCTTGGATGATTTGTCCAGCCTGACAGCCCATATGATGACCGGCAATACCATGAGTATCGCCGCCAACCGTCTGTCCTATATCTACGACCTGCACGGTCCGTCCATGGCGGTGGATACCGCCTGCTCGTCTTCTTTGGTCGCTTTGCATCAAGCCTGCTCAAGTTTGCGCAATGGCGAGGCTTCAACCGCCTTGGTCGGTGGCGTCAATCTGTTGCTGCACCCTTATCCCTTTGTTGGATTTACCAAAGCGTCGATGCTGTCGGCAGATGGCCGTTGCAAGGCGTTTGATGAGGCTGGTAATGGTTACGTGCGGTCCGAAGGTGGCGCGGTACTGATGCTCAAGCCCCTGGAGCAGGCGCTGGCCGATGGCGACCAGATACAGGCCGTCATTTTGGCAACAGGCGTGAATGCCGATGGGGCTCGCAAGACCGGCATTACTATTCCTAGCTGCCAGGGACAAATTGAGTTGATGCGCTCCGTGCTGGAGCGCAGTGGCCTGACAGCGGCTGATGTTGACTTTGTAGAAGCCCACGGTACCGGTACAGCCGTAGGCGATCCTGTTGAAACCACCGCCATCAGCGCGGTGTATGGCAAATCGCGTGAACAGCGTTTGCCTATTGGTTCAGTCAAAGCGAACTTGGGCCATATGGAATCGGCCTCCGGCATGGCTGGCCTGGTCAAGACAGTGCTGGCATTGCAGCACCAAGCCTTGCCGCCCGCTTTGCACTTGAATACCCCCAATCCCGCCATTGATTTTGATGGTTTGAATCTGGAGCTGCTGCCCCAGGGCCGCGAGTTGCAGCGCACCGATGGCAAGCCTTTGGTCGCAGGACTTAACTCGTTTGGCTTTGGTGGTGCCAACGCCCACGTCTTGTTGCAGGCTCCTGTAGCGACAACTGCCCAATCGGCAACGGTGCCGAACTCGGGTTTGCCGCCTTTGGTCTTGTCGGCCAAGACAGAAGCCGCTCTGCGTGAGCAAGCGGGTAATTATGCGGACTTGCTGGACGGCAAGACGGCGCAAGATTTTTACGATGTCAGCTACGCGGTCACTCACCGTCGTCAGACTTTGGCTCGTTGTTTGATCATTCAGCCCGAAACGGTTGAAGAAGGCGTGGCGCAATTGCGTGCTTACGCGCAAGGCCAAGCCCCACAAGGTTTGCAAACCGTAGACGCCCTGAGCAAAGAAGGCCAATTGGCCTTTGTCTACGCCGGTAACGGAGCGCAGTGGCTGGGCATGGGCGTGACCTTGTTGTGCGAGTCCCCTCGTTTTGCGGCTTTGCTGTCCGAACTGGACGCCATGATGCAGCCCTTGGCGGGCTTTTCGCTGCTGGAGCAATTGCAGGCCGAACCTGCCGCTTCCCGCATGGACGACACGACAGTCGCCCAGCCTTTGTTGTTTGCTGTACAGGTTATTGTGACGCGCATGCTGCGCGAAGATGGCATTGAACCTGATGCCGTGGCTGGCCACAGTGTGGGCGAAATCGCTGCTGCCTGGGCCGCTGGTGCCTTGGATCTGGAACAAGCCATACGCGTTATTTGTGCCCGTAGTCAGGCTCAAGGTCTGACTCGTGGCCAAGGCCGGATGGCCGTTATCGGTCTGTCGCACGAAGCGGTGAACACCTTGCTGGAAGGCTTGGGTGCGGACTTGGGCGTGAATGTGGCGGGGGTAAACAGCCCTTCCAATATCACTCTGTCCGGCAGTCTGGACGGCTTGCTGCGCATTCAATCTGCCTTGGAAGGCCAAAGCGTTTTTTTCCGCCTGCTGGATTTGGATTACGCCTTTCACAGTCCCTATATGGATGGCTTGCTGCCGCATCTGGAAAAGAGCCTGGGCGATTTGCAGCCTGGTCAGCAGGCTCCACAAGCCCGTTTTGTCTCGACCGTTACGGGCGACGAACTGTCCCCGCAAGAGCTGGGCGTGGATTACTGGTGGCGCAATATTCGCGAACCCGTGCAGTTCGAGCAGGCTATTGCCTGTCTGGCGAACCAGGGCTGCCGCGTATTTCTGGAAATTGGCCCGCACGCCATTTTGCAGCGCTACATTCGTGAAACCCTGACTCAGTGTGAGATTCAGGGCGTGGTGTTGTCCAGCTTGCGCAAGCATGACGATGGCCCGCAGCGGCTGACTGATACGGCCTTGCATACCCTGGCTTTATTGCCGACCCAGTTGAAAGCCCGTTTCCCCGTGGCTGGCAATCCAGTGGAGCTGCCCGTTTACCCATGGCAGCGCGAGCGTCATTGGTACAAGAACAGCACAGAAGGGATGCGCTCCATCGAGCGTCGTCGTGTGCATGATTTGCTGGGTTGGCGTTTGCCGGATAGCGATATCAGCTGGGAAAACGTGCTGGACCCGGTGATTTTGCCTTGGCTGGCGGATCACAAAGTGGGTGGTGCCATGGTGTACCCAGGTGCCGCTTACCTGGAAATGGCTTTGGCTGCAGCCCGCGAGTGGCTGGGCGAAGCACTGATCCTGGTGGACGAGCTGGATATTCTGGCTCCGCTGGTTTTTGATGGTGAACATGCCCGCAGCCTGCGTTTTGTGCTGAGCCCGCGTGATGGCAGCTTCCATATCAAGAGTCGCCAACGCTTGAGCCAGGACGAGTGGGTGGTACACGCCAGCGGTCGTATTCTGGCTTCGGATGAACGCATGGCCGTGGCGGAACTCTCGCCCCTGGCCTCGGCTGAACTGCATATTGATCGCGATCGACACTATCGCTTGGCGCATTCCCTGGGTCTGGATTACGGTCCGGCCTTCCAGGGTTTGAAAGCCTCGCAGGTTCAAGGTACTTACCTGAATGCCGAACTGGAGATGCCCGTCAGCCTGGAGCAAAACGGCTATCTGTTGCATCCGGCCTTGATGGACGTGTGCTACCAGTCCCTGGTGGATTTCTTCGCACAAGATATTGAAGCAGGCCAAGGTGTGGCCTTGCTGCCTGTGAAAGTAGGCCGTTTCACCCTGTCTACGGAAGGGCAGGTAACGCATTTTCATGCCCACCTGCGTCGTAGCAGTGCCCGTTCGGTACTGGCAGATTTCGAGCTGTATGGTGCTGATGGCCGTTTGTTGGCCAGCGCCCAGGCCTGCCGTTTCCGCGCTGCGTATTTCTTGCGCCAGGATCGCCACGCGGTGTCGAACTGGCAAATTACCCCGTATCTGCGCCCTCATCCTCGCGATGAGCGAGTTGCCGTTACGCTCTCGCCTGAGCAACTGGCCCAAAGCGGCTGGTCAGCACTGGCTGACCAGCAGCAAGAGCGAGAAACCTGGTTCCAGCAGACTTTGCCGTTGCTGGATGCCTTGAGCCTGTCCTTTATTTATGAAGCCTTCCAGAACGTAAAGCCTTCCGAACTCAGCACCGAAGTATTGAGTAGCCCGTATGGCCGCTGGCTAAGCGAGCTGCTGCGCGCTGAAGAGCTGCTGCAAGATGACGAAGGCTATCGTGTGGTGGAGCAGGCCGATATGCCTGCCGCCCAGGACTTGTGGCGCACAATTTTGCAGGATTCGCCTAGCAGCTTGCCGCAACTGACCCAGATTGGTTCGGTCGGACGCCAATTGCCGGCCTTGTTGCGTGGCGATATTTCAGGCGAAAAACTGCTGGCCTCTTTGCGCCGCTCCCCTGTGGTTGAAGTGCTGTATGACGATGACCCCATGTATCTGGGCGTGCGTCTGGCACTGGAAGCCCAGTTGCGAGAACTGGCTGCGAACTTGCCTGCCTCCCAGCGACTGCGCGTGCTGGAAATCGCTGTAGGCCCAAGCGATTTGCCCAAGACTCTGGCTGCTTGCCTGTCCGAAGACCAGTTTGAATACGTATTGGCTTTGCCAGATGCTGATTTGCAGGCTCGTCAGGCAACGCAGCACCATGCTTTGGCCAACGTGCAGGTGCTCGGTTTTGATCTGCAAGACTGGCAACTGGAGCAGGTCGATAAGCCCCAGTTCGATGTCGTGATTTTGCGCCACAGCCTGCACCGTACCGTGCATGTGCCTCCCGCCCTGATGCGGAGCAAGCAATGGCTGGCGACGGATGGAGTATTGCTGGTGGCCGAGTGTCACCCTGACTGGCATGCAGACTTCTTGTCCGGTCTGGACCAAAGCTGGTGGCACGCCGCCGGTGAGTCGCAATCCTCCTCCTTGTTGTCGCCCGAAGGCTGGCACAAGGCGTTGGAGCAAGCAGGTTTTGAGCAGGTGCAAACTGCGCAAGAGCCTGCCGCACAGGAATTGAGTGAGGGTGCCTATTTGTTGCTGGCCAAGGCCGCCACAACGCAGGCGATTCCAAACCAGGAAGCCGTCGCTGCAGCGAAATGGGTCTTGTTGTTTGATGAGGCTTCTCAAGTTCAAGCCCATTCTTTGCAGGCCCGTTTGGAAGCAGCTGGCCAAACAGTTAACGCTCAAATCTGGCCGCTCAGTGCAGACATTCTGGCTGATGAGAGCCCTCTGAATGTAGTGCAGATGCTGGGGTGGGCCGATACTGCTGCTGCGGTTAGCCAGACCAGCGCCCAGCTGCTGAGTCTGACGCAAGATCTGTCAGCCCGTACCGCTGCAAGTCGCCTGTTCCTGGTGACGCAAGGCGGCGCCTTGCCGGCGATGGCAGAGGAATTGGATTGGACGGTGAATCCCGCCCAGTCGGCCTTGTGGGGCTTTGGTCGCGTCGTGATGAACGAGCTGCCCGCCTTGTCCTGCACCTTGATTGATCTGGCCGGTGATGTGAATGCCAGCGATGTCGCTCAGCGTCTGGAACTGGAGTTGCTGTGGCCGGATGAAGCAACAGAAATTGTCTTGTCTCAAGACGCACGTCATACCTTGGTACTGGAAGAGGCTACTGCGGCAGCGACTGCCCAGCTAAGCCAGGATGCCCATTTCAAGCTGGACTTTCAGGTGCCCGGACAACTGCGCAATCTGGAATGGCAAGCTGTTCAAACGCCGAGCCTGGCTGCAGATCAGGTTGAAGTCCGTACCATGGCCGCGGGCCTGAACTTCCGTGACGTGATGTATTTGATGGGCTTGTTGCCGGACGAAGCCGTCGAAAACGGTTTTGCCGGTGCCAGCCTGGGTCTGGAGTTCTCGGGTGTGGTTACACGCGTTGGTGCTGATGTCACCAATTTGATGGTAGGCCAGCCGGTGATGGGCTTTGGTTCCTCCTGCTTTGCCAGCCATGTGGTGACACGTGCGGATGCTATCGCTCCCATGCCTGAAGGCTGGGATTTTGAAGCTGCCGCCACCGTTCCAACGGTGTTCTTCACGGTCTACTACGCCCTGACGCATCTGGCTCATATCCAGCCCGGTGAAAAAGTGTTGATACACGGTGCCGCAGGTGGTGTGGGGATTGCTGCAATCCAGCTGGCCCGTCATTTGGGCGCAGAGATTTATGCCACTGCTGGCACGGACGAGAAACGCGTATTCGCCTCCTTGCTGGGTGCTGACCATGTGTTCGATTCGCGCAGCCTGAGCTTTGCTCAGGACGTGATGGACGCCACTGGCGGTGAAGGTGTGGACGTAGTGCTGAACTCGCTGGCGGGTGAGGCCATGCGCCGCAGTTTGGACGTCCTGAGTCCTTTTGGCCGTTTCCTGGAGTTGGGCAAGCGTGACTTCTTCGAGAACACGCCGATTGGTCTACGTCCCTTCAAGAGCAATATCAGCTACTTCGGTATTGATGCCGACCAACTGCTGACGGGACGCCCAGCTTTGGCGGGACGTTTGTTCAAGGAAGTCATGGAGCTTTTCCATGATGGCGCGCTGTTCCCACTGCCTTACCGTAGCTTCGGTGCCGAGCATGTGGTTGATGCATTCCGCGCCATGCAGCAGGCTCGTCACATCGGCAAGCTGGTGGTCTCCCTGAAGGATGCCCAACCCCGTTTGCCTGCAAAACAAATCGCTGCCCCTCTCGACTTGTCCGAACAGGGCACGTGGTTGGTTACGGGTGGTTTGTCTGGCTTCGGTTTGGCTTCCGCCCAATGGCTGGTCAAGCGTGGCGTGCGCTCTCTGGTCCTGGCTGGTCGCCGCGGTGCCGATACCCCTGGTGCACAAGAGCTGCTGAAGCAGTTCCAGGCACAAGGCTGTCGCGTGCAAATCGTGGCGTGTGACGTTACGGATTTCGCAGCAGTACAAGCTGTTGTCGCGCAGATTCAGGCGGGTGATAGCCCACTGACTGGCGTGCTGCATGCTGCCGCCGTGTTTGATGACCGCCTGATCGCTAATATGGATCAGGACAGCTTGAACAAGGTGCTGCAAACCAAGTTGGTGGGTGCATGGAATCTGCACCTGGCTACTCAGGATTTGAAGCTGTGTCACTTCGTGCTGTATTCGTCTGTGACGACCTCTATTGGTAACCCCGGACAGGCGAACTATGTGGCCGCCAATGCGGGCCTGGAAGGTTTGACGCGCTTGCGCCAGAACCTGGGTCTGGCGGCGTCCTGCATTGCCTGGGGACCGATTGGCGACGCAGGTTACCTGACCCGCAATGAAACTGTGAAGGACAGCTTGGGCAAACGTCTGGGCAAGGCACCGTTGCAGTCGGATCAGGCACTGGATCAACTGGATCGCGTCCTGGCCGTCAATGGCGAAGTGTCCATTGTGGCCAACTTCGACTGGAATGCCTTGGCACGCTTGCTGGCCTCGGCCCAAAGTGAACGCTTTGCCATCTTGAACCGTGCCCGCAAGGATCACGACTCAGGCAGCGATGGCCAGGATATTCACACCTTGATCGCGGGTAAAACGCCCGAGCAAATTCACGCTTTGGTGGCCGAGTGGGTGGCGCAGGAAGTTGCCAACATTCTGCGCACCGAAGTAGACCGTATTGAAACCCAGCGCTCCTTGCATGATCTGGGCATGGACTCCTTGATGGCTGTGGAACTGGCCCTGGGGTTGGAGCAACGCTTTGGCGTGCAGTTGCCCGCCATGGTGCTGAATGATTCTCCCACCGTCTGGAACGTTGCGGCCCGCATTGTGGACAAGCTGACGGCCGGTGGCGAGGACTCGGCAGAGCAGGACGCTGGGCACTTGGTGGCCGATGTCGTACGTCAGCACGGGGACGATATGTCCGAGGCTGACTTGCAAGGCTTGGCAAAAGATGTACAGCGATTGGCAGAAACAGGAACATCACTGATCAATGAGTAAGAACGATCTGGCGCCAGGCAGTAAAGCACAACTGATACAGCGCATTCTGGGGCGTAAAACCGGGCAAGCGGCCAGCAATGGCCGCATGGCCGAGCAGTCCGCCACCCATCAGGGGGCGGCCAGCCATATCCCGGAGTCCTACACCCGCTTTGACCGTCATCCCGGTTACGAAAAAATGCTGGTGCCCAAGGCCATGGCTGATCGTATGGGCGTGCGTAACCCCTTTTTCCGCAGCCACGATGGTGTGGCTGCTGCGCACACCCGTATCGACGGGCGCGACTATCTGAACTTTGCCAATTACAACTATCTGGGTCTTTCTGCACACCCGGAAGTGAATGCGGCCGCCAAAGCTGCGATGGACCAGTACGGCACATCGGCTTCGGCCAGCCGTTTGGTAGCAGGCGAGCGCCGCGTCCAGCGTGAATTGGAAGAAGAGCTGGCGCAGAACTATGAGGTGGATGATTGCGTGGTTTTTGTCAGTGGACATGCCACCAACGTCAGCACCATTGGTTACTTGTTCGGTCCCAAGGATCTGGTGATTCACGATAGCCTGATCCACAACAGTATTTTGCAAGGCATCCAGTTATCGGGTGCCGCCCGCCGTTCCTTCCCTCACAACGACAGCGCCGCCCTGGAGCGCATTCTGGCCGAGATTCGTGGCCAGTTTGAACGCGTGCTGATTGTGATCGAAGGCTTGTACAGCATGGATGGCGACATCCCGAACCTGCCTGCATTTATTGACATAAAACGGCGGTATAAAGCGTTTTTGATGGTTGATGAAGCCCACGCCCTGGGCGTGCTGGGCAAGACAGGCCGCGGCTCGCACGAGCATTTTGGTGTGGCAGGCCGCGATGTCGACATCTGGATGGGTACCTTGAGCAAGACCCTGGCAAGCTGCGGCGGTTATATCGCTGGCGACCGCGCGCTGGTGGAACTGCTCAAATACGCCGCCTCCGGTTTTGTGTACAGCGTGGGGATTTCTCCCGTGCTGGCGGCTGCTTCGCTTAAAGCCTTGCAGATCATGCGCCGGGAACCCGAGCGTGTGCATACCCTGCAAGAGCGTGGCAGCCAGTTTCTGAATTCGATGCGCTCGATGGGAATCAATACCGGCTTTGCCGAAGGCTACGCCGTGATTCCCGCGATTACAGGCAGTTCTCTTAAAGCAGTCAAACTGTCCGGCCAGTTGTTTGATGCCGGTCTGAATGTGCAACCCATTATCCATCCTGCGGTGGAAGAAAAAGCAGCGCGTTTGCGCTTTTTCCTGTCCTCCACGCATAGCCAGGATGACATAGACCTGGCGTGTGAAACCGTTCACACGCTCATGAAGAAATAAGCATGGCTCAATTACTACACACAGCAGTAAGCAAGATTGCAGCAATGGGACGGCCAGTACTGGCCAGCACCTTGGTCGCCGTACTAGCCGGATGTGCCACGATGCCTGATTGGATGCCTGCAGACGGCCCCAGTCGCCAGCAAGTACAGGAACGACGTGAAGGCCGTATCGAAGGCATCACCCTGGTCAACGTGACAGATGAGTTGACCAAGAAGTTGGCCGCTAAAAAGCGCATGGGTGACTTTGCCGCCCAGTTCCCCAGCACAGGTTCGAACAACTACCTGATTGGCCCTGGCGATGTGCTGGAAGTGTCAGTTTGGGAAGCACCGCCTGCCATGCTGTTTGGCAGCATTTCCCTGGATCCCAAGGCAACGGCAGCAACCACCAATGCCGTCGCTTTCCCTCAGCAGATGGTCACGCCCGACGGCATGATCAGCATGCCTTTCGCTGGCCGTATTGCTGTCAAAGGCCGCAACACCCAACAGATTGAAGAAAGCATTGCCGAGCGTTTGCAAGGCAAGGCCAATAATCCGCAGGTTCTGGTGCGAGTCATTCAGAACAACACCTCGAACGTGACGGTCGTGGGTGAGGTCAATCAAAGCGTCTTGATGCCCTTGACGCCTAAAGGTGAGCGTTTGCTGGATGCCCTGGCCGCAGGCGGTGGCGTCAAGCAAGCAGTCAACCGCATCGCCATTCAGCTCTCGCGAGAGCTGAACACATCCACCATGGCGCTGGATACGATTATTCGTAATCCGAACCAGAACATCATGCTGAAACCGGGTGATGTGATCACGGCGCTGTACCAGAACCAGAGCTTCTCCATTTTGGGTGCCACCGGCAAGAACGAAGAAATTCCATTTGAAGCTCAGGGCATTTCCCTGGTACAGGCCCTGGCCCGTTCGGGTGGCCTTGATACGTCACGAGCTGATGCCCGCGGTGTGTTTGTCTTCCGCTTTGAGGATGCTGCGTTGGTGGACGGTGCACCTGAATCGACACTGCTGGACAAGAAGGGCGTCGTGCCCGTGGTGTATGAAATCGACCTCCGTGACCCGGCTTCTTTCTTTGTCACACAGAACTTCCCGGTTCAGGATAAGGACGTGATCTACGTGTCCAACTCGCCAGCGGCGGAGTTCCAGAAATTCCTGCGTTTAGTGGTGTCGGTGGCTGTGCCTAGTACGACCTTGAACAACATGATGAAGTGATCGTGCGCATGTTTAAGAACAACTCCTTCAACAGAGGCCGAGATGAATAAGCAGGTGCGCAGCCCCATGGCCGTCACTTGGGCGGTCTGGCGGGCGTTAGTTTTGCGAGAGTCCCTGGATCGCTTGTTTGATATGCGGGCTGCCTGGTTCTGGTTGTTGATGGAGCCAGTGCTGCATATCAGTTTCATCACGTTCATCTTCACTGTGATTCGTTTGCGTACAGTCGGTGGCATTGATGTCACTGTCTGGATTGTGGTGGGCATGTTGGCGTTTTTCATGTTTCGCCGTACAGCGATGCAGGTGATGTACGCGGTCGATAGCAATAAGCCTTTATTTGCATACAGACAGGTGCAACCTTTTGATACCTCTATAGCTCGTGGAGTCTTGGAAGCATTTCTAATGACCTTAGTGTCCGCAATTATTTTGACGGGCGCGGCACTGCTCGGGCATGACGTGCGGCCTGACGATCCTTTGCAGGTTGTGGTGACGATGTTCGGGTTATGGCTCTTTGGCGTGGGCTATGGCTTGGTTGCCTCTGTATTGATGGCCTTGGTGCGCGAAACTGAGCACATATTGAAAATCATGATGATGCCTTTGTATTTGATTTCAGGGGTCATCATGCCTATTTCTGCTGTTCCTCAACCTTATCGGGATCTGCTCTTGTTTAATCCTTTAGTGCATGGATTGGAGTTAGTGCGCAAAGGGTTTGCGAATTACTACCACATGGTGCCTGGCGTCAGCATGGGATACCTGTATCTGTGGGGGATCGTCAGTTTATTTCTGGGCCTGGTTTTGTATAGACGCTTTACACAGCAGTTGGTGATGAAATGATCGTCGTCAATGATGTTTATAAGCGCTACAAGACCGCCCATGGCGTGGGCCGTTGGGTATTGGAAGGAGTAAACCTGACAATCCCACCCAAGGTAAATGTGGGTTTGATTGGCTCTAACGGTGCCGGTAAATCTACCTTGCTGCGCTTGATCGGCGGGGTGGATCATCCCAATAAGGGGACTGTGCAGCGTTTGTGCAGGGTTTCCTGGCCTATGGGGAATGGGGGGCTGGAGGGTACCTTAACGGGCCGCCAAAACGCGAAGTTTGTGTGCCGAGTTCATGGGCATCAAGAGGATTTGGCAGATCGGCTCGTTTTCATTAAAGATTTTTCTGAACTGGGCCGAGCTTTTGAGGAGCCAGTCTATACCTATTCCTCTGGCATGCGCTCTCGCCTCCAGTTTGCCTTGTCGTTTGCTTTTAATTTCGATGTGTATATTTCGGACGAGGTGACGGCGGCGGGTGATGCGGCATTCCGTAAGAAAGCAGCTGATGCTTTCAAAACCATGACAAATCGTGCAGGCCTGATCATGGTGGCCCACGACAACAACACCTTAAGACAATTTTGCCAGGCTGGAGTCTGGCTGCATCAAGGGCGAGCGCACTGGTTTGACCAGATTGACGATGCGCTCAATGCCTACAAGGATTCACTTCCAAAATGACAGATACACCTCAAGTCACTACGCAGGCTGCTAGTGCCGCTCCCGATAAGGCTGTTTCAAAGAAACCTTCTTTTGGGGCCCGCCTCCGCTCATGGTTTTCATTGCGCTTATTTGATCATGCCGTACGTGTGATTCTGATCCTGGCTGTTTTGACGTCGGCGTACTGGTTGATCTTTGCCTCGAACCGCTATGTGTCCGAGGCAAACGTCATTATCCGAAAGACAGACTCGGTAGGGGCGCCGTCTTTTGATCTAGGAATGTTGGTATCGGGTGTAGCGACTGTTGATCGCGCGAATCAGCTGTTGTTACGTGATTACTTGCTGTCCGTGGACATGCTCAAGAAGCTTGATGAGTCTTTGGACTTACGTACGCATTACAGCTCCTCGGACCATGATGTTGTGTCGCGGATGTGGTTTCAGGACGCCTCGCTAGAGTGGTTTCATCGTCATTATCTGCGTCGTGTAGAGGTGGAGTTTGATGACTTCTCTGGTGTGTTGCGCATCAAGGTCCAAGCTTATAGCCCCGAGATGGCTCAGGCTATTACCCAGCAGTTGGTCCAAGAAGGCGAGCGTTACATGAACGTGCTTGGCCATGAAATGGCCCAGGTGCAAGTGAATTTCTTGGTTACTCAAGTTGATCAAGCTCAGGACCGCTTTCAGAAAGCCAGTCAGGACCTATTGAACTATCAAAATAAGGCCGGTTTGTTGTCGCCCCAAGCTACAGCAGAAAGCATTAATGCCATTGTTGCTGCTTTAGAAGGGCAGCGCGCTCAATTGCAGACGCAACTCGCCTCGTTGCCCAAAACTTTGGATCGAGACCATCCCAATATATTGATGCTGAAGCAATCCTTGAGAGCCGTAGATGCGCAAATTAAAGAGGAAAAGCTGAAGTTGGCGACGCCATCGGGTGGGACATTGAATAAATATGTAGAAGAGTTTTATCGCCTTGAAATGAACGTGCAGTTCACCCAAGAGCTTTACAAGTCCTCTTTGAGTGCTCTGGAGAAAGGGCGTATTGATGCAACTCGCATGTTGGAGAAAGTGTCAGTGTTGCAATCGGCGACTTTGCCTGAGTATCCAATGGAGCCGCGTCGTCTCTATAACACCTTGGTGACCTTGCTGTTGGCGTTGATCCTGGCTGGGATATTGAAGCTGCTCAAGAGTATTGTGCTTGACCATGTGGACTAACAAGAAAGATAGGAAATTCATTTAATGTCTATGTCACCTGTTGTGTCGTCTGAGTTAGGTCAGGAGTGCTCTGAGTCCAAGCAGATGCAGCATATCGAGAAGGAAAACTGCTTGTTGTTAGACCAGTTGCAGGTCGTGCAGGAAGAGTTATGTCGTTTGTACGAGAGCCCCCAAGGTGTTGGGAGGGGTTTGACGCAGACAGTCATTAATGTGGCGCCTGTAGATTTGCGACTTGTAGAGTCTCAGGCGGAAGCCGCCCGGTTGGAGTGTTTGCTTAAGGTGCAAACCCAACTACATGATTTAAAGACGCAACACGCCCTAGCCGCTCAGCTAGGCGATATTTTGATTGAGGGTGTGCAGTCCACTGGCTCGTTAATTTCGGTACCTGGGCGTTTACGCCAAGCTTGGCGTCAAAGTCGTCGCACGCAGCCCCCTGCTGTATTGGGTGGAAAATCCTTCGACAAAGTTATTCAGGCTTATCAGCAAGGTGGGGACCAGCAGGTCGAGGCCTTGCTGAATCAAGTTTCTGTTTCAAAAAATGTGCAAGCTAGCGCTTGGACGGCTGTCGCCCGCACTTACATGACGACCGAGCCTACCCTGGTCGCAACGATGGCGCGTCGTGCGTTTGCTTTGGAGCCACGAGGGTTTCGTCAAAAGTGGCTGGCATTTCGATTACATGAGTCGGGGGATTTGCTGGAGGCAGAAGCACTCTTGGCGCTCTTGCCGGAAGATGTGACTTTTACTGATTCTGAGGCGCGTCAACGTGATCGTTTGTTGAAGCAAGCAAAAGAAGTGCGTTTGGCTCAAGCCCGTTCTTTGTCTGGGGTTGATGCGCAATATGAGGATGTGCGGCGCCAATGGGATGAACTGGCCCAGTCGCGCAATACCTTGGCCGGTGTAGTTGAGCAACAAGATATACAGCTGTCGAATGCGCGAGATGAGGTGCAGCATTTAAGGCAAGAGAAGCAAGAGCAACTTGTAATAGCTGAAGAGTTGCGCGCACAGATTCAGCAGTTAGAAGGGGCGTACCAGGAAAGGCTCCAAGAGCGGAAGCTTGAAGGGGATCAACAGCGACAACTTGTGCTTCAAGAGCAAGACAATACGCAGGCTGCGCTTAAGCAAGTGGCGGACTTGAAGCGCGAACTTGAGCAAGAAGGACTGTTGAGATCACAGTTGCAGCGTGAAAGCATGGGTTTGCAAGCTGATCTGAAGCGGCTTAAACAAACGCTTCTAGAGAAAGAATCTCAAGCGGGGCAATGGTTTGAGCAGTGCGTCACTGTGCAGGGCGGCTTAGCGGAGATGGCTCAGCAATATGAGGGCCTGAAGGCGCAGTTGCAGACGCATCATCAGGACAAAGAGGCAGCTCTGTCACAACTTCAGACTTTGACGATCGCTCACGATGAATTGCTTGTCATAGCAGATCAACGCCTGGAGGAAGTCGGGTCCCTATTAGTTCAGTTGGAAGAATCAGTTGTTGAGTGTGAGGAGCTTCGGGGGCAATTGCGGGAGACGCAGGCAGAGAAGAACTCTTTAGCGTCACAAGTGCAAGAGTTGATAGGTGCTCGTGATGAGCTGGCTGGACTTGCTGCCCAGCGCTTGGATGAAGTGCATTCCTTGCAATCTCAAGCTCAGGCATTAGCCCAGCAACTGGATGAGGCAAGACAGCAGATCCATGTAGAGCGAACAGACTATAAGTCTTTGCAGGCTCAGCTCAATCAAGCTGTTCAAGTGCGTGATGAACAGATTGCTTTAGCCGCACAGCGTCAGGGAGAATTGCTGCAGCAAGCTAAAGAGCAACTGAACTTGGAAAAGAGTAAAGCAGCGCTGGAGGCCCGTCAGCTGGAGTTACAGCAATCCTTGGCGGTGCAGACTGCGCGTGAAACAGATCTGCTAGAGCGGCTGAGCGCCCAAGTGCAGACCTTGGTTGCTCGTGACGAAACAGCTCCGAGAATGCAAGAGGAGTTGTTTAGGAAACAATCTGAAGAACTGCTCCGGGTTCGTCGCCATATTGAAACAACGGTTAAGAACAATAGTGCTAATGCTGTACGGCAGATACAGTCTTTCGTGGGAATGCAAGAGTATTTCGCTACAGGTGTATTACCTGCCTTCAATAGTGAAGCCCACAGTTGGCCGGTGTCTGCTGATTTCGCACTGTGTTTGATGCGGTGTTTGACGCTGAAGTCATATGACCTTGTGGTTGAGCTTGGCTCTGGTATGTCTACGGTTATTGTTGCCAAGACGCTGGCCTTAATGTCGGAGCGTAATGGCTCTCGCCTGATTCCGTTCGTTTCGTTCGAACATTTGGAATCGTACTATCAACAAACTTTAGCCCACCTTCAACAGGCAGGATTAGAAAAGGCGGTTCAACTGACGTTAGCACCGTTGGAGGATTGGCAAGCAGCTGACGGTCAAGTCTATCCGTATTACAGCTGTCAAAGCACCCTGGCCAAACTTGCCAAGCAAAGACAAATGTCTCGAAAGCGCATTTTGGTGATTGTAGATGGCCCACCGGCTGCTACTGGTCCACAAGCTCGCTATCCTGCAGGTCCTTTGTTCGTGGAGTACTTCCCAAATGCGCAGATTGATTTCTTGATGGATGACTATATCCGTGAGGATGAAAAGCAAGTCGCTCAACGTTGGTTAGCCGATATAGAAGCTCAAGGACTTGCGGGTACATCTACTGAATACAAGCTTGAAAAAGACGCCTGTTTAATAACTGTTCACCCTAAAGACACAAAGTAATTTTATGAAGATTTTGACCGTATTTGGCACACGACCGGAAGCTATCAAAATGGCTCCGGTGGTTAAGGCTTTGGCTGCTGACTCTGCATTTGAAGCGCGCGTTTGCGTCACTGGTCAGCACCGCCAGATGCTGGATCAGGTTCTGGATATTTTTTCTATCAAACCTGATTTTGACTTGAACCTGATGAAGCCAGGCCAGGACCTGTATGACATCACCAGCAACGTGCTGTTGGGTATGCGTGATGTGTACAAACAATGGCAACCAGACATGATCCTGGTGCATGGTGATACGACCACCACCATGGCCGCAGCTTTATCGGCCTATTACGCCAAGATCAAGGTTGGGCACGTAGAGGCTGGCTTGCGTACTCATAATAAGTACTCGCCTTGGCCAGAGGAAATGAACCGCCGCCAAGCAGGCGTATTGGCCGATGTGCACTTTGCTCCAACCGAGCAATCACAGTCGCATTTGTTGCGTGAAGGTGTAGATCCCAAGACGGTACACATTACGGGCAATACCGTCATCGATGCGCTGCTGGATGTGGCAGCACGCGTACGTCAGGACTCGGAACTGCGCAGCCGTTTTGAGGCTCAGTTCTCTTTTATCAATCCAGCCAAGCGCTTGGTTTTAGTGACGGGGCATCGTCGCGAAAACTTTGGTTCCGGCTTTGAAAACATCTGCCTGGCCTTGCGCCAGATTGCCTCCCGTGGCGATGTGCAGGTGGTGTATCCAGTGCACTTGAATCCAAATGTTCAGGAACCAGTACGTCGTATCTTATCCGACGTTTCCGATGTTCATTTGATCGAACCACTGGATTATTTGCCCTTTGTTTACCTGATGGATCGTTGTGACCTTTTGGTCACCGACTCCGGGGGCATTCAGGAAGAAGCGCCTTCTTTGGGCAAACCGGTATTGGTGATGCGTGACACGACCGAGCGCCCTGAAGCCGTGGATGCAGGAACTGTGCGTTTGGTGGGAACAGAAACACAAGCCATTGTCAGCGCTGCCACGCAACTGCTGGATGACGCTGCTGAATATGAGCGTATGGCACGGGCGCACAACCCTTATGGGGACGGCAAGGCCGCTACCCGCATTAGTGAAATTTTAAAAACCTTGATCTCTTGATTCGGAAGACCAGCATGTTTGAAACTCTCTCCATGATCGGCTTGGGCTATATTGGCCTGCCTACTGCAACATTATTTGCCTCACGCCGCAAGAAGGTCATTGGCGTTGATGTGAACGCTTACGCGGTCGACACGATCAATCAAGGCCGGATTCATATTGTTGAACCTGAACTGGATATGCTGGTGCAGGCCGCCGTGCACGGTGGCTACTTGCGCGCTACGCTGACCCCGGAACCTGCTGACGCGTTTCTGATCGCCGTCCCGACCCCCTTTCTGGAAGGCAACAAGCCTGATCTGAGCTATATCGCCGACGCCGCTAAAGCCATTGCGCCAGTGCTGGCCAAAGGCAATCTGGTTATTCTGGAGTCGACGTCTCCTGTTGGTACGACCGAGCAATTGGCGCAGTGGCTGGCTGAAGCTCGTCCTGATCTGAGCTTTCCTCAGCAAGCAGGCGAGGAGGCTGATATTCAGGTGGCCTACTGCCCAGAGCGTGTTTTGCCTGGTCGTGTCGTGCATGAACTGGTTAGCAATGACCGCGTGATCGGTGGCATGACTCAGAAGGCTACTGAAATGGCTACCGCGCTGTACCGGATTTTTGTGGAAGGCGCCTTGGTCCCGACGAATGCACGTACCGCCGAGATGTGCAAACTGACAGAAAACAGCTTCCGCGACGTCAATATCGCATTTGCCAATGAACTGTCCCTGATTTGCGATCGCTTGAATATTAATGTGTGGGAACTGATCAGCCTGGCTAACCGTCACCCACGCGTTAATATTTTGCAGCCTGGTGCCGGGGTAGGTGGTCACTGCATCGCAGTGGATCCATGGTTCATCGTAGACAAGACTCCTGAAGAAGCTCGCATTGTTCGTTTGGCTCGTGAGATTAACGACTACAAGCCTGAGTGGGTTGTAGAGAAAGTTAAAGCTGCTATTGCTGGTGTATTGTCGCTGCGTCCTGATGCGCGTATGGCTGATATCAAAGTGGCTTGCCTGGGTCTGGCGTTCAAACCCGATATCGATGACTTGCGTGAAAGTCCGGCTGTTGGCGTTTCCAAGAAGATTGCCAGCCTGGGTTGCAAGGTGCAAGCCGTAGAACCCAATATCAGCGAATTGCCAGCCAAGCTACAAGGTACGGGTATTGAGTTGTCTGCTTTGGGTAGCGCCATGGCTGATGCCGATGTTGTCTGCGTTCTTGTTAAACACCGTCCATTCATCGAGCAAGTTGCTGAGATTCGCAAGCATGCTCAGTGCATCGACGTTGTAGGTTTGTTTGCGGAATAAGCGCTAGGAAAGCAGAAAAGGCTGATATGTTGCAATCAAAAGTAAGTAGTGCTGCGCGTGCATTCCGCGATAAGGATTACGCGAAGGCGATGACCCTTTATAAAGAGCTGGGGGAGCAGTTGGGACACCAGTTCTTTGCTGCGAATTTGGCTTTATGTCAGTCACGCTTAGGTGCTTCGGTAGGCCAAGGCGAATTGGCCAGCCTGCCAGCTAGGCAGCTACGTGTGGCGGGGGTGATGGATGAGTTTACTTTTCACTCTTACGACCCGGAGTGTGAGCTGTTGCAGTTGCACCCCGAGCACTGCATTGAGCAGTTAGAAAAGTTCAAACCCCATATACTTTTTATTGAGTCAGCCTGGCAGGGATTTGAACAGCTCTGGAAACTGAAGATTAGTACAAATGGGCCTGAAATTAACGCTTGCATCGATTGGTGCAAGCGTAATGGCGTGCCTACCTTGTTTTGGAATAAAGAGGATCCTGTGCACTTTGGCACATTTATCCCTTTGGCTAAGCAAGTGGACTACGTCTTTACTACAGATATTGATTGCGTGCCTAAATATAAAGCCCGTGTTGGTCACGATCATGTCTACTTCCTGCCTTTTGCCGCCCAACCAAAAACGCATAACCCTCTGGAGATTTTTGATCGAAAAGATGCTTTTAATTTTGCGGGTTCGTACTATCTCCGTTATCCGGAGCGTCAGCGCGACTTTGCGGCTCTGATCGGTGCTGTCAAGGGTTTGAGGTCGGTTGATATATATGATCGCAATGCTGACAACCCTCACCCGCATTACACTTTCCCTGACGAATACAAGCCCATGATTTTGGGTAAATTGCCATTTTCTGAGATTGATCGGGCGTATAAAGGCTACCGATATGGCATAAACATGAATACCATCAAGCAGTCACAGACGATGTTTGCTCGACGGGTATTTGAGTTGTTGGCTTCCAATACTGTTGTTGTTTCAAATTTCTCTCGTGGCACTCGCCTGCTTTTTGGGGATCTCGTTGTATCTTCAGATAATCAAGAGCAGATTGCTGAACGTATGCGGCCAATCATTAGTGATGAACTGCATTATCGTAAGCTGCGTCTTCTAGGTTTACGCAAGGTGATGACTGAGCATACTTATGCTCAGCGTTTAGCCTATATCCAAGCTAAACTGACGGGAAAAAAATTTGCTGTTCATCAGCCTTTAGTTGTTCTACTTGCTGAAGTAAAAAATGGGTCGGAACAGCAGCAGATTCTGGATTCTTTTCAGCGCCAAAATTATAAGAACAAGCAGTTGTACCTCGTTACACCAGAGGGTGTGGCGAATGTTGAGGGTGTTACTTGTTACTCCGTTCTCGAGGATGCCTTGCAGGCCACTATGTCATTGTCGAAAGATGATTTGATAGGTGCAATGCATGCTGATGACTATTATGGAGAGCACTATCTGACGGATTTAGCCTTGGCAAGTACCTATACTACAGCCTCGGCTTTCGGGAAATCAGCTCATTATTGTGCCCGTAATGGTGTCCCCGTCTTGTTAGGGGATTCGCATCAGTATCGAGAAGTAGAGATATTGCCTTTACGTGCTGCACTGGTGCGAGGCTCAGCGTGGAAACACCACCAAGTGGCACGTTCCTGGCTGAATCCAGGGCAGGCCAATATTCAGGTTCCTGGCATGCTGGCGATTGACGAGTTCAATTACATCGCTCATGGGGCAGACCTGTCTGATCAAAGCAGGGCAGTAGCCATGGATCTAATGCTAATAGATCAAGGTGTGTCTTTCTGCAATCATCTGGCAGCTGTTGCGGAGGGGTTGCCAGCATTTTCGCAGGAGGATGCAGACGATAGCAGTAGCCTGCCTCAGTTGGGTGCGAAAGAGCTACTGGAGTGGATCCCGTCGAAGGAGGGCGTGACGCTTTCTATTGTTGATGGACAGATACGGTTAGTGTCTACACTTGAACCCGGTCAGCACCTTTATCTGTACTCCAGAAATGCACGAGTTCGTCAGGACCTGAATTTGGTGCTTAATAGCCAGTTTCATCTGCATTGTGAGCAATTAATAAATATAAAAACCGTCTTTGAGTTTCAGGACAAACGAGGAAAAAAAATCTCCTACCAAATGAATCCGGCGGGAGATAAACATGCACTTGCGATACCTGCGCATTGTACAAAGGTTCGCTTTGGTCTTCGCATTGAGGGGCCTGGTGAAATAACAATAGAAAAGTTGGTTCTTGGTAGTACAGCGGAAAGACCTGCCGCAGTTATTACGAAATCACCTTATTTAGTGCTTGCTAAACAGTACCCAGCATATGACGATCTATATCGTTATGGATTTGTGCATAGCCGCATCCGTGCTTATAAAGAGGCAGGGCAGTTGGTGGATATGTATAAGATTCACAACGGGCCGGCGGAATACAGAGAGTTCGCGAATGTTGATGTTGCAACAGGTGATGCGCGTTTGTTGGAGGCAACACTTGCTACCGGACAGGTGAAGCATGTTTTAGTCCATATCATGGATCAGAACATGTGGAAGGTTTTAGAGAAGTACGTAGATAAAATTCAAGTTACTGTGTGGGCGCATGGGTCAGAAATTCAGGCTTGGTGGCGGCGAGAGTTTGAGTTTGAGTTAATGGATGATTCTGAAATAACTCGTCAGAAAAAGCTTAGTGATAATAGGGTTGGTTTTTGGAAGAGGCTGTTCAGTAACCCACCTGATAATCTTCACGTGGTTTTTGTGTCTTCTTATTTTGCTGAAGAGGTATTTGAGGATTTGAAGGTAAGGCTTCCAAAAGAGAAATACAGTATTGTTCATAATCCAATTGATGTTGAATTATTTGATTATAAAGAAAAAGATGTAGAACAAAGGAAGAAGGTTCTTTCTATTCGCCCTTATGCTTCAAAAAAATATGCAAATGATTTGAGTGTTCAGGCGATATTGGAACTATCAAAGAAACCTATCTTTACTGATCTTGAGTTTAAGTTGATTGGGGATGGTGTTTTGTTTGAAGAAACCGTCGCACCACTTCGTCGATTTTCCAACGTAGATATTGAGCGTAAGTTTATGACACACCATGAAATTGCTCAGATACATAAGGAGTATGGGGTGTTCTTAACGCCTACTCGCATGGACTCCCAAGGCG
This sequence comes from Alcaligenes sp. DN25, assembly GCF_023674485.1. Classification (NCBI taxonomy): domain Bacteria; kingdom Pseudomonadati; phylum Pseudomonadota; class Betaproteobacteria; order Burkholderiales; family Alcaligenaceae; genus Alcaligenes; species Alcaligenes sp. DN25. The sequence continues at coordinate 3,761,401 of NZ_CP098408.1, read as the reverse complement.
TATCTAGAGATGAGGCAATGGCGTCCGGCTTGGTTCCTGTGACAACGGCAGTAACTGCTATCCCGGAGTTTGTTGACGATCGTAGCGGCTTTCTCGTAAAGCCTGAAAGTGCAGTTGAGTTAGCTGCTGCAATTTCGCGCTTATATGAAAACCCTGATGAGTTTCGCGAAAAATCTATGGAAGCCTCAAAACGCGTTAGAAAACAATGTGCTTCGAGCGTGATATCAAGAGCTGAGATTCGGATTTTTAATTGATTTATTGGCATAATTAAATATATTGGCCCTTTATGTTTAACAGATTTGTTGTTTCTTTTGATCTTAACTGTGTAACTGATCACGGTTTTGATGATGCCGTTTTGTTGTTTGACGGTATTGGTTATAAAGAAGGAAGGGTTTTTTCTAGAGATTATTATCCAAAAGATCTGGCTGGTTTGTTGGCTGGGGAAATTGATGGTGAATGGGTCGGGGTTTGTCAGTCGTTAGGGAAAAAAATAATTTGTACTGATTTTTTTGGGTTCTATCCAATTTTTTATTGTTCTTTTGGTAAATTGTTTTTCTTTTCTAATTCTTATGATTCTCTTCTGACTCATATTAAGAAAATTAATTTTTATCCGAAGCTAGATTTTTTATCTATATTTCCTATGCTTGCTTCATCCTATTCTTTTTTTGATCAGGCATTTTCATCACATACTGGTTGCGAGCAAGTAAAACGTTTATTGCCTGATGAAATTATAGAAATTTCTGGTGGGTCTTGGGAGGTAAAGAAGAAAAGTAATTCATCTTCTTTATCTTATCAGGATTTAATTGAGCAAGGGTCTTCGGTTGTAAGGTCTGATCTCAGGCAGTTGCAAGAAATTGGTTTTCAAAATACAGAGCTATCTCTGTCGGGAGGGAAAGATTCTAGAGCTATTTTAGCTTTAGGAATCGATTCTATTTCAGATCTATCAATCAGAACGAATCCGAAATTTGAGGATGGGGGTAGCCTAAAGTCGGATGTAATAGATCGTGACTTTGATATTGCCTTGGATATGGTTTCTCATTACAACCTTCAATGGTCACGGTCTCGCCCTGTTTTCGCTGATCCAGTAGGTTTCGATCAAGCATTAAGTCATTATCGATTTTTCAGATCTTCTAATTATTTTCGTACTAATTTGAGTAGGTTTTATACTTCATTGTATCCAAACGGGAGTTATGTTGAGCTAGTGGGTGGGTGTGGAGAGGTGCTGAGGGGGTTTTGGTCGGATTATTTTAAAAAAATAAGCTATTCCTCAAGAATCGAATCAGATAGGTTAAATAAAAGAAAGTGCGGCTATTATGTTTTTTCTGCATTGGTTGGGAGGAACTCAAAATTAAAGTCTTATTACGATGATTCTATGAGTTGGTTTATGGATAATATTTCTAAAATAGATGGTGAGGATTTTTATGAGGCTATAGATAATCATTATTTCTTACATAGAAATAGGTATCATTTTGGAAATTATAGGGATGCATGGAGGTCTGGTAAGCTGCTTTATTATCCTTTGGGTAAAAAGGAGTTTTTTCAGGCATCCAAGATGATAGATTCAAAATTAAAATCTAAAGGTCAGGTGGTTTTTGATATTATAAAAAGCAACAAGGCCGAGCTTCATAGATTTCCTTATGAGTCTCCTTTTGGTTTTTCTTATGACATTCCTGGTGGTGGTTTCATAAGGGTTCCTCATGATGTCTCTAAAAAAAAGAAAAAAGATTTTCTAGATGATTTCCAATTAAAAAAATCTATAAATAAAGATATTTATAGAATTAGTTCTTTCGATTTAAAGAAAAATTTGTCAAAAAAATTTAGCAATAACATTGATGTTTGTAGGTCTAATGATGTTTTGAATTCTTTTTTTGAAAATAATATATTTAATTTCCAGCCTGATTCTTGGTCGGCTAAAGATATTAAGCTTTTTACCAAAATAGATTCTCTCGCTCTATTGGTTGGTGGTTGTTCTGTTAATTACTCGTTGATCAGTTTTTAACGCTAAGATTTTTATTGGTTTTTTGAGCGTTTTCGGTACATTGCTGGTTTTGAGCAAATGGTTTTTTTGCTAAGGAAGTTCTGATATTGGGTTGGAACCGTTATGCACTCTTTACAGTAGATACCGAGGCTTTGCCCAGGCGTGCTGTGGACAATCACGTCCAACGCCTGGTCTGGGGTGAGCACCCCACCGGAACTGCTGGTATCCGTGAAATGAGCTCCATTGGTGACGAGTTCGGTGCCAAGCATGTGTTCTTTGTAGACCTGTGTGCCACGATTGCGCAGCAGCCTCAGATGTTGGAAGCGGTTCGCTGGTTGGATCAGCAAGGTCAGGATGTGCAACTACATGCCCATCCTGAAACTTTACCCAAGTCTTTCTGGGCCAAACACTGTTTGCCTCCCAGTCCCGGTTTGATGAACCAATACAAGGACCAAGCTCGTGCCGAGTTCGTCTTTCGACACTTCGGCAAGCTGATCTCCGACGTCACAGGTAAACCCATCCTCGCCCACCGTGCAGGCTCGTTCCGCTGGAATGCTCTCACAATCCGTGCTTTGCAGGCCGTTGGCATTCCTTTGTCCTTCAACCAGTCCATGCGGGCCGCCTTGTTAAAGCGTTGCCCAACAGGCCAGCCTGATTGCTTGCCTTACGCCTGGTCGAACGGAACGATTGAAGTACCGGTCACAGAGCGTTTTAAGCCCGGTGGACCGGGGGGTAAACCAGATCGCTGGTCCAGCCTGACTTATCCGGAATCTTCTTATTTTCAATATGGTTCGCGGCCTACGACATTCTGGAAGGACCCCTTGTGGTCCTTGCCCAAGGTCTCAGTGGTGTTGATGCACTCCTGGTCCTTGTTGGATCTGGATGAAAACGGTCATTTCCAGTACACGAACGACCGCTTGCTGGAGGGTTACCGACTGTTCTTGCAACGTGTTGTTAAGGATTACGACGTGATCACCACAGCGGATTTTTTAGATCTGCAGGCGCGGGGTAAAATCCGTCTTTCGCGAACAGTTAACTTAGAGCAGGTAGAAACACAGGTATGAGGGATCGCTACGCAATGATTACGGTCGACACAGAGGCGCTGCCAAAGCGAGCCTCAGACGACCATGTTAATCGTCTGATCTGGGGGCGATTTCCAAAGGGTACGGCCGGGGTGGCCGAAATGTGCAAGATCGGTGACGAGTTCGGTGTCAAGCATGTGTTTTTTACGGACTTGTGCGGGGCTTACTCCCGCCTTGACGAGCTGAAAGAAGTGGTGCGTTGGCTGGATGAGCAAGGTCAAGATGTACAACTGCATACCCACCCGGAGTACTTGCCCGACAGCTTCTGGAAAGAGCATGGTTTGTCGAACCGTCCGCAGTACATGAACCAGTACACCGAGCAGTCCCGTGCGGAGTTTGTGTTCAGGCACTTTGCAGGCGTGATGTCCGGGGTAACAGGCAAGCCGGTTCTGGCTCATCGGGCGGGTTCATTCCGCTGGAATGCGGATACGATTCGTGCTTTGAAGGCAGTGGGTATTCCTCTGTCCTTCAATAATTCTGTATGCGCTGTCCACAATAATCAGTGCGTTTACAGCAAACCCACAAATAATCCTTTTGTTTGGTCCAACGGCGTGATCGAAGTGCCTACGACCGAGAAGCGGATTTTAGGTAAGGTAGGCAAGCCAGAGTGGTGGGCTCGCCTTACTTACCCAGAGTCCAGCTATTTCCGCTTCCGCCCCTGGTGGGGGCAGTTGTTGTTGAATACGCTTAGCGGCAACCCTTCATTTGCGGTTTTCTTGCTGCATTCCTGGTCCTTGTTGTTCTGGGACGAGAACGGTCTGGGCGAGTATCGTGACGATAGCCGTATGGAGGGGTATCGCAAATTGCTGGCCCGTCTGACTAAGGACTATGACGTGATTACGACGGCAGAGTTTCTGGATTTGAAGGCTCGCGGAAAAATTGTTGTGCCTGATACGGTGGACTTGTCATTGGCAGAGCTGAAGGCAGAACCGGACAATAAAATTCAGAAAAAGGCCTGAGGAACATGTTCTTTAAGTTATGGCGTGGGCTGGTGCGCGAGCCTTGGATGGCTTTGAGCCGGCGTTTGACCTTGTTTACTGTGCGTCGGCAAACCCGACGCGGTCAGCACCGCCAGACACCTTACGAACCCGTGCCAGGACGCTTGCTGTATGTGCCGGCTAGTGCCTTGCCGTATCACATCAGTGGCTACACCACCCGAACCCATGAGATTATCCGTGCCATGCAAGCAGCAGGCGGGGATATCTGCGTGCTGACCCGCCCCGGCTATCCATGGGATCGTAAAGACAGATTGGTGGATGCCCAGCAGGATGAAACCTTGGTGGATGGGGTGCGTTACGCACATGCTCGCAATCCTTCCAACAAGCGCCCCGTCATGCAGTTCGCCATAGAAGCTGCCGCCTCCATTGCTCAGGAAGCCATCAAGCAGCGCGTTGCTGTCATTCATGCTGCCTCCAACCACGTCAATGCCTTGCCAGCCTTGATCGCCGCGCGCCAGTTAGGTATTCCGTTCCAATATGAAATGCGTGGTTTGTGGGAGCTGAGCCGAGCCTCCCGCATGCCGGAGTTCCGTGACTCGCAGGGCTTCAAGCAGGGTCTGGAGCTGGAAGGTCTGGTTGCCAGTCAGGCAGACCGGCTGTTTGTGATTTCCGAGCAGTTGGGGCAGTACGCTCGCGAGCACTGGAATGTAGATCCTGCACGCATGGGCCTGATGCCCAATTGTGTCGACCCCTCGCGCTTTACCCCTGGCGCTGCCCAGGATGTGCAGCCCAACACGATTGTTTATGCTGGCTCCCTGATTGTTTATGAAGGGCTGGATGTCTTGATCGACGCCGTGGCGGATCTGGTTGGCCGTGGCAAGGATGTCACCCTGACCATTATTGGGGATGGGGAGGCGCGCGCTCAGTTGCAGGCTCAGGTGCAAAGCCTGGGTATGGAAAAGCATGTGCTGTTTGCTGGTCGGGTCTCGCCTGAGGAGGCTCGCGCCTTGCAGGCCAAGGCCGCGCTGGTATGTATTCCTCGCCGTCCCTTTGAGGTGTGCCGTATTGTGCCCCCCATCAAGCTGGTTGAGGCGATGGCGATGGGCAAGCCTGTTCTGGTGCCGGATTTGCCGGTGTTTCAAGACGAAGTTGGGCCATGTCGTTCGGTGCGTTTTTTTAAAGCAGGGGATGTGCAGGACTTGGCTCGTGTGCTGGAGGAAACGTTTCAGGCTGGTCCGGAAGTGTTGGCCCAGGATGGTGCCTTGGCACGTGAAGAGGCCACGCAGCGTCGTAGTTGGGCTGACTTTGTGGTGCATGCTTTGCCGGCCGGGGCTAATTCATGATTGGTCGCGCAATCCGGGCTTTGGGGGCGCGCATCTACACGCACCCAACCGTCAGTGAAGACGGCAAGCCCGCGGGGCAGTTTGGGCAATTGAAAGTAGCCTTGGTCTCGGACTACTTCACCGCAGACTGCCTGTCAGCCGAATGCTCTATCCGTATTCTTAACCCGCGCAATTACGAGGAGGTCATCTCCTCCTGGAAGCCTGATCTGCTTTTTGTGGAGTCCGTGTTCCATGGGCTGGGTGGCGCGTGGCGTTACGAGCTGGCCAAGCAGTCGCGACTGATCCGTTTGCGTACGCCTCGCACGATTTACAAGCTGGTGCAGTTCGCTAAGGATCAGGGTGTGCCCACGGTGTTCTGGAACAAGGACGATGGGGCGTATTTCGAGCACTTCATTGATGTGGCCAAGGCCTTTGATTATGTGTTCACCACGGACAGTGATTGCTTGCCGCGCTATCGCGCTCGCTTGAATCCTGATGTACCTGTGAACACCCTGAGCATGCCGTATCAGCCTGCATTTCATAATTTCACGGGCTTTGATTTCACACGCAAGGAAGGGTGCTTTACGGGCAGTTATTACCGTCGCATCCTGAGTGAACGTAGGCGTTTTCTGGACATGATTTTCGGGGCCTGTGAGGATGCGCAGATGCAGCTTAATGCCTACGACAGAAATCACGACAGATTGTCCCGGCATATCGAATTCCGCTTTCCGCGCTCGACGCATGTGCAGGTTCATGGTCAGGTTCCGCACCGCGAGACGGGGCGTATCTACAAAGAACATGTGATGTGCCTGAACGTGAACTCGGTCACGGATTCTGACACCATGTGCTCGCGCCGCTTGCTGGAGATTCTGGCCAGTGGGGGCATTGCGGTGACTAATCCCGGTCGTGCGGTGGATCGTTATTTCCGCGATTTCTGCCACGTGGTGCATTCCCGTGAGCAGGCCACTGAGTTGTTTGCACGTCTGCGCCAGGGCCCCACCGCGCAGGATTGCGAGCGTGCGGCGGCGGGGGCGGCGTATGTGCGTCAGTTCCACACCTGGGAGCATCGCCTCCAGGAGCTGGCTGATGTGGTCGGCTTCTAGGGTGCGCTTGTTTCCATGATTGTGAGCATTTTTGCGTACCTGATTCAGGCGCTGTTCTTGTTGGTTGTGGGGGCCTTTGCCCTATACGTGGTTCTGGAACTGCGGGTACTGCTGATCTCGCGACGGGTGGAGCGTCGTAAGCTAAGCGAGCTGGTGCAGACGTCCGCCTCCTTGCAGCAGGATTGGTATCCCAAGGTCAGCGTTTTATTACCGATTTATAACGAGGCCGCTGTTGTCGAGCGTTTGATCGATGCGGCTTGTCGTCTGGATTATCCGGTGTCCGCGCTGGAAATTCTGGTGCTGGACGACTCAACAGACAAGACTGCGCTGTTGGCCCAGAACAAGGTGGATCAGTGTGCTCGGCAAGGTGTGCCCATTCGCCGCATTCAGCGTGCTGATCGTGCAGGCTACAAGGCCGGGAATCTGGTGCATGGCATTCAGCATTCCCAGGGCGAGTTTTTTGCGATCTTCGATGCGGACTTCTTGCCGCCTGCCGATTTTCTGCAGAAAACCATCCCCCCCTTCAAGGACGAGAAGCTGGGGTTTTTGCAAACGGGTATTGGCTATGAGAACCGCGATCATTCGTTCCTGACCCGTTTTCAGGCCATGGAGATGGGCCACCAGCAGTATGTGACGGTGGGGCTGAGTGAAGATGGGGACATGGCGTCGCTAAGTGGCAGTTCCTGTGTCTGGCGACGCGCTTGCGTGGAAGCCCTGGGTGGCTGGAATGCCTCTACCATTACCGAGGACGTGGACCTGGGTTATCGGGCCCAGTTTGGTGACTGGAAGTACGCTTATTTGCGCGATGTGGTGTCCATGTCCACCTTGCCCGAGAACATCAGCGCCTTCCGTGTGCAGCGGGAACGCTGGGGGCGGGGGCTGATTCATAGTGCCTTCAAGCACCTGGGGCAGATGTGGCAGCAGGACATGCCCTTGATGAAGCGCATGCATGCGTTTTCCATGATGTTTTCATCGGTCATGCTGGCGTCGATTTATGCCCTGATCTTGCTAAGCCTGCCGCTGAATTATTTGCTGAATTTTGATCATGTCGTCTTGCAGTGGGGCGCGCCGCTATTCTTTTTGCTGGTCGCTGTCTGGGCGTTGAATAATGCTTTCGGCGCTCGCAAGGGAGCACGTTTTGATGACAGGCCGGGGGTGTTGGGCACCTTGTGGCATACCTACTTGTATGTCGCCATGTTCCCGCCCATGGCTTGGTATTATTTTGTCGGTGGTGTGCGAGCCGCCTTCAAGGTCTACGGGGAATTTAATCGTACCCCCAAAGGGGAGGGCGAGAAGGTGGCAAGACAGCCCCGCATCAATCTTTATTTGCTGATTGGTGAAGTGTTCACTTTCCTGTATTCGGCATTGGCCTTGTATGTGGCCATACGCATGGGCAATTACTTGTTGATTCCTTTGAATGCGACGGTTTGTGTAGGCTTTGGCATGGTTTTGTACTGGTCCTTCCAAGAAAGGAGAGCGCGTGGGCGTCGCTGAACCAGCAGAGCAGGAACGGATTCTGATTACCGGTGCCACCAGTGCCATTGGTGGCGAGCTGGCGCTTTACTACGCCAAGCCCGGTACAGAGCTGACTTTGCATGGTCGCAATGCTGCGATTCTGGAGCCTTTGGCCGAGCGCTGCCGACAGGCGGGTGCGCAGGTACAGACGTATCAGCTGGATTTGCGTGATCTGGATGCCTTGCATGACTGGTTGTCGCGATGCGCTGCGTTTGATCTGGTCATTGTGAATGCAGGCATGAATATCCATGTTGGCCCCAATGGCGAGCCCGAGGTTTGGGAAGATACCGAGCTGCTGCTGGATATCAACGTGAAGGCCTCGCTGCGAGTTGTGCAATCTGTGCTGCCTGCCATGCGGGCGAAAGGGCGCGGTCAGATCGCCTTGATGAGCTCCTTGGCCGCTTACTTTGGTCTGCCCACTACGCCGTCCTATAGCGCCAGCAAGGCGGCGGTCAAAGCTTATGGTGAAGGTTTGCGCGGCTGGTTGGCCCCGGAGGGGATCAAGGTCAATGTGGTGATGCCAGGCTACGTTAGCTCGCCCATGTGTGATGCCATGCCAGGCCCCAAACCATTCCTGTGGACCCCGCAAAGAGCAGCCAAGCGTATTGCCCGTGGCCTGAAAGCCAATAAAGCGCGTATCAGTTTTCCGTTCCCTTTGAACCTGGGTTGCTGGTTTCTCGCCGTGCTGCCCGCCCGGGTGTCTGTCTTTATTCTGAGCAAGATCGGTTATGGCGCTTGAGCCCGGATTCTGGACTGCAATCCTGGCTGCCGTGTCGGGACTGGCCCTGACAGTCGGTCTGGAGCGTTTTCTGCAAACAGCAGCCAGCTTGCGTCGTCCTGCAGCGGCCTGGGCTTTGCATATAGGCCTGTACGGTTTGGCATATGTCGTGCTGGTTCTTGTGCTGGGACGGCCTATCTTTGCCACGGCCTTGCTGTGCGCTTTTTTCCTGCTGCTGGTCGTGGTCAGCAATGCCAAGTTCAAGGCCTTGCGTGAAGCTTTTGTATTTCAGGACTACGAGTATTTCACGGATGCGATTCGTCACCCTCGGCTCTACATTCCTTTTCTGGGGTGGGGGAAGTTCTTTCTGGCAGCAGCGGGTTTTATTGCCGCGTTGACGATTGGCTTGTGGCTGGAAGCCGTGCCTGCCTTGCGGGCTGCCTGGACAGCGCAATGGGGAGCCTTGGCGCTGCTGGCTGTGCTGAGTCTGGGCTTGCTGCTTTGGGGCAATAGTGCGCGTTTGATGGTGCAGATTGCACCTGAGCAGGACGTGCAGGCCTTGGGGCTGTTAGCCAGCTTCTGGCGTTACTGGCAGCAAGGGCGAGAGCGCCCCAGCTTGTCCTCTCCTTTTGAAAATGCTGCCCCAACGTCTGCGTCTGTTTTGTCCGGTGCGGATTCCTTGGGGGGGCTGCCGCATCTGGTTTCCATACAAAGCGAGTCTTTCTTTGATGCCCGGCGAATTTCTGACGGGATTCGACCAGAAATTCTGGCGGAGTTTGACCGCTTCAAAGCCGAAGCGGTTGCCAGCGGATACTTGCAGGTCCCCGCTTGGGGCGCGAATACCGTGCGCTCGGAGTTTTCCTTCTTAAGCGGTATTGAAAACAGCACTTTGGGCGTGCACCGCTTCAACCCCTATCGTGCAGTATGTGCGGGATGGTCTGTGGCGACTTTGGCTTCCTGGTTGAAGCAGCAGGGTTACCACACGATTTGTATCCACCCTTATCCCGCCAGTTTTTACCAGCGCAACCGTGTATTTCCGCTGTTTGGGTTTGACGAGTTTCTGGACATCAAGGCCTTTGCGGGTGTGGAACGTACAGGCCCTTATATTGGCGATCTGGCGGTGGCGGATAAAGTCGCCAGTGTGCTGGAGCAGGCTACAGGGCCGGTATTCATTCATGTGATTACGATGGAGAATCACGGGCCTTTGCACCTGGAAAAGGTTGCAGCGGGGGATATCGAGGCCTTGTACCATCAGCCTCCTCCGCAAGGCTGCGAGGATCTGACGATCTACTTGCGTCACATCCGCAATGCCGATGCCATGCTGACACGTCTGCGCGGAGCTTTGATCTCGTCGGACAGGCCTGCCAGCCTGTGCTGGTATGGCGACCACGTTCCCATCATGCCCTCGGTCTACGCGGCGCTAGGTACTCCTTGTGGGGATGTGGATTACTTTATCTGGAACTCTACTCAGGGGCAGGCAAGAGCGCCGCGTCGGGATGCTGCGATTCATGATCTGGCACGGGAGTGGATGGGCGCGAGTGGATTGATGAGCCAGTAGACGCTTTGTCTACTGTAGTCCTAGTACCAATCAACAACATTGCTTGCCAGGGCGTTATGCATTCCCGCATCGCTGGACACCAAGATGGCCCCTATTGAATGGGCATGGGCTGCAATCAACATGTCCATATACGAGAGCGAGCGACCTTTGGCTTCTATGGCTACACGGAAAGCCGGATAAACATCGGAAACGGAATCATCCCAATCCAGCACAGTCATCGTGCTTAGCAGGGCTTCTGTTGTCGCCTGCAAGGTAGGTCTGGACTTTTTGGCAAACCCATACATCAGCTCAGCGAGCACAATATTAGATACAAAAATATTGCTGGGACTGTGTCCCAGCATAGTTTCTCTTACTTTGCCCCTGTTCATGGCAGCATTGGAAACAGCATTGGTATCTAGCATGTAGATCATTCTTCCCACCCTGCGAAATGATCTTTCTCGGGGGCGGGGTCTTGATCTCTGTTCAGATCTTCCAGGAAACCTTCGAATTCAGCAGGGTCATTATTAGCGGCAACATTAAGGAAGTGATCCCAGCCTCTTGGCTTTGAGGACAGAATGACATCACCAGACTCTTGGTCTCGTCGTATGAAGACTCTTTTCCCTTCGAATCGAAAACCTTCAGGTAGACGAACCGCTTGACTATTTCCACTCATGAACACGCTTGTTGTCTTGCTGGTGGGGTGAACTTTCTTGGCGGGTAGTTTTACGTTTGTACGCATAGTTACCTCCATGGGTTTGGTATATACGGATAGTATACACGTGGAGGCTGATGAGAAAATAGTGCCCTAGGTCTTTGATAGATAATGAGATTGGGCAGGGGCAGCTAAGTGGACAGCCTTAGTTCTTGAAAGCCTCTATCCAATGCCGAGTAGACGCATCATGCTCAGCAGAGGCTTTTTTCTCTCCCGACAGCTCCTGCAAAATCCCGTTCGCCAATACTTTCCCGTACTCCACACCCCATTGGTCAAAGGGGTTGATCCCCCAGATCAAGGCCTGTACAAATATCTTGTGCTCGTACAAGGCCAGCAAGGCGCCTAGCGAGAAGGGGTTCAGGCGAGGTAACACAATCAGGGTGTTAGGGCGGCCGCCCGAGTGCACGCGATGGTGGGCCAGTTCGGCAGCCTGCTCGCCCAGACCTTGTTGTTCGCACTCGGCCAGGGCCTGCTCGTAGGTTTTGCCGCGCATCAAGGCTTCGCGCTGTGCCAGGCAGTTCGCCAGCAGCAGATTATGGTGCTCGGCCTGATTGTGATCTGCCTGCTGGCACACAATAAAGTCCACAGGAGCGCCATCGCTGCCCTGGTGTAGCCACTGATAGAAGGTGTGTTGTGCGTCTGTTCCGGCCAGTCCCCAGACAGCTGCGCCGGTAGCGATTCCAACCGGTTCACCGCTAGTGGTGACCGACTTGCCCAGCGACTCCATATCCAGTTGCTGAATGTAGGGCACCAGATTGCCCAGGCGGAAGTCGTAGGGGGAAATGTTCAGTGAGCCATAACCCAGCACACTGCGGTTGACCACGCCAGCCAGTGCCATTTGCACGGGCACGTTGGAGGCGATGGGGGCTTCCTGAAAATGCTGGTCCATGGCTGCAGCGCCTGACAACATCCCGGCCACCACGTCACTGCTAACCGCTAAAGCCGTGGTTAAGCTGACTGCCGACCACAGGGAGAAGCGGCCACCTACCCAATCCCAGAACTGGAAGACATTTTTTTGTGGAATCCCCCAGTTGGAGGCCGTTTCAGGGCGCGCGGTGACCGCAACGATTTGTTCGTAGGGGTTGGCAACGCCAGCGGCTTGCAGCCATTCCAGGGCCCGCTGTCCGTTCTTGAGAGTCTCGGTCGTGGTGAAGGATTTGGAGGCGATCACGATCAGGGTGTCGTGAGGGTCCATACCCGACAGTGCATGCTCCAGCGCATGGCCGTCGATATTGGCCAGAAAGCGTACGTTGCGCCAGCTGTGGCGATAGCCAAAGGCCGCCAGGGACAGGCGCACGCCCCAGTCGCTGCCACCAATACCAATATGGATTATGTTGCGCCAGCGGCGCTCGGAGTCGGCTACGCGCACGAATTCGTTCATGCGCTCGCGTTCCTTGGCGACTTCCGCCATGGGGGCGGGGGCGCGCAGGGCGCTGTGCCAGGCGGCGCGTTGTTCGGTGCCGTTGACGATGCCGCCGTTTAGCAACTGCTTGCGTGCCGTGTTGAAATGGCGGGCTGCTAAAAGAGCGGCTCCGGCTGCTTGAAGTTCCGGCGAATGCCGCTGTCCACTCAAGTCCACTTGCAAGCCTGCTGCCTTCAAGCAATGCAGGTCCAACGCATATCGGTCGGACTGGTGTGCTGCCTCGCAAAACCCGGTCCATTCTGGCAGACCGGGTAAAGGGGCGGCAGAGGGAAGGGTTTCAGCGTTCAGGGGCATGGGGTTTTGGCCTGCAGTAGACGAAACCGCCATTGTACGAGGCTTTATCGGGCTTGAGCGTCTGCCGGTAAGCGGGTTTGTCTTGGTGTTTACGAGTGCATCCGTACTAGCTGATCACCATCGTAGGGCAGCACCCATGCCTGCAAACCAGGATCGCCAGCCAGTACCCGAGCTATCTCTGGTGGCGACATCCAGGAAAAGGCTGTGGACAGGGCGTCGGCAATGGTGGCATTTCCGGCCACGACAGAGACACTGCGATACAAAGGACGGGCCTGACCATTGGCGGGGTTGAACAGATGGGTGACGGAGCCATCCCGGCTAAGTGCTGTGCCTGCTCCTGACGAGGTGCTGACTGCCTGATTGTGTACATCCAGATTCAACAAGATGGCTGGTTCTGCTTGATCGCCTGCCAGACCGACGCGCCAGGGACGATTTCCCGGAGCCGTGCCCAGGCTGCGTATCTCGCCCATATCGACCAAAGCGTGCTCCAGGCCTGCCTGTTTCAGCTGTTCAGTGATGCGATCGGTGATGTAGCCCTGAGCAATCCCGTTCAGGGTCAGGGCCATGCCGGGGTGTTGTAGCAGGACTGTGTCACCTTGAATGTGGATGGCTTGATAGCCGACTTGCTGCAGCGTTTGGCTAATCTCGGCGGCATCAGGAATGGATGTTTGAGTGTTGCGTTGAGCCGCTTGGCTATACAGATCCCAGAGTACCTGCACGGTTGGATCAAAGGCCCCGTTCGTTAATTCACTCAGGCGCTGTGATTCCAGCAGCAGCCGCGTCAGATCGCCGGGGGCTTGCTTCAGATAGCCATCGCGATTCAGGCGGCGCAAGGCGCTGTCTTGTTCATACAGACTGAATATTCGCTCCAGCCGTCGCACTTCGGACAGGGCCTGATCGATCAGGGTTTGTGCGAAAACCGGGTCGGGATGGTGGATATGCAGTTGTGCGTCCGCACCTAAAGCCACCCCTTGCCAGGAGCTGAGCGGGGTAGTGGCTGCTTGCATCGCTTTGACGGCCCAGGGCACGCAAGTCAGGGCGCTGGTCGCGGCCACGATACCGATAAAACGACGGCGGGAAACAGGAGTAGAAGTCATGGCGAATACCTGGGATCAGGAAGATAAGCGTTTCAAGGCAGCGCGACCGCACCAAAGATGTAGTTCTCCGGCATCTCGGCAAAACGAACTACTTGGCCGCCATGTTGTTGCTGGAAGTCCTTGGCGGCCTGCTCCTGGCTAAAGGGCAGGGCATCGATGGTGCCCATACCGCCGGTATAGCGGCTATAGATCAGATACCAGGCATCTTGTGCTGGTATCCAGGCTTGTTCGGGGAACTGGCCGTCCTGATTGCGTTGGGCCATGTCTTGCACATAGGTGGCGGCAATGGCCTTGGATTCTTCAGGCAGCATGGTGTAGGCAAAGACCTCGCGTATGGTGGTGAACCAGAGCGGCGCTTCGCGTTCGCGCAGAAGGATTTGCCCTTTGGGGCCTTGATGCTCGAACAGGTACATGCCGCAGTAGTGGCCTACAGCCGTTTGCGGGATCTGGACGACGGGAGGCGGCGGGGCTTGCACCTGTTCCGGTTGGCCGCAGGCAGCCAGTATCAGACCCAGGCACAGCAACAGAAGAGTGCGCAGTTTTTTCATAGTGCTTTTCTTTTGAATACCAGGCTTGCCAGACCAAAAGGCACGGCGATCCACAGCAGCAGAACGCTCATCAACACACTGGCAGGCAGACGAGCCTGTTCGCTTAAACCGGCCATACCAGCAAACATGGCGACATTCTCGTAGCCGGTCAGATTCAGCAGGCGGTACACGTCGGTGGGGTTGAACAGCAGGATGATGTTCAGCCAGGAAGCGGTGATCATGGCACCTTGGTCAGCGACCAGAATACCCAGCAGAGCCATGTCATAAATCACCACGAAAAACAGCCAGATACCGATGGCTAGCCCAGCTGCCGTGGCACGTTCTCTGACCAGGGTGCTGATGAAATAGCCCATGGACAGGAAGCTGGCACCGAGCAAAACGCTGGCACCCATCATGGCCAGAAAGGGCGTCCAGACGCTGAAGTCCAGGCCGCCATGTGCTACTTGCAAGGTAACGCCTGCCAAACCGTAGCCCACTACGGTAGATAAGCTCAGGATCAGGGCATGGCCCAGGAACTTACCAACCAGAACTTGCCAGCGATGGACGGGGTAACTGAGCAGCAAGGACATGGTGCCGCGTTCTATTTCACCCACAATGGCGTCGTAGGACAGCAGCATGGCTATTAGCGGGATCAGGAAAATAGACAGGCTGGACAGGCTGACAACCGTGACTGTCAAAGGATCTACCTTGACGCTGCCGGTGGGGGCGCTGCCCAGAAAACCCAAGGACAAAGCCAGTGCGGCCAGCAAGAGGGTGACGGCCAGTACCCAACGATTGCGCAATCCGTCGCGCACTTCCTTTTGGATGATGATCAGGACAGGGTTCATGGCTTAGTAATCCTCGCGCTTCAAAAAATGCGCATACAACTCGTCCAGACCGGGGGATTCCAGCTCCAGGTCGGTCAATCCGGGGATGGTATGCGCTTCGCGCAGAATCTGGGTTTTTTCGGCTTCGGTGCAATGACGTTCCAGACGATTGGTGCCGATGACATTCCAGTGCTGTGGGACAGAATCGGGGATCTGCTCTACGGTTAGGCGAATACGTACCGGCAAGCCAGCGTGTTGGCGCAGTTCGGATAAAGTGCCATCAGCAATCTTGCGTCCTTGTTGCATCACGATGATGCGGTCTGCCAGACGTTCCATCTCCGCCAGAGCGTGGGTACTGAGCAGGATGGTGGCCCCGGCATCGCGCAGTTCTTGGACGATCTCGTAGAACAGCAGACGGGAGGCTGGGTCCAGTCCAGTGGTGGGCTCATCCAGTAACAGCACACGAGGTTTGCCCAATAGGGTTTGAGCCAGTGCCAAGCGTTGGCGCATGCCTTTGGAATAGGTACCCACGCGCTTGTGAGCCGCTTGTGCAATGCCGACACGTGCCAGCAAGGCCTGGTTGTCACGGGTCGGCAGCCCTTTCAGACGAGCGTAAAAGGCCAGTGTTTCGGTGCCGGTCAAGGCGGGGTGCAGGGCGACGGTTTCGGGCAAGTAACCGATATGGGCCCGTAGTCGGGCAGCCTGGGAGGAACCAGCGTCATGATCCAGCAACGTGACCTTGCCTTCGTCGGCGCGGATCAGGCCCAGAATCAGCTTGATGACGGTGCTTTTGCCTGCCCCGTTGTGGCCAGCCAGCACCGTACATTGGCCGGGGTAAAGTTCGAAGTTCACCGCGTTGGCGGCACGCTGCTGACCATACAGTTTGCTGACGTTGGACAGCGCCACGGGGGCTGTACAGTTATTGCTTGGAGTCATGATTGGCCTTGTAGCGCTCCCAGACGGGATTGTCGGGCGCACGCATCAGCGGTGCGCTATCGATGATGCCGCCGGGCAAAATGGCAGGAAATTGGGTTTGCGCCCAGCGCACAATGGAAACGGCGGGGCTGTTCAAGAGCACGCGGGCCGAAGGGGCTCGCCACACCAGTTGTTCAATCAGGCCATTGGGGCGATAAGCGGTGTCACCAATGCCGTCACCGTTCAGGTCAAAGGCGCTGTGATCGCTCCAGTAATTGCCCCGGTCCTTGCTGGACCACTCCAGGTAGCGGGTACCCACATACTTCACCTGATTCTGGTTCTGGATGAAGGCGTTTTCCGTGATCTCATTGCCCTCGGAACCGGCGGTGTAGTGCACCCCGATCTGGGTGTTCTGAATCAGGTTGCCGGAGATCGTGTTGAAGTTGGCGTTGTAGAGAAAGACGCCTTTTTCGGCACCGTCCACGATGTTGTCAGTAATGGTCGATTGCTGAGCGGCATTGAGCATCAAGCCTTGATGCGTGCTGTTGATGCTGATGTTTTCACGTACTGTCAGGAACTGCGAAAACATCAGGGCATAGGCAATGTCATTGCCTATGGAAACATTGCTGCTGACCTCGCTGTTATTGGTGTACATGTAGTGCACCGCATAGCGCAGCTGGGTAAAGCGGTTGTGGCTGAAAACATTGTCGCGGCTGGTATTGGAAAAAATGCCGTCGCGACCCCAAGAAATATCGTTGTACAAGATGCGTGAGCCGGGGGAGTTCCAGACGGTCACGCCATTGCCGCGCTCATTCAGACGCAGCTCTTTATTGCCTACGATGGTGTTGTGTTGCACCAGCGCGTTGTGGGGCCCCCAGACATATACCCCCACCAGATTGTCGAGGATGTCGTTGTTTTCAATCAGGGCGTTATGGGCGGGTTTATCCAGGAATATGCCTGCATCCATGTCGGGCAGGCTCAAGCCGGAATTACGCACGGTAATCTGACGTATCTGCACATCTTCCGCCTGCACCCACACCGTGCGGCCTTCACGTTCACCCATCAATACGGCTTGCCGGTCGTTGGGGCCTTGAAGTGTCAAGGGCTTGTTCACGATGATATTGCCCTGATACGTGCCGGGAGCCAGCATCAGGATGTCACCGGCTTGGGCGGCATCGATAGCGGCTTGTAGCGCGGTATCGGCAGACACCTCAATGGTGGCCGCTTGAGCCATCAGGCCACTGGCCGCCAGGGCCAGGACAGTAAGCGGCTTGAAGGCCAGCCTCAGCACCAGGGTTGGGCTGAGGCATCGTGCACGGATAGGGAGCAGGCAGAAAGGCTTCATGTCACCGTCAGGCTTTGGGTTTCACGTTCATCTGACCGGACATTTCCATGTGCAAGGCGTGGCAGAACCACTGGCAGTAGTACCAATGCACACCGGGGCGCGAAGCCGTGAAGGTGACCGAGCTGGTTTGCTGCGGTCCAATTTCCATGGCCACGCCGTAGCCGGACAAGGTAAAGCCGTGGGTCAAGTCCTCGATCATCTCCATATTGGTGACGACGACGGTGACCTCATCGCCCTGGTTGACCTCGAAGCTGGGCACGGAGAACACGGGTGCCACAGCGGTCATGTAGACCCGCACCTTGTTGCCATCCCGAATGACTTTGGACGCCCCCTCCAGGGTGACGCCGTCTTTTTCAGCCATTTTCCGTGCGCCGTCCCACCATGGGTCGTCACGAGTCCAGACGCGCTTGGGTCGCACTTTGTCAGCTGCAACCAGCAGCATGTCGTGTGGTTCGGCAAAGCTTGGGCCATCGTGAACCAGCTTCATGACGTCGCCCGAAATGTCGATCAGCTGATCGTTTTCTGGCTTGAGCGGGCCTACGTTCAGGAAGCGGTCTTTGGAGAACTTGTTCAGCGAGACCAGCCATTTACCATCGGCCTCTTTGGTCTCGCCCATGGTGGTGTGGTTGTGGCCGGGCTGGTAGTGCACGTCCAGTTTCTGGATGATGGGGTCTACGTCCTTGCCCTGGTAAGCCTCAATGGCTTTGGCCATATTCCACTTCACGATCTGGCTGTCGATAAACAGCGTGGTGTAGGCATTGCCGCGGCCGTCATAGGCCGTGTGCAGTGGGCCAAGACCCAGTTGAGGCTCTGCCACTACGCAGTCGCGCGGTTTGATCTTGTCGGCGAACAAGTCGTCCAGGCGGCGCACGTCAATCATGGTGACGGTGGGCGAGAGCTTGCCGTTAAACACCACGTGGATGCCATCGGGGCTGGCATTGCAACCGTGCGGGGAGTTGGGCACAGGAATGTAGCGGGTATAGCGCGAGCCTTTGCGGCCATCCAGCACTTTGACGCCCTGCATTTCTTTGAAGTCGCCTTTCTTGACGCCGTCTTCAATGGCCTTCAGGTTGAACACCACGGCCCAGTCCTGCTCGTTGGCGCTCATCTCGCCGACGTCCAGCCCCTTTTCAGAGTTGTAGCAGGTGGAGAAGGCGTACTTGCCCTGATAGTCGGCGTCGCAGTTGTCCAGGTTGCCATCCACGATCACCTGCCAGGCAATTTCCATGGTGTCGCCATCAATGGCGGTAAAGACAGAGAAGTAGTTCTCTTTGGGGTTGCCGAAGATGGTGCCGTTATTGGGCAGGGGAACGATGTGTTCGCCGTTGCAGAACACATAGCCGGTGCGGGGGTAACGTTGGGGGCGCAGGCCGTGGATGCCGTCGGCATTGGGGATCTCGATGATCTTGTCGCACTTCATGACATCGCAGCGCACGCGAGCCACGCGGTTATTAGCCTTGTCGTTGATGTAGATGAAGCGTCCGTCGTAAGTCCCGTCGGTAAAGGACATATGGGGGTGGTGAGCATCGCCGTTAGGCAGGATGCCGCCCAAGGAGTCAGCAAAGGCCAGGGTTTCAGGCGTCAGGTTGGCGCGCATGATCTGGCGGCTTTCGTTGGTAATGCCCCAGCCCGTCGCGCTGCAAATGTTGAAAATCGGGATGCGCATCAGCTCGCGCATGGAGGGCAGGCCCATGATGCGGATTTCGCCGGACTGACCGCCGGAGTTGAAGGCGTAGTACTGGTCCAGTTCACCCGGCTCGATATGGGCATTTTGCCCGTCCGGTGCTTTTTTCGTATCGGCCAGAGCATTGCCAATATGGGTGGCGCTGACGACTGCGGCACCTGACAAGGCGGCGGTGCCCAGAAAGGCGCGGCGACTCAAGCCGTGTTTATCCTGTGTGTTCTCGGACATGGTGTGATCTTCCTTTTGTGTGATGACGTGACCGACTTGGCGCTGGGGCGCGCCCAGCCGTCTCACGGCGTGGCGGGCGTGGAATCGGTACTGTCTACGCTGCGTGGACGCACGGTAGGGCGGGCAGCAGCATCGTCTTGCAGCGAGCTGGCAACGGCAACGGGGGCCGGTTTATCTCGCTTGCGCTTGGCGATCTTTTGAATCAGGTGCGGGCATTTTTTCTCGTGGTGATACAGCATCTGGCAGTTCAGGCACTGGATGCACTCGTTGGGGTTGATCGGGCCTTCTGGCTCGATGGCTTGGACGGGGCAGTCGGTTGCACAGCGCTGACAGGGGTTGCCACACATGGGGTAGCGACGCAGCCAGTCAAAGATGCGCAAGCGGGCGGGGATAGCCAGGGCAGCGCCCAGGGCACAGAGGTAGCGGCAGTAAAAGCGCTCGATAAACAGGCTGGCAATCAGCAGCAAGACGGCAAAGATGGTGAAGGGCCAGTCGCGGATGAATTTCAGAATAATGGCGGTCTTGAAGGGTTCGACTTCCGCCATCTTTTCCGCCACGGCCATGTCGTACAGGGCAAAGCCAAACAGCAGAATGAAGATCACGTATTTGATGGACACCAGGCGCTTATGGGCGCTGTAGGCTACCTTGATTTGCGGAATGCGCAGGAAGCGGGCCAGTTTGTTGGCCAGCTCTTGCAGCGCCCCAAAGGGACAGAGCCAGCCACAGAAGGCACCCCGGTTCCAGAAGATCAGGGAGATGGCGGTGGCGATCCACAGAATGAAGACCAGCGGATCCATCAGGAAGTATTCCCAGCGGAAATCGGTGCGCAGTGCGTGCGAGAAAGTCAGTACGTTCACCACGGACAACTGGGCCGAGGCGTACCAGCCAATCCAGACCAGGGAGAACAGCAGAAAGCCGATGCGAAAGCGCTGGTAGAACACTTCGTGCTTGGTTAGCGTGTCCTGAAAGAAGAAGACTCCACCCAAGATCAGCAAGGACAGCAGCAGCACGGCAATCTGCACTTTCTTGCCCGCCCAGATTTGCTTGTACAAAGGCTCGCCGGCGGTGTCCAGGTCATGGTGCTCTGCGGTATCGGGGGCCGCTGCAACTGCTGCTGAAGGGGGCGCTGTCAAATAGGCATCAGGAAGCTGGTAATTCAGGTTCAGCGTGACAAAGGCTTTATCCTTGACGCTCAGCACGCGCTGAACCAGCAGTTGCAGCCGCCAGGGCTGGACCGGATCAAAGGTGGCGGTAGCCGGAATCTTGAACAGGGCGGCTTCTTTGAAGTCAGGGGCATTGGCGGCTTTCACGCCGGGCAGACGCTGGTGGTCCAGATCGGTGAAGTGAAAGCTGTCCAGATCCTGGACGATCTCGATACGGTCAAAAATCCCGCCGCGTACATAGCCTGATCCTTTGAAGGAATACAGCCCGTTCCCGACGACCAGCATGGCTTGCTGACCGGGTTTCAGCTCTTGTTGCAGGTACGTGTAGTCAGATTCGCCCAGCAGGCTTTTTCCAATGCTGGGCACGCTGACCAGGGCGGCGTACAGATCAATAAAAGTGTCTTGTGGGTCGCCTTCCTGCGGATGGGCGGCGGCTTCCGTGCGACCACTGTCGATGAAAGCCTGGTTGATGTCGGCCACGCTGACGTGCAGGCGTTGGATGGCACCGCTTTGGAGCAACTCATCCCAGCTGGCAATGGTTTGATTGCTGCTGTCTATGCTGCGTTTGACTGCCGCCGGTGCTGTGGCGGGGGCGGCAGGCTGGCCTATGCCTTCTTGCCGGGCCACCAGCTGGGAAGAGCGCATGATGCTGTCACCGACCACCATCAAGGTCACGGTGGCACCACTGATAATGTCGACAGGTGGTGGTGCGCCGGGTTTGGGACGGTTCTTGATGTAATTCTGGCCCACATAGCCCTGAATGAAGGCTTCTACCCGCGATTCGGGGATGCCGATCAAGACAATGGGTTCATGGTGTTCCAGCAGCTTGGCAGCGACGATGCTGCCATCCATGCTCATGGCGACCAGGGTGTCGATGGGGAAGCTGGAGTAACCACGGGTGTTGACGATGTCGGTCGTCACATACACATATCCTAGCTGTTCCTGATCCTTAAAGACCTTGGCAACAGGTAAGGTGCCCGCGGGCTCGCTGGTGTGGGTGGCGGTGGGAAAGATCTCGTTAAGGGCAATGTCCGGCAAGAAATGGGCAATGCGCGAACTGGAGTGTGCCGTAGGACTGCTCAGACAGGCTGCCAGTACAAAAAGCAGGAGCCAGATAATACGGAACTGAACATGCCGGGCAACGCGATTGAGGGACGTCATTTCTTACCACCTGCAACAAGATTCTTGCGAGATGGTAGGGGTTACCCTTTGTTTACTCTTTGTGTCAGAGCAAGGACAGATTCTGACAAGAGTGGATATGGGTCGGCGTCAGTCAGCCCTTGATCTGTGAGGAACGATGGCAGGCTTTGCTGGCCGGGCTTTAGATGAGGGTCAGCCTTGCTGATGCAAATAATTCAGGACCGCGTCGGCATCACCCTGAAAAATGATCCGTTCCGCTTTTTGTTCGCGTTGATAGGCGTACATGGGGTCGTAGTATTGCGTCAGCAAACCACCGATCCAGTCCCGGTGACCCTCCAGCGCGCCGCTGCGCTCCTGCTCCTGCAAGGCCTCATCCATGATGGCGGCCAACTGCTGGTAGCGTTGATGGCCCAGGCGCTTGGTAATGCGGGCCAGGCTTTGACGCAGTTGTTCGGCAAAGAGCGCAAAGCCTGTTTGCGGCTCGTATTGGGCTGTGTATTCCGCGTGCAGGTTCTGGACGTAATCGCGCACGATGCGCGTAATGCGGTTTTCCAGGCTATCTTCCAGCCAGATGATGGACCAC
This sequence comes from Alcaligenes sp. DN25, assembly GCF_023674485.1. NCBI lineage: Bacteria > Pseudomonadati > Pseudomonadota > Betaproteobacteria > Burkholderiales > Alcaligenaceae > Alcaligenes > Alcaligenes sp. DN25. The sequence continues at coordinate 3,739,270 of NZ_CP098408.1, read as the reverse complement.
TGCTGCATCCCTCGGTACAGGCCCAGTGGCAGGCTGCAACGGCCTATGGTTTGGCTTTCATCTTCCAGGACGAAGCGTTGGTGCCCTTGGGCCGTTTTTTTGAGCATGGCGATCGATAGCCTGTGCTCGAAGTCGATCTGGCTGGGTTGGCTGGTGGCGTGTTTGCCAAAGCTGGAACCACGATGATGTGCGTAGCCTTCCAGGTCCAGACTGTTATCAAGCTGCTGCAGGACATCGGTTTTGCCCGTGCCTGTCATGCCGCCCAGAACCTGAAAACGGGCGCTGCCGACGGTTTGTTCCAGATTATTCAGCAAAAAGCCACGCATAGCCTTGTAGCCGCCCACTACGCGGGGATAGGGAATGCCTGCCTCTTCGCGCAGCCAGGTTTGTGTGATCTGGCTGCGCAGGCCACCTCGAAAGCAATACAGGTAGCCGTCGGGATGGTCTTGCGTAAATTGTGCCCAGGCCTGCAGGCGAGCTTGCTTGAGCTGGCCACTGACCAGCTTGTTACCCAAGGCAATGGCGGCATCCTGGCCATGTTGCTTGTAGCAGATCCCCACCAGGTGACGCTCCTCGTCGTTCATCAGTGGCAGGTTCAATGCGCCGGGAAAGGCGCCTTTACTGAATTCGATGGGAGCGCGAGCGTCCATCAAAGGCACATCGTTCAGGAACAGCTCGCGGTAGTGGTGGGTATCAGGACGCATCAAGCGATTTCGACGGCGTGGGTTTTGGCGGGGATGAATTCCCCGATGGCTTCCAGGGTCAGGCCCAGTTCTTGTGCTGTTGCCAGAAACTCGGCAGAGGCAGCAGGCTCTACGGCGATCAGCAAACCGCCGCTGGTTTGTGGGTCGCACAGAATGTTGATCTGATCCTGGCTGATAGGAGCGATGCGATGGCCATAGCTGTCGAAGTTACGTTGCGTGCCGCCGGGTACACAGCCTTCTTGCAGGTAGTATTCAATGCCGGGCAGCAGGGGCACACGGTCCAGATTCAGACGGGCGGTCAGGCCGCTGCCATCAGCCATTTCGATCAGGTGTCCCAGCAGACCAAAGCCGGTCACATCGGTCATGGCTTTAACACCGGGCAGCTGTGCAAAGCGGTTGCCGGGCTTGTTGAGCGTGCACATCCAGTCGCGGGCCAGGTTTTGATCTTCAGGACGAAGCTTGGCTTTTTTCTCGGCCGTGGTCAGCACGCCAATACCCAGAGGTTTGGTCAGATAGAGCTGGCAGCCTTCAGTTGCGGTGTCGTTGCGTTTTAACTGGCCTTTATCAACTACGCCAGTTACAGCCAGACCAAAAATAGGCTCGGGGGCATCAATGGAGTGACCACCGGCCAGGGTGATGCCAGCAGCATCGCAAGCAGCACGCCCACCACGCACGACCTCGCGGGCAACTTCAGGGGACAGGACATTGATGGGCCAGCCCAAAATGGCGATGGCCATGATCGGTTTACCACCCATGGCGTAGATGTCGCTGATGGCGTTGGTCGCAGCAATGCGCCCAAAGTCATACGGATCGTCCACGATGGGCATGAAAAAGTCGGTGGTCGAGACGACGCCTGTTTCCTCATTCAAACCGTACACAGCCGCATCATCACGTGATGTATTGCCTACCCACAGGTTCGGGTCCACGTTCTGGGCTCCGCTTCCCGCCAAGATAATGTCCAATACTTTGGGGGAAATCTTGCAGCCGCAACCGGCTCCATGACTGTATTGGGTCAGACGAATGGGAGTATCCATGAGCGCGTACCAAGAAAGAGGTTGAAGATGAAATGATACTAAATTGCCCCTATGCCCTGCAGGCTTTTGCTACGGAAAGGGCAGGGGTTGAACACGCTGGGCCAACTGGTCGGTGGCCACCCACTGTGCAAATTGCTCGCCCAGTCGCTGGCTTTGTTCGACGGAGTTTTGCCAGGCAATACGCCGGTCTGCGTCAGGTAGACGCTTGTAGTCGGAGCGATCGGGGATTTTGCGGTCTTTTAGCCGCTGATAAAAACGTTCGGTCGGGCACAGCAAAATCAGATTGTCCAGGCTGTGACGGCGGCGAGCCTTTTGCCAACGGGGCAGGTATTTGTCGAACCAGCTGGCGCTGATCTTTTGAGTGAAATGCGGAAACAAGGTCAAGCCTGGGCTATCCAGATCCAGAGCGCAGAAGTTGTAGTCGACTAGGCCTCCATCCCGGTATAGACCGGCAGGCCAGTTATGGGCGGCATTCACACCGTCAATCACGAGTGGAATAGCGGTGCTGGCGGCCAGGGTCTCGAACAGATTGTGCTGATCCAGTGCGGCGTAGCGAGCCAGGTCTTGATGTCTGCCGTGAATGGGCAAGGGGCTGCGGGTGTCGTGCACAATAACCCGTTCGAAGAACCAATGCGGGATAGCAGGGTGCACATAATTGCCGACCATGCAGCTGAGCAGGGCTGCACCAAGCTGTTTGGGGTTGCGGGAACCCGCCCAGCCCTTGCTGCGTGCCACGGTAATGGCGAAGCGATAGCGTGGATGGTTCAGGATCGCAGCCTGTGAGTCGGCGTCCCCCAGCAAGGTTTTCAGCATGGTCTGGGTAGACCGGGTAATGTCAGCTACCGTGGATTTGGGAAGAAAGGGGCTGTGTATATAAAGCTGCGCAAAGTCCGCAAAGGCTTTGTGCGGATCGCTCTGGGCCGCACAGGCAAAGCGCCAGGAAGCGATGGAGCTGCCAAACAACCATAGCGGCTCATCATGCGTGTTGAGCCAGTCGCCAAACAAATACTGATCCAGCCCGGTTAGCGCCAAAGCCTTGGGCCCACCCGCGCTGCCAATCAGTGTGCTGATGTCCTTGGCATGCAAGCCATTGCTTTGAATATGACGATAAGCACGAGGCCCGGCGTAGATCGCGAGATCAGACTCGGTGGACGACAAGATCAGCTCCCGAATGTGGTGATTCTGTAGCCAGAAAGCTGGCTAACCAGGCTTTAGTCTAGCGCTGTTATGGCTGAAGGAAGAGCTTATCGGTCGGGTGAGGTGGACGAATGCAGTGGAGAAATAAAAATGGCCGGCTCTAGAGGCGCCGGCCATTTGAAGGGACTATAGGTGTTTAGAAACGCAAACCTACACCCAGCCAGTAGCGACGACCATCTTCGACGTAGCCGTAATCATCGTAGCGGATTTGCTTATCCAAAATATTGTAGATACCCGCGTACAGGTCTACGTTTTTGTTCAGTTTGTAGGTGCCACCCAGATCTACAAAGGTGTAGGACGGAGCTCGTGTTGTCGAGGAAGAGGCAGAGGTGACTGGTTCACTTTCTTTGCCACGGTAGTTCACGCGAGCCCATGTGTTGATTTTTTCTGTAGGGTGCCAATCCAGACTGACATTTGCCATGTGCTTGGGCATTTGATTCAGAGGCTGACCTTCGTTAGGACCGCTCTTTTGCTTGGAATGGGTGTAGGTGTAATTGGCCTTCAAGGTCCAGTCTTGAGCCAGATCCCAGCTGAAGTTGGTTTCAATACCACGGGTTACCGCCTTGTCCACGTTCTCGTAAGTAGTGGGGTCGGAACCAAACTGGTTAGGGCCGTCGGTACATTTGCTGGCCGGACATGCAACGCGAGTGATCTTGTCCTTGAAGTCGTTATTAAACAAAGTCACGCCAGCGGAGAAGCCCTCCAGACTGTCATACATGACGCCGAGTTCTTGCGACAGCGATTTTTCTGGCTTCAGGTCAGGGTTACCGTACATATTGCCACCACGGCTGACTTGGCCCCAACCAGGGATGGTTTGACGCAGGTCAGGTGCACGGAAGCCGGTGGATACACCGCCTTTGATAGTCCAGTTGTCTGTGGCAGACCACACGCCATAGATACGTGGACTGAAGTGTTTGCCGAAGTTCTCGTCGTGGTCGTAGCGCAGGCCGCCGGTCAGGGCGAAGCTGTTGGTCAGGCTCCACTCGTCTTCCATGAATAGCGACCATTGGGTGCGTTTGATACGGTTGATTCCAGTTGTGAGCTGGTTACCAGTTTCGTCGTTCAGTTTTTGATGCTGGTAGGAGGCACCCAGCGTCAGCAGATGATCGCCCAGGGGGGCAACCCATGCAGTACGTGCATCGGTATTTTTGATACGCATGTCACGCGACTTGTTGTTGAAGTCTTCCTGTTGCACGTAGGTGTCAGAGGTTGCAAATCCCCAGTTGCCACTGTGAGTCAAAGAGACCTTTTCACCGCGGTAATCTGTCTCGGAACTGGCAGGGCAACCGGAGCGTCCGCAAGCAGTGCCGGGAGCAATTGGCTCAACGGTCTTGCCCAAGGTGGAATTGTATTTTTGACGCTTTGTGCTGCCTTCCAGCACAAAGCTGTGGTTTTCCGACGGGGTCAGGCTCAGCTTGGCACCGACTTCAAAGGACTCACGCTTGCGATAACCGTTGTAGATATCGTCTTCTTTGCGATTGGTTTGTTGTCCATAGACTTGCAAGCCCAGCACGCCATCCTTGATCGGGCCACCCAGCATGAAATTGCCCTGGAAAATATCGCCCGAGCGGCTGTGCGATTGCAAGGTGCTATCCAGGCGAATGGAACCGCCCCATTCCTTGGGCACTTTGCGGGTAATGATGTTGATCACACCGCCCATGGCGTCGGAGCCATACAGCGAGGACATGGGGCCGCGCACCACTTCGATACGTTCAATTTCGGACAGGGGAGGGGTCCAGCCGCCTTCCACACCGGAGGAGTCCGAGTTGGTGCGGGTTTCTGTCGAGCTTTGGCGTTTGCCGTCGATCAGGATCAGTGTGTATTTGGAGCTCATGCCGCGAATGGTGATGTCGCGACGGTCACCACCGCCAGTCACAATGACGCCAGGCACATCTTGCAGAGCGTCGTAGGCATCACGGTAGAACTTGTTTTCCAGGTCTTCGCGGGTAATGACGGTAATCGACGCAGGAGCTTCTTTAATGTCTTGCTCAAAGCCCGAGGCGGTAACAACCACTGGGCTGAGTTGGACGGGTGTGCTTTCTTGAGCAACGGCACCACTAGCAGCAAAAGCGCCTGCCAGAACGAGCGGCAAGCGCTTTACGGTAAATAGAGATTTCATTGACGACTTCCAATTTGTGTCTGTTTTTAGCGTGTGCTGCGGTTGCGTTGCTCTTGGCGGCAGTATTTTCCTTACAGCGGAAATAATGATACCGATTCTCATTATCGGTTCAAGCGTGAAACCTTATAACTCGAATAGAAATGAGAGTAATTATTATGTTGGTTGTGAAAAAGCGACGTTATGGCGTGCCAGACCTCCAGACTTCGGAGCAAGCCCGGAGGTCGGCAAGATGCATTAGAAGCTGGCAGTCAACGTTGCGTAGTATTGGCGACCAGGTTCGTTATAGGTGTTGGCACCTTGGCCGCTACCCGAGTCTTCGCGGTACAAGCGTTTGTCGAACAGGTTGTTCACGCCCAGACGGATATTGGTGGACTTGGTCACCTGGTAAGCGCCGCTCAGACCGAAGATGGCATATGAACCACGTTCACGCAGACCATCACCTTTCACTTCCGAGTTATTGGACAGGTTGTGCGAGCGTGGCTTTTGTTTGCCATACAGCGTGGCGGTAGCCAGCAAGGACAGCTTGTCGTTGACGCGCCAGTCCAGCGTGCTGTTCAGGGTGTAGCGGGGGATGACGGTCAAAGGCTGATTGGTTTCCTTGGACTTGTTGGTGATCATGTAAGTCAGGTTGTTGCTCAGGCTCAGCGTGTCGCCGTTCTCGCCCAGGATCGGGATAGTCAGGTTGCCTTCCAGACCACGGATCACGGCCTTGCCGGAGTTCACCCACTGGAATGGGCGTACCAGCGAGCCTCCAATGTTTACTGCATCCGGAATGGTCTGGTCGCCCATATCGGCCACAATCTTGTTGCTGTAGTCGTTCTGGAAGTAAGTCAAACCGGCTGCCCAGCCCGCATTGTCGTAGGCCAGACCGATTTCCTTGTTGATGCTGCGCTCGGGCGACAGATTGTCGTTACCGAAGATGTAGCAAGGACCGCTTACGCGTTGACCAGTTACCGGGTCGTACGGGCAACCGTTGCCGCGTGTCTGATACAGGTAGTTGGGGTTGGACTGATACAGGTTAGGTGCTTTGAAAGCGCGGGCGATACCGCCTTTCAGGGTGATGCTGTCGGTGATGAAGTAGGAGGCGTTCAGGCTGGGGCTCCAGTTGTCACCGAACTTGCTGTGATGGTCGAACCGCACTCCTGGTGTCACGGTCAAGGCGTCGGTCAGCTCGATATTGCCTTCCACATAGGCGGCTGTTGTACGGGCCTTGCTTTTGGAATCCGTGTTTTTGTTGATGGTTTGGCCAGAGCGAGTGGCGTAGTCATCATCCAGGCTTTGATCGCGGTGCTCGAACCCGACCGTCATCAAGACGTGCTTGCTGGCGATCTGCAGGGGTGTGTTGTATTCGCCCGAGATGTTCAGGGAACGCAGTTCGGAAACCGAGCCAGCACCGGGGTTGGAGATGCTGCCCTCAACGGCACCGGCCAGGCCCTCATTCAAACGTGAGTTGGTCGTGCCTTCATATGCAAAGGTCAGGCGGGAGCGGCGGCCCTGGCCATAATCTCCATAGTGGCTGAGCGAGCCGGCGCGACGATACATGATGTTCGTTTCAGCCCCATCTTCGGCAAGTGATGCAATGGTTTGCGTGCTGCGGCTAAACAGACGCTCTCCTGAGTAGATATTGCCTTGGCGGCTGAATGAGCCTTCCAGCTCCAGACGGTGGTCCCGGTTGATATCCAGGCGCAGCAAGCCGTTAACGTCTTTATTGCGTACCCCCTCGCGGCCCGCGGGTGGCACGGTGGTCTCGTTCACCTCCATGCCGGAAGCCTTGGCGTTCAACGCGGGTTTGTCGGCATCTGTCTTGGCGATATTGCCGTAGACGCGGAAAGACAGCTTGTCGGCAATGGGGCCGGACAGGTTAAAGCCGGTACGACGTGTGGAGCCGTAGTCGCTGTCCTCAGGAATCAGACCGTAGGCGGTTACCGAGCCGGAGAAAGTATCGGTAGGCGCTTTTGTGATGATGTTCACGACACCACCGGCAGCACCGGAGCCATAGCGCGCAGCAGCCGGGCCACGCAGCACTTCAATGCGTTCGATGGCGTTGACGGGCACCCAGTTGCTGTCACCACGGGTATTACGTTCACCGTCGCGCCCCATGCGAATGGAGTCGCGCGAGCTGACAGGTTTGCCGTCAATCAGGATCAAGGTGTTTTCAGGGCCCATGCCGCGCAAGTCGATCTGGCGGCTATTGCCGTAGGAACCGGACGGGCTGTTACCTGTCAGGTTCACGCCGGGCATGGTGCGGATCAGTTCGGACAGATCGTTGGCGGGAGGGCGTTTTTCAATATCCTCGGCAGTAATCGTGGACACGCCTGGAGCCTGTTTGACGGCTTCTTCTGCCGAAGGCAAGACACGAATTTCTTCCAGCGAGGTGACCCCACCACGGACGTTGGAAGTTTGTGCCTGAGCACTGAAACTGGCTGCCAAAGCCGTGGCGAGCAGGCCCAATGCAAAGAGCGGGCGGCGAGCCGGAGGCGCCAATAAGTTCATAATCACTTTCCTAATAAACGATAAACATAATGAGAATTGTTCGCAGTCAGGATTGTGTTTAAAAATGTGACGCCTGTCGAGAAAGCTGACGAATGTGTGGTTTTTGAAACACGGGCAGAGAAGAGGGGCATTGAAAATGATCTGGACAGGATTTGTTCTATAGGAAAAGTTATTGAGTTCTCCTATGAAAATCAGAGGAGAAAAATAGTCTGAACCTTGTAGATGGTCGTCTTGATGTATTCATTCAGCGCCGCAAATAAAACTTTTAGGACAATAATTTCTTTATTTGACACGATGGGTCATTTTTGATGAGAATGTGTCCTGAACAATTCAAACTTAAAAAGTTCAGGAGACATCCAGTGAAAAAGACGCTTGGTTTGATGATGGCCGGGTGGGCGGCCTTGACGATGATGGCGGGTCCGGTACAGGCAACAACGTTCCCGGCACAGCCCGTACGTTTGATCGTGCCCTTTGGTGCAGGGGGGATTACCGATCTGGTGGCGCGCCTCCTTGCCCAGCAGTTGGGCAAGGAGTTGGGCCAGACTGTCATTGTTGAAAACAAGGCAGGAGCCGGGGGCATGATCGCCGCTCAGGCTGCACAAAATGCGAAAGCGGACGGTTACACCGTGTTCATGGGGACAGTAGGCACACAGGTGGTCAACCCGTTGATTCTTTCCAAAATCAACTACGACCCGCAGGCTTTTGTGCCTATCGGCATGGTGACGGGGTCTCCGTATGTTCTGGCGGTTCGTTCGGATTTGGGTACGGAGAACTATGCCCAACTGGTTGCCCATGCCCGTCAGGAGCCAGGGCTCCTTAACTTCGGATCGGCAGGGATAGGGAGTGCTCCGCACTTGGGGGTAGAGCTTTTCAAGTTGACCGAGAAACTTGATGTGCGACATATCCCTTTCAAGAGTGGAGGGGAGGCTGTCAGTGCCGTTGTGGGCCGTCATGCCGACATGGTGATGGATGCCATTCCCGTGATCATGCCGCAGGTGAAGGCAGGCAAGCTTCAGGCCCTGGTTCTGGCTGATAGCCAACGCTCCCCAGCTGCTCCCGACGTGCCTTCCAGCGCAGAGCTGGGGGCTGCTGAGCTACGCATCAGTTCCTGGAACGTGCTGTTGGCCCCGCCGGGCACTCCACAGGTGGTGACTGCGGTATTGGAGACGGCATTGCAAAAGACACTGGCCAACCCGGAGTTCAAAACCCATCTGGAGCAGCAGGGCAGCCAGGTCTACACCGGCACCCAAGATGAATATCAAACCTTCATCGCGGCTGAGCGCAGCAAGTGGCAGCGTATTGTTCAGACCGCAGAAATCAGCCTTGAGTGAGGTAACGATAATGAACCACGCCGCTCTGGAGCTTATCGACACGGTGCATACCGGCAATGGCTGGAAGGTACGATTGTTGTGCGGTTATTTGGGTATAGCGCTACAGCGGCGCAGCCTGTCTATTGTGGAGGGGGATCTGGATACCGAGGTGTTCCGGCAAATCAACCCCTGGGGACAGGTTCCGGTATTGCGAACCCGGGAAGGGCCCTGGCTGGCAGAGTCGGCCGCTATTTTGTGGTACCTGGCGCAGGGCACAGACTTTCTGCCCGCGGACCCGCTTGCGCAGGCTCAAGTGCTGCAGTGGCTGTCTTTTGAGCAGACTCAGCATATGACCAATCTTGCGCAGCCCAGACTGTGGGTGGCGTTGCGGGGGACGATGACGGTGGATGATCCTGCGGTGCTGGCGTGGCGCGAACAGGGCGATAAAGCTCTGGCCCAGATGGAGGTGCATTTGCAGTTGCATCGCTATTTCGTTGGGGGCAGACCCAGCATCGCCGATGTGGCCTTGTTTCCCTATACCTGCATGGCAGAGCAGGGAGGGTACGACCTGCGCCCCTATCCATCAGTACGACATTGGCTCGAGTGTATGCAGGCCCTGGCGGGCTATGTCCCGCTGTTGTGAGCAGGATATTAATTTACAAAAGGAGTTGTTATGAGTGACACCATGAGCTTGTCCAAGTCCGTGCTGATTGAACAGGCGCAAAGCCAGATGCAGGCCCTCTTCGAAATCCCTGAGCGCAGTGTTCCCGAGAAGCTCGCACTGACTTGCCGTATTCTTTTTGATGGCGGCCATGACTCTGGTTTGGCTGGCCAGATCACAGCACGCGGCGAACAGGAAGGCACGTATTTTACGCAGCAGCTGGGGCTTGGGTTTGATGAAATTACGTCGACCAACGTCTTGCTGGTAGATGAAGATTTAACGGTTTTGAAGGGATATGGGATGCCTAATCCAGCAAACCGTTTTCATTCCTGGGTGTATCGTGCCCGGCCGGATGTGAACTGCATCATTCATACACATCCCTTGCACGTGGCCGCCCTGTCCATGCTGGAGGTGCCCTTGATCGTATCCCATATGGACAACTGCCCCTTGTATGAGGACTGCGCGTTCCTGAAAGATTGGCCGGGTGTCCCTGTGGGCAATGAAGAGGGACAGATCATTTCTGAGGCCTTGGGTGACAAGCGCGCTATTCTTTTATCGCACCATGGAATGTTGGTGGCGGCGGCCTCAGTAGAAGAAGCCTGCGTATTGGCGTTGCAATTTGAGCGCACAGCGCGCATGCAATTGTTGGCGATGTCAGCCGGAACGATCAAGCCTATTGCGCCGGAACTGGGCCGGGAGGCACATGACTGGATTCTGAGACCTCGCCGCTCCCAGATCGGCTTTGAATACTATGCCCGCAAAGCGCTGAAACGCCATACGGATGTTTTTGAGTAGAATAAGAGGCCGCTTTTTTATATGCGCTCCGAGGCTGACCTCGGGCGCTACACCTCTTGTTTAACCCATGACCCATCTTCCCTTTCGCTTGCGCGCCCTGCGTCGCCAACATGGCTTGTCGCTGGAGCAGTTGGCCCAGCGCACCGGTCTGACTAAAAGTTATCTGTCCAAGCTGGAGCGGGCAGTCAGTGCGCCGTCCATCTCTACCGTGGTCAAGCTGGCCCAGGCTTATGGCATGGGGGTGTCGCAGTTGATTGGAGAGGGGGAACTGGATCAAGACGAAAGTGTGTGTGTCGTGCGTCGACACGAACGCATGCCCTTGCCCAGTGTGGCAGGTCATAGCGCCTACCGTTACGAGAGCATGGCCGGGCGGCGGCGCTTTCGTTTGATGGACCCCTTTGTTATCTACCCTCCACACGAACAACAGCAGCCAGCGCCAACTTTCCCGCATGGGGGAGAAGAGTTCTTGTTTGTGATCCAAGGGCAAGTGCAAGTCACCATTGCAGAGCACAGCATGACCTTGGAGACGGGTGATTCCGTGTATTTTGATTCGGAGCTACCCCACAGCGTGCTTAGCCTGGGGGATCAACAGGCGCAGGTATTGGCGGTGACTTGCTCTGACTCGGGGCCAACAGCAGGGCGTCCAACGTCCGATACGCCGGTTTAGTCAGTGAATACGTGCCTCTGGCATGTGTGTGGGGAGATTTTCTGCCAGCAAAGTGGCGGAAAGCAGCAGGAGTCGAACCTACCTGGGAACGTCTGACGCCCCCAACCGGGTTTGAAGCCCGGCCGTGCCACCGGGCACGGATGCTTTCCTTCAAGAGGCCCTATCATACGTTAGGGCCGGTGACGCTTCAACGATCAGGGCGTTGCCTGTTCTGGTTCCCGCATGAAGCTCCGGGTTCAATCCGCCGCTGCCCAGGCTTCACCTCGTAATACATGGCGATCACGCACACGTCGTGTATAGCCGACGCGATCAAAGAACTCCAGAATCTGAATGGCCCGTTTGCGGCCCAGTCCCGTTGCGTCCCGGAACTGCGCGGCGCTGACGCCTTGGCCGCTGTGCAGCTCCTTGACGATATTGGCTAGCACCGCGATTTGGCGGCGGTGATAGAACAGGTCATGCACGATCTGAAACAGCTCGCCCTGGCGCACCAGTCTGCGCAGTACGTTGCGGGTCTGCTCTTCCGGGGCTTCGGTTTCTTTGGCCAGATCACGTGTCCATGGAGGATCGAAGCGGCCTGCCTCGATCAGGGGCAGAAGGGCGGTGGCCAGAGCTTGGTCTTCGGGGCTCAGGGTAACGCGGTGGCCTGGCGTATGCAGCCAGGCTCCTTGTTGGGCCAGGCGCTGTTCTGACAGCAGATATTCGGTCAGGAGCTGCCAGATTGCGTCGGGCATGGTGGGGGCGGCCATGCGTCGCAAGCGGCTGATGGACAGGCCCGGCTCGTCCGGATTGCGCTCGTGGAACTGCAGCATCACGCTTTCTATGTGCTGACACAGCGCTTCCAGGCGTGCATCGCTCAACAAGATAGGCTGACTTTGTGGGCGAGATCCGGTGTGCCAGCGGGCATTGGCGGGGGCGCTCAAGCCTTGTTGAGATCCTCCTGACAGACGCAGCAGTGTTGCTTCGTCCAGACCGTAAGGTGCTTGGGCCAGCAGGCCCTCCAACGGTCCGCCGCGCGTCCATTGTGCCAAGGCATCCAGCCAGGCAAGGCGTGTCGTAGAGCGTCGTTTGCGGTCCGGCGCATTTGGGTCCAGAACAATCCCGCCGCCGACGGTCTCGCTGGCCTGGGCGTTGCGCAAGATAAAGCGCTCGCCCGTCATGGAGCAGATCGGGCGGTCAAAGACCAACTGGACCTTGCCGGTCTGGCCGGGCTGCAAGGACTCGCCATCCAAAGGTACGGCATGGGCCGTCAGGTGCGCGGCACCCATGTGGATATGCCAGGGCGACCAGGTGCGTAGGGCGGGAATATCTTTGTCCAGCAGGCTCAGTTCCACATCGATACGAGTGGAGGGGATGAAGCAGCGGGCATCGGCCAGCCAGTCGCCACGCTCTATATCCTGCACATCAATCCCGCCCAGGTTCAGGGCACAACGCTGCCCGGCGCGGGCCTGGCGTGATGCCTGATTCTGGGCGTGAATGCTGCGCACTCGTACGGGTGTACCGCGTGGCATCAGGCGCAAGTCCATCGCCGGGCCATCAAGATCCAACACGCCATCGTGCACGGTGCCGGTCACGAGGGTGCCGTGACCTTGCAAGGTGAAGACACGGTCAATGGCCAGGCGGAAATAGCCGTTGCCATCCTGTTTGGTGGATTGCATGGCCTGTGCATGCAGATGCTGGCGCAGTGCTTCCAGGCCGGGTTTGTCGTCGGACAGGGCATCAACAACGAAGATGGGGGCATTGTCCAGAAAGCTTCCTTGGACAAGTGCTTGCAGCTCGGCTTTGACGGATTCAATTCTGGCAGCATCAGCGCGATCCGCCTTGCTCAGGACGATGGCTCCCGCCTGCAAACCCAGCAATTGCAGTACGGCCAGATGCTCGCGGGTTTGCGGCATGACGCCGTCATCTGCGGCCACGATCAGCAGGCCAAAATCGATGCCGGTCGCACCTGCGACCATGGTGTGCACCAGACGTTCGTGACCGGGCACATCAATAAAGCCCAGGATCTGTCCGTCGGGCAAAGGTGTATAGGCATAGCCCAACTGGATGGAGATGCCGCGCTTTTTTTCCTCTTCCAGACGATCGGTATCCACGCCAGTCAAGGCGCGGATCAAGGTGGTTTTGCCGTGATCGATATGTCCTGCGGTGCCAACAATCATGCTTGCTCGGGAATCAGTTGTGCGCTGAAGGCGGCCTCAAAGGGCTCTTCCAGGCAGCGCAAGTCCAGCCAAAAGGCATCTTGCGCAATGCGCCCGATGACGGGCTGAGGCAAAGTGCGCAGGCGTTTTTCCAGTTGAGTCAGATGGCGGCCCGGACGGCCTGTGCCTTGGTAGGCAAAGCGCAGTCCAAAGCTGGGCAGTACGTCTTCGGGCAACGCACCGCTGCCGATCTGGCTCAGCATGGCAGTGGGTTCTACAGCAAATTGTGTCCCCACCCATTGCTGCAAGACATGGGCCAAACGTAGTGCTTGGGCACGCATTTCAGCCGAAGGTCGAGTCAGCAGACGCAGGGTGGTCAGGTGCTCGGGCAGGCGCTCTGGCGAACGGTACAAGGCCAGCACAGGCTCCAGTGCGGCCAAGGTGATTTTACCCACGCGCAGAGCACGTTTGAGCGGGTTTTTCTTGATCTTGGCGATCAGGTCTGCACGGCCAACGATCAGACCGGCCTGGGGGCCACCCAGCAGCTTGTCGCCGCTGAAAGTCACGATATCGGCACCGGCTTCGATGGTTTGGCGCACGGTGGGCTCGGGAGGCAGGCCCCATTGGCTCAGGTCCACCAGGGTGCCGCTGCCCAGGTCTACACTGGTGGGCAGGCCGTGTTTCCGGGCAGTCTGTGCAACTTCTTCGATTGAAACGCTTTTGGTGAAGCCTTTGACGGCGTAATTGCTGCAATGCACCTTCATCAACATGGCGCTGCGCTCGTTGATGGCGTTTTCGTAGTCAGCCGCGTGGGTACGGTTGGTGGTGCCTACCTCATGCAGACGAGCACCGGCACGCTTCATGATGTCGGGAATACGAAAGGCTCCGCCAATTTCAACCAGCTCGCCGCGTGACACCACGGTCTCACGGCGGGGGCTCAGGGTGCTGAGCATCAGCAGCACGGCGGCGGCATTATTGTTGACGACTGTGGCGGCTTCAGCGCCGGTCAGTTCGCAGAGTAAGGGGTTGATCAAGTCATCGCGGTCGCCTCGGCCGCCGGTTTCCAGGTCAAACTCCAGATTGGCGGGCGAGCGCATGGCCTGGACGACAGCCTGTATGGCTTCATCCGGTAGCATTGCTCGCCCAAGATTGGTGTGCAGTACGGTGCCGGTCAGGTTAAAGACCGGGCGTAGCTGCAAGCGGGATTCTTCCTGCAGTTGTGCTTGCAGTGCTTTGGCAAGCTGAGCGGGCTCCAGATCCTGAGGGCTTAGTGCTCCCTTCAGCACGGCCTCCCGCAGTGCCTGCAAATGGGCACGAGTGCGTTGACTCAGGCGCGTGTGGCCGAACTGGCTTAGCAAGGGCTGGAACTCTGGCGAGCGCAGCAAGCGATCCAGGGAAGGGATGTGGGCGGGGGAGAGTTCAGGCGTTGGGCTCATCATTCAAAGGCAGGCGTTTGAGTCTATGGGCAAGGTCCGTCAGCTACGCCTTGTGCTCGGGGCAACAAGGCGTAGGGGAATCTTAGCTTAAGACTGGTGCCAAAGAAGCGGATTGCCGCTGGCGCGGGAATAGCCTTCTTCGCCCATCAGAACGTCCAGAGCCAGACTGGCCAGGTCGTCTGCAACTGGATCAAGACCCAGCTGCTTTTCCTGATAGAAGATTTTGCGGTAGGTGTGGCAGTTGTCGCAGGACTCGGCCTTGATCCCTTCCGGGCCATCTTCAATGGCGTGATACGCCACGCTTTTGGTACTCTCGCAGTGCGAGCAGGTCACGCGCACCAGATGCCATTCCACGCTGCAACGCGGGCAGCACATGTAGCGGCAACCATCTTCACGACCACCCACACGCACCACACTGGATACGGGAAGGCTGCCGCAGGACGGGCATACGCCAAAGGGGCTGGTTACAGACAGTTGGCCCTCGGTCAGCGAGCAGGCCAGATGCGTCCAGTAAACCTGCAAGGCGGCCATGACAAAAGGTGCCGCGGCACCGTCTTGCTCAGGCAATTGCTCGGCCAGAATCGCGTCAGCCAGATCTTCCAGTTTTTGTGGGTCAGACTCGGCTTTCTTGAGCAGGTCCTGACAGACTTCTTGGGCGGCTGCAGGCACGTCCGAAGTGTTGATCATGTGATTGAGCAGGCTGCTCAAAATGCTGAGCCACTGTGGATCGCGCTTCCAGCCCGATGCCAGCAGGGGCGGCATACCGTGTCTTTGCGCTGTTTCCAGCACCTCGGTGGGCAGTTCGGTCGGGGGCAGGGCATTGAGTTGTTTGTGCTGCCCATCTACCAGATGTGCCAGCAAGAGCAGGTAGGCACCAACGGGATTGCCGTCAGCCAATTGACGCAGACGTGCTGCCCGGTCAGCAAAGACGCTGGCTCGCACAGGCAGGCGCAGTCGGGGGATGGAGGTGTGGTCCAGACTTTCGATTTCGCCGCGCGGAAGGATGCGTTGCAAGACAGACTCCTGAAAACAAGGCTGCCATGCCCGAAATGGTGCATGGCAGCCGGGTTGCTTATGTACCAGAGCCCCGCTTATTCGGCAGGACGGCTGGGACCTTTTTCCATTTCTTCACGGAACCAGGCGCGGTGGTGCTTCCAGGCCCAGGCACGGGTAACCGTACCGCGGGTCATGGCTTTGACTGAACCTTTTACCCAGATACCGGCGTAGATGTGCACGATAATCGCGCAAATCATCAGCAGGGCGCAGACCGCGTGCAGCACGGAGGCCAGACGGATAGCCCAGATGGGGAAGAAGGCGGAAAAGTATTCGCGCCACATCACCACACCGGTTGCCAGCAGGCCGATCATGAAGATCACCAAAGCAAAAAACAGGATTTTTTGCCCGGCGTTATAGCGGCCTACTTCGGGAATGCGCTCGTCCTTGGCATTGAGCACGTCCTTGAAGTGACGCAGCCAGGCCGCGTCACCCTTGGAGAACATATTGTGCCGTACCATGCGAGCCGCAAACAGGAAAAAGCACACAAACATCACCACACCAATGAACGGGTGCAGAATGCGTGTCCACGGACCGCCGCCAAACAGATTGGTCAGCCAGAACATTGACGGATGAAACAGCGCCAGCCCGGACAAGGCCAGGAGCACAAAGCTCATGGCAATGATCCAGTGATTAATGCGCTGACTGGTGGTGTAGCGCTGAATCAAGCCCTTGCGGTTGTGATCAGTCATGGTGAGCCTCCTGGATCTTGCGTGCGTCCTCGTCGGCGCGGCGCTCGTCTTCCTCGTCGGTCTCGTTAGGACCGGTTCGGATGTAGTGGAAGAAACCAATCAGGGCGGTCAGTGCCATGGCAGCAACCCCCAGCGGCTTGGCCACTCCCTTCCAGAGCGAGACCATCGGACTGATTTGCGGGTCCTTGGGCAGATCGCTGTACAGCTCGGGCTTGTCGGCGTGATGCAGCACGTACATGACGTGGGTGCCACCCACTCCAGCCGGGTCGTACAAACCTGCGTTTTCAAAGCCGCGCGATTTCAGGTCTTCGATACGCTCTGCAGCGTGGTGCTGCATGTCTTCTTTGGTACCGAACACAATCGCGCCGGTAGGACAGGTCTTGGCACAGGCCGGTTCCTGTCCGACCGCCACACGGTCCGAACACAAGGTGCACTTGTAGGCTTTCTTGTCCTTTTCCGAAATGCGGGGCACATCGAAAGGACAGCCGGTAACGCAGTAGCCGCAGCCAATGCAGTTTTCCTCGTGAAAATCCACAATGCCGTTGGTGTACTGCACGATGGCGCCTGGCGAGGGACAGGCCTTCAGGCAGCCCGGGTCCTCGCAGTGCATGCAGCCGTCTTTGCGAATCAGCCATTCCAGATCGCCAGCGGGGTTTTCATACTCTGCAAAACGCATGATGGTCCAGGACTTGTCGGTCAGGTCGGCCGGGTTGTCATACACCCCGACGTTGTGACCGATTTCGTCGCGCGTATCGTTCCATTCCATGCAGGCGACCTGACAGGCCTTACAGCCAATGCACTTACTGGTGTCGATCAGCTTGGCCACTTCCCCGCCCACGGGCTCGCGCACGCTGGGCGATGGGGTGGTGGTTGCGGAGCGCCGTTTGATATCAAGTGATTGCAAGGCCATGGCTTACTCCTTAACCTTTTCAAGTTGAACCAGGAAGGCCTTGGTCTCCGGCGTTTGCGAGTTGCCATCGCCTACCGGCGGGGTCAGCGCATTGATCAGGAAACCAGGTCGGGCCAGACCCACAAATCCCCAGTGCAGCGGGATACCCACTTGGTGGACAACTTTGCCATCCACGTTCAGGGCTTTGATGCGCTTGGTCACCACCGCCACGGCCTTGATATAGCCACGGTTGGAGGACACCTTGACGCGGTCACCTTGCACAATGCCCACTTCCTTGGCCAGCTCCTCGCCAATTTCCACAAACTGTTCGGGCTGCACGATGGCGTTCAACTTCACGTGCTTGGTCCAGTAGTGGAAGTGCTCGGTCAGGCGGTAGGTGGTGCCCACATAGGGGAACTTGTCTACCGTACCCATGGCTGCCAGGTCGTCCTTGAAGATACGGGCTGCCGGGTTGGTCATGGCACGTGGTTCGTCAGGACTGAGCGGGTTGTAGCTCAGAGGGCTTTCAAAAGGCTCGTAGTGCTCGGGGAAGGGGCCTTCTGCCATGCCTTTACGGGCAAAGAAGCGGGCGACACCTTCAGGGTTCATGATGAACGGGCCCATGCCATCAGCCGGATTTTCATCGGCCTTGTAGTCAGGGACGTCCGCACCACCCCAGCGCTTGCCATCCCAGTGAACCAGGCTGCGACGTGGGTCAAAGGGTTTGCCGGTCAGGTCACAGGAAGCACGGTTGTAGAGCACGCGGCGGTTTGCTGGCCAGGCCCAGGCCCAGTTCAGCGTCTGGCCGATTCCGGTTGGATCGCTATTGTCGCGGCGAGCCATCAGGTTGCCTTGCTGCGTCCAGGCACCGGCATAGATCCAGCAACCGCTTAGCGTGGTGCCGTCGTCGCGCAATTCGGCAAAGCCATCCAGCTGCTCGCCTGCCTTACGCGTGATCTTGCTTGGATCTTTGGGATCATGCAGATCCACCAGTGCGCGGCCCGAATATTCCTTGGCCAGTTCAGCGGCGGTTGGATCATCCGGGTTGGAGTAGGGCCAGGACAGGTTCAGGATTGGATCAGGGAAGGCACCGCCTTCTTTCTGGTACAGCGAGCGAATACGCGTGAACAGCGTACTCATGATCTCAATGTCGCTCTTGGCCTCGCCCGGAGGATTGGCGGCCTTCCAGTGCCATTGCAACCAGCGACCCGAGTTCACCAATGCGCCTTCTTCCTCGGCGAAACAGGTGGTGGGCAGACGGAAGACTTCAGTCTGGATGGAAGCGGAATCGACATCATTGTGCTCGCCATAGTTCTTCCAGAACTCTGACGTTTCCGTAACCAGCGGGTCCATGATGACCATGTACTTGAGCTTGGAGAAACCACGCAGCAGCTTGGCCTTGTACGGTGCCGCCGCCAGGGGGTTGAAGCCCTGACAGATGTAGCCCGTCATCTTGCCTTCGTCCATCAGCTCGAACACTTGCAGCATGTCGTAGAGCTTGTCCAGCTTGGGCAGATAGTCGTAGGCCCAGTTGTTCTCGGCCTGGGCGGCATCACCAAACCAGGCTTTCATCAGGCTGACGTGGAACTTCTTGTAGTTGCGCCAGTAGCTGAGCTGGTTGGGGCGTAGCGGCTGTTGGGCACGTGCGCCGATGTAGCCGTCAAACTCTTTCTCCGCCTGGTTGGGCAAAGTCAGATAGCCGGGCAGCAGGTTGGACATCAAACCCAGGTCAGTCAGACCCTGAATGTTGGAGTGTCCGCGCAGCGCGTTCATGCCACCGCCGGCAATACCAATATTGCCCAGCAGCAGCTGGACCATGGCGCCGGTACGGATGATCTGCGAACCAATACTGTGTTGCGTCCAGCCCAGCGCATACAGGATGGTACCCGCGCGACCCGGTTCAGCGGTCGAGGCCAGCATTTCACAGACTTTCAGGAACTTGTCCTTGGGCGTGCCACAGACGCGTTCCACCATCTCGGGCGTGTAGCGCTCGTAGTGCTTGCGCAGCAGTTGGTAGACCGAGCGTGGGTGTTGCAAGGTGGGGTCCGTCTTGACGTAGCCGTCCTCGCCCAGCTCGTAGTCCCAGGAGGACTTGTCGTAGCTGCGTTTTTCTTCGTTGTAGCCCGAATACAGCCCCTGCTCGAAGTCAAAGTCTTCGCGCACGATAAAGGGCATATCGGTGTAGTTGCGCACGTATTCGTGCTGGATCTTGTCGTTATCCAGCAGGTATTTGATGACGCCACCCAGGAAGGTGATGTCACTACCGGTACGTATAGGCGCGTAAAAGTCCGCTACGGATGCCGAACGCGTAAAGCGTGGATCCACAACGATCAGTTTTGCATTGTTGTGTGCTTTGGCCTCGGTCACCCATTTGAAACCACAGGGGTGCGCCTCGGCTGCGTTGCCGCCCATAATCAGCACAATATCCGCGTTCTTGATGTCGACCCAATGGTTCGTCATCGCTCCACGGCCAAACGTCGGGGCAAGACCTGCCACCGTCGGGCCGTGTCAGACACGTGCTTGGTTATCGAACGCCAGTACACCCATGCTGCGGATGACTTTATGGGTGACATAGCCCACTTCGTTACTACTTGCCGAAGCAGCCAGCATGCCGGTGGTCAGCCAACGGTTGACGACGGTGCCGTCTTCAGCAGTGGTCTGGAAGTTGGCGTCGCGGTCTTCTTTCATCAGCTTGGCAATACGCGTGAAAGCGTCTTCCCAGGAGATGCGTTCCCACTTGTCCGAGCCAGCGGCACGGTATTCAGGGTATTTGAGTCGGTTGGGGCTCTTGATGAAATCCACCAAGCCTGCGCCCTTGGGACAGAGTGTGCCGCGGTTCACGGGGTGGTCGGCATCGCCTTCAATGTGAACCACGCTGGGCTCGGCATTCATGGCGCCGTCACCACGGGAGTACAGCAGCACCCCACAGGCTACGGAACAGTAAGGACAGGTATTGCGCGTCTCTGTCATGCGGGTCAGTTTGTACTGCCTGACTTCCGCCATGGCGGGGGTGGGCGCAGCGCCCAGCAAGACCATGCTGGAACTGGCCAGCGAGGCCCCCGTCACTTTGAAGAACTGACGCCGATTCATGTTCACCATGCGGCTCTCCAATAGGATTGTGTTTTCGTGTTTGAAATCGTCAGGGGAGGCGCCTTGTGAGCTCTGCCCCTGTTTTATAGTTGAACAGTATAAGCGTTGAACTTATGGGCTACTGCCAAGAGGGCGTGTCTAATTGATCAAGGACAATCTTGATTCTATTGAGGTTTTCACGCCGGAGCCGCAAGTGTAGTCGGTGATGCGGGTATTCACCTACTATTTGCAAGGGATTTTTTCAATTTAGCGGGCTTGTTTGAAGTATTCGATCTGAAAGCTGCCGGGCAGTTCGAACTCCACGTGATGCAAAATTTGGGGTTCACAAAGTATTCATGCGTGAGTTGTAGTCGCAGATACGAATGTAAATATGCCCAATGCTGTGTTTTGAAAGCGCGCCTCTGACGTGTTCAGGGGCTTTTTTTATGGTCTGTTTGGATGTGTGTCTTGATCAGGATCAGCCGATAGGGCGGTCAGGGAGCACTTTCAGAATTATCTGACAGACCGGGATGGAACGGGACGGTAAGTTCAGGGTTCTCCGTTCTCTTACATCCTTAGGTTTGTCAGCCATGATGAATACATACTTGTTGACCACTGAAGATACTGATCCTCGTACCTTGCCCGAGCAGGCCGTGCTGTATGCCCATCTGTTGACACGAGATGCCATGAATGATGAGTGCGTGCGCAAGTTGATGGCCGCACCGCGTTTTGTGCGTTCGGACAAGGGGATTCCGTATGTGGTGCTCAAGGATATGCGAACGCATCGTTGGACCCTGATTCGTGCCTGGCGCGAGTATCTGGAAATCAAGCGCGAGCGTTTGGCCAGTCGCTTGGGAATCAGTGTGGCGGAATACAACGTGATTGAGAAAGGTCTTGTTCCATTGAGCCTGACGATGTTGGCTCTGTTGGCGCAGGGAATGGGTCTGGACGAGACGCAGTTGCAGATGTCTCCGTATCAGCCCGTGCTGGAACCTTTGGCTTTGAGCTAGTGCCAAGGGATCAAAAACAAAGCTACGACAGGAAAGAGCAGGTGCAGGCAGCAGCTTGTGCCAGGCTCGAAAGCAGTTCCGGCCCCATCACGTTTATCGCGTGATGGGGCTGGTTTTTTAAGTGCAGGATTTGGCTGGTTTTACTCGGCCGAGTCTTCGGTTTGCAGTTTCACTACCTGCTTGGCTCGGGTGTCGACATGCAGAGAGAAGATGTCGGGGCGCGAGTAGTGGCCGTAGACGTCAAAGTCCAGATTGGCCTGTTTGAGCAGGTCCATATCCAGTTCGGCGTACAGCTCGGTTTCTTCATCAAACACCGGGCCGGCCAGCACTTCGCCGGTGGGGCTGACGATCATGCTGCCGCCGTGCATCACGTAGCTGTCCGGAGCAAATTCGCCGGGCAGAGCAAATTCTTTCTGGAAGGACTCGGGGTAATTGTTCAGGCGGATGGCCTGGCAGGCGGACAGCACGAACACACGGCCTTCAACGGCGATGTGAATCATGGACGAGGCCCAGGTGGGGCGGTCGTCTGCCGTGGGGGCGCAGTACAGTTCGGTGCCTTGGGCATACATGGTCTGACGCAGGGTGGGCATGTAGTTTTCCCAGCAGATCACGTTGCCGATACGACCCATGGGAGTATCGACAGTGCCCATGGTGGAGCCATCGCCAAAGCCCCAGACCAGACGTTCCTGGCCGGTAGGCATCAGCTTGCGGTGGATGCCCACCACGCCTTTGCCGGGAGCCAGTGTCAGAGCAGTGCAGTACAGGGTGCGACCCATTTTTTCGATTACGCCCATGACGGTGTACACACCGGTTTGGGTGACTGCATCGGCCAGTGCTTCCAGTTCAGGGCCACCCAGGGTGACAGCGCCTTCCACATACATCTGGTACAGGGCACGGCCTTCGGGGCGGCGGTTGCCGATGACGCTGCCAAAGCTGATGCCTTTGGGATACCCGCCCAGAAAGGCTTCGGGAAAGACAGCCAGGGTGGCGCCATTGGCAGCCACACGCTGCAAGATGGCGGCGGCTTTTTCTACACTGCTGGCAGAGTCAAACGGGATGGATGCCGCTTGTATAACTGCAACTTTGCTCATAACTAGGTCTCCTTTAAAGGTCAGCCTGCGGACAAGTCCACGTTTTTGGTTTCAGGCAGGCGGGTATACAGGATCAGGAAGCACACCAGGGATACCGCAGCCAGGTACCAGGCCGGTACGTTGGGGTTACCTGTGTACTGGATCAGGGCAGCAGCAATGAAGGGGCCAGGGCCAGCCAGCAGTGCTGACGAGACGTTGTGGCCCAGTGCGGCGCCGGTCGAGCGAATCGAGGCGGGGAACACTTCCACCAGCAGCACCACGTTCATGACGGCAGAGATGGCCACCAGGAAAGCCATGATGATCAGGCCCAGCAGGATCAGCGCGGGTTTGCCGGAGTTCATCATGATGAAGATCGGGTAGGCCATGATGGTCAGACCCGCAGCGGCAAACAGCGCCAGTTTGCGACGACCGTAGTGGTCCGAGAAGCGGCCAACCAGCGGGTGCAAGATGCAATACACCACCAACGAGGCACTGCACAGCCACAGGGCCGAGGTCTTGCTCATGCCCAGGATGGAAACCAGGTGGTTATTGGCGTAGGTGATGAAGTAGTACAGCGACACCAGGAACAGGGCGGAGAACGCAAAGGACAGAACAAAGGCGTTGAACTTGTCCTTGGACGAGACGCGCTCCAGCGTGTTGTTGGCTTTCTTTTCCTGCAGCTCGTGGTAGACGGGGGTGTCGTTCAGTTTGCGGCGGATAAAGACCGCAATGAAGGTCATCACAATCGACAGCACGAAGGGCACACGCCAGCCCCAGCTGTAGACCTGGGCTTCGGTCAGCGTGGCGTTGATGGCGGCAGCCGTGGCCGTACCCATCAGGAAAGCGATACCGGCGGTAAAGGTCACCACGCTGGCGGCCGAGGCACGACGGTTGGAGGGGGCGCTTTCCACCAGGAAAATACCGGCAGCGGACCACTCGCCACCCACCATCATGCCTTGCAGGAAGCGCAGCACAACCAGCAAGATAGGAGCCGTAATGCCGATGGTGTCATAGCCAGGCAGCAGGCCAATCAGAGTAGTGAACACACCCATGCCAAAGACGGTAATCATCAGCACGGTCTTGCGGCCAAAGCGGTCGCCAATGGGGCCCAGAATCAGGGCGCCAAAGGGGCGCGAAACAAAGCCCACGGCAAACACGGCCAGGGACGAGAGCAGGGAAACGCCAGCGGCGTCGGATGGAAAGTAGATGCTGCCGATAATGGCTGCAAAGTAGCCATAAATCGCGAAGTCAAACCATTCCATAAAGTTGCCAATACCAACGGCAACAACTTGTTTTTTACTTAAGCCCGGCTGGCCTGGGGGGGCCGATTTGGCATGCGAAGGGGCGACGGTAGCAGTGCCCATAAAGATCTCCTCGAGCAGGGCAGGTGAATACCTGACCCTTATTGTGGTTGTGGCTGATTTTTAGTCTAATCAAGCCAAATAATTATTCAAACTAATTAGAAAAATGGCTTCCATTAATATTGCTAATATCAGGCGGATGGATCTGAACTTGCTGCTGGTGTTCCAGTGCTTGATGAACGAGCGCAGCGTGACCAAGGCCGCCAATGCCCTATTTCTGACCCAGGGCGCGGTCAGCGCGTCCTTGCGCAAGTTGCGGGTGGTATTCAATGACGAGCTGTTTACCCGTGGTTCGCACGGAATGACGCCTACGCATCGGGCCTTGGAGATTGCCCCGCAGATATCCGAGGCCCTGAAAAGCATCTCGGCGCTGGTTACATCCGAGCAGGAGTTCGATCCAGCTCGCTCCAACCGGGTTTTTCGCATCGCTTTGTCCGACGATCTGGAAAATATGCTGGCCAAACGCATGATTCGCATGGCTGACGAGCAGGGCTGGACGATCAGTTTTTCCTTCTACCAAACCAATAGCTATTTGTGGCCGCAAAGCATGGTGGAGCATGGGGCGGATCTGGCGATTTGCTCCAGCCCTAAATTTCTGAGCACCATGCACAAGTCGCAAGTGCTGTTTTCCGCTTCCTATATCTGCATTTACGATAAGCAGTCCATTGCGTTTTCAACCCCCATCAGCAAGCAGGAGTATCTGCATGCTCATCATGGGCGGGTGTCCTTTGACGGCTTGCGCGGCTTTGTCGATGAACTCTTTGATGCCGAGCGACTGCAGCGCAAGGTCAAGGCCTCATTCACGCATTTTTCCGGGGCAATCAACGCCATTATTGGCAGCCCTTTGGTGCTGACCATGCCCGATTACGCCGCCCGCTCCTTTGTGGAATGCAATAGTCGATTAGCCGTCTCGCCGGTGCCATTGCGGGTGCCGTCTTTTGTGGTGTCCATGATTTGGGACATCAACAAGGAACATGATGAAGAAAGCCGCTGGTTGCGGCGTTTTGTGCTGGAGCTGACCGAGTCTGTCAGCCAGTGACGTGCTGCTGATACGATCCGGCGGCGTACTATTGCCCCTGTTCTGTTTTCTTTTCTACTATCCGCCATGCGAATTTTATTGATTGAAGACGAGCCTGATTTGGCCCTGTGGCTGACACGCAGCATGCAAAAGAAAGGGTTTGCAGTCGAGTGGTCCAACGACGGGATGGTGGCCTACCATCGTTTGCAGATCGAGGAATTTGATGCGCTGGTCCTGGACCTGGGCTTGCCGGGTATGGACGGACGTGCCTTGCTGGCACGTCTGCGTTCGGAGGATAACCGGACTCCCGTGTTGATCTTGACGGCTCGCGACTCCTTGCAGGAGCGAGTGGAAGCCCTGGAGTGTGGGGCGGACGATTTTTTGCCCAAACCTTTTCGTATTGAAGAGCTGGTGGCGCGCGTTAATGCCCTGATTCGTCGTAGCCGGGGCAAGGACAAACCGCGTATGGCGTGTGGCAGCCTGATCTATGACTTGGCCACACAGCGCTTTACGCTGGATTCGGCGCTTCTGTCCGTGTCACCGCGTGAGGCTGAGGTACTGCGCATTCTGGTGCAGCGTAGCGGAGAGCCAGTAAACAAGCAGTTCATCCTGGATCGGCTCAATGACAAGGATGACGATGAAATCAATATCGAAGCTATCGAAGTATTGGTGCATCGCTTGCGCAAGAAACTGCAGTCCTCGGATGTCCATATCGTCACTTTGCGCGGCGTAGGTTATTGCCTGGAGCCTGTGGGCGATGATGAGCCTTAGCGTATTGCCTTATTGGGGGCAAATATGGCCTTAAGCAGTTTGCGTCGTACTTTGTTGTTCATGCTGATTCCTGCGGCCTTGCTGACCTCGGGCGTGTCCCTGTTTGTTTCCAGCATGACCTTGAAAGATCAGGTCAACGCCGCGTTTGACCGGGCTTTGGCCGGTGCCTTGAAATCCATGTCGTCCAATGTCTTGACCATCAGTGGCGGGCTGGCGATGGAGCAGTCTTACTACATGATGGAGTTCATGGAGTACACCATCAGCAGTCAGGTGTATTTCAGAGTGGCCACTGAAGACGGTTTGTCGGAAATTGGCTTTACCGGTATGCCGCTGCCAGTGCGGCGTCTGCTCAGTAATCAGCCCGTTTTCTATGACGCTGAATATCTGGGAGAGCCCTTGCGCATCGCAGCAGTGGCGCTGGAATCGGATGGGCGCCTGCAGACTTATCAAGACAGCCGAATTCTGATTCAGGCTGGTGAAAACCTGAGCGAGCGCCATGCTTTCATACGCAAAGTCATTATCCAGAATTTGATTCAGGACGTGGCGGTGCTCAGCCTTTTCATTGTTCTGATTCTGGCTGGCACCTTGTTGGCGCTACGCCCTTTGCGCAAGTTGAGCGCCGAGGTACGGCATCGTTCCCCCGACAACCT
The DNA here is from genome assembly GCF_023674485.1 of Alcaligenes sp. DN25. Classification (NCBI taxonomy): domain Bacteria; kingdom Pseudomonadati; phylum Pseudomonadota; class Betaproteobacteria; order Burkholderiales; family Alcaligenaceae; genus Alcaligenes; species Alcaligenes sp. DN25. The sequence continues at coordinate 3,713,136 of NZ_CP098408.1, read as the reverse complement.
GGAGCCGATCAGCGAGGCCAGCCTGCCGCGAGAGGTCCGGCCTTTGGTACAGACCATCAATTTGCATATGGATCGTTATGCACGCAAATCACGCGAGCAACAGCAGTTTCTGGACGATGCCTCGCACCAGTTGAAAACCCCCTTGGCTGTTTTGCTGACCCAGGTGGATTTTGCCCTGTCTCTGGCCAAGACCGATGAGATGAAGGAGGTGCTGGAGGCAATTCAATTACGCTTGAACAACACGGCCCAGATGACGCATCAAATGGTGGCCTTGTCCAGGGTTCGCGATGCTGCTGACCAGCTACGCACCCGCGCGGCCTTGGGCACAGTCGACTTGTGCCAGCAGGCCGGGCTGGTGGTGGATGAGCTATGGAGCCTGGCGAGGTCCAAGCGTCAGGATCTGGGCCTGGACGCGCCCTCCATCCCTGTTCGGGTAGCCGGGGAGGCTTGGCTCTTGCAACAGGCTTTAAGCAATATGGTCAGCAATGCCATCAAGTACTGCCCACGTGCTGCATGCATTACGGTAACGGTGCGCAAGGAAGGGCCGGTGTGCAGCATTCAGGTTGAAGACGATGGTCCGGGTATGAGTGCTGATGATATGGCCAAGGCAGGCCATCGTTTCAGGCGCGGCGAGGCGGGGAAGGCCTTGCAGGGCTCCGGTTTGGGGCTGGCGATCGTACAGGCTATTGCACAGATTCATGGCGCCCGCATGAGCTTGCGGACAGGACCGCAGCAGCGTGGTTTGATCGTGCGTTTGGAGTTTGATTCGCTTGAACACTGATTGGATTTTCAGGGTATACCCTTGAAAATCGTGTTTTTTGGCGAAATTGAAAGGTAGGCGAAAGCTTCTCTCCGGTAAGGTCGCATCCATTACAACGACTAAGATCCTCCTGGAGGCGAATCAATGACTATCCACATGAAACTACGGGTGCTACTGGCCAGCAGTATTCTGGGCTTGAGCAGCCTGAGTGGCGTACAGGCTCAGCAACCCTCCAAGCCTGAGTGTATTGCTCCAGCACAGCCAGGCGGCGGGTTTGACCTGACCTGTCGTGTGGCCGTGAACGGTTTTCTGGAAACCAAGCTGCTGGAAAATCCCATGCGCACCGTCTATATGCCCGGCGGTGTAGGGGCGGTGGCCTATAACCATATCGTGGCGCAGCGTCCGGGCGACGGCAATGCGATTGCTGCTTTCTCGGGTGGCTCCCTGCTGAATCTGGCACAGGGCAAATTTGGCAAATATTCGGTAGAGGACGTGCGCTGGCTGGCGTCGATTGGCAGTGATTATGGCGTGACCATTGTGCGTGCGGACTCGCCTTATCAGGACCTGAAATCCCTGATGGAGGCCTTCAAGGCCGACCCGACCAAGATTGTTCTGGGCGCGGGTGGTTCCGTGGGTGGGCAGGACTGGATGAAGGCTGCGCTGACGGCCCGTGCCGCAGATGTGGATTTCCGCAAAATGCGCTTTGTTGCCTTTGAGGGCGGTGGCGAGGCGATGACGGCCCTGCGCGGTGGTCATATTCAGGCCTATATGGGCGATGCAGCCGAAGCTCACACCATGCTGGAGGGTGGGGCGCCTATTCGTATTCTGGCTGTCTTTAACGACAAGCGACTGGACGGTGCACTGGCCGAGATTCCCACGGCCAAAGAGCAGGGCTTTGATATTGAGTGGCCTATTATTCGCGGCTTTTATGTGGGCCCCAAAGTCTCTGACGAGCAATATCAGTGGTGGGTTCAGGCGTTCGAGCAGCTGATGAAAACGCCCGAGTTTGCTCGCATGCAAACTCAGCAGGGCCTGTTTCCCTTCAATATGAGCGGCCAGGAACTGGATGCTTACGTAAAACAACAAGTACTTCAGTATCGAGAATTGGCTGACTCGTTTGGCCTGATCAAGAAGTAAGTTTTTACGCTACTCCCGGCCAGTTTGTGCCGGGAGTGCCGCCTGTCTGCCCCGTCGTCCATGGCGGGTGAATCCGGAGATTCCAATCATGACGCTGAATGATCGCGTACTAGGCGTGGGCGCGCTGGTGCTCGCTGCCTTGATCACCGCTTTTGGCTACGACCTAGAGCCCCCATTTTCCTATGAACCTGTTGGGCCCAAGGCCTTTCCCTTATTGCTGGCCTTGATCATTGCTTTATGCGGGCTGCGCCTGACTATCAAAGGTGGTGGTACTGTGCCTGCCAACCCCAATGGAGCCAATGGCCGCATCTTGATGATGGTGGCTTATCTGGCGGCCTATGCCTGGCTGTTTCAGTGGCTGGGTTTCATCATTGCCACCACGCTGATGGCTACTTTGGTAGGCCGTCTGTTTGGCGGTAGCTGGAAGCAGGCCCTGATTGGCGGGCTGGCGATGGGAGTGGGGCTGTTTCTGCTATTTGATTTGGGCCTGGATGTGGTTCTGCCCTACGGCATCCTGGGAGAGTGGTTATGAGCTCGATTCTTGATTATTTGAGCGTAGGCTTTGGTGTTGCTTTTTCTGCCCAGAATCTGCTGGTCGCCGCGATTGGCGCTTTTATCGGCACCATTGTGGGCGTGTTGCCTGGGCTGGGGCCGATTAATGGTGTAGCCATGCTTGTGCCCATTGCCTTTGCCATGAAGCTGCCCCCGGAGTCTGCTCTGATCCTGCTGGCCGCTGTGTATGTGGGTGCGGAGTATGGTGGTCGTATTACCTCCATTCTGATCAATGTGCCCGGTGAAGCGGCAGCGGTCATGACGACGCTGGATGGTTATCCGCTGGCGCGCAAAGGTTTGGCCAGCGTGGCTTTGTCCTTGTCGGCTTTTTCCTCGTTCATCGGGTCCACCATTGCCATCTGCGGCATTGTGCTGTTGGCTCCCATGCTGGCGGGTTGGGCGGTTGCCTTTGGCCCGGCCGAGTATTTTGTGCTGATGGTGTTTGCCTTTTGTGCGCTGACCAGTTTGTTGGGGGATGAGCCAGTCAAAGGTATCCTGGCCGCCATGCTGGGCCTGTTCATTTCTACGGTGGGAGTGGACGCCAACTCGGGGGTATATCGGTACAGCTTTGATATTCCGAACCTGGCTGATGGCATTGATTTTGTTGTTGTCGTGATTGGTTTGTTTGCTGTGGCAGAGATGTTGCAGATGCTGGAAAACCTGTTGGGTGGCGTGTCGATCGAAGTACCTAAAAGCAAGCGCAAGCTCTTTAACCTGAAAGAGCTGGGCATGACCTGGTGGAGCACCGTGCGTGGTGGCGTGATGGGTTTTTTCATCGGTATCCTGCCCGGCGCCGGGGCCAGTGTGGCCTCTGCAGTAGCCTACGCCAATGAGAAAAAATATATCGAAGGCAAAGATCCCAATGCCATGTTTGGCCAGGGCGATATGCGTGGCCTGGCTGCGCCAGAGGCGGCCAATAACAGTGCTGCAACCGGCTCCTTTATTCCCATGCTGACACTGGGCGTGCCAGGCTCTGGAACAACGGCGGTCATGATGGGTGCCCTGACGCTGTACAACATCACGCCGGGGCCGGTACTGTTTGAGTCGCAGCCACAGATTGTGTGGGGCTTGATCGCCTCCTTGATGGTCGCCAACGTCATGCTGTTCTTGATGAACGTGCCCATGGTGCGGGTCTTTGCCTCCATGCTGGCTATTCCTCCGCGCCTGTTGGTGCCTGGTATTTTGGCGATCAGCTATATCGGGGTCTATGCCATCAATGGCACGAGCTTTGATCTGCTGCTGGTCGTTGGTATCGGCGTTCTGGGCTACTTCCTGCGCAAGATGAACGTGCCCATGGCACCGATGGTGCTGGGAGTGGTTCTGGGCAATATGATGGAGCAGAATCTGCGTCGCGCGCTGTCCATCACGAATGGTGAAATCGGTATTCTGTTCGAGAGCAAAGTTTCAATTGCCTTGTGGATCGCGGCCGTTTTGGTTAGTGTAGGTCCGATCGTGCTGCGTCGTATTGCAGGGCGCAAGCAACTGCACGACGAGACATAAATAGGGGGACCCCACCGCCTCGGTGGGGCTTTTATCGGGAGAAAGCGCCAGGCTGCGGCCTGGCCTTGTTGTTTTTGTTATGGCTATCTGGTTTCGAATTGCCCTGGGTTTTGGGGTAGCCCTGCTTGGTGCCCTGGTGGCCAGTTGGCTAAGTATGCCTTTGCCCTGGATGTTGGGTGCCCTGATCTTGACGGCAGCTACCAAAATGGCAGGCAGTCCGGGGGCCTGCATGCCGCTGGCGCGCAACGCAGGTCAATGGGTTATTGGGACATCCTTGGGGCTGTACTTCACTCCGGCCATGGTGCATCTGATTGGCAGTAATGCTCTGTTTATCGTGATGGGCATGGTGTTTGCGCTGGTTTTGTGCTGCATAGGTACATTCATGCTGACTCGTTATGCCGGTACGGATCTGCGTACTGCCTGGTTTGCCAGTGCAGTAGGAGGAGCCAGCGAGATGACGGGGCTGGCGGAGCGTTATGGCGCACGTCCGGATCTGGTCGCCTCTGCACATGGTTTGCGGGTGCTGATGGTCGTAGTGATTATTCCCTTCGCGTTCGAGGCTTTGGGCTTTTCGGGGGAGCAGGCGGGAGCTGTCGTACGGCCTGATTTTTTGAACCTTCCTGGCCTGGCTCTGCTGGTGCTGTTAAGCAGTGTGGCCGGCTTCCTCTTTCAAATCTTGCGTTTGCCCAACCCTTGGGTGCTAGGCCCTTTGTTGGTGGTGGCCATTCTTACGTATAACGACATTATTTTGTCGGGCCTGCCGATACAAATTTCCAACTTGGGGCAGCTGTGCATTGGCTGGGCTCTGGGCGACAAGTTCGGGCCGGACTTTTTCCGTCGTGCTCCCAGGTATTTGGGGGTAGCTGCCATCAGTAACCTGATCAATCTGTGCTTGGCGTTTGCCTTCGCCTATGGCCTGTATCGGCTTTCCGATATTGCCTATCCCACGTTGGTGCTTGGCGTCAGCCCAGGCGGCATTGCAGAGATGGCGATTACCGCCAAAGTGCTGCAACTGGGAGCGCCGATGGTGACCTCCTTTCAGGTGGCGCGCATGGTTTGCGTGTTGGTGTTGACCGGACCTTTATATACCCGTCTTGCCCGCCACTTGAAACTGAGTTGAGGGCTGTTCGTATCAGCCTGATGAAAAAAGCCCGGTGTCTGACCGGGCTTTTTTTGGCATCAAGAAAGGGTGGCTTGCGGCAGAGGGTTAGCGGCCTGGCGTGACTTTGCCATGCTCGCCGATCTCGGTCAGGCGCTCGCCCATCAGGGTGGCTTTCAGCATTTTTCCGGCTTGTGCCAGCTTGCCTTCGCGCACGCTCCAGTACTCCGCACTATCAATATGCACGCACACCAGCGCCAGATCGGGGTCGGTAATACCCTCGGCAAACCAGGCTTCAGTCATGGTGTTCCAGAAGCGTTCTTTCTGGTTCATGGAGTCGACCACGCGGGCCATACCGGACACCGACACATAGGTGTCGCTTTTAGGATCGGCATAGCTGACGTTCACATGCGGATTGGCGGTCAGATTACTGACCGGGTCACTGCTGCGCGACATGAAGAACCATAGCTTGTCATGCTCATAGTCCTCTTGGGTCGACCCCATTTTTGCCTTCTGGGTTGTCATGGGCCAGGCATGAAGTTCGCCATTGGCCGCATGGGTGACGAACATCGCAAAGCGGATGTCCTTGATAATCTCTTGCAGATGTTCAAAGGAAGATTCAATTGTTTCGTTCATGGCATCTCCTTGAGAAGGTTGAAGAGTTAAGACTGCTTACTTAATCACCCCGCAAGCAAAGCGTCCGCCACCGCCGCCCAGGGGCGCGGGGTGGTCGGAGTGGTTGTCACCGCCTTCGTGAATCATCAGGGAGCGGCCCTTGATCTGATCCAAGGACTTCAGGCGTGGGGCCAGAACGGGTGTGCTGGCGGTACCGTCAGCCTGTACATACAGGGCGGGCAGGTCGCCCAAGTGGCCGTTGCCCCATGGGAAGCCGTGCTTGCCGGTTTTTGCAGGATCCAGGTGGCCGCCCGCTGCTCCGGCAGGCGTTACCTTGCCGTCTTTTTCGCTGGGGGCGCAGCTGGCGTTCTCATGCACATGGAAGCCATGTACACCGGGTTTCAGGTTTTTCAGGTCTGGCGTGAAAACCAAACCATGCTCTGTCTGACGGACGCTAACCTGGCCGATCTGTTCGCCAGCACCGCTTTCGGTAGCCATATTCATGGGAATGATGACATCGGCCAGCGAGGGGGCGGATAAAGCAAGGGTGGCGCCTGCGGTGGCCAAGACCATTGCGCATCGCGCTTTGAAGGAAGAAAAACGCATAAGGCTGATTCCTTTGCTGAAATAAAACAGAAGGTTAGATCAGCCTAGCATTGCAGCCGCGCCATACAGTTAAGAGACGTTTCTCTTTGTCAGTAAAGTCGGCTCGGAAAAGAGATCAACCGTGGGCGGTACGCTGGTGGTTCCGAACGTGTCGACAAGCTGTGTCTTGGATTCCGTCATGCTGAAAAATATTTTGACGATTAGATGCCAGTTCCAAGCCGTTGCCCTGACTTCGTGCCAAAGCGATACAGTATGAAGAAAAAGGCCAGCCGGAATCAGTACTCTGCTTCCACCTCTTCCACGGACAGCAGTTCCTGGTGGTCGAAGTACAGATGGGAGCTGATTACGGGCGAGGATTCGTCGGCCTGCGCACTTAGTTCCAGGCAATCGCCGGACAGATAAAGATCAGTCAGCCGAGCGGGCTTGCCATTCATCCAGATTTTCCCGCTGACACCCTGATACCGCTGCTTGAGCTGCAAGCGATAGTCCGTCCCGTCCAGACCTTCCCATTCCCATTCGCCTGCCACCTGCGCGGGCACAATCCATTTGTAGATTTTGATGCCGCCTACATGCAGGATTTCGTCGGCTTCCCAGTCTCCCATATCAAAGGCGTGCGACACAATGCGCGCACCGGGTCGCAGCTCCTGCAACAAGCGCGGGCGCAGGATGGCATTGATGGTGTCCATCAAGTACAGCGTCACGATGGTGGCCTGGCTGAAGTCTGCGGTAAACAGATCCTCTTCCACAAAGTCCACCAGATACTCCACGCCAGCATGGCCGGCTTGCTCCATGGCATCGGCAACGCGCAGCGGGTCCAGTTCGACGCCTATGCTGGTGCAGTGGTATTTTTTGGCGGCCGCAATAACAATGCGCCCATCGCCACAGCCCAGGTCATACAAGACGTCCTTGCGCCCGGTCTGGGCCAGTTGCAGCATGGTATCGATGACGCGGTCGTCGCTGGGGACGAAGGGTACGTCCAGAAAAATGTCAGGTTCCACGATGGAATGGTCGTCAAGGTCTTTAATCAGGTCTTTGAACAATAGCGGTCCTTATCAATGGTGTTGGGCGAAAATTCGTTTAAATTCGGCTAACTATAGTTTAAACCACAGCAAATTAAGCCAAAATTCGCTTTTTGTGTGGATATGGACGATCATCAGTCTATGTCAGACTTATATGGCTCGACCTCATCCACGCCCGCCAAGTTAAAAACCCGTCTCCAGCATATACGAATCTCGCCCAGAGAATCGTTACGTATTCGTTCCTTGGCCGATCACATGCAATATGCTGACCCGTTGGGACATGCACAGTCTCTGGGCATAGGCCCGGCTGTCTGGCCCTTGTTTGGCCTGGTATGGCCGTCCAGCATTCAACTGGCGCGCAAATTGAAAAATCGTCCCATTCGGGCGGATGAAAGCATTCTGGAACTGGGCTGCGGATTGGGCCTGACCAGTCTGGTGATGCATAAACGTGGCGCGCAAATCCACGCCAGCGATTGCCATCCCATGGTGCCGCATTTCCTGAAGCTGAATCAGGCATTGAATGGCTTGTCCGATCTGCCGTATGTCCATGCCCAGTGGGGGGAGCAATCTTGCCCTGATTTATTGGCTTCTTTGGGGCTGAAACCCGCCCGGCAGCGTTATGACCTGATCGTGGGCAGTGATCTGTTGTATGAAGGGAATACGCCCGCCCAATTAGCCCAACTGGTAGACCAGCGCGCGAAGAAACAGGCCGAAGTCTGGGTGGTAGACCCGGACCGGGGGCATCGCAACAAATTTACTCAGGAAATGTCGCGCTACGGTTTTGAGCTGGTACGACAGGTCTGCTTGCGCGATCGTCCCATTTTGATGCCCGAAGGCAAGGAGGTGTCTTACAAGGGGCGCTGCTTGCAGTATCAGCGCAGTTAGAAAAAACACATCACCCCAGGTGTTTTTACCTGAGGGGCTGGAGTCGGTAAGCGCTGGCAAAAGCCCCACACAAATCGGACACGGGACCGATTTGTGTGGGGCTTTTCTATATTCAAACAGGTTTGCTTGAGGCCGGCTGCTTTCTCAGGGATTCGGCGGCGCAAAAGGCGAGGGCGCTGATGGCCGTGGCGGTCGTTGCGGATAAGCCGAGGTCCCGAAGTTCGAGCCCATGCGATTGCTGCTTGTTGCCGGATTGACCAAACCCATTGCATTCGGGCCTTTCTGGATGATGGCTTCAGACCCTAGTCCTGGCGCGCCGGGTGTTGGGCCTGATTTGGGCTGCATTTGCTGGCTCAAGCAATCGTAGGACAGGGCCGCCTGTCCATCCACTACTACACTGACACAGCCGGGAGACACATCGGACGGGGGCCTTTTTGCGCCTTCAGTCTGCGTGTTTTCCTGGGCCATGCTGCCTGCCTGAACCAAAAACAATAAGAAGAAAAGGAGAGGGCGCATAGGGTGGTGCCAATAAAAAGAAGTCACACCATAACGGCGTTCAGGTTCCACACACCCTAGCGCAAGCCTTCACTTTTCTGGGTGAAGTTTTCATGACAAAGGCGGCGTATTTTGCCGCTGTCATGGGGGCAGGCACATCGTGCCGTTGGGGACGAGTCTTCCTGTTTGACCCCCGCCGTCCAGAAAGAATTATGAAGTTTTTGTTACAAACGAAAGTTTTCGATTTCTGCTGCGTCTAGATGTCAACGAGTCGCGCGGCGTGTCGTCCCAGCAGGGGCACACCGACACAGCGCTCATCAGATTGAGGATCGGAAGCATCGTGATGCCAGCAGAATTTTCAGGGCGCAACGTCCGTTTGTCCGGGTGGAGGGGCCACCCCTTTTGTGCTGCGCCAGTGATGGCGCTGGCTTTGTTGCTGCCTCAGAGTGCCTTTGCGCAGGCTCAGGGCAAGGTCAACATCAATGAATACATTGTGCGTGGCAATACCGTGCTGGATGCCCGCAGCATTGAAAAAGCGGTCTACCCCTTTTTAGGCCCCGAGCGCAGCCTTGAGGATATTGAAAAAGCGCGCGACGCCTTGCAGGAAGTCTATAACACGCAGGGCTATCAGTCGGTTTACGTGGATCTGCCCGAGCAGGCCGTGGCCGATGGCGTGGTGTTTTTCCAGGTCACGGAAACCAAGGTAGGCCGTGTGCGCGTGGTCGGTGCTGAACACTATTCGCCGCTGGCCATTCGTGACGGCGTGCCGTCCTTGCAAGAAGGTCAGGTGCCGGATTTCAGCAAGGCGCAGGCGGAACTGGCGGAGCTCAATCGCGGCGCCAGTCGTCAGGTCATGCCGATGGTGAAAGAGGGGCGTGTGCCCGGCACCATGGACGTGGATTTGCGCGTTGACGACAAAAGCCCCTGGAGTGCCAGTGTGGGCTTGAACAATGATTACAGCGCTGACACCAGCAAGCTGCGCGGCATGGTCACCCTTGGTCACGACAATCTTTGGCAAAGCGGCCATACCTTCTCCCTGACCTACTTCACGGCTCCGCGTGATATGCAGGATGCCAAGGTCTGGTCGGCGGCCTACACCATGCCTTTGTCCCCGCGCTGGAGCCTGGCGTTCTCTGGCTACAAGTCTGACAGCGATGTCTCGACTGTTGGCGGCACCAATGTGCTGGGCAAGGGCCAGTCCTACGGCATTCATGCCACCTATACCTTTCCGCAGTCCGGCTCCTGGTATCACACCGCCTCGATTGGCATGGACTACAAGGATTTTGAAGAGCAAACCCGTTTTGGTGAGACCAGTGACCGCGTACCGCTGACGTATCTGCCCTTCACGTTGGCCTACAACGGCTACCGCTATACCGAAGACTCGCAAACCAGTGTCGGTCTGACCTTGACGGGCGCCAGCCGTAGCCTGTTTGGCCTGAACAGCGAATGGGAAGAGTTCGACTACAAGCGCTGGATGGCCAGCCCCAGTTTCATGGTGTTCAAGGGCGATCTGAACCACACCGAAACTTTTGCCAAAGACTGGCAGGCCTATGGCCGAGTGGGCTTTCAGATTGGTTCAGGCGCTCTGGTTTCCAACGAACAGTTTTCGGCCGGTGGCGCGACCAGCGTGCGCGGTTATCTGGCCGCTGAGCGCAGTGCAGACGATGGCTGGATGGCCAGTGTCGAGCTGCGCACCCCCTCGCTGGCCCGCTGGCTTGGCCCCTCGGTTAACGAGTGGCGCTTCTACGCCTTCAGCGACGTTGCACGTTTGCGCTTGCGTGACCCCTTGCCTGAGCAGGAGTCCAGCTTTCATCTGGCCAGTGTGGGCATCGGTACGCGTCTGCAAATGTTTGACTGGCTGTCCCTGCATGCCGACTGGGCTTATCCCCTGACGCAAGGCGTCAACACCGAACGACACGATCCGCGTGTGCACTTCAGCCTGCGCGCCTCCTTCTGACCCCCTTAGCCAGAACAATCTGCCTGATTTTGTTCCCGGAGTAATTCGATCATGAAACGCCTTCTTCTTTTGATGCTTGCCATGATGGTGGGCTGGCTACCCGCCGTGGCGCAGGCCTGGTGGCAGCCTGACTGGCAGTACCGCAAGCAAATCTCTGTTGATACTACGCCTGAAGGCGCGGCCATCAGCGAAAACGTAGGCCGCACCCCCTTGCTGGTGCGTCTGCATACTGGCAATTTTTCCTTTGATGGCACCAATGAAAATGGCTCGGACCTGCGCTTTGTGTCCGGTGATGATCAGACCGTGCTGAACCACCAGATCGAGAGCTTTGACCCCTTGATGGGCATGGCGCTGATCTGGGTGGATATTCCTGAGGTGATGGCCAGCCAGAAGCAGGATATCTGGATGTACTACGGCAACGAGAAAGCCCCGGTGGCTTCCAACGGCCAGATTACCTTCGATCCCAACTACACCCTGGTCTACCACTTTGATGGCGCCGCTGGTGCACCTTCGCGTGACAGTACGGCGTACACCAACCACGCTCAAACAGCCCCAGCGGGCGTGATTGACGGCGTGTCCGGACGTGCCGCCCAGTTTGTGGGTACAGCGCCCTTGATGCTGCCTGCCAGTCCTTCCCTGGCCGTGCCAGCAGCCGGTGCTTTTTCTTTCAGCGCCTGGGTGCGAGCAGATCAGCCCCAAGGCCAGCAATTGGTCTATGCCCGTCGTGATGGTGCCAACAGCTTTCTGATCGGTCTGGACCAGGGCGTGCCCTTTGTTGAGATCAATGGCCAACGCAGTCCTGCCGGTGCCCCCTTGTCGCCCAGCACCTGGCAGCACCTGGCCGTGACAGCCGATGGCAGCCAAGTGATTCTGTACGTCCAGGGCCGCGCCACGGCTTCCCTGAATGCCAGCCTGCCACCGCTGAGCACGGTTGCCGCTTTGGGTGGTGATGTCCCCGGCACTTTGCTGGCCGCGCCTGCTCCTGTGGCGGCTGAAGTAGCTGGCGCTGACGGTGCCACGCCCGGTGCCGCCGCCTCTGCCGGTGCCGAGGCCACAGCGCCTGTCGCCGCTCCAGTCGCTAACTATGCGCCCTTTGTTGGTGCGATTGACGAGCTGCGCTTGTCCAAGATTGCACGACCTGCTGCCCTGATTTACGCCGATGCATTGGCACAAGGAGCCGAGTCTCGCCTGATTGCGTACGGTGCGGATGAAGAGCAGTCCGGCTTCGGTTTCGGTGCTCTGGGCTTTCTGCTGAAAGCCGTCCCGATGGACGCCTGGATTGTGATCGCCGTGCTGGTATTCATGATGTTCCAGTCCTGGGTCATCATGTACCGCAAGAGCCGTCAGGTGGGCCGTGTGCAAGAAGCCAACCGTCAGTTCCGTGCTGCATTTGGTGAGTCCGGCGGCAAGCTGGATGCGGTACAGACCGACGCCAAGGCCGAACAGAACTTTGCTCATTCCTCTTTGTGGCGCCTGTACCGCATGGGGGTGAAAGAGCTGCACAACCGTCAGGCCCAAGGCATGAAGGCCTTGTCTCCCAACACCATCGAAGCCATCCGCGCTTCCATGGACGGTGTTCGTACACAGGAAAATCAGGCACTGGGTGCACGTCTGGGCATTTTGTCCAACGCGATTGCCGGTGGCCCTTATATCGGTCTGCTTGGCACGGTGCTGGGGATCATGGTGGTGTTCCTGGGAACCGCGATGGCAGGTGATGTGAACATCAATGCAATTGCTCCCGGTATGGCTGCTGCCTTGCTGGCGACTGCAATGGGTCTGTTCGTCGCGATTCCGGCCCTGTTTGGCTACAACCGCCTGATTGGCCGCAATAAAGACGTCAGCGCGGATATGCGTGTGTTTGTGGACGAGTTTGTGACTCGCCTGGCTGAAATTCATGGCCAGAACAGCGCACCTGGCAAAACCAAACACGACAAGCATGAGGCGGCATTGGCTCAAGGCGCTGACCTTGATCTGGCCAATACCCAGGCTGCTGGCTCGGCATAAGGAACGGACATGGCAGCCCTACGAGACGACGATGATGACGGCGCAGCTGTTGACGGCATCAACATTACCCCGCTGGTTGATGTGCTGATGGTGGTGCTGGTCATGTTCATCCTGACCGCCACCGCACAAATTTCCGGCATTCAGGTGAATTTGCCCAAGGCCAGTTCCACCGTGTCCCTGGTTCAACCCAAAACCAAAGCCATCTCCGTGAACGAAGCGGGCCAGGTGTTTCTGGATGCCTATCCGGTGACCCTGCCCGAGCTGGAAGACCGCTTGCGTACCGAGAAAGCCCTGAACCCGGATTTCCCGGTCATTGTGCGCGGCGACAGCATTGTGCAGTACCAGAAAGTGGTGGAAGTGCTGGATGTGTTGCGGCGCTTGGAACTGTCCCAGGTCGGTCTGGTGACCGGCAAACCTCAGTAAGTTAATTGGTGTTTTAACGATGTTGCCAAACTCATCCAAACCGCAAGCCAACCAACGCGCACGCTGGCGTCGGCTGGCCATCAGGGTGCTGGTTGTGGTGCTGGTGGCGCTGCTGGGCTGGTGGGTCTGGAAATGGGCCAACGACATGGCAGGGATCAAGCGCCAGGTGCCCAAAGAGCCCATGTTGATTCCTTTGCCGCCACCGCCTCCTCCGCCGCCCGAACCCGAGCCGCCACCGGAGCCTGAAGAGCCCAAAGAAGAGGAAGTGGTCGAGCCGGAGCCTGAACCTGAGCCTACGCCGGTTGAAGAGCCCCAACCGCAGGATGAAGCGCCACCTACGCCATCGGACGATTTGTCAGACCCGATGCAGATGGACAGCGACGCCCAGGCCGGTACTGACAGTTTCAACATCAGTGCCGGACAGGGACGAGGCATGGGCGGCAGTGGCGGTGGCCGTGCAGGCAATGCCACCTATAGCCAGTACCTGGCCTATGCGCTGCAAAAAATCCTGCGTGAGGACAGCCGCACCCGCAACTTGGTCTACCGCGTTCAGGTGCAGTTGTGGTTGACCGAAGACGGGTCCATTACCCGTGTCGCCTTGGCGCAGTCCTCGGGCGATACCGAGATTGATGAGGCCTTGGTAGCTGCCTTGCGTGAAGTCGGGCGCTTGAGCGAGCGGCCACCGGCGTCGGTAAGCATGCCTATCCGAGCCCAGGTAACGGGTCGTAGGCCCAGTTGATTGTCTGCCTTTTTTGACCGAATGATTTGGAGTGCGCTTTTCATGAAAACCCATCCTAGTCGGCTGGCTTGCGCGGTGGCGCTGGCCTTGACCTGCACCGCTGGCCCTGTGCTGGCTCAGGCGCCATCCCAGAACGCCACCGTTAACCTGATTCGTCTGCTGGTGCAGCAAGGCGTCTTGCCCCAGGCTCAGGCCGATGCCCTGGTGGCTCAGGCCGAGGCGGAAGCGGCCCAGGCTCGTAAAGCCGATATTGGTGCAGCAGGTGCCGCCCAGGCCCGGCCAGGTGATGTGCGTGTCACGTACATCCCGGAGACTGTGCGTGAGCAGATCCGCGAAGAAGTGAAGAATGAAGTGATGTCGCAAGCCAAGGCCGAGAACTGGGCCCAGCCCAACACCTTCCCGGACTGGGTGTCGCGCATCACGGTTGAAGGCGATGTACGCGTGCGTAACGAGTCGCGCCTGATGGATGGCGCGAACAGTAACGAGTTGATCAACTTTGCGAAGTGGAACGACAACGGCCCCATTCCTACCGTGGTCGAAAACAAGCCCTATGGTTTGAAGATTCCTTATCTGAACAGTCGCCAGGACCGCCGCAACCTGTGGCGTATCCGTGCTCGTCTGGGTGTGAAAGCGACGCTGTCCGAGCGTTGGGAGGCCGGTATCCGCCTGGCTACGGGCAGCGATGACAATCCGGTGTCCACTTCCGATACGTTGGGCAACGGCATGGGCAAGAAGCACCTGTGGCTGGATCAGGCCTACTTGTCTTACCGTCCTGCCGATTGGGCCACCATTGTGGCGGGTCGTGCCTCCAGTCCCTTTGATTCCACGGATCTGCTGTGGTCGTCTGACTTGAATGTCGATGGGATTTCTGCTGCCTTCAAGCACGCGATGTCGGATCGTCCAGTGACCGTCTTTGGCAATCTGGGTGCTTACGCGCTGGAGTACGCCAACACGCCATGGGATCGCAACAGCCTGTCCGAAGGCTCCAGCGAAAACAAGTGGCTGCTGGGTGCGCAGATCGGTGCTGAATGGAAGATCAACCAGCGCAACAATCTGCGCGGCAGCGTAGCGTACTACCACTTTGACAATATCGCCGGCCAGCGCTCCAGCGCGTGTACTTTGTACTCGTCCAGCGATGTGTGTGACACAGACTGGTCGCGTCCGGCCTTCATGCAAAAGGGCAATACCGTCTTCCTCTTGCGTGACATCCGTCAGTGGTCGGCAGATCCCAAGAACTGGAACGAATGGCAATACGTGGGCCTGGCCTCCAAGTTCAACTTGCTGGACGTGAACATGCGCTGGGATACCGAAGTCATGAATGGCTTGAACCTGCGTTTGGCCGGTAATTACGTGCGTAACCTGGCTTACGACAGCAACAAGATGGCGGATCGTGCTGGTGGTCTGTACAACATCGCCTCCAACGGTACTTACGATGCCTCCGGTAACCCGACCGGTATCGAAAGCGGCGGCAATGCCTGGATGGTTCAAGCGACCTTGGGCAGCAGCCTGGGCTTGAAGGACAAGGGTGATTGGCTGGCTTTTGCGGGCTACAAGTACATCGAACCGGATGCCATGCCCGATGGCTATAACGATTCTTCCTTCCACTTGGGTGGCACCAATGCACGTGGCTACTTCCTGGGTGCAGGTTATGCCTTCGAGAAGAACGTAACCGGCCATCTGCGCTGGAGCAGCTCCAAGGAAGTCTATGGCGCACCGCTGTCTATCGACATCATCCAGCTTGAACTTAACGCCAGGTTCTAAGCCATGAAGATATTGAACTCATCCTGGAAGCCGTGTGTGCAGCCAAGTGGGCGCAAGCCTTTTCTCATGACGCTGGGCGCGCTGCTGCTGGCGGGCCTGGGCCAATGGGCTGGCCCAGCCATGGCACAAAAATCGGATATGGAGGAGCGGCTGCGCACGCAGTTGCGCTCCAGCACGCAGCAATTGCAGCAGTTGCAAAGCCAGCAAGCGCAGTTGACGGCCGCTAAGACGGCTGCAGAAACCGAACGTGATGCGGCCCGCAAGGAGGTCGAGCAACTGAAGGCCCGTTTGGACAAGGCCAGCAAGCAGGCGCAAAGCTTGCAAGACGAGCAGGAGGGCATCAAGACCTCTGCGCGTCAGCAAGTGGCGGCAGCGCAATCGCAATTAGGCCGTGCGCGTAACGAGTTTGAAACCTTGCAGGTGCAAGCTCGTGCCACTGAAACGCAGCGTGCCAGCCTGGCGTCCAGTCTGGCCCAGCGCGAAGAGGAACTGGGACTGTGCACGGCAAAAAACAAGGAATTGTATGCAGCCGGGAAAGAAATCCTGGCGGCGTATGAGCAGTTCAGCACGGGCGACTTGCTCAAGATCCGACAACCGCTGGCCGGCTCGGCACGCGTGAAGTTCGACGAGCACGCGCAGGCGCTGGGCGACAAGCTTTATGACGGCTTGTACACGCCCGGTGCCACGTCGTCGGAACAGCCGCCTGTCGCGCCCTGAGCCTTATTGATTGATACCCACAAGGAATATGTATGACTGACTCCCAAACCATCCAATCCGTCTCCTTGAAGCAATTGCAGGAGTTGTTGCAACAGATGGGCTATCGCGTGACCGAGTCCGAGCAGGCTGGGAATCGCCAGCTCTTGTCGGCTTCGCAAGGCATTGGTTTTGCGCTGCGCCTGGGTAATCCTGCGCATGAGGCGGACCAGGCACTGGATTACACCTTGAGCTGCGCTTTGCGCGTTCAAGGCGAGATGCCTGCCGGTATCGAATCGGCCTGGAATATTGGCAAGCGTTTTGCTCGCCTAGCGGTACAAGGCGAGTTTCTGGTGCTGGAAATGGACGTTATCGTGGCCGGTGGCGTTGCACCAAGCTACCTGCAAGCTACCGCTGAATTGTGGGACCGCTTGTTGCAGGAATTCCTGCTGTTTTTGCGTCAGCATGCGGCGGCGAATAATGAAGCCCAGAGTGCCGACAAGGGTGAAGCGGTTGCTGTTCAGCCAGAAGTAGCCCAAGAGACTACTGCGCCTGTCGACGCTGAACAAACTGAAGCGGCACAAGCTTGAATCAGGTGAGCACGATGACACACCCCAAATTTCTGCTGCAAAGTGTGCTGGCTCTGAGCCTGTCGGCCCTCTTGGTGGGTTGTGGGAAAAATGGCGATGCTCAAGCCCAGCAGCCGCAAGCTGCCGGGCAACAAAGCAGCGCTCCGGCATCGACGGCAAAAAGCAGTGCTGCGACGCCTGCGGTCGCCACGCTGGGACAGGTGGTGGTCAGCCAGGACGAGTTACAGCAGTTCCTGCAGGTTTTGCCCGCAGCACAGCGTGAAGCCATGCGTAATGATCGCGTGGTGCTGGAGCAGTGGCTGCGCAGCCGCCTGGCCGAGAAAGCCGTGGTAGAGCAGGCCAAGGCTCAGGAATGGGACAAGAAGCCCGAGATACGCAGTGCCATTGAAGAAGCGCAGAATCAGGTGATCCTGCGCAGCTATCTGCAATCCGTGTCTGAACCTGCAGCGGATTACCCGTCCGAGCAGGATCTGCAAACGGCTTATCAGGCCAATCAGGATCAGTTCCAGTTGCCGGCCATGTATCGCTTGAGCCAGATCTTTTTAAGCGTGCCGGACAAGGACGAACAGGCTTTGGCGCAAGCGAAGAAACGGGCCGATGCCTGGGTCAAGCAAATGCGCGAAGGCAAGGCGGATTTTGCGGCGCTGGCCAAAGAGCATTCGGACGAGAAAATCAGTGCCGAGCGGGGTGGCGACAATGGCTTTTTACCGATTAGCCAGTTGGTGCCAGCCATGCGTGCCACGGTTGCCAAGCTGGAACCGGGCCAGCTGAGTGATCCGATTGTGCAGGCCGATGGTGTGCATATTCTGCAATTGACTGATCTGCGCCCGGCTAGCGTGCGTTCGCTGGAGGAAGTGAAGCCGGCGCTACGTGATGCCTTGCGTCGTCAGCGACAGCAGGAAGCAACGCAGGCCTATGTGGCCGGCATGCTGGATGCCGATACGGTAAGCGTGGATGGCAAGGTGTTGAGTCAGTTGTTGCAGCAGACCCCATAGTCTTGAACCCTGGGGGGGATGCTGGCCGCTTGTGCCATGCAGAATGTTGCAGGCAGCAAGCTCAGGGGCAGGGCGGGTGAAGGAGGACGGCATGCGATTGTGGCGGATCAGCAGTACGCATTGGGAAAAGCAGCATGAAGCCACGCCGTGGTTCAGTGCCAAAACTTCTTCCATCGCCATCTACCATGCCTCCCCTCTGGCGGCAGTGTGCGCGTATTTATTGCGCCACTGCCTGCCTCATCCAGACCTGATCCCCAGCCACCAGGCCCTGCACTCAGTCGGTGTCAGCCAGAATTTGATACGCCGTGCGCAGGTCTCGCGCCACTGGCATTTCAACCTGAAAGAAACGCGCGACCTGACCTTGCGCTGGCGCTTGCTGGCTGATCGGCCTGTGCTGTGTGTGCCTGCCTTGAACGGGGCGAATCAATATTTGATTGATACCCGCTCGCCGCTGATTTCCTTGATTCATCTTTATCGCCAGGATGCTCAGGCGCTGGAGCGCAGCCTGGAACAGATGCGTGAACACCTGCAGGGCGCTACGCCCTGGCTGGTGCTGCGCTAAGGTGGCTTGGCACGTAAAGCGGGCGGGAACTGTCACTATGTTGTCATTGGGGACTTCTACAATCGCCTCGCCTCACCCCTTTTCGTTTCACTGTCCGACGCCGCGGCTAGACCTATTAACGTGCGCATGACCATGACTCAGGTGGCGATCAGTGTGGCGGTGTTACTCGGCGCTTTCTTGTTATTTGCCTGTGCAAGTCTCGCAGTTGCCCGGTCTGATGCTGACACCCTGCTAAATTCTTCCGAACGTTTGTCTTTCGACATTGCGGCTCAGCCTTTGGCTCAGGCCCTGAAAGCGTATGGTCAACGTTCTGATCTCTCTGTGCTGCTGGACGGTGCCGATCCGCAGCGACCCATGCCAGCCGTGCGCGGCGAAATGACGCGCAAGCAAGCCTTGTCCTCCTTGCTGCATGGTTCGGGTTTGCAAGCCTATTACGTGGATAACCGCTCTATTGTGATCCGCTTGCCCGATAGCAGGCCGGGCAAAGTGGCCACCGGCCAGCGCCCCTTGAATCTGAATCACATCTCGGGCGTGCGTGATGGCGCCCATGATTACAGTGCCTATGTCACCCGAGTCCAGCAGACTGTGCGTAATGCCTTGTGCCGATCGCCCCAGACCCGTCCCGGCGTGTACCGGCTGGCCATGCAGCTGTGGCTGAACCCGCAGGGGCAGGTGGAACGCGTGCACCTGTTGGGCTCGACCGGGCAGGCCAGCCGCGATCAGGCGATCAGTCAGGTGCTGGACTCACTGGCAATGGGCGTGGCCCCGGATGCCAGTCTGCCGCAACCCTTGGTCCTGTTGCTGGCCCCCGTTTCGGGCCATGTGCGTGACGACTGCCCTGTGCAGGCCGGGAAGTAGATCATGTCCGAAGCTCTGCGTAGTCGTTTGCGCCAAAGTCTGATCGCCCGTTACACGCATTTGCGTCGGCGGCTGGAGCGCACGATAGGTTCGCGTGAAGATGCGGCGGATGCCTTGCAGGAAACCTGGATACGGATAGGGGGGGTAGGCAACGGAGTATCGGTGAACAATGACGAAGCCTACTTGCTGCGCATGGCCACCCATATCGCCATTGATTCCTACAAACAGCGCAACAGCTTGTTGACTGCCATGGATCTGGACGCCTTGAGCCATATTGCCGATGACACCTACGATACCCAGCGTTGTGCCTGGGCGCGCATCACGACGGCGCAATTGCTTGCTGTGCTGCAGGACATGCCGATTCGTCAGCGCACGATTTTGATGGCTTCGCGGGTGGATGGTCTGACCTATGCCCAGATCGCCAAACAGTACAATATTTCGGTTTCCCTGGTGAACAAGGAAATGATGCGCGCGCTGGACTATTTGCGACTGCGTTGCGCGGAACAATTCAATGATGCTGTGGGTGTCAGCGTCTCCGACAGTCTTACCGACGCTTAAGTTTTGCCCCATGAGTCCTTCTTCCTCCTTCCCGTCTGACGCCGTGCGTACCCAAGCCAATCAATGGTGGGTGCGGCTGCATTCGGGCAGTGCCCGGCAGTCCGATGCGCAGAGCTTTCAGCAATGGCTGGAGCAAAGTCCCGAACATCGTGTGGCCTGGCAGGAGCTGACGGTAACGATGGACACGGTAACGCCGGGTTTGCAGGCCGCCAGAGACTTGTTGCCGGAATGGAAAGCTCCCGCTGCCCCACCCGTATTTACGGCCCGGCGCGCCTTCTTGGGGGGAGCTTTTGCAGCCTCGGCCCTGGCGGTGGTGGGAGTGGTACATCCGCCCTGGGGCTTGTGGCCATCGTTCACGGAACTGACAGCGGATTTTCGAACAGGGGTGGGCGAGCAGCGTGAGATTCAACTGGGGCAGGCCGTTGCCATTCAGATGAACACGCAAACTTGCATCAACCGTCGTGACACCGCCCAGGGGGCAGGCATTGAGCTTGTTGAAGGCGAAGTCGAAATCCGGGTACTGGATGGAGCGGCCAGCCACCTCCACGTTCAGGCTGGGCCAGGGCGCATGCAAGCGCAACAGGCGCAGTTCAACGTGCGTTACACGGGGAAGAACGTAACGGTGACCTGCCTGCAAGGGCAGGTCCAGGTACAGGCGAGTCAAATCATCACTTTGCAGGCGGGCCAGCAAACGGTTTACGACTATGAGCGCATCCACGCGGTGCAGCGCCCTAACCTGGATCAGGTCAGTTCCTGGCGACGTGGTTATCTGGCTTTTGAAGGTCAGCCCCTGGCCGATGTAGTGGAAGAATTGAACCGCTATCGGCCCGGAAAAATCGTGGTTTACAGCGATAGTTTGAAGAGCCGCCCGGTGTACTTGAGCTTGTCCATCAGCGATATGGATTTGGCCCTGGATATGCTGCGCGCCATGTCCGGCATACGGGTGCAGGAGTTGGCGGGTGGTATTGCTCTGGTAAGGCAGGCGTAGTTACATAAAGTAACAAAATAGGCATGATTGATTTCTCGCCAGAACCAGTCTTGTAGATATGGATACGAAATCCCTCCAGTCTTAAGCCGGGAAACTCAAGCAATGTCGCCACGCCTACGCAGTTTGTCTTCCAAGTCATCTGATCCTAGAAACCCTGTCGATAGAGCTTATCGCGACAAGACCCGAAATCGCCTGACGCCGGTGGCCCGAGCCATAGCGACCTTGCTGCTTACAGGGGGGGTAAGTGCGCAGGCTTATGCGCAAACCCAGCCCGTATCAGGCGCGTGGTTCGCGTCGCGGGGAGCGGTAGAGCGCAATGTCTCCGGCGCACAAGGTGGAATGGTTGATCCGGGCAATGGCCTTTTGAACTCGGCGGCACGCCAACATGCCGAAGCACGTCAGCAATTGGCCCGTTCGGTCGAGAACCTGGGTCGTACCGCCAGTGCGATTGCTGCTCAGCAAGCTGCACAAAAAGCCGCGCGCGAGGCTGCTGCCAAAGAAGCCGGTGTGCCGGACGGTTATGTGCAAGGCGGGGTGTGGGATCGTGATGCTGCAGGCAATCTGCACGTCTGGACCGGCTCAGAGCGTCCGGTGTACACACAAGACAATGGTCAGCACATCGTTGCCATCAAGCAGACCGAAAGCAAAGCCGTACTGAATTGGGAAAGCTTTAACGTGGGCCGCAACACCACGGTGCAGTTCCAGCAAAAAGCGTCCGATGCGGTGTTGAACCGTGTTGTGGGAGCGGATACCGCCCCGAGCCAGATTCAAGGCGCCATCAAGGGTGATGGCACCGTGATGGTGGTGAACCAGAACGGGGTGGTGTTCAGTGGCACGTCTCAAGTGAACGTGCGCAATCTGGTGACAGCCGCCGCCAAGATCACGGACCAGCAATTCAAGGAAGGTTTGTATGGCAAGGATGCCAACACGGCGTCCTTCACTAATGCGCAAGGCAAGATCGAGATACACGCCGGTGCACGTATCGGCACACACGCATCCGAGACCGTGAACCAGGGCGGGGGCTATGTGCTCTTGCTGGGGCAGGAAGTGCACAATGCAGGCAGTATCTCGACCCCGGGCGGGCAGGCTGCCTTGGCCGCTGGCGAGAACTTCATCATCCGCAAGGGGATGGGGACAGAGGAAAACGTCAATTCCACCACCCGTGGCAACACGGTGGTAGCTCAGGCAGGGGCATCCGACAAGGCGGGCCTGGTTCGCAATACGGGCGTGATTCAAGCCGCAACGGGCGACATCACCTTGGCCGGGCGCACGATCAGCCAGGACGGCGTGCTGGTGGCCAGCACCTCGGTTCACAACCGAGGCACGATTCATCTGCAGAACAACAAGACGGATGCTCAATCCAGCGTGACCTTGGGCAAGGATAGCGTCACAGCCATTGTGCTGGACGAAAGCGCTGCTACCGCCCTGGATGTGCAACGCGAAGCTCTGATCAAGGAATCGGACAAGGAAGGCGATGGCCTGCGTCACCGCCGTGATCAGTCGCTGGTACAGATTGCCAGCGGTGGCGATGTGGTTTTCGACGCCGACAGCCTTACGCTGGCGACGGGTGGTCAGGTCTTTGTGGACGCGGCCAGGAACAGCGAGGTACGTCAGGACGCCGTGATTGATGTGTCCGGCCATGTGGGTGTTCGCGTGGCGATGGAAGCCAACAACCTGATGATCAACATTCAGGGTAATGAGCAACGCGATGCTCCGGTCAACCGCGAGGGCGACAATCTGCGCAGCAGCGATGTCTGGCTGGATCGCCGCAACCTGGTGTTTGTTCCTGCTGGCACCAATGGCTATGAAAAGGACCGTTGGTACACCGCGGGCGGGCTACTGGAAGTGGGTGGTTATCTGGGGGTCGCCAGCCACGGTATCGGCGAGTGGGCCGCCCAGGGCGGCACCGTGCAGTTCAGCGGTGCCAGCGTGGTGACGCGCCCCGGTTCCTTGATCAACTTGTCGGGCGGCACGCTGGATGTACAAAGCGGTTATCTGCGTCAAAGCTGGCTGCGGGGTGTGGATGGCCGTCTATACACGGTCGATAGTGCACCGGGCGATTTGCTCTACACCGGCTTGTACAAGGGTTACGAGCAGACCAGTGCGCGCTGGGGTCAAACCCGCAGCTTCTATAACCCGATTCTGGCTCCTACCCAGCGTTACGAAGAAGGCTATACGGTAGGACGTGATGCGGGCCGCCTGGTTATTTCGACCAAGGCGGCGGACCTGCAAGGGCATATCGAATCCGAGGTTTACCAGGGCCCGCGCCAGATTCAGGCACCGGCTCCCAAGCTGGATGGCTATCAGCAGTCACAAACGGCTGTAGCGCGTCGGGCCGAGCTGATTCTGGGTGGCTGGACGCCGGTTTATGACAAGGACACGCAGAATCTGAGCTATAGCCCCAGTGCAGTGGTTGAGCAGATTGTGATTGGCAAGGCTCAGGCGCAAGAGGGGGGGGAGCAGTCCGACGCGACGTCCGGCCCTTCTCGCATCAGCCTGGATTCCGATTGGTTGACGCAAATGGGTCTGGGGGCTCTACGTGCCTATGCCAGCCAAAGTGTGGAAGTCAACGACGCGCTGGAGCTTGCTCTGGGTGGCGAGATCGCGCTGCATGCCAATCAGGTCGATGTGAAGGCTGACCTGACGGCGCGCGGTGGCCGTATTTTGCTGGGTGATATGGTGGATAAATGGACCAGCGCCAGTTTGGGCTGGCAATCCAGCAAGATTGCCGATGTGGCAGCCGGCGCTATTGCTGCCACACGAATTGACTCAGGTGTCACCCTGGATACCAGAGGCTTCTGGAGCAATCAGGAGATGGATAGCCGCGCGATGCGCTATCTGCCGTGGCGTAATGGTGGTGAAATCATTTTGCGCAGCAGCGGTGATGTGACTGTGGCCGAACACGCGCTGCTGGACGTCTCTTCGGCGGCGGCCTATATGGCCGATGGCTCGGTGCTAGGTGGCAAGGGTGGCAATATCACTCTGGCCGCTGATGCGTATATATCCAGCGTATCCGGCATAGGTGGACGACTGGTCTTCGAAGGTGAAATCCGTGGTCATGGTGTGGCTGGTGGTGGCACCTTGCGCTTGCAGACCGGGGAGACTGTCGTGTTGGGTGGCACGGTGCAGGGCAGTGATGGCGTCCTGCAGGCGGGTCAAAGCTCTCTGGCCGATTTGCTGACGACCGAGGCCTTTACCATTGCTGCTGGTGCGATTTTGCCGGTGGATTTCCACTACATGCGTACCCATGCCGCCGCTGGCGAGGTTATTGGCGGGGCGCCCAAGGTTGAGCAGGCCAATCAGTCCAGCTGGATTCATTTGACGACCCCCTGGACCTTGCCCAAGCCAAGCAACGAGAACTCCAGTTATTCGGTTTGGCTGTCCAATGGCCAGCAGTTGCGGGTAGACGGTTATAGCTGGAGCGTGGCGCCAACCTTGCCAGCGGGAACGGTGATCATGGAGATCATGAATCCCGCCGGCTTCCCGACCAACTATGTGGTGCCGGCAGATATCCTGCCTGATGGCATTGCCATTGCGCCATCCCCCGGTGTTTACAAGGCTGGCACGGTCGCTCATGCCGATTTGAGCTATAGCGCAGGCACCTTGCTGCGTGCCGGAACGCGCTTGACGCAGGATGTGGCCGTGGGGACCATGCTGCATCTGGACAGCAGCCTGTTCCAGAAAGGGTTTGCGAATTACGACGTGATAGGCGGTTACGGCGTGGCCGTGGCAGAAGGGGCCAATCTGGCGCTGAACATGCCCGTCATGCAGCTGGATCTGCCCGCTGCACGTCAACTGGCCAATGGTGGGGATCTGAGCCAGGTTGCCTCCCTGTGGTTGCCACCCGAGTTCAGCGAATCGCCCGAAAAAGGCTCGATCAGCCAGCGCGGCGGTGCCGATCTGAGCTTGACGGCAGGTTTTGAGTACAAGCAGCAAGATGTGGACCCCAGTGGCCCCACCCTGTCCGTGGGCAAGGCGGCGCATATTAGCGTAGATGATGGTCGCAACATTATCTTGCAAGGCAGCGGTCAGATTACGGTGGATGGCTCCTTGCGAGCCTCGGGTGGCAAGATCGGTATCTATGGCCTGAGTGCTGGCAGCGAGGACGTGCGCCACCTCAAAGGACACGACGGTTCAATCTGGTTGGGCAGCAATGCCGTGCTGGATGTGTCGGGCAAGGCCATGACGGCTGTCGATACCCAGGGTCAACGCTACGGCAAGGTGCTCAATGGTGGCCGTATCGAAATTGGTAGCAAGTACCAGCAGGCTGCGACGCAGGTCAAGGCTATCGACAGCTTTGTCATTGTGCGCGAAGGCGCGCGCCTGCTGGCATCCGGAGCCGCAGCGACTTTGGACATGCCTGGTCAGGGCGCGCAAACCATCGCTTCCAATGGCGGTGTCATTCATCTGGCCAGCTTCAACGGACTGTATCTGGATGGCGATATGCAGGCCTGGGCCGGTGGTGCCAATGCGGCAGGCGGAACCTTGTCGGTCGCCCTGGAGTCGCCGAACTATGAAATGTCAGGTGGGCCGGGTGATCGCGTGCTGGCACACCGTGAAATGACCTTGGTGCAAGAGCAGCAACTGGAGAATCTGCCGCTTGATCTGCAAGCTGGTCGTGCTGATGCGGGTTTGGTCTACGGCCATGCTCGTTTGGGTGTGGACCGCATTCAGGCGGGGGGCTTTGATAATCTGGCCCTGCTGTCCAACGGCATTTTGTCGATTGAAAACGGTGTGGATTTGCAGATGGGCCAAAGCCTGCATCTGGCCACCCCCAAGATTGCCTTGGCCCCTGGCTCAATGCCCGGTGCTACGGTCAAGCTGGCCGCGCCTCATGTCCGTTTGGCAGGGGCAACGCATCCCACCCGCGACAAGTATGTGACTCCGCTGATTCAGGCTCTGAACAGTAATGAAGGCCGATTGCCCGAGCTGCTGCCAGACTCCTATCTGCGTATCGACGCCAATGTGCTGGACATAGCCAACCAGATCGCCTTCGGTGCATTGGGCCGGTCCTTGCAAAGTGGCAAGGCCGAGGTATCGCGTGCCGGTTTTGATACGGTGGATCTGCGCGCGCAGCACGACCTTCGTTTCTTGAAGCATGCGGTCGGTGATCGTACACAGCTGCTGACCGAAGGGGATCTGGTGCTGGCGGCTGGCCGCATCTATCCGGGAACTGGCGTGACGGCGGAGGTGATTTCCGGCCGTTATATCCAGCGCGATCAGTGGAATAACCCGCTGACACAGTATGACCCGCAGCGCAGCTTGCGTATCGAGCGCATTGGCAGTGGCCCTGTCGCCCAGCCTTATTCTGCCTTGGGTGTCTTGCGCCTGATGTCGGGCAATATTGATCAGGGCGGTGTGTTGCTGGCTCCCTTGGGGCAGTTGGAGTTGGGTGTGGGTGTAGGTGGTGCCTCGCAAGCCCCAACCTCCATGGTGATGCGCCCTGGCAGCATTACCTCGGTCAGTGCCGCGGGTTTGATCATGCCCTACGGCGGGACGGTGGATGGGCTGACCTATAACTATGCAGGTAGCGATGCGCCTTATGTGGGCCTGGGCGGTCTGCTGGGTAATCTCAGCCTGAAAGCCACCAGCGTGGACGTGCAAGAAGGTGCCTTGCTGGATCTGTCGGGTGGTGGAGAACTGACAGGAGCAGGTTTCCTGCCTGGGCGGGGTGGTTCTACGGATGCCCGTCTGCACCCCCTGATTCAGAGCACCAATAACGGCTTCATGCTGCCCGAGCTTTCTGGCAACCCGGTCTATGCCGTCGTGCCAGGTGTACAGCAAGTGGTGGCGCCATTGGCGGCCGACAATGGTGCAGGCGATCCTATGGTGGGACGCCAGATTCATATCGGAGAGGGCGTGCCGGGCCTGGCCGCAGGTACGTATACCTTGCTGCCCTCTACCTACGCCTTGTTGCCTGGTGCTTACCGCGTTGAAATCAGTGGTTCGGGCAGTGCCAGTGCGGCTATGGGTGGCACCATTGCCATGCGTAATGGTTCCTACAATGTGGCCGCCCGTTTGGGGATCGCCAATACCCATGTCATGGATGCCATGCCCTCGCGCGTGGTGCTGACCTCGGCAGACACCCTGCGCCAGTATTCCCAGTACAACGAAACGTCTTACTCGCAGTTTGGGCTGGACTGGGCCATGCGTGATAGCGTCCCGCGCCCTCAACTGGAGCGAGATGCCCGCCAACTGCAGCTGGAGGCGAACCGTTTGCAGGTGGCGTCCGGTGTTGCCAAGTTTGAACCGGCCCAGAATGGCCGTGGGGGCAATGTGGTGCTGACTGGTCAGCGCATTGAAGTGCTGGCTGATGGGGCAGCGCCGACCGCAGGCTTTGATGGTATGTCGGTAGAGTCCGGTGTGCTCAATCGCCTGGGGGCGGCAGGCATCAGTATCGGGGGTTCACCTACCTCTACGTTTGCCTTGCAAGGTTATGGTTCGACCCGCGATGCCTGGCGTGTCAGTCTGGGCAACACGCGCACAGATGAAATCTATATTCGCGGCGGCGCCGTGCTGGAAGCTGCGCAGGTATTTCTGGTGGTGGGTAATCGTGAAAAGGGCCTGACAGTTGAGCAGGGCGCCACGATCAACACCTTGGGCAAAGGCGCCGCGCCCTGGGACTCCAGCGAAGGCTATGTGCTGCAGCCCGGTCAGAAAGGGGTTCTGGCCTTGAGCAATGGCTGGCTGGATGTCACTGCACCCAGCAACGACGATAGTTGGGGCACGGTAGGGGCGGGCTTTCTGCATATAGGGACTTGTGCCGTCGGTAGCAGTTGTTCGGGTGA
Source organism: Alcaligenes sp. DN25 (assembly GCF_023674485.1). Lineage (NCBI taxonomy): Bacteria > Pseudomonadati > Pseudomonadota > Betaproteobacteria > Burkholderiales > Alcaligenaceae > Alcaligenes > Alcaligenes sp. DN25. Next base: position 3,685,552 of record NZ_CP098408.1, on the reverse strand, counting down.
AACCCGCTTGTATTCTGAAGGCACGATTACTGCTGCCACCAATAAAACCTTTGAGCTGGATGAGTCGGTGCGCTATGGCACACGCAATCTGGTGCTGGCCATGGGTGGCATCAATGTGGGCGGAGCGCAGGCCCTGTCCGACGCGTCTGCTGCGGGTATCTTGCCCTCCGGTCTGACGCTGAATCAAAGTGTGCTGGAGCGCTTGCTGCGCGGCGATACCCAGATGGGGGCGCCTGCATTGGAGAACCTGGTGTTGACGGCGCGTGACTCCGTCAACTTCTATGGTGATGTCAATTTGAGCACGCTGGACCCGGTGACAGGCAAGTCGGCACTGGAGCGCCTGGTGTTAAGCGCAGCTGCCATTTATGGCTATGGTGACGCAAATAGTGAAGCACGTATCGAAACCGGAATTCTGGTCTGGAACGGAGCCACGACACCGGCGGGCAACATCGTGGAAGGCGGCGCGGGCACGGGGAATGGCCGTCTGGTATTTGATGCTCAGCAGATTGAGTTTGGTTACGGCCCGAAAAGCCAGCCCGATACCGTGGGTATGCACGACCGTCTGGCCTTGGGCTTTAGCAGCGTGAACCTGAATGCTTCCGAGCGCATCACAGCCAATCACAAGGGCAGCTTGTCCGTGTACCACAGTCGTGGTGCCTGGGATGCAGCCAGCAATGGCTGGACCTATCAGGGCGGCAATCTGAACATCAGCACCCCCTTGTTTACCGGACAGGCCGGTTCGGTCAACAACATCCGTGCAGGTGGCAACATTGCGGTGACTCGTCCGCAGGGGAGCAGCACGGTGCAGCCTGATCTGGCCACAGCGGTGCACGCCTTGGGAGCCGAGTTGAGCCTGGATGCTGCCAGGTCCCTGGTCTGGGACAGTGCGGCCTTGCTGCCTAGCGGCAAGCTGAAGCTGTCTGCTCAGGACGATGTGGTTCTGCAAGAGGGTGCGCAACTGGATCTGGCAGGGCGTCCGATCAGCTTCTTTGATGTGAACAAGTACAGCTGGGGTGGCGAGGTTGTGCTGGAGAGTCGCGGCGGCAATGTGATCCAAGCGGCGGAGTCCCTGATTGATGTATCGGCCCAGCACAATCGTGCAGGCAAACTGACGGCCCTGGCCTTGAACGGCTTGGTGGACTTGCGTGGCCGTATGTCGGGAGCTGGAACAGGGCATTACGATGCGGGCGGTACCTTGGTGCCTTTTGCCTCCGGCTTTATTGAGCTGCGTGGACAGCAGATTGCGGACTTTGCGGGACTTAACGCCCGTCTGAATGAAGGATCGGTGTGGGGTGGTCGCAGCTTCCAACTGCGCCAGGGGGATCTGCTCATTGGCAACGAGCTTAAAGCGCGTGAAATCAATGTCTCCGTGGACAATGGCAGCCTGACGGTCAACGGCACCATTGATGCCAGCGGTGAGCAGGCGGGCAGCATTCGCCTGGCTGCCAAGCGAGGGGTGACCCTGACTGGCAGCGCCGTGCTGGATGCCAGTGCCAGTGTGCTGCGTCGGGACAGTTACGGCCAAGTGATTGAAGCACCTAACCGGGCCATCATTGAAATTGATTCGGGCCAGGGTCGTCTGGTTCTGGCCGATGGCATGCGCATGAATCTGAGTGTGGCTGGTTCCCATGCGAATTACGGCACTGTCGCTCTGAACGCACCGCGCCTGGGTGGCGCGACGGGCAACGATGTCGATATTGATGCACGCGGTGCACTCAACATTACCGGGGCGAGGTCGATTGCCGTCAATGCTTTCCAGCAATACGACGATGCGCAGCTTGGCCTCGATGAAACGGTAGATGGTCGCAGCTACCAGCGTATCGATCAGGACTACTTGCGTCAGAAGCATCTGGATAGTGAAACCTTCATCAACAAGGCTCTGGCGAATCAGGCCTTGATGCAAGGCAAGCTGGCCGGGCTGCGTGCTTATGGTGATCAATTCCACCTGCGCCCTGGTGTGGAGATTGTCAGCAATGCCGCCACGAATCCAGATGGTGATCTGCATGTAGATGGGGATATTGATCTGTCGGGCTACCGCTATGCCAGCGTAAATCCTCATGCTCAGAAAAGCTCGGTATATGGCTCGGGCGAGGCCGGGGCCCTGGTATTGCGCGCCGCTGGAGATCTGACGATTTTTGGCAGTTTGACGGATGGCTTCAATACCTCCGTGCTGGGTGTCACGGCTGATGATGGTGGCTGGGTTCTGCCCGCAGGTCGTATGCCTTTTGGCGGTGATCTCATCATCCCCCATGGCGGCATGGCCACGCTGGACGTGGGGACCCAGTTCGCGGCCGGTCGTACCGTTAACTATGACCTGCCCGTGGAGGGCATGAGCTTGCCACGCGGCACCGTAATCCCCAGCCTGATGAGTCTGGCGCAAGGCCTGTCCTTGCAGGCAGGAACGGTGCTGTCAGCGGCCGTGCTGGATGCGTCCGGGCAAGTGGTTTATGCCGCTGGCACGGTCTTGAAAGAGGCAGTGACACTACAAGCCAATATGCAGTTGGCCGCGGGCTTCCGTTTGCCGGAGGATGCGCAAATGGCGGCTACTCTGTGGCCCAAAGGCGTGCCCTTGCCGGTGCTCATGAAATTGAACCAGCAGGTCGCCTTGAAGAAAGGGGCGTTGGTGCCTTCCGAGACGGACGTGGTATTGCCGGGCGGGGCCGTGATGGTCGATCTTCGTCCTCGAGATGGGGATGACGCGCAAGGTCGTATGCTGGCTCTGGCCCCCATGTTGGCCGCTGGCTCGCAGTCCTGGGATTTGCGTCTGGTTGCCGGGGCGGATACCTCGGCAGCGGATAATCGCTTGACGTTGATTGATACCGAGCGTCGCTTGATGCTGGCGGATACGCACTTTGGCCTTGGCGTGAAATCAACCGAAATTCCAGGAACGGGTAAACCAGCGGTGTATGGCTGGGGAGAGGTCAGCCGCTTTGAAGAGCTGATTGAGTTGCTGGCGGGGGGCTATTGGTTGAGCTTTGTGCCTGTCTCTGGTGAGCAGGTGACACAGGCGCAGATCGAAGAGCTGCAAGCGTACGGCATTATCGGCACCGATATCACTGAACTGAATATTTTTGGCATGGGCGATATGGCCGCCGAGCTCTCGCCCGCTACACCGCCCGAGATGCAAGACGTGAAACAGCCCGCCCGTGAACAACTGTTCAGTGTCCTGCGTACGGGCGTGGGTGATCTGGATCTGGTGTCTGGTGGCGACATCGAGATGAATTCGCTGTATGGGGTCTACACCGCAGGCACGCCGTCGGCATCGATGGGGGCGGCCTATAACCAGGCGCGTGGCAAGTTGTTCGATGGCACGATCTTGCGCGCGGAAGGCAAGCGTTTCGAGTCGCTGGTCGACGGTGGTGCGGACAGCCTGTATCAGGCCTGGTATCCCGAAAAGGGCGGCAATGTGTTGCTGCGTGCTCAAGGCAGTGTGAAGGGGGATCTGGTCGGCAATAACGACGGCAAGAATGATCAGAGCTACACCTTCTACAACACGCGTCAGCAGATTGCTTCTACGGCAGTGGGTAACTGGTTGTGGCGCCAGGGAACGGGTAGTGCAGTGTCAGCCTCGGAAGGGACTCCCAGTGCCTGGTGGGTCAACTTCGGGACATATGTGGCGGGTACCGCAAATGGCGGGTATAGCGAGTACGACACCTGGTTGTTTGCCAACGATCCTTTCCTGGCCGGCTTTACCGGTGTGGGTACTTTGGGTGGTGGCAACTTGACCGTGGAGGCCGGAGCGGATGCCGGCATGTTGAACCAGCGCGGTATTCGCAGCAGCTGGAATCAGCAGACGCATACGCCGCGCAGCCAGGGCTTGCATCTGGTGGTGGGCAGCACAGGCCGAATCACCTCGGGGGGCGAACTGGTACAGACAGGTGGCGGGGACCTGGTCCTGCGCCTGGGTGGCACACTGAACCCGAACCCCGATGTGCGCTTGAACGAGCATGACCTGAACAGCACTTTGGTGAATTTGCGAGGAGCGATTGCTCTGGATGCCGGCGCGGTTGGTGGGGTAAAGCTGGGCTTTGGTGGAACAGATCACATGGATACGCGTCCTGGCAATATTTATGCCAGCGGCGGAGGGACCGCAACAGGTGGTCCGATTCTGGTCTTGGGTGACTCCGCAGTACGCATGCAAACGCGGGGCGATCTGGTGCTGGGCAGTACGGTAGACCCAGGGCGTACCTTGTCCTTAAGCTCAACGCCTTTCTCCGTAGATGGCCAGCACTATGACGGCAATGGTTGGTCCTGGTTCTCCTTGTGGACACCGGCGACGGCGATTGATTTGTTGAGTGTGGGGGGCAACCTGACGCCCACCACGTCCTGGGATGAGCGCAATGCGTATGAGGATACGCGTTGGGGCGACCCAGGCCGCAACCAGTCCCATAACGCAGATGGTCATTTCTATCCTTCTATCCTGCGTGCGGCGGCCGCTAACGGCAATATTCAGTATGGAGCCAGTGCCAGCGATGCCACTGTACCCAGCAATTCAATATTGCGTTATGGCTTTGGTACGGTACTGGCCCCTTCGCCAATGGGCGAGCAGTTTGTCAACGCAACAGGGCGTGGTGAACTGCAGTTCCTGGCGGGGGGCTCCATTCAGGCGGCCGGCTACGTTTTCTCGGCCTCGGCGGCAGACGCAGCGGCCATGTCCAGCCCCTTCCGTCCTGCCTTTGTAGGCTTGCTATCGCAGACAGGGGGCGGCGAGTACGGCTATAACCCTCGCATAATTCATAACGTGGATGGCGAGGCCGTCAAGCTCAACGACTGGTTCACCGTCAGCAGCAAGACGATCACTTCGCTGTACGGAGGCCGTCAAAATACAGGTTCCTTGTTTGTGTTTGGTACGCCGGTCAATATCGGTACTGCCGCAGCTCAACGTCAGCCCGCTCGTTACTACGCCGTCAACGGCGACATTGTTGGCTTGCGCGTCGGTCAGGAAGTGTTGTTGGGATACCCACCGGGCTCGCAGGGCTCACGTATGGAAGGCTCGGTTCCTGTGGCGATTCGGGCCGGGCGTGACATTACCGACTCGGGCACACGCCTGGGGCAGAAAGATGCCGTGGCAGGGGCCAAGAGTGCCACTGCGACGACACGCGGTAATTTGATTACCCATGCCTGGGCAGACGATATTTCCATTGTTGAAGCGGGTCGGGACGTGCGTAACAGCAGCTTCTACATCTTGGGGCCAGGTTTGCTGGACGTGTCGGCTGGGCGTCATGTGTATCTGGCTGACAAGGGCGAGATCAAGAGTCTGGGGCCCTTGAGCAGTGCCTTGTCCGATAGTCGTGGTGGCGGCGCCAGTATTTCGGTCTCGGCCGGAATGGGCGAAGGAGCGCATTGGAACGACTTTGCGGCGCGCTATCTGAACCCCGAGAATCAGGCTGATCTGGAGCTGCCGTTTGCAGATCAACAGGGCAAGGCGCTGTACATCTATAGCGGTGGCCTGACGCTGGGGCAATGGCTGCAACGCGAGTTTGGCTACACAGGCGATGAAGCCGGCGCACAAGCCTTCCTGCAGGAGAAGCAGGGAGAGCTGGACCAAGTACGCGATCAGGCCAGGGCTGAAGGCCGCAATGCCTCCAGTCGTCCCTTGGCGCGAGAGTACAAGCTGGAGAGCCAGCTGCACCTGGTCAATTGGTTGAGCACCCGCTTTGGCGACAAGAACGGCCTGGGCCTGCATTTTGATGCGGCCAGTATGGACGCCCGCAGCTTCTTCGAGGCCTTGCCGCCCGAGCAGCAACGCAGCTATCTGCGTAATGTGTACTACGCAGAGCTGAAGGCATCGGGCCGTGAGTACAACGATAGTGACAGCAAGCGCGCAGGCAGCTATTTGCGTGGTCGTGAAGCGATTGCCACCTTGTTCCCCGAACAGGATGCTCAAGGCAAGGCCTTGAGCTACACGGGTGATTTGACGATGTACAGCAGTGCGCTGTATTACGACGCGGATTACGTGAACAACACGACGGGCAAGAGTCGACCCACTCCCAAGCTGGATTACATCACCAAGGCCGAGTGGGAGGCCTTGGGCAGTCCGGGTTACAACGTGTCGTTCTACGACGTGCTGGATGCGGGTATTCACACCAACTTTGGTGGTGACATCAGCATCCTGACTCCCGGCGGGCGTGCCCTGGTGGGGATTGATGGTGGCTTTAACCCTGGTCCGGGATCGGGTGTGATCACGCAAGGGGAAGGGGACATCAACTTCTTCTCGCAAAGCGACATTCTGATGGGACAGAGCCGGGTCTTTACGACCTTTGGCGGCAATATTCTGGCCTGGTCGGCAGCAGGGGACATTAACGCGGGTCGGGGTAGCAAGACCACGGTGGTCTACACGCCGCAACGTCGTGTTTACGATCTGTTTGGCAATGTGGCCTTGTCACCATCAACACCGAATACCGGTGCGGGTATCGCTACCTTGAACCCGGTTCCCGAGGTCCCGCCAGGTTATATCGATCTGATTGCGCCATTGGGAACGGTGGACGCGGGCGAGGCAGGGATTCGCGTGTCGGGCGACATCAATATCGCCGCCTTGCGTGTGGTCAATGCAGACAATATTCAGGTACAGGGCGAGTCCAAGGGAATTCCGGTGGTGGCGACCGTCAACACAGGCGCCTTGAGTAACGCCAGCGCGACAGCATCGTCGGCCGCATCGGCGGCGCAGGATACGGTCAACCGCGCTCGTGCACAGGCTCGTCAGAATCTGCCTTCGGTCATTACTGTGCAGATTCTGGGATTTGGGGATGCAGGGCAGTCAGGGGGCGGGGCCACATCATCAGGAGCAGGCCCAGCGACTTCCAGGATAGATGCCTCTGCGTATCGCCAAGACAGTACGGTGCAGGTCCTGGGACTGGGCGCCAATCCGCAATCCGCTCTGGATCGGTTGACGCCCGAGGAGCGGCGGCGGATGACACTGTAGCTTGAGCCTGGGAGATCTGATCATGCTGTCCACTTGCCTGCCCTTGCCTACACGCAAGCGTAATGAAGAGTGTGTGACGCCGCAGTATTCACTGTGCTTGTATCTGAAGGTGCACTACGAAGAGCTGCTGCGTCAATTGACCATCCGCCTGCGCTGCCGCGACCGCGCAGCGGATGCCTTGCACGACACCTGGCTGCGTCTGCATGGCAGCCGGGAGATCGGGCCGGTCGCCAACCCCCGCCTGTATTTACTGCGTATGGCCAGCAATCTGGCGATCGATGAATGGCGAGCCGAGTCCGGCAGAGGGACGCTGGTGCCCCTGGAGGAACTGGAAGAGCATCAGCAGATTTCCCCCATGCCGGGGCCAGAGTCCAGCCTGATCGGCCGATCTTTGCTGTCCGTCCTGATCTACGCCATCGAGCTGCTGCCCCGCCAACGTCGCGCCATCTTTCTGGCGGCTCGCCTTGAGGAACAAAGCCTTAGCGTGGTGGCTGAGCGCTTCGGCGTCACCACCAGCAAAGCACGCAACGAACTGCGCCGGGCTGAGGCGCATTGCGAACAGGCCTTGCTCGGAAACTGGACGGAGCTACGGCAGGGGCGCAAGGCCTGTGTAACACCACCACCGACCATGACGGCCGGGTTTGGCTGGATGGCGGAGCCGGTGGGGTTTTGAGGGCGACGGGGGGCTGGAACAGCAAGTATCGAGATTATCGATACTTCCGTTATATCGAGAATCTCGATATTGGCCCAGCAAAGAGGTGTTCGCTTGAGCCATGCGCATATGGGTAATCCAGTTGCTCTGGCTGTTTGATGCGCATCTGGCAAGTAGAAAAAAAAAAGCCCAGTCGTTTGACTGGGCTTTTTGCTTGAATTCTTGGTGGCCTGGGGCGGAATCGAACCACCGACACAAGGATTTTCAATCCTCTGCTCTACCGACTGAGCTACCAGGCCAACGTGTACTGCTCGGTAAAAATAGAACTATACCACGTTTTTTAATTTGTGCGCATAGTACAACAAAAAATTTATGCATCTTTTCGACTTCAAATTTGCCGTACCCCTAGGGGGAGGCCCTTTTCAGCGAAAAGAGGGCTGCATAAAGGAGTGCAATTGTAATCACAAAAGGGCAATTCAAGTAACATTTTTGGCAAAATTGCGGCTTGCGGCGTAAAATCACTTAAATTTCATGCGTTTTGCCTTTGCAAAATTGCCAGTCTTGGTCTTTTCAGGGCTATAGCCTGTACTGCTCATGTCTGTAGATGTTCTAACCTTCGGTCTGAATCATGTGTCCGCGCCCGTTGCCGTGCGCGAGCGCGTTGCGTTTCCGATCGATGTGTTAAAGCCTGCGCTTGATACCTTGCGTGCCACGTTCGGCACCGGTGTCCGTGAAGCAGCCATTCTGTCTACCTGTAATCGTACCGAGATCTACTGTGCGGCCGAGCCCCATGTGGCTGAGCGTCTGCCCGAATGGATGGCAGACTTCAACAGTCTGCGCTCTGCCGAGCTGACCCCCCATCTGTACCGCTACAACCAGAACGAGGCCGTGCGCCATGCGTTCCGTGTTGCCAGCGGTCTGGACTCCATGGTCTTGGGTGAGCCCCAGATTCTGGGTCAGATGAAAGATGCCGTGCGTGCCGCCAACGAGGCCGGCTCGCTGGGCACCTTGTTGCATCAATTGTTCCAGCGCACCTTCTCGGTGGCCAAGGAAGTCCGTACGCAAACCGCTATTGGCGCCCATTCGGTGTCCATGGCTGCCGCGGCTGTCCGTTTGGCCGAGCGTGTGTTTGGTGACCTGAGCCAGGCCAAAGTGCTGTTTATTGGTGCTGGGGAAATGATCGAGCTGTGTGCCACGCACTTTGCGGCAGTGAACCCCTGTAGCATCGTGGTCGCCAACCGTACTCAGGAACGGGCTGAAAGCCTGGCCTCGCGCTTCATGGCCAGCACCATGAAGCTGGCTGATGTGCCTGATCGTCTGGCAGATTTTGACGTGGTGGTGTCCTGTACGGCCAGTACCTTGCCCATTCTGGGTCTGGGTATGGTGGAACGAGCTGTGCGTTCGCGTCGTCACCGCCCTGTGGTCATGGTTGATCTGGCCGTGCCACGCGATATTGAAACCGAAGTAGGTCGCCTGGACGACGTGTACCTGTATACCGTCGATGATCTGGGCCGCTTTGTACAACGGGGTGCCGATGCCCGTCAGGCCGCTGTGGTGCAGGCTGAAGCCATTATTGACACCCAGGTGCAGCATTACATGCACTGGCTGAGTACCCGTGCGATTGTGCCGGCCATTCTGGATGTGCAGCAGTCGGTCGAAAAAGTACGTCAACACGAGCTGGAGCGCGCGCGCCGCATGTTGGCCCGTGGCGATGATCCAGCAGAAGTCATTGAAATGCTGGCGCATGGCCTGACTCAAAAGTACATGCACGGCCCGATGGCTGAATTGACGCGCAGTGAAGGTTCCGAGCGCGAGCAATTGTTGAATTTGCTGCCTCGTCTGTTGCCCTCGACCACCCGTCGACGTTAGCGTTTGGGCTGTTGTCTGTTCACCGACTCTCCTGCGGTGCAGCCCGATAGCTTTGAACTGCGCCCAGACCCTCTGATTTTCCCTTTAGGCTGTTCCCTATGAAAGACTCTATGCGCAGTCGGCTTGAGCAATTGGCTCGCCGTCTGCATGAAGTTGATGCCATGCTTGCCGAGCCTGAAATTGCCAGCAATATGGACGAGTTTCGCAAACTGTCGCGCGAGCGCTCCGAGCTGGACCCTGTTGTAGCAGCCTTCAAAAGCTATGAGGCTGCCGAAGGGGATCTGCAAGCGGCCCAGGACATGATGTCCGACCCTGAATTGAAGGAAATGGGCGAAGAAGAATACAAGTTGGGCAAGGAACGTATCGCTCAACTGGAGGATGAACTGCAAATCCTGCTCCTGCCGCGCGACCCGGACGACACCCGTAACGTGTTCATTGAAATCCGCGCCGGTGCCGGTGGGGACGAAAGCGCTTTGTTTGCCGGGGATTTGCTGCGCATGTACATGCGCTATGCTGAAAACTGCGGCTGGCGTACGGAGATCATGTCTGCCAGCGATTCGGAAGTGGGTGGTTACAAGGAAGTGATCGTTCGAATTGAAGGCCAGGATGTGTACGGGCGTCTGAAGTTCGAGTCCGGTGCGCACCGTGTGCAGCGTGTGCCTGAGACTGAAGCCCAGGGTCGCATCCATACCTCTACGTGTACCGTGGCCGTGTTGCCCGAAGCCGAAGGCCTGGCTGAAATCACCATCAATCCTGCTGATTTGCGTGTGGACACCTTCCGCGCCAGTGGTGCCGGGGGTCAGCACGTGAACAAGACGGACTCTGCCGTTCGTCTGACTCACTTGCCTACAGGTTTGGTGGTGGAGTGTCAGGACGACCGTTCCCAGCACCGTAACCGCGAAAAGGCCTTGCAGGTGCTGGCCGCTCGTCTGAAAGACAAGCAGCAGCGTGAGCAATCTGACAAAGAAGCCGCCGAGCGTAAAAGCCTGGTCGGTACGGGAGACCGCTCCGAGCGCATCCGTACCTACAACTTCCCGCAAGGCCGCATGACGGATCACCGTATCAATCTGACCTTGTACAAGCTGGGCTACATCATGGACGGCGATCTGGACGAGCTGATCAAGGCCTTGCTGTCCGAGCATCAGGCCGGTTTGCTGGCTGATCTGGCGCAGGCGTGAGCAAGAGCCTATCCGGTGAGCAGGCCGTGTCCTCAATGGCCACGCCTGCCGACTATCCCCGTACCTTGCGAGCCTTGCAGCCGTTAAGTCCCTTGCCGCGCCTGGAGCGCGACATGCTGTGGATGCAGGTGCTGGGCGTCGGTCGTTCCTGGCTGATTGCGCACGACACGGACGAGTTGCCGCTGGACAAGATCCAAGCCTATCAAGCTCTGGAAGCCCGCCGTGTGGCGGGCGAGCCCATGGCGTATATCGTCGGTGTGCGGGAATTCATGGGCCATGAGTTTCTGGTGTCGCCCTCGGTGCTGATTCCTCGCCCGGATACCGAAACCCTGGTTGAGCGTGCCTTGGAGCGTGTGCAGAACATCCAATCTCCCCGCATTCTGGATATGGGCTGTGGCAGCGGCGCCATTGCGGTTTCTCTGGCGCTGGCACGTCCTGATGCCCATGTGGTCGCCAGTGACATCAGCACACTGGTATTGGCGCAGGCGGGCTTAAATGCTCAGCGTTTGTGTGGGAAAGTCGAGTTTTGCCTGGGGAGTTGGTACGATGCCGTGGCAGGCCAGGAACCTTTTGACCTGATCGTGTCCAACCCTCCATACATTGCAGTGGATGATGAACATCTGGCGCAGGGCGATGTGCGGTTCGAGCCGCGTCAGGCACTGACCGATGGCTCTGACGGCTTGACGGATTTGCGTACAATAGTTCAGGGAGCCGGGCCGTATCTGCGTCCTGGTGCTAGTCTTCTCATGGAGCACGGCTGGGATCAGGCCGACCATGTGCAAAATATGCTGCGGCAGGCAGGGTTCAAACAGGTCATCAGTTATGAGGATCTGGCAGGAATCCGGCGGGTCACAGGTGGACAGTGTTAATTCTTTTCTTAAGAGAACATCATGAGTGAAGTTCAAGATTTCATCCGCGAAACCGTAACGGAAAACCCCGTTGTGCTGTTTATGAAGGGCACAGCTCAAGCTCCTCAGTGTGGTTTCTCCGCACGCACCGTGCAGATTCTGCGCGCTGTTGGCCTGAGCCAGGTGGTTGTGGTCAACGTGCTGGACGACGCCGAAGTGCGTCAGGGCATCAAGGACTTCTCCAACTGGCCCACCATCCCCCAGCTGTACATCAAGGGCGAATTCGTCGGCGGTTCGGACATCGTGTCTGAAATGTACGAAAACGGCGAACTGGAAACCATGCTGCGCGAGGCTGGGGCTCTGGAGTGAGCACCAAGCGACGCCTGGTCATCGGCATGACCGGGGCCACCGGGGCGGTCTACACCGTGCGCCTGCTGCAAGTGCTGCAGTCCTGTCCGGATGTGGAAACTCATTTGGTGATCTCGCCCTCCGGGGTGCTGAACATCAAATATGAGCTGGATATCGGCAGGCACGAGATTCAGGCTCTGGCCGATCAGGTGCACAGCTTCCGCGATGTGGGTGCAACCTTGGCCAGTGGCAGTTTTCCTACGGCGGGCATGGTGATTGTGCCGTGCTCGATGCGTACGCTGGCCGCCGTGGCGCATGGTTTGTCTGACAACCTGATTACCCGGGCTGCCGACGTTACCTTGAAAGAGCGTCGTCGTTTGGTGATGATGGTGCGTGAAACGCCATTCAATCTGGCGCATTTGCGCAATATGACGGCCGTGACGGAGATGGGCGGGATCATCTTCCCGCCTATGCCCGCGTTTTACCTGCGACCCAAAAACATCGATGATATTGTCGATCACACGGTGATGCGGGTGTTGGAATTGTTCGATATTCAGGTGTCCGGTGAACGCTGGGATGGTTCGCAAAAACCGAGCTAAGGCCTGATAGTCGTTCAGCGGGCGCAAAAAAAGCCCCGATATAAACCTCCACAATCTGGATATCATTCCAGACACTAGCGGTTTATATCGGGGCTTTTTATTGTCTGTCGCTTGTGTATTTGCAGGCGGCAAGCGCTACGCTAAGCCGCGTGTCATGTTTATTGGCCGGAACGACGCTTGCTCATGAACACAATCTGCTGTTCACCGGAAGCGGCAGGCTGAGCAGGTGTGAAGGCATCCTGACGCACGCCCGGAGTAGCGTCGTCGTTATCTTCCTCAAAGCCTGCGGCCAGCAAGCTCTCGGGCAGGTGATCGTCAAAATAATCCTGATCAAAGCCTTTATCGCCTTCCGGATCGGCCTGGCCTGTGACCTTCAGGTCTGCAAAGTTATGCAGCTTGGGGTCCATCAGGTGCGAAGGCACCACGCGTGTCAGAGCTCCAAACACGTTCCAGGAACGGTGCGGGAATTTCTTGTCCCATTCCGCAATCATGCGGTTGATCTCCTGGCGCTTCAGGTTTTCCTGCGAACCGCACAAGTTACAGGGGATGATGGGGAATTCTTTCAGCTTGGCGTAGGCGATCAGGTCCTTCTCGGGTACATAGGCCAGAGGGCGGATCACGATGTGTTCGCCATTGTCCGACATCAGCTTGGGTGGCATGCCTTTCATGCGGCCACCGTAAAACAGGTTCAGGAAGAAGGTAGCCAGAATGTCATCTCGATGATGGCCCAGGGCGATCTTGGTGGCACCCAGTTCCTTGGCGACACGGTACAAGATGCCGCGACGCAAACGCGAGCACAGCGAGCACATGGTCTTGCCTTCGGCAATCACGCGCGTCACCACCGAGTACGTGTCCTGAGTTTCGATGTGATAGGGCACGCCCAGCTTTTCCAGATACTCGGGCAGGATGTGGTCAGGGAAACCGGGCTGTTTCTGGTCCAGGTTCACGGCCACGATGTCGAACTTGATCGGAGCGCGCTTTTGCAAAGTCATCAGCACGTCCAGCAGGCCGTAGGAATCCTTGCCGCCAGACAGGCAGACCATGATCTTGTCGCCTTCCTCGATCATGTTGAAGTCACCGATGGCGCGGCCCACCTCACGCATGATGCGTTTGCTCAGCTTGTTGTCATTGACGCGCTGCTTGCGTTCAGCTTTGCTGGCAAACACGGGAGTCTCGGTTTCGGAAGGAGGGAGGGTGCTGGTGTCTTGGGACATAAGGAAAAGCGGAAAGAAGTGTCGTCGTAGCCCCAGCCAGAGGCGGGGCAGGGGGCTTTAGCGGCTGCGTTCAATCTCGATGCCGACGGCATCACAGTCGGCAAAGGCCTCGGGTTTGCTGGCGCGGATTTTAACGCGTTCCACGGTCGGGAAATCATTCTGGATGCGCTCAGCCAAGCGCTCTACCAGTGTTTCCAGCAGATTCGTGTGTTCCGTGGTGCTGACGTCGATCAGTGCCTCGCGCAGCTGACGGTAGTCCAACACGGTCCCGATGTCCTCGTCCTGAACGTCCTGCGTAATGGTGGTGTCGAATTCGGCATCAATATGCAGGGGCTGGCGGTGAACCAGTTCGTGGTCCAGCATGCCGATAGAGGCTTGCACCACCAGATTGTTGATGAATATACGGCGTGTAGTCATGGCAAAAACAAAGTAGCAGGCCCGCCATGGTTGGCGGGCCTGGAAAGAAGATTAGGGCAGGCGGCTCAGGACGCATTCGTCCAGAGCAGGGCGTGCCAGTTGTAGCGTGAAGCAGTGTAGTTCATCGCGGCGGAAGGCGTGAACTTGTACGGTCTGGCCGGGCTCATAGGCTGCCAGCAGGCGCTCCAGGCTGGCGGTGTCACTGACACGCAAGCCGTCAATAGCGACCAGGGCATCACCGGCAGACAGCCCGGCTTGATGCGCTGCACCATCAGTAAATACCGTGGCCAGTTGGCATTGGCCTGCGCTTTGGCGCAAGCGGGCGTTCAGACTGGGCAGCTTGGAGGAGGCTTGCCATTCCAGCTTCAGGCCTTGTTCGGCCAGCCAGGGCTTCAGGGGCAGGTCCTCGCAGCCTTCCACATAGCGGGCAATGAAGTCTGTGGCGTCATAGCCAGTTGCCTCCAGAATCAGCGCTGGCATGGCGTCCTCTGGGATGCCGCGAGGCTTGCCTTGATAGAAGTCGCGCCCATAGCGTGCCCACATCAAGAGCATCACATCGTCCAGCCCCTTGGCCTGCTGGGTATGGCTGCGAATGCACAGGTCCAGGCCCAGGGCGATCAGTGCGCCCTTGCTGTAATAGCTGACCAGTGCGTTGGGGGAGTTCTCGTCCTGCTTGTAATAGCGCGTCCAGGCGTCAAAAGAGCTTTGTGCGGCGGACTGCTTGAAGCGCCCGGGGCCACGCTCAACGGCATTGATGTTCTTGGCCAGCAGCTTCAGGTAGTCGGCTTCGCTCAGCACGCCCGAGCGCAGCAGCATCAAATCGTCGTAGTACGAGGTGAAGCCTTCAAACACCCATAGCAAGCGGGTGTGGTTTTCACGGCTCAGGTCATAGGGTGCGAAGACGGCGGGCTTGATGCGTTTGACGTTCCAGGTATGGAAGTACTCATGGCTGACCAGGCCCAAAAAGGTCTGGTAGCCCGCGCTTTTCACCGATTTGTCCTGGCCCTGGGTAGGCAGGTCTCGACGCGAAGCCATCAGGGCGGTCGAGGCGCGATGCTCCAGTCCGCCGTAACCATCATCGGTCACCATGGTCATGAACACGTAGCGCGAGCTGCAATCCAGGAAGGGCGCGCGACGGGTTTCAGGTTCGAAAAAGGCGATTTGCTCGGCACAGATTTTCTCTACGTCACGGGCAATGCGGGGCAGGTCCAGGTTCGGGATGACGCCAGTAAAGACCAGTTCGTGTTCAGCGCCGTGGGCAAAGAAGCTGATGACCTGGGGAGTGCCCATTTCAATGGGGTGGTCGATCAGCTCGTCGTAATTGCTGGCGCGGTACAGGCCAAAACCATAGCGCTCTGCCGCGCCTGGAATGCCGGTGGCCTCGGGCAGGCTGGTGTAAACCTGCCAGTCTTCCATGTCCTCGTTGGACACCAGTTCCAGCAGGCAAGGCTGTTCAGTCTGGCCCTCAACGGCCAGCAGGGCGCTGGTGCCATTAAAGAAAGCATGGGTCTGATCAATATGCGCGCCTCGTACGGACAGGTCCCAGGCATAGACCTGGTACTGAATGCTCAAGGGTCCCTCGCAGGGTTCGCACTGCCAGCGATGGTTGTCCAGCTTGCGGATGGAAACCGGCTTTTCGCCGGAGAAGGCGGCTATGCTTTCGATCTGACGCGAGAAGTCGCGGATCAGGTAGCTGCCAGGGATCCAGGCCGGAAGGCTCAAGATCTGGCCATCTGTTTGGGGGGAAGTGATCTGTATCTGGACAGTCAGGCGGTGGCCGGCGAGATCTGTCGGCTCGGCACGGTAAAGTACGGGTGTAGGTTCCATTCCCCTATTCTATTTAATTTTTCTGGGAGTCAGCATGAACGAACCCTTAGTCAAAGCAGAGGTGCATGGTCGTGTTGCTTTATTGACATTAAATCGGCCCAAGGCTTTGAATGCGCTCAATAACGAGCTGATCGCCGAGTTGTATGCCCTGTTAAAGAAATACGATGCCGACAACGAAATCGGTTGTATCGTGCTGACCGGTAACGAAAAAGCCTTTGCCGCCGGTGCCGATATCGGCGCCATGAAAGACTGGAATTACCACGATGTCAGCTCCCAGGACTATCTGGGTGGCCAGTGGGAAGAACTGCGCCGTTTCCGCAAGCCCATTATTGCCGCCGTCGCTGGCTATGCCTTGGGCGGTGGCTGCGAACTGGCCATGCTGTGCGACTTCATCATTGCCGCTGATTCGGCTCGTTTCGGTCAGCCAGAAATCAAGCTGGGCGTCATCCCCGGTTTCGGTGGTACGCAGCGTCTGCCCCGCGCCGTGGGCAAGGCCAAGGCCATGGATCTGATCCTGACTTCGCGCATGATGAATGCCGAAGAGGCCGAGCGCTCTGGTCTGGTGTCGCGCGTGGTGCCTGCCGACAAGCTGATTGAAGAGGCATTGGACGCCGCCACGGTTATTTCCAGCATGTCCCTGCCGTCTGTCCTGATGGCCAAGGAGTGCGTGAACCGTGCTTTTGAATCGTCGCTGGAAGAAGGTCTGCTGTTCGAGCGCCGCAACTTCCATGGCTTGTTTGCCACAGAGGATCAGAAGGAAGGCATGCGTGCCTTTGTCGAGAAGCGCAAGCCCGAGTTCAAGCACCGCTAAGTTTCTCAATCGCTGATAAAACAAGGGGTGTGTTGTAAAATTGCTGCACTGCAATGTTACAAAATAAGCTTACCCCTTGATGCCATTGAGATTGCGTAAATCAGCCTTGCATTAAGTATCAAACAAGCAAGGCTGAATTTGCTTACAACAAAAAAAAGACGCTATACTTTATGGGTTTGACGACACCGGCTTTTGAAAGGGGCCGATAATATTGCGCGGATGGATTGGCCAAGGCCTTTGCAGTACATCCACCCACACAACGTTATCTGATTGTTTCCTACTATGAATCAGCCGATTTATCAGCAGACAGGCACCACAGCCACGGTGCAGGCAGCAGGGGACAAGCCACCATTTCCGGAACCCGTAGTACTTACGCCCGAGCAACGTAGCCGCATGGCTCGCCGGGCAGGGCAAGGAATTGTGCGCGCACTTGTTGCCCAGGCTTTTATGGGTCTGGTGGCAATTGGCCTGTCGGCATGGATTTCCGGCGCATATGCAGCAGCCTCAGCACTGATTGGTGCGGCTGCTTATTTTGTGCCTAACGCATTGTTCGCATTGCGTATTTTGCTGGGTTTGATGGGCGGCGGCAACGCCGGGGCGCTTTCCTTCTTCTGGGGGGAGGCGTTCAAACTCGGTTTTGCGGTATTGACACTGGCAACGGCTGCCATGGCAAACACGGGCTGGTTAGTTTGGCCTGCCTTGCTCTTTGGCCTGCTGTGTGTCTTGAAGGGATATGTGCTGCTGCTGTTTTTCCGCAAGCTGCCATAACGAATTTTTGTTTCACGGGCTCGTCCCATAACGTATACATCACAGGGTAAATACAGATGGCTGCTGCTAGTGATATTTCGCCTCAGTCAGGGTACATCCAGCATCACTTGGTTCACTTGAACAACTTGGGTGAAAAACAGGATGTTCTGGCCAACTTCGGTGTCATTAACTACGACTCCATGTTCTGGTCCCTGCTGATGGGTCTGGTTGTGGTTTTCTTTCTGTGGCGCGCCGCTTCGGCCGCAACAGCCGGCGTACCAGGCCGCTTGCAGTCTTTTGTAGAAATGCTGGTCGATTGGGTTGAAGACCAGGCCAAATCCATCGTTCCTAACGCTGAGTCCCGGAAGTTCGTCTCGCCCCTGGCGCTGACCGTGTTCCTGTGGATCGTCATGATGAACGTGCTGGACTTGCTGCCCGTTGATGGTCTGGGCTGGATCTTCATCCAGACCGGTCTGGCCGCCGAACATGGCGACCCTCTGTACTACCACCGTATTTTGCCAACCGCTGACTTGAACGTGCCTATGGGCATGTCCATGGGCGTGCTGCTGCTGATGTTCTACTACGGCATCAAGATCAAGCACCCCGGCGGCTTCGTCAAAGAGCTGTTTACTGCACCGTTCACTGCCACAGGCCTGATGGCTGTTGTGCTGGCACCTTTCAACTTCTTGCTGAACTGCATCGAATACGCGGCCAAGTCCGTGTCCTTGGGCATGCGGTTGTTCGGCAATATGTTTGCCGGTGAACTGGTTTTCATGTTGATCGCTCTGCTGGGTGGCGCATGGACAGGGTTTAATGGCGCCAGCCTGGGACTGGGTATCGGTCACATTCTGGCCGGTTCTGTGTGGGCAATCTTCCACATTCTGATTGTGTTGCTCCAGGCGTTCATCTTCATGATGCTCACCCTTGTCTATATTGGACAAGCACACGAAGGCCATTAATCCGATTCCGACTGGACAATGGTGTCTGGTTGGGGGGAGCAGGCCTGGCCTGCTAACGCTTTGATTTTTTTGAATTACACCTGATTTTTAACCAAGGAGTTGTCATGACCAACGTAGCTCTCGTTGCTCTTGCTTGCGGTATCATCATCGGTCTGGGCGCTTTTGGCGCTTGCATTGGTATCGCCCTGATGGGTGGTAAATATCTGGAAGCATCGGCTCGTCAGCCTGAACTGATGAACGCTCTGCAAACCAAGATGTTCCTGTTGGCCGGTCTGATCGATGCTGCTTTCCTGATCGGTGTCGGTATCGCCATGTTGTTTGCATTCGCCAACCCATTCGTTGGGTAATAAGGCGAGTCCGTTGCCGCTTTTGGCAGACGGGCAGGCAGTCGTCGTTAGCGGTGTGTTGCTCGGTTTGATCATGCACCGCTTGTCGACTTGAACATACATGTGTCAGGACGCATACCGCTTCCTACACACGTGGTATTGAAGGGATACGACCGTGAATTTAAACGCGACTCTCTTTTTTCAGATGATCGTGTTTTTCGTTTTGGCCTGGTTTACGATGAAATTCGTATGGCCGCCACTGACGAAAGCAATCGATGATCGTCGTCAGAAAATCGCTGATGGTTTGGCTGCTGCCGATAAAGGCAAGGCCGATCTGGCACAGGCCCAAGCGCGTATCAGCCTGATGGACGCTTCGGCCAAGTCCGAAAACCATCAACGCATTGTCGACGCTGAAAAACAAGCGACTGCTCTTTTGGAGCAAGCTCGTCGTGAAGCCGAAGCCGAAAAAGCCCGCATTATTGCGCAGGCCCAGCAAGACGCTAACCAGGAAGTGCAACGCGTACGTGAAGGTCTGCGTAGCGAAGTGGCTGCCTTGGCTGTCAAGGGTGCCGAGCAAATCTTGCGACGCGAAGTTGACGCGAATGCGCACGCCCAGCTGCTCGAGCAGCTCAAGGCAGAACTTTAACATCAAGGCAGGCCATGGCTGAACTATCGACTATTGCCAGACCTTACGCCGAAGCCCTGTTCGCCGCCGTACGCGACGACAGCCAGGGCCTCGAATCGTGGTCGGCCCTGTTGTCCGAAATGGCTCAGGTGGCCGGTCTCCACGATGTGCGCGAGGCACTGAACGATCCGCGCCTGAATAACGGGCAGCGACTCGAACTCTTTACGGGCCTGGTTAAGTCACAGGTCACCGAAAAGGCTCGCAACTTTCTTCAATTGTTGGTGGATAACCAGCGCATCTTGCTGTTGCCACAAATTGCAGAACAGTTTGATCTATTGAAACACCAACTCGAAGGCACGGCGCAGGCACAGATTATCAGTGCTTTCCCGATGGCTGAGGCTCAGGTTGCTGAGCTGACCGCTGGGCTGGAGAAAAAGTTTGGCCTGAAGCTAAAACCGACTGTGACCGTCGACGCTGACCTTATCGGCGGTATTCGGGTGATTGTTGGTGACCAGGTGCTCGACACTTCCGTGCAGGCCCGGCTGGCCAGCATGCGCGATACGCTGACCGCATAGCGCGAGTCAGTAAACAGGATTTCAGGAGTCTGAACATGCAACTTAATCCGTCCGAGATCAGCGAACTGCTCAAGAGCCGCATCGAAGGCCTGGGTGCGTCGACTGACGTTCGTACACAAGGCACGGTCGTATCCGTGACCGACGGTATTACGCGCATCCACGGTTTGTCCGATGTGATGCAGGGCGAAATGCTCGAATTTCCGAACAACACGTTCGGTCTGGCCCTTAACCTCGAGCGCGACTCTGTCGGCGCCGTGATTCTGGGTGAATACACCGGTGTTTCCGAAGGCGACGCAGTTAAAACAACTGGCCGTATTCTGGAAGTACCCGTTGGCCCCGAACTGCTGGGTCGTGTGGTTGATACTCTGGGCATGCCTATCGACGGCAAGGGCCCGATCAACGCCAAGATGACTGACGTCATCGAGAAAGTGGCTCCTGGCGTTATCGCCCGTGAGTCCGTCTCCCAGCCCATGCAGACCGGCACGAAAGCCGTGGACTCCATGGTGCCAATCGGCCGTGGTCAGCGCGAACTGATCATTGGTGACCGTCAGACCGGTAAAACTGCCGTGGCTGTGGACACCATCATTGCTCAAAAGGGCAATGGCGTTAAATGTATCTACGTTGCCGTGGGCCAAAAAGCTTCCACGATCAACAACGTGGTGCGCAAGCTCGAAGAGCACGGTGCTCTGGAGTACACGATTGTTGTGGCCGCCTCGGCTTCCGAGTCCGCCGCCATGCAATACCTGGCTCCTTACTCCGGTTGCACCATGGGTGAATACTTCCGTGATCGTGGCGAAGACGCCCTGATCATTTATGACGACTTGACCAAGCAAGCTTGGGCCTACCGTCAAGTATCCCTGTTGCTGCGTCGCCCACCAGGCCGTGAAGCCTACCCCGGTGACGTGTTCTACCTGCACTCCCGTCTGCTCGAGCGCGCTGCTCGTGTGAACGCCGAGTACGTAGAAAAATTCACTAACGGTGAAGTGAAAGGCAAGACCGGTTCGTTGACCGCACTGCCTATCATTGAAACGCAAGCCGGTGACGTTTCCGCTTTCGTTCCAACCAACGTGATTTCGATTACTGACGGTCAGATCTTCCTGGAGTCCGACCTGTTCAACGCTGGTGTTCGTCCCGCTATTAACGCCGGTATTTCGGTGTCCCGCGTGGGTGGCGCTGCTCAAACCAAGGTCATCAAGAAACTGTCCGGCGGTATTCGTACCGACTTGGCTCAGTACCGTGAATTGGCTGCGTTTGCTCAGTTCGCTTCCGACCTGGATGACGCAACCCGTCGCCAGCTGGAACGTGGTAAGCGCGTGGTCGAACTGCTCAAGCAGCCCCAGTACCAGCCTCTGGCTGTGTGGGAACTGGCCGTGAGCCTGTACGCTGTGAACAACGGTTACTTCGACGATCTGGAAGTCGCTCAGGTTCTGCCTTTCGAGAAAGGCCTGAAAGATCACCTGCGCAGCAAGTTCGCTGCCCTGGTTGAGCGTATCGAAAGCAAGAAGGAACTGGTTAAAGAAGACGAGGCTGAGTTGGTTACAGCCATCCAGGACTTCAAAAAGCACGGCGCTTTCTAATCATTGTTGGCAGGCGCCGGAAACCCCGGCGTCATGATTAGCGGGAGTCGACAGCCTAGTCTGGCTCCCGATAATGCCCTTACAGGAAAGTGTGATGGCCGGAATCAAGGAAATTCGTACTAAGATCAAGAGCGTGCAAAACACGTCCAAGATCACCAAAGCCATGGAGATGGTGGCGGCATCCAAGATGCGCAAGGCGCAAGAGCGGATGCGTGCTGGCCGTCCCTATGCAGACAAGGTGCGCGAGATTGCTTCGCATCTGATGCAGGCGCACCCCGACTACACTCACCCCTACATGGTTGAGCCTGCCGAAGTCAAATCGGTAGGCATCGTGGTTGTCAGCACGGACAAAGGTCTGTGTGGCGGCCTGAACACCAATATTCTGCGTCTGGTACTTGCGCGTGTTCGCGAGTTTGAGGACAAGGGTATTAAGGTTCAGACGACGGCTCTGGGTGGTAAAGCTGCTGGAACATTGGCGCGTGTTGGTGCCAATCTGGTTTCTCAGGAAGTGGGTTTGGGCGACGCGCCTAACCTGGAACGTCTGATTGGCGCCATCAAGGTGCAGATCGACGACTTCGTGGAAGGCCGCATTGATGCTGTTTATCTGGCGACCAGCCGCTTTGTCAATACGATGAAGCAGGACCCAACATTTATTCGCTTGCTGCCTCTGCCTTCCGGTCTGAAAGATCCTTTCCAGGCTGGTGATCAGGTAGTCGCGCAAGAAAGCGTCAACTCTTCCGAATACGGTTGGGATTACATCTACGAACCCGATGCCAAGTCGGTTATTGATGACTTGTTGCTGCGTTACGTAGAGGGTCTGGTGTATCAGGCCGTTGCCGAGAACATGGCCTCCGAGCAGTCTGCTCGTATGGTGGCGATGAAAGCCGCTTCGGACAACGCCAAGACCGTTATTGCCGATCTTCAGCTGGTCTATAACAAGACCCGCCAGGCAGCGATTACGAAAGAAATCTCTGAAATCGTGGGGGGTGCCGCCGCTGTGTAATCACGGCAAGGCACACCATCAAAGTTATATTGCAAGGACTCAACATGAGCAACGGTACCATCGTTCAGTGCATCGGCGCCGTGGTGGATATTCAGTTCCCCCGCGACAGCATCCCTAAAGTCTACGAAGCATTGACGCTCGTTGACGAAAGTTCGGCTTTCGCAGAAAAAGGCCTGACTTTTGAAGTACAGCAACAATTGGGTGACGGTGTAGTTCGCACCATCGCCATGGGTTCCAGCGACGGCCTGCGCCGCGGTATGGAAGTGGCCGGTTCGGGCGCTCCCATCTCCGTACCTGTGGGTGTTGGCACCCTGGGTCGCATTATGGACGTTCTAGGTCGCCCCATTGACGAAGTCGGTCCTATTCAGTCTGACGAGCGTCGCGCCATTCACCAGCCTGCGCCTACTTTCGACGAACTGTCGCCTTCCGTAGAGCTGCTGGAAACCGGCATTAAAGTGATTGACCTGGTTTGCCCGTTCGCCAAGGGTGGTAAGGTTGGTCTGTTCGGTGGTGCCGGTGTGGGCAAGACCGTGAACATGCTGGAGCTGATCAACAACATCGCCAAGGCACACAGCGGTCTGTCCGTGTTTGCCGGTGTGGGTGAGCGTACCCGTGAAGGTAACGACTTCTACCACGAAATGGCCGATGCTGGCGTTATCCAGATGGATAACCTGAGCGAGTCCAAAGTGGCCATGGTGTTCGGTCAGATGAACGAACCTCCAGGCAACCGTCTGCGTGTGGCACTGTCCGGCCTGACCATGGCCGAGAAGTTCCGTGACGAAGGCCGTGACATCCTGTTCTTTGTGGACAACATCTACCGCTACACGCTGGCTGGTACCGAAGTGTCCGCTTTGCTGGGTCGTATGCCTTCCGCAGTGGGTTACCAGCCTACGCTGGCCGAGGAAATGGGTAAGCTGCAAGAGCGCATTACCTCCACCAAGACCGGTTCGATTACGTCCATCCAGGCCGTTTACGTTCCAGCCGATGACTTGACTGACCCATCGCCTGCTACGACCTTCTTGCACTTGGACTCCACTGTTGTGTTGTCGCGTGACATTGCTGCTCTGGGTATTTACCCCGCTGTGGACCCTCTGGACTCCACCAGCCGTCAGCTGGATCCACAAATTGTGGGCGAAGAGCACTACGCAGTGGCTCGCGGTGTTCAACAAACGCTGCAGCGCTACAAGGAATTGCGTGACATTATCGCGATTCTGGGTATGGACGAGCTGTCTCCAGAAGACAAGCAGGCTGTTGCCCGTGCTCGTAAGATCCAGCGCTTCCTGTCTCAGCCTTTCCACGTGGCAGAAGTGTTTACCGGCTCGCCTGGTAAGTACGTTCCACTGGCTGAAACCCTGCGCGGCTTCAAGATGATCGTCGACGGCGAGTGTGATGCACTGCCAGAACAGGCGTTCTACATGGTCGGTTCGATCGACGAGGCTTTCGAAAAAGCCAAGACTATTCAGTAATAAGGATTACTCATGGCTAAGCTTCATGTTGACGTGGTTAGTGCTGAAGAATCGATCTTTGCTGGTGAAGCAAAGTTCGTGGCACTGCCCGGCGAGGCTGGGGAGCTGGGTATTTTGCCCGGTCACACTCCACTGATCTCGCGGATTCGTCCCGGCACGCTGAAGATCGTTATGGACGATGGCAGCGAAGAGCATATCTTTGTCGCTGGCGGCATACTCGAGGTTCAGCCTGGGAAAGTCACTGTATTGTCGGATACCGCGATTCGCGCACAAGACCTGGATGAAGCAAAGGCGCTGGAAGCCCGCAAGCATGCGGAAGAAGCCCTGCGTAACACCAAGGACAAGGCCGATATCGCTGTTGTGGAAGCCGAGCTGGCCATGCTGGCCGCTCAAGCTGCCGCAGCACGTCGCTTGAGCAACGCGCGCAAGCACTAAGCTCAAGAGTCGGTAGCATCCGTGAAAAAGCCACCCTTAGGGGTGGCTTTTTTGCGTTTGGCTCGCCGGGGAAAAGGAAAAGGGAGAACGGGGCTGTTGAGTGGGGTTTGCACTTCAAGCTAGGGGCAATGATCCTGTTAGAAGCAGAAAGCAGAAAGCAGAAAGCAGAAAGCAGAAAGCAGAAAGCAGAAAGCAGGTGGGGGCAGGGTATCGTGCTAGCGGCCATCGCTTGCGCAGAATGGGTCGATGCCACATTACTGTGAGTTGAATTGCCCAGGAGTACTCACCAAGCGTGAAGAGGATCAGCCTTGGTGTGTGCTTCTAAGCGATAGCAGGCTTTTCTCTACACCCAGACGCCAGTCCCGCTCCATATTCTGTGGGCTTAATAAGGCGTCCAGCCTGGTTTGCAGCAGGCGCGATTGCGCTGGTCGCTTTGCCGGTGTGGGGTAGTCGCTGGTGGGGATAGGTGTCAGGCTGGGGGCTTGAGTCAATAATCCCAGTTTGACCGCCTGGCTGAATATCTCCTGGGCGAACTCATACCAGCTGACATTGGGTTGCCCGGCGAAATGGTAGATGCCTGAAGGTGGCCGGTGCTCGTCTGGGTTCTGCTTGGACTTAAACAGTCTTTCTGCCATTGCCAACAGCACCTGGGCAATATGCGGGGCGTAGCTAGGGCCGCCGATCTGATCCGCCACAATGTTCAACTCACGGCGCTCCTGCCCCAATCGGAGCATGGTTTTCAGAAAGTTAGTGCCGAATTGGCTGAACACCCAGCTTGTGCGCAGAATGAGGGCAGAGGGCAAGGCCGCCAGGACTACTTGTTCCCCGTCCAGCTTGCTTTGCCCGTAGACGCTAACAGGATTGCCAGGGGCGTCCTCTGCGTAAGGCTGTGTCGCTGAGCCATCAAAGACATAGTCAGTAGAGACCTGCACCATGCTTATGCCCCGCTCCGCACATGCCTGGGCGAGCAGGCCAGGGGCTGTGCTGTTGATTAGCCGTGCTTTCTCTGGTTCGGACTCGGCCTTGTCGACCGCGGTATAGGCTGCGGCATTGATGACGACATCAGGGCGATGCTGATCCAGGGCCTGAGCAATGGAGTTTGCTTGTGTGATATCCAGCTCGGCGTGGCCAAGCAGGATCAGGTTGGCCACGATTGTTGTATTGCTAACGAGCCATCCAAAAGACTGGCCTAGTTGACCGTGGGCGCCAGTAATCAGGAAAGATGGGCGTGGCATGGCTTCAGGCTTTGTTTTGTGCGATGAGCTGGCTCAGCACGGGGTAGTGCTTGTCTTTCTCGGACAACTGCGGGTTCTGGATTGGCCAGGCAATGGCGACTTCAGGGCAGTTCCACGCCAATCCGCTTTCATCTTGAGGAAAGTAAAAGTCGGTGCATTTGTAGTTGAAGTCAGCAAAGTCAGACAGAACACAAAAACCGTGGGCATAGCCTGGTGGGATCCACAGCTGCTTATGGTTTGATTCGCTGAGTTCCACGCCTACATACTGGCCCAAAGTAGGCGAGCCTGGCCGTATATCTACGGCCACATCGTATACTGCTCCCCGGCTGACACTAACCAGTTTTCCTTGGGGTCGAGTTTTTTGAAAATGCAGACCACGTAAGACTCCTTTCTCGGAGCGGGAAAAGTTGTCCTGTACAAAGGGCAGATTGATCCCGGCCTGTTCTTGATAGCGTTGCTGGTGGAAGGTTTCCTTGAAGAAACCACGCTCATCACCAAAAACAGCAGGTTCAATAATCAGAACGCCTGGCAGGCGGGTGGGGTAAATGGTCATTGCAAAGATTGGGTTTGGGGTGTTGCCACGTCAGGCAGGAAGATGGGCGCAGATCGCGACATTCACAAGCCCGGTAAGGCCGTTGAATCAGTATAAGGCTGACACGATAGTTAGCCTGAAATTGTATCTATTTGACCTTTTTTTAGCTATCGTGGATGGCTTTAGTAAAACACTGGATTAAGTGCGAATGCTTGTTTTTATACGCTCATACCTGCGCCATGTGGACGGCAAGCTGGCCAAGTACCTCAAGGTGTTGGACGAAGCCCAGATTCCTTACCACTTTGTAGGATGGGAGCGAGGGACAGTCCCCGCACAGAAGTCCAGCAATGATACCTACTACACGCGAGCAGCTGCACTGGGCGCCGGGTGGCGCAGCCTGATTGGTATTGCTTTTTGGAATGTGTTTGTCCTGCGCTGGTTGCTGAAAAATAACCGCAAGATCGAGCTGGTGCATGCCGTCGACCTGGATACCGCTATGGCGGTGAAGGTGTACGCAGTGCTATGTCGCAAGCCATGGATTTTTGATGTTTACGACAAGTACAGTTCCTTGCGCTATTTTCCCGGCGTTTTAGGCAGGTGGGTAGACAAGCTGGAAAACTATCTGTTGAGGACCGCCGATGTAGGGATTCTGGCTGATCCCTGCCGTATAGCGCAGCAAGGAATGGATCCAGCAACACCATCTTTGATGGTGCTGGAAAATGTGCCACAGAAATCCGAGGTTCAGAACTATGTGCCGGTCTCTGATGAGCAGCCCGTAAAGATTGCTTATTTTGGTGTGCTGGAAGCAAAGAATCGTGGTCTGGAAGACCTGTTGGCTGCTTGTGAGCAGTTTCCTGATTGCGAGCTGCACGTGGCGGGATACGGCCCATTGGCGGATTTGTTTACGCGTTCGGCACAAGAACACGCTCATATTCATTACTACGGTGCACAAAGCTCGGTTCAAGGGCTTCAGTTGATGCAGTCATGCCAGATTGTGGTGGGGATGTATTACAAGACAGTCCCCAATCACTTATTTGCTGCGCCTAATAAATATTACGAGCACTTGATGCTTGGGCGTGCCATGTTGACGACAACTGGTATCCCGACTGCAGCGAAGGTGCTTGAACATCAAACAGGCTGGGCCGTGGAAGAAGGCCAGCAAGCGATTGAAGCCTGGTTGCAAGGCCTGGATATGCTGCAGGTTCAACAAGCGGCCGCTCGTGCGCGGGAAGTATGGCAGGCTCAGTATTCGGATTATTTTGACCAGCATTATGCTGGGCAGTACCTGCAAAAAGTGCAGGCCTTACGCAAAAGTTAAGCGGTTTTCCCAAGCTGGACTGGCTCCTGGAGAAGCTTGTGTAAATACTGGCCGTATTCTGTTTTTTCCAAAGCCTGCGCCTGCCGTTCCAGGGTGGTACGTTCAAGCCAGCCTTGCTTGAAGCCAATTTCTTCCAGGCAGGCGATTTTAAGCCCTTGGCGATGTTCAATCGTGCGTACAAAGCTGCCGGCTTCTTGCAGGCTTTCGTGCGTGCCGGTATCCAGCCATGCAAAGCCTCGGCCTAACAGGCTGACATGTAAATTATTTTGCTGTAGGTAGGCATTGTTTACGTCGGTAATTTCCAGCTCACCACGAGCAGAAGGGCGTACCTGGCGGGCGATATCTACGACGTGATTGTCGTAGAAGTACAGGCCAGTTACGGCAAAATTGGATTTGGGCTGTTGGGGTTTCTCTTCGATCGAGGCAACTTTGCCCTGAGCATCGAACTCCACCACGCCAAAACGCTCTGGATCGCTGACTTGATAGCCAAAAATAGTGGCTCCTTGTTCGCGTTGTGCCGCCTCTTTCAGCATCTGGCTAAAACCATAGCCATAAAAAATATTATCCCCCAGGATCAGGCTGACCCGATCAGAGCCTATGAAATCGGCCCCGATCAGAAAAGCCTGTGCTAATCCATCAGGGGAGGCTTGCTCGGCATAGCTCAGCTCAACGCCAAAGTTGCTGCCATCGCCTAGCAGAGTACGGAAGCTGGGTAGATCGGTAGGGGTTGAGATGATCAGGATTTCACGTATCCCTGCCAGCATCAGCACTGACAAGGGGTAATAAATCATGGGTTTGTCGTAGATAGGCAGGAGTTGCTTGGATACCCCCAAGGTAATAGGGTGCAAGCGGGTACCGGATCCACCGGCGAGGATGATGCCTTTCATTATTCTGTCTTGCCTAAGCGATGTAGCTGATATTGACCGTTAAGGATACGCTCCCACCAGCCCGAGTTTTCTAAATACCACTGTACAGTTTTGCGCAAGCCCGTCTCGAAGGTTTCCTGGGGCCTCCAGCCCAATTCACGTTCAATCTTGCTAGCATCAATAGCGTAGCGCTGATCGTGTCCAGGCCTGTCCCGCACGTAGGTGATCAGGTCTGCGTAGTGCTGGAGACCAGCGGGTTTTGTTGGGACCAGTTCCTCAAGCAGAGCACAAATTTCTTGAACGACATGAATGTTCTGCTGCTCGTTATGGCCACCAATATTGTAGGTTTGACCTACCTGGCCTTTCTCCAGCACCGTCAGCAAAGCGCGTACATGATCTTCCACGTACAGCCAGTCACGGATTTGCTTGCCTTCTCCATAGACCGGTAATGCCTGCCCTTTGAGGGCATTCAAGATCATGTGAGGGATAAGTTTTTCAGGGAAATGGTAGGGGCCGTAGTTGTTGGAACAATTGCTGAGCAAGGTGGGCAGGCCATAGCTGCGGTGCCAGGCCCGGACCAAGTGGTCTGAACTGGCCTTGCTGGCCGAGTACGGGGAGCTCGGTGCGTAAGGTGTCGTTTCTACAAAGAGCTCTGTGGTGTTGTGCAGGTCGCCATACACCTCGTCCGTTGAGATGTGATGGAAGCGGAAACTGGATTTTTTAGGCTCAGGCAGTGTGTTCCAGTAATGGCGAGCACACTCCAGCAAGGTGCAGGTACCTACAATATTGGTCTGAATAAATGCTGCCGGGCCATCCAGAGATCGATCCACATGTGATTCGGCTGCCAGATGCATGATGGCATCGGGTTGGAATTTTTCCAGCAGAGCCTGTATGGCTGGTCCATCCTGGATATCGTTTTGCGCAAACTGATATCGAGGGTGTTCCTGGATTGAAGCCAGCGACTCCAGATTGCCCGCATACGTCAATTTGTCCACGTTCAGGACGAAGTGCTCTGTCTCCTGGATCAGATGGCGGATCAGGGCTGAACCGATGAAGCCGGCACCACCGGTAACGAGAATATGCATGACGATTAAGTAGCGTTCCGAAAGGCTTAGCGATAGCGTTTAGCCAGAATTAATAGGGCAAGGCAGTCTACGATAACCCGGGTGGTCCAGGCAATTGCGGCACCAGGCAGCCCGAACTGAGAGATCAGCACGTACAGTAGGGCGACATAGGGCAGGATCTCAGCCAAATGTACATAGGCGGTAATGTGAGCGTGTCCCCTGGCCTGAATCACGGTGTAGGGGATCTGGGCAATGGCGTTGAAAAAGAAGCCCAGCAACAGAATCTGCAGAATCAGTACGGACTGCTCTACATACGCCTCACCCAGCCAGAGCAAGATGATCCACTTGGCGCCCACAATGCCGATCAGGCTGATCAGCCCGCATACTGCCAGTAGCAACAGGTATGTCAGCCGGGTTTCCTGGCGTGCGTCTTTCTGGGTGCTGAGCAAAGGAAAAATCACTCGTACAACTGCCCCTGGAATGTTTAGTAAGCGAGTAATAGCTTCTGATGGTGCTGTGTAAAAACTGACTGTGCTTGCCCCATTCAGGTTAGATAGCAAAAAGCGATCAAAATACACCATCAAAGGGCTGATCAGATTGCTGACTGTCAGCCAGCCCCCAAAGCGCAACAATGCCTGCGCTTGTTGTTTGTCCCAGCGCCACATTCCTTGACGGACATGGGCAGGCAGTGCCCAGAAGTAGGCGAGCAAGCAACTGATTAAACGTCCGGCAAAGAGACCGAGAACGGCATAGCTGAGACTGGCTTGATAAAGAATGCTCAGCAAGGGCAAGACGGCGAGCAGCAAGCCACTGATGGTGCGTTGTATGTTGACCTGTTTGAAGTCCGAGAGTCCTTCCAGATAGGACAACCAGACTGCTTGCAACAGCAACAAGGGCAGAGTCAGTGCCAGAAGACGAAAGGCAAACAGGCTGTCTGGGCGTAACTCCGTGCTGATATTAAGCCATTGCACCAAGAAGGGGCTGAGCAGATAAACCAGCACAGCGGCAATACTGCTGCTGAGCAAGATCAGTAAGCTGGCTGTGCCTAGAATTGACTGGATTTGCCCAGGGTGCTTGCTGGCCATGGCGATGGCTCGGATCAAGGCTCGGCTGATCCCCAGGTCAAACAGGCTGGCATAGCCGATCAGAGCAAAGAGCAGCGTATAGATGCCAAAAGGCTCCAGGCCTAACAGCCGTGCCATCAAGCCCATGGAGGGCAGGAAAGCGAACATGAGCACCATATAGGAGCTCAGGTTCCAGAAAGAATTGCCGAGTAATTTCTTGGCAGGCATGAGCTAAGGCATAGATTGCCGCTTGGCTTGGTTGGGGTAAATCTGGCTCCAGAACAACGCCACACTAATCAGGAAAAACAGGAGCGTGTTATTGCGTTCCATCATGTTCTGGGTCAGGTTGGCCAGTATGTACACGGCAACCACAATACTCCCACAGGTAGCGTAAGCGCGAGTGCGTATGTCTGAGGAGTGAACACGGCGAATAAAGCCATAAAAGCAGTAAAGCAAGAGTGAACATTGCAATAGCAAACCTGCCAGGCCCCAGTCCACCCAGGTCTCTATGTAATTGTTATGCGAGTTGGCCAACTTCAAAACCACGGGATCTGCCTGTCCGTCTTTAACCAGATCCTCAAGGGCTTGTTGGTGTGCCGCGTAGGACCAGCCAGAAAAAGGCT
This sequence comes from Alcaligenes sp. DN25, assembly GCF_023674485.1. Classification (NCBI taxonomy): domain Bacteria; kingdom Pseudomonadati; phylum Pseudomonadota; class Betaproteobacteria; order Burkholderiales; family Alcaligenaceae; genus Alcaligenes; species Alcaligenes sp. DN25. The sequence continues at coordinate 3,654,452 of NZ_CP098408.1, read as the reverse complement.
GTTTCTTTATCAAGGCCCAGTTTGCCTGCCAGATTGCAAAGCGGGCACCAATGGAGGTGTTGGCGTTGCCTGCCTCAAACTGTTCGATATCGTGCTGAGCCAGGGCCAGCCGGGACTGAATCGCATCAGTGTGCCACAGGATACTGGCGCTCAGGACTGCCGCCAGGGACAGGATGATTGCGCCTCGCTTAAAGTGTTGCTTTGGTAAATAAGCGTAGGCAAGTATCAGCAAGACGACGGGAAGGGCAATCCAGCCGCCGCGGCTGCCAGATAGAAGCGATAGTAGAAAGCCTGCCAGAGTGCCCAGCACAGATAAGAGAAGAGCCGGGGTAGAGCGCTGCTGCTGGTTGAGCTGGCTCAGGATGGCTGTCAGGCAGAAGCAGGCTAGGCTTAACGCGATATTGCCAAACTGGATGGCACCGGTATAACCGTAGATGCGACCGTCATGTAATGGGCCACCGTATTGAGCCGGGATGATCCACAAGGCCGACAGGGTACCCAATGCAAAACAAGCCCAAATCACGCTGCTATGAATGCGCATGGAGCTGAGCATGTACAAAATGGGGATAAGCAATAGATAGCGGCTGAGCAGGTCCAGCTGATCGCCCGGGTTCTGATGCAGGAACCAAATCAGTAGCCCATTGGCAAAGATCAGGGTCAGTATCGTATACAAGCCCCGACTGACGCCCAAGCTTTGCACGGACAGACGAGTTTGAGAGCCTGCCAGATACCAGGAGAGCGTAGTCAACAGCAGAAGAACAACACCGACTGAATAGATAGTGCGTGTGGAAATCAGGCTAATGAAAAACAGGCTTACGCCCAAATGAGCGGCCGCATTGAATGAAAAAGTAGACTTGGATACGGGCTCGGACATAAAAAGGGAGGATGCAAAAAATTTGCTGGGGCAGAGGCAGGTGAACAGACAAGCTAGGCGCTGTGGTGTTGACCCGTTAAACGTATCACGTAAATCAGATTAGGCTAGTTAGCGTTACTCGGGAGCGACGTATAATTGGCGCGTGAATGGGCTATTTTAGGTTATTAGTGCTTCGATGAATCAAATAAAAATCAGGCGGTTTAAGCGTTTGCACGAGATACTCCTATTGTCCGGGCCCAGCTCGTGGTTGATCGGGTTTGTCGTCGTGGTGCTGGCCCCGGTTTTGTTGTTGTGGGGTTGGGATAGATTATGGAGCCTGGATGGCGGTCAACGCACAGCGTTGCTCCTGGCCATAGTCGCGTTTGTCAGTTGCAAGCTGCTGATTGACAAGAGCCAGCAAGGGTATCCTGGAGCCCGTAGTGCGTGGCTGATTATTCCTACGGTAGGGGTGACCTACGCTGCTATCTACATCACCAGCTTCGTCTTTCGTTATGACGCTTCACGGGCGCTCCTGTTGAGCAGCAGTTTCCTGGCCTTGATTTGGTTTTTACTGGAGAACCTGTTCACCACTCGTTATCGAGTCCTGAAACTGGCCATTGTGCCTGGAGGGGAGGCCCAGACCCTGCTGGAGCTACCCGGTTTGGATGGCCGTTTGCTGAATAGCCTTGACCTTGCCGGGTATCGCTATGATGGAGTTGTAGCGGATTTTTCTTGTATACAGCCTGAAACGGAGCGTTTCCTGACACGCTGTGCGCTGGATCGGGTGGCGGTGTACAACTCTCGACAAGTTTTTGAGTCTTTGACAGGGCGAGTCAAGATTGATCGCATGTCGGAGAACACGATTGGATCCTTGCTGCCATCTCGAGGTTACGAGATTCTAAAACTGATTTTCGATTACTCCATGGTCATTCTCAGCTCCGTGGTAGTGGTTCCCATTTGTCTGGTGGCGATGTTGGCCATCCGTTTGGAAAGTCCCGGTAAAGTGATTTACTCCCAACAGCGAATAGGTTTGGGAAACCGCGAGTTCACTATTTATAAGCTGCGCAGCATGCGCTTTGATCAGGAGTGCGCGGTTGAACAGTTTGCAGGAGAGGATGATCCGCGCATTACTCGGGTTGGCAGAATTATCCGCAAATTACGTATCGATGAACTGCCGCAGTTCTATAACGTCTTACGCGGTGAAATGAGCCTGATCGGTCCGAGGCCGGAGCAGCCTTCTTTTGTGCGGGAGTTCGACGAGAAAATTCCCTTCTATAGCTACCGCCACGTCGTGAAGCCCGGTATTACGGGATGGGCACAGGTACGCCAAGGGTATGTCGCCAATGCGGACGATACTCGAGTCAAGATCGAGCACGACTTTTACTACATCAAGCATTGTTCAGTAATGCTCGATGTGTATATCGTATTCCTGACGGTAAAAACGATGCTTACTGGCTTTGGGGCGCGTTAGGTTTGTGCTCGCGTAGCAGACATTTGACCAAGTGACGTGCGGGGCGAGTCAGCCTGTCCAGTACATCGTAAACCGTAAAAATCAACTTGCCGGCCGCACCATAGCGCTTCTTCAAATAGACTTTCATGCCCGCGCTGTAGCACTGGCCTCGGAAAGACTTGTCTGTAAAGGTACCACCAGCTTCGTGGAAGTATTGAGCGGCAGGGATATGGAAAGAAGGGATTCCCATTTCACGGGCGCGGAACTGTAGATCTGTCTCTTCAAAGTACAGAAAGAACTGTTCGTCAAAACCTTCCAAGGCTATATACTGCTCGCGGCTGATAAACAGCAAGCTACCCGAAACATGGTCAACTTGTGTGGGAGTTGTTAGCGGCTGTCTGCTGCGCAGCAGACGCCCTAGTCCTACGGATTTCAACAATAAGGTGAAACAGTTCGGGAAGCGTTCGAAGGCAAAATCAGGTTGCCCTTTGATCCCCAAGGCAGAGCCACCCAGGATCGGCCTGGGAGAATCCGGATATATGCTCAGAAACTGCTCGAAAATACTCAGAACATCAGTTTGCAGTTTGGCATCGGGATTGATCAGGAGGATGTTCGGGGCCTGAGTATGGGCAACCCCGATGTTGCAAGCCCGACCAAAGCCCAGATTGGCATGCGTTTGAATGATTTGGATGTCAGGATACTGCTGGGCAATCAGACTGCAACTTTGGTCAGTAGAGCCATTGTCGACAACGGTAATGGTGTAGGCATGTCTAGTGCTGAATTGCTTGATGCTGTTGATGGTATCAACAATTTTCTTGCCACCATTGTAGTTAACCAGGATGAAGTCGACCCAAGGTGCAGACTGAACGACAGTTCCCATGGTTAGCTAAGTCCGCTTCAGAATTGCTTTCACGATGTAGTGAAACATTAGATAGCTGGATTGTACAACGGACAGTTTCAGATGATGTCTATAGATTTGCCATGTCCACTGTAAGGACTTGAACTTGTTGCCGGACAAGCTGCCTGCGCTAACACGATAGGCGGCAAGGACCTCTTGCAAGCCATAGGCCTTTCCTGCTCTACGTACAACTTCCAGCCACATTAAATAGTCTTCATGGTGAACTGCTGTTTGATAGACCTTGCCTAATGCCTGGCAGTCGTACATCCCGGTTAGGTTGCCAATCGCGTTTCCTTTGAGCAGGGTTTTGTAATCCACCCAGAGTGGGGGAGTGCTCATGCTTTGCCATTGTGAGAGCTGCTGGAAACGATAGTAGGCTGTCATGGAGACAGTAGCCTGGTGTTTTTGCATGGCTGCTAGCTGGGTGCTGAGCTTATGAGGTAGCCATAAGTCATCAGAGTCCAGAAACGCAAGGTATTGGCCCTGTGCTGCAGCGATACCGGCATTGCGAGCTGCTGCTACCCCCTGGTTGCTGGGTTGCTCTATAAGTTTGATACGTGGGTCGTTCCGCATGTACTCCGTAACTAGGTCAACGGTGTTATCACTGGAGCCATCGTTGACGACAAGTAACTCCCAATATGGGTAGTCTTGTTGTGACATCGACGCAAGAGAGTCCAGGATTGTGCGGGCTGCGTTAAATGCAGGCATTACAACGCTGACTAATATAGGGGGAGAGGTACTCATAGGGAGACACAGACACTAGGTAGTCTGTAGAACATACCATTTATAAGATTTTACACTGGCTGACGCAGTGTAAGGAGAAGTTGCGTGCCGGGGGAGGAGCCGTGTTTTGTTCCGCGTTGGGCCCGAGTGGCGTTTAATGCAGAGAGATAAGAGGTGGGAATGCCTGGAGGGTAGCCCTGTGTAAACGCCCTGCGATGTTGTAATGCATGCTGTAATTTTAACATCGAGAGCTTAGGCTCGGGTATGGTGTGGCCTAAAGTTCCTTAGCATGCTGTTTTGCAAGAGTCACGTATTTAAATAAGCGAAATTTATAAGAAGTGGATACCTCTTGTTGTTAGCAGTCGTAAGATAGATCTATTCAACGTATAAAGTGATATGTATTGAGGACTACTGTAATTTTTAAAGCAATTACTAATAAAATTAGCCTCAATTTTGATGTTTTAAGGGAATTTCATGAAGGTTTTGACAGTTTTCGGTACACGACCAGAAGCAATAAAAATGGCACCCTTGGTTAAAGAGTTAGCCAGCCGGGCAGGTATCGACGCCAGGGTCTGTGTAACTGCACAGCATAGACAAATGCTGGATCAAGTGTTGGAGCTTTTTGACCTAACGCCAGATTTTGATTTGAATATCATGAAACCGGGGCAAGGCCTGGGAGACATCACGGGAGCTATTTTGGCAGGGTTGAAGGATGTGTTTACACACTTCAAGCCTGATGTCCTGTTGGTGCATGGGGATACTGCCACCACCTTTGCTGCTGCCCTGGCTGCTTACTATCATCAGATTCCAGTGGGTCACGTAGAGGCAGGTTTGCGTACAGGAGACATTTACTCTCCGTGGCCAGAGGAGGGAAATCGTCGTTTGACAGGCGTACTGACATGTATGCATTTTGCTCCTACTGAGCAGTCTCGACAGAATCTGTTAAGGGAGGGGGTACCCGAGGACACTATCGTTGTTACTGGTAATACAGTTATTGACGCCTTATTGTCTGTTGTGGAGAAAATTCGAGCTGATGACTCGTTGTCAAAGGAGATGGTGCAGCGATTCCCATTTCTTGATGAAGAGCGTCGGATGGTTCTGATCACGGGGCATCGACGTGAGAGCTTTGGTCTGGGGTTTGAGCGTATTTGTCAGAGCATACGTAGCAGTGCAGAGGCATTTCCGGATGTGGATTTTGTTTATCCCGTTCATTTGAATCCCAACGTACAGGAACCAGTGGCGAGACTGTTAAGTGATGTTTCTAATGTTCATTTGTTGGAGCCGCAAGATTATTTACCTTTTGTTTATCTAATGAGTCGTTCCTGTATTATTTTGACGGACTCCGGCGGTATTCAGGAGGAGGCTCCTTCTTTAGGGAAGCCTGTTTTAGTCATGCGAGAAACAACAGAACGGCCAGAGGCAGTAAGTGCTGGGACTGTTAAATTAGTTGGAACTTCGCCTGAGTTGATTTGTGGGGAGTTAGCAAACTTGCTTAATGATCCGGCAGCTTATCAGGCTATGAGTTATGCGCATAACCCATATGGGGATGGAGACTCCTGTAGACGCATTGTCGATTACTTGTGCGAACGTCTTTAGAGATCATGTAACTTTGTAATGGGCGGTGGGTTGTAATATGCTTAATAAAATCAAACCTGTATTGGGTGTTGTGTATCGTAAGCTGCCGTGGCGGTTGCAACAAAAGTTGCTGCCATTGAAGCGCCTTGTATTAAAACAAGGGCCTTGTCGGAGTAACGAAGATATTGTTTCGATGCCCAACGACATGAGCTGGTTTCAGTTCGAAACAAACGTGCTGGCATTCCGTAATGAATATCGCGGGGTTTTTATCCAGTCGATTGTGATTGATTGGAATGTCCCTCTTTATCAGCGCCCGCAGCACATGGCCAAGGCTTTGGGGCGACTAGGGTATCTGGTGATTTATGAGACGGTATGCTGGACTAGTGATACGGTCAATGGTGCGCGCTATCTTGGTGACAACGTGTGGCTGGTCAATGCTCGGGAGTCTCACAGTTTGAAGGGTGTACTACGCTCCTTCTATAGTACGGCGCATAATGAGTACGGTCCTCACATGCTTGATGGCAACGTGATGGTGTATGAGTACATCGATCATATTGACTCGGCTATTTCGGGTGACAACGTGCATGCGTTGAGCCGATTTAAAGAGATGGCGTTTGGGGGAGATGCTGACTATATTGTTGCATCGTCCAAGGCTTTGCGTGATGAAGCGATCCAGGCTGTCGGGGTGGAGAAGGTGGTGTTTGTGCCTAACGGTGTGGACTGTGATCACTACCGCCGTGATTGGAGTCACGTTGCCTTACCTGAACGCTACAAGCAGTTCTTGGGCAAGTATCAGCGCATTGTGGGCTACTTTGGGGCGTTGGCGCCTTGGCTGTGGTATGAGGTGATCAATGAGCTGGCTGAACGCTTTCCTGATCATGGTTTTGTGTACATGGGGCCTGATTACTACGGCGGGAGTGAAAAGCTGTCACAACGAGACAATGTGTTGTGGCTTGGGGCCATTGATTATGCTGTGCTTCCTGCTTATGCGCAGCATTTTAATATTGCCATCATTCCGTTTGAGCCAGGTGAGATCGCCCGGACGACGTCTCCGTTGAAGCTGTTTGAGTATTTTGCTTTGGAGGTTCCTGTGGTGGTGACCTCTGCCATGGATGAGTGCACGTGTTACCCCGAGGTGTTCTCAGCCGGCTCTCTGGAAGAGTATGTTGAGCAGATTGGGCGAGCCTTTGCGGTTAAGGACGATCCTGCTTATCGGGCTCGGATGCGTCAGTTGGCTGATGAGAATGCATGGTCGGCCAGAGCTGAGGAAATGATTAAACTTTTTCCAACACCATAACGTTAGCCTTTGGTGATCAGAATAAGCAACCTAGTGGCCTTGAGGATAGGGGTATTGTTCCAGTGGAATAGTTTTCTGTTCTCGGGTCTTTTTGTTTTAAGTTAAAGTTAATTTCTAATTTTATGATTTTTTCTGATCTGATAAAAAATCGATATTTAATTAAGGTTCTTATTTATAGAGATATACAGACAAAATATAAAGGATCTGTTCTTGGCTTGTTTTGGGCTTTGTTGATTCCTCTGGTTTTGCTTCTTGTTTATACCTTTGTTTTTAGTGTCGTTTTTCAAGCCCGTTGGGGAACCTCCGGGGGGAGTAGGTTGGAGTTCGCTTTAATACTCTTTGCAGGCCTGATTGTATTCAATTTTTTTTCAGAATGCGTTAATAGAGCTCCTGGCATAGTTCTAGGTAATGTTAACTATGTAAAAAAAGTTGTTTTCCCCATTGAGGCTCTGGGTGTTGTTGCTGTTGGCTCTGCACTCTTCAATTTTTTTATTGGTTTTCTTGTTTGGCTGTTGGTTTATTCGGTGTTTTTTGGTCTTCCTCACCTTACTGTTTTTTTAGTTCCTTTTTACGTAGTTCCACTGTGCTTCTTTATTTTGGGGTGCGTCTGGATTCTTTCGGCTGTGGGTGTTTACCTGCGAGATGTCAGTCAGTTTGTAGGGATCATGACGACGGTTTTCATGTTTTTGTCTCCTATATTTTATCCTGTTGAGGCTTTACCTGATAGATTTCAAAAATTTATCTATATAAATCCATTGTCTTATTATATTGAGGCTTTTCGGGATATCGTTTATTGGGGAGAAATTCCTAGTCTGTTTTTGAGTGCTTTTGCTTTGCTGTTCTCTATTTTGTTTTTGTTAATGTCCTTTGTTTTTTTTAAAAAAATGAAAAAGGGATTTGCAGATGTGCTCTGATATGGTCGTTATTCAAGACGTCTCCAAGGTTTATAAAATATATGAAAAACCTTCCGATAGACTTCGACAAATGTTTAAACGAAGTTGTCAGTACTATAGAGAGTTTGCGGCCCTGTCAAAGCTCAGTTTTTCTATCAGGCGTGGTGAAACGTTCGGGATAATAGGCAGAAATGGCAGCGGGAAATCAACTTTGTTACAGATGATTTGTGGCACTGTTGCTCCGACTACGGGACAGATTTCTATCCAAGGTCGAATTGCTGCACTGCTGGAGCTAGGGGCTGGTTTTAACCCTGAGTTTACGGGCAGGGATAATATTCTGCTGAACGCTGCAATCTTGGGGTATCCCAAAGAGAAGATTGAACACAAGATGAGTCAGGTTATAGGGTTTTCTGAGTTAGAAGACTTTATAGATCAGCCTGTTAAAACCTATTCAAGTGGCATGTATGCTCGCCTAGCGTTTTCTGTTGCTATTCACGTCGAGCCAGAGATTCTTATTGTAGATGAGGCCTTGGCAGTTGGGGATGCCCGCTTTGTTGCAAAGTGCATGCGACGAATAAATGAAATTAGAGATGCTGGAACTACTATTATATTTGTAAGTCATGATATCTCCAGTATTCGCTCCCTTTGTGATAGGGTTTTGTGGCTGGATAAAGGAAGATTGATTGATATAGGTGAGGTTTTTCCAATTACCAGCAGATATATGGAGTATATGTTCAAAGAGGATGAGGACATAGAGACTGTATCTGCGCCGGAGCTTTTGGAAGATGCGCCAAGGGATGATGAAGAAGGCCTTGATGACCGGCCCTCATCCCATTGGGGTTCGAATATCGGCATTATTAAATATGCGGCTGTTCAGGATAAAAATGGGAAAAAGGTTGATCTTATTTCTTGGGGACAAGATATAAGAGTCGAAGTTAGATATCAACTAACACCAGGGATTTCTATTGAGGATCTTGTGATTGCATTTTCAATCAAGGATTTGAAAGGCAACGATATTCTTGTTTCGACATTCCAAGACCAGCTGACGGAACGGACGCAAGGGCAGGAAAGGAGTATTCAGTTTTCTTTTAGAAATTATTTAGCGTCAGGTAGGTATCTTTTGGTGGCTACGGTGGAAAAACGAAATGATACGGATGTTCATTATTATGAATATTATGAAGGTGCGCATTATTTTGTTGGGATTACCGAAGAGAAAATGTTCGGGATTTTTAGTCCGGAAGTGATTGTTCAGGCGACTGCTCAGTATGAAAAATAATATTAATTCCAGAACTTATTGGGAAGCACGATTTCAGGAGGATTGGGATACGAATTCTGGTCCTGAACAGTCCCGTTTTTTTGCTAGAACAGCCATGAATAATTTGCCACCATGGTTTATCAAGGCGGTGAATGACGAAAGCCTTAGTATTGCTGACTGGGGTTGTGCTCAAGGTGATGGAACGAATGTTCTTGCTAACTTTTTTCCGCCCCATAGGCTTAGTGGGGTTGATTTCTCGGCTGCCTCTATAAAAGTTGCTAAGGAGCGTTATGAGGCCATTGATTTTTTGACGGAAGATTGGCTTGAAAGTAATGTTAGTGAAAAGAAATATGATTTTATATTTTCTTCCAATACATTAGAGCATTTTCATGATCCATTCTCTGTGATTTCTAAAATATCTTCCAAAGCCAATTTGGGATTGATTTTTGCTTTGCCATACAGAGAGTATGAAAGAATTGATGAGCATTTCTTTACATTTACCGAGGAGAATATTCCGGTAAGGTTGGGGGGATTTAAGCTCTTATGGTCAAAGGTTGTTGATTGCAGTATTGTTCCTAATAATATGTGGCCTGGCGATCAAATTATTCTTGTTTATGCCAAGGATGAATGGTCCAGGAGTAAGGTATCCAGGCTGGTTGATGTTCATATTGACTCTGATTGTTTTAATAAGCCATTGTTGGGCTATGACTCTGAGGGCTGGAAAAGGGAATATGAGTTTTCAAAAATTCTAAAAGAAAATTTGCTTGAAATTCATGCTCTTTTGGATCGATCTAACGATTTAAGATCTGAGATTGAGAATTTGAAATTGGCTCATGAAAATAGTAAAGAGATTGCTGATGGGTTAAATAAGGAGATTTCCAGTTTAAATTCTCGTTTAACTAATAAGGAGGCAGAAGTTAATTTTCTTCGAAGCTCCACTTCTTGGAAACTAACTAGACCGTTGCGAGTTTTGGCGAGGTTTTTAAAGGACCCCATTAATTTTCAACGTAATGTGAAAAGCTATTTCGCATGGAGGCGAGGTGGGGGAGTTACGCCAACAGCGGTAGTTGCTCCATCGCAGACAATGGGAGGCCAGAGTGCAGATCTTAGTTGGGCACAGTTTGATGCAAACGTGCTGGCATTCCGTAATGAATATCGCGGGGTTTTTATCCAGTCGATTGTGATTGATTGGAATGTCCCTCTTTATCAGCGCCCGCAGCACATGGCCAAGGCTTTGGGGCGACTAGGGTATCTGGTGATTTATGAGACGGTATGCTGGACTAGTGATACGGTCAATGGTGCGCGCTATCTTGGTGACAACGTGTGGCTGGTCAATGCTCGGGAGTCTCACAGTTTGAAGGGTGTACTACGCTCCTTCTATAGTACGGCGCATAATGAGTACGGTCCTCACATGCTTGATGGCAACGTGATGGTGTATGAGTACATCGATCATATTGACTCGGCTATTTCGGGTGACAACGTGCATGCGTTGAGCCGATTTAAAGAGATGGCGTTTGGGGGAGATGCTGACTATATTGTTGCATCGTCCAAGGCTTTGCGTGATGAAGCGATCCAGGCTGTCGGGGTGGAGAAGGTGGTGTTTGTGCCTAACGGTGTGGACTGTGATCACTACCGCCGTGATTGGAGTCACGTTGCCTTACCTGAACGCTACAAGCAGTTCTTGGGCAAGTATCAGCGCATTGTGGGCTACTTTGGGGCGTTGGCGCCTTGGCTGTGGTATGAGGTGATCAATGAGCTGGCTGAACGCTTTCCTGATCATGGTTTTGTGTACATGGGGCCTGATTACTACGGCGGGAGTGAAAAGCTGTCACAACGAGACAATGTGTTGTGGCTTGGGGCCATTGATTATGCTGTGCTTCCTGCTTATGCGCAGCATTTTAATATTGCCATCATTCCGTTTGAGCCAGGTGAGATCGCCCGGACGACGTCTCCGTTGAAGCTGTTTGAGTATTTTGCTTTGGAGGTTCCTGTGGTGGTGACCTCTGCCATGGATGAGTGCACGTGTTACCCCGAGGTGTTCTCAGCCGGCTCTCTGGAAGAGTATGTTGAGCAGATTGGGCGAGCCTTTGCGGTTAAGGACGATCCTGCTTATCGGGCTCGGATGCGTCAGTTGGCTGATGAGAATGCATGGTCGGCCAGAGCTGAGGAAATGATTAAACTTTTTCCAAAAGAGGGCGATGTATAAGTAGAGAAGGGAGAAAAGAAAGCCCATCTTTTGAGGGTTGATGGGCTTTTTCCTTCCATGGGAGTTTGAGGATGCGTAAAGAAAGTGGTTTTTATGCTTTGCAGTTATTAGCAAATAAAGATGCGTCTCTCCAACAGGTTTAAGCTTCAGTTTTCGCCTGTTTCACGAGATCTTTATGTTTTTCCGTTATTTAGCCCCCAGTGTTCTAGCTCTTTCTATCTCCTTCTCTGCACAGGCTGCCGAGCAAGCGCTGGAGATCGGCTATTTGCCCATCATGCCTGCCGCTCAATTGTTCGTAGGCTTAGGGTCGGGCGACTTACTGCCCAAGGGGCAGCCAGATCCCAAGCTGGTGCAGTTTCAGAGTGGGCCTGCACTGACTCAGGCTTTGATCGCCGGTCAGCTGGACGTGGCTTATGTGGGTATTGGGCCCGCTTTGGTGGCCAAGGCCAAGGAGGCTGACGTCAAGGTTGTCGCGTCCAATATCGTGGAACAGGTCAGTGTGGTGGCGATTGGCGATCTGGCCGCTTATCTGGATGCGGACAAGCCTGATTTCGCAGCGGCTGTCGCCAAGTTCACCCAAGAGAAGGGTCACAAGCCCAAGGTTGCCAGCTACCCCAAAGGCGCTGTGCCAGAGGCTGCCTTGCAGTACTGGCTGCGCAATATGCTGAAAGTAGACCCGAATGTGGTCGAGGTGATCTACCAGGGCGAGGCCCAGATTCAACAGGCCTTGAGCAATCACGCTGTTGATGCCGCCGCCATTCTGGAACCTACGGTTAGCCAAATTCTGCAGCGCCAGCCCGATGCCAAGATTGTGGCTCACGGTGGGGAGTTGTTCCCCAATGAGCCAGGTTCGGTGCTGCTGGTACGCGAAGGCTTGATCAAGTCCAATCCTGAATTGGTTCAACATCTGGTGAATGCACACCTGCGTGCTACGGCTTTGTTGCGTGATGAGCCTGCCAAAGCCACTCCTTATGTGCAGAAGTATGTAGGCGGTGGTCGCTTGCCTAAAGAGATTGTGCAAGCCGCTATCGAGCGCTCGCGTGATCAGTTCCAGCCTGACCCTCACAAGATTATTGATGGCACGGTTCAACTGCAGGATTTCCAGGTTTCTTTAGGCACGCTGGCTACCAAGCTGGATGATGTTCAAAGCCTGTTTGACGTTCGCTTTTATGAAAAGGCAGCACCGTAATGAGCGTTGCGAAACAAGCAAGTTTGCCCGCTGCAGCACCCGCAACTGCGGGTGCCCTGGTTGATGCCTTGTGGCGTCGCGGTCTGGAGCGGATTGTTTACGGCGTAGCCGGTCTGGCCTTGTTTATCCTGGTGTGGCGCCTGGCTTATGTCTATGGCTGGGCTCCGCGGGGTACCTTGCCTGATCCATTGAGCTTGCCCTCGGCTTTGTTCCAGGAGATTGAAGCCGGTCGTCTTTGGCCGGCTGCTCAGTCCAGTCTGGTGCATTATTTCTGGGGCTTGGGCATCGGCACTTTCCTGGGTATTGCTTTTGGTCTGGCGGCGGCAACGATCCATCGCTTTGATTTGCTGCAAGCTTACTTGGTTCGCTTGCTGCGTCCTATCCCGCCCTTGGCGTGGGTGGTGTTTGCCATTGCCTGGTTCAAGGTCAGCCATACTGGCGCAGCCTTTGTGATTGCAATCGGTGTGTTCTGGCTGAATTACTTTGCTACTTACAGTGCGGTGCGCTCGGTCGATCCCCGCTATTACGAATTGGCTGCGGCTTTCGGGCATAACTCCTATTTCGCTCGCGCCTGGACGGTAGTGTTGCCAGCGATCAGCCCCGGCTTGTTGAGTGGTGTGCGTGCTGGTATCGGTCAAGCCTGGATGACGCTGATTGCAGCCGAGTTGCTGGGTGTGCCTGGCATGGGTCAGGAAATGAATGCCGCTGCGGGTGTGGGTGCTTACGATGCGGTGGTGGTCTATATGTTGATCATCTCGGTGGTCTACACCTTGTGCGATATGCTTTTTCTGGCTTTCAACAAATGGGTACTTCAGTGGCAGCCTTGATTCAGTTCCAGGGGTTTGGTTTTCAGTACCCCGGTGCGCCTGCACCAGTGATCCGCGATGTGAATCTGGAAGTTCAGGCAGGGCATTTTGTGGCGATTGTAGGTGGTTCGGGTGTAGGCAAGAGCACCTTGTTGCGTGCGGCAGCCGGTTTGAGCCAGCCTAGCTTCGGACATCTGCGTTCCAACCTGCAAGATAGTCCTGGCCGTCGTGCCAATGCCTTCGTGTTTCAGGACAGTCGTCTGTTGCCTTGGCGACGTATTGCTTCCAACGTGGCTTATGGTCTGGAAGGGTTGGGCCTGTCGCGTGAAGAGCGCGATCAGCGTGTGGATGCCGCCTTGAATCAGGTGGGTTTGGCGCATCTGAAAGACCGCTGGCCGCATCAACTGTCGGGTGGTCAGGTACAGCGTGTTGGCATTGCCCGTGCCTTGGCTGTGCAGCCGGATTTGTTGTTGATGGATGAACCTTTTTCTGCCGTGGATGCCTTGACTCGTCAGGCCTTGCAGGATGAGCTGGTTCAAGTGTGGCAGCGTAGTTCGGCAGCGGTTCTGTTTGTGACGCACGACATTGACGAAGCGGTCTTTTTGGCCGATACCATTATCGTTCTGGGTGGCAGCCCGGCTGGTGTCAGTGTCCGGATAGAGGTAGACCTGCCACGTCCGCGAGATCGCACTACACTCCGCTTTGGGGAGTTGGTGAAAGAGGTTGGTCAGGCCTTGTAATTACGTCTGCCATTGCATCAAGAAGAACGGCCCATTGAGTGGGCCGTTTCTGTTGCCTACTCTTGTCTGCTGGTTCTGCATGGGTATGCTCAGAGACAAAACAATCAGGCCCTGTGCTCACTTCTACCTTGTGCGCTTTACACTACTTGTTTGACGCCTAAACACATGACAAGGAGAGGACATGAAGCACCCGGTAAATGCATTCAAGCAGGCTTTGCGGCAGGGTCAGTCCCAGATTGGTTTGTGGCATGGCTTGGCCAGCCCGTATGTGGCGGACCTCTGTGCAGGCCTGGGCTATGACTGGATCTTGCTGGATGGCGAGCATGTTCCCAATACGGTACAGACTTTGTTGGCGCAGTTGCAGGCCGTATCGGCCCATCCTATTGCGCCGATTGTGCGTCCCAGCTGGAATGACCCTGTGCAGATCAAGCTGCTGCTGGATATGGGGGCTCAGAATCTTTTAATCCCCATGGTGCAAAACGCTGAACAGGCCAAAGCGGCTGTTGCCGCAACACGTTATCCTCCGCACGGTATTCGCGGGGTGGGGGCAGCCTTGGCGCGTGCTGCTCGCTGGGGGGCGACCACGGACTATGTAGCGTGGGCCAATCAGGAAATGTGTGTAATTTGTCAGGTGGAAACTCGCGAGGCGCTGGATAATCTGGACGAGATTCTGGCGGTAGAGGGCGTGGACGGTATTTTCATCGGTCCGGCGGACTTAGCGGCCAGCATGGGGTATTTAACCGAGCCGGGGCACCCGGATGTTCTGTCAGCAATTGAGGACGCGATCGTGCGTATCAGCAAGGCGGGCAAGGCTCCCGGAATCTTGCAGGCTAATGTCGAGGCAGCGCATCACTATTTGTCCTTGGGGGCCTTGTTTGTGGCCGTAGGCGTGGACGCGGTGTTATTGCGGCAGGCGGCAACGGCTTTGTTGGGTCAATTCAAGGACGAGGTTGATGTGCTCGTTGCTCAGCCCGGCGCCGCTTACTAAAGCTGGTTTGATTGCCAGGCGTCTTGCGGATAGCTGCTCCGCCTCAGTTATGTTGTAAAGGCCGGGCCTGCTTATTAGACGATATGACCTTGGCCGTAGCACCGGCTAAGGTCGGCTTTCTTAAGCGCCGCTCTCGAGCAGGAAGCTCAGCAAGGTTTCGGCGCTGGGCTGTAAATCGCTACGGCGGCGCAGCCCGATCAGGATTTCTCGCTGACTCCATTCTTCGTCCAGCTCAATCACACGAGTATTGGGGATCTGATAAATGCTGGCACTCTTGCGCGGCAAGATGCCAATACCCATGCCCGCATTGATCAATAAGCACATGGCGTCGTAGCCCGACACTTCGGTGCGGATGCGCACGGAGCGGTTGGCTTCCATGGCGGTTTTGGTGATCTGGTAATGCAGCTGCGTGCCGGTCAGTAGCGTAATCTGCTCATGTTCCAGCGTCTGCTCGAAACGGATTCTTTCATGCTGAGCCAAGGGGTGATTGATAGGCACCAGCACGACTAGCTTGTCACTGCGAAATGGGTAAGCTTCGATATCGGCTGCATAAGGCAGGCGGGTAAAGACACCCAGGTCGGCTTTGCCCTCTGCCAGAGCCCGAATAATGTCCAGGCTGGTTTGTTCTTCCAGTTGCAGGGGAATAGCGGGGTGCAGACGTCCAAATTCGCCCAGAGGCTCGGCCAGAAACTGGGAGATAGCCGATGTATTGGCCAGGATATGTACCAGCCCTTGCTGGCCTTGCGAAAACGCTTGAAGGCGCGTTTCGATCTCTTGCGCACTGTTGAGCAAGGCACGTGAGCGGTACAGCAGCTCCAGGCCCGCCGCAGTTGGGCTGACACCTTTGTTCGTACGCAGCAGCAAGGTGGTGTTCAGAGACTGTTCCAGATCCGCAATCCGGCGGCTGACCGCGGCGGCAGCAATATGCTCACGCTCTGCCGCTTGGCTGATCGTGCCTTCTTCCAGGATGCGGACAAACAGTTTGAGGGTTAGAAGGTCCAGTTTCATGCAGGCATCATATCGCTTTTTTCTGATTATCTGCATCTGGGCTGACGGTGGCAGCGGAGAGAGTCATCGCTCCAAGCTATAGGGCTATTTCGCGGCGCGTCTACGTCATATGTCCATAAGGATGTAGTAGCAGAGGGTGTTATCAGCCTGTATCGAGGGCGAACGACCGGCCATGGCTTGGCGTTTGTTTATGAGTCGCTACAACTGCGGTTTTTACGGTACGCATTGAGGACGTCTAAGCATAAAAAAAGCCCCGCCGACTGTATGTCGGCAGGGCTTTGTACCGCTAAGCCTGTTCGATCAGGCTTGTGGCTTGGCGCCAGACAGGATGTGGCCAGCGTTAGGCACGCGGGTTTCCAGACCCAGGGTCTTGAGCATTTGGTACACGGTGCAAACAGCGGCGGACAGAACGGGCTTGCCGATCTGGTCTTGAGCGCGCTGGATAGCAGGCAGGGAAGGCATCTGCACGCAAGCGGACAGAATAACTGCGTCCACGCCGTCGTGGTTCAGGCGCTTGACGTGCTCCAGCAGGTTCTCTGGATTCAACAGGCCCACTTCCAGGTTGTCCGACACTTCCAGGCTGATGGAGTCTTGAACTTCGATGCCTTCAGCTTCGATGTAGTCAGCCACACGCTTGGTCAGCGGTTTCATGTAAGGGGTGATGATGGAGACTTTCTTGTAGCCGAATTCTTTCAGCGTATCGACCAGGGCGCCGGCCGAGCTCAGCACAGGAATTTCCACGCCGTTTTCTTTAACGGTGTTTTGCAGACGGGCTTGCGACACGCGGTGGTAGCCGTCGCCTTGGGCCATGATGGCGACCAGGCAAGCGTAGGCCATCACGCTCATGCGGGCGTCGCTCAGCTCAACAGCACAGCGATCGCTGGCGATGTCCATGGCTTTCAGCTCTTCGGGATTCACGTGCATCATGCGCATGCGCGAGGAGTGGAATGTGAAGCGCTCTTCAGGAAACTCGGCGTAACGAGCCTGCAACATGGCAGGAATCTCGGTTTCCATGGTGGTGTTGGAGCTGGGGACGATCTGACCGATGCGGTAGGTTTTCATAGGGATCTGTCTCTGAAGGTGGTTTTTAGATTGACGCCTTCATTCTAGGACCCGTTTTCTTCCTTGCAAATCAATCATCTGTCAACGTGCCATCGCCAACGGCGATGGCAGGAGGGGTAGGGACCAGGACAGTCCGGATTGCCAGCGTTGAGTGGCCTCGCATATTTTCCGGAGGCTTTTTAAGCGACAGCTGACTGTATGGTGTGTGACAAAGAGGAACCCGGTGTACGCCTGTTTTTCTTAGCCTATGCGTTTCAAGGCCGTTTTGTAGTGGCCACCGCGTTGGGCGTAAACACTGGCGTTTTGACGTAGCTTGGCAATGTCCTCATCGCTCAGGGTACGTACGGCTTTGGCGGGCGATCCGATGATCAGGCTGCGCTCCGGGAACACTTTGCCTTCAGTGACCAATGCGCCAGCACCAACCAGGCTATCGCGACCGATGACGGCACCGTTCAGTACGACCGCCTGGATGCCGATCAAGGCGCCTTCACCGATGGTACAGCCGTGCAGCATGGCCTGGTGGCCGATGGTGACATGATCGCCAATATCCAGCGGGTAGCCAGGGTCGGTGTGCAGTACTGCGCCTTCTTGCACGTTGGAGCCTACACCCACAGTAATGGTTTCGTTGTCGCCACGGATAACGGCACCGGGCCAGACACTGCTTTGCTCCTTCAAAATGACCTTGCCAATCAGGGTCGCCTCTGCGGCAACGAAGCTGCTGTCGTGGATTTGTGGGCTGTGTTCGTCTAGTTGATAAATAGGCATAACAATGTACAAAAATCAGAAGTCGAAGAGGGAGGCGGAGTACAACCAGCCTGGATAGGATTCGCTGCGCTGGGTATAGGTGAGCTTTGGGGCAGATGAGCAAAGATCATAATGCCGGGCATACTGGAATGCCGGCAAGATAGCGCCTGCAGAAGCCTCGTTAATGATCTGGCCAAGGCAGAAAAAGGGTTGATGGTTCAAGCGGGCTGCCAGATCCTGATCACGATAATAAATATAGCCCGGTACGTCACCCAGTATCTCTTTTGAGGCGGAGGGAGAGAACATATAGTCGTCGTTCATTTCCCCTGTTCGTATGAAAAAGTCATCTGAAAAGATATTTTCTTGATGGAAAAAGCGGGTCAAGGCTGGTTTGTGGTCTCCAACAAGCAGGATCAGGGAGTCTGGATGGTCGGCAAGGAGTCGGTCGGCAAAATCAGCTGCATCACGCAGGCTTTGAGTGAGTTTTTCTTGGTAGTGTTGCTCGCCATGGTCACCGTCGCGTGGGTAGTAGGCCCCGTGTGTATAGACGGTTGTGATGAACTGAAAGTTTGGTCTGTCACTGTTTTGCCGCTCTTGAGTTGCCGCCTTGAAAAGAATCTCATCGTTGGCCCATATCGGGCCGTCGTAGTTCATGTCTTCAAGAGCAAGAAACCGTCGAAACCCAAGCTTTGGATTAATAATGTGTCGGTTCCAGAAGACCGCATTGTGATTGTGTAGTGAGACGCTGGCATAGCCGCTGTTTTCAAGGCTACGGGGCCAACTCCAAGCTTGTGGGGAGAGCAGCTTCGTGTACTCCTGGTAAATGATGCCATTTAAGGCACCATTTGCAGGTAATCCTGTCAGGAGTTCAAATGCTGAGTTGACAGTCCCTCCCCCATACACAGGGGCAATAGCGCGGAAGGCTTGAAAGCCGATTTTTTCTAAAGGACTGAACGCTTCTTTGAAATGCTGTTCATCATGCCAGCATGCTTCACAAAGAATCACAATGATGTTTGAAGGCTGACCTGACGTATCAGTGCTGGACTCTGTCAAAATATCAAATTGCTCCCGTTCTGTGGTTGAAGGCTTCGGGGGCATACGGCGCTGACTTGTTTGAACTAAATGGGTGAGCAGGCCATTTTTTCTGATATTTCTGGGCCAGTCCCAGACGACATAGTTGATGTCTTGCCGCGTCAGCTCAAACTGCGCTACGTGACTTAATGAGGTGTCGATACGGTTTAAGTAAGGATGGAGGGACAGCAGGGAGAAAAGGGCTGCCAGCACAATTCCGGTCTTTTTTAAGCGTGCTGTTTGATCAAGGCGCATCAGCAGCACAATCCCGGCGACCACTAGTAAGGCATAGATGATGTGGGATTGGTTTATGTAGTGCGGCACAACTGACAGATTGTCAGTGCGAGTGACATCTGTCCAGCTAAGCGGTTCAGTAGTCAGCGCTTGCTTGGTGTTACTGACTTCTGTCAGTAACAAGGAGGCCCCCGCAGTCAGGGCCCCGGCTACTGTACAGGGCAGAACCACTCGCAGTAGAAAGTAGAGCGCAAATAGCGGGGCCATAGAGAGCGCCAGCGCAAGCCATCGATATTGGCCTGCCTCATCCAGAAAGAGAAAATCCAGATGGTCTTGCAAAAGATAGTGCTGGAAGTACCCCAGCGCGATAACAACAACCAGATCAATGAGTCGTGTTCTTATCATGTCGTAAGCGAATAGCCCGGCTCGAGGGCCGGGCTATTGTCAAATGAACGTAGGGACGTTCGAGCTTAGCTTGTTTCTCCAAACAAGTCATATTCACTGGAATCCGTAATGCGCACGCGCACCATTTGGCCGGGTTCCAGTTTTTGTTCGCTGGTGATGAAAACGTTGCCGTCAATTTCGGGGGCGTCGGCGCTGGAGCGGCCAACGGCATCGCCGTCTTCGTCGATCTCATCAATCAGCACGTCCATTTCGCGGCCTACTTTGGCAGCCAGGCGAGCGGTGGAGATGGCTTGCTGATGTTCCATGAAGCGTTCCCAACGCTCTTGCTTGACTTCATCAGGGACGATGCCGTCAAGCTTGTTGGCGGGGGCGCCTTCAACAGGCGAATACTGGAAGCAGCCGACGCGATCCAGCTGGGCTTCGGTCATCCAGTCCAGCAGGTACTGGAAGTCTTCCTCGGTTTCGCCGGGGAAGCCCACGATGAAAGTGGAGCGGATGGTCAGATCCGGGCAGTCCTGACGCCATTGCTTGATGCGAGACAGGGTGCGGTCCTCAAACGCAGGGCGCTTCATGGCGCGCAGCACGGAAGGGCTGGCGTGCTGGAAGGGGATATCCAAGTACGGCAGCACTTTGCCCTCGGCCATCAGGGGAATGATATTGTCCACATGCGGGTAGGGGTAGACGTAGTGCAGACGCACCCACGCACCCAGCTCGGACAGGGCGGCGCTCAAGTCCAGCATGCTGCTCTTGACGGGGCGGCCATTCCAGAAGCCGGTGCGCTGGCGGATGTCCACGCCGTAGGCGCTGGTGTCCTGCGAGATCACCAGCAGCTCTTTGACACCTGCCTTGACCAGACGCTCGGCTTCGCCCAGCACCTCGCCGACAGGACGGCTGACGAGCTTGCCGCGCATGGACGGGATAATACAGAAGCTGCAGCTGTGGTTACAGCCTTCGGAAATCTTCAGGTAGGCGTAGTGACGCGGGGTCAGCTTGATGCCTTGTGGCGGTACCAGATCAATGTAGGGATTGTGGTCCAGCGAGGGCGGGGCGGCTTCACGCACGGCACGCAGGACTTGTTCATATTGCTGGGGGCCGCTGACGGACAGCACCGAGGGGTGTACGTCGCGAATCAATCCTTCGTCCACACCCATACAACCGGTGACAATGACACGGCCGTTCTCAGCTAGTGCCTCGCCGATCGCTTCCAGCGATTCAGCCTTGGCGCTGTCGATAAAGCCACAGGTATTGACCACCACCACATCTGCATTGTCGTAGCTGGGGGTGATCTGGTAGCCGTCGGTACGCAGCTGGGTAAGAATTCGTTCGGAATCGACCAGGGCCTTGGGACAACCCAGGCTCACGAATCCGACTTTGGGGGCGCTCATAGAGGGTCCTTCTGGAGCTTGAGGGCTCGAAATTGGGAAATAGGCTTGATTTTACCGTCCCATGCCCGGATGCGTGCGGATCTTGTGCGTTTGAGCCCGGTTTATGCGGCAAATAGTGCTACAGTCGCAGTCATATTTTTCTTTTCTAGCGGTTGTTCTGTGTCCGACACCCATCTTTCCCCCTCTTTGCCCCTGTCCGAAGTCATGCTGCTGAGCGCGCGCAATATTGAAGGCGTGCTGGCAGGCAAGTCCCTGACTGAAAGCCTGGCTGCAACGCCAGCGCCAGCCCGTGCGGCAGTGCAGTCTGTCAGCTTCCATGTTTTGCGCCGTCTGGGCCATGCCCGTCAGATTCGTATCACGCTGGTGCCGCGCCAGCCCAGCAATACCTGGCTGGATGCCTTGCTGATGGTGTCGCTGGCCTTGCTGGATACAGCCATGCGCGTGCAAGAGGATGCCAGGACTTTTGAGGATCGCCCGGATGTGCCGGTCTATGCCGTGCATACGGTGGTGGATCAGGCTGTGCGTGCGGCTGATAGCCAGGCTGCGC
Organism: Alcaligenes sp. DN25; assembly: GCF_023674485.1. Taxonomy (NCBI): domain Bacteria; kingdom Pseudomonadati; phylum Pseudomonadota; class Betaproteobacteria; order Burkholderiales; family Alcaligenaceae; genus Alcaligenes; species Alcaligenes sp. DN25. Next base: position 3,633,123 of record NZ_CP098408.1, on the reverse strand, counting down.
TGCGTCTGTCCAAGGGCTTGGTGAACGGGGTGCTGCGTCGCTTTACACGCGAGCGCAAGATGATCCTGTCTCAGGTAGAGAGCCGTCCCGAAGCACGCTGGAATCATCCTGGCTGGTGGGTCAAGGAATTGCGTCGTGCTTACCCACGTGATTGGGAAGCGTTGTTGCAAGCGGCTAATCGCCCCGGTCCTTTGACCTTGCGTGTGAATCAGCGTCGTTGCTCGGTGGAGCGCTTGCAGGCGGTGCTGACGGCAGCCGGGATTGCGTCCAGCAGCCCCGGCACGGGTGCCGTTACCTTGGACAAGGCCATGCCGGTTCAGGCGATTCCTGGGTTTGATCTGGGCTGGTGGTCGGTGCAGGACTGGTCGGCTCAGCAAGCCGGTCTGCTTTTGCCGGTCAAGGATGGCATGCGCGTGCTGGATGCTTGCGCGGCCCCGGGTGGCAAGACCGCTCATTTGCTGGAGCAGGCGGATGTTTCCTTGTTGGCCCTGGACTCGGACGGCGAGCGTCTGGAGCGCGTAGGTCATAACCTGCGTCGTCTGGGCCTGGCCAGCGACAAAGTTCAATTGAAACGGGGCGATGCGGCTCGTCCTGCCCAGTGGTGGGATGGTCAGCCCTTTGATGCCATCCTGGCTGATGTGCCTTGTACCGCTTCGGGTATTGTGCGTCGTCACCCCGATATTCGCTGGTTGCGCCGCGAGTCGGACATTGCCGATACCGCGCGTTTGCAAAGCTCTATACTGGATGCCTTGTGGTCCACATTGCAGCCCGGCGGGCATTTCCTGTATTCGACCTGCTCGATTTTCCCGGCTGAAGGGGAGCAACAGGTCGAGGCATTTCTGGCCCGTCACCCCGAGGCGCAGCTTTTGGACTCTCCTGGCCAGATTTTGCCCGGCGTTGCGGGACGATCGCTGGCAGATGGCGACGGTTTTTTCTACGCCTTATTTACGCGCCCGGTTTGACTTGTCACAATTAGGGCTCTGACTTTGTCCTTTTTGCGGTTAATCACGATGTGGCGCGTTTTTCTGTCTTTTCTGCTGATTTTCAACTGCGCGCTAAGCTCGGCCAATACCATTGTGCCGGTCGCTACGTCGGGAGAGCGGGTCGTCAAGGTCGAGCCCCATATTCGGGACGAAAAACTGTATATCGACGCGGATGTCGAATTCGAGTTAAGCCCGGAATTGCGTACCGCTGCCGAGAAAGGGGTGCCGCTGTATTTCACGGTTGAAGTGGAATTGGCCAAACCCCGCTGGTACTGGTTTGACAAAAATGTTGTTAAAGAACAACAAACTTGGCGGGTCGTGTATAACGCCCTGACCCGACAGTGGCGCGTGGGCACCGGGGACCTTTCTCTGCCCGAATCCTCCATGAACGACGCATTGGCCATGCTGCGGCATATTCGCGGCTGGGCCGTGGCCTATGTGGCTGATCTGGATCGCGACCAGGAATACCAGGGTCGTGTACGTTTGCGCCTGGATACCTCTTTGCTGGCCCGTCCGTTTCAAGTGGACGCCATCAATAGTTCTGCCTGGACATTGGCTACTCCATGGAAAACCTTTTCCTTTTCCGTCTCCGTCGACGAGCCCCAACCTTGATACGTTGGATCTTGCGCACCGCTCTGTTCGGAGCGGGTGTCAGCGCGTTGGCGCTGTTTTCTCTTCTTGTCTGGTCTACGGGTAATGCTTCGCGCTATGCGCAGCAGTATGACTTGCTGCTGGTGCTTAACGGTGTACTGGCCGCCACGCTGATTTCCTGGGTGCTGTTGCTGACGATTCGCCTGTTCAGACAAATACGCCGGCGTCAGTTTGGTGCCCGCATGACGGCGCGCTTTGCCTTTTACTTCACCCTGATCGGCATTATTCCGGGGGCATTGATTTATCTGCTTTCGGTGCAGTTCATGTCACGATCGATCGAGTCCTGGTTCAACGTGCGGGTAGATACGGCGCTGGAATCAGGCTTGAGTCTGGGACGTGCCGCCCTGGATTCGCAGCTCAATGAGCTGGAAGGTCGTGCCAATGAAATGGTGTCGGCACTGAACAAGGCGGATAGTGCGCAGTACAGCAGCTTGCTGATCTCCTTGCGTGAGAACAGCGGGGTGACGGAGGCAATGGTGTTCTCCGGCAATGGCCGTTTGATTGCCTTTTCCTCAGCACGGTATGACACCTTGCTGCCGGATATGCCGCCCTCCAGCGTGATGAATCAGCTGCGTATTGCAGGCCGCTATTCGGCTGCCGAGGTGGATGATGATGCGCCTGTTCACGACAACGGCCTGGACGAAGGCGGGGTTCCCGCAGAGTCCACGGGCTTGCGTCTGCGCACGGTTCTACCATTGGCCGATCCCAATCGCTTTGCGGCAACCTTGAGTGGCACGGCAGACTCGCGCTGGCTACAGGTCATTCAGCCTGTGCCGGACAAGATTGCACGCAACGCCAACCAGGTGCAGCAAGGTTTCCGGGATTATCAGGAGCTGGCTTTATCTCGTCAGGGCTTGCGCAAGCTCTACGGCATAACGTTGACGCTGGCCTTGATTCTGGCGGTGTTTACGGCTGTGGCGGCTGCCTTGGCCTTGTCGCGCCGCCTGACGCGTCCTTTGCTGACATTGGCTGCCGGGACGCAGGCGGTAGGGGTAGGGGATTACCGGGCTTTGCCTGAGCCACCTGCCAAAGATGAAGTGGGCCAGCTGACCCGCTCTTTCAATGCCATGACTCGGCAACTGGATGAAGCGCGCCGCATGGTCGAGAAAAATCGTCTGCAGCTGGAACGCTCCAATATGTACCTGGAGTCAGTGCTCAGTAATCTGTCCAGTGGTGTACTGGCGTTTGACGAGATGTTCCGCGTCACCATGTTCAACCAGGGGGCGCAGCGTATCTTGCAGGTGGACTTGCGCTCCATTAAAGGTCGTCCGCTGGAAACGCTGGAAGGGGCCATGACCTTTGCCTCGATGATACGTGAAGCCTTTTCCACGCATCAGGCCATGGGCTCGGATCATCCTTACTGGCAGCAGCAGTTTGAATTGGAAATGCAAGAAGGTAATGAAGCGCGTGATACTATCGTCACCGTTTTGGCCCGTGGTACCTTGCTGCGTGTAGATGGTCAGCCAACCGGGTATCTGGTGGTGTTTGACGATATTACTGACGTGATTTCCGCCAGCCGTCTGGTGGCCTGGAGCGAGGTGGCTCGACGCCTGGCACACGAGATCAAGAACCCGTTAACGCCTATTCAGTTGTCGGCCGAACGACTGGCCATGAAACTGGAGTCGCAGCTGGATGAAGTCCATGCTGCCATGTTGCTGCGCTATACCAATACCATCGTCAATCAGGTCAGTTCGCTCAAGAAGATGGTGGAAGATTTCCGAGAGTATGCTCGTAAACCGGCGACTCAGATGCAAGCTCTGAATCTGAACGAGCTGATTACCGAAGTGCTGACTTTATATGGTTGGGACCCGGAAGAAGGCATGGTCCGGGACGATGGTTATAGTGTGGCAATTGATGTGGAGCTGGACCCTGATTTGCCCATGGTTCAAGGCGACCCCACGCAGCTGCGGCAGGTTATCCATAATCTGCTGGCCAATGCTCGCGAAGCGGCTGCCCAGGATCAATCACTTGACCAGGCGCATGTATTTGTTAAAACCATGATTGCGGGCGTAGAAGGTTCCGACTCTTCTGATGCGGTCAGTTTTGTGGTGTCAGATAACGGGCCTGGTTTTGATCCCCAGATGCTGGTGCGCGTTTTTGAACCTTACGTAACCACCAAGCCCACCGGCACGGGTCTGGGACTTGCTATAGTTAAGAAAATCATCGAGGAGCACGGCGGCAGAATCGATGTTTCCAATCGTCGTGAGGGGGGGGCTCGCATTTCCATCCTCTTTACCCGGCTTGCTGGCCAGCATATTCGTCTGGACTCTGGGCGGCGAGCAAACGATAATGCGTAAAAATCACGTAGGTGACGTTTTATGGCCAGAATTCTGGTAGTTGATGACGAAATCGGCATTCGGGAACTTTTGTCGGAAATTCTTTACGACGAAGGGCACACCGTGCAATTGGCAGAGAATGCCGCCCAGGCTCGCGAGGCACGCTTGCGGGGCCGCCCCGATCTGGTCTTGCTGGATATCTGGATGCCAGACACTGACGGTGTCAGCCTGCTCAAGGAGTGGGCTTCTCAAGGTTTGCTGGATATGCCAGTGGTCATGATGAGTGGTCACGCCACGGTGGATACCGCGGTGGAAGCAACCCGTATTGGTGCGGTGGACTTCCTGGAAAAACCCATTACCATGCAGCGCCTGCTCAAGACTGTTGCTTCAGGTCTGGAGCGTACTGTTGCACCCAAGGCGCTGTCAGCCGCTGCCCGCCCGGTGGTTCAAGGTGGTGATCGCCGCCCTGAAACCGCCACCATGGCTCCCGGTATGGCACCTGCCATGGCCGTCCCTGAAGTCGAGCAGGATGAGTCCCAGCTGGGCAGCATTTCTTTGGATCTGCCTTTGCGCGAAGCGCGTGACGAGTTCGAGCGCATTTATTTTGAATATCATCTGCGCCGCGAAAATCACAGCATGACGCGTGTGTCGGAGCGTACTGGTCTGGAACGCACCCACTTGTACCGCAAGCTTAAACAGCTGGGTATAGACTCGTCGCGCAAGCGTAACCAGTCTTGATACAGTAGTTACCAAATGCATGGCCGGTAAAGTTCCGGCTAGCCCTGTAGCTGCGGGTAAAAGCCGCTCCAGGAGTCGAGAGTATGGCGGCCTTTTCAGGCCGCCTAGTCGTTTAAAGAGCGGCGACGGTTGCCGCAACAGGCAGTGCCTGCAATTTGCTCACGGTATCCAGGCATGTACGGGCCGCTTCCTGGCCCTTGATCACAAAGTGACGGTGGAAGTAATCGTGGTGCTCTTTGCCATCATGGAAATGGTGAGGAGTCAGCACGACTGAAAACACCGGCACGTTGGTGCTGAGCTGGACTTGCATCAAGCCTTGAATCACTGCGGTAGCCACAAAGTCGTGGCGATAAATACCGCCATCAACCACCAGACCGGCAGCCACAACAGCGGCATATTGACCCGATTGGGCCAGACGTTGAGCATGCAGTGGGATTTCAAAGGCGCCGCCCACTTCAAAGAAGTCGATCAGGCTGCTGTCGTGGCCCAGAGCTTTGACTTCGTCGATAAAACCCAGTCGGGCCTGATCCACAATGTCCTTGTGCCAGCAAGCTTGAATAAAGGCGATACGGGGAGCCAGAAGATTGGCTGAGGTAATACTGTTCATGTTGATTTCCTGTTTTATGACAACAAAAACAGGGCATGCAGGAAGCAGGATAGCTCAAGCCCATAGCAGGATGACTCCTGTACAGGTTATGAGGGTATCCCGTTCTCTCTTTATCCGGACTATACCGTCGGCCCCGGAATCACACCGGGTCTGCTGTCCCTGACCACAGGTCAGGCGCTCGCGGGCTAGGCTAGTGCCATTACCGCCGGTGGGGACTTGCACCCCGCCCTGAGAACGTAGTTGGCCGGGGAGGCCAACCGGACGAGTTTACCGCTAAACCGTTTTTTTGTCAGAGGCGGGAGCCGCTAGTGGCAGCAAGAGCCTCAGAGTGCAGGGTGCGCCGGGCAGGAACAGGGCCTGGCCACTGTGGCGCAGCATAATCTGGCGCACAATCGTCAGCCCCAGGCCCGCTCCTTTGCTGGCGCTGTCTTGCTTGTGAAAACGCTCAAAGGCCAGATGAGCTGTTTGCGCGTCCAAGGCTGCACCTTGATCGCTGATATCGATCGCGCATTGGTCTGGCTGTGGGTTATGCAAATGCAAGCTGACCGTGCCTTTGCCATGCGTCAGGGCATTGTCCAGTGCGTTGACAATGGCTTCGGACAGATCGGCCTCGCAGGCTTGAACAGTATCGAGCGAACTATCATCGTGAAATTGGATCTCCCGATTGGTCTGCTCGAAAAGCGGCCATAAGTCTCCCATCACACGGCGGCACAACGGTGCCAAGGCTGTGTGGTCTGTTAGCTCCGTAGCCTGCTCCTGCTTGCGGGCCAGGCTGAGCCATTGGCTGACCAGACGCTGCAAGTGGGTAATATCCTCGCGCAGCAAATCCCAGTCCTGCTCGCTATGGTGTTCAGCCGTTTGCAGACGCAAGGACATCACAGCTAATGGGGTGCGCAGTTGGTGCGCGGCATCTGCGACCAGTTGTTGTTCATGGTGATAGGCCTGCATCAGGCGGTCCAGACTTTGATTGACGGCCTGTGCCAAGGGGCGAATTTCTTTGGGCAGTTCAGTGACCGGCAAGCGCAGCTCGGGTTGTGCGGGACCCAGCGTCGCAGCCAGATTTGCCGCTTGTCGTACCGGGCGCAAGGTCCAATGGATCAGCCAGGTGATCAACAACAGACCCACCGCACACACTGGCAGCCACAAAAGCAGTGAGCGCCACATGCGGGTTTGCAGCAAGGCTCCGATCAGCTCTCTTTCGCGCTGGTCTCGTTTGGCGACCATCAGGATTTCGCCACTGGGTAGCGTGACCGAAACCGAAACTACATAGCCACTGCGATGCTTCAGTCTGAACAAGGCCAGCTCGTCTTCAGGCTGAGCAGGGCGCAGGCGTCGTGGACTTGCCAGATTGGATGAGGCCTGGAGCAGCTCACCCTCGGCGCTGTACAGCGAATAGGACATTTCGCCACCGGCGTACTGACGCGGCAAGCTGTCCAATGATTCCGAGGGTTTAAAGTCGCGGGCGATTTCTTCGGCCTGCAAAAACAGGCTGATGCGGCGCAGCTCGTCTCGTGTATCGAACAAGGACAGGGCCAAAGTGCAAAAGCCCAAGGCCAGCATCAGCAAAAGGCTGATCAGTAATCGCCCGCGCAGACTGAAGGCGCGCCTGCTCACAGAGCGCGCAAGCGGTAGCCCACACCGCGCACCGTGTCGATGCAAACCAGGGCATTTTGCTCGCGCAGCTTGCGGCGTAGTTTGGAGATCAACGCTTCGATGGCATTCAGACTGATGTCGGTCTGGTTTTGATAGAGCTGCTCCAGCAAATAATCCTTGACCAGCAAACGGGGGCTGGCCTGCATCAGCTCCAGCAAGAGCAGGCTTTCCCGCCGTGGCAACATCAAGGCTTGGTCATTGACCCAGGCTTGTCGCACTTCAGGCTCGAATCGTAGATTCGTGATCACCAGTTGCTGGTAACGATGGGGCGCAGCCCGCCGCAGGATTGCGCTAAGGCGGGCCTCCAGCTCAAGCAGATCAAAGGGTTTGAGCAGATAGTCGTCCGCACCGCCACGCAGCCCTTGAATGCGATTGTGGACGGCATCGCGCGCACTCAAGATCAGGCAGGGCAGGCGCTGGCTGCGATCTGGGCGATGCAGCTGCGCCAGAACTTCCATGCCGTCCATATCGGGCAATCCCAGATCCAGAATCAGGGCATCAAAGCTATGTTCTTGCAGCAGGGCAAGACCAATCCGCCCCGTCGTAGCGGTGCGAATTGCATATCCCTGCCCTTGCAGATGGCTTGCCAACAGGCTCAACAAAGGCCGGTGGTCTTCAATAATCAGAATAGTTTTCATCAGACTACGGTCAGAAACCGGGCTCATGATAGTAGCAAATAGAAATGAGTTTGGTTCGTATTATAAATAATGGAAGAAGTCTGATGAAAATGAGAACGGGCTTGCGTTGGCCCTTGGCCGCCTTATCCCTGGCGTGCATGTCCGCCTGGGCTCAGGAACGCAATGAAGTTGAGCAGTTAAGTGCAATCTCGGTGACCGCCTCGGGATTCGCTCAGGAAGTGGTGAGCGCACCAGCCTCTATCACCGTGATTCCGCGCGAGGAGCTGGAGGGGAAACGCTTCGAGTCTTTGGCCGATGCCGTGCGTCAGGTGCCGGGCGTCAGCATTTTAGGTGGCGACAAAGGGGCTATCTCGATTCGCGGCATGGAGTCCGAGCATGTGCTGGTCTTGATTGATGGTCGTCGCCAGGACATGCGTCAGATCACTATGAAGGGTGGGGTGTCTGAGGCTCTGGACATGAACTGGATTCCCCCGCTGGAAGCCATTGAGCGTATCGAAGTGGTGCGTGGCCCCATGTCGACCTTGTACGGCTCTGAGGCTTTGGGCGGAGTCATCAATATTGTGACGCGCAAAGTGGCCGACAAATGGCACGGCTCCTTGACCGGTGGCTATACCTTGCAGGACAGTGGTTCGGCTGGAAATAGCGGCTCGGCTGATTTGTACTTGTCTGGCCCCATCGTGCCGGGGCGCTTGGGCTTGCAGTTCTGGGGCTACCACAAGCAACGTCAGGAAGATCAGGTGTTGAATGGCTTTGCGCGTGCCAAACGTCAAAACGGTACGGTGCGTTTGTGGGCAACCCCCAATAACAATCATGAGTTCATGTTTGAAGCTGGCCGCACGACCCAGCATTTCTGGACCACCCCCGGCAAGTCATTGGCTTTGACGGGCAAGGCCAATGAAAACGAGTACGTGCGCGACAGCTATACGCTGGCCCATACGGGGCGTTGGAGCCGCTTTGATACGGAGCTAAGCCTGAACCGTGAACAAGCCTATCGCGATGGCCCCACTCAAAGCGCCCGCCCTGATCTTCGCAATACCGTGATTGATGGCAAGCTCACTTTGCCTTTGGCCGATCACATGCTGGTGGGTGGTTTTCAGTGGCGCAAAAGCGAGTTGAAGGCCGATGGCTACTACGCCAATCCGAATGGCGCAGGTGTGGATACTTCCGTGCGTGAATACTCCCTGTTCCTGGAAGATGAATGGAGCTTGAGCCCATCCTTCGCCCTGACCGGCGGCGTGCGCATGGACGACAACGAGTTCTATGGCCGTCACTGGACTCCCCGTTTGTACGGTGTCTGGAGTGCGACGGATGCCTGGACGCTGAAAGGCGGGATCGCCAAGGGTTTCAAGTCTCCGACCATCATGCAAAGCAATCCGCAAATCGGTTTGCCGCAGCGTGGCGGTGCTTATACCTGGGGCAATCCGGATCTGGAACCTGAGGTCAGCACCAACGTAGAACTGGGCTTGTACTTTGACGATGGCGGACCGTTGAGCGCCAACGCTACTTTGTTCCACACCCGCTACAAAAACAAGATCGCCAATACCGGCTCGCGTCAGCTGTACTACCCCGATGGCCGTCCTGTGCCACCGGACCCGTATACCAACAGCATGTATAGCACCTACTTCAATATCACTGAAGCACGGGTTCAGGGTCTGGAACTGGGCTTGGCCTATCGCTTTAACGAGCAATGGAAAGTGCGCGGCAGCTATACCTTTAAGGACTCCAAGGTGCGTAATGGCAGCGCCACTATCCTGGGCTTTGGCTACCCGCAGTTTGAAGGACAGCCCTTGGTGGCGACCCCACGCAATATGGGCAGCCTGACCGTGGACTGGACGCCGAATGAAGCCGTGTCAGCCTTCTCGACCTTGAACGTGCGTGGTCGGGAAACCAATATTTCCTGGGGACAGGGCGGTGCTGTCAGCGAAAGCATGGGGACGATTGCTACGGTGGATCTGGGAGCTAGCTGGCGTGCCAGAAAAGATCTGAGCTTGAGCGCGGCCGTCTATAACCTGACCGATCGTCGTCGCGACTCGGGTACCAGCGGAGCCTATTCCTATGCGGAAGATGGCCGCCGCTTCTGGTTGCAGGCCGAATACCGCTTCTAAATGCGGTTTATTCCTGGGGTTTGGGGCGGCGGCTGATTGTGGAGATCGGCACGCTGACCTCGCCCTGGGTGCTGCGACGGCTACGAGCGCGCCAGGCGTGCCCGTACGCAATTTCCAGGCTCAGATGCAAGGTGCCGTCCATATGGCGCTGTTTCTCCAGCGCATTGAGCAGGCGTTGACGCCAGGGCAGGGTGCTCAGGCTGGCCTTGCGTTGTGGGTGCGGATTGCCGCCCAGTAGACGCAAATCATCCAGCAGTTTTTCAGCGCTGCGGTAGGTTAGCGTCACGACCTCCTGATCCATCACGGGATCAGCAAAACCGTTTTCCAGCAACAGATCGCCAAAGTCGTGCATGTCCACGAATTCCAGCGTTTGGGTGCCCAGATCCGCTTGCTCCATGGCACTGCGCAGCTCGGCAAAAGAGCCGGGACCCAAGCAGGAGAACATGACCAGCGTCTCGGGTTTCAGCAGGCGGTTCCATTCAGCCAGGACTCGATGCGGTTCCGGGTGCCAGTGCAGGGCCATGTTCGACCAGACCAGCTCCTGGCTTTCTGCGGGCAGGCCGCTATTGGCCATATCGGCCTGAACCCAGTTGGCAGCAGGGGTAGGTTGGTTGCGTAGTTTTTGCCACAGGCTGGGTTTGGATTGGTAGCGCTCGCGGGCAACCTCCAACAGCTTGGCGCTGCGGTCCAGGCCGGTGTAGTTCATATCCGGGTAGCGGGAACGCAAAGGTTCCAGCGCGTGGCTGGCACCACAGCCGGCATCCAGAATATGAGTGGGTTGCAAGCGCACCAAAGCCAGCCGGGACAACATCCGTTGCGCGACTTCACCATAAAGAAACTGAGCGTGATCCAGGGGAGCGCGGCGATTGAATTGCTGCTCGACGTGGGCGGAGTTGATTGGTAAAGAAGGTAACTGGGACATAGTTGCGCGGACGTTGCTGGCCTGGATCAGTGGCATGTGCTGTGATCGAATCAGCCTGGCTCTGAAAGGTAATGATCTATTATGGCGCATCCCCTGTTTCGGCGCGAGCCGACCCACCGTCTTGTAGGGATTCCACTGCTGGCACGGCCTTGTGTGCTGTGCGGATTGCGTTCGCAAAGTGGCGCACTGTGCCGCTTTTGCCGACACGCGCTGGCAACACCGGCCCAGGATTTGCGCTGTCCTCGTTGTGCTCTGGCCTTGCCGCCCTTGGCTTTACTGGCCTGCCCGGATTGCGGAGCAGGGCAATTGTCCCTGCAAGCGACGGTTGCCGGATTCGATTATGAACATCCTGGCGATATGTTGATACATGCGTTTAAAATTTCCCGTCGGCTGGAAATGGCAGCGGTGTTGGCGGAACTGATGGTGCAGCAATGGCGTAGGCATGGGCCTGTGCTGAACGCCGCTTGCCGGGTCATTCCAGTGCCTTCGCAGCGTAAAGCCTTGCACCGGCGGGGCTTCAATCCGGCAGCGGTACTGGCCAGGCGCGTGGCGCATTCATTGGGATTGTCAGCTCGTTTGCATATCGTCGTGGCGCAAGTACGGCATGAGCAGGCACAGAAGAACTTGGGGCGTCAGGCTCGCAGGCAGGCCATGCGGGGTGCTTTTAACCTACGGGAGTCGCTACAAGGGTGTGATGTGCTGTTGGTCGATGATGTGCTGACCACAGGGGCCACTTTGGACGCCTTGGCCCGGGCCTGCCGTTTGGAGGGTGCACAGTCTGTTTATGCCTTGGTCGCTGCACGAGCTCCCTGGAAATTGAAGGCATCCTAGCCCTGTATACTTCGTCGCTTGTTCGCGGCTTTTTCTGCACTTTTTAGGTTTTTCATGTTTCATATCGTCCTGGTTTCGCCCGAGATCCCCCCCAACACGGGTAACGTCATTCGACTGGCGGCCAATACAGGCTGTGTCTTGCACTTGGTGCGGCCCCTGGGCTTTGAGCTTGAAGACAGCAAGCTGCGTCGTGCCGGGCTGGATTATCACGAGTGGGCGCAAGTGAAGGTGCACGACAGTCTGGAAGAAGCCCTCCAGGCCACGGGCTCCGCGCCTGATCGCGCGTTTGCCCTGACTACACGTGGCAGCCATTTGCTGGCTGAGCAAGGCTTTCAGCCGGGTGATGTATTTGTATTTGGCCGCGAAACCGCAGGCTTGTCTGCAGAACAACTGGCCTTGTTTCCCAATGAGCAGCGGATTCGTCTACCCATGTTGGCGGGGCAACGCAGCTTGAACCTGTCTAATGCCGTGGCGATTTGTGTTTTTGATGCCTGGCGGCAAGCGGGTTACGAAGGTGGTGTTTAAGCTCGTGCAGAGGCAGGCCGCAAGGGCGTAGTCGTGGGCAACGCCACATTTGTCATTGAACGGCGCTTATTTATTTTTTTGGTAATGGCTGCAAAGAAAAAGGCCCCGCAAATCTTGAATTTGCAGGGCCGTTTTTTTCGATCTTGTCCTTACTCCAGCGACAGATTCAGGCGTTCAATCACTTCATCCCAACGAGCCTTGTCGGCAATGATCTTGTCCGTCATCTCCTGCGGGGTGGAAGGCTCGGACGAGAAGTAAAAGGCGTTGAGCTTGGCCTTGATGTCGTCGCGTTGCAGGATGGTGGTGATTTCCTGGTTCAGGCGTTTGACCACATCGTCCGAGGTATTGTGGGGCACAAAGAAGGCGTCCCAGGAAATCGCCTCGAAGTTTTCCAGACCGGCCTGTGCCATGGTGTCCAGACCGGGCAGCAATTCGCTGGGCTGCAGGGAGGTTACGGCCAGAGCTTTCACCTTGCCCGCTTCAACCTGGGGCATGGCAATGCCGGGCACCATGAAGGCGGCGTCAATGTCGCCACCAATAATGGCGGTCAGGATTTGTGGAAAGCCCGAGTAGGGGATTTGTTCCAGTTTGATATCAACCGCATGTTCCAGCATGGCCATGGCCAGGTGGGCTGAGCTGCCGGGGCCAACTGAGCCGTAGTTCAATTCGCCAGGACGAGATTTCGCCAGGGCAATGAACTCTTCTACCGTGTTGGCGGGCGAGTTGGCCGGCACGACCAGCACGTTGGGGCTGGTGCCAATCATGGAGATGGCCTGCAAGTCTTTCAGCGGGTCATAGCCCAGCGAGGTCTTGTACAGGGTGGGGGCGGTCACCATGGGACCATTGATGGTCAGCAGCAGGGTGTAGCCGTCGGGTTTGGCATGCGCTACGAAGCGGGTGCCGATATTGCCACCAGCACCGGGGCGGTTATCAACAATGATAGTCTGGCCCAAAGCTTGGGACAGGGGCTCGGAAATGGCACGGGCCAGGGCGTCAGGCGAGGAGCCTGCCGGGAACGGCACGACCATTTGAATCGGGCGCTCTGGCCAGCTGGATTGGGCCAGAGCCGATTGAGCCAGCAAACCAGTGCAGGCCAGCCCCAGGACGGAGCGGATCAGAAGATCATGAGAACGAGCAAGCAATGACATTGTTTTATTCTGAGTAAGAGACGGTTGACTGCAGTTCTGGCAGCGCGGGTGAAGTGCCAGATCGGGCAGACGAAGGTATTAGTGGCCTTCCTGCTTTGCCTCGCGGGTAAGCAAGGCGTGGACAGCTTCGCGCGGGGCCAGTTGTTCAAACAGGATTTGGCAGACCGCGGCGGTAATCGGTAATTCAATCTGGTGTGCTCGGCCCATTTCCAGAACCGAACGGGCACAGCGTACACCTTCAGCGGTAATGCCGGTGGCCAGGATGCTGTCCAGGCTTTCACCAGCACCCAGCGCCAGGCCTACTTGGCGATTGCGGGACAATTCGCCCGTAGCCGTCAGGACCAGATCCCCCAGGCCCGCCAGGCCGTAGAAGGTTTCGGATTGACCACCCAGCGCAACACCCAGGCGCTGCATTTCAGCCAGGCCTCGGGTAATCAGGGCGGCACGGGCGTTATGGCCCAGGCCCAGAGCGTCGGCAATGCCACAGGCAATGGCCATGATGTTTTTGACAGCGCCGCCCACTTCCACGCCGATCATGTCGGTGCTGGTGTACAGGCGCGCTTGCTTGCCATGCAAAGCCTCCAGGGCAATGCCGGCCATATCAGCAGGTTCGCAGGCCAGTGTCAGCGCAACAGGCAGGCCTTTAGCCACTTCCAGGGCGAACGAGGGACCAGAGAGCACGGCACGGCCTAACCAGGGATGGTCGGGCAGGCTTTCACGCACAATCTGGTGGGGTAACAAGCCGCTTTCCTGATGGAAGCCTTTACAGGTCCAGACCAGCAGGACGGGATGGCGGCGTGTGGCAGGCAGGTACTGCGCCAGATCCACACAGGTTTGCGCCAGGCCACGCACAGGCACGCCCAGAATCAGCAGGGCAGGGCCGGTGTCATCAGCCAGGGCAAACTCCATGACTTGCTGCAGGCTGTCGCTGGCCTGTAGCGAGTCGGGCAGCACGACATCGGGCAGGTAGGCTGGATTGCGATGATCCTGCCCGATGGCTTGTGCGGTTGATGCTTTGCGCGCCCATACCATCGTGGGAGCCTGGGTGCTGGCCAGAGCGGCCAAGGCCGTTCCCCAGCTGCCTGCGCCCAGGACTGCAACACGAACAGGAGTGTGCGCGTTTGACATCATCAGGCCTGCAAGGGCTGGCCGTCAGCGGGGGCGGCTTGCTGGGCCAGACGCTGCTCGTACAGGGACTGGAAGTTCACTTCAGTCAGGTGCAGGGCAGGCAGGGACGTGCGGTTGATGGCGTCGGCCACGGCAGCGCGCAAGTAGGGGTACAGCATGGTGGGGCACACAATGCCCAGCAGGGGTTCGAGCTGCTCTTCAGGAATGTTGGCAGCTTCAAAGATACCGGCTTGGGTAGCTTCCACCAGGTACATGACCTTGTCGCCAATGCGTGTGGTCACAGTAGCGGTGACGGTGCTTTCGTAGACGGTGTCAGCCAAGCGTTGGCCGCCCACATTGATCGACACTTCCACGGAAGGGGCCTCTTGCTCCAGAAAGATCTGGGGAGCGTTGGGCATTTCGATGGACAGGTCTTTGATGTAGGTGCGCTGCAGGCTGAAGCTGGGTTGTTGAGCTTCTTGGTCAGCGGCTGGGGTGTTCTGGTCGGCCATGGGTGATCCTATGGGATAAAAAAATTGTTAGAAAAAAAATCAGGCAGCCAGCAGCGGCAGCAGGCCACCTTCGCGGTCCAAAGCGGCCAGATCATCGTAGCCACCTACATGGGTGTCGCCAATGTAGATTTGGGGAACGGTACGCCGACCGGTGCGCTCCATCATGAGAGCGCGCTGTTCGGGTTCGCGATCAATCATGATTTTATTGATTTCAGTTACGCCGCGTTGCTTGAGCAGCATTTCAGCGCGCACACAATAAGGGCACACCATTGTGGAGTACATCGTGACTTTTGCCATGAGAGCCTCGTAGAAGGGGGAGCTTACGATTTTTTGACGGGCAGACTGGACTGCAGCCAGCCTTGAATACCGCCTTGCAATGTGTAGGCTTCGTTGATGCCGTGCTTGCGCAGGACGGCCACGCTGCGCGGAGCGCTGCGACCGGTATCGCACACCAGAATGACAGGCTTGTCTTTGGGCAGTGTGCTGGCCTTGGCGTCAAGGTCGGCAGCAGGAATGTTGCGAGATTGTGCAATTGCCCCGGCCTTGAACTGATCGGCGCTGCGCAGATCAATCAAAATAGCGTCTTTCTGGTTTACCATCTGTACCGCTTCCGAGCTTGAAACTGCGCGTCCCGCACGGCCTTTGAAAAAGCTGGGTATTAACAGCATAATGCCGGCAAGCACCGCAATTGCTAAAATTAGAAGATTGTTCTGACTTAAGATGAAGTCCACGTTAAATCCTGTTGATTACCAAGAAAAGCAAGAAAAAAGGGCAAGATCACACGATTATAGAGTGGCGCCAATTTTTCAACCTCGAGGCTGTTTTTACCATGTATAAACTTGTACTGATGCGGCACGGCGAAAGCCAGTGGAACCTGGAGAACCGGTTTACTGGCTGGACCGATGTCGATCTTACCGAAACCGGGCGTCAACAGGCAAAGCAGGCCGGTGATCTGCTTAAAGAAAACGGTTTTGAGTTCGACCTGGCTTTCGCGTCGGTCCTCAAGCGCGCTATCCGTACCTTGTGGATCGCCCTGGATTCGATGGACGCCATGCACACCCCCATAGGTTTGAGCTGGCGCCTGAACGAACGCCATTATGGTGCTTTACAGGGCTTAAATAAAGCCGAAACCGCACAAAAGTACGGTGAGGATCAAGTCCTGGTCTGGCGTCGTGCCTACGCAATCGCTCCCGAGCCCGTCGCTGAAGACGATCCACGCAATCCGCGTTTTGATGCTCGCTACGCGCGTGTGCCAGCTGATCAGCTGCCTCGCACTGAGTGCTTGCAAGACACCGTAGCCCGCGTGGTTCCTTTCTGGGACGAGTCTATTGCTCCTGCAATCCGCTCCGGCCGTCGCGTTCTGGTGACGGCTCACGGCAACAGCTTGCGCGCGCTGATCAAGCACCTGGACGGCATCTCTGACGAGGACATCGTTCACCTGAATATTCCTACCGGCCAGCCTTTGGTGTACGAGCTGGACGAAAACCTGCGTCCTATCCGTCATTACTACCTGGGCGACCAGGAAGCGATTGCGGCTCAGATGCAAGCCGTGGCCAATCAGGGCAAGGCGCAGTAAATAATGTGGCGCTACAGCGTTTGCCTGTTGCTGGCAGCCTGGACCTTACCGGCCCTGGCTGCTGATCCGGACTTGGCCGCCCGCCAGGCCCAGGCTCAAAAGCAGCAGGCAGAGCTGCGCCAGAAGATCGAATCGCTGCGCAAAACCATCGACACTAGCGAAAGCTCGCGTCGTGACGCCGCCAATGCCTTGCGCGAATCCGAGCAGGCTATTTCCGATATCGATCGCACGCTGGCTCAGATTGAGCAGCGGCAGGAACAATTGCACCAGCAGCTAGGTACGCTGGGCAAACAGATCAGCGAACAGCAAGTGATTAAAGAGCAACGTCAGCAGGAGCTGGCCGAGCAATTACGAGCGCAATACGCCAATGGTGTGTCGCCCTGGTCTGCCCTCTTGTCGGGTGATGATCCCAACGCCATTAACCGCGAATTGCATTACCTGGGCTATGTCTCGCGTCAGCAGACCGAGCAGGTTCATAAAGTACGTCGCACCGTAGAGCGTCTGGATCGCTTGCAGACCCAGGTTGCCGCGCGTGAGAAAGAGCAGGAGCAACTGGCCAAGGAGGCCGCGGCTCAGAAGGAAGCTCTGGAAGAACAAAAAGAAAAACGAGCCAAGGTGGTGGCTGACATCAGCGCCGAGCTGGAACGCCAGCGCGGTCAGGCTGCCAACCTGCAAAGTAATGACAAACGGCTGGGAGATTTGATCTCCGGCCTGGAAACTGAAATTGCCCGACAGGCCGAGCTGGCCCGTCGCGCCGAAGAACAACGCCGACGGGAAGCGGCGCGCCGTGCAGAGGAAGCGCGCAAAGCCGAGCTGGCTCGTCAGCAAGAGTTGCAGCGTAAAGCCAAACAAGAGCAGGCCGCCCGTGAACAGGCACGTCTGGAGCGCGAGCGGGAGTTGCTGGAGCGGGCTCGTGCCACGCAACCGCCTTTGCCTGCGGCCTTGCCACCTGGCAAGCCGGAACCTGCTGCGCCACAGAAGCCAGATCCGGAACCCATGATTCCGCGTCCACCGCTGACCTACACGCCGCCGACCGCGAACGAGCGTCTCTTGTCAGACAGCCTGGAAGCGTCGTCCGAGCCTAGCGAGCCGATCAGCAAACCGGCCACTCCCAAAGTGCGCGAGGTTCAGGTCGTTGAGGAGCCCGTTGAGCAGGCATCTGCTCCCGCCTTGGAACCAGAAGGTGGTTTCCAGGGTCTGAAACGTGGCTTGCCTTATCCGGTACGCGGCGAAATGCAAGGCAAGTTCGGGGCTGAACGTCCTGATGGCGGCATTTGGCGCGGTATTGTGTTGCGAGCACAGGCCGGCACCACGGTTCGCGCGGTAGCTCCAGGCCGAGTGGTTTTTGCCAGCTGGATGACCGGTTTTGGCAATTTGCTGATTATTGATCATGGCCGCGACTACTTGAGTGTCTATGCCTATAACCAGAGCACCCTCAAGCAAGTAGGCGATATTGTTGGGCGTGGGGATGCGGTTGCGCGGGTGGGAGCCACCGGGGGCCAGGTGGAACCCGGCCTGTACTTTGAGTTGCGCCATCAAGGCAAGCCAATCAATCCGCAGGTCTGGTTAGGTTCCTAAGCCACTTTTGCCTGCGGTGCTTACGTTTGCTCGCATTTGTTGCGCGGGGTAGCGACTCCAGCCCAGTTCACGCTGGTCGACGCTTTACGCTACTCTTATAATGCATGGTCGGGTCAGCTCCGGGAGGTGGCCCCGTCTTGAATCTGAAAATAATGGGAATGTGCATGAGCACTCGAAGGATTGGCAGCATTGGTCTAGTGGCAGCAGGTGCTGTGGGCGGTATCTTGATCAGCCTGGGCATTACTGCGGTCGCTCAACGCGGCGAGCCATTGCCTTTGCGCGAACTGCAGCAGTTCGCCAATGTGTTCGCTGCCATCAAGAACACGTATGTGGAGCCCCTGACGGATCAGGCCCTGGTCAATAACGCGATCAAGGGTTTGTTTACCGATCTGGATCCGCACTCGGCCTATCTGGATGCCGACGCTTTCAAGGAAATGGAAGCCATGACCCAAGGTGGGTTCGGCGGTCTGGGCATAGAGATTGGTAGCGAAGACGGGATGCCTAAAGTTATCTCGCCTATCGAGGATACGCCTGCGGCGCGCGCCGGTATTCTGGCGGGCGACATCATCACGCACATCAATGGCAAACCCACCAAGGATTTGAGCCTGAATGATGCCGTCAAGCAAATGCGTGGCGAGCCCAAAACCTCCATCAAGCTGACGATCCGTCGTGCTGGCCGCGACAAGCCGCTGGAGTTCAACCTGGTGCGTGATGTCATCAAGGTACGCAGTGTGCGCTCCAAGATGCTGGCTGACGATGTGGCCTATGTACGCATTGCCCAGTTCCAGGAACGCACCGCTGCTGATCTGGTCAAGCAGTTGTCCGAAGTTCATAAAGGCCCAGGCGCACCAAAAGGCTTGGTGATTGACCTGCGTAACGACCCTGGTGGCTTGCTGGAAAGCGCTATCGGCGTGACTTCCGCCTTCCTGGATTCGGGTGATCTGGTGGTTTCCACCAAGGGCCGTATTCCTTCCTCCAACCGCGAGTACTACGTCAAATCCATGCAGTCCGTTCTGGGCGAGCTGGATACGGACGCGGATGTTCTGAAGAAACTGGATTGGCTCAAGAACGTGCCTATCGTGGTGCTGGTAAACGTGGGTTCGGCCTCGGCGTCGGAAATTGTGGCCGGTGCTTTGCAAGACCACAAACGCGC
This sequence comes from Alcaligenes sp. DN25, assembly GCF_023674485.1. Lineage (NCBI taxonomy): Bacteria > Pseudomonadati > Pseudomonadota > Betaproteobacteria > Burkholderiales > Alcaligenaceae > Alcaligenes > Alcaligenes sp. DN25. The sequence continues at coordinate 3,614,120 of NZ_CP098408.1, read as the reverse complement.
CACCATTATCGGTAACCGCACCTTCGGCAAGGGCTCGGTGCAAAGTGTGGTCCCTCTGTCCGAGGAATCGGGCCTGAAACTGACGACTGCCTTGTACTACACACCTAACGGTACTTCCATTCAGGTGACGGGCGTACAGCCGGACGTGGTCGTGGATGACACCGCCCAGGGCAATCTGTTCCGCCTGCCGCGTGAAGTGGACTTGAAGCGCCACCTGGTCAACAGCAAGGTGGATGAAACTACCGAAGAAGAACAGCCTGATCTGGGCATGAGCCCGGAATTCAAGATGTTTGAATTCGGTGGTGACGACGACTTCCAGTTGCAGCAAGCGCTGAACCATCTGGCTGGCCGTCCTGTGATCAAGAATGATCCAGCCAAAGTAGCTGCGGCCAAGGAAGCGGCTGCCAAGCGCGAAAAGGAAGTGGAGTCCGAGTCGCCGGAAAAAAAAAGTCCCCTGAGTCAGCAACCCAGCGTTGAGCGGTTCCGAATCACCCCCAAGGGGCTCGAACCGGTAAAGCCGTAAACACAGGTTCCTGACGTGGAAGATCAGCAATTACTGCGCTATGCGCGGCATATTCTGCTCGATGAATTCGGGGTAGAAGCGCAGGAGCGGATTCTGGCTTCCCGCATCCTGGTCGTTGGAGCCGGGGGACTGGGTTCCCCCGTGGTGGCTTATCTGGCGGCCTCGGGTGTGGGCTCCATCATTCTGGTGGATGATGACCAGGTGGAATTGAGCAATCTGCAGCGTCAGATTGCTCACACCACCGATCGTCTGGGCTGGGACAAGGTTGAATCTGCCAAGCTGCACATCGAGCAGCTCAATCCCGAAGTGAAGGTGACACCCGTCGTTCAGCGTCTGGACGAAGCGGGCTTGATGCATTGGGTTCAGCAAGTGGATCTGGTTCTGGATTGCTGCGACAACTTCGCAACCCGCCATGCTATCAACCGTGTCTGCGTGGCACTACGCAAACCGTTGGTGTCCGGTGCAGCGATTCGCTTTTCGGGTCAGGTCAGTACTTACGACTTGCGTCAGCCCGAAGCTCCTTGCTATCACTGTCTGTTCCCTGAAGCGGACGACGTCGAGGAGCTGCGTTGCGCCACCACAGGCGTTCTGTCGCCTTTGTTGGGTATGGTGGGTAGCGCACAGGCGGTTGAAGCCTTGAAGCTGTTAGGCGGCTTCGGAGAGCCTTTGGTGGGCCGTTTGCTAAGTGTGGATGCCTTCAATATGAATTGGCATACCGTACGTTTCCGCAAAGATCTCGCTTGCCCGGTATGCGGTTCAGCGGCTGAACATGCCGATCACACTTGATCTGTTTCTGATCTCTGCTTCACGACTTCAGGCCATGAGCATGAAAATGGCCTGGCGTGATGCCAAAGCGCCGTCTAAATTGGCGGTGAAAGTAGGACAGATCTGAAAATCCCACTGAATAGGCTATTTGCGCCACCGTGTTGGACGATGTCTGGCGCAGCAGCTGTGCGGCTGCATCAAGCCGCAGCTGCATTAACTGGGCTGTAAAAGTACTTCCCTGTGCTTTGAACAGTTCCTGGACGGTACGCGGTGCCATACCCAGGTGCTCGGACAGGGCTGCAATATTCAAGGCGGGATCACCTAGTCGATCAGACAGATAGCCCAGTGCATCTTCGTACCGAGCCGCGCTTGGAGCAGGCGAGGCAGAGCGCCGCTCGTTAATGCTCATGGCCAACAGGTCGCGCAGACAACGCCAGGCCTGATCGTGCTGATTGGCCCGCAGGCCATCGGCAGACAGCAGCAAGCCTTGTAGATAGTGTTCCAGCAAGTGCAGGCTGGCACCTTGCGCCAGAGGCTGGGCGACCACGTCATTCAAAGGGCCGGTATAGGGTAGCAGCCCCTCCAGCGGCAAGCGCAGCGTGGTCATGATGACCTCGTCCACAAAATCCAGTGTGAAGGGGCTGGTGCCTATATTCAGGCTCAGGCTCCCGGCGGGGAGCCATTGCTCACGCCCGTTCTGAATCAGGCGGCAGTGGCCTTGTTGATGCACATTCAAGAACAACCAGGGCTGATCCGTTTGCGGCCTGCTTGTGCTGACCCGATAGGGCTGAGCGGTCAGCCGGTTGATCGCTACCTCCCCCAGACGTTGCGAGCGCAAGGTGCCATGAAAGTTTTGTCCGTGGCACTGCGTTTGCACATGCTGAAAGGACAGTGAAATGGCTTGAGTCCAGAGCTTGGCGCCTTGTCCGGGTGGCAAAGCCTGCGTATCCCAGTGGTAGTTCGTGCTCATGCGTTTTTTTCCGTCTTCTGCGCCATTGTCCAGATTGGGCTGCGCCCCAGTCCACGACACAGAGAGGCATTCGGCTCAAGAATAGTATCTAAGACAGTACTGCATGGTGAGCTATGGCGCACCTCGGTGGCTATCGGGTTTAACCATGAAGGGTGCCCAAAGCGCACCTGGAGACAACACAGGAAAGGAGCAGTCATGACAGAGCAGCTAAAGCAGGTCTACCCCTACATCAACGGACAGGCCTGGAAATCAGAAGGTCAGTTGCATAAGGACCTGGTCAATCCCTATACGGGCAAACCGCTGGCTCGCGTTTTTCTGGCGACCAAACAGGACATTGAAGAAGCGCTAGCCAGTGCAGAACGTGCACAGCGCATCTGGGGCAAGATGCTGGCCCGTGAGCGTGAAGCGATTTTGTGCCGTGCGGCTGACATTGTGGAACGCCGTCGCGACGACATCGTGCGTGTGCTGGTTGAAGAGGGCGGTAACGTCTTTGGCAAGGCCATGTTCGAGTGCGATTACATCGTCAGCACCTTCCGTATTGCCGCCGGTCAGACCCGCGATATTCGGGGTGAAACCATGCCGTCGGACCTGCCAGGGCGTATTTCCATGAGCATTCGTCGTCCTTTGGGCGTGGTGGCTGGGATCGGGCCTTTCAATGCACCTTTGCTGCTCAATGGCAAGAAGTTGGCCCCGGCACTGGCGGCGGGTAACAGTTTCATCCTGAAGCCTTCGCCGCATACGCCTATGGCTGCCTTGATGTTTGCCGAGATTCTGGAAGAAGCCGGTCTGCCTCCCGGTGTGTTGACCGTTCTGCTGACCACCGACGAAGCTCTGGGCGATACCTTGTTCTCTGATCCGCGCGTCAAACTGGTGACTTTCACGGGCTCGGCTCGAGTGGGTCGTATCCTGGCGGATCTGGCTGGTCGCCATCAAAAGCGCATTGTGCTGGAGTTGGGTGGTAAAAGCCCGGTCGTGGTGCTGGATGATGCCACGCTGGATTACGCTGTGCGCTCCGCCGCTTTCGGCATCTATTTCAATCAGGGCCAAGTGTGCATGGCCAACTCGCGCATCATTGTGGAGCAGGGCATTTACGATGCGTTCTGCGAAGCCTTTGCCAAGCAAGTGGCTCGTATTCCTACTGGTGATCCTGCTTTGCCACAAACCGCGGTTGGTCCGCTGATCAGTTCCGAACAGGCTGATTTTGTGCAGGCCCACATTCAGGATGCCGTCTCCAAGGGGGCCACCTTGCTGGCAGGTGGCGGCCGCGAAGGCAATGTGATTCAGCCTACGGCCTTGTGTGATGTAACCCCGGACATGCATCTGTACCACGAGGAGACTTTTGGACCTGTGGCTGCCATCTATAAGGCACGTGACTACGAGCACGCCCTGGAAATGGCTAATGACACTTCCTACGGCTTATCCTCTGCCATTCTAACCAACGATCTGCAAAAGGCCATGGATTTTGCCGAGCGTATCGAGGCAGGTTCGGTTCACATCAACGACAACTCCTTTGATGATGATCCGAACGCGCCTTTCGGTGGCTTCAAGGACAGTGGCTACGGCAAGGAAAATGGCCGTTATTCGATTGCGGACATGACCGAATTGAAGTGGGTCACCATTCAGCAAGGGGAGCGCCAGCTGGCGTTCTAAGCAGGCCTAGGGACGTGGCCAGTTCTTGACCAGTTGTGCGATGCGGTTGATGCGATGGTCAACATACGGGCTGCGTCCATGATACAGAGCGCTGAACGGGGTGCCTGCGTTATAGATATGGATGGTTTGCATCCCTAACTGGCGGGCACTTTTCAAATTGCGCAGGGTGTCTTCGACCAGAACAATGTCGCGGGCCTGAGATTTCAGCACGGCCAGAGCCTGCTTCATCAATGCCTGAGAGGGCTTGGGGCGATAACGGCCTTGCAGCTGCATATGCTCGATGGCCCATAGCCCGTCAAAGACAGGCAGCAGATTCAGGGCTTTCAAGACGCGCTGTGCGTACTCCAGCGGTGCATTGGTCAGCAGCAGTTTGTAGCCAGGCAGACGGCGCAATTGGTAGGCCAGGCCTGGTTCGGCGCTGATCAGGGAAGGCACGTCAAAGTCGTGAGCGTGTCTCAGGAATGTCGCCGGGTCTGCTCCATGGTGGCGTTGCAGGCCGATCATGGTGGCGCCGTAACGTTTCCAGTATTCCAGACGCAGCCGGTCGGCCTCGTCCATATCCACGCCCAGCGTTTGCGCCACGCCGATGCGCATGCGTCCATCAATCGCCTGGAAAATGCCTTTGGAGGCATTGTGCAGGGTGTTATCCAGATCAAACAGCCAGATGGTTTCATCTGGCTGACAGGCTGACAAAGGCCGTGCCCAGGCATGGGCACGGATAGGAGCGCGCACGGATTAGTGCGAGCTGATCATGGTGCCCACACCACGGTCAGTCAGGATTTCCAGCAACAGGCAGTGAGGGACACGGCCATCAATGACATGTACGGAGTTGACGCCATTGCGCGCTGCATCTAGGGCCGAAGAGATCTTGGGCAGCATACCGCCGGAGATGGTGCCATCAGCGAACAGTTCGTCGATGGTCTGAGCTGACAGGCGACGCAACAGTTGACCTGCCTTGTCCAGCACACCGGGAGTGTTGGTCAGCATGACCAGTTTTTCAGCGCTAAGCACTTCGGCCATCTTGCCGGCAACCACGTCGGCATTGATGTTGTAGGCCTGACCGTCTTCACCGTATCCAATTGAGGAGATCACGGGGATGAACTGATCGTCCTGCAGGGCTTTGACCACTTCAGGCTGGATGCTTTCAATATCACCCACAAAACCAATATCCAGCAGCTCGCCAGGATGCTCGGCATCCGGCAGCATTTTCTTGGTGACGCGAATCATGCCACCGTCTTTACCGGTCAGGCCCACTGCCTTGCCACCGGCTTCATTAATCATCATCACGATGTCTTGCTGCACCTGCCCGCCCAGCACCCACTCCACCACTTCCATGGTTTCTGCATCGGTGACACGCATGCCCTGAATAAAGGTGCCTTCTTTGCCCACTCGCTTGAGCGCGTCATTGATCTGGGGGCCGCCACCGTGCACCACAACGGGGTTCAGGCCAACCAGCTTGAGCAAGACGACGTCATGGGCAAAGCTGCGCTGCAACGCTTCTTCAGTCATGGCGTTGCCACCGTATTTGATGACGACGGTCTTGCCGTGGAAACGGCGAATATAGGGCAGGGCCTCGGACAAAACTTCTGCTTTGACGGTCGAGGAGTAATTCTGCGAATCTGTGGTGCTCATTGATGCGCTCACTTGAAGAAAACCCGGGTCCACTGCTGGTACCCGGGGTTATGTGGCTGGGGGCAGAAACAGGCTTTTAGCTGCTGGCCAGGGCTTTTTCGACGGTGGCAATGAATTCCTGCTTGTCGTAATTACCCAGGTAGCGCTTGATGATGTGGCCCTGTTTGTCGAGTAAAAAGGCAGTGGGCGTCAAACGGACGTCCCCAAAAGCCTTGGCGATTTCGCCCTTGTCGTCATGGACAACCGTGAACGGCAGTTGGCGGGATTGGGTGAAGTTGCGCACGTAGTTGATGGGGTCGTGCTTCATGGCCACGGCCACAATATCAAACCCTTTGCCGGACATGGCATTGAAGTTCTCAATGTTGTCAGGCATTTGCGCCACGCAAGTGGTGCAGTCCGTGGCCCAGAATTTCACCAGGACGACCTTGCCTTGCAAGTCTTTGGTTTCAAAGTGCTTGCCATTCAGATCGGTAAAGGCGACATCGGGGGCGCTGGCCTTGGTGCTGCCGGACATGGTCCAGACGCCCAGACCCACGGCAATGGCAACAGCAAGGGCAATGATGACTACTTTTTTCATTGGACGGGCATAACTTCTACAGAGGAGGCGGGCGCAGGCTCAGTTGCAGGGGCCGCTGTGCCAGAACTATTGCTTGGCTGATTATTGGTGCTCAAAGGCTGTGCCAGGCTTTCGGCGCTGACGTATTCAAAGAGCTTGGCCACCTTGTTCACGCCAGGGACGCTGGAGGCAGCAATCGCTGCGCGTTCGCCTTCTTCACGGGTAACGCGGCCCAGCAGATAGACCACGCCACGCTCGGTGGTGGTGGAGATCGTGCGGCTGGGAACGTCTTTGGCGTTCAGCAAGGCGGTGCTGACGCGGGTGGTGATCCAGGAGTCGTTCGAGCGTACGCTCAAGGGGGTAGGTTCACCCACACGCAGTTCGTTGACCACGCGAGTTACCTTATCAACCTTGGAAACCAGGCGAGCAGCTTCCTCCTTGTCGGCCTGGGTAGGCACATCACCCGTCAGCAGGGCAACCCCGGCGTAAGACGTGGTATTGATGCGGCCTTCCTTGTTTTCCAGCAGGCGACGTGTTTCCGCACCGGCTTTCATGACAATGGTTTTGTCCTCGACCTGCTCGCCCGTAGTGCGGCGGTCGGTAGCGACAACGGCGGTTGTGGCTGCAGCGCCGCCAACTACCAGCAGACCGCAACCGGTCAGCGTAGTGCTGGCCAGCAAGGCGGCCAGAATCAAACGGTGTTTCATAGTGGATCTCCGAGCAGCAGCGCATCAATGCCATCGCACATGGCGTGCAACAGAACAATGTGTACTTCCTGAATACGCATGGTTCGATCGTGCGGGACGCACAGATGGATGTCGGTATCCGAGAGCAGGTCGGCGATTTGTCCGCCGCCCTTGCCGGTCAGGGCAATAATGACCATATCGCGCTCGCGAGCCGCTTCGATGGCGCGGATCACGTTTGGCGAATTGCCGCTGGTGGAGATGGCCACCAGAATATCGCCAGTCTGGCCCAAGGCACTGACCTGGCGTTCAAAGATGCTGTCAAAGCCATAGTCATTACCCACCGCCGTCATGATGGAGGTGTCGGTATTCAAGGCAATGCCAGCCAGGGGCAAACGGTCGCGCTCAAAGCGGCCCACCAGCTCAGCAATAAAGTGCTGAGCGTCGGCTGCTGATCCGCCGTTTCCGCAGGCCAGAATCTTGCCGTCGTTGGCCAGGGTGGCAAACAACAGCTCGACAGCGGCGGCCAAAGGTTCGGCCAGTTCGCGTGTGCTGGCTTTGAGAGTATCGACGGAATCGTCGAAATGCGAAGTCATTAAGGCGATAAGGTCCATAGCGCGCATTATCGCACGGAGAATTTCCCCGTGGGGCAGGCAGATCGTGTCATGTTGAAAAAAACGCCACGGTATTGAAACCAGATGCTGTAACAGGGCCGAAATACGGCGCGGCGGTTGAGATTTTTGTATAGGACAGCGTTCTTGTCTGAAAATTCCCAGGGTAGCTTTGCTGCTTTTTATTTTTCAGCGCTGCTCGAAGGCGTTCTGGATCCAGATCAGGGTGTCGTCTTCAATGGCGATAACGTCAAATCGGCAGGCGGGCAGCCTGCCCTGGAAATGGCGCTGGCATAGCGTCGGCAGCCATTGTTGGGCTGTCAGGATCAAGCGCCGTTGCTTGTCCCGGTTTACACTGGCAAGCGCCCCGCCGTAGCCCTTGTGATTGCGCTGGCGCACTTCCAGAAAGACAAGATAATCTTGATGCCACAGAACCAGGTCAATCTCCCCAAAGCGAGTACCCAGTTGACGGGCCAGAATACGGGCACCCTGCGCGGTGACATGATCGCAGGCGCGCTGTTCAGCCTGGTCGCCGCATTGCTGGCTGGGAGAGCGCCGTGGCCTGTCCTTTCTGGCTGCAGGACGACTACGTTGTTTGCGCCGCAGTTGCCGGTTTTGAGCCTGGCGAGCGTATTCAAAGGGATTCATAGGGATACACGATGATCAATAAGCAGGATCAAGCATGAGCGATACCGAAAACCGAACAGGGAATGCCGGCGTCTGGCAAAACATGATGGACAAGGTGCAAGGCCAGGTCTGGCCACAGTCTTGCCTGTATGTGGTGGCCACGCCCATTGGCAATATGGGAGACCTTAGCCTGCGCGGCTGGCAGGCGCTGGAACTGTGCGACATTATTGCGGCAGAGGATACGCGGGCAACCCGCCCTTTTCTGCAGGCTTGGGGCATACAAACGCCTTTGATGGCGGCGCATCGCCATAACGAGGCCCAAGCCGCTCAGGCAATTATCGAGCGTCTGGAGCAGGGACAGCGAGTGGCCTTGGTATCGGATGCGGGTGCACCTGCTGTCAGTGACCCCGGTGCTCGTGTCGTACGTTCAGTGCGGGAGGCGGGCTTTCAGGTGATTCCTTTGCCCGGTGCCTCGGCAGTCATTACCGCCCTGATGGGTAGTGGTGCAACCAGTGACGAGAACCCCGCTTTTGCTTTTGCCGGTTTCATGCCGCCCAAAACTGTGGCGCGCCGTAAGTGGCTGCAGCATTGGTCCAGCCTGGGTATGCCGGTATTGATGTTTGAGTCTCCTCACCGTTTGCGTGCGGCCTTGCGCGATATGGAAGAGGTGTGTGGCCCGGAGCGCGAACTGACTTTTGCACGTGAGTTGAGCAAGCGTTTCGAGCAGATTCATACCGTACCTTTGGGGCAGGCCTTGGCCTGGCTGGATGAAGACAGCCACCGCGAGCAGGGTGAATTTGTCCTGATTCTGCATGACGCTGTGCGCGAAGTGGACGAGGATGCGCCGGCGCTGGATGCCACGACAGCGCGCTGGATGAAAGCCTTGCTGGAGCAGGTCTCGCTGCGTGATGCAGCCCGGATTGCCAGCCAGGCGACCGGAATTTCTCGCGATGTTCTGTATGCCTGGGGTCTGGCGAACTCGCCCAAGGACTAGGGCGCCTGGGTTTAGCGAACGGCAACCGAAGGGCTCAAGCCAGTTTGCTGCTGGATACGGTAAGCCGCGTTAATTGCTTCGGTCCGATTCTGATACGGGCCAATTTGTACCCGGTACAGATCGTTGTGCATCTGTACTTGGGCATCGCGATACTCTATCTGCGCAATCTGGCGATTCAACTGCTGTGCCAGGGCAGCCGCATTTTCACGGGCAGAAAAAGCGCCAAATTGCAGGTAGACCCGGCTCTGGCCGGACGGGGCCTGCGGCTTGCTGGTGGCGGCGGGCGAGGACTGCACAATCAACTGCTGATCGCTGGCGTCGCTGCTCCAGCTAGGCGAATCGTCCAGCTCTATCTCTATGTCTTGCTCAGACAAGGCGGCCAGGGCGTCCGGCGTGGGCTCCAGTTTTTCGGTAATCACCAGGCTGGATTTGGGAGCCGGAGCGGCGGGAGTCGGCTTGGGAGCCGGAGCCTCGGCAAGTTCAATGTCGCCCCGGCCAAAACTGCCACTGCGTATTTCTTCCTGTGTGATGGATTCAACTATCACGGTGCCGCTGCCGGGTGCAATCAAGTCCAGCTTGGCGGCGGCAACGTAGGACAAGTCGATGATGCGTGAGCTATGAAATGGTCCACGATCGTTAATGCGCACAATGACGGATTTGCCTGTTTTGGGCCGGGTCACGCGAGCATAGCTGGGAATAGGCAAGGTGGGATGTGCCGCCGTCATGGCGTACATATCGTAGGTTTCGCCATTGGCTGTTTTCTTGCCGTGAAACTTGCGTCCGTACCAGGAGGCGGTGCCGGTCTGGGTAAAGGCTTTGTGTGAAGTGTGGGGAACAAAGCTTTTGCCGAGCACGGTATAGGGGCGGGTATTGCTGCGGGCGATGGGTTCTATTCGGGGAACTGCGTCGGGGGTGGCTTGAAGATTGGCGGGGATGCGGGCGTCGGGGCCATCGTCCTTGTAGTAGCCCCCGCCTCGGGGCGCTGAAACGGTGGCCCCTGATTTGGCTTTGGGCTTGGCGCGTTTGGGGCTGGATGCGCATCCGGCCAATAAGGCCAGGATGCTCAGGATGGCGCCTAGTTTGCGTACAGTTGGGCTCATGGGACGGGATTAATGGGCGGTTGATTGCGATGGCGCACCAGCAAGGGGGCGTAATCGGCAAAGCGCAGCGCCAGTTGTTCGGTAACGTACACAGAACGGTGCTGGCCGCCGGTGCAACCAATGGCGACCGTCAGGTAGTTGCGGGTGTCCTGCATATACAAAGGTAACCAGCGACGTACAAAGCCGGCGATGTCATCTACCATGGTCTCGACGGAACCGAACTGGGCCAGCCATTTGGCTACTGGTTCGTCGCGGCCTGTCATGGGGCGCAGCTCCGGGTCGTAGTGGGGGTTGGGCAGGCAGCGAACGTCGAACACCAGATCTGCATCGCCGGGCACGCCACGCTTGTAGGCAAAGGATTCGAAAGTCAGCACCACGCTGGCGCGGTCGGCTTGCACCAGATCTCTAATCCAGGCACGCAATTGGCCAGGGGTCAAGTCGGTAGTGTCGATAATGTGACCCAGCTCGCGCAAGGGGGCCGTCATTTCACGCTCAACGGCAATACATTCTTCCAGGGAAGGCGAGCGGCCATCCTGACGCAAGCGGTCTGTCAACGGATGACGACGGCGTGATTCCGAGTAACGCTGCATCAGCGTGTGATCGCTGGCGTTCAGGAACAGGACACGCAGGGAGTAGCCTTCTTCATTCAGTTTGCTGATGACACCGGGAAGGATGTCCAGATCACCGGCGCCGCGCACGTCAATGGCAACGGCCAGCCGCTCCAGTCCTTGTTCGGCAGAGCGCTCGACAAATTCGGCCAGAAATCGGGGTGGCAGGTTGTCGATGCACAGGTAGCCGGTATCTTCCAGCAAGCGCAAGGCAACTGATTTTCCCGAACCGGATATGCCGGTAATCAATACAACTTTCAGCATCGTGGCAAAGGGCTCCGAGTCGCCGCCCGGCGGGCAGCGTTTAGGTGAAACAGGACAAAGCTGTCAGGGCCGTTAAGTGCCAACCGGCCCTTGAGCGCCTAGTCGTCGCGACTATTCATGATAGCCAATGCCTGGCGCTCGATGAAGTCGCCCATGGTATCAATGCCGCGAAAGGCCAGAATGGTGTTGCGCACGGCGGCTTCCACCAGCACGGCCAAGTTCCGGCCTGCGGCCACTTGAAGCATCACGCGTTTGATGTCCACCCCCAGCACTTCCTGGGTCTGATCCTGCGTGGGCAGACGCTCGAAGCTGTCGGGGTTGGAACGAACCAGGTGCACAATTAGTTTAAGCTTCATTCTACGACGAACGGAGGTTTCGCCGAAAATGGTGCGAATGTCCAGCAGTCCCAGCCCGCGTACTTCCAGCAGGTTCTGCAGCAGAGGCGGGCATTGGCCGTCAATCATGTTGGGAGCCGTGCGGGACAGCTCAACCGCATCGTCTGCAACCAGCCCGTGTCCACGGGAGATCAGCTCCAGCGCCAGTTCACTTTTACCCAGACCAGATTCGCCGGTAATTAACACGCCCAGACCCAGCACATCCATGAACACGCCATGCATGGTGGTTTTGGGGGCCAGACGTTTGCCCAGGTAGATGCGCAGCAAATCGATAAGCTGGGCCGCATCGATAGGGGTGTAGAGCAGCGGCACCCCTTGGGTTTCGCAAAACTGGATCAGATCGTCGGGCGCAACGGCGTCGTTGGCAATGAACAGGGCAGGAACACCGCCTTGCCTGAGATCATCCAGATGATGCAGGCGACGTTTGACGTCAAAGCGGTTGTAAAAAGAGAGTTCTTCAGGGCCGAAAACCTGAATGCGGCCAGGGTGGATCAGGTTCAGGTGGCCGACCAAATCCGCGGCAGAGGCGCCAAGATCGGGGATGGGGCGTTGGGCAGCTTGTTTTCCGGCTGCCCAGCTTACCTCGAGCTTGTCATGATTATCATTGACCAGTTCTTGAACTGTCAGCATCGGGATGTTCCGCGTTGAGATCAGGGGTCTGGGTCAGGAGTTGGTGGATTTGAACAGGGTCCGTTTCCTGGGCCAGCGCCTGGCGGATGTCCTGATCGGCCATCAAACGGGCGATCTCGGCCAACAAGTCCAGGTGAATTTGAGTAGCCGTTTCGGGAACCAGCAAAAAGAACAGCAAGCTGGCGGTACGACCGTCGCTGGCATCAAAACGCACCGGTTCGGCCAAACGCATGAAAACGGCACAAGGCTCCTTCAAGTCCTTGATGCGGCCATGCGGGACGGCTACGTCGTGGCCAAGAGCAGTGGAGCCCAGACGCTCGCGAGCGATCAGGCTATGGAAAACGGCTGTCCGGGCAATGCCGTGATGGTTCTCGAAAATCAGTCCGGCTTGTTCAAAAGCGCGCTTCTTGCTGGTAACAGCAAGATCCAGAACCACGTTGGACAAAGGCAAAATACGCGACAAGAGATTCATGACGGCCATTATAGGGGGGAATGTTTTTTAGCTAAACATTTTTTGGATGGCTAACAACAGGCGGACACTGTGCCAAGAAACACAAAACCCCGAACTTCTGAAAGAACGGGGTTTGTCGGCAGGCGGCTATGCCTGCTGTAACAGTTCGGCGTGATCAGGCTGCCGGAACTTCGAGCCGCTTGGCGGGCTCATGCGCATGGCTGTTTGCCTTTTCCTTGTATTTCAGAATCTGGCGGTCGATCTTGTCGGCTAGCAGATCGATGGCGGCATACAAGTTTTCGTCTGAAGAGGCGCAGTGTATATCTTTGCCGGGGACACGGACGGTCACTTCGGCATTGTGCTTCAGGCGTTCAATGGAAAGCATAACCTGCGAGTCAACCACGTTGTCGAAGTGCTTTTCAATTCGACCAATTTTGCTTTTGACGTAGTCGCGAATGGCAGGAGTTATGTCAAGATTACGGCCAGTGATGTTAAGGCTCATATAGGCTCTCCGTAGTAGTCAAACAACATGTTTCAGAGGGGGGAATATCTTCGTGTTTAGCCTCCTTACTACTGATCTTGGATATTCCAGTATACCTATATGTTGGTCAGATAACATGACCTGGATCAATCTGCGGTGTGCAGGAAAACCCTTGCTCCGACAGGCCCCGTTACAGGGCCACAAGTCGGCTTACATTCGGAAGTTCGAGCCCAGGTAAACCTTGCGCACGGCTTCGTTATCGATGATCTCGGACGGGTGCCCGCTGGTCAGTACCGTGCCTTCGCTGATGATGTAGGCGCGGTCACAGATGCCCAGGGTTTCGCGCACGTTGTGGTCGGTAATCAGCACACCAATATTGCGGCCTTTCAGAAACTGTACGATGCGCTGGATTTCAATCACGGCGATCGGGTCCACCCCGGCAAAGGGCTCGTCAAGCAGAATGAAACGGGGGTTGCTGGCGAGCGCGCGGGCAATTTCTACGCGGCGGCGCTCGCCACCAGACAGGGATAGGGCGGTATTTTGACGAATGTGCGCAATTTGCAGCTCGCTGATCAAGGTTTCCAGGCGCTCGTTGATGTCGTTCTTGCTGATGCTGCGGCCGTTATCGTCCAGCTGCAGCTCCAATACGGCGCGGATGTTTTCTTCGACCGTCAGGCGGCGAAAGACGGAAGCATCCTGGGGCAGATAGGACAGGCCCAGCCGTGCCCGCTTGTGCATGGGCATGGCGGTAATGGGCGTGCCATCAATTTCAATACGGCCTGCATCGGCGGGCACAATGCCCACAATCATATAGAAGCTGGTGGTTTTACCAGCCCCGTTCGGGCCTAGCAGGCCCACCACTTCGCCGCTTTCCACATTCAAAGAAACATCCTGCACGACCGTACGTTTGCCGTAGGTCTTGCGCAGTCCCTGGGCAATCAGACTGCCTTTGGTCGAGTGGCTGGCGCGAGTAGGGGTAGACGGGTTGTTAGAAGCAACCATGATTCAAGGGGGTCCGGGCTATTTGCGGGGGGAGGACTTGCGTTGGCATTCGGCCAGAGCAGCATCGGCATTGGCGCGTGGGCGGGCCACAGAGCGGACCCGGCCATCACGTGTGGCGGAGTCCGAACCACCAAAGGCCTGGTACGTGCCATCTTTTTGGCGGTAGATAATGCGCTGGCCCTGGACAGAGTCCTGCAGCTTGCCGCAAACATAACGATTGACGACTGCCTTGCCAATCAGCTCGACCTCTTCGGTTTTGCCGTTGTAGATGGCTCGGACGCCTTCGGCGACCATCAGTTCAAACTTGGCCGGGTCTTCCTGACGAATAGTGACACGGGCGCGCTCGGTCACCGTTGCGGTGCCATGCTGGAAACCTTCCGCGTCCTGCTCGATGGCCAGTTGGTCAGCCATCAAGGTCATGGCGCCACGGGTCAGGATGATGTTGCCTTTGTAAATGGTCTGCTTGGCAATATCGTCGTAAGTCAGGGTATCGGACAGCACGGAGGTGTCCGGTTCGGCGGCAGCAGAGGCAGCCGCTTGGGCCAGAGCAGGGGCCGTAGGCAGCAAAGCCAGGCTGGCAGTGCTCAGGCACAGGGCCAGGGCACCACGCAAAAGGCTAAGAGAGAGCTTGGGCTTGTGGCCCAGGCGGGCGCTGTCAGGCGTGGTCATGGAGGGGAATCCTTAGAGCTATTGGAAGAACGCGCTTTTTGTGTTTGTTGGCCGGAGATTTTAACGTCGGATTCCGACATGACGTTCAATTGGCGAACGCGATTATCGTAACGCATCCCGGTACCGCGCATGGTGGATTGGCCGTTGACGACCAGGGCCGGTTCGTTGGTGTACACCACGTCCTCTTCGGGCAGGATGATCAGCACTTCGCTGCGCACGTCCATCGCCTCGTCATCAGGTGTGGCCTGGCGGTGAATATGGGCATTGCCTTTCATGGTGATGGTGTCCCCGCCTGCATTCATGTGTGCCGTATCGGAAGTGGCAATGGTCAGGGGCGAATCGGCCCTGTTGCTGACCGCGCGTGGGGAAGTAATGTCGTGCGAGTCGTCATCCGGGTAGTGATAGGCAATCTTGCCATCCAGGCGGCTGATGGCCATCCCGGTCTGGTCGGAGCTGATCATGGTGAAGTCGCGCGCCCAGGAGTCGGGTTCGTGGGTAATGCGGCGTGGCGGGTCAATGGCGACCGAGCTTTGGGTGTAATCGACCGCCCACAGCGTTGCCAGCACCAGCAAGGTCAGCAACAACAGGGAAATGACGGTGGGTAGACGGTCACGCATGATTACTGAATGACTCCCGTGGTCTTCAAAGGACCACCTGTAATAAAGGGCGCAAGGCGACCCTGGGAGGCCAGGATGGCATCACAGCATTCGCGCACTGCGCCGTGGCCGGCCGGCTGTGTGGCTACCCAGCTGGCAATTTGACTGATATAGAAGGGGGCACCAGGCACGCTGGCGGAAAAACCGACGCGCTGCATGGCGGGCAGGTCGATCAGATCGTCGCCCATATAACCAACTTCACTTAGGGACAGGCCGTTTTCCTGAGCCAGGTGGGTCAGGATGGCAATTTTGTCGCGTACGCCCTGGTAAACAAAAGGAATGCCCAGTTCGGCAGCGCGACGCGATACGATGCCGCTTTCGCGTCCGGTAATCAGGGCGACATGAATGCCGCTTTCGCCCAGCATGCGTAAACCGTGGCCGTCCAGAGCGTGAAAGCTCTTGAACTCCTCGCCGTTCGCGCTGTACCACAGGCGTCCGTCGGTCAGCACGCCGTCCACGTCAAACACCATCATGCGCAACTGACGTAATTGGGTGCGCACGTTCTCGGGCAGCTTGGCCAGAATTTGAGCTTCAGCGGGATGGAGCGGGATGGTGGGCGTATTCATCATGATCAGATTACCTTTGCAGCCAACAGGTCGTGCATGTGCAGAGCTCCCAATAGTAGCCCGTTTGTGTCCAATACCAGTATTTGGCTGATACGCAGGGCATCCATTTGCTCGGCTGCTTCGATGGCCAGGGCTTCGGCGGCAATGCTGCGTGGTTCGCGCGACATGCCCTCAGATACTGGCAGATTGCGTATATCGCCGGCACGAGCGATCAGGCGGCGCAGGTCGCCGTCGGTGAACATTCCAACGGGGTGGCCTTGTGCGTCCGTGACAATAGTCATGCCCATGCCTTTGCTGGACATTTCCATCAGTGCATCGGGAATCAGGGTCTCGGGGGAGACGATAGGCAGTTGTTCGCCGCTGCGCATGATGTCGCGCACAAACGTCAGTAGTTGACGGCCCAGTGCACCACCGGGGTGGGAGCGGGCGAAGTCTTCGCGGCTAAAGCCTCGAGCTTCCAGGCAGGCAACGGCCAGCGCATCACCTAATACCAAGGCGGCCGTGGTGCTGGCCGTGGGAGCCAGGTTGAGTGGGCAGGCCTCATGCTCTACATGGGCATCCAGATGCAGGTCGGCATTTTGGGCCAGTTCGGACTGGGCATTGCCGGTGATCGCAATCAGTTTGGCACCCATGCGGCGCAGCACAGTCAGCACCGTGACCAGTTCCTGGGCCTGTCCAGAGTAGGAAATGGCAATGACCACGTCCTGCTTGGTAATCATGCCCAGGTCGCCGTGCAAGGCTTCAGCAGCGTGCATGAAAAAAGCGGGAGTGCCGGTCGAGGCCAAGGTAGCCGCGATCTTGCGCGCCACGTGGCCGGACTTGCCTATGCCGGTCACCACCACACGGCCCTGACAGTGCACGAGCAGCTTGGTGGCTTCTACAAAACTTTGGTCCAGACGCCCGCCCAGCGCTTGTAACGCGTCAACTTCAATGGCGAAGGTGCGTTGTGCCGAGGACAGGATATGTGCGGGGTCTAAAAGTGCCGGTGTATTCATGGCGAAATTGTAAACGTGAAGTGTCTGCTTGGCATGTAGATTTGCAGGAGGCAAATTGTAAGGACAGATGGCCTTGGACCAGTGGCAAGCCGAATAGTTTAGGGTTAAGATACGTCTTGTTTTGTAATTTCAGTAATTACTGAAAATTCAGGAAGCCATGAATCTAGGACCACAGGCAGAGCGTTTTATTCTGCATTTTGGGGAGATGGGCGGGCGCTGGGGGGTCAACCGGACGGTGGGCCAGATCTATGCGCTGCTGTTCATTGCCCCCGAAGCCCTCCACGCCGACGAGATCGCTGAAACGCTAGGCATCTCCCGCTCCAATGTCAGTATGAGCTTGCGCGAGTTGCAGTCCTGGAGACTGGTCAACATGACGCACAAGATTGGCGAGCGCCGCGAATACTTTGAATCTCCCAAGGATGTATGGGATATTTTCCGTACTTTGGTGGAGGAAAAGCGTAAGCGCGAGATTGATCCCACATTGACCTTATTGCGAAGTATCCTAATGGAAGCGCCCGTCAATGACGAAGAGGCATATGGGCAGCAGCGCATTAATGAAATGCTGGAATTGATCGAGTTGGCTTGTGGTTGGTTTGACGAGGTTCATCACTTACCGCCCGAGACCCTGCAAAATCTGATGCGTTTAGGTAGCAAAGTTCAGAAAGTGCTGGGGTTCGCCGGGAAGATTCGCAAAGCTGATCAAACTGGGGATCGTCATGATTGATCTGGATGTTGTTACCTTGTCGCGGTTGCAATTTGCTTCCACCGCGATGTTCCACTTTTTATTTGTTCCCTTGACGCTGGGCCTGTCTTTTTTGCTGGCCATTATGGAAAGCGTCTATGTCATGACGGGCAAGGCCATCTGGCGCCGCATGACCAAGTTCTGGGGCGTACTCTTTGGCATTAACTTTGCCCTGGGTGTCGCAACCGGGATTGTGATGGAGTTTCAGTTCGGCATGAACTGGGCCTATTACAGTCACTATGTAGGCGATATTTTCGGAGCACCGCTAGCCATTGAAGGTTTGATGGCTTTTTTCCTGGAAGCAACCTTTGTCGGCCTGTTCTTTTTCGGCTGGGATCGCCTCTCCAAACTGGGACACCTGATTGTTACCTGGCTGGTTGCCATCGGTACCAACCTGTCGGCTCTGTGGATTCTGGTCGCTAACGGCTGGATGCAGAATCCGGTCGGTGCCATCTTCAACCCCCACACCATGCGTATGGAAATGACCGATTTTGCCGAGGTCATTCTCAATCCCGTTGCGCAAGCCAAAGTTGTTCATACCGTCAGTGCCGGCTATGTCCTGGGTGCCATGTTCGTGATGGGTATCAGTGCCTGGTACTTGCTGCGTGGTCGCCATATCGATCTGGCCAAGCGCTCGATGACGGTAGCGGCCAGTTTCGGCTTGGCAGCGTCCCTGTCCGTGGTGGTGCTGGGTGATGAAAGTGGTTACCTGACTACTGAACACCAGCAAATGAAGATCGCAGCCATGGAATCCATGTGGGAAACCGAGGAAGCCCCTGCCAGTTTCAATCTCTTGGCCTGGCCTGATCAGGAGGCCCGTGAAAACCGCTTTGCCGTGGAAATTCCATGGGTGATGGGTTTGATCGGTACACGCTCAGTCAGTACCCCCATGCTGGGCATTAATGAACTGGTCGAACATGCCAAGATTCGTATTGCCAATGGCTTGCGTGCTTACGAGGCACTGCAGCTGGTGCGCGCTGATGACAGCAATATCGAGGCCCGCCGCGTCTTTGACAATAACTGGAAAGACCTGGGCTATGCCTTGCTGCTCAAGCGTTATACGGACGACATTACCAAAGCCGATACCGAGACCATCGCCCAGGCTGCCTGGGATACGGTGCCACAGGTTGCGCCCCTGTTCTGGAGCTTCCGTGTGATGGTGGCGCTGGGGCTGTACTTCATCCTGTTCTTTGGCGTGGCTTTTGTGCTGGCATCGCGTGACCGTCTGCAACGTCACCCGCGCTTGCTTAAAGTAGCGGTCTGGAGCATTCCCCTGCCTTGGATTGCGATCGAATGTGGCTGGTTTGTGGCCGAGTTCGGACGTCAGCCCTGGGCGATTGAAGGTGTCTTGCCTACCTACTATGCGGCCTCTGGTCTGTCCTTTGTGGACTTGATGATCAGTATGACCATTTTCCTGTTGCTCTATACCACTTTGGCGGTGATTGGCATCAAGGTCATGCTGCACTCGGTGCGTAAAGGTCCGGACGAGGCTGGCGAGACCGCCACACCTTCCGCTTTGTCTTATGGTTCGCGCAACGCTCCGTTGCTGCGCGGTTAAGGAGGGGGAACCATCATGGAAAATTTGATTCTTCTCGATTACGACACCTTGCGCATCATCTGGTGGTTGCTGCTGGGCGTTTTGTTGGCGGCATTTGCCATCATGGACGGGGCCGACCTGGGTGTGGCTATGGTGTTGCCGCTGGTTGCTCGCACTGATGATGAGCGGCGTACGTTGTACAACGTGATTGGCCCGGTCTGGGAAGGTAACCAGGTTTGGTTGATCGTGGCCGGTGGTGTGGCCTTTGCAGCCTGGCCTTTGCTGTATGCCATGGCTTTCTCGGGCTTTTACCTGGCCATGATGCTGCTTTTGGTCGCCTTGATTGTTCGCCCGGTGGCCATCAAGTATCGCAGCAAGCTCAGCTCGTCGCGCTGGCGTCGTAACTGGGACGCGATCTGGACCGCCTCCGGCCTGGTTTGTGCTCTGGTGTTTGGTGTGGCCATTGGGAACGTCATGCTGGGCGTACCTTTCGGCTTTGACGAGACAACGCTGCGCCCCATGTACCAAGGCAACTTCTTCGGTCTATTCCAGCCCTTTGCCGTTCTGTGTGGCTTGCTCAGCGTCCTGATGCTGGCTTTCCAAGGTGCGGTGGTGGTTGCCTGGAAGGGCAGTGATCATGTGGCTCGTCGTGCGCGTGCCTGGGCCCTGCCGTTGGGCCTGCTGTCCATTGTGGCTTTTGCTGCCGGCGGCTGGTGGATCAGTGCCATGAATGGCTATAGCATGCCTTGGCCCGAGGCGGCCCACGCCATGTCCAACCCGATTGGCAAGACGGTCGATATGGTTGAAGGTGCCTGGTTGGCTAACTATCGTACCTGGCCTGCCTTGTGGGCAGCCCCCATTGTCGGTTTTGCGGGCTTGCTGTTCGGTGCCTTGCTGGCTGGTCGTGGTCGCGGCTTGTTGGCTCTGCTGTTCTCGTCCTTGGCACTGGCTGGCATCATCCTGACTTTTGGTTTTGCCGTCTTCCCATTCCTGCTGCCTTCGTCCTTGAACCCCGGTTCCAGCCTGACCCTGTTTGATGCCTCAGCCAGTCATCTGACCTTGTGGATCATGCTTTTGGTGACACTGGTGTTCTTGCCCATCATCGTGCTCTATACCTCCTGGGTATATAGCGTAATGCGTGGCAAGGTGTCGGTTGCCAGCATGAAAGATTCTTCTCATTCTTACTAAGGAGGCCAGCGCATATGTGGTACTTCTCTTGGGTTCTAGGTTTGGGTCTGGCCTGCGCATTCTCCATCCTGAATGCGATGTGGTTCGAGCTTCGTGAAAACACCGCTTTGCAGAGCGCAGCCGCCTCCAAGGCTAAAGCAGATATCGAGGTCTGATTGACACCGCAAAGTCCAACGGCGCAACAATGGCTGGGGCAATTCTCCAGCCGCGCCCGCACGGCTTTGCGGGCTTCCATGCTGGCCCCCGTGCTGGCCGGCGCTTTACTGATTCCCCAGGCCTGGTTGCTGGCAAAGATTGTGCAAGCAATTGTGGTCGATGGCTTGCCCTGGACAGGGCAGCTTTTCTCTATCCTGATGGTGGCCGCACTTTTGTTGCTGCGTGCCGCTATTTCCGCTTTTGGCGAGCGCCGTGCGCAAAAGGTTTCAGAACATCTGAAACAAGGACTGCGCTCCGAGCTGTTTGCCCGACTCTTCCGCAGTACGATGCCGCGTTTGCGGGCCAGCAATAGCGGCGAACTGTCCACCAGCTTGATCACGCAAATTGAAGCCCTGGATGGCTTTGTGACTCGCTATATCCCTTGCATGGCAGCGGCAGCCCTGGTTCCTTTGGCGCTAGTGCTGGCGGTCTTGCCGGTGGATGGCATTGTTTCCTTGATTCTCTTGTTGAGCACACCTTTGATTCCCCTGTTTATGGCCTTGGTGGGCTGGGGGGCGGAAGCGGCCAGCCGTGAACAACAACAAACAACGCTGCGACTGTCCGGCTTTTTCGCCGACCGGCTGCGCGGCATTTTTACCCTGAGCCTGATGGGGCGTGGGCAGGACGAGTTGCAGCGTGTGGAATTGGCCAGTCAGGAGCTGCGCACACGTACCATGAAAGTGCTGCGAATCGCATTTTTATCGTCGGCTGTGCTGGAGTTCTTCGCGGCATTGGGTGTGGCCGGGATAGCCGTCTACATTGGCTTGGGTTACCTGGGCTATCTGGGCGAGTCCTTCTCGGGCATTAGCCTGCAACAAGGCTTGTTCTGTTTGCTCCTGGCCCCCGAGGCCTACCAGCCCTTGCGCCAATTGGCCGCTAATTATCATGATCGGGCAGCGGCGCGTGCGGCTGCGGTGGAAGTCGACAGACTGTGGGCAAACTTGGGCCAGGATTTGATTCCTGCGGCTCCCACCAGCGCCGACAATGAAGCGGTTTTTCCCAACTTACCGGTACTGGTATTGCGTCATCTGCATTTGCCGCAGTTGGGCGGGCAGGGGACCTTGCTGGAAGTGCCCGGCCTGCAACTTTATATAGATCAGTCATACGCCTTGCTGGGGGCCAGCGGCTCCGGCAAGACCAGTCTGCTGGAAAGCCTGATTGGTTTGCGCCCCTTGGCGCAGGGTGAAATTTTGCTGCGCAACAGCGATACTGCCGGGCGTTTGCTGACGCGCCATGATGGCGTCGTACTGATTTCCCAGCAGGCCTTTTTAGCCATGGGGACCATTGCCGATGGCTTGCGTCTGGCAGCCCCACAAGCCAGTGATGAACAGCTGTGGCAAGCCTTGGAACAAGCCTGTGCAGCCGAATTTGTACGGGCCTTGCCCGATGGTTTGCAAACGGCGCTGGGCGAGGGTGGTTTTGGGCTTTCCGGTGGCCAGATTCAGCGTTTGGCACTGGCCCGCCTGTTTTTGACAGACCCGCATGTGGTCTTGCTGGACGAACCCAGCTCCCGCCTGGATGCGGCGACCCGGAATCGTGTCATGCGCAATATTCTTCGCTTCTGTCAGGGGCGTTGTCTGGTCGTGGCCACGCATGACCAGGAGCTGGCGGCCATGTGCTCGAACCAACTGCACATTGCCCAAGGAGTTCTGACGGCATGAAAGCGTGGTTTCGTCTTTTAGGTTCCAGCCTGCGCGCACGACGTGGGGCCGTATTGTTTACGGTTCTGCTGGCGATCAGCACGGTGGCCGCCGGTGTCGGCCTTTTGGGTGTGGCTGGTTGGTTTCTAAGTAGTGCTTTCCTGGCTACTTTGGGCATCGTGTTCAATCTGTTTGGCCCTTCGGCCATGATTCGTGGCCTGTCTTTTTGGCGTATCGCCTCCCGGTATCTGGAACGCGTCGTCGGCCATGCCCTGACGCTGGATCTGCAAGTACGTATTCGCAGCCTGGTTTTCGGACGCTTGAGCCGATTCAGTCAGTCTCGCTTGGCCCAGTTCCGAGATGGGGAGCTGGCTTCCAGTCTGACCTCTGACGTGGCTGTGCTGGATTTGGTGCTTTTGCTGATTTTGGTGCCGCTGACTACGGCTGTGGTGGCTGGTCTGGTGTTTAGCGCTGTGCTGCAAACCTGGCTGTCCTGGTGGGCCTGGCTGATTCTGGCTTGTTTGCTGATTGCCGCTTGTCTGATTCCGTATATTTGCGCCCGTGGCGCCAGCCGTGCAGCCCAGCAAGTCCATCAACTGGAAAACCGCCAGCGTGTTCTGGTGCATCAGGCCATCCGCGCCTATGCTGATATTCAGGTGTTTGCCGCTGCGGATGCCGTGCAGGAACAAGTGGACAAGCTGGGTCTGGAACTGGGGAAAGCCCGTTTGCGCAGTAATGGCTGGGGCATTGTCGGGCAGTTTTCCCAGCAGGTCTTGATGGGCGTGGCCTTGATGACCTGCCTGCTGGTTGGAGCGCAACAGGTCAATCTGCAAGCCATGAGCGGCCCCTTGTGGGTGGGGCTGGTGTTGGCTTTGCTGGGCTTGTTCGAGATCATGGCACCCATGATGCGCGGTGCGTCCCGCCTGGGAGAGGTTCAGGCCGCCAGTAATCGTTTGCTGACCATTCTGGACGAGCCCGAGGAAACCGCTCAGGCGCAAGGGCAGGCGATTGCGTTGGACAAGCCAGCCTGCCTGGAAATCAAAGATCTGAATTTTTCCTACGGTTCACAGCCCGTATTGGAGCAGTTGTCGCTGCAAGTCCAAGCTGGCGAGCACATTGCTATTTTTGGCCCCAGTGGTTCCGGCAAGTCCACCTTGCTGGGTGTGCTGATGCGCTTGTTGCCTGTTTCGGGAAAGCAGTATCTGGTTGAGGGTAAAGCAGCCCAGCATTGGAGCCGCGCCAGCTGGTTTGATCATTGCGCCTTGCTGGCACAGGACTCGCCGCTGTTTCTGGGTTCGGTGCGAGATAACCTTTTGCTGGCAGAACCGACAGCTTCAGAGCAACAAATCTGGCAGGCTCTTCACGATGCCCAGCTGGACAGTGTGGTACGCGATTTGCCCCAAGGGCTGGATACCTGGCTGGGCGAGGGCGGGCAGCAATTGTCCCTGGGGCAGCAGCGTCGCCTGTGTCTGGCGCGTGTACTGTTGTCGTCTGCCCATATCTGGTTTCTGGACGAACCTACGGCCAGTCTGGATGGCCCGACCAGTCAGGCCTTGATGCAGGATATTCTGGCCGCAGCGCGGGGGAAAACTGTGATTATGGCGACCCACGATACCCGTTTGCTGCCTTTGGTCGATAGCGTTTATCAGTTTGAGGCGGGGCGTTTGCAGTGTAAATCCGGCGCAGCAATAGATACTTTAGGACCAAACTAAAAGGACACTTCGGGTCAAGTCTGTAGCGTTTTTTACCCAGCCGCGTCGTATTAGTACAACTTACGGGCACAAGCCGGACGAGCCCTTGTTGCTGCTGCCCAATTGTGTACACTTGCAACGTATCCAAGTGCGCCCTTCGCGCCCGGATTTTCTGTTGTAGAAGCTTTGACATGCAAATTGATCCCACCCAGTACATCCGTCAAATCATTCGCAATGTGCCGGACTGGCCCAAGCCAGGGGTGACTTTCCGCGATATCACCACCGTTTTGCAGGACCCACGCTCCTTCCGCGTTCTGATTGACCTTTTTGTCTACCGTTACATGGGACAAAAGCTGGATCTGGTGGCGGGTGTGGATGCGCGTGGCTTTATCGTGGGCTCGGTTCTGGCTTACGAGCTGAACCTGGGTTTTGTGCCTGTGCGCAAGAAAGGCAAGCTGCCTTTCAATACCGTGGCCGAAGAGTACTCCCTGGAATATGGCAATGCCAGCGTCGAGATGCACACGGACTCCGTGCGCCCCGGCCAGCGTGTCCTGCTGATTGACGACCTGATCGCTACTGGCGGTACTTTGCTGGCGGCGGCTCGTTTGCTGCAGCGCCTGGGTGCCAACGTGGTGGAAGCCGCCGCGATTATTGATCTGCCTGAACTGGGTGGATCCAAGGCCGTGACAGATTCCGGCTTGTCGGTTTACACCGTATGTAGCTTTAACGAATCTGACCGCTAATTGCCAGAACCGGCGTATTGCCGGTTCGGCTTTGTAGCCTGAATCCCTGCCATGCCCGGAGCATCGCAGGGATTTTTCATGTCTGTCTGCTGGAGAGCGGGACTGGGGTACTGCCAGCCCCGCGCGTGGTCGTAGTGCTTAGAAACGGACCTTCATGAACAGGGAGCCAGCATGGTCCTGATTACGACCAAACTGACCCTGGTAGTTCAAGCCAAAGGAGGTGCTTTTGCCGGCTTTCAGTTCAGCGCCCAATTCGGCGACAGCAGCATTTTTGGCGATAGGCGCGCCGCTGATGCGGAAGTTGTTGCCGGGCAGTGCGGCAAAGGCCAGTTCACGTTCGGGGGTGGTGTCGCCCAGGGCATGACGCCAGCCTAAACCGGCACTCAAGGACAGCGTGGTTTTGGACAGATCCAGTTCCGTGGTGCCACGCAGACCCAGCGTCACGGTGCTCAGGTTCTGGCGTTGCGAGTCTCCGCGCAAGGCTGCCTGACCACCCGATTCGCTAAAGGAGCCGTGACGCAACTGGTGCCAGTTCACGCTGGCGTATGGTTCTACGCTGGAGCGGGGGCTGACGGGCATGCGGTAACCCAGTTGGGCAAAGGCCTGGATGCTGTGCGCTTTGTAATCAGCCTTCAGTGTTTCGTATTGGTGAACAGAGATGGAACGCTCGCTGTCCAGGCTGTGGCGGGTATAAGCACCACCTGCCAGCAGACTCAGACTACCCGAACCCATTTCCCAAGCTTGCGTTCCGTACAGGGCGGCGCTGTAGCTGTTGCTGCGTGAGGTCTGACGGCGGTCGTCCAGCTTGATACGGTTTTCCAGATAGCCCAGAGAGGCACCCATGCGCCAGCCTTGTTCGCCGATGGCGGTATCGCCACCCAGGAACAGGCCGCCCACTTTATGACGAACATCCTGGCTGTTGTCGTCACCGTCCAGATCGCGTTGTTGGTGAATCACTTCGGCCCACAATACAGTGTCTTTACCCGTTGCATTGCGAGCGCTTGAGGCTTGTTTGCCTAAAGTGCGGGGCAAAAGATCCCCGTTGCTTAGCAGGGCGGAGGTCGTACCCGCATGGATTTGGCCTTGCAATTGCTCCATGTAGCCTGCGACCTGTCCGGACTGAGCATTGAGGACCGTGTCGTACAGTTCGGCCATGGTGACCGGCGGTTGATCCGAGCCGGTATCCAGCGCGTTGGCCACGGCTTTCTGGTTCCCCGTATTGGCAAAGGTGGCAAACGGCGTGTCATTGCGCTTGATCATCAAGGACAGGCTGGGGCCGTAGAGCAGCGTTGGCGACAGGAAGGCCATCTCGTAAGTGATGTGACTGTACTGACCTGTCACACCATTAGCTGCACCCAGAAAGGAATAAGCCACATTCTGGCGGTAGGGGCCACCGGCCAGTTTCAGCGTGCCGTCGATATGGGCTGCACCGCCAACCACCAGACGATCTGTTGCGCCTGCGGGGCCCACTTCCAGTTCATGCACCGAACCGGCATGGGCGGTGTAGTCGCCGCTGACGGTCAAGGTGCCAACCGAGTTGCCTGGAGCCAGGGTGCCGTAGTTATCGACTTGAGCGACTGTACCGGCCCCCCCCAAGGTGCCTTCGCGTTCCACTGTGACCGCAGAAGCCAGCGTGCCATTAACGGCCAGGCGACCGCCGCTGATGGTGGTGTCACCGGTATAGCTGTTATTGCCCGTCAGCTCCAGGGAGCCGGAACCGCGCTTGTGCAGGCCGCCGGTGCCACTGATGTCATTGGCGAAGGTGGAGTTGTAGCCTAGCGTGTCTACATCGAACAGGCGGGTGAATTGCCCGGGTCCTTGTACGGCCTTGCCTACATTCATCAGACCCCAGCCGTAAATGCTGGGGTCTCCCAGAGGGGTGGCGGTGGTCAGCAGGGTTTGTTGCAGATGATAGGCGGTGAAGTAGGGGAACGCTTCCTTCACCAGCGCCGCACCGCCCGCGACGTGTGGCGATGCCATGGAGGTGCCACTTTTATAAATATAGCCTCCATCCGAGTTGACGGAGTTAATGCCAGGGGCCCACTGCCCCCCTGGTGCGGTCAAACACCACTCGGCGGAAACACCACATTTATTGGCGTAGACGGCCAAGGAACCATCTTCCCCGACTGCCGTCACGGCCAGCCAGTTGTCTTTCAGTTCGGGAAACCAGTAGGGAGAGCCGGCCAGAAAATCAGGGTGGTCTTGAGACTCATTGCCGGTAGCAAATACCATCAGGGAGCCAGCCTGCGCACTGTTCTTGAAGGACTCAATGATCAGAGGTTGAGCCTCTAGGGCGCTTTGAGCTGAGCCATAGTCCACAATATGGCAGGGTGGGTTATAGGACCTTGAGCAGTCATTGAGCCCCAGACTGCTATTGATAATGGGCAGCTTGAACTGGGCGAGATAGTTCCAGCCATTAGAAAGCATTCGATCTTGAAAGGCCCTTATATCGTCTGGAGTCGGGGTAGTGTCGTCACCACCATCATCATCGTCGTCATCGTCATCGTCATCAGTATTGATGCCGTAGGCAACCGCAAAAAGCTGGCTATTGAAGGCGACGCCGTGCATGCCTGCTTCGTCGCGTCTCGCACCAATGATTCCGGCAACATGGCTCCCGTGTCCGGCAGGGGGCTGAGTATCGACTCCTTGGCCATTGGCGTAGGGGGTATTGTTGGCAAAGTCAAAGCCCCCAGCAATGGCGCCGGCAAACTCAGGGTGATTTGCCTGAATGCCCGAGTCCAGATAACCGACCGTGACGCCTTTGCCGGTAAAGCCCAGCGAATAGGCTTTGGCTGCATTGATCATGTCCAGGCCGGGTTGACGCTTATATTCTTTGGTGTGCCATTGCTCCAGTGAGCTCTCGGAATCGGCATGGACGATGCCAGGTAAAGTCAGGCTTAACAAAGCCATCTGCACCAGCATAGAGGTGTTGCGTTTCTTGTTCGACATGTCTTATCTACTTGGATCTTCTAAGGAGGGTGGCCACTCGTTGTGAAAACCTGCCTTGGAGGTTCTCAAGGCATCTTTAATTTAACGGCATAGCCGTTTAAACCGGCAGTTATGGGCTGCTGTATTGTTGAGGTCGTGTTCTTGTGGGCCCCTGCCATGCACGCGCATCGCAGGGATTTTTGATGGCCGTCTGTTATGCCTGCCGCGGGATTGGCGGAACGCCAAGCCCGCCTCGGGGCCTTAAATCAGAAACGTACCTTCATGAATAGCGAGCCAGCATGGTCCTGATTGCGGCCAAACTGACCCTGGTAGTTCAGACCGAAGGATGTGCTCTTGCCGGCTTTCAGTTCAGCGCCCAATTCGGCCACAGCGGCGTTCTTGGCAATCGGCGCGCCGCTGATGCGGAAGTTGCTACCGGGCAAGGCGGCAAAGGCCAGTTCACGCTCGGGTGTGGTGTCACCCAGGGCATGACGCCAGCCTAAACCGGCGCTCAAGGACAGCGTGGTTTTGGACAAGTCCAGTTCCGTGGTGCCACGCAGACCCAGCGTCACGGTGCTCAGGTTCTGGCGTTGCGAGTCTCCGCGCAAGGCTGCCTGACCACCCGATTCGCTAAAGGAGCCGTGACGCAACTGGTGCCAGTTCACGCTGGCGTATGGTTCTACGCTGGAGCGGGGGCTGACGGGCATGCGGTAACCCAGTTGGGCAAAGGCCTGGATGCTGTGCGCTTTGTAATCAGCCTTCAGTGTTTCGTATTGGTGAACAGAGATGGAACGCTCGCTGTCCAGGCTGTGGCGGGTATAAGCACCACCTGCCAGCAGACTCAGACTACCCGAACCCATTTCCCAAGCTTGCGTTCCGTAC
Organism: Alcaligenes sp. DN25; assembly: GCF_023674485.1. Lineage (NCBI taxonomy): Bacteria > Pseudomonadati > Pseudomonadota > Betaproteobacteria > Burkholderiales > Alcaligenaceae > Alcaligenes > Alcaligenes sp. DN25. The sequence continues at coordinate 3,585,746 of NZ_CP098408.1, read as the reverse complement.
AGGGCGGCGCTGTAGCTGTTGCTGCGTGAGGTCTGACGGCGGTCATCCAGCTTGATGCGGTTTTCCAGGTAGCCCAGAGAGGCACCCATGCGCCAGCCTTGTTCGCCGATGGCGGTATCGCCACCCAGGAACAGGCCGCCCACTTTATGACGAACATCCTGGCTGTTGTCGTCACCGTCCAGATCGCGTTGTTGGTGAATCACTTCGGCCCACAATACAGTGTCTTTACCCGTTGCATTGCGAGCGCTTGAGGCTTGTTTGCCTAAAGTGCGGGGCAAAAGATCCCCGTTGCTTAGCAGGGCGGAGGTCGTACCCGCATGGATTTGGCCTTGCAATTGCTCCATGTAGCCTGCGACCTGTCCGGACTGAGCATTGAGGACCGTGTCGTACAGTTCGGCCATGGTGACCGGCGGTTGATCCGAGCCGGTATCCAGCGCGTTGGCCACGGCTTTCTGGTTCCCCGTATTGGCAAAGGTGGCAAACGGCGTGTCATTGCGCTTGATCATCAAGGACAGGCTGGGGCCGTAGAGCAGCGTTGGCGACAGGAAGGCCATCTCGTAAGTGATGTGACTGTACTGACCTGTCACACCATTAGCTGCATCCAGAAAGGAATAAGCCACATTCTGGCGGTAGGGGCCACCGGCCAGTTTCAGCGTGCCGTCGATATGGGCTGCACCGCCAACCACCAGACGATCTGTTGCGCCTGCGGGGCCCACTTCCAGTTCATGCACCGAACCGGCATGGGCGGTGTAGTCGCCGCTGACGGTCAAGGTGCCAACCGAATTACCTGGAGCCAGGGTGCCGTAGTTATCGACTTGAGCGACTGTACCGGCCCCCCCCAAGGTGCCTTCGCGTTCCACTGTGACCGCAGACGCCAGCGTGCCATTGACGGCCAGACGGCCCCCGCTGACGGTGGTGTCACCGGTATAGCTGTTATTGCCCGTCAGCTCCAGGGAGCCGGAACCGCGCTTGTGCAGGCCGCCGGTGCCACTGATGTCATTGGCGAAGGTGGAGTTGTAGCCTAGCGTGTCTACATCGAACAGGCGGGTGAATTGCCCGGGTCCTTGTACGGCCTTGCCTACATTCATCAGACCCCAGCCGTAAATGCTGGGGTCTCCCAGAGGGGTGGCGGTGGTCAGCAGGGTTTGTTGCAGGTGATATGCCGTGAAGTAGGGGAACGCTTCCTTTACTAGCGCCGCACCGCCCGCGACGTGGGGGGAGGCCATGGAGGTGCCGCTAAAGGCGACATAGCCGCCAGAGGATTGGACCGAATTAATCCCTGGATTGTCGTCACCACCGGGGGCGGCCAGACACCACTCGGCTGCTACGCCGCACTTGTTCGCATAGGAGGCTAAAGATCCATCCTCGCCCAGAGCCGTCACGGCCAGCCAGTTATCTTTCAGTTCAGGAAACCAGTAGGGGGAGCCTGCCAGCAGGTCAGGGTGGTCCTGTGATTCATTGCCGGTGGCAAAGACCATCAGGGAGCCTGCGTCTACGCTGTTATGGAAAGCCTCGATCGCCAGTGGCTGCCAATCCAGTACGCCTTCAGGCGAGCCATAGTCCAAGACATTGCAAGGTGGTGGGGAACTGGCATCGTTGCAACCATTGACGCCCAGGCTGCTGTTGATGATGGGCAGTTTGAACTGTGCCAGATAGTTCCAGCCTCGGGAGGCAACGCGGTCAAATGCGGCGGCTTGTTCGCGTGGGTCCGGTTCATAAGGATCGTTGCCAAGCATGTCATCATCATCGTCTTCTCTCGCATCGTAGGCGACCGCAAAGAGCTGACTGTTGAAGGCGACACCGTGCATGCCTTTGCCGTCGCGACGTGCGCCAATAATGCCCGCAACGTGGCTGCCATGACCTGCTGGAGGATCGGCATCTATGCCTTGGCCGTTGGCATAGGGGGTATCCGTGTTGAAGTCAAAGCCACCCGCAATGGCACCCGCAAACTCCGGGTGTTTGGCTTCAATTCCCGAATCCAGATAGCCGACCGTCACGCCTTTGCCTGTAAAGCCCAGTGAGTAGGCTTTGGCCGCATTGATCATGTCCAGGCCAGGCTGGCGTTTGTATTCTTTAGTACGCCATTGCTCCAATGAGCTGTCTGCTTGCGCATGGGTAAGGCCAGGCAAAGTCAGACTTAGCAAGGCCATCTGCACCAGCACATAGGTGCTGCGTTTCTTGTTCGACATCTCTTCCTCTCCTGGGTGTTTTTCTCTGTGTGGCGGCAACGTGTTGCGAGGTCGTGTTGTCGAGTCCTTGCGTGCCATTTAACGTCGTAGCTGTTGAATCTTATAGCGGCCAAATTTACGTTTTGTCATGCTTGGCGTTTGAAACACACGAAAACGGACGAGTGCACCGGAAGGGCAAGGAGAAGGAGTGGCGATTTCTCTGGTCAGAAAGGCGTTTAATGAGTGATCTGTTTTCTTTGTCTGGAAATCAGTTGGTGACGCCTTTGTTGCAGAGTCTGCAACATTTTGGGTGCAGGCCGGGGCTTGTAAGGGGCGAAGGCTTACCTGTTTGTCGTGGTATTAAGGTGCTTTGACGTGGTGAAGGCTGGAGCACAGATCCAGCGCTTCCAAGGCTTGCTGCGATTGCGAACTCGGGGACTTCAACCGGCCACAGGCTCTGCCAGCAAGGCACGCACTAGCTCAGGTTTCAAGGTTCGTGCCGCCGCAAACCCGGCAATATGGCGCACCCTGACCAGATCCAGAGCGAAGAAATGAAAGTCCGTAAAGCTGCTTAGAAATTCCATATCGGGAAAACGGGCGGTATAGGCTCGTTTGGCCTGTTCCCAGTCGGGCTGCTCGCGCTCCAGTTTGCGGGCCTTCATTTGGAAGGTGACGCGGGGCAAGTCATGGACAGCATCCTGGCCATGCTCGCTTTGGCTGACCATCAGGCTGGCATCGGGACGTTGCAGCAAATAACGGGTGTGAGCCGCCATTTCGCTGATGTGGATGATGATGCTGGCTTGTTCGGGGCAGATCGCAAAAGGGACGCGAGAGACCACCGGCAAGCCCTGATTGCTGAGTGTGCCCAAAGACGCAGTGCGTTCGCTGCGGAGCAGGGCCTGCAGGCTGTTTAGCAATGGATCATCAACAGACATAAAGACACCTATTCTGAAAAAGCTTCCATACTGCGGTTGGGACTTCATTCGTCCCTAAGGGAGTTTCCTTGGGCTGCTCCGCAGAAAAATCTCCGCGCAGCCCCTTTGCTTTATTGCTATCCGAGTGGCGCTTCTGGGGGAGGGCCTGGCGATGAATAGCGATCACGCTGAGCTTTCTCCCCACCAAGGGGCATTTTTATCCTGGAGCAGTCCAGCGGTAAAAGATACTTGCTCACCCCTTACAAAACAGGCCGACATAAAGCCGGCCTGTTCAGGGGGAGTGATGCGTTTGGTTTACACCAGAACGCGCTCAATACCACCGTCGTTGGCACGGCGTACGTAGTCCGCCATCCAGTTCTCGCCCAGCATGTGCTTGGCCATTTCCACCACGATGTAATCCGCATCCATCTTGGTTTCGTCCTCGTAGCGGGACAAACCTTGCAGGCAGGACGGACAGGAGGTCAGCACTTTGACTTCGCCCTGGAAACCATCGGCACGGACGGTGTCCTGGTTCTTTTGCAGTTCTTCGTGCTTGCGGAAACGGATTTGCGTGGAAATATCCGGACGCGACACCGCCAGCGTGCCCGACTCGCCACAGCAGCGGTCGGCCTTGATGGTGCTGTCGCCCACCAGGGATTTGACCGTTTTCATGGGGTCTTGCAGCTTCATGGGGCTGTGGCAAGGGTCGTGGTACATGTAGCGCACGCCTTGCACGTCTTCCAGCTTCAAGCCTTTTTCCAGCAGGTATTCGTGGATGTCGATCAGGCGGCAGCCAGGGAAGATCTTGTCGAATTCATAGCCTGCCAGCTGGTCGTAACAGGTACCACAGCTGACCACCACGGTTTTGATATCCAGGTAGTTCAAGGTGGTGGCCATGCGGTGGAAAAGCACGCGGTTGTCGGTGATGATCTTCTCGGCCTTGTCGCTTTGACCGCTGCCGCGCTGCGGGTAGCCACAGCACAGGTAGCCAGGAGGCAGAACCGTCTGCACGCCGACATGCCAGAGCATGGCTTGAGTAGCCAGACCCACTTGCGAGAACAGACGCTCCGAACCACAGCCGGGGAAGTAGAACACGGCTTCCGAATCCACGGAGGTGGCTTCAGGGTTACGGATGATAGGTACGTAATCCGAGTTCTCGATATCCAGCAATTTACGGGCAGTCTGCTTGGGCAGGCCGCCGGGCATCTTGCGGTTGATGAAGTGGATGACCTGTTCGCGGATTGGTGCCTTGCCGATGGTGGCAGGGGGAGCGCTGACCTGTTTGCGAGCAGGGGCAGCCAGCAGATTGTGCACCGCACGCTGGGCCTTATAGCCCACTTCAATCATGGCGGTACGAGTGGCCTTGATGACGCGCGGGTCCTTGGCGTTCAGGAAGAACATGGCCGCAGCCGAGCCCGGATTGAAGGACTTCTTGCCCATGCGGTTCAGTAAGGAGCGCATTTCCATGGACACATCGCCAAAGTCGATGTCCACCGGACAGGGGTTGTAGCACTTGTGGCACAGGGTGCAGTGGTCGCCTACGTCTTCAAACTCTTCCCAATGCTTCAGGCTGATCCCGCGACGTGTTTGCTCTTCGTACAGGAAGGCTTCGATCAGCAGGGAAGTAGCCAGAATCTTGTTGCGGGGCGAGTACAGCAGGTTGGCGCGTGGCACGTGGGTGGCACAGACCGGTTTGCACTTGCCGCAACGCAAGCAATCCTTGATGGCATGGGAGATGGAGCCGATTTCGCTGCGTTGCATGATCAGCGATTCGTGACCCAGCAGGTTGAAGCTGGGGGTCCAGGCGCGGCTCAAGTCCGCACCGGGCATCAGCTTGCCAGCGTTGAAGTGGTTGTTCGGGTCCACTTCGCGCTTGTAGTTCTGGAAAGGCTCCAGCTCTTCTTGAGTCAGGAACTCGTACTTGGTCAAACCAATTCCGTGCTCACCGGAAATCACGCCGTCCAGACCGCGCGCAATTTGCATGATGCGGGCCACGGTGACATTGGCTTGCTGCAGCATGCCGTAGTCGTCCGAGTTCACGGGGATGTTGGTGTGTACGTTACCATCACCGGCGTGCATGTGCAGCGCCACAAACACACGGCTTTTCAGCACGCGGTCGTGAATGGCTTGCAGTTCGGTCAGTACGGCCGCGCAGTCGGCGCCGGGGAAAATATGTTCCAGGTTTTCGCGGATCTCGCTCTTCCAGGAGGTGCGGATCGTGTGATCTTGCAGCAGCTGGAAAATCGAGGTGTTCGGGTCTTCTTGCAGACGGGCCTCGATCGCGGCGCTGTCCAGCGGCACACCAATCTCGGCCAGCTCAGCCTGCGAGTCTTTCAGCGGCTTGTCCAGATTGTCCTGCAGCCACTGCCAGCGCTGGCGCACATCGCGCACGATTTGCAGGGCGTCGTGACGGCGCTCGTCCAGAATCTCTTCGCGGGTGTGCTCGGCGTCGTTGTGATCTTCGATCTTGCCCACGGGCAGATCGCCTTGCAGGAAGTTTTCCAGTTCACGGGTCAAGCGCAGCTTGTTGTCCGTGGACAGTTCAATATTGATGCGTTCGATTTCTTCGGTGTACTCACCCATGCGGCGCAGGGGGATCACCACGTCTTCGTTGATCTTGAAGGCGTTGGTATGGCGGGCAATGGCAGCGGTACGGGCACGGTCGGCCCAGAACTTCTTGCGGGCTTCGGCGCTGACGGCTACAAAGCCTTCACCGGAGCGGCCATTGGCCAGACGTACGACTTCTGAAGCGGCCGTTGCCACGGCATCGGGGTCGTCGCCCACGATGTCGCCAATCAGGACCATCTTGGGCAGACCATCGCGCTTGCTCTTGGTGGCATAGCCCACCGCGCGCAGATAGCGTTCGTCCAAGTGTTCCAGACCGGCCAGAATGGCGCCGATGCGCTTGCCTTCGCCGTTCAGGTAGTCAATGACTTCCACAATGGAGGGCACGGCCTGCTTGGCCTGGCCGAAAAACTCCATACAGACGGTGCGTGTATGCGCCGGCATGCGGTGCAGCACCCAGCGGGCCTGCGTGATCAGGCCGTCACAGCCTTCTTTCTGGATACCGGGCAAACCTGCAAGGAATTTGTCGGTAACGTCTTTACCCAGGCCTTCCTTGCGAAAGCGCCGACCCTCAATGTGCAGGGTTTCGCTGCGCAGCAACTGGGCACCAGGGGCGTAACGGCCATCAAACCATTTGACTTCAAAGTGGGCCATTTCCACGTCGTGGATCTTGCCCATATTGTGTTCAAGACGGGTCACTTCCAGCCAGTTTCCCTGGGCATCGACCATGCGCCACCAGGCGAGGTTATCCAGCGCAGTACCCCACAGCACGGCTTTCTTGCCGCCCGCGTTCATGGCGATATTGCCGCCCACACAGGAGGCATCGGCCGAGGTCGGGTCTACCGCAAACACGGCACCGGCGGCTTCGGCAGCGTCAGCCACACGACGGGTCACCACGCCAGCACCGGTCAGAATGGTGGTGACGGGCTCGGACATGCCGGGCAACGTGGTTTGTTCAGGCTTGCCAATGGCATCCAGCTTTTCGGTGTTGATGACAACCGAGCGCCAGCTAAGTGGAATGGCACCGCCGGTGTAACCGGTACCACCCCCACGCGGGATGATGGTCAGCTTCAGTTCGATACAGGCGCGCACCAGGGCGGCCATCTCGTTTTCGTGATCGGGGGTGAGCACGACAAAGGGATATTCCACACGCCAGTCGGTGGCGTCAGTGACGTGCGAGACGCGCGACAGGCCATCAAACTTGATGTTGTCCTTGGCGGTCAGGCGCGACAGGGAGCGCACAATTTTCTGGCGCAGCTCGCGGGTATCGGTAAATTCTTGTTCAAACGCGGCTACTGCACCCCGAGCAGCGTGCAACAGGCGCAGAACCTTGGCATCGCGATCGGGCACGGCGCTGTCGCGGCGCTGGTCAATCTCGTTCAAGCGATGGTTCAGGGCCTCGATCAGTTGATGCTGGCGCTTGGGATTGTCCAGCAGATCGTCCTGCAGATAGGGGTTGCGCTTGACGACCCAGATATCACCCAGCACTTCAAACAACATGCGTGCGGAGCGGCCGGTGCGGCGTTCGGAGCGGAGCTCGGACAGCTTTTCCCAGGCCTCTTCACCCAGCAGTCGCAGGATAATTTCCCGGTCTGAGTACGAAGTGTAGTTGTAGGGGATTTCACGCAGGCGCGGCGTGTCGTTGTTGCGTGCCTGGGCAGCCAGGTGCTTGCTTGCAATGGGGGCGTTCATGGCGATAGTTGGCAAGGCCCGTCAAGGGCGGCTCAGCGAGGAGCAGATAGGCAAAAGACAAGTGTATACGAATCGTAGCCGGGCTGCCCCCTTACTACAGGGCCAAGTCAGGGTTAAGGGGGTGTTTGCGGCCAGTTTGCTGCAAATTACCAACCCAATTTGGGGAAAATCCACAGCAGACCAGCGGTCATGGTGGTATAGCGCGCCAGTTTTCCCACCGCCATGTAAAACACGCTGGGCCAAAATGGCAGGCGTAGCCAACCGGCTACGGCACACAGGGGGTCGCCTACCACGGGTAGCCAGGACAAGAGCAGGGCGGGCGGTCCCATGCGGGTCAGCCAGCGCCGCCCCAGCTCGTGCCAGCGGCCTGCGGCCTTGTTCTTGGGAGTTGCGCCGTCTTCTGTGTGTTGCGGGTGCTTCTCGCGCCAGGCTTCGTAGGCTTTCTCGGCGCCCAGACCCATGGCATAGCTGATGGCCCCACCTGCCGTATTACCCACAGTGGCAACCAGCACGGCGGGCCAGAACATATGTGGAGCCAGATTGATATAGGCGAATACGGCGGGTTCCGAACCCAGGGGGAGCAGGGTAGCCGAGACCAGGCTGATGATGAAAATGGCGCTCAAGCCCACTTCGGGCAGAGATAGGGCGGCCAAGAGCCACGAAATAAGATCAGAGATCCAGGCTTGCATAAGTAATGTGGACGGGTTTTGTAGGGAGTAATGGACGCCAGTTAGGGCATCCGCCTATGGTATTCTGTTTTTCTTTTCCGGTGAGCGGTCTCAGGCAGGGGCCTGCGGCTGGCCTTGGTGGCAAAACCGGTTGTTACTAAAAGCTGAGTCATGTCGAACGATTACCTAAAGCGCATTCTGACCTCGAAAGTGTACGATGTTGCCATCGAAACACCACTTGAACCCGCTCCCCAGGTATCGGCACGAATTAGTAACACGGTCCTGCTCAAGCGCGAAGACTATCAGCCTGTTTTTAGCTTCAAGCTGCGCGGTGCCTATAACAAGATGGCCAATCTGTCGGCCGCAGAATTAAAACGGGGTGTATTGGCCGCTTCGGCGGGTAACCACGCGCAAGGCGTGGCCATGGCAGCGCGCAAGCTGGGTTGCCGTGCCGTTATCGTCATGCCAACCACCACCCCGCAAGTAAAAATTGATGGTGTACGTAATCTGGGCGGCGAAGTGGTCCTGGTGGGCGAGAGCTATTCGGATTCCTACCAGCACGCTCTGGAACTGCAAAAGAACGAAGGCCTGACCTTTGTGCACCCTTTTGACGATCCTGATGTGATCGCCGGGCAGGGCACGGTGGCCATGGAAATTCTGCAACAGCACCCCGGCCCGATTGAAGCGGTCTTTGTCGCGATTGGCGGCGGCGGTCTGGCGGCGGGCGTCGCCACTTACATCAAGTCCTTGCGTCCTGAAATCAAAGTAATCGGCGTGCAGACCGAAGACTCCTGTGCCATGGTGCGCAGTATCAAGGCCGGTCGTCGTGTGAATTTGTCGGACGTGGGCCTGTTCTCTGACGGGACTGCCGTCAAGCAGGTGGGCTCCGAAACTTTCCGTCTGGTGCGTCAGTATGTGGATGATTTTGTCATCGTGGATACGGATGCGATTTGTGCGGCTATCAAAGATGTGTTTCAGGACTCGCGTAGCGTGCTGGAACCGGCTGGTGCCTTGGCTTTGGCGGGTGCCAAGCGCTACGCTGCTCAAAACAAGCTCAAGAACAAGACCCTGATTGCGGTCACGTCCGGCGCGAACATGAACTTTGACCGTATGCGCATGGTGGCGGACCGTGCAGATGTGGGCCAGGCTCGTGAAGCTTTGTTTGCCTTGACGATCCCCGAGGCAAAAGGCAGCTTCCGCCGCCTGTGCGATGCCCTGGGCACCCGCTCGGTGACGGAGTTCAACTACCGCATGTCCAATCCTGAAAAGGCGCACGTCTTTGTGGGTATGTCGATTTCCTCCGAAGCGGAGATCGAAAAGCTGGAAGAGCGTTTCGTAAAGAAAGGCTTTGGCACTTTGAATCTGACGGGTAACGAGCTGGCCAAGACCCATGTGCGTCATATGGTGGGTGGGGTGTCCAGTCAGGCTACGGACGAAGTCCTGCTGCGGTTCGAGTTTCCAGAGCGTCCTGGTGCTTTGCGTAAATTCCTGTCCAGCATGAATCAGGACTGGAATATCAGCTTGTTCCATTACCGTAATCAGGGTGATGACTACGGTCGCATTCTGATCGGTATCCAGGTCCCGTCTTCCGATAAAAAGGAATTCAAGGCTTTCCTGGGCAATCTGGGCTACCCGCACTGGGACGAAACGGATAACCCGGCTTACAAGCTGTTTTTGTAAGTCTATGGAGGGCGCACGGCATTCGCTGTCTTGCCTCAGACCAAATGAAAACACCTCGCTTGGAAAAGCGAGGTGTTTTTTTATTGGGGCTTGAATGTGGTGGCTGTCGTTGGAGCCGTATTGAGCCTGGGAGCCAGGAGCAGTGGGTGTCTGCTCCTGAGTTCGTCATGGGGGATTGGTTCAAGCCGCCTTACTGCCTTTGCGGCCTGATGGGCCGTTTGGCCATACGAATGTGCGATAAGGCCAGATGCCCGTTAGTACGGTGGCGACTTAACAAGCTCTATGTCACACACTGTTTTAGAGCCTGCCGCAACGGCTCCAGGCTGTCATTCAGACGTGCGAAAGCCTGTTCCTGACGGGCAGCCAGTGCATGGGCCTGTTCTACCGTCACCACTTCAAAGCCCAGATTCTGACCGGGCAAACGCTGGGCAACTTGAGCCAGATCCACGCTGATGACTTGTCCGATGCGTGGATAGCCGCCTGTAGTTTGCCGGTCTGCCATCAACACAATGGGCTGGCCATCGTTGGGGACTTGAATCGTGCCAAAGCAGGTGGGGGCGGACAGCAGTTCTTTTGGCGACTTGCGCTGCAAGGGCTGGCCTTCCAGGCGATAGCCCATGCGCTCTGAGGCCGGGCTGATGCGGTAGCTTTGGCCTTGGAACAATTCCAGCGATTCGTCGGTAAACAAATCGGCCTGATCCAGCATGACGCGCAGGCGTTCCCGTGGAGCCAGGGCCAGGGCGGCGGGCATGTAAATGCGCAGCTCATCCAGCTCGGCTTGCAGACTGTTCAAGGTCGTTTCGTCATTGGGTAGTGGTCGAGCCAATGCGATCTGGTCGCCTTTCTTCAAGGCGCGGCCTTCAAAACCACCCAGGCCAACGCGCATGTGGGTGCTTTGACTGCCCAGCAGGGATTCGACCTGAAAACCGCCGTAAACAGACAGGTAGCTACGGGCACCTTGGCCGGGTTTGGCGGACTGCATCGTCAGGGCTTGTCCGGCACGTGCCAGAGTAGGGCGCAGGACTGCTACGGGTTGGCCGTCCAGGCTGGCATTCATATCTGCGCCGGTCAGGACAAACAGGGCAGCTTCGTCAAAGCGCAGGCTGGGGCCTTGTACGGTAATTTCCAGGCTGGCCAGATCCTGGTCGGTGGTATTGCCTGCTAGCAAATGGGCCAGTCTGTGGGCGCGTTCATCCATGGCACCGCTGGGCGAAACCCCCAGGTGCTGGTGTCCATAACGGCCTCGGTCTTGCAGGCTGCTCATCATGCCTGGTTTGAGGATATGCACCGTCATGCGGGTGTCCAGTGATCAAACTGCTCGTGAGGCAGAGGCACAAAGCGCACTTGGTCGCCGGGGGCGAGCAGGGCGGCGGGCGAGCGCCGGGCATCAAACAAATTAACTGGCGAGCGGCCAATAAGATGCCAACCGCCGGGGGATTCGTTGGGGTAAATAATGGTTTGCTGGTTCGCAATGGCGACCGAGCCTTTGGGCAGCACAGTGCGTGGTGTGGCGCGGCGCGGCACATTCAGTTGCTCGGGCAAGATGCCCATATAGGGAGCGCCGGGGGCAAAGCCCACCATGAATACCAGTTGCACCTGGCTGCTGTGCAGTTCGATGACTTGTTCCTGGCTTAGCCCCAATTGCTCGGCAATGGCAGGCAGGTCCGGACCGAAGAGGCCGCCGTAGCACACGGGAACATCTACCAGTGCGCCGGGAGCGGCCTGGTCCTGGCTGGCATCCAGCTCGACCAGGGCTTGGTGAACATAGTCGTGCAAACGAGCAAGCTGGTCGCTGCTGCCATCCGGGTAAAAGTGGATGGCGACTGCGGTAAAGCTGGGGACTAGATCACGGACACAGGCGGGCGCCTGATCGCGCAGCAAGCGGGCGGCGCGGGTACAGCGCAAGCCGGTGTCCAGAGAAAGCGGGCCGCTGAACTGTACTAGCAAACAGCGGTCGCCTTGCTCGTTAAGTTGCCAGGATTTGTGCATCTTTATTTGGCGAAAAGCGAATCCAGGCTGTTGAAGGCCTTGAACTCCAGGGCGTTGCCCGAAGGGTCCATGAAGAACATGGTGGCCTGTTCGCCGGGCTCGCCCTTGAAACGGATATAAGGTTCGATAACGAATTTGGTGCCAGCGGCCACCAGCTTGTCAGCCAGGGTCTGCCAGGTGGGCATGTCCAGCACGACGCCAAAGTGGCGCACGGGCACATTATGGGCATCCACCGCGCTGGTGGCGTTGCTGCCACACTCTGAAGGGGCCAGATGAGCCACGATCTGGTGGCCGTAGAAGTTGAAGTCAATCCACTGGTCCGAGGATCGGCCTTCGGGACAGCCCAGTGTCTGTCCGTAGAACTGGCGTGCAACGGCCAGATCATGGACCGGAAAAGCCAGGTGGAAAGGGCGCAGCTCGTTGGTATGGGACATGCTTGGCTCCTGTGCGGCATAAGGCCGCCAACGTGGTCTTCAGAGCCGTTTATTGTAGGGCCAATATGGCCCCACATGTTCTAGCTGTCCTGGAGTCGAACCCGGCTCTTGGGGAAACGCAACATAAATACGCTGCCCACACCCAGACGGCTCTGGATTTGCAGGTCGGCGTTATGTCGCACGATGATGTGTTTGGTGATGGCCAGGCCCAGACCCGTACCGCCGGTGGAGCGGGAACGGCCCTTGTCTACGCGGTAAAAGCGTTCGGTCAGGCGGGGAATATCCTGGGCGGCAATACCGATGCCCGTGTCTTGCACCGAATAACAGGCCTCGCCATTGTCATTCAGATACCAGCGCACGGTGATGGTGCCATCCTTGGGGGTATAGCGCACCGCGTTGGTAATCAGGTTGGAGACAGCCGAGCTCAGTTCGGTTTCCATGCCCTGAATGGCAATGCGAGGGTCCAGATCTGTGACAAAGCTGTGCTGGCCGCCAGAAATAGCCTCGCCTTGTTTCAGCGCGCTTTCAATCAACTGGCTGACCTGTACCGTCTCCCCTTCCACTGTGGGTGAGGATTCCAGCGTGGATAAGGTCAGCAAGTCGGACACAATCGACTGCATGTGGCGAGTCTGCTCCAGCATCATCTGCTCGTAGCGTTGACGCTGTTCCAAAGGCAAGCTTTCGGGCGGCATGTCCTGCAGGGTTTCCAGAAAACCCAGCAAGACGGTAAGCGGTGTGCGCAGTTCATGGGAGACATTGGCCACAAAGTCCTTGCGGGTAGTCTCCAGCATTTCCACCTGGGTGACATCACGCGTCACGATCAGGAACTGGCCCAGGCCATAAGGGGTTAATTGCAGCAGCAAGGAGCGCTCACGTCCGTCTTTGCTCAGATGCAGCAGCAAAGGGCCATCCCATTGAGGCTGACGGGCGTAACGAGAAAACTCGGGTTCGCGCAGGATATTGAAGATGCTGTGATGGCGGTCCGTGGCCAGATTCAGGCCTATGTGCTCACAGGCGGTCTGGTTGCACCATTGCAGTTCCATCTCCCCATTCAGGGTAATGGCACCGTCGGGCAGGGCCTCGGCGGCCATCATGATGCCGTCTACGTAACGATTCAGATCCTGAATTTCCTGGCGATCACGGCGCAGTTGGCGGTAGATGGGAGCCAGAATGGCGTCCCAGGGGCCAACTGCGGGGGGCGGAGGATCATTCAGGTTGCGGGTCCAGCGTTCAACGCGGGAAAGCTGCAGGGTGCTGATGACAACCAGCAATAACAGGCCACCACAAAACAAGGCCAGACCGGTGAATGGCCCTAGCCACCAGCCGATCAAGCTGCCCAACAGGGCCCAGATAACAATAGACGTAAATATGCTGAACATGGGATCAGGCGGTCGGCGCCTTTTCCAGTGGGGAAAGGGCAAAACGATAGCCCGAGCCACGAATCGTTTCAATATGTTTGTCGTGTCCGCTAGGCTCCAGCGCCTTGCGCAAGCGACGAATGTGCACGTCTACCGTACGTTCTTCTACAAATACATGGTCGCCCCACACCTGGTCCAGCAACTGGGAGCGGGTGAATACGCGCTCGGTGTGTGTCATGAAAAAATGCAGCAGACGGAACTCGGTAGGCCCGATGGTCAGCGCCATGCCCTGGCTGGACAGACGGTGCGTGCTGGGGTCCAGCTGCAGGGTGCCGATGGAGATCACATCGTCAGTTAGCTGGGGAGCGCGGCGGCGCAATACGGCCTTGATGCGGGCAATCAGTTCTTTGGGCGAGAAAGGCTTGGTGATGTAATCGTCCGCACCGGCTTCCAGGCCATCGACCTTGTCCTGTTCCGAGCCTTTGGCGGTCAGCATGATGACCGGAATATGACGGGTACGTTCGTCCGAGCGCAGTTTGCGGGCCAGATTGATGCCCGAGGAGCCGGGCAGCATCCAGTCCACCAGAATCAAATCAGGCAGTTCCGCGCGAATGAGGATCTGGGCTTGTTCGGCATCGAAGGCGCGCAGCACTTTATGGCCGGCAAAAGACAGATTGACAGAGATCAGTTCCTGGATCGCAGGCTCATCTTCCACGACTAATATGCTTGTACTCATTGTTAGCTTCAGACTGGTCCGATAAAAAATAATAGAGGGTCAGGCTGGCTGTCTGTATTGTGCTTGGGCGCGGGGCCTGCTGTTGCCATCAGGCGGCTCAAGGGCAATACGGCAGGCGCTTCAAATCCCTGACTGCACGTAATAGCGCCATCATATGGCGTTAATGTTTCAGGTTTGTGAACGTGTAAAAAAGGGGAGCACTCAGCGAGCCGGATTTTCGTTTCTGTACCGGGAAATCTGCGTTACGATTATGCACTATGGAAAAACAGCGTCCTCAAACCTCCTCCGCCCAGAACGCCGATACGCACTTCGGTTTTCAAACCGTGGCCGAAAACGAAAAAGCGGGCAAAGTAGCCCAGGTTTTTCATTCGGTGGCTAACAACTACGACATTATGAACGATCTGATGTCGGGCGGCCTGCACCGTATCTGGAAAGCCTTCACGATTGGTCGCGCAGCAGTGCGTCCCGGCATGAAAGTGCTGGATATTGCCGCGGGTACGGGTGATTTGACCAAGACTTTTGCGCGTCAGGCCGGTGCGGACGGCGAGGTCTGGCATACCGATATCAATAGCTCCATGCTGCGCGTGGGTCGTGATCGCTTGCAGGACAAGGGCATCATCACGCCCGTTACGGTCTGTGATGCCGAGCACCTGCCTTTCCCTGACGGCTATTTTGATCGCGTCTCGGTGGCCTTTGGCTTGCGCAACATGACGCACAAGGATCGCGCACTGGCTGAAATGAAGCGGGTGTTGCGTCCGGGCGGCAAATTGCTGGTGCTGGAGTTTTCCCGCGTGGCCAAGCCTTTGCAGGCCCCGTATGACTGGTATTCCTTCAATATCCTGCCCCGTATTGGCAAGTTTGTTGCCAAGGACGAGGAAAGCTACCGCTATCTGGCTGAATCCATTCGCATGCACCCCGATCAGGAAACTCTGGCCGACATGATGCGCGAAGTGGGTCTGGAGCGCGTGCAGTATTTCAATCTGACAGCCGGCGTAGCCGCGCTGCACGAAGGCATCCGCCTGGATTGATGCCAGGCGTTCCCTCTCTATATACAGCGGCACCTTCTGGTGCCGTTCGTTTTTTGTCTGTAATGAACGGTAAAAAAAACATGGTGCATGAGAACTTGTCATGTTAATGTTCAGCTTATCGTAAGTTTTCTTGAATAATCGACTGGGATGGCATGGCCGGGGGCGTCAAAACCCTGTGTGTTAAGCGCTTGTTCTGGTCAGGAGTTTGTGACTATGTCTGGACGGCTTTCTCGTTATTTCATGGCCGCTGTATTGGCTTTTAGCACCGGCGCCTTGCTGACCGTTTCTTATGATGCGGAAGCACGACGCATGGGTGGTGGCTCCAGTTTTGGCCGCCAATCCTCCAACATTACCAGCAACCGCTCGGCAGCGACGCCTCCTGCTGCAGCGAATAACGCGACTCGCTCGGCTACGCCTGCTGCGGGTGCCGCTGCTGCCGGTACGGCTGCGGCTGGTACCGCTGCCAAGTCGGGCATGTCCCGCTTCCTGGGCCCGATCGCCGGTATCGCCGCTGGTCTGGGTATTGCCGCCTTGCTGTCCAGCATGGGTCTGGGCGGTGCTTTCCTGGAAATGATGTCCAGCCTCTTGTTGATCGGTCTGGTGGTCTTCGCCGTTCTGTTCATCGTGCGTCGTCTGCGTGGCTCGGCTGCTCGTCCTGCCATGCAACAAGCCGGTGGTCAGTCCATGATGCGCAATGCTGATCCTGCTCCCAGCCCATGGAAGCAGCCCCAAGCTGCGCCAGCACCTATGCCTGCTGCCGCTCCAGCTGCTCAGCCCGCTGCTGCCGCCGCTGTTCCAGCGCCGCCAGTAGACGAGAGCTGGTTCATCCCCGGTGATTTCGACACGCCTACGTTCCTGGCCAATGCCAAGACCCAGTTCGTGGAAATCCAGAAGCTGTGGGACAAGGGCGACGTGGAGCAACTGCGTACCTTCCTGACCGACGACCTGCTCAAGGAAGCCGCTCCTCAAATCGCTCAGCGCCAAGGCGAGAACGTGACTCAAGTGGTACTGCTCAATGCAGAGCTGCTGGGTATTGAAAAAGTAGCCGACGGCCACCTGGCCAGCGTGCGCTACTCCGGTATGCTGCGTGAAGAAGTGGGTGCAGAGGCTTTCCGCTTTGAGGAAGTCTGGAATCTGTTCAAGGCCGACGGCGCAGGCTGGCTGCTGGCTGGTATTCAGCAGATCCCGGTTGACCCCAACGCTTGATCTTTACCTATACAGACAGCCGCCTTCTTACCCAGGCGGCTGTTCTGTTATGAGCGCTCCCGTTTCGCTGTGATCCCATCTGCCCGTGTTCCTGTCGCCCTGTACATCCGGCCGTGTCTGTGTCGGGTTAAACTGGCTGTTTTAATTGGACTGGTTTACTTGCCCCGGCAGTAGACTTGCATGGACATGCTTGGTATCCCTTCATTCCTAGAACCTGGCGCCGTGGGCGTGCGTTTGCTCAATGCCTTGCTTGATCGCGAGGATTGGGCGCGTGAGCGTTTGCGCAGCCATGCAGGTAAAACCGTGTCGCTGATTGTGGGCCGTTTGCAACTGGTCTACACCATCAGCTCTCAAGGAAAGCTGGAGCAGGGCCATCCTGCCGTCGTGCCGGATGTCACGTTGACACTGCCTCAGGACAAGCTACCTGAACTGCCACAAATTCTTCAAGACGGTGATTTCAGCCGTGTCGCCCAGTTAATGCATGTGCAAGGCGAGGCTGGGCTGGCCAATCTGGTGTCGGACCTGGCGGCCAATCTGCGCTGGGATGCCGAGCATGATCTGGCCAAAATTGTGGGTGATGTCATGGCGGTGCGTCTGTTCAGCGGGGCGCGCCGGGCCGTTTCCGGTTTGCGGGATCTGGGCCAGCGTTTGGCAGGCAATGCCAGCGAATACTTGACTGAAGAAAGTGCTTTACTGGTTACCCGCCCCGAACTGGAACGGATGCGCGAGCAATCGGCTGGTTTGGTCCAACGTCTGGACGAACTGGACCAGCGTTTGAAGCGTCTTGACGCGCGTCGGCGGGAGTCCTGAGCATGTTCTCCTTGTGTCGTCTGCTGACCATTTTGCTGGTTGTATTCCGTTATCGCCTGGACGAGCTGGTGCTATCGAGCATCCGCCACCCTTGGGCATCACGTATGTTGCGCATTGTGCGCCTGGGTCGCAAACCCAAGCTGCCACGTGGCGTACGTTTACGGCTGGCCCTGGAAAGTCTGGGGCCCATCTTCGTTAAATTCGGCCAGGTGCTCTCCACTCGCCGGGATTTGATCCCGCTGGATATTGCCGAGCAACTGGCTTTGCTGCAGGACCGGGTGCCGCCATTCCCTTCGGAGGTGGCGGAAGCCACAATTCAGAAGGCCCTGGGTGCTTCGCCTTACGAACTGTTCCAGAAGTTTGATCGCGAACCCATCGCTTCGGCGTCGATTGCGCAGGTTCACTTTGCCGAGCTGCATAATGGCCGCGAAGTGGCGGTGAAGGTATTGCGTCCCGGTATGCGTGAAGTCATCCATAAAGACTTGCGTCTGATGCGCGTGCTGGCTGCGTTCATGGAACGGCTGGGCCCGGATGCCCGTCGTCTGAAACCGCGCGAAGTGGTGGCCGAGTTCGACAAGTACCTGAACGACGAGCTGGACCTGATACGCGAAGCCTCCAACTGCAGTCAGCTACGCCGCAACTTCACCAAAGATGTAGAGCGTACCCAGCTTTTGATCGTGCCTGAAGTGCATTGGGACTATTGCGCCTCGACCGTGTTCACCATGGACCGCATGAAGGGCATCCCGGTCAACCAGATTGATCGCCTGCGCGCCGCCAATGTGGATTTGAAGGATCTGGCCCGCAAAGGGGTAGAAATTTTCTTCACCCAGGTGTTTACCGACGGTTTTTTCCATGCCGACATGCACCCCGGCAATATTTATGTCTCGGATGCACCGGAGAGCTTGGGCCGTTATATTGCCCTGGACTTTGGCATTGTGGGTTCGCTGTCCGAGTTCGACAAAAACTATCTGGCGCAAAACTTCCTGGCTTTTTTCCGGCGCGATTACCGCCGGGTGGCTCAATTGCACATCGAGTCCGGCTGGGTGCCACCTGAAACCCGTGAAGAGGAGCTGGAAGGCTCGGTACGCGCGGTATGTGAACCGTATTTTGATCGGCCCTTGTCCGAGATCTCCCTGGGGCAAGTGCTGTTGCGCCTGTTCCAGACCTCGCGCCGGTTCAATGTAGAAATTCAGCCGCAGCTGGTGCTGCTGCAGAAAACCCTTCTGAATGTGGAAGGGATGGGGCGGGATCTGGATCCGGAGCTGGATCTGTGGGATACCGCCAAACCTTATCTGGAAAAGTGGATGTACCAGCGTATTGGTCCATCGGGCTTTTATTCGCGTTTGAAACAGGAAGCAGGGCAGTGGGCCCAGATCATGCCGCAGCTTCCGCGTCTGGTGTATTCCGCTTTGAATAGGCCAGAGACAGGGCAGGCGTTGAACCAGGAACTCAAGCTGCTGCGCCAGTCGCAGCAGCAGACCAACCGATTATTGACTGCCTTATGCGCTGTATTGGCGGTTGCGGTCGGGGTGGCCATCTGGGCTTTGGTGGGGCGATAAGTGTGACGACCCCGCAACGCGTCAGTTTTTTTGTGGCTGACATATTTCTGATAACTGCAGGTTCTACGATAGACGCAGGTCCGCCAGCTGATTGCTAAGCTGGCGCTTTCCGGCGCCTTCCGGACGGTGAATGGCCGCCCTCAAGGAACCGCTTGATTCTTTTTAGGAATCGTTATGCTTTACCATGACTTATTTAAATCCATGGAAGCGGTGCGCTGGAATTTTGCGCATGACATACCGTGGGATGACTTTGATGGCAGCAAGCTCACAGACGAGCAAGCCTACACCATCAAAATGAACGCCATTACCGAGTGGGCAGCCTTGCCTGCTACCGAAATGTTCCTGCGTGACAATAAAGATGACAGCGATTTTTGCGCCTTTATGTCCGTGTGGTTCTTTGAAGAACAAAAGCACTCGCTGGTTCTGATCGAATACCTGCGCCGTTTCCGCCCCGAGCTGATGCCTACCGAGGAAGAACTGCACAAAGTGCGTTTTGACTTCGATCCGGCCCCGGCCATGGAAACGTTGATGCTGCACTTTTGCGGTGAAGTGCGCCTGAACCACTGGTATCGCCGTGCTGCCGACTGGCACACCGAGCCTGTGATCAAGGCCATCTACAAGATCGTGGCTCAGGATGAAGCCCGTCACGCCGGTGCTTACTTGCGCTACATGAAGCGTGCCCTGGTGCACAAGGGCCAGGAATTTGGCCTGCAAGCCCGTCTGGCTTTCTCCAAGATTGGTGTTCTGATGGCTTCTGCTCATCGCACAGCACAGGCGTTGCACCCCACCAACTTGCACGTGAACAAAGCCATGTTCCCGGAAGACACCGTGCAGTCCAAGCTGCCATCGCCTGGCTGGTTGGAAAACTGGCTGGATACGCAGATTCGTTTCGACAAGGAATGGGAGCACAAGGTCAGCTCGCGCATCTTGCACAATATGTCGCTGCTGATGGGTAGCTCGTTCGAGACCGTGCAGGAATTGAACCGCTACCGCAAGGATCTGGCACGTCAGGTCGGCTCTGATTCGACGCTGGTGCAGGCTTGATATGAGCGCACGTTTCGAGGCCAAGGTGATGGGTCTGGATGCCTTGCGTGAAGCGGTGGAGCAGGGGCGCCTGGAGCGCCCGCTGGTCTTTACTAACGGTGTGTTTGATATTTTGCATCGTGGGCATGTCAGCTACCTGGACGAGGCTGCCCAATTGGGTGCCTCGCTGATTGTCGGTGTGAATACCGATGCCTCGGTGCGCCGTCTGAACAAGGGGCCGGAGCGCCCCATCAATCCCGAGCAGGATCGCGCTGCCTTGCTGGCTGCGCTGGCCTGCGTGGATGCGGTGGTCTTGTTTGACGAGGACACGCCCGAAGCCTTGATCGCGGCGCTGCGTCCGGACTTGATCGTGAAGGGCGGCGACTACGATATGGAAGCCTTGCCTGAAACGGCTTTAGTGCGTAGCTGGGGTGGCGATGCAGTCGCGATTCCCTTCGAGTTCCAGCGTTCCACGACAGCACTGGTCAAGAAGCTGCGCGACTAAAAGCGCAGGACAAATTGATGTGTTGAATCCCGGCTTGGTCCGGGATTTTTTTGCTTCTAAGTAGTGAGCTCGAGGTTCTGCTTTTAAAGGCCAGATTGCGGTGCCTAGCCTGTATTTTTTGCCAGCGCAGGCTTCAGGACGCCGGTTCAAGCAGATCGTTGACAGCACGCAGATCGTTTTCGTTCAAGGTGCCGCTGGCTGCTTTCAGGCGCAGGCTGTTCATCAGAACTTCGTAACGCGCTTGGGCCAAGCTGCGTTGCGCTTCATACAACTGCTGTTGGGCATTGAGTACATCGATGTTTACACGTACACCGACCTCGTAAGCCAGCTTGTTGGCCTCCAGGGCGTCCTGACTGGATTTGGTGGCTGCTTCCAGTGCCTGCACACGGACCAGACCTGTGGTGACGCCAGAGAAGTACTGGCGCGTCTGCTGGATGGATTGCTGAATAGCGAACTGATGATCGTAGCGGGCCTGTTGCAGGCGCGAGCTTTGTTCGCGTACTTGCGAGCTGGTTTCACCACCACGGAAAATCGGGATGCTTAACTCCAGACCTAAAGCGCTGTTCAGCGAACGTGGGCCACCGCCCGCTTGGCCAAACAGAGTCTGGTCGCTACCGCTGCCGGTTTGGGCTTTCAGGGCCAGGGTGGGCTCGTGCAGGGCCTGGGTGCTTTTCAACTGCTCTTCGGCAGCACGGGCCTTGATATCAGCCAGTGCCACGGTCAAGCCGGATTGGCTGGACTGATCCAGCCAGTCTTGCAAATTCGCAGGCTGCGGGGCGGGAAGACGCAAAGGCTCGCGCAGGCGCGCCAGCGTGTCATAACGCTCCAGCGTCAGCGCAGCCAGCTTGTCCTGAGCCACTTGCAGGGCATTTTCAGCCTGCAAGACGCCAGCCCGGGTCAGGTCCAGGCGCGATTTGGCTTCGTAGGTATCGGTAATCGTGGTGCCACCCAGCTGAAAGTTCTGATCAGCAGCACGTAATTGCTCGTCAATGGCGGCTTGCTGGGCTTTCAGGGTAGACAGCGTATCTTGCGCAGCCAGCACATCAAAATAGCTTTGGCTGACGCGCAGCATCAAATCTTGCCGATCCAGCGTCAGCTGAATATCCGCACCCTGCGCCAGTAATTGGGCACGTTCGTAACGGGCCCAGGCATTACGGTTGTACACGGGTTGGCTCAGCGTCAAGGTCCAGGCAGCTCGGTCACTGGAATGCTGATTGGACAGCTTGCTGGTTTGACGCCGCTCTTGTAGTTCGGCTGTGCCGATGGCGCTTATCTGCGGCAACAGTTGTGCCCGGCTTTGGGGTACTTGTTCCTGATCGGCTTGATGCGCAGCTTGCGCAGCGCCAAACTGCGGTTCATGTGCCAGGGCCTGGTTCCAGGCCTGCAGCAGATCTTGCGACTGGGCGGTGCTACTTAAGGCAAGCAGCGAAAGCAATGCCAGGCGCAAGGGAGTCATGAACCGCATATGTGCTTAAAAGCGGAATTGCGAAACGGCGGTGCCGCGCAACGGTTTGATCCAGGTGTCGAACAGGGGTGTAGTCTCGAAGCTGGCCGCGCTGGTGCGAGTAATACGTACAGCCGTCATGACCGGGTTTTGACCGACCACTACAACCAGACGACCGCCGATACAGAGCTGGTACTTCAAAGCATCAGGAATGGTGGGCACGGAGCCGGTGACCAGAATGGCGTCGTACTCGGTGGTGCCCCAGCCTGCGTGCGCGTCACCCACTTCAACCTTGACGTTGCGCACATTGTTGCGCTGCAGGTTTTCCTGGGCGAAAGCGGCCAGTTTGCTGTCAATTTCGATGGAGGTAACTTGTTGGGACAGGTGAGCCAGCAAAGCAGCCTGGTAGCCCGAGCCGGTACCAATTTCGAGCACACCGTCGCTAGGCTGCAGCAGCAGCTCTTGAGTCAGACGGGCTTCGACTTTGGGCGAGAGCATGGTCTCATGCGTGTCCACGGCATTGATGATCAGTGGCAGCTCGGTGTCCGAAAAGGCCGAAGGGCGCAAGGACGAGGGAACAAAGCGTTCGCGCTGGACCTCGACCAATGCTTGCAGCACTTTTTCGTCGGATACGTTCCAGGGACGGATTTGTTGTTCCACCATGTAGTAACGGGCACGTTCGAGTTCAGACAGCGCAAAATGGTTCATAGCTTCCAGAAAACTAAAGGCTTGGCAAAGAGCCGATTATAAGCCAGCACATCGATAAAGATGCGCAGTTGGGCTTAGCAGGACGGCACCATTGCATGGAGCAAGGTGCTGGCGTTGTTGACGGCAATGGGCAAGAAGGTATCAAAATCCATGTGCGCTTCACTGTTGGCATTGTCTGAAATACTGCGTATGCAGACAAAAGGTACCTTGTTCAGATAGCACACCTGGGCAATGGCGCCACTTTCCATTTCGCAGGCTAAAGCGTTGAAGGTGGCGCTTAACCACTGTATTTTATCGTTACATGCGATAAATTGGTCGCCGGTAACAATTCGGCCCGTGTGGACCTGATGGCCTTCGATCTGCTGGGCGGCGGTTTGAGCCACGGTCAGCAGGGCGGGATCGGCGGGGAAATCGAAGGCATCCAGACGGAAAACCTGTCCCGGCGCCAGACCCAGGGCTTTCAGTTCCACATCGTGCTGGACCAGGGTATCGGCAATGACGATATCGCCCGGCCGGATGCTGGGCTCAACCGCACCCGCAATGCCGATATTGATAATGCTGCCCACGGCAAATTCCGAGATCAGCATCTGGGTGCAGGCGGCGGCGTTGACCTTGCCCACGCCGCAAACCACGGCCACAACGGGCTTGCCCAGATAGCTGCCGCGATGAAAATCCATGCCGGCGCGCTGGATGGTCTGGGGCTCTTGCAAGCGCTCCAGCACAATCTCCAGCTCTTCGCGCATGGCGACAATAATTCCAAGTGTAGACATAAGACAAGGGCCTCCAAGCGGCCCGATCAAACGGCACGTATCAGGACGATGGCCACAGTTTATGGAAGTGATGCACCGGACCATGTCCGCTGCCCACTGTCAGTTCACCCGAACGGGCAATGGCTTCGTACAAGTACTTTTTGGCAGCCAGAGCAGCGTCAGGCACATTGCTGTATTGGGGTAGCAGGGCGGCCAGCGCAGCCGACAAGGTGCAGCCGGTGCCGTGCGTATTGGCAGTATCAATACGTTTGGCGGGCATTTCGATCATCTTGTCGCCATCGTGCAGCAGGTCTATGCAGTCCGAACCGGGCAGGTGACCGCCTTTCAGGAAGACCCAGCGTTGATCGCTGTGATTCATCAGGCGACGCAGACGCTCGGCAGCCTGACGCATTTCCTTGACGGTTTCTACCGGGCGGGCGTCCAGCAGGACACCGGCTTCGGGCAGATTGGGCGTGATCATGGTGCACTGGGGCACTAACTGTTCACGCAGGGCATGGACGGCCGATTTTTCCAGCAGATGATCGCCGCTTTTGGCGATCATTACCGGGTCCAGCACCAGATGCCTGGGTTTGAAGTGAGCCATGCGCTCGGCCACCACGGTGGTGACGGCCTCCTGGCCCAACATGCCGATCTTGACACCATCAATGCGCACATCGGCAAACAGCGTATCAATCTGCTGGCGCACAAAGTCGGCAGGAACCGGGCTGATACCGGTTACCCCTTGAGTATTTTGTGCCGTCAAAGCGGCAATCACAGCGGTGGCATAAGCACCCAGGGCGCTCATGGCTTTGACATCAGCCAGAATACCGGCGCCGCCGGAGGGGTCAACCCCGGCAATGGTCAGCGTGTTGGGAATCATGTCTCAATCAGGTACGGGAGTGAATCAGCCCTTCGGTGGGGGAGCTGGGGTCGGCATCGTAGTATTTGCGGGGCACACGGCCAGCCAGATAAGCCTGACGACCGGCTTGTACAGCCAGGTTCATGGCGCTGGCCATCATCACAGGCTGGCGGGCACCGGCAATGGCGGTGTTCATCAGGACACCATCACAGCCCAGTTCCATGGCAATGGCCGCATCCGAGGCTGTACCGACACCGGCATCGACCAGCACAGGCACCTTGCTCTGATCGATGATCAGGCGCAGGTTCCAGGGGTTGATGATGCCCATGCCCGAACCGATCAGGGAGGCCAGGGGCATGATGGCGACACAGCCAATGTCTTCCAGCATACGAGCCTGGATAGGGTCGTCGGCGCAATACACCATCACATCAAAGCCTTCATCCACCAGGGTTTTGGCGGCTTTCAAGGTTTCGGGCATATTGGGGAACAGATTGCCGGAGTCGCCCAGCACTTCCAGTTTGACCAGTTTGTGGCCGTCCAGCAGTTCGCGGGCCAGACGCAAGGTACGCACGGCGTCCTCGGCGGTATAGCAACCCGCGGTGTTGGGCAGCAGGGTGTATTTGGAGGGGGGCAGGTAATCGAGCAGATTGGGCTCGTTGGCGTTCTGGCCGATATTGGTGCGGCGAATGGCCACCGTCACAATTTCAGCGCCGCTGGCTTCAATAGCCTGACGAGTTTCATCAAAATCTTTGTATTTACCGGTGCCTACCAATAGCCGGGATTGGTAGCTGGTTCCGGCCAGGATAAAGGGATCGTTGTTCACTGTTTGGGTCATGGTGGTGCTTTGTTGCGCATCCGTCTTTGTTGACGGATAAAGAATTGGTTTTTTGCAGGGCAAACACTGCAAGAATAATCCATTTGGCCGGTGCCCGCAGGAAAACCCGTATGCCGGCTTGCTGGTGTGCGATAGGGATTTGGCTCGGGCAGGGGGCTGGCCACGGATGCGAGCGCGATTGGCCTGTGGCTGTGGCAAATATATACCTTGGCATATTCGCCTTATGTTTAAGGCCATGCGCAAGGCCCCAATGCAGGCTGGCCCTGCCAGGGTTGCGATGCGAAAATTCTGTTGTTCCTCAAGAACGGGATTTTTATTGAGGGATCCGTAGATTTCATCCGTTCTTTCTGTTTTATCGCTCGGACACAAGCCTCAGGTGCTGATGTACCTGGGGCTTGAGTTCGATTGGCATTGTTTGATTGTTAAAGGAGCACGTTCTTGGGCCCTGACCCTGAATCTGAAAGACGCACATTTGCGTTGCGCCCCGCGTTTCATGTCCGCATGAAACCCCATTGCGAATTGAGCACCGGCTCCAGGTTCTTCACGGTCTAAGACGTGTGGGGCGCTTCTGTGGCCGTGTGCCCAGGAGAATCTCATGCTGTTTTCCCGCCCTCACGATAGCTTGCAGCGCGCTTTGCGTATGGCTGTCGCCACTTACCGCCCTGTCGCCGTGTGCGACTTGCTGGCCTCGCACGGCACCCTGGCTTTTGCCCAGGCCTTGCCCGAGCTTTCGGCTCGTGTCCGCGCCGATGTTCTGGCCATGCTTCCCGAGTTTGATCGCAGTCAGGTCTACAACGCCATGCATACCGGCGTGCGAGTAGGGCATTTGGGTCGCCGCCGCACTCATGGCCCGTCGCCCAGCCTGTTCACCCTGTTCCCGCACCGCTACGGCACGCAGGACTGGCTGCGTGAGTATCGCCAGCCCCAGCGCTCTTGAGCACTGGACCCTACCCTTTTTCTGTTCAACCTGTCACAGCAGACCAGCCCATGCGGGGTTCGCACCGTCATGGACGGCTGCTGTGGCTTTCATCAACCCAAAAGAGTGC
This sequence comes from Alcaligenes sp. DN25, assembly GCF_023674485.1. Lineage (NCBI taxonomy): Bacteria > Pseudomonadati > Pseudomonadota > Betaproteobacteria > Burkholderiales > Alcaligenaceae > Alcaligenes > Alcaligenes sp. DN25. Next base: position 3,559,770 of record NZ_CP098408.1, on the reverse strand, counting down.
TATGCCGCAAACCATTCCCTCTTCCTTGAGCAGCAAACCGTATCAGGACAACTCGCTGGCCGCCCAGGTCTGGACCCGCTCGGCGCGTCGCCCCAGTGTTGCACCGCTCAAGGGTCGCAAGCGTTGGTCGCGCTACGAGCGTCTGTCCTTTTCCATGCTGCTGTCTTCGTGGGGCATTTTGATTGTGGTGGTGAGCTGGCTGTTTTTCAGCAACTCGCACCTGGAAACCCGGACCAGTTCTACCTCCGGCTCGCATTCCAGCTTTTACATGGGTACCACGACGCCGTCGCCCGATGCGTCCAGCACCCAAGAGACCCGTTCTGATGGAGATCAACAATGACGGACCAAGGTAAAACGCCGCCGCTCTTTGGCAACGACGGCCAGCCCAATAACTGGATGCGCATCAGCATCCATGCCACCGAGCAGATCAGTGGCCTTCGTAAAAAGCTGGGCGTGGAAATTCCACAGACCTTGCAGAACAGTCCCACACAGGAAGGCCCCTTCAGCTTTGTGCCTGTGACGTTTCTGAACGTGGACAAGGGTCAGAAGAAAGCCAGCCGTGTGGTGTTCATCCTGAGCCGCGAAGCCTTGGTGTCCATTGAACCTGATCCCAGCCCCAAGCCACTGGCCCAGGCCCTGCAGCGCTTGCAGCGTGATGGTCGGGAGAACGACGCCTTTGAAAGCTTTGCGGTGATTTTGCAATCCATTAACGATGCCACCGATGAACTGCTGGACTCCCTGAGCCACGATCTGGGCAAGGTGCTGACTCAGACCAACGCCGTGCTCAACAGCCTGGAAACCAAGGACCGGGACTTTGGCGTCAGTGATGTGGTCTCCACCCAGATGGATTTGAGCGAAGTAGAAGAACTCTTGTCCGACTGCCTGGAAAGCCAATTGCAGCTGGCCATGGCTGCTCGTCATGCCCTGGCGCGTTTACCCGCAGATCAGGAAAAACTGAAGCCTGTTTTTCATACCCTGATCGACGACATCGAGGCCGTGGAAAAGCAGGTGAACTTTGTGCACGACCGCGTCCGCCTTTTGCAGACCACCAACAATATGGCGCTGAACGTGAAGCAGAACCAGATTGTGAAAGTGTTCTCGGTGGTGACCGCCGTGTTCCTGCCCGCCATGCTGATTTCAACCTACTACAGCATGAACTTTGCCTATATGCCGATTCTGCAATGGGAGCACGCCGAGATAGTGGGGATTATTTCCACCGCCTTGTTCTCCATGTTGCCGCTGATCTATGTGAAACACCGGGGCTGGCTGCGCTAGAGCGCGCTGCCTTTGATACTTAAATGAATGGGAAGAATTTCGTATGTTGAACACACTGAAAAGCAGTACCGAGGTGGCAACGGCAGGCTCGGATAAATTACGCGGACTGGTCTGGAATGAAGACTTGAGCCTGCAGTCGGACTCCAACGCGGCCGTCCAGCAGCGCCGTCAGGCCATTGACCGGGCGCGTGCCAACCGCCCACGCACCGCGCATATCGAGCGCGAAATCATGATTGCGGTGGTGGTGCTGTACATCCTGATTCTGGGCAGTTTTGCCGGTCTGCATTTGTATGGCCACTACATGGTTTCCCCGGAAGCGGAACAGGTACAAAGCGAGGACTAAGCCATGACTGAAAAAAAACAGGGGGGCGCGGTGGTGTCCAGCCTGAGCGACAAGCGCGGGCAAAAAACGGCATGGTTGCAGCTGTCGGCCAGCCGGCACGATGAACTGGCCGAGGCGCAAGCCAAACTGGGCCTGGACCTGAGCGTCAAACGGGGCCGTGCTGCCGCGGAAGAAGCGGGCTTTATTCTGATTCCCGTGGAGATGGTGATACGTCAGGGCCAGCAGTACCGCGAAACCAGCCTGCTGTTCGTCTTGAGCAAGGACCGCCTGATCAGCGTGGAGCAGGACGTGCGGGTTGATACCTTGGAGCGTGTCAGCCAGCAGTTGAACGCCAGGGTAGAGGCCGGGCACGCCGTGCCCAGTCCCGCTTCAATTCTGTTCATGATCCTGCAGGCTCTGAACGACCAGGCTCGTGCCACGATTTCCGATATTGCCGGGCGTCTGGACGAACGCAGCGATACGGTGGCGGCAGCCAGTGGCGGCTTTGATACCTCCGGCCGTCAGGCCGGGGTGGCGGATATTGCCAGTACCGCCATCGGTCTGGGAGAGGCCGAGGAGTTGGTCGCCAAAACCGTGGAAGGGCAATTGATGCTGGCTCGCGCAGGCCGTTGGCTGCGTCGTACGCCCGGTGGCGAAAGCGCAGAGAACCTGTCCATGTTGCTCTCCGACATTCAAAGCTTGCGTCGTTATGCCCGCTTTCAGCACAACAAGATCCGCAACTTGCAGCAGTCCTTGATGACCACGCTGGATTTGAAGCAGAACCAGGTGATCAAGGTCTTTACAGTGGTTACTGCAGTGTTCTTGCCGCCTACGCTGATCGCGGCGTTTTACGGCCAGAACTTTGCCAATATGCCCGAGCTGGAAATTATCGGTGGCGAGTGGCTGGTCATGGGCATGACCGCCGTATTTGCCTTGGCTCCCTTGGCCTATGTAAAGCGTAAAGGGTGGATGCGATGACGGCCCGTTTCAAGGATATGGCTTCCTGGCGGCGCTTGCAGGCCCCTGACCGTCAGGCGCTGGAAGATCTGGGCAAGTTGTATCGCGTGGATTTGCTGCCACAAGCCCAGGCTAGCCTGGGGATGGCCACACGCATACGCTGTGTGCGTGTGAGTGACGAACAGATGCAGGTGTCTGACCTGATCTGGTGTTTGGGGCAGGACGATCAGCCTTTGTATACCGTGGAAACTGGCCATCGTCTGCTGCGTCCCGGCCAGGCTCTGGAGCGCTTGAGTGCCCAGGAAATGTCCTTGGCCAGCTCCCATGCCCTGGCTTTGACTTTGCTGTATCAATTGCTGGCGCAGACCTCGCAAGTGCTGGACCGTATTGATCAGGGCCTGAGTGTCTCGACCCTGTCCTTGCGCGGCTTTCTGTCCAATGTCGGCACGGACTATTCGCGCGGTGCCGAGGACATGATTGCTCTGGACAGTCATATGGCAACCCTGCACAAACCGCTGTCTCATGTGATGCATTCCATTGACGATCTGGAGCAGGCCGCACAACGCTTGCGCCGCTGGGTGTATCAGGAAAAAAGCCTGGAGTTGAGCCGAGTGGACGAGCTGATTGCCGCCATTGAAGGCATGCAGCGCCGTGCTCATTTCGCCATTGAACGCCAGCGTTTTCATTGGCGTGCCGCCGGAGAGTCCGTGGCCATGAGCGACCTGAACGTGACCAAGGTCTTTACGGTGCTGTGGGCCTTGCTGGTGCCCGGTACAGCCCTGATCAACTGGTACGGTCAGAACTTCCATGTCATGCCCGAGTTATCTTGGGAGGGCACCATGTGGGTGCAGTTGGTGACCGTGTTGGTGTTGACGGCGGTACCGATCTGGACAATCAAGAAATCGGGCGCGTTGCGTTAAGGGGGAGTGCTGTGTGCTGGCCCGGTTAGGCGCTAACTCCTACCCGAATCAATTCGCGATTTTTGTCTTTCCACTGCGACGGTAAACACATCCCTAACCTTTCAGAGCGGGGTGGCCGTCCCTGCACCAATGTGTAGAGGTACCCATGAATGCAAGCCGGTTTTTCCATCCCGATCACAGCGCCGTCGTACACCAGAGCCCGGTGCGTCTGGTACGCCGCGCCCACTGTGCGCTGAGCTACTACGCCACCCGCAGCGTGCCACAGGTGCTGCAAGCCTTGAATACCCAGCGCCATGGCCTGGCCTTTGATGAAGTGTTGCGCCGTCTGATACAGAACGGCCCCAATCAAGTACGGGTACTGCGTTCCAGCCCCGCTGATCTGACCCAAGTGGTCCAGACCATGAAAAAACAAACCTGTCAGGTGCGCCGCGATTTGACCATGTACGATCTGGCACGGGATCACCAGTCCCGCGTGCCGGCTCGTATGCTCGTGACTGGCGATATCGTGCTGTTGTCTGCCGGTGATTACGTGCCGGCGGATCTGCGCTTGATCCATCAGGATCACCTGATTCTGAACCGCGCCATTTTGCAGGCCGCACCCGATACTTGCGCCATGGGCGACCGGGTTGTGGCCGGGACCGCACAAGGTGTGGTGGTGGCGACGGGTAATCAAACCTTGTTAGGAGTTCTGATGCGTGAACCTGTTCCTGTGGCCTGCGGCTGGCGTCGTGTGCTGGAGTGCAGTCCTTTTCAATTGGGCAAAGCCGCTTCTTTGGCAGCTGGCGTGGCCCTGTTTGGTCTTGCAGGAGCGCTGATGATGCCCAGCCACAGCCATGCTGAAACCTCGGTGCAGCTCTATGGCACTTTGGATGCCGGTTTGGGTTGGACTCGCGTGAGCGGCGAAGGCTCGCAGCGCGACGTGTTAAGCGGTGGGCAGACGGACTCGCTGTGGGGGATTCGCGGCCATGAGGATCTGGGCGATGGGCTGCGTGCCACCTTCAATCTGGAAAGCGGTATTGATCTGGCTACAGGCCGGGCCGAGGATTCCGAGCGTCTGTTCAACTATCAGGCCTGGCTGGGTCTGGGCAGTGATAACTGGGGTGAGCTGCGTTTTGGGCGCCAGTACACCGTGGGCCAGGAATTTGTCTCTGCCATTGAAGTGGGTTCCTGGAAAGACTTTGGTATGGGCGCTTTGATGCGTGCCTCGGACAACTACCAGATCTCCAATCAGTTCAGCTGGCGCAGCCCGGAATGGGCGGGTATGCAGTTAGGCGCCAGCTATAGCGCGGATGTGGGCGAGCAGGGCCTGGGAGGGTCTCGCAGCAAACTCTATAGCCTCGCTTTGCGCTACGAGGACGGCCCCTGGCTGTTGGGGGCCAGTTACGAGAGCTTGAGTCGTGTCGAGTCCCATCGTCCTACGGCCTGGCAATTGGGTGCGAGCTATGACTTTGAGGTAGCCCGTCTTGCAGCTGGCTGGAGCCGTCAGAGCAATGGCTTTGTGGGCCTGAATGGTGATGATGGTCCTGCCCATCTGCAAGACAAGGGCTTGGAAGGCTTGGGCCCGGCGGAGTTCATCAACGGTGGCCGACTGGACACCTGGTATGTGGGCACGGCGATTCCTGTAGGCAAGGGCGAGTTCCAGCTGCAATGGTCTTTGGGCCGTCCGAACTGGACCTGGGAGGATACCGATGAGCGCGCACGTCGCATTCAGGTGATGTCTGTGGGCTACGTGCATGCCTTGTCGCCCCGCACCAGCGTCTATGCCTTTGCGGCTCAAGGACGTCGCTTTGATATGGAAACGGCAGCCAGTGCCAGCGAACCGCGTAGCAGCCGTGTGGCTTTGGGTGTGACGCATCACTTCTAATGAAATGGCCGGTTTCCTGCACCTGAGTCCGTGTTCTTACTGGCCCTGGCGCAGGAAGGTCGGGCAGGGCTGAGTGCTTGTGAGGACGGCTCAGGAGACATATCCCTAAGTATAAATTTGATGTCTGCAAGGCGATGGAAAGTGTGCCAATGCCTGGCAGACAAGCCCACACTCAGATGCGAAAATACTGTTGGTGCAAAAACCGTTGCACCTTCTTTTTTAACTACTCACGTTTAAAAGTAAATGGACCCTGATCCTTCTTTATGGCTTTGTTCCTGTAAAGGACAAGCCTCCTTAATGACCAGTCAATTGGACACTGGACCACAAAGCGGCTCCCTCTGATGAGGTGAGCACTCTTTCTGGACCCCTGTGTCCGAAGGAGAATGCTATGTTCCGCCTCAACCTGTTTCGTTCCGCCCCACACAACAACGCTCTGCAAGACGCTCTGCGCCTGGCCGCATCCCGCCAGCGTCAAGGCTACCTGCTGGAGCTGCTGCAAACCCACGGCGCTCGCGAGTTTGCTTACGCACTTAATGACCTGTCCGGTCGCACCATTGAAAATGCACTGTCCACACTGCCTACCGTGGAGCGCAGCCAAGTCCTCAAGCATCTGTCCCGTCGTGCCAAAGCCCGTCTGAACGATGTAGAAGGCTTTCGCTACCAACCCACTCATGCCGTGCTGACACTGCCTTCTTTTGTGATGTAAGAGCTTGGCAGATGCCCCTGACATTCGGGGCGTAACCCGGCGCCGCGGCAATGATCTGTGCAGAGATCGTTGGGCGGGCATGGCTTTATAGCTATGCCCGCCTTTTTGATTGCAGCCTGAACGCACTTCTTTTTTTTACGGCCCTGCAGGGCGAACAGTTGTTTTCATCGATGATCTGTCGTGAGCAGACGACGCTTGCGACGCTCGCAATCAGAATCCCCGTCTTTTCATGTCATAATTTTGGAATGAGAATGATTATTGATTAGTTTAATCAGGGTCTATGGACTATCCGTCAGCGCCCATAGGGATGGGAGATTTCTATCAAGATCACCGTAGCTGGTTGTTGCGGTGGTTGCGCGCGCGTCTGCATTGCAGCTTTACGGCGGAAGATCTGGTTCAGGACACCTTTGTGCGTCTGCTGTTGGCCCCCTCTACCGTTCATCATTTACGTCATCCTCGTGCGTTTTTGGCTGCCACGGCCAGAAGGCTGTTAATTGATCGCAGCCGACGCATGGCGGTTGAGCAAGCCTATCTGGAAGCCTTGGAGGCGACCTTGGCCGAAGGGGCGCAAGCACCCTCGGCAGAGCAGTGCGCCCAAACCCTGGAGGCGCTGGCCTTGTTGGCTCAGGCTTTGGACGAGTTGCCCGCGCGGGCTCGCATGGTGTTCCTGAGCTGCTATCTGGATGGGGAAACGCAATCAAGCGTGGCCAAGAGCTTGGGGGTTAGCGAACGCACTGTGCGTAATGATCTGGTGCAGGCTTTGCTCCATGTTCAGACCTTGATTCCAGCTTGAGCCCCATGTCCAACGAGGAGATAGAGCGACAGGCCGCCCAATGGGTTGTGCTCTTGTCTGATCCCGAACAATTCACCGAACAGGCCCAAGCCGAATTCATGGCCTGGCGTGCGCAGGACCCGCGTCACGAAGCGGCGGCCGCAGGTATGGAAGCGGTCTTGGGCAGAGTCAGAAAACTGGCGGTACAGGCCAATACCACCCCTGGCCGTAGTGCGCTGGATGCAGGATTGTCGGCGCGTCCCAAGCTGTTGCGTGATTGGCGTCAGGGCATGATGCTGCTGCTCTGGGCTGTGGTGTTTATTTTGCCGATTCTGGTCTTTGTATTGCCCTGGTCCAATCAGTCCGTACAGACCGCTGCCGGAGAATGGCGCATTGTGGTGCTGGAGGATGGCACTCGTTTGGAGTTGGCCGGAGCATCACAGGTCAAGATTTTGTATAGCAAGCAGTACCGGGATATTGAGCTGCTGGAAGGGCAGGTCCGGGTGGTGGTGATCAAGCAGCCGGATCGACCCTTGCGGGTCTTGAGCAGCCAGGCGGTATCGCAAGCCTTGGGAACTGAATTTATTGTGCAGGAACAGCCGCAAGGCACGCTGTTGACGGTACTGTCGTCTCGGGTGCTGGCTTATCCGCGCCCCCAGGGCCCGCAAGCCGCTCGCGAGTTGGGGCCCGGCGATCAGGTACAAATTAATGCGCAAGGCCTGGGGGCGAACCGCCAGACCGATGTAAGCCGTGTCATGCGCACTTGGGATCAGCGGCAGTTGCTTCTGGAACATGTGCCTTTGACGCAGGCTCTGGAGCAGATCACCCGCCAGTACTCCGGCAAAACACAGATCAATCCGCAAGGTATGGAAGGTTTGACGGTCAGCGCTGTCTTGCCTGCAGACAAGCCCTTGTCGGCTCTGGCTTTGCTAAAGGACTTGTATCCCCGATTGCAGGTGCAGAACATGTCAGACCAAGGATTGATGATTAATTTCAGGCCTTGATTGCCGCTTTTTTGAGCTCGTGCGTCTTTAACAGATAGACCTTGCCAAAGAAGGAGAGATTTCATGGTCCCGAAGAATGCGCCGCCTTTGGCGCTTGTGAAGACGCCGTTCATGCCCAATACCTGCCGCCGCCTGCTGGGCTTAGCCTTTGTAGGGGCCTTGATGCTGAGCGTGGCGCCGGCCTCGGCCCAGACAACCCAAGCCTACGCGCTGGAAGCCGGGGATCTGGCCAGCCGCTTGAGCCAGTTCGCTCAACAGGCCGGGGTAGCGCTGGTGATGGATTCCTCCCGATTGCAGGGTTTGCGCGCTCCGCGCTTGCAGGGACAGTATTCCGTGCAGGATGGCTTTGCCGCCTTGCTGGCTGGGCAGCCGTTTCAGGTGCAAAGCCGGGATCATGGCTATGTCTTGATTGCCTTGCCCGATGGCGACACCTTGGCGGATGACGCCAGTGTGCAGTCTTTGGCCAGTATTGAAGTACGTCGCAATGCGCTGGGCGACATTACCGAAGGTTCAGGCACGTATGCAGCGGGCACGATTGCCACGGCAACCCGTTTGCGTCTGACTCCGCGTCAGACGCCGCAGGCCATCAGCGTGACTACACGCAAGAAGATGGACGACTTCAACCTGACCAGTATTGATGACGTTGTGCGCCATACACCCGGCCTGAGCATCATTACTTATGACAGCGAGCGTACCGTTTACGAAGCACGCGGTTTTGGTGTCCAGAACTTCCAATATGATGGCATCCCTACCTTGCGCGATTCACCATACTCGGCAGGCCATTCGCTCACGGACACAGCGATTTACGATCGTGTCGAGGTATTGAAAGGCGCCTCCGGTTTGCTCACTGGCAGTGGGACCCCAGGCGCGACTATTAATATGATTCGTAAAAAGCCGACGCACGAGTTTCAGGGATATGCCAGTGCGGGCTTGGGCTCCTGGAACAATTACCGCAGTGAAGCGGATTTCTCCGGCCCTTTGAACGAGTCAGGTTCGCTACGTGGCCGTCTGGTTGGTGCCTATCAGGACAAAAAGAGCCATTTGGACCACTACCAGCGTCAGACTTTGGTGTTATACGGCATCGTTGAAGCAGACCTGACACCGGATACCCGCTTGACCCTGGGTGCAGATTTGCAGGACAACGATCCCAAAGGATCAACCTGGGGGGGCATCCCGATTTATGACGCGCAGGGCCACTTCAACGAGATGGACCGTTCCTTTAATAACGGTACGCGCTGGAGTCGCTGGAACCAGTACACCCGTTCGGCCTTTGCCACTTTGGAGCATGAGTTCGACAGTGGCTGGATGGCCAAGGTGCAGCTCAATCGCTTGGTCAATGGTTATGACTCTGAGCTGGCGGCTGCGGCCGCTGGTAACCCTGATCCTTTGACCGGAAAAGGTGTGTCGCTATGGTCCGGGCGCTACGTGGGCAAGACGGTCTCGAACACGGCTGACTTCTATGCGACCGGCCCCTTTGAACTGTTCGGACGCGAGCACGAGTTGGTGGTTGGGGGCGGCGTATCGCGCCGTCGCTGGACCAATGCGTCTTACGGTGAAAACAGTAATACCGATGTCTCGAATTACTACGAATGGGACGGTCGCTGGCCGCGCATGAACTGGAAGCATCTGGGCGATGATCGTGAAGTGACACGAGAAAATGGTTTGTACGTCAGCACGCGCCTGAACCTGCGCGATGACTTGAAGCTGCTGCTGGGTACACGCTATGCCAACTACAACAAGCTGGATATGCGTGAAACGGGTGTATGGGTGCCTTACTTTGGCGCTGTGTATGACCTGAACGACAACTTCTCGGTGTATGCCAGCTACACCAATATCTTTCAGCCCCAAGATTTGCAAGACGAGGGCGGTCGTACTCTGGATCCCTTGCGAGGCGATAACTACGAGGTCGGTGTCAAAGGCGAATTCATGGGCGGCCGTTTGACGTCCAGCCTGGCTTACTTCCAGCTGCGTCAGGATAACTTTGGCAAGGAAACGGGGGGGCGCACACCGTCGGGGGGTATCGCTTATGAGGCCACTCAAGGTGTGCGTACTCATGGCGTAGAGCTGGAAGTGGCCGGTCAGCTAACGCCGCAATGGCAGATGCATGCAGGCTATGCCTACAAGCTGTCGCGCCGCGATGGTGAAAAGGTGTCGACCCTATCGCCTGAACACCAGTTCAACATCTATACCACCTACGATTTCGAGGGCGACTTGAATGGCCTGACCTTGGGCGGCGGTGCACGTTGGCAAAGCAAGACCTGGGGCGATGTCAGTCGACCCGGATCGCCGGGTAAGGTGCGGCATACTGTCTCGGGGTACTGGCTGGTAGATGCGATGGCGCGCTATCGCTTCAACAAAAATTTGTCGGCCACTTTTACCGTCAATAACTTGTTCGACAAGCGCTATTACTCCATGTTCTCCTGGTACAGCACCTATACCTGGGGCGAACCGCGCAACATGATGCTGGCGGTGAAGTATCAGTTCTAAGCCGAAGTAGAAAACCGCTCAGGATACCTGGGCTCGATAGCGATCCAGTTGCTCGCACAGTTCGCGAGTCGCCTCTATCAGCCTGGGGCCGGGGCGGTACAGCGCATCCGGGTTCAGGTTCAGCAAGGCGTGGGGACTTAGCCCCAGATGCTTTTCCCAGAACAGGTGGCGGGCGCGTAGTTGGGCCGGATCACGGTAGGCCATGATGACCACTTGCGGGCGCTTGTGCAGCACGTCTTCCAGGCTGATGGTGGGGGCGACGGCAGCATGGCGAGCGTAGATGTTTTGCGCTTTGCAGGTGGTCAGCACATCTTGAATCAAGGGATCGCGCGCCAAGGTGTACAACGGCTCGGAGCCGATTTCCAGAAACACGCTGACCGTCTCGCCCAAGCGGCTGTTCTGGCGCAGGGCGGCAATCTGATTGTCCAGCAAAGCAGCCATCGGCACGGCGACCTCCGCCGTGTCCAGGCTGTCTCCAGCCAGACGGACAAAGGCGGGAATATCGTCCAGTTTTTCAGGGGCGGCAAAGATCAGGCTGATATGGGTTTGCTGTAGCTGGCGCTGTAATTCAGGGCCGATCTGGTTGGCTTGCCAGGCCCAGACCTGATCAGGCTTTAGCTCCAGCAGCCGTTCCGGGTTTACGCGCAAGGCGTCCCCAATGCGGGGCAAATCCTTGGCGGCAGGCGGGTAGTCACTGGAACTGTCTACGGCGATCAAGTGCTCTTGGGCACCGGCGGCAAACAGAATTTCAGTGATGTGAGGGGCCAGACTAATCGCGCGGGCTGGAGCGACAGTTTGTGGGGGTTGGACTGCTTGCCCTGTCGCGGCTTTTTGTACCGTTTTATCTTGCTGCTTGCTCTGTACTTCTTGAGTGCTTTGCTTTGTTCTTTGCTCTGTGCGTGTCTGTGTCTGTGTCTGTGTCTGTGTCTCGGGCTGTGCTTGAGACTGCGCCTGTGACAGCAGCGGGTCTTGCTCTTGCGCTTGCGTCAAGATGGGCAATCCCAAAAGCAGGGCGAACAGGCAAAGCAAACCCCATAGCCCCAATCCGCTCCAGACAGAGCGCTTTGAGTGCTGAAGACGACAAGTCGCAGGCAAAGAGGGCATCGTGCGCCTTTAAGTAAATGGCGCGGCTCTTGTGCAGATCCGCGCCAAAATCAAGCAAAGCTGATTTTACTGATTACATGCGCCAGGCAAAGTTCAGGAACACGCTGGAGCCGGCGTTGTTATAGCCCAGACGAGCCAGGGTGTAGTCCTTGTCCAGCACGTTGTTCCAACGCAGTTGGGCTTCCAAGCTGGAGGTCAGCGGGTAGCTGGCGGTCAGGTTCAACAGGCCGTAACTGCCCAAGCGTTCAGTGTTGTCGCTGTTTGCAAAGCGGTGTGAGGCGAATAAATATTCCGCCCCAGTTTTCAGCGCTCCAAACTTTTGCTCCACGGCCACTTTGTAGTTTTGCTTGGCACGGCGCACCAATTGCTTGTCGGTGTTTCTATCTTTTGGGTTAGTGAAGTCAGCACTGGCGCTCAGTGTGGTATCGCCCAGTTGTGTCATAGCCGTTAAGGTCAGGCCAGTGATACGTGCTTTTTCAGTGTTTGTCGTCGTGCAGTCGAAATTGGCATCACAGGCATAGGTATTGATCAGGTCGTTGATGCGGTTTTGGTAGACCACCAAACCCAGTTCAGTGGTGTCATCCGTGTAGCGGATATGACCTTCCACGTTGCGGGATTTTTCCGGTTTGAGGTTGGGGTTGCCCGAAAAACTACCGACCGTATATGCCGCGTAAGGGGTGTAGAGGTCTGCAAAAGTTGGTGCACGAAAACCTGTGTTAGCGGCCAGACCCACTGTCCAGTTGTTGGTGACATCCAGGTCGTAGCCCAGACCACCTGTTACTTTATGGCCATATCCGCTGATATTGTCATTACGTACGCTAGCTTGCAGGTGGTGTTGATTAATATCTCCACGGTAAATCAGAGCAAACGCGTTGGTGTTGCGCTGGTCATTATTGTGTACGGAGGTGTGTGTCATGCGCTCTTCCAGACGCTCGGCCAGCAAGGAGACAGTGTGACCTTGCGCAAACATTAGGTCATTCTGCCAGCTGTATTGGCGTTGCAGTGTGGAGTAGCGAGCAGCATAGGCGCGGTTTTCTACCGTCTCTTTGCTCAGTGAGGCGCTTAGACGGCTGGTCCACAGTTCAGTCAATTTGTTCGTGCTAGTCAGGCCGTAGGCTTGCTGACGTGTTTGGGTGCTAGGGGTGCGGGAAGTGAACGTCCCGTTGTCAAACTGGCCGTCCATGTAGCTGTTGATAGCGGTTAGGCCCAGATGCTGGCCTTGTGCCCACTCGTAACCCAAGGAACCGCTGAGCCCGTGTTGGGTGTAGCCGTTTTTGTCTGGGTTGTAGGTGTAAATACCTGCAAGTGGGTTAGTAGCATTAAAGCCATCGCTTGTGCCGTAGCTGGAGGCCAGGCTGTAGTCCCAACCTTGAGACGCACCCGAAAACCCGGCGCTCGCTTTGAAGGTGTCTTGCGACCCAATGCCAACATTCCCCCAGGCGCTCAAGGCACGGTCACCGCCACCTTTTTTGGTGATGATGTTAATGACACCACCAATAGCATCTGCGCCATACAGGCTGCTACCTGCTCCACGCACAATTTCAATACGTTCGATTAACGCTGGGTCCAAGGCTTGCCAGTTCACCGAACCACTGGTGGAACTATTGATGCGCATACCGTCTATCATGACGCGCGTATGTTGTGGGTTGGTGCCGCGTAAATAGACCCCACTAACGGTTTGAGGGCCGCCCTCGGTGTAAATCTCCACCCCAGGCTGACGCTGCAAAATTTCAGCCACACTGCTTTGACCTGCTTTCTGCAAGGTTTCCTGATCAATCACCGTCACGTCACCCACCACGTTTTTCAGTGGCTGAGCCATGCGGCTAGGGGTAACAACAATTTGATCCAGTTTGGCGACAGGGGCAGTTTGGGCCGTGGCGATCAAAGGCAGGGCGCCCGCCAGGGCGACCATCAAAGGTCTGATGGACAGTAGTGTCATGGAGATTCCTGTGAGATGTGCGTCCCCGCACATCAGTAAGCGAAGCCGCCCACCGTGGGACGGCCATGAATTCAGGGTCGAGAAGCAGGCTGGTGTCGGGCTTTGCGCGTAGCAGGTACCGTTGCGGGGGCAGCACGTTTGGCAGTTCCAGGGCGGAACCGCTCACGTTTCCCATTTGACTTTCCCAGGCCCAGGGCTACATGGGCCGGAAAGCACCTCTTTCCGAGCGGAAAATGTTACATGCCGCTGGGGCAAAGGTTAAGTGTTTAGGGTGGATTCGCTGTACAAAGCGCTACAATTGTGGCGCCAATCCACCATTCTCGCGGCTCTTGCTGTCAGATGCCGTCAACGTCCCGTTTCGTGTTACGGAGCTTTTAGTGTCCTATCCTGCTTTGCCTTATCCGATCTCTGCCTATACGCGTGGTACCGAGTTTGCGCGCCGTTTGGGGCAGCAAATTCTGATTCTGGATGGTGCAATGGGCACCATGATTCAGCGTTACAAATTGGGCGAGGCCGATTTCCGGGGCGAGCGCTTCGCGAATCACCATAAGGACGTCAAAGGCAATAACGAATTGCTGTCGCTGGTACGCCCTGACATCATTCGTGAAATTCACGAGAAATATCTGTCCGCCGGCGCCGACGTCATCAGCACCAACACGTTTGGTGCGACGGATATTGCCCAGGGTGACTACGATTTGCAGGGCATCAGCTATGACCTGAACCTGGCTTCTGCCCAACTGGCCTGTCAGGCGCGCGATGCCTTCAGTACACCTGAATGGCCGCGTTTTGTGGCTGGTGCCTTGGGCCCGCAGCCCAAGACGGCTTCTATTTCGCCGGATGTGAATGACCCGGCCGCTCGTAACGTCACCTTTGAGCAGCTGCGTGTAGCGTATACGGAGCAGGTTCGAGCCTTGCTGGATGGTGGCGTCGATATTCTGTTGATTGAAACCGTCTTTGACACGTTGAATGCCAAGGCGGCTGTTTTTGCTCTGGAAACGGTCTTTGATGAACGCGGTGAACGCGTTCCGGTGATGGTGTCGGGCACGGTCACGGATGCCTCGGGCCGTATCTTGTCTGGCCAGACCGTGGAGGCCTTCTGGAACTCCATGCGTCATGCCCGTCCTATTACGATTGGCCTGAACTGTGCCTTGGGCGCTGCCTTGATGCGCCCTTACGTGGCCGAGCTGTCCAAGATTTGTGACACCTATGTGTGTGTCTACCCCAACGCCGGTTTGCCCAACCCCATGGCGGAGACCGGCTTTGATGAAACACCTGCCGATACGTCCAGCCTGCTGCAAGAGTTCACGCAAGCCGGTTTGGTGAATATGGTGGGGGGCTGCTGTGGCACGACGCCAGAGCACATTGCCGCCATTGCCGAGCTGTGCCGCAAGCTGCCTCCCCGCATTGTTCCTGAAGTTCCTGTCAAAACCCGTTTGTCGGGTCTGGAACCACTGAATATTGACGAAGAAACCCTGTTTGTGAACGTGGGTGAACGTACCAACGTCACGGGCAGCAAGGCTTTCTTGCGCCTGATTCAGCAAGAAAACTACGAAGAAGCCTTGTCGGTGGCCCGTCAGCAGGTGGAAAACGGTGCACAGATTATCGACATCAATATGGACGAAGGCATGCTGGACTCGGCAGCCTGTATGCATCGTTTCCTGAACATGATTGCCTCCGAGCCGGATATTGCCCGCGTGCCCATCATGATCGACAGCTCCAAGTGGGATGTGATCGAAACCGGTTTGCGTTGCGTTCAAGGCAAGGCCATCGTGAACTCCATTTCCATGAAAGAGGGCATTGAGCCTTTCCTGGAACATGCCCGTCTGTGTCGTAAATACGGTGCCGCCATTGTTGTGATGGCGTTTGACGAGCAAGGTCAGGCCGATAGTTACGAGCGTCGGGTAGAAATTTGCGAACGCGCCTACCGCTTGCTGGTTGATGAGGTTGGCTTCCCGCCAGAGGATATTATTTTCGACCCCAACGTCTTTGCTGTTGCAACCGGCATGGACGAACATGCGACTTACGGTCTGGACTTTATCCGCGGGGTAGGCTGGATTCACAAGAATCTGCCGCATGCACGTTTGTCCGGTGGTATTTCCAACGTCAGTTTCTCCTTCCGTGGCAACGAAGCCATGCGCGAGGCCATCCACACCGTCTTCCTGTACTACGCTATTCAGGAAGGTCTGACCATGGGTATTGTGAATGCCGGTCAGTTGGGTGTGTACGCCGATATTGAACCGCATCTGCGCGACTTGATCGAAGACGTGATCCTGAATCGGGCCGAGCCCAAAGGGAAAACCGATCCGGCGGACGAACGCACCCCCACTGAACGCCTGGTGGAAATGGCCGAGAGCGTCAAAGGCTCCGGCGCCAAGAAAGAGGAAGACCTGAGCTGGCGCGAAACTACGGTTGAGCAGCGTCTGATCCACTCTTTGGTGCATGGCATTACCAGCTTCATCGTGGAAGATACGGAAGAAGTTCGTCAGAAGATTGATGCCCAGGGTGGTCGCCCCATCAGCGTGATTGAAGGTCCTTTGATGGACGGCATGAACGTGGTGGGCGACCTGTTCGGTCAGGGCAAGATGTTCCTGCCGCAGGTGGTGAAATCCGCGCGTGTAATGAAACAGGCCGTGGCCCACCTGATTCCCTTTATCGAAGAAGAAAAGCGCCAGATCGAGGCCGCAGGTGGTGATGTGCGCTCCAAAGGCCGCATGGTGATTGCCACGGTGAAGGGCGACGTCCATGACATTGGCAAGAACATTGTGTCCGTGGTGATGCAGTGCAATAACTTTGAAGTGGTCAATATGGGCGTGATGGTGCCTTGTGCCGAGATCCTCGCCAAGGCCAAAGAAGTGGAGGCCGATATTGTGGGTTTGTCCGGCCTGATCACTCCCAGCCTGGAGGAAATGGCCTATGTCGCTTCCGAGATGCAGCGCGACCCGTACTTCCGTGAGCGCAATATTCCTCTGATGATTGGCGGCGCAACCACCAGCCGCGTGCATACGGCGGTGAAGATCGCCCCGCATTACGACGGCCCGGTTATCTATACTCCGGACGCCAGCCGCTGCGTGGGTGTGGCTACCCAACTGGTGTCGGACAATGTGGAAGAGTTTTTGGCTGAAGTGCGCGAGGAATACGAGCAAGTGCGCCAGCGCCATGCCAATCGTAAAGCCACGCCTTTGATCTCGCTGGAAAAAGCGCGCGAAGACAAGCCTGCCATCGACTGGTCCACCTACGTGCCGCCACGCCCTAAATTCATTGGCCGCCGCACCTTCAAAAACTACGACTTGGCCGATATTGCCCAGTTCATCGATTGGACGCCGTTTTTCCAGACTTGGAGCTTGTTCGGCAAGTATCCGGCCATTCTGGAAGACAAGGTGGTGGGCGAGCAGGCCAAGACGCTGTTTGCCGAAGGGCAGGCCATGTTGAAGAAAGTCATTGAAGGACGCTGGTTGACGGCAAACGGTGTGATTGCGTTCTACCCTGCCAATACCGTCAACGGCGAAGATATCGAGGTCTACTCGGACGAATCACGCAGCGAAGTCCTGTTCACCTGGCGCAACCTGCGCCAGCAAGGCGTCAAGCGTGAAGGCGTGGATAGCAAGTGTCTGGCTGACTACATTGCTCCGAAAGAAAGCGGCGTGGCCGATTACATCGGCATGTTTGCGGTTACTGGCGGGATTGGCGTAGACAAACTGTCCGAGCGCTTCCAGGCTGCCGGCGACGATTACTCGGACTTGATGATCAAGGCACTGGGCGACCGTTTTGCCGAGGGCTTTGCCGAATGTCTGCATGCTCGCGTACGTACCGACTTGTGGGGCTATGTCACCGACGAGCGCCTGTCCAACGAAGAGCTGATCGACGAGAAATACCAGGGCATTCGTCCTGCACCCGGCTATCCGGCCTGCCCGGAACACGTGGTCAAGCACGATATGTTCCGTGTCCTGCAGTGTGAAGACATCGAGATGTTCATCACCGACAGCTACGCCATGATTCCGGCTTCCAGTGTGTCGGGCTTCTACTTCAGCCATCCGCAGTCCAAGTACTTCAACGTGGGCAATATTGGTGAAGACCAGTTGCAAGACTATATCCAGCGCAGTGGTCGTACGGAAGAAGACGTACGCCGCAGCTTGTCGGGCGTATTAGGCTGATATGGGAACGACGGGGCCAGCAGGGGCTAATCCGGGCGGCGCCGAGAGCGCCTCTCAAACCCGGCGTCAGGCTTTGGGACGATTTTTGCGTAATGCACGCGAGCGTATCCAGCCTGTAGACCTGGGGCTGGCCCCCGGTGTGCGCCGTCGCACTCCTGGTTTGCGTCGCGAAGAAGTGGCGCAGCTGTGCGATATCAGCACCACCTGGTACACCTGGATCGAGCAGGGTCGCGACGTTACCGTGTCCCCCACGGTCTGCGCCCGCCTGGCAACGGTCCTGAAACTGGCCCGGGCCGAGCGCCACTATCTGTTTGAACTGGCTGACTGCGCCGATCCCGAGCATTGGCAGGGTGATATTCAACCCTTGCCGCAAGGCTTGAGCGCATGTGTCGATAGCATCTCCGCCCCGGCCTACATTCTGGACCGCAGCTGGAACGTACTGGCTCGAAACGAAGCCTTGTTGGGTTTGTTCGATGGCTGGCCCGACCGTAGCGAGCAGCCCAATCTGCTGCGTTATATCTTCCTGGACCCGGCAGCGCGTGAGCTGGTGGTGGACTGGGAGCAGCGCGCTAGCCGCGTCGTGGCCGAGTTCCGCGCTGACGTAGGCGCCCATGCGGACGAGGCCGATATACAGGCTTTGATCCAGGAGTTGGCGCAGCAAAGCCAGGTATTCGCTTTCTGGTGGGGACGCCAGACCGTGGTGGAGCGGGAGGGCGGCTTGCGGGATTTCCGGCACCCCAGCCAGGGAGTGCGCCGCTTTCAGCAATTTACCTTTCGCCTGGCGATACGGCCGGATTGCAAGCTGGTGATGTTGCTGGAGGATGAGGATAAGCCGGCGTAAGCGCAGCTTGAGCAAGACAGCAGCTTGAGCCGCTGCGTGCCTTGCTCCTTCAGTCTTGCTGGCCTACTTCTTCTGCAAAGACTCACCATCGCTGGCTGACAGTCGGGCAAAAGACAGGCTGGAGATGGCCGTAATAGCACCCAGAATCAGAAAGGCCCAGATCGTATCCTGGGTCTCCACGCTGCTGGCTCCGCGCAATGCCATGCTGACATTCAGCGTTACCGCCGCACATGCTACGCCCAGACTGATAGCCAGTTGCTGCGCCATGGCAGCAAAACTGCTGGCCTGGCTCATGGCCTCAGAATCCAGGTCGGCGTAGGTCAGGGTGTTGACTGCGGTGAACTGCAGGGAGCGGAAAAAACCGCCTGCGGTCAGGACGGCAATCATGAGCCACATGGGCGTGGTGGCCTGGAACATGGCGCACAGGGCGATGAACAGGCCCGTCAGCCAGGCGTTGACGATCAGGACTTTGCGAAAACCGTAACGCCGGATGATGGGTGGGGCCACCAGTTTCATGCCCAAGGCACCAATGGCACCGGTGAAGGTAATCAGGCCTGCTGATAATGCGCTCATGCCAAAGTTGGTTTGCAGCATGATGGCCAAAAGGAAGGGCGCAGCGCCTAGTGAGAAACGACACAGATTGCCGCCCAGCACGGAAATGGCAAAGGTTTTGGTGCGCAGCAGTGACAAATCAATGATTGGGTAGGCAACTTGCCGGGAGTGCCAGACGTACCATGCGCCAGCGACCAGACCGGCCAGTGTCAGCCAGCCCAAGGTATCCCAGCCCAGGGTGCCATGGCCTACGTTCTCGAAGCTGGTTACCAGAGTGGCCAGACAGATGGCGCTCAAGATAAAGCCCAGCCAGTCCAGGGGCGGGCGCTCTGTGGGGTAGTCTTCGCGGATATAGCGCAGCACCAGGGCAATGCCCAGTATGCCAACGGGGATGTTGATCAGGAAAATCCAGTGCCAGCTGGCGTACGTGACTAAAAAACCACCCACGGGCGGGCCGATGATGGGGCCCAGCAAGGCAGGCAAGGTCAGCACCGCCATGGCGCTTAAAAGCTCATCTTTAGGGACGCGCCGCAGTAAGATAATGCGTCCCACCGGCACCATCATGGCTCCGGCCATGCCTTGTATCACGCGGGAAATGATCAGTTGTGACAGGGTCTGGGACAGGGCACATGCAACAGAACTGGCGGTAAAGAGTAGAATGGCGGCCAGGAACACCTTGCGAGCACCAAAGCGGTCTGCAGCCCATCCACTGATTGGAACGAATACCGCCACGGCCAGCAGGTAGCTGGTAATGATGGTATTCATGCGGATGACGCTGGTATCCAGCGACAAGGCCATCGTGGGCAGGGCAGTGGCTACAACCGTAGAGTCCAGCATTTGCATGAATAATGCACATCCCACAATGTAGGGAATAATGCGTATGGCTCGACGCTCTTGAGGGGACATGGTCGCCGGTTTGGCGGCTTCGGTCTGTTCAGATGCCATGCGGCGAACTCTCTGGTGTGCGGTGCAGTAAACTCAAACTTTTCTGTTATCCAATTTATTTAGGCGTACAGGTATTATGGCAAAGAATTTCGAATCCGAAATTACCCAGTTTCTTAAACAGTATAAAGAGCAGAACGCGGATACCGAAGCACGGCAGCGTGAAGGCCGTTATCGTCTGTGGGACAAGCAGATTGACCAGGAACTGCAAGACGGTTACAAGGCTGCTCGCACGCCTCAGAAACCTTACGTGTACTACGAAAACAACTAAATCTGTACACCTGCGCCTGTGACTGAGATCGCACAGCAGACTGTTGTGGATACGCCAGCTCCTCAGCCCGAGGATGTGCTGGCGCGTCTTTATGGTGAGCCGCTGTTTGCGATCCCTCAGGATCTGTATATTCCGCCTGATGCGCTGGAAGTATTTCTGGACGCCTTTGAAGGGCCGCTGGATCTGTTGCTGTATCTGATCCGCAAGCAAAACTTCAATGTGCTGGATATTCCGATGGCCCAGGTCACCGGGCAGTATCTGGCCTATGTGGAGCAGATCCGCGCCACCAATCTGGAGCTGGCGGGGGAGTATCTCTTGATGGCCGCGCTGCTGATCGAGATTAAATCCCGCATGTTGCTGCCAGTGCGGCGCGCTGACACGGGAGAAGAGGTGGATGATCCGCGTGCCGAGCTGGTACGCCGGCTGCTGGAATACGAGCGCATGAAGGAAGGCGCGCGTCGTCTGGACGAGCTACCCTTGATGGGGCGCGACTATCTGCTGGCCAATGCCCAGGCCGAACTGGTTATTGAGGCCATTCCACCGGAAGTGAATGCGGATGATTTGCGCGAGGCCTGGCTGGGCATCTTGAAGCGTGCCAAGCTCAATGCCAGTCACAAGATTACGCGTGAGCAGTTGTCGGTGCGCGATCACATGAGCCAGATTCTGCGACGTTTGCAGCATGTGCGCTTCATGGAGTTTACAGAGCTGTTTAATGAACGCCTGGATCAGGGTGATCCGGCGGCGGTGCTTGTCGTGCATTTTCTGGCGATGCTGGAATTGGCACGAGAGTCACTGCTTGAAATTACACAGGCCGAGCCCTACGCTCCTATTTATTTGCGCCTGACTTATATTCGAGCGCAGGCCGATGGGCCTGATCTTATTCCGTAGCGGAGAATTTTTTGAAAGTCGTCCATAACATCCAAGAACTGCGCGATCAGCTCCAGGGCCAGACACGCGTGGCATTTGTTCCAACCATGGGGAATCTGCATCGAGCTCACCTGGACTTGATGAAGTTGGCTCGTCAGCATGGCGATCCGGTGGTGGCCAGTATTTTTGTGAACCGCCTGCAGTTTGGCCCTAACGAGGATTTTGATCGTTACCCGCGCACTTTGCAGGAAGATGCGGCCAAGATGGAGCAGGAGCGCGATGTGTATGTCTTGTTTGCTCCTTCGGAGCGCGAGATGTACCCCGAGCCACAGAGTTTTCGCGTCAGCCCGCCTGATCATTTGGGCCGTATCCTGGAAGGTCATTTCCGTCCTGACTTCTTTGAAGGCGTGTGTACGGTTGTGTTGAAGCTGTTTTCCTGTGTGCAGCCGCGTGTGGCTGTGTTTGGGAAGAAGGATTATCAGCAGTTGATGGTGGTGCGTCAGATGGTACGCCAGTTCCAGCTGCCGGTAGAGATTCTGGCTCACGAGACGGTGCGGGAAGAGGATGGTTTGGCCATGTCTTCGCGTAATCGCTATTTGAGTCCCGAGGAACGCGCTCAGGCTCCGCAGATTTATTACGCACTGCAGGAAATGAATGAGCGTTTGCAGCAAGGTCAAAGCCGCGAGGAGATTGAGGCTTATGCGACCAAGAAGATGACGGATCTGGGCTGGAAGGTGGACTATATGGCCTTGCGTCGTCAGTCGGATTTGCTGGAACCGACGCCAGAGCAAATTGCAGCTGGCGAACCGTTGGTGGCATTGGCCGCTGCCAAATTGGGCGCGACGCGTTTGATCGACAACCTGGAAATGGTTAAAGCCTGATTTCTTGTGTTGTTTGGTGAGAAAAGCACAGTTTTTACTGTGCTTTTTTTATATCTGCGTGGTTTATTTTTGCAGTCTTTGTCTTTGTCTTTGTCTTTGTCTTTGTCTTTGTCTTTGTCTTTGTCTTTGTCTGGTGCTTTGGTTGGGGT
Organism: Alcaligenes sp. DN25; assembly: GCF_023674485.1. Classification (NCBI taxonomy): domain Bacteria; kingdom Pseudomonadati; phylum Pseudomonadota; class Betaproteobacteria; order Burkholderiales; family Alcaligenaceae; genus Alcaligenes; species Alcaligenes sp. DN25. The sequence goes on along the minus strand of NZ_CP098408.1, from coordinate 3,537,766 downwards.
GGTGGCAGTTCAGGCCCCCTCATGCCAGGGAGGGACTCAGTAAGACGCCACTCTGGCGCGCAGCTCTGGGGGGCGGCTGACTACTTGCCGGTGCTGCGCACCGGTGCCCTTGTCGAGAGATAGCTACGGGCGCACCCTGAACTCACCCGGTACTTGGTCCCCCGGACCAAGTACAAGCGTCGGGTTCAAACAGCAGGGTGCTTGCATCCCTGCGCTATCTCCCGCCGGCGGCAAGCAGTCTGAATCGCCGCCCCCCAGAGCTGCGCGTCAGAGTGGCTCATGGCCGTGAATGCTCATCTCTGCTGGCAGTTTATGGGGCCGGGTTTGTTGTGTTGCGTTGTGTTGTGCTGTGGTGAGGTGGGGTGTTTGACCGATCCGGGGGGGGGACCCAGGTGATTGTTGTGTTTCTTGGGGGGGATGAGGCTGTAGCTTTGTCTGCGTTTATCCCCAATTTGAGGCGTAAAAAGATTGTTTTCCGACGCATTGAAAACTGTGTATCTATATTAGTCCTGTGACAAAAACATCCCGTACAAGTTAACAGTCGCGTAGTCCCTGCCTAAAATGACAAACTCTGTCTATGGTTGATTTTTCACATCGCAGGCGGCCTGTTCGCCTGGTACAGATATACGAGACTGACATGGTATTGAATAGTCATTTGCCCGCCTCTGTGCTGTTTGAAAGTCTGACTCCGCGCGAGCGCGACGTGCTGTCTTATATCGCCATCGGCAAGGCGAACAAGGTGATTGCGGCTGAATTGGCGATTTCCCAGCGTACGGTGGAGGCGCATCGGGCACGCGTTTTTCAGAAGTTACGCGTGCGCAATGCGGTTGAATTGACCCGCTTTGTATTTAGCGAGCCGGGCTTGCGCGATGTGCTGCCGCCCAGCCTGGTGGGCAGCCTGTCTATGCCTTAGATTAGCGGCAGGCGGGAGTGGCCTGGCCGTCCAGCTCGCTGATCGGGTCGATGTCGGCTTGGCGAGTCAGGTGGCTCTCCAGCGTAGGGCGTTGCTGGTTAAAGGTGTGAATGCGCAGTACGTTGTTGTTCACAAAGCTCAGATCGGCCAAGGTCGAGTCGTTGTTGGCCAGCAAAGCGATGCGGGTAGGCTGTGTGCCGATAGGTACCCAGCAGCCGCTCATGCGGTGTTCTTCGCCAGCACCCAGCGGGGTGGCACGCAAGCGCCATTGGCCAGCAGGAGCCAGGGTTACGCTGATTTTGTAGGGCTCACATGCGCCGCCTTGTGGTGGGCAGGACAGGGTGCCCAGAAAGGTTTTGGGCTCGGCCAGCTCTGGAACGCTACGGTCGACCATGGCGGCAGGCTGCTGGGCGCGGGCCGGTGTGATGGCGTGCAGGCCTTCCTGGTTACCGAAGCCTAAATTGATTTGCGAGGGGGCACGGGCGGTGCCGCTACCTTGCGCTTGGCGCAGGGCGTCTTTCTGGGTGGAGTCGCGACCCTCGTTGGGGGTAGGCTGAACGGGTGCCTGGGCACATGCTGCCAGCAAAACGACCGAAAGCAAGGTAAGGGAACGCAGGGGGGAAATCTTGGTGAAAGACATGGCGGGCTTCCGTGGACTGGTTGATAGCTGAATTCTACGCTAGACCTGGGGCGGCGGGACAGTATCAGGTCTATTCAGGGTAGGAGGATTGGCGCGGGTACGTTACAGTTTTGTTTTTTATCCGTGGATTGCGCATGCTGACAATTGGGCTGACTGGTGGAATTGGATCGGGCAAAAGCCAGGTGGCCAATTTTTTTGCCTCTTGGGGGGCGGCTGTCGTGGATACGGATGTCATCGCGCATGAGTTGACCTCGCCCGGTGGTCTGGCCATTGAGCCGATTCGCGCTGCCTTTGGGGCACAGGCCTTGGCCGCGGATGGTTCCATGGATCGGGATTGGATGCGGGCCTGTGTATTTGCCGATCCTGATGCCCGTCATCGACTTGAGGCGATCATTCATCCCCTGATTTGGAACGTAACAAAAGCACAGACCTTGAAAGCGCAAGGATGTTATCTTGTTGTGGTTGTACCCTTGCTGGTGGAATCAGGACGATGGCGAGACCGTGTGGACCGGATTTGCGTTGTGGATTGTGATGAAGCGACCCAGATCGAGCGTGTTCAAAAGCGCAACGGGCTGGCAGTGGCCACAATTGAACGTATCATGGCAGCACAGGCGCAACGTCAGCAGCGCCTGGATGTGGCCGACGACGTGGTTCTGAATGATGGGCAGACGACTTTGCCCCTGTTGGAAGAGCGGGCGCGAGCAGTACACCAACGCTGGTGTGCCTTGACTGCCTGACAACACGACGTGTCTGACCCTCCAGTCGACAAAAAAAGGTTTTTAAACGCGTGACTCTATACGAATACCCCTGCAATGAGCGTGTCCGGGCTTTACTGAGAGTCGAATACTTGTTCGATAGGCTGTTTCATTTTTCGGCCAACCAGGATGCGTACTCGCATCAGATCGCTGTAGCGACTTTGTTTGATTTACTGGACATCTCGGATCGAACCGATTTGCGTTCTGCTGTTCTTCAAGACCTTGAGCGTCAGCGCGTGGCGCTGGCTGCGCTGCGTGAACACCCCGGTGTTCAGCTGCAGGCGCTGGACAAGATGATTGAACAAATTGTGCGCGCTTCTGCTGACCTCTCGGCCCAGGGGCGGGTGGGGCAGGGCCTGCGTGAAAATGAATGGTTGGCCAGTTTGCGGGGCCGGGTTGCTGTGCCCGGTGGCACGTCCCAGGTGGACATGCCTTCTTATTATTCCTGGCAACAGCGCCCCGATGCCGATCGTGTCCAGGATTTGCGCCGTTGGTCCGAGTCTTTCCTGCCACTGTATCAAGGTCTGGCCTTGATTTTGCGCTTGCTGCGTCAGTCGGGTGACTCGGCAGACCAACTGGCCCGTGACGGTTCCTATCAAGAAATGCTGGCAGGCAAGACCTTCCAGTTGCTGCGGGTGTGGGTGGACGCCGGTGCGTGCATCTATCCGGAAATGAGCGCTAACCGCTACGTCATCTGGATACGCTTTGTGCAGCAAGATAATCAATTGAAACCGCAGGCCGTGACGGGGGATATCCCCTTCAGGCTGGCCCGTTGCAACTTCGGCTGAAAACGCTGTTCATATAAGGTTCAGACTGCCGCTTTTATACTTGCTGTGCCAGCGTGGTCTAGCAGGGATGCGGTTTTGTCAGCGCTTGTATCTCTTTATCGTTTGAAACTAATTGCTATCGTGTTTTGGCTGCATAATGCGTGTCGCCGTCACGATCGGTAGGGCTTAAACGCTTATTTAGACCGTGCATAGAGACAATCAAGTTTTAGCCGGGGAGTATTCATGTCGGAGTTGAACACAGGCAGAGGTCGGCGGTCCCGATCCTTCTATGTCTGGGTGGTGGTGGGGCTGCTGGTGACAGCAGGCCTCGTTTATTACGCCCTGTCTTCCCCTTCCAGTACGTCCACTCCCATGCGCGGGCCTCGCGGCATGATGGGGGCGACTAAAGTCCCGGTGCAGGTGGCCACGGTCAAGGAAGGCCTGATCGACCAAACGGTCAATGCGATTGCCACGGTTAAACCTTTGCAAACAGTCGCCGTGCGCGGCGAAGTTGATGGTGTGCTCGAACGCATCCACTTCAAGGACGGCCAACGTGTAAAGGCCGGCGATTTGCTGGCCGAGATTGATCCGCGTACCTATCAGGTGCAACTGGATCAGGCGCGTGGCCAATTGGCGCAGAATCAGGCTCAGCTCAAAGGGGCGCAGCAGGAACTGGCCCGCCACCGCGTCCTGTTTCAACAGAATTCTATTGCTCGCCAGGCCTTGGAAACCAAGGAAACGGCCGTTCAGCAACTGCAGGCACAGATCAAATCCAATCAAGCAGAGGTGGCCCGTGCGCAGGTCCAGCTGGATCGCACTCGTATTACGGCGCCTTTGGATGGCCGCCTGGGTTTGCGCAAGCTGGATCAGGGCAATCTGGTGTCTGCCGGTAGTACCGATGGGATTGTCGTCATTACCCAGACGGATCCCATAGGCGTGGAGTTCTCCTTGCCGCAGAATCAATTGAGCAGCCTGCTGGAGGCCATGAAACAAAGCGAATCGCCTTTGCGGGTGTCCCTGATCGACAGCAAGGGTCAGCTCTTGTCGGACAAGGGCCGTTTGCAGGCACTGGATAACCAGATCGACATCAATACCGGCACGCTGAAAGTGAAGGCCGAATTTGATAATGCCGATGAAACCTTGTTTGCTAATCAGTTTGTCAATTCCCGTGTCTTTTTGGGCCAGGAACAAGGCTTGCTGATCCCATCGCACGCTGTGCAACGGGGTTCGGTGGGCACGTATGTGTACACCCTGGATGCCGAGGACAAGGTCCATATCCAGGTGGTGGAATTGGGTACGGCCACGCTGGAATTGACCTTGATTAAAACCGGCCTGAAAGAGGGCGATCGTGTGGTGGTTGAAGGGACTGACCGTTTGCGTGAAGGCTCGGAGGTCGAGGTGATGCAGCAAGATGGTCAGGTCAAGGAAAAGCCTGCGCCCGATGATGCCGCCGACAAGCCAGAGCAAGGCAAACGTCCGGGTGAGGGTCGCCGTCCACGTCCTGCAAGCGAGTAAGCCGTGAGCATGTCGCGTATCTTTATCCTGCGCCCGGTGGCTACCACCTTGGCGATGGTGGCCTTGCTGGTGTCCGGCTTGCTGGCCTATCGCATGTTGCCCGTAGCCGCTTTGCCGCAGGTGGATTACCCCACTATTCAGGTGGTCACGCTCTATCCGGGCGCTAGCCCGGATGTAGTGGCGGCCTTGATCACTTCACCGCTGGAGCGGCGCTTCGGCAGCATGTCGGGCCTGTCGCAGATGATTTCGTCCAGCTCGGGCGGGGCATCGCGCATTACCTTGCAGTTTGATTTGGGCTTGCCCCTGGATGTGGCCGAGCAAGAGGTGCAGGCGGCGATTAATGCCGCCTCCAATATGCTGCCCAATGATTTGCCTGCACCGCCTATCTATAACAAGGTCAATCCGGCTGATACCCCGGTTATTTCTTTGGCGGTGACTTCCCCCAATATGCCCCTGCACGAGGTGCGCGACCTGATTGATGTGCGGGTTGCACAAAAACTCTCGCAGGTGACGGGTGTCGGACTGGTCAGCATTGCGGGTGGTCAGGAACCAGCCATGCGCATTCAGGCTGATCCCAACGCCTTGGCCGTCCGCAATCTGACCTTAAGTCACCTGCGGCAGGCGGTGGTCGCGGCCAACGTGAACCAACCCAAAGGCAATCTGGATGGGCCTCAGCGTTCCACCAGCATCGGTGCCAATGAACAACTGAAAACGGTACAGGATTATGAAAATCTGATCGTCAGCTACAAGGACGGTGCTGCTGTGCGTCTGGGCGAACTGGCCAAGGTGGTGCGGGATGCACAGGATGTGCGTCAGGCCGCCTGGATGGGGACTGTGCCTGCGATCTTGCTGAATATTCAGCGTCAGCCTGGCGCCAACGTCATTGATGTAGTGGACCAGATTCAAAGCCTGCTGCCCGAGATACGCCGTTCCTTGCCGGTCGGTGTGGATGTGGAAGTCGCCACGGACCGCACCCAGACCATTCGGGACTCGGTTGACCATGTGCAAAAGGAAATGATGCTGGCCATTGTGCTGGTGGTGCTGGTGACTTTTGTGTTCCTGCGCACCTGGACGGCTACGCTGATTCCCAGCGTTGTCGTGCCTATCTCCCTGATCGCCACCTTTGCCATCATGCTGATGTGGGGATTCAGTATTAATAACCTGACCCTGATGGCCTTGACGGTTGCCACCGGCTTTGTGGTTGATGATGCGATCGTGATGATCGAGAACATCGCCCGCTATATCGAAAAGGGCGAAACCGCCTTGCAGGCCGCTTTGAAGGGCGCGGCGCAAATTGGCTTTACCCTGCTGTCACTGACCATCTCCCTGATCGCAGTGCTGATTCCGTTGCTGTTCATGAGTGATGTCATCGGCCGTTTGTTCCGTGAGTTTGCCATTACCCTGGCCGTCGCCATCCTGCTGTCCCTGTTCATTTCGCTGACGCTCACGCCCATGATGTGTGCGCGTATGCTCAAGCCCGAGGACGAGCGCCAGTATGGCCGTTTCACGACCTGGTTGGGTGATCAGATGGACCGCATCATTGCGGCTTACGACCGTGGCCTGATTGTGGTGCTGCGCCACCAGACGCTGACCTTGTGGGTAGCTCTGGGCACAGTGGTGTTGACGGGCCTGCTGTACGTGATCGTCCCCAAAGGCTTTTTCCCACAACAGGATACCGGCCTGATTCAGGCGATTACCCAAGGACCGCAAACCGCGTCGTTCCGCGCAATGGGGAATTTGCAGCAGCAAGCCGTTGCGATTGTGCTGGAAGATCCGGATGTGGAAGCCGTCACGTCCTTTATCGGGGTAGATGGCACGAACGCCACCTTGAACAATGGCCGTCTGCAAATTGCTTTGAAGCCCATTGGTTCAGGCCGGGCCAGCGCCAATGAAATCATGGCCAGGCTCGATGAGCGTCTGAAAGATATTCCCGGTTTGTCGGTTTACCAACAGTCCATTCAGGAGCTGACGGTAGACGATCAGATCAGCCGTAATGTGTACCAGATGGCCTTGTCGGACCCGGAAACAGAGGTGCTGACGACCTGGATGCCGCGTTGGCTGGATGCCGTCAATGCCTTGCCGCAGATTAAAGATGCATCCATGAGCCTGCAAAACGATGGCCTGCAAGTGCTGCTGGATATAGACCGGGATGCGGCAGCCCGTGTGGGCGTGACCAAGGCAAATATCGACGATGCACTGTACGACGCGTTCGGACAGCGTTTGATCTCCACGATCTACACGCAGTCTGCCCAGTACCGCGTCGTGCTGGAGGTAAAGGATCAATATCGCCAAGGCCCGCAGGATCTGGAAAATATTCATGTAATGACAGCGGCAGGTACACCTGTGCCGATTACTTCCCTGGCGCGCATTCAGCTGGTTCCCACAACGTTATCGGTAGAGCGCTTGGGACAGTTCCCGTCCGTGAATGTGTCCTTTGACCTGGCTGATGGCTATTCCTTGTCCGACGCCATTGAAGCCATTGAAACCGTGCCCGACCAGATCGGTATGCCATCCTCGGTGGATACCCGCTACCTGGGTGCCGCCAAGGCCTTCCATGCCTCTTTGTCCAGCACGCTGTGGCTGATGTTGGCCGCCGTGCTGACCATGTACATCGTGCTGGGTGTTTTGTACGAAAGCTATATCCACCCCATCACTATTTTGTCGACGCTGCCTTCGGCTGCCATCGGCGCGCTGCTTGCCTTGCTGTTAGCCGGGCGGGATCTGGACATGGTGGGGGTGATCGGGATCATTCTGCTGATTGGTATCGTGAAAAAGAACGCCATCATGATGATCGACTTCGCCCTGGAGGCGCAGCGCGAGCAGGGCATGAAACCGCAAGAGGCCATTCATCAAGCCGCCTTGCTGCGTTTCCGCCCCATTTTGATGACGACTCTGGCGGCCTTGTTCAGTGCCATCCCTTTGATGCTGGCCACCGGCTCTGGCGCAGAGCTGCGTCAACCCTTGGGACTGGTCATGGTGGGCGGTCTCTTGGCTAGCCAAGTGCTGACCCTGTTCACGACTCCCGTGATCTATCTGTTTTTTGACCGCTTTACCCGTAATGGCGCCAAGTCGGTACGCGAGTCGACATGAAACGCTTGTTAGGGCTATTTATCTTCCGGCCAGTGGGCTCCAGCCTGCTGGCACTGGCGATGGTCTTGGTGGGCGCATTGGCCTTGCGGCTCTTGCCCGTGGCGTCTTTGCCGGAAATGGATTTTCCGGTGATTGCGATTTCGGCCAATTTGCCCGGTGCCAGCCCTGAAACCATGGCTTCCAGTGTGGCCACGCCACTGGAGCAGGCTTTAGGTTCTATTGCTGGGGTGTCGGAAATGAGCTCTCGCAGCAGCGAGGGTTCCACCCAGATCATGCTGGTATTTGAGTTGGACCGGGATATTGAAGGGGCTGCACGCGATGTGCAGGCCGCTATCAACCAGGCCCGGCCCATGTTGCCTTCGGGCATGTCCAGCGTGCCCACCTACGAGAAGGTCAACCCGTCGTCCATGCCTATCATGGTGTTGGCCTTGACCTCGCAGACGGCCAACAAGGCCCAGCTGTTTGATATGGCCAGCGGCATTGTGCAGCAGAAGCTCGCTCAGATTCCGGGCGTAGGTTCGGTAGACGTGGGCGGTGGCTCCTTGCCAGCAGTGCGGGTGGGATTGAATCCCAAGGCATTGGCCTCGGCTGGCATTGCGCTGGACGATGTGCGTTCGGTGATCAATAACGCCAACAGTCTGCGTCCTAATGGCTATCTGGAAAGCGAGCAGGGCCAGTGGCAGATCAACTCGGGTAAGCAGTACAACCAGGCACGGTTTTTTGACCCCTTGATTCTGAAGAATCAGGATGGGCAGGTTATCCGTTTGGGGGATGTCGCCAAGGTCGAGGACTCTGTCGAAAACATTCACAGTATGGGTTATTGGAATAACCAGGAAGCGGTGCTGTTGATTGTGCGTCGTCAGGCGGGCGCCAATATTATCGAGACGGTCAATACCATTCGTGAACGCCTGGCTGGTATCGAGGAAATGCTGCCCACCCAGGCGCAATTGACAGTGGCTCAGGATCGTACGCCCAGTATTCGCGCTACGCTGGAAGAGGCCCAACTGACACTGATTATTGCGGTGGCCCTGGTGGTGCTGGTGGTCTTGCTGTTCCTGCGAAACTGGCGCGCTGCTTTAATTCCGGCTATTGCCGTCCCGGCGTCCTTGATCAGTACCTTTGCCTTCATGCATTTGTTCGGCTTTACGTTGAACACCATTTCCCTGATGGCCCTGATTGTCGCTACCGGATTTGTGGTGGATGACGCCATCGTGGTGCTGGAAAGCATTATGCGTTACCTGGAAAAAGGCTTGTCCCCCATGCGGGCAGCCTTGCGCGGGACGCGGGAGGTGGGCTTTACCGTCACGGCCATGAGCTTGTCGCTGGTGGCCGTGTTCATTCCATTGTGGCTGATCGGGGGGCTGGCGGGGCGCTTGTTCATGGAGTTTGCCGTCACCTTGTGTACCGCCGTGCTGGTGTCCCTGGTGATCTCCTTGATGCTGACTCCCATGATGTCATCGCGCCTGCTGCGTCCTGGGCCGCAAGAGCATGAGTCCACCAACCCTGTCAGTCGTTTTTTGGGCTGGATAGGCAGTGTCAGCTGGCGTGGCTACCGTCGTTCATTGGGGTGGGCGCTCAAGCACCATCGACTGATGCTGTTCTCCTTGTTCGTCACAATTGGCCTGAATGTGTACCTCTACGCCGTAGTGCCCAAGGGGCTGTTCCCACAGCAGGATACTGGCCAGTTGATGGGTTTTTTCCGAGTCGACCGGGGGACCTCTTTCCAGTCCATGGTGCCCAAGCTGGAATACTTCCGTTCTATCCTGAATCAGGACCCGGACATTCGTTCGGTGGCCGTGTTTGCCGGTGGCCGCAGTGGCAGCACCTCGTCCTTTATTCTGGTTGAGCTCAAACCTATGGACGAGCGCAAGGCCAGCACGACGGATATTGTGAATCGTCTGCGCGAGCCTTTATCTACCACGCCGGGGGCGCGCATGTTCATGGTGCCGCAGCAGGATATTCCGGTCGGTAGCGGGGGCGGTGGGCGCAGTGGCTCTTACGACTATTCCTTGCTGGGCAGTGATCTGGAGCTGTTGAAAACCTGGTTGCCCAAGGTTCAGCAAGCCATGGCCGAATTGCCAGAGCTGGTGGACGTGGACACTGGCACGGACGATAAGGCAGGCCTGGTCCAGCTGGAAATTGACCGCGATATGGCCACGCGCCTGGGCATTGATATGTCCATGGTGGCGGGGACCTTGAATAACTCCTTTTCCCAGCGTCAGGTTTCCACGATTTTTGGCCGCTTGAACCAGTATTACGTAGTCATGGAAGTGGAGCCGCGTTTTGCGCAGGATCTGGAGTCCCTGAAGGAAATCGAGGTCGTTGCCAAAGACGGCACCCGCGTTCCTTTGTCTGCCTTTACGCGCTTTACGACCGGCACCGCGCCGCGCAGCATTAACCATATGGGTTTGCTGGTGGCCGAGTCTGTGTCCTTCGGTTTGGCCGAAGGCGTCACCCTCAGTCAGGCAACGGCGGCCATTGAGCAGGCCATGGCTCGTATTCAGCTTCCTACACGCGAGATCCAGGCCGGGTTTGAAGGTAATACGGCGCAGATGCTCGATGCCCTGGCCAAGCAACCCATGATGTTCCTGGCCGCCTTGGTGGCTTTGTATATCGTGCTGGGGATGCTGTACGAGAGCTATATGCACCCGCTCACCATTCTGTCCACTTTGCCTTCGGCTGGGATTGGGGCATTGCTGGCCCTGATGATGACCAGTGGCGAGTTCAACCTGATTGCCATGATCGGGGTGTTCTTGCTGATTGGTATCGTCAAGAAGAACGCCATCATGATGGTGGATTACGCCTTGCAAATGGAGCGTGAGCGCGGCATGGGTTCGCGTGAAGCTATTTACGAAGCCTGCCTGGTGCGATTCCGCCCCATCATGATGACGACCTTGTCCGCCATTTTTGGTGCTATTCCTTTGATTCTGGCCTCCGGGCCGGGCGTGGAAATGCGCCAGCCCTTGGGCGTCACCATTGTGGGTGGTTTGGTGCTCAGTCAAATCCTGACCTTGTACACCACGCCGGTGGTTTATCTTTATCTGGATCGTTTGCGCCATCGCTTCATGCGCCGCAAGAACCAGACAACTTTGAATATATAAGCTGATATGCCTACTTCTAACGCCATGATTCTTCCGCGCTTCGCACTGGCTGGGATGGTGCTGCTCCTGTCCGCATGTGCTGTTGGCCCTGATTATCAGCGGCCCGAAGCGCCGGTGGGCGAGCACTTCCGGGAAGAGGTACGGTCCACGGCCTGGAAGCAGGCCGAACCGGCTGATTTGAAAGACCGCGGCCCCTGGTGGGAAAGCTTCAACGATGGCGTGCTCAACACCCTGATGCAAAGCCTTAATGAGCAGAACTTTACCTTGCAGCAGGCACAGGCACGCGTTCGTCAGGCGCAGGCCACTCTGTCCAACACGCGTTCGACCCAGTTCCCGCAAGTAGGCAGTTCGGTCGGCACGACAAGGCGTGGCAGTGGGTCCGGTGATACCAGCCAAAGCAGCAGCGCCTATGACGCCAGCATTACGGTGAATTGGGAAGTGGACTTGTGGGGGCGGATTCGCCGTCAGGTAGAAGCAGGTGATGCTGGCCTGCAAGCCAGTGCTGCGGATATGGCTGCCACACGCTTGAGCCTGCAGTCTCAATTGGCGCAGACCTATTTGCAGTACCGCAGTGTGGAGTCCAGCGAGCGAGTGCTGGATGAAACCGTGGCCGCGTACGAGCGTTCTTTGCAAATCAATCAGAATCGCCTGGACGCCGGGTTTTCGGCACCGGGAGATGTGGCCGCAGCCTTAAGCCAGCTAGAGGGGGCTCGCACCCAGCGCTTGGCCTTGAATCGCGAGAAGGCCTCCTACCTGCATGCGATGGCTGTGTTGGTAGGCCGCGCACCTTCCCAGTTTGAGGTGGTGCCTCATGCGCCCTGGCCTGTTGCTCCGGATATTCCGGTGGGTCTGCCATCCAGTTTGCTGGAACGTCGCCCCGATGTGGCCCGTGCCGAGCGTCGCATGGCGCAGGCCAATGCCCAGATTGGTGTGGCCAAGGCTGCCTGGTTTCCCAGTTTGAGCCTGAAGGCCAGTGGGGGGTTCAGCAGCAGTGATCTTGGCGAATGGCTGACGGCACCCGCGCGTGTCTGGTCCCTGGGTCCTGCCTTTGCCCTGACCTTGCTGGATTTTGGGGCACGCCGTGCGCAAGTCGAGCAGGCCGAGGCCAGCTATGACGAACAATTGGCTGCCTACCGTCAGACGGTGCTGGATGCGTTGAAGGAAGTGGAAGATGCCTTGTCTGAACGCAATGGCCTGGAGCTGGAGCAAGCCAGCCAGGCGCGTTCTCTGGCCGCGGCACGCGAGTCCTTGCGGCTGACACGCAATCAGTTTGATGCCGGTCTGGTGGATTTTCTGAGTCTGGCCCAAACCCAGGCCACGGCGCTGTCGGCCGAGCGGCAGGCTTTGGACCTGGAGTCTCAACGCCTGCGGGCTGCGGTCAAGCTGATGGTTGCCTTGGGCGGCGGTTGGGATGTAGCGACAGGTCTGAACCCCGAAGAGCCGAACGCGGTGGAAGCTGATCCAGCCGCTAAAGCAGGATAGGTTCGGCCTGACCTACACTAATCTGACCTGACCTGACCTGACCTGACCTGACCTGACCTGACCCGATCCAATCTGGTCTTAATCAAGTTTGGTTTAGTTTGGTTTGAGGTGGTTCGGCGTTGGCTGAACTTCTTGGCGCTTGGTTTGGTTTAGTTTGGCCGTTTCATTGTGCTCTCCGGCCTGGCTGGGCCGGAGCTTCAACGCCCGGTTTGCCCCGTATGGACCAAGTAAAGATTGGACTACCTCCCAAGCTTGGGGCTGAAGTTTGCTTGCTTAGCGTTCAACAGCGGCTCATTCCTTGCTTGATATGGCGTGGAAACCGCCTCAGTCCTGGTCCATCCAGGCATACAGCCCGTCAACCCATTCCTCGCCGTCGGCCAAGCCCAAGGTGGCGTGGATCTCTTCAGCCCGCTGGTACAAGTCATCAAAGTCAATTTTTGGCGGGTCAGCAAAAGCCAGGGCGACCAGATTGCCATCGTGCGTTTCAGGTAACCAGACCACGGCCGGGAAGCTTTCTTGAAGCGCATGCAGATTGCGCGCATGGACCAGTTCCGAGCCCAGCAAATTCACCGTTAACAGTCCTTGTGGCCCCAGAGCCTTGCGGCAGGCCTGATAGAAAGCTGCGCTTTCCAGGGCAGGGTGTTCGGCCTGGTCGGAGTACACATCAATTTGCAGCACATCCAGCTCGCCGTAGACGGCATCCAGATAGTCCAGCGCGTCTACCGTGTGCACGTTCAGGCGCTCATCGTCGGGCGGTAGATTAAATAGCAGGCGACTGGCCTGCACCACTTCCGGGTTGATTTCCACGGCGTCGATGCGCGCCTGGGGGAAGTGCTGGTAGCAAAAGCGCGTCAGGCTGCCTGCGCCCAGGCCCAGTTGGGCAATACGGCGCGGATCGGTCTGGAACAAGGTCCAGATCATCATTTGACGAATGTAGTGCAGCTCTAGCTGATCGGGAGCATCCAGGCGCATCGCACCCTGCACCCAGGCAGAGCCCAGGTGCAGGTAGCGTACGCCTTCGTGTTCCGAAATAGTGACGTGTGGCGTCATGCCGGGTCGTTGTCCAGCATGTGGCGTATACCGGCAATACCGTGTGCACCGTGGTTGCGGGCGTCAGCCAAAGTCTTGGCCGACTGTCCGCCTATGGCAAACACAGGTAGTCCAGCCTGTTCCGCCAGGCTGGCGAAACGGGCCCAGCCCATGCCGGGATCGCCGGGATGGGAGGAGGTTTCCAGGACATGGCCCAGAACCAGAAAGTCCGCCTGGATTTTGCGGGCTATTTCAATATCACTTTCATTGTGCGTGGACATGCCGATCAGGCCTTTGCTGATTGCGGGAAATGTCGTCAGGGTGTCGTGGCATTTCGCGGAAAGGGATTGGGCGTCGCTGGCGCGCAAATGCACACCATCGGCATGGTCCCACCAGCTCTCGGGGTGCAGGCTATTGACCAGGCAGCGCGCTTGGTAGCGCTGGCACAGGTTCACAACTTGCAGGAACGCTTGGTGCAAATGGAATTCGGCATCGGGCCGGGTAGCCCAGGCTGGCTCACGAAACTGGACCAGGGCCGGGCCTTGTTGCAGGGCTTGTTCCAGTTGTTCCAGATAGGCGGGTAAGCGGGCCGGCTCGTCGATGTTGGTAATCAGATAGCGTTCGGGCAGTTGCAGCCATTTAAGTGGCGGTTCGGTAGCAGGCAGTACAGGGCCGACTTCCAAAGGACCTTCAGGGTTGACCCAGGCAAGCTCTTGGCCTTCCAGGCACTGGGGTTCGCCTTCCCATTCCCGCACCAGACAGAAAGAGAGTTTGACGAAATTCTTGGGGTATTCGTGTGTATAGGTAACCCAGGGGTGTGCGTGGGTGGTTTCAATGCCGAGTTCTTCGCGCAGTTCCCGTACCAGCGCCTGTATGACGCTCTCGCCCGCCTCAATCTTGCCGCCTGGCAGTTCCCACCAGCCCGGCCAGGGTTTATCGGCTGGGCGTTTTCCCAGTAGCACTTGGCCGTGTTGGTTCAGTAAAACGCCAACGGCCACTTCCAACGTGGGTTTAGACATGTCTAGCGGTCCAATCTCTAGCAAATTGACGTGCTACCCGGCCGGAGCGAGAGCCACGTTCCAGAGCCCATTGCAAGGCTTCCATACGCGAGCTTTCAATGTGTTCTGCAGGGCAACCCAAAGCGCCAAGCCAGTAATACACAATGTCCAGGTAGTCGTCTTGTTTAAAGGGGTAAAACGACAACCATAGTCCAAAGCGCTCGGACAGGGATACCTTTTCTTCAACGGCTTCACCGGGGTGGATCTCGCCGTCTGCAGACGTGGAGGCACTCAGGTTCTCTTTCATGTACTCGGGCATCAGGTGACGTCGGTTGGACGTGGCGTAGATCAGTACATTGTCGCCAGGGGAGGCCAGCGAGCCGTCCAGCACGGATTTAAGCGCCTTGTAACCGGCTTCACCTTCTTCAAAGGACAGGTCGTCGCTGAAGATGATGAAGTGTTCGGGGCGGGTGCTGATCAGGTCAATGATGTAGCCCAGGTCGCCCAGATCGGATTTGTCCACTTCGATCAGACGCAGGCCCTGATCGGCAAATTTGGCCAGCATGGCCTTGACCAGCGAGCTTTTGCCCGTACCGCGAGCACCTGTCATCAAGACGTTATTGGCCGGTTTGCCTGCCAGGAAATGGCGGGTGTTGCGCTCAATAATGCCCTTTTGGCGTTCGATATGATGCAGGTCTTCGGTCTGGATGGTGGCTACGTGCTGGACACCTTCAAGCCAGCCGCGCGAACCATTGGTACGCCAGCGAAAAGCGATGGAATCCCAGTTGATGGGGGGTGGAGCAGGGGGCAGCCAGGCTTCAAGTTGAGCGAGAACCCGCTCGGCCCGGCTGATCAGGGTACTAAGGTCTTGCGAACTCAAGACAGTCTCCGTTTCAGGTTGAAATGCTTATTATCGCTAATTTGGCCCCTTTTTCTGTGATCACTGTTGTGCTTGACGCGTAACAATAGGCCCAAAGCGATTCAAAATCGTATAATCATCAAGTTACGGTTGGCCGATAGCGGCCCCCTCCCTTACTCGTCCGGAATTCTGTTTTGAACCTGTCCACCCTGATTGAACCTATTGCCGACGACATGAAGGCTCTTGATGTCGTCATTCGTGAGCGCTTGAATTCGGATGTGGTGCTGATACGCACAATCGGCGAATACATCGTTAGTGCTGGCGGCAAGCGCATGCGTCCTGCGCTGCTGTTGCTGGTAGCCCGCGCGCTGGCTTATCAGGGGAGCACGCACCATCTGTTGGCAGGTGTGGTGGAGTTCATCCACACCGCCACCTTGCTGCACGACGATGTGGTCGATGAATCCGATATGCGACGCGGTCGCCACACGGCCAATGCGGTCTACGGTAATGCCGCCAGCGTGCTGGTTGGCGACTACCTGTACTCGCGCTCCTTCGAGATGATGGTGCAATCGAACTCCATGCCGGCCATGGCCGTGCTGTCGGCAGCCACTACGGTGATCGCCGAAGGCGAGGTTTTGCAGCTGCTGAACGTACACGACCCGGACGTTTCCCTGGAACGTTATCTGCAAGTCGTACGCTACAAGACAGCCAAGCTGTTTGAAGCGGCGGCGCAAGTGGGGGCGATTGTGGCCGGTGCTTCGCCTGAAATGGAAGAAGCCATGGCCGCCTATGGCCGCCACCTGGGTACCGCCTTCCAATTGGTCGACGACGTGCTCGATTACACCGGTGATGCCCAGGCCTTGGGCAAGAACGTGGGTGACGATCTGCGCGAAGGCAAACCCACCATGCCACTGATCCGTGTCATGGAAGTTGGCACACCCGAGCAGGTTCAGCTGATCAAGTCGGCCATTGAAACCGGTGATGCGGATTTTGCCGCTGTTGCACAGGCTATCGAGCAAACCGATGCTTTGGCCTATACCCGTGAAGCGGCCAAGGCAGAAGCCCAGCTGGCTGTTCAGGCCTTGGCTGATGTTCCCGAGAGCGAATTCAAGCAGGTATTACTGAGCTTGTGCGCGTTTTCCATCGAGCGCGACCGCTAAGTCTCCAGCCTTTCCCAACCCGCCACATGGCGGGTTTTTTTGTAATAAAGCGGGCCGATTCAGGGAAATTGGCGTCATTAGGCGCCTGTTCATGTTATTTTTCTCGGTTTTACTACGCTGTTGGTGGTCATGCCTTTGTCCCACAAGGACGAAGTAGCGACGATAGACATGCCTATTTGAACAAATTGGTTTGAAGCCTCTGTCAGACACACAGGTGCAGGCCCCTTATTCCAAAGATGTAAGGAACGGATAGATGAACATTCAGCTCGATATAGCGCAAACGGTAGGTTTGGCGGCTGTTTTTCTCGTGCTGGGAGAATATATAAAGAATCGCGTTGCTGTATTGGCCCGCTATTTTATTCCCAGCCCCATTATCGGCGGATTGATTTTTGCCTTGATTGCCTTGGTTGGACATCAGACCGGCTCGTTCAACTTTACGTTTAACGACGATATACGCAATTTCTTGCTGATGGCCTTTTTCACGACCATCGGTTTTTCAGCCAGCTTCGAGTTGCTGAAAAAGGGTGGTCTGGCCGTTGCTTTGTTCCTGGGCTGCGCGGTTGTCCTGATTATTTTGCAGAACGTGATGGGCGTGACCTTGGCGACCCTCATGGACGCCAATCCCTTGCTGGGTCTGGCCGCCGGTTCGATCTCCATGACGGGGGGCCACGGTACTTCTGCTGCCTTTGGTCCAATGCTGGAAAATGCTGGTGCTGTTGGGGCTTTGCCTGCTGCCATTGCCGCTTCGACATGGGGGCTGGTAATGGGTTGTGTCATCGGCGGCCCCTTGGGCAAGCGCCTGATGAAAAAATACAATATCGACGGTCCTGCTCCACACCGTCGTCATCGTCGTCAGCACGAAGGTACAGATGCGCCTCATGCGATGGAGACTACGGTCAAGCAAACCGTTCAGGCTGATGATGGCGGCTTTGAAATGCCGGTATACGCCGTAGTGCTGCTGTCTATAGCGATTGGTGTGGGCAGTGTCATCATTGAATGGCTGGGCGATCGTGGCATTGTCTTGCCTGCTTACCTGGGCTCCATGCTGGTGGCGGCCATCATCCGTAACGTGATCGACTGGCGTCGTTACCGCTTGCCGGAAAAAGAGTTTGAGATCATCGGCAATGTGTCGTTGGCTTTCTTCTTGGTCATGGCGCTGATGGTGATGAAACTGTGGGAGCTGGCTCAAGTGGCAGGTCCGCTCTTGGTGATCCTGATTGCCCAGACTGTCATGATGTTCTTCTTTGCCAGCTACGTGACTTTCAAGGTCATGGGCAAGGACTACGATGCTGTGGTGATGTCGGCTGGCCATTGTGGTTTTGGCATGGGTGCAACGCCTAACGCCATGGCGAATATGCAGGCCTTCACGGAAGATAATGGTCCATCACGCAAAGCCTTCTTTGTGATTCCTCTGGTGGGCTCCTTGTTCATCGACTTCTTCAATGCCGTGATCATTACCGGCTTTGTGAACTTTTTGACGTAAGCGCGCAAGGTTCAGGCCGCGCCGTTCGGCGCGGCAGTGTCTCGTGGCAGGGCCCTTGGGCGTCACGGACAGGGGGTGTGTGGATTTTGCTCGGGACGGCTTGGGCAAAGGCGATGCCCGAACCTTAGCGTACGCCGTTTTTTGATGGGCAAGATGGCAAGACCACCTCTGTAAACGATCCGTTCAGGCTTTGTTAAGCACATCCCTTAAGGCCTCGGACAGTTCAGGGTGACGCCAACTGAAACCTGCTTGCTGGGCGCGTTGCGGAATCAGTCGTTGTCCGCCCAGCAGCAGAACAGACATCTCTCCCAATGCCAGCCGTAGCACCCAGGCCGGGGCATGAAACAGGGCTGGCTTGCCCAGCTCTTGCGCCAGGATGCGGGTGAACTCCGCATTGCGCACAGGCTGCGGCGCACACGCGTTATAGGGGCCTTCACAGCTTTGACTGTGCAAAAGGTAGTCGATGAGAGCGACCTGGTCTTCAATGTGTATCCATGGCATCCACTGCTGACCATCACCTAGTCTGGCACCCAATCCTAGCTTGAACGAGGGGAGCAGCCGAGCTAGCATCCCGGCGTTTCTGGCCAAGACGGGCGCGGTGCGCAGCAAGACCACGCGCGCCCCCCACTGGCGAGCCTGTTCAGCCTCTTGCTCCCAGGCCACGCAAAGTTGGCTCCCAAAGTCCTTGTTGCCGGGTGCGCTGGCCTCAGTCAGTTGCTGTTCGCCGCCATCCCCGTACCAGCCTACCGCGGAGCCCGAGATCAAGACGGGGGGCACCGACGCTTGTCGCCCCATCCAGTCCACCAGACGGCGTGTCAGATCGACCCGACTTTGCCATAGAAGCTGGCGCCGTGCCTCAGTCCAGCGTTGATTGGCAATGGGCGCTCCGGCCAGGTTGATGACCGCGTCAAACGGCGCGCTGCCATTGAGCTCGTCCAGCACCGCGATACCCGTTGCGCCTGGGCACAATTGGGGGACTTGCTGGGGGTTTCGGCTCCACACCCAGAGTTCGTGGCCGTATTGTTGCCAGTGTTGGCAAAGGGCCTGTCCAATGAGGCCCGTGCCTCCTGTCAGAAGGATGCGCATGGAATTCTCCGTGTGTGAAGGTGAGCAAAGAACTTACCAAGGCAGTCCGTGACCATTGTAGGCCCAGAAACCACCACTGTCCTTTGGGCTGAGTGTGTCTAGCGTGGCCAGCAGGGCTTGCGCCGCATCGGCAGGCGGGCGGCCGATTTGAGCGCCCCGAAAGGGCGCCGACAAGGCTGAGGTAACAGTGCCGGGTGCAGCGCTCGTGTCTGGGGAGCAACGGTGCAAAATGGGCCAGTACCAGGGCCGGGCCTATCGCGTTGGTGCTAAAGTTGGCCATCAGGTGGGCGGCATTCAGATCGGCCAAGCGCTTTTCAGGACCCCCGGTAGGGCTACTGAGCATGCCGGTGGCAAGCACGATGAGATGCCAGGGTCCTTGTGTGCTCAAGGTTTGGGCCGCTGTGGCAATCGTCTCGGGCTGATCGAAGTCCAGGGCGGGTGTGCTGCGCCGATGCAGGCTAACCAGCTCGCCGCAGCGAGGATCGGCGGCCAGCTGGGCGGTCATGGCGCCGGAGCTGCCCAGGATAAGGGCACGGTAAGCGGTGGGCAGGGATTGCATGTCATGCCTCGGTCAGTGTGGGTGGCTTACAGAGTATCCAGGTTCTTGCGCAGTTGCCCTGCGTGGGTGCGTAGGGCAACTTGTTGCTCGGGGGCCATTTTCTGCCATTGGCGATACATCAATGCCATCCGTCCCGCGCCTCCCAGTTCTTGGGCATTGCAGGCAAGGAAATCCCAGTACAAGGCATTGAAGGGGCAGGCGTGTGGCCCTGTTTTCTCCTTGGGCTTGTAGGCACAACCCTGACAGTAGTCGCTCATGCGTTGTAAATAGGCGGCGCTGCTGATGTAAGGCTTGGTGGCGATCAGGCCACCGTCGGCATACTGACTCATACCCAGTGTATTGGGCAGTTCCACCCATTCAAAAGCGTCAATATAGATGCCCAGATACCAGCGGTGGACAGCAGCCGGGTCGAGTCCGGCCAGCAGAGCAAAGTTGCCAATCACCATCAGGCGCTGGATATGGTGAGCATGAGCGCTGTGCAAGGACTGCTGAATGCACTGTTTCAGGCATCGCATGCGGGTGTTCCCAGTCCAGAACCAGTGCGGCAGTGGCAAATCATGCCCGAATGCATTGAGGCTTTCGTAGCCCGGCATGTGAGCCCAGTAGATGCCGCGTACGTATTCGCGCCAACCCAGGATCTGGCGTGTAAAGCCTTCCACGGCAGCCAAGGGGGCCTGTTCCTCTCGCCAGGCCCGTTCGGCCCGTTCCAGCACCTCAAGCGGGTGGAGCATTTTGACGTTCAGGGCGAACGAGAGCAGCGAGTGAAACAGCCGAGGAGCTCGGCTGGACATGGCATCTTCGTAGTCGCCAAAATGCGGCAGAGCATGGGTGATGAAGGCCTCCAGACAGTGCAGTGCTTCCTGGCGGTTCAGCGGCCAGCGAAAGGCGTTGGCCTGGGGATCGCCAAAGCTGGGCACATCACAACGCTGCAGCTTTTCCCAAAGCACACTGTGGTCGTGGCAGGGCCGCCAGTCGGTGGGTTCAGCCGGAGTGCCGGGCCAGGGTTTGCGATTCTCATGGTCAAAGTTCCACTTGCCACCGACCGGCTGCTCATGGTCGTCCAGCAGCAACCGGTACCGGCGACGCATACGGCGATAGAAATGCTCCATCAGCCATTGGCGTCGACCGCGCATCTGGGTCGCCAGCTCATCGCGGCGGCTCAGAAAGTGTTCACTATCCACCCCTGAGCAACTCAGGGACTGCGTGTCTGCCCACTGTTGCAATTGAGTATCCAGTCGCCATTCGTCGGCTTGTTGCCATTGCACCTGGTGGACACCGTAATGCGCCGCGAGCGCCGTCAGGTTGTCGGTGATGGAGTGACGGTTGCTGGGGTCTTCAAATGTCACATAACGCACACGATGGCCAGCGGCTCGCAACTGCTGCGCAAAGTCACGCATTGCAGCGAAAATGGCCAGAATTTTCTGTGCATGATGCAAGACATAGTCGGTTTCCTGACGCACCTCCATCAGTACATAGACCACCTGACTGTCCACCTGTTGGAACCAGCTGTGCTGTGGGTTGAGCTGGTCGCCTAGTATCAGGCGCAGAGTGTGGGCGCGGTAGTGCGCGGGGTGTGCTGTCTCCATGTGCGGCTGCGTTTACATTCCAGTGACACGACGTACCGCCGAAAAGTACCAGCTATCGGGCAGGCATCGCATGAGCTTTACCCAGCGGGTAAAACGACGGGGGAAGTT
Organism: Alcaligenes sp. DN25; assembly: GCF_023674485.1. Classification (NCBI taxonomy): domain Bacteria; kingdom Pseudomonadati; phylum Pseudomonadota; class Betaproteobacteria; order Burkholderiales; family Alcaligenaceae; genus Alcaligenes; species Alcaligenes sp. DN25. The sequence continues at coordinate 3,516,635 of NZ_CP098408.1, read as the reverse complement.
CATTTCAAACTGTCCCTGTTTCCAGCCATGCAGGATATGACGGGCTGCTTCTTCTGGGGTGATGAGCGCGGGCATCTTGAAGCTGTTCTGGACGGTCAGCGGGGTGTCTACAAAACCGGGGTTGATAATGGAAATGCCCAGTCCCAACGGGTGCAGATCCAAATAGAGGTTCTCCGCCAGATTATTCAGTGCGGCTTTGGTGGGCCCATAGGCCAGGGACATTGGCAGCCCGCGGTAGCCCGCCACGCTACCCACCAGGGCCAGGTGGCCGCGTCCGGCCTCAAGCAGCATCGGGATGACCGCATCGAGCAGATGCAGCGCGCCCACATAATTGACTGCCAGATGTTTCTGCATCTCCAGAAGATTGAACTCGGTCGCCCGTTGGGGCAGGTACCTGCCTGCGCAATACAGCACCAGATCGGGCGCCATATCGACGCAGGCTTGTACTTTCAGCTTGGCCGCAGCCAGCGTTTCAGGTTCGGTGACATCCAGCGGGACGACGACAAACCTCTCCCGGCCTTGGGCCAGCTCGTGCAGCGCATCGGTGTCTCTGGCCGAGACTATGAGCTGCGCGCCTTGCGCATGAAGCGCCTCCGCGGTGGCTCTGCCTATGCCTGATGAGGCACCGACAATCCAGGCGTATTTTCCTTGCCAGTGACTGAGCGGCGGATTGAGTTTTGCGTGTAGCAGTGTCATCACACTTACTCCTTCATGAAGGACAGTGTCACATCCCCCAGATGAACGCCGAATTTGCTCATGGCAGCGCGGTTGAGCATGGTGCGGCCATCCATCAAGTACATCCAGTCATCCATGTTCACGTTCCAGACCTTGCCGTCCACCGGCAGTGCCAGCACGTAATTCCAATGAAAGGCGTTGCCAGCGGTCTGGCCCTGGGCCTGGCCGACCACATCGTCAGCGCGTCCGCTGTAGCGGCCATCACCCAGATGCTTCAAATGCCAGATCCGTTGCTGAGTGGTGCCATCGCTGTAGACAAAGTGCTCGTCTAGCACGCCTTCATCGCCCTTCCAGGTGCCCGTCATGCGCACGGTAAAGCGCTTGACCACTTTGCCGGAACGGTCTGTGAACAGGCCGTGGGCGGTTAAGGGGCCATTGAAATATTGACGCAGGTCCAGTTCAGGGCGTTCCTGGGCATAGTCCTGGACCGTGGGTCCCACGCATCCGGCCAGTGTGCCCATGAGTGTCAGTCCCAGGGCAACGCGCCGCCAGGGCAGGGTTGAGACAAGGCTGTTTGTCAGTTTCATATCAGTCTCCAGGATGAGTGCAGATGCTCGGCGCGCCACAGGCCAGCCCACGCCAATAGTTTGAACAGGCAGGGAAGGCCCCCATAAGCCCAGGCCAACGCCTGCAGGCCAGACGGGTCGCTTGTGCCGCTCTGGTAACCCAGGGCGGAAAGAAGGGGCAGGCACAGACCGGCTGCCAAGGCTAGGTTGAGCTTGGCAGCACAAGTCCACCAGCCCAGATACCGTCCTTCGCCCGAGCCGCCCTGACCGGATTCATGGATGACACCGGTCAGCAGGGCGCCTGGCAAGGCCAGATCCGCACCCAGAGCCAGCCCGCTTGCCAGGCAGATAACGAGGAAGGCGTCACCGTCGCTGGCATCAAGCCAGGGTGTCAGGGAAAAGGCGACAACGCTTGTCAGCATGCCGGCCCGCCAACTGGGTGCCAGTCCCCAGCGCGAGACAGCCCGTACCCATAAAGGCAGCCCTGCCGCGGCGGCGCCGAAATAGCACAGAAGAAAGAGCGGCTGCATCTCCGGGGCCTGCAGGCGGTCTGCCACGAAAAAGGGCAACAAGGTAGCGGGTATGGCGGCGGCTACGCCGTTGAGCATGAAGACGAATAACAGCCTGCGGAAACTGGCATCAGCCCAGGGTGAGGTGCTTGATGCAGAACTGCTGTGCCCAAGTGCATAATCCATGGGGTGGGCGGTAGCGAGCGGCAGGCGATGTAGCCCGAACAGGCCTATGGCCAAGGCTAGAAAAAGCACGACACTGGTCGCATCAAAGCCTAACCAGGTGGGCAATACGCTGGCCAGCAAGACACCAAGAAGCGTGGCGCCTTCACGCCATGCGGTGACACGCGCACGCCAATTGGGATCACCACCCCAGCGAGTCCCCCAGGCCTGATGCAAGATGCTTACGGCGCTATAGGCCAAGGTGCATACCAGCAGGCTGAGTGCCAGCCAGATCAACATCTCTTGTGGGCCACCCTCGGGAGGATGCCACAGTGCTGCAAAACCCAAGCCCATAATCATGCTGCCCAACAAAGCGGCCAGCCAGGCCTGGCCCAGGCCTCGATGCAAAAGACGATCGGCCAGCCTTCCCAGCGCAGGGTCTAGCACCGCGTCAACGGCTCGGGTAGCCAGCAGCACGGCGCCCAGGCCCGCCAGCGGCACCCCGGCCACCGCCGCGTAGTAATGCGGCAGGTTCACATATAAAGGGAGCGACACGAACGACAGCGGCAGGCCAAGACTTCCATAGGAGAGTCCCGTACGCCAATGCAGCGGCTTTAAGGGGCGGGAGCCTGGGGGGAGCATGGTTGCGCCTTTATCAGCGTTTGCCTAAGAGGGCTGTTCGCAAGCCCGGTGCAGAAGTCTGCTCAGACAGCCAAATTCCGAAAAACAGGCGCGCATACTCTGCGTCCTGAATACGGGCGGTTTCACGTGCATTATGGAAAAAGCGGACATCGCCGGTTCCGTCTGTCACGCCCAGCAGGCGATCTTGTGCCAGGACATCCGGAAAAGCCTTTTTCATCAGGAGCAGCCATTGGCGAGCCTGCTGCTCGGAGAAACTGCCCACACGCCGCATTTCGGCAACTGAACGCTCGGCAATGGCTTCGCCTTCCAGTTTGCGGTCATAGATCAGCTCCAGGGCGAAGGGCTGGCGTGCATACTCTTTGGGCTCGAAGTCCGGCATTGCCCACAGGCGCGCCTCGTAAACCCGCAGTCCAAAAAAGCGCATGGGACCACTGCCAACAAGATGGGCAGAGGGCAGGGTGGAGCGCAGCTCCTGGGGGACAGCCGCTGCGGCCGCCGAGAGATTAGGGGTCATGGCAATAAGGGTAGGGGCGAGAAGGCTGATGCCCACGATCAGGGCCTGGCGTCGTCGAATATCAGTCATGGTCAGGCCTTCTCAGGGTGAACTGGACTACATCGGTGTTGCCCATATCAAAGGCAGCCTCGCAATAGGCCAGATAAAATCGCCAGATGCGAACAAAGCGCTCGTCAAAGCCCTGGCTGCGGACTGCATCGAGCTTTTGCTCAAAAGCCTGACGCCAGCGTCGGAGTGTTTCGGCGTAATCCTTGCCAAAGCTCATTGCTCTGACCACGGTCAGGCCAGCTCGCTGGGCCTCGCGCTCGAAGGCCGTGACACTGGGCAGCAGCCCTCCGGGAAAAATGAATTGCTGGATAAAGTCGGAGGAGTGCAAATAACGGGCAAAAAGGTCTTCGCGCAGGGTGATGGATTGCACGCAGGCATAGCCGCCCGGTTTGAGGCAATCATGCAAAGTCTTGAAGTAGGTGCGCCAGTATTCATGCCCGACAGCTTCGAACATTTCAATGGAGACAATGGCGTCAAAGGGCTGCGCCGCGTGTTCTTTCGCCAGATCCCGGTAGTCCTGATAACGCAGATCAACCTGTTCCTGCAGGCCGGCTTTGCTTATGCGCTGCATGCCCCAGTCAAGCTGTTCGCGTGACAAGGTGACCCCTGTCACCTGCGCGCCGAACTCCGTGGCCGCTGTCTGGGCAAGCGCTCCCCAGCCACAGCCAATTTCCAGCAGTCGTTGCCCCGGCTGCAGTCCCGTCTCACGCAGCGCCCGTCTGGTTTTTGCGCCTTGAGCCTGCTCCAGATCAGCCTCGTGCAAGGCCGAGCCGTCAAGACCTTCGAACCAGGCAGCGCTGTAGCTCATGCTTGGGTCCAGCCAGAGTCGATAAAAGTCGTTGCCCAGATCGTAGTGAGCATGAATGTTTTTAGCGCTGCCCGCCCGCGTGTTGCGGTGAAGCATATGGCGCAGTCTGAAGCCCAGTCGAGCCCACCAGTGACCGTACACCAGTTGTTCCAGGTGATTGCGGTTGCGGATGCACAGACGCAGCAAGCCGCTTAGGTCATCGGTGTCCCATTGACCTTCTATATAGCCTTCCGCAAAGCCAATGTCGCCCGAGCTCAAGATGCGGTCCAGCGCCTCCCACTGCCCGATTGCGCAGCAGGCGTCGGGTTCCACTGCATTTTTCTTGGGAAAATGCCGCACTTGCCCATCGGGCAACTGAAGCTCCAACTGGCCATGAGGCAAATGCGTCAAGAGCTTCAGGACGCGGTTCGCGTGAGGTGACAAGTCGCTGCTTGCTGTTGCGGACTTGCTCAAGAGAGTGGCGGTGCTTGTATTCATCGTGTGACAGAGCGCTTGGGCGCTGGTGGTTTGCGATGGAAGGGAAGCCGCTTTGCCCACAGGCGTAGTGCTTGCCAATGGATGCGAACAATGACCCCCAGGGTCATCAGCGGTGTGCCAAAAAATGCCCTGCGTACGGTAGCCGCATTCAGGGGGTGTAGCGTTCCTTGAACACCTGTGCGTAACAGGGGGCCTGCGTCGTCGTACAGATCGACGAGCGCCAGGTTGGTAGTTTCATTGCGCGAGAATCGAAAGCGATACTCGCCGTGGGTTTCGCAAAACGGGGAGACATGAAATTGCTTGCTGGCAACTTGTTCGCAATCCCAGCCCAGATGCGGCCCTGCCAGGAGATAGGCATGACGCTCACCGAAGGTGTTGTTGACTTCGGCCAGAATCGCCGCCAGCGAACCGTCGGCCCGATGGGCGTACCAGAAGCTCACGGGCTTGAAGACATAACCCAGGACGCGCGGAAAGGTATGCAGCCAGATCTCGCCATCCGCATCCTCAATACCTTCCTGCTCTAACAGAGATTCAAACCAGGCCAGAGCGTCATTACCGCCATTGCCATGATCGCTGTCATGAAAGCTGATCCAGCCGCGTTGGTTGCGGCGCAGGACGGGGACTGGGTGTTCCCGCAGGCTACGCATGGGAAGCAGCAGGAAATAACCAGGGTAATGAAAGGCGTGCTCGACTGGCCGCAGCCGCCGATGCCAGATATGACCAAAGCCAATGAGAGCGGAGGCATTCATACGGTTTCCTCCTGCCTGAGATCAGTGTTGGCCGCCTGCTCTGCACGGTTCAGGGACAGCAGAACCTGGTCAGCGGCGCTCAGACCCGAACGCAAACCGTCCTCGTGAAATCCGTAGCCGCACCAGGCACCGCAGAACCAGGTCCGGCGTTGGCCCTGCAACTTTTCAAGCTGTTGTTGTGCCAGGATGGCGGCATGGTCAAAGACTGGGTGGCTGTACGTAATGCGCGCATGTACCTTGTCCGCGGCTATGGGACGGGCCGGATTGAGCGAGACCACGACGGCTTGCTGCCAGGGCAGTGGCTGAAGGCGGTTGATGAGGTAATGCAGGCAAACTCCGGTTTCCTCTGAAGCCGCCGAGCTGGCGCGTTCATAGTTCCAGGCCGCCCAGGCGGCTTGGCGCTGTGGCAAGACGGCAGTGTCGGTATGCAATACGGCTTCATTGGCTTGATAACGAATGCTGCCCAGCACGGCACGCTCTGTCTGGGTTGCGTCCTGGCCCAGCAGGCGCAATGCCTGATCACTATGGCAGGCCAGCACGACAGCATCGAACTGCTCGGTACCGTGAGGCATTTCTACCATGACGCTTTGGGCTTCACGTTTAAGGCTGAACACAGGGGCGTTCAATCGGATTTCGTGGCGGCCGTCCTCTTGCAGTCGCTCAATGATGCGGCGTACGTAGCGTTGAGAGCCGCCTCGAACGGTGTGCCACTGGGGACGGTTGGTGATCTGGATTAGTCCGTGATTGTGACAAAAGCGAATCAGGGTAGCGACGGGGAAGCGGAGCATTTGATCGGTCGGACAAGACCAGATGCTGCCAATCATGGGCAACAGGTAGTTGTTGCGAAATGTGCTGCCAAAGCCATGCAGATCCAGAAAGGTTTCTATGGGCGTATTGAGTTGTGACTCAAGCTGGCGCTGGGCGATATCCGTCGTCAGACGATTGAAGCGCAAAATTTCCAGCAACATGCCAATAAAGCGTGGGCTTATCAAGTTCCTGCGCTGTGCAAACACGCTGCCTAGAGAGCTACCGCTCCATTCCAGCCCCGGTCTGCCATCAGGGTGGGGAATCTGCACGGAGAAGGACATCTCCGAGGGGGCGGTCTCTACCTCCAGCTCCTTGAATAGCTTTGTGAGCAGGGGATAGGTGCGGTGGTTGAACACCAAAAAACCGGTATCCACCCCGTGACTAATACCATCCAGGCTGAGCTCGACAGTATTGGCATGTCCGCCGAAATAAGAGTTGGCTTCAATCAGACAGACGCGATGCGTGTCTTGGGAGTGAGCAAGACGATAGGCAGCGGCCAAGCCGGATATGCCCGAACCGATTACAGCGATACGACGCATGGCAGCTCCTTAGGGTGTTGCGCAGGAGGTTGTGAACCGGAAAGATCAAACAGTGAACTCATTAGTTCAAACTATAAACCTTAAATAATATTTTTGCACTATTTGGTATGCAAGATGATCTCATTCGTCCTAAAATAGAACCCATGAACGCTCGATCCTCAATCAAAGAACAAATCCAGCGCGTACGCGTAGAAGCCATCGTGACCGCTGTTAACCGTCTTTTGGCGACCAAAGGCTACGATGCCATGACGGTCGACCAAGTCGCCGCCGAGGCAGGCATGGCCAAGGCCAGCCTATATAAGCTGTTTACGTCCAAGGAAGAATTGGCCGCTGCGGCGATGGTGGGCGTGCTCGATCGCGCCCTGGCTTTTGTGGATGAGCTGCGCAAACAGGCTCAGGATGCTGCAGAAGCAGGCCAACCCATTACGGCGATTGATCAGCTCAAATCTGTGGTGCGCTGGACGATGGATACCCAGTTGCAAGGGGAAATGCCGTCGCTGCCCGCGCAGAACTCAAGCCTTAGCGCCTCGCTCCAGTCAAATGATGAGTACATGGATCGCCTGATTGCCTTGAGTAATCGTCTGAGCACCTGGATTATCGAGGCGCAGACGGCAGGCAGCCTGCAATCGGGTCTGCCAGTCGAGCTGGTGCTCTACACCTTGTTTGCGCGTGCATGTGACCCTGTGGTGAGCCTTCTCAAAGAGTCGGGGCAGTACACCCACGAGCAGATCATTGAATGGGTGAGCAGCACCACCTTTGATGGTCTGGCAGGCTCGGGCCGTACGTCCTTGGCACAGTAAGACAGTCTCCGGAATCCGTCCGGCACCCCCTGCCGGTGTTGGGTACGGAGTGTGAGGGGGGGGGCTACTTTTCCGATGTGGACATCGTACGTCGCAGCCAGCGCATCAATAAACCCAGCATGGGTAGCTTTTCGTAAAGCTCCTCTGCCGCATCCCAATAATCTCGATGATGGGTCACCCGACCTTGTCCATCAAAGGACAGCGCTGACGCTCCCCGGATGCAGTGTTCAAGATCCGGCTTCCAGCGTTTGATGCAGAAGCGGAACTCCCATTCCAGAAAGGCTCGTTGGTCCTGGACGATCTGCTGCGTAATGACAAAGCGTGGCGAGTGCAACGCTGTAAACATGTGCTCGAAGATGCCGCGGATGGCTGCAACGCCCTCTACCTCATTGAAGGGGTCCTTGAAATGGGCGTCAGGCGCATAGCAGACCTCCAGCTCGGATAGCCGGTCTGGCGTCAGCCCTTGATAAAGATGGACAATGCGGCGCACTGCCGCCGCCATATCTTCGGAACCTGTCGTCAAGTCAGCATTCATTTTTTTGGCCCGAGGGTTCAAGGAGCGATGGGAGACCAGCAGTATAAGGCTCAAGGAAGGGGCAGGAACGTGTGAGCGGAGAATTTTGATGCCTTAAGGACGCTGTTTGCCTTGGCGCAAGGACATGAACCACTGGCTACGTTTCAATGGTGGCTGTCTCTTGGGAGTTCACAATGCAAAGTCGTGTAGCGGGAACCGTGCTGTTAGCGGCCATCTTGGCCGGATGTTCGGCTGGGGAGTCCAGCAATCCGTCCGCTTTGCCCGAACTGGTGGAAGTGGCTGGCCCGGCCCGTGAGCTCATGCAGGCTGGCGAGTACTTGCTCGATGGCCGCCTGGTCGCGTCCGATACGGTGATGTATGCCCCGGCCCCGACCCTGAAAGCGATGAAATATCAAGTCAGCCAGTACGAGTACGATCAGTGCGTTCGTGCAGAACGTTGCAAGGCTGCAGATGCAGTGGGTCGAGGGCAGGCCAAGAATATGCCGGTTGTCGGGGTGAGCTGGCAGGACGGACAGGATTACGCTGCCTGGTTAAGCGAGCGTACAGGCAAGACATTCCGTTTGCCGCAGTATATGGAATGGAGCTATTTCGCCGATCAGAAAGTACCTGAATCGGCGCAGGGTGGGCTGGATGAGAATGAGCAGGCCGCTTTGTGGCTGCAGGAATATCAGGAAAGCTACAAGCGCAAACAGGAGCAAGAGGTGCCCTTGGCGCCTTTGGGGCAGGGCGTTGCCAATGCTTATGGGGTGTTTGATGCGGGTGGGCAGGTGGCTGAATGGACCAATACCTGCCATGTCCGGGTACACCGCATCAGCATGCCGCGCGCAGAGTCTCGCCTGGAAAACTGCGGTGTCCGTACCTTGGGGGGCGAGCACATTGCTGTGATGCCTGACTTTATTCGCGACCCAAAAACCGGGGCGTGTTCGGTTGGTGTGCCGCCGCGTTACTTGGGTCTGCGTCTGGTCACTGAAGACTAAACCCGCGCTTAGCCGCGTTCCAGAACCGCTTGTGCAAACTTGTCCAGGTCCGCAATCGTAATTTGCTTGCGGCCTGCCAGAATCAAACCTTGATGATCCCAGCTGCTGACGACGCGGCTGGCCGTGTACAAGGTGGTCCCGGCCAGGTCGGCCAGATCTTGCCGGGTTACCGGAATACTCAAGGACGTCCCTTGTGCGCCGCTTTGGCCCACCTGGCGAATCAAGCGCAGCAGGCTGTGAGCCAGCCGCTGCTCCACTTCCAGACTATGAATCTCCAGCAGGCGATCATCGGCATCGCTTAGTCGTTGTGCGACCGTGTCTTGTGCAGAACTGAGCAGGCAAGGAAAGCGTTGCGTCAGGCTGTCCCAGGACTTTTCAGGCCAGGCCAATGCGGCGCTGGTGGTCACGCTAATGGCGGTTGCCGGATAGTTGCGACGGCGCAGGGCAGGGGCAATGCCAATTACGTCGCCGGGCAAGGCAAAACGTACCAGGAGTTGTGAGCCATTGGGCATGGTGCGTACGACTTTGATCAGGCCTTGCAGCAGAACAAAAAAGTGGTCGCTGCTTTGTTCCTGACGAAAGACCTGGCTGTCCTTGTCGTAGTGGATCAGGCGCCCCTCCTGCCACAGTTCGTTAATGCTGGCTGCGTTCAGCTGGGAGAAAACGGGCAGGCTGGCTAACAAGGAGGGGTAGGATATGTCAGTCATCACTTAAGCTTTCTGAGCGGGTTTTAAGCCCTAGTTTGCTGGCCAGCTTGTGCAGATTGCTGGGGTCTATGCCTAGCTGCCGGGCAGCCTGGCTCCAGTTACCGTCGGTCTCATCCAGAGCTTGCCGGATCAGCCGGCTTTGCAGTTGCTCAACGGACTGACGCAAGGATTGGCGAGGTGCACCAATAGCCGTACTGGTCGTTGCGACAGGCTGGTGGGTAGAAGGTAACAAATTGAGATTATCGGCGCCAAGCGTAAATATTTGGTTACGATCTGGCGTATCGACCAGCAGGCGGATGGTTGCCCGACTGATCAAATGTTCTAGTTCGCGAACATTACCCGGCCAATGATAAGCCAGTAAAGCGGTTTCTGCGTCGGGGGATAAGCGAATTCCGCGCAATCCCAAACGAGAACGGTTGGTTTCCAGAAAGTGGCCTGCCAGCAGCAGAATGTCCTGATGGCGCTCGCGCAAGGCGGGGATCGTGAGGGGGAAAACCGACAGACGGTGAAACAAGTCCGCCCGGAAACCACCTTGGGCGATCTGCTGGCTCAGATCACGGTTGGTGGCAGCAACCAGACGTACATTCAATTTGATGGGATGGTCCGCCCCCAGGCGCTGAATCTCGCCGTTCTGCAAGGTACGCAGCAGCTTGGCTTGTATCGTTAAAGACAACTCGCCGATTTCATCCAGAAACAGGGTTCCGCCCTGGGCCGCTTCAAAGCGCCCGGCCCGATTCTCATGGGCACCCGAGAATGCTCCCTTTACGTGCCCGAATAATTCGCTTTCTGCCAGAGACTCGGGCAGGGCAGCGCAGTTCACGTATATCAAGGGTTTGTTGTGGCGTGGTGAGCGTTGGTGCAGGCGTTGTGCAAATAACTCCTTTCCCACGCCGGTTTCACCCAGCAAGAGCACAGGCAGCTCGGAGGTGGCCACCGTGTCCAGCAATTGAATGACCTCCAGCAGGGATTTGCTGTTGCCAATGATGGCGGCCGAGTTATTGCGCGACAGGTAATCGGGCGGCAAGGTGGAGAGCAGGCGCAAGCTGCGGTTTTCTTCTTCCAGCTCGCTGATGCGAATTGCGCTTTCCAACACCAGACACCAGTGCTTGAGTTCCACCAGCGTGGAGGCTGAAAACGTCCCTGGTCGCAAGGCATCCAGCGTCAGAATGCCCCAGGGCGTGCCCTGGACTTGCACGGTAATTCCCACGCAATCATGCACCGGTAGGGGCTGGCCCAGCTTGTCATCAAGCAGGCCGTCATAAGGGTCCGGCAGGGCACAGTTGGGTTCAAAGCGGGTCAGGCTGTGGGAGTTCAGGATCCGCGCCAGTCGGGGATGATCTGCAATGACAAAGTGACGCCCCAAAGTGTCATGGCCCAGACCACTGGCCGCCACAATGCGCAGCACCGTGTCGTCCAGCTTCAGCAAACCCGCCGCATCACAGCCAAAGTGCCGTGCCAGCAAATGCACCATGCGCTGCAGGCGTAAAGGCCCCGGAATCTCGGTGGCAAGGTCGGCAATCAAGAGATCTAGCATGGGTGAAAAATACCCTTATGGTGAAAAATACCCAGTTTTGTCGAGGTAGTTTATACCCAGGCTGATTGCAATCCTTTGATCTATGTCGTCCAGAACTTGGCACGGTCTTTGCTTTAGATGTTTTGTCATACATTTTTAAGGACTATGACATGACCCCCGACTTAGCAGAACATCGCTACAAGGCGTGTGCTTCGGTCCGTCCCCCGTTCCGGGGCCGTACCCAAACAGGTTTTGACCAGGTAACTGGGTCCTGCCAGGACTTGTTTGGATTGGGTCGTTTGATTCATCAGCGAGACGGAGAAGAAAATGCGTAGCTATAAAAAACTATGGTGGTCCCTGGTGGCAGTCACCATGGTGACCTTTGCCATCCTGGGATGGACAGGTGTGGAGGTGTATCGCCAGGCACCCCCCATGCCCGTCAAGGTAGTCACACCGGATGGCCGTGAATTTACCTCACAGGAACAGATACATCGTGGCCAGTCCGCCTGGCAAAGTACCGGCGGCATGCAGCTGGGCTCGATCTGGGGGCATGGGGCCTACCAGGCTCCGGACTGGAGCGCCGACTGGTTGCACCGCGAGGCTCTGGCCTGGCTGGATCTGGCTGCCCAGCAAACCTACTCGCTGAACTACGATCAGCTGACATCCAGTCAGCAGGCCACTTTGCGGCAGGAACTGCAGGACGAATACCGTCCCAACCGCATTGATGAAGCGACGGGCGTATTGCAGATCAGCGAACGTCGCGCCAAGGCCATCGATACCACCGCCCAGTATTACATCGACCTGTTTGGCGACGCGCCTGAGCTGAAGTCCAGCCGCGAAAGCTTCGCCATGAAGGACAACACCTTGCCAGAGCTGCAGCGTCGTCAGGACATGACCCGCTTTTTCTTCTGGCTGTCCTGGGCCACGGTAACGGAGCGTCCTGGTACTACCGTCAGCTATACCAACAACTGGCCACATGAGCCTTTGGTGGATAACCATCCTTCCACGGCCAATATTGTCTGGTCCATTGTCAGTATCGTGCTCTTGCTGGCCGGTATTGGTTTGCTGGTCTGGATCTGGGCCTTTACGCACAAAGAAGAGGAAGCCCCTGTTGCACCGGCCACTGATCCGGTTCTGGCTTTCCGCCTGACCCCTTCGCAGCGTGCCCTGAAAAAATATGCCTTCCTGACGGTTGCCCTGTTTGTCATCCAGGTCTTCCTGGGCGGCTTTACGGCGCACTACACGGTCGAAGGCCAGATGTTCTATGGCATAGACGTGTCGCAGTGGTTCCCTTACTCCTTGACCCGTACCTGGCATATTCAGGCAGCCCTTTTGTGGATTGCCAGTGGCTTCCTGACCGCTGGTCTGTTCCTGGTGCCATTGATTAACGGGGGCGAGGATCCGAAGTTCCAGCGTCTGGGTGTGGACGTTCTGTTCGGCGCTCTGGTTGTGCTCTTTATTGGTTCTTTTGCCGGCAACTTCCTGGCCATCAAAAACATCCTGCCCCCCGAGCTGAACTTCTGGTTCGGTCACCAGGGTTATGAGTATCTGGATCTGGGCCGTTTCTGGCAGATCATCAAGTTCATTGGCCTGGCTTTCTGGCTCCTGCTGATGTTGCGTGGCATGTGGCCTGCCTTGCGTCGTGACAAGGGCGACAACCATTTATTGGTTCTGTTGACCATCTCTACCGTGGCCATTGGTCTGTTCTACGGTACTGGCTTGTTCTATGGCGAGCACACCAATATCACCATCATGGAGTACTGGCGCTGGTGGGTGGTTCACCTGTGGGTTGAGGGCTTCTTCGAGGTCTTTGCAACGGTTGCCATGGGCTTTATCTTCCTGACCTTGGGTCTGGTTTCCAAGCGTAGTGCCACGATTGCGGGTTTGGCAGCGGCCTCGCTGTTCCTGGTCGGTGGTGTGCCTGGTACTTTGCACCACCTGTACTTCTCGGGTACGACCACGCCGATCATGGCCATTGGTGCTTCCTTCAGCGCGTTGGAAGTGGTGCCTTTGATCATGCTGGGCTACGAAGCTTTCCATAACTGGAAGATGCAGAAGCAAGCCAGCTGGATGAGTGATTTGCGTTGGCCTGTCATGTTCTTTGTGGCCGTGGCCTTCTGGAACATGCTGGGTGCTGGTGTGTTTGGCTTCCTGATCAACCCACCTATCTCGCTGTACTACATCCAGGGTTTGAACACCACGCCATTGCATGCTCACGCAGCCTTGTTCGGTGTGTATGGCTTCCTGTCTCTGGGCTTTGTCTTGCTGGTGGTGCGTTATATCTCGCCCGAGGTTCGTTACAACGATCGCCTGATGAGCTGGGGCTTCTGGACGCTGAACCTGGGTCTGGTGCTGATGATGTTCGTCAGCTTGCTGCCGGCCGGGATTATTCAGGCTTGGGCCAGCATCTCGGAAGGCATGTGGTATGCCCGCAGCGAAGAGTTCATGCAGCAGCCTATCCTGCAATCCCTGCGCTGGTGGCGTACCTTGGGTGACGTTGTGTTCATTGCCGGTGCCTTGATTGTGTTCCAGCAGGTTTGGGTACGTATTTCCGCACGGCGTCGGACAATCTCGGCCAATTCTGCGGGTGCTATCAAAACATCCTGATCTTGTTCCCTCACGCTTTCTTATCTTAAGAGAGAGTCTCTGCAAGAAAACCGCCTTCGGGCGGTTTTTTTCATATTGAACGCAGATTGGTCAAGCAGGGAGCGCACCGCTTGACCAGGTCAGAATAGTGACCTTATGCAAGGTTGTATTTGTAGTCACCTAGGGTTAACGCTGTATTGTGATGATCAATAATGGTTATATATCATAATAATTATCTAATTGAATCAATTGATCAAACACTCAGTTTTAAAAGAGCAAGGAAGGCTGATGAATATTGAACGCACAGAAGAGCAAACCGTGTTGTGTACGGTAGAGGGCCGTATCGCTTGGGTGAAATTTAATCGTCCCGAGAAACGCAACGCCATGAGTCCGCAACTTAATCGTCAGATGATGCGTGTGCTCGATGAACTGGAGTTCCGCGAGGACGTTGGTGTGGTGGTGCTCAGTGGCGAGGGCTCGGCTTGGACTGCTGGTATGGATTTGAAAGAATATTTCAGGGAAACAGAAGCCACTGGCCTGAAAGGGACGCGTAAGGCGCAACGCGAAAGCTACGGTTGGTGGCGCCGACTGCGTTGGTTTCAGAAACCGACGATTGCGATGGTTAATGGCTGGTGCTTTGGTGGAGGCTATGGTCCCTTGTTTGCCTGCGACTTGGCGTTTGCCGCGGATGAGGCCACGTTCGGCTTGTCTGAAATCAATTGGGGTATTTTGCCCGGTGGAGGGGCCTCAAAAGTTGCTGTGGAGTTGTTGTCATTCCGTAATGCGATGTATCACGCCATGATGGGTGAGAGTATTGACGGTCGGACGGCAGCCCAGTGGGGGCTGGTCAATGAGTCCTTGCCCTTGGAGAGCTTGCAAGAGCGCGTGACACAGGTCGCCCGAGTCTTGTTGCAAAAAAACCCGATTGCATTGAAGGCCACCAAGGATGCCATCCGTCGTGTGCAGGAGATGACCTACGACAATGCGGAAGATTATCTGGTGCGTGTTCAGGAGGCGGCCAACAGTTTTGATAACGAAGGTCGCAAAGAAGGTATGCGGCAGTTTTTGGACGACAAAACATACAAACCTGGCTTGGGAACCTACGACCTTTCCAAACAAGAAGCCCGATAAGGGGCACAGCAGGGGGACAGCCTCTTTGGTCTGAAAGAGAGCTGCCACCACTCAATGGGAGACAGCAGTGATAAGGACACAGAGGGTGGCCGCTCAGCGGCCGGATATCGGGCGGCTATTAAGGCCGGGCTCCATAGCTATTGTGGGCGCATCGGCCACACCCGGAGCACTGGGTGCATCGGTACTGGGTAATCTGGAGCGAAACGGTTTTGCCGGCGAGATTTACTTGATCAATCCCAGGCGAGTCCAGATAGCAGGCCGTCCTTGCTTGACATCCGTTGAGCAGTTGCCTGACGGCGTGGATGTGGCTGTATTGGCGATTCCACAAACGGCCGTTCTGGATACCGTTCGTTCACTGGCCAAGCGGCGTGTCGGTGCGGCGATCATCTTTACGGCAGGTTTTGCCGAGGCCGGTATACAGGGGCAAGCCGAGCAAAATGAGATTGCCCGAATCGCGGTTGAGGCTGGCATGGTGATCGAAGGGCCCAACTGTTTGGGGAGTATCAATTATCAGCAAGGTGTGCCATTGACGTTTGTGCAAGTTGACATTCGGCACAAGACGCAGGAACAACAGCCGTGCATTGGGGTGGTGTCGCAAAGCGGTGCGATGATGACGGTGTTGTGCACCACCTTGTCCAGTCGCAACTTGCCCTTGTCCTACGCGGTTTCGACGGGCAATGAGGCGGCCAGTGCTGCGGAGGACTATGTGGAGTTCCTGCTGGAGCAAAGCCATACCCGCGTTATTGCGATGATTGTGGAGCAGTTTCGTCATCCAGAGCGCATGCTGGCAGCGGTTACTCAGGCACGTAGTCAGGGCAAGACGCTTGTACTGCTTCATCCGGGCAAAAGTAGTGCGGCTCGCGCGTCCGCGGCCACACATACCGGTGTTCTGGCAGGCGACTATTCATTGATGCGCACCAAGATGGAGCGTGCGGGTGCTGTTTTTGCTGAAACGCTGGAAGAGCTGGGTGATATCGCCGAGATTGCCATTCGTTGTCCTGCCTTGCCGGCTGCGGGCGTAGCGGTTCTGGGTGAGTCGGGGGCCTTCAAGGCCTTGACCCTGGATTGGGCCGAGGCTCTGCAACTGGACCTGCCGGAGATCAGTGATCAGGACTCACCGCAGCTAAGGTCGGTGTTGCCCGGCTTTGTGGGTGTGAGCAATCCCTTGGACTTGACGGCGCAAGGTTTGGTTGATCCGGACCTTTACTACCGTACTTTGACGGCTTTGCTGAGGGACGAACGCTTCTCCACTCTTGTTGTTGGCCTGATTCAGGGCGATACGGTGACCTGCGGCATCAAAATGCCACCGGTGCTGCGAGCCATACACGACTTGCGTCCCCGAAAAGCCGTGGTGCTTGCCGGATTGGACGAGGGGGCGGCTGTTCCTCCCGAGTTCATTGAGCAAATGCGTAGCCTGGGCGTTCCATATTTCCCCAGTACCGAGCGGGCCTTGCGTGCCGTACAACGTTTGACAGCGTTTCAAGCACGTAGCTTTGACAGTAGTCACAGCGAACCCAAAGCTTTAGTGTTGCCGACAGATCGTACCGTCATTCCTGAATATCAGGCCAAGCAGATCCTGGCCCAAGCGGGCATACCATTTGCCCGTGGAGAACTGGCTACGTGCCTGGAACAGGCGGTAGAGGCTGCCCAGACGCTGGGTTGGCCTGTTGCGCTCAAGGCCCAGTCTGCGCAGTTAAGCCATAAGAGCGATGCAGGCGGTGTCATTCTCAACGTTGGCGACAGGCCATCTTTAGAGCAGGCCTGGAACCGTCTGCATGAGAATGTGGCTAACTACGACGTGAGTATTGTTCTTGATGGTGTGCTGGTAGAGGTCATGGGACGGCGCGGCCTGGAGATGATTGTAGGGGCGCGTCAGGATCCGCAGTGGGGACCCGTGATTTTAGTAGGCATGGGGGGGGTTACGGCAGAGATCATGCGCGATGTTCGCTTGTTGGATGCTGATCTCTCCATGACAGAGGTATTGCATGAGCTCGATCAGTTGCAGGCAGCGGCCTTGTTGCATGGCTATCGAGGCTCCCCCAGACTTGATCGCGAAGCGTTGGCCGAGTTGATCATCCGTCTTGGGCAGGTGTTGCGTGGGACGCCTGCTATTAGCGAGATAGACCTCAATCCGGTCATTGTGCTGCCTGAAGGTCAGGGTGTAGTTGCATTAGATGCCTTGATGCTGCTTCAGGGCCAAAGCGGCTGAGGCCCACCAGGGCTGGCTGTTCATGCCAGTCCATTTAATTTCCTTCCCCATCCTTCACAGGAGTTTGCCTTGAGCCTGCCTTACTTGCCGGGCCGTGTACGCATGCCCGCTTCCAACCAGCTTTCAACCTTGGGCTATGCGTATTACGTCACGATTGTCTTGTTGCTGGCCTACACGCTGTCTTTTGTGGATCGCCAGATTTTGGGCCTGTTAGTGCAGCCCATCAAGAAGGATTTGCATCTGTCAGATTGGGTGTTCAGTATTGTTCACGGCTTTGCATTTGCCATTTTCTATACGTTTGTTGGAATTTTTCTGGGCCGCTTGGCGGATAGTTGGAATCGTCGGAACCTGATTGTGATCGGAATGGTGGTGTGGGTGTTGGCCACTGCCGCAGGAGGCTATGTGACTGGCTTTGCATCGCTTTTTGTCGCCCGTATGTTTGTGGGCATTGGCGAGGCCGCCCTGTCTCCGGCCGCCTATTCTATGTTGGCCGATTACTTCGCGCCCGAGCGTCGGGCCCGCGCCATGAGTATCTATACATCAGGGGTTTATATAGGATCGGCGACTGCATTTATTGTGGGTGGGCTGGTTATTGAAGCGACCAGCCAATCAGGCACGCTGATGTTTCCGCTGCTGGGCAGCTTCAAACCCTGGCAGGCGGCCTTCATCTTTGTGGCTTTGCCCGGTATTCCTCTTATTCTGCTAATGCTGACCGTGCGCGAGCCGGTGCGGCGGGGCATGAAAGGGACTGACTCGACTCCACATGCCGGTTCGGCTCCCGCTCCTGATTGGCGCTATGTGCTGCGCCATAAACGGGCTTACTTTCCACTGCTGCTGGCTCCCGGCTTGACTGCCATGATCACGTTCGGCGTCACGGCCTGGCTGCCCGCCACCTTTATCCGCCAGTGGGGGTGGACTCCTGGTGAAATTGGCCCAGCCTATGGGGTCATTATTCTGAGCTTTGGCATTGGTGGCATGCTGGTCAGTGGCTTTCTGGCTGACCATCTGACAGCACGGGGCAAGCTGGTAGGCTCGATCCTGATTTCCTTGGCCGCCACCAGCGTTTTGATCGTGACTGGAGTGGCGCTGGCCTTCGCCCCTTCTGCCGAGCTTGCTTTGGTGGCTGTGGCAGCAACGACCTTCTTTCTGGGGATGCCCGTTGCCTTGGCCCCCCCTATCTTGCAGGCCATTACCCCCAATCAATTGCGGGGACAAGTCACGTCGATTTACCTGCTTCTGATTAATTTGATTGGCTTGGGTATGGGGCCCTTTCTGGTCGCTTTTTTCACGGATTTTATTTTCCATGACGAACAGAAAGTAGGGCTGTCATTGGGTTTGGTCTCTGCCTTGGCAGCCTTGTTGTCAGCAGTGTGCCTGGCCCGGGCGATTGGCCCGTATCGTCAACTGGTCGCCATTTTGGCGCAGCAAGAGAGGACTTAAGTATGCAAGCATCGCATTATCAGCCCCCATTAGAGGACTTTCGTTTTGTACAGCAATATTGCTTGCAGGCGGAGGAGGATTGGTGCCGTTTGTCGGCTTACGAAGGGCTGGATCAGGAAACGGCAGATAGGGTAGTTGAGGCTGCCGGTCGCTTCTGTGCCGACGTCTTGGCTCCGCTTAATGGGCCAGCTGATTTGCAAGGATGTCGTCTAGAGAATGGCCGGGTCTTGACACCAGACGGGTTTGCCAAGGCCTATACAGATTTTATGGCGGCTGGATGGCCTGCGTTGGCCTGCGATCCCGGCGTGGGTGGCCAGGGCCTGCCTCAGTTGCTCGATACGGCCTTGCATGAAATGTTGGCATCAGCCAATCATGGCTGGGCCATGTATCCAGGAATTCTGCATGGTGCCTATGCCTGCCTGAATGCTCATGGTGATGAATACATTCGCCGCACCTATCTGCCGCATATCGTTAGCGGACGCTGGTTAGCCACAATGTGCCTGACTGAACCACAAGCCGGTTCCGATTTGGGTTTGCTGCGTACCCAGGCGCTGCCCGAACAAGAAGGTTCTTACCGCCTGCATGGCAACAAGATCTTCATCTCCGGTGGCGATCAGGATATGAGCGAGAACATCGTTCATCTGGTGCTGGCACGTCTGCCTGATGCCCCTGCCGGGACACGGGGGCTGTCCTTGTTCCTGGCCCCGCGCCTGATTCCCAAGGAGGGGGGGCTTGTGCCCAATACGATTTACTGTGATGGCCTTGAGAAGAAAATGGGCATCAAAGGCAGTGCTACTTGCTCGATGCGTTTCGAGGCAGCCCATGCGTGGCTGATAGGCAAACCGCATCAAGGCCTGGCCGCCATGTTTGTGATGATGAATTCGGCTCGTTTGCATGTTGGGTTGCAAGGCTTAGGTCATGCAGAAGCGGCGTGGCAATTGGCCCGCTCTTATGCTCACGAACGTTATCAGATGCGGGTGCAACCCCGCCCGGCACAGGCCAATGGAGTAGCGGATCCTATTGCCCATCATCCCGCTATGCAACGCATTCTCGCCGACTTGCGTGTCTGGACGGAAGGTATGCGGGTGATGGCGGCATGGACAGCGCATCAGCTTGATTTGGCGCAGAGCTTGCCAGAGGGTGAAGAGCAGACTCGGGCGCAGGATCTGGCCTCTTTACTGACACCAGTCGTCAAGTCGTTATTTACAGAGCGGGGCTTTTCCTTGGCCAGCGACGCACTGCAAGTTTTTGGCGGCTATGGGTACGTACATGAGTATCGTATTGAGCAAACGCTTCGAGATGCGCGTATTGCCATGATTTATGAAGGAACCAACCAGATCCAGGCGTTGGATCTGCTACAGCGCAAGATTGCCGCCGTGGGGCCCGAGGCCTTGCAACCTTTGCTCCAGGCCTGGCGCTGGGAAGCGGATGCCTGTCTGGAGGCGTTGGCAGAATGTCCATGGGGGAAAGCATTAAGACAGTGGAGTGACCAACTGTACATAGTGACGACCCATTTATGCACCTGCGCTCAACACGATACGCAAGTACTGGCCCGGTGTGCGGAGGACTATCTGCGCTTGGTCGGCATCGTGTGTATGGCATTTGCCTGGGCACGGGCAGGGCGGGTCAGTCGCTTGCATGCCGATACCAGCTTGTGCGAGCGCAAGGTGGCTAGTGCCGATTATTTCTTTGATCATGGCTTGCTGGATGCCCGCTATTACTTGAGCAGGATCGAGGCGGCAGTGACAAGCGCGGTGCCTGTGCACAAGCTCGTCTGAGACGGTTGGTGGGTCTATGCTCTATGATTGATGTCTGCACCGATCAACGGTGTGCCACTCAGGATGGTGTCGATGTTGTGTCGACACTGTCTTGCAGGCATTTTTCTTTTTTAGTCAGACACCAACTCATGGACAGTGCTCTCGAATCCGCGGTTGACCAGTCACGCCTTCTCCGCTTTCTGGGCTATCGCCTCACGCGTACGGAAATTCATATTCATAAGTTGTTTGCGCATCGTGTTGCCGAGCATGATCTCAAGCCCAGTGAGTTTTCTATTTTGATCTTGCTCGATGCTAATCCGGGAATCTATTTGCGCCAATTGGGTGAAACGCTGGATATCTCGCCATCCAATCTGGTGCCGGTGGTCGAGCGTCTGGTCAAGCGTGGCTTGATCGAACGTCATTCAGATCCGCGGGATCGACGCTTACAGCAATTACATCTGACTGCCCAAGGCCAGACTTTGCTCTTGCCTGCTGAAGAGCAGGTCGGAAAACTGGAGGAGGAATTGGAACAGATACTCACCGCCGCTGAGCGGCGCCATTTGTTCTCGGCCCTGGACAAACTGATGGCAGTCCAAGAGAGTCGCGAAAGCTGATCAGTTGCAGAACGGCTAAGCAGATGATCCTTGCGGATTGGGTGGCTGCGTATCGTTAACAGGTATTTTCTGGAACCGCCTTTAAGGCGGTTTTTTTTGTGTTCATCGCCAATGCTTGCGCTGCAACAAAGATGGCTTGGGCCAAGTACGTTCAAATACATCCTGTAACTGTTAGAGCAATCAACTATTTAATCAGCAGGCATCACGCCTGGATCAAACCGGAGGTAGTATGGAACGTCGTCATTTCTTGAAAAGTGCTGGCCTAGGTGTCGCCGCAGGAACGACTTTGCTGGCGGCTCAAGTACAAGCCCGCGAGACGGCTGCACCAAAAAAGAACGCGCCCTGGCTGGCCGCGCGTACAGAAGCCCAGATCGCCAAGCTGGAGCGGGTCAAGGTGGATCTGGTTGCGCCTCCTATGGTCCACAAGCACGAGCAGAAAGTAGGTCCCGAGCCTCGCGTGGTGGAGTTCCGCATGAGCATCGTGGAAAAAGAGATCGTGGTCGATCGCGATGGCACCACCATGCACGCCATGATGTTTGATGGCTCCATGCCCGGCCCCACCATGGTTGTGCATGAAGGCGACTACCTGGAGCTGACCCTGGTCAACCCAGCCAGCAACACCATGCCGCACAACATCGACTTTCACGCCTCGACTGGCGCGCTGGGCGGTGCCAAGTTGACCAACGTGAACCCCGGCGAACAAGCCACCTTGCGCTTCAAGGCCGACCGTACCGGTACGTTTGTGTACCACTGCGCACCCGAAGGCTCGGTAGCCTGGCACGTGGTCCAGGGCATGCACGGTACCGTCATGGTGCTGCCACGCGACGGCCTGAAGGATTCGGCGGGCAACTCGCTGCATTACGACCGTGTCTACACCATTGGCGAGTTTGACCTCTACATCCCTCGTGATGAAAAGGGCAACTTCAAAAAGTATGGTTCCTCGGCTGAAAGCTACGGCGATACCCTGGAAGCCATGCGTGGTCTGATCCCCAGCCACGTGGTGTTCAACGGCAAGGTCGGTGCCTTGATGGGCGACGGTGCTATGAAGGCCAACGTGGGTGAAACCGTGCTGTTCATTCACTCGCAGGCCAACCGCGACACCCGTCCTCACCTGATCGGTGGGCACGGTGACTGGGTTTGGGAACTGGGCAAGTTTGATGATCCACCTGCCAAGAACCTGGAAACCTGGTTCATTCGCGGCGGTTCGGCCGGTGTGGCGCTCTACACCTTCAAGCAGCCTGGTGTGTACGCCTATGTGAACCACAACCTGATCGAAGCCATGGAACTGGGCGCAGCAGGTCACGTTCTGGTCGAAGGCGAATGGAACGACGACTTGATGAAGCAAGTCAGCCCTCCCGGCCCGATCAAGGGCTAAGCAGGGTTGGCACCCGGTATGCGGAATTGAGAACCAGAAACACCCATCATTTCCGTCCGGGCTTCAAGGCAGTTATTGGATAGTGATTAGCTAGTGAAAACGCAAGAGGTTCGAACCATGAAAAACGGGCCTCTTGTACAGAAAACGAAGTATCAGCCAGGTATGCGTTCATGCCGACTGTTTAAAGGGTAAACCCATGAGAACCTATCGCCCCGCCACCATGATGTACTCCGCAATGGCCGCTTTGTTTTTGCTGGCCGCCGCACCTGCAGCACATGCCAACTCGGACGAAGCTCTCAAGCTGTACAAGTCTTCGTGTATGGTCTGTCATGCATCGGGTATGGCCAATGCCCCTCGTTTGGGTGACAAGGCTCGTTGGGAGCCCCTGATCGCCCAAGGCGAAGATGCCATGATGCAAGTTGTGCTGAACGGCAAGGGCGCCATGCCCCCACGCGGTGCAGCTCCCAAAGCAACCGATGAACAATTGCGCAGCGTTGTGCGCTACATGATTGAAAAAGCCAGCTAAGGCGCTGGCTTTTTCAGGCTGGATTTACAGGCTCCAGTCGTAATCAACCGTCAGTGGCGCGTGGTCGCTGAAACGCTCTTCCTTATAGATCGTTGCACCGCGCGCCTTGGCAGCAATACCTGGGGTGGCAATTTGATAATCAATGCGCCACCCCACATTTTTGGCCCAAGCCTGGCCGCGGTTGCTCCACCAGGTGTAGCACTCGTCCGTGGTATCGGGATGCAGGCTGCGGTACACGTCCACCCAAGCCAGTTCGCCCAGCACTTTGCTCATCCAGGCGCGTTCTTCTGGCAGAAAACCACTGTTTTTCAGGTTGCCTTTCCAGTTCTTCAAATCGGCTTCGTGGTGCGCAATATTCCAGTCACCACAAATAATGAACTCGCGGCCGGTATCACGGTGTTCCTGCATCAAGCCATTCATCCACTGCTCAAAATGATCCAGAAAGCGGTACTTGGCGGTTTGACGCTCGTCGCCCGAGGAACCCGAGGGCAGGTAGGCGCTGATCACACTAAGGTCGTTCCAGTCGGCGCGGATAATGCGGCCTTCAGCATCGAACTCTTCGCAGGCCATGCCTTCGGCCACGCTTTCTGCCTTGTGGTTCAGGTACAGGCCTACACCGCTATAGCCTTTTTTCTGAGCATGGTGGAAATGCCCGTGGTATTGACCGGGGTTGGTCAAATCGGGGGTCAGATCAGGCTCGCTGATCTTGATTTCCTGCATGCAGACAATATGAGGTTTCTGGGCTTCCAGCCAGGCGGGCAGGCCTTTACGAAAGGCGGCCCGAATACCGTTGACGTTTAACGAGGTGACGCGTAACACGTGGCAATTCTCCTTATAGCGTCAGCACTTTAACCCGTAACCTGCCTGGATGTCAGTGGCCGTCAGAGCTTGTTACGACGCTGAGCCGAAGCGGTAGCTGGACACGGTCAAGCCACCAAAGGCCTGGGTTTCGTGGTGGAAGCGATGCGCTGCGTCGCCACGCGCAGCACCAGCGGCCACCATGAGGGGAACCAGGTGATCTTCGCGGGGATGGGCAACACGTGCGGCCGGGGCCTGTTCCCAGTCCATCAAGGCCTGACGACGGGCGGCAGGGTCCTCCAGGCTCAGGCTTTGATGCAGCCAGGCATCAAACTGGGCAGAGGGCTGCACACCGCCAGGTCCCATATTGCGCAGGTTGTGATAGCTCAGACCGCTGCCAATAATCAGCACCTCTTCGTCTCGCAAAGGCGCAAGCGCCTCGCCCATGGCGTAGTGCAGGGCCGGGTCGTAGTTCGCGTGAATGGACAGTTGCACCATAGGCACTTTGGCTTGCGGATAGATCACATAAGCCGGTACGAATGCACCGTGGTCAAAGCCACGCTGCGAATCCAGATGAGTGGGCAGGCCAGCGCCTTCCAGCAAATTACAGACCTGTTGGGCCAGAGCAGGATCGCCTGGTGCAGGGTAGTGAATCTCGTACGTGTGGGGCGGAAAGCCGTAATAGTCGTACACCATGCTCGGTTGTGCTGCGGCGGCAACCAGCAGATTGGCTTGTTGAGCTTCCCAGTGGGCGGAGACCATCAAGATCGCTTTGGGTGTGCGCCCCAATTGGCGTGGAATATCCTGCAAGGCAGCACGCAGCGGGGCGTACATGGTTTGCGCTTCAGGCATCCAGGGCCAGGGTCCGCCACCATGCGAGATGAAGTAGGTGGGCATTGTCATGATGATCTCCTGCCCCTGCCCTGATAGGGGCAGGGGATAAGGGGTTGAACAAGGCGTCAGGCTTTGCCGCGGCCTGCGTCAATACTCCATGGGCCTGGGCCGGCAAAGGCCAGGTACAGGAAGGCAAAGCAGAACAGAACTGCCGCCTCACCGCCATTGAGGATAGGGGTTGCGAAGGTGCTGCCGCTGGCGTGGCCAATAAAGTAAGCGAAAGCGCACAGGCCCGAAGCAATAAAGGCTGCAAAACGAGAGAACAGACCAATCACCAGCAAGACACCCAGAACCAGTTCCAGAATGCCCGCAATGCCGTAAATGGAGCTGATTTGCAGGTTGGCAAACATGTCTACTTTGGGGAAACCCAGGATCTTGGCAGTACCGTGTGTCAGCAGGAGATAGCCTGTAACGATGCGCAGCAGGCTAAGGATGCGAGGAGTCCAGCTAGAGGTAAGGGCGCTCATGTATGTTCCTTTGGAAAGTTGACAGTATCGGTAAACGAAGCACTGGCCCGGCGTAGTGACAAAAGCTCTGTGTCAGGCATGACGTGATGACATCCTGGTGCTGGTCCCGCCCATTCAAGGCCCAGACAGGCACCGGGTTAGCGCTCGTTCAAGATTAATCAATTACTATCAGGAAATAAACAGGCCTATTTTCATTAGTTACTTTCTCATTAGGAAAGCATGGATACGATTCAGAGTCTGCGGGTGTTCCGGGAAATCGTCGCAGCGGGCAGCTTTGCAGCGGCGGCGCAACGCTTGGATATGTCTGCGCCCATGGTCAGCAAGCACTTGGCCAATCTGGAAAAACAGCTGGGCGCCCGCTTGCTCCATCGCAGCAGCCGTCGTTTGAGCCTGACGGAGTTGGGGCAAACCTACTTTGATTATTGCTTGCAGGCACTCGATACTCTGGAGCGCGGACAGCAGGCATTATCGGGTTCTGAGCATCAGCCCCAAGGTGTGTTGAGAGTGACGGCCCCCGTATGGTTTGCCAACCGCAAAGTGGCGCAGCTGTTGCAGGATTACCAAACACGCTATCCGGAAGTGACTCTGGACATGAGCCTGAGCAATCACAAAGTGGATTTGGTGGCGGAAGGTTTTGATCTGGCCTTGCGGGTGATGCGCGAGCCTGCGCCGCATCAGATTGCACGTCTTATTTGCCCCACGCCCTTTCATCTGGTGGCCAGCCCGGAGTTTGTGGCCCAGCACGGCATGCCGCGTAACTGTGCGGAGGTGATGCGTCTGCCGGCTATCAGCCCCAGTTATTTACAGCAGCCCAGTTTTGAATTTTTGGGGCCGGACGGGCCGGAGTCCTTGCGCCTGAATCCTTTCATGCGTTCGGATAACACCAATCTGACTTATTACAGTGCGTTGGGTGGAGCAGGGCTGGCCTATTTGCCGGAGTGGCTGGTGATGGATGATCTGGAAAGTGGTCGGCTGGTTCGCCTGTTGCCCGATTACACCGAAGAGCTGCAGCAGCTGCATGCCGTCTATGCCAGCCGTCGCTATTTGACACCTAAAGTGCGCAGTTTTATCGACTTCTTGCTGGAAGAACTGGCCGAACCTGCCAAGTGATGGCTCACATCACGCTAAAATGCCTTTCGTCTCTATCTTTTTCATACTCTGTCATGTCGGCTAATAACGATAATCGTCGCAATTTTGTGCGCTTCTCCCTGGAACAGGGAGTGCTGCGTTTTGGGGAATTCAAGGTCAAGTCTGGCCGTTTGAGCCCTTACTTCTTCAATGCCGGCCTGTTCAATACGGGACGTAGTGTGGGTCAGCTGGCCCGTTTCTATGCTCAGGCTTTGCTGGATTCGGGCGTGTCTTTTGACATGCTGTTTGGTCCCGCCTACAAGGGGATTCCTCTGGCTGCCGCAACCTCAATTGCCCTGGCCGAGCATCCACAAATCGGTGATCGTGATGTGCCTTTTGCTTTCAACCGCAAGGAAGCCAAAGACCACGGTGAAGGCGGCACCCTGGTGGGCGCTCCCTTGCAAGGCAAGGTCGTGATTATTGATGACGTGATCACAGCGGGTACGTCCGTGCGTGAATCCATGCAGATCATCAAGGCCGCAGGTGCAGAACCTGCCGCGGTGCTGATTGCTCTGGATCGCATGGAGCGCGCCGGTAACGATCAGGAACTGTCCGCGCATTCTGCAGTGCAGGAAGTGGAACAGACTTACGGTATTCCTGTGATCAGCATTGCCTCTTTGGCTGACATCATGGCGGTGCTGGCGGATGACACCACCTTGGCTGCTCATGCTCCTCAAGTGAAAGCCTACCGCGATCGCTACGGTGTCTGATCATCTGCGTTTGGCAAGCAAAGTTCAGCAGTAAAAAAACACCAGGCCAAGGCCTGGTGTTTTTGTATCCGTTAAGCGCAGAGTCCGGACTTAGGCGTCCAGCTTTTGCTTGAGCATTTCGTTGATCTGCTGCGGATTGGCCTTGCCCTTGGCCACCTTCATCACCTGGCCGACCAGAGCGTTGAAGGCTTTTGGCTTGCCGGCACGGTGCTGCTCGACGATGCTGGGGTTGGCGGCCAGTACTTCGTCCACCATGGCCTCAATGGCACCTACGTCATTGATCTGCTTCAAGCCACGGGCGTCGATAATGGCGTCCACATCGCCATTGAGCTCGCCGTCCCACTGCGCCGCGAACACGTCACGGGCAATCTTGTTGGAGATGGTGCCGTCAGCAATACGGGCAATCAGCTGAGCCAATTGTGCTGGGCTGACTTTGGACTGCTCAATGTTCAGCTCTTCACGGTTCAAGGCAGCCGACAGTTCGCCCAGAATCCAGTTGGCGGCTAGCTTCGCGTTAGCCTTGGAGCCCGCCTGCAAGATGGCTTCGAAGAAGTCAGCCGTTGCACGATCTACCGTCAGTTGCGAGGCGTCGTAACGGCTCAGTTCAAACTCTTGCTCGAAGCGAGCCAGTTTCTGGGCGGGCAGTTCAGGCATGTCCTGACGAACCTGTTCGATCCACTCTTCACTGATAAACAGAGGTGGCAGGTCAGGATCGGGGAAGTAGCGGTAATCGTGTGCATCTTCCTTGCTGCGCATGCTGCGGGTCTCGTCACGGTCCGAGTCGTACAGGCGCGTTTCCTGGATGACTTTGCCACCGTCTTCGATCAGCTCGATCTGGCGGCGTGCTTCGTATTGAATGGCACGTTCCAGGAAGCGGAAGGAGTTGATGTTCTTCAGTTCGCAACGGGTGCCAAATTCTTTCTGGCCTTTGGGGCGTACCGATACGTTGGCATCCACGCGGAAAGAGCCTTCCTGCATATTGCCGTCGCAAATGCCCAGCCAGACTACCAGGCTGTGCAGGGCGCGTGCATAGCCCACGGCTTCAGCTGCCGAGCGCATTTCAGGTTCGGACACGATTTCCAGCAGCGGCGTGCCTGCGCGGTTCAAGTCGATCCCGGTGCTGGACTCGCCGTAGGGACCACGGAAGTTTTCGTGCAGGGATTTACCGGCATCCTCTTCCAGGTGCGCGCGTGTCAGATTGATGGTTTTTTCTTCACCGTCCAGCATGAAGCTGACCGTACCGCCGCTGACGACGGGAATTTCCATCTGGCTGATCTGGTAGTTCTTGGGCAGATCCGGGTAGAAGTAGTTCTTGCGCTCGAACACGGAGCGCGGCGCAATGTGGCCGCCTACGGCCAGACCCAGGCGAATGGCCCGTTCGGCAGCGCCACGGTTAAAGACAGGCAGAGCGCCGGGCAAGGCCATATCGACTTCGTTGGCTTGCGTGTTGGGCAAGGCGCCAAAGCGAGTGCTGCTGCTGGAGAAGATTTTGGATTCGGTCGAGAGCTGGGTATGAGTTTCCAGCCCGATCACAATTTCCCATTCCATTATTGTTGTCCTGGTTGACGTTGATGCCAGTCGGTGACTTGCTGGAAGCGGTCGGCAAAGGCCAGCAATTGGCCTTCACGGAAGTAGTTGCCAATGATTTGCAGGCCGATGGGCAGGGGGCGCTCATCCTTGCTGAAGCCGCAAGGAATGGACATGGCGGGCAGGCCGGCCAGGCTCACGCCCAGTGTGTAGACGTCGCCCAGCCAATCGGTGGTGGGATCCTCGATGGTGGCACCCAGCTTGCGGCCCAGAGCCGGTGTGACGGGGCCCAGGATCAGGTCGCACTGTTCAAAGACTTTCTGGAAGTCGTCCACAATCATGCGGCGCACGCGTTGGGCTTGCAGATAGTAGGCGTCGTAGTAGCCATGCGAGAGCACATAAGTGCCGACCAGGATGCGGCGTACCACTTCAGGGCCAAAGCCTTCCGAGCGCGAACGCGAAATCATGCTGTTCAGATCGGTGTACTGGCTGGCGCGGTGGCCAAAGCGTACGCCGTCAAAGCGCGACAGGTTGGTGGAGGCCTCAGCGGGGCTGATGACGTAATAAGTAGGGACAGACAGCTCTGTCAGGGGCAGTTGCACGGTGACGCGCTCTGCACCCAGGCTTTCGTAGGTTTTCAGGGCGGCTTCAATGGCGTCGGCAACGACCGGGTCCAGGCCGGGGCCAAAGAACTGGGCGGGCACACCAATACGCAGGCCTTTCAGTGGCTGGCTGCCTTGGGCTTCTTGTTGAGCCTGTTGCTGTTCAAATTGCTGACGAATGCGCGCGCCGTTATTGGGCTGGTCGTCGCAAAATTCCAGGCTGGTGGCGTCTTGCGGGTCGAAACCACACATGTTCTCCAGCAGGTCCAGCAAGTCGCGTGCATTGCGGGCGATCGGGCCGGCCTGATCCAGGCTGGAGCCGTAGGCAATAATGCCGAAGCGGGAAATCGTGCCGTAGGTGGGCTTGATGCCGCTGACACCACACAGGGCGGCAGGCTGGCGAATCGAACCACCGGTATCGGTTGCAGTCGCACCCGCTACCAGGCCAGCAGCGACAGCGGCGGCAGAACCACCCGAGGAGCCACCGGGCACCATGGAGTGATCCCAAGGGTTGCGCACGGGGCCAAACACCGAGCTTTCGTTGCGCGAGCCCATGGCGAACTCGTCACAGTTCAACTTGCCCAGCGAGACAGCACCGGCTGCCTGCAGCTTGGTCACGACCGTGGCGTCAAAGGGGCTGACGTAGCCTTCCAGCATTTTGCTGCAGGCAGTGGTCTGCCAATCCTTGGTGACAAACAAATCTTTGTGGGCGATAGGGATGCCGGTCAGTGGACCGGCCTTGCCTTGAGCAATCAGGGCGTCAGCGGCATCGGCCTGGGCCAGGGTCAGGGCAGCGTCCTGCTGCACGAAGGCATTGAGCTCTTTTTGACGGGCGCTGTTGTCCAGGGCTTGCTGGGCCAGCTCGCGGGCACTGACGGTTTTGTTTTGCAGAGCTTGGCGCAGCGCTGCAATAGTCGCGAATTCAGGGGTAAAAGACATGGTTTTGCTTTATTCGATGACCGTGGGCACCAGAAACAGGCCATCCTGCTCGGCGGGGGCGTTGCGCATCATGGCCTGGCGGCTTTCTACCGTTCCGGAAGGCAGGGCCTTGTCCTCGCGCAGACGCAGACTGATCTGCTGGCGGGCGGACAAAGGGTGGGCCATGGGCTCAACGCCTTGAGTATCAACGGTTTGCAAGGTCTGGATCAGGCCCAGGATGCGCGTCAAATCGTGCTCGACCTGGGAGGCTTGTTCAGCAGAAAGATCAAGGCGCGCCAGTTGCGCTATACGGGCAACATCCTGTTCAGTGATAGACATGTGGGTGGGTACTGGAAAATGAGTAATAAAAAAAAGCGGAAATCCGTCAGTTAGGGACAGTTTGGCACTTTTACAGCAAATGCGGGGGTTACAGAACTTAACTGACCATTAAAACAGTCCTAATGTAGAGCAATTATAAGTTATCATTGACCGTTTCCTTCCCAGGTATTTTTGAATTCGTTGCCTGGTTCTTGTGCCTGTCGTTTTACGCTTGAGTTCCGCGCCGAATTTACCTGCCTTTTCCCCAAACACTTTACACTTTGCGCGCCCATGTTCGGATTCCTACGCAGTTACTTTTCCAGCGATATGGCAATCGACCTCGGTACGGCCAATACCCTTATCTATGTACGCGGCAAGGGTATCGTACTGGATGAACCGTCCGTTGTAGCCATCCGCCATGAAGGTGGACCTAATGGTAAAAAAATCATTCAGGCCGTTGGGCAGGAGGCCAAGCAAATGCTGGGTCGGGTGCCTGGCAATATTGAAGCCATCCGGCCCATGAAGGATGGTGTGATCGCGGACTTTACGGTTACCGAGCAAATGCTCAAGCAGTTCATCCGCATGGTTCACCCACGCAGCATGTTTGCTCCCAGCCCACGCATTATCGTGTGTGTGCCTTGCGGCTCCACCCAGGTGGAACGCCGTGCCATCAAAGAATCTGCTCTGGGCGCTGGCGCCAGCAAGGTCTACCTGATTGAAGAGCCCATGGCGGCCGCGATCGGTGCAGGCCTGGCCGTGTCCGATGCCAGCGGCTCCATGGTGGTGGATATCGGTGGTGGTACAACCGAAGTGGCAGTGATCTCTTTAGGCGGTATGGTCTATAAAGGATCGGTTCGCGTCGGTGGCGACAAGTTTGACGAAGCCATTATTAATTACATCCGTCGCAATTACGGAATGCTAATTGGTGAACCTACGGCTGAATTGATCAAGAAAGAGATCGGTTCCGCATTCCCTGGCACTGAAATTCGCGAGATTGAAGTCAAGGGTCGTAATTTGTCCGAAGGGGTGCCACGCAGTTTCACGGTGTCGTCCAACGAGATTCTGGAATCGCTTACCGATCCCTTGAATCAAATCGTTTCCGCGGTTAAAACCGCTCTGGAACAAACTCCTCCAGAACTGGGTGCGGACATCACTGACAAGGGCATCGTCCTGACAGGTGGTGGTGCTCTGGTTCATGACCTGGACCGTCTGCTGCAAGAAGAGACCGGCTTGCCCGTCGTGGTGGCTGAAGATCCTCTGACCTGCGTGGTACGGGGTTGCGGTGAGGCTCTGGAACATCTGGAGCGTCTGGAGTCCGTATTCATTTACGATTGATCTTTGCTTGGCCTTCACGGCAGTGTCTGCCTGTGGGGGCAAGCGATCGAGTGCTTGAGTAATGCGAGAACAAGGCTCCATCCGGCTATTTAGGCGCGGCTCATCAGCTGAGCTGCGTCTGGCCGCTCTTTTGGTGCTGGCTGTGGGCTTGTTGATTACTGACGCTCGTTATGCTGTGCTCGAACCCGTGCGGCAGGCCGTGGCCACTGTGCTGTATCCCTTTCAGCGTGTCATGCTGGCCCCTCGTGATCTGGTTACTTATTTCAGCAGCTGGACCGACGCGGCCTCCACCGCCCGTTCCGAAAAAGAAGCCTTGCAACGCCAGCGTATCGAGCTGGCTCAGTTGTCTACCCATGCCGCCCAGCTGTCTGCTGAGAACGAGCAGCTGCGCCGTTTGCTGCAAGTGGCCGATACGGTTACCCAACCGTCTGTCGCGGTAGAGGTTCTGTACGAACCGCCTAATGGGTACGCCCGTCATCTGATCTTCAATAAAGGCTCGGCCAGCGGCATTCGACCCGGTATGCCGGTTATTGACGAAGGCGGCGTGGTTGGCCAGGTGGTGCGTGTCACGCGCTTTACCTCGGAAGCTGCGCTGATCACGGACGATAAAGTCTCGGTGCCGGTACAGGTGTTGCGCAATGGTCTGCGTTTGATTGCCTTCGGTGGCAACCCCGGTGGCAAAGTGGAAGTGCGTTTTCTGACGGCTGATGTGGATCTGGAGCCGAACGATACCTTGATCACCAGCGGTATCGGGGGCTTGTTCCCTGCCGGTCTGCCGGTGGGAATGGTCAGCAGTATCGAGCGCGATGATGCGTCCGGTTTTGCGCTGGCCTTGGTGACGCCTTTGTCGCACCCCGAGCGTTATCGCCATTTTCTGATTTTGCTAGTGCCCGAGAGCGAGCGCCCTCTTGAACAGGACGATGCCAATGATGCGACGCGCTGAGTCCTCGGACACCTCTGGCCGTAAAACCCGGTCCTCATCCTTGAGTAGTTTGCAGCCTATTGATAGCAGCCCGTTTTCGCGCGCTTCCAGTCCCTGGTTGGTGTGGGGCTCGATTCTGCTGATGTGGCTGGTTTCCATGCTGCCCTGGCGCCTGCTGCCCTTTGCGCCTGATCTGTTGATGCTGGTACTGGCTTTCTGGGCTGTACACGAGCCGCGCCGTGTTCCCATGTCACTGGCATTTATTGTGGGCATTCTGGTGGATGTGCACGATGGCAGTCTGCTGGGCGAACATGCCCTGACCTATATTCTGGTCGTGTACGGCGCATTGCTGCTACGCAAGCGCATCCTGAATTTTGGCATGTGGACTCACTTCTTGCACATGGCAGTTGTCATGCTGCTGGCCCAGTTGATCGTGCGGGTTCTGCACGCCTGGCTGGTAGGGGAGTGGTCTGGCTGGGAGTGGGCCGGAGGCGCCCTGTTGACCGCCGCCCTGTGGCCGCTGGCCGATAGCGTGCTGTTCTTGCCGCAGCGGCGTCTGGACGAGTCCGACTCCGGTTCGTCCTGACGGGTAGGGCGGCCATGTTTGAATTCAAAAAAACTTCGCATCAGTTGCGCCAGCGCATTCTGTTTCGCGCCTTGGTAGCGGCCGTTCTGGCCTGCGTACTGTTAGGGGTGCTGGGCGTGCGCTTGTGGTATTTGCAAGTGGTGCGCTACGAAGGCTTTGCCGCCCGAGCCGATCAAAACCGTATTGCCGTCATCCCGATTACCCCTCGTCGAGGCGAGATTCTGGACCGCAATGGCGAGGTACTGGCCCGTAATTACCGGGACTACACCTTGTCGGCCGTACCCGCCAGTTTGGGCGAGCCGGTAGACGATATGCTGGATCGTGTCGGCGAGCTGGTGGAGCTAAGTCCACGTGATCGTCGTCGATTCAAGCAGAGCGTCGCGCAAAACAGTCGATATTCTGAAATTCTGTTGCGCAATAACCTGAGCGATGATGAAGCCGCCTGGTTTGCTGCCCATGCCTTCAAGTTCCCTGGTGTGACCTTGCAGGCTCGCTGGGTGCGCGAATATCCGCAGGGCGAGGCGGCAGCGCACGTGCTGGGTTATGTGGGCCGTATTTCCGAGGGCGATCAGCAGCGCCTGGAAGAAACCGGGCAAACCGGTAACTACCGTGGCACGCAGGTCATTGGCAAAAAAGGGATCGAGAAAACCTGGGAAAAGACCCTGCACGGTCGCACAGGGATAGAGGAAGTGGAAGTGGCCGCGTCGGGCCGTCCAGTACGTACCTTGAGCCGGGTCGACCCCGTACCGGGTGCCAGCTTGCGTTTGTCGCTGGACATTGGCCTGCAGAAAATGGCTGAAGCCCTGTTTGAAGGACGACGCGGCGCGCTGGTGGCCATCGAGCCCAGCACTGGCGAAGTGCTGGCTTTCGTGTCGGCCCCGTCTTTTGATCCGAACCTGTTTATTGACGGTATTGACGTAGAGAACTGGCGCAAGCTGAATGACTCGCCCGACCACCCGCTGATTAACCGCCCACTGTACGGCACCTATCCTATCGGCTCGACTTACAAGCCCTTTGTGGCCTTGGCTGCTTTGGAAACCGGCAAGCGCAAGGCGACGGACCGTATTTCTGACCCTGGCTACTTTGAGTTTGGTGGTCAGCGTTTCCGTAACGCGGGTGGCGCTGTATATGGCTCTACCGACATGCACCGCGCCCTGGTGGTATCCTCCGATACCTATTTCTACTCATTGGGCCCGGAAATTGGCGTTGATAATCTGCACGATTTCATGAAGCAGTTTGGCTTTGGTCAGCAAACCGGCATTGATCTGGATGGCGAGCGCCAGGGCATTCTGCCTTCGACTGAATGGAAACGTCAGGCCTACAAAAAACCGGCCCAACAGCGCTGGTATGCCGGGGAAAGTATCTCGGTGGCCGTGGGCCAGGGCTATAACTCGTTTACTGTGCTGCAACTGGCCCATGCGACCGCCGTGCTGGCCAGCAATGGCATTGTGCGGCCTCCACATCTGGTCACCCAGACGCTCAGCCCCCATGATCCGGAAATTGAACAGCCCGTGCGTATTGATGCCAAGCTGATCCCCCTGAAGCAGGCTAATGTGGATGTGGTCAAACGTGCTCTGGTGGATGTGGTGCGTTTGGGTACCGCCCGCCGGGCTTTTGCGGGTGCGGCGTATCAGGCTGCTGGCAAAACGGGTACGGCACAGGTTTTTAGCTTGCGCGGTGCCAAGTACAACGCCAACGCCATTGATGAGCGTTTGCGTGACCACGCCTTGTTCATGTCCTACGCCCCGGCAGAGAACCCCAAAATTGCTGTTGCCCTGATCGTGGAAAACGCAGGTTGGGGTGGGTCGGTTGCGGCACCGATTGTGCGCAAGGTCTTTGATTACTGGTTGGTGGAACGAGGGCAGATGCAATGAAGCGACTTTTGCAACTGGGCCTGAGAGCCGTCACCGCCTTTGATTGGCCTTTGCTGCTTTTGCTGGTGCTGATGGCTGCGCTGGGCATGACCGTCATGCATTCCGCTGTGGGCGGTACAGACTGGCGCTTTGCCGATCAGGTGCGTAATTTCCTGTTGGCCTTTAGTGTGATGTGGCTGGCCGCCCTGATTCCGCCTGCCTTGTGGATGAAGCTGGCTCCGGTGGTGTATTCGATCGGGGTCGTGTTGCTTTTGGGGGTGGAGTTCTTTGGCGAAACCAGCAAGGGCGCAACGCGCTGGCTGGACCTGGGGGTGGCACGTATTCAGCCCTCGGAAATGCTCAAAATTTCCGTGCCCTTGATGTTGGCCTGGTATTTCCACCGCTATCAGCGGCCCAAGATGAGCCTGCTGGACTTCATGGTGGCAGGCATCTTGCTGATGATTCCGTTCCTGCTGATCGTGCGTCAGCCGGATTTGGGTACGGCTTTGCTGGTGTTTGCGGCCGGTTTCTGCGTGATTTACTTTGCAGGCCTGTCCTTCAAGCTGATCGTACCCATTGTGGTGGTGCTGGTGCTGGGCATTAGCGCCTTGCTGTACTACGAAGACTATATCTGCGTACCAGACCTGGATTGGGTGGTGTTGCACGACTATCAAAAGCACCGTGTCTGCACCTTGCTGAACCCCGGTAGTGACCGTTTGGGCAGAGGGTTCCATACCATCCAGTCCATGATTGCGATCGGTTCTGGTGGTGTTTACGGCAAGGGCTACATGATGGGTACCCAGTCCCATCTGGATTTCGTGCCCGAGCGCACAACCGACTTTATTTTTGCAGTGTTTGCCGAAGAATTCGGTTTGTACGGCGGCATCATGCTGCTGGTGCTGTACGCCTTGTTGATCCTGCGCGGCTTGTCGATTGCTGCTGTGGCTCACACCCAATTCAGCCGTTTGCTGGCCGGTTCCATGTCCATGATGCTGTTCGTTTATGTGTTCGTGAACATAGGCATGGTGACGGGAATTCTGCCCGTGGTAGGCGTGCCTTTGCCGTTCCTGAGCTATGGCGGTACGGCCTTGATGACCTTGGGTGTAGCCTGCGGGATGCTGATGAGCATCAGCAACGATAAGCCAGCGCGGCCTGCATAGCGCCATTCCCCCGGATTAGGCCGGGGATCTTGGCATTAGCTCAGAAGTAATTGTTCACTATCCTTGCTCTGGTACAAACCCAGCAGCAGCTTGCGTATGGGTGCAGGTAAAGCGGTCTGCTCCAGTGCTTCATGGTCCTGCCATTGCTGGCCTGCCACTGGCTCGGCCAGTACAGATTCATCGACTTGCAGTAACCAAGGGGTGATGTGCAGCTTGAAGTGAGAAAACACATGCTGGAAAGAGGCCAGCGCAATAGCTTCCTCGTTAGACCAATGCAGTGCCGCCGTTTGCAGGCTGATGGCATCGTCAAACTGGGGCAGGGTGAGCAGGCCACCCCAAATTCCCTTGTCAGGACGTTGTTCCAGCAAAACCTGGCCATTCAACTCCAGAATCAGCACATGCGCATAGCGTTCATCCTGACGAATGCGTTCTTTGGGGCTGGGCAGCTCGGATTGTGCCTGGTGCGTGTGGGCGTAGCAGTCGCTTTGCAGCGGACAGAGACTACAGGTGGGCTTGCTGCGGGTACAGCATTGCGAGCCCAAGTCCATCAGCCCTTGAGTGTAGGCCGCCATATCCAGGCTGGCGGGGGCGAGTTCCACGACCTCATCTGCCTTGGCCCATAAAGCGTTTTCCACGGCCTTTTTCTGCATGGGCCCGTAGATCCCGAAGTAGCGTGTGAACACGCGTTTCACGTTGCCGTCCATGATGGGGCTACGTTCGCCAAAACAGAAGGCGGCGATGGCACAGGCGGTAGAGCGGCCAATGCCGGGTAAGGTCGCCAGATCTGTGGCATTAGCCGGAAAACGGCCACCCCATGTCTCCATGACCTCGCGGGCACAGCGGTGCAAGTTACGGGCGCGGGCGTAGTAGCCCAAACCGGCCCAATAAGGCATGACTTCGTCTTGCTCGGCCTCGGCCAAATCCTTGACGGTGGGGAAGCGTTCCAGAAAACGCTCGTAATAACCCAGTACGGTAGCGACCTGGGTTTGCTGCAACATGATTTCGGACAGCCAGACGCGGTAAGGATCTTGCGTGTTCTGCCAGGGGAGGTGGTGGCGGCCGGAAGTTTTTTGCCAGGCCACCACTTTTTCGGCCAGATCTTGGGGACGGGGTTCAGGAAGTGACATCAATATTGGGTACTACGGGTAACAGACCAGCGTGCTGCCAGGGCGCCCAAAATGGCGACCAAAATAGCCGCTGTCAGCAACAGAGAAAATTCTGGCAGCCGGAGCGTCAACTGGACGCCATAGCTTTGGGCCAGACTGGATAAGGCTTTGTTCAGTGGGGTCAGTGCCAGCAGGGCCAGACCGCATGCCAGAGCGCTGGCCGTCAGGCCGGTTAGCGCGCCCATATACAGGAAGGGGCGGCGTACAAAGGCTTCGGTGGCGCCGACCAGACGGGCCACGGCAATTTCTTCACGCTGGTTCAGGGCTTGCAGACGGACGGTATTGAACACAGTGGCAATCACCACTACGCCCACACCTGCCATCAGAATCCATAAGCCAATACGGATGAAGCTCAGAATCGCAGCCAGACGCTGCACCCATTCGCTATCCAGCAGCACACTATCCACGCCTTCGCGGCCTTGCAGGGTCTTGGCCAGGGAGTCGGCACGCGTCACCAAGTCCGGGGTTTCATGCAGAGTCAGCACAATGGCGTGTGGCAAGGGGTTGCTGGGCAAGGCGCCCAAGGCGTCTGTCCAGCTGGGGTTGCTTTGCAGTTGTTTGAGCGCCTGCTCCTTGCTGACCAGCCTGATCTGGGCCAGTTCAGTTTGAAACTCTTTGCCCACGGCCTGACTGAAGGCTTGCGCCTGTTCCAGCGTGCTGTTCTGCTTCATGAACACGGTCATTTCGGGCGAGGTCGGAATCTCGCGCACGACAGGTTGAGCGGCCAGCAAGATACTGGCTCCCAGAACGGGCACAGCCAGGGTCAAGGCAATGACCAGCAGGTTGGACAGGGAGGAGAAGGGTTGCACTTTCAGGCGGCGCAGGGCCACCAGAAAGGCGTATTGATGATGACGCAGCCAGGTTCTCATGCCAGCACTCCTGGGTGATCGGAAAAACGGCCGTCCTGAATCAACAGGGTTCGACGTGCATAGCGTGCCATCAAATTCAGATCGTGCGAAGCAATCAAGGTGGTGACACCCACCCGGTTAAAGTCCATCAATACATCCATGATGCGTTTGGCGTTATCAGCGTCCAAATTGGCAGTGGGTTCGTCGGCAATCAAAATAGCCGGGCGATTCACAATAGCGCGGGCAATCGCCAGCCGTTGTTGTTCACCCCCCGACATTTCCACCGGCTTTAAATCTTCTTTGCCACGCAGGCCCACTTTTTCCATGGCGGCGCGGGCACGTGCCTGCGCCGTGCTGGGCTCCAGACCCATGACGGCCAGGGGCAGGAGTACATTGGCCAGGGCGCTGCGATCTTGCAGCAAGTGCGTATCTTGTAAAACCACGCCTACGGCGCGTCGCAAATACGGCCGTGCGCGGGCCGGCAGCTTATCCAGCCTGTGTCCATTGACCTGGACAGAGCCACGGCTAGGCAGCTCCAGGCCTCCGATCAGACGCAATAAAGTGGATTTACCTGCTCCAGAGGGGCCGGAAACAAAAATGAATTCGCCGTCATCAATGCGAAAATTAATGTCGGCTAGAATATTTTTACTGCGGCCATACGATTTAAAAACGTGTTGGAACTCGATCATCGCGACGCACAATTAAAGAGGAATCTGCTTGGAAAGCCCCTGGGGAATGACCGCCGGGGCTCGCATGAAAATGTCGGCGTAGGTAAAAGTATTAGTCAGATTGTTAGAGGGAAACCCCCGATTTGTGTTTGGACAGTCTGGCTCTACGATTGGACACCACAGCTTAGCTGCAATTGTAATCTGCATCCATTTACCAAAAGTAAACAGGAGGTGATATTCCATGACCTTAGTGAAAACCATTGCATGTAGTGTTGCGTTGATGGCCTTGGCCGCTAATGCACAGGCAGGTGAAACCCTGGACTCGGTGAAGAAGAAAGGCTTTGTTCAGTGCGGTGTCTCAACGGGTATTGCAGGATTCTCGCTGGCAGACAGTAAGGGTGTCTGGTCCGGCATTGACGTGGACATGTGCAGTGCGATCGCCGCTGCTGTTTTTGGGGATGCCAAAAAATACAAGGTTACGCCTTTGACCACTCAGCAGCGCTTTACCGCCCTGCAATCGGGTGAAGTTGATGTGCTGACCCGTAATACCACCGCGACGATCTCTCGCGATACGACCTTGGGTTTGGTCAGCACTGGCATTAACTACTATGACAGCCAGGGCGTGATGGTGAAAAAATCCCTGGGCGTGAAAAGCGCTAAAGAGCTGGATGGGGCCGCTGTGTGCGTACAGCCCGGCACCACGACCGAGCTGAACCTGGCGGACTGGTTCCGTGGTCAGGGGATCAAGTTCAACCCTGTGGTGATCAACAACCCTGAAGAAGCCATGCGCTCCTTTACTTCCGGTCGTTGCGACGGCTTTACCAGCGATAAATCCCAGCTGGCAGCCATGCGTGCCGCCCAGGCTACGCCGGATGAGTTCGACATCCTGCCCGAGGATTTCTCCAAAGAGCCGCTGGGCCCATTCGTGCGTCAGGGCGACGAGGACTGGTTCACCCTGGTGCGCTGGACTCTGAACGCCATGCTGGAAGCCGAAGAATATGGCATTACCAGCGCGAACGTGGATGAAAAGACCAAGAGCGATAACCCGAACATTCAGCGCATTCTGGGCGTGTCCGGCGAGCTGGGCAAAGGTCTGAAGCTGGATAACAAGTGGGCCTACAACATAATTAAACAGGTCGGCAACTACGGCGAAAGCTTCGAGCGCAATCTGGGTAAATCGACCGCCTTGAAGCTGGAGCGCGGTTTGAATGCGCAATGGCGTGACGGTGGTGTGATGTACGGCTGGCCAGTGCGTTAAGATTTCGGTCTTCGCTGTTTGTTCTTGCGTCTGGCTTCGGCCAGACGCGCGCCACCTCGCAGGGCTACGCGTAGTGCTGCATCCATGGGTTTTACGCTATGGCACAAAATACACCTGCCGCGCCAGCCCCCCCTAAACGGCGCCTGTCCTGGAATGATCCGTTCACACGCGGCATTATTTACCAGGTGCTGATTTTGGGTGTGCTTGGCTTTTGTGTGTGGTATCTGGTCTCCAATACCTTGCACAACCTGGCTGTTCGCAATATTTCTACAGGCTTTGATTTCCTGAATCGAGAGGCTGGCTTTGCCATTGGCGAGTCGGCGCTGGCTTATAAGCCCTCGGATACTTATGGGCGGGCCATTCTGGTCGGTCTGGTCAATACGCTGAAAGTGGCGGTGATCGGCATTATTGCTGCCACCGTGTTTGGCACCTTGCTGGGCATTGCACGCTTGTCCAAGAACTGGCTGGTCTCCCGGCTGGCGGGCTTGTACGTGGAAGTGATGCGTAACGTGCCTTTGCTGCTGCAACTGTTCTTCTGGTACGCCCTGATTACCGAGACCTTGCCCGGACCGCGGCAGGCTTTGAATCCGCTGGGCGGCGTATTTTTATCGAATCGTGGTTTGAAGCTGCCCACCCTGCAGGGCGATGGCATGGACTGGATCTTCATGGGTCTGGGCCTGGCGGTGGTGCTGTGGGTCTTGATGGCGCACTGGGCGCGTCGTCGTCTGGAAAAAACGGGCCGTCCTTTCCCCACCATTCGCTTTGGCATATTGCTGCTGGTTCTGATGCCGGTTCTGGCCTTGCTGATCAGCCCCGAACCCTTGGCGCTGGATGTGCCCCGTCTGCAAGGTTTCAACTTTGTAGGGGGCGTAACTTTATCGCCTGAGTTTGCCGCCTTGTTGGCCGGTTTGATTACCTATACCTCGGCCTTTGTGGCGGAAGTGGTGCGTTCCGGTATTCAGGCCGTGGGCAAAGGACAATGGGAAGCGGCGCAGGCACTGGGTCTGTCCCGTGGCCGCATGATGCGTCTGGTGGTTCTGCCCCAGGCTCTGCGTGTGATTGTGCCTCCCATGACCAGCCAGTACCTGAACCTGACTAAAAACAGTTCCTTGGCCGTGGCCATTGGCTATCCCGATATTGTGTCTGTGGTGAATACCACCTTGAACCAGACAGGGCAGGCGATTGAAGGCATTTTGATCATCATGGCGGCTTACCTGACGGTCAGCTTGTCGATCTCGATCTTCATGAACTGGTACAACAACCGAATTGCTTTGGTGGAGCGCTAAATGAGTCATACGCCTACATCCACCGTAAGCGGGCCACCGCCACTGCAGCGGGGCACCCTGGGCTGGCTGCGCCAGAACCTGTTTTCCTCTCCCTTGAACGCCATTTTGACGGTGTTGTCGGCCTGGCTGCTTTTGATGACTGTGCCAGCCATGATCGATTGGCTGTTCATCAAGGCCAATTTCGATGCGCAAACCGCGCAGGATTGTCGGGCCAGTGCGGGTGCATGCTGGGCTTTCATTCGTGAAAAGCACCGTCTGATCCTGTTTGGCATCTATCCCTATGACGAGCAATGGCGCCCCTTGTTGGCCTCCATCCTGCTGACCTTGCTGATCGTGTGCAGCTGCGTGCGTTGGTTCTGGAAACCCTGGCTGCCTGTGATGTGGCTGGTCGGCCTGACCGTCGTGGGTATTTTGATGTGGGGCGGTGTGCTGGGCCTGAGCTATGTGGAAAACAGCCTGTGGGGCGGTTTGCCGCTGACCTTGATTCTGGCTACCTTCGGCATCGCGTTCGCCTTTCCTTTGGGCTTGTTGCTGGCCTTGGGACGTACCTCGCGCTTGCCGGCCGTCAAGGCAGTGTGCGTGGTTTACATCGAACTGATTCGTGGCGTGCCGCTGATCAGCTTGCTGTTCATGTCCTCGGTAATGCTGCCTTTGTTCATGCCCGAGGGCTTTAACATTGACAAGCTGCTGCGTGCTCAGATCGCCATCATTTTGTTTGCGGCGGCGTACATCGCGGAAACCGTGCGGGGCGGCTTGCAAGCTATTCCCAAGGGACAGTATGAAGGCGCGGCTTCGCTGGGCTTGAGCTACTGGCGCACCATGCGTCAGATCATCTTGCCGCAGGCGCTCAAGATCGTGATCCCGCCACTGGTAGGCATTTTCATTTCCCTGTTCAAGGACACCTCCCTGGTCGTGATTATCGGTATTTTCGATTTGACCCAGGCGGCCAAAGTGGCCCTGGCCGATGCGGCCTGGCGCGGCTTTAGCCGGGAAGCCTATCTGTTCATCGCACTGATTTATTTTGTGTTCTGCTACTCCATCTCTCGCTACAGTCGTTCGCTGGAGCGACGTTTGCAAACGGGTTATGAACGCTGACACAGGTAGCAAAGCCTTGGGTAAGACCTATTGCTTTGCTGGCCAGACAAGGAGTTTTGCATGGCAGACGCCATTATTCAGCTAAAGAACGTCAATAAATGGTACGGGCAGTTCCATGTGCTGCGCGATATCAATCTGGATGTGGCCCCCGGCGAGCGCATCGTTATTTGCGGGCCTTCGGGTTCGGGCAAGTCCACCCTTATCCGCTGCATCAACCGCCTGGAAGAGCATCAGAAAGGGCAGATCATTGTGGCTGGTGAGGAGCTTACCAACGATGTGCGCCAGGTCGAGGCCATTCGGCGTGACGTTGGCATGGTGTTTCAGCACTTCAATCTGTTTCCTCACCTGACCGTGATGGAAAACCTGACTTTGGGGCCGATGTGGGTTCGTCGCAAGACCAAGGCCCAGGCTCAGGAGCTGGCCATGAAGTATCTGGAGCGTGTACGTATTCCAGAGCAGGCCAACAAGTATCCCGGACAGCTCTCTGGCGGACAGCAACAGCGCGTGGCCATTGCACGTTCCCTGTGCATGGAGCCTAAAATCATGCTGTTTGACGAGCCTACCTCGG
Organism: Alcaligenes sp. DN25; assembly: GCF_023674485.1. Taxonomy (NCBI): domain Bacteria; kingdom Pseudomonadati; phylum Pseudomonadota; class Betaproteobacteria; order Burkholderiales; family Alcaligenaceae; genus Alcaligenes; species Alcaligenes sp. DN25. Next base: position 3,473,862 of record NZ_CP098408.1, on the reverse strand, counting down.
CGCTGGACCCGGAAATGGTCAAGGAAGTGCTGGAAGTGATGGTCGAGCTGGCCCATACCGGCATGACGATGTTGTGCGTGACCCACGAAATGGGTTTTGCGCGTAAAGTGGCTGATCGGGTCATTTTTATGGATCAGGGCGAAATCATCGAGCAAAATACGCCTGATGAGTTCTTTGACTCGCCACGCAGTGAAAGAACGCGTGAGTTCTTAAGCCAGATCATTCATTAAGGATCAGTGGCTGCTCTGCATGGGCTGCCTTGTGCAGCCCATATGCATTTTTATTTCAAGGAAAAAAAGTGATGTTTCGAGTCTGTAAGTGGCTGCTGGCTGTCTCTGGTGTTGCGGCTGTCATGGCTGCCCCGGCTGTAATGGCGGAGGATGCTTATCCTTCCAAACCTATCCAGTTCGTGGTGCCTTATCCACCGGGTGGCCCTTTGGACAGCATGGCTCGCTTGCTGGCTGAACGCGTCAAAGGCGACCTGGGCACGGTTGTGGTGGAGAACAAGTCGGGTGCGGGTGGCAATATCGGTGCCAGCATTGTGGCCAAGGCTGCTCCGGACGGCTATACCCTGATGATGGGTGCGGTGGCGATCAACTCCATCAACCCCTGGCTGTACAAGACGGTGCCTTTTGACCCGGTCAAGAGCTTTGCGCCTATCGCCCTGGTTGCCTCGGTGCCTAACATCCTGATCGTGAACAAAGAGTTTGCCGAACAAAACAAGATTGCTTCGGTGCAGGATCTGATCAGCTACGCCAAAGAGCATCCCGGTCAAATGAACTTTGCTTCGGGCGGTAATGGCAGTGCGGGTCATCTGGCCGGTGAAGTCCTGAACACCCGTGCCCAGATCAATTCCGTGCATGTGCCTTACGCCGGTGCCAACCCCGCCAAGACGGCTTTGCTGGCAGGCCAAGTGCATTTCATGTTCGACAACCTGGCTTCGGCAGCGCCGCTGATCAAGGCAGATACCGTCAAGGCCCTGGCTGTGACGACTCTGGAGCGTTCCAGCTTCCTGCCTGACGTTCCCACCATGGAGCAGGCTGGTGTGAAACCGTTTGATTTGGGCACCTGGTTCGGTGTGTTTGCTACTGGCGGTACACCACAGCCTGTGCTGGACAAGCTGCATGCCGCTTATTCCAAGGCTTTGATGGATCCGGCCGTGCGTGAAGCACTGGCTACCATGGGCTCGGATGTGGAGCCTGGTACCATGGCTGAATTCAGCGAGCTTGTCAGCAATGATCTGAAGAAGTACAAAGAAGTCGTTGCCGACTCGGGTGCCGAGTTGTTCTAAGCTTTCAAGTACTTAGCCCCCAGGCAATCAGTGACTGCAGTTTGTGTGGTCGCTGGCAAGATCAAGAATTGTTAAAGAAGGCAGTGAAGTCTGTTTTGAAGTACCTGCTTGCGGTGCCTCTTGCTAGTATTGGAGGCATTCAAGTGGTCCTGGTACTTAATTTGAGATTACGGAGCCAATAATGACAATTTCCATTCGTTCTGCAAAATTAGCAGCATGTGCTGGTGCTCTTTCCCTTTTGGCCGCTTGCGGCACGATGGACAATATGAGCACAGGTGGTCGTACCGCAGTGGGTGCGGGTGGCGGCGCTGCTGTGGGGGCTGGTCTTGGGGCTTTGATTGGTGATAGCAGCAAGGCCGCCATGATTGGTGCAGGTATCGGTGCACTGGCTGGTGGTATTGCAGCGTACAACTGGTCTGGCATTAAAAAGGATGTTCAGCAGTCTGGCGCAACTGGCCTGGGTGTGGATGTGACCGAAATGCCCGATGGCAGCTTGCGGGTCAATATTCCTAGCAGTGTGTCGTTTGATACCGGCCATTATCAGTTAAAGCCTGCTTTGCTGCCTGTTCTGGATAGTGTGGCTCGCGCCATGAATCAGCATCCAGAGTTGCGTGCCAAGGCTGTCGGTCATACCGATAGCACCGGGTCGGCACAGACCAATCAAACTTTGTCGGTTAACCGCGCAAGCGCTGTCACGAATTACCTGACGCAGCAAGGTGTGGGACAAGGTCGTTTGATGGTTGAAGGTCGTGGCCCGAATGCTCCTATTGGCGATAATGCGACGGCTGAAGGCCGTGCCATGAACCGCCGCGTGGAGTTGTATTTGTACGCTCCGCAGAAGTAAGTCTCTGCTTGCCGCCTTAGGGCGTGCTGACAAAAGGCCCGGTTTTTTAACCGGGCTTTTTTGTGTTCGATCGGGGAGGAGTGACGCGGTTTGAGGGCGGTATTCTTTGCTTGTTGTCTGTTGTCTGTTGTCTGTTGTCTGTTGTCTGTTGTCTGTTGTTAGCCGTGAGCTGGCAATTGACGGTTATCAGTTGTCGTTGAGGGCGTTACCGTTGCTTGGGAGTCAGCGCTGATTATTGAGTAGAACCAGGTAGTGAGCACGCCCTTGGGGGCGGTGGGGACCCGGAGGGGCTTGAGCACTTGCCGGTGCTGCGCACCGGTCCCCTTGTCGAGGACATCATCCGGGCGCACTCTGAACTCGCGGGGTGGTTCGTCCCCCGGACGAACCACAAGCGCCCCGCTCAAACAGCAGAGTGCTTGCACCCCGGATGATGCCCCCGCCTGCGGCAAGTACTCTGAATCGCCCCTCCGGGTCCCCACCGCCCCCAAGGGCTCATACCGTGGCTATTCAAGCAATCATGTATTGAGGGTCTGGGTCTGGGTCTGGGTCTGGGTCTGAGATTTGGGATTTCGGATCTTGGGTCTGAGGTTTGACGTCTGAGGAGAGGGGTCGGAGGTGAAAGGTCTCAGGTGATAGGTGATAGGTGATGGGTGATAGGTCGGTCAGAGGTCAGAGGTCAGAGATTCGACGCAGACCAGAAAGTGCCACACGCCATTCAAGGATGCAGTTTGAACCGTCCAGAAAAAACGATTGTGAGCCAGTTGAGCCTAGCTTCAGGGTGTCCGGGCGGTTCAGAGGGTTTGCCGCGGTCGGGAGATAGCGTAGGGGTGCAAGCATCCTGCTGTTTGAGCCGGACGCTTGTACTTGGTCCGGGGGACCAAGTACCCGGCGAGTTCAGGATGCGCCCGTAGCTATCTCCTGACAAGGGCACCGGTGCGCAGCACCGGCAAACCCTCAGCCCGGACACCCTGAAGCTAGGCTTAACTGGCGTCTTCAGCAACGATCTCTTCTGACTGTTAAACCTCGCTTTCCAATAAATGAAATGACGAAGCCCCCAAAAAGAAAAAGCCCCAGGCAGAAAGAATCCACCCAGGGCTTTAACCCATCAAGGCCTGATCAAACAAAGATCATGTTCACACCCGGCCCGTATTCAACACAGCATCAAGCCTCCTGATACAGCTTGCTGCCTTGCTGAACAAATTGCACTGACATCTCCTTCATCCCCTGATCCACAGCGGACTGCTCATCCAGACCGTTAGCCTTGGCATAGTCCCGTACATCCTGCGAAATCTTCATGCTGCAGAACTTGGGGCCACACATGGAGCAGAAGTGCGCCACTTTCATCGAGTCTTTCGGCAAAGTCTCGTCGTGGAACTCACGCGCTGTATCCGGGTCCAGACCCAGATTGAATTGATCATCCCAGCGGAATTCAAAGCGCGCCTTGGACAAGGCATTATCCCGGAATGCCGCCGAAGGATGTCCCTTGGCCAAGTCCGCGGCATGTGCTGCGATCTTGTACGTGATGATGCCGTCCTTCACGTCCTTCTTGTTCGGCAAGCCCAGATGCTCCTTGGGCGTCACATAGCACAGCATCGCCGTACCTTGCCAGGCAATCATCGCTGCACCCAAACCGGAAGTGATGTGATCGTAGCCCGGCGCAATGTCCGTTGCCAAAGGCCCCAAGGTGTAGAAGGGGGCCTCATGACAGTGCTCCAGCTGCAACTGCATGTTCTCTGGAATCAAATGCAAAGGCACATGACCAGGACCTTCAATCATGACTTGAACATCATGCTTCCACGCTACCTGGGTCAACTCGCCCAGGGTACGCAGTTCCGCGAATTGTGCCTGATCATTAGCGTCATAGCCCGAGCCGGGACGCAAGCCATCGCCTAGCGAGAAAGCCACGTCGTACTGCTTCATGATCTCGCAGATGTCCTCGAAATGCTCGTACAGGAAGCTTTCGCGGTGATGCGCCAGACACCACTTTGCCATGATGGAACCACCGCGCGAAACAATGCCTGTCATGCGGCTGGCCGTCATGGGAATAAAGGGCAAACGCACACCGGCATGAATGGTGAAATAGTCCACGCCTTGCTCGGCCTGCTCAATCAAGGTGTCGCGGAAAATATCCCAGGTCAGATCTTCGGCAATGCCGCCGACCTTTTCCAGGGCCTGGTAAATAGGCACCGTACCGACAGGAACCGGCGAGTTGCGAATAATCCATTCGCGCGTCTCATGGATATTCTTGCCCGTGGACAAATCCATGATGGTGTCCGCACCCCAGCGAATCGCCCAGGTCATTTTTTCGACCTCTTCGCCAATGGTGGAGCCCAGGGCGGAGTTACCGATATTGGCGTTGATCTTCACCAGGAAGTTGCGGCCAATAATCATGGGCTCGGTTTCCGGGTGGTTGATATTGGCGGGCAAAATGGCTCGGCCACGCGCAATCTCATCACGAACAAACTCGGGGGTGACCGTGGTGGGCAAGCTGGCACCGAAACCTTGACCAGGGTGTACCTTGGTCAGGCGACGAGCCATCTCTTCACCTTGCGGACCGCTGGCGCGCAAGCTTTCAATGTATTGCTCACGTCGCAGATTTTCCCGAATCGCCACAAACTCCATTTCGGGAGTGATGATGCCGCGCCTTGCGTAATGCATTTGCGTGACATTAGCGCCCGAAATACTGCGTCGTGGCTGGCGCTTCAACTCGAAGCGTAAAGTATCCAGCTCCGGATCGGCCTGGCGGGCCTGACCGTACTGGCTATTGAGCCCCGCCATCAACTCGGTGTCCTTGCGCTCGCTGATCCAGGCTTGGCGTAGCGGTGGCAGGCCTTTGCGAATATCGATCTGTACCGAGGGGTCCGTGTAAGGACCACTGGTGTCATAAACGCTTAAGGGAGGATTCGGCTCGGCGCCGAAGTGGCTGGGCGTATCAGCCAGGGAGATTTCCCGAAAAGGCACACGCAGATCAGGCCGTGAGCCGGTTTGGTAGATTTTTCGGGAGTTGGGTAAGGGCTGGATCGCAGCCGGGTCTACGCTGGCCGCTGTGGCCGTAAAAGAAGGGGTTTTGCTTGTCATTGCAGCTCCAAAGAAATGGTGGAGCCGATATAGGAAGAAGTGCCGTGCAGGCATTGCACCTGTGGCACACGCTCCCAGCATCGGCATTATCCGTACTGGTACGAGGGTTTATCTCAACCCGCCAAATGGCGAGTACCCCTGCGTGCTGACAAGTATAGGTATCTTGGAGCTGCTTGTGGACGTATAAGGCTTATTTTCTTTTCATACCGTTGAGCAGATGACGGATGGTTTGATCCAGGTGGTCACGCTCTTTGGGTGGCAAAGCCACAATCTCGTCCACGGAAAAGCGGTTGAAGGGCCAGGTCACAATCGGTGGGCCTTCGCCGGAGTCTTGCAAGGTGGTAGCATGGGCTGCACTCAGCTCCATATTGCCCAGCCCGTTTTTCAGCCATTGAGCACTGATATTCAGGGCTTTGGCCAGATCCAGAATTTCGCGCGCGTCACGCCGCGTACCACTCTCGTAATTGGAGATGGCGCTTTGACTGAGGTTGCACAGACGAGCCAGCTCGGCTTGAGAAAAGCCGCGTTGCAGGCGGGCGTGGCGGAGGCGATCAGAGAAGTGTTTCACAGTACAGATTGTTCATGGAACGCCCTGCACGATGGTTTTGAGTAAAGATGTCGTATGTGATAAAAATGTCTGGCTTAACCGGCTGAATGAAACGAAGAGAAGCTTAAGATGGGAGCAGCACCAGATTTGTCGGGTTCAAGCCTGTGCTTAAAGCTTGAATGTCAGGGGTGTTTAACAAGGCAGGCGGTATAGGCGGGTAGAACGTACGGTGCCTAGCGTTTTTTCATGCCGTCCAGTAAATGACGCAAAGTGCGATCGAGCAAATCACGTTCGCCATCTGCCAAAGCAACCACTTCATCGACGGAAAACAGACGGAAAGGCCAGGTAACAATGGGAGGACCATCCAGGGGTTCGGACAATGTGTAGCTGTCCTGCGTGAACTCCATCGTGCCGATACCCTTGCGCAACCACAAAGCGCTGACATTCAAGGCTCTGCTCAACTCCAGAATTTCACGTGCATCCCGACGAGTGCCATTTTCATAATTGGAGATGGCGCTCTGGGTCAATCCGCATAGACGTGCCAAATCTGCCTGAGAAAGACCGCGATGTTGACGTGCGTGGCGAAGGCGTTCGGAGAAATGTTTCACACAACAGATTGTTGATGTAAAGCCAAACACGATGGTTTTAATTAAAAATCACAGTCGTGATTTATACTGTCCGGCATAGTCATCAGATGTCATTATAGTTAAGGTATCAACTATGTCGGTTGCAAATGAAATTGCTGGCGGTCCTGTTGTTCTGTACCTGGCCACGTCTATCCCTGATCGAAACTTACTAGAACAACAAATTCAGGCTCTGGCAGAACGTGGTTATCGTCTTATTTTTTGTCCGGATGCGACGGCTTTGCTGCAGTTGGCCCAAACGCGGGGCCGTTACGCCGGTTCGATATGTATTGCCTGGTTGGGCGGGGCCTTGGCGGAAATCTGCTCGGCGGCCGTGCGCTTACGTATGCTGTGTCCGCAAATTGGAATCCTGATGCAGTCTGATGCGACGGACTCGGCCATGCTGCAAGCCTTGCATAGCGGCGGAGATCAGTTTTGCCCCAGGGATGCGTCTTTGGAGTTGCTGGCAGCCAGTTTGCACAGCTTGCAGCGGCGCATGATGCAGATGCCCATCATTCCTGAACCGTCTCAGCCCCAGGAGTGGGTGCTGGATCAGGAGGGCTGGGCCTTGATATCGCCTGTCGGGATCTCGTTTAGCCTGACCAGCACGGAGCGCGCCTTCATCGTCCGCTTGCTGCGCGAAGAGGATCGCCGGGCCAGTCATTACGAGTTGATGCGGGCTGTGGCTAGTAAAACGGATGTAATCAGCAATCCACCCGGTGCTTCGCATATCAACCGCCTGGGCGTTCTGGTCAGCCGTATGAGACGCAAATTCAACCAGGGAGGCACGGTTCTGCCTATCCGCTCGATTCATAACTGGGGCTATATGTTCGCTGCTAATTGCCAGTTGCTGGCCTAGTCAGGATGTCATCAGGGCAGGGCAGTTGAAAAAGGCCCTGTCGGTTATACCGGCAGAGCCTTTGTTCATGCTGTGGGGGGCAGGGCTTAGTAGTAGCGCTGCACCGACAAGTCGTCTGCACGGATGGCAGGCTCCTTGTTGCTGATCAGATCAGCCAGCAATTGTGCACTGCCGGTAGCCAAGGTCCATCCCAGCGTACCGTGGCCGGTGTTCAGGAACAGATTGGAGTAGCGGCTACGCCCCACAATTGGGGTGCTGTCCGGCGTCTTGGGACGCAGGCCGGTCCAGAAATGCAGATCTGCATCGCTTTGGTAGCTGCCGGGGAACAGATCATTCAGGACCATCAGCAAGGTCTGTTCACGGCGGGGATTCAGGCGCTTGTTAAAGCCGACGACCTCGGCCATGCCGCCCACGCGAATGCGATTATCAAAGCGGGTCAGGGCGGTCTTGTAGCTTTCATCCAGCAAAGTGGACTGAGGCGCACGCGAGGCATCCGCAATTGTGGCGGTAATGGAGTAGCCCTTCAACGGGTAGACCGGGATGGCCTGCAGGTCTTTCATCAAACCCGTAGACCAGGAGCCCAAGGCCACCACGTAGGCATCGGCAGTCAACAGGCCATCGGAGCTTTGGACGCCGCTGATCTGCGTGCCGTTGCTGTGAATGCGCTGAATGTTCTGGTTCCAGCGGAATTCCACGCCTTCCTTCTCGGCCAATTCGCTAAGGCGGCGGGTGAACATCTGGCAGTCGCCGGTTTCATCTTCCGGGAAGCGCAGGCCACCGCTTAGTTTGTGCTCTACGTGGCGCAGAGCCGGCTCAATCGTGTGCAATTCGGAGGCGGACAGCAGCTCGTAAGGCACGCCAGCTTCTTTCAGGACCTCGATGTCGGCAGCAATGCCGTCCAGCTGCTTTTGCGTACGGAAAAGCTGCAAGGTGCCTTGGGCACGGTGCTCGAATTGAATGTCGGTCTGGGCGCGCAGCTCGGCCATGCAGTGGCGGCTGTATTCAGCCAGACGCACCATGCGTTCTTTATTGATGGCGTAGCGGTCTGCTGTGCAGTTGCGCCACATGGCCAGTAGCCACTTGATTTGTGTCAGCGTGCCATCCGGGCGAATCGTCAGGGCCGGATGCTCGTCGAACATCCACTTGATGGCTTTGCGCGGGATACCCGGCGCAGCCCAAGGGCAGGCATAGCCAAAGGACAACTGACCGGCATTGGCAAAACTGGTTTCCAGAGCGGGCCCAGCCATGCGGTCGATGACCGTTACGCTGTGTCCTTGGCGGGCAAGATAATAAGCGCTGGTTACGCCTTCTACGCCAGCACCTAGCACGAGGATCTTCATACGGTTCCTTGGGCGCATCGCCCGAAAGGGAAAGTGTTGCAATCAGGCGCGCAAAAACCGCGCGCACTGTCGCAATTCGATACGTTTTATCCGTCTATTTCAACAGGCGGGCAGGGTAGGGGTCAAGGATTAGTCCTGATCCGGTGCACTGCGTGGGAACACCATATTGTTACGGTGTATCAGCTCTGTATCGTGTTCGCTGCCCAGCAATTCATTGATCAGGTGGCTGGGTTGGCCCATGATGCGGCGGGTGTCGTCCGAGGAGTAGTTGATCAGACCACGGGCGTATTCCACGCCGTGCTTATCCACGCAGGCAACGACATCGCCACGGTCAAATTCGCCTTCTACATGGGTGACACCGACGGGCAGCAGGCTCTTGTGACCGTCTACCAGCGCACGTACAGCGCCTTCGTCCAGCGATACGCGACCACGCACACGCAACTGGTCGACCAGCCAGCGTTGGCGGGCCGAGCGTACGGGCAAGGTGGCGCGCAGCTCGGTGCCGATGCGCTCACCTTGCGCCAGGCGGGACAGGACTTGCTGTTCGCGGCCAGAGGCAATAATGGTGTGGCCACCGCTTTGCGCAGCGCGTTTGGCGGCCAGGATTTTGGTGATCATGCCGCCGGTGCCGATATTGCTGCCCGAGCCGCCTGCCATGGCTTCCAGCGTCGGATCGCCCGCCTGTCCCAGCGAGATGAACTGCGCATCAGGATTGCTGCGCGGGTCGGCACTGTAAAGGCCAGCCTGGTCGGTCAGGATAATCAGGGTTTCGGCTTCGATCAGATTGGTGACCAGTGCGCCCAATGTATCGTTGTCGCCCACGCGGATTTCATCCGTGACCACCGTGTCGTTCTCGTTCACGATGGGGACTACACCCAGGTCCAGCAAGGTGTTGATGGTGCCTCGTGCATTCAGGTAGCGATGGCGGTCGGCCAGATCTTCATGGGTCAGCAGAATCTGAGCGGTGCGCACACCATGGCGGGCAAAAGCCACTTCATAGGCTTGAATCAAGCCCATCTGGCCGACGGCCGCCGCCGCTTGCAACTCATTCATGGCCTTCGGTCGGCGCGGCCAGCCCAGGCGAGCCATGCCTTCGGCAATGGCACCGCTGGAAACCAGCACCAATTGCTTGCCTTGGGCATGCAGTTGAGCAATCTGGGTAGCCCATTGCTCTACGGCATCCAGGTCAATCCCTTTGCCCTCGTTGGTGACCAGGGAGGAACCTACTTTAATAACCAATCGGCGCGATTGCGCAACGGCCGATTCAGAATGAGAAGAGTGCTGCATGACGAGTTCAGAAATCCATCGCTTGGCGTGTAAATAGAGAAAATGCCAGGAGTAGGGCGGTTGGCTTAACCGCGTCTTCCGGGCATTTTGGGGTTCAGTCCTGGAGTCTAGATCCTGGACCTGTGTAGCACGATCAGTCTGGGGCAAACCTCTCGTCGTAAATATGGGTGCCGTCGGCAATATCTTGCTCGATATGCTCTTTGCGGCTTTCTTCATCCAGCCAGGATTGCAGCTGATAGACCAGATCCTGTGTACCGACACCGGTCAGGGCGGAGATACCAAAGACCGGGCCTTCCCAGTTCAGCTCTTTGAGCAGGCGGGCTTTCAGGTCTTCCGGGTCCGAGACCATGTCCAGCTTGTTCAGAACCAGCCAGCGTGGCTTGGCGTACAGCTCTTCGCTGTACAGACGCAGTTCTTCAACAATGGCACGGGCCTCTGCAGCCACTTTGGCTACAACATCCTCGTCCGGGTCCAGGCTGGATACGTCCAGCAGATGCAGCAAGATACGGGTGCGGGTCAGGTGGCGCAGGAACAAGTGTCCCAGGCCGGCACCTTCGGAAGCGCCCTCGATCAGGCCAGGAATATCGGCCACTACAAAGCTGTGGGCTTCGGACGAACGCACCACACCCAGGTTGGGGTGCAAGGTGGTGAAGGGGTAATCCGCAATGCGCGGCTTGGCGTTGGAAATGCGGGTGATCAGCGTGGATTTACCGGCGTTGGGCATACCCAGCAGACCGACATCAGCCAGCACCTTCAGTTCCAGACGCAGCTTGCGATGCTCGCCTTCCTTGCCGTAGGTAAATTGACGCGGGGCACGGTTCACACTGGATTTGAAGTGCAGGTTACCCAAACCACCGGCGCCGCCTTGGGCCAGGGTTATTTTTTCGCCATGACGCTTCATGTCAAACAGCTGCTCGCCGGTTTCTGCGTCAAAAATCATGGTGCCAACGGGCACACGCAGGGTGATGTCCTCGCCACCCGCGCCATATTGGTCGGACCCACGGCCGTTTTCGCCGTTGCGAGCGCGGTGCAGGCGGGCGTAGCGGTAGTCGATCAAGGTGTTGACGTTACGGTCGGCCTCGGCATAAATGCTGCCACCGCGTCCACCGTCGCCGCCATTGGGGCCACCTTTTTCAATAAATTTTTCTCGGCGGAAACTGGCAGCGCCGTTTCCACCTTTGCCTGCGACCACTTCAATGGTCGCTTCGTCTACGAATTTCATGGTGATGAGTGCTGTATAGGTCCAGGGGCCGCAGAACCGTATGGGCTGCTGGTCTGGGAGCAGACCATTTTAAACAAAAACCCCAATTGCTTAGTGTATAGGAGATTGGCTTATCTGCCGGTATGTGCCGTGATAGTGGCCGATTTTTAATCTCTTGCTGTGGCCGTAGGGAGACTGGCTAAGCCGGGTGGGCGGGTTTGGGCGATGGCAGGTTGGCCATGCATAAAAAAAGCCCTGCCTAGGGCGGCAGGGCTTTTTCGCAGCGAGTACGCTTTGATCGGGTGGCTTATTCGCCAGCAACGACCGAAACGGTACGCTTGTTCAGAGCACCAGTGATGGAAAATTTAACTTTGCCATCGACCAGGGAGAACAGTGTGTGGTCTTTACCAATGCCCACGTTCACGCCGGGGTGAAACTGAGTGCCGCGCTGACGAACAATGATGCCGCCAGCCGAAATTACCTGACCGCCGTAGACTTTAACGCCCAGACGTTTGGCCTGTGAGTCACGGCCGTTCCGCGTAGAGCCGCCGCCTTTCTTCTGTGCCATTTCTTTAGCTCCTAGATGAAGAAAATACCAAATTCGCTTTTAGCAACAACTTAGGCGTTGATCGCTTCGATGCGGATTTCGGTGTAGTTTTGACGATGGCCTTGCGTTTTGCGGTAGTGCTTGCGACGGCGCATTTTGAAAATCTTGATTTTGTCGTGACGGCCTTGCGCAAGAACAGTAGCCTTGACCACAGCGCCAGCAACGAAAGGAGCACCGATTTGCAGTGCTTCACCTTCGCCGACGGACAGAACCTGGTCAAGCGAAATTTCTTGCCCAATGTCTGCCGGTATCTGTTCTATTTTGAGTTTTTGGCCAGCAGTAATGCGATATTGCTTACCGCCGGTTTTTATAACCGCGTACATAGGGAATCCCTTAAAGAGTCAAACAGGCATCGCGTAAAAGGCCAATAACAGCCCGCTGTAATGCCATCTAACATAAAAAAATCTTGACACGCAAAATGCCAAGCAAAAAATAATAGGACAAAAAGGCTTTGCTGTCAATGGCTTGGGCCTTCTCCTGTCTGTATTTTGCATCCAATCCTTTCGTTTTTCACTGGGTAGGCAGGGTAGGCCCCTTGTCTTGGGGGCGTAAAGGACGTGTGAGGGGACCTGCCTCGTCCAGAACAGGGCATATCGCTAATTTGTTACATTTCTCCTCAATCTGTGGCCTTTGAGTGGCTCGCCTTCCGCTACGGTAGAGCTGTTGCGTTCACAGAAGCGTAAGTCATTTATTTTTCGGACCTACTAAGGGGAAGCGTATGAATAAGGACACGATCGAAGGCAAATGGAAACAACTGGCTGGTAAAGCCCGCAGCGTCTGGGGCGAAATTACGGATGATGAGTGGGCCAAGGTGAAAGGGGATGCCACGCAATTGGCCGGTCTGGTGCAAGAGCGCTATGGCCGTACCCGCGAAGAGGCGGAGCGCGAGGTTAAAGACTTCTACGACAAGTACGACCGTTAGCGGGTGGGAACCTTTTTTTGTCTGTAGGTATTTCATGAGCTGTCGTTGAGATGGTCCGTCAGACAAGGTGCTGTCCCTGTACGTACTGATGATGAGGAGAATCGTATGCTTTACTACGCCGTAATCTTTTTTATTGTAGCTATCGTGGCTGCTGTGCTGGGTTTTGGTGGCATTGCCGCTGGTGCTGCTTCGATTGCCAAGATCCTGTTTGTCGTGTTCCTGATTCTGGCGGTGCTCTCGCTGGTCAAGGGCATGGGCAAGAAATAGAACAAGCCCGCCAGTGGCGGGCTTGTCTGTATGTCAAAACCGTCTCCACCGATTGGGTAGAGACGGTTTTTTTATCAGGAGCGGTAGTCCGCGTTGATAGTGACGTACTCGTGCGAGAAGTCGCAGGTGTAAACCGTTTCGCTGTGTTGGCCACGGCCCAGAGAAACACGTACCAGAATTTCGGCTTCCTGCATGACGCGCTGGCCATCTTCTTCCTGGTAGTCGGGGTTGCGGCCACCGTCCACGGCTACCAGCACATCACCTAGCCACAGACGCAATTTGCTCACGTCCAGATCGCTAATGCCGGCGTAGCCAATGGCGCACAGAATACGGCCCAGGTTCGGGTCGGAGGCAAAGAAGGCTGTTTTCACCAGAGGTGAGTGAGCGATGGCGTAAGCCACTTTCAGAGCTTCTTCGCTGGAGCCGGCGTCATCAACCTGAATGGTCATGAACTTGGTGGCGCCTTCGGCGTCACGCACGATTTTCTGGGCCAGTTCGCGCGAGGCGTCGACCAGGGCATCCAGCAAGGTGTTGTAGTTCGGGTCTGCAATCGACTCTACCGTGACACCGCTTTGGCCGGTTGCCATGATGATGAAGGAGTCGTTGGTGGAGGTGTCGCCATCAACCGTAATGCGGTTGAAAGAGCGGTCTGCCGCCTGACGACACATATCGCGCAGCAGTTCGGGAGCAATACCGGCGTCCGTAGCCAGGTAACCCAGCATGGTGGCCATATTGGGGCGAATCATGCCCGCGCCCTTGCTGATGCCGGTCAGTGTGATGGTTTTACCCGACAACTGGATCTGGCGAGACACGATTTTGGGTTGCGTATCGGTGGTCATGATGCTGTGAGCAGCATTGAACCAGTTGTTGTCGGCCAGATCGTTCACCGCCGCAGGCAGAGCGCCCAGCAGGCGATCCATGGGCAGAGGCTCCAGAATGACGCCGGTGGAAAAGGGCAGCACTTGCTGAGGCAGGATGTTCAGCAGGCGCGCGGTTTCCGTGCAGGTTTGCTGTGCTTTTTCCAAACCAGCCTGACCTGTGCCAGCGTTGGCATTGCCGGTATTGATGACCAGGGCGCGGATGCCATCGTGCGTAGCCAAGTGCGCTTCGCACACTTGTACTGGAGCAGCACGGAAACGGTTGGTGGTGAATACACCGGCCACGCTGGTACCGGGGGCCAATTCAAACACGGTCAGGTCGCGTCGGTTGGCCTTGCGAATACCGGCTTCGGCAATACCGATTTTGACACCGGCAACAGGGTGAATATCAGATTCAGAGGGGATGAACAGATTGACGGCCATGACGCGATCCGAAAAACAATGTTAAAGGCGGCTCAAAGCAGTAATGATACTTGCTTTGAGCCGCCTGAGCATATCTTTGGTCGCGCCGGAGCGCTTAGCTTTCGCGAGCAGCCATGGCCACGTTGTTGCGAGTGATCAGCTTGAGTTCGCCCAGGGCTTCAAACAGGTTGACGCGTGCTTTTTCCGACAGGTTGGCAAACATCTCCTGTAGCCACTGTTCGTGGGAGGCAGCCATTTTCTTGAATTGGCGCTTGCCCTTGGGTGTCAGGCGGATCAGGGAGCTGCGACGATCGGTGAGCACCTTGATGCGTTCGACCAAACCTTCTTTTTCCAGCTGATCGGTAATGCCCGTGATATTGCCGTTGGTGACCATCAGGTGACGGGACAGCTCGCTCATTTTCATGCCAGCGGGCTGACGCTGCAATTGAGCCATCAGGTCAAAACGAGGCAGTGTGGTCGTGTGCTCGGTACGCAGGCGACTGCGAATTTCGCCTTCAACCAGATTGGTGCAGGCCATCAAGCGCAGCCACAGGCGGGTGTCGAAGTGGTCGTCGCTATGGGCACGGCTTTCCAAGTCGGGAGCGGCATCGGCGACGGCGGAAGCGGGGATATCGTTCATGATCATAGATAGCTTGCCTTAATGGTGCATGTCCAAAATGTTTAGCTTTGAAGGACGCAGACCGCAGCCATGAGCAAGCTGGGTTAGCTTGGTGGGTATCTTAGGGGCTGGTTCGAAGTTTGACATTGCGACAGATCAAAGTAAATTCGTTTTTAAGCTTAAATTAATCAACTTGATAGAAAGCACCGGCAAAGCAGGCAAAGCATTGGGTAAGGAAATGCAAACTCTTGTCTGCTATTTACTTTTAGGGCCACGGCTTTGAATAATCTTCGGACGGCACTCTAACTTTGATCCGACACGATAAGCTGGCTAAATTCAAGTGATTATTTATTTGAAGTATAAGGCATTTGCCTCTGTATCGCCTGTTCGCTTAATCACTTTTCTGCTTTTTTTGATACTTTTTTTTGTTTCAAAAATAATGCCTGCCGTAATTTTTCTTAATTGAAAAAAATGCATGCTGAAGATCGATTTATTTCTTATATCCTGAAATTCATTATTGAATTTTGCGTTGCGCAGGCAAGGGCTTCAGGGGGGGGACGGATTAGTCTAGGATACCCCTTGAAACAGCGGAGGATGATGCGCTACTGCGGATAACCCGTAGTCGGGATTGCTGATACTGGAGCGTTTTTTTTGCTAATATCCTTTAGAACTAAACAATATAGACCTTGCCAATTTGGCTGGCGCCTTTGATGGACCAAGGTCTACGCCTGAGTGGGGCGTAATCTACGCAGGAGATAAGGATGGAACGTTCAGCGCACCTTGATACCTTTGCACGCGACAATCTGCCACCCATGGAGTGGTGGCCAGAGATGTTGCTGGAAGGCAATCCGGATGTGGACTATCCCGCTCGTCTCAATTGTGCCGTGGCGCTGTTGGGAGAGCAGGTAGCAGCGGGGCATGGTGATCGCGTGGCTTTGCAGTGGGCAAAGGGCGATGAGAATCGCAGCCTGACCTACAAGCAGCTGGACGTGCTGACCAACCGTATTGCTCATGTTCTGGTTGAGGACATGAAGCTGGTGCCCGGCAACCGGGTTTTGCTGCGTGGTCCCAATAACCCCATGATGGCCGCCTGCTGGTTGGCCAGCATCAAGGCCGGTCTGGTTACGGTTCCCACCATGCCTTTGTTGCGGGCGGTGGAACTGAAGACGATTCTGGACAAGGCCGAGATTCATGCTGCCTTGTGTGACGAGCGCCTGCGTGAAGAGCTGGAACACTGCATGGACTCCACGCATGATTCCTACACGCCTGCTCTGAAGCAACTGCTGTGCTTTAACGATGAAAGCGCCAAGGGTCTGGAAGCCTTGTTGGCTGACAAGCCCGAAGAGTTCACCGCTTGCGATACGGCGGCTGACGATGTTTGTCTGATCGCTTTCACCAGCGGCACGACCGGCCAGCCCAAAGGTTGCATGCACTTCCATCGTGATGTGCTGGCAATGTGCGATACCTTCTCGCGTCACGTACTGCGTTTGACCCCGGATGATGTGGTCTGCGGTACGCCTCCTTTGGCCTTTACCTTCGGCCTGGGCGGTCTGCTGTGCTTCCCGCTGCGTGTGGGCGCATCCACTGTCCTGCTGGAGCGTCTGACGCCTTCCGATCTGCTGGGCATGATTGATCGCTTCAAAGTGACCATGAGCTTTACCGCACCCACCTTCTATCGTCAGATGGCTGGTTTGGTGGATCGTTACTCCTTGGCCAGCTTGCGTGCCACCGTGTCGGCAGGCGAAGCCTTGCCAGATGCAACGCGTCAGCTTTGGAAGCAGGCCAGCGGCATCGAGATGACGGACGGCATTGGCGGTACGGAAATGATTCACGTGTACGTGTCCAGCCCACCTGAAAAAGTGCGTGCTGGTGCCATTGGCCAAGTGGTGCCCGGTTATGTCGCCACGATTCTGGACGATGATCTGAATCCGGTGCCAGTCGGCACGGTAGGCCGTTTGGCCGTAAAGGGGCCAACAGGCTGCAAGTACCTGAACGACGAGCGTCAGAAGCAGT
Source organism: Alcaligenes sp. DN25 (assembly GCF_023674485.1). NCBI lineage: Bacteria > Pseudomonadati > Pseudomonadota > Betaproteobacteria > Burkholderiales > Alcaligenaceae > Alcaligenes > Alcaligenes sp. DN25. The sequence continues at coordinate 3,457,084 of NZ_CP098408.1, read as the reverse complement.
TTGTTCAGGGCGGTTGGAACTTCCCTGGCGACACCTTCAAGATGGACGAGGACGGCTACCTGTATTACCAGGCTCGTAACGACGACATGATTGTTTCCTCGGGCTATAACATTGCCGGTCCTGAGGTGGAAGGCACCTTGCTCAAGCACGAGGCTGTGGCCGAGTGTGGCGTTGTAGGTGCCGCCGATGAAGAACGGGGCCAGATTGTGCAGGCCTTCATTGTGCTCAAGCCTGGCTTTACCGGAAACGATGAGCTGAAAAAGAAGCTGCAGGATTTTGTGAAAGAGAACGCAGCGCCGTACAAGTATCCACGCGCCATTGAGTTCGTGACTTCCCTGCCTCGTACCGAGACAGGGAAGTTGCAGCGCTTTGTCTTGCGGCAGATGGCGCAAGACTGATTGTTCAGAGCATAAAAAAAGCGGGCATATAGCCCGCTTTTTTTGTCCGGCGCTTTTAGTTTTTGAAGGTGGCAAAAACTTCGCGTGCCGCTTGCACAGTGGCGTCGGTAATGTCCGGGGTGTGCTGCACGGAAACAAAACCTGCTTCAAAGGCCGAGGGTGCGAAGTACACACCCTTGTCCAGCATGGCGTGGAAGAACTGCTTGAAGCGCTCGATGTCGCCAGCCGACACTTGGGCCAGGGAGGTGGGCACGGTTTCGCTGAAGTAGATACCGAACAAGCCGCCCTGGTGGTCTGCCGTAAAAGGTACGTCTGCTTCTTTTGCAGCGGCCTTCAAGCCCTGGATCAGCTTGGCGGTGTTGGCTGTCAGGGTGTCGTAGAAACCGGGTTGAGCCAGTTTCTTCAAGGTTGCCAGACCCGCGGCCACAGCAACAGGGTTACCGGACAGGGTGCCTGCCTGGTAAACACCACCGACGGGAGCGACGCATTGCATGATGTCGCGACGGCCACCGAAAGCACCGACGGGCATGCCGCCACCAATCACCTTGGCCAGGGTGGTCAGGTCAGGACGAATGCCGGTCAGGCCTTGCACGCCTTGAGGGCCAACACGGAAGCCGGTCATGACTTCGTCAAAAATCAGTACGGCACCGTATTCGGTGCACAGTTCGCGCAAGCCTTCCAGGAAGCCGGGGGCTGGGCGCACCAGGTTCATGTTGCCGGCAAAAGGCTCAACGATAATGCAGGCGATTTCGCTGCCTTTCTGTTTGAAAGCATCGCGCACGGCGTCCAGATCGTTGTAGTCCAGCACCAGGGTGTGGCCGACAAATTCGGCTGGCACGCCTGCAGAGGTGGGGTTGCCAAAGGTCAGCAAGCCGGAACCGGCTTTGACCAGCAGACTGTCAGCGTGGCCGTGGTAACAGCCTTCAAACTTGATGATGGTGTTGCGGCCGGTAAAGCCACGGGCCAGACGAATGGCGCTCATGGTGGCTTCGGTGCCGGAGCTGACCAGACGCACTTGCTCGATGGACGGCAGCATCTTGGTCAGGGTTTCAGCCAGCACGACTTCGCCTTCGGTAGGCGCGCCGTAGGACAGGCCGTGTACGGCGGCTTCCTGTACGGCCTTGATAACTTCCGGATCGGAGTGGCCCAGAATGGCCGGTCCCCAGGAACCCACGTAGTCCGTGTATTGCTGGCCGTCTGCATCCCAGATGTAAGGGCCCTGAGCGCGTTCGATAAAGCACGGGGTGCCGCCCACGGAACCGAAGGCACGGACGGGCGAGTTGACGCCGCCGGGGATGACTTTGCAGGCACGTTCAAAAAGTTCGGAGTTACGGGACATGAGGCAAGAATCCAGATGTGAAAAGGTCAAGGCCAGGCAAGGGATCAGCGCACAAAGCGCGATGAGTCCTGGGCGTGAAAGTAGTCGGTAAAGCGTTGCGCCGTGGCGCGTATATCGCTGGTTTCAAACAGGCTGCTGATAACGGCAACGCTATCGACCCCTGCTTCCAGCAGTTCGGGCATTTTCTCGGGTGTGATGCCGCCAATCGCAACAATGGCAGCACGCCGTCCCTCGTGTTCTTGTTCTTGGCAAAGTAGTCGAGCTTGTCGCAAGGTGTTCAGTTCAGCCGGGGGGGCTTCGGGTTTGACGCTGGAAGGGTACATGGCACCAAAGGCAATGTAGTCTGCATCGTCTGCCAGGGCCTGGCGAGCCAGATCCAGACTGTTATAGCAGGAGCGTCCCAGCAGGGCTTGCGGCCCCAGTGCCTGACGGGCCTGGGTCAACTCGCCATCGCTTTTACCCAGGTGCGCGCCTTGCACGTCAAACTCTTGCGCCCAGCTCCAGTGATCGTTCACCAATAGCGGCAGATCCAAAGACAGGCACAGCTTGATCAACTCTTTGAGTTGTTGCTGGCGGATTGGTTCCGGGCCGTTCTTGCGACGGAACTGCAAGACCTGCAAACCCCCTTCGTGAGCGGCACGCACGGCGTTCAACAAGCGGGCGGTGTCGTCCCATTCGGGAGTAATGCCGTATAGACCGGCAGGAAAGCGCAGGGTGGTGGCGTCAGTCATTTTGGGGAGAAACAGGGTTGAGCAGGCGGTGGCCCATACCGGGCTGGAAGGTGTCACTGGCACGTGCCTGCAGGTGCAACAAGGCTGATTCTACCGCGTTATCCAGCTCGTGGCCTTGAGCCAGAAAGCTCAGGCAGGCGGTAGCCAGCAAACTGTCTATGTCCTGCTGACGCAGGCCGCCATCCAGCGGCATGCTGTAGTCCAGACGACCGTGATGTCCCTGAAAGCGCGTATGCCATTGTCCGGCAGCACCGGGGACGCCGGTGACCAGTACGGCATTGGCTCCGTTATTCAACAAGGTTTCCACGGCATCGGGGGTGTCGCCCAGCAGCTCGTCGGCCTGCCAGCGCTCCAGGCTGGGGTGGTCGATCAATAATAAGGAGCTCAGGGGCAGGAGCAGGCGTAAACTGGCATCAAGAGCATCGTCCGCATCCAGTTCGTCCAGGCCGGTGGGCATGGCGCTCAGGTGCAGGACCAAGGGCAGTTCAGGGTAGTCGGAGCAAAGCTCGGCCACCATGCTGGCGATTTCAGGACTGTAGACAGGACCGCACTTGATGGCCTGAATGTTCATGTCCTCCAGCAAGCAGCGCGCCTGGTCGTCGGCAATGTCCTCTGCCAGGGTCTGAATGTTTTCTTGCTGCGCGCTATCGCGCACCAGCAAGGCGGTGGGCACGCTGACGATATGGCAGCCCAGATGAGCGCCAGTGATGGCATCGGCGGGCAGGTGGGCACCGCCGCTGGGATCATAAGGAGCCAGCACGAGCGCCAGAGCAGGACTTGAATTTTTGATTTCAGCAGCCATCTTGTCTTGGTTACCCATGCAGGGCCGGCAAGGCTCTGGATGTCACGGGTTGAGTAATTTAGTAATATGAACCCCATTTTAATGGATTGCCCCGATTTGCACGCGGATCGGACTATGTTTACAAATACAGTAGGAATACTATGCGTACGTGGATGTGCCTGATTTGCGGCTGGATTTATGATGAAGAAGCAGGTTTGCCTGAGGAAGGCATTGCGCCGGGCACACTCTGGGAAGACGTCCCTCCGAACTGGGTCTGTCCCGAATGCGGCGCTCGTAAGGAAGACTTCGAAATGATCCAAGTGTGATCATCTCAAGTTCCAAGGTGGTTTGTTTTGACGGGAGGTGTGTATGAGTGCCACTAGCCAGTCCCCGCTAATCCAAGAAAGCGCAGATCTAACGCACCACCTGTTACTTGCCATGCCCGGTGTGGTTTCGGGCAGCTTGGCCGACACGGTGATTTATGTCTGTGAACATAATGAACAAGGTGCCTTGGGCCTTGTTATCAATCGACCAACGGATCTGAGCCTGGTTGAGCTCCTGTCTCGTATCGAGGTGGATGTGGAAAACCGGGCTGATCTGGCCGCGACTTCTGTCTACTTCGGTGGACCGGTGCAAACGGATCGCGGCTTTGTTCTCCATGATTCCGATAAAACCTATACCTCCAGTCTGGGGGTAGGTGATCTGACTCTGACTACTTCGCGGGACGTACTGCAGGACGTAGCCCAAGGCCAGGGGCCAGTGCATATGCTGGTCACGCTGGGTTATGCCGGTTGGGCTGCGGGCCAGCTGGAAAGCGAGATGGCCGACAATGCCTGGCTGAGCATCAAGGCTACCCATGAAATCCTGTTTTCTACCCCGGTTGGGGAGCGCTATGATCGCGCCCTGGCCTTGCTGGGAATCAGTCCTTTTACCCTGACAGGTGCTGCGGGCCATGCCTGAACACGAAACACCGTCAATGGTCAGCTCGGCGCAAACCTTGCTGGCCTTTGACTATGGCCTGAAAAAAATTGGTGTGGCGCTGGGCAACACCTTGACGCGCCAGGCCCGCCCTTATACGATTTTGCGGCCCGTTACACGGGAACAGCGCTTTGCGGCTATCGAGGCTTTGCTCAAGGAATGGCAGCCCGATCGCGTCGTGGTAGGTTTGCCTTTGACCCTGGATGGTGGCGAGCAGTATGCTTCGCTGCGGTGTCGGCGTTTTGCCAACCAACTGCACGGTCGCTATGGCGTTGCAGTAGACCTGGTCGATGAGCGGGGCTCCAGCATGGAGGCTCAAGAATTGCTGGGCAATAATGACGATGATGATGCCATGGCAGCTTGCGTGATCCTGCAGCGATATCTGGACAGCCTGCCACCGGCCTGAGCTCTCTACAAGGTTGCAGCCTTTTGATTAGTTTATTTCGTTTTAGTTGGCGCGCTGTCGCTCTGATTGTGTGGATCGTGGTCGGCTTGTTAAGCGTCGGTCTGCTTTTTCCGGTATTGCGTCCAGGCGGGCGCCGCGTCATGGTGTTGCGCATGTCGCGCCTCTTGATGCTGATCTGCGGCGTGCGTGTGCTGCAGCACGGCCAGGCCGTTCAGGATCGATCCGTGCTCTATGTGTCCAACCATATCTCCTGGTTGGACATTTTTGTACTCAACAGCGTGCGTAGTACCTCTTTCATTGCAAAAAGCGATATTCGCCGTTGGCCAGTGATTGGCTGGCTGGTGGCGGGTGCAGGGACGGTTTTCATTGAGCGCGGGCAGCGTCGTGCCATTCAGATTGTCAGCCAGCAAATGGCTGTGTGCTTTGAGCGTGGTGATGCCGTAGGTCTGTTCCCTGAAGGCACCACTTCAACCGGTCTGGATGTACAGCCTTTCCACGCCAGTTTGTTTGAGACGGCTATCAGCCTGAATGTGGATATTCAGCCGGTGGCTCTGGTATTTGAGCAGAAAGGCCAGCGCAGTGAGCGCTTTGCCTTTGTGGGCGAGCAGTCTCTGGTTGGCAATATCTGGGTTCTGCTCAGTGCGCGTAATGTCTCTGTGCACTGCCATTTTCTGGACCTGATGCCGGCTCAATCCTGTACGGAGTGGGGACGTTCGCAAACGGCACAAACAGCTCGTGAACAGATCCGTGCGGTCGTGTGCCCCGAGGCCGTCACTGTCGAGGCCTGATGGCTTTAGCCCGGTTTCTTGCTTTCCGGGCAGTGAATCTGAACCAGATGCCGGTCTTGCAGGCGTACAGCACTAAGCTGGCGACCCCAGACGCAGCCGGTATCCAGACTGATCACGGTAGGCGTGTTCAGCAAGCCCAGCGTAGACCAATGTCCAAAAATAATAGGAACCTGGGCACAGGCGCGATTCGGCATTTCATACCACGCTAGCAAGCCGGACTCGGCATCCGGTGCACCCTTGTGCTTGAAGTCCATGCGGCCATTCACATCGCACATGCGCATGCGGGTCAAGGTGCTGACAATGGCGCGCAGGCGATCGTAGCCTTGTAGCCCAGCATCCCAGCGATCCGGGTTGTTGCCGAACAACTCAATAATCTTTTCTTGCCAGTCATCCGCACGTAAGAGTGCTTCCAGCTCGTGGGCGTATTCCAGCGTTTGCTCCGGGCTCCAGTCGGGGTGCACTCCGGCATGTACCATCAGATGGCCATGCTCATAATGAGCCAGCGGTTGGTGTCGCAGCCAGTCCAGCAGCTCTTGTGCGTCCGGCGCGGCCAGCAGTTCCTGCAAGGTATCCTGTTTGCCGGGCTTGCGCACCCCGGCAGCGACTGCCAGACAGTGAATGTCGTGGTTGCCCAGTACACAGACGGCGCGATCGCCCAGAGAACGAATCAGGCGCAACGCTCCCAGAGAGTCCGGGCCACGGTTGACCAGATCGCCTGCAAACCAGAATTTGGCCTGGCTGTCGGCTGCAATATCAGGATGGCTGAGCAAGCTGTCCAGGGGGCGGCAGCAGCCTTGAATATCACCAATCGCCCAGATGGCGGGGGAAGTAGCTAAGGACATGATTTAGTTGGTTGTGCTGGAGTTGCGACGACGCCGGTTGTGCCGGTTTTCCATCATGATAAGAGCACTCAAGGCCATGGCCATGGCGATCAGGTTCGGAACCAGAGCGGTGACCCACGGCGCCAGATTGCTGAGCATGGCCACGTTCAAGGCCAACTGATTGATCATGAAAAAGCCCACGCCCAGCAAGATACCGGTAAAGACCTTGGTGCCCACACCGCCGTGGCGGGTCTGCATGAAGCCGATAGGCGCAGCAATGGTAATCATGACCAGCAAGGTAAAGGGGTAAGCGACTTTGCGCCACAGGGCCACAACCTGACGTTTGGTCTGCAGCTTGTTCGCGTCCAAGTAGCCGATGTAATCCTTCAGGTCCAGAATGGACATGCGCTCGGGTGTCACGACGCGTGCAATCAGTCGATCCGGCGTTAGCGTGGTGGTCAGCGTCAAGGTGGGGCGTTTTTCAATTTTGACCAGCGCTTGATCAGGCGCCTTATCCTGTGACAGAGCCGTGTGGGCCTGCTCATTGACGTGGGTTTCGGTAACGTCCTGCAAGTCCAGCTGGTTCTTGTGGAACTGTCCGCTGGGAGCTTGAGTCATTGCACTCAGGCGCTGCCCATCCGAGAAGTCGAACACGCTGACATCGCTTACTTTGCCATCGCCCTGCAGGTTGGCAATATTGATGATGCGCACCCCGCCACTGTCATTGCTCTCCTTGAACCAGTAGCCACTGTCCAGACGGCCGCCACCGGAACGTCCCAGCAAGGCCATGCCTTGCTCACTGGATTTGATCTCGGCCATGGGGGTGACATACTCGGACAAAACAAAGGCCCCCCCTACCAGGGGCAGGGTAATGGTCCAGAGCATCAGCATCATGTGCAGGCCGCTAACGCCTGACGCACGCAAAATTACCAGCTCATTGCGCTGAGCCAGACTGGCCAGGGCCAGGGTGGCACCAATCAACAGGCCAATGGGCAGCAGGTCGTACAGACGGGTGGGCAGCTCCAGGGCCTGGATGTAAAACAGATTCATCAGGGTGAACTTGGAACCGACCTTGTCCAGCTCTTCAATCAGGGCGAAAAAGGTGAACAGGCCAAGCAGGGCAATCAGCACCACGGCGCTGGAGCGATAGATTTCGGAAGCGAGATAGCGGCGTGCGGTGCGCATGAAAATAGGGCCCAGGAAAGACGTGGCTAGCTTAACAAAAATGCGGATTGCAGTCAGGGAATAGCGACTTGTCGCATACGTTGACTGATAGTGCGCGTGCGCGATTGCAAATAGGGGCTGTTACGGTTTTTGTCATAGTAGGCCGGGTTGGGCAACATGCCCGCCAGACGGGCGGCCTGCATGGCACTGAGCTTGGCCGCATCAACCTTGAAGTAGTGGCGTGCCGCCGCCTGGGCACCAAAAACGCCTTCTCCCCATTGAGCTACGTTCAGGTACAGCTCCAGGATGCGCTCCTTGCTCATGACGGTTTCAATCATATAGGTCAGAATCAATTCCTGACCTTTGCGCAGATAACTGCGTGATTCCGATAGAAACAGATTCTTGGCCAGTTGCTGGGAAATGGTAGAACCACCACGACGGCGGGTAGAGCCCTTTTCCGACTGGCGACGGTTGTATTCCCAGGCTTTGCGAATGGCATCCCATTCGACCCCCGAATGGTTCAGGAAGTTCGAATCTTCGGAGGCAATCACTGCGCGTTTCAAATTGGCGCTGATCTTGTCGTACGGCACCCATTGATAGCGCAGTTCGGCATCCGCATTGGCGCTGCGCAACTGGCCCTGCTCGGCCGCCATGAAGGTGGTCATGCGGGGCGGCACCACGCTGTACCAGAGCACCATCAGAAACAGGGCGATCTGATAAAGCAGAACACCAGCGGCCACGGCCAGAACGGCCAGGCCAGCCAGTTTCCAGGGATGGGCCAGAAGGCGACGCACGTCAGATTTGTCCGATGTCCTGGCGCAGCTGGGCCAGTACGGGTTCGACATCGGCCTCTACGCCGTGCCAGATCTGAAAGCTGGCGGCCGCTTGGCCTACCAGCATGCCAAGGCCATCTTTGCTATGTGTGGCACCGGCTTGCTCGGCGGCACGCATGAAGGCAGTGGGTTCGCTGGCATAAAACATATCGTAGGCCAGAGAGTTGCTGCGATAACGGGCATCTGGCAGTTCGGGCAGATTCTGGTTCAGGCTGGCCGAGGTGGCATTGATCACAATGTCCCAGTCGCCACAATGATCGTCCAGACCGCCCGCGCTCAGGCGGCGGGAGGCATCCGGGTCCAGAGCAACGACCTGCTCACGAATGTCGTAGGCTTTGGCGCTGGTGCGGTTGATGATGTGCAGCATTTCGCAACCGGCTTCCAATAAGGGGAACACCACTCCACGCGAGGCACCACCTGCACCGATCAGCAAGATACGCTTGCCTTCCGGGTTGTGGCCGACACGCAGCAGGTCCGAGCACAAGCCCACGCCATCGGTATTGCAGCCATGCAACTGTCCATCTTCCAGCCATAGCGTATTGACGGCTCCGGCCATGCGAGCGCGACGGCTCAAGCGTGGGCCCACCAGATCATAAGCCTGCTCTTTGAAGGGCAAGGTGACATTCAGGCCGCTGCCGTCCTTGAAAAACTCCTCCACGGTGGCGTTAAAGCCATCCAGTGGTGCCAGAATGCGCTCGTAGCTCAGGGCCAGATTGAACTGGCTGGCAAACTGCGTATGGATTTGTGGAGAGCGGCTGTGCTCGATAGGGTGACCAATAACGCCGTAGCGCTTGGCGGGAGTCGTGTCGGGCATGGTTAAGCGATGCTTGTCTTGTTGTGAGGTGTCAGCCCCAAGGCTGAAAGCGCATATTTTACCCTAGGGTCTGCTTTTGCCAGAGCTTGCTGTGGACAATACGATCTTATTGCACATCCGTGCCGTGCATACTGAGCCTGTCATGCGTAAAACTCCAGCTGCGGGTAATGACGAGTACATCCGCGTCAGGAGCCACTTGTTCGGGCAGGGGGGCGAAGGGGGCGGCCAGTTCCACAATGCGGCGGGCCGCCAGATTCAAGGCGGCCTGATCTGAAGGCTCAGTAATCTGGGCACGCAGCAGGCTGCCATCGCGCCGGATATAGACTGTCATTTGCAGTTGACCGTACAGTTGCTCGCCATTTTGCTTCGGATAGTGGCGGGTGCCGGTCTGCTCAATTTTTTGACGCCACTGATCCAGGTACTGGGCTTGTTCGCTGGCTTTGGCGCTGGGGCCTACATAGTGGTAGCGGGGTTGGCGTTGTTGTTCACGAATCTGCTCACGCAAAATCGCCAGTTGGCTATTTTGCACTTGTGGGTCCAGATCATGGTCGTCCGGGCCGGGCTCAATGGACGCGCCAATATATTCAAAGCTGGGTGTCGACAAAGGTGCCTTGTCCTGACTTTCCAGCTCGCCCAGCAGGCGCTGCTGTTCAGCTTCCAGGCTTTGCTGGCGTGCACGCAAGGCTTCCAGCACTAACTGATTCGGCAGATTGGGATCGGTCAGCGGCAAAGGATTGCTGGCTTGCCCTTGCTGATGCTCTCCGCCGCCATCCAGATTCAACTGCGCTAACAGTTGGGGACTTAACGGTGCCGAGTCGGTACTGAAATTGACCAGTGCTACATCCAGACTGTTGGCTGGTGCGGGCGAGGGCGCGCGAGCCGGCCAGAAGATCAGCAAAAGATGAATCAGTGCCGAAAGGGCGACCGCCAGCCACAAATAGTCTTTGGGCGCGTGGCGGCGGTCGAGCTTGGTCATGATCGTCAGTCAGCCGTGGCGACCGAGCGCAAACGGGCTTCCACCGTCAAAGCCAGTTCGTCGAAGGACAACAGATCCAGCGTGACTTCCTGACCACGTTCAAGTGCTGGCAGGCCGGGGACATGAAGAACCAGCGGCGCATTGCTCAGGCGCACCAGATCTTCCTTGATGAAGTTGGCCTGGACTTGCTTGATGTCGTTTTGTTGCAGCCAGCGCAGGCACCAGAAGCGCTCCAGAGACGACTGGTAGTCCGACCACTGGGTGTATTGCGATTCAAAGGCGCCAATAATGGCGTACAGATCCGCATCCTTGGGCTGGAAGGGGGCGGCCAGGCGTGCGGAGATGCCGTGCTCGGCCGCCGCCAGAATCTGGCCCTGATTGATCAGGTCCACATAACGGCGCAGGGGCGAGGTCGACCAGATGTATTGCGGCACACCAATGGATTCGTGCGGGCCGGGCGTGGTGGACATACGCGTACGCATGAACTGCTGGGAGCGGTAAATACCGGGCACATTGTGCTCGGCCAGCAAACCGCCCCACAGCTGATTGGCCAGAATCATGTATTCAGCCACCAGCAGGCTTAGCGGCGCATTGCGCACGCGTGGCACCAGACGAATGATGGAGTTTGGATCGTCGTGCGGGCCATCCAGCTCGAAGCTGTATTCCACACGGTTATTGTTTTCCGGTTTGCCTCGCACGGCTTCACGCTGGGCTGACAGTTGGCGCGAGAAGTTCCATAGCGGACGCAGCCATTGTGCATAGGGCAGTTCGGCGTTTTCGTCGGCCAGAGCTTCTTCGCTGATGAGCGGGTCCAGCTCGTGTTGGCGCAGGTTGCCCGCCACGGTAATGCGTTCCAGACGAGTCTGATGCGACAGGATTTCACCAGTGCTGATGTCGGCGTCTACATACAGCGACAGGGTAGGACGAGTCTGCCCTTGATCCAGGGAGAAATGCGCGATCAGCTCGGGCGGCAGCATAGGGATCTTGTAGCCCGGTGTGTATACCGTTGCCATGCGATTGCGGGCAATCTGGTCGATCTCGTTGCCACGAGCCAAGGCCAGCGAAGGCACGGCAATGTGAACCCCGATACGCAGGCGGCCCGGTTCCGGATGCTGGACGGACAGGGCGTCGTCAATTTCAATCGTATTGGCGTCGTCCACCGAGTAGGCGGTGACATCGGCCTCGGGCAGGTCCTGCCCCCAATTTTGCAGGGCAATCTCCGGAAAGCCTGTCCCTTTGGGGAAGTGCGCGGCCAAAAAGCGATGTTGATGCAAAGTCAGTGGATTGGACCAGGCACCCAGCGACAGCAGCAGCTTTTCCGTGCTGACACCCAGTTCTTTCTGGGCCTGATCAAACGCTTTCCACTCCAGCGTGTTCTTGTCTGGCTGAGTCAGGAAGGTGCTGGCTTTCTCGGCAACTTCGGGCGGCAGTTCGCCCTTGATCATCTGTTCGGCCCAGGTCTGGATTTGCTCTTGCTGCAGGCGTTTCTTTTCAATGGCGGCCAGAGCGGCTTGCAAAATTTCTGGCGGAGCAGGGCGGTACAGCCCTTTGCCACGACGGTGAAAGTAGGCGGGTGCGCTGTGCAGGGCAAAGATGGTGCCGGTTTTTTCGACAGCGCTGGGCGCGTGACCGAAATAATCCTGTGCCAGCGTGGACGCTTCAAACTCCTCCTGGGGGGCGCATTCCCATAAAAAATTGATATCCAGGGATTCGGCCAGCGCTTGGGCTTTTTCCAGCAGTTCTGCCGGGGCGGGCTGCTCGAAGGTAAATAGAACGCTGTTTTTCTTTATTTTGCTGCGTTTGCCAGACGCGGATTCCACCTGCATGGTGGTATCGCTGTCAGAAAATATTTTTTCTGCTTTGAAATTACCGCTGTCTTCAAAAAGGACGTACATGATTTTCCATCTGGATGGTGCTGGCCATCCGGTAAAGATAGTTAAGGTTGTTGCAGGGCAAAGCGCAAAATTTCGTCGATCCAGGGATCAAAGTCGGTCAGGCCGTGATCTCCGCCTTCCAGAATGTGACCTTGGCTGCCTTTGTACCAGTCCGCCATCTCGCGCCAGTTCAGGACTTCATCACCTTTGGCGGCCAGCAGGTAAAAGCGCTGGGGATCGCTGGGGCGTGGTACGTGAATGTCGTTGAGCTCATCCACATAGTCGGGCAGGAAGTGAAACGGGTCGGGCGAGTGATAACAGACATGCTCGCCCACCTGCGTAGCCAGATCGCGCCCTGCGTAGACCACCGGGTTAAGCAGCACGGCGCGGCTGTGATAGTGCTGCGCCAGGTGGCTGGCATAGTAACCGCCCAGCGAGGAGCCGATCACACACAATTGATCGGCGCTCATGCCCGCCTGCATTGCCGTGTCCACAATGCGCTTGCACATGGCAATGGCCTGGGCCGGGCTGGCGGGCAATTGCGGGCAGCGCCACAGGTGCAGCAAGCCCCTGTCCTGCATGGTTTGTTTCAGGCGCTGCGCTTTGTAGGACGAAGGCGAGGAACGAAAGCCGTGTAGATAGAGGATCATGGAGGCACCTGCTATATAGATAAGAGGGTCAGCGTGACAGTTGATCCAGCAGGCGCTGATGAATGCCGCCAAAGCTGCCGTTACTCATCACGACAATGGCATCGCCGGGCTGGCTGGCCTGAACAATGGCCTGAACCATTTTATCCAAATCATTCCACGCTGTGGCGCGATCCCCTAAAGGAGCCAGGACCTTGGCCGCATCCCAACCCAGCGCGTGCTTGCCCTGGGTCTCGCCGTAGCAAAAAACCAGGTCGGCATCTTCCAGCGAACCGGGCAGGCGGGCAGCCATGGCACCCAGCTTCATGGTGTTGGAGCGTGGCTCCAACACGGCCAGAATTCGGGTGGCTTTACCTGTCTGGCTGCGCAAACCGGCTAGCGTAGTAGCAATGGCGGTAGGGTGATGGGCAAAATCGTCGTAGACGGTAATGTCATTGACCACGCCACGCACTTCCATGCGGCGCTTGATGCCGGCGAATTGGCTCAGTGCCGCGCAAGCCTGTTCAGGTTTGACGCCCACATGGTGGGCAGCGGCGATGGCGGCCAGAGCGTTCAGGCGATTGTGTTCGCCGGTCAGTGTCCATTGGACGATGCCTTGGGACTGGCCTTTGAACATCACGTCGAAAGAGGTGGCGCTGATTGCCTTGCTGTCCCAATCTCCGTCGGGGCCAAACTGTTCAACCGGCGTCCAGCATCCACGGGCCAGGGTTTCGTCCAGGCTGGGGGTGTGGGTGGGACGCAGAATCAGCCCGGTGGAGGGGATGGTACGCACCAGATGGTGAAATTGGGTCTGGATGGCGTGCAGATCAGGGAAGATATCAGCGTGATCGTATTCCAGATTGTTCAGGATGGCCGTGCGGGGGCGGTAGTGAACAAATTTGGAGCGCTTGTCGAAAAAGGCGGTGTCGTATTCGTCGGCCTCGATCACAAACAAGGATTGTTCTGGATTGAAGCGGGCCGACACACCCAGGCCGGGGGCCACGCCACCGATCAGGAAGTTGGGGGACAGCTGGGCCTGTTCCAGGATCCAGCCCAGCATGGAGCTGGTGGAGGTCTTGCCGTGCGTGCCGGCCACGGCCAGAACGTGCTGCTTGTGCAGAATGTTCTCGCCCAGCCATTGCGGGCCGGATGTATAAGGCAGACCCTGATCCAGAATGGCTTCCATCAGAGGATTACCGCGCGTAACTACATTGCCCACTATATAGAGATCAGGGGACAGCCTGGTTTGCTCTGCGCCAAAGCCTTCAATAAGCTCAATGCCTTGTTCTTCCAGCTGCGTGCTCATGGGCGGGTAGACCCCGGCATCGCAACCGGTAACCGTATGGCCAGCCGAGCGGGCAATCAGGGCCAGACCACCCATGAATGTGCCGCAAATTCCTAGTATATGTATGTGCATGACAATCCTCCGGCCTGTATTCTAGACGACTGTTTGATCTGATGCGTGAGCTTTGGTGAGGGCCGGTGCTATCATCCCCAGATGATATTTTTTCAGGTGTGAGCCGGTATGCGTAGGCGTCTTTTTCTGCAGAAATCGCTAGTGTGTGCAAGTCTTTTGGCCCTGCATCCCGCCCCTTGGGCCAGTTTGCTGCCTTCAGACCCCTTCCTGGCGCAAAGCTTCAAGGATCTTCAGGGCGAAGATCGCGCGCTCTCTACTTATATAGGCAAGCCCCTGGTGGTCAATTTCTGGGCGACCTGGTGTGCACCTTGCGTCAAGGAAATGCCGGATCTGCAGGAACTGCACAAACGCTACCCCGAGGTGAACTTTGTGGGTATTGCAGTGGACTCGCTGGATAACGTGAAAGAGTTTCTGGAACGCGTGCCGGTCAGTTACGACATTTTGCTGGCTGGCTCGGGCGGCCTGAAGCAAATGCGTAGCGTGGGCAATAAAAAGGGCGGATTGCCCTTTACTGTCGTGTTTGGCAGCAATGGCCGGGTCAGCGAACGCATTTTGGGCCAGATAGATCCCGAAAAGTTGGACGAAGTTATTAAAGCTCAACGCTAACTGGCCGACTTTTTCGCTTAATTTCGTCAAATTGCCGGTCTGGTCCACCCCTGTTTCAAACGGGATGGGACCAATGCTAACTGTTTGTAAGCCAAGCAGGTTTATGGACAAATGACGTTATTTAGCGTAAAAAGGCGGTCTGTCTTGACGAAAAATCCGCTATGGCGAAACATGTCCTGGTCCTTAACGGGCCCAACCTCAACCTGCTGGGTACCCGAGAACCCGATGTCTACGGACATCAGACTCTCGACGATATCAACAGTGGTTTACAGGTGCTGGCCGACCAGCATGGCGCGCAGTGTCATTTTTTTCAAAGTAATCACGAAGGCGGGCTCGTCGATCGAATTCATCAAGCCCGTACCGAGGGCGTGGATTTCATCCTGATCAATGCTGGGGCCTACACCCATACCAGCGTGGCGATACGGGATGCGCTTGCCGGTGTCGGTATTCCGTTTATTGAAGTTCATCTGTCCAATGTTCACCGTCGTGAGCCGTTCCGTCACCACTCCTATCTCTCTGACATCGCTAGCGGTGTCATTGTTGGTTTGGGGGCCTACGGTTATGAAGCCGCGCTGCGGTTTGCTTTGAATAGTTAGGCGGTTCGTTTCGTTTTTTTGACCAATATTTTTTTAATGCCGTCCTGACCCAGTCAGTGGCTAGTGCGGCGTTGCGGGAAGTACGCATGGATCTTAGAAAACTCAAAACCCTGATCGATCTGGTAGCCGAGTCTGGCATTGCCGAACTGGAAATCACTGAAGGTGATGACAAGGTTCGCATTGTGAAATTTTCGCAAAGCTCGGCAGCTCCCGTGGTCTATGCTCCCGAGGCTCCTGTAGCCCAGGTGGTAGCCCCCGCCGCTGGCGCTCCTGCCGCAGCTCCCGCTGCACCCGCCGTTCCCGAAGGCCACGCCGTCAAGGCTCCTATGGTCGGCACGTTCTACCGTGCTCCTAGCCCAGGCGCTGCTCCTTTTGTGGAAGTGGGCCAGACGGTCAAGGAAGGCGAGCCTTTGTGCATTATCGAAGCCATGAAGCTGCTCAACGAGATCGAAGCCGACAAGTCCGGCGTGATCAAGGAAATTCTGGTTGAAAACGGCGGGCCGGTGGAATACGGTCAGACTCTGTTCGTCATCGGTTGATGATATGTTTGAAAAAATCCTAATCGCCAATCGGGGCGAAATTGCCTTGCGTATCCAGCGCGCTTGCCGCGAGATGGGTATCAAGACAGTCGTCGTTTATTCTGAAGCTGATCGTGGTGCCAAGTACGTGCGTCTGGCCGACGAGGCCGTGTGTATTGGCCCCGCCCAAGCCCGTGACAGCTACCTGAGCATGCCTGCCATTATCTCGGCAGCAGAAGTCACCGATGCGGAAGCCATTCACCCTGGCTATGGCTTTATGGCTGAAAACGCGGACTTCGCTGATCGTGTCGAAAAGAGCGGTTTTGTCTTTATCGGCCCACGTCCCGAGAACATCCGCACGATGGGCGATAAGGTCATGGCCAAAAAAGCCATGATCGAGGCCGGTGTGCCTGTGGTTCCCGGTTCGGATGGCGCCTTGCCCGACGATCCTGCTGAAATCGTGCGTATTGCCCGTGAAGTGGGCTACCCGGTCATCATCAAGGCCTCTGGCGGTGGTGGTGGTCGCGGCATGCGCGTGGTCTACACCGAAGCCGCTTTGCTGACGGCCGTTGCCACGACCAAAACCGAAGCCGCTGCTGCGTTCAATAATCCCGAGGTCTACATGGAAAAGTACCTCGAGAATCCACGCCATATCGAAATTCAGGTATTGGCTGATGGGGATCGCAATGCAGTTTGGCTGGGGGAGCGCGACTGCTCCATGCAGCGTCGTCACCAGAAAGTGATTGAAGAAGCACCGGCTCCAGGTATTCCACGTCGCCTGATCGAACGCATCGGCGAGCGTTGTGCTGATGCCTGCCGTCGTATGCGTTACCGCGGTGCTGGTACGTTTGAATTCCTGTACGAAAACGGCGAGTTCTTCTTTATCGAGATGAACACCCGTATTCAGGTCGAACACACCATCACTGAAATGATCACCGGCATTGATCTGGTCCAGGAGCAGATCAAAGTGGCCGCAGGCGAGAAGTTCGTGCTGCGCCAGCGTGACATCGAGTTTGAAGGTCACTCGATCGAATGCCGTATCAACGCGGAAGATCCATTCAACTTCGTACCAAGCCCGGGCTTGATTACCAAGTGGCACACTCCCGGTGGCCCTGGCGTGCGTATCGACTCGCACGTGTTCACCGGCTACACCGTGCCGCCGTACTACGATTCCATGATTGCCAAGCTGATTACCTACGGTAAGACGCGCGAGCAAGCCATTGCCCGTATGGACATTGCCTTGTCCGAAATGGTGGTGGAAGGGATCAAGACGAACGTGGATCTGCACCGGGAATTGATGCAGGACGCCAGCTTCAAGGCAGGCGGCACCAGCATTCACTACCTGGAACAAAAGCTGGCCCAACGTAGCAAGTAAGGGCAGCAACAGGTCAGGCCACAGCCCTGACCTGACAAGAATGATGACTATGTAAAACAGGGGCGAGCCCCCTGTTTTGCTTTATGGAAACTATGTATGCGTGAACTCTTACTGAGCTGCCAGGAACACGAGGCCGAGCGCTTGTCCGATGCCTTGCTTGAGGCGGGCGCCTTGTCGGTGTCGGTGGAAGATGCCGATGGTGATACCGACCAGGAAAAGCCCCTGTTTGGCGAACCTGGTATCGAACCGGATGTGCTGGCCTGGGATCGAAATCGGGTGGTGGCCTTGCTGCCCGAGGAGCTGGAGCCAGAAGAGTTGCTGCAACCGCTTTTTGAAGCCGGTGTGCTGGATCCTGCAAAGGCCCAGTGGAGCGTGCGCGAAGTACCCGACGAGGATTGGGTTCGTTTGACGCAATCGCAGTTTGGTCCCATCCCGGTGGGCGATCGTATCTTGATTGTGCCCAGCTGGCACAAGGACGACGAGGACCTGCCAGTCGCCCAGGAAGGCGATGACGGCCTGGTGCGTATTGAATTGGACCCCGGCCTGGCCTTTGGTACCGGCAGTCACCCCACGACGCATTTGTGTCTGGATTGGCTGGCCCATCATGTGCAAGCGGGTCAGACCGTGCTGGACTACGGTTGTGGCTCCGGTATCTTGGCGATTGCCGCCCGCAAGCTGGGTGCTGGCCATACGGTTGGTGTGGACATTGACGAGCAGGCCGTGATTGCCACGCGCTACAATGCGCAAGTCAATCAGGTCGAGGTTGAAGGCTTGCTGCCCGATGCCATGCCCGCCGGGCAAACGGATCTGGTTGTCGCCAACATTCTGGCCAATCCCCTGCGTATGCTGGCTCCCATGCTGGCCAACCGTGTCAAACCGGGCGGGCATTTGATCCTGTCCGGTATTTACGATTGGCAGGCCGAGGAGATGATCGAGGTCTATTCCTCCTACTTGCCCATGTCGGTTTGGCAGGAGCGCGATGGCTGGGTGTGTTTGGCTGGTCAACGCCCGTTATAAGACGGCAGAACTTAAGGTGAGTTCATGGAGCTAAAGACTCGCTGCCCCCGTTGCGGGACATCGTTTGCAGCCAGTGTAGAAACGCTGCAACGCCGCCGGGGCTATATACGCTGCATTCAATGTGCGCATATCTTCGATGGCTTTGAAGAAGTCATTGATGAGCAAGCCCCTGAGCCTTCCTATCATTCCCCCGCCACGCCGGTTCAGATCGAGCCGCGCCTGGCGCCCGAGCCACCTGTTTCGCCACGGCAGGAACAGGTGCAGTCGGTGGACCTGCAAGCGCCCATTCCAGGGCCGCGATTTGTGGAGCACTCCCGTCACGCCCCGCCGCGTGATGAAGGCACGGCCCACGAGTCCTTGCAGGTACGCAAATTCCCCGACTCCATCCTGACACAAGCACCTGTCCCTCCGGCCGCGCCTGCTGCTGTAACTACCGAGCCTTTTGTCCGCCCGGCAGAGCCTGCGGTTGAGTCGGTAGAGCCGTCAGTCATTCGCGCCCGCTCCAGACACGAGCCTTTGCCGCAGGATGATCAGGACACCTCGTTTTTCGTATCGACCGGCTCTGTTTCTGAGCCAGATGGGGACCATCATATTGGTCAGGCATCGTGGTCGGCTGCCGAGCCTGAGTTCAGTGTGGGCGACCGTGCCAGTGCCTTGCGCGCCTCTTTCCCCTCGCGTCAGGCTGATGGTACGCATGATAGGGATGGCGAGGATTTTCAGCAGGGCTGGGTCATTGACCCCAACCCAGCCTTGCAACGCGAGACACGTTATGAGGGCGAAGCCAGCTTTGGTCAGCGTGTGGGTTCACTGATCTGGACCAGCTTGTGCGTTCTGGGCGTTGTCCTGTTCGTCGTGCAGCTGATGTACGTGTATCGCGTACAGATTGTCAGCCAGATACCCATGCTGCGCCCCGTGTTCGAGAGCGCGTGTCAGACCTTGTCGTGCAAGGTTCCCTACGAACGTCGTCTGGACCAGATTCGCGTGCAGGCTTCGGCTTTGCATAAAGCGCCGAATCAGCCCGGACAGTCCACCTTGGGCTTTACGCTGCGCAACGAGTTTGAACGGCCCCAGGAGTGGCCTACGCTGGTACTGGATTTGAAAGATTTTTCCGGAGCCCTGATCGCCCGGCGCAATATTACGCCCGATCAGTACCTGGCTTCCGAGCGACGTGAGCCTGCTTTTGCAGCGCGCAGTGAAATCATGGTGCGCCTGCCTTTGAATACCGGGCAGCTCCAAGTTAATGGCTACCAGATTAGCCCTTTTTTTCCTTAAGGTAATTTATGACCGAGCGAGTGCTGGTATGTGGTTCGATCGCGTTTGATACGATCGCGGTTTTCGAGGGGTACTTCAAAGATCACATCTTGCCCGACAGCATCAAAACCCTGAGCGTGTCCTTCTTTGTGCCCAGCTTGCGTAAAGAGTGGGGCGGTTGTGCGGGTAATATTTCCTACACCTTGAACATGCTGGGTGGCCAGCCTGTTCCTGTGGGGGCTGTTGGCAGCGACGGTGTGGATTATGTACAGCGTCTGCAGAACCTGGGTATTGATACCAGCATGGTGTGTGTGATGCCCGAGATGTTCACCCCTCAATGCTTTATCACCACAGATCTGGCCGCCAGCCAGATCACCTCTTTCCACCCGGGCGCCATGATCAATTCTGCCCAGATCGATTTGTCTGGTCAGGAAGCGGCATGGGGCATTGTGGCTCCGGATTCCAAAGACGGCATGTTTGCTCATGCCCGCCACCTGCATGCGCAGGGTACGCCCTTTATTTTCGACCTGGGTCAGGCCATGCCTTTGTTCGCGGGTGAGGACCTGCTGGAGATGCTGGAACTGTGTCAAGTTCTTACGGCTAACGAATACGAAGCTGAAGTTATCGAGCAGCGCACCTCCAAGAGCATGGCCGAGATCGCCCAGGGCTTGCAAGCCGCTGTCGTGACGCATGGAGAGCATGGCAGCACGCTTTATCACAATGGTCAGACTTACGAGATTGCCCCTGTGCCCGTGGAAAATGTGGTGGATCCCACCGGCTGTGGCGATGCTCATCGCGCAGGCTTGTTATATGGTCTTACAAAAGGCTGGAGCTGGCAGGAGGCTTGCAGCTTGGGTAACTTGATGGGCAGTATTAAAATTCAGGCGGATGGCCCGCAAAATCATGAATTTAAACGGTCAGATATCTCGGCCATGCTAAAACAGCACTATGGTATTGAGCGCAGTCTGTAAAAGAGCGCTCGATAGTTTTTTATGATTCGGCCAGCTACGTTTTTTGGAGTAAACCGTATGTACGTTTCTTTTTTCGATCGACCCAAAGTGCGTCTGCTGGTAGTGGCGAGTCTGGCAGCCCCCGTGTTTTTGCTGGCAGGTTGTGCCAATAAATCGGCATCCAGCTCGGTATACAGCTACGGTCAGGCTCAGCGCGAACAGATCGTGCGTTTGGGTACCGTGGTTTCGGTACGCGCCGTCACTATTCAGGAAGACCAGAATTCGGGCGTGGGCACCGTGGGTGGCGCAGCCTTGGGTGGTGTCGCTGCCAGCAGCATTGGTGGTGGCCGCGGTAGCATCCTGGCCAGTATCGGTGGTGCGATTCTGGGTGGTCTGGTTGGTAATGCGGTTGAAAACCGCATGGGCAAGACCCAGGGTCTGGAAATCACGGTTCAACTGGATAATGGCGAAACCCGTGTGGTGGCCCAGGAAGCCGATGTACCTCTGTCCGTTGGTCAGCGTGTACGTATGCTTAGTGGTAATGGCCCAACTCGCGTGGTGCCCATGTAATCAGAGCTTTAGTGCTTGGTGCATAAAAAACCCGGCCAATGGCCGGGTTTTTTTACGCCTGTCAGCGCTGAGCCTTTTGGGGGCGTTCGCGCTCCAGCAAGGTTTTCTTGCGCTCCAGGCCCCAACGATAGCCTGCCAGATCCCCGCTTTGCCGCACGACCCGATGGCAGGGGATGGCAATGGCCAAGGTGTTGGTGGCGCAGGCTCGTGCCACGGCACGGGCGCCTTTGGGCATGCCCAGACGTTCGGCAATCTCGGTATAGCTCAAGGTCTGGCCTACTGGGATATGACGTAGAAACTCCCAGACACGTTGTTGAAAAGGGGTGCCCTGGATGTCCAGGGGCAGATCTAAGCCCAGGGTCGGCTCTTCTACCATGGCAACGACCTGGGCCACTCGTTGATTGAATTGCGGATCGGCTTCGATCAGCTCAGCGGCCTTGAATTGCTCTTGCAACTGTTCCAGCAAGACTTTGGCATCATCGGCCAGGGAAATCGCACAAATCCCGCGCTCGCTTTCGGCAACGAGCAATGTACCCAAGCTGCATTGGGCAATCGCAAAATAAAGAGGGCTACTTGGAGTTTGTTGGCGAACGGGCTTGTCCTGCGAGCGCGGGGCGCGATTTACCTTGTTCGAAGAAGGTGCCAATGCTGGCGCCTGTTTGGGCATGCGCCACAAGTACCAGGAAGCCACGCTGCGGTAGGGTGCCCAAGCTTGGCCAATTTCACGCAAGACACGGGCTGAGGGAGCCTTGTCCAGCTGCTTCAAATTGCGATAGCCCTCGCGCACCCCAAAGTCGTCCGCGGGCAGAATGTCTTCATGCTCCAGCGTGTACATCATCATCATTTCCACCGTCCAGCGACCTATGCCGCGCAGCGTGGTCAGCCGCTTGATCAGCTCTTCATCCGGCATTTGCAAAGCGGTGGCCTGGTCGGGAATGATGCCATCCAGGCGAGCCTGGGCCAGGCCCAGAATGCTATTGGCTTTGGCACCGGACAAGCCACAAGCGCGCAGGGTGTCATACGGCGTCGCCAGCACTTCCTCGGGCGTTGGGCAATGGCCGTGCGGATAGATATCAATCAGGCGTTGCAGGATGCGCTCAGCCGCCCGGGTATGCAACTGCTGATACACAACAGAGCGGATCAGGGCTTCGTAAGGGTCGCGCTCGGGGCGTGGCTGATGGATGCAAGGGCCCACGTGGGCGACCAGCGCTTGCCAGTCGGGGTCCAGTGCGGCCAGGAATTGTTCGGCCTCGCGGTAGCGGCTGGATGTGTCTGGTTTTGATGGAAGGCGAGTCATGGAAGTGGCCTGCTGATTGGTGGTGAGGCCAGTATAAGGTCCACTTTCGCACAAGACATCCTGATTCTTGCTCTTGAATTCAGGATAAAAAAAACCTGGGCTATACCCAGGTTTTTCATGCGTACAGTCCGCTGTGCTTAGATTGGCACCAGACTGAAAGCGGTGCGCGTGATGACCATATTGAGCACTTGAGTCAGCAGCAGGACGACCAGCGGCGACAAATCCAGACCACCCAGGTCAGGCAAGACGCGACGGATCGGGTCCAGCAAGGGGGCTGTAATGGAACGCAGCAAGGGCATGCTGGGCGATTGTGGCTGAATCCAGGATAGCAGCGCTTGCAGCAGGACCACCCAGAAGATCAGGCTCAAGGTCCAGCGCAGAACGGTGAAGACGGCTGCCAGCAAGAACATGGGGAAGTTCGAGAGCATGGACACCGATCCGGTCAGTACCATGGCGCTCAAAACCAGGTATACCAGGGCGCTAAGCCAGGCGGCGAACAAAGAGGTCCAGTCCCAATGGTTGCCGCTTTTAATGACACGGCGCAAAGGCATGACCAGCCAGTCCGTGACCTTGAACATAGCTTGCGAATAAGGGTTGAAGGGATGGATTCTGAGCGCATACACCCAGGCACGCAGTAGCAAAATCGTGCCCAGCAGCGACAGAACAATATGGATTAGGAAGAGGGCGACTTCACTGAACATAGTTGCTTGGTATGAATTGATGGGAGAGGGAATTGTCGCATGCAAGTGCTACAAACCAAAGAGCCACCCTGATCAGGGTGGCTCTTTGAGGAGAAACATAAAAGTAGCGTGTGCTTAAGGACGCTTGCCTGTTGGGAAGGGCCAGGAGCCAGCAGGATTGACATCTTCGCGGCGAGGTTCGGCAGGCGCTGCTGCTGTTTTGGTCGCTTTGCGAGCCGCTGTTTTATTGCCTGCTTTAGCGGTGGCGTTAGTCGTTGTGCTGGTCTTTGGAGTCTTGGTTTCTGCGGTCACGGATTTAACTTCTTTCTTCTTTGGAGCTACGGGTTTCTTGGCACTGGTAGCAGGACTGGCTTTTTTAGCCGCGGTCTTTACAACTGCTTTGGTGCCGGTTTTGGTGGCAGGTTTCGCTGCCGCTTTGCTGGGGGTGGCTTTTTTGGCCACGGGTTTGCTTGCCTTGGTGCTGGCCGGTTTTTTTGCGGCAGCGGTGGCAGCAGGTGTGGTGGTAGCGGGTTTGGCGCTGGCCGTTTTGGGCGCAGCTGATTTTTTAGCTACCGATTTTTTGGCAACCACTTTCTTTGCCACCGTCTTCTTGGCTACCGCTTTTTTAGCGACGGCCTTTTTGACAACGGCTTTCTTGGCTACCGCCTTTTTAGCGACTGTCTTTTTAACAGCTGCTTTTTCGGCTACGGTTTTAGCGGTGCTTGTCTTGGTCGCAGCGGCTTTAACAGCCGTGGTTTTTGCTGGAGTGGCTTTCTTTACCGCTGTTTTTTTCGCAGCCGTTTTCTTGGCGGGTGCGCTGCTTGCAGACTTGGCAGGGGCTTTTACAGCAGCCTTGCTGGTCTTGGTAGCGGTGGTTTTAGCGGGGGACTTGGGGGCAGCGGTTTTGCTGCTGGGACTGGTCTTGGTAGCAGTAGCTTTTACGGGTGCTGCGGCTGCTTTTGCTGGCGTTGCTTTTTTGGGGCTAACGGCTTTTGTGCTTTCTGCTTTTGCTGCGCCTTTCTTGGCTGTTGCCATGATCATGCTCCTTGAGAACAAGTCTTTAGTTTGTCCACACCCATTTGACCTGGCCTGGAAAACTGCAATGGCCTTTTTCAAATGACGCAGGCGTTTAAGGTCGATACCTTATACGCTTAGAAGTCTAACGCAAGCCCCTACACAGTCAAGCATTAATCATGGCTTGGGGCTTATGGAATTAGGAATCGGTGTCTGCTGTCTCAAATAAGTTGCGTTCTGGACACGTGCAATCGGCCCATAGCCGCATCCAAGTCTCTGATTTTTGACGCATTGCTGGATCGATTGCATGGCCTTTTCATGCTTTTAAAGGCCTGTGTTAAGTATGGAAAAGCGGTTTGAAAACGGACTTCAATTCACGACTGATCTGCTGTTTTCAATGTCTGCTCAAACCAAAAAAAAACCCTGCATAAGCAGGGCTGAAAGGGCAGGTTAATCGTTTCGAAAGCCGCAGTGGGCAAGGCTTAGGCGGGAACAGCCTGAATTTCCGGGCCAGTGTTTTTCAACTGCTGCGACAGCTCGGCAAAGCGGGCTTCATACTTCTTGGCCGATTCCATTTTCACGGGACCGAAGCCGCGCAATTGTTGGGGCAGCTCGGCCAGTTCCAACGCTGTGGCGTAGTTGGCTTGATTCAGGTTCTTGCTCAAGCTGTTGAGCAGGCTCTGATATTCGCGCCAGAAGCGACGTTCCATACGACGCTCATGGGTGTAGCCAAATGGATCCAGTACCGTGTTGCGCAGACCTTTGCCTTTCGCCATCCAACGTAGCAAGGTGGCGGTGCGTGGGCCCAATGTGATCTTGCGCGGGCGGCCGGTAGATGGATCACGGCGTGCCAGCAAAGGTGGTGCGAAGTGAAAGCGCAAGGAGAAGTCACCTTCAAATTGCTGCTCCAGATCCTGGCGGAAAGCGGGCGAGCTGAACAGGCGAGCAACTTCGTACTCATCCTTGTAGGCCATCAGTTTGTACAAGCTGCGTGCGGCTTTTTCCGTCAAAGTAGGACGCTGACCCGGACGCAGTTTCTGTTCGGCTTCACGCAGAGCATTGATGGTGCTGCTAAAGCGCTGGGCATAAGCGGCGTTCTGGTATTGCTCCAGGCTGCTGGTGCAGCGCTGCATGATTTGTTCCAGTGTTTCGCGACGCTGCAAGGTTACGACCTGAGCGGCTGGAGCCAGGAGGCTGGCCAGTGCTTTCTCATCGTGAGCCAGCACGCGACCCAAATGGAAGGCATCCAGGTTGGCTTGAATCGCCACACCGTTCAGGCGGATAGCCTGTTCAACAGCCGCACTGCTAACGGGCATGGAACCTTGCTGCCAAGCCATGCCCATCAAGAGCATATTGGACAACAGGCTATCGCCAAACAGCAGGGTGGCAGCCTGGTGAGCATTGAAAGAGCGCACCTGGTTTTCGCCAGCGGTGGTCTTGAGTTGGCTCAGCAAGTGCTGGGCATCCAAAGGGGCATCCGGGTTGCGGGTGAACTCGGCCGTGGGGGCCAGGTATTCGTTGATGATGGCGTGGGTATGACCAGGACGCAGGCAGGAAAGGGCGTTGGGGTGAGCGGCGGCCACCACGTCGCACAAGATCGCCAGGTCGGCTTGGCCGGGATCGACACGCACCGCACCCGTGTTCTCTTTATTGGCAGATAGACGGATGTGGCTGATGACGGTGCCGCCTTTTTGTGCCAGGCCCGTCATGTCCAGCACGGAGCTGGAGCGGCCTTCCAGGTGTACCGCCATGGAGAGCACCGCACCAATAGTGATCACACCAGTACCACCCACACCGGCCACAATTACATTGCAGTCCTTGGCTTGAATATTGGGTTGTGGCAGCGTGTCCAGCTTGGCCAGCAACTGGGCTTTCATATCGGCCTGACCGTTTTGATCGCCACGGCGCAGGGCACCGCCCATCACCGACACAAAGCTGGGACAGAAACCGTCCACGCAGGAGTAGTCCTTATTACAGCTGGACTGGTCGATCTGGCGCTTGCGGCCTTCGGGAGTTTCAGCAGGCACCAAAGACAAGCAGTTCGATTGCACGCCGCAATCCCCACAGCCTTCGCAGACCGCCTTATTGATAAAGAGGCGACGGGCAGGATCGGGGTACTCGTTCTTTTTACGACGACGGCGCTTTTCAGCCGCACAGGTCTGGTCGTGAATCAAAATGGTGACGCCGGGGATCTCGCGAAGTTCGCGCTGCAAACGATCCAGCTCGCGACGGTGATGAACGTCCACACCGGCAGGCAGGCTGACACCGCGATAGCGTTCTGGCTCATCGGTGGTGATGACCACACGACGCGCACCTTCACCAATGGTCTGCTGACAAATGCGAGGCACAGATATCGGGCCGTCAACCGGCTGACCGCCTGTCATGGCAACCGCATCGTTGAACAGAATCTTGTAGGTAATGTTGGCACCCGCGGCAATGGCCTGACGAATTGCCAGATAGCCGGAGTGGAAATACGTGCCTTCACCCATGTTCTGGAACATGTGGCCGGTCTGGATGAAGGGCGACAGGCCCACCCAGTCCGTGCCTTCGCCACCCATTTGAGTCAGTCCACGGGTTTTGCGGTCCATCCAGGTCGCCATGTAGTGGCAACCCACACCCGCCATAGCCTGGCTGCCTTCGGGTACTTTGGTGGAAGTATTGTGCGGACAGCCCGAACAGAAGTAGGGGCGACGAGTCAGACCATTGGTATCAATCGGTGCCAGGTTTTGCACCGTACAGGCAGGCAACTGTACATTGGCGTGATGGCCCAGCCAGCGACGCAGACCCACGGCCACACGGGCAGGGCTGAGCTGGCCATCGGCAGGGATCAGCACTTCATTTTCGATATCGCGCTTGCCAGACACCGTAGGGCGCTGGGCACGGTTAAAGAGCAGATTCTTTAACTGGTCTTCAATGATTGGGCCCTTTTCTTCAATGACCAGAACGTGGTCCAGGCCTTCAATAAAATCGTTCAGCGATTGCGGGTTAACAGGCCAGCTCAAACCAATTTTCAGATGGCGAATGGCGGGCAGATCTTTCAGGCTGCTGAGCTGTTGCAGCGCATCCAGCGTATCCAGTGTGGCTTTGCCGGTGGACACAATACCGATACGCGCATCAGGTGCCGCTTCCAGCACGCGGTCCAGGCTGTACTTGTGAGCAAATTCACGCACGCTATCTAGGCGGGCGTCCAGCGTACCTTCCATGGAAGGGGTCAGGAATTTGCTGGGGTCGTAGGGGTGTTTGCCGCCTTGCTTGTCGGCCAAGGCCGGGGCCAGATCATCCAGAGGGGCAATCTCGAAAGAGCGGCCGCTTTCCACGGTTTCGGTAATGGCTTTGAAGGCTACCCAGGAGCCGGAGTAACGCGACAAGGCCCAGGCCCAGATACCAAAGCGTTCGTATTCTTCAACCGAGCTGGGGTTGACCACCGGGATGCCCCAGGCGATCAGGGATTGTTCGCTGGCGTGGGGAATGGACGAAGACGAGGCCACGTGGTCATCACCCACAATCATCAGGACGCCACCGTGTTGGGAGGCACCGGCAGCATGGCCGTGGTGCAAGGCATCGCCCGCGCGGTCTACACCGGGGCCCTTGCCATACCACATGGAGAACACGCCATCGACGGTACGGTCGGCACGCTCGCCAGCTTGCTGGGTGCCCATAATCATGGAGGCGGCCAGGTCTTCGTTAATAGCGGGTTGGAAACGGACCTTGGCCTGGTCCAGATACTTCTGGGCCTTCCACATGATCATGTCCACGCCACCCAGCGGCGAACCACGGTAGCCGGAGACAAAACCAGCGGTGTTCAAACCGTGTTCTTTATCCAGGCGAGCCTGGGTCAGCAACATGCGCACCAGGGCCTGTGTGCCAGTTAAAAAGATGCGTCCTGATTGTGCGGTCAGGTTGTCGCTTAGCTTGTATTGAGTGTCGACGGACTGCGTCATGATGAAACCTCCAGATAGAGATCATGATAGAGAGTCTGCCCTCGCTTTTTTTTGCGTTATAGTTGCGTGTATTCCCTATTCTTTGAAATGTTCATTTCGTAAATATTCAAATATGGATAAAACTGACTTAAAAATATTGGACGCCTTGCAACTGGATGGCCGAGCCTCGGCTCAGCAGGTCTCCGAGCAGGTGGGTTTGTCCACCGCGCCCGTCTGGCGGCGCATCAAAAACCTGGAAAAAAACAAGGTTATCCAAGGCTATTATGCGCGCGTGGATCGCCGTCAGGTGGGACTGCAAAGTTGCATGTTTACCCAGATCAGTCTGGACCGTCACTCGGGTGAAATAGTCGATAACTTCATCCGTGCCGTGCGCGATGCGCCCGAGATTCTGGAATGCCACGCCGTGACTGGCGATGCGGATTTTCTGCTCAAGATCATGGTGCCAAGCGCCGAGTCCTATGACGATTTCCTGCACCGCTTCCTGTTCAATATGCCGGGCGTGCGTCAAACCCGCACGATTGTGGCCATGCGTGAAATCAAGAACGTGACCCGCTTGCCTTTGCCACTTTGAAGCATCTTGTTATGGGGTAATACAAGCGCCTTCGGGTAGAATAATCAGGATTCGCTGGCCTGTGGTGGGTCGGTATGTACGCATGAAGGACGGGGTTTTATGACGAAGGCGAATATCTTGCGACGCACTTCCTGGGTTGCTGTGCTGGCTACCGTGTTTTTAAGCGCCTGCGCGGTCAAAGCGCCGGCTCCCGAGCCTGCTGCACAAGCGGCTACCAAGCCTGTCCATCCCGCATGTCAGCCTGCTGCGGCGGGGGACCAACTGGCTGGTAATTGGCTAAGCAAGCACCGCCAGAAAGGCGTGGTTGGCGAGTTGCGTACCTTGTTCACCTTGCAAACTGACGGCTCCATGGCATACACCGAACAGGTCAAGCGGCCCAACAAGCCTTCGCAAGGCTTGAACGAAAGTGGTTGCTGGGTGCGCAAGGGCAACGACTTGCAAATCAGCACGCAAGAATCCAATGGGGTCACAACCGAACCGGGCGACCCGATTTATGAAAACCACTACAACATCGTCAGCCTGACAGCCCGCAATCTGGTGCTGCGTGACCAAAGTGGTACCACCTATCGCTTGACCAGAATGTCGCCTGGCTACCGCCTGCCATTCTGATCTCTGCTTGTTTGAATGATTCCTGGCCGTCCTGGGGGCGGCCAGTTTTTTGTCTGTTTCTTTTGCTGGACGCTCCATGGCTCTGCGCGCGACGATTTATAAAGCTGAACTTAATGTGGCCGATAACGATCGGGCCTACTACGGCAGTCATACCCTGACGCTGGCCCGTCACCCCTCCGAGACCGAAGAGCGTCTGATGGTGCGTTTGTTGGCTTACGGTTTGTATGCGCAAGCGGACGAAGCCTTGAGCTTTTCGCGCGGGCTAAGCGACTCGGACGAGCCCGCCTTGTGGGAACATGATCTGGGCGGCAATTTGCTGCATTGGCTGGAGGTAGGCCTGCCGGACGATAGACGTCTGATCAAAGCCAGTGGCCGTGCTGACAAAGTGACGGTGCTGGCCTATGGCCGCAATGTCTCCGTCTGGTGGAGTGGCATCAAGGACAAGATCAGCCGCGCCCGCAATATACAGGTCTATGCGCTGGATACCGCCGGGACTGACGCCTTAGCCGCCCTGGCCGAGCGTGGCATGACCATCAATCTGAATGTCCAGGATGGCACGGTCTGGGCCAGTAGCGACAAAGGCGAAGCGACAATTGAAATTAGCCACCTGAATGCGGCTGTTTGATATGAGCCAACTGCTTGCAACGAAGTAACCTGGCTCGCCGGAGCGAGCCAAAGAGCATCGGGCAAGTGGCGTTGGAGTCGGCCTTAGGTGGTATGCAGGTTTAACGTCGATAGACGAGCCATCGAGCCGATGTCAGGGTACCAAGCAAAAAGAAGGGCATCTCGAATGAGATGCCCTTTATGTAAGCCTTAGCTATAACGCTTACAGCCCAGCCAAACGCCCCAACACTTTGTCGCGCCCAACCAAAGCCAGCACAGCATCCACCGCAGGCGTCTGCTTCTGCCCCGTCACAGCCACACGCAAAGGAATAGCCAGCTTGGGCATCTTGACCTCATGATCCGCCAGAACCTGCTTGATCAAAGCAGCCAGACTCTCCGTATTCCACTGCGGCAAGCTAATCGCTTTGCTGGCAAAATCACGCAGCAAAACACGCGCTTCCGGCGTCAATACCTCGGCCATCAGCTCATCGCTGGCGGGCTCGAAAGGACGACAGAACAGCAAAGCACCTTCAGCCAGCTGATTCAAAGTCTCGGCACGGTCTTTCAACAAACCCATGATGCCGGGCAAGTCCTGACCATCCGTCTTGCCACCCAAGGCCTCAATACGGGGAGCCACACGCTCGGCCAGATCCGCATTGTCACTGGCCTTGATGTAATGGGCATTTACCCAGTTCAACTTCTTGGGGTCCCACTGCGAAGCCGACTTGCTCAGACTGCGCGTATCAAACCACTCTACCAACTGCTCGCGAGTGAACAGCTCGTCATCTCCGTGACTCCAGCCCAAACGAGCCAGGTAATTGATCATGGCCTCAGGCAGATAACCGTCCTTGTCGTAATCCATGATGCTGACCGCACCATGACGCTTGGACAGCTTCTCGCCATCAGGGCCCAGAATCATGGGCACGTGACCGTACTCAGGCAAAGTCGCGCCCAAAGCCTGCAAAATCACAATTTGACGTGGCGTGTTGTTCACGTGATCGTCACCGCGAATCACATGAGTGATCGCCATGTCCCAATCGTCCACCACCACGCAGAAGTTGTATGTAGGCGTGCCATCCGGGCGGGCAATGACCAGATCGTCCAGCTCGCTGTTATCAAAGCTGATGCGGCCCTTCACCATATCGTCCCAACTGGTTGCGCCGGACTGCGGGCTCTTGAAACGAACCACAGGCTTGCGGTCAGCCGGGATGGCAGGCAACTCCTTGCCAGCCTCAGGACGCCAGGTACCGTCATAACGAGGCTTCAAACCCTGAACACGCGCTTTTTCGCGCATGGCTTCCACTTCCTCGGGGCTGCTGTAGCAGTAATAGGCATGGCCGTCTTTCAGCAGCTGGGCGATGACCTCGTGGTAACGATCCATGCGCTGCATCTGGTAGAACGGACCTTCGTCGGCATCCAGGCCCAACCATTGCATACCATCCAGAATGCCTTGCACCGCCTCGGGGGTGGAACGCTCCAGATCCGTATCCTCAATACGCAGCACAAAAGTGCCTTGATGATGACGGGCAAAGGCCCAGGAGAACAGTGCAGTGCGTGCGCCGCCCAGGTGCAGATAACCAGTGGGCGAGGGGGCAAAACGGGTGCGGATGACGTTGGAAGTAGACGTGCTCATAACTTGTGTGTGGCCTTGACCTTGGGAAGCCCGCATACGGGACCGAATCTGCGTATTTTAACCCAGCACGCCAACTAGGAAAGAACCGCCGCGCAGAACTGTCCTAATGGCCGCTTTCTGTATTGAGTTGATCGAACTGGCGCACCAGTTCCGCCAGCGAACCGGCCTGCATTTTTTGCATCACGCGAGCACGCCGTACTTTGACCGTGACTTCCTTCACATCCAGCTCGGCCGCGATCTGCTTGTTCAGCAGGCCTTGCACCACCCGCTCAAAGACATCGCGCTCGCCCGCGTTCAGGCTGTCCCAGCGTTGCTGCAAAGTCAGCCGGGTTCTGGCTTCTTCCTTGCGCTGCGCATCAGCAGCCAGAGCCGACTGCACGGCATCAATCAGGGCCTGATCTACAAAAGGCTTGGTCAGAAAATCCCAGGCACCATGCTTGATGGCCTTGACCGCCATATGAATATCGCCGTGGCCAGTAATAAAAATGACCGGCATATGCAGCCCGCGCGATTCCATCTGCAAATGAAAATCCGTGCCGCTTTGCTCGGGCATGCGCACATCCAGCACCAGACAGGCAGGGGCATCAGATAAAGGATGCGCCAGAAAGTCTCGTGTAGAGGCAAAGCTCAGCGCGTTCAAGCCTACGCTGGCCAGCAAATCGTCCAGGGCCGCGCGAACGGACGGGTCATCATCAATGATGTAGACGGTGGGCGTGTTCAGAGAGGAATCCAGATTTTCTGTCATGGCGCCAAAGGTAAGGTGAAATGAAAGGCAGCACCGCCATCGGCTTGGTCAGTGGCCCAGATATGGCCGTTATTGGCATCAATAATGGTGCGGCTGATGGTCAGGCCCAGGCCCAGGCCGCTTGCCTTGGTGGTCCAGAAGGTATCAAACAATTGGGATAGCTGCGTGCCCGACAAGCCGGGACCATTGTCCTTGATGGAAAACAGCACCTTGTTGGCTTGCGGCTTGTCGCCGGGCAAAACGCTGGTTTCTATGGTGATATGAGCTGCATGGTAGTCCGAGGGAGGGGACAGGGCTTCGATGGCATTGAGCAGCAAATTGGCCATCACCTGCTGAATCTGAACCCGGTCGGCAAAGACCTGGGGCAGATCGGACTGCAAGGCCAGACGCAGATCAATATGCTGACGTCGCATCTCGCCACCGGACAGGCTAAGCAGCTCGGTCAGAGCCAGATTCAAATCAAACGCGCTGCTGGTGGGGGCTTCGTTACGGGTAATGCTGCGTACCCGATCCAGCACATCCTTGGCGCGCTGGGCGTCGTACACAATACGCTGCGCGGCAGCCTGTGCCTTCTTGACATTAGGGGGCGAGGCTTCCAGCCAGCGCTGACAGGCGCCCGCGCTGCTGTTGATGGCGGCCAAAGGCTGGCTGACTTCATGGGCAATCGAGGTGCTGAGCTGGCCCAGGGTAGTCAAACGGGACAGTCGCAGCAAATGCTCGCGCGTCTCATGAGCCGCCGCCTGCACGGATTTGAGCTTCAGCCCCAGATACGAGGTGATCGCGATGGCAATAATACTGATGCCGGTATTGACCAGGCCCACGTCGTAGTCGCCCGAGCGGGTCAGCAGAAAACTGACCACGGTCAGCACCATGCTGATGGTAGTCAGGGCAACAACTTGCCGTGCCGACAGAAAACGAATCGCTATCAGCAGCAGCGGGGTGTGAAAGACCGCAGCGGCGATAGCGTAGTTGGTGACGGTATCGGCAATGAAGACCAGCGCCATCAAAATACAGATGCCGGTCAGGGCCAAGGCTCGGTAGGTTTTGCTCGATAGGAAGCGAAGGGGCGGTGTCATATCTTTCGTGTATGGGCCAGGCCGCAGGATGGTGTCTGTCGTGTGGCCATCATATACCCGAGGTTCTTTCAGAATGTGCGTTAAGGCCTGAGCCCCCGAAAGGATTTCCGGGGGCCCAGACCTGTCCGACTTAGAACCACTGGCCAAAGCGGCGGATGTACAGCATTTTCATACCCTGTGCGACCAGGCAGTAAGCCAGCAAGGTGCCGACCAGCCACGGGAAGTATTCCCAAGGCAAAGGCTGCAGGCCAACCAGTGCACCGACGCCCGAGAAGGGCAGATAAATACCAATAGCGGCAATCAGGAAGGTCATCAGCATCACAGGCAGGGCTGCGGTGCTTTGGATGAAGGGGATCTTTTGCGTACGCAGCATGTGAACAACCAGTGTCTGCGAGAGCAAGCCTTCAATAAACCAGCCGGACTGGAACAGCGATTGCAGTTCGGGCGTATTGGCGCCAAACACGTACCACATCAGGACAAAGGTGGTGATGTCGAAGATGGATGAGGTCGGGCCTATCCAGATCATGAAGCGGCCAATATTCTTGGCATCCCATTTACGCGGTTTGCGTAGAAAGTCCTTGTCCATGCGGTCCCAGGGCAAAGCCAGCTGGGAGATATCGTAGAGCAGGTTCTGAATCAGCAAGTGGATGGCCAACATGGGCAGGAAGGGGATGAACGCACTGGCCACCAGCACCGAGAAAACATTGCCAAAGTTGGAGCTGGCTGTCATGTTCAGGTACTTGATGATGTTGCCAAAGGTCTCGCGGCCTTTGATCACACCTTCTTCCAGAACCAGCAGGTTCTTTTCCAGCAGGATGATGTCTGCCGATTCCTTGGCAATATCCGTGCCGCTATCCACCGAAATCCCCACGTCGGCATCGCGCAGGGCGGGGGCGTCGTTGATGCCATCCCCCAGAAAACCGACGGTGTGACCATTGGCTTGCAGCGCTTTGAGCACACGTGATTTTTGCAGGGGCGTGAGCTTGGCAAAAACCGAGTGGCGCTCGACAGCGCAACGCAGATCGGGGTCTTGCATCAGCTCGATTTCAGGTCCGAGCAAAGGCTTGCCGGGCTCCAGGCCCACTTCACGGCAGATTTTCGCGGTAATGATTTCGTTATCGCCGGTCAGCACTTTCACGGCTACACCGTGTTCGGTCAGGGCGGCAATGGCTTGGGCAGCACTTTCCTTGGGTGGGTCCAGGAAGGTCAGCAAGCCTTGTACCGTCATCTCGCGTTCATCCTGGGCTTCGTAACGGCTCTTGGCCTGCTCGATGGAAATACTGCGAGTGGCAATCAGCAAGACACGGAAGCCGTCCGAGTTATAGCGGTAGGCCATTTTCAGCAAACGGGCACGTTGCTCGGTATCCAGTGGCAAGCGCTGGTCACCGTCTTGTACGTGGGTGGCAATGCTGAGCATTTCCTCCACCGCCCCCTTGCAGACCATGAGCTGCTCGCCTTGCGGATTTTGCACGACAACTGATAGGCGACGACGCACGAAATCAAAAGGCAGTTCGTCGATCTTGCGGTAGGAGCCGATGGCTTGCAGGGCAGAGGGTGTCTTTTCTGCAAAGCGCAGTACCGCCTGATCCATCAGGTTCTTCACGCCGCTTTGGTGCAGGCTGTTGAGCAGAGCCAGTTCCAGAATGCGGGGGCTGTTGCGATCATCCAGACCCAGATGGTGTTCCAGAATGATGCGATCTTGTGTCAGGGTGCCGGTCTTGTCTGTACACAGCACGTCCATGGCACCAAAGTTCTGGATCGCGTTCAGACGTTTGACCACCACCTTGTTCTTGGCCATGGCCACCGCGCCCTTGGCCAGGTTGGAGGACACAATCATGGGCAGCATTTCAGGGGTTAGGCCCACGGCAACGGCCAGTGCGAACAGGAAGGCTTCGGTCCAGTCGCCTTTGGAGAAACCGTTGATCAGCAGCACGATGGGCACCATGACCAGCATGAAGCGAATCAGCAGCCAGCTGACGCTGTTTACGCCCCGGTCAAAAGAAGTTTCGGCGCGCGAGCCGACAATGGCTTTGGCCAGCGAGCCGAAATAGGTCTTGGCACCGGTGGCCACAACCACTGCCGTGGCCGTACCGCTGACCACGTTGGTGCCCATAAAGCACATATTGTTCTGTTCCAGCACACCAGCCTGGGAACTGGAAGCAGAGGCACTCTTGCTGCTGACGGCGCTAAAGACATCGTACTTTTCAACAGGCAGGGCTTCACCTGTCAGGGCGGCCTGGCTGACGAACAAGTCGCGGGACTCTATCAAGCGCAGGTCTGCCGGGATCATGTCCCCCGCCGACAGGCGCACAATATCGCCGGGCACGATCTGGCTCATGGGGATTTCGCGCATGACCGTGGCGCTGGACACGGTAGAGCGTCGTTGTACGCTGGCGGTGGTACGAACCATGGCTTTCAGAGCCTGGGCAGCTTTGCCGGAACGGTACTCCTGCCAGAAACGCAGCAGGCCGCTCAAGGTGACCATGACCACAATAATCAGCACGCCGGTGTAGTCCACTTCTTCGCCCGAGCGCATGGGCAAAATAATGTCGGTGACAGCGCTGACGGCGGCCAGCACCATCAGGACCACAATAAAGGGATTTTTAAAGGCCAGCGCCAATTGAATCAGGGCGTGGGCGGGCTTGTCCCGGGCGACCTCGTTAGGGCCGTATTCGGTCAGGCGGCTCAAGGCTTCGGCGTCGGTCAGGCCATTCAGATTGGCTTGTACAGAGGCCAGGGTTGTCTCCAGGCTAAGTCCGGTTTCGGTGGCCGTGCGCAGCTTGGCGTCGTAGTCCACTGAGCGCAGTGGCGGACGATGTTGTTGAATGCTCATGTAATGCTCCTGGTGTACAGGCGTGACGGTGCTGTCCATCCCAAGAGATGGACACAGCAGGTCCTGCCGACCGGTGTGAGGGTCGGCAAACTAAAGATAAGAACAAGCGGATTTAGTAAGCGTCAGGCCAGCGTTTAGTGGCTGGGCAAGGTGCAGCGCCACACTCGCGCTGAGGGTGGTTTGTCACTGTCTGCAATCCAGTGAATTTCTGGTTTGCGACTGGCCGTGTTGATACGCCAGGCAATAGCGGGGCGGCGGCCGGGAACAGCACGCTCGCGAGGGCAAGGTGTGGCAAGATGCGAACCCGACGAGGTCAGGGCCCGGATCGGTCCAGTCTGAATAATGCGGTGCATGGTTGACTCCTGATCGTGCTGCGCAAGCCACATCAGCAGACAACCCGGTGGGTCAGTAGCGTCTGAGGGGCCTGTGCAGCATCTTTCTTCGACTGTCGTCGCTGGACATAGTGTGTTTTTTCCTGTCAGAGAGAACGAAAGGTCCTGCTTTCCGAACAGGTGTTATTTTACGACCTGCAAGCCGCTTTGCGACTGGCTTTGCGCCCGTTTCGCCCAGGCATTGGCGTATGGTTGCTATACGAAAGTATATGAATGGCCCGCCACGGGATAAAAACCGGCTGCATGATGCAAGACAGAGATAGCCAGCCAAGTCTCTTTTATTTGTAGGCGGCTGTGCTTAAGATGGGAGAATTCATTATTTTGGTGTGTGGTTTTCTTATGGCGGAACAATCATGGCAGCCCTAAGGCATCGTCTGACAGCATTGTTTGAGCCCCGTTCGGTGTTGGTCGTGTCCACCTTGCCTTTGCCCCTGATAAACGAGATGCCAGCCCGATTGGCTGGGCGGATCACGCAGGCACGGATTACAGCCACGCAAGTGCTGGTGCCCGATCGTCTGGAAGGACTGACCGATACACAGCGCCTGGATCTGGCGCTGGTGTGTATCGAGCCGGTGCGTTTGCCACAGGCCCTGGATGCCATCCGGGTGCATAAGCCACGTGTGGTTCTGTTGCTGCCCTCCAATCTGGCCTCCCGCGATCCTATGGAAGACATGGTGTATGCGCGCTCCTGGGCCCGTATCAATAATTGTCTGGTGCTGGGGCCGCGTGCCTTCGGGATACAACGGCCGCATCTGGGCATCAATTTAAGTCACGAGCCGCAAATGGCTCTGGCGGGCCGTGTGGCCTTGGTGTCTCAGTCACGCTCCATTACCTCGGCCTTGATGGACTGGGCTGAGGATGTCAGCCTGGGTTTCTCTGCCATTGTGTCGGTCGGGGACGAGGCCGTTATCGACGTGCCCGAGGTGCTTGAATATCTGGCCATGGACCCGCGCACGGACAGTATTGCGCTGTATCTGGAGCACACACCTGCTTCTCGTCGTTTCACCAGTGCCTTGCACGCCGTGGCGGCCGTCAAACCTGTGGTGGTCCTGAAAGTAGGCGGTCAGCGTCAGCAGGGCGAGGCCCACGAGGCGGTCTTCAATGCCTTGATGCGGCGTGTGGGGGCGGTGCGCATTCGTTATTTTGTGCAGCTGTTCTCGGCCCTGAAAGTGCTGGTTTACACCCGCCGTCCCAAAGGGCGGCGTATTGCCTTGTTCTCCAATGGGAATGGGGCCGCGCAGATGGCTTTGGATGTACTGGGTTCGGATGCCGCAGTAACCTGCCCGGAGCTGTCGCCCTCGACCCAGCGGGCGCTGGATAATCTGCTGGCTCCTGGCGACCAGGTTCAGAACCCGGTGGTCACTTATGTGCCACTGACGCCCATGCGTATCGACTCGGTTATTTCCACCTTGCTGGATGACAAGGAAATTGACGGGGTGCTGGTCTTGCTGACACCAGACCCCTTGGCCGATATGCCGGCGGTATCGCGTGAGCTGGCCATGCTGTCGGCCAGTGCTCGCAAACCCATTATTACGTGCTTGATTGGGGATGCGGATATGCGTCCCCTGCGTCATTTGCTCGATGGTGTGGGGACGCCGGCTTTCCGTACCCCGGATACGGCTGCCAACGCCTTCGATCTGCTGGCCCGCTATCACTACAACCAGCATTTGTCGCAGCAGACCTTGCCGCCTTTGCCGCTGGGCACCTTGCCAGAGGTAGAGCCTGCCCGAGAACTGGTACGCCAGATTCAAAGCGAGCGCCGCGAGGCTAGCGAGCAGGAGTGCCGCGATCTGCTGCGCTACTTCCACGTGCCTGTTGTCGACTTGCGTGTGACGCACGATCAGGGTGAGCCTGATCCTGATGTCCCGCCCATGGGTCTGCGTTTTGAGACCGACGACAAGTTGGGCCCTTACGCCGTCTTTGGTGGGGCCGATCACGCGGATTGGCTTTCCTCATCCTATCCGGCGGTAGAACTGCCACCGCTGAACCGCTATCTGGCGCGCCAGTTGGTGGAGCGTAGTCCCTTGTGGCGCAAGAGCCTGTCCTCGCAATTGACGCCTTTGGTGTTGACGCAGCTGTTGCAGGTGCTGGAGCGTCTTTCGGATTTGATGAGCGAGTTGCCCGGCGTGCGCCGTGTGGTGCTGGACCCCATCATGGCGGGCGAGAACAGTCTGTACATCAAGAGCATTTCCATTTCCCTGAGCAAGCAGTCCATGCTGGTACTGCCTGAAACGGCTGGCTATCGCCACATGGCGATTCATCCCTATCCGCGTCACATGATTGAGCGGCGTCAGTTCAAGGATGGGCAGCGCTGGACCTTGCGCCCTATACGTCCCGAGGACGCCGAGGCCTTGCAGACCTTTATGCGTGGCCTGTCGGATGAAAGTCGCTACATGCGCTTTGTGTCCATGCTGCGAGAACTGACTCCACGCATGTTGTCGCGCTACACCCGCATCGACTACGACCGGGAGCTGGCGCTGATCGCGACCGTGCGTTCGCCCAATCCAGATAACCGTAACCATCCGCGTGACGAGATTATTGGGTTTGCCCACTATCTTCGTAATGGTGATGGCCGGGGGGCAGAGTACGCCCTGGTTATCGGGGATGCCTGGCAGCGGCGTGGTCTGGGAGTCATCCTGATGGAGGCGCTGATACAGGCTGCCGCCGAGCAGGGGCTGACCTACATCGACGGCTATGTGCTGGCCTCCAATGCGCCTATGCAAGCTCTGATGAAGCGTCTGGGCTTTCAGAACGATGCGGACCCGGAAGATCCCAGCATGCGTCGTGTCTGGCTGGATCTGGGTGAGACCCGTCGCTCGGATTAGGCACAGGCAGGCCTGTCTGCTTGTCAGGTAAATACCCGTTTAATTGTTCCCCTGATGTCCCGATTCACTCAACGGTGGCGGGACTATGATGCACTCGTGATGGCAGGCAGTACAGCGCTGGAGTGCTGGCTGCCGCCGCATCAATGGATGGTGCCTACCACCGACGGCGCCACATACCGGGGACACAATGATGCGATTGAATCTGGCTGCTTTGCAGCGCTGGGTGCTGGGCTTGTTCTTGATAGGCGGCCTGCTGGCTTGCTCCGGGCAGACAGTGATGCCACCTGAAAAAAACCATTACGAGTTCTCCATGGAGAACGACAGCCTGGAAATGCGCGATGGTGTGCGCTTGGCGGTGACGTATTATCGGCCATCGGCTAAAACACCGGGTGAAACCTTCCCGGTCATTCTGGAGATGCTGCCTTATCGCAAGGACGATTTCTTCGCGCTGGGTGACTACGAGTACGGCTCTTATTTTGCCAAGCGGGGCTATGTGCTGGCGCGGGTTGATGTGCGTGGCACAGGTGGCAGCTCTGGCCCTGTCCCTGTCAGCGAGTATTCCGCTGCCGAGATTGCCGATGCCGAGGAGCTGATCGATCAGTTGTCTCGCAAGAGCTGGTCCAATGGCAAGGTGGGTATGTACGGCCTGTCCTGGAGCGCTTTCAACTCCTTGATGACGGCTCACAGAAAACCGCCAGCACTCAAGGCCATTATCGCGGCGCACGGTTCTACCGATCTGTTTTACAACGACGTTCACTATATTGATGGTGCCTTGCATATTGACTCCTATGCGCACCAGATTGATACCGATAACGCCATGCCGCAAAGCCCGGATTATCGGATTGACCAGGAGTATTTCAAGAACCGTTTTGACCGCGAGCCCTGGATTTTTACCTGGCTGCGTCAACAACAGGACGGCGATTTCTGGCGTGCCCAGTCCCTGGCCTTCAAAAAGCAGCCTTTGGAAGTCCCGGCCTATTTGATTGGTGGCTTGCTGGATGGCTATCGTGATTTTGCGCTGAATGTCAGTCGAACCTCGAAAGCGCCTGTAATTGTGGAAATGGGGCCCTGGAACCACGCCTGGCCAGAATATGGCGTGCCTGGCCCGAATTATGAGTGGCGCGAGAAGGCGGTGCGCTGGTGGGACTACTGGCTTAAAGACATAGATACCGGAATTCTGGATGAACCGCGTCGGATGGCCTTCATGCGTACCGGCCATGCTCCCGCTACCGATCGGACCAGCGTGCCCGGTTATTGGCGCTGTGATCCGCAATGGCCGGTGGAAGGCGCGCGGACTCAACGTCTGCATCCTCAGGCCGGACACCAGCTGGCTGCTATTTCTCCTGCCTCCGGTTTGGCTCAGACCTTGCGTTACAAGGCTGGAGCGGGTTTGGCGGGTGGTGGCTGGTGGGGTGAGCAAACGGGCGATATGGCTGCCGATGATGCACATAGCCTGGTGTATGACTCCGCGCCCTTGAGCGATGCCATGGAAATCATGGGTATGCCTAAGGTACGTCTGAAGGTCGCGGCTGATGCGCCTTTCTATCAATGGATAGTGCGACTGGAGGATGTGGCCCCGAATGGGCAGGTTTCTTTGGTCAGCGGGGCAATCATCAACCCTTCCCAGCGTATCTCGCGTCTGGAACCACAGCCCTTGGTGCCGGGTAAGGCCACCAATTTGGAAACATCCATTCACTTCACTACGTGGCGTTTCAAGCCGGGCCATCGTATCCGCCTGGCGGTGAGCAATGCTCAGTTCCCTATGGTCTGGCCCAGCCCGACGCCGGGTGTCACCAGTCTGTTTCCGGGTGCGGATACCTGGGTAGACCTGCCCGTGGTGCCTGTGCGGGAGCAGGGTACGCAGGCTTGCGTCATGTCGCCACCCCAGGCGAGTGAAGCGGCTCCTTTCGGCCGCACTATTGACGGGGATGGCCCCATGTTCAGCAGTGTTCGTAATGA
Source organism: Alcaligenes sp. DN25 (assembly GCF_023674485.1). Lineage (NCBI taxonomy): Bacteria > Pseudomonadati > Pseudomonadota > Betaproteobacteria > Burkholderiales > Alcaligenaceae > Alcaligenes > Alcaligenes sp. DN25. Next base: position 3,416,077 of record NZ_CP098408.1, on the reverse strand, counting down.
AGCTACGGGCGATTCGACGTTCACCACCAGCAATGAGCTTAGCTGGGTGCTGCATGACAATTTGTACCGCTCCGAGGAGATGTATCGCTGGGAGGTCAATGATGCTACGCCTGCCAAGGCGCGCTATCAGGGTGATCGGCGCAATGTCTTTACGATCAAGGGGCGGGAGATTGATATGTCAGCCCAGGCTCGGATCGAGTCCGACGAGTCGTATTTCTACCTGACTTTCACGCGGGTGCTGAAAGAGGATGGGGTGCAGGTTCGGGAAAAGACCTGGCAAGAGCGTATTGCTCGGATCTATCAATGAAAAGCTGAATAAGAAACGCCGCTGTGATTGCAGCGGCGTTTTTTTGTCTTGTGCTCTGATTAGCGCAGTACCTGTTTCAGGAAGTGGCCAATCGCGCTGATTTCTTCCGGGCAAACAGCGTGGGGCATGGGGTAGACATTCCATTGCACCTGATAGCCCATGGCTTCCAGTTGCTGACGGCTGGCTTCGGCACGTGTCAGAGGCACGACCGGATCCATGCTGCCATGCGCCATGAAAATAGGCGTGTTCTGATTGGCCTGATGACGTTCTTTTTCCACCGCTGTCGCCAAAGGCAGGTAACCGGACAGGCAGAGCATGCCAGCCAGACGCTCTGGCAAGCGCAAGCCGGTTTGCAGCGTCATGGCACAGCCTTGCGAGAAACCGGCCAGAACAATATTTTCCGTGGGAATGCCGCGAGCGTTTTCGCGGGCAATCAGGTTCTGCACTTCGATCTGCGATTGGCGCAGGCCGCTTTCGTCCTCGTGGCGCACCAGGTCCGCCACATAAATGTCGTACCAGGAACGCATGGCCATGCCGCCATTGATGGTGACGGGCTGGATGGGGGCGTGCGGGAAAATGAAACGAATAGCGGGGGCGTTTTGCAGGCCCAGCTCTGGCACGATAGGGGCGAAATCGTGGCCGTCAGCGCCTAAGCCATGCAGCCAGATAACGGCGTGCTGAGGGTTGGCACCGGTTTCAATCTCAATCGACTCAAGCAGAGGGTTCATGCGGACTCCGAAAGATCTACCAAGGTCTTGATGTACTGGTACAGGGCGCGGTAGTGCTTGCGCTGTGGGTCCTGGCCTTGTACCAGTGTGGAATTTTTCTCGGCTTCTTTGCGTGCGGCACGAATCAGGGTGCGCAATTGCTGGATATCGGCGCCGGAAAATTCATTCATGAATTCGGTCAGAGCGTCGTCATCACGCAACAACAGGTCGCGTAGCGCTTCCAGCCTGTGCATGGCACGGGTGTCTTCCTTGGAGCCGTTTTCCCAGACGTCCAGTTGTTTCAGGATCGGTTCGGGCTCCACATTGCGCATCAGCTTGCCCACGTAGTGGATTTGACGGCGGCGTCCTTCGCGGGCCGTCGGGCTGATGCGCTTGGCATCCTTGATGGCAGCCATCAAGGGCTCGCCCAGATCAAGTTGTTTGAGTCGGTCGTCCGAGAGCTCAATCAGGCGTTTGCCCAGGTCGAGCAGAGCGTGCATTTCGCGTTTTACCTGCGATTTGCTGGGGCGGTCGTAACCGTTTTCATCGATTTCAGTGCGTGGACGGGCCATAAGAAGTGAAATAGCAAAGATTGTCGCCAATTGGCTATGATAACCGCCTAACCCTCAAAGAGTAGCAATGAGTCATCCAACTATTTCCCAATTGTCGATCAGTGCCAATCAGTTCCAGTTTTGTGAATTGGTGGATGAAGCGCTGCGGCATGCCAAAAAACTGGGCGCCAGTGATGCTGCCGTCGATATTTCAGAAAACAAAGGTCTGGCCGTCTCTGTGCGCCAGATGGAACTGGAAACGGTAGAGCAGACGCAAGACCGCTCCTTGGGTGTGACCGTGTTTGCAGGCCAGCGCAGTGGTTCGGCCTCCACGTCGGACTTTTCGATCAAGGCGCTGCGTGAAACGGTGGAAGCCGCCTGGCATATTGCCCGCTACACCGCTGAAGATCCTTTTGCTGGGCTGCCTGAAAAAGACATGCTGGCGCAAAGCTATCCCGATCTGCACCTGCACCATCCCTGGCTGCTGGACGCGGATCAGGCCGTCAAACTGGCGATTCGTGCCGAGCAGGCTGCGCTGGAGTTGAGTCCTCTGATCAGTAATTCCGAAGGCGCGTCGGTCGATACGCTGGAAGGGCATTTTGTGATGGGTAACAGCCGCGGCTTTCTTGGGGGCTACCCCTATAGCCGTCACTCGCTCAGCGTCAGCCCCATTGCCGGCAAGGGCGACAATATGCACCGCGACTACTGGTACAGCAGCTCGCGTGACCCTTCCCGCCTGGCCAGCCCCGAGTCGGTTGGGCGTTATGCGGCCGAGCGCACTTTGTCGCGCCTGTCGGCCCGCCGTATTCCGACCGGCCGCTATCCGGTGTTGTTTGAAGCCCCGCTGGCTGTGGGCTTGATCGGCTCTCTGGTGCAGGCCACCAGTGGCTCGGCCCTGTATCGCAAAACCAGCTTCCTGCTGGATTCTTTGGGCAAGTCTGTCATGGCCAAGCACATTGACGTGCTGGAGCGTCCGCATCTGGCTGCCGCCATGGGCAGTGCACCGTTTGACTCGGAAGGGGTGCGTACCTGCGACCGTGATGTAGTGCGTGGCGGCGAGCTGAAAGGCTATTTTCTGTCTTCCTACGCAGGCCGCAAACTGGGCATGCCTTCTACGGGGAATGCCGGTGGTTCGCACAATTTGCTGCTGAGCTCGCGCCTGACTCGTCCCGAGGACGACCTGGATGCCATGTTGAAGAAAATGGACCGTGGTCTGCTGGTAACCGAGCTGATCGGCCAGGGTATCAATTACCTGACCGGCGACTACTCGCGTGGTGCCTTTGGCTACTGGGTGGAAAATGGTCGCATTCAGCATGCCGTGGAAGAAGTGACGATTGCAGGCAATCTGGCCGAGATGTTTGTGCAGATTGTGGCCGTGGGTGCTGATACCTTTGCGGCTGGCTCCAAGCGTACGGGTTCCATCCTGATCGAGCAGATGTCGGTGGCCGGTTCCTGATTTCTGCTACCTGGAAAACTGGCTTGGCCCCTTATACCTTGCCACGGGCAAGAGGGCGCTCAATAAACAGATGTTTACGGCCTGAGTTCGGAGTCGCTTCCGACTCAGGCCGTTCTCTATGGAGCGCCGTTCAGGTGTTTCAGGTCAAAGACCCGACAATATAGGGCCGGATTTGCGGGATAATCCGGGCTTTCCCAGCCCCCCATTCGGGGCGCGCCAGTGTACTATCCATAGCATAAAAATATTTCCCAGTTATCGAATACCCACAAGGAGGTTATTCATGCAGCGTCGCTCGTTTCTGAAAAAGGCAGGTCTTGGCGCCGTAGCCAGTACCGCCGCTATTGCTGCTCCTGCTATTGCCCAAAGCAATCCCAAGGTTAATTGGAAGCTGACATCGACTTACGGTCCCGCTACCCCGGCTCTGTTTTCGACAGCCCAGTCGTTTTGCAAGATGGTGGAAGAGGCCTCGGACGGCAACTTCAACATCCGTCTGTACCCAGCCGGTGAAATTGTCCCCGGTTTTGGTGTGATGGATGCAGTCAGCAATGGCACGGTGGAGTGCGGTCAGACAGCTTCTTATTACTACTACGGTAAAGACCCCTCGTTCAGCTTTGACACGGCCGTGCCTTTTGGCCTGAATGCCCGTCAAATGAACGCCTGGATGCAGGAAGGCAACGGTACCAAGCTGCTGCGTGAACTGTTTGCCACTCGCAACATCATCAACTTCGCTTTCGGTAACACCGGCACCCAGATGGGTGGTTGGTACCGCAAGGAAATCAACTCTCTGGAAGACCTGAAAGGTCTGAAGATGCGTACGGCCGGTTTTGCTGGCGAAGTGCTGGCCCGCATGGGCGTGGTGCCTCAGCAAGTGCCACCAGGCGATATTTACCCATCGCTGGAAAAAGGCACACTGGACGCCGTGGAATTCGTCGGTCCTGTGGATGACGAGAAACTGGGCTTCCAGAAAGTGGCCAAGTATTACTACTATCCCGGTTGGTGGGAGGGGTCGGCCCAGGTTTCGCTGTACGTGAACGACGCTGCTTTCAATGCACTGCCCAAGCAATACCAGTCCCTGATTGAAATTGCTTCGCGTGCTGCGGGCGAGCGCATGATCTGTCAGTACGACGCCCAAAGCCCAGGCGCCCTGCGTCGCCTGATCGCCAGCGGTGCGGTACTGAAAGCCTTCCCGCGAGACGTGATGGACGAGTCCTTCAAGACCGCCAATATTCTGTACAAGGAGTTCTGCGACAAGGATCCCATGTTCAAGAAGATTCACGACGACTACATGGGCTTTCGTGACGCGATTGTGCCTTGGTTCCGTGTGGCCGAAGGCTCTTACGACAACTACCTGGGCATTGCTCTGGCAAACCAGAAAAAAGGCTGATCCCCGTAGTTGGGACCGGGCAGGGCAGTCTGCTCCGGTTCGACTAACCAGTCTTGTTAACCCCTGTTTTTCCTTTGGAAAGCAGGGGTTTTTAATGCGCCTTCCCTTTATGAGAGAGCGCCTGGTTGTGGCAAAAAATCTGTGTTTTTGTGCAAAACCCTAGTGTTATCCACTATTTATGTTATTATGGCGAGCTATTTGGCAGAAATGCACGGGCGGAATATAACGCCTTGGCAGGGTCAAATAGAGCTGCCCGGCTTGAAACAGCGGGTAGATTGTATGGGCCGAGCATGTTGCTTTGACCCAGAATTTTAATATTTAGGAACCATCATGAAGACCTTCGTGGCCAAGCCGCTTGAAGTCAAACGTGACTGGTTTGTGATTGACGCTAAAGGCAAAGTCCTTGGTCGTGTGGCCAGCGAAGTCGCACGCCGTTTGCGTGGTAAGCACAAACCCGAATATACCCCTCACGTTGATACCGGCGATTACATCATTATCATCAACGCTGCTGACATTGCCGTGACCGGTAACAAGGCGCAGGATAAGAAGTACTATCGTCACTCGAACTACCCAGGCGGTATTTACGAAACCAACTTCCAAACCATGCAAGAGCGCTTCCCAGGCCGTGCCATCGAAAAGGCCGTCAAGGGTATGTTGCCAAAAGGCCCTCTGGGCTACGCCATGGCCAAGAAACTGAAGGTTTACGCTGGTGCCGAGCATCCTCACAGTGCTCAACAGCCTAAAACTCTGGACATCTAAGGATAGGTCATGATTGGTAACTGGAATTACGGTACGGGCCGTCGCAAGACCTCCGTTGCTCGTGTCTTCATCAAGAAGGGTACGGGTCAAATCGTAGTCAACGGCAAGCCTGTTGACGAATACTTTGCTCGTGAAACGGGTCGCATGATTGTGCGTCAGCCCCTGGTGCTGACCAACCATGTTGAATCGTTTGACATCAAGATCAACGTGCATGGCGGCGGCGAAAGCGGCCAGGCCGGTGCTGCCCGTCACGGCATCACCCGCGCTCTGATCGACTACGACGCAACACTGAAGACAGAACTGAAACAAGCTGGCTTGGTGACTCGTGACGCTCGTGCTGTTGAGCGTAAGAAAGTCGGTCTGCACAAAGCACGTCGCCGCAAACAGTTCAGCAAGCGTTAATTCGCTTCGCGACCTGTTTATGGTGCTCAAAAACCCCGGACGTGTCCGGGGTTTTTGTTTGCTGGCTACATTTGTCCTGCTTTGCCCGCTCTGGTACTTGAGAACAGGCAGGACTACGTTAAGATAGAATTTTTGCTCGTCTCTCTTTCAGGAAAGTTCATGGCTACACATAGCGATACCCGGATCAAGGTAGGGATTGTTGGCGGTACAGGTTACACCGGGGTCGAGTTGCTGCGTCTGTTAAGTCAGCACCCCCAGGTAGAACTGGTTGCCATTACCTCGCGTAAAGAGGACGGCGTGCCGGTATCGGATATGTATCCGAACCTGCGTGGTCATGTGGACCTGAAGTTCTCCACGCCGGAAAATGCCAATCTGGAACAGTGTGACGTGGTCTTTTTTGCCACTCCACATGGCGTGGCCATGAGCCAGGTCGAACGTCTGCTGGAAGCGGGCGTGCGCGTTATTGACCTGGCCGCAGACTTCCGCCTGCAAGATACGGACGTATTCCAGAAGTGGTACAAGATGGAGCACAGTTGCCCGGACATCCTGAGCCAATCGGCTTATGGCCTGCCAGAGCTGCTGCGCGACAAGATTGCTCAAGCCAAGGTTATTGGTAACCCTGGTTGCTACCCCACCACCGTCTTGTTGGGCCTGGCTCCCTTGCTGGAAGGCGGCAAGGCGCTGGTTGATACCCAGCATCTGATTGCAGACTGCAAATCCGGTGTGTCCGGTGCCGGTAAGGGTGCTTCGGTTCCCAATCTGTTTGCTGAAGCTAGCGACAACTTCAAGGCATATGGCGTGTCGGGTCACCGCCACCATCCGGAAATTGTGGAACAGCTGCAGCGATTGGCTGGTGGCCCGGTGGGTCTGACCTTTGTGCCCCATTTGGTGCCCATGATTCGTGGCATGTTCTCCACGATCTACGCACGTATCAAGCCAGAGGCTATGGATACAGACTTCCAGGCCTTGTACGAGCAGCGCTATGCCCAGGAAACCTTTGTGGATGTGCTGCCTGCCGGTACTCTGCCAGAAACCCGCTCGGTACGCGCTTCCAACCAGCTGCGTATTTCCGTGCAGCGTCCTGGCAATGGCGATCAGCTAATTATTCTGGTGGTGCAGGATAATCTGGTTAAGGGTGCTTCGGGTCAGGCTGTGCAGAACATGAATATCTTGTTCGGTCTGCCAGAACAAACCGGCTTGAATCACGTTGCAATTTTGCCTTAAAGGGAACTTGGTCTTGGTGAACAGGTCAAATGTTTATGGCTGAATCACCGCAAACCAATTCTTCTACTGTCGCTCCTTCCCGTTCGCGGGGCGGGGCGACTACGATTGGGCTGGCCGTATTGTTGGGAGTGTTGTTGGGCGGTGGAGGCCTGTGGCTTTACCGCAGCCTGACTCAACCGGCCGATCAGTCCGAACAAATACAGCTGGCCATGCAAAATCTGGCGCGTAGCCAGCAATCTCTGCAGCAAATTCAAAGTGAATTTGAAGGGCTGCGCGGGCAACTGGTTCTGGAAGAGAGCACGCGCAAGGGTTTGGAAAAGTCCTTGTCGTCTACCCAGGCCGAACTGGCGCAGACGCGCGAACAGTTGGCCTTTTACGAACAGTTGCTCCCACCCGGTCCCAGTGGTTCTGTTACTGTCCGAGCCCTGGACGTTGCGAAAAGGGGTGATTTGCTGGAGTACAAGGTACTGCTGCAACGTAACGCACCAGAAGGAAAGGCTTTTTCCGGGCGCCTCCAGTTTCAGCTGACTGGGCGGCAAGACGGAAAAAACGTTAAAATCGATCTATCACCCAGTTCCGGGCCGGACTCGGTACTGGCAGAGTCGTCTGTAGAACAGATCGATCCCTTGGTTTTAAACTTCAACCAGTTTCAGCGCGCCATGGGTTGGCTGGCTTTGCCGCCAGGCTTTGAACCCACCGCCTTGACGCTGAACGTCCTGGAAGGAAGCGTTATCCGCGCCTCTCGCCAGGAAAAAATCGCCCAGCCAGACTAATCACCTTACCCGCGGGTGGTCATGTGCAAGGCGATCACATGATAATTATTCATGCCGGCGGGGGCCGGCAGGAGAACCACATGAGCACTCTTACCGAATCCGTTGATCTGCAAGCCCCTCCTTCCCCACTGATCTTTACCGATTCAGCGGTTGAGAAGGTCCGTGAGCTCCTGATTGAAGAAGGCAGCCCCGAACTGAAGCTGCGCGTCTTCGTGCAAGGTGGCGGCTGTTCCGGCTTCCAGTACGGCTTCACCTTTGACGAACTGGTTAACGACGACGACACCATTATTGATAAGGATGGCGTGCAACTGCTGGTTGACGCCATGAGCTTCCAATACCTGGTGGGCGCTGAAATTGATTACAAGGACGACCTGGACGGCGCTCAGTTCGTGATTCGTAACCCGAATGCCACAACTACCTGCGGCTGCGGTTCTTCCTTCACGATGTAAGAAGGCAAGGCTGGCGCTGATTGCTTAGCGTTTCTGGCCTTGGCAGGTTGCTACAAAGTACACCCCAGACTCTGAGTTCAGAGTCTGGGGTGTTTTGTTTATGGGGTTTTGTTGAAGGCCGTGCCGCGTCAGGTTTCAGGGCTAATCCGTTGTTGGACACTTGGCGGTTCAACTTGGGGTGCTCGTTCGGAGCCTGGGTAGGGCGGCGAAGCAGCTCAATGCTGTTAATGGCACGGCTCAAAGAAAAGAACGGCTTGCTTCTATTTGTTTTGAACAGGAGGGGCGCTGCCTTGTCATGTTCTGCTTTTTTGGCAGGTGCTTGGCTAACGGATTATGAGTCCGCCGCTGTATTTTAAAGTTTTGCGAAGCTAAACGTTAAAAGCAGTTCTCAGGCCGGATAACAAGCGCCCAGCACCGTAGCGCGCCGTGCGCCTGTCACAGCGGGCAGTCCCGCAGGAATACGTTCGATATGCGCGTAAGCCAGCCAGGCAAAGGCAAGGGCTTCGATGGATTGCGGATCCATGCCCAGCTCGGCGCTGGAGCGGATAGGCATAGCCACCAGATCGCCCAGGCGTTTCAGCATGGCAGGATTGGCAGCGCCACCGCCACACACAATCAGCTCTTGAATCTGATCTGCGTAAGGCTGGATGGCCTGTGCAACGCTATGTACGGTCAAGTCCATCAGAGTGGATTGCACCGTAGCAGGCTGAAGCTCGCCTTTCGGATCAACACGATCCAGATGCTCCTGCAGCCACCCCAAATTGAACAGATCACGACCTGTAGATTTAGGAGCAGGCAGAGCAAACCAGGGTTCGCTCAATAGGCTGGCAAGCAAGGCAGGATCAGATGCCGCGCTATCAGCCCATTGTCCGCCCTTGTCGTAGGACTGGCCTTGATGCTTGTTCACCCAGGCATCCAGCAGCATGTTCGCCGGGCCAGTATCGAAGCCAAAAACATCGCGTCCAGGCAGCAGCAGGGAGATATTCGCAATTCCACCCAGGTTCAGAATGACGCGGCCATGTTCGTGACGGAACAGGGCTTCATGGACGATGGGCACCAAAGGTGCACCTTGGCCGCCCGCCGCTATATCCCGGCTGCGGAAATCCGCAATCACGTCCACTCCACAGCGTTCGGCCAGAAGAGCAGGGGCATTCAATTGCAGGGTATAGCCCTGGTCAGGCGCATGGCGGATAGTCTGACCGTGTACGCCAATCGCACGGATCAGGTCTTTCTCGGGGCCTTGAGTCCAGGGCGTGCAAGCCCGAGCATAGAGCTCGGTCAACTGCTGGGCGGCGATGCTGGCGCGGGCCAGTTCGTTGTGCCCTGGATGCTGCAAAGCCAGCAGCTCGTCTCGCAGAGCGGCTGGCATGGGCAGGCTATGGGTTTGGTGTATCTGTGCCCCCTGTGGGCCGAAGGATGCCAGCACGGCATCCACACCGTCCATGCTGGTACCAGACATCAGTCCGATAAACAGGGGGGCTTTCATGGTTTAGCGGCTGGCCAGCTTTACGGGCTCAGCATCTGTGTGCAGCAAGGCAAAGCTGTTCTGGTAGGAAGCCAGGGTTTGCTGGAACTGCTTGCGCTGCGGGGCATCCAGAACGCGTGCTACTGGCAGGTCTACCGACAGGGGATCAACGGCTTTCTGGGCGATACGGAATTCGTAATGCAGATGTGGGCCTGTTGCCCAGCCCGTCGAACCCACATAGCCAATCAACTGACCCTGTTCTACGCGGTCGCCTTTGCGCAGTCCAGCGGCAAAGCGGCTCTGGTGAGCGTACAAGGTGGTGAACTGACCGTGATGCTTCAGGATGATCGTGTTGCCGTAGCCGTTCTGGCGGCCAATAAACTCGACCGTGCCATCCGCGGTAGCGTGGATGGGGGTGCCGGATGGGGCGGCATAGTCCACACCCTTGTGGTCGCGCCAGCCACCATGTACCGGATGGCGGCGACCGCCAAAGGTGGAGCTGATGCGGGTGAACTTCAGGGCGGTGCGCAGGAAAGCGCCTTTCAGACTTTGGCCGCTGAAATCGTAATAACCGCCGGAGCCATTTTCAGGCTGGAACCAGGCGGCCTCATGGATTTTGCCCTGATTGATGAATTCCACTGCCAGCAAGCGGCCCGAACCCACGTCCTGGCCTTCATGACCGTAGGACTCGTAGACCACGCGGAAACTGTCGCCTTTGCGCAGATCTTTCAGAAAGTCGATCTTGCTGCCCATCACATCCGCCATTTGCAGCGTGATGTTGTCGGGGATGCCGGCCTGATCGCTGGCGCCAAACAGCGAGCTGTTGATGGTGGCTTGAGCCACGCGCACTCGGGTCTGGGTCAGGTCGGTTTGTTCCTGGGCGATAAAGCCATTGTTACCATCCGGGCGTACTTCCAGCCAGCTTGCCAGACCTTGGCCGGACTGATCGGAGTAGGGAGTATGACGGTAGCGCAGCCACTGCAAATTGCCATTGGCATCCAATGCGGCTTGTACGGTACGGCCAGGGTAAAGCTTGTAGATGGAGCGCGCTTTCTTGTCATGCGTCAGAAATTGCAGCAGGCCCTCTTCACTGACTTCCATGCGCTGGAGCAGGGCGGACAAGGTGTCGCCACGGCGGATGCGGGTTTCAGTAATGTAGGCTTGCTGGTCCTGGGCCTGCAGCACGGTCAGGTCCGATGGCAGGGTCAAGGCGGTGCGGGCTTGGTAAATCTGGGGTTCCGGGCTGCTGGGCATCACCACGGCAAGTGCACCGGCGGCTACAAAAGAGCCAAGGGCAAGCGTGATCAAACCGGCACGGATAAAAAGGGCTCGGGCGGACCGAGGCTGGTGGATGTTGAGGTGGGAGGAGGAGCGTTTCCCTTTGCTGAACATAAAACCAGAACCTTGTTGGACGTACGGTTTACCGTCCACCCGGCTGGCAGGCGGAGGTCAGTTGTACTGGGCGGACAGAACATTCCAGCCCTGGCGATCTGACCTGCGCGGGAATGATAAAATAATTTGGTTTACGAAACCTTGCTCAATTCTTAAGCACGTCTCGCAATAGCAGGCTATCCTAGCGCATTAGGCTTAATTTTTCGAGCATTTTTACTCATTAGTTTGTCACCAGATTTGTTATGTCATCCCCCTCAGAGCCCCTTTCTCCAGAAGTCCTGGCTGATTTAGCCATCGTCAAACGCGGCTGCGACGAATTGCTCGTCGAATCCGAGTTTGCCCGCAAACTGGCGCGCAGCCATGCAACAGGACAGCCGCTGCGTATCAAGCTGGGTCTGGACCCCACGGCTCCCGACATTCACCTGGGGCACACAGTGGTGCTCAACAAGATGCGCCAGCTGCAGGATTTGGGGCATACCGTCATCTTTTTGATTGGCGACTTCACCTCCACCATTGGTGATCCCAGCGGCCGCAACACGACTCGTCCGCCCCTGACGCCCGAGCAGGTCATTGCCAACGCCAAGACCTACTACGATCAGGCTGCGCTGGTTCTGGACCCGGCCCGTACCGAAGTTCGCTACAACTCGGAGTGGTGCGACAAGCTCGGTTCGCGCGGCATGATTCAACTGGCTTCGCGTTACACCGTGGCCCGCATGATGGAGCGTGATGATTTCACCAAGCGCTTCAAGGCGAATCAGCCTATTTCGGTGCACGAGTTTTTGTATCCTTTGCTGCAAGGCTACGATTCGGTTCAATTGAAAGCGGACGTGGAATTGGGCGGTACCGACCAGAAATTTAATTTGCTGGTGGGTCGTGAATTGCAAAAAGAATATGGTCAGGAACAGCAATGTATTTTGACCATGCCATTGCTGGTGGGTTTGGACGGCGTAGAAAAAATGTCCAAATCCAAAGGCAATTACATTGGTATCAGTGAAACGCCGGACTCCATGTTCGGCAAGTTGATGTCCATCTCCGATACCTTGATGTGGCGTTACTTCGAGCTGTTGTCGTTCCGTAGTCTGGAAGACATCGCCGGTCTGCAAAAGCAGATTGAAGAAGGCCGTAACCCACGTGAAGTCAAAGTGGAGCTGGCACAGGAGATCGTCACACGTTTCCACAGCGCCCAGGCCGCCGAGCAGGCGCTGGAAGCTTTCGATGCCCGTTTCCGTCGTGGCGAAATGCCCGAGGACATGCCCGAGGTAACCGTGGCGGGTGAACTGGCCTTGCTGCGTGTCTTGCGCGAAGCAGGTCTGGTTGCCTCCGGCAGCGAAGCCCAGCGCAATGTGGAGCAGGGCGGCGTGCGCATCAACGGCGAACGTGTGGACGATAAAGGTTTGCAACTGGAGCCGGGCAGCTATGTGCTGCAAGTGGGCAAGCGCAAGTTTGCGCGAGTCACTTTGACCGGCTGATTGATTGTGGAGGTCTGCAATGAAACTGCGTAGTGATTCTTTTCAAGATCAGAGCGTGATTCCCGAGCGTCTGGCGTTTTGCCGTTACGACGCGCAATCGAGAGTCGCCTTGGCCGGTAACGCCAATCCGCATCTGGAATGGTCCGATGTTCCCGAGCAGACCCAATCCTTTGTGGTCATTTGCCACGACCCCGATGTCCCCAGTAAACCGGACGATGTGAACCAGGATGGGCGCGAGGTACCGGCGGATTTGCCTCGGGTGGATTTCTTTCATTGGGTCTTGATCAACATCTCGCCCGAGCTGCGTAGCCTGGCAGAAGGCTCTTATTCCAAGGGCATCACGCCACGCGGTAAAGCCGGTCCACTGGCTCTGGACGATACGCGCCAGGGCGTGAACGACTTTACCAACTGGTTTGCCAGCGACCGCGACATGAACGGTGATTACTTCGGCTACGACGGCCCGTGCCCTCCGTGGAACGATGCTTTGCCGCACCGTTATGTCTTTACGGTTTATGCCCTGGATATTGCCGAGCTGCCTTTGGAGGGTCGCTTCAATGGCCAGGACGTGTTGCGCGCCATGGAAGGTCATATTCTGGGTCGTGCATCCCTGACCGGCATGTATACCCTGAATCCCCGTTTGATCCAGCAATCCTGATTCCCCAGGGCGGACTGTTTGAGTTTTTTTCATATTCTCTTGAGTCCGCCTGCCGCCGCCTTACTTATTTCCATGTTTTTTGGGGTTTCTGCCACCAGAGACGTTTGTCTCGGTGGTTTGACGCGCTTCCGCGCTAAAATGTTGCTTTCTTAGTTTGCTACCACTTTATCCTTAGGAACCCTCATGTTTGACCGTTCTGCGACTCTTGACAAAGTTGATCCCGATCTTTGGGCTGCGATTCAAAGCGAAGATGTGCGCCAGGAGCAGCACATCGAGCTGATCGCCTCGGAAAACTACACCAGCCCCGCCGTGATGCAGGCCCAGGGCACACAACTGACCAACAAATACGCGGAAGGTTATCCTGGCAAGCGCTACTACGGCGGTTGCGAGTTCGTGGACGTGGTCGAGCAACTGGCTATTGACCGTCTGAAAGAGCTGTTCGGTGCGGAAGCCGCCAACGTGCAGCCCAACTCCGGTTCGCAAGCCAACCAGGGCGTGTACATGGCTGTGCTCAAGCCCGGTGATACCGTTCTGGGCATGAGCCTGGCAGAAGGTGGTCACTTGACCCACGGTTCCCCCGTGAACGCATCGGGCAAGCTGTACAACTTCGTATCCTACGGTCTGGACGAGAACGAAGAGCTGGACTACGACGAGCTGGAGCGCCTGGCCAAAGAGCACAAGCCCAAGCTGATCGTGGGTGGTGCTTCGGCTTACGCCCTGCGCATCGACTTCGAACGCATGGCTCGTATTGCTCATGAAAACGGCGCCTTGCTGATGATCGACATTGCCCACTACGCCGGTCTGGTTGCTGGTGGTGCTTACCCCAACCCCGTGCCTCACGCTGACTTTGTGACGTCTACCACTCACAAGTCCCTGCGCGGTCCTCGTGGTGGCGTCATCATGATGAAGGCCGAACACGAAAAAGCCATCAACTCGGCTATTTTCCCCGGCATTCAAGGCGGTCCACTGATCCACGTGATCGCTGGTAAGGCTGTTGCGTTCAAGGAAGCTCTGGCTCCCGAGTTCAAGACCTACGCTGCTCAAGTTGTGAAGAACGCTGACGTTCTGGCCCGCACTCTGGTTGAGCGCGGTCTGCGTATCGTGTCCGGTCGCACCGAAAGCCACGTCATGCTGGTAGACCTGCGTCCCAAGGGCATCACCGGTAAAGTGGCTGAAGAGGCACTGGGCAAGGCTCACATCACGGTCAACAAGAACGCCATTCCTAATGACCCAGAAAAGCCATTTGTCACCAGCGGCGTGCGTTTGGGTACTCCTGCCATGACCACTCGCGGCTTTAAAGAAGCCGAAGCGGAATTGACGGCGCACCTGATTGCTGATGTACTGGACAACCCTCACGACGAAGCCGTTTTGGCGGACGTTCGTCGCCGTGTACACGAGCTGACTGCCAAGTTGCCCGTTTACTCCTCCAAGTAATCCAGCCGGAGCGGGCCGTGAGGCCCGCGATCTTGAATGAAGTGTCCGTTCTGCCACCATGCCGATACCCAGGTGATCGACTCTCGAATCACCGAAGAAGGCGACGCCATACGGCGACGTCGTAAATGCTCGGCCTGTGAACGGCGCTTCACGACTTACGAGCGTGCCGAGCTGAGCCTGCCTGTTGTGGCCAAGCGCAATGGCACTCGTATGGATTTTGACCCCGCACGTTTGCGGGCGAGCATGGGCGTTGCGCTGCGCAAGCGTTCCATCCCCATGGCTCAGGTCGATGCCGCTGTGCAGCGCATCGAAGAAAAACTTCAACTGACTGGCGAGCGCGAAGTCTCCTCCGAGACCATAGGCGAGCTGGTCATGGCCGAGCTCAAGCAGTTGGACCAGGTGGCCTATGTGCGCTTTGCCTCGGTCTACAAGAGCTTTAAAGACATCCGCGAGTTCGTAGAGGCGATCGACGAAATGAACGATCCCGACCGCGGCTAAGGCTATGGTCGAGCAAGAAGACGTCATCTGGATGCGGCAAGCCCTGGAGCTGGCCGAGAAATCCCTTTATATCAGTGCCCCCAACCCGCGAGTCGCCTGCCTGATCGTGCGCGATGGCCAATTATTGGCTTCGGGTTCAACACAGCAAGCGGGTGGCCCTCACGCAGAAGTTATGGCCTTGCGCCAAGCCAAAGAGCGCGGCGTCAGTGTGGCCGGTGCGACCTTCTACGTCACCCTGGAGCCTTGCAGTCATCACGGGCGAACCCCTCCTTGTGCCGATGCGCTGATTAAAGCAGGCGCTGGGCGTGTTGTCTTTTCCATGTACGACCCCAACCCCTTGGTGGCTGGCAACGGCGTTTCACGCTTGCGTCAGGCGGGTATTACCGTAGATGGCCCCTTGTGCGTAGAGCAGGCGCTGGCGATCAACGCCGGTTTCTTTGCCCGCATGACACGTGGACGTCCCTGGCTGTGGATGAAGATGGCCGCTTCGCTGGATGGCCGCAGTGCCTTGCCGGACGGTCGCTCTCAATGGATTACCGGGCCGCAGGCTCGTGACGATGGCCACCACTGGCGTGCCCGCAGTTGCGTCGTGCTGACAGGCATCGGAACCGTGCATGCCGATAATCCCTTGATGAATGTGCGTGCGGTTTCTACGCCGCGTCCCCCGATCAAGGCGGTGCTGGACACGCATTTACGCATGGACCCGAAAGCCGCCTTGCTGGACGGCACGCCGTGCTGGGTATTCAGTCACCGTCGTGATCCCGAGCTGGAGGCGGAGCTGGCAGATCGAAATGCACAGGTTATTCCCATGCCCTTGCACGAAGGTCAGGTGGATGTGCGTGCCGTTCTGGACTGGATGACAGATCAACAGATCAATGAAGTCCATGCAGAAGCCGGTGCTCGCCTTTCCGGTGCCTTGATTGATGCGGGTGTAGTGGACCAATTACTGATGTACCTGGCCCCCAAAATCCTGGGGCAGGGGCGAGGCGTGGCCGATATTACCGAACTGGCCGGGCTGGACGATGTAGAGCCGTTTGAGTTTACCGATGTGCGCTTGCTGGGTGCCGACCTGCGCGTCCTGGCGCGCCAGCGCGATCATTGGGAAGCCTTGCTGCGAGCGGTGGGTGGAGCTTATCCGCCGGACTCGGAATAAGCTGTTTGTCCGCTTTACTGTTTAGTTGCTACTAATTAGCCGAAGAAAGAATTTGAGCACTTGCGTTACAAGGATAAGTGCTGCTATTATTATGGACTTGGCGTTAGCAGCTTCAAATTGCTTGGCCAAAAGAACAGTTAGGACAGGTGGCCGAGTGGTTGAAGGCGCACGCCTGGAAAGCGTGTATACGTTTATAGCGTATCGGGGGTTCGAATCCCCCTCTGTCCGCCAAGAATACTTCCAAAGCAGTTCAAAAAAGTCTAAAAAGCCCGTAGAAACAAGAATCTACGGGCTTTTTTCGTTCCGAATCAGTCCAAGGCTATCCAGCTAGAGCCAACACGTTTGTTGGTATTCTTGTTGGTATTTTGATGCTATCTTGCTGGTATCGACCAAAATACCAACAATTTCAGCTATGTCCCTGACTGATTTGACCGTTCGCAATGCAAAGCCAAACTCTCGTCTACAGAAGCTCTCTGATGGTCGTGGCCTGCAATTGCACATCACCACTGCAGGTTCCAAGCTCTGGCGCTGGGCTTATCGCTACGATAGCAAGCAGAAACTGATGGCCCTGGGCATCTATCCTGATGTATCGCTGGCTCAAGCGCGCCAGGCTGCTGATGAAGCACGTAAGTTGTTGGCCTCGGGCATTGACCCGATGGAGCAGCGTAAAGCGGATAAGAACAATCCAGAAAAGACGGTTGAGAACACGTTTGAGATTATTGCTCGGCAATGGTGGCAGCACTGGTCACCTGCCCGTAGTGCTCGACATGCAGAATATGTCATTCGGCGTCTTGAAGCGGATGTGTTCCCTCTTTTAGGTGGTCGCCCTGTCAATGAAATACAGGCACCCGAAGTGGTGAAGATGATCAAAACCATCGAAGAACGCGGTGCTCTCGACATAGCAAAGCGATCATTGCAGACCTGTGGTCAGATTTTTCGATATGCCATTGCACACGGATACGCAATCCGTAACCCCGCTACGGATATTCGCCCGGGTGATGTCCTTACGACACGCAAGAAACAGAACTATGCACGTGTGGATGCAAAGGAACTGCCAGGCTTGTTGAGGCATATTGAGGTCTACCAAGGCAGTAGCGTGACTCGCTTGGCCATGAAGTTGATGGCAATGACCTTTGTGCGTACCAGTGAGCTAATTAGTGCTCGTTGGGAAGAGTTTGATTTGGATACGGCGCGTTGGGATATTCCCGCTGAGCGTATGAAGATGAAAATGCCTCATGTTGTGCTGTTGTCACGCCAAGCTGTCCAGTTACTTCGTACTTTGCACACGCTGACGGGGCATCGTGAACTGTTGTTTCCTGGTGAGAGGAAACATCAAAAGCCCATGTCGAATAACACCATTCTGAAAGCATTGGAGAGAATGGGGTACAAGGGGCGAATGACCGGTCACGGATTTCGGGGTATTGCTTCAACTGTGCTGCATGAGCATGGTTGGCCTCATGAACACATTGAAATGCAACTGGCACACCAAGAGCGTGATGATACGAGTGCTGCCTATAACCACGCGCAGTACCTCAAACAACGAGCCGAGATGATGCAATGGTGGTCAGATTATCTAGAAAAGTGTAATGCAGAAGAACCTGTAAGTAAGTTGATGAGGAAAGTAGCGTAGAACACTGCGACATTTTAGGTAACAGAAAGAAGGCCCACCTCAGATCGAGCCTTCCCGAGTTGCCTTATTGACGATCGATTTTCCTAGTAATTGGATCTGCCAATATAAGAATGACTACCCAAGGCTTCCCAGTCCAGGTTTTTTTATCGGTCGGCACTGAACGAACAGGCTCGTATTAGGAAATATGTAGATGTGTCGACTTAGATTTGATCTGACAGACGCTGCCAGATCTATCGGGCAAAAAACGACGCAGAGCGGACGTTCGATTTGGAAAGCCCGATGGCTGCCCCGCAGCGGTTGTCGTCTTTTACATCGCTGAACTCATTGCCCAGAAGAGGTTGTTCAACTTTCAAGGTGGGGCGACACTGAGTGGTTAGGGAGGAGCGGAAAGATTCCGGACGAACTCGAATAGCCTCAGTCGTTGAGCTCGGTGGGCGCTGCTCATCTTTTACATCGCGGGTGTTGGCTTGCCCGATGGGGCACCAATGCTGTCGTTGATCGACGATGTCATGCTTGCTTAGGCTCAGACTACGAGTTACTGCAGCAAGGCTGCGCTGAAGTTGAGCACTGACAGTCCAGCCTTGATAAGTACAAAAGGGACTCTACAGAGCGCATGGCCTGACGCAGCGCTAGAGCGAACAAGCTCTTGTTTGTTAGATAAAACTGGCTGGCTGCATTGAAGAAACTCAAGCTGCGTCCGCGTTTGCCGTTGGAGTCACCAAAGGACTGCACATACATGTCAAGCCAGAAAGTCAGTGAACCCCGGGTTTTTAGTGCAGCACTGTAGCTCTTCCTATTCGTTGTTCGGTAGCGGGACTTGGGACGAAACTGCTCGCCTATCTCCCAGGCCGACTGCTAGTACGCGGTGGTTTGTGCAACAGCGCCCCAGACAAGCAAAGTGTTAAGATGAAGAATTTACAAATAGTATCTGAAAAATGCGACTATTCGTCATTTCTGACTTGCATCTTGGTGGGCGTCCACATACCGACTCCGCTGCCATGGGGTCACAAATTTGCCAAGCGTACCTTGAGCTGACCAGTTTCATTGACTGGGTTCGCGAACAGGCGCAGGGGGCAGGATCTGTCGAGTTGGTTATCAATGGAGACATCGTCGACTTTCTGATGGAAGATGATTGCGACGATTCGGAAGCGGCGTCACCTTGGACGCCAGACGAGTCACTTGTTCTCAAAAAACTAAAGCTCATAATTAATCGAACTAAAAGTGATACGGAATATGGACCTTTCGATGCCATGGCAGCCCTACTAGCCGCAGGTCAAAATCTGACGTTTCTGTTAGGTAATCACGATATCGAATTATCTCTGCCGGCAGTGCGACGTTATTTGGAATACGAATTAGGCGGAGCTGGGCGTTTTAAGTTTATCTATGACGGAGAAGCGTACGTGAAGGGCGATTTGCTTATCGAACACGGCAATCGCTATGACAGTTGGAACATCATAGACCACAGCGCATTGCGGCAAGAGCGTTCCATGCTTTCACGTGGACTGGGAGGGCGAATGCAGCAGCGCACATCGGGCTCATTTACGCCCCCACCTGGATCGTTTATGGTGATCAAGGTCATCAACGAGATCAAACGAAAATATCGATTCGTCGATCTTCTCAAGCCGGAGACAGAGGCTGTACTTCCCATCTTGTTAGCGTTGCATCCCAAGCTTCAGCACGCACTGCAAGCTGCATTGCAGGCTGGCTACAAATGGACAAACAAATTCATCACTTCTGCTGAGCCATCCAATGCTGGCCAACTATCGGCTCAAAATCAAATTGCGATGCCTACGCTTGCGACAACCCTACAAAGGGTAGTTGGCGCTGAAGCCGCTGTGAAATACGCTGTGCAGACCACGAACGGTGGAGAGCTCAGTGCTGCAGATTTATTGAGTAACTTGCGAGAGCTCGGTGCAAATATAAAACAATTCATTGGCGGAGAGGCCGGTCTTTTTTCTGATCAAACTGCAGGTGTACGCGATGAACTTCTTCGTATTGGGCTAAATGCTTGGCGAGGTGAACTGTCTCGCGATGAAGAACGAGAGGTTTCGCCATATCGCGACGCTGCGATGGAACTCGTCACCAAAGGTAAATTCAGCTGCGTAGTGTTTGGCCACACTCACTTACCCAAAAGGGAAGTTATTCCCTTAGAGGGACGTTCCGCTATCTATATAAATACTGGAACCTGGACAGACACAATGCAGGTTCCATTGAGTTTATTGGAGCCTGGCGCAACTGCTAGCGCTGATTTTCGTAGTTTCTTAAGCGACCTTAAAGAGAATCGATTAGAAAAATACCTTGAGCGTCGATTGTCTTATGCGGACATCACGCTTGATAATGATCGCGTCGTAAGCGCAGAACTCAAACACTATGAGATCCCAGAATGATGTTGGCACGCAAAGTCGCTCGCTTAATGGCGGGTGCCGAGCACCAGGGCTCGGCTTGGTTAATCTGTGGAGAGTATGCATTGACTGCCCTTCACTGTGTGCAAAGTGACGACGGGTTAGCTCGTGCTGACTTATCTCTCGTTTTTCATGGCTCGTCACAGTTTCAGTCGCTTCACCTAAAGGTCGAAATCCTAGAGAAGGCAGAGTGTATTGATGTCGCGCTTCTCAAACTGAAGACGCCGATCACCGACCTCGGCAACGTCATAAACCTATCGCGCGGAGCCGTCGAATCAAGTGATGAACTGGCACTGCACGGTCATCCAGCAGCAGCAGCGTCCTCATCACAGGGAATTAGCGTATTTTGCACCGTTACCGATCCAATTCATCCCTATTTGGGATCGAAAGGTACTCTAAACGTCAACACAATTTTGATGTGCTCTGAAAGCACGACGCCAGCGTTGTCATGTGGTCAACCAACAAGCGGCTTAAAGGGAGCGTCAGGAGGTGTTGTCGCAAGAAGGTCTGGTGACGACTCCGAAAGTGCAATCGGCCTTCTAATTGAGGATTCACTGAGTGGAAATGCTCTCCACGCAGTACCAATTGTCGAAATCGCTAGATGTTTTCCGCAGGTTCAGGCCGCACTCGAAAGATCCTCTCATGTAGACCGTAGGTCCCCTCGCATCCTTCTGCGTGTAGGAGAGTTGGGACGAGTCCAATGGTCCGGCTCACTCGCTCCTACAGAGATTAGTACGCTCTGGGATATAGATGTATCGAAGCAAGGCGTCTTGCGAATCTTGGTCATGGCAAAATTGCGCGACCTCGGATCGCTAGACGATGCCCTGGTTCGGCTTAGCGCGTACGCAAATCTGAAATCGCTTAGAGTACCAGATCAAGATGCTTGGTTGCGCCGACTGCAGTTGTTAATAGACTCACATCGAGGGCCGGATAAATCAATTACATTCGACACCAGTTCCAATGAGGAAGATTGCCCGAGCGCCTGGCAAGACTTTGATAAGGATCAATTATCTAACCTGATTCATCAGCAGCTTGATCGGAAGCTATTGGATTGGCTGAGCGACGAATTATACGAATGCCTTAGGAATGGTGGAGCCACGGACATTGGCGACGTGATCGAGCATAATCTTAGTAATGCGATGTGGAGTCGTTGGATAAACTGGCAAGCAGCGCTTGATAACGACACTGAATTGCTCAGGCATTTTCTAAGCAGAGTATTTGATGTTGATGCAAACGCGCCTATTGCCAATTCAAATTTCGTAAGCATCGGGTTCTGCGAAAGCGTGCGCAAACAACTGTTACTCGCTACTCTCTTTGCTTTAGCGCTGGATGCTGCAGGCATTTCTACTTCCCCAAAAGCTCGGGATATCGGAAATCTTGATGTTGCAGCACAATCTGGTCACACATGTGGCATTTCGAAGCGCAGCCAACAAGATCTTCGGCGATTTGCTACCTCACTTGATTGGAAGTCTGACGTAGTATTCCTTCCATATCTTCAGTCGTCCCTGCTCCACCTCTACATGAGATCCATATCCATGACTCGAACAGAGGGGACAGAGGATCATTCTGTCACCCAAACACTTCCTATTGCCTTCACTGCTGAGGACGCCTTTTTGGACGCACTTGTGCTAGGGGCTAAGGGCGTACGCGATTTCTATGAGCAACAACGCGCAGAAAGAGATTCGCGTTTGTCAGCCCTGGTGCTGCCAAGCAGAACGGAGCCGCTAAATGCTTGAATCATTCGATCGTCTCATCATGAACGCTGCGAAGGCAGCAGGCTGCACTAGGGTTGTTAAAGAGGCGAGCACGCCAACAATCTGGCTAGATTTTCACGCGGTTTGGACTAGCGCTCTACCTACAGAGTGTAAGCGCCAACAGGTATTAGATGCCGTCGATGCGTTGCTAAACAATGTGCTTGAGATGCGTAAATCCTTGAAGGCTACACCGTCGAGCGACCTATATGTCATGTTGGTCGCACCATATGGAAGCGCAGACAATTCGGAATGGAACACATTAGCTGCCGAAATTGAACGGGATGACAGATTGGCCCGAAAGCACGTGTGGCTTCCTGATGACGCGGGCAAAAATTTTGATGCTTTCATTGAAACCACATTCCTCGCACGTCCATGGACAGTCGAAGGTAACGAGCAAGCCCGAGCGGACGCTTTGCATCTGCTTACAAAGCAAGTGTCAATTCCAGCGGGATGGCAAGATGTTTTGCTAGACGACGATCTACAGGGCGAAGACTTAGTTCGAAAATTATTGAGCATAGAAATGGGACAGGCATCATGAGTGGCGTCTATCTTGAAAAACTAAAAATCAAAGGCTTTCGTTCGTACAAGAGCGAAACAGACCTCACTTTCTCAGCCGGTCCTGGGCTTACAGTTATCGTCGGGCCGAATGGCCTCGGAAAAAGCACTTTATTCGATGCCATAGAGTGGGGACTTACAGGGGAACTGCGCCGCCTTAATGGAATGGATGCAAAGGTAGCTGAAAAAAAAGCCGCGCTCGGTGAGAAACCTGAAGTGCAGCTGTGGTTCAGTGACTCTGCACACGTCTATCGAAGTCTAACCATGGGCACGATTAAGAATGTTGGAGCAACAAAAATTGAAGATTGGCTCACCGCAGAACAGTGGCGAGGCGTAAGTAGCATTGCAGACTGCTTGCAACTCACTCACTTTTTAGGACAATCATCGCGCCAGATGTTTGTTCACCTCGACGGAAAGCAGCGATGGGGACTATTAGAAGGACCTGCCGGCCTGCAGTCGCTCTGGAAAGTTCAAAGTACTTTAGGTAGAAAACAGACCGACATAGGTTTTGATCGAGTGCGGGAGGGGTTTGCTCGTGAGCAAGCCAAGCTTGAAGAAGAATTGAGCTTCATCGAAGGCCTCCAGGAGCAGTTACGCTCGAAACGCGAATTGGAGCGAGCCGATGATATTTTGGCACCTGAAGAGATATTAGCGCGCGGTCGGAGCATAAGCGAAGAGCTAATAGCAGAGCTGAGAGCAGTAGCGCCCTCTCAACCAGATTCCGATATAAGCGGCAATGACGTTGATGGATTTTTGCAGCGTATGCGCATGAATCTTGAGTTGGCCCAGCAGAACCTAGCGAACCAACGTGCGCAACTGGCACAATGGCCAAACCTGGCGCGGAATTATGCGGACACGATAGTAAAACAAGCGTCACTAAGTCAAGAAAAGGACTTGGCAACAAGAGAGTTTGAGGCAGCGGATGCTAAAGTATCGATGGTGATAATCCAAGCTACAGCAATCCGCGCCAAACATCAGTTGCTTGTTGATGAAAATTCCGCGCAGCAAACAGCTCGTAATACCATCGTTTCCGAAATCGAGCGAATGCGTCAAATCTCAGCAGCGGATGTGAGACTTGAAACCGCAAGACAAATTTCGATCAGTCTAGCAAAAAAACACAGTGAGCTAACCCAGTTACTTGCAACTAACCGGGCTCTATTAGAAGCAGTCGAACTTCAACGCAGCAGGCAAACCGCATTAACCGAGCAAGTCACGTCGCTGAAAGCTAGTCTTACAAAAGCCGAAAGATTGCTGAACGAAAATGCTACCCGACGCGTCGCACGGCTTGAACTTGTTTCGCTTCCTTCGTCCCTATCAACCCTAGCAACGTCGATAAATGACGAGCGTCAGGTGCTGGCGCGACTTGAGGCCGACGAAAAGTCTTTGAATCTAGAGAAAGATGCAGCACTAGCTGTTAGTAACGCTATTGCAGCTGGTGTAGCGCAGATTGCATCAGTACTCCGCGAGGAAGACTGCGTTTGTCCTGTTTGCCAAACAACGTTCACAGCCACTGGCCGTCTAAAGGAACTCGCAGCGCGACAAGCAAACGAAGCGGATCAAAGGCTAGCAGGTATCGAGGAGAGAATATCGCAGCAAGCCGAAAAAATTCAAACAACTAAGCAGAAGCTCTTTGATCTAAACGCCAACGTTATTCAACTGAAGCAGAGGCATAAAGACCTTACCACATTGGTTCTCGAGGCTGACCGATTGGAAAGCACGCTGCGTGGCATACCTCTTTTGTCTGACCTGGAAATTGAAGAGTTTATTCCTACGTTGACCACATCGCTGGAGAAAAATCAGGATGCGGCCAAAGCGTTGATCGCATCTATCGCTTTGAACCCGGAGGCTAGTGCGGTTCGTGCTGATATCCAATGGCTTAGCAATTTACAAATTGAGATGACTTCTGAGCAAGAGAAAACGGCTGCAGCTATCGCGGATTTGGAACGAGAGCTCAAGCAGCTTCGAAATATCGCATCATCTGGGAAGACTGAAGAGCAATTACAGGCTGCCGTGCTTGAGCATGATTCCGCTCTAATTAGGAGTTCTGAAAGCCTCTTAGAATCCCAGGAAAAACTCGATGAGGTAAATGGGAGTGAAGCAGTATTGAAGGCAGCCTTAGCCGCAAAGAAAAAGCTGGTGGCTGAAATAGAAGAAAAAATATCCGCGCAGCTTCAATACGAAAAAGAATTGGCTGAGCGCTGGACTAGACAAGGGTACACAGGTCTTCCGATGCCATTAACTGTGCAACGTATCGATGAGTCTCATTCAGATAGCGACATTCGTCTTCAGCGTATTTTGCAAGAGCACAGCACGTTATTAGAAGGACGGCGCCGCTACTTAGCACACGTGGATCTTCAGAGAATTGAAGCGAGTTTGGAAGCTCTGTGCGAGAAAAACGAGGTGAAAGATATTGACGGCGCAATTTTGAAGATAAATGCCGAACTGGCCGCCCTAAAAAAACAGCAGGACTCGTTATCAGATATTCAGCAAAAGCGGACTTACCTGCTCAGCCAATTGACCCAAAAGGCAGAAGACATTCGCAACTCGGTCAGTAAGCCGCTCAATTTAAACACCGAAAAATTCTGCGCGGCCCTGATGTCGGATCGCAACTACCCTGTTAATTTGAATGCGGTTGCCAGTGCGACTACGGCTCAAGCGCTCCTGAGCTTCCAACCGGATGAGAGCGGCAAGGCCAAAAATCCATTGCTATATATGAGCGAAGGGCAACTCGCTGCAACAAGCCTTTGTCTCCTATTTGGAGCTTCTGCAACTTATCCGTGGAGCAGGTGGAAAGGTCTCTTAATGGATGACCCATTGCATCATAACGACAGTATTCATGCCGCTGCGTTTATCGATGTCGTCCGCAATCTCATCAGCTCCCGAGACTATCAAATTATCGTTTCAACACACGATATGGAGCAGGCAGGATACTTCCTTCGGAAGTGCCGTAATGCGGGTATTAATGCTCGATACCTTCACTTATATGGCCGTGCCGAAGATGGCACGGCACTTGTGCATAGCGCATAGCGCTGGTGCAGATTGGCTAAACTGCTGCTCAACGACAGCCGATGTGCTAGGTCCAATCCTGCGCACACTCCCTTAACCTATCAGGGGGGCGCTCGGTTTAGACGCGATGCGGCGGCTGTTGGATGGCATCGCTCACTGTCTTTTACTCATCAGCGCGTGCGTGATGGTCCACGGCTGTACCGTGATGGAAGGATCTCGACACTCCGCAAGGCTGCTCGCGCCTCTATGCGTTCACACAAGATGAGAGGGGACGAAATACTAAGCGCCGTTGACCGAGGTATGGTAGATAAACAGTCGCAGAGAAGCCGTTGATGAATTTTTGCACTCAACCTCTACCAGCTATCGAAATCAAAATAGCCGTTGGCCCATACTAGCCTTGTGTTTTTTCAACTTAAGAGGATTCAAACACGAAGTAGCCAGCACATTTACGGCTCATCATGAGGTCTTGATAGTGAGCTAGTCAGTTAAAAACTGAGAACAAGATAAATGCCCCTACGAACCAAATCCACCACGGAATGATCCATTTAGAATTGTTCTTGCTATTTCCTTGCTTGTATTGCGTTGGGCTAGCAGATAAACGGTTATGACTTGAAGGACTTGGCCCCGTTGCCGTACTCCCGGAAGACTGTTGACGCATATTGGCGAGGATCTGTTGATTTGGCGTAAGACTCGGAGCTGGAGGGAGCACTGGTTTTGTATGTTTTTTTGAGCTTGCACCTTTAATAGTGCGGAGTAAATCGCTGTTAGACCTGTTGGTGAACGTGCCCGCATTATTTTTTAGAATTTTTAATCGATATTGCGCATCAGCCTCTGTCAGTCGAACAATGTGCGAGGTCGCAGCTGCAGAAATAGCAATATGTTCGTATTTGTATTTCGGGTTTCGATAAACTGGCTCAACTAACCCCTTGATGGTCACCCATTTTCCAACCCAAGCTGCTGTCGGCACGGTGCCTCCTTTGTCTAGCGCATCACTCCATATATTAATTTTCACGCAGCGCCCATTCCAATGCGCAAAATTCACAAAAACATATGGTTTTCCCTTTCCTCTACCATGCCTCCCAATGGCACGTTTTACGTCTACGATACGGCCAACTAGCTCTACCATTTGGCCAATGTGCTGCGCGAATGCTGAGTAATCAGTGGCCTCCAGAACGGGATACTGACTAATATAGCTAACCGAACTCTGGGGTTGACTCTTTGGATGAGTGAACTCTTGCGGAATATTCTTCGCATCGAGAAAATCGGTGAGCAAGGGAGTCTGTTGATATGTTGCACGACAAACAGCCGCAAAATTTTTGCTGTCTCTAGTCAGAGAAGAGATCTTCTCCAGCATTGAGAATACTGTCGAGGCTCCAGGGTCGGCATAGTCATTTGCACGAAACAAAATAACGCCAGCACCGCTATTTGTTGCGCTCCATAACGATGGGTTTTCACACAATCCACGCAGTGCAAGGTTCAGAGCTATGAAAGAAAATCGATCCAATGAGCCGTCGAACTGGTTTGCATCACGGCGAGGATGCTGATAATCACGATGCCCAATTTCAGAGCTCCCGAGTGCAGCAATTCCCGGCACGAACATTCCGTCATAATCGATCAACTGAATCCGTCGGCCGTCGTCAGCCACCATCAGGTTGCCTTCTTGGATATCTCCGTGCGCAATACCTTGCTGCACAAGATACGCCGACAATTGTGATAATGAATTCAACAGATTTGTAAGCGCAGATTTATTCGCGTAATTAGCTTCGATAAACTCTCCAAGTGTTTCACCGGATGCCCACGCCATTTTGACTAATGGATAAGATTGCCCATTAAGCAGTACTCCTTGCGGTTGAAATTCGAAATCGACAAAATATGGAGAAGCTAGTGCTTTAAGCGTCTTGGAAATAGCAGCATATCGCGCCTCTAGCCCCTTGGCTTCTCGATGGAAGCATCGAACGGCATTTTTACTCGAGCCAACCTCTACCGCGTAGGTTAATGCGAATCCGCCAGAAACCACGACCGGCAATCCTAGCCCGGATGTACGAATGCGTCCTGATTTCAGTTCCGGATCAAGGAAAACTGTTTGTGGATGCTGAAGAGCCTCTTGGTATTGTTCTAATGTGGGATAACCCATATCTACTACTCCAACCCATCATCAGCATCTACGGCGATGCGTAGAACAGTTGAGTCATCCAGACGCATAGACTTATCTTGGCGTCGTGCAATTACCAGGTGTTCAAACTCATCGCTAGTCTTTACGGCTGCGAGGGCTGAAAATGCATCGTCTTTAGTAAGTAACCAATGGCCCACAGCATCAGTGACAAGCAGGATATGATCACCTGGTTGTATCGACCAAGTCCTGCTGCTAGTTTTGAAAAAGTTAGATGCCCCTATAAACTTATTAGCACTTGGAAGCGTTGATAAAAGCTGAGGGCGTGCGTCGAATTCATCGCCGTGCTCAAACGGAAATGAAGCTAGCACTTGTTCATTGCGCATGTGAATGGCAAGGCTGTCACCAATCGCTAGCACCTCAGCACTAGCTTTATCAGGTGCTAGCTCCAAGCCTAATAGCGTGGCAAAACTCCCTCGTTCGAAAGCGGCATACTTAGACCACGAAAGTGATGAGAAGTCCGAAGATTCACGATACTCTCTAATCTTATCCTCCACCCATTGCACACTTACAGCCTGATTGAGAACATAAGCTCTGGTTAACAATTGCGCCCATGTTTTAGAGTCATAGGACTCGGAAGCTCCATCTGCAAGAGCAATACGGGTGTCACTCAACGCGTAGGCATCTTCATTTAAATCGCCACGCTGCAGGTCTTTAGCGACAGAGGAGGCCAAATCAACTCGCAGTCGCATTCTAATTACCGTAGCTGGGCCGGGCGTGTTCCGATATCGAAGAAATCTACGATTTCTGCGGCATCGGCATTAAAGACGTAGCCGCGCGATTCGCTAGAAACCATCCGCCCTTTTTCCTGTGCAAGCTTAACTAGATGCTGCGGTAAGGTGCTCGACATCCTGTAAAGTAGCTGGGCGTATCGGTCAGGCAACCCTGCCTCGCCGGCTGGAAACGAAATCGGAGATGCCGCTAACGAACTGACGTGTAAATTGAGCAGAAGAACATTGCCGTCATTAGTTTGAAATTGACGAAGAGCATCTGCAAGTTGTTCTGGATCACCATCTGTCGACTCGCCATCAGTGATATGAAGAACCGTGGGGGGATAACTATTTGGGTGGCTGTCGCACCAGGCAGCCAGTTCTTCTGCTGCCATTGTGATAGCAGCACACATGGGCGTACCGCCGTTCGCTTCTGGTTCAAACCATACAGGGAACTTAATTGATTGTTCCACAATGCCTCCCGCACCATCATCAATTTTGCGGCGACGCTCCTCTACACGCTTTGGATTAGCTTCTAGTGCCGAGACTGGATTCAAAACTCTCTGGGAGAGTACACCCTGCAGAGCATTATGGGCACCACCAGCACCGTATCCGATTACACCAATGTCAAAATAGTCGCGCACTCCATCTGCCTTTGCGCAACGCGTTATCAACTGCATCAAGGTTTTGTTCAGAACGTCAGCAACGATTTGAGCTTTTGTTCGTTCGGAATCAGCCATTCGATCGCCCATTGAGGTTGACTGGTCCACAATAAACAAAAGCGCAGTAGGGTCCGTGCGCTGGATAGGTGCTTGGTAGGGCATTAGATCTCCTTTAGGTACCAATTTTTTTCAATTGAATCGTAACAGAATGCCCGTGGCAGTGTAGAGATGTTCAGAGGTCGGAAGGTTTTCCATAACCAGTGAACCAGAAAATACTTGTTCCCGTCTTACTTACATTCAAACTAAGACCATTGGAGAAGTCATTACTAGTCCTCACACCTTTAACGAGGAAATTAATTTTATTTCCTCAGTCGTTTATGGGTAGCTAAAAGGGTAAGCCCAGAAAAAAAACCGAATCCTAAATTTTTTCAGACCTATATCACTTTGATGAAGCAGGCAGCGATGCCTGCTTTTTTGCTGTCATTTCAGCGCATCAAGGAGCATCTCTATGTCTGAACCTAATACCCCTAGGCCATTTCCAGGTCTAGGGCATGGCTCTACGCCGCCACTCCCTTGCCCTCGATGTGGCTCTCCTCATATCCACGATAAAAACTACGGCAGTCGCTTAGGCGGTGTCATCAGTATCTGTACTGGCGTCATGCAGTCGCTATCAGGCATGAGCAAGGGGGCGTATCTTGGCGCAACAGCCGCTTATCACCTTCCCACATCTAATCCTGTTAGCCGTCTCACCACTGCCGTACTTGGCGCATTGGTGGGAGGCGCTGTGGGCTGCATTACTGGCGCAGCCTTGGGTCAAGCCATTGACCAATTCCTTCTAAACAACTACCGCTGCTTGCGTTGTGGCTATTCCTTTCAATCTCTGTAACATTCTCTAAGGAGTATTCATCATGGCACATCATGTTGAACAAATGGCCTATGTTGGCCTTGAACCCTGGCATGGCCTAGGCAATAAACTGTCAGCTAACCAGCCTATTGAGGTTTGGCAAAAACAAGCTGGTATGGACTGGCACATCAAGTCTTCACCGGTTCAGTTTTTGGATACGGTTGATGACACTCAAAGCCGTCTGATCACCTTTCCCCAAAGCAGAGTCTTGTACCGGTCTGATACGCAAGCACCACTTTCAGTCGTCAGTCAACGATATCAGGTTGTGCAACCTCGTGACATCCTAGAGTTCTACCGTGATCTGACGGAAGTTTCTGGCTTTCAATTGGAAACGGCAGGTGTCCTTAAAGGCGGTAAGAAGGTCTGGGCGTTGGCTCGGACTGGACACTCAGCCACTATTCAGGGCAATGATGTCACCAACGCCTATGTCTTGTTAGCAACGGCATGTGACGGCACGCTCTCTACAACAGCGCAATTTACCGCTGTTCGTGTCGTGTGCAACAACACCCTTGCTGTATCCATCGACGACAGTAAAGGAGCCGTTAAAGTACCTCATAGCACCGCATTTGATGCAGAAGCGGTTAAGCGTCAGCTTGGTATCTCTGTATCTAGTTGGGATACGTTCATGTACCGCATGAAGGTATTAAGTGAACGTAAGGTCAAAGACTCTGAGGCAGAGGGCTTTGTTCGACTGCTCTTTACTGATGCACGTCAGGATACGACCAGCAAGCCTAATGAGTGGGCAATGTCCAAAGTGCTGGCACTGTATAACGGTAGTGGCCGTGGGGCTGAACTAGGTTCTGCTCATGGTACTGCGCTGGGGCTACTCAATTCAGTTACTGAGTTCGTTGACCACGAACAACGCGCCCGCAATACCGACTACAGGCTTGATTCTGCCTGGTTCGGGTTAGGTGCAGCACTCAAGCAAAAGGCATTGGATCGCTCTTTAGCGATGGTGGCATGAGTCCTTTTTGAGCGTCAACGTCATAAGGCCCAACAGGTTCATTCCTGTTGGGCCTTATGACGTCTTATGAGGCCAAATGATTACTTCTTCGGTTTATCTAACTCCCGGAAGAACTCGGACGGTTGAAGCCCCAAGGTCTCAACAATTTTCATAATGCTGATGAGAGTGGGGTTGTGCTCACCTCGCTCAATACGCCCCATATAGCTTCTATCTATGCCACAGGCATCGCCAAAAGCCTCTTGGGAGTAACCAAGGCTCTTCCTACGCTGTCGAACTACTGCACCGAAGGCAAGGAGCAGCGGTATCTTGTTCTTAGATGGTTTTGATGTAGTCATTTTTCCATCTTGCTAGATGGGAAGATGAATCACCACGGCACATTTATACACGGATTATTAGTACACGGCATATATATCCCTTTTTTGGTACGATAAGCCCTGCAGAGCTATCCATGCTCTATCCACCATGCTCCTACCGAAAAGGTTGTCTAATGAAATTGAGAAGTTTTTTTCAAGTCCTTGGCTTTCGCGGAAAACCCAAGCGTTATGGTTCCATTGTCAAAACTTTCAATTTCGACTGGCTTCCATATCCTATCCATTACGCCCAGTGGCTACATCCAAAAGAAACCGCCAAGTCTATTAGTGCTGCCGAAGTGAGCGACTACAAGAAATTTTTAAGCAAGGGCGACTTCTGTGTCGACATTGGTGCTCATTCGGGTGATTCTGTCTTACCTATGGCCGTCGCTGTTGGCAACGAGGGGATGGTTCTGGCCTTAGAGCCAAACCCCTACGTATATTTTCTACTTGAAAAAACGACTCGCCTAAACAGGGATACCCTTAACATTTTTCCGATCATGGCTGCTGCTGCACATGCAGACGGCTATATGACGTTTGAGTATTCTGACTCGGGCTTCTGCAATGGAGGCCGCCATGAAGGGATATCGAAATTCAGACACGGTCATGCTTTTAAGCAGGAAGTGGTGACCATCAATCTTACTGATGAGCTTAAACAATGCTTTAGTAGGGAACTGCCTCGCCTGAAGTTTATTAAGGTAGATACTGAGGGCTTTGATCTTCAAGTGTTGAAGTCTCTGAGTGAAATCATTGATCAGTACCGTCCTTACATCAAAGCCGAGGTCTACACAAAACTGACTCGGGATCAACGAGAGCAACTCATGAGCTTCTTTTTGGAGCGTGGCTACGAAATCTACAAAGTGACCGAAGAAGCTATGCAAGGCCCTAAGCTGACGCTGACCGACGCTATGAAATGGCGAAACTACGATATTTTTGGCATCCCTGCCTGAATTGGACAAAATGGCAGGCGCAGCCGTCAGACATAGCGGGTGATTGCTTAGCTGTTAAGACACAGACTGTTATCTCAACACCATAAAGCCCAACAGGTTAATTCCTGTTGGGCTTTATGCTTTTATGGAGCCAAATAATGAGTCCTGCTATTCATACCAGGCAAAACAAGCCTGCCTCTCGCCCCGCATTGAGGCTAGTTAAAACCAATACCTTGTCTCGCGACGAGTGGTTAGCTGTCCGTAAACACGGCATAGGGGGATCGGACGCTGCTGCTGCGGTAGGGCTAAGTCCCTACAAGAGCCAGCTCGAACTCTGGATGGAGAAAACAGGCAGAGGTACAGACCTACCTAAGCCTGACCCACGCGATACGGCGGAGCCTGTTTATTGGGGCACGCTGCTGGAGCCCATTGTGGCCGCTAGCTATACCCAACAAACAGGCAGGCGTGTTCGCAAGGTCAATGCGGTACTGCAGCACCCCGACAAACCGTGGATGCTGGCTAACCTTGATCGGGAGGTCATTGGTGCTAGTGATGTTCAAATTCTGGAATGCAAGACTGCAGGTGAGTTCGGATCTCGTCTATGGCGCGATGGTGTGCCAGAGCATGTACAGCTACAAGTGCAGCACCAACTGGCCGTAACGGGGAAACGAGCTGCAGATATTGCTGTGTTGATATGCGGTCAACAACTGCAAGTGCATCGTCTCGTTCGGGACGATAGCTTGATTGCCAGGCTTATGCTCCTAGAAGAACGCTTTTGGGAATACGTCACAATCGACACACCACCGCCAGCAGATGGGTCAAACTCAGCAGCTACTGCCTTGCAGTACCTCTATCCTCAAGAGAAGAGCCAGACTCTGGACTTCAGCCAGGACTGTCAAATGTCTGCACTCTTTGCTGATCTGCAAGATGCCCGATTTCATGCTGGCAAGTATCAGAAGCTGGAAGAGCAATACAAGCAGCAAATCCAGCAAGCTGTGGGCGATGCAGGTAAGGCCATCTTTGAAACGGGAGTGGTCTCTTGGAAGCGTAGCAAAGACAGTACTCTCCTGGACGCCAAACGCCTCCTTGCTGATATGCCTGAATTGCAGCAGCAATACAGCATGACGCGATCTGGTAGTCGTCGCTTTCTGGTTAGTGCCTGATGCTGCCAATCACCTTTCCCATATTCCTCTCTTTCCCCTTCATGCCCACTGTTACCTCAGTGGGCTTTTTTTATGGAGTTCGACATGATTAAAGGTCTATCAATTACCCCACCTGTACTTGGCCGTATCTCTATCGGCCGTGTGGTAGAGCGCAATGGCAAGCGCCTGCCTGAAAAGGATGATCAATTCACAATCACCAGCCAGATTCAAACAAAAGAAGGCTGGCTAGCTCATCCGCTGGACGAGGCCTTACGCCAGAACAGTCCTAATGGAAAGTTGCGGTCTATCCCTGTTTCGCTGCTCTTCAATGATCCAGGGCTTAACCTTCGGGCTGAGTATTCTCTGTTTGACCGTAGCACTGGCAGACCCATGTGTGTTGGCAATGGGGAAACGTGCAGACGGGTGACAACTTCAGGCATACAAAGTTTGCCTTGCCCTGCAACTGATAGTTGTGAGCTGGCAAAAGGCGGGGCATGCAAGCCTTATGGACGGTTGAGTGTGAAGCTGGGTGAGGATGATCAGTTAGGCTCGTTCATCTTTCGTACCACTGGCTACAACAGCATTCGCACCTTGGCTGCTCGTCTACATTACTTCAAAGCAATATCAGGTGACTTATTGTCGTGCATGCCGTTGGAGCTTCGTCTACGAGGGAAAAGCACCATCCAGTCTCGGGGTACGCCGATCTACTACGCTGATCTGACAGTACGTGAAGGGATGACACTTGAAGAGGTCTTAGAGCAAGCTCGACAAGTCGATCAGTGGCGAACAGCAATAGGATACGACCAGCAAGCGTTGGACGACATTGCTCGTGAAGGCTTTGAGAATGGTGCCTTTGAGGATGATCCAGACGAAGCCCAAGAAGTCGTGGCTGAGTTTTATTCGGAACAGCCTCCCAGAACCTCAATCTCTACAGCCAAACCCTCATTAAGTGACAAGCTTCAAACGAAAGTTGCTGATGCTGAACCGACCAACCGACAGGCCTGTTTGTAGTTGTAGCAGGCTTTTTCACCAGGAGAATATCCATGATTATTGCATTGGCTACGCTTGGCTTCCTCGTGGCAGTTCGCCAAGTGTATCTGCATTTTCGCTATGTTCATTCACTTAAAACAGAGAATACTTGGTTGCGGCACTATTGGAAGAACTCTATGTAAAACAAAGCGTGATTGCTGCGGATTAAGCAAAAAAAAACGACACTCTTTAATGACATGAGTGCCTCTGTGCGCGGCTGGCCTTGATGGGAAATAGTCCAGGGATGGCGCATGGGTACAGACAGCATAGAGCCATAGGAGGAGGGAACTAAGTTGCAAGGAGCCAGTAGCCGCCATGGGAACTAACTATTTCTCTGCTTAATACATAGATCCTAATAGCTCTGGTTTCTACGGTTTTTCTGGGGCTATTTTTTTAACTTATTGATAACATTGAGTAAGCTCTCTGCTGGGATATACCGCCTGCTACGAGTTTAAAAATGGATATGTAGCAGGTTGGATATAGAAAATTCTCACAACAATCTACAGTGATGGCTATCGAAACTACTCAAAGGAGTTAGATATGACGCCAAGTACTGGCCCTAAGCGAATTGTCCGCCTCAAACAACTCAGCGCCATCATTGGCCTGGGTAAATCCACTGTTTATGACTACCTAGACCCTAAATCCCCAAGGCATGATCCGACTTTCCCAAAGCCTATCAAGCTTGGCGCATCAGCGGTGGGATGGCTCGAAGAGGAAATTAATGGATGGCTTGATCTGAGAATATCCATTTGTAGGAAAGAGGGGTAAAGGAAGTGTCCTTTGGACACTAACTTTCAGTTCTAAAGATCGTTGCAAAAACTCATGAATCATTGGACTAGCGAAAAATACTTCAAGAAAACATAAAGGATTTTTTTTAGAGTATTTAGGTATTTATGTTATTAGAGTTTTCTATTGATGTTTTATGATTAATAGCTAATTGTTCTTTGTGGTTGATATGGATAAAGCAATAAGAGCAATGATGAGTTATGTACAGCTCAGAAAAGAAGGGTTTTATCAGCCAAGAGAGCTGATTTAAGTATGAGGTTCGAACTTGAAAATTCGTGATGAAATAGGAAAAGCACTGCAGGCTTCAGGCGTTACCTACATTGGTGATAATGATGACATAGTAGTCTATCTCCTTTGTGAGGAAAGGAGCTTGCTCGGTGCTATACGAGAAGTAGAAATTGCTACCAAAGAGGTCTTGGATTCTGATCGTAATTTATACGAGGTCAGATCAATCGGAAATAACAAGAGGCATCAAAAGGTTCAATCAAACAGGCTTGGCAACGATGTGATGGAATTACTTATGCTGGATTCAAGAGAGTTTTCCAGGCTTTTTCCTCTCTGTGAGTTCAATCCGTATTTGAAGCTTTTTTTTGACCATAGTGATCGAGTGGATTGGTTGGAGTTGTTAAGGATGCATTTGGATAGCAGACACCTAATGCCTAATGAGACGTTAAAGCTGGTTACAGGGCTGAACAAGTTTGTTGCTGCAATACGTAGCGAGGCAAGGGCGGAGCAATTCAAAAAGAGAATAAGTAATTTTGAGAGATCGGCCAAAAAGAACACCAAGAGTCTTGAGGGGTACATTGATGCCTTATTTGAAACCTACTCCAAGCTGAATGTACTTAGACTTGATTTGGCTTATATGGGGGAGTACGGGGTGAAAGGTGGTGGTAAAGAGGTAACCTATGGCGAGGCCAGACGGCACCGAGAAGTCTTCATAAGAACGTTGTCTGGGTACTTGTCAAAGACTCTTGCCAAGGAATGCATGGTTGGCTTTGCTTGGAAGCTAGAGTACGGTTTGAGAAAATCGTGGCATTACCATGTAATGATTTTTCTCAATGGACAAGTCACCAGAAACGATATTGGCATTGCCAAGCTGATCGGTGAGTACTGGAGCTCTGTGGCGGAAGGGAAAGGATTGTATTACAACTGCAACGCTTATAAAACGCAGTACAAGAGTTGTGGAATAGGCTTAATTGACTATCGCAATACGAAAATGCGACAGGGGTTGGGCAAAGCCGTGGTTTACATGACCAAAACTGATTATTACGTCAAGGTGCAGACTCCTGACAAGGGTCGTACCTTTGGACGAGGAGTGGCCCCCAAACGTAAACTCCGGGGCAGACCCCGGGCTACTGCGGGCAAGGGTATTAAGTGCCGTCGCTTACATTTGTCCGATTTGAATACCAGGCATTCTTGAGCATCAGAACTGGACTCTGGGCGCATAAGTAAAAATCTATGCTCGCGCTGGCATCAGATCAAGTCAGGTATAGGGATACTATTTTTTTGCTGTTTCGTTGAATACTGCGCGAATTTCAGGCTCTCGGAGCCATTCAAGGAGTCTACGAGTCAGATTGATTGACGACTGGTCAGGCTCGAGTTTCTCTCGCAAGGCCTTTATATCTGGCTCTAGGGCGGTAACCGCAGCGGTCAGAGTGGGCCACCCGCCTTCTGGTTGCTTTTCTTTGAGTAACCGCATCAGCTCTTTTTTCAAAGGCTCAATATATTTTTTTGCCTTTTCACGGCCGCCTTCTTGAGCCACTGCGCGGCGTTGCAGTGCGCGCTTCTCTTTGTTGTAACACGATTTAGCGTTTTCTTGAGCCTCTAGGTAGTGTTGAGAAGCTGCTGCTGCGTACTGTTCGGCACCAGCGGCAGTGCCGTGTAGGAGCCTCAAATCAGCACCAATGCGATAGATGCATGCCCGTATAACGAAAGAGAGATAATGCTCGCAAATCGAGTCATCCTCTTGGATAGAGCTAGGGCAATGGAAATAGTTGTAGTTTGTTTCGTTAATGAGTTCGTTGAGCCTTGCTGCTAGAGTGTTTGCGGTAGAGACACGGAGCTTGCCTAAAGCAGCATCTTCTATCTCGTCATTCCATATGCCTTTTTTCAGAGCGTTCTCTATTTTTGAGGCCTTCTTAGTATCTTCTCTTTCGATACGCAGAACGTAAGTTATGTCTTCGCTTACATAATACTCGCTGTCACTTAAGCCGTTGCTATTCTCAAGTGCTTTAGAGAGTTCTGTTTTAATTGAGGTGTAATCTTTCTCGAAGATAGCATGTTTGGGGAAATTCTTGGCAATGTCCTCAAAAAGGGCTTTGAGCTGGCTGTGAGTGGGGGGGTAATCCCCCCATTTTTAACGTGAGTCAGAAGTAGGGGTTAAGCGGCCATGGCCAGCCGCTGAATGGGTGTGAATCCGCCCAAGGCCATGTTTGGGCGTTCGTGATTGTAAGTCCAGAGCCATTGGGTGGCGAAGTCCTGCACCTCCTGTATGGATTCAAACAGATACTGTCCAAGCCAGTCGTAGCGCACCGTCCGGTTATAGCGTTCAACATACGCATTCTGCTGTGGCTTGCCGGGCTGGATATGCTCGATGCGAATCCCTTGCTGTGCTGCCCAGTTCAGCAAGGCTGCACTGATATATTCCGGACCGTTGTCGCAACGAATGGCAGCGGGTCGCCCCCGCCACTCGATCACCTGCTCCAGGGTACGGATCACCCGCCCGGCAGGAAGCGAGAGATCAATCTCCATCGCCAGTCCTTCGCGATTGAAGTCGTCGATCACGTTTAGCAGGCGGTAGCTGCGCCCATCCGCCAATTGGTCATGCATGAAATCCATCGACCACGTGGCATTGACTTCTCCGGGCACGGCCAAGGGCTCTGGCCGCTCACGCACGATGCGCTTCTTCGGCTTGATGCGCAGGTTAAGTTCCAACTCCCGGTAAATCCGATACACCCGCTTGTGGTTCCATGGGTAGCCCTTCACATTGCGCAGATACAGAAAGCACAATCCAAAGCCCCAGTTACGCTGATTGTGCGTCAGTCGAATCAGATGGTCGGCAATCTCTTCATTCTCTGCTGACAGAGCAGCCTGGTAGCGATAGCAGGTTTGGCTGATACCAAAAGCGGTACACGCCAGGCGAATGCTTACAGCATGTGTATCCACGGCGGTTTTAGCCATCTCACGCAGGCGAGATGGCTTCACCATTTTTTTGCGAGGGCCTCCGCAACGATTTCGGCTTTGAGCTTCTCTTCGATGTACATCTTCTTGAGCCGGGCATTCTCGGCCTCCAACTCTTTCATCCGCGCCATGAGCGAGGCGTCCATACCACCGTACTTCGATCGCCATTTATAAAACGTCGCCGAACTGATCCCCAGTTCACGGCACAACTCCGGCACCGTAACGCCACGCTCAGCCCGTTTCAACGTCTCGATGATCTGGCTGTCACTGAATTTCGATTTCTTCATGCAGAACTCCCTCTAACGAGAAAATTCTACTTCTGAATACGTTTGTTTTACGGGGGGATTACCGGGGCGTTCTCTTTCAAGACGAAATCCATTACTGGTTAGGCCATGTAGGGCTGATTAGCACAAGGAGCCTGTAGTGGCATGCATAACGGTGATATGGCAAAGGGGACGAGAGTATTGTAGGTTGTTCAGCTTATATGGGGTGAATGCGCAGAGTAGATGATCACCGGTGGAGCAAATAGTATGCTGTTGCTTAAATGATCCAAAACGGTCCAATACCATCTTGCTGCAGCCGACTGGTATGTTGGTATTTTTGTTGGTATCGATTGAGTTGGAAATAGATATGTTTCATTATTCATGCGGGTTTCAGCTGTTGATGTGAATGACCCTCTGCGCCAGAATTCAAAAGCCCTCGCACAGCAATGTGTGGGGGCTTTTTTCTTGGCTGCGTTTTACAGAGTCGGTGAAATTAATAATTCATGTTTAGTCAGGCTCTGCGTCGTCGTTGCAAAAAAGGTCGCTGACTGGGAACCGCGCAAGATCAGCGCAGGCCTTGAGAGTCTTGCCTTTGTTTCTCTCGCCATTTTGAGGGAGGAAGTGTTTCGTGTTGCCGCCAGGCGGCGCGAAATGATTGCAGGCTGGCAAAACCACAATGCTCGGCAATTCGCTCAATAGACCAGTCGGTATCCATGAATAATTGACGCGATCTGTCCAGCCGCATGGTTTGTTGGTACTGCTTCAGACTGATACCGCATTCTTTCATGAACAGGCGGCTCAGATGCCTGTAGCTGACTGAAAATTGTGCTGATAAGGATTCGTTGAGCGGGGTTTGAACCGTCTGTTGTGCCAACCAGTCTTGCACTTCATGAATCAAGGGATGTTGGTGATTGCGATAACTCAGATGGACGGTTAACTGCGGGTCTGCTTCCAGACGACGAAACTGAATCAGATTTTCGCGCGCGATACGTGCGCTGATTGCGCTGCCGAAATACTGGGTGATCAGGTGCAATGCCAGATCTATTCCTGCAGAAACGCCAGCTGAGGTATAGATAGGACCATCCTGCACAAGGATGCGTTTGCTGATAACCCGTGCTTGTGGTGCAAGTTGTTGCAGGGTTTTGAGGTGATTGTGATGTGTCGTGCAGAGGCGACCATCCAGCAGTCCTGCTTGTGCCAGCAGCACAGCGCCTGTGCAAACGCTGGCGATCACTATTCCCGACGGTAGCTTGCCCCCGATATCACGTAGCCATTGCGTCACTTGTTGCTGTGCCGGCGTTGCGGGGAGTTCGGCCTGGATTTTGCTTCCTACTACGACAACGACATCTCCTGCAGTCAGACGCTTGGGGAGGGGGGCAATCGCGCTTAGAAAAATCCCCTGGTAGCTTTTTATGTGGGACTCCGGCCCGACACACTGGATCTTGATGTCGGCTATATCCAGTTCTGTTAGAGAAGCAAAAATCTGCATAGGCCCTCCCAGATCCAGGATGTGCATCTGGGGAAGGACGACAAAGAAAATCCGTTTCATGTGTTATTCGGATGAGTCATTGATTTGATTTAGCGATGTTATCGCTTTTTATTCCTTTTTCTTAATGGTGTTTTCTTTTCTATTTATGTCCTGAAACGGTCTGGAGCTTGGAGGGGCGAGAACTTACGATAAACAAGAAATTTTTACATCGAAAGGACTTGTCCTCGTGGCGGAAGAATCAAGAGTTATTGAGCTTCATTGGAATCCCGCTTTTACGGGAGCAACGGGGGCCGGGGTGCTGGAGCTTATCAATATGACGGTCGCTGATAAGGGCACGCTGGGGTTTGCCTCTGAGCTGTCGGGAGAGCAGGCGCGTCTGTTCCTGGACGCCCTGAACCGCAAAGTGGCAGACGGCGATACGCAAGCCTTGTATGCCAGCTATGCCGGTCAACCCGCTTTCTTTGTGATGATGAATTTGAGTGGCATGCCCAATTGCCGACACAGTGCTGAACTCGCCAAGGCGGTCGTGGCGCCGGGGTTTCGTGGACAAGGTTTACCGAAACAGGCGCTGGAGGCCGTGGACCATACCTGCACCTTGTTCTGGAACATGTATGACAACTTGCATCGAGAGTACTGCCAGCCAAGCCCCGTTCGTCTGAGTTGATTCGCTGCGCCATTGAAAATCTGAGGTGGATGTTGCTTCATGCAAAACAAGAATGTTGTCCGCTCTCTGGTCGGGCTGGGATTTCTGGCCATGTTTCTCTCGAGCGCGTTCAAAGGGGTTTTCCAGGTTTATTTCAATGACCTGGCTCTGTCTTTTGAGCGCGGCCGATCAGATTTCGGTTTTGTGGGCGGGGTGTTCCTTTTGGTATCCGGGCTGGCATCGCCGATGGTCGGTGCCTTGTCGGATCGCTTTGGGCCCATCTGGACCGTCTTGATCGGCAGTGTGCTTGGAGGGGGAGCATTCCTTTTGCTTGGCCTTCTACCTCATCAGTACTGGCTTTTTGTCATTTTGTATGGACTTTTGGCGGCGTTTTCTCTGGCGGCGATGACGTTTGTGCCCATGGGCATATTGGTTGACCGGTTGTTCGACCAGAAAAATAAAAGCTTCGCTTATGCCTTGATCACTAATGGCACGGCAATTGGATTCATTGTCCTTTCCCCATTCTGGTTGTGGTTGCAAGCCCATTTCGAATGGCAGCAGGTCTTTTTTGTTGTTGGTCTGCTGTTCCTGGGGCCTTTGGCCTTGCTGTTCTGGCTGGGGGCACGAGTGCCTTTGCCTGCGAAAGAGTCTGTCGGACATATTCAGGAGAAACGCGTTGGCACTTGGCCTGTCGTGTTGCGCGATCCTGGCTTTTACGTGCTTGCCTTTGGTTTCTTCGGCTGTGGGGCGTCGATGGCGTTCATTGACGTTCATCTGGTGCCTTTATGGCGCGATGCCGGGGTCAGCCGCGCAAGCATGGGGATGAGTTTGAGCCTGTTTGGCGTGCTGGAAATGATTAGCGGTTTAGTGGCTGGCTGGTTGGCGCTGCGCTTCTCCCAGCATCGGCTGCTGGCGGCATTCTACGTACTACGCTGTCTGGCTATGAGCTTGTTATTGGCTCCCTCCGGGATAGTGACGACCTATGTATTTGCGGCTGTATTTGGGGCCAGTTATCTCGGAACAGTCATATTGACCTCAGCGATCTGTCTGGATCGCTATGGAGGCGCCGTCAAGGGACAGGTATTTGGCATGCTTTTTCTGGTTCATCAGATCGGCGCTTTTGGGTCTGCTCAATTAGGTGCTTACGGCTATGACCGTTTGGGTAGCTATCAGGCCACAGTCATGGTCCTGGCCATGCTGACCGCGATTGCCGGTATTTCTTCACTCTTTCTGTCGTCTGTTGCGTTTCGACGGACTCAATCTGAATTCAACTGAGATCTCTATGATGTTCAATGACCAAGGTGCTACTCAAATGCTCAGGATTGGACAGGGTATCGATGTCTCTGACAGCTTTTGCGAACCGCTTGCACTGACCTCTGCCTATTGCTTCAGTTCAGCCAGTGAGGCAGCCGCTCGTTTTGGCGGGACGGAGCCGGGCAATGTCTATAGTCGATTTACCAATCCAACAGTCAAGACTTTCGAGCAGCGGGTTGCTTTCCTGGAGGAGGCTGAAGCGGCGGTAGCGTTTGCATCCGGCATGGCCGCATTGTCAGCGGTGGTGATGGCGTTTGCCGCGAGTGGTCGCAATATCGTGTGCGCACGTGATGTGTTTGGCACGACTCTGACGATGTTGCGTCAGCATTTTTCCCCTTATGGAGTGGAGGTGCGCGTCGTTGGCATGTTGGATTACGACGCTTGGGAAAAGGCGATCGATAGTGCTACATGCTTGGTTATTGTTGAAACTCCAGCAAATCCGATGCAGCAGGTTGCCGATATTGCCCGGCTGTCGCGCATGGCCCATGCCCATGGGGCATTGCTCCTGGTAGACAGCACCATGCTGACCCCAGTTTTGCAGCGACCATTGAGGCACGGCGCGGATCTGGTATTGCACTCTGCCGGTAAATATATGGATGGCCAAGGGCGGTGCATAGCCGGTGTAGTCGGTGGGGCCGAGGCATTGATGCAGCCACTGCGGGCGGTGTTGCGTTCGCAAGGAGCCTGCCTGAGCCCTATGAATGCCTGGTTACTGCTCAAGAGTCTTGAGACGCTTGAGTTACGTATGCAGCGCATCAGTGCCAGCGCACTGTCGATAGCGCGTTGGCTGGATAAGCATCCGAATGTCGGTTCGGTGTTTTACTCGGGCCTGGAGTCGCATCCCTGCCATGAAATCGCTTGCGCGCAGCAGGCCGGCTTTGGAGGGGTGGTCAGCTTTGAAGTGGGCACGAGCCAAAAAGAGGCTTGGGCTTTCATGGATGCTTTGCAGCTGATTTCAATTGCCACCAATATTGGAGATACACGCAGCATGGTCACGCACCCGGCATCAACGACACATGGACGCTGGTCGCCGGAGGATCGCATGCACTGCGGGATTGGGGACAATCTCGTGCGCTTGTCTGTGGGCTTGGAGTCACTTGCCGACTTGCAGCAGGATATTGATCTGGCACTCCAGATTGCCCTTGCTCAGAAGGATCAGAGTGTGTGGGGCTACTCCTTGCTTGAGACGCTGGAATGAGGGGGACAGATGTTTTTGACGTTGTTGTTTTCTGTCGTACTGACTTTCCATGCGCTGGTGCTGTCAGATAGCGGGCGACGCTCCAAGCAATGGTTTCGGTATCTTGTTATCAGCTTGATGGCTCTGTTGCTGAGCTTGCCGATTGATTTTGCCACCCTGAGCGACCGCCGGATTGACGGCCTCGCCTTTGGTGGCTTATGCGGTTGATGGCTGAGGGGGCCTGGTACCGGATAAGCCCATTGGTTTCAGCTTGTCCGGTACCAATTCCACTGGGACATCAGACCAGGCAGGATTAAGGCAGCAGGCTCAGGCGGTCGACTTCAAATTCAGTTTTGCGCAGGCCTTTGTCGAACTCGCCCGTCAGCTCCACTTTCTGTTCGGCGCTGATGGTTTGACCAGCCGGAAAGTCCTTGTTGTCGATCTCTACCGTGATACGGCCGGTGGCATCTTCAAAAATATAGCGCTCATCACCTTCAAACGACACCAGACGGCCTTGCAAACGCGCGATTTGATCGTCGCGGCCGGTTTCCAGGAGCTGCTTGACGGTCATGAGCGGCACATTGTTAGGGCCAGAGTAGGAGCCGGCAGCCGTGGCGGCTTGAGGTGCATTGCTTGGGCCTGTGTAGTTGGCTGGTTGCGCGAGGGCAGCGGTGGCGCTCAGAGCAAGTACGGCGGCAAGAGTGGGTAAAGTGAATCGCATGATTGGGTTTCCTGTATCGGGTTATCGGGTCAATGTTCCGCCGATTGCGGAATAGTTTTATTAGACCCCCCGAACCTGAAGGCAATCTTAAGATACTTAATTAGGTGGGAAATCCAGCACGACACTCAGACCCTGGCCGTCCAGCCCTTCTTCAAAGGACAGCGTGGCCTCGTGCAAGGCCGCGATGCGGGCCACGATGGACAAACCCAGTCCGTTGCCTGTTTGGCCGGTTCCCAATACGCGAAAGAAGCGTTCTCCCAGTCTGGGCCGTTGTTCGGGGGGGACGCCAGGCCCATTGTCTCGGACCGCAAGGCGTACACCGCCATCGTGTCTGCGTGTTGTTTCGACCCGTACTCGGATGCCTGCGCCGCCGTAGCGAATGGCATTGCCAATCAGGTTACGTAAAGCGCTGTTTAACAGCACTGGCGCCGCCTGTATGCTTGTGACGGCCAGGGCTCTTTCCATGTTGATGGATGCCGAAGGCAGTGATGGAACCAGACTGTCCAGGACCTGATTCAGGTCTACGGTTTCACGCTTCAAGGGTTCGGCCTGCGGCTCCAGTCGCGTCAGGGCGAGCAGGCTTTCTACCAGGGCGGTACAACGGTCCAGGTCTGCGCGTAATTGCTGCAGATGGGCGTCAGGCAGTTGCAGCTCGCGCTCAATTAGTTGAACGCGCATGCGCAGCCCGGCCAAGGGCGTACGCAGTTCGTGTGCGGCATCGGACGTAAAGCGCCGTTCACTTTCCAGTGCGGAAGACAAGCGTGCCATGAGCGCATTCAATGCATCCAGCATGGGTTGCAGCTCGCGTGGGGGATTTCCGCCTTCTACAGGAGTGAGGTCATCAGACGATTTGGAATTGATGCGTTTAGCCGTGTCCTCCAAAGGACGCATCAGGCGTCGGATCAGGAACCAGCTGGACAGACCCAGCAGCGCCAGTAGCCCCACTGCGGGCCACACCAGGTTCTCGGCCATGTCTTCAAGCAGCTCCAGGCGTTCTTCCATAGGCTGGCCAACCTGGGCTGTGACCCCTCCGGCTCCGGGGCGCACG
Organism: Alcaligenes sp. DN25; assembly: GCF_023674485.1. Taxonomy (NCBI): domain Bacteria; kingdom Pseudomonadati; phylum Pseudomonadota; class Betaproteobacteria; order Burkholderiales; family Alcaligenaceae; genus Alcaligenes; species Alcaligenes sp. DN25. The sequence goes on along the minus strand of NZ_CP098408.1, from coordinate 3,371,171 downwards.
TAAACCCGCCAGAGTTCGTCATCAACCCAGACAGTGGTGATTTGCTTGCGTTTCGCCTGGGGGATAAAAGCCGTTTTGGGAGTGTCGTCGCCGCGTAGCAGTACCCGGCCATCTGCGGCCACGAGCTGGTAATACATGCGCAGCTTGAGAGCCGCGTCACGGTTCAGTCGTGTGTCTGTTGTATTGGCAGAAGCCTGCGCCTCTTGCGGGTCCAGCATCAGTACCAGACGTGCCCCTTCTTCAAGGGCATCATCAAGCACATCGCCGGTTGCGTGCCAGGCCACTCCGACTACGATGGCCAGGCTGACCAGCCACAGCCCAATACTGGTGCCCATGACGGTAAGCAGCAGACGACGTCGTAAGGACCAGCCTTTCGGGCGTGACACCGGGGACTTGGCGGTAAAGCGGATACGCGTTAGTTTCTGGAGCAGGTTTTTCATGCGGGTGCCAGAACGTAGCCTTGATTACGTACGGTGACGATGAAGTCACTGCCCAATTTCTTGCGCAGATTGTAGATGTGTACTTCGATAGCGTTGCTTTCCACTTCTTCGCTCCAGCCATAAAGGGCTTCTTCAAGCTGGGCACGACTCAGAATATGGGTGGGATGATGCATCAAGGCTTGCAGAACAGCGAATTCGCGTGCCGTTACGGCCACAGGCTTGTCGTTCAAGGTGACGCGCTTGGCTGTCGGGTCAATGGCGACGGGACCGTGACGCCATTGGGGAGAGGCTTGGGCGGCACTGCGGCGCAAGGCCGCACGTACTCGCGCGGACAGCTCTTCAAGATCAAATGGTTTGACCAGATAGTCGTCCGCGCCCAGATCCAGGCCCAGTACCCGGTCAGCCAAGGTATCGCGCGCAGTGATCACAATGACGGGCACCTGTGCGTGAGATCCATTGGCCCCTCGCAGACTGCGTAAGACCGCGTCGCCATCCAGACCAGGCAAGCCCCGATCCAGCAAGATGCATTGATAGGTGTGAGTGGCCAAGGCCGTGGCCACTTGGTCGCCACGTTGCAACCAGTCCACAGCGTAGCCGTCCAGATGCAGCCAGGACTGCAAGGAACTGCCCAGCGAAGGATCATCTTCGATTAAGAGAATACGCATGTGCAAAGCCTGGCAGGGAAAGATGAAGGGAAACTGATGTTGCTGCGGGGTATGAGGTAAAGCAGGGGCAAGCCCCTACCTTGTTTGTATAGCGACTGTGTGTTTTTGAAAAGCGCAGCGAGGTGTTTTCCGTTCTGTTTGGCGCGCTAGATGCTGCGCTGTTGTACCCGTGCAGACAGCTCCTGCGCCGTCTCCTTGCGCTCGCTATATCGATCCACCAGATACTGCGCACAGTCACGCGTCAGCAAGGTGAACTTCATCAGTTCCTCCATCACATCCACCACGCGCTCGTAGTAGGACGAAGGTTTCATGCGGCCTTCTTCGTCAAATTCCAGAAAGGCTTTGGCAACCGAAGACTGGTTGGGGATAGTGATCAGGCGCATCCAGCGGCCCAGAACCCGCATCTGGTTCAAGGCGTTAAAGGATTGCGAGCCGCCTGACACTTGCATCACGGCCAGTGTTTTGCCTTGTGTTGGGCGTACAGCACCGATGCTTAACGGTATCCAGTCAATTTGTGCTTTCAGAACGCTGCTCATGGCACCGTGGCGCTCGGGCGATGTCCAGACCATGCCTTCGGCCCACTGCACGAGTTGGCGCAACTCCTGCACTTTCGGGTGGTCTTCTGCTGCACCGTCGGGCAAGGGCAGGCTTTGCGGGTCGAAAATTCTGGTTTCTGCACCCATTGCTTCCAGCAGCCGTGCTGCTTCTTGTGTCAGAAAGCGGCTGTAGGAGCGTTCTCTCAGGGAACCATATAAAAGCAGAATTCGAGGTGGGTGTGTGGCGCGTGCTTGAGGCAGCAGTTCTGCCATATCTGGAGTGTTAAATGCGTGCTCGTCCAGATTGGGTAAATCAGGCTTGCTCAATTCTTTGTCCTTTTTCATCAATAACGGTTTGGCCGTCTTCTTTCCGGAAGGCACCTTGTTGTGCTTGGGGAAGTATCTCCAGCACCTGTTCCGAGGGACGACACAAGCGCGTTCCCAATGGGGTGACAACAATAGGGCGGTTGATCAGAATCGGGTGTTGCAACATGAAATCAATCAGCTGTTCATCGCTCCATTTCGGGTCGCCGAGCCGGAGTTCTTCATAGGGCGTACCTTTTTGTCGCAGGACTTCACGCACGCTCAGGCCACAGTTTGCGATCAACTTAGTCAGCGTGCTGCGGTCCGGCGGTGTTTGCAGATACTCGATGATGGTGGGTTCTTGCCCGCTATTGCGGATCAGGCCCAAGGTGTTGCGCGAAGTGCCGCAGGCGGGGTTGTGATAGATGATGATGTCTGTCATGGCGCGATCTTGATATCAGGGTTTAGTGGGCGATACCCAGTCGCAGCGCCAAGGCTGCCAGGGTGATCAGCAAGACGGGTGTGGTCAGGATGGCTCCTACTTTGAAGTAGTAGCCCCAGCTGATTTTTGTGCCTTTCTGGGCCAGGACATGCAGCCACAGCAAGGTGGCCAGACTGCCTATAGGTGTGAATTTCGGGCCCAGATCGCTGCCAATGACGTTGGCGTAAATCATGGCTTCCTTGACGACGCCCTCGGCGCTGGAAGCGTCAATGGACAGGGCTGTGACAAGGACCGTGGGCATATTGTTCATCACCGAGGACAGCAGCGCAGACAGGACGCCGGTACCCATGGCCGCCGCCCACACGCCAGCTTGGGCGAACTGATCCAGCAATAAACCCAGGTAATCGGTTAGCCCGGCATTGCGCAGGCCGTAAACCACCAGATACATGCCCAGCGAGAACACGACGATTTGCCAGGGGGCGCCACGCAGCACTTTTCGTGTGCTGATGACTGTGCCACGGGCGGCAACCGCCAGCAAAATGATGGCGCCTGCTGCGGCAACCGCACTGACAGGGACACCCAGGGGTTCCAGTGCAAAAAAGCCTGTCAGCAATAACGCCAGCACCATCCAGCCAGCCTTGAAACTGGCCATGTCCTTGATAGCTTCAGCAGGCGCTCTTAATTGTTCAAGGCGATAGTGGGCGGGAATGTCGCGACGGAAGTACAGCATCAGAACGACCAGGCTGGCCAGTGCAGACACGATGTTGACGGGTGCCATGATGGCGGCGTAGTCCGTGAAGCCCAGTTTGAAGTAGTCGGCAGAGACGATGTTCACCAAATTGGAGACGACCAGCGGCAAGCTGGCTGTGTCCGCAATAAAACCGGCTGCCATGACAAAAGCCAGAGTTGCTGCCGGTGAAAAGCCCAAGGCCAGCAACATGGCCATGACAATCGGCGTCAGAATCAATGCGGCCCCGTCATTGGCAAACAGGGCAGAGACTGCTGCGCCCAGAATCACGATAAAGGCAAAGAGCTTGCGCCCGTTGCCGGCTCCCCAACGGGCGACATGCAGGGCGGCCCATTCAAAAAAACCTGCCTCGTCCAATATCAGGCTGATGATGATAATGGCGACAAATGTGGCGGTGGCGTTCCAGACGATATTCCAGACCAGGGCCAGGTCAGTCCATTGCACGACGCCAGACAGCAAGGCAGCAACTGCGCCTAAAGAGGCACTCCAACCAATGCCCAAACCTTTGGGCTGCCAGATCACCAAGGTTAAGGTAGCGATGAAAATGAGTACAGCAAGAAGCATGACGGAGTGCTCTGATCAGGGGGATAGCCAGCAAGGCAGTGAAGTTTCGAGTGGTTTTTGCAGGACGTGGATATCAAGTGTCCGGCGCTCTAGCAGTTCTGACACAGGTCTTGCGTTGGGAGGCAGGTTTGACCCTGACAGCAATTCTCGGTCAGATAAGTAAGCAGATCGTTCATGGCGGGAAAGGTGGCGCTGTAGAGCAGATTGCGACCTTGCCGCTCGGCGTGGATCAGCCCGGCGTTGCTAAGCTCCTTTAAATGAAAGGACAGGGCGTTGGGGGCAATGCCTAGCTGCTCAGCCAGAGAGCCGGGTGTCAGTCCGGTGGGCCCGGCAACAACGAGTGCGCGGAAAACCCGTAGGCGGGCTTCGTGGGCCAAAGCGGCCAGGGAGCGGATAACTTGAGATTCTTCCATGGGGTAATAATACAACAATTCAAGAATTGTTGAATAAATTATTGATTTCCAAGCGCAGTACTTTTGCAGACTGCTTATCTATTTGAAAGACAAAGTCACGATGATGTTCTGGTATAGCGCGTATGGCCCATTTTTCTGTTTGCCGCCAGCGCAAGGCTTAAGCCGCCAACTGCTCACTTAACCAGTCGGCAAATACTTCCGCACGCGGGTTTTGATCCAGAGCCTGGGGAGAGAGCAGGTAGTACGCCGAGCCGTCCGCAATGAATCCTTGCGGGGCAATGAGCTGACCGCTTTGCAGTTCATCTTGCACCATCAGATGCGACACAATACTCATGCCTTGTCCGGACAAGGCGGCCTGGATACATAAATAAAAATGCTCTAGTTCCAGCTTGTTGGCAGAGCGTATGACTTGGCCGCTAAGTCGCGCCCAGGTGGCCCAAGCTTGCGGACGGGAGCTGCTTTGTATCAGCACCTGTTTGGCCGTGTCCTGGGTGTGGGGATAGTGGGGCTGGCAGACCGGCCCTATCATTTCTTCGCACAACTTCAGGCCGCAGACCGAGTCTGCCCAATGAAAGTCGTCACGGCGTATGGCCAGATCCACTCCCATTTGAGCAAAGTTCACTGGTCCCCCGGCTGTAATCAGATGCACGGTGATATTGGGGTGCAGAGTGTGGAAATCCCCCAGTCGGGGTATCAACCATTTCATTGCAATGGTTGGCTCGCAGGAAACGACCAGCGCATGTTCACGCTGGGTCTGCTGCAACTGATACACCACGTCTTCCAAGCGCTCGAACATGGGCGCGGTCACATGCAAAAGCTGGCGGCCTGCCTGTGTCAGAAATACAGCTCGATTGCGCCGTTCAAACAGTTCTACCCCCAAAGATTCTTCCAGCGCCCGAATCTGGCGACTGACCGCGCCGTGAGTGACATGCAGCAGCTGGGCTGCCTGCACAAAGCTGCCTGCCTTGGCGGCCGTGTCGAAGTAGCGGAAGGCCGTGAGATTGGGGATTTGCATGGTCGATGAAAACTCACAGAAATAGCGCAGGAATTATCGTTTTTAAATTAGCACAGGATTATCAATAATGAAATCCTGAGAGCGAATATTAAAACAAGAAAACGATAGAAGTTTGGGAGGGTTTTTCTTGGGTTTTGAAAATCTGGATTGGTCCCGTTGAGAATCGCAAAAACTATATAAATTGGATGAATACATAGCTCACCAGGAAGGGTTTTCACATTCCAACTGGAGCGGTCTTTGCAGACTGGTAGATCGTTCGCGAAGGAACGATCTCATTCCTAGAGTGTAGGACTGGCTCTGCGGTTTGGCTGCCTTTGACCTAGCTTGTCACACCGATTTCATCAAACTTAGGCTTGTTAAAAATGCATGAACTGTTGGCCGTTGCCACTATCACTATCCTGGCCGTGATCAGCCCAGGCCCCGACTTTGCCATGGTCACTCGTAATGGCTATTCCTTTGGCCGCAAGATTGGCCTGATTTCGGCTCTGGGTATTGCTGCCGGGGTGCAGGTGCACGTGGTCTACACGGTGCTGGGCGTTGCGATTCTGATTACTCAGTCTCCCACCTTGTTTCTGGTGATGAAAGTGGTGGGGGCAGCGTACTTGATGTACCTGGGCTATCAGTCTTTCCGTAATCGCACTGTTTTGAATACGGACGGCGAGGCAGGAAATATGCCCAGCGCCTGGCAAGCTTTTGGCATGGGGTTTTTGACCAATGCCTTGAATCCCAAAACCATGTTGTTTGTGGTGGCCACCTTTACGCAGCTGGTGCAGCCGGATGCATCGTTCTGGCTGAATTTCGCTTATGGATTTTTCATGTCTTTTGCCCATTGGGTCTGGTTCAGCATTGTGGCGCTGGTGTTCTCAAACAAGCGCTTGCGGGCAGCCATGCTGGCCCGGCAAAGATTGCTGGACAGGGTGATAGGCGTGGCCTTGTTCAGCTTGGGCGCTTCGCTGCTATTTGCCAACTCGGTGTCTTAGGGCGGCCATGCGGGAGCAGGTGCTGTGCACAGGCGATTTGTACTGCCTGATTATTGAAGTGATTAATAAATTGGTTTGAATTAAATTCAGAATTTAATTGAGTATTTTATTTTTAATTTGATTTTGAATTATATTTGTATGGCTATTAATAATAAAAATATAAAATTATGGAAAAAAATATGAATTAAATTCTTTAAAAGAATATCTGTTATCTTCTGTCATTTATTGACGGCGCTCTGGGTATGGTTGTTACGTTGCCGTTTCAGGTTTCGCACACTACTTGTAGAGAGGGAGACAAGAATGACTTGCCATCATATAAACGCAAAAGCGCTGGCTGCGTCTGGCCTGGCTTTATTCGCAGCGGTTCAGAGCGGTGTTATGGCTCAAAGCCCGGAGCCCCGGCTGGATACCAGCCAGCTGTATGCAGACGTGCATTTCCACGCTTCCAATTACGCCATGCAAGGTATTTCCTTAAAGGAATATGCAGAGCGCTATATGAGCGCCAATCGCCAGCAAATTGTGCGCTCCACCATCATGCCGATTCCTTTGCAGCAACGCTGGGATGGGTTTGAACAGTACCAGGCACAGTCTGGCAATCAGATGTATGGCCCGAACTACTACATAGGCCCCAAAGCAGACTTGTATTACTACTCTTTTGTGGATGCCATGTTTGCGCGCGAGTACGAGCGCTTGCCGCCCCAGTATCAGGAAAAGCTGGATGTCATGATTACGGCCTTCAATCCCATGGACGTATATGCCTCGCAACATATCAAGCGTGCGGTGCTCAGTTTTCCAGGCGTGTTTGCCGGGGTGGGAGAGTTCACCATTCACAAGGAGCTGGTGTCCAGCAAGCTGGCTGGTGAAACGGTAGAACAAACCAAGGCCCCCTCTGTGCCGCTACCGCCTGATGCGGGCGATGGCAGCAAGGTATCGCTGTATTCCGAGTCGCTGGAGTATTTGTTCAAGACCATTGAAGAGATTGGTCTGGTCGCGATCTTGCACAATGATATGTACCGGGTAGAGGTCAATTACCAGGGTGAGCTGGAGCATTCCTATCCCGATCAGGACTATGTGGACGGCTTGAAGCACGTGTGTGGACATGCGCCCAAAGCCAAGGTGGTGTGGGCGCATACGGGCCTGGGGCGTTTTGTGAAACCCACCAGCGACCACATTACGCGCGTGAAAGAAGTGCTGGATGCCTGCCCCAGCTGGTCTACCGATATTTCCTGGGATCTGGTGCAGGACTATATGTTGAATCCCGAGCCGGGCATGCCCAGTCGCCAGGATTGGCTGAATTTCTTCAATGAATACCAGAACCGGATTCTGTGGGGTTCAGATGTGGTGATCTTTACGCGTAATCGCTTTGAGTCGGCCCCTCCCACTTCAGTGACACCGGGCGGTTTGATGGAACCGGCTCAGTACCATGCGGACTTGTCCAAGATGAGGGAGTTTCTGGACGAGTTGCCAGTGGCCATAGGCAACAAGATTCGCTATGAAAACTATCTGGGTCTGTTCAATCGTGCCAAGTTCTCTGTGCGGGCCTGGGAGCGCGAGAATGCGGATCTCAATATCTGGGATATTCCTACGCCTGTGCATCCTTGAAGGGGGCATGCTGTTGATATGGGCCAGCCATAGATACTGGCCTTGATTCTGGCCCTGACAAAGCCAATGGCAAAGGCAAAAAACAGCCCCCCGACAGTTGGATAACTGTCGGGGGGCTGTTTGCGATTGCGCGTCAAGAAAGCCGAGCCTGGCTTCTTGATTCTGCTTTCAGGCATCTGGCTGGATGCAGCCTGGTTAACCGGCCTTGTTCTGCGCAGCCAGCTTGTCCAGATCCTCCTGAATCAGCTTGCGAATAGCGGTTTTCAAGAGCTTGCCGGTTGCTGTGTGGGGCAGTTCATCGACCACGATCAGTTCGTCAGGAATACTCCATTTGGAGACTTGTTCTGTAAACAGATCAATCATGTCCTGCTTGGTGAAGGTGGCGTCGTCCTGTAGCTGCACCACCAGAACCGGACGTTCGCCCCAGCGCTCGTCGGGCTTGGCTACGACAGCCGCTTCCTTGATCGCCGGGTGAGCCTGGGCAATGTTTTCCAGCTCGATGGAGCTGATCCATTCGCCACCGGATTTCACCACATCCTTGGTTCGGTCCACGATCTGGATAAAGCCATCCTGATCAATGGTCACCACGTCGCCCGTATTGAACCAGCCATCTTCTGTATGGGCAGAGGTGTCATTGCTATTGAAGTAAGAAGCCGCAATCCAGGGGCCGCGCACCATCATGGCACCAAACATCTTGCCGTCGCGGGCAATGGGTTGACCATCGTCGCCATCTACCCGGAACTCGACCCCGAAGAGCGGACGACCTTGCTTGGCCAGCAGCTTGAGTTTCTCGTTCTCCGGCAAGGACTCGTGCTTGGGCAGCAGGGCAGCCGCCAGACCGACCGGGCTGGTTTCCGTCATGCCCCAGGCGTGGCGTACCTTGACACCCAGCTTCTGGAAGCGGGTAATCATGACTGGAGGCGCAGACGAGCCGCCAATCACCAGACGTTGCAGGCTGCTGAAGGTTTTGCCATTGGCTTGCATCCAGTCGAGCAGGCCTAGCCAGACGGTAGGCACACCGGCTGTCATGGTGACCCCTTCGTTTTCAAACAGGGTATGCAGGCTGGCGCCGTCCAGTTTCGGGCCGGGCAAGACCAGTTTGGCGCCCACCATCAAGGCCGCATAGGGCAGGCCCCAGGCATTGACGTGGAACATGGGCACGATGGGGGTGATGGTGTCGGAAGCAGACAGACACAGGGCATCGGGCATGATCAAGGCAAAGGCATGCAAGATCGTGGAGCGATGGCTGTAGAGCACGCCTTTGGGCTTGCCCGTGGTGCCGGAGGTGTAGCACAGGCCGCAGGCCGTGTTCTCATCAAACACCGGCCAGTCGAAATGATCGGATTCAGACGCAATCAGGGTTTCATAGCACTGCAGATTGGGCAGCAGGTCCGACTTGGGCATGTGCGCTTCGTCCGTCATGATGACCACGGCTTTCAGCTTGGACAGCCGATCGGCCAAGGCCTCCAGAATCGGCATGAAGTTCAGGTCGGCAAACAGCACGCTATCGTCTGCGTGTTCAATGATGTAGCCAATTTGATCCTGAAACAGACGCGGGTTGATGGTGTGGCACACCAGGCCCGAGCCCGATACGCCGTAATACAGCTCCAGGTGACGATAGCCGTTCCAGGCCAGGGTGCCGACGCGGTCGCCATGTTGCAGACCCATTTTTTTCAGCGCATTGGCCAGTTGCTGGCTGCGCTTGGACAGATCTGTATAGGTGTACCGGTGAATGTGGCCTTCAACGGTTTGGGAGACGACCTCTCGGTCTGCGTGATAGTTCGCTGCGTGACGCAGTATGGATGATACTAGCAGTGGGGTATTCATCATCATGCCAAGCATGGTCTTCGTCCTCCCTGGGAGTAAATCAAACAGAACTGACGGGCCTTGAAACTGTGAGTCTACGCGCAGAAAATGGACGAAACACATCACTGACTGTCATGGCCTACGTTTGCACAGTAGCCTGAAACTCACAAATACGTCTATGTAGTCGTTTGTATTTGCTTGCGTAATGCCAAAGCTTCTGTGAAAAATTGGGCAATCATGCGGCTGTCCCGGCGCTCGGCCAGGCAATATAAATACGTGTCGGTGCGCACGGGGTCTCCCTGAATACGAACGGCTTTGAAACGATGGTCCGGAATGAATTCGGCCTCGGATACCGTACCGACGCCCAGCCCTCGGGCGACGGCTTCCCGCAAGGCCTCCCGACTACCAATTTCCATGACGGCGCGGGGCCGGATATGCTCCTTTTCCAGTGCTGCTTCCAGACAGGCCCGTGTGGTAGAGCCCGATTCCCGCTGCAATAACGGCGCATCCTGCAAGGCGGACAGAGGCACGCTGTCGTGCCGGGCCAAAGGGTGCGACAAGGGGGCGAACAGAATGACAGCATGGCTGGCGTAGTGCTCGGTGTGAAAAGCCGGGTCCTCGCAGGCTCCGGCCAGCACGGCAATATCGGTGGCATAGTCGGCCAGGTCGGCCAGCACCTCGGCCGAGTTCCCCATATGAATGGAGATATCCACCCCTGGAAACAGCTTGTGGTAGGCCTCTACCATTTCGATCACATGAAAAGGCCCCACGGCCCCAATGCGCAAGCGCCCCACGTGCAGCTTGCCACTGTCATGCAGGAGGTTGAAGGCATCTATTTCCAGAGCCCCCAGTTGCTGTGCCACGGGCAGCAGGGCCAGCCCGACCTGGGTTAGCTGAATCCCGCGCCCCCGGCGATGAAAAAGCTCGACATCGTGTTGTTGTTCCAGGCCCTGAATCTGTTTGGTAACGGTGGGTTGGGCCAGTCCCAGGGCACGAGCCCCGGCGCTGAAGCTGCCGTGGCGGGCAACAGCCAGAAAGGCACGTAGGCGTGCGGCGGACATATAGACTCCATCTATAGATAACTGATGTTTTCAATCCTAAATCGATAACATGAAGGCAATGTGACCTTCCTAAGATGTTGGCATTCCTCCTACAAACCCTAAGGACGACTGCCGTGAACAAGAACGTATTTCAGACTGCCCGCCGCTCTTTCATCGCGGCAACGGCCGCTACAGCTGTTTTTTCGGTGTTCGGTACAGCGGCTCAGGCCGCACAGGACACGCTGACCATTGGTTTGATCCCTGCCGAGGATTCCCAAGCCATGATCGAATCCAGCAAGCAGGTGATTGAACAGCTGGAGCGCGAGTCGGGCATGAGGGTCGAGCCCTTTGTCGCCACGGACTACAACGGCATCATCGAAGCCCTGCGTGCCAAGAAGCTGGACGTGGCTTATCTGGGCCCATTCTCTTATGTGCTGGCCAATTCGGTGGCCGATGTAGAAGCTTTTGCCGTGGCTGTGACCAAGAAGACGGGCAAAAGCGCTTACAAGAGCTTGATCGTGGTGCGCGCAGACAGTGGCATTGAAAATGTGGAGCAGTTGAAAGATCGCACCTTTGCCTTTGTTGACCCCAGTTCCGCCTCCGGCCACCTGTTCCCTAAAGCGGGCCTGGAGAACGACGGTTACAAGCCCGAGGTGCTGTTTTCCCGTGTGGTGTTCTCCGGTTCGCACGATGCCAGTCTGCTGGCCGTGGCCAACAAGAAAGTTGATGCTGCCGCTGTTGCTGACCGTATTTATACCAGCGCCATTGCCAAGGGTCAGTTGGCCGAAGGCGATTTGAAGGTTGTCTGGTCGTCCAGCGATATTCCCGAGTCGCCCATGGTCTGGCGCAAGGATCTGGACCCAAGCGTGAAAGAGAAAGTCGCCAAGGCTCTGGCCAATATTAAAAATGTTCCTTGGGGCGATCAAGGCATGCTCAATGGCTTCCAGCCTACCACTGACGCGGCTTACAACGTAGTGCGCGATACTGCCAAGGTGCTGGATCTGGATCTGCGGAGCATGAAATGATCCGTGTGCGTGGCCTGAACAAGTGCTACGGCAGCAATAAGGTGCTGTGTGGTGTGGACATGGATGCAGAGGCTGGCGAGTTCCTGGTGGTACTAGGCCAGTCCGGGGCGGGCAAGTCCACCCTGCTGCGCTGCATGAACCGGCTGGCCCAAGCGGATACGGGCGAGTTGTCCGTGGCCGGCATTGACGCCATGTCCGCCCAGGATACGCGAGCTTTGCGGCGCCAGGTTGCCATGATTTTCCAGCATCACGATGTGGTGCCGCGCTTGTCGGTGCTACGCAATGTGTTGACTGGGCGCCTGGGGGCGGTGCCCGTGTGGAGTTCCATTTTGCAACTGTTCAGCCGGGCAGATATCGCTCTGGCCCAGGACTGTCTGCAACGGGTCGGGCTGGCGCACAAGGCCCAGGCCCGTACCGACTCCCTGTCCGGTGGTCAGCGTCAACGGGTGGGCATTGCCCGTGCGCTGGCTCAGCGCCCGCGCATCATTCTGGCCGACGAGCCGGTTGCCAGTCTGGACCCTAAAACGGCCCGTCTGGTGATGCGTTATCTGCACGATGCCAGCCGGGAACTGGGCATTACCGTGGTCTGCAACCTGCACCAGGTTGATTACGCACGCGAATTTGCGGATCGCATTGTGGGTCTGGCTCATGGCCGTGTGGTGTATGACGGTGCCCCGGAGCAGATGACTGAGGATGATCTGGCACGCATTTACCCCGGCCCCGAGCCTGGGCACAGCGGTGTGTCGGGCAGTACGGGTGATGCCGCTTCTTTTCTGGCCGAACCGCTAAGCATTGTTACCAAGGGAGCGTGAAGATGGACAGCAAGTACTCCTGGGTCATGTCTACCCCGACCAGCGCCAAGGGCTGGATTCTGACCGCCCTGATGGTGGCCGCCATTATGGTGGGATTGCAGTGGAGCGCAGAGGGGGCGCAGTTAAGCGCCGCCGAGTTTGCTGCCGGCCTGCCACAAATTGCCGACTTTCTAAGCCGCACCTTTCCACCGGACTGGAGCATTTTGGGCAATTTGCTCGCTCCGGCCATCGAGACCATTCAGATTGCGATCTGGGGCACGGTGTTGGGCGTGATCGGCGCAGTTCCCGTGTCCTTTCTGGCTGCCCGTAACCTGAAGGTCAACCGCTACTTGTACGGTTTTACCCGCCAAAGCCTGAACATCATCCGCAGTATCAATGAGCTGATTCTGGCCCTGGTGTTTGTGGCTGCCGTGGGTCTGGGCCCCTTTCCTGGTGTGTTGGCTCTGGCCGTACATGGAGTGGGAATGCTGGGCAAGTTCTTTGCCGAAAGCATTGAGGAAATTGACCAGGGGCCATTGGATGCCCTGCGTGCTACCGGCGCGCGTCCTTTGCAGGTGATTGTGTTCGGTGTCTTGCCTCAGGTTATTACCGCCTGGATTGCCGTGATCCTGTATCGCTTCGAGGTCAACCTGCGTTCGGCCACCGTGCTGGGCATGGTGGGGGCCGGTGGCTTGGGCTTTGAACTGGTCAGCAGCCTGAAACTGTTCAAGTACCAGGAAACAGCGACCTGCATTGTGGTCATTACCGTGATGGTGGTGGTGGCCGACCTTATCTCCAACCGCCTGCGCGAAGCGATTCGCCACAACGGGCGCGATTGATTGCAGTTTTTCTTTTGAGATTGTTATGTGGCATTTTTTCAATCCAGTTCAGATCGATGCAGGGCATGGGGCTTTTGAGCGTCTGCCCGAGCATCTGGGAACCCGGCGAGCCATTCTGATTGCCTTTCCCGAAGCGCGTGAGCTGGGCCAGTGCGATCGTTTGCAAGCCTTGCTGGGCGATCAACTGGTGGCGATCGAAACCGATATACAGCCCAATCCGGATGTGTCCTGGCTGGCCCCGCTGTATGAGCGCCTGTGGCGCGATCATCCCGATGTGGAGTGCATCATTGCTCTGGGTGGTGGCAGCGTGATCGATTGTGCCAAAGCCATGCTGAGCAGCACGCCTTCGGGCACGTTTTCCGAATTGCTGGACTGCCTGTCCGGCAAGACCAGCCTGAGCCAGCCTCCAGGGCGGGTGCGCAGCCTGATTGCCGTGCCCACCACGGCAGGCACCGGGAGCGAGGTTACCCCCTGGGCAACGATTTGGGACAAGGGACAGGGGCGCAAGTACTCCCTGCATCTGCCCTGGACCTGGCCTCAGGCCGCCATTATTGATCCGGGCTTGATGCGCAGCCTGCCTGCAGCGGCGACGTTGGCCAGCGGCCTGGATGCCTTGTCGCACGCCCTGGAGTCTTTGTGGAACGTCAACCGCAATCCGGTGTCGGCCAGTCTGGCGGTCTCGGCAGCGCGCCAGATCATGGGCAGCCTGCCACTGCTGATGCAGGACCTGTCCAACCTGGAGCTGCGCGGCCAACTGGCGGTTGCGGCCGTCATGGCAGGGCTGGCGTTCTCCAATACCAAGACGGCTCTGGCTCACTCCCTGTCTTACGAGCTGACTCTGGAACAAGGGCTGCCGCATGGCATCGCCTGCTCCTTCAGCTTGCCGCATGTGATGCAAATGGCACTGGGGCAGGATGCAGATCTGGACCGCTTGCTGCTGTCCATTTTTGATGCGCACAACGGCCTGCAGGCGGTGACGGCTCTGGCCCGTTTTCTGCAGGGGCTGGGCGTCAGTACAGACCCGGCCGCTTACGGTCTGGCTCCCGAGCAGTGGCAAGAACGAATTGCCCAGGCTCTGGAAGGCCCGCGAGGACGTAATTTCATTGGTGCACAGACTCTGGATGCTGTGCAGGTATAAGCCCGGCTATTGATCCGGTTTGTTTTCAAAACTGAAGGTTTTTCAATAATGACTCAGAATTTCAATGCTCTGGATACGCTTATGTCGGACAAGGTCGAGGCCGTTATTTTTGACTGGGCTGGCACGCTGGTCGATTTCAGTTCTCTGGCACCGACACAGATTTTTGTGGATGCCTTTGCCACCTTCGGGATTCAGATCAGCCTGGAGCAGGCACGTGGTCCCATGGGCTTGTCCAAGCGCGATCATATCCGTACCTTGCTGGCGACTGAATCGATTCAGGACCAATGGGTGGCCCAGTTCGAGCGTGCTTCCACGGATGCCGATATTGATGCCATCTACGAGCGTTTCATGCCCATGCAGATCGAGAAAGTAGCCGAGTACTCGGCTCCGATTGAAGGGGCGGCAGCTGTTCTGGAGCAGTTACGTGCCAAGGGCATCAAAGTGGGTTCCTGCTCGGGCTACCCTCGTCAGGTGCTTGATGTGTTGCTACCTGCTGCAGCCAGCCAGGGCCTGGCTCCCGATTGCGTTATCGCTGGTGATGAGTTGCCTGCGGGTGGTCGTCCCGGTCCTTTCATGGCCTTGGCCAATGTTCTGGCTCTGGGCGTGGGTGATGTGCGTCGTTGCATCAAAGTGGACGATACCGTGCCCGGTATCGAAGAAGGCCGCCGTGCGGGGATGTGGACGGTGGGCTTGAGCCTGTCGGGTAACGAAGTGGGCTTGTCGCTGGCCGAACTGAAGACTGCTGACCCAGCTGAAGTAAAAGCACGAGTCGAGCGAGCCAGCGAGCGTTTGAGCCAGTCCGGCGCGCACTACGTGATTGAAACCATTGCGGACTTCCCAGCCATTGTCCAGGCGATCCAGGCGCGTCTGGCACAAGGCGAAACACCCTGATTTCGTGGGGGCATTGAATCAGGCGTGAAGGGAAGGGCGGGGCTTTATGCCCCGCTTTTTTTATGCCTGGTATCAGTATGGCCGGGCGTGCTTCAGGTATTGCGCCGCCAGGCGACTAGGCACGTAGCTTGCAGTCGCTGGACAGGGCGCTTTGGTGTTGAGCAATGGCCTCGAAGAAGGCGGCCACCAGGCGCGACTCACGTCGCTCGTGCAGACAGCAGACATGGATTTGCGTCCAGACCGGCTCATTCTGGATACGCACCACCCGCAGGCGCGGGTCTGGCACGTATTCGGACTCGGAGACCGTACCCACTCCCAGGCCACGAGCCACGGATTCGCGCAAGGCCTCCCGGCTGCCGATTTCCATGGCGATATCCACCTTGATCTTGTGTTCATGCAAGGCATCTTCCAGCGCCTTGCGAGTGGTGGAGCCTTCCTCACGCATCAGCAAAGGCTCGCCAGCCAGTTCGTCCAGGGCAATGGCATCGCGCTTGGCAAAGGGGTGGTCATGGCGCACAAAGGCAATGACCGGATAACGGGCATAGGGCTGCATGTAGTAGCGGCGCTGGGGCTGGCAACTGGCCACGACGCCGACATCGCAGACGTACTTGTCCAGATCGTCCAGGACCAGCTCGGAGTTGCCCAGTTTGACGGACAGCTTGATGCGCGGGTACACCGCGTGGAAGGACTCGATCAGTTCGGTGACGTGGTAAGGGCTGACGGCACCCAGTTTGAGGGTGCCGTAGTGCAGCTTGCCCGTGCCATCCAGCATTTGGCGCATGTCGGATTCCAGCGAGATCATGCGCCGGGCCATGGGCAGCATTTCCAGCCCGAGGGTGGACAGTTCGACACGCCGGCCCCGGCGATGAAACAGCTCGGCTCCGTATTCGCGTTCAATCATCTGTATTTGTGAACTGAGCGTGGTGTGGCTCATGTTCAGGGCCCGCGCGGCGGCGGTAAAGCCACCGTGCTGGGCCACCATGACGAAGGCCCGAATCTGGTTGAGCGTCATCGTG
The DNA here is from genome assembly GCF_023674485.1 of Alcaligenes sp. DN25. NCBI lineage: Bacteria > Pseudomonadati > Pseudomonadota > Betaproteobacteria > Burkholderiales > Alcaligenaceae > Alcaligenes > Alcaligenes sp. DN25. Next base: position 3,354,917 of record NZ_CP098408.1, on the reverse strand, counting down.
TTTCTCTAACTGTTTTTTTTCGGGACTGGCTGCCCTATCTTGCCTGATCAGTATGACTAGCGTGCGACGCCCATGGCCGGATCACTGATCCCGTCGCGGCCATTTTCCAGACGGCCAGCAAAGCGGCGCTCGAAATGTTCGCCCATGGTGGCGGTGAAGTCATACCAGTTGGCCGAGCCTTCCAGCGACCAGCGCGCGTCAATCTGCATGCCGGGGTCCACGGTGTACACCCATGGGCCATCTTCCCGATACGCATTGGCGGTGACCGTGACGGTCGCCGCTTCGCTACCCACGTTCATGATGGTCAGGGAGACGGTGTTGGCCTTGGGCTCGTAGCAGACGCGGACTTCGGGTTTGGGGCCCTGGCGCAGGGCGTGCAGATTGCCCTTGAAATGACGGTGGTAGCCGTTGGGGCCCAGCACCCACAAGCTGTAGTCGCCGTTCTGGTCTGCGCCCACGGTCCAGGAGTCCGAAATCATCTTGTCGGCTTCTACGGTAAAGCGACGTGGGTACTCGGACAGATGCAGCTCGTCGTACACATGGAACACGGTGCCTTGGGTGCCAGTGTTGCTGAAGGTCAGCCAGACCTTGTCCTTGTCCAGATCCACATTGGCGCTGGTATGCAATTGATAAGGCAGGGCACGGGAGGGGCGTAGCATCAGATCCTGTGTGGGCATGGGCTCGGAACCCACAGGCGGCATGGGAACCTTGCCCGCCTGTACTTGCTGCGCCAGTGTGGCATCGGCCTGATCGCGGGTGGGGGCTGACACCAGGGCAGGCTTGTTGGCATTGGGGGACTTGAAGTCAAAGCAGGAGCGCATGTCGCCGAATACGGCTCGACGCCAGGGGCTGATATTGGGCTCCTGCACACCGAAGCGCTGCTCCAGAAAGCGCAGAACGGAGGTGTGGTCAAACTGCTGGGAGTTCACCCAGCCGCCCACGCTCCAGGGAGAAATGATCAGGGTTGGCAAACGGGGGCCGGCACCAAAGGGGCGGCCATCGGGGGGCAGTTTGCGCGAGTCTCCATCCGGGGCGGGCATGGTGTAGTACTCGTTCGAGACATCCACGGTGGACTTGCCGGCCGGAGTGCCGTCGCGGTGACGCCATGGCGGGGCTGGTGGGGGCATGTGGTCAAAGAAGCAGTCGTTTTCGTCGTAGTTCACGATCAGAACGGTTTTGCTCCAGACTTCGGGGTTGGCCGTCAGGATGTTCAGCAAACGCTCCAGATACCAGGCACCCTGTCCGGGCACGCCCATGCTGGGGTGTTCGCTGTAAGGGCCAGGGGCCACAATCCAGCTGACCTGTGGCAGGGCACCCATCTCGATATCGTCGGCAATGGCTTGCAGAAAGCCGCCGTCGGGCATGGTATTGCCAAAGCCCTTGTACAAGGGGGACAGTGCTTCCATTTGTGGTGAATAAGTGGCCGAGGGTGAGCCCATCGAGGCCAGCTCTTCATTGACCTTGCGGTAGGACGCAAATGCCACCAGCTGATTGTTATTGCTGTTGTTGCCGGGACGGTTGTAGACCTTCCAGCGCACGCCTGCTTCCTGCAGACGCTCCGGGTAGCTGGTCCAGTCCAGCCCGTCTTCGGATGGGCCCAGGCCCCCCCAGTTAGAGTTGGTCACGCAGGCACGCCCGGTGACATTGGCCCCGTTGGTGCCGCTCCACAGGAACATGCGGTTGGTGAAGGTGCCGGTGTTGATGGAGGTGTGATAGGCATCACAGACGGTAAAGGCGTTGGCCAGAGACCAGTGAAAGGACAGGTCCGACTCCTTCAGGTAGCCCATAGCCACATTGGTGTATTTGGCTTTGGGCCAAAAGGCCATGCGGCCGCCGTCCCAAGCCTCCTGCTGGTCATTCCAGTCGTGTGCACCACCCACGCGCAGGGCATTGCCTTTGGTGGCGTCCAGATAATAGGGCTGCACCACGCCGCTGCTGCCTTGCTGACGCCAGACCGATTCGCCCGAGGCCATGGGGATGGTGAAGCGGTCACTAAAGCCGCGTACTCCCGGCATGGTGCCGTAGTAGTGGTCAAACGAGCGGTTTTCCTGCATCAGGATAATGACGTGCTCCACATCATTGATGGTGCCGGTGGCATTGTTGGCCGGGATGGCCAGTGCTTTCTGAATGGCGGGGGGAAAGGGCCCCAAGGCAGCGGCGCTGGCGGCCAGCCGCAGAAAATTGCGACGATTAAGGTAAGTCATGGGAAAGCCTTGTCGATTGAGTGTTGCAAGAGGGCCAGGCGCGGCAGTGGCCACCGCCCGGCCAAGGTGCCCTATCAGGGAGCGCAGTCCAGTTGCGAATTGGGGGTGGCGGGCTTGTTAGTACCCTGTTCCCCCAGCGAACCGCTGGCCGGAGGCGTGACGATGGGCACCTGTTCACTGCCCGAGCCCGTGTCGCTTGCTGGGGAAGGGTCGCCGCTGCTGCCATCGCTGCAGGCACTTAGTATCAGGGCCGTGACGCTAGCCAGTGCCAAGGTGCGCATCAAGCGTGCCAGAAGAGTCAAAGAGGTCATGGCGCGCTCGCTTAGTGGGTGGACAAACTGGACAGCGGCTTGTTGGACCAATAGATCGACTGCAGCTCTTCGTCGCTCAGCACACGATTCCACATGGCCAGATCACCAAACATTTGCTGGGTTGGCGGAGCAACAGCACATTTGCCCACGGTGTAGGGCGGCGTAACCGAGCCATTGCACTTGTTCATCAGGAACTTGCCGGTGCCATCATCGCCAATACCCCATTGCGGATAGGGAGAGAGCTTGGACAGATCAACAGCGCCAGTGGATTTGCCAGCTGCAACCTGCGTTGTCTGGCCGATGACCGGGTCGAAGATCTGCATGTTCATCTTCTTGGCCACACCGTCCACCGCAAAGGCAATGTAGACCCAGCGGCCTACCGGAATTTGCGTGTAGGGATTGGTGGGGCCGTCGGCACGAACACCGCCTGAACCAATATTGAAGGCCACGCCACACTGGTTCTTGGTGGAGCTGCTGAACAGGCCAATCGCCACACCGGCATTGCCACCGCTGACATAGTTCTTGTTGGACAGGATGGTGACGTTATTGCGGTCAATGCACTGGGGCACCTGATACCAGAAGCCGATGGTGAACTGGGGGCTGCTGCCGGTGGAAATATCAAAGCCTTGTGTCGGCGTCATGCGGTAGCCTTCCAGCCCTTCCACGGTGACATGATTGGTATCGACCAGCAGCCCATGCGTGCCGCTAAAGGGGCCGGGTACCACTACCCCTGCGGCCGAAGGCAGATCGGCAGAGGCGGGGGCCATGCTGCTGTTGCCTTGTGCATCAACAGGCGGCAGGGTCGCGCTGAAGGGGTAGTAAGAAAGCAGACCGTTGCGCAAGGTGGTGGCCAATGGCACAGGCGGCAAGTAGGAGATGGGCGGGCTGATCAGGTTGCGCCAGGCGGCCTGCTCGCCCGAGCCTGCCTGCACGGTGTAGTCAAACTGATACGTGCCTTTGCTGCTCAGGTCGGCCGTCAACTGATTGTCGGTATAGCTTTGTGTCCCTGCGGGCAGACGCGAAGCAATGACCTGGCCATCGCGCAGGATATCGATGGGGGCGTCGGCCGGTGCTTTCCAGTCCAGCTTGATGGCCACGGACGAAGAATTGTTGTCCACGACGGTGGCATTCAGATTGGACACGGCTTGTGGGCCCAGCAGGCTGCTGCCATCGAGCTTGTATTCTGCCGCTGGGGGCAGCGTGTCCAGATAGCGCATGACGGTGGGAGCGACATCAACCAGGCTGTTGTACTGATACAGCTCGGTCAGTGTCTGGGGCAGGCTGGCGCCTATGCCTTGTTCCCCTGTGTTGACGCTTTGGTTGAAGGCAAGGAAAGTAGCGGACTGGGACAGCAAGGGCAGGCCATTGTCTTGCCCATGCTCGCTCAAACCGTGGTTGCCTGTCACGACAATCAACCATTGGCGATCCTGCTGCTTGGCCGTGGCCGCAATCAAGGTACCGATCTCCTTGTCCAGCTTGCTCAGGGTGGCCAGGTAGTCAGGTGACTCGACACCAAAATCCAATGCCGCATCTTTGGCAGAACGGTACTGAACCAGAACCTTGCGGTAGTTCCCTTCAATCATCTTCATTGCCTGGGTAGAGACACAGGACAGGGTCACGGCTTGTGCAGAACAATCGGCCAGCTCGTGCAGACGCTCGGCATCATGGTCAGCCTTGAGCAAATGGGCCAGTCCGCTGGATGCAACGGCCGCGGCATTCTGGCCTGGTTGGGCAGAGTGAAACAGGCTGTTTTGACGCAAGACCTGGTCTGGTGCCGTAGATACCACGCCGTGACGATTGGCCCAGGTGCCGGTCAGCAGGCTGGCCCAGCCCGGCATGTCCAGATTGGCTTGTTGGCTGGGGGTGCCCACCACACCGCCGCTATAGGCCAGTTGGACGTTCAGTTTGGCCAGATTGGGGAGGCTGCCCGCTGCCATGCCTTGCTGCACAGCGCGGTAGGTGGCCCCGTCCAGATCAATGATCAGGGCGTGACGAGTGCTGGGTGTGTCAGGCTTTACCGGGTTGGTGGGGGTTTCGGGGGCGGTGGCCGGGCCCGAGCTAGTTTCAGAGCTACCACAAGCGGCCAGAGCGGCAGATAGGCTTGCTACTGCCAGGGCCTTGATCAGGCCTGTTTTGCTGCGTCCTGCGCGGCCCACGGGCGGGTGCTGCAAGCAGCCAGCTTGGGCCGCGTTCAGATACCGGGTTGCAGAAGGAGGGGGAAAGCCGGGCCCTTGAGAAAGGGGGCTGGCCATGTGCGCATGTCTCATGATTCGATTGCCTTGTCGCTGACGTTAAGAAAGGATCGATCGAATTAGAGCAAGGCAGCATGACGGCCTTGGGTCGATATCCTAGACGTTCATCGTCGTTGCTGTTTGTTTTTTCGGCGGAATCTCTTGGAGGTTTGGAGCGCGAGTCAACAGTGCCGGTTCTGGAGTGTGAACAAGCCCGCTGTTAGCGGGCTTGTTTTGTTAAAGAGGGAACGCTTAAACAGTAGGAGTTGCGCAGGATAGGTAAGGCTTCAGAGTTTGTAGTGTTTCAAGGGGATGGGAGATCATGCAGTCATGGCCAGCTTGTAGTTCCAGATAAGGCCAGCCTAGTTGGCGGGCATATAGCTTGCTGCTTTCCAGAGCGCTTAGAGCAGGTTGAGTACAGTCTACGTAGATGCCGGGATATAAGTCTGGGCCTACATCTTGTATATCTGTGTAGGTGCGGGCGGGGTGCGGCGTCAGCATGCGGTCTGCCCAGCGAATGTCTGCTGGGTCATGTACCCCCATATTTGCAACCGTGGGGACAGGAAAGACCGTTGTGCTGTTGCTACCCTGGTAGCTGGAAATCAAGCGTTGTCGGCGTGTCGCGGGGTCGTGTGCGTCGGACCAGCTTTGACCGCAAGGGACCAGGACAGCATCGAGATAAATGGCACGTTGTATGTGCGTGCTGCCGGTGATATGCAGTTGCTCTTGTAAGCCGGGCATGATCAGACCCGCATAACTATGTCCGATCAGGACACAGTCATCGAGCTCCTGATATTGCAAGAACATCGCAATATCTTGTATGTGAGTGTGTATCCCAACCTCTGGTGTCAGAAGGTGGGCACGGTCTCCCAAGCCTGTGAAGGTGGGTGTGAAAACCCGGTGGCCATGTTGCTCTAGCAAGGTCTGTAGGCCGCCCCAGCTCCAGCCTCCGTGCCAAGCTCCATGTAGTAAAACAATATTGGACATGACAGACTCTTTTTAAACTGCGCAGTAGCGGTCCTGCATTTCTTGATCGATTAGTAGTTCGGCAGCACTGGCACGGTGCACAACAGTGCCATTGTCGATAATCACCGCACGGTCTGCGATCTCCAGAGCGAGAGCCACATTTTGTTCGACTAAAACCAACGTTTTTCCTTGCTGGCGCAGCTCGGTAAATAGCGCAAACATTTCATCGACCAGTTTGGGCATAATCCCTTCAGAGGGCTCATCAAGCAAAATGAGCTTCGGATTGCTCATCAGGGCACGTGCAATCGCTAGCATTTGCTGTTCCCCACCAGACATGGTGCTGGCTGCTTGCTTGAAGCGTTCTTTCAGGCGGGGGAAGGTTTGTGCAATTTCCTCAATACGCTCTGTCAGCTTGTACTGGCCGGGTGTCGCTGCCAGACCTAACTGCAGGTTTTCCAGGACCGTAAGTCCCGGGACGATCCTGCGTTCCTCAGGGACGTAGCCCAGACCGTAGCGGAAGCGTTGATGGGCGGGCCGGGCAAGTATTTCTTGTCCTCCGTACAAGACTGATCCTTGGACTTTCGGTACCAGGCCCATTATTGCCTTCAAGGTAGTGGTTTTGCCGGCACCATTTCGACCAAGAATAGCTAACAGTTCACCTTCTTTAACGGAGAGGTCGATACCTTGAAGAATATGGCTGGGCCCATACCAGGCTTGGAGGCCGGTAATGTGCAGCAGCGTGTCTTGCGGTGGGCTACTAGTGGTGGGCGGCATGTTTTTCCCCTAAATAAACACGTTTGACCTCGGCATTGTTCATGATGTCGGTGGGAGGGCCCTCGGCCAGTAGGGCACCATGATGGAGGACAAGAATCCGATCACTTATATCCATGACCATCTTCATTTTGTGCTCGACTAGTGCAATGGTGCGTTGTTGGCGCAATGCCTGGATCAATTCGATAATTTGTACTGTCTCTTGTGGTCCCATGCCGGCCGTTGGTTCGTCCATTAAAAGCAGCTCTGGATCGCTGGCCAGAGCCATGGCAATCTCTAGTGCACGCTGCTCTCCATGAGATAGGGAACTAGCCAGTAAACCGGCCTTATGATCCAGTCTGACCATGGCTAGCAGTTCTGTGATGCGCTCTTGGGCTTGGGGGCGCTCATCACGTACGGTCCAGAAATTCAGGGTGGTTTTAGGAGTTTCCAAGGCTAGAAAAATATTTTCCGCCAAAGTGCTTTCCAGAAAGAGGCTCGTGATTTGATGAGACTTGGCAATACCTATATTGACAAACCGGTGCCGGGGGGTAGACCGGGTGTCTTGGCCCTTAAACAAAAGTTGACCAGTATCGGGTTTGATGGTGCCGCTCAACATGTTGAATAATGTGCTTTTCCCGGCCCCGTTGGGGCCGATAATTGAAAGCAGCTCTCCGCGTCGGATGTTAAAGCTGATGTCTCTATTGGCGACATAGCCACTGTAAGTTTTGCTCAAACCTTGGGCGGAAAGAATAATGTCGTGTGTCATGGCTTTGGCTCCGCAGGACGGCTCTGTCGTATTGCTTGAACGCCACCCCAAATACCTTTTGAGAAAAACAGTACCAGCAGCATGAACAAAATACCGCTGATCATTTGCCAGTAGTCAGTCAAGTCGGAAAGAAGGTTTTCAGCGCCTAGAAAGACAACCGCTCCTACCACCGGGCCGACAAAAGTGGCCATGCCCCCTAGTAGCACCATCATCACTACTTGCCCGGACAGGTGGACCGAGAGCGTCTCCAGGGGGACTGTTCCTATGTGATAGGCATATAGAGCTCCTGCTAAACCGGACAGCAAGCCGGAGATTGCAAAGGTGATCTGCCGAACACGTAGAACAGGCACACCGCAAGCTGCTGCACGCTGCTCATTTTGACGGATCATGGACAAGGAGCGACCCAGGGGGGTGTAGAGCAAGGCACGCAGCAGACTCAAAGCGCCCGCTACAATTGCAAAAATCAGGTAGTACTTGCTGAGTGGGTCGGAACTGGACAGTTGTAAGAATCCCCAGTCTATTTCCAAGGGGGGCACGCCTCGCAAGCCGTTGTCCCCTCCGGTCCAGTTTGGATTGCGGTAAGCGAAGAAGTACGCACATTGCGCCAATGCCAATGTGATCATGGCAAAGTAGATTCCACGCACCCGTAAGGATAAAAAAGCAAAGAGCAGGCCGATCCCCAAACCCACCAAGGCGCCAGACAGCAAAGATAGTTCCCAAGGGAGTTGGCCGTGGACAGCCGCGATGCCAGCCGCATAAGCTCCACCTCCAAACAAGGCTGCGTGTCCTAGCGATAGCATGCCGCCATAACCGAAGACTAAATTGTATGCACTGGCAAAGAGTGCAAAAATCAGCATGGAGGTAGCCAGGGATTGATGGGGAACCAGCCAGGGAAGCAGGCCCAGGAACGCCAGTGTTCCAAGCAGGTCCAGCCAGCGTCCGGATCGGTGGATGCGAGCAGCCGGTCTTGTGTCGCGGTGTGCTCTTGTAAGAATTGATGTTTGCATAATTTTTTAGCCTAAAGCCCCACGGCGCCCCAGAAGGCCTTGGGGACGCGCCAGTAACATGAGAGTCATCAGCACATAGATGGAGAGTTCTTGGAACTCGGGGGCGAACAGGGTCACAAAACTGACAACCATGCCGATCAGCAGGCCGGCCAGTACAGCGCCAGATAAGGACCCCATCCCCCCTACGACCGTTACAACGAAGGCATCAACCAGAATGGCCGAACCCATATCCGGATGGACGCCCCGCATGGGTGCAGCCAGAATTCCTGATAGGGCGGCCAGTCCTGACCCCAGGGCAAAGGCCATAAGCCAGACTCGCGAAATGTCGATGCCCAGAATGCGGATTATGGTCCCGTCTTGGGCTCCAGCGCGGATAATCAGTCCCCAACGTGTGCGCTCCAGCAGCAGCCACAACAGCAATACGAGTCCCAGACAGAGCGCGATTAGAAAGAGCCGATACCCCGGCAAGAGGCCAAACCCAAGATCAACCACCTCGCTTAGGGCCTCAGGAGTAGCAATATGGACACCCTCTCGGCCAAAAATCATGCGCACCGCATCGACGATGACGTATGCTGCCCCAAAAGTAAGCAGGAGGGGATAATCGATACCTTTGCCGTACAAGCGCCGAATCAGAAAGCGCTCAAAAAGTCCTCCAATGGCAGCCCCACCCAGAGCGGCTACAACGAGGGCTGCAGTAAAGCTTTGCGTGTACTCCAGCGTGACAAAGCCCAGGTAGGCGCCCAGCATGTAAAAGGCTCCATGTGAGAAGTTCACCACGTTAAGCAGGCCGAAAATCAGTGTTAGTCCTACCGCTAGCAGAACATAGATGGAGCCGAGCGCCAGTCCAGCTGCAGCTTGTTGGAAAATCAGGTCTATTGTCCATTCCATAGCGCTGCCCCTATGCGGTAAAGCCCAGGCTTTCACAAGACATCAAACGATTTTCCGCCGCCTCTTCGGTTGCCAGAATCTCAAATAAATCATCGTCAGTCTTGGCTTGTTCGGGAGCTTTGGACTGCACGATAAAAACAGATTGCACTGATTGATGGTCGCAACGACGGTAAAACTGGGGGCCTTTGTAGTAGTCGTACTGCATTGAGCTGAGCGTGTGAACAAGTGCGTCAGGTTCAATCGACTGAGCCTGGATTGCGGCTTTCAAGGGAGACAGGACGCTGGCATAACCCAAGGCCGCGTAATCAGATGGATTGGCACCATCCGAAATTGCACGAAATCCAGCGTTAAATTTGGCCGCGCTAGGCACCGAGTCTTCAATTCCCCAGTAGTAGCCGATGCAGCCTAAAACGTCTTCATAGACCTTATGTCCGTCCACTTGCCTGGCGGTATGCACCATAAGGGGAACAGCCAGTTTCATTTTGCGTTTCAGGCCAAACTCCCGGGCTTGCTTTAAAGCGACTTGTTGGTCTCTACCGAAATTATTGATGACCAGCAGGTCCGGTTTGAGCGCCAGAATGCGCGGGAACAATGTGGAGTAATCATTGACGCCTAAAGGGTGACGAATATCGTCGATGATTTCTGCCCCTTGCTGTTCTGCTGCGAGCCTGAAACCTGCGGCCATTTCTTGCCCATAGATATATTCGGCAGTCAGCATGACGATACGCTTGGCACCTTGTGGCACCACGTAGCGAGCCAGTGCGCCTGCAGTGGCCGTTGGTGTTAGCCCTTCATGAAACAGGTACTTGCTCCATTCAGTCGCCTGGTTTATCGAATCGGAATTGGCTATAGGGGTGTACGGTACACCTTTGGCCTTGATGACACTGTTGACCGAGAAGGCAGCTGGGCCAAAAGGACCTGCAATGAAATTAACCTTTTCCGTTTCGATCAGTTCCAGTGCGCGTGTTGCACCCTCGCCGGCATTCAGCCTGCAATCGCGTACCAGCAGTTCAGCCATGCGCCCCCCCAGGCCGCCAGCTTCATTGAATTGCTGGATAGCTAATTGGGCACCCAGCACTTCCAGGCGAGCGTCGGCGCCATAAGGGCCTGTAAGTGGAGCGATGAAACCGACCTTTATAGGTGAGTTGGCTTGTGCCCGTGCCCAGCTAGGCACGGATAAAGCCGTGAGTGAGGCCGCCGAAAACTGGAGTAATCGACGACGCTTTGGGGAGCAGAGAGCGTTCTTATCCATGAGAGGGATCCTTGAGAGCATGGGCCAGGCAACTGGAGGACTACTGAGTATTGGGTTGGTAAGGGGCAAACCGCTGTACCGCGTTTTCGGTGTACTCGACCTTAGGCTGTGTTCCGGCAATGACGTAAAGCAGCAGGGACTCTGCCTCGGGGTCGCCCTCGGTGATATTTTCAAATCCGCGGGCAATGCCGGCTGGCATGGAAATCACGTCGTAGGGGCCCAGATCTACATGCTCTTGCTCAGAGCCCTCGTTAAAGAAAAATCGCCAACGGCCTGTTAAAGGCATAAAAGTCTCGTTGGTGTCATGCACATGGGCAAAGGCACCGCAACCTGGCTTGGCACTGGCAAAGCCCAGATTAAATCCCTCATTGATTGCAATGGCTGCAGCCGCAGAGGCGGCGGAGCCGACAGGAGAAAGCCCACCCTCTTCAGGTGGAGCAAAGCCTATGACGTTCATCAGGGTTCGGACCCCCAATGGGTGATTCATATCGGGCAGTCCTGTGCTGGCACCACGCAGATCTGCGAATCTAGCGACACGGGTCAGCATCTCCTGGCGAGAGGCAACTCTGCAGGGGATGATGCGGTTGGAATTAGTGGGGTTTTGATTGTGCTCAATCATTGTCTCTTTCCTTAAAGTTTATCAAACGATAAAAAAGATTATCGTGCGATAATTTAAGTTCCGCAATTTAATTTAAATGAGGGGTTTCCCTAGTATGGCTGAGCACTTACCGCCTTCAGATACACCCAGAAAAGAGGCTGATATGCCACGGAAGCATTTGTCTGGGGTAGACCGACGAGATCAAATGGTGGAGCAGGCCATCGAGCTTTTTGCTCAAAAGGGATTTGCCTTGACGACCAGAGAGTTGGCTCGTGAGCTGCACATCACGCAACCACTGTTGTATCGATACTTTCCTAGCAAGCAGGAGCTGATTGAGCAAGTGTATGAGCGGGTGTTCTTAAGTCGCTGGAATCCGCTTTGGGAGGTCTGGCTGGCTGATCGAAGTCGTCCATTCCGGGATCGTTTGGTGCAGTACTTTGTGGACTACACCCAGGCAATATTAACTAGCGAATGGGTACGGATTTTTCTGTATGCGGGCTTGCAGGATCCGTCTTTGAACCAACGTTATCTGCAAATGCTTCATGAACGGATTTTCAGAATTCTGAGCCAGGAGTTGCATTACGACTTGGGGCGGGAGCAGGCCTTGACATCAGATCAGGCGATGCTGGAGAACGAGGCTTGGTGGGGGCTACACAGTAGTTTCTTTTATATGGGGGTACGCAAATGGGTGTATCAGCTTGAGGTGCCTGATGAACTGGATGCCGTGATTGCGTACCGTGTGGATGCTTTTTTGGACGGACTAAGGTAAAGATTTATGCGGCTAAGCCCAGTCTGTTTCAATAACCACCCTCAATAAGAGGGTGCCTGCTCCCATGCCTTGATTCGCTGGACTATAAATTGGTGCAGCTCGCGCAATAGCGGTGTGATCTGCTGGCGGCCAGCAGCCAGCAGGTAAAGGGGCGAGGCTTCAAAGCCCCAGTCTTGGCAAAGTGGAAGCAAGTGCCCTTTGGCAAGATCGTTCGCTACGTCGAAGTAGGCTTTATAGGCAATGCCTTTGCCCAATAAAGCCCAGCGCCTGACAACATCCCCATCGTTAGACACATTTACGGCTCTTACAGCTACAGTCATTGTCGGCTCACCGCCTCGTTCAAAACGCCAACGATCGTGTACGTCCTCACCTAGCATAAAACACAGGCAGTCATGGTTTTTGAGCTCATCAGGGGTCTTGGGGGTACCGTGACGACTTAGGTAAGAGGGGGCTGCACACAGCACGCGCCGATGCTGGGGGGCGATAGGCAGAGCCACCAAATTGGAGTCTGCCGGATGACCATAGCGAAAGGCTGCATCAATGGGTTCGCTGTATACATTAGCCAGCCGATCGGACAGATGCAGGCGTATGTCCACGCCCGGATTGGCATCCTGAAATTCATTTAACCAAGGCAACAGCACATTGCGCCCCAGATCGGACGGGGCGGCCAGCTTCAATTGGCCCCGGGAGCCTGGGCGGCCACTGGACAATTGCAGGCTGGCTTGCTGCAAGGCGGACAGGGCGGGACGACATTGAGCCAGAAACACTTCGCCTTCAGAGGTCAGCCGCAAATGGCGCGTGGAGCGCAGAAAAAGCTGTACACCCACTTCTGATTCGAGGCGTTTGATTGCCGCACTGGCGGCTGCCGGTGTTATGCCCAAACCTCGTGCCGTGGCGGACAGACTGGCGTTGTCAGCGGTGCGAACAAAAATTTCCAGATCTTGCAGTGCTTTCATAACGTGCCTCGCTGGGCTGGGTTTTTATGCTGAAAAGCTAATTAATGGAATTAATTATGACGCTATTTTCAACGTATTTTTGAATATCGTTTCAAGCAAAAGCCTGTTTTTCTAAAGGTCCTGAAAAGGCACACTGTGATCCACATTTTCATTTTCTTGATGAGGCATACAAATCATGGGTCTAGCAACATCTACTTTGTTTTCGGCATTGAAAGTGGGCAGCTTGCAGTTGCCTAACCGTATCGTGATGGCTCCCATGACACGTAGCCGTACTGATCAGCCAGGAGATATTCCGAATGCGCTGATGGCCCAGTATTACGCTCAGCGTGCCAGTGCAGGCTTGTTAATTAGCGAAGCGACGCAGATTTCGCGACAAGGGCAAGGCTACAGCTTTACTCCCGGCATCTACACCCAGCAGCAGGTGCAGGGCTGGCGCTTGGTAACAGATGCTGTGCACCAAGCAGGTGGCCGGATTGTCTTGCAACTGTGGCATGTGGGTCGGATGTCTCATGCCAGCTTTCATGCAGATGGTCAGACTGTGGCCCCTTCCGCCTTGTCTCCCCAGGCTCAGGTTTGGGTAGTGGGGGAGGACGGGGTGGGGCGGATGCTGGATTGCCCCGTACCGCGCGCCCTGAGCGAGCAAGAGATTGCAGCTGTGATTAAGGACTACCGCCAGGCGGCCGCCAAGGCCATGCAAGCGGGATTTGATGGCGTGGAAATCCATGGTGCCAATGGCTACCTGATTGATCAGTTCCTGCGCACCACATCCAATCACCGTGAAGATGCTTATGGGGGCAGTGTGGAGAACCGTATTCGTTTTGCCACAGAGGTGGTCGAAGCAGTAGCGGCAGAGATAGGAGCAGAGCGCACGGGTATCCGTCTGGCCCCCTTTATTACGCAGCGAGCCATGAACTGCCCCGAAATCATTCCAACGATCTTGCAGTTGGCCAAGGGATTGGACGGCAAGGGTCTGGCCTACATTCACTTGTCAGAGGCTGATTGGGATGATGCCCCTGAGATTCCTGATGATTTTCGCCATGCCTTGCGTGCCCACTTTTCGGGTCGAATTATGGTTGCGGGCAAATATGACGCACACAGAGCCGAGAAGATTGTAAAGAGTGGCCTGGCTGATCTGGTGGCGTTTGGTCGCCCCTTTATCGCCAATCCGGATTTGCCTGCACGCTTGCGTGATCAGCTTCCCTTGGCAAGCTTCGATCCACAAACCTTGTTTGGGGGTGGCGCACACGGGTATACCGATTATCCGAGCATGGCCTAAGACAGGTCATTGATTTTTATAAGGAAAAAAGATGAAAGCGATTGCGTATAAAGCGCCCCAAGCGATAGAGCTGCCTGAGTCCCTGATGGATATTGAGTTGCCCGACCCGGTGGCCACAGGCCGCGACTTGCTGGTCCAGGTAAAAGCGGTGTCCGTCAACCCGGTCGATACCAAGGTGCGACAGCGTGGTGGGCCGGATGCCGGGCAGCAGTACAAGGTGTTGGGCTGGGATGCCAGTGGCATTGTGAAGGCGGTTGGCCCTGAGGTCCGCTTGTTCAAACCGGGTGATCGCGTCTGGTATGCCGGTTCGATTGCGCGTCCGGGCACGAACAGCCAACTGCATCTGGTCGATGAGCGCATCGTGGCGCATGCACCCAAATCGCTGGATTTTGCCGCAGCAGCCGCTTTGCCCCTGACCACCATCACTGCCTGGGAAATGCTGTTTGACCGTCTGGGGATCGCACCTGGCAAGGCTCCCAGCGGCAAGAGCCTGCTGATTGTAGGGGCGTCCGGTGGAGTGGGCTCCATCATGACGCAACTGGCATCCCGCCTGACTTCCTTGACCGTGATTGGCACCGCTTCCCGCCCCGAAACCCAGGCCTGGGTGCGTGAACTGGGTGCCCACCATGTGATTGATCACAGCAAGCCCTTGACTGACGAGCTGGAGCGTATCGGCTACCCGCAAGTGGACTATGTCGTCAGTCTGACGCATACCGATCAGCACTTTGAGCAGATTGTTCAGGCCATCGCCCCGCAAGGAAAGTTTGGCCTGATTGATGATCCCGCCAGTCTGGATGTCAGCCAGCTCAAGCGCAAATCTGTGTCCTTGCATTGGGAGTTCATGTTTACCCGCTCCTTGTTTGGCACGGACGACATGCTGGCCCAGCATCGCTTGTTGAGCGAAGTCGCTGACCTGATTGATGCCGGTCTGATCCGCACAACCTTGACCGAGCGTTTTGGCAGTATCAATGCCAGCAATCTGAAAAAAGCCCATGCCTTGCTGGAGTCGGGTAAAGCACGTGGCAAGCTGGTGCTGGAGGGGTGGGACGCGTAAACCGCTTATTGTGTTTTGAGCCACCAACCCGCGTTGCCATATGGCCACAGCGGGTTTTTGGTGGTTTGAATTAAACGGTTTCCAGGCTTTATTTGCATTAATGTGCTTGCTCGGAGGTTGTCCCTGGGGCGTTTACTACATGGGACGTCTTGTGTATTGCCCACGCCTGGAGCCCAAGCTCATGTCCGCGATTTTGAAAACCCTGTTCAGTGCTGGTGTCTTGCTAGCGGCTTCGGCCAGCGCCCACGCCTACCAGACTGAAATTATCTACAACAAGAAAGGGGAAGCGGCCTTTGAACTGCGGGTCTTTGGCCCTCAGGATGGCCCTTATGGCAATATTGGGCCGTCGGCCTTTGATGTGGACGAAAACGGCCGCCGCAAGATTCGTGCGGCGCTGGAGCGCTGGGCTGAAATCCTGATTCTGCCGCCGAATTACCGTCCCGGCGTTGTCCATCTGGGCACCTTCGCGGCGCCCGGTGCCTCTGCCAGCAGCGATCCCTGGTTGATGGCGGGTGATCCGGTGGCGGTTTCCATGCTGCAGGCCGCTCTGTTCAATGCCTTGTCGCCAGAGGACTACGACAGCCCCCATGGGATTATCAATATCGGGCTGATGCCCTTTGATACGGCCCCGGTCAATCCCAGCCAATTACCCTTGACGGGTCAGGCGGACTATAACGGGGTCATTTTTCACGAGTTGGCGCATGCCCTGGGTTTGGGGAATGTGGTTGCCGACAGGAATGGGCCTGGCACAGGTACACCGCAGTTTGCTCCTTTCCTGAATCGGTGGGCGGCGGGTTTGCGGGATGACAATGGCAATCCGGCCCGCCCTGAGCAGAACATTCTGTGTACGCCTTGCAGTCATCCCTATGATGCGCAGGCCTTCGATCTGCGCAAGGATCAGGGCTACTTTACCGGCCAGCATGTGCAGGAGGTGTTGGGTGATGCCATGCCCGGCGTCCCGGTCAGCATTCTGACTTTTCATGACAATCCTGCTGCCGGTATAGACACGGATTACATGAGTCACAGCGAGTTGCGCAACAGCTTGATGAGCCATCAACGTTACCGCAATTACACCAACTTCATAGAAGCTGAAATCGCGGTGATGCAGGATCTGGGCTTGCAGATCGACCGGCGTAATTTCTATGGTTATTCGGTTTACGGGGATGACGTCACTCTGGTCAATCAGAATGGTTTCTTTGCCCGTAATGCCGAGGGTACGGCGTATCTGCCGGGGCAGTACAACACCGCGACTCAGGGCCTGGGCCTGCACATTTATGGCCAGCGCAATACGATTACCCAAGCGGCGGATTTGCTTGGCGCCGGCCCTGGCGGTATAGGCGTGCGGGTGGACGGTAGTGAAAACACACTGATTATTCCGGCCTCTACACGTATCCATGCCCAGGGCTGGGTTGGGCGTGGTCTGCAGTTCAGCTATGGCCGTAATCACACGATCGTGCAGCAGGGCGAAGTGCGTGCGCAGGGTGAGGACGGGGTGGCGGCATTGTTTGATTTTGGCAATAACGCCAGGGGCAATCAGGATGGTTATCATGGTTCATGGCAATGGTTCTCGCCGTTGGAGAACAAGCCGCTTGGCTATGTGCCCCAGATTTTGCAGGGCGCACTCATCAAGGACTACCATTTAGCCGGTCTCTTGTCGGGCAAGAAAGCCGCTATCCAGATTTCCAGCAATGCACAGGTTGAGAATATCAACGTCATGCAAGGTGCCCGGATTCAGGGCGATATCCTGTCTGACTATTCCACTCGTCAAAGCAACGGCGAGCTGTTTGTCACCCATGTGAATTTTGGGCAGAAAGCAGATGAGCAAGGGCGTGCCACGCTAGAGGCCGATCCTGATTTCCGCCTGCGTTATGACGGCAATATTCAGGGCGCGGACAACTTGGCCGTGGTGATTGCAGGGGGCGAAAGCTCGCTCAATGGCCAGCATCAACTGCATGGTCTGCGTGTGGATGCAGGCGCTACGCTGAGCGGCAATAGCAGCTACGCCATCAATCCGGAAGGTAATTTCAGTAACCACGGCACCTTGAGCCCGGGTAACTCCTTTGGTCAGATGACGATTCAAGGCGATTTCGTTCAGGCTCCTGAAGGCCGGGTATTGATCGAAGCCGACACGCGTCAGAATGACCGGATTGAAGTGCAAGGTCTGGCTCAACTGGCTGGTGAATTGAAGCTGCAATTGCAGCCTGACTGGTATGCCGATGGCTGGTCCTTGAGCCAGAACACGGTCTTTCAGGCCACACAGACCCAGGGTGGTTTTGATCTGCTGACTGCCAGCCTGAATTCGCCCAGCCTGAGCGTGCACGTGAATAACGGTGGCTGGTCGGTCAGCCGTCAGGCAGCAGCTTACTCGCCCTATGCAGTTAATCCGAATGCGGCTGCCGTAGGCCGCAGTCTGGAGCAGGCCTCCACTGACAATCAGCGTCCCTTGGCCTCTGTCTACCAGGCTTTGGACTTCTCCGCAGCGGATGGCAGCGAGATTGGTGACGCACTCAATCAGTTAAGTGCTGGTGCTTATGGGGCTCAATTGGCGGCCAGCTTGCGTCGCGAGCAGTTGGTGTCCGAGCAACTGCGTCAGCGCCCTGGCCTGGGCAAGGATGGCTGGCAGACTTTCATCCAGCCTTTTGGTGGCCGTTATCACTGGCAGTTAAGCAGCAATGATGTAGACCACCGCAGCCAGACTTATGGTGTCGTGTTCGGTGCGGAACATCGCGCTGCAGGCAGCGATTGGAGTTGGGGTGCCCATGCGACTGCCAATGAGCAAAGCTTGAATATAGATGCCCCTTATCAGGCCAAGAGCACGCTGACGGGGTTGGGTGCCGGTGTGCATGCCTTGTACCGTGCGGATGCTCGTGAGGGCTGGAAAGGCTTGGCGCAAGTCCGTATGGGCCTGGAGCAGGGTAAATTGAACCGACGCATTGCGTTTTCTGATTATCAGGCCAATCCCAAATCTGACTGGACGGGCCATACCTTCGCTGCAGGCGTGCAGACGGCCTATCACTGGCCCTTGGGTGAAGCAGGCAGCATAGGTCCAGTGCTGGCCCTGGATTACCTGCGTTACAGTCGCCCCGGTTTAGGTGAAGAGGGTGATGCAGGTAGCCGCTTGCAGCTGGATTCGACCCGCGCCCAGTCCTTGCAAGCGTCGCTGGGCTTGGCTGTTAGCCAGGCTTGGGAATTGAAACAGGGCCGTCGTTTGAAGGCTGAGGTTTCGGCTTCGTGGGAGCAGGCTTTGCTGGGCCGCAAGCAGACGCAGTACGCACAGTTTGAGGCCTCGCCACAGACGGGCTTTGATGGTCGCTATGCACGGGTAGACAATCATGCGTTGGCCTTGCGCGCAGGATTGACGCTGCAAAGCTCCGAGCGCTTGCGTCTGGGGGTATCGGCGGGGACCCGTTTGCTGGGCAATAGCCGGGCAGATATTTCGGGGAATGTGTCGCTGAACTGGACGTTCTAGGCGGGGTTAGCCGGGGTTTTAAAGGGCTATTTGTTAGCCATGATAATTTGATAGGGAACTGCCGGATTGATTCTGGCAGCTCCGTAAATTGGATCACGCTAGCCCCGTTGAAGGCCTTCAGGCGGCCTGGCGGCTGTTCTCGAACCAGTCCCACAGTGCCTGACGCTCCGGCTCCAGTTCCACCGCCAGGCCACCTGTAAACTCACGCCATGCAGGCAGGTAGGTGTGGGCCACAACAGTCAGCACCGGGTAGCCCTGGTCGATCAAGGCCAGGATCTCGTTGTTGAAGCCTTGGCCGTCCGCTTCCATGATTCCAAAGCGATTCACAATCACCAGATCAGCCGAGCTTTCCAGCGCCTGCCGCAGTACTGCGCTGGCTTCCAGCAAGGCACCAATGTCCAGGCAACAGGCGGTGGATTCCGACCCCAGGTTCTGGGTAATGGGATACAGCGTACCCTTGTCCAGATCCTGTACCGTGCGCAGGCTATGGCCTTCCTTCTGAATTTCCGGACCTTGCACCAGACCACAGACGCGATAGTTCTTCGCGCGCAATTCCTGCACGAATTCCAGTAGCAAGGCGTCGGCACTGCCTTTGCCTGCGTGCACGATGGCCGCAAGGGCAAGAGGCGGGGAATTGGTGTCCATCGGGGTGTGGCTCCGGGCAGTAGAAAGAGAAGGCAAGGCTCTTTGTACACGCATTTGGCCTGGGCTGGAAAGCGGAAAAACCTCTGTGCTGCTGGCCGGTGTTTGGCCTTGGTGGGTAGCAGGCTTGTTGTTTAAGGTTCAAGTCTCGAAGCCTTTCTGCTTGAACAGCGGATGGAACTGTTGCGAAAGCCGCTTGCTGCTTTGCTATACGGGCTTGTCTGGCTATGGCGTGGTTCTGTTCCATGAGACAATTCATGCACTTTTAGTGACTGATGGGATATTCGATTGGACAAGACTTTTGTTAAGGGCCTGGTGCTCCTGGAAGCCCTGGCCAAGCACGAACGCGGTTCGGGTGTCACCGAACTGGCCAATCAATTGATGCTCAATAAAAGCAATGTGCATCGCCTGTTGCAGGCCCTGGTTCACCAGGGCTTTGCACGCAAGAATGAAGATACGGGTCGCTACGAGCTGACCATGAAGCTCTGGGAGCTGGGCTCGGGCCTGGCCAACCGTCTGGATGTGCGGGTGGAAGCCTTGTCTTTCATGAAAGAGCTGGCCGAGCAAACCCAGGAGACGGTGCATTTGTCGTTGCTGGACGGGGTCGAGGTGCTGTATATCGAAAAGATAGACAGCCCGCAGCCCGTGCGCGCCTACACCACGGTGGGTGGTCGCTCGCCTGCGCAATGTGTGGCTACCGGCAAGGCCATGCTGGCATGGGCCAGTGAAGACACCTTGAATCTGGTCAAGAACCGCCTCAAGCCTTATACGCCTCGCAGTCTGGTCAAGTTTGGTGATTTGCGCCGAGAGTTGGAGCAGGTGCGTGAACAGGGCTATGCCATTAACCGTGGCGAATGGCGTGAGCAGGTCGTGGGGGCGGCTGCGCCTATTTACGATAGTCGTGGAATGGTGGTGGCGGCTTTGGGTATTTCCGGGCCTGCGGAACGTCTGGAGGAAGCCCGGCTGGTTCAGGCCGGTAAAACCTTGATGACGGCAGCGGCACAGATCTCGCGCCGTTTGGGCTATAGCGGCCGTTAAGCTGCTACAGCCCCAGTCAGCTTGCCCTGGCTGCAAGAAGCCGCCCGGATGCCAATTGCCCCCAAAATCTGGATGCGTCTCCAGTTTTTGGGGGCAGTTCCATTCAGGAAAGAAAGTTTAAGATTTTGCGGCTTGCCGGAAGGCCGCAATTCTTTGTTTGAGGCCGGGTGCGGAAGCAGAGCGTACCAAGGCTGCCATATCCCGATCAGCTTGTTGTGGGCAGCCCGTTAACTGATGCAGATAGGTACGACTGGTGGCGTCCAGCAAGCCCGCAGTCTGTTGAGCCTGCTCGATGACAGCAGGCCATGTATCGGGTTCTTGTATGCCGTTAATAAAACCCAGTTGCTCCGCTTTGGCAGCATCAAAAATCTGGCTTCCTGCCAGAAGTTGATGAGCCTGCTGGCCGCCGATCAGGGCAGCCAGTCTGCCCGTTCCCAACGCCAGACCAAACTGCAGTCCAGGCATGCGAAAGCGGGCGTCGGCACTGGCGATGCGCTGACGGCACACGGCAATCAAGTCCACGCCTGCGCCAAAGTTCTGCCCATGCGCCAGGGCCAGGGTGGCGCAGGGCGTATAGGCCAGCATCTGCAAGAGGGTTTCAATGCGGATAAAGCGCAGTACCAGGTCCCCCTCGCTTTCTTGCTCGTAGTCGCTGAAGTCAAAACCGGCACTGAAATTGCGGCCTTCACCGCGCAATATCAGCAGATCCGCCTGGGCCTTTTCCGCGGCCTGCACGGCCGCGATCAAGGCTTCGACCAGATCGGCCGACAAGGCATTGCGCTTGTCAGGCCGGTTCAGCGTCAGTGTCCAGACTTTGCCCGCGCAGTCCACGATCAAGCCGGGACTGCTGCTGCAATACGGCTCTGTCATGGGGTAACTCCGTGCAAGATGCTGTCGTTATGTTCGCCCAATGCCGGGGGGGCCATGCGGACGGGCAAGCCCACTCCATTGATACGCAGGGGCGAGACAAAGGTGCGCGTCTCGGTGTCTGTGCCCGGCAGGCGAATGTTTTGCACCCACTCCATGTGCTCGACCTGCGGGTCTCGCAGCACGTCGGAATAGCGGTTGATGGGACTGCAGGGTACGCCTTGGGCACGGAATTGCGTCAGCCAATGTTCGGAGTCGTGCTGCGCAAAAATGGCTTCCAGCAGTTCACGCAAGGCGTCTTGATGTTTGGCGCGCAGGGTGGTGCTGGTGAAACGCTCGTCCTCGGTCAGGTCCGGGCGTTCTACAACCTGACAGACGGAGCGCCACAGCGCATCGTTGCCCGCTGCCATGGCGAAGTAACCGCCTTTGCACTGGAACGCCTGGTAGGGGGCATTGCGTGGGTGGGCGGAACCCAGCTTGTCCGGGTCGCGACCACTGCCGAAATACTCTGAGGTTTGCAGTGCGGCGATGGCCAGGGTGGTCCCCAGCATGGGCACGTCGATATGTGCGCCCTGACCGGTGGCGCGGGCTTGAGGCAAGGCGGCACTGATGGCAAACGCCGCATACAAACCGGCCGCAAAGTCCGCCAGTGGAACTCCGCATTTAACGGGGGCTCCACCTGCTTCGCCCGTCACGCTCATCACGCCGCTCATGGCCTGAATCGTCAGGTCAAAACCGCCTTCCTGCGAGCGGGGGCCGCTTTGTCCGTAGGCAGAAATTGAGCAGTACAGCAGTCTGGGATTCAGGGCCTTAAGGCTTTCATAATCCAGCCCCAAGCGCTGCATGACGCCGGGCCGATTGTTTTCCAGCAAGACGTCTGCATCTAGTACCAGTTGGCGTGCCTTGGCTACATCTTCGGGGTTCTTCAGATCCAGCGTTACCGAGCGCTTGTTGCGGTTCAGCGAAGCAAAGTTCTCGCTATATCCTTGGTTGATGGGCGGCCAGCTTCGCAAGGTGTCACCCCCTTTGGGGTGTTCGATCTTGATGACGTCAGCCCCCATATCGGCCAACAACATACCGCAGTACGGGCCAGCGGCCACATTGCAAAATTCCAGTATCCGAACCCCGTTCAGGGGCAATGTCGTATCCATGAATCAGCTCCAGAGCATGATAGGTAGATGGGGGCCGACAGGGCCTTATGCGTTCACATCAACCACGATGCGGCCGCGTACCTTGCCTTCCAGTAACTGGCCGGCTTGATCAATGGCTTGGGAAAGTGTGATGGTGCTGGCGCCGATGCGCTCCAGGGCTTCGATAGACAAATGCTTGGCCAGCAAGTCCCAGGCCGCCAGGCGCTCGGGTTTGGGGCAATGGACGCTGTCCACCCCAATCAATTGCACACCACGCAGAATGAAGGGGGCCACGGAAGCGGGGAAATCCATGCCCTGGGCCAGACCGCAAGCGGCGACTGCACCCAGGTATTGCGTGCCTGCGCAGACATTGGCCAGGGTATGGCTGCCTACGCTGTCGATGGCTCCGGCCCAGCGCTCCTTGCCCAGTGGCTTGCCCGGTTCGCTCAAGGTGTTGCGGTCCACAATCTCGCTGGCGCCCAGCGCCTTCAGATAGCTTTCTTCCTGAGGTCGGCCTGTGCTGGCCATGACGGTGTAGCCCAGGGCATGCAGCAGGGCCACGCTGACACTGCCTACGCCACCCGCGGCACCTGTCACCAGAATCGGGCCCTTGTCCGGCGTGACGCCTTGGCGCTGCAAGGCACGCACGCACAGGGCAGCGGTATAGCCGGCGGTGCCTATCATCATGGCTTGCTGGGTAGAGAAGGCCTCAGGCAGGGGAATCAGCCAATCGCCTTTCACGCGTGCCTGTTGTGCCAGGCCACCCCAATGTACTTCGCCCAAGCCCCAGCCATTGAGCACCACTTTCTGGCCGGACTTGAAATTCGGGTCGCTGCTGTCGGTCACCGTGCCAGCAAAGTCGATGCCGGGCACCATGGGGAACTGGCGCACTACGGGGGATTTACCCGTCATGGCCAGGCCGTCTTTGAAATTCAGGGTGGAGTAGTCGATGCGGACGGTAACCTGGCCTTCGGGCAGGGCGGACTCGTCCAGGGATTGCAGGCTGGCTTTGTATTGGCCGTCGGTTTTGTCGATGACGATGGCAGAGAACATGAGTGAATTCCTTCGATCAGTTAAGGGTTTGTGTTCTGATATTTGGAACAGCGTTCTTCAAATTGACATGGAAAAGCAGTGTTTTCATTTTATCCAGAAGCTCGTTGCGGTCAAGCCCAATGCGACCAGATGATCGAACTGGGGAAATCCCGAAGGGGTTTAATAGTTGACACCTGAAATCAAATATCCCACTATTTGAACCGTTGTCCTAAGTTACTTGTGTTGTTGCTGTCTGTTGTATTCAAGCCGTTCTCACGGCATTTTTAATATCAAAAACAAGAACAGCGTTCTATATATTGGAACACAAAGAGAGAAAAACTCTCACACAGGAGGCAAGGATCATGTTCAGTTCTTTTTTTTCGCGCACAGGGCTTCTACGCACAGTGCTGGTCTCGGGACTGGCGGCAGTCAGCAGCTTTTCTGCCCCGGCGGCCATCGCGGCCGATACCTATCCCAGCCGTGAAGTGACCTTTGTGGTTCCCTATCCCCCAGGCGGTAACAGCGACAATCTGGCGCGTCTGTTTGCCGACCGTCTGCGCGTCAAGCTTGGCGTTCCCATCGTGATTGAAAACCGGCCCGGCGGCACCACCTCACTGGGCACGTCTATCGTGGGTCGCGCCAAACCCGATGGCTACACCTTGTTGCTGGCCACCAGCACCGCCTTTACCGTGCTGCCCTATATACGCGACGTGCCTTATGACCCGATCAAGGGCTTTGATTTTGTAGGCAGTCTGGCCGGTTACCTGCCCATCATGACTGTGCGCAATGATTTGCCGGTCTCCAACCTGAAAGAGTTTGTCGAGCTGGCCCGCAAGGAGCCCGGCACCTTGACCTATGGTTCGGCAGGTATTGCGTCTGGCGGTCACCTGGCTGGAGAAATTCTGGAAAACGCCGAGAAACTGGACTTGCTGCATGTGCCGTTCAAAGGCTCGGCAGACACCATGACGGCCTTGATGGGCAATCACATCGATTTCTTTATTGATGGAGTCGGGCTGGAGCTGGTGAAGAGCGGCAAGGCCAAAGCCCTGGTGACCTATGCCAGCGTGCGTCATCCCGAATTGCCGGATGTGCCCACACCGAAAGAAGCCGGTTTTGATCTGGCCCTGCCTTTTGAAGGGTTCTGGGGGCTGGCGGTGCCGGCTGGCACCCCTGACGATGTCATGAAGAAGCTGGCCAAGGCTACCGAAGAAATTCTGGCCGAGCCGCAGACTCAAGAGCGTTTCCACCGCATTAGTGTCAGTGCCAGCTGGAAAGACGGCGATGCGTATGCCAAGGATCTGGAGCAGAGTCGGGCTTATTACAGCGAGCTGCTCAAGACCATCAAGATGAGCGATGACTAAACGCTCACAGAACCACCAACAGGAGACAAACGTGATGGAAACCGTCACTTGCGCCAGCACGCTGGACGCTTTGCTGGACCCGGCATCCATAGCTTTGGTCGGCGCCTCGGAAGATCAGTCCAAGTTTGGCGGGCGACTGTTCCGTATGCTGCTCAAGCACGGTTATGGCGGCAAGGTCCTGCCTATCAATCCCAGCCGCAGCAGTTTGTTTGGTTTGCCCGCTGTGCCCGGTCTGGCTGCACTGGATAGCGCTCCGGATCTGGCTGTGTTTACGGTGGGGGCCGATACCGTTCTGGAACAGGCGCAGATTGCGGCCCAAATGGGGGTACGCGGTTTGCTGGTGATCTCCGCAGGCTTTGCTGATGCAGGCGAGCGCGGGCTGGAGCGCGAGCAGGCCTTGCTGCGTATCTGTCGTGACTCGGGCATGCGACTGATCGGCCCCAATTGCCTGGGTATGATCAGCCCCAGCCGCAGTCTGGTGCTGTGCTCTTCGCCGGTGCTGGACAGAGACAGCCTGCCGGAACGGCCTATTGGTTTTGTCAGCCAAAGCGGTGCCTTGATGACTACCTATTTTGATCGGGCCTGGGCGATGGGCGGTGGCTTTACCTACGGTTTTTCGGTGGGTAATCAGGCTGACCTGGATCTGTGCGACTTTGTGGATTTCCTGATTGATGATCCCAAGACGCAAGTGATCTGTACTTATATAGAGGGCATTAAAGATACTCAGGCTTTGCGTCGCACAGCTCGTCGGGCGCAGGCCGCGGGCAAGCCCTGGCTGGCCGTCAAGGCAGGGCGCTCCAGTGCGGGCAAGGCGGCCGCCTTTTCGCATACCGCCAGCGTAGCGGGCGACCATGATGTGTTTGCCAGTGTCTGTCGCGATGAAGGCATCAGCCTGATGGACGATATGGGGGCCATGCTCTTGCTGGCAAACAGCATGGTGCGCTTTACCTGCAACAAGATCTCCAAAGTCGCGATTGTGACGCCTTCGGGTGGCGGTGGGGCCTTGGCTGCAGATGCTTTGGCAGAGCATGGCGTGGAACTGTCCAGTTTTTCCGCTACTACCAAGCAGGCTCTGGCTGCCCACTACCCGGCAGGGCAGGCGGATAACCCGGTTGATCTGGGAGCGCGTCTGACGCAGGACTCCACCGAAGTGGCCCGCGCTACTTTGGATGCCTTGATGCAGGATCAGCAAAGTGACGCGGTATTGATCACGGCTTCCATGTGTCCGCAGGAGTGGATGGCGGCCCTGATTGAAAAAATCATCCATCCCGAACCGCACTGGGCCAAGCCCGTCATGGTGGCGTTTGATGCGGGCGTAACGTCCGAGCCTTTGCGGCAGAAGCTGGCCCAGCATGGCCATGCGTATGCCAGCTCCAGCCTGGAAGCAGCGCTGGCCTTGTCCGCCTGGAAACGTCACGGTCAGTTTGTGCCGCGCCAGCAAGCCTTGCGTCCCAGTGCCTGCCAAGCGCCCACGGTCATGCCGCGCGGTGTTTTGAATGAAGATCAGTCCAAACGTCTGCTGGCGCATTACGGCCTGCCCGTGAATCTGGGCCAGGTGTGCGAGGACGTGGAACAGGCCGTGGTGCAGGCCGAGCAGATTGGCTATCCGGTGGTGATGAAGATTGTGTCTCCCGACATCGTCCATAAAACCGAGGCGGGTGGGGTGGCGCTGGATGTGGCCGACGACGCCAGCTTGCGACGCGATTTTGCTCGGCTCTACGCCAATGCCAAAGCCTATAAAGCAGATGCCCGTCTGGAAGGCGTTTTGGTACAGGCCATGGCCAAGGGGGATGTGGAGCTGCTGATCGGCGCCCGTCAGGATGCGCAGTTTGGCCCGGTCGTGGTGTTTGGTGCAGGCGGCATTCTGGTGGAAATGCTGTCGGACCGGGTGATTGCCGCGGCCCCTTTAACCCTGGCTGATGCAGATCGACTTTTATCTACCTTGATGATCGACAAGCTGCTGAAGGGGTACCGGGGACGCATGCTGGATCGTGACGGTGTGCTCGATGCGATTGTGCGTGTCAGCTTCCTGGCCCACGACTTGCGCGACACCAACTTTGAATTGGATATCAACCCCTTGATCGTGGCGGCTACCCGCTGTCACGCCGTCGATGCCCGCCTGTCCATAGGCGAATAAAACCAAAACCTATTCTTTGAAAAATACCCAGGAGGAGTAAACCATGTCGGATTATCAGTGCATTCTTGTAGAAAACCATGATGACGGTGTTTCAATCTTCACGATCAACCGTCCCGATCGCCGCAATGCCTTGAGCGCTACCGTGGTCAAGGAATTGCAGCAAGCGTTTCTGGCCTTTGACGAAGACCCCACACGCCGCGTAGCTGTGCTGACCGGGGCAGGCAATGATGCTTTTTCTGCCGGGGCGGATATTAATGAGTGGCCCGAGTTGTGGCGCGCCATTCCCACGGTAGGCTTTGAAACCGACAAGCCCATTATTGCGGCCGTTAGTGGTTGGTGTGTGGGTGGAGCCCTGGTGATGGCCATGATGACGGATTTGCTGGTAGCGTCCGAGAGCGCCAAGTTCTCCTACCCCGAAGCCAAGCTGGGCTTTACTGGCGGCATCATCTCGGGCCTGGCCTCGCGCATTCCGCATCATGCCGCCATGGAAGTGATCTTGTTGTGCCGTACGCTGGAAGCCCGCCGTGCTTACGATCTGGGTTTTGCCAATGAAGTGGTGCCGGTAGGCGAGCAAGTCCAGGCTGCTGTGCGTATGGCGCAGGACTTGGCCAAGATGTCGCCGCGTGTTTTGCAAACCTTGAAGCGCTTTATCAATAATGAAGTGCTGACGCGCGGCCCGTCCGAGCAAATGGCGCGCACCATGCGGCAACTGAAAGCGATCGAGGATAGTTATGATGCCAAGGAAGGGATGAACGCGTTCAAAGAAAAACGTGCCCCGGTGTATCTGAACAAATAAGAACTGATTCACGAATTGGGCCGCAAGGCCCAGTCAACTATGGAGACATCCCCTTATGCACCCCCGTTTTGAGCGTTTTATTCAAGGGATGAATGAATTGACCGTCCGCCCGGCTGTCGCCGAGGCGGATATCCTGCGTGATGGCCGTGTCCTGCTGGGCGAACTGGTGGCCCAGGACGATTGGCTGGCCCCGGAGTACACCCAGCCCCATCCCCAGTTTTATCAGCAGTACTTGCTGTATTGCTGTCCGCAGGAACGCTTTTCCGTGGTCAGCTTTGTGTGGGGTCCCGGCCAGAAAACCCCTATCCACGACCATACCGTGTGGGGCTTGATTGGTATGTTGCGTGGCGCGGAACGCTCCCGGCCTTTTGACCGTGATCCCGATACCGGCCATATGACAGAACAAGACACACAGACTCTGGAACCAGGCGTGGTGGAAGTGGTGTCACCCACGGTGGGTGATATACACGAGGTCTCCAATATGTATGACGACCAGGTATCCATCAGCATTCACGTTTATGGTGCGGATATCGGCAAGGTACGCCGTCACGTCTTTGACCCGCAGACTGGGCAGGCCAAGGAGTTTGTCTCCGGCTATGCCAACCGTCCGGCTGTCGCGTGAGTCAAGTGGTGTTGTTGGGCAGGTGCCCAATACGGGCGCCAATAATCATTTCCTGAATCCAGCGGTAAAGCAGCACGGAGTAATCACGCTGGGCGACTTTCTCGTCCAGTGCGTGGTTGCTGCCTTCCAGCACTCGATGTGTCAGGGAATGAGCCTGACTGAAGGCTTGGCGATACGTTAGCAAGGTCTGGCGGGGAATCAGCTCATCGTATTCCGCTTCAAACAGCAAAACATCTCCCGTGAATTTGGAGCAGGCCTGCAAGGCGCGGTTCTCTTGCGGAGAATGAGTATGCAGACGGTAGTCCTGCAGCAACTCTCGATTGAGCTGATCCTTTGGAGACAGCCAGTCGTCGTCCGGGTACAAGGCAGGAGCCAGCAAGCTAAGCCAGCGTACCGATCGAAATTCACTTAACAGGCAGGCCAGATAGGCGCCATAACTGTGCCCCACAATGGCGATGGAGCTGGAGTCCACCATAGGGTGGCTGCTCAAGGTGTCGAAGGCCGCGCAGATATCCTGAAAGTTCTGTTCTCGGGTGACGTTCTCGCGCTCGTGCTGATTGGAATTGTGTCCGGCAAGATCAAAGGTCAGACAAATACAGCCCATACCGGCAATGGTGTGGGCGCGTTTCAGGTCAAAGTGCTGGCTGCCGCCCCAACCGTGCACGAACAAAATGCCAGGGACAGGGGATTGGGGGACTAGCAGGCGTGCATCCAGGTGCTGATGGGGCACTTTGATGGTGGTGTTGAAAATTTCCGTACTCATGATGGCAGTGGGCCGCCGAAGCGGGCAAGATACGCCTCGTCTTCTTGGTCGAGGCTGTAAAGATGAGGGGAGTTTTTCACCAGGCTGGCATCGTCCAGATAGCGCTCGCGTGTCCATGCGTGAGTATGTTGGAGCTCAGGGTGGCGTTGCAGGGTGCGGATGGCCAGAATCTCTGCAATGGACGCTCCGCCAAAACGCCAGGAATGTTCCAGTACGGCTGCCTTGTAGTGGCCACGCGCATTTTTACCGACGATGAGGTCATAGTTGCGACGTGAGGCATACAGTTCAGGAAAGGCCTGCCTGATGTTTTTTTCGTAGCTTATGGTCAGCTCAAGCAGATGCTCAATGCGCTTCATGCCCGAGAGCTGCAGCAACTGCTGAAACCCGCCGCGAACCAGTAGCAAGCTGGAGCCGCCATATACGGACTCGTGCTGCAGGTTGGTGGTCTGGTGTTGCTGGCCGATATAGGAAAAAAGATGCTCGCCCACCTGGGTCTGGCCGATGCTGAAGGTCTCGCCATCGAGCAGGTTCTCCTCCAGTACCAGACCCTGTTCCAGTTGACTCTGCCACGGCGGCAGGTTCAAGAGCTCTTCCAGCTCTTGACGGCTGTAGATCACCTTCTGGTCTTTGCCTGCATTAGCACTGGCCAGTTTGGCCCGTATGCCGGTCTGGCCTGCTTCATCCAGAAGGCTCATTATGCGTAGCGCGTCGTTTCTTGAAAAGACGCTGTAGCCTGGCAAGACCGTGTGCCGTAACGCCAGGCCCAGCTCATTGTTCCAGCCTTCCGGGCGGTCCATATCGTCCTGGGGAAGGGGATGGGCGACGGTTTTATGGGCCAGAAAGTCATATGGCACTACACCCCCATACAGTTGGGAGGCCTGTTCGATACCCAGTTGTCGCGCCTGCTCCAGGCTCAAGGTCTGCAGGGGGAGGTAGTAAGTGTTTCCGGAGCTGGGCTTTAGCTGGTCTTCATAGTCAATATGGACTCGAGGCAGATCCAGGAATTGCGCCAGTTCCCTGGCCATGAATTCCAGACTTTGGAGCGCGCCCTTGTTGCAGCCCTTGCTGGGCAGGCTGATTTGCAAGGAGGTCTTGGGCGTAGAGGTAAGTATCTTGCTCATGGGGCCATCCTTTTAAGTAAAGAGAGTGCGGCCAGTGTCAGCGAGTCATGGCGCAACCGTTTTGGCGCCTGAGGGCGTTCGCTGTGCCAGCTCGGAGAAAAAGCGCGTCTCCAGCAGACTGGTTTGCAAAAGTGTCAGCAGGTCAGAGGGGTGTGGCAAGGAAAGCTGGGCCGCGCTGGCTGGCTCCTGAGGACCGATGCGTATGCTCAGCCCGCCTTTCTGGTTCACAAACTCAAAGGCGGCCTCATCGGTCAAGTCGTCGCCAATCATGACGGGCTTGCGGTCGGCGAACGCGGGCAGGCGTTGGGCCCGGGCCAGGGCTTGGCCTTTGTCAAAGCCGCTCATGCGCAGTTCGATGACACAATGTCCGCGGATCAGATCAAAGCCGGGATATTCCGAGCACAGCACGTGCAGTTCCGTGGCCAAGGCCTCGCCAACTTCAGGGCGTTGCCGAAAGTGCACAGCCACACCGTGCGATTTGCGCTCCATCCAAACCAGTGAGTAGGGGTGGATCAGGGCGGCGACAGAGCGGGACAGGCTGTGGTGCTCAGCCGGGTTGATCGGGATGTTCCAGCATTCCTGACCCTCGGCGTCATACATGGCTGCGCCGTGGCTGCTGATCATGGCAAGCGGAAGCTTGGTGCAGGCGATATGCAGGCTGTCATGGTCGCGGCCTGAAACCAGTGCCACCGCGCCGTCGCAGGCAGCGTGCAGATTCAGCAGCAGGCCGGCGGTGGACGGGGGAAGAAATACCTGGTCAGGCCGCGCAGCCAAGGGGACCAGGGTACCGTCCAGATCCAGAAACAAGGCGGTCTGATCCAAATGCAGAGCGTTATTCATATCAGCTTCCTGGGTAACCCGTGATGGGGAGCACGGTGCCGGTGATGTAGCTGGCGGTGATCGGGCTGGCCAGGTAGACATAGGCAGGCGCCAGTTCTTCCGGCTGGGCGGGGCGGCCAAAGACCGTATCGGCACCAAACTCGGGGATTTTTTCGGCCGGGGAGTCAGCGGGGTTCAAGGGGGTCCAGACGGGTCCGGGAGCGACCGCGTTTACACGTATACCTTTGGGCGCCAGGTTGGCCGCCAGGGAGTACGTGAAGGCAATAATGGCGCCCTTGGTGCTGGAGTAGTCCAGCAGATGAGCGGCCCCGCGCAAGGCTGTGACCGAGCTGGTATTGACGATGGCATCGCCCGCGTGAAGGTGCGGCAGGCAGGCCTGGGCCATGTAGATATAGCCATAGATATTGGTGTGGAAGGTTTCATTGAGCCGCTCCGGGGTCAGGTCCAGCAAGGATTGGGCATGTTCCTGAAAGCCGGCATTGTTGACCAGAATATTCAGGTGACCGAAGCGGTCAAGTACCTGCTCAATCGCTTGTCGGCAAAATTCAGGGTCTTTCACATCGCCGCGCAGTGTCAGGCATTGGCGGCCTTCGGCCTCGACGGCCAGACGAGTGCGTCCGGCATCTTCATCCTCGTGCAAATACACAATCGCCACATCGGCACCTTCTCGGGCATAGAGCACGGCAACGGCCCGGCCTATGCCCGAGTCCCCACCGGTAATCACGGCTACTTTTCCTTCCAGCTTGCCGCTGCCCTTGTAGCTGGAGGCTTCGTAGCGGGGGGCCGGGTCCAGATCACTTTCACACCCAGGCTTTTCCAGGTGTTGTTGCGGCAGGGGGGGAGTGGGGTAATCGCTGCCTGGGTGGCTCTTATCGTGCGTGACGGGCTCGTTCTGGCCGACCCCGTTCTTGTCCTTCTGGTCCTGCTGTTCTTGCAGGTGACGTTGCTCTTTCACTGTTTGACGCGTTGTCATGACGGCTCCTGAAATAGACAAGGAATGGGACAGGGCGCGGCGGCCCTGGTGGGTGCGCCGCGTCCAACTGGGGCTTGGTTAAGGCTTAGCGTCGCTGGTCCTGGGTGGCCTTGCCACCTTTGGCGCCGGCCTTGCGGGCCTCCTCGGAGTCGAACTCATGGGCCGTGCCCTTTTCATGGGCTGCCCGGCCACCCTTGGCACCGGCTTCACGGGCTTCTTCAGAAGTGAACTCGTGAGCTGTGCCCTTTTCATGAGCGGCGCGACCGCCCTTGGCACCGGCTTCGCGAGCTTCTTCAGAGTTGAACTCGTGCGCCGTACCGCGTTCATGGGCTACACGGCCGCCTTTAGCGCCAGCCTCACGGGCCTCTTCCGGGGTGAACTCGTGCGCGGTGCCTTTTTCGTGCGAGGCACGCCCACCTTCAGCAGCAATCTCGCGCTGCTTTTTGTCGTCCATGGAGGCAAAGCCACGTTGATCTTTATGATCCTGTTTGTTGGTGTGCTGGGTCATATAACTCTCCTTGAGAAAGAACACCAATCACGTGATTGGTTATGACTGACCCAGCACAAAGCGTGCCTGACTGCCTGGGGGCGGGGCGCGGCACACAAGTTGCTGTATCTGGAGACATGGTTTTCAGGAGAGCAATCATGATGTCAATGACGTGGTGGATGTGGCTGCTGTTATTGCTGGGCGGCTGGGCGATACTGCTGCTGGTGCATTTTCTGGGTGGCAAGATTATTGAAAGACTGGCCTCGCCAGAGCACTTTCTGCGGTTTTTCAGCGAACGGATACGCTGGCCGTCGCGGCTGTTTTTTCTGGCCGTATTTTTGCGCATATGTATTCCGCTGGCCCCCATTTCGGCCAAGTGGCAGTCCTATCTGATCGTTGGGGACATGCTGGTGCTGATTATCTGCACGACCTGGATGCTGATGAGTGCAGTCGAATCTCTGTTCCAGCTTGTGGTGGTGCGTCACCCCTTGAATGTGTCCGACAATCTGCGTTCGCGTCAGATCTACACCCAGGCGCGTGTGCTGGCACGCAGTGTGCATTTCTTGCTGGTCTTGCTGGGCTTGTCCTTTGCTTTGATGGTTCTACCCGGCGCACGGCAACTGGGCACCAGCCTGCTGGCATCGGCCGGGGTAGCGGGGCTGGTAGCCGGTATTGCTGCCCGGCCGGTGCTGGGTAACTTTATTGCCGGTTTGCAGATCGCATTCACCCAGCCCATACGCATTGACGATGTGGTGATTGTGGAAGGGGAGTGGGGCCGGATAGAGGAAATCACGGCCACTTATGTGGTGGTACGTGTGTGGGACGAGCGCCGTCTGATCGTTCCCTTGCAATGGTTTGTAGAAACTGTCTTCCAGAACTGGACCCGTCGCAGCGCCTCTTTGCTGGGCACGGTATTTCTATGGGTGGACTACAAGGTTGAAATGCAGGGCTTGAACACGGCATTCAAGGACTTGTGCGAGTCCTCTGAATTGTGGGATGGGCGCGTTCAGGTGTTGCAGGTGACCGATACCAATGAGTGGGGGATGCAGTTGCGCTTTCTGGTCAGTGCTGCCGACTCGGGCCGTTTGTTCGACTTGCGCTGTTTGTTGCGCGAGCGCTTGGTGGCCTATCTGGGTCAGCACCAACCGGATGCATTTGTACGCGTCAGGATGCTGGAAGCTCAGCCAGAGGGTCATGGGCCTGATTCAAGCCCGAGCTGATGCCAAGATCATGCAGGAACTGTTCGCACCACTGCCTCAGGTCCTGCTGTCGCAGTTGCATCATTAAATGCTGGTGGCGTCGGCGTCGTTCCTCTAGCGGCATGTTCAAGGCCTGATACAGGCTGCGGGCGGTGGCGTCCGCATCAAATGGGTTGACGGGCAGGTAGCCGCCTTGCAGGGATTGTGCCGCGCCCGTAAAGGTGGACAGAACCAGGACACCGGGGTCGGCGGGGTCCTGGGCAGCGATATATTCTTTGGCCACCAGATTCATTCCGTCACGCAAGGGCGCGATAAAACCGACGCGGGCGCGGCGCAACATGCGCATCAGCTGGCCGGCCGGAAAGGCGCGGTTCATGTACACCACTGGACTCCAGCCTGGCGTGGCAAATTGACCGTTAATCTGTCCGGCCAGACTTTCCAGCTCTTCACGCATGACTTGATAATCGTGAATATCGCCGCGGGTAGAGGGGGCGATTTGGACATACGTTGTTTGCCCGTGCAGCGTCGGGTAACTACGCAGCAGCGTATCCAGGGTGCGCAGCCGATAGGACAGACCCTTGGTGTAATCCAGCCTGTCCACACTGATAATGGTGTCAGGCCCGTTGACTGGCTCGATTGGTGTGGCGCTGTCGGTCCATGAGGGGGCCTTGGCCAGAGCCTGAACCAGATCCACGTCGATACTGATGGGATAGACGTCTGTGCTGACGGTACGGGCGCCTGACTCGCTCGTACGCGGTGGCACTAAGGTCTGGAGTGCGGCTGTCAGCGCATGATGGTCGCCACGGCTCTGGACGCCAATCTGGTCGTAATGGTGCAGCATGGGCAGCCATTGTTCATAGCGGGGAATAGAGCGCAGAATCTCCGGGCACGGAAAGGGGGTGTGAAAGAACAGGCCAATGGCCTGCTGCATTCCTTGCTCTCGGCAAAAATGGGCTAATGGCATCAGGTGGTAGTCATGGACCCAGATCAAGTCGTCCTCTTCGGCAATCTGGCGCAAATAAGCGGCAATTTGCCGGTTGATCTCCAGGTATTGCTGGAAGTGGTGGGTCTGGAAGTCCATCAGGTCCAGGCGGTAGTGAAAGGCGGGCCAAAGGCAGGTGTTCGCGTAACCGCAGTAAAACTGTTCGTATTGCTCCTGGGTGAAGGAGAAGGTGACGGCTTGGTAGCTGCCCCGATCTTCGGTACGCAGCGAACCCGGCTGTGAATCACATTGACCATTCCACCCCAGCCAGATGCCCTGGGTCTGCGGGTGCTTTAACAATTGATCTACTGCGACGGCCAGCCCGCCTGTGCAAGGTTGATCGGAACTGGCCACGCGTACGGACACCACAATGATTTTGCTCATGCTGATTCTCGCTTTGTTTTATTAAGGGATCTTCGTTGGAGAATCAGCAAATTGCGTACCCGTTCAATTCAAGGGGTGCACATCCTGCCCGCTGACAGCACGCAGGCGTGCCCGTTGCAAACGTTCGCGGGCATTGGGAATACCCAGTTGCAGGCGGTACTTGGTGACGGTTCGTTTGGATAGCTCCACACTGTTCTGACGCAGCGCCTGATGCAAGTCGACATCGCTTAAAGGCTGACGTTCTGGTTCGCTGGCAATCAGCCGGCGTATCTGCTCCTTGACCAGGGCGGTGGAGCAACTGCCACCGAAATCAGTCTCCAGCTCGCCGGAGAAAAAATGCCTGAAGCTCAAGGTGCCAAAGGGAGTGCTCATGTACTTGTTGGCAGTCGCTCTGGAGATGGTGGATTGATGCAGATCCAGCTCCTTGGCCAGATCGCTGATGCGCAGGGGTTGCAGGCCTTGCTCACCTAGCTCGAAAAAAAGGATCTGGTGCCGGACGATGAATTCAGCGACACGGCACACCGTGCTGCGTCGCATCGCCAGACTCTCGGCCAGCCAGCGAGCCTGAGTCAGGGCGCTGTGCAAAGGGCGGTTCTGTTGCGTGCGTGCCTGTTGCTCCAGGGTGGCGGCATATTCTTGATGCACCTGAACGCGTGGCAGGCTGCGAGGGTCCGCGAGCACACGCCAATGCTTGCCATCGCGGTAGACGTGGACGTCTGGCGTAATGGCCTGGCGTAACGGCTCCAGATAAGCCAGACCGGGCTTGGGGTCCAGGCTTTGCAGTTCGCGCAGCGCCTGATGAAAGTCTGCATCGGACAGATTCAGGCGGCTCTGCACTTGTGACCACTCGCCTTGCGCCAGCGCGGGCAGCTCGGTAGCCACTAACTTGAGCAGTCTCTGTTTCAGAACCGGGTCTAGAGACTGACGCGCCTGGATCTGCAAGCGCAACGCGTCGGACAGGCAGTGGGCACCTGTACCGGGAACAGAAAGGGACTGGACCAGCGCCAGCGCGGTTTGCCATTCGGCAAGGGGGATGTGTTCGTAGCCGGTGGGGAGCAGGTCTTCAAAGTGATCGCGCAAGTATCCGTTGTCATCCAGGGCGTTCACGATCAGGGCACATAAGGCCTTGCAGCGCTCACTGGCGTGACTCAAACGTACATGCTCCAGGATCTGTTCGTCACGGCTGCGCGGAGCCGGGCTTATGTCGTGCTTATCGATCAGGTGAGCGCTTTGGCTGGACCCAGGATGGGACAGGCCCTCTCGTACGGGGGCGGCGGGTTCTGGAGCGGGTTCCAGTAGGGGATTGTCTTGCAGGCTGTCTTGTACCAGCGTTTGCAGCTCCTGCGCCGAGAGCTGCAGGATTTGTGCGGACTGTTGCAGTCGCTGCGAGAGGGTTTGCTGCATGTGCAGCTGCGGAACCATTTCCAGCTTCATGGTGGCGTCTCCTTGTGCTTGGTGATGCGAACCGACAGTTCTTCGGACACAGTTGCCGGGATGATCCGGGCCCTGTGCTATTTACATAGCAAGTTCCGTTCCTGCCCCAAGGTTGAAGGCGCGGGTACGGCCCTTGCTAGGACACCGTCAAGGCTTTGCTGGCCATGCGGATTGGCCTCAGGTCAGCAAAGATGTTCTGGCTTCAGGCAATGACTGACGTTTTTGGAGGTGTGCGATGCGAGTAAGACATCTGATGTGTTTGGCGGTGGCGGCGGGTCTGGTATTGGGTTTGAGTGTTCGCAGTGCTTCTGCCATTGAGCTGTTTTCTCCGGATAAAGGGTTTTTGAGAGATGCGGCACAATCGGGACATTTTGAAGTGACGGCTGCCAAGTTGGCTCTGGAGCGCAGCAACAACGATAGAGTGGTCGAATTTGCACAAATGATGATCGACGACCACGAGCAGCTGGCCAAGGAACTGCAGACGCTGGCACAGGCCCGCAAGGTGGAACTGCCCACCGAGCCCAGCCTGATGCAGCGCGGCAAGATCTCCATGCTAGAGGGCGCGGAGGGTGAACAGTTCGATGCGGACTATGCCAACGAAGCGGCAGTCAAAGCGCATGAGGACACCATCAAGCTCTTTGAGGACTACATCAAGGATGGCAAAGACAAGGAAGTCATGGGTTTTGCTCAGGACGCTTTGCCCATGCTGCAGCAACACTTGCGGCATGCTCATGCGCTGGCAGACTCCATGAAGCCTGCCGTGGCCCAGTAAGCTTTTGCCAAGCTTGCTCAGTTCCACACTGGGCAAGCATTTATTCCATGGGGTCGGCCTCCATATTGATTTCCACTTGATCGCTGTTGCTCATTACATAGCTGCGCAATACTGCATTGCGTAGCTGGCGTATATTGCCCGGCCAGTGATAGCGCTCGATCTCCTTCATGCTGGCCAGGCTCAGTGAGCGGTTCTGCTGATGCTCCTGGTTCAGCTGTTCTACCAAGTGCTTGGCGATCAGGACGGCATCGTCGCCGCGTTCACGCAGGGGGGGAATTTGAATCGGAAAGACCCCCAGGCGGTAATACAGATCTTCGCGCAGTTTCTTGTCCTCAATAGCGCGCATGGGCGGGCGATTGGTCGCAGCGATGATGCGGGCATCATGTTTGATCAACTTGTCGCCACCTACCTTCATGTATTCGCCATTTTCCAATGCGCGCAGCAGCTTGGTTTGGGCGTCTATGGGCATTTCGGTTATTTCGTCCAGGAACAGCGTGCCCTGGTCCGCCAGTTCAAAGTAGCCCTGCCGATTACGTTCGGCTCCGGTAAAGCTGCCTTTTTCGTGGCCGAACAGCTCGCTTTCGATCAGTTGTTCTGAAATGGCTGAACAGTTGATAGGTACATACGCCTGTTCCTTGCGAGCGCTGCAGCGGTGAATGGCCCGGGCCGCCAGTTCCTTGCCGGTGCCACTCTCGCCAATCAGCAGCACAGGCAGGTCGGTGCTGGCCACTTTGCTGATCTTTTCATAGAGTTTTTTCATGGGGGCGGAACAGCCTACAAACTCGCCAAAGTCATGATGCTGCTCGGCTTGAAAAGCACAGGCACCGTTTTGATACTTGGCTTTTAATTGCTCCAGCAAGGTGCGCAATTGCGCCTGGTCTTGCCGGGTCGAGCCACTGTAGGCGTGCAAGGTATAGCTTTCCACCGCATCCAGTCCGATGCGACGGCTCAACTCCTGAGCCTGCAGGGCGCTGACACTGGGGCCAAACAGCAGGGCATCAGGAGTTTTCTGGTGATAACGGATCAGAACATCTTCTGGCGTATTTGCAGCGATGGCGGAAAAGTTCATCTGCCGCGCCAATGCCAAAAAAAGGCTTATAAAAGCTGAATCTGTCTCCAGCAATAATAGGTGGGGCATTTTTTCCTCTGGGATAGACAAAGTTAATTTGAGATCCGATGTCTTATCCTAATCAGGATAGAAAGGGCATTCGTTACCAGATATGGCAAGGACGAACCCGCTTATTTTCTGAAAATACCTTATGGCCGCGTCCCCATGCCTTGAGCTCTTATGGCGTTTTTTG
This sequence comes from Alcaligenes sp. DN25, assembly GCF_023674485.1. Lineage (NCBI taxonomy): Bacteria > Pseudomonadati > Pseudomonadota > Betaproteobacteria > Burkholderiales > Alcaligenaceae > Alcaligenes > Alcaligenes sp. DN25. Next base: position 3,316,536 of record NZ_CP098408.1, on the reverse strand, counting down.
TCGCCTGGTCATGTACGTATTCAACTTACACATCTGTTTACCTGTCAGCGACGGGCAGGTTTGCCTGCGCCTGGGGGGCACAAGGCAGCAGGTCAACCTCTGACCCAATCGCAGGTGGGGGTCAGGACTGAGCTGGAGGCGGCTGAGTCACATCAATCCATTGCGCGCGGGTCAGCTCGGCCAGGCGCTGCGGGGTGATGCGTACCGCAGAATTAATAGAGCCTGCTGCGGGCAAGACCGTGTCGTAGTCCTGCAAGGACAGATCGCAGTAAATCTCCAGCGGGGTAGCCAGACCAAAGGGGCAGACCCCGCCAACCGGGTGACCCGTCAAGGCTTCAGTGCTTTCCAGGTCCAGCATTTTTACGCGCGTACCGAAGGCGGTACGCAGCTTCTTGTTGTCCAGACGGGCATCACCTCGAGCGACCAGCAGTACTACTTTATCGCCCACTTTCAAGCTAAGCGTCTTGGCAATTTGTCCCGGCTCGACTTGGTGCACTTGCGCAGCCAGCACGACGGTGGCTGTGCTTTCGGTGGTTTCAATTACCTGAATATCGGCAGCGTGTTCGTTAAAAAACTGTTTGACGGAATCAAGACTCATGGCGGATCAGGACGGATTAGTGTGTTTTGTTAAACTTTTTTGCGAGTGCCTAGTCTTAGTCAAGTGCATGAGAGTGTCAACCAGAGCGCCGTGGCGCTGCAAAACAGGAATGTAATTGTGATTAAACCTTTATTGTTGACGGCCAGCCTGATGGCCTTCAGTTCCATGGCGTTGGCAGAGGGTCCCGCTATTACGATGTACCAGGATCCTAACTGTGGTTGTTGTGGGGGCTGGGCACAGCACATGCGCGATGAAGGCTTTGAGGTCAAAGAGGTCAAGGTCGTGAAGATTCAAGACGTGAAGCGGCTTTTGAGAGTGCCGGAGAACCTGGCGTCCTGCCACACCGCGATGATTGAAGAGACGGGGCAATTGATTGAAGGCCATGTGCCTGCCAAGGTCGTCAAACGCATGATGAATGATGGCAGTGTGCGTGGGGTGGCCGCGCCAGGCATGCCCGCCAATTCACCCGGCATGGGCCAGATGGACGGCAATTTGGTAACCGTGGACTTTAATGGACGTCCTTACTCGCGCGACTGAAGTCTGTAACGGGAAGGGTGGCATGCAGATACACGAAACTACATTGAGAAACTTGTAAGCTGCTGCCGCTCTTGTCATGATGATCGTTCATTGACTCTGTTTAGGAGGTTCTATCCATGCAGCCCTCAGTTAAAGCTTTTCTTGCTGCTACCGCAGTCGCATTTGGCATGTACAGCCCTTTTGCGATGGCCCAGGGCAATGCGGCTCCGGCCAACTCGGCAGCCCCTGCTGCCACCCAGATCGTTAAACCTACGGATTCTCAGCTGGAGCAATATGCGCGCACCTACAAGAAGGTCGCCCAAACTGCTTCGGAATATCAGCCGCGTCTGGATGCGGCCAAAAGTGATGCAGAGCGTCAGGCTATTGTTCAGGAAGCCGACCAGCGCCTGGTAGGCGTGGTCAGTGCCAATGGCATGGATCTGGCGGACTACAACGGCATCAGTCTGGCGATTCAGCAGGACCCGGCCTTGCGCCAGCGTGTTGAAGGGATGCTGAAATAAGGCTTGTTTGTGATCCTCGGGTTTGACAGAGCGCCGGGTGTCATTTTGTAGTGACCGTAGTGGGTAAATTTAAACCCTGGACGTAATCGTCCAGGGTTTTTTTTGGCGCCGTGCTGCCCTAAAGCTCGGCGCCCCCGGTAAAAAGCCCCTCGGAGGCACTAAGCCAAAGGCGCAGCGTGGGGGCTTATTGTGTGGATCGCTTCAAGACGAAGCGTGCCCGCCAGAGCCGGCATGACTGCCTGCATTGAGACTGGAGCCTGACGCCAGGTTTACGGCTTCAAGCTCAGTCTCTGGGTGCCATTAGCAACGGGGATAGTTAAGCGCCCCGATCATTGCATTGAATTTCAATTGCAAGCTGCTGGCGTCATTTTTTATGGGGTTATTGATCTGCCAGCTGATCGAGCCTTCCTGAGGTACGTAATTGCCTTCAGAGGCATGCTGGATGACGCTTCTGCCCTGGGCCAGGAATTCATTCATTTTCGACATGATTCGTGGGCATCCTTGCGGCGTTTCTTCCTTGAATTTTTTATCCCAGTTACTGATCATCGCAGCTGCCTGGTCAAGACTTTCCTGGAAGGGGGGGATGCTCTCTTTTGCCCCCTGCTGCTCGAAAATAGCGTCGACTTTGTTCATGGCCTGCTTGCTGAACAGCACGGCACCCAAACGGTAATGCTCCATGGAGTCCTTGGGAGCTTTATCGAAAGAGGTCTGGATGTTTATCTCATCCTGTTTCTGAATGCCTTGGAGAAATGCAGCCTCTGCCTGTACGACTTCTGTCAGGGCGTTGACGAACGCCTCGTTATTGTCGGCTGCCTTTTTGCCGCCATCCGTCAGAAACTCTTTTGATTCGGCATAGTTGTTCAACTCGGAATTGAGAGGTGCCAGCTTGGTCAAGGAGTCGTCAAACTGCTTTGCTGGCCCATCTATTTCCGGCATATTGGCTTCCAGTGCCAAGGCGGACTTCAGTTTTTCCTGGGTGTTCTTGATGCTTACCAGTGAAACAACGGAATAGTTATCCAGCTTCTTGCCCGAGCGCACGGCAGGCTCGTAGACGGTTTGATAATCGGAAAGCGCACGGTAGAAAGGCGTATGCAAGCTATTGGCAACTTCAACATAGGCATTGTATTTCTGGATAAAGCCTTGCTCGGATGAGACCGCTTGAGATGGTGCTTCTGTCGCTTCTTCGCTGTTGCAGCCCGCAATAGCGATGCAAAGGCCCAGCGTGGCGAAAACAGATATTTTTTTTAAATTCATGATGAAAGTGATTGATGCTTTTGATGCGTTGGCAATACGTTAAAACCCCTATCGGGCAGGACGCAATTTTATAGCTTCACCACTTCGTATTTTGTATCAAGCTAGGACCTTATGTTTCAGGAGGGCGTGCTACACGCGGCCGGGCGGGCTAGCAAGAGTTTGCTATGCCCACCTTGCACAGGCCCGTCTCCATCTCTGGTTTTTGGCCTTGCTTAATCCATGTCCTGGAAGTCTGGGCTTGCCCTGGGAATAGGTACACCGGCATCAATGCGTTTGGCCCATTCTTGTAGCGGTAGCGGTGGAGTCGGCTCCCAAATACGACGCAGAACGGGCTTTAGCAAAGCAATATTGTGGCCACTGGCCCAACGATACGGAATCACGGGCAACCAGGTGTCGTCTGCAATGCGTTCGGCTACGACAAAGCGGAAACTGTACTGGCCGGGGCCCAGGCTCATGCGTATATCACTGACCACCAGCAGGTCATCGATGATGTCGTAGCGCAGCCAATCGTCCGAAAACCAGCGCAGTTGCTCCAGCTGTTTCAAGGGGGGGAACAACTGGGTGTAGTCGCTATGAACGGGCAGGCACAGGGATTCGTATTGATGCCCCTTGGGTGCACGCAGCCGGTCCAGCAGGCCCACCATGACTTCGCATTCCCGGTCCTGTGTGTCGCGCACCAGTACACGCCAGAGCAGGATGTTCATGGGTTGGGCGGCGGAGTATACCCGCGTGATTTCCACCTGCTCTTGTTTGAGCTGTGCGGTCGCCTGTTGCTCGGCCCAGAACTTGGCACCTACCGAGGCTGCCAGATACAGGCTGCTCAAGAGCAAGGCCCAGTTGCAGGCCCGTATCGTTGCGGGTGCCGGTCCACGTATCAAGCCTATGATCGTGGCGATCAGTAAGGGCACGGTATAGAGCGGGTCAATAATGAAGATGCTGGACCAGGTTGCCGGGGTAGCGGCCAAAGGCCACAGCAATTGCGTTCCGTAACTGGTGAAGGCATCCAGAAGAGGGTGGGTAATCAGCGCCAGCCAGACCGCCAGCCCCAGCCTCCCCGCAGAGGCACGTGCTTGTGGAAACAGCAGTCGCCATAAAAGGGTGATCAGGATGCCTGCCGCGCTCAACACAAATAAAGAGTGCGAGAAACCGCGATGACTGACCATGGAGGTAATCGGGTCCCCATATTGAATGAAGACATCCAGATCGGGCAGGGTGGCGATGATGGCACCGGACAGGATCGCCTTGCGGCCATACTGCCGCCCGAGGAGGGAGCCGCAGATGCTGGCACCGAGGACTGCTTGTGTTACGGAATCCATAGCTCTCGTGCAAAGTGAAACAGGGACCGGGGCCAGATGCGGCCTGACGGCTTTAGCGTTATGATTTTAAAGTTGAATCCCCGGCCCGCCCTATTTTTTTGACGGGCGTCAAAGGCCCAAGGGGTATCAGTCGCGTATAGTGTACGACGGCCTACGCTGTCCTACCGCCTGCGGGCTGCGCCACCGCTTCTATCCAGAGAATTCGTTTACCTATGTCTACCTACCTGATCGCGGCTTTATATAAGTTCGTGGAATTGCCCGATTTCGCACAAATGCGCGACCCCTTGTTTGCTTTTTGCGAGCAGCATGAAGTCAAAGGCACGCTGTTGCTGGCGCGCGAAGGGATTAACGGCACGATTGCCGGCCCTCAGGAGGGTATTCGTGCCGTCTTGGCATATCTGAACTCCGATCCACGTATTTCTGGCCTGGTGCATAAAGAATCCTATGCCGACAAGGCTCCGTTTTACCGCCTCAAGGTGAAGCTGAAAAAAGAGATCGTTACCCTGGGTGTACCGGATCTGAAAACCGCCGAAATGGTGGGCGAGTATGTTGCTCCCGAAGACTGGAATGCCCTGATCAGCGATCCGGACGTGGTGGTGGTGGATACCCGCAACGATTACGAAGTGGGTATTGGCACTTTTAACCGTGCCATCAACCCCAAGACCCAAAGCTTTACCGAGTTTCCTCAGTGGGTGGCCGAGCAGTCCAAGGAAGGCGGTGTCTTGCATGGCAAACCGCGCGTGGCCATGTTCTGTACCGGCGGTATCCGCTGTGAAAAATCCACAGCCTTCATGCGTTCGCAAGGCTTTGATCAGGTTTACCACCTGCAAGGCGGCATTCTGAAATATCTGGAAGAGATTCCAGCAGCAGAAAGCCTGTGGGATGGTGACTGCTTTGTGTTCGACGAGCGCGTATCGGTGCGTCACGGTCTGGAACCCGGCGATTATGATTTCTGCCGTGCCTGTCGCATGCCTATCAGCGAAGAGGAAAAAGCCTCGCCCCAGTTCGAAGAAGGCGTCAGCTGTCCCTACTGCCACGGCCACAGTTCCCCCGAGCAGATCGAGCGTTTCCGCGAGCGTCAAAAGCAAGTGGCCTTGGCGCGCGAGCGTGAAGAGCGTCACATTGGCGTCAGCATGGACGAGTTGACCGAGCGCCGTGAGGCCGCCCGCCGCAAGGCGGAAGAGCAACGCCTGCTGGCTCAGCAAGGCAAGGACGCCTAGCCCTGATCGGGCCACTGTGTTACCTCTACTAGCTTGATTCTGGCGCTGCGTCGTTTATAGTCCGCCCTTCTGCTACAGAAGGGCGCTTTGCATAAACGCCAGCGCTTTAAGTCCGTGCCTGTGGCGCGGCTTTTTAACGGGATTGAGCATGTCCTTATCTGATCTGCCCATTTTGTATTCCTTTCGCCGTTGCCCCTATGCCATGCGGGCACGGCTGGCTATTGCGGCCAGCGGCGTAACTTGTCAGTTGCGCGAAGTCGTACTGCGCGACAAACCCGAGGCCCTGCGCCTGGCCTCTCCCAAAGCCACCGTCCCGGTGCTGGTCTTGCCCGATGGCAAGGTTATTGATGAAAGCCTGGACATCATGCGTTGGGCTTTGGCGATTCAAGATCCCAAGCAGTATTTGCAGCCTGAGCAGGGCGATGTCGAGCAAATGCTGGCCCTGATTGCGGCCAATGACGGGCCTTTCAAGCGGCATCTGGATTGCTATAAATACCCGGATCGCCATACCGAGGATGAACAATTCACGGATGCCGCCAGTTTTTCGGCCCTGCATAGAGCCCAAGCCAGTGAATTATTGATGGGCCTGAATGCCCGCATCGAACAGCAGGGCTACCTGATGGGACAGCGTCCTTGTCTGGCAGATTTGGCGATTGCCCCCTTTGTGCGGCAATTCGCACAAGTGAACAGGGACTGGTTTGATGCGCAGCCTTGGACGGCCTTGTCGACCTGGTTGCTGAACTTTCAGTCCAGCCCTTTGTTCCTGAGCATCATGGATAAATACCCTGCCTGGACGCCAGACAGCGAGATTGTGCGGTTTCCTTCTGTCTGACTGAGTCGCTAACGACCTGCCCAAAGCAATACGAGCGGGAGCAGCTTGGCAAGAACAAGCAGACAAGCAAAAGGCTGGTTCTCAATTGAAAACCGGCCTTTCTTTTTCAAGTGCCCGAATCAGGCTGCAACAGTCGCGCGCGGCTCGCTGGCCTCTTGTGCGGGAATCTCCATGTCACCGCGCTGATGCAAGGTGACGCTGGTATCCAGCGGTGGCAGCTCGCCATTCATGGCGCTGTTGAGTTGATCGGTATCCAGTTCGCCTTCCCAGCGGGCAACCACAATGGTGGCAACCGCATTGCCCACCAGATTGGTCAGCGCACGGCATTCGGACATGAAGCGGTCAATCCCCAGGATCAGAGTCATGCCAGCGATAGGTACCGAAGGCACCACGGACAGGGTAGCCGCCAGGGTAATGAAACCGGCCCCCGTTACACCCGCCGCGCCTTTGGAGCTGAGCATGGCAACCAGCAATAGCAGAACCTGCTGCTGCAAGGTCAGTGGAATATCACAAGCCTGGGCGATGAACAGGGCCGCCATGGTCATGTAGATATTGGTGCCGTCCAGGTTGAAGGAGTAGCCGGTAGGTACAACCAGGCCGACAACCGACTTGGCACACCCGGCGCGTTCCATCTTCTGCATCAAGGTAGGCAAAGCCGCTTCCGAGGAGCTGGTACCCAGCACCAGCAGCAGTTCTTCACGAATGTAGCGGATCAGCTTGGTGATGGAAAAGCCGTTGTAGCGGGCCACGGCACCCAGAATGATCAGCACAAACAGCACGGAGGTGACGTAGAAAGTCACCACCAGCAGCGCCAGGCTGGACACGGATTCAATCCCGTATTTACCGATGGTGAAAGAGATGGCACCGAAGGCCCCGATGGGAGCGGCTTTCATCAGGATGGCAACCAACTTGAAAACAGGCGTCATCAAGGCTTGCAGCAGTTTCAGCACGGGCTTGCCGTGATCGCCCACAGCGGCCAGGGCAATACCAAACAGCACGGCCACAAACAGCACCTGCAGGATGTCGCCGCCGGTAAAGGGGCTGATCAGGGTGGCAGGGATGATGTTCATCAAAAAGCCCGTCAGCGTGCTGTCATGGGCTTGCTGCACGTAGCCCTGGATAGAGCTGGGGTCCAGGGTGCTGGGGTCAATGTTCATGCCATGGCCGGGCTGCACGATATTGCTGACCACCAAGCCTACAATCAGGGCCAGCGTGGAGAAAGTCAGAAAGTAAATCATGGCCTTGCCCACCACACGGCCCACTTTTTGCAGGTCTGTCATGGCGGCAATGCCGGTGGCTACCGTCAGGAAAATGACGGGCGCAATAATCATTTTGACCAGCTTGATGAAGGCATCGCCCAAAGGTTTCATGCTCTCGCCCAGCGAGGGGTAAAAATGGCCCAGCAAAATCCCGATAGTGATGGCGATGATGACCTGTACGTACAAAATTCGATACCACTTGATTTTGACGATCTGCGGTACCGAACGGTCTCCTGTGCTTATATCCATCATGATGTCGTCTCCGTGACTTGATGTAGCCGACCTGGCAGTCAGCTGGTGGCCTGCTTGGAATTGTGTGTGGGCAGGCGGTTTAAGCTCGCCGGGATCCTTGTCCCGGCCCATAAGCTCATGACTAAAGCAACATCCGTGCCAATCTGTTCGCCGGCAGAAAACCAGTAAATAAGCGGCTTGCGGACAGGAGACTTCCCCGCTATCTGCTTATGTGTGCGAAAATCCGCACAGCTATTACTAATTTTTGGCGATATTTCGCACAGGTTTCATGAACTCCATTCCGGTTTCTTCGAGCATGCGGCGGCGCTTCAGGCTCGAATGGTTGCTGCTGCTGAGCTTGGCCGTCGTGCTGGGGCTGTTTGCCTTCTGGCGTTCGGCCGATTTGGGCACGGCTCGTTTGCTGACACAAAGCGAACAGCGGCTTGATTCCTTGATGCGCGGTAATGCCGGCTGGATCAGGACTATCCGAGACAAATTTCGTACCTTGTCCTTTGCTCTTGCACAGGACGAGGCTCTGCGCCAATACCTGATGGGCAATCCTGCCTATGGGGATGCCGAGGCTTTGAATCGCAAGTTCGAGCAATTGGCCGAAGATACGGGCGCTCCTGTTCTGTACCTGCTGGATATTCATTCGCAGACGCTGGTGTCCAGTAACTGGCAGGAGCCCGACAGCTTCGTGGGCAATCACTACGGTTTCCGCCCTTACTTCACCAAAGCCCTGGAGCAGGGGCATGCGGAATACTTTGCCTTGGGGACTGCCAGCGGCAAGGCGGGTTTGTACATTTCACGCATGGTGCAAGATCAGGACGGCAAGCCGGTTGGTGTGGTCGTCATCAAGCTGGTATTCGATCTGCTGGAAAAAGAATGGGAAGGTTATGGCGATCGCATGTTTGTAAGCGATCCCAATGGCGTGATCTTGCTAAGCGGTGAACCGGACTGGCGTTTGCATAGTCTGGATCAAGCCGCGCCCGAGCAACTGGTCAAGCTGCGGGCCAGTCAGCAGTTTGGTAATGAGCCCTTGGAGTCAGTGGGCTTGAATATGTCGGATTCCGGCGAACGGGCCTCCTTCTGGACATTGGGGCAGGAGCGCTTTTTGCATGTGCAGCAGCCTGTCGCAGGCAGTGATTGGGTTTTGCACGCGATGGCTCCCATGGATGCTGCATTGCAGACCCAGGCCTTTCAATCCCGTCTGACGGTGATGGGGTTGTTATGTGCAGCGCTGGTACTGACGGCCTTGGCCCTGCAACGCAATCAACAGCGCCGGGAAGCACAGGCGCGTCAGGAGCTACTGCGTGATGCGCTGGAAGAAGCGGTAGAGTCCCGGACCGCTCAGTTGCAGGTGGCGCGTCGTCGCCTGGAGCAGGAGATGCAGGCCCTGCAAGAAGCCCGTACGCGTGCGCGTGATCTGCGTGAGCAGTTGGAGCAGGCCGAGAAGCTGTCCTTTCTGGGGCAGGTGACGGCCGGGGTGGCTCACGAGATCAACCAGCCTGTCGCGGCGATTGAAGTCTATGCGGACAACACTTTGCGCTTGCTGGATCAGGGCCAGACGGAAACGGCACGGCAGAACCTGTCCCGCATCCAGACGCTGACCCAACGCATTGGCAGTATTACCTCCCAACTGTGTCATTACGCCCGCAAGCCCCAGGAACAGGAAGGCCCGGTACGGGTTCGTTCGGCTGTGGATAGCGCCTGGCAATTGCTGGAGCACAGGGCGCGGGCCCAAGGTGTGGGCCTGGAACTGGAGGGCGTGAACGAGTCTGTGCGTGTATGGGCCTTGCCGGTACGTCTGGAGCAGGTTCTGGTGAATTTACTGCGTAATGCGCTCGATGCTCTGGATGGGAGCCGTCAAGGGCGTATCCGTATAGAAGTCATGAGCGAGCAGCAGCATGTGCGCATTGTTGTTTCCGACAACGGCCCCGGCCTGAGCCCGGAAATCCGCCAGCGTCTGTTTACGCCCTTTAGCTCCAGCCGCCGTCAAGGTGTGGGCTTGGGGCTGGTGATCTCGCACGATATTGTGGCGGCCTTGGGTGGCCGTTTGGAAGAAGGGCCTTCGCGCCTGGGTGGCGCCACGTTCCATATCGTGCTGCGCAATGCCGATAGCGAGCTGGGCCAGGGAGAGAGATAAGAATGGAAGTCGCGTTTGTTGATGATGATGCGGACTTGCGTGCCGCCGTGGTGCAAAGTCTGGAACTGGCGGGCCTGAAAGTAGTGGCCTGTGCCAGCGGGCAGGAGGCCTTGAGCCGCTTGCCCAAGGATTATTCCGGCGTGGTGGTGACGGATATTCGCATGCCGGGCATGGACGGGCTGGCGCTGATGCAGGCCTTGCATGCTCGCGATCCCGAGCAGCCCGTCGTGCTGATTACCGGCCACGGCGATATTGATATGGCCGTGCAGGCCATGCACGATGGCGCCTTTGACTTTCTGACCAAGCCTTATCAGGCCGAACGCCTGCTGACGGTAATACGTCATGCCACCATGCAGCGCAGTTTGGTGCTGCAAAACCGTGCCTTGCGCGAGGAATTGGACGAGGACGGCCAAGGCCCGGCGCTCCTGGGTAATTCCGAGGTCATGGTCAATTTACGCACTACCTTGCGGCATCTGGCCCAGTCCGATGTGGATGTGCTGGTGGAAGGGGAAACCGGCACGGGCAAGGAAGTGGTGGCCATGTTGCTGCACCGCTGGAGCGCCCGAGCACAGCATCGTTTTGTGGCACTGAACTGTGGTGCCTTGCCTGAAACCATTATTGAAAGCGAGCTGTTCGGTCACGAAGCCGGGGCATTCACGGGCGCGCAGCGCAGACGTGTAGGCAGTGTTGAACATGCACACCGTGGCACGCTGTTTCTGGATGAAATCGAAAGCATGCCCATGATTGCGCAGGTGCGCTTGCTGCGTGTGCTGGAAACCCGTTGCGTAACTCCTTTGGGTTCCAACGAAGAGCACCCGGTAGATATCCGCGTCGTTGCCGCCAGCAAGGTGGATTTGTCCGACCCCGCCCAGCGTACGAACTTCCGCGCCGATTTGTATTACCGACTCAACGTGGTCACCTTGCGCCTGCCGCCTTTGCGGGAGCGCAAGGAGGATATCCCCATGCTGTTCGCTCACTTTGCGGCGCTGGCTGCCAAGAAGTACGGCATGCCGCAAAAGATGCCCGATGCGCGCAGTCTGGCCTATATGCAGTCACATCACTGGCCGGGCAATGTGCGCGAGCTGGCACACTTTGCGCAACGTGAAGTGCTGGGTGTGCAGCACCCGGAGATCAAGGAGCTGGAAAACGAGGACTTGAGCCTGCCCGCCCGCATGGAGCAGTTCGAGTCGCAGCAGATACGTCAGGCGCTGGCACGCCATCGTGGTGATATCAAGGCGACCTTGCAGGATCTGCGTATCCCGCGCAAAACCTTTTACGACAAGTTGCAGCGGCATGGCATTTTGCGTAGCGACTTTGTGGAAGAGGGGGCGCAGGGTGATTGATTCGCTAGACCCTTACAGGTTTTTCTACCCTGTCTGATTTGGGCAGGCTCTGTTCGGGTTGTACTCCTGGAGGCAAACGGCAGCTTGCCTATGCCTTGTCTAGACGTCCCTGAGCAATAAAAATAGCGGCCTTGGCCGCTATTTTTTTACATCAAGGCGTGGGGCCTTACTCCTGCATACCCGGAACGATGCAGTTAAAACCGGCGTCAACATGCGTGATCTCGCCTGTGATACCGCTGGCCAATTCGGACATCAGGAAGGAGGCCACATTGCCCACTTCTTCAATGGTGACGTTGCGCTGCAAGGGAGCGTGCGTCTCTACGAATTTCAGAATGGTGGAGAAGTCCTTGATGCCGCTGGCAGCCAGGGTCTTGATAGGACCGGCCGAGATGGCGTTGGCACGAATGCCGTACTCGCCCAGCGCCACCGCCAGGTAACGCACGGAGGCTTCCAACGCAGCTTTGGCCACGCCCATAGTGTTGTAGTTGGGAATGGCTTTTTCAGCGCCCAGGTAGGTCAGGGTCAGCACCGAGCTCTTGCGGCCTTTGAGCAAGGGCAGGGCAGCCTTGGCCAGTGCGGGAAAGCTGTAGGCGGAAATGTCATGAGCGACGCGGAACGATTCGCGCGACAGGCCGTCCAGGAAGTTGCCGGCAATGGCTTCACGGGGTGCAAAACCGATGGAGTGCACCAAACCGTCCAGACCGTCCCAGCGCTCGCCCAGCGAGGCCATGGCCTGTTCGATCTGATCGTCTTCAGACACATCACAGGGCAGCACGATATCCGTGCCCAGTTCTTTGGCAAAGCCTTCAACACGTTCTTTAAAACGCTCGCCCACATAGGTCAGGGCAATATCAGCACCTTGTTGGCGACATGCTTGCGCAATCCCGTAAGCAATAGAGCGATTCGAGAGGACGCCTGTGACCAGGATGCGTTTTCCTTGCAGGAAACCCATGCTGAAAATCCTTTATGTAATTAGTGGGTGGACTTAGCCACGAATATTGGAACCGGGAACACGCAAACGTGTCCCCCTGGAAAGAGAGCTGCCTTTGATATTGTTCAGGCGTCGCAGTTCTGCCACCGAAGTGTCGTACCGTTTGGCCAAGGCGTAAAGTGTATCGCCCTGTCGAACCGTATGGGTGCGCACATTGGCGCCGCGACGCAAAACAACAGTGTCATTCTTGCGGTTGACGCTGGCCGTTTGCGTACGAGCACGGCGTGTGCTTTGCGCTACCGGGGCGGCAGGTGTATTGGTCAGAGAAGCCAGTTGCAGGCTGCCTTCACCCAAGGTGGTGCTGGGCACCAATAGTGTCTGGGCCACGGCCTTGGTGCTCTTGCTACCCAAACCGTTGATGGAGCGCAGCTGCGACAAGGTAATGCCGTGACGCTGGGCAATGGACAGATAGCTTTCGCCGCGCTTGGATTGGTAGGCCTTCCAGTTGCTGAGCTTGCCTTGATAGGCCGCCAGATTGGCATTGAAAATATCCACCTTGTTGGCGGGCAGCAGCAAGGTGCCGCGATCGGCAGGGATCGTGGGGCGATTGTGGGCAGCGTTCAAGGCCTTGAACTCGTCCACGGAGATTTCAGCCAGCTCAGCAGCAAGGGCTACGTCAATGTCCTTGTTCTTGCGCACGGCCGTGAAATACGGTGTGTTGCTGATTGGGGGCAGGGTAATGCCATAACGCTCCGGGTTAGCCACAATGTTTTTGATCGCTTGCAGTTTGGGGACGTAATTACGTGTTTCGTCCGGCATCTTCAGCGATAAGTAGTCAACATCCAGGTTGGCCTGTTCATTACGCTCCATGGCGCGGCGTACCGAACCTTCACCCCAGTTGTAGGAGGCCAGGGCCAAATACCAGTCGCCCTGGAACTCGTACAAGTAAGACAAGTAGTCCAAAGCAGCGCGAGTGGACTCGACCGGGTCACGGCGCTGGTCTACCCACCAGTTCTGCTCCAGCTTGTATTGTGTGCCGGTGCTGGGGATGAACTGCCACAGACCGGACGCATGGGAGCGCGAATAGGCGACGGGGTTATAGGCACTTTCCACAAAAGGCAGCAAGGCCAGTTCGGAAGGCAGGCCACGGGCATCGAGCTCGTCCATGATGTGGTACAGATAGCGCGAGGCGCGCTGGCTCATGGTACGGATGGATTCGGGGTGCGAAGCGTAGTAGTTGGTCCAGTAATCAACCAGATCGGTATGCAGGTTGGGGATGGAGAAACCCCGGCGCATCCGGTCCCACGCGTCTTTGGGTGGGTGGGTCAGATCAATGGTGCGAGACGTATCGGCGGCAATGCTGGTGGAGGTCTTGGCGGCTTTTTGAGGGCTGACCTTGGGGCCTGTGGCGCAGCCTGCCAGCACGAAAGCGCATAGCAGCGCAAAAAGTCTCATTAGGTTCATTGCGGAATCTTCAGAAATTGTTTTTCCAGTCGCGCAGGCTGGCAAATACCTCGACAGGATTATTAAGGGACTGGGCAGCATGGTGCTCGGCAGCCTTGATAACAGCAGTCGTCTCGCAACGCAGAAATGGATTGGTAGCCAATTCTGTTTTCAAGGTGGAGGGCACCGTAGGCAAGTTTTGCTGACGCTTGAGATTATCCTGTTCCCAACGTTCATGCAGCTGGGGATTGTCCGGCTCTACCTGTAGAGCCCAGCGTAAATTGGATAAAGTGTATTCGTGCGCACAGCAGATCAGGGTGTCCGATGGCAGTTTTGCCAACTTGCCCAGGGAATCCGTCATTTGTGCCGGGGTGCCTTCAAACAGGCGTCCGCAACCAGCAGCAAACAAGGTATCACCACAGAAAACAAAGGGCTGTTTTACCTCATTTTGACCAAAGTACGCAACGTGTCCGGCGGTATGGCCGGGGATGTCCAGCACGTCCAGCGTCAGTTCCAGAGTAGGTAACTCGACCTTATCGGACTGGCCGACAGGCACGTCACAGGCAGGCAGACGCTCGTTGGCGGGGCCCCAGACGCGAGCCGGGTGCCTGGCCAGGATATCCATGACACCTCCAACGTGGTCTCCGTGGTGGTGTGTCAGTAAAATGGCATCCAGTTGTAAGGACTCGCGTTCCAGCCAATCCAGAACCGGGGCGGCCTGGCCGGGGTCCACAACCAGGGCATGACCGTTTCGACTTAAAGCCCATATATAGTTGTCGTTCAGGGCTGGTAGTGGAATCAGGCGAACATCGCTTGGCACAGGCCAGGTAAATGCATTCATCATGGTAGAGGGAGAGAGCGCCAGTGGAGCAGACTTTGAATGATCAATTTGCCCAGTGGTTGGAAACCGTACCGGGGCGATATGTGCGGGCTTGGGAACAAGCCGGAATCGATGCGGAGGTGGTCAACACCTTCGGGTATCATGCCATACAAATTGGATTGCCGCATTGGGACCTCCTGGCGCATAGTCGCATCTCCTGCAAGGTATGTACGGCTCAGGCCGGCGTCCTGCCCGCCCAGCAGAAGAACCTGGTTTATGCCGAACCCGAGCATCTGCCTTTTGATACGCAAAGCATTGATCTTTTAATCCTGCCCCATACATTGGAAAGCGCCCGCGACCCGCACCAGGTGTTGCGAGAGGCCGAGCGCGTTCTGGTGCCAGAAGGGCGCATTCTCCTGACGGGTTTCAACCCCTTGAGTTTGTGGGGTGCCCACGACTGGATTCCGGGTCTGGAGCGGGGCACGCCTACCTTGCCGGGAGATGTGATGTCACCCTCGCGCTTGCGCGACTGGTTAAAGCTTTTGTCCTTTGATGTGCAAAGTACGCAGATGGGCTGTTATGCACCGTTGTGCCGTCAGCAGTCCTGGCTGGACCGCTGGTCCTGGATGGAGCAAAGCGGTGCGCGCTGGTGGAGCTTTGCGGGGGCCGTCTACATGATTAGTGCGGTCAAACGCACGCCGGCCTTGCGTATGGTCGGGCCCAAGTGGAAGAAAAACCGTCGGCGTGTGCGTCGGCCTATGGTGGTTGCTGGACGCGCTGCCGATGAAGGAATTAGCAAGACATGACTGATGTTGTCGATATTTGGACCGATGGTGCCTGCAAGGGCAACCCCGGTTTGGGGGGCTGGGGCGCCTTGTTGCGTCATGGCGGACGTGAAAAAGCCATTTGCGGTGGCGAGGCCAATACTACCAATAACCGCATGGAACTGATGGCCGTGATCGAGGCACTCAAAGCCTTGAAACGCCCTTGCCAGGTGCGGGTACACACCGATTCGCAGTACGTACAGAAAGGCATGAACGAATGGTTGCCCGGCTGGAAAGCCCGCGGCTGGCGTACTGCCGATAAAAAGCCCGTCAAGAATGCCGACCTGTGGCAGGAGTTGGAGCAGCAGGCCGCAAAACATGAACTGACCTGGTTATGGGTGCGTGGCCATGCGGGTGATCCCGGTAACGAGCGTGCGGATCAACTGGCCAATGAAGGGGTGGAAATCGCCAGGCAGTTATAAGATCTTGGGCAGAGTTGTAGCCCGCTGATAGTACTATTAGCCACCCGTCATATTTTGTCAGACAGCTTCACCGGCCTGGCCGGTCAGGATAAGCCGCCCATGATTTCCACGCTGCGTCCCACGATTTTTTCTCTGTTTCTTGTACTGTTTGCCAGTAGCAGCCCCAGTTGGGCGCAGTCTGATGCCACGCGGGTGGAAGTGCTGCCCGTGCGGCAAAGTGAGTTGATTCGTGATGTGGCGGCGGTGGGAACCCTGGTGGCCAGAGAGTCCGTCGTGCTGCGGCCCGAGATCAGTGGCCGTATTTCAGCGATCAGCTTTGAAGAAGGTCAGCCCGTCAAAAAAGGCCAGCTCCTGATTCAATTGGACCCGGCCATGGCGCAGGCGCAATTGAACCAGGCACAGGCAAATTTGAATCTGGCCAATAGTCAGCACAAGCGTTCTTCGGAATTGAGCCGCCAGGGCTTTATCAGCCAGCAGGCCAAAGACGAGTCCGGTAGCCGTTTGGCTGTTCAGCAAGCCGAAGTGCAATTGGCGCGTGTGCAGCTGGACAAGACCCGTATCCGTGCCCCCTTTGATGGTGTGACCGGCTTGCGTAATGTCTCGGTGGGTGATTATGTTGGGCCGGGCACGGACCTGGTGCAGCTGGAAGCGGTTTCGACCTTGAACGTGGACTTCCGTATCCCTGAACAATATCTGGCCGATGTGAAGGCCGGCATGCCGGTCGAACTGCGCTTTGATGCCTTCCTGGGCGAAACCCGCCATGGCTCGGTGCTGGCTGTCAGCCCGGCGGTGGATACGGCTGGCCGTTCCATTTTGCTGCGGGCCCAGGTACCGAATGAAGATGGCGCTCTGCGCCCCGGTTTGTTCAGCCGTGTACGCCTTGAGCTATCGCGTTATCAGGCCTTGATGGTGCCTGAAACCGCCTTGGCTCCTTCGGGGCAGGATCAGTACATCTATATTGTGAAAGACGGCCGGGCAGAGCGCCGTCAGGTGCAGGTTGGTGTACGCGAGCAGGGCTGGGTACAAGTCACAGGCGATCTGAAAGCGGGCGACAATGTGCTGGTGGCTGGGCTGCAAAAGGTTCGTGATGGAGTGCCGGTCGATATTCAGGAAGTGATCGACGTCCAAACACAGCCGCAGCAATAGGACGGAATCATGGTTCTTTCTGACTTATGTATCCGTCGCCCGGTATTTGCCACGGTTCTGTCTTTGGTGATTGTGCTGGTCGGTTTTATTTCCTATGAACGCCTGACCGTACGCGAATACCCCGCTATTGACGAGCCGGTAGTCTCCGTCATCACCAATTATAAAGGGGCCTCACCGGAGGTGATCGAGTCCCAGGTGACCAAGCCTCTTGAAGATCAGTTGTCCGGGATCGAGGGCGTGAACGTGATGACTTCACGCAGCCGTTCCGAGCGCAGCCTGATCAACATTAAATTCAATTTGGACCGGGCCCCCGATGCCGCTGCCGCCGATGTGCGCGACAAGGTGTCGCGTGCCCGACGTTTCCTGCCCGATGAGGTGGACGAGCCCATCATCAATAAGGTGGAAGCAGACTCCACCCCGATTATTTATGTAGGTGTGGATACCGGCGACTACAGCATGCTGGAGGCCTCGGACTACATCAACCGCTACATTAAAACGCGCCTGTCCGTCTTGCCTGGTGCCGCTGAAGTGCGCGTGTTTGGCGAGCGCTTGCCCGCCATGCGTATCGACCTGGATCGCACCCGCCTGGGAGCCTACCAGCTGACCGTGCAGGATGTGGAAGATGCTCTGCGTAAACAAAACGTGCTGATTCCGGCGGGCCGTATCGAGTCCGATGCCCGCGAGTTTTCCGTGGTTTCCTCCACCGACCTGGAAACGCCCGAGGAATTTCGCAACATCATCATCAGTCAGGCAGCTGGTTATCCGGTGCGCATTTCCGACATTGCCGACGTGCGTATCGGGCCTGCCGAAGAGCGGGTACTGGCCCGATTCAATGGGCAAAACAGTTTGAACATTGGCGTGACCAAACAGTCCACCGCCAACCCGCTGGATCTGTCCAAATCCGTGCGGGCAGAAGTGGAGCGCATCAACGAAAGCCTGCCGGGCAATATGAAGTTGTCCGTGTCTTACGACAGCTCCATCTTCATTCAGAAATCCATTGATTCGGTGTACACCACCATTGCCGAGGCCATCTTGCTGGTGGTGCTGGTGATTGTGTTTTTCCTGCGCAGTTTCCGCGCCAGTGTGATTCCCATTGTGACGATTCCGATCTCCCTGATCGGGGCCTTCGCCATCATGTACATGCTGGGCTTTTCCATCAACACGCTGACCTTGCTGGCCATGGTGCTGGCGATTGGCCTGGTGGTGGACGATGCGATTGTGGTGCTGGAGAACGTGTACCGCCATATCGAAGAGGGCAAGACGGCCATGCAGGCTGCCTTTTTGGGTGTGCGTGAAATTGCCTTTGCCGTGATTGCCATGACGCTAACCCTGGTGGCGGTGTATGCCCCACTGGCTTTTGCCACAGGCCGTACCGGGCGATTATTCATTGAGTTTGCCCTGACCTTGGCGGCTGCCGTGCTGGTATCCGGTTTCGTGGCCCTGACCCTGACGCCCATGATGTGCTCGCGCATGCTGCGTCCACATGGTGCGAAAGTGGGCCGCGTCAGTCAGGGTATCGAAAACTTCCTGGTCTGGCTGACTCGAGGCTACCGCCGTATCCTGATTCGCGCCTTGCGCTGGCGTTTTCTGGTCCTGTTCATTGGTGTGGCCGTTGCCGCGACCAGTGGGCTGCTGTTTACGGTCATCAAAAGCGAACTGGCTCCGATTGAAGACCGAGGTGTGATTTTCGGGATTGTGAATTCGCCCGAAGGCGCTACGCTGGATTACACCTTGCGCAATGTGGAGCGGGTGGAAGAGCTATATCGCGGCATACCGGAGACAGAGGGGTATCAGTCCATTATTGGTTTCCCTACCGTCACCGATTCCTTTGCAATTTTGCGCTTGAAGCCGTGGGAGGAGCGTACACGTAACCAGCAATCCATTGCACGTGAACTGCAACCGCATTTCTCCGCCATTCCCGGTGCGCGTGCTTTCCCCACTAACCCGCCGTCGTTGGGACAGCGGGCTACGTCCAAGCCGGTGGAGTTTGTGATCATGAGCCAGGCACCGTATCCGGAGCTGGCCAAGATCGTGGACGGTTTTCTGGCTGAGCTGCGAGACTATCCAGGGCTGTTGAACGTGGACACGGACTTGCGCTTGAACACGCCGGAAATCCGTATTGATGTGGACCGCGACAAGCTGGCCGATACCGGCGTATCGGTGGAAGCGGTAGGCCGCACTCTGGAATCCATGCTGGGTGGGCGTCAGGTCACGCGCTACAAGAGTGATGGCGAGCAGTACGACGTGATTGTGCAGGTGGACAAGCAGGCTCGTTCCAGCCCGCAAAACATTCTGGATATTTACGTGCGCACTAAAGATGGTGGCATGGTGCAGGCCTCCAACTTCCTGAATGTGCGCGAGAGCGTATCGCCGCAATCGCTGAACCACTTCAACCGCTTGCGAGCGGTCATTGTGGAAGCATCGGTGGCCCCCGGCTATGCCTTGGGTGAGGTGCTCGAACACATGAATGAGGTGGCTCGCAAGACTTTGCCGGAAACGGTGCAGACAGACCTGGATGGCCAGTCGCGCGAGTTCCGGGATTCCTCGGGCAGTATCTATCTGGTCTTCCTGATGGCACTGGCCTTTATTTATCTGGTGCTGGCCGCGCAGTTTGAAAGCTGGCGCAACCCGCTCATCATCATGCTGTCCGTGCCCTTGTCCATGACAGGGGCCTTGCTGGCCCTATGGCTGTCGGGCGGGACCTTGTCCATTTACAGTCAGATCGGTTTGATTACCCTGGTGGGGCTCATTACCAAGCACGGTATCTTGATTGTGGAATTTGCCACTCAACAACGCGAAGCGGGGGCCAGTTTGTACAATGCCGTGGTGCGCGCTTGCGAGATGCGCCTGCGCCCCATCTTGATGACAACCGGCGCCATGGTGCTGGGGGTCTTGCCGCTGGCCTATGCCTCCGGGGCGGGTGCCGAATCCCGTCAGCAGATTGGTTGGGTGCTGGTGGGCGGCTTGTCCCTGGGAACCTTGTTGACCTTGTTTGTGGTGCCGGTGGCCTATACGCTGATTGCGGGCAAGAAAGAAGGGCAGGACAAGCAACTGGAATTGATTGATAAGCCCGAGGCCTCTGTCTGAACCTGTGGTGCTGGTCTGCGGGGAAGCTGTTTGTATAGCCTCCTTGTCGAGTGCCATTACTGTGATTGAATTTGTAGGGAAAGTGAATGCGTCAAATTATTCTGGATACTGAAACCACCGGTCTGGAGCCTCGTGAAGGGCACCGCATTGTTGAAGTGGGTGGGGTAGAGCTGTTCAATCGTAAATTGACGGGCCGCCATCTGCACTTGTATCTAAACCCGGACCGGGACTCTGATCCTGAAGCTTTGGCAATTCACGGCTTGACCACGGAGTTTCTGTCCGGCCACCCACGTTTCAAGGATGTGGTGGATCAGGTGCTGGATTTTGTGCGGGGTGCGGAAGTCATTATTCATAACGCCTCTTTTGATACACGCTTTCTGGATGCCGAGCTGCAAAAGGTAGGTAAAGGCCCGTTCTCCCAGTACTGCGACAGCATCACCGACTCCTTGTTGGTGGCGCGGGAAATGCACCCCGGCAAACGGAACTCCCTGGATGCCCTATGCGAACGCTACGGCATTTCCAACTCCCACCGTACCTTGCACGGCGCTTTGCTGGACTCGGAGTTGCTGGCTGATGTCTGGCTGGCCATGACCCGTGGCCAGGACGCCTTGCTGATGGACTTTGACGAGTCTGATGGGCAAGGTGGGGATGGCAGCAATCTGAGCCTGGGCAAGTTTGACGCCAGCGTGCTGAAAGTGCTGCGTGCGTCCGAAGCCGATCAGGCCGAGCATGAGAAATACATGGACGTGCTGGAAAAGCAGAACAAGAAGCCGCCCATGTGGCGTGAGATGCTCAACCCGGCAACGGAGTAATTATTTAAGAAAAGAGCTGGCCCTGAACTTGTAAATCAATCAGGGCCATGCTATAGTTTTTTTCTTCGCAGCTTTTGTAGTTCTTTAAAGCTCCGGGCGGTTAACTCAGTGGTAGAGTGCCACCTTCACACGGTGGAAGTCACAAGTTCGAACCTTGTACCGCCCACCATCTCTACCTTCATTTAATTCCCCCTCATAGTGTCATTGCCCTTTTTTGTGGCGGCTTGTTTGCGTCCTGCTTATGCTTGGGCTAATTGCTGCCTGCTCAATGCAAAACGCCCCATGGATATTCACGGGGCGTTTTTTATTGCCAGTCAGGATACGGTGCCTGATGAAGGCATCCCGGCCTGTCTTACAACCAGGTCAAACCAATCGAGATAACAATACCCGAGACAATCAGCTGAATCAGGCAAAAGCCCATGATGTCCTTGGCTTTCAGACCGGCAATCGCCAATACCGGCAAGGCCCAGAAAGGCTGGAGCATATTGGTCCAGGAGTCGCCCCAGGCAACGGCCATGGCGGTGCGCGCCATGTCAGCATCCAGAGCCTGTGTGGCAGCAATCACGACCGGGCTTTGTACCGCCCACTGGCCACCGCCCGAGGGCACAAAGATATTGACCAGACCGGCGCTCATGAAGGTCCAGAAGGGCAGGGTGGTAGCAGTGGCAAAGGACACCAACCACTCGGACAGGCTGGCAGCCAGACCGGAGTCGATCATGATGGCCATGATGCCTGCGTAGAAGGGGAACTGAATCACAATCCCGGCACCGCCGCGAATGGCTTCATCCAGGCTTTTCAGCAGACGACGTGGAGTCCCGTGCAGCAAGATGGCCAGAATCAGGAAGGTGAAGTTGATCACGTTCAGGTTCAGGGTTGCACCACGCAGCACGTAGTAGTCAAACAGGTAGGCCAGGCCAGCGACACCAATCACGATGGAGATCAGACGGCTGTTTTCCAGACGGTCTGCTGGGCGATCGGTGGTCTGGTTGACGTCGTTTGGCGTGTCTTCCAGCAGCTTGGGGTCGACGTAAATGCTTTCCTTGTCGCTGGGCAGCATCAAGCGGTTGATCAGCGGCACCAGAATGAACAGGGCGATCACAATGGCCAGGTTAAAGAAGGCGAAGATGGTGTCAGATGTGCTGATGATGCCGATCTTGTCTTCAGAGAAGTGGCCCGAGGTGGCAATGGTCAGTGGTACAGAACCGGCCAGGCCACCGTGCCAGACCAGAAAGCCCGAGTAGGCACTGGCAACCAGCAAGCGGTAGTCCACGCGGACCTGACGAGCCAGTTCTTTGGCGAACAGGGCACCGACCACCAGGCCGAAACCCCAGTTGATCCAGCTGGCCGCCAGCGACACCAGGGTCACCAGAATGATGGCGGATCCAGCCGAACGGGCCAGCGAGGCCAGGCCACGCAACCAGCTTTTTACCAGTGGCGTGCTGGCCAGCATGTGACCGGTCAGCAAGACCAGCAACATTTGCATGGCAAAGGTCAGTAGACCCCAAAAGCCGTTACCCCAATATTGGATGATCTCCATGGGAGAGCGTTGCTCAAACGCCATTGCCGCAATACCGGCAATCAGTGTGAGCAGGATGACGAAAATATACGGATCGGGTAGATAGCGTTCAACCAGGCGGACCGAACCGCGCGTCATGGCTTTAAACATAAATTGTGCTCCTGTGGATTTGCGCCAGTATTTGCGCGGGTCCTGATGTCTTGGGATCGTTTGGGTGCCTGTTTGTGCAGGCACTTTGCTGGCAGCATTTTGATAGGAATGCTCAGTACAGCCGTATTGTTGGCGAGAAGCCGCAAATTGGGAAGACGGGAAAACCTGAACCTTAAAGTTTCTGGCTAGTTGTTGTTCTTCGCTATATGCTTTACTATATAGCGGTGTTTTCGAAAGAACCATCACTCATCGCTCGATGATGGGTTCTATTTACGGGCCCCTTGGGGTCCGTTTTTTTTTGTGCCGCATCTTTGTGTGGCGTCAGTTCATAAATCAATTAGAAAGATCGAATAGGGAAGGGGAATGAGACATCAGTCCAAACGCGCCACAGCAGCGCGTCATCAGTCCGTCTGTTTTGTGCCGCGCGCATTGGTCTTGAGCATGATGGGGGCCTTGGCAGTTAGCCAGGCTCAGGCTCAGGAAAACAATGACCGTGTGTTTCAGCTGGGCAAAGTGGTTGTTCAGTCCAGCCTGGATCGCGAGGCTCCTTTGGGGGAGAGCGCAGTCAGCCAGAAAGAAATGCAGGCTTTTGATTTGCGCGATGTGGGTGCCGCCGTTAGTGTGCAACCCGGCGTGACCGTTTCGGCGGGCGGTGCTCGTAACGAACAGATGGTCTATGTGCGTGGCTTCGATTCGCGTCAGGTGCCCTTGTTTCTTGACGGTATTCCACAGTACGTGCCGTACGACGGCTATGTGGACTTTACCCGTTTCACCACCATGGACCTGAGCGAAATTCGCGTGGCCAAGGGAGCAGCTTCCTTACTGTATGGCCCCAATATCATGGGCGGTGCCATCAACCTGGTGACCCGTAAACCCGTCAAAGAGTTTGAAGGCGAGTTCCGCGCCGGTTACGCTACGGGCGATCAACGCTACAGTGCCTTGAACGTGGGCACCAATCAGGGTTCCTGGTACATGCAGGCAGGCTTGTCCTGGTCAGGCGAACGCAGCTTCCCCTTGGGTCGTGGGTTTGAAGATCAAAAAGCACGTCCTACCGACACGGGTGGCATGCGCAGCAATGCTTCTCAAATGGACAAGAAAGCGTCCTTCAAACTGGGTATCACTCCCAATGCGACGGATGAATACGTTATTGGCTACGTGAACCAGAAAGGTCAGAAAGACAATCCGGTCTACACCGGCGTGAACGATGCCAAGCTGGGTCAACGCTACTGGCGCTGGCCATACTGGGACAAGGAAAGCCTGTACTTCCTGAGCTCCACACAGATTGGCGAGAGCAACACGATCAAGACCCGCGTGTACGAAGACAAGTACAAGAACGGTCTGGATATGTATAGCAATGATCAATACGCGACCCTGACTGGCCCGACCAGCGAGTACACGGACCTTACCCGTGGCGCTGCCCTGGAATGGGTCAACACCAGCCTGGACAATCACGAGCTGCATTTTGCCTTGCACTACAAGGAAGATCAGCACCGTGATCCCAAGCCATCGGGCACTGAGCACTACAAGGACGTGACCACGTCTCTGGCGTTTGAAGACCGTATTGCTGTGGGTGAGCTGTGGCAGTTGCGCGTGGGTGCCAGCCACGAACGTCGCAAAGCCAAAGAAGCGCACAACTTTGAAACCGGCGATACCGATGCCACCAACGGTTTGCTGGAGCTGGGTTACGACTGGAGCGATGCCATGCAGGTCTACGGTAGCGTGGCTTACAAGACTCGTTTCCCCACGATTAAAGATCGCTACTCCAGCCGCATGGGCTACGCCCAACCTAATCCGGATCTGAAACCCGAGCACGCCATTCACTATGAACTGGGCTTGCGCGGTCAGCCATGGGAAGGTGCACAGCTGGAATCGGCGCTGTTCTTGAGCCAGGTGCGTGACATGATTCAAAGCACGGTTATTCAGGCTCCCGGTTGTGACAAGTACCGTCCAGTGGGTTTTTGTGATCAGGCCACCAACGTCGGCAAGGCTCGTCAAATGGGTCTGGAGCTGTCTTTGCAGCAGGAGTTGTCTGCTCCTTGGTCGGCAGGCCTGGCGTACACATATTTGAATCGTCGCAACCAGTCTGACCCGGACGTCAAACTGGTGGATACACCCAATCACCGCCTGTTTGCTCACCTGAGCTGGAAGCCCACTGCGCAGTGGGAAGTGATGGGTTCGGTGGAAACCGAAAGCGGCCGCTACTACTCCTACGCCAATAGCAAGGGTGATCAGATCTACGAAAAAACACCGGGCTTTGCCTTGTTGAGCTTGAAAGGTATCTGGCGTCCGAATTCGGACATCACACTGGAAGCCGGTGTGCGTAATCTGGGCGACAAGCTGTACCAATACAAAGAAGGCTACCCCATGCCCGGACGTGTCTGGTTTGTGGGCGGAAGCTATCGTTTCTAAAGCCGTTTTGTGATTTGCAGTTAAAGGGGGAGAGGCATAAATGAAGCGTCGTGATGTATTGCGTGCCTGGGTGGCACTGACTATGTTGGCGCCTCATGCCCGTTTGCTGGCCCGGTCCGAACAGGCCGGGACCAGCCGCTCTATCAGCTTGCATATCAGTGTGGCGGGCAAGCTGCCTGATCCGGCTCAAGTGGGGCGGGTAGTGGCAGCCGGTCCGCCCGCTTCTGTGCTGGTGTATTGCCTGGCACCCCACGCGCTCTTAGGTTGGCCTTTTCAGCTGGCTCCTGCTGCACGCAGCATGATGGAGGCCGCTGGTTTTTCCTTGCCGTATCTTGGCCGTCTGGCCGGTCGGGGCAGTACCTTGTCCCTGGAAAGCCTGCTGGCCTTGAAGCCCGATATGGTGGTGGATATAGGCGATGTGAATCCCTATTACGAGTCTGCCGCCAAATCCGTGCAAGAGCAGACGGGCGTGCCTTATGTCTTGCTGGATGGTCGCCTGAACGACAGCCCGGCGCAGTTGCGTCAGGCAGGTCATATCCTGGGGCAGGCCGAGCGCGGCCAGCAACTGGCCTTGCGTGCACAAGCGATTCTGGATACCGCACATCAGGCCGCCAACCCCCGCGCCAAAGGCTTGAAAGCCTATTTGGCACGCGGTAACGATGGTCTGGAAACCGGCATGGGTCAATCCATTCATACCGAGGTGCTGCGGCTTTGCGGTTTGACGGTAATGGGTGACGAGAAAACCGATAATCGCCTGGGCCGTATTTCCTACGAACAATTATTGGCCTGGGACCCGGACATGCTGTTTGCTCAGGATGATGCTTTCTTTGAGCTGGCCCGTACTCAGGCTCCCTGGAATCAGCTCAATGCAGTGAAGGAAGGACGCTTGTACCGCGTACCCGCCTTGCCCTTTGGCTGGCTGGATGGCCCGCCGGGAGTCAATCGTCTGGCCGGGGTGATCTGGCTTAATGCCTTGCTGGAAGGCAGTGCTGCCATGCCACGCATGTATTCAGAGTTGCAGGAGTTTTACTCGGCTTTTTACGGCATGTCCTTGAGCGACGAGCAGGTCAAGCGATTGGTACAAGGGCTGGACCCGCTGGGTTCGCAGCAAGGCGCATGAAGTCAGGTTTGTCCTACGGGCTATTGCTGCTTTTGCTGGGGCTGGTTCTGGCCGTATTGGTGGTGTTTGCCCTGGGGCAGGGGGCGTATCCCTTGTCCGGAACAGAAGTGCTGCGCGCCCTGGTCGCCGGTTTTGGTAGCGATCCAGAAGCGGGGCAGAGTCAGGCCGTACGCGTGGTCTGGGATCTGCGTCTGCCACGTATTGCAGCGGCTTTGCTGGTGGGGGCGGCGCTCTCGACCGCAGGCGCGGCGTATCAAACCATGTTTCGCAATCCACTGGTTTCACCCGATATCCTGGGTGTGTCCTCGGGTGCAGGTCTGGGGGCGATTCTGGCCATTTATTTGAATTTCTCCTTGTTCGGCGTGCAGATGGCGGCCTTTGTTGGCGGCCTTCTGGCGGTGGGCATTGTCTTGAGCCTAGCGCGCATGCTACGCCATCATCCACCTGTTCTGATATTGGTCCTGGCCGGGATGGCGGTGGGCACCTTGCTGGGTGCCGCCCTGTCGCTGATCAAGATCCTGGCCGACCCCTACTCTCAATTGCCCTCCATGACCTTCTGGTTATTGGGAGGTTTGAGCGCCGTACGTTCCTACGAAGTCTGGCCGGCTGCGCTGATGGTATTGGCGTGCATCGTCCCTGTCTGGCTTTTGCGTTGGCGTATCAATGTCCTGGCGCTGCAAGATGAGGAGGCCCGCTCCTTGGGCATGCCCGTCTCTGCCTTGCGTTGTCTGCTGATCGTTTGCGCGACCTTGATGACGGCGGTGTGCGTGGCTCTGGCAGGAATTATAGGTTGGGTCGGTTTGCTGATCCCGCACGCGGCCCGTTTATTGGTTGGCCCGGACTTCTCCCGTCTATTGCCCGTTTGCTTGTTGGTGGGCGCCGCCTTCCTCTTGTTAACCGATACCTTGGCACGAAGCATAGGCACGCTGGAATTGCCCTTGGGTGTGCTGACGGCCTTGGTGGGTGCTCCCGGCTTCTTGCTGTTGCTGGCTCGTGGTGCGAGGCAGCGATGAGCGGGCAAGGCTTGGAAGCGATTGATCTGGCTGTAGGCTACGGGCGCAAGCAAGTCGCCAGTAATGTGAATCTGCGCGTACAAACCGGGCAGGTCGTTTGTTTGCTCGGGCCCAATGGCAGCGGTAAGTCCACCTTGCTGCGCACCTTGCTGGGCCTGCAGCCGCCTTTAAAAGGGCAGGTGAAGGTGCAGGGCAAGCCCCTGGAGCAATGGAGTGCGCGTGCCCTGGCCAGACAACTGGCTTATGTACCGCAAGCGCAGGAGTCGGCCTTTGCCTTTACGGTAGAGCAATGGGTCTTGCTGGGTTGCGCCAGTGAGCTGGCCTGGTACACCCAACCTCGGGCCGCCGACCGGCAATGGGTAGGCGTTTGCCTGGAGCGGTTGGGCATAGGGCAGCTGGCTCAAAAACGTATTGATCAGATCAGCGGTGGAGAGCGTCAGCTGTGTGTGATTGCACGTGCCTTGGTGCAGCGTTCACAGTTCTTGATCATGGACGAACCCGCCTCCAGCCTGGACTTCGCGAATCAATTACGGGTGCTGGATCAAGTCTCGCACTTGCGTCAGGAAGGTCTGGGTGTGCTTTTGTGTACGCATCAACCCGAACATGCGGCCCGCGTGGCGGACTGGGTGATCTTGTACCGGGATGGGGGCATATTGGCGCAGGGACAGCCCCGCGACATGCTTAGTCAGGCCAGTTTGCGCCAGCTGTACCAACTGCCAGCGCATGCCTTTGAACTACCTGATTGGTATGCGCGAGGGGCCTGAGGCCCCCCGAGCTTCTCACATGTTTTTCAAGGCAGCACGACCATATTGGTTGTTGTGCTCCACTACACGCGTCAGCATGGTCATAAAGGTCTGGCGCTGCTTGGCGGTCAGTGGGTCCAGCAGTCGTTCCTGGGCGCGGTTCATGCCAGCACTGATTTCCTTCATCGCCGCCAATCCTGCTTCGGTGATGTAGGTCTGGCGAGAGCGGCGGTCTTCGGGGTTGATACGGCGTCCCAGCAAACCTTTTTCCTCCAGCCTGCGGATGACATCGGCCGAGGTGGTGCGATCCAGCCCCAGCTCGTAGCCGATCGTGGTTTGATCCAGCCAGGGTGAACCCATCAACACGGACAGGACACCGTGCTGGACAGGGGTGAGGTCACTTTTGCACTCCTCGTAAAACATGGCGTAGTGAATCTGGTTAAGACGGCGGACCAGAAAACCAGGCCGGGACCACAGTTTGCGTCGATACAGCTCGGCATTTTCTTCTTCCACTGGACCCAGGATTTCGGCCTCGTCGGCTTCCAGTCGTTCTTCTTGCTTTAGCTCGGCGTGATTCTTCATGGATAAGTCAGTCATCGATTGAGTGGCCTTCAGCCCGTTGCCAACAAGGCAGCACACTGAAAGCGGGACGACCTGCAAAGGGTACGGCTGCAAGGTCGGCGTCTACAAGGAAAGCAGGGCTACGCTAACGTGAACAAAAGCCCTGATTTCTGATTTGCAGTCATTTCTACAGGCGCTGTCCACGCCCCAAAGTATATGTGATTTCCCGACTTGCTGAAAACAATAATAATCAGCATACTGATAGATATTGTTGGGGGGTCAAACGATTGACCTTATGTAAATCAATAATTTAGGGAAAATTTACGGTGAAACGTATTAAAAAAATAGCACTGGAGGAGCACTTCAACGCCGTTGGCTTTGAGGATTATTCCAAGGCCTTTGTCAAACATATTGACAGTGCCGACGCGCGTGAACTGATGGCTCGTTTGCATGACTTCGACGCCCAGCGTCTGGAGGTGATGGATCGTGCCGGTATCGAGTACGTTGTGCTGTCGCAGACCGGCCCTGGGGTACAGGTGGAAAAGGATGTGTCCGTCGCTATCGAGCGTTCACGTCAGAACAATGATTTCCTGGCGCAGCAAATTGCACGCCATCCCGATCGTCTGGGCGGCTTTGCCACTTTGCCCATGCAAGACCCGGCTGCTGCCGCGCAGGAATTGACGCGTGCGGTGCAGGATCTGGGCTTGAAAGGCGCTTTGGTTAACGGTCACACGCATGGCGTGTACTACGATGGCCGCGAATATGATGCCTTCTGGGAAACCGTGCAGAAGCTGGATGTGCCGTTCTATCTGCACCCCTTTGATGCTTATGAAATGCCGCACGCTTACACGGGCCACCCGGAGCTGATGGGTGCAACCTGGGGCTGGGGCGTGGAAACCGGCACCCACGCGCTGCGCATGTTGTTCGGTGGTGTGTTTGATCGCTGCCCGGATGTGAAGTTGATCTTGGGTCATATGGGTGAAGGCTTGCCGTTCCAGCGCTGGCGCTACGACAGCCGCTTTGCCGTGTACCCACATGGTGTGACCTTGAAGCGCAAGCCTTCCGAGTACATCGGCAGCAACATCCTGATCACTACTTCGGGTGTCTGTTCTGCCCCAACGCTAATGGGCGCAATTGGTGAAATGGGTGCCGAAGCCGTGCTGTTCTCGGTTGATTACCCCTACGAGTCCACCGAGCTTGCCGCTGATTTCATCGAGGCAGCGCCTATGGATGACAAGACACGCGAGCTGGTTTGCTACGGCAACGCGGCCCGTCTGTTCAAGCTGGACCGGAGCTAAGCATGAGCACATTTCTGTACGGCGCTCATGTGCACGCCAATGGCATTCGTCAGCATTACCTGCGTTTTGGTGGTTCCGTCGGTGGGCGTGACCAGCGTCCTGCCGTCATCATCGTTCCTGGCATTACCAGCCCGGCGGTGACCTGGGGTTTTGTGGGCGAGCAATTCGGCAAGCACTTTGATACCTACATTCAAGACGTGCGTGGTCGCGGTTTGAGCGAAGCGGCTGAAGGCATGGATTACAGCCTCGATGCACAGGCGGATGACTTGATCGCCTTGGCTCAAGCGCTGGGCCTGAAGGACTACATCGTGGTCGGTCACTCCATGGGTGCCCGCATTGGTTTGCGTGCCGCTCACAAGAACAGCGAGGGCCTGAATCGTCTGGTGATGGTTGATCCGCCAGTGTCCGGCCCAGGTCGTCGCGCTTATCCCTCCAAGTTGCCCTGGTACGTCGATTCCATGGCGATGGCTCGCAAGGGTTGCACGGCTGACGATATGCGTGCCTTCTGCCCGACCTGGACCGAAGAGCAATTGCAATTGCGTGCTCAGTGGCTGCACACCTGCCATGAGCCTGCGATTCTGGCCAGCTTTGAGGGCTTTCATACCGACGATATTCATGTCGACTTCCCGCATTTGACCGTGCCTGCCTTGCTAATGACAGCCGAGCGTGGTGACGTGGTGCGTGACGAGGATGTGGCCGAGATTCAGCAGCTGGCCCCTGGCGTTCAGCACGTTCGCGTGCCTGATGCCGGTCACATGATTCCTTGGGATAACGAAGCAGGCTTTTACGAAGCTTTCGGTGACTTCCTGGGCCAGCGCTTGGTGTGATGTTGAAAGGGCCGCATGGGCGGCCCGTCGTGATGCAAAGGTTCCGCGTCAGTGTCGGAACCTTTCACAAGGAGAGACAAGATGGCAGTTAGTGATTACCAACTTATCGAGGCATGGCAAGAAGTGCTACGCCTGTCCAAGCTGCAGGCCGGTCAAACCGTGACCTTGCTGACCAGCTCGACCACGCATCCGCAAACCATGCAGTGTGCGCAGATTGCTGCTCAGTCCATGGGTGCGATTGTGAATCGCCTGGACTTGTTGCCGGTCAACTCGGAAAAAGCCTTGAGCCGTGACTCGCTGGCCTACCTGGGTACGACCCCGCTGACGGGTAACGAAGCAGCGATTGCAGCCCTGAAGGCCAGTGATCTGGTGCTGGACTTGATGACCCTGTTGTTCTCGCCCGAGCAGATCGACATTCTGAAGTCGGGTACCAAGATCTTGCTGGCGGTGGAGCCACCAGAAATTCTGGTTCGCACGGTGCCAACGGAAGCGGATCGTGCACGCGTGACTGCGGCGGCCGCTTTGATCAAGGCCGCCAAGGAAATGAGCATTACGTCTCCTGCTGGCACCAACTTGCGTTGCCCGCTGGGTGAGTTCCCCGCGATTCGTGAATACGGTTTTGTAGATGAGCCCGGTCGTTGGGACCACTGGCCTAGTGGCTTCGTGCTGACCTGGCCGAACGAGCTGGGCACTAACGGCATCATTGTGATCGATAAGGGCGACATCCTGCTGCCGCAGAAAAAGTATTCCTCCGAGCAGATTATTCTGACTGTGGAGAATGGTTATGCCACGAAGATCGAAGGCGGCATTGAGGCGCAATTATTGGACGAGTACATGAAGTCCTTCAATGACCCCGAGGGCTACGCTATCTCGCATATCGGCTGGGGTCTGCAACCACGTTGCCATTGGTCCACACTGGGTCTGTACTCGCGTGAAAACACCATTGGCATGGATGCCCGTGCGTTCGAGGGTAACTTCCTGTTCTCCCTGGGCCCGAACAACGAGGCTGGCGGCAATCGCACGACGGCCTGCCACATTGATATTCCTTTGCGCAATTGCACGGTCAGCCTGGATGGCCGTGCTGTCGTGCGTGACGGCAAAGTACTGGACGGAGGCGTTGGTGAGTACGAATGAAGGAGCGGTGTACGCTCAACAAGGTTTTGGGTCGACGCTGGAGCCTAAAGCTCCTTACGGCTTGTTGATTATTGATCTGGTGAATGGCTTTGCGGATCCTGCCGTGTTTGGTGGCGGCAATATTCCCGAAGCTATCGAGAACACGCAGAAGTTGCTGGCAACGGCGCGTGAACAGGGCTGGCCGGTGGCTCACACCCGCATTGTGTATGCCGATGATGGCGCTGATAACAATATCTTCAGCATCAAAGTGCCCGGCATGCTGGGTCTGACCGAAGACGCCCACAACAGCCATATTGTGCCGGAACTGGCTCCTGCGCCCGGTGAGTTCATCGTTCGCAAGAACGTGCCTTCGGCGTTTTTCGGTACGCCTTTGGCCGCTTGGTTGACCCAACGTGGTGTGCAAACACTGCTGGTTGCTGGCGCCGTGACCAGCGGTTGCGTGCGTTCCAGCGTGGTCGATGCGATGCAACTGGGTTTCCGCCCCTTGGTGGTATCGGATTGTGTGGGTGACCGTGCGATTGGCCCTCACGAGGCTAACTTGTTCGATATGCGTCAGAAGTACGCCACCGTGGCAACACGTGAAGAGGCGATGACGTTGATCGGTCTTTAACGCTATTCAATTTTTTTGAGCTTTTGAAAAGAGCGACGTGTTTCATCATGGTCTGGATGGGCGTCCGTGCTTGATGGATATGAGTCGTCGTTAACAAGTCTGTTTTGATAGCCTTGTAATTGAGTATCGATGGTCTGCCGCTTGGGGGCGGGCTATCGGACCTGTGCCCCTGGAAGCCGTATGGCTCTCGGGGGCTTTTTTATTTTTGGCAGCGTTGTGGGTTTGCAAGGATTACGGTGTCAGGGCTTTCTTCTGGACGTGCCGTTTGGGCTTTGCGTGAGGGCGGCGGATAGTTTTCTTGTGGGGCCCGGGTACGGCTTGTCTTGGCGGGTCTCTTGCCCACGCTGCGCGTGGGTACCCTTGTCAGAGTGCTGGGGCGGGCGGGTCGTGAACTCGGAGCGCGGTTTGTCCCCCGGACAAACCGCAAGCGTGCTCCTCAAACAGCACGACCCTTGCATCCCGCCCCAGCACTCTGCCTGCGGCAAGAGCCCTGACTCGCCCGCCAAGCCGTACCCGGGCCCCACAAGAAAACAAGCAACACGGGTTAAAGCCCAAACGGCACTGGCAGAGGTGGGATGAAATTAAGGGCCCAGATTGGATGGGTGGAGAACGGAAGGGAGGGGGGGCTGAAGAGCAGAACGATAGGTGCTTAGGAAATACAGAAGAGCAAGGCACGAGGCCCTGTTTGTTCAAAGAGTCCGTAAGAGATTGGTAGATAAAAAGCCATTGTGAGCCGTTCAGTCGGCCTGCTGGGGTGTCAGGGCGGATCAGAGTACTTGCCGCGGGCAGGAGATAGCGTAGGGGTGCAAGCATCCTGCTGTTTGAACCCGACGCTTGTACTTGGTCCGGGGGAC
This sequence comes from Alcaligenes sp. DN25, assembly GCF_023674485.1. Lineage (NCBI taxonomy): Bacteria > Pseudomonadati > Pseudomonadota > Betaproteobacteria > Burkholderiales > Alcaligenaceae > Alcaligenes > Alcaligenes sp. DN25. The sequence goes on along the minus strand of NZ_CP098408.1, from coordinate 3,283,580 downwards.
CAAGTACCGGGTGAGTTCAGGATGCGCCCGTAGCTATCTCCTGACAAGGGCACCGGTGCGCAGCACCGGCAAGTGCTCAGCCCGGACACCCCAGCAGGCCGACTGAATGGCGTTTTCACAGAGACCTTTTATCCCCGATCCTGACTAAGCTGAATGCCCTCCAAACCTGCGCTACCAGCCCTAAAGCCTCATATCTCTGACGTTGCGCTAGGCATCAGCCCTTTGCCCCAATAAATAAGCAAAAAAAAGCACCCCTCAACAAAGAAGGGTGCTCAAAGGAATCAGAAGACCTTCTGACTCAAGTGGCTCGGAAACAGCACACAAAAAACAGTTTTGAAACCAGAAGCAAACCCCGGACTTAGACCGGAAACACCAGATCATTCGCCAGGATGGACGTATCAAAAATCACCTGACGCTCCTTGAGCATCAAACGACCGTCCACACGCGTGAAGGTATCGAAATAATTACCCACCAGATGCACCGTGGAAGGCCCTTCCACCAAGGTCTGCATCAGCATGAAATTGCCCTCGGCCTCAATATCGCCATTGTCAGCCTCGCTGATCACGCGCACATCCGTGACCAGATGCAGCATGTAGCGCGGGGCATACATCTGCGTGCGGGCAATGGCCACCGCACGGTCGTGCATCATGTCGCGCCCTTCGGCATAGACCAGACCTACCGGCAAATTCAGATCCGCGTTCTCGCGTGAAGTGACCCGGTAAACCGCGTCCTCCACAAAAAACATGGGCCAGTCCTCAACATTGCCACGATCCAAAGTGGCACAGTACTCGGCATTGAAAAGCTCAATTTCCGCCTTTAACGACAAAGCACGCTCAACAGAAACCTGGGCGGGTTTGAAAGAAAAATCCATTTTCATAAGTCAGCTCGTCTTACAGATCCATCACTTGGCGGTAGTACTGGTACATGGAGCGAATAGCCGCTTCCGAGATCAGCGTATTGGACGTACCCAGCTTGCTTTCATCCAGCTTGATGATGTTCACCTCGCTGCTGGAACGACGTACCCCTTCCTGCACAAACTTCATGGCCTCGTTGTCTTCCAGACCCAGGAAACCGGCAGGGCCCATCAGGTTGCCCTGACGCAGACGGTGACGAGTCATCTCCTCGGTATCGTCCTCATAGCCAAACATGGTCCATTGCATGATCAGACTGTTGGGGCCATTGGGCACAATCTGACGCACACCCAAGGTGTTCATCTCGCGCTGAACAATCAGATTGGGCCAAATTGTCTGCATGGTGACCGACCAGGGAGAATCAAACTCCTTGATGTAGTCCAGGAAACGCTCGTCGCGCAAACGCATATCGTCCACAAACGAACGCATTTCCTTCTTGTTGTCCTCGCTGACCTCGGCGTACTTGTCCTCGGACTTGGCCGATGCCATATAGCCATGGCGACCATGTACAGGGTCCACATACATCTGCGACTTGTTGCCCGCCACCAGCAGACCAAATACCACCAGGAAAGAGTGCAGCAAGGTCGCGTGGTAAGGATCTTTCAGATTCTCGTGGTACATCTTCCAGTTGCAAGGCAACTCGTTACGGTAGTAACCCAGAATCTTCAGCTTCTTGCCGGGAAACACCGCCTCGAAATCCTTCAGAATTTCAGGCGTCAGGTATTCCGTAATAGGCTCGACCTTGTCGCTGTAGGATGCAAAAATGACGCCATTGTGCGTTGTCACATGCAGCTTTTTCAGACCATGCTCGGAGTTCTTGAAGCTGCGCGGCATGCCGCCTTCTTTATTCGCACCGCGCTTGAAAGGAATCCCTTGCAGATCACCCTTCAGGCTGTAAGACCACTGGTGATACGGGCACACAAATTCATTGGTGTTGCCCTGGTTGTGGCGGCAAAACTCGGCACCACGGTGTGCACAGCGGTTTTCAAACACGTTGATGCTGCCATCTTCCGCACGCGCCACGACTACTGGGGTGGAGCCCACATACGAGCGCTTGTAGTCGCCCGAATCGGGAATTTCCGCTTCCAGGGCCACAAAGTTCCAGGTGTCACCGTGGAAAATGCGCTCCATCTCGCGGTTGTAAATGTCGTTGCTGGTGTAGACCCAATCCGGAATGGTGTTGAGCACATCCTCGGGCCAGGTGCATTCCTCGACAGGGCGGTCTTTGGACCCGACCGTCTGGCCTATCACCGTTTGCGTCTGATACATGGGGTTCTCCTCTGATAACTCTTTAATGATTCGGGATGACGAGGCGGCGCAGGCCGCTTCTCTTTCTTAGACTTGGGCCGTACGAGCCGCTTCTTTCACGTACTGGCGCAGCTTGGTCGCCGGGTCCAGCACGATGGCCGGGTCCACAGGCAAGTTCTGTTCCATGACGCTGCGCAAAGCGCGTAGATCCGCGCTGGCATTGACGCCAATTGCGTGTCGCAAATGCTGGCCTTCAAATGCCAGCAACATGAAGCTGATGGCATCGCCCTGGCTGTCCATGACGCCGCGTACCTGATAGTTCAGATCCGGGCTGCCTTGGCCCAGCATTTGAATGTTGCAACCGAGCACATCCGTCCAGAACCAACTGACAGGTGCAGCAGGAGCATCCTGCCCGGCAATGGCGTGGGCCACCTGACGGGCTTGCTCGTTGGCGTTCTGCCAGGATTCGGTGCGCGTGCGCACGGCGGTATCGGGGCAGATCTGGGTGGCGCAATCGCCAGCGGCATAAATGCCCGCCACACTGGTGCGGCCCTGGCGATCCACAATAATCCCGGCCGTCATATCGTCTACCGCGATACCACTGGCCCGCGCCAAGGCGGAGTTCGCGCTCAGACCGGCGGCCACAATGGCCAGATCGCCATTCAGGATCTGGCCATCATTTAGTTCCAGCTGAACGGGGTGCTCGTTTTCTGCCGCAAAGTGGGCCTGACGCACACCCTGACCCAGGCGCACGGTGATGCCTTGCGACTCGAAGCGCTCCAGCAACCATTGCGACAGCAGCGCAGGGGCGTTGCGGGCCAGCAGACGTTCATTCGCTTCAATGACAGTGACCTGTGCGCCGGTTTCGCTGGCGGTAGAAGCCAGTTCCAGACCCATGAAGCCGCCACCAATCACCAGGGCGCGCAAACCGGGATGCAGACGGGCTTGCAGGCTCAGGGCATCGTCCAGCGTGCGCAGATACAGGGCGTTGACCTGGCTGGCGGGCAGCAGAGCCAGTTCGCGGGCCGCGCCGCCTGTGGCCAGCACCGCGTGGTCAAAGCTCCAGGTCTGGCCATTGCTCAGGCTGGCCTGAAGTGTGGCGCAATCCAGAGACTGCACGCTGGTGCCCAACAAGAGTTCAATATTCTGTTCTTGATAGAACTCGGCTTTTTGCAAAAACACGCTGTCAGTGGTCGCGCTGGACTTGAGCACGTCTTTGGACAGGGGCGGACGCTCGTAGGGAAGGTGAGTTTCATCCCCTACCAAGGTGATGCTGCCGCTAAAGCCCAGGCTGCGCAGTTCGCGCGCCAGCACCGAAGCCGCTTGGCCAGCGCCGATGATCAGTACGGAAGTGTGGTGTGCCATGATGTTGCAAGTCTCGTCAGCAGAAAAAAGCTCAGGCCTGACTGAAGTCGGCCAGAATATCGTTGCCTTCAATGCGCAGCGGATAGACCTTGATGTCCACCGTGGCAGGGGCGTTCATGGCCTTGCCGGTGCGCAAACAGAACTTGGCCTGATGCAAAGGGCATTCCACGCAACCGTCCTCCAGATAGCCGTCGGACAGCAGGGCATATTGGTGGGTACAGACGTTGTCGGTCAGGTGGAACTCGTCATCCAGTTTGTGCAGGGCCAGTTTCTTGCCTTCCCACTCGATTGCCAGGGACTCTTCGTTGTCGATGGCATCGGTTTCGGAAATTTTTATCCAGTTCAAAGTTGTCTCCGGGTTGTGCTTTCAATTAGTCAGTATACTGTATAAATTATAAAATCAAATATCGTTTTTATAAGGGATTGCGCTAGTTGAGGCTTAAGCTATTGATGATGCTTTCCTTTATCTCATCAAGGACATGCGTCAGTAGTTTCCCTGCTTGACCAAAAATTAATTAATCAGCACACTTACTATTATCGAAGTGGTGAATGTCAATTTCATAGTGTGCTGACACTGCTTGGAACGTCCGTCTGGCCCCTCGGGGGGGACGGTTTGGCAAGGTTCGGGCAGTTGCTGTCGGGGCTGCAAGCCAGACTGGCGGGCAAACTACCCAGACCCCTATCGAGCAAGGGGTGTAAATACATTAAAAAATACAAAGAGGTGAGTGATGGAGCGTCGTAGTTTTCTGCTGAAATCGGCAACGGTTGCGGGTGCGGGTTTGGCAGCCGTAGCCGCCCCTGCAATTGCGCAGAACAGCCCCACCGTGCGCTGGCGTATGTCTACCGGCTGGCCCAAAAGCCTGGACACCATTTATGGTTCGGCCGAAGCGCTGTGCAAACGTGTCAGCGAACTGACCGAAGGCAAGTTCGAAATCCGCGCTTTCCCCGGTGGCGAGCTGGTGCCTTATGCCCAGAACATGGATGCCATTAGCAACGGCACGGTCGAATGCAACCACGTGCTCAGTACCGCTTTTGTGGGCAAGAACACCGCCGTAACGTTTGATACTGGCTTGTCCTTTGGCATGAATGCCCGTCAGCACAACTCCTGGGTGCACTTTGGTGGTGGCCTGAAACTGCTGCGCGAAATGTACAGCCAGTACAACATCGTCAACTTTGTGGCGGGTAACGTGGGTGTGCAGATGGGGGGCTGGTTCCGCAAGGAAATCAAGGACCTGGACAGCCTGCAAGGTCTGAAGATGCGTATCGGTGGCATCGGCGGCATGGTGCTGTCCAAACTGGGTGCCGTGCCCCAGCAGATTCCTCCTAGCGATATTTACTCCTCGCTGGAAAAGGGCACGATTGATGCGGCCGAGTGGATTGGCCCTTACGACGACGAAAAACTGGGCTTGAACAAAGTCGCTCCCTTCTACTACTCCCCCGGCTGGTTCGAGGGTAGTGCGTCCCTGACCTCTATGGTCAATAAAGACGCCTGGGAAGCCTTGCCTGCGCACTTCAAAGTGGCATTCGAGACGGCCTGTAATGAGCAGACCATGCTCAGCCTGGCCAAGTACGATGCCTTGAACCCCGGCGCTCTGCGCAAGCTGGTGGCCGATGGGGCCAAGCTGCGTTACTTCCCCAAGGACGTCATGAAGGCCGCCTACGACAAGTCCCAGGAACTGTGGAAGGAACTGTCGGACAGCAACGCCGATTTTGCCAAGATTTATCCAAGCTGGAAGGCCTTCCAGGAGCAGGAAGCCAGTTGGTTCCGGGTTGCCGAAAGTGCCCTGGACAACTTCACCTTCAGCGAGTTGGGCAAGCGCAGTTAAGCAGCACATTCTTAAGGTAGTGAAATGAGTCAGCACAGTCACCCGTCAAGCCTGGGTGGCCAAGGAGTGGGTGCGCGTATTCTTCGCAAGGAGGATGCGCGCCATCTCAATGGCCGGGGCAACTTCATCGGAAACATGACCATGCCGGGGCTGCAGGAAGTCGCCTTCCTGCGCAGCCCCATGGCGCATGCCCGAATCCGTCAGATCAGTATTGAAGACAGCGCACGTGCGCAGGTTATTACCCGTGCCGATATGCCGGACTGTCTGGATATTTACGCCGCTTCCACCTTGCCCAGTTATCAGGCCTCCAGCATGCCGCCGCTGGCCTCGGGCAGTGTGCGTTATGTGGGCGAGCCGGTTGCCATGGCCTTTGGTGAAAGCCGCGCCGTGGCCGAGGACGTTCTGGAGGAGATTGAAGCGCTGTACGACGAGTTGCCGGTCTACGGCAGTGTGCCGGCCTCGCTGGCCGCGCAGGGTGATCTGTTGCATGAAGGCTGGCAGGATAATGTGTTTGTGACACTGCGCTCGGACGTGGCCTTTGAAGAGCATGCCGCCCGTGCCGATCGCGTGATCGAGCACTCGGTCAGCCTGTCACGTCAGTGCATGTTGCCGATGGAAGGCAAGGCCGTTCTGGCCTATTGGGATTTCCAGGCCGATCAACTGGTGGTGTATTGCGGCAGTCAGATCCCGCATATGCACCGCACTGGCATTGCCCAGTTCCTGGGTATGGATCAGGCGCAGGTTCGTGTGATTTCCCCCGATGTGGGCGGCGCTTTTGGTTATAAATGCGTGCTGCATCAGGAAGAGCTGTGCGTGGCCTGGTTGGCCAAGACCTTCCGCAAGCCCTTTCGTTTCATGGAAGACCGCCGTGAGCACTTGATTGCTGGCGCCAATACCCGTGAACACCAGTACCGCCTGAAAGCACACATCAGCAATGAAGGCCGCCTGCTGGCGCTGGATGCTGAAATTGATATTGATGGTGGCGCTTACTCGGTCTGGCCCTTTACCGTGGGGCTGGAAGTAGGCCAGGCCCTGGGCAATCTGCCCGGTCCTTACGATTTTCGTGGCTACCGCTGCCGCACACGCGGTGTGGGCACCAACAAACCAGGCTTCATGCCGTACCGTGGCGTAGCCCGTACGGGTGTCTGCCTGGCCATTGAACAGATGATGGATCAGATCGCCCTGGCGGTCGGTAAGCCCTCCTGGGAAATTCGCTTGATGAACCTGGTGCAAGGCGAGCAAATGCCTTACGTCAACGTGGCCAACAAGCATTACGACTCGGGCAACTATCCAGAAAGCCTGCGCCGCGCTCTGGCTGCGGTGGATGTGGAGGCTGTGCTGGCTCGTCAGGCCAAGGGTGAGCCCGATGGTCGCCTGATTGGTCTGGGTGTGGCTTCTTATACCGAGCAGTCTGCACACGGTACGTCCGTGTTCGCCAGTTGGGGCACTGCGGTGATTCCGGGTTTTGATCAGGCTTTTGTACGCATGACCCCGGACGGTGGGCTGGAAGTGCGTGTGGGTGTGCATTCGCACGGCCAGGGTATGGAAACCTCGTTTGCCCAGATCGCCAGCGAAATTCTGGGTATTCCCGTGGCCAGGATCAAAGTAGTGCACGGTGATACGGGCCGCACGCCATTCTCTACCGGCACGTATGCCTCGCGCTCCCTGGTGATGTCTGGCGGTGCGGTGTCCAAGGCCTGTAAAGAGCTGCTGCCGCGCGTGCGCAAGATTGCCGCGCATATGCTGAAAGCCGATGTGGATAGCATTCAGCATCAAGGCGATATGTTCAGCGCCGAGGGGCGCCAGGTCAGCATCGCCCAAGTGGCGGATGCCTGGTACATCAATCCGCAGCATTTGCCCGAGGACGTGGACCCGCAAGGTCTGGAGCTATCCGTAGGTTACAAACCCAAAGTCGATACCGGCAGCTTCACCTACGCCAGCAATGCCGTGGTGGTGGCTGTCGATCCAAAGACTGGCGGGGTGGAAGTGCTCAAGTACGTGGTGGTGGAAGATTGCGGCATCATGATCAACCCAATGATTGTGGAAGGCCAGACCATAGGCGGGATTGCCCAGGGGATCGGCACCGCCTTGTACGAAGAAATGCCCTACGACGAGTTTGCTCAGCCGCTGGCATCGACCCTGGCAGACTACGTCATGCCCGGTGCCTGCGAAGTGCCCAATATTCATATCGAACACATGGAAAGCCCATCGCCCAATACCGAGTTTGGTGCCAAGGGCATGGGCGAGGGCGGGGCGATTGCCCCTCCTGCCGCCATCATGTCGGCCATCAATAATGCCTTGCGCTCCACGGGAGCACAGGTCTCACATACCCCCGTGACACCGCATCGACTGCTAAGCGCCATTCGCGCTGCAGCACAGCCCGCCAATCAGCAAGATAAACAGCCCGTGTCGGAGGTTCAGGCATGAAGGCCGCCAAGTTTGAGTATGAACAGGCCCAGAGCCTGAAACAGATCCAGGACGCTTATGGCAGCGACCCTTCCGCAGTGCGCTTGATGGGTGGCAGCCAGTCCCTGGGCCCCATGTTGAATCTGCGTCTGGTGCGCCCTGCTCGAGTGCTGGATGTGTCGGCAGTGCCCGAGCTGCGACAGGTAACGGCCAATAAAGGGCAAGTGCGTATCGGCGCTGCTGTGACTCACGCCCAGATTGAAGATGGCATTCACGAACTGCTGCGCGGCCACATGATGCAGAAAGTGGCAGGCCGCATTGCTTACCGGGGTGTGCGTAATCGCGGCACCTTGGGTGGCAGCCTGGCCCATGCGGACCCGGCGGCAGACTGGGTGCTGACCTGTGCCGCCCTGGGCGCACGCATCAATGTGCGTGGAACCCAAGGCAGCCGTACGGTTCCCATGAGCGAATTCATGCTGGCTGCCTACACCACGGTGCTGGAAGCCGGTGAGTTCATCGAGTCTGTGGATGTACCTGAAGTGTCCGGTTCGGCCCGTTGGGGTTATTACAAATTTACCCGCAAAGTGGGCGAGTTTGCCGATGCCAGTTGTGCCTGCTATTTCGACCCGGCCACGCGCACGGCGCGCGTAGTGATTGGAGCCATGGAAGGCGCCCCGCGCTCCTTGCCCGAGCTGGCCGTGAACGTGGCTGCACAAGGGGCCGCCGTCCTGGAAGGGGACACGATTGCAGCGGCCTTGCAGCCGTATCTGGCACAACGGGATGAAGCTCATCAGGTGCTGTTCCGTACGGTAGTAGAGCGCAGCCTGAAGCAAGCGCTGGGTGTGAAAGGTTAAGACATGGCAGAAATCTCGATTCAAGTTAACGGCCGTCAGCAAAAGCACGAGGCCGAACCGCGCACCCATCTGGGTGATTTCATCCGCGAGAAAAGCCGTTTGACCGGCACCAACCTGAGCTGTGAACACGGTGTGTGCGGCGCATGTACGGTGTTGGTGGATGGCCGTCCAGTGCGCTCCTGCATCACTTTTGCCGGTGCTTGTGATGGCCACGAAGTCACCACCGTGGAAGGCTACGATGACGATCCGATCATGAGCCGTCTGCGTACGGCTTTCTCGGAAAAACACGCCTTGCAATGCGGCTTCTGTACGCCTGGCATGTTGGCGACCAGCCGCGACATCGTGCTGCGTTTGCCCGATGCAGACGAAGCCCGTGTGCGTATTGAGTTGTCCGGCAATATTTGTCGCTGCACCGGCTATCAAGGCATTACAGCCGCCATTCTGTCCGTGCTGCAAGCCCTGCGCGATCAGCCCGATGCCCAGGTAGAAGCCTTGCGCGCTGCCGTGGTGCAGAGCGTGCAGCAAGACTGGAACCAGAACGGCTTTACGACTTTTGAAGCGGTACAGGAAGAAGTGCAGACGCCCGCTCCGGTGGCCGCTGCTGCACCTGCCGCGTCCGGCAGTGCCGACAAGGGCAAGGGCCAGGCTATTCAAGGTGGTTTTGATGCCCGTTTCCCGGCCGATCAGGTTTGGGCTTTCATGAAGGATTTGCCCAAAGTGGCGGGCTGTCTGCCCGGCGCGATTATCGAGTCCCAGGAAGGGGCCACGGTACAGGGCAAGATCGCCATCAAATTTGGCCCCATGTCGGCTGCCTTCAAGGGTAATGCCACGTTGGAAGAGGATAACGAACGCCGTGCTGCCGTGCTGCGCGGTGAGGGCGTGGACTCCTTGAGCCAATCGCGTGCCCGTGGCGATGTCAGCTTTCAGGTCAAGCCGGATGGCGAAGCGCGCAGCCGCGTGGAAGTGGAGCTGGTGTATTCGCTGCAAGGGCCGCTGGCGCAGTTTTCGCGCTCCGGGCTGGTTCAGGATTTCGTGCGCCGCATGATTGCGGAGTTCGGCAAGAACGTGAACCTGCGCCTGGAAAAACCGCTGGCCGAAGGCGAAGAGCCGGTGGTGGCCGAGTTCAATCCGGTCAAGATGTTCTTCAGCATTTTGTGGGACCGCTTCAAGGGACTTTTCCGGCGCTCATAAGCGCATAGACGACGCAAGACGATAAATAAAACGGGGGTAAGGAGATGACGGAGCGTAAAGCTTTGGGGGGACGTGTGCGCCTCGCAATCGGGGCCACCTTCTTGTTGAGCACCTGGGGGGCGGCAGCCGAGCCCTTGAATGTAAAGCTGGACTGGACCCCTTGGGCCGTCCATGCACCGTTTCATCTGGCCGTGGAAAAGGGCTGGTTCAAGCAGGCTGGCCTGGATGTACGGCTGGAAGATGGCAACGGTTCTGTCACGGCGGTGCAGATCGTGGGTGGCAGTGATCGCTTTGATGTGGGCCAGGCAGCGCTGGCCTCCATGGTGATTGCACGCAGCAAAGGCTTGCCAGTCAAAGGGCTGGCCACCTTTGCCACGTCCAGCGATATCGGCGTGCTGGTGCCCAAGGATTCGGGTATTAGCGGGCCGGAGGGTTTGAAGGGACGCAAGATCGCCTATACCGCCGGTTCTCTGGAAGCGCCTTTTGTCGATGCGTTTCTGGCGGCGGGCGGCTTGCGTCGCAGCGATGTGGATCTGCTGAGTGTGGATGCGGCTGGCAAGGCAGCGACCTATGCGGTGGGGCGGGCTGATGCCGTGATCTCCACCATTCCATTTGTACTGGCTTCGGTGTCGCGTCAGCGCGCCTCCAATGCCATTCCTTTCGCCCAGCACGGCCTGGATATGGTCAGCTTTGGCCTGTTCACCAGCGAAGCCAAGCTAGCCAGCCGGGGACAGGAGCTGGCGACTTTTTCCAATGTGGTGGCCAAGTCCTGGAACTACATTTACAGCGGTCACGAGCAAGAAGCGGTGGATGCGATTGTGGCGCAACGCCCCAATGCGCGTTTGGACAAAGCCATTTTGCTGGACCAGCTGAACATTCTTAAAACCTACTTTGGCCCGGCTGTGGAGCAAGGCAGTATTGGCGTGAACCAGCCTGCGGACTGGGACAAGACAGTTGCCACGTTGGAACGGGTAGAGCTGATTCCTGCCGGTCAGAAGGCCACGGACTATTACCAGTCCGGCGTGGTCACCCCGCAATCCCTGAGCAGTCTGGAGCTGAAGTAATGGCGGCGCGGGTACTTTCTCAAGATGTGCGCAAGCGCTTTGAGGGCGCGCGTGATGTGCTGGCGCTGGACGGCATCAATGTCGATATTCAACCCGGCCAGTTCATCAGCATTCTGGGCCCCAGCGGCTGCGGGAAAAGCACCTTCCTGCGTTGCGTGGCCGGGCTGGAAAACATCAGCAGCGGCTCCCTGACGGTAGACCAGCAACCCGTCAGCGGCCCGCCCGACCAGGTGGGCATGGTGTTCCAGCGCGATGCCTTGCTGGAGTGGCGCAGCATACGCGACAACATTCTTTTGCCTTTGGAGTTTGCCGGCAAGCGCACGGCCGATTATCTGGACAAGGTGGATCAATTGCTGGCCTTGACCGGCCTGTCTCAGTTTGCCGACAGCTATCCACGCCAGTTGTCTGGAGGCATGCGCCAGCGGGCCTCCATTTGCCGTGCTTTGGTGGATGATCCGCGCCTGCTGCTGATGGATGAGCCTTTCGGTGCGCTGGATGCACTGACGCGCGACAACATGAACGCCGAATTGCAGCGCATCTGGATGAAAACGGGCAACACCACCTTGTTTGTGACGCACGGCATTGCCGAAGCCGTTTTCCTGGGCGATACCGTGCTGGTGTTCTCGTCTCGTCCAGGCCGCATTCTGGAGCAGATCAAGATCGACTTTCCTCGTCCGCGCCCGCTGTCCTTGCGCGAGACCCCGGAGTTCGGCCGGCATGTCGCTCATATCCGTCAATTGTTCGGCATTGCCGATGGTGCAGGAGACAGCCATGAATAAAGCCTTGCGTTCAATGCCCAGCTGGTTGGCGGGCGTGGTCTCTACCGTCGTGGTGCTGTTGGCATGGGAATTAATTTGTTGGCTGGGTCAGGTGCGGGAAGTGATTTTGCCGCGCCCCTCGCTGATTCTGGAGGATTTGTATGGCGAACTGGGTTGGTACATGGGTCAAGCGTTATACACGCTCGGCATCACGCTGGCTGGATTTGTATTGGCCGCCGTAGGCGGCGTGCTGATTGCCGTCGCCCTCGTGGGTTCACCGCTCTTCGAGCGTTTTTGCTATCCCCTGATTGTGGGTTTCAACAGCATTCCCAAAGTGGCTTTGGCACCGCTGTTCGTGGTCTGGATGGGTACCGGCTACGAGCCCAAGGTGGCCATTGCTTTTCTGATCGCCGTCTTTGCCGTGATTGTGGATACGGTGCAAGGCTTGCGCTCGGTCTCGCCCGACATTCTGGACCTGGGCCGGGTTTTGAAAGGCGGGCCGGTTGCCCTGTTTTTCAAAGTGCGCCTGCCCTCTGCGCTGCCATCGATCATGGCGGGCCTGAAAGTGGCTCTGTCCCTGGCTTTGGTAGGGGCTATTGTGGGCGAGTTCGTGTCCTCCCAGCGTGGCCTGGGCTTTGTGATCATGAGCGCCCAAGGGGTGTTCGACACGGTGCGCGTGTTTTCCGCCCTGTTCATTCTGGCCGTCATGGGACTGGCGCTGTACTTCCTGCTGGATGCAGTCGAAAAGCGCGCCACCCGTTTTCGGTCTCATTAGATTCCAACTAACTTCAACGCAGAAAATCTGGGGGATTGATGCAATCTTTACTCAAACTATCCAGGGCGATCGACAGCCTGAATCAGCTATGTGGCCGGGTGGTCATGTGGGTGGTTTTGCTGGTTGTCGTGATCAGCTCTTATAACGCCATCGCGCGCAAGTTCTTTGACTCCAGCTCCAATGCCTGGCTGGAGGTGCAGTGGTATTTGTTTGGCGCCTTGTTCCTGCTGACGGGCGGCTATACCTTCTTGCGCAATGAGCACGTGCGTGTGGATGTGCTGGCCTCACGCCTGTCCGAGCGCAAGCAGATTGTGATCGAAGCCGCGTGTGTGGTGCTGTTCATGCTGCCGGCCTGTATTGCCATCATGGCCTTGTCCTGGCCGGTGTTCATGGACTCCTACCTGAGCCAGGAAGTGTCTTCTAATTCCGGTGGCCTGATTCGCTGGCCTGCCAAATTGATTATTCCCATCGGCTTTGCCCTGATTTCCTTGCAGGGGATCTCGCACCTGATCAAGTGCATTGGTTTCTTGCGCGGTGCCTGCCCCAACCCCAACAAGAAGTTGCAGGAAAAATCGCCCGAAGAGCTGCTGGCTGAAGAAATTGCTCGGCAAGCCGAGGCCAAGTTAGCGCATCAACACAAAGGCTGAACCAGATCATGATGGATTTATTTGTCGCCAATATGGCGCCAGTGATGTTTGCGTCGCTGATTGTTTTCTTGCTGCTGGGCTTTCCGGTTGCCTTTGCGCTGGCCGCCAACGGTATGGTGTTCGGTCTGATCGGTGTGGAAATGGGCCTGTTCAACTGGTCCCTGTTCCAGGCGCTGCCGCTGCGTGTGTTTGGCATCATGGCCAACGATACTTTGCTGGCCATTCCCTTCTTTACCTTCATGGGGCTGATTCTGGAACGCTCCGGCATGGCAGAAGACCTGCTCGATACGATTGGTCAGCTGTTTGGTTCCATGCCTGGTGGTCTGGCCATTGCCGTGGTGTTTGTGGGTGCCATGCTGGCTGCAACCACAGGTGTGGTGTCAGCCTCGGTGATCTCCATGGGCCTGATCTCCTTGCCCATCATGTTGCGCTACGGTTATAGCCGCAGACTGGCCACGGGCGTGATTGCCGCTTCAGGCACCTTGTCGCAGATTATTCCGCCGTCGCTGGTGCTGATTGTGCTGGCTGACCAGTTGGGCCGTTCGGTAGGCGATATGTACCGTGGTGCCATGGTGCCTGGTCTGGTGCTGACAGGCGCTTATCTGCTTTACATCCTGATTCTGGCCGTGCTGCGTCCCAAGGATGTGCCACCGATTCCTGCCGAACATCGCACTTATTCGGAGGCCAATGGCCGTTCCGGTGCGCGCTCCTTGTGCGTGTTGCTGTTGATCTCGCTGGTGGCCGGTTATATCTTGGACGAGTTTTGGGTTGATCCCAACGGCCCGGTAGATGAGAAGGTTATTATCTGCATCTTGCTGGTTGGTGGTGTGGCTTTCGTGCTGGCCCTGATCAACAAATGGCTGAAGCTGGGCTTGCTGTCGGTGCTGGCAGAACGCGTGGTGTTTGTGATGATCCCGCCCCTGGGCCTGATCTTTCTGGTGCTGGGCACAATTTTCCTGGGTATTGCCACCCCCACGGAAGGCGGTGCGATGGGCGCAGTCGGTGCTATTCTGATGGCGGTCAGCCGTCGTCGTCTGAGCACCGATCTGCTCAAGCAAGCTATGGATACCACGGCCAAGCTGTCCTGCTTCGTGATGTTCATTCTGATCGGTTCCACCATCTTCTCGCTGACTTTCCGTGGCGTGGATGGCGACTTGTGGGTGGAGCACCTGCTGATTGACCTGCCTGGCGGTGAATACGGCTTCCTGATTCTGGTCAGTGTGCTGGTGTTTGTACTGGCCTTTTTCCTGGATTTCTTCGAACTGGCATTCATCATCGTGCCTTTGCTGGGGCCGGTGGCTGACAAGATGGGCATCGATTTAATCTGGTTTGGCGTGCTCTTGGCCGTTAATATGCAAACATCCTTTATGCATCCACCATTTGGCTTCTCACTATTTTATTTACGCTCGGTGGCGCCCAAGGATGATTACATCGACAAAGTGACCAAGAAGAAGATCCCGGGTGTGGCCACAGGCGACATTTACTGGGGCTCCGTACCCTTTATCTGCATCCAGATTGTTATGATTGCTGTGGTGTTGCTGTTCCCCGGCATGGTGACGCATTACAAGGGAACGGGCGCCCAAGTTGATCCCAATACAGTCACGATCGAAATGCAGGACGAATACGGTGCCGACCTGAATCCGTTTGATGATTCGGGCGAGGGTGGCGGTATGCCGGTATTCAAATAAACACAGGAAAGACTGGAGACACATATGGAGAGCCTGGATGTCAGGGTATTGCGCCAGTTGCACGAGTGGCGCGCACAAGGACGTGATGCCATTTTGGTTACGGTTGTGCAGACCTGGGGTTCGTCCCCCCGTCCAGAGGGTTCCATCATGGCTCTGGAAAAAGGTGGGGCGGTGGTCGGGTCGGTCTCGGGTGGTTGTATCGAGGACGATCTGATCCGTGCCTATCACGAACCCGAAGGGGCGGATAAGCGCCTGCATGGCGATGGCTGTCCTCAGATGCTGACGTATGGCGTCAGCGCGGATGAGGCGCATCGCTTTGGCCTGCCTTGCGGCGGCACGATCCGTTTGCTGGTGGAGTTCAATCCCTGCCCGCAAGCAATGTCGGAATTGCTGAGCTTGCTGGAGCAGCGCCATCTGGTGCAACGTCATGTGGATCTGCAAACTGGCCGTGCCTGGGGCAGTGCCACCCGTGTTCCGGCTGCCTTGCATTTAAGCGAGGACCGCCTGTCGGTGACTTTTGGCCCGTCCTATCGGCTCTTGCTGATCGGTGGTGGGCAACTGTCCGAGTACGTGGCGACCATTGCCTTGTTCAACGGCTTTGATGTGACGGTCTGCGATCCGCGCAGCGAGCATATTCAAGGCTGGAGCGTGACGGGTGCACGTGTAGTTAGCGGCATGCCGGACGATGAGGTCATTGCCTGCGTGCCGGATCGGCGTACGGCCATTGTGGCCCTGACGCACGATCCCAAGCTGGATGATATGGCCTTGCTGGAGGCGCTCAAGAGCAGTGCCTTTTATGTGGGGGCGATTGGTTCGCGACGTAATAACCAGAGCCGTCGCGAACGCCTGGCCGAGCACTTTGATCTGACGGCCGAGGAAATCGACAAGCTCAAAGGTCCGATTGGTTTGTATATAGGCAGCAAGACCCCGGCAGAGATTGCCGTCAGCATCATGGCCGAGATCATCGCGATCAAGAACGGGGTGGATGTGCCGCGTGAACTGTCCGTCGGCTCTGTCAAGGATAGACAAGAACAGCCGTCGGCCTAGGTGGTGGCTGTTGCGACAGTTCTGCATTCAAACTTTTCGCACTAAGATAAGAGAACGGGCGGCGACCCGTTCTTTTTTTGTCTCCAGGCCGCCCAGGACCTGACGCCTTCTGTTTTCAGCAGGCCGCCAGCGGGTGACCAGCCCGTGCAGCGTAGGGACGTTTTGATTTCTGTCTTTGTGAGCCTGCCATGCCCTTTGTGTCCCAATATGGTTTTTTGCCCCTGAGTGCCGCGCCCGGAAAACAGGCCCTGTACAGTCCGGCACAGTGCGCCAGCATGGATGCAGCCGCTCCGGCTTTCGGGGTATCCATCGAGCAATTGATGCAGGCCGCTGCCAGTGCGGTGGCGCGTACCGTGCAGCGCCATTGGCCGCAAGGAGCGGTGCTGTTCTTGTGCGGGCCGGGTAATAACGGCGGGGATGCCTTGGTGGCGGCGCAAATTCTGCGCGAGCAGGGGCGGGTGGTTTCCGTGTTCAGTCTGGTGGACCCGTCTGTACGGCAGGGTACGGCCGCCTGGGCGCAAACGCAATGGCAGGGTCGCTGGGAAAGTCAGTGCCCGGACTTTCGACGCTTTTCGGTGGTGGTGGATGGTTTGCTGGGAGCAGGCCTGGATCGTGATGTAGAGGGCGAGACAGCCGCCTTGATTCAGGCTTTGGCGGCTTCCAAGGTTCCTGTATGTGCCATTGACGTGCCATCGGGCCTGGATGGCGCCAGCGGGCAGGTGCGCGGTGTGGTCGCCCCTGCCACGGTGACAGTCAGTTTTGTGCGCTACAAGCCGGGCCATGTGCTGTATCCGGGCCGTGCCTTGTGCGGCAAGCTGGAGCTGGCCGAAATCGGCATGCCAGCGCCGGCCTTGCAAGAGGCCAATACCTGGTTGAATGAACCTGCCTTGTGGCATGCTCATCTGCCGCAGTTGGGTGCCCAGAGCCATAAATACACGCGTGGGCATGCTTTGGTGGTTGGCGGCGAACGGATGACCGGAGCCAGCCGTCTGGCGGCTCGTGCAGCACAGCGCGCTGGAGCCGGACTGGTCAGCATGGCTGTGCCACCCTCGGTCTGGTCGGTGTACGCCGGGGCACTGGACAGCATCATGGTGGCCCCCTTGGATAACACTCTGACCACGGACGAGCGCATTCGCGCCTGGCTGGTGGGGCCGGGTGCGGGACTGGGCGAGCAAACCCGTCGCCTGACTTTGGCTTTGCTGGCAACGGGGCGACCTTGTGTTCTGGATGCGGACGCCATCAGCAGCTTTGCAGCACAGCCCCAGGAGTTATGGGATGCCTTGCATGAGCAGTGCGTATTGACCCCTCATGCGGGCGAGTTTGCCCGCGTTTTTGAGGAAGTGCCGGATCGTCTGGAAGCGGCGCGACTGGCTGCTACGCAATGTGGTGCCGTGCTGGTGTTGAAGGGAGCAGATACTGTTATTGCCGCGCCCGATGGGCGGGCCTTGATCAATGCCTGCGCCCCGCCGTGGTTGGCCACTGGAGGCAGCGGGGATGTGTTGGCGGGTCTGGTCTGTGGCTTGCTGACCCAAGGCATGCCTGCCTTTGAAGCGGCGGGGGCGGCTGTCTGGCTGCATTCACAGGCCGCCCTGGAGTTTGGTCCCGGATTGATCCCGGAGGATTTGATAGAGGTGCTGCCCCGTGTTTGGCAGCGCCTTCTGTCCAGGGTCTGAGACTTACTTGCGTGGGGCGCGCTGGTAGGCCAATGCCACAATCCCGCTCAGCACCACCGCGCCACCGAGCAATTGGGTGGAGTTCAAGGTTTGTTTCAGAATCAGCCAGCCCAGAATCAGCGAGGCCACCGGCTCCATATTCATGAAGGGCGCATTGCGTGTCATGTCCAGGCGGGGAGCCAGCACAAACAGGGTCACAAAGCCCGTGGTGTACAGCACACAGACCAGAGACAGGGCAATCCAGCCTACAGCGTCGTGGGGCAGGGAAGAGCCACCGGGCAGCAGTCCCAGAGGGCTAAGTGCAATCAGGCAGACCAAAGTTTGGCTGATGGTACAGAAACTGCGTACCAGGCCGGGCAAGGGCGCCAGTTTATTTTCTGTAATCCACAGTCCAATCGCAAAGGTCAGGGCGGTCAGCAGGCTGCAAACCACGCCCAGGACCCACTGCCCATCCAGCGTTGCGCCCTTGATCAGACTGGGAGCGTCCAGCGCCAACAAGAGGCCGACCAGAATTGCCATCATGATGATGGAGGTTTTGCGCGTGGGTTTGTGCCCGCCCAGTATCCAGGTCAGTAGCGCCAGCAGAATCGGGTACATATTGGCCACCAGCAAGGCCAAGGCGACGGGGATACGGGCAATGGAGGAATAAATCAGCATGCACTGCATGGTGATCAGCCCGCCCAGCATCAGTTGCCAGCCCAGATACTGACGGGGCACATACAGGGCTTGCTTGCGCCAGATCAGTAGCATGCTCAAGGCCAGGGTGGCCGCGGCCGAGCGAAAGATAACCGAGATGATCAGCCCGGTGCCATGGTCCAGCGCCACTTTGGCCGCGATATGGTTGGCGGCGAAGGAGCTGCCCAGCATTAACAGCAACATAATGGCAAGGTGACGGGGCAGTAAGGCAGGAGATGTTGCGGGGGGCATGCTACTTTTATTTCAAGTTTAAAGAATGGGTGGATGCTTTATTGTTGTCCGCCCTGCCACTTGCTG
This sequence comes from Alcaligenes sp. DN25, assembly GCF_023674485.1. Classification (NCBI taxonomy): domain Bacteria; kingdom Pseudomonadati; phylum Pseudomonadota; class Betaproteobacteria; order Burkholderiales; family Alcaligenaceae; genus Alcaligenes; species Alcaligenes sp. DN25. The sequence continues at coordinate 3,265,134 of NZ_CP098408.1, read as the reverse complement.
CAAGTATTGATTGCGAAACATGCTCAGGCCTGGTCCCGAGGGCGGTGCTACTATGTTGAGCGATGTCCATGTCCACAGAGATGCCTTCATGAAAATCGACCCCGCCAAAAAGCCGACGATTCCTCGTTCTACGGGACAAGCACCGTCCTTTTTCTGGCGCAGCTTGATGGCGGGTGGGGCCTTGCTGGCCGGCCTGACAGGCTGTGCCCTGCCTTCGCTGGAAGGACGTAGCCACAGCGAGGCGTTGCCGCTGGATCAGGCCAAGGAAACCATGATTGGCCAGGCAGTGGCTCCCTTAGTTCAGCAGCATCCTGGCTTGTCGGGCATTTATCCTTTGTTCGATCCACATGATGCCTATGCTGCCCGTGCCTTGTTAGCCTTTGCCGCTCAAAAAACGCTGGACGTGCAGTATTACATCTGGCGGGGCGACACCACCGGCACCTTGATGCTGGGCACTTTATTGCAGGCTGCCGAGCGTGGCGTGCGTGTGCGCTTGTTGATTGATGACAACGGCATCACCGGGCTGGATGATATCTTGGCCGCTTTGAACGCTCACCCCAATGTCGAGGTACGGCTGTTCAACCCCTTTGTGCTGCGCTGGCCCAAACCTCTGGGTTTTCTGACGGACTTTTCCCGTCTGAACCGGCGCATGCACAACAAGTCTTTTACCGTGGATAACCAGGTCACCATTATTGGTGGGCGCAATGTGGGCGATGAGTACTTCGGTGCGACTCAGGACGTCTTGTTTGCGGATCTGGACGTGATGGCAATTGGCGCGGTGGTGCAGGACGTCTCCAAGGATTTTGACCGTTACTGGGCCAGTCAATCGGCCTATCCGGTGGACAGCCTGATCAAAACGGGTGGTTCGGAAGCCCTGATGAAGTTTCAGGCTAAGTTGCAGGAAGCCGAAGCGCAACCACGCGCCAAGGATTACCAGCAGGTGCTGCGTGAATCGGATCTGGTCAGCCATTTGGTGCGTGGCGAGCTGGATTTCCAGTGGGCGCGGACCACCATGATCAGTGATGATCCGGCCAAGGCCCTGGGCCCGGTCAACCCTGAGCAATTGATGGTCTGGCAAATGGACCATGTGCTGGGCAAGCCCACCAGCCAGGTGGACCTGGTGTCCTCGTACTTTGTGCCTACCGCTGCAGGTGTACGGGCCTTTGAGGACATGATGAAGCGGCCTGGCATGAAGGTCCGTATCCTGACCAATTCCCTGGCTGCAACGGACGTGACGGCCGTACATGCAGGCTATGCGAAACGACGTAAAGCCTTGTTGGAAGCTGGGGTGCAGTTACTGGAGCTGCGGCCCACCATGGACAAGCCTACGCGTCACGGCTCCGGGCCTTTTGGTAGCTCGGGTTCGGCTCTGCATGCCAAGACCTTTGCGGTAGACGGTAAGCGCCTGTTTGTGGGCTCTTTTAATTTCGATCCGCGTTCGGTCAATTTGAATACGGAGCTGGGCTTTATTATCGAGAGCCCTGAAATGGCGCAAGCCCTGTCCAAGAGTTTTGAGGACGTCCTGCCTTACCGCAGCTATCGTGTGGAACTGGATGAAAACGGTGATCTGGTGTGGATTCAGTTGAACGAAGACGGCACCCAGCGCTTTTTCACCTCCGAGCCGAATGCCAATATCTGGCGTCGAGCCGGGGTAGGCGTCTTGTCTATCCTGCCGATCGAGTGGCTGCTTTAAGCCGATTCAATTATCGGTAGTGGATCTGAAATGCCCCCAAGGATCAAGCTGATTCCTTGGGAGCATTTTCTTGTGCTTGCTGGTTTTATTGACTAGACCTTGAGCTTTTGCACGGCCTGTCGGCGTGTCTGAATCCAGTCTGCGTAGCGATGCAAGCCATGTTTTTCCATGTGTTGCTCGGCCAGATTCCATTCCTGCAAGGCTTGTGCGTTCTCGCCCAGCGCCATCCAGGCGTCTCCGCGCACACAGTGCAGCTCGGTGCCCAGACTATTGGTGTCATAACGCAGACCTTGAGCGGCAGCCTTGTCCAGCCAGGGCATGGCTTCATTGCTGCGACCCAGACGTATCATGGCGCGAGCAATACGGCTCATCAGGCCATCGGTGCTGATGGGTAGACCGTACTGGGCGATCTGTACGCAATCGAGCAGGGACTGCAGGCTGGTTTCTCGGCCTTGCAACATCACTTGGCAATAGTGCAGGTAAGAGCGACTAAGTGCAGACCAGGGCTCGGGGTTATGCGATTTTTGCAGCTCTTGCAAGGACAGCTCGGCCACTTGCTGACAGTCTTCAAGCTGTTCCATCAGGTAGTAGGCCTGCATGACGAACAAGTGCGTAATGGCGCGTAGTGAAAAAGTGGTATCCACACGCAAGGATTGCAAGGCCAGATGGACATGCTGCTGAGCAGCATCCATATTGCCTTTCAAGGCCAGGGCGACGCTCAGGGTTCCAAAGGTAATGGACTGAGGAAAGTGCTCGGCAATGGCCTGACGACCGTTCTGCTCCTTCAGGTCATCAAAGACGGCCAGGCTCAGGTTCAGCGTCTGGATGGCATTGGTGACATTCCCTTTCCACAGCTCGTGCTGACCAATGGCGTACAAGGCCCAGCTGCGGTTCTGATCGTGGCTGGTTTCATTGGCCAGAGCCAGTAACTGGCGCGCTTTTTGCAGGGCTTGCTCGAAATTGCCCTGGGCTTGAAAGGCTGTCCAGGCTGTCCACAAGCTGATCATGACCTGATCCGAGTCATGCTCGTCATGCAGCTCATGGCCCAGCTCGTAGGCCATGGCCGTAGAGGCGGAGGCGGGGCCGTACAACGAGGACTCAATCGCGCCTTGCAACATGCGACATTCAAATTGCAGGGTTTGGCGAACCTGCAAGTCTTCAATCAATTCGCTGCGGTTCAAGGAGCGCTGCAGGTATTGGCTGGCCTGGCGCAGGTCGTCCTGTGCCAGCGCTTCGCGGGCTGCACGCTGCCACCAGAAGGCGGCTTCCGGACTTTCCGCTTCGCACAGATGCAGGGCAATGTACTCGGGCGCGTGACGGCGGCGTATGCCGTGCTGGGCGATGGCGTAGTGGGCCTGACGCAGTTCTTCCTGCATCGCCACACGTTCCAGTGCCTGGGAGACCAGCGGCAGACAGGAGACATGCTTGTCATGCACATCGATCAGATCCAGCGTCGCCAGCGTGTCCAGTCCACTGCTCAAGGCGGTGTTTTCCAGGCGCAGCATCAGAGCCAGCTCGTCGATGGAAATAGGCTGTGCCTGCAAGGCGATGCTGGTCAGGATGTGGCGTGTTGCGGGCAGGAGGCTGTGGTACTGGGTGCAGACCAGGTCAGTCAGGCACAAGGCATCACTGCATTCACTATTGAGCTCATGGCAGCGCAGCAGCTCGTTGGCATGGCCTGGATTGCCTGCGCTTAAGCGGACCAGGCGGCTGCGTTTATCGCGCGCCAGCCTTTGTCCCCGTTGGCCGCTTAACAGGCTGTTGATGCTGGAGCGATCCAGTGTACGCAGGCTCAGGTGCTCGGCACGTTCCAGTCCATGACCGGGTTTGCGGCTGGTTGTCAGCAGCAAGGTCGGGTGACGCGGGGCCGTGTGCGCCAGCAAGCGGATCAGGCGCTGGGAAGGCGGGTCGGCCCATTGCACGTTTTCAATAATCAGCAAGCGACGGCGTGGCGAATTGCCCGGGCCGCTGAGCAAATTGAACAATAAATCCATATGAGCCGTGGAAGGCTCGTTCAGGTCTTGCTCGTCCGGGCCGCTATTTAGCCATTGATGCAGGGACTGGGCCTGTTTGGGGCTGATTTCCAGTGCCTCTTGCAAGGTTTGCACGGAGAAGGGATCGCGCTGCTTGCCGTTTTGCGAGGTGAGGTAGTCGGCAATCTGCTCGTGCAGCCAGAGGCGAATCGGATGCCAGGCCACACGACGCTTGTCTTCACGACAATTGAGCACAATGCAGTGGTGGGCGGTTTTCTGCACATAGTCCGCCAGAGACTGCACCAGCAGACTCTTGCCGATATGAGCGCGACCGTGAATGGCAATGTGATGCAAGGCACGGTTGGGACCGATATGCGCCCAGGCTTGCACCAGATGGTCGAACTCTTGCGAGCGGCCATAGACGCGGCTGGTTAAACGCGTAGGGTCTGCGTCGGAAGGGCTCAGATTCAGCCACAGCGCTTCGCTCTGGCGGCCCAGCGGGCCTTGCACATCCTTGGTGTCCAGACGCAGAGCGGCCTGCACGCTGATACGTGGCGTGCCGGGGCTGGCTTCCCAGCTCAAGGGCAGCACCACTTGTGCAAGTTGGCCCCAGGGATCGGGGTAAGCGCTTTGATCGTCCATGGCCAGATCGGCGTGCAGGGCGATGCTCAGCTTGACGTGTTCATCCATGCGCAAGGTTGCCGCAACCCGTGCCAATGCGGCTGCTTGCGCGACGGGCGACTCCAGCAACTCGGGATAACCAAAGTAGGCAATCAACTGATTGGGGCCAGCCTCACAGGGCCAGCCGCCATGCTGTTCAATCAAGGTTTGCAAGGTCTGGCGACATTGTCCCAGCAGATGGCCGCCGCGCTCACGAGCATGCCGGTGACCGGGCTCAAAGCGCAGGCAAAAGCCGACCGCGGCCAAGGGGCGCAGGCGCAGAGAGACCGTCGTGGGTAAGGATTTGGCAGGGCTGATCGAGCGTGCCGGCAAATCCACCAGACTGCGTGTCTGGGCACTGGGTTCGCAGCCCAGGCGGTCGGCCAGCAAGACCGAGCATTGCTCGTAGGCGTGCAGGGCGGCTTCATGCTGGCCTTCCTGTTTCAGCAGCCGAATCAGCTCTTGATGCAGTTTTTCTTCTTCAGGCCAGATCAGGAGCCAGCGTTTAAGGTAACTGACTGCTTGCGGTGCAGGCAGCGTGCTCAGGCCAGACTGTATGTAACGGTCACGGCATTGCGACAGAGTTTGACGAATGTTTTGCTGTGTATCCTGCAACCAGTCCTGTAACTGCTCGCCATGGTGCAGTTTTACCTGCCCCAGCAAGGGGCCCTGATACAGGTTCAGGCGCTCCAGATCGTTAAGCGATGGCTGACTGGGGTGTTGCAACAGGCTGAGCACATCCACCTGGGTGTGGCTGGGGTCCAGGGCCAGGGTGTCATTGGTAATGTGCAGGACCTGATCACAACCTTCAAAAGCGCGGCGCAAGGCGTGCAGCGCGTGGCGTAAACGAGCGCGGCCCACACTGATGGGGTCTTCATGCCAGATCGTTTCAGCCAAACGGCTGCGACTAATCGGTTTGCCCTGGGCCAAGGCCAACATGGACAATAAAATACGCGCTTTATCGTAGTTAATGATTTGTGCGCGGCATTGTCCTTTCACCAGGAGTCGGTAGGTACCGAGCAGGTAAATTTGGGCCAAGTGCGAGGCGGAGGAAGGCAAAACATCCATGGGCTCGGGCTCGTATCAAGAGTTAAGCAATGATTGGGATAATGTATCCGATACGTTTAATTTTCGTTTACCAACTTTTGCAAAAATAAACGCTTTGCTTGTTCAAGATTAAACCTTTTTGGGACATCTCCGGCTTAACTCATCGCAGGCTATGATGTGGACTTGTCACTTTCCTGTGCTTGCTTGCCTCTTGGTATGGTCGATCCCACACGTTCATCGCTGCGCAAACAGTCCAAATTGCCTCTGTCGCTCAAGGTGAAATATACCTTGCGAGCGCGCCTGGAGCGTGGCGAATGGCCGGTGGGAACGCGTATTCCCACGTTAGAGGAGTTGATGCAGGAGTATGGCGTCTCGCGCGCTACCGTGCGGGCGGCACTGGATGAGCTGGAACACGAAGGCCTGATCGAGCGCACACGCGGCAAGGGCACGTTTGTTATTGGCGACGTCGCGCAAGACCATTGGCTGATGTTGCCCACCAATTGGGATGCCTTGATTGAACATCTGACGCGTCTGGATTCGGTCATGGTGGAGCTGGGCAATGGTCTGGGAGCCTTGCCCATTGAAATTACCGGGCAGTCCTTGCCCGATGAATATTGGTGGACCAGCCGTGTGAATTACGCTGATGGCGTGGCTTACAGCCTGAATACGGTCTACGTGTTGAATACACTGGCCCAGACCTTGCAACCGGTATTAAGTCAGGAACCAGTGCTGCTGGTGCTGAATCGTCTGGCTCGCGAGCAGATCCATACTATTCGTCAGACACTGACCGTGCGGGTTGCCGATGCGGATTTAGCACGCCATTTGAATATGGATATAGGCATGCCGGTGGTGCGGGTAATTCGCCTGATTGTGAACCGTGCAAATCAACTGGTTTATGCGGCACAGGTCTTTTATCCCGCTAAATATCTCAGCATTCAGACCGAGCTGACACCTGGCCTTTAAGACTGCCATCCCAGGCGCGCTGCGCCTTTACGACACTCCTAGGTAAAAACACCAAGTTATGCCGCTCGATAGCGAGGTGTACACTTTTTCCATAAAGTCCTAAAAATAGAACTTTATGACTTTATAGGGAAGGCACTGTTCTGGTGCTGGATGTTTTTATTGTTTGGAGGAGTTTTACGTGAAGATAACCATGCTTGGCACCGGCGCTGCGTTGCCAGATCCCGATCGTGCTCAGTCGTCCATTTTGGTGACGCTGGAGAATGGCAAGAATTATCTGTTTGATTGCGGCGAAGGGTCCACGCGTCAGATGGTGAAGGCCAATATCAATCCAGCCGATGTGCCTTGGGTGTTTTTAAGCCATCTGCACTATGACCACGTTTGCGGTCTGCCTTTTTTTGTACTGTCCAGCTGGGTTTTTAACCGTGAAGGCAAGCTGAAGGTTTTTGGCCCCAAAGGCACGCAGGATTTTGTGGATCATTCCTTCGAGAATGGCGCGTTTCGTGTGGATATTCAGGCTCGTGCGGCTTATCCGGCTCGTCAGAAAAATATTGAAGCGGTACGCCCCGAGGTCTTCGAGGTGGAGCCAGGTCTGATGTACGAGGACGAGGACGTCAAAATCTACATTGATGTGGTGGACCACATTCCTAGCGAAATTACGGACTGCTTTGGTATGCGTATGGAGGCTGAAGGCAAGGTTGTGGCGTTCAGTGGCGACACGGCTCCGTGTGAGTCCATGATTCGCCTGGCGCAGGATGCGGATCTGCTGATACATGAGTGCACTTTTCCGGAGTCTTTCCTGAAGCATCGCGCGCAGTCAGGGGTAGGCACGTTTGCCCATACCAGTCCTTTGCAGTTGGGCGAGATCGCTCGTAAAGCCAATGTGAAGAGTTTAGTGGCCACGCATTTTGGACATTACGACTCCACCAGTCCGGTGATTAAACGTGCGGCGGGCAATCATTTGCCGGTTGATTTGATGGGGCCGGAGCGTCTGGATGAAGTGGCTCGGGATATTCGCAAAAGCTACAAAGGCGATTTGCGTTTGGCAACGGATTTGATGCGCATAGACCTGTAAAAGGCGCGCGGGGGAGACAAGATGCAAGCAATTAAAAAGACGGTGGTGGGCTTGGTGGCTGCGCTTGGTCTGGCTGCGGCAGGTCCGGTCTGGGCGGATTATCCCGATCACCCTGTGCGAGTGGTGATTCCTTACCCTCCAGGAGCGGCGGGTGACATTATTTTCCGTATCTTGCAGCCCGAACTGTCGATGGAGCTGGGGCAGACGGTAATTACGGATTACAAGACCGGCGCGGGCGGCAATATTGGCACGCAGATGGTGGCGCGCTCCAAGCCGGACGGCTACACCTTGCTGTTTTCAGCCACCAATAATTTTGTGATCAATCAGTTCTTGTACAAGAACATGGGTTATGACCCGTTCAAGGATTTGTATGTGATCAACAAGGTGGCGGATGCGGCGGCTTTTGTTTATGTGAATGGAGATTTGCCGGTCAAGAATATGGCTGAATTCCGGGATTATGTTCAGCAGCGCAAAGGGCAGGTGAATTACGGGACGCCAGGAGCAGGCACAACGCCGGAGCTGTCGGCCTGGAAGCTGTCCGAGGCTCTGGAGGGCGACATGCTGGGTATTCATTACCGAGGCTCGGCGCCGGGGATTCAGGCTTTGTTGAGCAATGAAGTGCAGATGTTTGTCAGCAGCTATGGTTTGGGGGCGGCTTTTTTGCCTGAAGGTCGTTTGAAGGCCTTGGCAGTGGCCTTGCCAGAGCGCTTCCCGGCTTTGCCTGATGTCCCCACGATGGAGGAGCTGGGCTACAAGGACGTGGTGATCAGCAACTGGTGGGCGTTGGCTGTTCCTGCCGGGACGGAGACGGAGATCGTGAGCAGGATTGAAGGGGCTTTGGAGAAGGTTCTGGCTGATCCGGCTATTCGCAGCAAGTTGCTGGATCAAGGGTATTTGCTGTCCAAGGTTTCTGCTGAGGAGTTTCGGAAGGGACTGCCTGCGGAGGCGGATTATTGGCACGATATCGTGACTAAGGCTGGGATTAGTTTGGATTGATATGTCGCTTGGGTACAGGGTTGGCTTGATTGGGATTGAGTGTTTTGTCGAGCCTTGTATGCGAGGGCTTGTTTGAAGTGGGAGGGCGCTGGTTTTGACAGGAGGAGGCTTTCTTCTGGACGTGCTGTTTGGGCTTTGCGTGAGGCCGGTGGATAGTTTTCTTGTGGGGCCCGGGTACGGCTTGTCTTGGCGGGTCTCTTGCCCACGCTGCGCGTGGGTACCCTTGTCAGAGTGCTGGGGCGGGCGGGTCGTGAACTCGGAGCGCGGTTTGTCCCCCGGACAAACCGCAAGCGTGCTCCTCAAACAGCACGACCCTTGCATCCCGCCCCAGCACTCTGCCTGCGGCAAGAGCCCTGACTCGCCCGCCAAGCCGTACCCGGGCCCCACAAGAAAACAAGCAACATCGTGTACATAGCCCAAACAGCACTGGAGAGTAGAAATGGTTTGGACTTGTTGAACGGTGGTTTCGTTTTTCTTGGGACGCTTCAGACAGGTTTTGAGCTTGGTTTGAGTACGTGGGTCATAGGCGAGGTGACTGGAGTTGAGGAAAAAGGGGGGGGATTAAGTAGCTTTTTTACGATGCTGGAGGAGGCTTTAAGGTTTTGGGGCGCTACTCTTTTGGCTTTGGCTTTGGCTTTGGCTTTGGCTTTGGCTTTGGCTTTGGTTGTTGTTGTTGTTGTTGTTGTTGTTGTTGTTGTTGTTGTTGTTGTTGTTGTTGTTGTTGTTGTTGTTGTTGTTGGCCACTTCTGGCGCCATAGCTTTCACTCCTTAAACAGGGCGTAAAAGCAGCAAACCTCATATCGCATTGAGCCATTCAGTTGGGCTCTTGAAAAGAAGGGAGCAGAGCAATGTGAGTCTGCTGGTTGGTGCAGGTGTAGTGGTGTTCGGGCGATTCAGAGTACTTGCCGCGGTCAGTTTGGGAATTCGGGATGCAAGCCCTGTGCTGTTTGAGCGGGGCGTTTGTACTTGGTCCGGGGGACCAAGTACCCCGCGAGTTCACAGGGCGCCCGGATTCCCAAACTGACAAGGGCACCGGTGCGTAGCACCGGCAAGTGCTCAGCCCGAACACCACTACACCTGCACTAACCGGCTCCCTGCTCCTGCTCCCTTCTTTGTACGAGCAGCCTTCTCACCAACCGTTGAGTCCTTACCCCAAAGCAACTCACGAAGAAAGCCTGCTCTCAGTAATCCCCTCGAACCTATACAGCCTCAAAAAAAACAGCCCCTGAAACCAGGGGCTGTAATTCCAACAATTACTGATCAGAACGAATATTGTTATCCCGCACAATCTGCTCCCAGCGAGCGTTACGCTGCTGCACCCATTGGGCTGGAGAAACCTTGGACGAGTCGTAGGCTTGAATATCCAGCATCCGCAAAGTCTCGGCGGTGGACGGACGCTTCACGATATCGCTGAGTAAATCGTTCCATGCCTTGATCTTCTCTGGAGGCGAACCCTTGGTGGTGAAAACCAGATACGAGAAGCTCTCGTTAAAGTTTTCCAATCCAGGCAGCTTTGCTTCGGCCAAAGTAGGAACCTCAGGCAGTAAAGGATTGCGCTTGCCGCCAGAAGTCGCCAAGGGAGTCAGCAAACCTTCCTTGATCGGACCCAAGACACCGGCAATCGTCAGAAAGCCGCTGTCCAGACGCTCGCCATACATATCATTGACCACAGCGCTATTGCTGCGATACGGAATGTGATCCAGCTTGATACCGCTATCCTGCGTCAAGGCCGACATCATCAAATGCCCAGGCGAACCCATACCGGCCGAGCCGTAATTCATGGGCTTGGCGCGGGCACGCTCCAGAAACTCGGCAGGCGTTGTGATGCCGGTCTTGCTGGGAACCACCAGAACCTGGTCAAAAGTACCCAGCAAAGACACCAGGTCCAGGGACTCCCCGATCTTGAACTTGCTGTTGACGTAAATATGCGGATTGGCTGTAGCAACCGTATCCAGTGTCAGCAGCAAGGTATTGCCATCCGGCTTGGCCCGGCCCACCGCCTCTGCAGCAATCGTACCGGCTGCACCCGCCCGGTTCTCCACCACAATCGTCTGGCCGGTGGTTTCAGTGGCTTCGCGGGCCAACATGCGACCCAGGACATCTAGCGGGCCTCCTGCCACGGAGCTGACCACAATGGTGGCCACCTCGGCACTCTGGACTGGCGTAGCCAAAGGTAAGATCAGCGCACAAATGCTTACTTTGCGCAGCAAGGAAAGGGTGGGCATAGATGTCTCCAGATAGAGGTAATTAACAGTGTTCAGCTCACGCTATCGCCAAAGGCAAGGGACTGGTTTCGCTGTGAGCCATCATGGTATCGATCAATTGGCACAAAAGCGTTGTTTTTAACGCTTGCGCGTCAGGTTCATTCCACAAATTATGTTGTTCCAGCGGATCGGCTTGCAGATCGTACAGCTCGCCAATTTGACCGCCTTCATACAGGCTCAGACGGTGCTGCTGCGTGACCAGCGAACGCAGCTTGGTGCGAATGGGCGTATTGAACAGCTTGCGCTGGTTTTCTTCTTCGATCAGTACGCCTTTGCGCCATTCCACAGGCTCCTTGTGCATCACTTTCAGCAAGGAGCGACCCTGGATGCCGTTGTAGGGCAGCTGGCCGGCACGTTCCAGCACCGTAGGCGCGACGTCAATGGTAGAGCAGACCGCCTCACTTGTGCCTTGAGTTTTCGCATCCTTGGGGTCAAACCAGATAAAGGGGCTGCGAATAATGCTTTGATAATGCACAGGGCCCTTCAGCATTAATTGATGGTCGCCCATGAAGTCGCCATGATCACTCATGAAAATGACGATGGTGTTTTCTGCCTGACCAGTGCGCTCCAGATGGTCCAGAATGCGCCCGATCTCGGCATCAATATGCGTGATGGAACCGTAGTTCAGCGCAATCGCCTCGCGGGCCTCGCGCTCGGAACAGGCAAACAGCGTAGGAGTGTGCTTGATGGCTTTGCCTTCATCGCGCAGCTGATGCAGCAATTGCAGATGGGCAGGCAGGGGATGCGGACCCAGGTGGAAGGAGTCGGGCAGGCTGACCTCTTCAGGCTTGTACATATCCCAGTACTGACCGTGCGGAGTGAAGGGATGATGCGGGTCCGGGAAGGAGCACTGAATAAAGAAGGGCTGTTGTTCCTGGGCATATTTGTCCAGCACAGCGCGGGTCCGTTCACCAATCCAGGCCGTGGTGCTGTACTCTTCTGGCACACGGGTACGCCAGGCCTGGCCAATGCGGCTTAACTCGTAGTCCGGAGTCGGGATGGCGTTTTCAGGGCCGGACAGGGCGGCGATTTCAGGATGTTCATCCTGCAGCCAGCGGCCATAGTCGCCCCAGACCTGATCGCCGTGATCAATGGCCAGGTCCACGTGCTCGTAGCCGTAAAAAGGTAGCTGAACACCGTGATCGGCGCGATCGCGCCACCATTGGCCACATTCCTGGCCGTAATCGTTGGTAGGCAGAGGAGGGCGAGCTTCTCCCTTGGTCGGAGGATCATCCGGCCGTGGGTAGAGCGGGGGCGTATCCGTTATATTTTGCAGGTGCGCCTTGCCGACCAAGGCTGTGCTCCAGCCTGCCTGGCGCAGTACATCGACAAAGGTGCTGGAATCCAGTGGCAGGGGCACACCATTGTGACGGGCGCCGTGCACCGAGGGCATGCGACCTGTCATCAGGGACGCACGGTTGGGCATACAGATGGGGGTGGCGACGTAAAATCGGTCAGCACTCCAACCACGAGCGGCTAACGCATCTAGATTAGGCGTTTTAACTTCTTTATTGCCGTAACAAGCCAAATGGTCTGCGCGGAGTTGATCCGCAATGATCAATAAAAAATTGGGTACTGACTGAGACATGAAGTGCCTATTTTGTAGCTTTGGGTATCCCCATTATGGAAGCAGTAGCCATAATGTTAAATTGAATAACTTGCAGGTATATATACCTCTTTCATATAGGTAAGTCATGAGCTGGAGTGAACGCATTCGCTTGAAGCATCTGCAGGTTTTAATTCGTTTGTGCGAAGAAAAAAGCATGAGCGATGTGGCCCGGCAGTCCAATATGACTCAGCCTGCCTTGTCAAAATGGCTCAAGGATTTTGAAGACAATATAGGCATGCCCTTGTTCGAGCGTCATGCTCGCGGCATTGAGCCTTTGCCAGCCGCCCTGGCGCTGGTTTCCCAGGCCCAGGGGGTGTTGAATCGCCTTGACCGCATGAATGCAACTCTGGAGCAATACAGGCAGGGTTTTCGCCAGCAATTTACTTTGGGTATTTCGCCTATGGTGGCTGCGGTTTATTTGCCGCAGTTGCTGGTGTATTTGCACGAGCGCGATCCACAATGCCATATCCGTATTCAGGAAGGCACGCTGGATATTTTGAGCCGTAATCTGGAACAGGGCGAACTGGATCTGGTCATTGGCCGTGTAGATGAAGCAGGCCGTAACCCGGCGATGGCGTATTTGCCTTTGGGTATGGTGCCTTTGGGGGTAGCGGCTTGCCGCAAGCATCCTTTGGCACAGCAAGATGAAGTGACCTGGGAGCAGACGTTGGAGTATCCCTGGATATTGCCACCACGAAACAGCCCGATGCGGCGCAGTTTTGAACTGGGCCTGGATGCCAAGGGCTTGCCGTATCCCACCTGCGCCATTGAGTCCGCCTACGCACACACCAATGCCCGTGTGGCAGTCAATAGCGACTTTTTAGTGCCCATGACACGCAGCATGGTGCCGGTCTACCCGGAGCTGTGTATCTTGAACCTGGACTGGAGCGACCCGCGCTTGCATGGTCAGTTGGGTCTGTTGTGGCGCCCGCAGGATTCGGGCGAACCGATGTTGGAAGAGGTAATTAGCTGGATGAGTAAGCAACCTCAAGTGGTGTGATTGTAAGTCGGGGTCAGCGCGGGCGGACCCTGAAAGAACTGACAGCTTGTTTTTCAAACTCATGTAACTAAAAATTGCCGTTATGTTACTTTGTTTCTTCTTAGCGAATTGATTGATGGGAACAATTCTGGAAGGCTGGAAAAACTTGCAAGCGATCAGTATTAGCTCGGTGCGCGACACACTGAGCGGGAAATATCATTCTCGTGACTTCATTCATGCCCGAATGGAGTATTTGCGCAGCCGTGTCATTCTGGTCGGCTTGTTATTTGCTTTGCTGACCCCCCTTTGGACTTTGATGGACTGGCTGGTCTTGCCCAGCTGGCCCGCGCATTTGATGGCGATACGGGTTTTAAGCCTGGGGGGACTGATCTTGTGTGTATGGCTGGCTTTTAATGGCCACCAGCGCATTACCCGCATTTATGTTTTAAGCGGCCTGGTCTTTATTTTGCCGGCCTCTTTTTACGCCTATATGCTGCTGACCCTGTCCGGGGCCGGCCAGTACGTTGTACTGGGGTATGGCTTTATTCCTTTTCTGTTGGTGGCCACCTTAAGCATTTTTCCTTTCACTTTGCTGGAATCAGCCTTGGTGGGGGGCGCGTTAATTGCTTTGCAGGTTTTGGCCAGTGTCAGTTCGGGAACCTGGCTAAGCATGAAAGGTTTACAGGATCTTTGGCTTTTGACAGCCTTGCTGGTCGTCGCTTTAACAGCCAATTATTTTCACCTGGGGCTTTTGCTGCGTTTATATCGGCAAGCCACACACGATACCTTGACCGGCTTGTTGAACCGGGGCGCGATTAGCCGTCAGCTGGGACAGGGACCAGTGCATGAAAGGCTGCATGTGCTGATGGTGGATCTGGATCATTTCAAGCAGATCAACGATACCCACGGTCACTCGGTAGGGGATGACGTGCTGACGCGTACTGCCTCTTTATTCAAGGCGCAGCTGGGGCCGGATGATCTGGCGGCCCGTTATGGTGGCGAGGAGTTTGTGCTGATACTGGCCGGACGTAGTGATGCGCAGGCCTTGAGTTTTGCCGATCTGCTTTTGAGCCAGGTACAGGCACAAACCTTTTATAACCACGACCGCGAGGCTTTTCAGATTACGGCCAGTATGGGTTTGGCGGTATGCCAGCCCGGTCAGGTGATTGAGGATGTCCTGATGCAGGCTGACCAGCGCTTGTATCAAGCCAAGCGCGCTGGTCGTAACCAGGTGGTAGCGAGGGATTAAGCCTGCCGGGTGAAGCACAAGGAAACGGGGCCTGGAGCGTGTACCGCTCCAGGCCCCGTTTTCTATTGACGGCTTAGTAGCGCAGGGTTTGGCTATCCTGGCTGGCCTTGTCGATGTCCTGAGCGCTGATGGCATCGCTCTTGCACTTGAAGGCAGCAAACATCTCCAACTGATCCGAGTGATGGGCGCTGGCTTCGCCTTCAGGATTGATGAAACCGCTTTGACCGGGAGCCATAACCGAGCACATGCGCACGCCGGTGGGGTCCAGCACATACTGGAATCGGGCGCTGCCGGTGTTCAGATAAGGCATGATGCGGCGCTCGTGTGCAGGGTCAGACCAAGGCACCCCAATCGCATTGCGTGCGGCGAACAGCATGGATACGGCAGGAGCACGCCATTGCTGGGCTTGTGCACCCTGTGATTTCTGTAGCGAGGCAGCAGCTTGCTCCAGTGCGTCCAGCACCAGTTCCTGGGCCGGGCGACCTTGCAGGAAATCAATTGTTTGTGGCACACCAGCAGCCGGGCCCTGAATGGCATTCCAGATCAGCTTGGCGGCCGCAGCGGGCTGGGCACTGCGCGGATCATCCATGGCCGGGTACAGGCTTTGTGTGTAGGTGTTGTAGACGCTGTCAGGCAAACGACCTTTCAGGAATACGGGCACTGCGGCTTGCATCCAGGCCTGCATCACGGCTGGGGCGCTGCCTTCGTACTGTTTGCCATTGCTGGCCACGTGCAGCTTGTAGTCCCAGCCTTTCAGTTGTTCGGCAGCCTGACGTGCCAGTGCACTGGCACGTGGCAGCTTGGCAGCTTCCTGGATGATGGGGGCGAAGTAGCGCGCATTCAGATCAGAGCGGGCACCCAGTGAGTCAATGCCCCAGATTTCTTCGTCACTCAGGCGCTGCTTGGCCTGTAGCGGTGCCAGCAGTTCCTGCACACGGTCCACATAGGAGAAGTTGGAGTTGTCTGCCAGCAAGGCACCGTAGGCCTTGTTGTTCCAGCTGGCGATATAGCCTTGCTGCGGGTTCAGCACTTTGGGGTTGTGATCAAAGCTCAGGAAGCCTTGCCATTCCATACTGCCGTCGCCCGCTGCAGGGAACTGGATCGCCTGATTGGCTGGGCGCTTGGGCAAGAGGCCCAGGGCTGCCGCACCGATATTGTTCTGGGTGTCGGCATAGAACCAGGTAATGGAAGCGCTGACGCGCGAGGCCTGAGCCATGAATTGATCCCAGTTCTTGGCCTTGGCCGCATGGGCCCAACCCAGCAAGGTTTCAATTTCCCGGCCTTCCCAGGTGCGACGGTTGGCGTAGGCGGTGTTGTTCTTTTTGTCCCAACTGCTGACATAACCTTGAGCTGCGCGGTAAACGTCCAGCGTCACATCGTCCTGACCACGCACCTTGATGCGTACCTGCTTGTGCTCCATGGGGTGCCAGGCATTGTTGTACCAGTAACTATGCGGGTCACCGTCTTTCAAGCGCAATTGGTAGACGTCATTGGTGTCCAGTGAACCCACGGTGGAGCCCCAGGCAATCTGGCCATTGGTGCCGAACAAAATAGCGGGCAGAGCAACGGCCGTGCTGCCGGTCAGGTCGTAGCCCGCACCGTGCAGGCCGACGCTATAGGTAATGGACGGCGTGTACCAGCCTTGTTGCGGGCCGTTGTACAGCACGGCATGACCGTGGCTTGTCTTTTCGGGGCCCAGCAACCAGGCATTGCTGGCAGTAGGTGTGCCTGCGGCCACGGTGGGGCCCAAGGCCACGGCTTGCTTGTGCAGGTAGTCCTGCGCCGCTTGTGCGGACAGAGCCTGCAAATGCGTAGGCAAATCGGCCAGCGCTGCCTTGGTGTCAGGCTGCGGAATAATGGTGGGGGCAGTCGGGTCGTTCAGCCAGCGTAGTTGTTTGTAAAGCTGTTCGCCACGTTCCGCGCCCTGGTCTGCTTTCAGGGTTTCCAGCAGACTCAGGTTGGCCACTTCGGCCGTGCCAGCAAAGAAGCGGTTCAGAATCAGGCCCACCCAGACCATGGCAATGTCTTCAGGCTGCCACTCAGAAGGCTCAAACCCTTTGTCCAGAAACTCCTTGGGCATCAAGGTGTCGCGCTGGGCTTTCACCTCGCGAACGCGTTGGGTGAAACCAGCGGCATAGCCCTCGAACATGGCGCGGTCCTCTTGGGACAGAGCGGCCAATTGCTTGCGGATAGAGTCCGGATCGATATTGTTGTGAGTGACTTTATCCAGCTCCAGGAAGTCCGGTCCCAGAACTTCTGCCACGGTTCCCCAGCCAGAGCGCTTGGCAATTTCCATCTGGTATAGACGGTCTGTAGCCACGGCATAGGCATAGCCATAGAACAGGCCATAAGTGCTGTCGGCATAGATATGAGGAGTGCCGTAGCTGTCGCGCTTGATGGTGACGCTGCGCTCACTTAAGGGGGCGCTGGCACAGGCGGCCAGCAAGACGCTGGTGGTCAACACGCCAAGAGTCAGTCGGGATGGAAAGCGACGGGGAAAAGTCAAAATCTTGTCTCCAAAAGAATAGCCTGGAAGGCTACGTTTTTTTATCTCTTGAGAATATAACGTCAAAATTCTTTAGGCATTGATATTTCCAAGTGAAACCTTATGGAGGATTTCCCCAGTAGAAGCGGGGTTTGGGAACGAAACTTGCTAGTTCTTTGGTGAACACATTTATTGGGGAGCCTTGTTATGGAACGCATTATTGCGGCGGAATTCGATACGTTTGATCAGGCCCAACAAGCTGCGAGAGTCCTGCAGGGGCTGGGCTTGGAAAGTCAGGATCTGCAGATTTTCTACCTTAAACCAGGAGGTCAGCATGCGCAGTATCCGATTGGAGGTGACAGAACTTTGGACAAGGCTGCCCGAGGAGGTGGTTTGGGTGCCATCCTGGGTGTCGTTCTAGGGGCCGTCTTGGGGATCGCCTTGGGCTGGTGGTTATTGAGCATGACAAGCTGGCCTCAGCTGCTGTTGCTTGCCTTTGCGGCCTTGGGGGCTTACATCGGCGCCATGGTGGGCGGCATCGTGAAGCTGGGTGGCCATAAGCCTGAAAAAGAGCCTTTAAATCGTGTTTCGGGTGTCATGTTGGCGGCGCGTCTGGGGTCGGCCGAGGAAGCGGTACTGGTGCGTGAGTTGCAGCGCAATGGGGGCTACGCGATTGAATGGGCCAACGGCAATTGGAGTGATGGCCAATGGCAGGACTTCAACCCAACGCGCACCCCTCAGTTATACGATTTACCCTCGGCGGGGCAGAAAGTTCACGAGACTCGCAGTGGCTGATTGCCACTTTGGTGCGGTGACTTCAGAGCAGTAGCTCATAAGCCTTTCTAGCATTTTTAGCCGTTTGCTTCCCCTTTGCCGGATATGATGGAGCAGTTTATGAAAACCATGATTCGGCGCGTGCAGGAACCAGGCGGGGTGGTTGCGTTTTAATCTTTGGGCTTATTAAGTGTAGTCACTGTATATCGGTAGTTATCTTCTTTTCAGGCTATCTACTTTTTCTGCTCATTTCTTCTTGATCTCCTTGCTGCAACGGCTTTCTGCCTGGCTTGTTGTGTTTTATGTTTAAAGTGTTCAAGGGTATATCCCTAGGTCTTGGCCGATTTACTCCAAAAAATACCATGTGTACACTTTAAATCACTAAAACAAGACAAGTTGCTGAGTCGTGTTTCGCCTCACAAGCCCACGGAGAAGACAATGAACAAGACATTTGCAGGGGTAGCACTGGCAGGAACGATGATGTTGCAAACCTTGGGGGCCACCGCTGCCGCCGAGGGGGTGATCAAGATCGGGGAGCTGAACAGCTATAAATCCCAGCCCGCGTTTTTGGGGCCCTATCGAAACGGGATGGAGCTGGCGGTTGAGCAGATCAATCAGGCCGGGGGAATTCACGGCAAGCAGCTGCAATTGATCATCAAGGATGACAACTCCAATCCCGGCGATGCGGTACGTGCGGCCGAGGAATTGATCTCGCGTGAAAAAGTGGATGTGCTGACCGGGACCTTCCTGTCCAATATCGGTCTGGCCATTACCGACTTTGCCAAACACAAAAAAGTATTCTTTCTGGCCAGCGAGCCGTTGACCGACAAGATCGTCTGGGCCGATGGCAACCGCTACACCTTCCGCCTGCGGAACTCTACCTATATGCAGGTAGCCATGCTGGTGCCCGAAGCCGTCAAGCTGAACAAGAAGCGCTGGGCGATTGTGTATCCCAACTACGAGTATGGACAGTCCGCCGTGGCCACTTTCAAGACCTTGATGAAAGAAGCCCAGCCCGATATTGAATTTGTGGCTGAACAGGCTACCCCGCTGGGCAAGGTCGATGCCGGTGCCGTGGTGCAGGCTTTGTCCGAAGCCAAGCCTGATGCGGTCTTTAACGTACTGTTTGCGTCCGACCTGGCTCGTCTGGTTCGTGCCGGTAATCAGCGCCAGTTCTTCAGTCCCGCCTTGCCGGTGGTCAGCATGTTGACGGGCGAGCCGGAGTACCTGGACCCCTTGGGTGAAGAAACGCCGGAAGGCTGGATTGTGACGGGCTACCCCTGGTACGCCATCGACACGCCCGAGCACAATGCCTTCCTGAAAGCCTATCAGGACAAGTACAAAGAGCACCCTCGCCTGGGCACGATTATTGGTTACAGCACGATTGTGTCGATTGCCGCCGGTATTGAAAAAGCCGGTTCTACCGACACGGAAGCCATGATCAAAGCCTTCCGTGGTCTGGATGTGGTCACACCTTTTGGCCCCATTACTTACCGTACGCAAGATCAGCAATCCACCCAGGGGGCGTATGTGGGTGTGCTGGCCAAACAAGACGGCAAGGGCATCATGACCAATATCCGTTACGCCGATGGCAAAGATGTACAGCCTACGGATGAGCAAGTCAGCCAGTGGCGTCCTGCCGCGGCCAATCAATAATTCCAGGAACGCAGTATTTCGTAGATCGGCGCACCGTCTGGTGCGCCACTTCTGACGCGAGGCAGTAATGGCCTTATCGGGTTTATGGGTGCAGTTCCTTAACGGGCTGGCCGAGGCATCGTCTTTGTTCCTGGTGGCGGCGGGTTTGTCCCTGATCTTCGGGGTGACACGCATCGTCAACTTTGCACACGGTTCCCTGTATATGCTGGGCATCTACATGGCGTACTCCACCGTGCAGTTCATGGGGGGCTCGGCGCTGGGGTTCTGGGCAGGCTTGATTGTGGCGGCCTTGCTGGTCGGCGCTTTGGGAGCCGTGCTGGAGATCGTGCTGCTGCGGCGTATTTATAAAGCGCCCGAGCTGTTCCAGT
The DNA here is from genome assembly GCF_023674485.1 of Alcaligenes sp. DN25. NCBI lineage: Bacteria > Pseudomonadati > Pseudomonadota > Betaproteobacteria > Burkholderiales > Alcaligenaceae > Alcaligenes > Alcaligenes sp. DN25. The sequence goes on along the minus strand of NZ_CP098408.1, from coordinate 3,245,346 downwards.
TATTGGCCACTTTTGCCCTGGTGCTGGTGATCAATGACGGGGCCTTGGCCGTGTGGGGGCCGGAAGATCTGCTGGGACCGTTGGCTCCGGGTTTGAACGGTTCTATTTCCATTGCAGGTCGCTTCTTTCCAGTCTATGACCTGGTGCTGATCGTGATCGGTCCGGTGGTGCTGGGCTTGCTGTGGCTCTTGCTGACCCGTACCCGATGGGGTGTGCTGGTGCGCGCCGCGACCCACGACAGACAAATGCTGGGTGCGCTGGGTGTGAATCAGGCCTGGTTGTTTACGGGTGTGTTTGCCTTGGGTGCCTTCCTGGCGGGTTTGGGTGGTGCTGTGCAATTGCCGCGTCAGCCCGCCAATCTGCTGCTGGACTTGAGCGTGATTGGGGATGCCTTTGTGATTGTGGTGGTCGGTGGCATGGGCTCCATCCCCGGTGCTTACGTGGCTGCGCTGATCGTCGCTGAATTGAAGGCCCTGTGTATTGCGCTGGGCACGGTCACCTTCTTTGGTGTGGACTTTGCCTTTCCGAAGTTGACGCTGGTGGTGGAATTCATCTTCATGGCCGTGGTGCTGGTGTTCCGGCCTTGGGGCTTGTTTGGACGTGCTCAAGCCGTCAGCCGTAACTCGGCCCCTATCGAAGCGCCTCTTCGTGCTGGTAGTGGAGCGTTCCAGGTCATGGTGCTGGTAGTTCTGGGTGTGATGGCGGCCTTGCCTTTGATGAGCGACTGGTTCCCGTATGCGCCCGTGCTGGCTCTGGATATTCTGGTTTTGTCCCTGTTCTCCTTGAGCCTGCATTTCATGATGGGGCCAGGGGGCATGAACTCCTTTGGTCATGCTGCTTACTTTGGTCTAGGCGCTTATGCGGCTGCTCTGTTGTTCAAAGCGGCGGCCTTGTCCATGGGCTGGTCCCTGGTACTGGCTCCAGCTGTCGCAGGCTTGGGTGCGCTGATCTTTGGCTGGTTCTGCGTGCGTCTGTCCGGTGTTTACTTGGCCATGCTGACTTTGGCTTTCGCACAGATTATCTGGTCGATTGTGTATCAGTGGGACAGCTTTACGGGTGGCTCCAATGGCGTGGTCGGTATCTGGCCTGCGGAGTGGCTGTCGGGTGATCGCTACTATTACTTTGCCTTGCTGCTGGTGGTGGCAGCGGCCTTCCTGTTGCGTCGCATCTTGTTCTCCCCCTTTGGTTACGCCATGCGTGCCAGCCGGGACTCGGCCTTGCGGGCCGAGGCCATTGGTATCCCCGTCAAGCGCGTGCAGTGGCTGACCTTTATTCTGGCAGGTACGTTTGCCGGTCTGGCCGGTGCCTTGTTTGTCTTTTCCAAAGGTAGCGTCTCGCCTGAAGTGATTGCAGTGAACAAGTCCGTGGATGGCTTGGTCATGGTCTTGCTGGGTGGTTTGCAAACTCTGGTTGGGCCAGTGGTGGGTGCAGCCGTATTCACGTTGCTGCAGGACTTCTTCCTGGGCATTACACAGTATTGGCGCGCCTTGTTTGGTGGCGTGATTCTGCTGCTGGTTCTGGCTTTCCCGCAGGGTATTGCCGGCTTTTTCAAACGCTGGGCACATCGCCGCGTAGCACCGGAGGCATCGTCATGAGTTTGCTGCAAGTACGAGGTCTTAAAAAAGCGTTTGGCGGCAATCTTGCCGTAGACGGTATCGAGTTTGATGTGCAGGCCGGAGAGTTCCTGGCCCTGATCGGCCCCAATGGGGCTGGCAAAACCACCACCTTCAATATGGTGGGCGGGCAATTGACGCCTACAGCCGGGTCAGTGCGTTTGGGCGATCAGGAACTGGTAGGGCTGGCCCCGCGCAAGATTGCTGCCTTGGGGGTGGGCCGTACCTTTCAGATTGCCGCAACTTTTGCGTCCCTGACGGTGGTGGAAAACGTGCAGATGGCCTTGCTGGCTCATCAGAAAAAACTGTTTTCCTTCTGGCGTCGGGCGGCTCAGTTCGAACGGGCTCGTGCGCTGGATTTGCTCGATCAAGTAGGCATGCTGGCGCAGGCCGAACGGCCTTGCAGCGAGCTGGCTTACGGGGACGTGAAGCGGGTGGAGCTGGCGATTGCGTTGGCCAACGACCCCCGTCTTTTGCTGATGGACGAACCCACGGCAGGCATGGCACCCAAAGAGCGTAATGAGCTGATGCGCCTGACCAAAAAACTGGTGATCGAACGCAATATGGGTGTGCTGTTTACCGAGCACAGCATGGACGTGGTGTTCGAGCACTCGGACCGCATGTTGGTGCTGGCCCGTGGTCGGCTGGTGGCAGAAGGGGATGCAGACTATATTCGTCAGCATCCCAAGGTGCAGGAGGTGTACTTTGGCACAGGCAAAACATTCGAGAATAAGGAGCCAGCATGACGCAAGATTTAGTAGCCGGTTCTGAGCGAGTTGCCACAGGCGTGGCCGACAAGCAGCCTTTGCTAAGTGTGGATGGCTTGAATGCCTGGTACGGTGCCGCGCATATCTTGTTTGACCTGTCACTGAACGTGCAACGTGGTGAAGTGGTCGCCTTGATGGGGCGTAACGGCGCGGGCAAGTCCACTACCTTGAAATCCATTATGGGTTTGATGGAGCGCTGCGACGGTCACATTGAATTCATGGGCCAGGCCATTCACGACAAGCAGCCCTTTGAAATCGCACGTGCGGGTTTGGGCTTTGTGCCCGAAGACCGGCGTATCTTTACCGACCTGAGCGTCACGGAAAATCTGGAGGTGGGACGTCAGCCAGCACGGCGCTGGCCCGATGGTACAGCAGCTCCGCACTGGCAGCCCGAGCGCTTGTACAGCTTGTTTCCGAATCTGGGTCAAATGCAGGACAGGCCCGGTGGGCAGATGAGCGGGGGCGAGCAACAAATGCTGACCGTCGCGCGCACCTTGATGGGCAATCCTTATCTGGTCTTGCTGGACGAACCATCCGAGGGCGTGGCTCCCGTGATTGTGGAGCAGATGGTGCACATGATTCTGGAGCTGAAGCAGGCCGGAGTCAGCATCTTGCTGTCCGAGCAGAATTTGCATTTTGCCGAGCTGGTGTCGGATCGGGCTTATGTGCTGGAAAAGGGGCAAATACGGTACAGTGGCGCCATGCAGGAATTAAGTGCCAACGAGCAAGTGCGGCGCACTTACCTGTCCGTCTAACTTTGGGCCTCCCAGTAATGGAGGCCAGACCGGCTTCAGGAGAACACCATGGCAGATGCAAGTCCCAATCCTCAGGCAGTGATTGATTTCTGGATTGAATCAGGGCCAGAGAAATGGTTTCGCAAGTCCGATGACTTTGACCGGGAATTTCGCGAACGGTTTTTGGATTGGCACGAACGTGCGGCCAAGGGCGAGCTGGATGATTGGGCACAGACGGCAGAAGGAGCCTATGCCTTGCTGATTCTGCTGGATCAGTTTCCGCGCAACTCTTTTCGCAATACCACGCGCATGTATGCGACCGATGAGAAGGGGTTGGCGATTGCCAAGGAAATGGTGGCCAAGGGGCTGGATAAACAGATTCCGGTGGAGCGTCGGGTGTTTTGCTACTTGCCGTATTCCCATGCAGAGAACCTGGCCGATCAGCAAGAGGCCGTGCGTCTGAATCAGGAAATTGGCCGTCCCTGGCTGGACCACGCTGAGGAGCATCTGGATGTGGTGGAGCGCTTTGGGCGCTTCCCGCACCGTAATTCGATCCTGGGGCGTACTACGACTGCGGAGGAGCAGAAGTTCCTGGAGGCTGGTGGTTTTTCCGGCTGATGGGTTTTGAGTCCGGGCCAGGCTGGGATCTTGGGCTTGGCCTGGGCCAAGTCTGAAGGCGATGCACCATAAAACAGAGGCGGCCAAGTGAAAACTTGAAGCCGCCTTTGTTTCGTTTGCCGCGCGTCCAAACACTCTCTGCGGACACCCCCCGTCTACAAGTGTCCCTTCTGTTCCCTGATGGTCGCAATCTTGTCTTTCAGTCCTGTCCAGGCCGGTTTGTCCGGAGCAAAACGCGCTCGCATATAGTTCAGCAAATCTTCCATCTGCTCGTCATTCATGCTGTTCTTGAAACCGGGCATGGAGCCCAGAGCAGGCTGTGCCGGACGGGTAATGCCGTGCATCAATACCTGAATCGTATTGTCCGGATGCTCGCTGTGCAGATTGCTGTTCAAGGCCAGGGACGGGCGGGCACCAAATAGCACCGGCCCACCGCGCGGGTCGTGACAGACAGCACAAGCGCCGTTGAACAGGTTTTCACCCGGCATCAACATCACTTCCTTATTGCTGCGGCTGTTCTGCTCCAAAAGCGCGGCCTGGGCGGCGTGCGTTTGTTCTTGTTCGCTCTTGACCGGGTTCAGGCTGCTTAGATAATGCGCCATGGCGCGGACGTCGGACTCAGGCAGCTCTGCCAGGCCTGCTACTACCGGTCCCATTGGTCCTGCTGCTACGCCATGTCGGGGCGAATAGCCGGTACGCAAGTACTGGTACAGCTCCTGTTCTGTCCAGGGAATGGGGGCTTTGGACAAGCTATTGAGTGCAGGCGCTTCCCAGTTGTCCGCAAAACCACCGGCCAGGAAATTCGCTTCACCCCCTTTCTCGGCACCCAGCATATTGCGCGGGCTATGGCAGGCGGCACAGTGGCCGCTGCTATTGACCAGATAGGCTCCCCGGTTCCACTGCACAGTTTGCGTGGGGTCCGGCACGTAGGCATTCGGATCACGGTGAAACAGCAGGTTCCAGCCCGCTACCAAAGGCCGCATATTCATGGGGAAGGGCAGTTTGGTTTCAGGCACTTCGGATTTCGCCGGCTCTTGCGTCATCAAGTAGGCGTACAGGGACTGCATGTCCTCATCGCTGATCTTGGCAAAGGCCGTGTAAGGGAAGGCCGGGTAAAGGTGGCGACCGTCCTGATGAATACCTTCGCGCATGGCGCGTTCAAAGGCTTTGTAGCTCCAGCTGCCTATGCCGGTTTCCTTGTCCGGGGTGATGTTGGTGGTATAGATCGTGCCAAAAGGCGTATCCAAACCCAGACCGCCCGCATTGGGTGTGCCGCCTTCAGCAGTGTGGCAGACCATGCAGTCGCCCGCAATCGCAACCAGGCGGCCGCGTTCGATGGCAAGCTCTGAAAAGATGGAGGTATCCACCTGGCCGACCGGTGCAATGGCAGGTCGCCAGGGCAGGGCACTCAAGACTGTGCCGGTGGCGACCGCGGCCAAGGCACCCCACCAGGCTTTGCGTTTTTTGCTGCTGCCTGTCTTATCGGCCTGATAGCCCAGTGCCAAAGACTGTTCGCTAAAAGGCGCGCTGGTCAGACGTATGCCACTGGCATTGAAAATTGCATTGGCAATGGCGGCAGCGGCAGGCAGTTCCACGCCCTGATTCCAGGCCAAAGGCTGGCCTACAGCAGACTCCCGTTTGACCAGCTGAACGGCTGGCTTGTCGGCTGTTTCTTTGACGGGGCTGTCGCTATGACCTTCACCGCCTTTGCCCACGCCGTTGTTTAGCAGTTGCTGCGCCCAACGACTCAGTCGGTCGGCCAAGGCAGGCGTGGACTCCGTGGCCTGCTCGGGAGTGCCCAGCTCGGTGCTGTCGTGGCCAATGGTCAGCTTGTCTATGCTGAGTGTGCCTTGGCGGGTATCGACGCTAACATCCACGGCCCAGGCGGACCACTGCTCGCGTGCCGCTTGCCCGGGGACGTGTTCAACAATATGGCTGTAGGCCAGCCCGCGACCCTTGCGTAAAGGGCCTTGATGGGCGGGCAAGGGTTCGGACCAGTCCGACTGTTCGGCAACCCGTTGCAGCAGATCTCGACCTTGGGGACTACTGACTTGTTCCAGTCGTGCCGCCAAGGGGTCCAGTCCCAGGCTGTGGCAGTCTTGATCGAACTGCGACTCTTGAGCAAAGATCGTGGCCTGGGCCAAGCTGTCGGGGTCGCTGCTGGCGGCTGCGCCATCATAGTTAGGTGTAGGGGCGGAGAAGTAATCGTTTTTTACGGCCGGGCCGCTGCTGGGCAAACCTGGCTGACCGCAAAGAATGGCCGCCAGAGAAGGGCGCGCACCGGACAAGGTATTCAGTTGCCAGCGGGTGGCCCGCAAATGGGCATTCAGATCGTTTGGCTCTGCAGTGCCTTTAAAGACACTCAGGCGAATGATGTCTGCACTGTGGCTGGCACGAACTTGTACGGCCTGGGGGCGCCCAAAGGCCATGACTGCCGCATCCATGGCACAGTCGTAAGCATCGGCCTGATTGCCGGCAATATCCTGCAAATGGATCTGTTCGCTGGGCAGGCCGCTCAAGGCTTGCAGCTCAATCAGCAGGGCCGCGGGGCGCTGCGTATGCGCCCAAACATAAAGCTGTTTGTCGTGATAACAGGCACGGGCCCAGGCAGTTTCCTGATGCTCGGCGGCAGATTGCCATTCATAGCTTTGATCGGGGGTGCTAAGCGTAGCAGCAACATCCTCATTCGCTGGAAGCGTAGCCTGGTTTGCCGCTACGGGCGTAGCCCAACGTGCATCCAGCAAAGCAGCGCCTTGCTGAGCCTGCTCGGCTTGCACCGCCAGCACACCCAGAAAATTGCCCATACGCACACAGGCCACGACACCAGGCACTTGCAGGGCGGCCTGCTGGTTTACGGTCTGTAATTCAGCACCCAGATACTGCCCGTTTTCGTAGGACCAGTAAGGAGGGCGTACAACAGCGCCATGCAGCAGGCTGGTGCCATCAGGCAGTTCCGGCCACAACGCTCGGGAAAGGTCTTGTACTGAATGACTCATGGCCTAGCCTTTGCGACGCGTACAGCGGCTTGCATGATTTCTACGTGCGTGCCGCAACGGCACAGGTTATAGCGCAGCTCGTCCCGAATTTGCTCTTCGGTGGCTTGCGGATTGCGTTCTAGCAGGGCCTGCACGGTCATGACCATGCCATTGAGGCAATAGCCGCATTGTGCGGCCTGGCAGTCAATAAATGCCTGCTGAACATCATTAGGCTGGCCGTTCCGGGCCAAGCCTTCCAAGGTAGTGATCTGGCGGTTTTCTACCAGGCTGACAGGCACAACACAGGAGCGGGCGGCCACACCATCGACCAGCACCGTACAGGCGCCACATTCACCCAGGCCACAGCCGAATTTGGGGCCATTCAGTTCCAGGTCGTTACGCAATACATAAAGCAGCGGCGTATCGGGTTCCACCTCGATGATGTGGGTCTCTTGATTGACCCGCAAAGTATGCGGGCGAGTACAAGGGTTCATGGGTTTCACCTTTGGTAGATCGCACCTTGTTGTCGGACAGCGTGTGCGGTGCTTTTATCAGCTCGGTATTGATATGCTTAAATTAAGTGTATACACTTTAATTTATCGAGTAAATAGATTCTACTACTCCCTTGAGGTATCAATCAAAGCCCTCCTGGGAAGGCGTTCGAAATTCGGTCTAATCTTATTTAATATAGGGTTTACACTGATTATTAAGCCCTTGATTTTCTCTTTATAGTAGTTGCGATAAATGGGTTGAAGCGCACGGCATTTGTTTTTATTAGGGCGTGTACGCTAGTAATCAATGTTTTGCCAGGGGGCGTTTCAGGCAGGTTTTCAGGGGTGGATCCCTGATGGCCGGTTTCCAGCCCCTTATATCAAGCCCAGCCAGGAGAGTGTGATGTCTTACGATGCGCCGCGCCACCAGCAGCAAGACTTGCTCAGGGCGTCTGGCACCTTGCTGATTTTAGCGGCACCGGCGCGGCCTCCCAAGCCTTCGCCCGGCCAGCCCGGCGTGGTGTCCGAGTATTTGCAGGCGCACGACGATGTCTTTGTCGCCGTGTCCGAACAGGGCTGGGTGCGCGCTTTTAATGGGCACGTGGATCTGGGTACCGGCATTCAAACTGCACTGAGTCAGATTGTGGCCGACGAGCTGGATGTGCCCATGGCACGCGTGCAAATGGTGCTGGGTCATACCGATGCGGTGCCCAATCAAGGCCCCACCATCGCCAGTGCTTCGATTCAGATTCATGCTGTACCGCTGCGCAAGGCGGCGGCTCAGGCACGTCAATTGCTGCTGGCACAAGCCGCAGAACGCTGGGCACTGCCTGCCGATCAATTACGCGTGGAAGACGGCACCATCATTGCCCCGGACGGGCGCAGCCTGACTTACTGGAAACTGCTGGAGGGTCTGGAACTGCGGGCCTATCTGGATAAAGAAACTCCCACCAAACCGGCCGAACAATTGCGCATTGTAGGGACAGCCCAGGCGCGTGTCGATATTCCGGGCAAGGTCGCAGGGCAGTGGGTGTATGTGCACGATGTGCGCGTGCCCGGTATGTTGCATGGCCGCGTTGTGCGTCCTCCTTATATAGGGCGTGATAGCGGCGACTTCATCGGTCGCAGTCTGGAGTCCGTGGACGAGGAGTCCATCCGTCATATTGGCGACGATGTGCGAGTCGTGGTGATTGGCGACTTTATTGGTGTGGTCGCGCGTCGTGAAGAACACGCCATGCGTGCTGCCCGCGAATTGAAAGTGCGCTGGAAAGCGATTCCTCCGCTGGAGGATATGAGCAATCTGGAGCAGCTGATTCGTCGTCAGCCCATGACAGAGCGTTTGCTGGCCGATAAAGGGCCGGATTTTGACGAGCTGCCGCCAGAAGGCAAACGCTTGAAGCGTAGCTATGTCTGGCCTTTTCAACTCCATGCCTCTATTGGTCCGTCTTGCGCGGTGGCGGACTATCAGCCCGGTCATAGCCGGATCTGGTCAGGCTCGCAGAACCCGCATATGTTGCGCGTTCATTTGAGCCAGTTGCTGGACGAGGACGAGGCCGGTCTGGAGATCATCCGTCACGAAGCGGCCGGTTGCTATGGCCGTAATTGTGCTGACGATGTGTGTGCGGATGCCTTGCTCTTGTCCCAAGCCGTAGGTGCGCCGGTGCGTGTGCAACTGACGCGAGAACAAGAGCACGGCTGGGAGCCTAAAGGCGCTGCTCAGTTGATGGATGTCGAAGGCTCCATTGATGCCCAAGGGCAACTGCGTCATTACGATTTTGTGACCCATTACCCCTCCAACGATGCGCCGAACCTGGCGCTCTTGCTGACGGGGCGGGAGTCGGCGGCCCCCCGTCAGTTGGAAATGGGGGATCGCACGGCAGTACCGCCTTACAGCTATCCCAAGCAGCGCATTGTGTGTCAGGACATGCCCGCGATTGTGCGCGCTTCCTGGTTGCGCGGCGTGTCGGCCATGCCCAACTCTTTTGCGCATGACTGCTTTCTGGATGAGCTGGCAGTGGAAGCGGGTGTGGACCCCTTGACCTATCGCCTGCGTTATCTGGATCAGGATGAACGTGCTCAGGAGCTGCTGCAGGCGGTGGCGGATAAGGGGCACTGGCAGATTGGGCAGCGTGGTTCGCGCGGGCAGCCGGATGAGCAGGGCTATTTGTATGGCCGTGGTCTGTCGTATGCCCGTTATATACACAGCAAGTTCCCTGGTTTCGGGGCGGCCTGGTCAGCCTGGTTACTGGATTTGCGGGTCCATATAGAAACGGGCGTGATCGACGTGCAGAAGATTTATGTGGGTCAGGATACCGGGCAGATGGTGAACCCGGCCGGTGTGCGCCACCAGATTCACGGGAATGTGATTCAGTCCTTGAGCCGCACGTTGTATGAACAGGTGCGCTTTAACGCACAGGGCGTGGTCAGTGCGGAGTGGGGCGCCTATCCCATCGTTGATTTCCCACGTATCCCGCCCATAGAGGTGATTTTGATGGACAGGCAGTCCGAGCCGCCTATGGGGTCGGGCGAATCCGCCTCCGTACCCTGTGCCTCGGCCATTGCCAATGCTTTGTTTGATGCAACTGGCCGACGTTTTCGGCAGGTGCCTTTTACACCGGATGTGGTCCGGGCCGCGCTGGCTGCTACGACTCAAATGGCCTAGGCAGCAGCAGTTTTCATGGGTCGGGCTTAGGGCCTGACGGTTTCAATCCAAGGACAGATTAATGAGTACCTTTCTTTACGGCGGCCATGTTCATGCCAATGGCATTCGTCAGCATTACTTGCGTTACGGTGGTTCCAGCGAGGGTCGCGATCAGCGCCCAGCCGTCATCATTGTTCCTGGTATCACCAGTCCGGCTGTGACCTGGGGCTTTGTGGGCGAGCAGTTCGGCAAGCACTTTGATACCTACATTCAGGACGTACGTGGTCGCGGTTTGAGCGAAGCGGCTGAAGGTATGGATTACAGCCTGGATGCGCAGGCGGATGACTTGATCGCACTGGCTCAGGCGCTGGGCCTGAAGGACTACATCGTGGTCGGTCACTCCATGGGTGCCCGCATTGGTTTGCGTGCCGCTCACAAGAACAGCGATGGCCTGAACCGTCTGGTGATGGTTGATCCGCCAGTGTCCGGCCCAGGTCGTCGCGCTTATCCCTCCAAGTTGCCCTGGTACGTGGATTCCATGGCGATGGCTCGCAAAGGCTGCACCGCAGAAGACATGCGTGCCTTTTGCCCGACCTGGACCGAAGAGCAATTGCAATTGCGTGCCCAGTGGCTGCACACCTGCCATGAGCCTGCGATTCTGGCCAGCTTTGAGGGCTTTCATACCGACGATATTCATGTCGACTTCCCGCATTTGACCGTGCCTGCCTTGCTAATGACAGCCGAGCGTGGTGACGTGGTGCGTGACGAGGATGTGGCCGAGATTCAGCAGCTGGCCCCTGGCGTTCAGCACGTTCGCGTGCCTGATGCCGGTCACATGATTCCTTGGGATAACGAAGCAGGCTTTTACGAAGCTTTCGGTGACTTCCTGGGCCAGCGCTTGGTGTGATGTTGAAAGGGCCGCATGGGCGGCCCGTCGTGATGCAAAGGTTCCGCGTCAGTGTCGGAACCTTTCACAAGGAGAGACAAGATGGCAGTTAGTGATTACCAACTTATCGAGGCATGGCAAGAAGTGCTACGCCTGTCCAAGCTGCAGGCCGGTCAAACCGTGACCTTGCTGACCAGCTCGACCACGCATCCGCAAACCATGCAGTGTGCGCAGATTGCTGCTCAGTCCATGGGTGCGATTGTGAATCGCCTGGACTTGTTGCCGGTCAACGCGGAAAAAGCCTTGAGCCGTGACTCGCTGGCCTACCTGGGTACGACCCCGCTGACGGGTAACGAAGCAGCGATTGCAGCCCTGAAGGCCAGTGATCTGGTGCTGGACTTGATGACCCTGTTGTTCTCGCCCGAGCAGATCGACATTCTGAAGTCGGGTACCAAGATCTTGCTGGCGGTGGAGCCACCAGAAATTCTGGTTCGCACGGTGCCAACGGAGGCGGATCGTGCGCGTGTGACGGCAGCCGCAGCCCTGATCAAGGCTGCCAAGGAAATGAGCATTACGTCTCCTGCTGGCACCAACTTGCGTTGCCCGCTGGGTGAGTTCCCCGCGATTCGTGAATACGGTTTTGTAGATGAGCCCGGTCGTTGGGACCACTGGCCTAGCGGTTTTGTGCTGACCTGGCCGAACGAGCTGGGCACTAACGGCACCATCGTGATCGACAAGGGCGACATCCTGTTGCCACAGAAGAAATACTCTACCGAGCAGATCATTCTGACCGTGGAAAACGGCTATGCCACCAAGATTGAAGGTGGTATCGAAGCCGAGCTGCTGGACGAATACATGAAGACCTTCAACGATCCCGAAGGTTATGCCATTTCCCACATTGGTTGGGGTTTGCAGCCACGCGCTCACTGGTCCACCTTGGGTCTGTACTCGCGTGAGAACACCATTGGCATGGATGCGCGTGCGTTCGAGGGTAACTTCCTGTTCTCCCTGGGCCCGAACAATGAAGCTGGCGGCAAGCGCACAACCGCATGCCACATTGATATTCCTTTGCGCAATTGCACGGTCAGCCTGGATGGCCGCGCTGTCGTGCGTGACGGCAAAGTACTGGACGGAGGCGTTGGTGAGTACGAATGAAGGAGCGGTGTACGCTCAACAAGGTTTTGGGTCGACGCTGGAGCCTAAAGCTCCTTACGGCTTGTTGATTATTGATCTGGTGAATGGCTTTGCGGATCCTGCCGTGTTTGGTGGCGGCAATATTCCTGAAGCTATCGAGAACACACAGAAGCTGTTGGCAACGGCGCGTGAACAGGGCTGGCCGGTGGCTCATACGCGTATCGTGTACGCCGATGATGGCGCTGATAACAACATCTTCAGCATTAAAGTCCCCGGCATGCTGGGTCTGATCGAAGATGCGCACAACAGCCACATTGTGCCGGAATTGGCTCCTGCGCCCGGTGAGTTCATCGTTCGCAAGAATGTGCCTTCGGCGTTTTTCGGTACGCCCTTGGCGGCTTGGTTGACCCAGCGTGGTGTGCAAACACTGCTGGTTGCTGGCGCCGTGACCAGCGGTTGTGTGCGTTCCAGCGTGGTCGATGCGATGCAACTGGGTTTCCGTCCCTTGGTGGTATCGGATTGCGTGGGTGACCGTGCGATTGGCCCTCACGAGGCGAACCTGTTCGATATGCGTCAGAAGTACGCCACCGTGGCAACGCGTGAAGAAGCGATGAAGTTGATCGGACTTTGATCGAGCGAGTATCGGTGGTCTGCCGCTTGGGGGCAGGCTGTCGGACTTGTGCCCCTGGGAGTCGAACGACTCTCGGGGGCTTTTTTATAGTTGCTGTTCAGGTCCGTGTGAGGCCATCTGTTTTTAAAACGCCCAGCGCAGATTCATCTGTCCTTGCAGCGATGAATACCCGCCGCCGAACTGTGAACTGATGCTGGTGCCAATCGACAGACGCTCACTGCGTTGCCAGGTCAGGCCAGTTCGCAGGCTCATCGTGTCGCGAGGCAGTACGCTATTGCGGGTATTGAACGTCGTATCTGTGGATGCAATGGCGAAACGGGCAGCTTGAGTCAGGTCGCGATCCAGCCATTCGTGATTCCAGCCAATGTCAACGTTCACGGCCAAGTTGCTGCCATCAGCCAGGGGGCGCTTCCATTCTGCCGTCAGCCCCAGGCTGGAGCGCAGGGCGTCTACGCGCTTGCTGTCCAGGTGAAGTCGAGTGGCCGCATTGCCAGATTCGTCGACCGATGGGCGGGACACCAGGGCATAGTTCATGCTGGCAAAGGGTCCGACAGAAAAGGATGGGTCCAACTGCCACAGGTAGCCTGTGCCGGCGTCAATCGACAGATTGCGTCCTGTCCAGTCGGACGAGTGCGTGGCCTGGTAGTCTCCAATGGCAATTTGTCTGCGCATATCGGCTTGTTCCAGACCCAGGCGCAGCCCGCTGAATGCAAAAAGACCTTCCCGAGCACCGGGGCGGTATTGCAGATGGGCAGCCAGACCAAACGCGGTGGCTTTGCTCTTGCCGGAGTAAGGGGCATCTGGTTTGACCGACAGGTCTGAAATATCCAGCTGCGCTCCCACGGCGAAGTCGGGGGCTGACTCCAGGGCGCGTCCGGCTCCAAGGATCAGGCCATAGCTGTGGGCATCGTAGCCAAGCATGGACCCGCGCGTGTTTTGATCGCCACTGGCACCGAATACCAAGGCGTAGCCCTGCCAGTCAGTACCGGGTCGCAGCATGCTTTGGCTCAGGCCTTGGCGGGCGGTTTGCATGATTGAGCGCTCGTGCATCAGGGATCCAGCCATTGCAGCGCTGTAGCCTGCCGGTGAGATCTGGTTCAGGGCAGCGGGTATTTGGGAGCCGTCCGTGGCCGAGAAGTCGAGCGCCTGGAACAGGCCTTGTGTGGCTGCTGGCCCGGCAGCGGCTAGTTTGAACAAGGCTTGGCCGGCTTCTTGCTGGTTCTCGTCGCGGCCATACTGGCTATAGGCATTGTTGGCTCGCGTGGCCGACAAGCGATAGCGTTCATTACCCAAGGGAGCGGCGTCAAATTGCAAGGTGGGTGATACGGAAGCGATTTGAGTGGTGCCGAAGCTGCCGCTGTAGCTGGCTGCTTCCACAAACGAGTTTGTGTCGACGGACCAGGCGTTTTGATACCAGTCGGCGGCGGGCGTCAGTTGCAGCGTGCCGGCCAGGTCAGCATGGCCACTGACGGCGAGGGTGTCATGGCCGCCTTTACCATCAAATTCGGCTAACAGGCGGCCTGTTGCTGTTTGTTGGAAGTTGCCATTTACATTGATGCGTCCGACGGAGTTGCCGGGCGCCAGGGTGCCGGCATTAATCAGAGCATTGCCGCTGGCCAGATCGAAACTGGCATTCCCGCCCAAGGTTGCTGCTTCCTTGATGGTGGCGCTGTGAACCTGCAAGGTGCCGTTCAGTTGCGTTGTGCCGCCGTCAAATGACAGGGCCAGATTGTCTTTGCCGGTGATGTTGCCGGCGTAGCTCAAGTGGAATGTGGCATCGGGCTGATCAATGCTGCGGCCCATCTTGTTGGCAGCCTGACCAAAGGACAGCGTAGTCAGACGCAGCTTGTTGTTGTCGTCGCGTTCTGCGTAATGCGACACTATATCGCCTTCAATTTGTGCGCCTTGCATCAGGTTGATGCGCTCAACGTAGGCATTGTCAGAGATCAGGATGGCCGCTTCTTGACCTGCAACTCGCCCGCTGATGTCGGCTTGTTGAACCAGGGGGCCGTTCAGTTCGGGGAGCAGGGCTTCATTGCTGCCCTCGCTGCTGCGGATGTAGGATCCACGTCGCTCGGTCTCGTTGCCTAGCGAGTTGGTGCCAAAATCAAAACGCAGGCCTACACCCTGAGGGCCGCTAGCCTGGATATCGCCGCGATGAACCAGTGTGTGTCCGCGACCATAGGCAAATTGAACGCCTCGCCCGTTCAAACCATCTGCGTAGATTCTGACGCCTGGGTCGATGACAAGGGTGTTGTTCTCGCCATCGACCCGTATGCCTGCACCGCCTGATCCTGCTGCCAGCAGGTCAGCGGCTTGTCGGACCTGATTATTGCTGCCATAGATATGCAGGCCCAAGCCTAAAGTGGATTGGTTGTACTGACCTGGAAGGTAGTGGGTGCCCTGGGCATTGCGGGCAAAGAAGCCTTGTGTATTCACCAGTTTCAGGCCATCGCCGTAGATCGAGCGCCCGAAGAAGTTGGCCCGGTCAATGGTGTAGCCCAGGTCTTGCAGGACGGCCAGTTCAGCTTCCATGAAGCCCGAATAGTTACGGAAATTCTGGTGGCTCATGACGCTGTTTCGAAGTTCGATGTGGCTCATGAAGTTGTCATCTACGTCGCCGTTTTCCCCCAGTATCTTGACGGGTACGCCCTGCAGGCCTCCAGCCAGGACTTGCTCGATATTGGCACCGACCAGGAAACCCTTGTCCTGCCGCAGATCGAAGGCATCAGGGTCGTAAGAGGTGTTGCAGCCATTGCATAGAACTTTCTGTCCTGCCTGTGCTGGATTACCGTTGTCGTCCCTTAGCAGTTGCGTCCAGCTACTCAGCTGGCTTGTGAAATACGGTCGTATGTCATGGTCATCGCCTCTGTTTTCTACGCTGCTTAAGATACCCAGGCCATGAGCAACTTCGTGAATGGCCGTCAGGAGTACGCTGTCTTTACCGGTCTGGGGTGTTTGTGTAAGCGTCGGTTTTGTTGCGTAGTCGTCTGTGCCCAGGCCAAAAAACCCATGCCCACCTAATGGCAGCGTGCCTGCCGCTGGCGTCAGGCCGAAGATATTTTGCTGCATTTGCGTTAACGCACTTTGGCCGTCATTGGCTTCGGGTGAGCCACCGTAGGCGTTGCCCGACACATTACTCGTACCTATATTGACGATGCTTGGAGGATTGTTACCTTGGGTCTGGAGTATTTCAGCCCAATAGCCCAAGCCGTCAACGATCTCGTTTTTGTAGGCTTCATGACCTTGCCAGCTCCAGTAGGATGTATTGCCCTGGTTGTCGAACGGACCATCGCCAATTTCAAAAAAACGCGCGATAAAGACGGGGCGTCCCGAGGCGTTTTCTATGATTCTGTCTTCCAGGGCTTGAGCAGACAGTGGGGCAATGACAAGCGCCAGGGCGGCACACAGTTTTGTTGGTTTCATTGTTGAGCAGGTGTTGAAGGCGCGAGATATTGTTTGCACTGGATGGCCCCTGAGGTAGAGGAAACAGTTTGATTAGAGTGGGGCGTTCATTGTTGCTGCATCGGGGCAGGGCTGATGAAGGGTGGTGCCTTGGCCTGTGTCGGAAAAATATAGCAGATGTGTCAAATTGATATTGTTGGTTTTAAACCCTTGGTCGGGGTTTTTAAACGGCGTGCATCTGCTCTTTTGAGCTTTGAGCTTTGAGTTTTGGGTTAAAGGGTTGCGGGGTTGCCGGGGGAGTCGCTTTTTTTGGGCGGCTTTCTTCTGGACGTGCCGTTGGGCTTTGCGTGAGGCCTGTGGATGGTTTTCTTGTGCGGCCCGGGTACGGCTTGTCTTGGCGGGTCCCTTGCCCACGCTGCGCGTGGGTTCCCTTGTCAGAGTGCCGGGGCGGGCGGGTCGTGAACTCTGAGCGCGGTTTGTCCCCCGGACAAACGGCAAGCGTGCTCCTCAAACGGCACGCCCCTTGCATCCCGCCCCAGCACTCTGCCCGCGGCAAGAGCCCTGACTCGCCCGCCAAGCCGTACCCGGGCCGCACAAGAAAACATGTGACACTGGTTAAAGCCCAAACGGCACTGGGGCGGAGGAAAAGAAACGAGGAGGGTGGGAATTGGAGGGGAAAGTAGTCAGATAGTCAGGAGCGAGTCTGCCAGCCAAGGCCAGGATTGGGAAACTGAGCAGGCCGGAATGGTGACGCTGCTAAGAGATGATATTTGCTGGTGGCCGGGTATCTGAATAGAGGATGCTGGGGGCTGCTGATTTTGGAGAGCTGTTCGGCTCAGTTTTCCCACGGGTTGAGGAGGGTGACAGGGGAACCTTTGAAGTCTTTGGTGTTGCGCGTGACGACGGTCATGTTGTGAACCAGGGCTGTTGCCGCGATCAAGGCGTCCCGTTCGCCCTTCTTGTTTGGAACATGCAATTGGGCACATTGTCGTGCTACCGCTGCATCAATGTTCAAGGTGGCTTGGGAGAATGCGGGTAGCACCTGATTTTCAAACCAATTGCGCAATATGGTTCCCTGGGCGGCATCTTCCCGCTCTTTGCTCAGGATGCCTTGTTCCAGTTCCAGGACGGTAATGACGGATATGTACAGGGTGGCGGCGTTGACGCTGTGAATCCAGGCGGTGACATTTGCATCGGCTTTGCCAGATTTCATTTTCCGTATTTCGGAGACGACGTTGGTGTCCAGAAGGTACATGGTCAGAAATCAACGGGGCGAGTGTTGATGTTGCTATGAGCAGGTTCAAAGTCGATGTCGGCGTCATCGTCTGACATGGCCAATTCATCAATAATGTTGCGGCGCTGCTCGGTCAGTTGCAGGTAATTCTGGAATGTCATTAGCACGTGTGAGGGGCGACCACGATCGGTAATGATGACGGGACCATTGCGCGCGGCTTTTTTGGCCTCACTGGTGGCCTGGTTGAATTCTCGGCTTGAAAGAGTGGTGATAGTCATGATGCACCCTCCTGCGGTATTTGAATGTAGTTATGTTACTACATTGAGTGTTGCTTGGTTTCTTCGTGCTTGTTTCTATCAATAAATTTATCCTGTACGCAGGGGCGTGAAAAGACATGGTGTGACAGAGTAGTCACGTGAGACTGGAGAGGTGAATCAATGGCAGGGCAGCAGCATGTATCTGGGGTGACCGGCATTATTCTGGCGGCAGGCTTGGGGCGGCGGTTTGATCCGTCGGGCCAGCAGTTGAAACTGTTGGCCAAGACTGAAGATGGTAGAACGATGGTGCGCCGCGTCTGTGAGACGGCTTTGTCTGTGCTCGATGAGGTGCTGCTTGTTTGTGATATCCATGAGCAGATTTTGCGTCAGGAGTTGGGTGACTTGCCGATCAGATTTGTTCAGGCACCTGAGGCCATCCGCGGTATGGGTGTTAGCCTGAAAGCCGGTATCCGAGCTAGCAGTCCCCGTTATGGGTATGTTGTTTTGCTGGCGGATATGCCTTGGTTGCGGCCAAGCACTGTAGCGGCAGTGGCCCAGGCTGTGCAGGATGGGGCCGGAATTGTACGCCCCGTTTTTAATGGCCAGCCTGGCAATCCGGTTGGCTTTGGATTGGAGTGGCATCAACCGCTTTTGGAGCTGGCAGACGAGCAGGGTGCGCGCGACTTGTTGCAAGCCAACAAGGATCAGACCTTGTTTGTGCCTTTAGTGGATGAGGGGATCTTGCGCGATGTGGACACCCCCAGCGATTTGGGGATGTCTCAAACATCCAATTAGCCGTGACCGCGCTGTTTGGCGATCTGCTGGCGCTCCAGGCGGCCGATGTAGTGCTGAATTGCCATCTGCGTGGAGGCGGACAGGTCAATGAAGGTACAGCCCAAACGTTGAATCTGTTTGCCATTAGGCAACTGCTGTGTTTCCGTACGCGCTACTTGTAGTGCCACAACAAAAGAACCGGCTTGCGGCAGTTCGAGCAGGGATTCGGTTTTATGCGTGCCGATCACTTCTGCCAGACTTTGCGATTCGTCCACCAAAGACAAGCCGCCACCGCTGATGTCGTGCAGCAGAAAGCTTTTGGATTCGTTATTCAAGCGCAAGATCACCATGGCCGGTTCGCTGACGGGTACGTTGACGCGGAAGAACTCGCGTCGCTGCAAGCGGCGAATGGATTCGGGGATCGGGATCGCCAGGGCTGGCTGACCTTCGTAGGACACGACCTCTGGGGTGGGGCCTTGAAACGTCACCTTGATCTTGTCCAGCGAGGTCTCGAAATGGGTATGTTCGGACTGCAGCAGATTGCGGGTTTTTTCTTCTTTGTTGGCGGTATCAATCACCACCACGTTGTTGTCCAGATCAATATCCAGAATGGTGGTGACAATCCGGTCATTGCCCTGATTGGCTTCCATGTGCAGTAACAGGCCCCCTTTTTCGATAGCCTGTAAAACACGCAGAATTTCAAATTTGGACTGGATCTGATACGGATCGTCTTCGGTGGGAGGGAGCGTAGAAGTCATGGGCAGGGCGGCAAAAAGAGATCGGTAAGTGACTGTAAGGGATTGTACGCGCCAGAGTAACACTCTGGGCGCGCTTTGGCGTGTGAAGTCAGCTAGTTAATAGCCTAAGTATTTAGGCTTGGTTTAAATGTTGCAGGGCGCAGCGTGCTGCTGCCAAATCCCACGCAGCCGAGCCTACCGATTTGAAGAACAAGGGCTTGTCTTTGGGGGCTGGGGTACGCAGCGCCTGGTGAATGCTGTGGACTTGCTCCCAGTCCACGCCGGCCTGGATCAGGTCGCCTGCTTCCTGGCGGGCACCGGCGACATCATCCGCATATAGACGGCTGGCCAGCAAGGTGTGGGCCTCGAACTCGGCCATATCCGGTTGAAAGGCTCCCAAGCCAATCAGCAAGCGATCAAGGCGTGCGGGTTCGTGATACACGGGTGTCAGGCTGGAGGTCAGAGCGATCAGCACATCCGTTTTTTCCGGAACAGCTGTGGTGGCTTGGACCCGGTCCCCGAATCTGGCTTGCAAGGATGTGGCCACAGCCTGTGCACGGTCTGGGTTACGGCCCGTCAGGGTGACGCGTGCTTTGGGGTACAGCGTCATGATGGCATCGCAATGCGCGACAGCCTGTTGTCCGTACCCCAGCAAAGTAATGTGCTCCGGCCCTTGGGGCCACAGGGCTTGAATACCCAGCATGGATACCGCTGCAGTACGGCGTCCGGATAGGGTGGGTGCATCCAGAATCAGTAGCGGCAAACCGTTCTGGGCGTCGTAGACGCTGACCAGGCCCTGGATACTGCCCAGTTCCTGCTGCTGGTTGTCCAGCATCACATTAGCCAGTTTATGAACACCTATATCGTGTGAAACCGCTGGCATGGACAGCATTTTCCCCGTTTTGGGATAGTCCAGAACTTGACGGGTTGGGGCGACGATAGTGCCAGCAGCATACTGGGCCATGGCTTTGCCTAGCTGGGCGACCAGTTCAGGATAAGGCAGGGCACGAGCAGTCTCTTCAGAGGACAGGACGGTATAGGAAGTTTGCGTCATTCCAGGGTCTCCATGGAGTCGGTCTGTGGGGGATGCCGGACTATTGAGAAACCAGTGTAGCGTAGGCCCAGCCCAGGGCAATAGGGCCTTTCCGCCAGTGATCTATTGACCCACCTTGACAATTAATCCGCCCCGCCTGGCGGCCTGTCGCGGCATAATGAGGCCTGATATCAGCACCTGCCCACGCGCGGTGCCGTGCATTGGGGAGAAAAATAATGAGTTTGCTTAATTCTGTTGTGTCGGCCTTGTCGGCTACGGATTCCAAATCCAAAGAGCAGGGCGCTTTGTTGCCCGCCCTGATTCAAGTCATCAGCAGCTATCCAGGCGGTTTGAGCGGCCTGATCGAGCGTTTTCGCTCGGGTGGTTTTGGTGATGTGGTGTCGTCCTGGATTTCGCAGGGCAGCAATCAGGAAATCGGCCAGCAGGATTTGCTGGGCGTGATGGGGCAACCGGCCATCAAGCAATTGGTGGACCTGTCGGGTTTGAATCAGCAAAGCGTGCTGGATAATCTGAAGATCATGCTGCCGTCCTTGATCAATCAAGCCAGCCCCAATGGTCAGTTTGACCCATCTCACATTACCGATGCCAGCAGCCTGCTGGGTGGTTTGACGCAGTTGTTTCGCAAGTCCTGATTCTCTTGCGTCCGTGACACGGTCTGTCTGACGGCCGTATTGCCAAGAATGAAAAAAGCCTGGAGTCGGTGCAATACCGATTCCAGGCTTTTTTGCTTGATGCCGAAAAACCTGTACAGCAATTCCGGCCTGTACAGGTTTTTGGGTCTTAGCCGCGTGCCGCTGCTTCCAGAGCTTGTTCCAGATCGGCCAGAATGTCGTCGATGTGTTCCAGGCCAACGGACAGACGCACCATGTCTTCGCTCACGCCTACGGCGGCCAGTTCTTCGGCATTGAGCTGACGGTGAGTTGTGCTGGCAGGGTGGCAAGCCAGGGATTTGGCATCACCAATATTGACCAGACGCAGCACCAGGTTCAGCGCGTCGATAAAGCGAGTACCGGCTTCAATGCCGCCCTTGATACCAAAGGACAAAATCGCCGCAGGCTTGCCACCCATATAGCGCTTGGCCAGTTCATGATCCGGATGGTCAGGCAAACCGGCGTACTTCACCCAGGACACTTGTGGGTGCTTGTTCAGATACTGGGCTACTTTCAGGGCGTTTTCTGTATGACGCTCCATGCGCAGAGGCAGGGTTTCGATGCCTTGCAGGATCTGGAAAGCGCTCAAGGGGGCCAGGGCAGCGCCGGTATTGCGCAGCGGAGCCACGCGGCAGCGGCCGATGAAGGCGGCTGGGCCAAAGGCGTCGGTATAGACCACGCCGTGGTAGGACGGGTCAGGCGTATTCAGGATGGCAAAGCGATCTTTGTGCTCGGCCCAGGGGAACTTACCGGAGTCCACGACCATGCCCGCAATGGTGGTGCCGTGACCGCCCATGTATTTGGTCAGCGAGTGCACGACAATGTCGGCACCGTGCTCGATAGGACGGCACAGGGCAGGCGAGGCCACGGTATTGTCTACAATCAGGGGTACGCCATGGCGGTGAGCGGCATCGGCCAGTGCACGGATATCGATGATGTTGCCAGCCGGGTTGCCGATGGTTTCGCAGAACACGGCACGAGTGCGGTCGTCGATCAGGGCTTCCAGTGCTTCGATATCATTGGGTTGGGCAAATTTGACGGTAATGCCCTGGCGCGGGAAGGAGTGCGCGAACAGGTTGTAGGTGCCGCCGTACAGTTTACTGACGGACACAATGTTGTCGCCGGCCTCTGCAATCGTTTGGATAGCATACGTGATGGCTGCCATGCCAGAGGCTACTGCCAACCCCGCAATCCCGCCTTCCAGTGCTGCCACGCGCTCTTCGAGCACGGCATTGGTCGGGTTCATGATGCGGGTGTAAATATTGCCGGGCACCTTCAGGTCAAACAGATCCGCGCCGTGTTGCGTATTGTCGAAAGCGTAGGAAGTGGTCTGGTAAATCGGAACAGCAACGGCTTTTGTGGTCGGATCAGGCTGGTAGCCAGCATGAATGGCGAGAGTCTCTAGTTTCATGGTTAATTCTGGAATTGATGATCAAGTGGCTTATATAAGACAAAGCAAGCATAACCCCTGTATGTAGAGAAAAGCATCTAAGGGCGCAGACATTAATACTATGCTTTTATTTCTTTTGGTAATAATGGCGAATTACTGACAACAGGCTCTGCTTTTTAAAGTGCGGGTGGATATTTCTTATTTTCGTTACTTCGCAATGGCCCGACATGGGTTAGCATTTCGTATCCGGGCAGATGGCGTGTTGCATCCTGCCCCGAGGTCCTAGAGGCTTACATGAAAGTATGGTTTAAGCGGGGCTTATTCAGCCTCGTCGTTTTAGCTATTGTCACGGTGGTAGGCGGGGCGATTTTCCTGCTGACATTCAATCCCAATTCGTACAAGCAGAAGCTGGCTGACATCGTCCAGCAAAAGTATCAGCGTACGCTCAAGATTGACGGTGATATCGAACTTTCTTTATTTCCCCGCATTGGCCTGTCCGTGCAGGGGCTGTCCCTGTCTGACCGTAATTCGGAAGATCCTTTCGCTTCTTTGGAAAGCGCCCGGTTTGCGGTGGCCTTGTGGCCTTTGATCAATAACCGCCTGGTGGTGGACCACGTTGCTGTTACCGGCTTCAAAGCCTGGATTGTGCGCGATGAGGAAGGCAAGCTGAATTTTGACGACTTGCTGCAAGCCCCGCCTGCCGGCCCTCACCTTCCCCTTGCCCGCTCGGGCGTATCCTTGTTGCCCGCAGCACAAGCTGCCGAGGCTCCTCAGACAGCCGAGCCTGCACCCGAGTCCTTGCCCGTTCCCGAGTTGATTGCCAAGCGCTCGGGTAGCGAAACGGATTTCCAGATTGATATTGCGGGTCTGAGTCTGAAGGGGGGTGAGATTCATTACTTCAGCAAACGCAGCAATGTAATTGGCCGTTTGTTGCAGCTGGAAGTGAACACGGGCCGCATGACGTTTGGTCAGCCTTTTGATGTGGCTTTCAAGAGCCGCTTGTCGGGGGACTATCCCGTGGCGGATGGTGTGCTGGAAGGGCAAGGGCAGCTGAGACTGGACCCTGCTTCCAAATCCTACGGCGCGCAAAAGCTGAACTTGAGCTTTGTCGGTGATCTGGACCAGTTGCAGGCACAAAGCCTGACTCTTAAGGGCAATGTGGCCTACAAGTCGGCCCAACGCCAGTTCAGCGCCACCAATCTGGATACCCAATTGCAAGGTCAGTGGTTGGGCGCTTATCCGGTTAGTGATCTGAATGCCACGTTGAATACGCCCAAGATGGAAATCGACAGCGTCAGCGACCTGGTGTCTTTCGAGAAGCTGGCTTTGCGTGTTCGTGGCAAAAATGAAGATCAGAATCTGGATCTGGCCCTGGACGTGCCTCGTATCCAGGTATCGCCTGCCCAGGCTGAAGGCTCGCCTGTCGTTGCCAGCCTGAAAGTCAGCGGCCCCAAGGTCCTGGGTTTGGGTTTGACGTTGCAAGGCTTGTCCGGTAACAGCCAGGAATTGATATTTGAGCAGGCCAAGCTGGACGGCGCCATCAAGCAAGGCAGCCGTGTGGCGCAATTGAAGGCCAGTTCCCCCATGCAGTGGCAGCCATCGAATGAGTGGCTGCGTCTGCCCGAGGTTAAAGCCAATATCCGCGTGGAAGACGAGGCCGACGCAGGTAGCCGGTTCGAGATGCCTCTGACGGGTCAGGCAGACCTGAACAAAGGCAAACAAGAATACAGTGCGCAGCTAAGCAGTAGCACCGAGCAGGCTCAAGGCAGTCTGGATGTGAGCTTGCAAGATAAGGGTAAAGGGCCGTTGCTGAACGCGGTACTCAAAGCGGACAAACTGGACCTGGACGAACTGCGTTCGATTTTCTGGGTGACAGCCCCCGAAGTGGTGACCCCACCGGAGCCGGAGCCAGAGGCTGAAGCGCCGGAAGTCGCTACCGAGCAGGAGCCGGCTGCAGAGGGGACTGAACAAGCCGAGCAGCCCAAGGCAGAGCAGGCTCCCGCAGTCGAAGAAGTGGTTGAAGAAGCCTCCTCTTACGCTTGGCTGGATACGCTCAGCTTTGATCTGCGTTTTGAAATCGAAAAGCTGCGCAGCCTGGGTGTAGTGATGGATCAGGTGAAAGCTCAGGTCAAGAACCAGGGTCAGTTGATCAATTTGTCGCAGTTCAATGCGCAGGCGTATGAAGGTCAGCTTCAGGCCAAGGCCAAGGTTGAGCCCGGCAAGCGCTTCGAATTGGGCCTGAAGTTGCAGCAAATGCAGGTCGGTTCGCTCTTGCTGGATGCGTTCGGCAATGACTACCTGGCAGGCAAGGGCAATGTGGATCTGAACCTGAAGGCTCAAGGCGCCACAAGCCAGGAGCGTCTGAATGCTCTGGAAGGTGGCCTGACGGTCGATTTACATGACGGCAGCTGGCGCAGCGTTGATCTGGACCAGAGCGTGCGCGATATCAACGAAGCCGTGCGCAATGCCTTTGGCGGTCAGATTCCTTTGCTGCTGCCCCAGTCCGATCCTTTGCGCCGCACGGTGTTGAACCGTTTGCAGGGCAGTCTGGATATCAAGAAAGGGCAAGCGACTTTCCGTAATTTACGGGCCACCACCCCGATTCTGACGGTGACAGCGGCTAAAGGCGCCACGCTGGATTTGGTAAATCAACAAGCAGATGTGACTTTGCAGGCTCGCCTGAACCACAACAATCTGGCCGTGGAAGAGCGCAAGTCCTTCCAGGACCTGCGCAATGTGCTGATTCCTATCCATATCTCCGGTCCCTGGACAGGGCTGTCCTACCAGATTCAGTGGAAAGATATTGCCAGCAACTCCATCAAGAAGGCACTGCAAGACGGTTTGCTGGATTTGTTGAGCCAACAAGCGTCAGAAGCTAAAGCAGAGTCCACCCCCGATGTGAAGTCCGAGGTGAAGCAGATCATCAAGGAAGAGTTGGGGGCCAAGGTTCCACAAACCGTGGGCGAAGCCATGAAGCAGTGGTTCAAGCCATGAGCACAAGTTCAGCGTTAAGTTCGCCTGACCAGACGGTTTGCCTGTTGCAAGGCGGCCCGTCCCTTAGTGACGGCAAGGCACTGGCCTGCAAGGGGCGATGGGTGCTGGGGAACGATCAGGGGCAGGTCCTGGCTGCCGATGCGCTGCCTGCCTTGGCCGAGCTTAGTATGGAACTGCGTTTTGGCCAGCTGGTGTTGCGCGCTCCGGGCATGTTGCGCCTGGATATCGAAGTGGACGTTATTGAAGACGATCCGGATTCCTTTTCCCTGTGGCAGGAAAATGGGCAATCCGTGCAATTGGTAGACGAAGGGGATTTGCCTGCCCAGTGGTTCAGCCGCTATACAGGCCAGCCGCTGCGTCTGTTAAAGCGTTTGCCCCAGGCTGAGTAAGCTGTCTGCGCGGTGATCCATATAGAACAAGCCCTGCTCATGGCAGGGCTTTTTTTTTCTGCTTATGTCGTAGGTTCGGACTGCAGCCGGTGATAGCGGGCAAGCAGCGTTTCCTGGCTTTCCTGATGCTGGGGGTGAACCTCGATACATTCGACCGGGCACACTACCACACACTGCGGCTCATCAAAGTGGCCGACGCATTCTGTACACAGGTTGGGATTGATCTCGTAGATCTCCTCGCCCATGTAAATAGCCAGGTTAGGGCACTGCGGCTCACAAACGTCGCAGTTAATGCATTCTTCAGTAATGTGCAGTGCCATAGCGCAGTGTCCTGATAAGCGTGGTCCTTGGATTTGACCAGTCGGTCACCCCACAGTGTAGTACGGACCGCTGCGCAGGGCGAGTTCAGGTGGCTGAAACCGTTTGCTGATTGCGTTCCTTGGCTTTGGTTTGTAGCCAACGCTCCACGGACGGGAACACAAATTTGCCTACATCACCGCCCAAAATGGCAATTTCGCGCACGATAGTGCCGGAGATGAACTGGTACTGATCCGAAGGAGTCATGAACATGGTCTCGACTTCGGGCAGCAGGTGACGGTTCATGCCCGCCATTTGAAATTCGTACTCAAAATCGGAGACGGCGCGCAGGCCACGTACGATAACGCGACCATTTTGCTCGCGCACAAAGTCCTTGAGCAGGCCGGAAAAGCTTTTCACTTCCACGTTTGGATAGTGGCTGAGCACTTCGGAGGCGATCTCAACACGCTCTTCAACGGTGAAGAAAGGGCGCTTGTTCTGGCTGGAGGCCACACCGACCACAACGTGATCGAAAAGGTTGGCGGCTCGCCGGACCAAGTCTTCATGGCCTCGTGTCAGGGGGTCGAAGGTGCCGGGGTAAACAGCTGTGATCATGGTGCATCCGCGTAAGTGGTTCAAGTTGGCAGGTCGGAGTCCGGGGGGAGCGGTGCAGGCGTCCCGGAAAATTCGGCATTATTGACTGTTTTTTGCATCGCAGCAAATCGCAACAAATGATAATGTACCTGCCCTGCCTTATCCTGTCGTAGTATCCCGTATTGATCTGGGGCTTGTATAGGGGTTTCGGACTCAATGTAAACCAGTGCGTCCGGTGCCAGCACATTGGGCAGCAAGGGCCAGATACGTTCCATCCAGTCCTGCGCAAAAGGCGGGTCTATGAAGACCAGATCGTAGCGCATCTGGCTGCGCTCCAGAATATGGAGGGCGTCGCCCGCATGGATACGGACGTGGTCTGCCTTGAGTTTGGTACGCAGGCTGCGCAAATTGCTGACAGCGGGTCCGTGGCGTTCCACCATTTGTACAAAGGCGACACCGCGCGAGGCCGCTTCAAAGCCCAGGGCTCCGCTACCGGCAAACAGATCCAGCACGTTCTTGTCGCTGAACTGACCGCCCCAGAAGTGGTTAAGCCAGTTAAACAGCGTTTCGCGCACACGATCCGGGGTGGGCCGCAGACCGGGTGCATCGACGACTGAAATCGGTGTGCGGCGGTAATCACCACCTACAATACGGACAGCATGTTTTCTCATTAGCGCTTTGATCGGATAATGTGGTCATTCAACAGAATTTTCTAGTGTAAATCGTATGTTCAGTTTTTTTAAAAGAAAGAAGGCCAAGCCAGAGCCACAAGTCACTCAAACGGAGCTGACCGAGCCGCTTTCTCCTGCCCCGTCTAAGCCCCAGGCTGACGCGGCAGATGCATCCCCCGCTGTATCGCAGGAGCAAAGCACGCCGGTTCAAACGCCGGTGGCCTCGCCTGCTGTGGCTTTGGATAGCCAGGCAGCCAGTCAGGCTGAACATCGCGCTGCTTCCGAGTCTACGCCCACGCAGCCAGAGGTGCCACAACCGGCCCCGGCCAGTGTCCCGACCCCAGAGCCTGCCCGTGTCCACGAGCCGCAAGTGCAGCCTGTACCTGAACCCGAGGTGCAGCCAATTCCCGAGCCGGTGCCGCAGCCAGAACCCGAGATACAGCCGACTCCTGAACCGGAGCCAGAGATTGTTCCAGTTCCTGCGCCACAGCCTGAACCAGCTCCTGCCCCGACGCCAGAGCCAGAAGCCGCCGCGCCTGTGGTGAAAACTTCCTGGATGGCACGCTTGAAGCAGGGCTTGTCGCGTACAGGCCAGAGCCTGAGCAGTCTGTTCGTCGGTGCCAAGGTTGATGAAACCTTGTTCGAGGAACTGGAAGACGCCTTGCTGATGGCAGACGCGGGTGTTGAGGCTACCGAGAAACTGATTACCGCCTTGCGTGCTCGTGTCCGTAAAGAAAAAGTCAGCGATGCGGCCCAGGTCAAACAGATCCTGTGTGACATCCTGACCGATCATTTGAAGCCCCTGGAGAAATCCTTTCCTTTGGAATCGAGCAAACCACTGGTAGTCATGATTGCCGGGGTGAATGGTGCAGGTAAAACCACGTCTATCGGTAAGTTGGCTCACACCTTCCAGGAGCAGGGCGCAAAAGTCTTGTTGGCCGCCGGTGATACCTTCCGTGCTGCCGCTCGTGAACAGCTGATTGAATGGGGCACCCGCAATAACGTCAGTGTTATTGCTCAAGACGGTGGTGACCCCGCCGCGGTGGCGTTTGATGCTGTGCATGCAGGCCGTGCCCGCGATATGGGCGTGGTCATGGTGGATACCGCCGGCCGTTTGCCAACTCAGCTTCACCTGATGGAAGAGCTCAAGAAGATCAAGCGCGTCATCGGCAAGGCCGATGGTCAGGCTCCTCATGAAATTCTCTTGGTTGTGGACGGCAATACCGGCCAGAACGCCATTTCCCAGATCCGTGCCTTTGATGCGGCCTTGGGGCTGACTGGCCTGGTGGTTACCAAGCTGGACGGTACGGCTAAAGGCGGGACGCTGGCTGCCGTTGCTGCCTGTGCGCAAGGCGTACGTCCTATTCCGGTGTACTGGATTGGCGTGGGCGAGGGCATGCAGGATCTGCAAGCCTTTGTGGCCCGTGAGTTTGCGTCGGCCTTGTTGGGCATGAACGCTTAAATCCAAGTTTGGCTGTCAAAAAAGCGGCGATGCCTGTAAAGACATCGCCGCTTTTTTATCCCCGGGCCGACCAGGAAAAGAGCGCTACGCAGTAGCAAGCAAAGGCTCAGTGCACAGTGGGCTTTTCAGTGCTTTTGGCGTTCAGCGTCGCAGAAGCTCTGTTTGCGGCTGATGCTGATCCAAGGCATTGAGCGCATGCTGTGCATGGGCGGCACGACCTTGGCGGGCATGCGTCAGCCAGTCCCGCGCAAACTGCGCTTGTTCGGGGTTGGCCGCATGTTGGGCATACCAATCCAGCGCCACGTCCACGTCGGTGACTGCACCAATCAAGGCCTGACATTCGCGCAGTACTTTGTGCAGCCCTTGCTTGTCGGCTGCGCTGGGCAAAAACTCCAGGCAGTAGCGCAGGCTCTTGATCCGGTTGCGCAAACGATGCTGCTTGTCCTGGCTGATCTGCGCAAAGCGTTGGCTGCGTAGTTGAATTGTCTGGAACCAGCGGCTGATACGGGCTTCGATCAAATGTTCGGGCTGAGGTACACCGTTCAGTTCCAGCGTAGGGCCGCAAATCAGGCTTTGCAGATTACTTAACAGCAGGGACTGAAACTCGGCTGCACTGGCCAGTTGGACCGGGTCGTGCTCCAGATGGGCAGGAGTAGGCTCAGGTGCGGGGCCGGGCATTCCCGCCTGCAGCAGCAAGGGGGTGATTTCCAGGTGTACCAGGTCATGGTCGCGTGCCTGACCAAACAGACCAAAATAATGTGTCAGGCGCGTATTGGCATACCCTTCGCTAGCCGATAGCCACATTTTGAACAACTTGCGGCAGGAGCGCAGACGGCGTAGACCCACTCGCATCAAGGCCAGATAGTCAGCCTGACGGGAAGAGTCCGGACGTATGCCATCCACGCCGGCCAGCAAGGCGGCATTGCGAATGACCTGCTCCAGGCTCATGGTGGCACTCAGGCTATAAAACTGTTCCAGATCTTCGGTGTCAACAAAATGCGGTTTGGGCAGGTCGTAGGCTTTGCGGGTCAGGGCTGCAGCTACCTGTTCGGGCGTCAGATCCAGACTTTCCGATTTGGCCCGGCGGCGGTCCGCCAGACTGGCCAGGGCATCACCACGCTCGGACTTGCTGCGCATCTCCAGAATCAGGCCATGTTTGTACAGCCAGCGCTGGCCAACCTCAAACATGGTCAGGCTCTCGCCCTTGATCAGCTCAATTTCCAGCTCGTTGACCAGCAGCTTCAAACCATTGGATTCGATATGGCCCACATCGTAGGCTAGCTCCAGTTCAGACTGGCCTTGCTTGATCAGGGCCAGCTCGCGCTGGATGCGGGTTTGATAACGGGCTTGGATTTGATCCGCGTAACGAGCCAGCGCAGCGTGGGCGGGTGTGTCCTGATACAGGCTCAGGTCCAGTTCCGGGCCGGGACGGGGGTGATTGATTTCAATGCGGGACAGGGTATCAGGACCGGGCAGTTTGACGGTCTGAACCCATTGCTCGCCTTCCTTGCGCAGACGCAAGGCGATACTCGAGCGCGCCAAATCGCGTTCGGGCGTATCAAAGTAAATGGCATTTAAGGTAATGCTACCCGTGCGTACTGCGTCAAAGGCGGTCAATAAACCGGGACGGGCACTCTCGGGTACAAAAAATTTCAGTTCTTGTTCTAGCACAGCATCGCACTCGAGAAATCACCCACAGCAGGTGGGCGGATAAAACGATTATTTTGCATGTAAACCAGCCAAACTTGAAGTGTCGACACCCGTATAAGTGTGTGTAGTCATGTCAAGTTTTATAAAGGGGGAGTACCTAGTGGCTCGCGCCAGCCCAACTGGTGTGAAATGCTGTTGGCGCACTGTCGCAACTGAGCCAGGATGGGGCTGTTGATACTGGCATCAAACAGCGTACTGGGGCCCAGACTGGTCAGGGCCAGCACAATCTGGCCGGAGTGATCAAACACGGGGACGGACAGGGCATCAATACCGGGCAAGGGGTTGCCCAGTGCCTGTGCCACACCTTGTTCACGGATTTTTTCCAGCATGGCAGCCAGTTCTTTGGGGCTGGGGCGCAGCGGACTGATACTGGTGACAACAGCGCTGTCGCCTGCCTCGCGCTCAATGTAGTGGCGCGCCACCTCAGGGGGCAGCCAGGCGGCAAAGACGTGGCCGGTGGCCGTGTGCAGCATGGACATGACCGTGCCGCAGCGCATGTTTACATGGACCGGGTAGCTGGCCTCGCTGATATGAACCATGGTGGGTCCGTGTGAGCCCAGCACCGCCAAGCCCAGGGTGTGCCCGATGCGCGAGGCCCAGGCTTGAACCAGGGGCAGGGCAATCTTCACCGGGTTCTGGCTTTGCAAGCTGACCAAACCCATCTGCAAGGCAAACGGCCCAAGCTCGTACAGGCCGGTAGCCGGAGCCTGCTGCACCAGTCCTACGTTGGTAAAACTGACCAGATACGGGTGGGCTTTGGCCGAACTCATCCCAGCTTGCGTGGCCAGATCTCGCAACATCATGGGTTGTCCGCTATCTACCAGCACTTTCAACAGGCCAAAACCCGTTTCAATGGATTGGATACGGCGACGCTTTTCGTCCAGAGCAGGCAAAATGGGTTCGGTCATAGGGGTTTGGAGCGGTTTGGCACGGTCTTCAAGTGTACCGACTAATGAAGCTGCCCGCCGGGCCTTGGGTGTCGTAAAATGGCCTTAATTATTATCTGTCTGAGCAAAGAGCACGATGAATCAAGAAATTCAGTCCGACGCTGGTCAACTGGGCGCCAGTCCAATCGCTCCCGTTCCAGAGATTGTTGAAGAGCTGCGCGCCGGTCGCATGGTTATTCTGGTTGACGAAGAGGACCGCGAAAACGAAGGCGATCTGGTCATGGCCGCCGAATTCGTAAATGCCGAGGCGATCAACTTCATGGTGACGCATGGCCGCGGTCTGGTTTGCCTGACGCTGACCGAAGAGCGCTGCCGTCAGCTGGACCTGCCTTTGATGGCCACCCGCAACGGTACACGCTTTGGCACCAACTTCACGGTGTCGATTGAAGCGGCTGAAGGCGTGGAGACCGGCATTTCCGCTGCTGACCGCGCCCGTACTGTGCAAGCGGCCGTGGCCCGTGATGCACGTCCGATTGATCTGGTGCAGCCTGGCCACATTTTTCCCTTGAAGGCGGCCAAAGGTGGTGTGCTGGTGCGTGCCGGTCATACCGAAGCGGGCTGCGATTTGACGGCGATGGCAGGCTTGACCCCGGCTGCTGTCATTTGTGAAGTGCTCAATCCTGACGGCACCATGGCGCGTTTGCCCGATTTGCTGGTGTTCGCCCGCGAACACGGCATCAAGGTTGGCACCATTGCGGACCTGATCCAGTACCGCAGCGAACACGAGTCCATGATCGAGCGTTTGCACAAGAAGTCCGTCAAGACTCCTTATGGCGAATTTGAATGCCACGCTTACCGCGATCTGTCTTCCGGTGGCTTGCATCTGGCACTGGTGCACGGTGAAATCAGCCCGGAAGTGGAAACCCTGGTGCGTGTACATGAACCGACTACCGTGCTGGATGTTCTGATCGAGGGGGATGTGGGCCACAGTTGGACCCTGCCCACTGCGTTGCGTACCGTGGCCAAATCCGACAGCGGTGTTGTCTTGCTGATGAACTGCCAGAGCTCCGAAGAAGAGAGTTTCGAGCAGATTCAGGCTTGGGCTGCAGACAGCCCGGCCCAGGCGCCACGCGGTCGCCCTAGCCGCAACGATCTGCGCACCTACGGGATTGGTGCACAAATTTTGCGTGACCTCAATGTTGGTAAAGCCCGTTTGATGTCGCGACCACGTAAAATGCCAAGCATGGCCGGGTTTGCATTGACCGTGACGGGTTACCATAGCGAACCAGACTCTCAATCCTAAGCGGAGCTTCCAACATGAATCCTTACATTGTTACCCCTGACCTGAATGGGGAAGGTCTGCACATTGGTATTGTGCGTGCGCGTTTTAATGAATCCATCGGTCTGACCGAGTTGGAAGCCTGCTTGAAAGAGCTGGAAGCTTTGGGTGTAGACGAGCGCGACGTGACCGTTCTGTCCGTCCCCGGTGCGCTGGAACTGGGCATTACCCTGGGCCAGATGGCTGAAACCGGCGAATTTGATGCCCTGATCGCTCTGGGTGCTGTTATCCGCGGTGACACCTACCACTTTGAAGTGGTCAGCAATGAAAGCGCTTCGGCCATTACTCAAGTCTCCCTGGCAACCGGTATTCCTGTTGCCAACGGTGTACTGACCACCAACACAGATGAACAAGCCGAGATTCGTGCTGCTGAAAAAGGTCGCGATTGCGCCCGTACAGCGGTCGAGCTGGGCAATCTTATCGCCGTCCTCGAACCCGAGCTGGACGACGATGAGGACGAAGATTACGAGGACGAAGATCTTGACGACGACAAATAAAGTCCCGGCCAGCAAGGCCAACGGACGATCCGCGCGCCGCCGCTCGCGCGAATTTGCCCTGCAGGGCATCTACTCCTGGCTGTTGCGAGGTGCTGATGGCCTGCAGGAAGCCACCTCCATCGACGCCCATATCCGGGGCGACGAGGAGTTTGGCGAAGCCGACGCAGCCTGGTTCAAAACCTTGCTGTTCGGCGTCATGCGCGAAGCCCCTGTGCTGCGCGAACGCTTTTTGCCGTATGTGGATCGTCCTTTGGAAGAGCTCTCTCCCATCGAACACGGCATCTTGCTGATTGGCAGCTACGAACTGGTGCATCACGTTGAAGTGCCTTACCGCGTAGCCATTAACGAAGCCGTTGAACTGGCCAAGTCCTTTGGCGGTACCGACGGTTTCAAATTCGTGAACGGCGTGCTGGACAAACTGGCCGCCGACGTACGCGCACCTGAAGTTGCCAAGCAGGCCCGCCGCTAAAACGGGGCGTGCCGTGCTGAACGAGTTCGGTCTTATCCAGCAGTATTTCAATCGTCCCGCTCCCGAAGGCTATTTGGGAGTGGGCGACGACTGCGCCCTTTTTACTCCAACACCCGGCTGGCAACTGGCCAGCAGCGTGGATCTATTGATCGAAGGGCAACATTTCTTTCCCGATGTGGACCCCTTTCTCTTGGGGCACAAGGCGCTGGCCGTGAACCTGTCGGACCTGGGCGCCATGGGGGCCAAGCCACGAGCCTGCCTTCTGGCTTTGTCCATGCCCGAAGTCCGGCCCGAGTGGCTGGCCGCATTCTCCAAAGGTTTGTTTGAACTGGCCGATCAGGCGCAATGCCCCTTGATCGGTGGCGATACCACGCGCAGCAAGCAAGGGGTGGTCATCAGCATTACGGTGCTGGGTGAAGTCCCGGTGCGGCAGGCCTTGCAACGCAGTGCGGCTCAAGCTGGTGACGACATCTGGTTGACGGGGACGTTGGGGGCGGCAGACATTGCCTTGCGCCTCCTGCAAGGTCGACTGGCTGCGGACCCGGATCGTCTGGCTGCCAGCCGCCCAGCCTTGGAACAGCCCTGGCCGCCTTACCGCCTGGGCCATGCCCTGGCAGGTTTGGCTCATGCTGCCATTGATGTGTCTGATGGCCTGGTTCAAGACCTGGGCCATATCGCCAAAGCCAGCCAATGTGCCGCCCATCTGGATTGGGACGCCTTGCCGCTGGATCCTTCCTTAAATGGGTTGCCTGCCGAGCTGCAACGCGAAGCGGTTCTGGTTGGTGGTGACGTTTTTCAATTGTGTTTTACGGGGGCTCCCCAACAACGGGAGTCCATCATGGCGCTGGCCCAGCGCGAAGGCGTGCAGCTTAGCCGTATTGGCTCCATGCACGCTGGTAGCGGGGTGTACGTGCGTGATCAACAGGGTCTGCATCCTGCCCCTGCCCAGGGCGGTTTCGATCATTTTGGTGGCTGAGTCTGTGTCATGAGCACATTTCCTGATCCTTCCTTGAATCCCATTCAACGTCCTACCCTGGATTGGGTGGTGAAAAAGCCCTGGCGCCTGATTGCCTTTGGCGGCGGTACCGGCGTATTGCGTCCGGGGCCGGGTACCTGGGGCACGGTGCTGGCCTGGGTCTTGTGGGTCTTGGGTCTGCATGTGCTGACCGACACGCAAATGGCCATTTTCTTGCCACTTACCTTTTTCATTGGCTGCTGGGCTTGCCACCGCACGGGCTACGACCTGGGCGTGTCCGATCACAGCGGCATGAATTGGGATGAGATGGTCGCCTTCTGGCTGGTGCTGTGGCTGATTCCGCAGACCTGGCTTGCACAGGGCATCGCATTCGTTTTATTTCGTTTCTTTGATATTCTCAAACCACCGCCAATCCGCTATTTTGATCGTCGTCTGCATAATGGTTTTGGCGTTATGTGGGACGATCTCCTGGCGGCAGGCTATACCTTGTTGCTGATGGCTGTCTTGGTACGTTTTGGAGTGTTCTCATGAGCGATTACGAGCATGGCAATGCCGCCCTGGCCCTGGGGCGAGCCCTTAAAGATCGCGGCTGGATGGTGGCCTGCGCCGAGTCATGTACGGGTGGCCTGCTGGCTGCTGCCCTGACGGACCTGCCCGGCTCCAGCGCCTGGTTCGAGCGCGGTCTGGTCACTTACAGCAATAAGGCCAAGGTTCAGGAACTGGGCGTGAACCAGGACACCCTGGATCGTTTTGGCGCGGTCAGCGAGGAAACCGCCATGGAAATGGCGGCGGGTGCGCTGGAAGCCACTGCAGATGCGGAACTGGCTATTTCCACGACCGGCATTGCCGGTCCGGATGGAGCCACGGCGGGCAAGCCGGTTGGCCTGGTGTGCTTCGGTTTTGCACAGCGCCGGGGTGATGGCATTGTGACCCGCGCCTCTGCTCGTATCTTTGATGGAGACCGGACCCAAATCCGTCAGCAGGCCGTGGAATACGCCTTGGCCAGTGCGCTGACCATGCTCAATCCCGCCTGATTGCTCAGGCCGGTAACATCAAACCCAGCTGCCTGGCGCTCGAACGTAGTTCGGGCAGGCAGCGCTGGATCAGCTTTTCTTCCGTATCCTGCCAGTCCTTGATGCTGATGCTCATTCCGGCTACAACGCGCCCGCTGGCACTGCGCACGGGTACGCCAATGGCCGTTAGACCCAGTTCCAGTTCTTCCTTGATCAAGGAATAATCCTTTTCCTGTACCTGCTTTAATTCGCGCAGCAAAGCCTCGCGAGTATGGGCGGTGTATTGCGTCATGATCTTGAAGGGAGCCAGCTCCAGGTAGGCATCCAGCCTGCTTTGCGGCAACTGCGACAGCATCATTCGCCCGATAGAGGTGCAGTGAGCAGGCAGGCGGCTACCCAAGCCTAAAGACACAGTCAGTACACGCTGTCGTTGGGCGCGTGCCAGATACAGAATTTCGTCTCCATCCAGCAAGGCCAGTGCACAGGTTTCACCGACGCGGTCACTCAGGTCGTCCAGTATGGGCTGGGCCAGACTGACGATGGAGGTCGAAGAAAAGTAGGCATGGCCCAGCTGCAAAATCGCCGGACGCAGCTTCCAGAACGGACCTTCCTGCTCTGCATAGCCCAGGGCTTGCAGCGTGTAGAGGCAGCGCTGCACCACCGCCCGTGCCAGACCCGTTTTCAGGGCAATTTCTGCGGCCCGCAATGGGCGTCTTCTATCTGAAAAAGCCGTAATCACCTGCAAACCACGGGCTAGCGATTGCATGTAATCCGGGTCGCCTTTGTAGCTGCTGGTGGCGGGGCCTGTCTCTTTATTTGTTGTCATGGCTCAGGAAGTGGCAAGGTCTAGTTTTGTTCGATTAACGAACTTGATGGGATTCACAAGAATTATCGATGATAAATTGTAAAAAAAACAAGACTTAGCAATTTAATAATCAAGTTCGATTATCGGACAAAATAAGTTTGGAGTGATGCATGAAAAAAATTCTAGCCCGTAAAGTGGCTCCTCTTCTGGCCGGAATGGGTTTGTTGTTTTGTTCCTTGGGCGCGCAAGCCGCGTATCCGGACAAGCCTATCCGTCTGGTTGTGCCCTTTACGCCGGGCGGTGTGACTGACGTGATTGCCCGAGGTGTCGCGCAGCAACTGTCCAAGGATCTGGGCCAGATCATCATTGTGGAAAACAAGCCCGGTGCCAGCGGCATTATCGCTACGGACTTCGTCGCGAAATCTGCCCCCGATGGCTATACCGTCCTGCTGGCTGCGGTTGGTCAGGCCGTGGTGAACAACCACCTTTACAAGAAACTGCCTTACGATCCGGCGCAGGATCTGGCCGCTGTTTCTCTGGTGGCGGAAGGGCAGAACGTGCTGGTGGTGAACGCCAAGCAAAGCCCATTCAATACGGGCGAGGAGCTGATCAGTCATGCTCGCGCCAAGCCCGATGATCTGACTTACGCTTCCTTTGGTAATGGCTCGTCCTCGCACCTGTCGGCTGCCGCCTTTACCACGATGGCCAATATCGACGTCATCCACGCTCCTTACCGTGGCAGCGCACCTGCCATGACCGATCTGCTAGGTGGTCACATCTCCTTCATGTTCGACAGCATGGGCACCGCAATTACGCACATCAACGCCAATACTGTGCGTCCCCTGGCTGTGTCCGGTCCGGAGCGTTCCTCCTTGTTGCCAGAGGTTCCAACCTTTGCAGAGTTGGGCCTGAACCAGGGCTATAACGTGACAGCCTGGTTTGGTTTCCACGTCAGCAGCGGCACGCCTACTGAAATTATTGATCGCCTGAGCCAGGCCATGAAAACCGTCAGCGAGAACAGCGAGTTTGTTGAAACCTTCCGTCGTCAGGGCGTGGACATCATTTCCTCCACCCCTGCCGAGTACGCCGAGTTCCTGCGTCAGGAAGACGAGAAATTGGGCAGCCTGATCAAGCAAGCCAATATCACGCTGGACTAATTGTTTTTGAATGGAGCACTGTAACGTGAGCGATCAGCACGCCTCGCAGGCGACGCGTCCTGCCCCTTTGGATGGTATCCGGGTTCTGGATCTGACACGCATTCTGGCTGGCCCATGGTGCACACAGAACCTGGCCGACCTGGGGGCCAATGTCTACAAGATAGAGCGACCCGAAACCGGCGACGATACCCGCGCCTGGGGCCCGCCCTTTTTGCAGACACCTGAAAAGGAAGATACGGCTGAAGCGGCCTATTACTTGTCGGCCAACCGTAACAAGCAGTCGATCAGCCTGGACATTGCCAGCCAGGAAGGGGCGGATGTGGTGCGTGCCATGGCGCGGGAATGCGACATTCTGGTGGAGAACTTCAAGGTGGGTGGTCTGGCTAAATACGGCCTGGACTACGCCAGCTTGAAAGAGATCAACCCTCGCCTGATTTATTGCTCGATTACCGGCTTTGGTCAGACAGGCCCTTATGCCGAGCGTCCGGGTTATGACTTCATGATCCAGGCCATGGGCGGCATGATGAGTCTGACGGGCGAACGTGATGACAAGCCCGGCGGTGGTCCTCAGAAAGCGGGGGTTGCCGTCGCGGACTTGATGACGGGCATGTATGCCACCAGCAGCATTCTGGCCGCCTTGTTTGAACGCTCACGCAGTGGTTTGGGGCAGCATATCGACATTGCCTTGCTGGACTGTCAGGTAGCCATGCTGGCGAACCAGAACATGAATTATCTGGTCAGTGGGCAGGCACCGAAGCGAGCCGGTAATGCACATCAGAATCTGGTGCCGTATCAGGTGTTCCCGACGGCAGATGGTCACATTATTGTGGCTATCGGCAATAACCGTCAGTTCGCGGCTTATTGCGAAGCAATTGGACACCCGGAAATTGTTGAGGATTCGCGTTTCAACATTAACAGTCAGCGGGTCAAGCACCGGGATGAGCTGGAGCAGATTCTGAGCGTCGCGATGCAACAGCATCCTAGCGCTTACTGGCTGGAAACGCTGGACAAGATTGGCGTGCCAGCTGGACCTATCAATGATCTGCACGGCGTGTTCTCGCACCCGCAGGTTCAGGCCCGGAATATGCGTATCGAGCTGGACCATAGTCAGGCTGGCAAGGTCAGCATGACGGCCAGCCCCATGCGCTTTTCAGATAGCCCGGTGTCCTACCGTATGGCTCCGCCACAATTGGGCGAGCATACCGAGCAGGCGCTGGAGAGTTTGCTGGGAGCCGATAGCCCGGAGCTGAAGCAGTGGCGCAACCGGAACCAGGCTTGAGCAGGGTTAAAAGCCGAAGCCAAACCAGAATTTGAACCAGTGTCAGAGTCGAGGCGCAGGCCTAGTTTAGCGTATGGACTTGTGGCAGAAGTAGTGTCTGATTGACACCGCCCCTGCTACCTGAAATACAGGTCAGATCCTGGCCTAGGCCTCGTGACTCAGTAGGGGGAAGCTGCTTCTTACGCTTAAGGCTCAACTGAGCCTGAGCGGGTCCTATCGGTCATAGCTTAATAAATAAGAAGCCCCACTCACTTTGGATTGAATCCAAGTGAGTGGGGCTTTCTTGTATCTACACTAATTGCTGTCGCTGTCGCTGTCGCTGTCGCTGTCGCTGTCGCTGTCGCTGTCGCTGTCGCTGTCGCTGTCGCTGTCGCGATCCCCGGACTTGTTCGACAAGCCGGGAGGGCCATCAATCAACGCTGCTTGTTGCGCGCATCATTAATCGCATTGCGCGTAGCAATCGCTGCTGCTTGTGCCGCATCACGCCAGTCATCGCCACGGCTGGCGTACAGAATGGCGCGCGACGAGTTGATCATCATGCCGTTACCGTGCGAGTCCATACCAGCAGCAACGGTGGCGACCACATCGCCACCTTGTGCGCCAATGCCGGGCACCAGCAAAGGCATATCGCCAATACGGGCACGTACCTTGCCAATTTCCTCGGGGAAGGTTGCGCCCACCACCAAAGCACATTGGCCGTTTGTATTCCATTTCTCTGCCACCAGGCTGGCTACGTGCAGGTACAACGGGGTACCGTCGGCCATCTCCATGAATTGCAGGTCCGAGCCACCAGGGTTGGAGGTGCGGCACAGCACGATCACGCCCTTGTCCTTGTGCTCCAGATACGGCTCTACCGAGTCAAAGCCCATGTAAGGGCTGACGGTGACGGCATCTGCACGGTAGCGCTCAAAGGCTTCGCGTGCGTACTGCTCGGCTGTCGAACCCACGTCGCCACGCTTGGCATCGAGCACGATGGGCAGGTGAGGGTAGCGGCTGCGAATGTAGTCGCACAGGTCTTGCAACTGATCCTCGGCACCCTGAGCGGCAAAGTAGGCAATCTGTGGTTTGATGCCGCAGGTGTAGTCGGCGGTGACGTCCACAATCGCTTTGCAGAACTCATAAATCGCGCCGGGTTTGCTGGCCAGCTCCAAAGGCAGGCGGGCAGGGTCTGGGTCCAGACCCACCATCAGCATGGATTGGTTGTCCGTCCAGGCACGGTTCAGTTTTTCTATGAATGTCATGGGAATCAGGAAAGTAAACGGCTATACAAAAAGCTGAGCCAGACGGCACCAGCAAAAATAAGGGACAGCAGCACGGCAGCACTGGCCAGATCCTTGGCCCGCCCGATCAAGGGGTGGTGCTCCAGGGTAATCGTGTCGGCCAGGGCCTCCAGGGCCGAGTTCAGCAGCTCCACCACCAGCACAAAGACTAGTGTGCCCAGCAGGACCAGAATCTCCGCCGGGGTTTGCCCCAGCCAGAATGCCAGTGGCGTCAGGATGACAGCCAGCGCCAGTTCCTGGCGAAAGGCAGCCTCATGGCGCAGAGCAGCGGCCAGGCCCTGGCTGGAGTAGCGCAGGGCATTGAACAGGCGGCCAACACCGCCTTTGCTTTTGAATGGAGAGTCTGACATGAAGGACGCTGCAGATTGAAGTGCCCTGATTATAGGGGTTTGCTTGGGCGAAAAAAAACCGGATGGAAAAATCCATCCGGTTTTTGTACTAAAAGCGTGGCGATCAGGGCAGAAGTGATCAATTTCCGCCCGGATCGGGGTGCTGATAAGTGGCTTAGAAGCCGCCCATACCACCCATGCCGCCCATGCCACCCATGTCAGGCATGGCTGGAGCAGGTTTGTCTTCCACGATTTCGGTCACGGCCACTTCGGTGGTCAGCAACAGGCTGGCGATCGAAGCTGCGTTTTGCAGGGCAGTGCGAGTCACCTTGGTTGGGTCCAGAACGCCTTGCTCGACCAGGTCACCGTATTCGCCAGTAGCAGCGTTGTAACCGTAGGTGCCGGTGCCGCTGGCCACTTGGTTAACAACCACGCTGGCTTCTTCGCCGGCGTTGGAAACGATGGTGCGCAAAGGAGCTTCGATAGCACGCAGGATCAGCTTGATACCGGCGTCTTGGTCGGTGTTGTCGCCTTTCAGTTGGGCAACAGCTGCGCGGGCACGAATCAGAGCAACGCCACCGCCAGGAACGATACCTTCTTCGACGGCTGCGCGAGTAGCGTGCAGGGCGTCTTCAACGCGGGCTTTCTTCTCTTTCATTTCGACTTCGGTGGCAGCACCAACGCGAATCACGGCAACACCGCCAGCCAGCTTGGCCACGCGCTCTTGCAGTTTTTCACGGTCGTAGTCGGAAGTGGACTCGTCGATCTGAACGCGGATTTGTTTCACGCGAGCTTCGATGTCGGTGCCGTTGCCAGCGCCGTCGATGATCGTGGTGTTTTCTTTGGCCACTTCAATGCGCTTGGCCTGACCCAGGTCGTCCAGAGTCGCTTTTTCCAGGGACATACCGGTTTCTTCGGAGATCACGGTACCGCCAGTCAGGATAGCGATGTCTTCCAGCATGGCTTTGCGACGATCGCCAAAGCCAGGAGCTTTAACGGCGGTAGTCTTCAGAATGCCACGGATGTTGTTCACAACCAGAGTAGCCAGGGCTTCGCCTTCCACATCTTCAGCAACGATCAGCAAAGGACGGCTGGTCTTGGCAACTTGCTCCAGTACGGGCAGCAGGTCACGGATGTTGGAGATTTTCTTGTCGAAAATCAGAACAAACGGATCGTCCAGAACAGCAACTTGCTTGTCAGCGTTGTTGATGAAGTAAGGGGACAGGTAGCCGCGGTCAAACTGCATACCTTCGACCACGTCCAGTTCGTTTTCCAGGGACTTGCCGTCTTCAACGGTAATCACGCCTTCTTTGCCCACTTTGTCCATGGCATTGGCGATGATCTCACCAATGGAGTGGTCGCTGTTGGCGGAAATGGAACCGACCTGAGCAATTTCTTTGCTGGTGGTGCAAGGACGGGACAGTTGACGCAGTTCGTCAACCACAACGCCAACAGCCTTGTCGATACCGCGCTTCAGGTCCATTGGGTTGATGCCTGCGGCAACAAACTTCAGGCCTTCTTCAACGATGGCTTGGGCCAGCACAGTAGCGGTAGTGGTACCGTCACCGGCGTTGTCGGAAGTCTTGGAAGCAACTTCTTTAACCAGTTGAGCACCGATGTTCTCGAACTTGTCTTTCAGTTCGATTTCTTTGGCAACGGACACACCGTCTTTAGTAACGGTAGGAGCGCCGAAAGAGCGGTCCAGAACAACGTTACGGCCTTTGGGGCCCATGGTGGTCTTAACAGCGTTAGCCAGAATATTGACGCCGCGTACGATGCGGGTACGTGCGTCGTCGCCGAAGTAAACTTGTTTTGCGGTCATGGTTTGAATCCTATTGAATTTTCGTTGGCGGTACTTATTCGATCACGGCGAAGATTTCTTCTTCGCGGATCACCAGCAGCTCTTCGCCGTCGATCTTGACGGCCTGGCCGGAGTATTTGCCAAACAGAACTTTGTCGCCGACCTTCAGATCCAGCGCCAGAACCTTGCCGTCCTCGGTTTTCTTACCGGGGCCAACGGCCAGGATTTCGCCTTGATCGGGCTTTTCAGTCGCGCTCTCGG
The DNA here is from genome assembly GCF_023674485.1 of Alcaligenes sp. DN25. NCBI lineage: Bacteria > Pseudomonadati > Pseudomonadota > Betaproteobacteria > Burkholderiales > Alcaligenaceae > Alcaligenes > Alcaligenes sp. DN25. The sequence goes on along the minus strand of NZ_CP098408.1, from coordinate 3,203,145 downwards.
GGATAACGATACCGGAAGCGGTGGTGCGTTCGTTGTCCAGACGCTTGACGATCACACGATCGTTCAAAGGACGCAGTGCCATGGAGAAACTCCTGTTTAAAGATGACTTTAGTTGTTGGTCCGATTGTGGGGGCGAGGCGTTTTAGCACTCAACCCCTTCGAGTGCTAATTATAGGGACGACTTTTCTAATTTCAAGAGCACCAGGGTCAGGCTGTTACATATTTGTCCTGGGGCGTGAAGTAGGGGGGAGGGAAACGCCGGGTTCTGGTGCGTGTCTGAACTTGGGCTCACATTCATAAGGCAAGCTCAGTTAAGCTGGGCGCTTTCGATCATGAGCGGTCGGGCATGATCGAACGCCAGGCTTTCTTTTGTCTAAAGAGATTTCCACGAAAACCAGCGCAATGTCCAACTTCAACCTATTCAATGTCTTTCTCCAACGCTGGGGGGCTCAGGCCGCTGGCAAGCCTTTCAGCACTGCGACCAGCGATCTGATGCCCGTGCGGCTGACCGGGAAGTTGGAGGGGCAGCCGGCGATGATCAAAATCACACGAGATCTTGATGAGCGTATCGGCGGCCAAGTGCTGCAATGGTGGGCTGGCGATGGCGCGGCGCATGTATATGCGCTGGACCCAGACTCTGGAGCGTTGCTGATGGAGCGTGCAACGGGCTCCAGGGACTTATTGCGCATGGCTTTAGAAGGGGAAGATGATGCAGCGACGACCTGTATCTGCCGTGCCCTTGAACAATTGCATTCAAACCGACCTTCGGCCCCACCTGACAATTTGCGCCCCCTGAGCGATTTTTTTGAATCGCTGGCACCGATGGCGCAGCAAGAGGGCGGTCTGATGGCTGAATGCGCACTAGTGGCCAATGAGCTGCTGCGAGATCAGCGTGATCAGGTCGTTCTGCACGGGGATGCGCACCATAGCAACATTCTTGATTTCGATCAGCTTGGATGGCTGGCAATAGATCCCAAGCGCGTCACTGGTGAGCGCTATTACGACTACGTAAATGTGCTGTGCAACCCTGATCTTAAAACGAGCACTGATCCAGCGCGCTTTGCACGGCAGTTGTCGGTAGTCATCGAGGTTGCAGGACTGGAGCGTCAACGCTTGCTCAGATGGGTGATGGCGCATGCGGCCCTGTCAGCTGCCTGGTTTCTGGAGGATGGATTGCGCACCGAGGCCAATAAAGAGTTGGCCGTTGCGGATCTGGCTCGACAGGCCTTAGCTTGAGGGGTTCATCATTATTTCATTACCCGTACTCAAGGCGATCAGCTTGCTCATGGTGGTGAAGTTGCGTGTCGTCGCAACGACCTTGAGCTTTCTCTCGATGAAATTATTGTTGGCTTTCAGGTCTCGATACCGGGTTGCGCACACTATATAGACGATGTCATCAATGATGCGGACCTGATCCGGTGCGTGTTCCAGGGCGTGGAAGGCATGGAGTAAGGCGCTGTCTGCTGGGGAGCGCAGCAGGGTGAAATATAGCTGGCTGGGGCTTTCGTCCTTGAAAGGATTGTTCGCCATCACCCGCATGAAATAAGTCGGTGTTCGGGCGATAACCTGAATATCTCCGCCCAGCTTGTTCTTGCCGGTAGGCATGAGGCCGCGCAATAAAAGAATCTGTGTATTCATGGTGTGTGCTGGCCGTGAGGTTGGGGTGTTGCCGTGCGGGCGGGAGTTTCAGTGCGCCATTTTATGCTGTGTTAAAAAACAGTAGTGAGTTTGGTTTTCAAGGCTCGTCAGTCTGCTCTGTGTGAGCATCACGGCTGGTTGGTGCAGATGTTGCGTCGGCGGTTTGGCGGTAATACGGACCCGGGCGCATGACGCCTTCGTGAGGAGCCTCATCAAAAAAACAGGCCGATTTCCCTAGGAATTCGGCCTGTTTCTTGTTGGGCTGATGGCATTTGAATGTGGCGAATTATTCAGCCTGGTGCAGTAGCCTGCAGATTGCTTAATCCGTCTTTACGTCGTTTATGCCCGTTTGCTCAAATCCGGTGCCGGTGTCGTTGGCAGCAAAGGATCAATCGCCCGGCAAAGAGCCAGCAACTGATCATCTGCACCGATACCCGCTTCAATCAGCATCCCCACCGGCAAACCGCCCGACAGACCGATAGGCAGGGAAATGCCCGGTGCGCCCAGGTTCGAACCCAAGTCGGTACGCGAGATGTAGGTGTTGAAGGTAGGCACTGCCTTGCCGTTCATCATGGTGCTTTCATCATCGCCAATCGGGCAGGCGGTCAGCGGGCTGGTCGGGAAGATCAAGCCACTGACATTGGACTGGCGCAGCAGGTCTGCATAGGCCTGTTGCATCAGGGGGCGGTTTACATTCAGCGCTTCTTCGTAGGCTTCCTGGCTGATGGTGTAGTCGCCCGTAATGGCGTCGAAAATCTCTTTCACATCGGGGCTGTGAATGCCCGCAATCAACTCGTCCAAGCTAATGTCGTACTTGTTTTCGGCCAGGTACAAAGGCAGGTTCTGCAAGGTTTCATACAGCACAATCGGCATGCCGACGCGGGCATTGATCTTCAGAACCGGAGACAGGTCTACATCGACCAGCGTGACACCGGCTTTTTGCAAATCATCCAGAAATGCCAGGGTCACGTCGGCCACACCGGCATCCATATCTTTCCAGAAGCTGTCACGGGGTACGCCCAGACGCAGTTCCTTCAAGGAAGGAGTGGCAATCACAGTAGGGGTCTTCTGGCAGAGCAGGCTGTCCAGCAAGCTGATGTCAGCCAGACTGCGAGTCATGGGGCCTGCTGTATCGCGGGTAGGGGACAAGGGCACAATGCCCTGGCCCGAATAACGGCCCACTGTAGGACGGAAACCGTACAGGCCGCAAAGCGCGGCAGGTAAACGCACCGAAGCGCCCGTATCCGTGCCCAAGCCAGCTGGAAACTGACGAGCTGCCACAACCGTTGCAGTGCCACCGGAAGAGCCGCCGGGAATACGACTTGGATCATAAGGGTTGCGACTGGGGCCCGTAGTGGCGTTATTGGTCGTAATCCCAAAAGCCAGTTCGTGCATCACGGACTTGGCGGGCAGCACGGCACCGGCCTTGCGCAATTGTGCGACTACATCTGCATCTTTCAGCGGCACGCGACCTTGCAGGGCGCCGGTGCTGGACGTGGTGGGCATGTCCGTGGTGTTCAGGTTGTCTTTCATCACCAAAGGCACGCCGTCCAGCGCCAAGGCTTCGCCACGGGCGCGGCGTGCATCAGACTGATCGGCCTGCTGGTAAAACAGCGCTGAATCCAAATGTGCCAGACCGCCCAAATGGGCCATTTCTTGTGATTGCTTGAGCAGCTCGTCGGCAATCTCACGGGCGCTGAACTGGCTTTTTTCCAGACCTGCCAGCAGTTCGCTGGCGCTAAGTTCGGTAAGTGACATGGGGTCTCCTGGGGAGGCGTGAACGCCCCCGGCTTTTGCTGTGATAGTCCTATCAATCAGCCTCTAACGGGGCTGTCTTGAAAAAAGAGACTGTAAGGGTATCAGCAAGCAGGAGGAATAACTCAGGACGCCTTCCAAACGACCTTGTTGCGGCCAGCATGCTTGGCTTCGTACAAAAGCCGGTCAGCTTGCTCAATGGCCTGCTTGATGTCGCCATTGCTGTTTAGCTGAACCACACCGAAACTGGCCGTCAGCGTATGCGCCGTGGCGGGGATATGCAGATTCATCACACTGCTGCGCAAACGCTCGGCAACCAGCACGGCGGTATGCAAGCTGGTACTGCGTATCAGCAAGACAAACTCCTCGCCCCCAAAGCGGGCTGCCAAATCGTCCTGGCGAACCGTGCGAGCCAGTAAGGCCCCGAACTCCTTCAAGGCCCGATCGCCCGCTGCATGGCCCCAGGTGTCATTGACCATCTTGAAGTGGTCCAGATCGCAGGTCATGACCGCCCAACCACTATGACCATACAGTTCCAGGCGTTTTTTAACCTGCTCGAAAAATGCACGACGATTCAACAAACGGGTTAAAGGGTCCCGGCTGCGCTCATGATCCAGCGTCTGCACAATCGACATGGCGGTGCTGGTCAAAATAGCCAGCGCTACCCAGATGCTGATGAACATATTGGTTGCCAGCATCAAGAGCCATAAACCGGAGCGGGTCAGCTCTGGCTGCATCTCGTGAGGGATCAACGTGGCCAGCGCAAATACACGAACAAAGGCATAGAGCAAGGCCGTCAGGTAAGAGGCCCGCAACAGCGTTGCCAAAGGAATCGTGCGTGACCTGCCGGACAAGATCGACTTGATGGGCAAAGCAACCAACAAGGCCAGGCCCCAGTTCAGAATTTGTAAACGCAGCCAGAGATCATCATCAATCTGGGAAAAATAAAAAAGCAGCCCCAGCGTGACGAGGACGATTGCCCCAGCCAATCTGGGATGAGCACGTCCGCCAAAACGCAAGGCGACCCCATGAGACAAGGCCCAGACACCATATAAATACATAGCCGACAAGGGCAGAGTCCAGCGGGCGAGTTGCTCATTGGGCATCAGGCTATGGATCCCCATAGGAATAGCCGTGGAGATATACCCCGAGGCAATCCAGAGCAGGTAACGGTGATCGCGTAGACGGCTCCAGCAGTAAATCATCGCGATGCCCAGCAATGCCGCGCAGGCAGGGACGATCAGAACGAAATACTGGTTCGGAGAGGACACGGTGTGTTCGCGTGCATTAAGAAGAGTTGAAAACTGGCGTTACAACAATTGTAACGATATTGCTGCAGGGCAGACGCTTATCGATTGAGAACAAACAGTTTAATCAGAGAAAAGAGGAAGTTTTGATCTGCTTTATGAGCCGGTTTCCGTTAAGGGAAGGCTGCGCAGAATGAGAAGGACAGACAAGGGGAAGGATTGTTTACCTAAGCTAAACAAAAAATCAGGAATACTTTTCAAAACCACACCGAAAACAGACAGTTGAGACAGCCCACCTCCAACTGTATTTTTCATGGCAGGAAATTGAGCCACGAAAAATACCCCTGAATCCATCATCAATTAGCTCATAGAGCGGCATTACAGTTACGTTTCGCCCTCAAATTGCTCACGATGCCAGCCACTTGGAGCCCTGCCTGGGTGTCGGGGCGATTCGGAGGACTTGCCGCGGTCAGGAGATAGCGTAGGGGTGCAAGCGCCCTGTTGTTTGACCGGGGCGCTTGTGGTTCGTCCGGGGGACGAACCACCCCGGGAGTTCAGGGTGCGCCCGTAGCTATCTCCTGACAAGGGCACCGGTGCGCAGCACCGGCAAGTGCTCAGCCCGGACACCCAGGCAGGGCTCCAAGTGGCGTCTTTCTGCCAAGGTGGAGTACTGAACAAACAACATTACGCCAGCAAACGGCAAGGCAACCCAAGCGTTCTATTGGGTTGTTTAATTTCCGAGCTGACATATGACCTTAAAAAGACATATATCTTCTCTTACCTGCGTTTATTTTCAGAGCACCAGAACAGCAAAAAGAAGCGGGGGAGCGCTCAAACGGCCTCCCCCCATCTTCAAAACAGCCCGTCCGCAATTACTGCGCCGTCTCAACCAGCACCAGCTCAGCATCCTCCAGCGCCTGAACTTCCAGCGTCGTTTCATTGCGAATCGCCGCCCCATCACGGGCATTCAACTCCAGACCATTTACCGAAACCCGCCCTGTGGCAGGCACCAGATAAGCCAGATGCTCGGCAGGCAAAGACAGAGTCGTGCTTTGACCTTTCGTCAGGGTCGCTCCCAGCACACGGGCCTGGGCACGAATCGGCAAAGCCTCTGCGTCACCTTCAAAACCACTGGCCAGGGCCACAAACTGCCCCGAACGCTCATCCTTGGGGAAAGGCTTGGCACCCCAGGCTGGCGGTAAACCACGACGCTCTGGCTGAATCCAGATCTGGAAGATGCGTGTCGTACCATTTTCCAGGTTGTACTCCGCATGGCGAATACCCGTGCCGGCACTCATCACCTGCACATCACCGGCTTCAGTACGCCCCTTATTGCCCAAACTGTCCTGGTGGCTGATCGCCCCTTCACGCACATACGTAATGATCTCCATATCGGCATGATCGTGAGGTGGAAACCCGGTGTTGGACGCAATCGTGTCGTCATTCCAGACACGCAGGGCACCCCAGCTCATGCGAGCGGGATCGTAGTAATTAGCAAAAGAAAAATGGTGCTTGGCGTCCAGCCAGCCGTGGTTGGCGCCGCCCAGTTCATTAAAAGGCCGATGTTCAATCATGATGCGCTCCTTAATATTAGATACTAAAAAGAATTCTAGGCGTCTTGCTGATTGAATAAAATAGAATCAATAGCATAGAATTCATTCCAAAAACGACATGAAAACATTACCGGATCTACAAGCCTGGGCCATCTTTGCCACTGTGGCGGAAACCGGCTCCTTTGCCCAGGCAGCCGAAGTTCTGGGCCTGTCACAACCTACTGTCTCCAAGGCAATCACCCGGCTGGAAAAACAGCTGCATGTGTCCCTGTTCCACCGTACCTCCCGACGCCTGTCCCTGACAGAAACCGGGCAGGCCAGCCTGGAACAGGCCCAAGCCGTTCTGGCTGCCGGACAGAACGCGGAAGCCCTGGCACGCGACCAGAAAGAAAGCCTGCAGGGACGTATCAAGATTGCTGCCCCCATGTCCTTCGGGCTGGAGCATCTGGCCCCTTTGCTGCCCGCTTTCATGGAAAAGCACCCGGCCGTGCTGCTGGATCTGCACTTTAACGACGCTCAGGTCAACATCGTGGAACAAGGTTTCGACATGGCCTTGCGTATCTCGACCATGGATGATTCCAGCCTTCTGGTGCGCCGTCTGTGCAATTTGCGCCTGCGGCTGGTTGCCGCCCCCAGTTACCTGGCCAAGTACGGCAGACCCTCACACCCCAGCGACCTGGCTCAGCACATGAGCCTGCGCTACGCCTACGAGCGACGCGGCAGTGTCTGGCGCTTTCAGCAAGGGCAGGAGTATTACTCCCAAACCGTGCCCTGTGCTTTGCAAGTCAACAATGCCCAGGCCCTGATCCCACCCTTGCTTGAGGGCCTGGGGCTTAGCGTGCTGCCTCAATTCCTGCTGGGCGATATGGTCGAGCAAGGCCAGTTGGAAATCGTGTTACCGCAATGGGATTTGCCCAGCCTGACCTTGCATCTGCTGACGCCTCCGGGCCGCTCGCGCTCGGCTCGTGTGCAAGCTTTTATCGATTTTCTGGTCGCGGGATTTGAACAGGCAGCCTGGGCCGATACCGGCCAGTAAGAGACTGCTTACGTTTTGCCGCTAGACTGTCTGGTCCACGCTTGCTTTCTAGGAGATCACTATGGATACACGTCCTCCCTTGCCACCTTTCGATCTGGAGAGTGCCAGCCAGAAAGTGCGTGCCGCCGAGGATGCCTGGAATAGTCGTGACCCGGTCAAGGTTTCGCAGGCATATACCGTGGATACGCGCTGGCGCAATCGCAGCGAGTTTCCGCAGGGTCGAGATCAGGTTCAATCTTTTTTAGAACGCAAATGGCAAAAAGAGCGTGAATACCGCTTGATTAAAGAAATCTGGGCCTGGCATGAAAATAGAATTGCCGTGCGTTTTGCTTATGAATGGCAAGATGAATACGGTCAGTGGTGGCGCAGTTACGGAAATGAAAATTGGGAATTTGACGAGCATGGCTATATGGCGGTGCGCCATGCCAGCATTAACGATGTGGCAATTACAGAATCCGAACGCAAGTTCCGTTGGCCCTTGGGGCGGCGCCCCGATGAGCATCCGGGTTTGAGTGATCTTGGCCTTTAATTAAACCTGGGTGGCTGATCCTGGATACGCTCAGATTGCGGTGGTTCGGGACGAATACGCCACCACAGAAATAAAAATCCGGTTTGCACTTGGCTAAACCGGATTTTTTTTAATATTTAATCTTTATGTTTCATTCTTCATGGTCTGGAAAGAATAAAGGGCGAAATATTGAAGTTTCCCTGTTCGCAATCAAAGACACACGCTTGGATAAATGGTTTAGTGTTGGGTTAGCCTTCGTTCATCTCCAAGGAGTCTTCTATCATGAATCACCCTGCTGGCCCGGATACGGCCGCCGTGGATCGCACTGGGCCTTCCAGTCATTATTCCCGATTGATCGAGCAAGCTCGCAAAGAGCACAGTCGAATTTGTGTGGTGGCTCATCCCTGCGATGATGTGTCCCTTGGAGCCGCCTTGCAGGCACGGGCCCAAGGCCTGTTCGAGATCGTGCTGGTTGGCCCGCAGGCCCGTTTGCATTCCGTAGCGGCAGAGCATGGTTTAAGCCTGGAAGGGGTCACCTTGATTGATACCCCCCACAGCCATGCCTCGGCAGAGCGAGCCGTAGAGGAAGTGCTGGCCGGACGTGCCCAGTTGCTGATGAAAGGCAGCCTGCATACGGATGAACTGATTCAGGCCGTGCTGTGCACCCAGGGCAAGGGCTTGCGGACTGGTCGCCGTTTGAGTCATGTTTTCATCATGGATGTGCCCAGCTATCCGGAGCCCTTGTTTGTGACGGACGGTGCCATCAATATTTTCCCCGATCTGAGCACCAAAGCGGATATTGTGCAAAACGCCATTGATCTGCACCACGGCCTGGGCTTGGGCATACCGTTGGTCGCCATCCTGTCTGCGGTCGAGCAGGTGACCGAAAAAATCCCGACCACGCTGGAAGCGGCGGCCTTGTGCAAGATGGCTGATCGCGGCCAGATTACGGGCGGTGTGCTGGACGGCCCCTTGGCGCTGGATAACGCTATCAGCCCCGAGGCGGCGCGCATCAAAGGAATTGTGTCGCCCGTTGCGGGCAAGGCGCAGATTCTGGTGGCCCCTGATCTGGAGGCCGGCAATATGCTGGCCAAAAACCTGACCTTCCTGTCCGGCGCCCAGGCTGCTGGTATCGTGATGGGGGCTCGTGTGCCTATCATTTTGACCAGCCGAGCCGATAGCGCCCAGACCCGCATGGCCTCTTGTGCGGTTGCCAGCCTTTACGCGGGTTATCTGGAACGTAAAGTTGCTGTGGAGGCTGCGCACTAATGAGCGAGCAGATTCTGGTCATTAACGCAGGCAGCTCCAGCCTGAAGTTTCACATGTACAAGGTCCAGCCGGGCGACCAGCTGGATTTTGAGTTTGGCGGTCAGGTTTCGGGCATTGGCAGTAGCCAGCCAGCCTTCAAAGTTAAAGATGCCCAGGGCCAATCCATGGTCAAGCAGGACCTGGATGGCGAGCAGGCCAAGGACCTGCATACAGCTCAGGCTTTGGTGGCGCGCTGGCTGCTGGAGCATGTGGATGGTCGACCTATTGCCGTTGGCCACCGTATCGTGCACGGGGGCGCCCGCTACGACAGCAGCGTACCCTTGACCCCGCAGGTGCTGGAGTATCTGGACAGCCTGTCACCTTTGGCACCACTGCATCAGCAGAACAATCTGGCTCCTGTTCGCGTGATCTTCGAGCACTACCCGGAAATCTTCCAGGTAGCGTGTCTGGATACGGCCTTCCATCAAGGACATGCCCCGCATTTGCAGCACTTTGCATTGCCTGGTCGGTTCTTTGAACAGGGCGTGCGCCGCTACGGTTTCCACGGCCTCTCCTATCACTATATTTCCCAGCACCTGCGTCGCGAAATTCCCGAACTGGCTGACGGGCGCGTCGTCGTTGCTCACCTGGGCTCAGGTGCATCGGCTTGCGCCTTGCAAGAAGGCCGCAGCGTTCATACCACCATGGGCTTTACGGCGCTGGACGGCTTGCCTATGGGGACTCGTCCGGGGCGTCTGGATGCCGGTGTCGTGCTGTGGATGCTGGAGCAGGGAATGGAGCACGATGAGATCCAGTCCGTGCTCTACACCCAATCCGGGCTGAAAGGCTTGTCCGGCGATCAAGCGGATATGCGAGCGCTGGAGGCTTCCGATGACCCTCGTGCCAAGCTGGCGGTGCAGTACTTCTGCTATCACACGGCAGAGAATCTGGCGGGCTTGTGCGTGGCCTTGAAGGGGCTGGACACCTTGGTGTTCACGGCGGGGATTGGCGAGCACAGCCCGTCTATTCGGGCAGGCATCGCCAGGCACCTGGAGTGGATGGGGGTGGAGATTGATCCGGTTCGCAATCAGGCAGGGGAAACCGTCATTTCGACAGGCGACAGTCGGGTCAAGGTCCTGGTCATTCCCACCAACGAAGAGCGGGTCATAGCCGAGCAGTCTCTCGCCTTGGTGAGGAAAAAGTCATAGCGCTACCGTGGCGGTTTGAAGCCCCGGCCTCAGTCCGGGGCGCGTTCCCGCGTTATTTCCGCTTGTAGCCATTGTCGAAATGCGATCAATGGTGGGTAGTCGCAGCGTCCCGTCGGACAGGCCAGGTAGTAAGCCTCCGTGTTCAGGCAGGGCGAGTCCAGAGCCAGAACCAAGTCTCCGCGACTGAGCTCCTGTTTGAACAGAAATGTGGGCAGTAAGGCAATCCCAAGGTTGGAAATAGCTGCTTGTGTAATCAGCGCAAACTGGTCAAGCAGCATGCCGTGAATATGCACGTTCTCCACGCCGTTGGCGTTGAACCAACGCTCCCAGGCATCGGGCCTTGAGACCAGATGCAGTAAAGGTGCCTTGAGCAAGTCAGCTGCTGTCTGGAACTGATAGTGCTCGCGAAGGGCGGAACTGCAGGCAGGTACCACGGTTTCTGACATCAGAAAATCCAGATTCGCCCCCGGCCAGTCGGGCAGGCCGTAATGGATGGCGGCATCCACATTTTCCATTTGAAAGTCAAACGGTTGCAGGCGCGTCAGCAGGTTAATGGTGATGCCGGGGTATGCAGCCACAAACTCTGGCAGCCGGGGGGCAAGCCAACGAGTCCCGAACGTGGGCAGGATGGCCAGGTTCAGCGTTCCGCCATGCGGATTGGCTTTGAACCCCAGGGTGGCGTTGGCAATGCGTCGAAGAGCATCGCTTAGCTCTTGGGCGTAAGTGCTACCCGCCTGAGTCAAACGAACCGTCTGGCGTTCTCTGACGAAAAGTTCCGCGCCCAATATTTCTTCCAGCAGTCTGATCTGTCTGCTGACGGCGCTTTGGGTCAGATTCAGCTCGCCCGCTGCTGCCGTGAAGCTGCCCAGCCGTGCGGCGGCTTCAAAGGCAATCAGGACGTGCATGGGAGGAAGAAAACGTTTGGGAATGGACATGCTGGTTTGCTAAGGGAAAACGTTTAGTCATTCTATTTAGGAATGACTTGAGTTGGAATCATCGTTTGACCCCTCTTGCCACTGCTCACAGAATGAGGTGCAAGTTTGCTAAGTATTTCAGGCTTATAAGATGACGGGCTTCCGCTGGCTGTGGTGTGAAGGAGTGCATACGAGTACACGGAAGTGATTCATTAATGGACTGACCTTGCCTTGTCGACAGGTCATGCAATTTGCTGGCGGTTCTATGGACACCTCTGTTTTTGTTTCTAAGGACGAAATCCGTTCCCGTTTCTCAGGCGCCATGTCGGCCATGTATCAGCAGGAGGTGCCACAGTACGGGGCCTTGTTGAGCCTGGTGCACGAGATCAATGCCAGTGTGCTCAAGCATGACCCAGCATTACGCAGCGCCTTGCAGCAGCAGTCGGAGCTGACCCGTCTGGATGTGGAGCGCCATGGCGCCATTCGGGTTGGTACAGCGGCGGAGCTCAAAGGGATTGCAAAGATTTTTGCTGTCATGGGTATGTATCCCGTTGGTTATTACGATCTGTCGGTGGCGGGTGTACCCGTCCACTCCACCGCGTTTCGCCCTGTGGACGACCATGCGTTACAAACCAATCCCTTCCGGGTGTTCACCTCTCTGCTCAGACTGGAGCTGATAGAGGATGCGAATCTGCGAGCGCAGGCAGCTGCAATCTTATCGCAACGGACTATTTTTCCCTCAGGGTTGCTGGAGTTGGCGGAACAGGCGCACATGTCTGGTGGCCTGACCGAACTGCAGGTCACGGAGTTTGTGGCTGCCGCCACCACTGTTTTTCGCTGGCATCGCCAGGCGACTGTCGATCAGGACACGTATCGCAAGTTGCATGAGGCCCATCGTCTGGTGGCCGATATTGTTTGTTTCAAGGGCCCCCATATCAATCACCTGACTCCCAGAACCCTGGATATTGATGCGGTACAAGAGGCCATGCCGCAATGGGGGATCCCTGCCAAAGAACTGATTGAAGGTCCACCGCGCAGGCGCCATCCCATCTTGTTGCGCCAAACCAGTTTCAAAGCCTTGGAGGAGGAGATTGAGTTTGCCGGTCAAGCCAGGGTAGGGTCTCATACCGCACGTTTTGGTGAGATAGAGCAACGTGGCGTGGCTTTGACCCAGGCGGGCCGGGCACTTTATGACTCCTTGTTGGCTCAAGCCAGAGATGCCGGGCAGCAAGCCGCTACTACACAGACGTATGCCGAACGTCTCCAGCACGTGTTTGCTCAGTTTCCAGATGACAGCGATGAAATGTACGAGCGTGGGCTGGCTTTTTTTCGGTTTGAACCACGGGATCCTGCTATCTGGCAGCAGGAACTGGCTGCCGGCCGGCCCTGGAACCTGCCTGATTTGATCAAGCGCGGCGTAGTCGCATTGACCCCCATTACTTACGAGGATTTTCTGCCAGTTAGCGCGGCGGGGATTTTCCAGTCCAACTTGGGGGATGCTGAACAGAGAAACTATGTATCGCAAGCGGCTCGGTCTGAGTTTGAACGCGATCTGGGTGGCCCCGTGCTGGATGAAATTGAACTTTACCGCGCTGCTCAGATGCGTTCCGAGCACGCCTTGCAGCAACGTTTTCTGGCGGAGTCGAGGTCATGAACGCGGACGGGCGCAGCCATGGACTCTGGCAGGCATCAGCTCCAGCCCCTCTGGTCTGCGAGCGTTTACAAGGCCAAGTCCAAGCGGATGTTGCGGTTATTGGCGCTGGGTTTACCGGCTTGTCCGCGGCCCTGAATCTGGCACAGGCTGGAGCGCGGGTAGTGGTCCTGGAAGGGGCGCAGATCGGCTTTGGTGGATCGGGACGAAATGTGGGGCTGGTCAATGCTGGCTTGTGGATTGAGCCAGAGACGCTGCTCAAAACATTGGGTTCTTATTACGGGGACCGCCTATTGCACTTGTTAAGCGGGGCGCCGGCTGCTGTGTATGAATTGGTAGCCCAACACCGGATTGATTGTCAGGCCGTGCAGAATGGTACTTTGCACTGCGCGGTCGGCGCGGGTGGCCTTCGCAACATCCGGAAGCGTTGGCAGCAATGGCAAGCTCTCGGGGCGCCGGTGGAGTTGCTCGATCACACACAGGCTACGGCGGCAACGGGAACCACCGCCTATGCGGGTGCCTTGCTGGACCGACGCGCGGGCACGCTCCAGCCTTTAGCCTATGTTCGAGGACTGGCGCGGGCAGCGATCACGGCGGGGGCCCGCATTTGCGAGCAAAGTGCCGTCAGGCGGGTTGAGGATGGTCGCACGCACTGGGTGTTGCAAACGCAGGATGGGGAGGTGCTGGCACCTTGGGTCATTGTGGCGACCAATGCCTATACCAGCGATATCTGGCCAGCCTTGCCCGCAGAACTGGTGCGTCTGCCTTATTTCAATGTGGCCACGCAACCGCTGGATACTGCACTGCGCGCCCAGATTTTGCCGGGGGGGCAGGGTGCGTGGGATACGCGTTCGGTTTTGTCCTCGTACCGCTTCGATCAAGCCGGTCGCCTGGTGTTTGGCAGTGTGGGGGCATTGCGCGGACGCGGACAAGCAATACATAAGGCGTGGGCGCAACGCGCATTGCAGCACTTGTTTCCGGCCTTGAAGCACGTGCAGTTTGATTATGAATGGTATGGCTGGATAGGCATGACGTCTGATGCCGTGCCCCGCCTGCATCAACTGGGGCGACAGGTCTTGTCATTTAGCGGCTACAACGGGCGTGGCATTGCTCCTGGAACGGTCTTTGGACGTGAGCTGGCGCATCTGGTTCTGGGGCGGATCAAGTTGGAAGAGCTGCCTTTACCGCTGTCTCCGCTCAAGTCGGTCCCATGCAAGTCTGGGAAGGAGGCAGTTTATGAATATGGCGCACAGTTGGCGCATCTTGTCGGTGCCCGCAGCCCCCAGGGGCGGCGTCGGTCTTGAGGACAGACTTTTTTTAAGGAATGGGCGTGTTTCTGAAAGCCGATATTCCGCATTTTTTATAGGGTACAGGTATGACTTACACAAGCATGACGCAGACAAGCGAACTGGCACATTCCACCCTGGCCCAATTGGGTGTGACGGCTGCGCTGGATGTTCAAGGGGGAATGTCGGTGCGCTCGCCTATCGACGGGGGCATTCTGGCCCATCTGCGGCCTCACAGCAGCGAGGAGCTTAGCAAGGCGATTGCTCGTGCCCATGATGCCTGGCAGGTGTGGCGTACCGTGCCTGCGCCGGCACGAGGTGAGCTGGTTCGACTGCTGGGCCAGGAGCTGCGGGCCCAGAAGCAGGCTTTGGGCCAGTTGATTTCCCTGGAGGCTGGAAAGATTACGAGTGAGGGCTTGGGTGAAGTCCAGGAAATGATTGATATCTGCGACTTTGCGGTGGGTTTGTCCCGACAGCTCTACGGTTTGACAATTGCCTCTGAGCGGCCGGGTCATCGCATGCTGGAAACCTGGCATCCATTGGGAGTGGTCGGGGTGATCACCGCTTTTAATTTTCCCATGGCGGTGTGGGCCTGGAATACTGCGCTGGCCTTGGTGTGTGGCGATGCCGTGATTTGGAAGCCCTCCGAAAAAACACCCTTGTCCGCCCTGGCGTGCCAGGCTGTCTTTGAGCGGGCAATGGCGCGGTATGAGGCCGGGCCGGCGCACCTGAGCCAAGTGCTGATTGGTGGGCGCGAAGCCGGAGAGCTACTGGTTGATGATCCCCGGGTGGCGCTGGTGTCGGCCACCGGCAGCACACGGATGGGTCGGGAAGTGGGGCCTCGTGTGGCGCGTCGTTTCGGGCGCGTTTTGCTGGAACTGGGGGGCAATAATGCCGTTATTGTCACGCCTAATGCGGATCTGGATCTGGCGGTCCGGGGGATTGTCTTTGCGGCGGTCGGGACGGCGGGGCAGCGCTGTACAAGTACACGACGCTTGATTGTGCATCGTAGTGTCAGTGAGCAACTGGTAGAACGGCTCAAGCAGGTGTATGGCAAGCTCAGGATTGGCAATCCGTTGCAGGAAGGAACGCTGCTGGGACCTTTAGTCGATCGGGCCTCTTTTGAGGCGATGCAGACCGCACTGGATGCGGCGCGTGCTCAAGGGGGGCGGGTTAGCGGTGGAGAGCGGGTGCTGGAGGATGAGTTCGCATCGGCCTATTACGTCAGACCAGCCATCGTGGAAATGGACAGCCAGACCGATACGGTACGGCAGGAAACCTTCGCACCTATTTTGTATGTGCTGCGCTATGAGAACCTGTCCGAGGCACTGGCGCTGCAAAACGATGTTCCGCAAGGCCTGTCGTCCGCCATTTTCAGTAATGACTTGCGTGAAACTGAGGAGTTTCTGTCGGCCAGCGGTTCGGACTGCGGTATTGCCAACGTCAATATTGGTACTTCCGGGGCGGAGATCGGTGGCGCCTTTGGTGGGGACAAGGAAACCGGCGGGGGGCGCGAGTCCGGTTCCGATGCCTGGCGTGCCTATATGCGCCGGGCGACCAATACCATCAACTACTCCCGAGAATTGCCATTGGCTCAGGGGGTGAAGTTTGACCTTTGACGCTGCCTGAGCGTTCGGACGGAGGGTCCTAGCCGATGATCGGCCGGGCCTGGCTGTTGGGTGACGTGCGCCTATAGCAAGCGAAGCATATCGTCGGGGCGCCCCGGGCGGGTCAGAACTGCCCCGCCATTGAATAAAAAGCGAGGAGACAATAATGACCATGCCTGAACAGGCAGGCCAGGGTGCGCTCGCGCACGGCCTGAACTCAAGACAGATGTCCATGATCTCTATCGCGGGGATCATTGGTGCCGGACTGTTCATTGGATCAGCCAATGCCATCGCGAAGACCGGGCCGGCAGCGGTACTGTCCTATATCTTGACGGGAGCATTGGTGCTGCTGGTCATGCGGATGTTGGGCGAGATGGCTGTCGCCAATCCTGATAGTGGCTCATTTTCCACCTATGCCGCGCGGGCGATCGGGCCCTGGGCGGGATTTTCCATTGGCTGGCTGTATTGGTGGTTCTGGGGCTTGATCATTCCCGTTGAAGCCATTGCCGGGGCCTATATCTTGCATCAATGGATGCCGGGTATCCCTTCGTGGCAGTTTTCCATTGTCATCATGGTCGCCTTGTCGATGACCAATCTGTTTAGTGTCAAGAATTTTGGCGAGTTTGAGTTCTGGTTTGCCTTGATCAAGGTGCTGGCCATTATTGTGTTCATTGTGGCCTGTCTCTGCGCCCTGACCGGCTTCTGGCCCTGGGTTGACGGGGGGAAGGTGCCGATGATTCCCGTGTTCAGCAACTTCGCGCCGCAAGGCATGGGCGCCGTGTTGGCGGGTATCCTGATTACGATGTTTTCATTTTTTGGGGCGGAGATCGTGACGATTGCCGCCGCCGAAACTGATAACCCGCAGGAAAAGATACGTAAGGCGACCAATCTGGTGGTCTACCGTATTTCCCTGTTTTATGTGTTGTCGATTTCCTTGATTGTGCTGATCGTCGGTTACGACGATCCCAGGCTGATGCAGGTAGGGTCATTTCAGCGCACGCTGGAAGTTCTTCGCTTGCCTGGGGCTAAGCTAGTTGTGGATGTAGTGGTACTGATTGCGGTGACTTCCTGCATGAACTCCGGCTTGTATACGGCCTCTCGAATGATTTATTCCCTGTCCGTCCGTGGTGATGCTCCTGCTTGTATTGCCAGGGTATCGTCCAAAGGTGTGCCTTATAACGCCGTACTTGTATCGACCTTGGCCGGTTTTGCAGGCTGCCTGGTGAACTATCTCTTGCCTGGACAGGTGTTTTCGTTCTTGCTATCCACAACGGGTGCGATTGCCCTGATCGTTTATTTGGTGATTGCTGTGTCCCAGCTACTGTTGCGTCGCCAGGCAGAAAACTCAGGCATAGATTTGCCATTCAAGATGTGGTTTTTCCCCTGGCTGACTTATCTGTCCATCGTGCTGATCTTGGCGGTGCTGGTGTATATGGCGATGGTGGAGGCGTACCGCTATCAGTTAGCCATGACTTTGGGTGTGAGCGCGTGTATTGTGCTGGCGGCATTAATGAGGCTCAGGCGCAGTTCAGCACGGGGCCGGTCTGTCAGGCAGCAAGAGGCGTCGTGATCTTATACGGTGCCTGCGGCAAGACGTGGGTCTGCCGCAGGCTGTTCTTTATACGCGCTTCTGGACCAGACCAGCAGCCACGGTCTGGTTCGTGCTGGGGTCAATCAGGATGAAAGAGCCCGTGCTGGAATGATCCTGATAATCGTCCAGCAACAGTGGGTCACGGCTGACCAGGCTGACACGGCCAATATCATTCAGGGATAAGCTGCCAGTGGCTTGCTGCTCTTGCAGGCTATGTACATCGCGCAAGGCATGAACGGCTTGCACCTTGGCTTGGGTCAGGCGTGTGCCTTGTTTTAACCAGTAAGAGCGGGTGGTGTTCAAGGCCTGCTCGTCCAGCCAGCACAGCTGCGCATCAAAGTGTTTGCTGGTGCTTACTTCTTCATGGGCCAGTGTCAGCAAATCGCCCCGTGAAATGTCCAGTTCACGGTCCAGCACCACGGTCACGGCGTCCCCGTCGCTGACAGAAGTTTGTTCCGTACCCGCGCGAAACAGCTGTGTGATCACCGCCGTTTTTCCGCTAGGCCACACCTGAACGCTATCGCCCACCTGGATACGGCCGCCACTGAGCTGACCGGCGTAGCCACGGAAGCCATCAGCACGGCTGCCGCCATGACGCGCCACCCATTGCACAAACAAACGGGCAGGGCGCTGAATGTTCTCGCGCAGATCCAGCGATTCCAGCAAAGGCAGCAGTGGCAAACCTTGATACCAAGGCGTGTGTGGCGAAGCCCGGGTGATGTTCTCGCCCTTCAGGGCCGAGAGCGGAATGATGTGAAAGTGCTCAATCCCCAGCTGGGTAGCCAGTTGGCGATAGGCTTCATGGATACGGTCGAACACGGCTTGGTCCCAATCGACCAGGTCCATCTTGTTCACCGCCACCACGATATGGCGCAGGCCCAGCAATTTGGCAACCGTGCTGTGGCGCTTGGTCTGGGTCAGCAGTTCACCGTCCTTGGCGCGGTGCGCATCGATCAGAATAATGGCGGCCTGGGCGGTGGAGGCCCCCGTAATCATGTTGCGGGTGTACTGCTCGTGACCGGGGGTATCGGCCACGATGAATTTGCGTTTGGGGGTCGCGAAGTAGCGATAGGCCACGTCAATCGTGATGCCTTGTTCGCGCTCGGCTTCCAGGCCGTCGGTCAGCAGGGCCAGATCGGGTTCGGCGTCCTCGCCACGCTTGTATTTGGAGCGCTGGATGGCCGCAATCTGGTCGGCAAACACGCCCTGGCTGTCTACCAGCAAGCGGCCAATCAAGGTGGATTTTCCGTCGTCCACGGAGCCAGCGGTAATCAGACGCAGCACGCCTTGATCGGCAGCCTGCAGCCAGGCGTCATTGACTGTGTTCATTAGAAATATCCTTGTTTCTTGCGGTGTTCCATGGAGGCTTCGGACGTCTGGTCATCCATGCGGGTGGCGCCACGCTCGGTAATGGTGGCCAAGGCGGTTTCAGCAATAATGTCTTGCACGGACGCGGCGGTAGAGAGCACCGGGCAGGTGCAGGAAATATCGCCTACGGTGCGGAAACGCACATCGCGCCATTCAGAGGTTTCCCCATCCAGCAAGGGAGTCAATGGCGTGATGGGTACGATCAGCCCCTGACGCTCCACCACTTCGCGCGAGTGGGTGTAGTAGATGGATGGCAGATCAATGGCCTCACGCTGGATGTATTGCCACACGTCCAGCTCGGTCCAGTTGGAAATCGGGAAGACGCGCAGGTTCTCGCCCTTGTGAATACGGGTATTGAACAAGTGCCACAGCTCGGGGCGTTGCGCTTTGGGGTCCCATTGGCCGAATTCGTCGCGAAAAGACACGATACGTTCTTTGGCGCGGGCTTTTTCTTCATCACGGCGGGCGCCACCGAAACAGGCATCAAAGCCAAACTCGGCAATCGCTTCCAGCAAGGTGACGGCTTGGGCACCGTTGCGGCTGGCGGTTTCATTGCGCAGCACCACGGTGCCGCGCGCGATGGAATCCTCCACGCTGCGCACAATCAGTTCGGCGTTCAGCTCGGCGGCGCGGCGATCCCGAAATTCGATCACTTCCGGGTAATTGTGGCCGGTGTCCACATGCATCAAGGGAAACGGCAGCGGGCCGGGCGCAAAGGCTTTCTGGGCCAATTGCAGCAGCACGGCGGAGTCCTTGCCGCCGGAGAACAGCAGCACGGGTTTTTCAGCTTCAGCCGCGATTTCACGCAGAATAAAAATGGCCTCGGCTTCCAGCCAGTCCAGATGAGTACGGGTAGAGAGTGGTTCGCCCATGGGGTTCCTTCAGGTGTTGACACTGCTATTCAGATTGCTGGCATGCAGGCCGCATTCCAGGCTGTCGCGCTGTTCCCACCACCAGCGCCCGGCGCGCACGTCCTCACCGGGGCGAATGGCGCGCGTACAGGGCTCGCAACCTATGGAGGGGTAGCCCTGGTCGTGCAGCGGGTTGTAGGGGATGCTCAAGCCACGGATCACGGCCCAGACATCGTCCTGAGTCCATTCGATCAAGGGATTGAATTTCTGCAGCCCAAAGACGCTGTCGTATTCCTTGCTGGACAGTTCGGTGCGGCTGGCTGTTTGTTCGCGGCGCTGACCGGTAATCCAGGCTGATCGGCCTTGCAAGGCACGACGCAGTGGCTCTACCTTACGGATCGCGCAGCATTCCTTGCGTAGCTCCACACTTTCGTAAAAAGCGTGTGTGCCATGAGTGCTGACGTGTTCCTGCACCCGGTCCGGATCCGGGTGAAAAAACAGGATGGGGCGTTCGTAGTGCTGCTGGATGTCCCGCCCCAGCTGCAAGGTCTCTTCGTGCAGACGACCAGTATCCAGGGTGACAGTTTGCAACTCGGGGGTGTAGATGGACATGGCATGAAACAGCACCATGTCTTCCGCAGCCAGGGAACTGGCCAGAACGGCATCCGTGTGTTCGCGCGCGATGTATTGCAGATCGTCGCGCAGCTGTTTCCACAGCATTAGTGGCCGGGCGCTCAGGGCAAGCGCGGCAGGGGCTTGGGCGGGCATGATCAGATGTCCTTGCGGCAATACCAGTACCGGCCCTGCTCAAAACGGAGTCACGTGGGCCGCGCTATCGCCTTTACATGGTTCATGAAGTGATGAGCCAGTGTGCTTGCGCGAGCCCTCGCTGGGAACGAAGTATTAGTTAGGTGAATATGCCCTTGCTGTATTTAGCCGCCTTGTCATTGTGTTTTCAGGCCCGTCGGCTGGCGGCAATAATGGCGATGATGACGATGCAGGACAGCCAGGTCAGCAAGTCCACTTGCTCGCTTAACCATACTGCCGAAATCAGCACGGTCAGGAAGGGTTGGGCCAGTTGTACCTGACCAATACGGGCCACACCACCCATGGCCATGGCCTTGTACCAGGGGAAGAAACCCAGCAAGGAAGAGAACAGGGCCAGGTAGAGCAGAGCCATGACAGATTGGGAAGAGGGCATTTCTGTCATGGGAAAAGTCAGCCACAGGGTGGCAGGAATGGTCAGCGGCAAGCTGGCTGCCAGGCACCAGCAGATGGTGCGCCAGCCACCCAGGGTACGGGCAACACGCCCCCCTTCGGCATAGCCTACGCCAGACATGAATACCGCCAGAGCCAACCAGATATCGCCGGTTTGCAGGGCGCCTTCACCGATATAGAAAGCGTAGAGCAGCACCAGTACGGCACCCAGCAGGCTCAGCATCCAGAAGCGGCGGCTCAAGGGTTCACCGCTGCGGGCGGAGGCAACAATGGCGGTGGCCAAAGGAATCAGCCCGCTCAATACGGCCCCGTGCGAGGAAGGCACGGTCTGCATGGCAATCGAGGAAAACACGGGCCAGCCTACGATCACACCTGTACAGGACAGGGCAATCCCGCGCCATTCCGACGCAGTGGGGCGACGGCTGCGGGTTGCCAGCAAGATGATGGCCGCAAACACCCCCGCGATACTGGCTCGTGCCATTCCGACCAGCCAAGGGTCAAAGCTTTGCACCGCCAGCCGTGTCATGGGCAAGGTGAAGGCAAAGACGGTAACCCCGATAAAAGCGTAGAGATAGATCAGCAATGCTGGGGCGGTACTGGGCATGGGAAGACTGGTGCTGCGGCTCATGAAAATCACCACGGATAAGAAATAGGTTTATCACAGCTTTGAGCTTAAAATAAATAAACAATACAGTTGCGATACAGTTCATCAATCAGTCGGTCAAGCTGTACTGGTCAAACTTCCGCTACAGTCGGTTTTCTCGCTTGGAGCTCAGCATCATGGAATGGTTGGATTGGCAGCCCGTGCGCGGTTCGGACGTGACACTTAGCGATCAACTGGTCGCCTGGGTGCAGCAGGCCCTGCATTTGCGGTATCGGGGCGGCAGTCGCTTACCCTCTGTGCGCCGGTTGGCGCAGTCTGCCGGGGTCAGTACGCATACTGTTGTGGCCGCGTACGACAAGTTGATGGCCTTGGGCTTGGTGGAGTCCCGGCCCGGTTCCGGTTTCTTTGTGCGGGTGCGCAGCCCTCGACGCCTGCGTTCCGAATCCCTGCATGTAGAAAAGAATGAGCCGCGCAAAATAGATGTGAACTGGATGTTGAACAGTTTCATGGGGCATAGCGACAGCGCGGGCATTCCCAGTCAGTGGCTGGATAACGAGATGATTCTGGCGGCCTTGCGGCAGGTCAGCCGTAGCGCCGGCTCCAACTTGCTGGGCTATGGGCATTCGCATGGCTACCGGCCCTTGCGTCAGCACATTGCGGGACAGCTGGAAGATAGCGGCATACAGGCAGATCCTGATACGCAGCTTTTATTGTGCAGTGGTGTTACGCAGGCGCTGGATTTGCTTCTGCGCCATTGGTTACGGCCTGGTGATGCGGTTGTTGTGGAAGATCCGGCCTGGTATCTCTTGTTTGCTCGCCTGGCGGTGGTGGATGTGCGAGTGCTGAGTGTGCCACGCCGCGCAGATGGTCCGAACCTGGCGGTACTGGAGCAGCTGGCGCGCGAGCATCGTCCACGTCTGGTTATTTTGAATACCGTGGTGCATAACCCCACCGGCTTTAGTTTGAGTCCGGCGGTGGCGCACAGCATTTTGACTTTAGCCCAGACCTGGGACTTTCACATTATTGAAGACGATACCTATAGCGAGCTGCACGCCAATCCTGCCTGCCGTCTAGCGCAATTGGATCAACTGAACCGGGTGACATTGGTGGGGGGCTATTCCAAAGTCATGGCAGCTGGTTTGCGGGTGGCGTATATGGCAGCAGCTCCCGAACTCCTGCAGTCTTTGGTGAATCTGAAAATGCTGGCAGGGCTGACGTCACCGGAGCTGGGTGAGCGGGTCATTCACCGGGTGCTGGTAGATGGACCCTATCGCAAACACCTGGAGCGGTTGCGCCGTCACGCCAACGCCGACAGGCATAAAACCCTGGAGCAATTGGCGCATGTAGGCCTGGCGCCGGACGCACCACCCCAGGCGGGCATGTTTGTCTGGGTGGATACGGGTGTGGATACGGAAAGTCTGGTGCGTGCTTTGGGGCGACCAGGGCATTTATTGGTGCCGGGGGCCTTGTTTTCCCCGCAACAGCAACCATCTACATATATGCGTATTAATGTTTCTTTAGGCGACGATGCGCAGTTTTGGCAGGATTTTGCCCGTTGTTTGTTCAACGCCAAGCAGTCCTCCAGCCCCGTGCCCAGCGAAGTAGCCTTATAGCTTGAACGCTGATAGTTGCACTGTCATCCAGCTCTGTTAGCATAAGTCTGTGCGACGCATAGAAAGAAGTTTTTATGCGACGCGCGATAGCTAATAGCAATGAACGTTATTGCATTAATCAATTTTACTAATCGGCAGTGGCTTCCTATAATGGCTTTACTGTCAATGATTAATCACTCACCGGAGCAAATATGTCTTTGATCAACACCGTCATCAAACCTTTTAAAGCACAAGCTTTTCACAACGGCAAATTTATCGAAGTCAGCAACGAAACCGTTGCCGGTAAGTGGGCTGTTTTCGTTTTCTACCCAGCCGACTTCACGTTTGTTTGCCCAACCGAACTGGAAGACCTGGCTGACCACTACGCCGAATTCCAGAAAATGGGCGTAGAAATTTACTCGGTGTCCACCGACACTCACTTTGCTCACAAAGCATGGCACGACACTTCGGAAGCCATCAGCAAAGTTAACTACCCAATGATCGGTGACCCAACTCATCAGCTGTCGCGCAACTTTGACGTGCTGATCGAAGAGGAAGGTATCGCTCTGCGCGGTACGTTCGTGGTGAACCCAGAAGGCGAAATCAAGGTCCTGGAAATCCACGACAACGGTATCGGCCGTGTGGCTTCCGAACTGCTGCGCAAAGTTAAAGCTGCTCAGTACATCGCCGCTCACCCCGGTGAAGTTTGCCCAGCTAAATGGGAAGAAGGCGCCAAGACGCTGACTCCTTCCCTGGATCTGGTTGGCAAGATCTAAGACCTTTTAAACACGGGTCTTTAGCGGTGGTCGGCGCGCTGCGCCGCCACCCCGGTGCCTGACCGGTTCAGGCACCTCAAGTTGTTTCGTTCAGTACAGGATAAAGGGCGTTTCACATGTTAGATGCAAACATCAAAACTCAATTGAAGGCATACCTCGAGAAGATCACGCAACCGATCGAGATCGTTGCGACGCTGGATACTGGCGCCAAGTCCGTCGAGCTGCGCGAACTGTTGCAAGAAATTGATGGTCTGTCCGACAAGACCAGCTATCGCGAAGATGCGGATGCGCAAGAGCGCAAGCCTTCCTTCCAAATTAATCGTCCCGGTACCGACATTAGCGTGAGCTTTGCGGGTATCCCGATGGGACACGAATTTACCTCTTTGATCCTGGCCCTGCTGCAAGTGGGTGGCCATGAGATCAAGCTGGATGCCGCTGTGATTGAGCAGATCCGTAATCTGCCCGGCGACTTTGTTTTTGAAACGTATTTCTCGCTGTCGTGCCAGAACTGTCCTGACGTGGTGCAGGCCTTGAACGCCATGTCCGTGATCAACCCACGTATCAAGCACGTGGCGATTGACGGTGCCCTGTTCCAGGACGAGGTTCAGCAGCGCAACATCATGTCGGTTCCGGCCGTGTTCTTGAATGGCGAAATGTTCCATCAAGGCCGTGCCAGTGCTGAAGAGTTGCTGGCCAAACTGGATACGGGCGATAACTCGGCTCGTGCCGAAGCCTTGAATGCCAAGGACGAGTTTGATGTGCTGATTGTGGGTGGTGGTCCTGCAGGTGCTGCCGCTGCTGTGTACGCCGCTCGCAAGGGTATTCGTACGGGTGTATTGGCCGAGCGTTTTGGTGGTCAGGTTCTGGACACCATGTCGATCGAGAACTACATCTCGGTAGTTGAGACCAATGGTCCTGCGTTTGCAACGGCGCTGGAGCAGCACGTCAAAGCCTACGATGTGGACATTATGAATCTGCATCGTGCCCAAGGCATTCGCCGTGAAGGCAAGCAGGTCATTGTGGATGTGGATGGCGGTGCTCAGCTCAAGGCCAAGTCCGTGATTCTGGCTACTGGTGCCCGCTGGCGCGAACTGAATGTGCCTGGTGAGCAGGATTACCGTAACCGTGGTGTGGCGTACTGCCCGCACTGTGATGGTCCTTTGTTTAAGGGCAAGGATGTGGCGGTGGTTGGCGGTGGTAACTCCGGCGTTGAGGCGGCAATTGACCTGGCTGGTTTGGTCAAGCATGTTACCTTGATCGAGTTCGGTGATGCCTTGCGTGCTGACCAGGTCTTGCAGACCAAGCTGCGCAGCTTGCCTAACGTGACGATCATCATGCAGGCTCAGACCACTGAAGTTCTGGGTGATGGCACCAAGGTGGTGGGTCTGAATTACCTGGACCGTGCTACTCAGGAAGCCAAGAGCCTGAAGCTGGATGGTGTGTTCGTTCAGATTGGTTTGGTGCCCAACACGGAATGGTTGAAGGGCAGCGATGTGGGGCTGTCGCGTCATGGCGAGATCGAGGTTGATGCTCGCGGTGCGACTTCGCTGGCTGGTGTGTTTGCCGCTGGTGACGTAACGACCGTTCCTTTCAAGCAGATCGTGATTGCTGCTGGTGAAGGTGCCAAGGCTGCGTTGAGCGCTTTTGATTACCTGATCCGTAGTTCGGCTGAAGTTGAAGAGCCGGTTGCAGAGAAAGCGACTGCTTAATTATTTCTGATTGTTGGACCTGGCTGTTCAAGAGGGCCACCCTGTTTGGGGTGGCTCTTTTTTTTGTCTGTGGGTGGGGCAATAAGTAGTTGTTGTGTATCAGGAGTGCTTCAGCATAGATCCCGTTCTTTGAGAGAAGTCGTCTCAGGAAAGACGCCGCTCAAGCCGGCTGCCCCTGCCTCGGGGCTTGACTACTTGCCGGTGCTGCGCACCGGTGCCCTTGTCTGTTCTGGAATCCGAGCGCCCTGTGAACTCGCGGCGTACTTGGTCCCCCGGACCAAGTACAAGCGTCCCGCTCAAACAGCACAGGGCTTGCATCCCGGATTCCAGAACAGCCCGCGGCAAGCAGTCTGAATCGCCCCGAGGCAGGGGCAGCCGGCTTGAGCGGCTCGATGCATGAGATGGCGCGATTTTTCAGTCGTTTCATGTACGAGAAATTGGCAGGGATGTGGAACAAAAGAGGTGTTTGATTTCCTACGTTCCATGTGGAGACAACTGGCGGTTTGTGATGTGTTCTGAGCAGATGGTCATGAGCCTGCCAACTAGCTGTTGATGGACGCTAAATTGGCGGGGTTTCTTGTTTTCTGTTGGTCTACCTACCTACCTACCTGTCTGCTTGTCTATCTGTCCATTTATTTCTTCGTGTTTACTTGTCAGTCGATCTGCTTGTCTGGCAACTAAGCACCTACCCGCCCACATGTTTTTTGATGCAGTGGCCAATCATGATCATCTTGCTCTAATTTGAATGTGCTGATGCTGATTTGTGATTCAGCTCTACATGTAAATACTTCCTCACTGCATACACCGTCTCAGGCTTAGAAGTTGGCTTGATGCTTGCTGACGCTTTAAACCACTGCTGCGGCCTGCGGGGGCGCGGGGCGATTCAGACTACTTGCCGCGGGCAGAAAGACAGGACGGGATGCAAGCAGTCTGCTGTTTGAGCGCGACGCTTATAGCTCGTCCGGGGGACGAGCTATCGCGCGAGTTCAGAATGCGCCCGTCCTGTCTTTATGACAAGGGTACCGACGCGCAGCGTCGGCAAGTGGTCAAGCCCGGCGCCCCCGCAGGCCGCAGTAGTGGTGCTTTACAGAGATTGCCTATTCATTAATCCAGGCTCTTCCAAACCGAAACGACATCACATAAGAAAGACATGCTCCTGCATGTACATGGCAATTCAATGCGATTGGGCCGGCCTTGGCCTAGTGTCGAGTACACGATGAGCATTCAAGGGCTAATAAATAGTCCTGCTATAAATCCCCTTCAAGCTCCGGCCAGTTCCCACCCAATACATCCGTACAAACCTGCAGCCATGCTCTGGCCGCCTGCGACAGATACCGCCCATTCCACAGTAGCGCCACTTCCCAGTTCAAGGCCGGTTCCACCACTTCTTTGGCAACCCAATCCCCCGGTTCCAGCCGAGAAAGAAACGGCTGGGGCAACAAAGCGACTCCCATTCCCGCCTGTGCCATGGAAGCCACCCAATCCCATTGATTGCTTTGCGCCGCAATATTCGCCCGCAAGCCCGCATGGGCGAACGCACGCCGCAACATACGGGTCAGGGCATAGTCTTCGCCCAGAAATATCAAAGGATGTTTCTCCAACTCCCGTAGCTTGATCTTCTTTTGCGCACCGGTCAGCGTATCTTTATGGCCAATCGCCCAAACCGCATGCTTGGCCACGGGGGTAGCCGATACATTCAGCTCCGGCCCCAAAGGCAGAATACTCAGCCCCATTTCAACCGTGCCCGCCGCAACCATACGCTCAATCCCCATGCCGGTTTCTTCATGCAGAATCAGCTCGATCTGCGGATGCCGGTTTTTGAAAGTCTTGAGCACTTCCGTAAACAGCACATTAATCATGGGCGGAATACCCAGATCCAGGCGGCCGCGTTGCAATGCCTGAACTTCGTGAACCTCTCGCAGCAAGCCCTGCATGCTCTGCAGAACTTCCTGTCCCCGCTCCAGCACCACCTTGCCACAATCAGTCAGCTGTAATTGACGGTGATCGCGAATCAGCAGGGGCTCACCCAGCTCATCTTCCAGCTGCTTCACCATCTTGCTGATGGTCGATTGCGTCACGTTCAGGCTCTGCGCAGCTTGCGTAAAGCTTTGATGTTTAACGGTTTCAATGAAGTATCGCAAGGATCGGATGTCCATGATTGGCAGGCCTTTTGTTTATGACTTTTACGACTTCCTGGGAGTTATTTTATTCATTATGGCGATGCTATGCTGGCTTTGTTCAAAAAACATAAACGCCTGTTGTCAGGGCGATTTCGGCTTTTTATCTCCGGCTTGTACAGCCCCTATGTTTAAAGCGTGATGTCGTTCTGTTGCGTGAAGATTTCGCCTGGCGCTTTCGGCCCTGGCTCCTTCCGAAAGCAACAACAGGTAGATCAATGACACAGAGACAGGAGCACACGATGTTCAAGGATCGCATTCGTTCCCCCGAATTGGAAGGCAAAGTCATGACCGCTCAGGAGGCAGTCGCCTTCTTCAAAGACGGGATGAATGTCGGGATGAGCGGTTTTACCCGTGCAGGGGACTGTAAGGTCATGCCTCGTGCCTTGGCCGAGCGCGCCCAGACCGAGCAATTAAAACTGAATGTGGTTACCGGCGCTTCGCTGGGTAATGATAGCGACGGCATGATGGCTGAGGCCGGTGTGCTGGCCCGCCGCTCGCCGTTTCAAGTGGACTCGGTGCTGCGCCGTCATATTAATGAAGGCAAGGTCCTGTTTACCGATCAGCACTTGTCCCTGACGGTGGAGCACATGCGTTCGGGCAACCTGCCTGCCATTGACATCGCTGTCATTGAAGCGGTTGCCATTACAGAAACCGGCGCAATTGTGCCGACGACCTCGGTAGGAAACTCGGCCAGCTTTGCCCAGCAAGCCAAACAAATCATTGTTGAGCTGAACCTGAGCATGCCAGTGGAAATGGAAGGCTTGCACGATATCTATGTGCCCGAGGCCCGCCCCAACCGTCAGCCTATTGAACTGACGGATGTGGACCAGCGTATTGGTACCACCGCCATTCAGGTGGATCCTTCCCGCATCGTGGGTATTGTGGTGACCGACGCTTTGGACAGCCCCTCCAGCGTGCTGCCACCTGATGAAGAAACCCAGGCAATTGCCGGTCACATTATTGAATTCCTGAAAGGCGAAGTAGACGCTGGCCGTATGAGCCACTCCCTGCTGCCCTTGCAGGTGGGAATCGGTACGATTGCCAATGCCGTGACTTACGGCTTGCTGGATTCTCCCTTCACCGACCTGAGGATGTACTCGGAAGTCTTGCAGGACAGCGCAATTGCCATGTTGGACTCCGGCCAGTTGAGCTTTGCCTCGGCTTCGTCCTTGACTCTGTCTGCTCCCAAGATGGCGCAGTTCCTGGAAGGCCTGGAAAACTACCGCGACAAGCTGGTGCTGCGTCCACAGGAAATCAGTAATCACCCAGAATTGGTGCGTCGCTTGGGCATTATTGCGATCAACACCGCCCTGGAATTTGATATCTATGGCAACGTGAACTCCACGCACGTCTGTGGCACCCACATGATGAATGGCATTGGCGGTTCCGGCGACTTCGCCCGTAATGCGCACCTGTCCATTTTTGTCAGCAAGTCCGTCGCCAAGGACGGCGCCATCTCCAGTGTGGTGCCTATGGTGTCGCACGTAGACCACTGCGAGCATGATGTGGCCGTGCTGGTCTCCGAATGGGGCCTGGCTGATTTGCGCGGTTTGGCTCCTCGTGAACGTGCCCGCGTCATCATCGAAAAATGTGCCCACCCCGACTACCGTCCTGCTTTGCTGGACTATCTTGAGCGCGCCAGCAAACGTGGTGGCCACACGCCCCACATCCTGGAAGAGGCCTTGTCCTGGCACGTTCGTTTCCAGCAAGCAGGCACCATGAAACAGGAGCAATTCCAGACCCAGGAACTTGCGACTGCGTAGTCCATCAGGTCTGGTAATGCGTAGCCGAGTCAGTCCGGCAGCGCAGACCTTACAAATTGACCTGATCGCCCCTGGCATTCCACCCGTGCCAGGGGCATTTTTTTAGCGCTAAAATTGCGGATTCTGCTGCGTTTAGCGAGGCCAGCGTGTTCGAACAAATCGGTATTGTCAATTTCTGGGCCTTTGTGGTGGGTACGGTGTTTATCGTGCTTTTGCCCGGACCCAATTCTTTATACGTCCTGGCCAGTGGCGCCGGACATGGCGTGCGCGAAGGCTATAAAGCAGCCTTGGGCGTGGTCGTGGGCGACGGCATTTTGATGACGCTGACGGCCCTGGGCGCTGCCTCGCTGCTCAAGACGCTGCCCATGTTGTATATGGGCATACGCTGGCTGGGTGCGGCCTATTTGCTGTATTTGGGTGTGCGGCTTTTACAGTCGGCCTTCAGGCAAGGTGGCCCGGTTCAGTCTGTGGACACGCGTTTGCGTCACGAAACCCGCTTTCGCAAGGCCTTGCTCCTGAGTTTGTTGAACCCCAAGGCCATCTTGTTCTTCCTGTCCTTCTTCGTGCAATTTGTGGACCCGTCCAAAGGTCACACGGGCCTGGCCTTTATGTTGCTGGGCCTGGTGGTGGAACTGATCAGCATTTGTTATTTGTCTTTGCTGATTTTTGGCGGAGATCGCCTGGCAGGAATTTTCCGACGCCATCAGCGTCTGTCCCGGATGGGCAATGGCTCGGTGGGGCTGCTGTTCATGGGCTTTGCCGCCCGTATGATCAGCGACTAAGCCAGTTGCTTCAGAGCGCAGCAGTTCTGACAGCACTTATTTATCAGTTTTAAGGAAAACACCATGAGTAGCAAAATCCGTGTCGGTATTGCAGGTTACGGCAATTTAGGGCGAGGCGTAGAGCTGGCCCTGGCACAAAACCCGGACATGGAGCTGGTCAGCGTTTTTACTCGTCGTGACCCTGCTTCCCTGCGTCTGCAAAGTGCAGGCGTGCCCGTGCGCGCCCTGGACCAGATCGAACAGTACCGCAATGATATTGACGTGCTGATTCTCTGTGGTGGCTCTAAAAATGACCTGCCCGAACAAGGCCCGGCCTTGGCCCGCTGGTTCACGACGGTAGACAGCTTTGATACCCACGCCCGTATCCCTGAGTACTACGAAGCCGTGGATGCCGCCGCCAAAGGCGCAGGCACGACCGCCTTGATCGCGGTGGGTTGGGATCCAGGCCTGTTTTCGCTGAATCGCTTGTATGGCGAGTGTGTCTTGCCTGTTGGCCAAACGTACACCTTCTGGGGCAAAGGCTTGAGTCAAGGTCACTCCGATGCCATCCGCCGTGTGGCCGGTGTAGCCGGTGGTGTGCAATACACCTTGCCTATCGAAGCAGCGGTACAGCGTGTGCGCAACGGGGAGCAGCCCGAGCTGAGCACCCGTGAAAAACACAAGCGTCAGTGCTTTGTGGTCCTGGAAGAGGGCGCCAGCGCCGACGCCGTACGTGAAGCCATTGTGACCATGCCCGATTACTTCGCGGACTACGACACGGAAGTTAATTTTATTGACGCTGAAACCCTGGCACGCGATCACGCGGCAATGCCTCACGGTGGTTTTGTGATTCGTAGCGGTCAGTCCGGCGCGGGTTCGCAACAAGTGGTGGAATACGCCTTGAACCTGGGCAGCAACCCGGAATTTACCTCCAGTGTGCTGGTTGCCTACGCGCGTGCGGCCTACCGCATGAACCAGCAAGGTCAAACCGGTGCCCAGTCCGTGCTGGACGTGGCCCCTGGCCTGTTGTCGCCTAAATCGCCTGCGCAATTACGCAAAGAATTGCTGTAAATCCTGGTTTCAGGCTGCGGCCCGGCTCAGCTTGCCTGAGTCGGGCCGCAGGTCTTGCTGGTTTGCGCACAAATGATTCAGTGGGTCAATAAAGGGTAAAATAGCGCCCATTCCTCACTACATTGAGTGTTCTCATGCGCTTATTGATCGCACTGCTTCTGCCCTGGTTGGTCTTTTTCACGATCGGTCGACCTGTAGCGGGCATTATTTGCCTGATTCTGCAGTTGACCGTCATTGGATGGATACCGGCCGCTATTTGGGCGGTATATTCTCTTAGCCAATACAAAACTGACAAGAAAATTGAACAAGCCCTGGGCAAGCGTTAAGCCCTAGGTTTTCCTTCCTTTTTGCACGTCTGAGCAGGCCATGATGCGCTTGCTCGGGCGTTTTATACTTTTTTGCTGATACAGCCATGACCCTATCGTCTCCCGTGGGCCATTCTTCTGAGTCCGGTGAGCAAACGGTATCCGTAGACCCCAAGGCTGTGCCACGCCTGGAACTTCGCAATATCACCAAGGCCTATCCGGCGGTGGTAGCCAACGACAATATTTCCCTCTCTATCCTGCCGGGGCAGATTCATGCCGTGCTGGGGGAGAATGGCGCGGGTAAATCCACCTTGATGAAGATCATCTACGGTGTGGTCAAACCCGACCAGGGCCAGATTCTGTGGGACGGCCAGCCCGTCCAGATCAGTAGTCCGGCGGCGGCCCGACAGTTGGGCATCGGTATGGTGTTCCAGCATTTTTCCTTGTTTGACACCCTGACTGTCACGGAAAACATTGCATTGGGCTTGCCTGCTTCGACCAATATGCAGGAGCTGGCTGGTCGAATTAGTGAAACGGCCAGTCAATATGGTCTGGATCTGGACCCCCAACGTCATATCCATACTTTGTCCGTGGGCGAGTGCCAGCGGGTTGAAATTGTGCGTGCCTTGCTGGGCAAGCCAAAGCTGCTGATTCTGGATGAGCCAACCTCGGTATTGACCCCGCAGGCAGTACGCCGCTTGTTTGGCACTTTGCGTCAACTGGCTGCTGAGGGTTGCAGCATTGTCTATATCAGCCACAAGCTCGATGAAATCCGTGAGCTGTGCAATGCCTGTACGGTCATGCGTATGGGCAAGGTCACCGGCTATTGCGACCCTCGCGAAGAAACCACGGCCAGCCTGTCGCGCCTGATGATTGGTGCCGAGCCTCAGTCTCTGGGTGAACGCAGCATGCAACAAGGCGGGACGCTCTTGCAGGTGCGTAATCTGCAGTTAAGCAAATCCCATCCTTTTGCCTGTGAATTGCAGGATGTCAGTTTTGATCTGCACCAGGGCGAAATTCTGGGGGTGGCGGGTATTTCCGGTAATGGTCAGCAGGAGTTGCTGGCTGCCTTGTCAGGTGAAGATACCCGCGCACGGGCAGACATGATTTTGCTGGATGGTCAGGCGATTGCCCAACGCGATGCGGCTTGGCGACGAGATCAGGGCATGGGCTTCGTACCTGAAGAACGCTTGGGACGCGGTGCTGTGCCGGAATTGTCATTGGCTCAGAACCTGCTGCTGTCTCATCAGAACCCGGAAACGGTGAAGCGCGGTTTTCTGCGTTTTCCCAGCATTCGCCGTCTGGCAGGCGGGATTATCAAGCGTTTCCGCGTCAAGACTTCCAACGAGCAGGCCGCTGCCAACAGCCTGTCAGGCGGGAACCTGCAAAAGTACATTATTGGCCGTGAAGTCACCCGTCAGCCGCGCATTCTGGTCATTGCCCAGCCCACCTGGGGTGTGGACGTAGGGGCTGCCGCCCAGATCCACGCCGAGCTGCTGGCCCTGCGCGATGCGGGCTGTGCCTTGCTGGTCATCTCTGAAGAGCTGGATGAATTGTTTGCGATTGCCGATCGCCTGATTGTTATCTCCAAAGGTCGTATGTCTCCCTCTATTCCCGTGGCGCAAGCCAGTGTTGATCAGATTGGGCAATGGATGAGCGGTTTGTGGGAGGAGGGTGAACATGCTCAGGCTTGAGACTCGTGCCACGCCCTCTACCTTGATGGCCTGGTGCTCCCCTTTGCTGGCTGTCTTGCTGACCATGGTGGTCGCCGGAACCTTGTTCTGGTCGCTGGGCAAGAATCCTCTGGCGGGCTTGAACGTATTTTTTCTGGAGCCTTTGCGTGACCTGAATGGTTGGGCTGAGGTGGGCGTCAAACTGGTGCCCTTGCTGCTGATCTCGGTCGGTCTGGCCATCTGTTTCAGAGCCAATATTTTCAATATCGGGGCGGAAGGGCAGTTGGTGATGGGCGCCTTGGCAGCCGGGGCCTTTATTCTGCAAGTGGACGATGGCGATAACGGTGGTTTTTTCCTGATTACCGTGGCTTTGGCCTGCGGCATGCTGGGCGGCATGGCCTGGGCTGCTATCGTGGCTTTCCTGAAAGATCGCTTCAATGCCAACGAGATTCTGGTTTCCCTGATGCTGGTCTATGTGGCTCAGCACTTGCTCAGCTATCTGGTGCACGGTGCCTTGCGCGATCCCGATGGTTTTGGTTTCCCGCAGTCCAGCCTGTTCTCGGACGGCTTTTTGTTGCCCGCGGTCTTGTCCGGCACGCGCTTGCATAGCGGTATTGTGCTGGCAGTGATTGCGTCGGTGGCGGCCTGGCTTTTCCTGACACGCAGCATGGCCGGTTTCCGCTTGCGCGTGGGGGGTATGGCCCCATTGGCTGCTCGTTACGCCGGTTTTTCCTCCCGTAAAGCCTTGTGGAGTTCCTTGCTGATTTCGGGGGCCTTGGCCGGTCTGGCTGGTGCAGCGGAAGTCATGGGCCCGGTTGGGCAACTGACCCCTTCGATATCTCCCGGCTATGGTTTTGCGGCCATTATTGTGGCCTTTGTGGGGCGACTGCACCCGCTGGGACTGATTTTTTCCTCTTTTGTGATGTCCTTGCTCTATATCGGTGGGGAATTGGCCCAAAGTCGTTTGGGTTTGCCCAATGCGATTACCGGCATTTTCCAGGGCATCCTCTTGTTTTCCTTGTTGGCTTGTGACGTGCTCATCACCAAGCGTTTGGTCTGGAGAAAGTAATGGACGCGATTGCACCTTTGCTCGCCGCAACCATCAACGCAGGCACCCCTTTGCTCCTGGCAGCCTTGGGTTTGCTGATTAATGAAAAGTCGGGCGTCATCAATCTGGGCTCGGAAGGCATGATGCTGATGGCGGCCATTGTGGGCTTTGCGGTGGCCGTGCAAACCGGCAGCCCTGCTTTGGGCTTTGTGCTGGGCGCGGTGGTTGGCATGGTCATGGCAGCCGCCTTTGCCTGGCTGACCGTCTGGCTGGGCGCGAATCAGGTGGCTTGTGGTTTGGCCCTGTCCTTATTCGGGGTAGGGGCCTCGGCCTATATTGGCTTGCCCTTTACTGGCAACTCCCTGGTCGTGACCAAGCTGTCCATTCCCGTGCTGAAAGATATTCCCCTGATCGGTCCTGCTTTTTTCCAGCAGCATTACATGGTCTATGTGTCCTGGGTGCTGTGTATTGCCGTGGCCTGGTTCCTGACTCGTACCCGCTCCGGTCTGGTGCTGCGCGCGGTGGGTGAATCGCCTGCCTCGGCGCACTCGCTGGGCTACAACGTGCGCTACATTCGCCTGGGTGCCTTGATGTTTGGTGGTGCCTGCTGCGGTCTGGCCGGTGCCTTCATCTGTCTGGTTTACACGCCCATGTGGGTCGAGAATATGGTTGCCGGGCGCGGCTGGATTGCGTTGGCGCTGACGACGTTTGCAACCTGGCGTCCCTGGCGCGTCATGCTGGGCGCTTACTTGTTTGGTGGGGTCACGATCCTGACCTATCATGCGCAGGCTCTGGGTGTTCCGGTAGCCTCGCAATTGCTGGCCATGATGCCGTATCTGGCCACGATTATTGTGCTGGTTTTAATTTCCCGAAACGCTAACTGGATCAGGTTGAATATGCCTGCATCGCTTGGCAAAAACTTCAATCCCAACAACTAGAGGACTGACATGACTGGAAACTTTATGCGCAAGGCTCTTTTGGCCGCTGCCATCGCTTCCCCCCTGGCCGCCTTGCCTGTGTCCGCTCAGGCAAACGATCAAGAACCCCTGAAAATCGGTTTTGTGTATGTCAGCCCCATCGGTGAAGCCGGTTGGACCTGGCAGCAAGACATTGGCCGTCGTGAAATGGAAGAGGCCCTGAAAGGCCGCGTGGTCACTCAGTACGTGGAAAACGTGCCTGAAGGTGCTGACGCAGAGCGCGTCATTCGCGATCTGGCCCAGCAAGGCAACAAGCTGATCTTCACCACCTCGTTTGGTTACATGAACCAGACGCAGAAAGTGGCCAAGCAGTTTCCGGACGTGAAGTTCGTGCACTCCACCGGCTACAAGACGGCTCCTAACGTGGCCACCACCAACGCCCGTTTCTACGAGTCCCGTTACCTGGCTGGCGTATTGGCCGGCAAGATGACCAAGTCCAATGTGGTCGGTTACGTGGGTGCTCACCCCATTCCTGAAGTGCTGCAAGGCATCAACGCCTTTGCCATCGGCTTGAAGAGCGTGAACCCCGAAGCCCAAGTGCGCGTGGTTTGGGCCAATAGCTGGTACGACCCAGGTAAAGAGCGTGACGCAGCGGTCACGCTGCTGGGTCAGGGCGCGGACGTGGTGACTCACCACACCGACTCCACCGCCACCGTGCAAGCGGCTGAAGAAGCTGGCAAGTACGCGATTGCCTACCACTCCGACATGAGCAAGTTCGGTCCTAAAGCCCAACTGGCTGCCGTGACCCACCACTGGGGTGATTACTTCACTCGCAAAGCCACTGAAGTTCTGGATGGCAAATGGCAGAACGACAGCACCTGGGGTGGCCTGAAGTCCGGTATGGCTGCTTTGGAAGGCTTCGGTCCTGAAGTGCCTGCTGACGTGAAAGAGTTCGTTCTGGCCAAACAGGCCGAGATCGTGGCTGGCACACTGCAACCTTTTGCCGCTCCTATCAAGGACAACGATGGCAAGGTGCGTCTGGAGTCCGGTTTCCTGGATGACGATGCCTTGAACCGCATGGATTACTACGTGGAAGGCGTGGCCAGCAAACTGCCCAAGCAATAAGCTGCCCTGCAGTCTGTAGATAAACAAAAGCCCCTTGTCGGAAAGTCCGACAAGGGGCTTTGTTGTAGGTGGCGTGTGTAGCTTTTCACGCTGTAGCTTGGGTAAAGTCTGAGCTTGTTCGGTGTTTGCTTCGGGTCTGGTTTGTCATCCGTTCAGGAAGACAAGGCTGACGCACAGAGCTGCAATACAGAGTCGCCATGCAAAATTGATCTATGGAACCGACCTCAGAACTATGCTGCCTGTGCAGGCCGCTTGCGGCCCAAGCGTGTCGATGCCCGCATCCAGCGCAGCGTCATCAGCACGGCAACTACAGACAAACCTGTCACCAGCCCGATCCAGATTCCCATCCCGCCCATATTGAACTGGAAGGCCAGCAAAGAGCCCGTAGGAACGCCCAGCACCCAATACCCTAGCAAGGCCAGCAGCATGGGTATGCGCGTGTCATGCAGGCCGCGTAGCATCCCTGCAGCCACGGCCTGGGCACCATCACTGATCTGAAACAGCGCCGCCAGCGCCAGGAAGGTAATGGCCAACTGAATAACGGCCTGGTTTTCGGCGACATCCAGATCCAGAAACAGGCCAATCAGGGTCAAGGGGGCGAACCAGAATACCAGAGCCGCCAGCCCCATGAAGCCCACCCCCAGAATGTAGGAAATCCAGCCGGCACGGCGGGCACCCAAAGGATCGACCCGGCCTGCAGCCAGCCCCACACGGATGGTGGCAACCTGACTGAAGCCCAAAGGAATCATGTAGGACACCGAGCAGATCTGCATGGCAATCGCGTGTGCGGCCAGATCAGATTGCCCCAGTACGCCCATCATCATGACGGCGGCGTAAAACACCAAGGTTTCCAGGGTGAAGGTAATCGCAATGGGGATGCCCAGCGCCCACATTTTCCACAGACGCTTCACACTCCACTGCCAGGCATCGTTGAACAGGTAGTAGCGTCGGAAGCGCGGATCCCGCAGTACCACCCAGCTCAAACCTGCGAACATGAAGAAGCTGGACAAGGTAGTGGCCAGACCTGCGCCTGCCAGTCCCATGGCGGGCATGCCCAGATTGCCAAAGACCAGGAGCCAGCCCAGCACGGCATTGATACTGATCGCGATGACGGCCACCGCCAAAGTCCATCCCGGCTTTTCCATGGCGGCCAAGAAGGAGCGCAGCACGATGTAACCCAGATAGGGCAGCAAAGCCCATTGCAGGGTGTGCATATAGGTGACCGAGCGCGCCGCGACAACGGGGTCCTGGCCCATCATCAGCAAGATATGCTCGGCATTCCACAACACAATCCAGGCAGGCAGGGTAATCAGTAAGGCCGTCAGAAAGCCGTGACGGATGATTTGCTGGGATTCGCGTACATTGCGCAGTCGTCGGCCCAGCGTTGTGGCCAGCATGGGAACGACAGCGGACACCAGCCCCATGCTGAAAATCATGAAGGCCTGATACAGACTGGCGGACAGTGAACCGGCAGCCAGCTCATCAGGACCCAGTCGGCCCATGTAAATCAGGTTGGTTGCCAACAGGCTGACTTGAGCCAGGTTGGTCAGAATCAGGGGGCCGCCCAATCGCAGGGAGGATTGCAGCTCCGCCAACCAGAGCTGGCTCGGGCTGGTAGTTTGAGACTTTGCAAACATGGTTTATTTGGCGCGAGGCAGGGACCAGGTGCTGACAACTTGTGCGACAGCCGGGCCACCGTTGGCCGGTTCCAGCAGCACATCGCCCGCGCAGGTACGGCCGGTCTTGTGAATCCGGGCATGAGCCAGAATATCGCCGGGAGGGGCCTTGCGCAGGAAATTGATGGTCAGGCTGGAGGTGACAGCATCGGGGTTGCCCGTGGCTCCGACTACAGCGGCATACAAGGCCAGATCAGCCAGCCCCATCAGCATGGGGCCTGCCACCATGCCGCCCATGCGCTGGTGGGCATTGCGCTCGGGCAAGCGCAAACAGGCGTTGTCGTGGCCTATGTGGACAACATCAATACCCAAAACGGCGGCAAAGGGATGCAGACGCTCCAGAAGATCACGAAACTGAACAATATCGATTTTAGGCTCGGGTGCAGAGTGTGTGCTGGTCATGACGTCGTCACTGAAAAGAAGGCCGTTGTAAGAAGGGCATACTGGCTGGTACTGTATCAGATCGTCCCGCGTATCGGGGTAGTTCGGCGCCCGGCTGTTCAGGGCTGGACCCATTCCAATCGATCAACAAGAAGCGAGGAGCATCATGAAACGCAGCGCAATTGTGTTTGCCTTGAGTTTGCTGGCATCAACCGGCACCGTGATGGCACAGGGGCATGGAGGCCATGGTCGTGGCACGCCCGAACCGGTACGCGCCTTGAGCACGCAGGTCCATGCCAGCCAATGCTGGGTGCGCATGATGCCCGAGCCCACACCTTCCGCCGCCTATCTGGAACTGGAGAACAAGGGTGAGCAGTCCGTAGCCGTGACAGGAGCCAGCTCATTGTCCTTTGGGCATGTGATGTTGCATCAAACTAGCGAGAGCGAGGGGATGGCGCGCATGTCGCATGTCTCCGAGGTGGAGATCCCGGCAGGGGGAGTATTGAGCCTCAAGCCGGGGGCTTTCCACGTGATGCTGGGTCAGGCCAAAGAAGACTTGGCCCTGGGGGAGCGCATCATCTTGAGCATTCATCTGTCGGACGATACTCAGGTCCAGGCCGAGTGCGAGTTGCGACCTGCCAAGACACAGGCTTATTAAACGTAATTAGCGTTTGGATAGAGACCGGGAGCTGGCCGCTGCATGCGGTCAGTTTTGCATTGGGCTTCAGGCTTGCAGCGCGTCCAGCACCGCCTGGTTGAACGCCTTGGGATTGGCCAGATTCATACCGTGGGCAGCCAGCGGGATGCGGTGCATCTGATCCTCGCGTCGGTGCTGACGAATGATGTCCATGCAGTGGTGATAGCGTGTGGGGCTGTTTTCACCCGTGATGAAGCTTAAGGGTGCCTTCATCTGCTTGAGCCACTCCAGGTCCGGACCTTGATTGGGCTCTTGCTGCTGATCCAACATGGTGTGGGCGTTGTCCTGAATCATCTCGCGGAACCAGCGTGTCATTTGCTTCCACGTCCCCGAGCCATTGACCGTATCTACGAACAGAGCCATGGCACCATCGCGGTCACCCTGTTCCAGGCGTTCGGCCACTTGCTGGAACAAGGGGGCATAGGAGTAGGCACCGGGAGTCGGAAAGCCGGGATCTGCCAGAGTCAGGCTGGCCACCTGCTCGGGCATTCTTTGAGCCAGTAGCAGGGCAACATGACCACCGCGAGAGTGCCCCACGATATGCACTTTCTCATCAGGAATATGCTGATCCAGCAAGGCCTGCAAGTCCTGGGCGTGTTGCGCCGTATTGAAGTGGCCGGGGCTGGGTGCTCCGGGCCAGTAGGAGCGCAGGCTGGGAGCCAGAACCCGATACTGGGTAGCAAAGGCGGGGATCTGCCAGCGCCAGTAGCGCCAGTCGCACAGGGAACCGTGGATCAGCAAAACGGGTGCGCCTTGTCCCTGATCCACAAAGGTGTGGCGATAGCCTTGCGCGGTCAGTTCAAGTGTGGAGAAGTCGGCAAAAGGGTTTGTCATGGCAAGCAGTAGAGGTCAGGCAAGGATGGGCCACCTGAAAAAAACAGACCGGGTCTGAACCCGGTCCTTGTGGCATTGCGCGCTGGGTGATTATTCCAGCAATTTCAAGCGGCTGCGCGCGGTCTCGGCTGCCTCGGATTGTGGGTAGTCCTTGACGATACGCTGCAAGGTGGTTTTGGCACCGCTCAGATCGTTCAGTTCGATCTGGCTGGAGGCTGTCACCATCAGGGCATCAGCCGCGCGTGGGCTTTGTGGGGAGGCCTTCACAAAAGCCTGGAGTTTCTGAATGGAGGTCTTGAAGCTTTTGATCGCGTACAGGCTGCTGCCTTCGTAAAAGCGCACTTCGTCAGCCAGAACGCTGGACGGGTAGGCGGCCAGAAAACCGGCAAAGGCATCGGCGGCGGGCTTGTATTGGCCAGCGCGGTAAGCGTCCATGGCACTATCAAAGACGGCTTGTTCTTGTGGGTCAGCGGCATGAGGGCTTTGCTGGCCGGGAGCCGGGCTATTGGCCTGGCCTTGGCCGCTGGCTTGCCAGCTCAGTTTCTCTACCTGGCCGCGCAGCGACACCACCTCGGAGCGCAGGGTATCAATTTGATCAGCCAATTGCAGGCGAGCCTGGGTGTTTTGCTCGTTCATCTGACGAATTTGCTGCCGCAGCTCCAAAATGGCGCGTCGGGCCTCGTCATCGGCAAAGGCCTTGGCCGGCAGGCTGGCGAACAGGGCGGCCGTAGCGAACAGGGTAACGGTCGCGAGACGAAAAGGCTTTTTATAAGCGTGCATAGTGAAGTCCGTTAAAAAATGTGCATCCGCAATGCGCAGGCTCCTCACCTGCCGGTTTCCCCTCTGTTGGGGGCTGTGATCTGGGGGCTTTTTGCCGGCCTGGCGAGCCCGCTGTCCAGCATAACGAATTTTCAGTGGATCGGGCACAGCGCCGATAAAAAACGCCGCGGCGTTAACAACCGCCACGGCGTCGGAACCACTTGGTCGATGCAGAAATTATCGTTGGTAAACGATGTCTGCGCGACGGTTTTCAGCGTAATCAGCTTCGGTGTTACCCAATGCTTTTGGACGCTCTTTACCAAAGCTCACAGCTTCGATCTGGCTGTTGCTTACGCCCAGCAGACCCAGCATGCGTGCCACGGCGTCGGAACGACGCTGACCCAGAGCCAGGTTGTACTCGGCACCACCACGCTCGTCGGTATTACCTTCGATGCGTACGGTTTGCTGAGGATGGCTGCTCAGGTAAGAAGCGTGCATTTCTACCAGGCCACGGTACTGGTCGTTAACCACGTAGCTGTCGTAGTCAAAGAACACCGAGCGTTGTTGTGCCAGTGGGCTTTGAGGGTTGAAGGGGTCCATGATCTGGCCTGCGCTGGCAGAGTCCGATCCTGTACCGCCGGTTGAACCGGAGCCAGATTGATCCAGAGGAACCGAGCTGCAAGCAGCAAGGGCGGCAGCCATAACGGCGAGGGTAAGACTTTTAAGAATGCGCGAGCTCATTTGAATTCCTTTTGAAAAAGAGTCACACAGGATGTCAGTTGGTAAATGGTCCCCAGGTGGGTTCGCGTACTTTGCCATTCAAAGACGAGAGGGTCTGACGAACGCGACCATCCACGGATGTCACAGCTAGGACACTGCGGCCCCCCTGAACAGAACTATATAAGATCTGCATCCCATTAGGGGCGAAACTCGGAGACTGATCGTCGGGACCTGTCGTCAGCAGTTGCTCAGCTCCTGATGCCATATCTTGAGTGGCAATTCGGAAAGCACCGTTTCTGCGTGTGACGTATACAAGCCTAGTACCGTCTGCAGAGACCTCCGGTGAAATATTGTAACTCCCGTTGAAGGTAATGCGCTGTGCATCGTCACCACCCAGACTTACTTTGTAAATATTGGGAGCACCACCACGATCGCTCACAAATACAAGGGAGTTGCCATCGGGCGTAAAACTTGGTTCAGTATCGATCAAGGGAGAACGCATCACGCGGCGCAATCCGGAGCCGTCCGTATTTAGCGTGTAAATCTGCGAAATACCGTCTCTGGAGAGCACAACAGCGACCTGATTGCCGTTAGGAGCCCATGCGGGACTACTGTTATTACCCTTGAAATTAGCTAACGGTTCGCGGTGACCGGTGGCCAAAGTTTGCACATATACAACAGGTTTGTCGTTTTCGAAGCTCACATAAGCCAGTTTTTTACCGTCAGGAGACCAGGCTGGGGAGATGATTGAGTGTCGAGAACGCAACATTACTTGCGGATTTTGCCCATCCGCGTCAGCAATTTGTAACTCGTAATTGTTGCCTGTTTGCAACACGTAGGCCAGTCGAGTCGAAAAAACACCGCGCACGCCGGTAATTTTTTCATAAATCCGGTCTGCAATCTGGTGAGAAATACGGCGCAGTTCTTTTTCACTGCCCGCAAAAGCCACCCCATCCAGTTGTGTTTGACGGACCGAATCCACCAGGCGATAGCTGATGGAATATTGGCCACCGGTCTGGGCAACTGAACCATAAGCCAGGTAATCGGCACCGCGATTGCGCCATTCGTCGTAGGCAATCGTGCTTTCTGCATTCAGTCCAGCACCGGTGGCATTGATCAATTGGAATTGACCCGAACGGGTCAGGTCGGCACGGATAACTTCAGCTAGCGATTGGCTGGCTGGGTTGTCAGCAAAATCGGCGATCGCGATGGGGTACTGGGTAGCACCCACACCCGATATATCGACCCGCAGTTGGGCCTGGGCCGGTTGGCTGGCGAACATGCCAGCGGCCAGGGCAAACGCTCCAGTGGCCGTGGCGCGCCAATGACGACCTAAGGTCGCCAGGGCTGGGGTAGCGGCGGTCATTATGCAATCTCCTGATTAATCGAACATGCGGTATTCGCCATCAATATACGATGGATACTGCCCGCTAGGCGGTTTGGGGAAAGGGCTGCAACGGGCAAGACCCTTGGATACGGCATCATCGAACTGCGCGATGCCGGACGATCGTTTGATTTGAACGCGGTTAGGCGTGCCATCGGCATTCAGGTCCACGCGGTACTGCAGTGCAGGGTTGCCACGTACTTCAGAGCGGGCAGGGGTGCTGTAGACCACGCCAGGCTGCACGCAAGCGCGCACCTTGGCGGCATAGCCACCATCACCACCACCGCCACCGGCCTGGTTGCGGTCTGCTGTACCACCGGCACGTCCGGGGGCACCTTCACGCATGGCTCGGCGGAATGCTTCTTCCTTGGCCTTGCGCTCGGCATCGGCACGGGCTTTGGCGGCGGCCTCGGCACGGGCTTTACGTTCCGCGTCTGCTTTGGCTTTAGCTTCGGCATCCGCCTTGGCTTTGGCTTCTGCATCGGCTTTAGCCTTGCGTTCGGCATCGGCCTTGGCTTTCGCGTCGGCTTCTGCTTTAGCCTTGCGCTCTGCTTCTGCCTTGGCTTTTGCTTCAGCTTCAGCTTTTTCCTTGCGTTCCTGTTCCTGCTTTTCCTTTTGTTCGCGTTCGCGACGTTCAGCGGCTAGCTTGTCCTGACGCTGTTTTTCCTTGCGTTCCTGTTCCAGCTTTTCTTCACGCTCTTTTTTCTCGCGTTCCTTGCGAGCCTGCTCCAGGGCGATCTCGGGATCAACCTCAGGTTCAGCAGGAGGGGTGACCTTTTCAGGCTCTGGAGGCGGCTTGGGAGCCGGAGGAGGTTCAGGTTTGGGCTCGGGCTTGGGTTCTGGCTCTGGAGCCGGCTCAGGCTCAGGCTGCGGCTCGGGTTCGGCCTCGGGGGCTTCGGGATCAGCATTGATGGCCGCATCGGGTGCGACACCGTCCATCCACAATTCGACCTGCACCGCATTGGGTGTCTTGGGTGCAGAAAAAAGGGCTCCCGCCAAAATGGCGAGCAGCAACAGCCCGTGCAGACCCAGGGCGATGAGCAAGCCGCGCCGATCTTCCTTTTGCTCAGGCGAGCGCAGCGCCTGATTGCGGGTATTGCGTGTTCTGTGCTTCATTCAGTTCAGGTTTTTCGCGCCGGACGGCGAGCACGCTATCCGGCCAGAGGTTATTTGCGAGCGTCAGGATCGCTGTTGCGATCGACGATCAGACCCAGGCGGTTGATGCCATTGGAGCGCAGTTCATCCATCAAGCCCATGACGGTCTCGTAGGGAACCTTGCCATCGGCGGCAATGACAACCGGGCTGTCGGCCTGCATACGCGAGCGCACTTCATTGAGCAGTGTGGACTTTTCGATGTTCATGAACTCGGAGCCCGCATCGCGCAAGCGAATGGCCAGTTTGCCGTCCTTATCAACCTGGATTTCCACCGGCTTGGCAGGCACTTCGGAGGCTTGGCCTACTGAAGGCAATTCCACCAGTCCGGGGGTAATCATGGGAGCGGTGACCATGAAGATCACCAGCAGCACCAGCATCACGTCGATATAAGGGACGACGTTGATTTCATTTTTCATGCGCCGGCCGTGACGGCCGGTGCTTCCACGCATCGATGGCATCAGTTCACCTGCCGCTGCAAGATGTTCAGGAATTCGTCGATAAAGCTGTCAAAGCGGATCGAGATACGATCGAGCTCGTTGGTAAAGCGGTTGTAGGCAACCACGGCAGGGATAGCGGCAAACAGACCGATAGCTGTGGCGATCAGGGCTTCGGCAATACCGGGAGCCACCGAGGCCAGTGTGGCCTGCTGCATGCCGGACAAACCGATAAAGGCGTGCATGATCCCCCAGACAGTACCCAGCAGCCCGATGTAAGGGCTGACCGAACCGGCAGAGGCCAGGAAGTTCAGGTGTGTTTCCAGTGTGTCCATTTCGCGCTGGTAGCTGGCGCGCATGGCAC
Source organism: Alcaligenes sp. DN25 (assembly GCF_023674485.1). Taxonomy (NCBI): domain Bacteria; kingdom Pseudomonadati; phylum Pseudomonadota; class Betaproteobacteria; order Burkholderiales; family Alcaligenaceae; genus Alcaligenes; species Alcaligenes sp. DN25. Next base: position 3,158,538 of record NZ_CP098408.1, on the reverse strand, counting down.
GGCGTGGACCGTCCAGCAGGGCTGGGCCCGAGCTTTGGCTGCGACGGGCCTTGATGAATTCGGTCATGCCGGCTTCAAAAATACGGGCCAGTGCACCGTGTTCGGCACGACGCGAGGAAATGGATTGCTGAAGCACGGCCAGATCGCCACCTGCCCAGAAGTCGTCCTCAAAGCGGCGGGTCTGTTCCAGCGTGCGTTTAAGTGCAGCCCGTTTACTGAAAATATAGGCCCACGAGAGAATCGATATTCCCAACAGAATCAGCATGACAAGCTGAACGGGAATACTGGCATCGAGAAGTAGCGAAATCAGCGACAGGTCGCTAGTAGCTTGCATGGTCAGTCCTGAACCTTTTCCAAGAGGGTACGTAAATCAGAGTCCAGCTTGCTTGGACGAAGCGTGTTGGCGTCAACGCAAACAATTTGGATGGTGCTTTGGCATAACAGTTCCCCACCTCGCAGGGCACCTTGTTCGAAATGGATGGTAGCCGAACCCAGCTGGGTAATGCGGCTGCGCACCGAGATCAAATCATCGAGCCGGGCAGGTTTGAGATATTGTATTTCAACCTTCTTGACTACGAACAGGCGTTGATTCTGCTCGGCCACATCGGATTGGTTTACGCCCAGGTTCCTGAGCCATTCTGTGCGCGCACGCTCAAAGAATTTCAGGTAGTTGGCGTAATATACGATCCCCCCAGCGTCGGTGTCTTCGTAATATACGCGAATATCAAGCCGAGCCTGGGTGTCCCACTTGTCATTAAGCATGTCGTTCGTAAAAGAGTTTATGTTGACGGGCAGGGCATGGCGCACGGCCAGCCCTGCTTGGAGTCCTTACAGCGTGGCCAAACGCTCCAGGCTGACCTGGGCAATCTGGTCCACCGGCACGTTGGTGCTGCTGGCGTCACGGCGTGCCTGCATTTCAACCATGCCTTCTTTCAGGCCGCGCTCGCCAATGGTAATGCGCAGTGGCACACCAATCAGCTCCCAGTCGGCAAACATGATGCCGGGGCGGGCGTCGCGGTCGTCCAGAATGACATCCACACCTTGCTCTTTGAGCTGGGTGTACAGATCAGTAGCAGTCTGACGCACAGCATCGCTTTTGGTAAAGCCGATCGGGCAGATCACCACTTCGAAAGGAGCCAGCGCACGAGGCCAGATCATGCCGCGTTCGTCGTGGTTTTGTTCAATGGCAGCGGCGGCAATACGGCTGACGCCAATGCCATAACAACCCATTTGCATGACAGCCGGTTTACCATCAGTTTCCAAAAAGGTGGCGTTCAGCTTCTTGGAGTAGACATCGCCCAGGAAGAAAACGTGGCCCACTTCAATGCCGCGCTGGATGGCCAGCTTGCCGCCTTCGGGGGCAGGGTCGCCGTGAACCACGTTGCGCAGGTCTGCCTTGATGGGCTCGGGCAGGTCACGACCCCAGTTCACGCCCGTGTAGTGGAAGCCTTCTTCGTTGGCACCGCACACAAAGTCGCTCATGTTGGCTACGGTCAGGTCGGCAATCACTTGCACAGGCTGACGGGTGCCGATCGGACCTAGATAACCGGGCTTGCAGCCAAAGGTGGCCACAATTTCCTCTTCCGTGGCCAGACGGTGGCCTTTTTCAAAGCCGGCCAGCTTGGAAACCTTGATGTCGTTGACTTCATGATCGCCACGAACCAGCAGCAGGTGGACGGTGCTCTTGGTCTTGCCGTCTTCTTCGACGTCCGTTGCCAGCACAACCGACTTGACGGTTTGGCTCAGGTCACAGCCCAGGAATTGGGCCACCAGTTCACACTTGGGGGCATCAGGCGTGGCGGTCTTGACCAGGGCTTGGCCAGGAGCGGCACGCTCGGCCAGCAGGCAAGGGGCGGGAGCCAGCTCGATATTGGCAGCGTAGTCGGTGTCAGGGTTGTACACCAGCAAGTCTTCGCCGGTATCGGCAATCACCTGGAATTCATGGCTGCGCGAACCGCCAATGGAGCCGGTATCAGCGGCCACGGCACGGAAGTTCAAGCCCAGGCGCCCAAAGATGCGCATGTAGGCGTCGTACATATTGTCGTAGCTGGCTTGGGCGTCTTCGGCATTGCGGTCGAAGGAGTAAGCATCCTTCATGGTGAATTCGCGGCCACGCATCAAGCCAAAGCGGGGACGGCGCTCGTCACGGAATTTGGTTTGAATGTGGTAGAAGTTGATGGGCAACTGGCGCCAGCTGTGGATTTCGTTGCGGGCAATGTCCGTGATCACTTCTTCGGAGGTAGGCTGCAGCACGAAGTCGCGCTGGTGGCGATCCTTGATTCGCAGCAGTTCGTCACCATATTTTTCCCAACGGCCCGACTCTACCCAGAGTTCGGCAGGCTGGACGACTGGCATCAGCAGCTCAATGGCGCCGGAGCGGTCCATTTCCTGACGGATGATGTTTTCAATCTTGCGCAGCACGCGCAGGCCCATCGGCATATAGGTATAGATACCGCCGGCGGCTTTACGGATCATGCCGGCGCGCGTCATGAGCTGGTGGCTGGCAACTTCGGCCTCGGTAGGGGCTTCTTTCAGGGTATTAATGTGATACTGGCTAGCATGCATGGTAGGGAACTCGTCAGGTACGTATAATCAGATCTAATTGTATTGAATTCGTTAGAGGTGGCCTATGTTAGATCGTGAAGGCTACCGTCCTAATGTCGGAATTATCCTCGTTAATCGCAAGAACGAGGTTTTTTGGGGCAAGCGTATTCGGGAACATGCCTGGCAGTTCCCGCAAGGCGGTATTAAATACGGTGAAACACCCGTACAAGCGATGTACCGCGAACTGCATGAAGAAGTGGGCTTGCTGCCTGAGCATATCCGTATATTAGGCCGGACGCGAGATTGGCTTCGCTACAACGTGCCCAATCATTTTGTACGTCGGGAGGCGCGTGGCCATTACAAGGGCCAGAAACAAATCTGGTTCCTGTTGCGGCTGGTAGGGCGAGACAGTGATGTCTGCCTGCGTTCCTCGTCGACGCCGGAGTTTGATGCATGGCGCTGGAGTCAATATTGGGTGCCACTTGATTCAGTGATTGAGTTCAAGCGGGAAGTCTATCAGCAAGCGCTGAACGAGCTGTCGGATATTTTGTTCCGACGACGGCAGGAAAATCGTTATTTACGTCAGCGCCTGCAAAGCGCAGTTGATGCCGATACCTTAGATAGCAGGGATCATGCGCATATTATTGGTTGAAGATGAGCGGGAAATGGCCGCATGGCTGGAGCGGGCCTTGGCGCAAAGTGGTTTTTTGCCCGATCCCGCTCATGACGCCCGCTCGGCAGAAGTATTGTTGGCGGCCCATGAGTATGATGCGGTCGTGATGGATTTGCGCCTGCCCGACAAACACGGGCTGGTGCTTTTGCGCGAGATGCGCGAACGCGGCGATCACACTCCTGTGCTGATTCTGACCGCTCAAGGCGCCTTGCAGGATCGCGTTCGTGGTCTGAATCTGGGTGCCGATGATTTCCTGACCAAACCCTTTGCCCTGGAAGAGCTGGAAGCTCGTCTGGCGGCACTGGTACGGCGTAGCCGTGGCCGGGTGGCTCCAGTGGTCAGCTGTGGCTCTTTGGAATACAACCCTGAGAGCCGGGCATTCCTGCTGGACAATGCCATTGTGCATTTGACGCCGCGTGAACATGCGGCCTTGCTGGTTCTGATCAGCCGCTCTGGCATGCCTGTAGAAAAGTCTCAGCTATTTGCCCGAGTATTCGAGCACGATAGCGATGCCAGCCCTGATGCCATCGAGGTTGTCCTGCATCGCTTGCGCAAGAAACTGGCCAATAGCGATGTGCACATCGTGACGGTGCGTGGTCTGGGCTACATGCTGGAAGTGCTTGAGGCGGAATCCGGCGTTTCATGACGGCCCCTTCTCCACCCCCCGCCAATGCCTGGCAAGGCAGTTTGCGCTTTTGGCTGCTGGTACTGCTGATACCGGGGGTGGTGGCTTTACTGCTTTACGACAGCTGGGAAGACTACCTGGCCATGAACGCGGTCACGGAAAATGTCTACGACAGCGCCTTGCTGGAACCGGCCAAAGTGCTCGAGACCAGCGTGGAGTTCAATACTGACGGCAGTTTGCGTATTGATCCGCCTTTTTATGCGCAGGTCATGCTGGAATCCCGACCGGGTAATCGCAAGTATTTCCGTGTCGAAGAAATCACCCCTTTGGTCCGTAATCTGGGCGGTGTTGATGCCAATCAGTTAAAAGGGCGCACCTTGCTGGGGATGGAAGGGCTGCCGCGTCCTTCCAATCTGGCCGACCATGAAGGCGTGCCGGTTTTCTACGATTCATATTTCCGCAATGACACCGTGCGCATGGTGGCCTTGTGGCGCGATCTGCACTACAAAGGCCAGCACAGGCAGGTTCTGGTCATGGTGGGCGAAAGCCTGGATTTGCGGTTGCGCACCCAGCAAGAAGCCTGGCGCGAAGGTATTTTCCGCAATTTGCGTATGTTGCTGCTGGCTGTGGCGTTGGTGTGGTTTGCCGTAGCGTGGGCCTTGCGCCCCCTGCAGGCCTTGCGACAGGAAGTGCGTAACCGTAGCGTGGACGACTTGCAGCCTTTGGACGAGCGTGATGTTCCTCGTGAAGTAGTGCCTTTGGTGCGTTCGGTCAATCACCATATTGAGTTGTATCGTTCCGTGCTGGATCGGCAGGCCCAGTTTCTGGCCGACGCCTCGCATCAATTACGCACCCCTTTGGCGATCATTCATACCCAGGCCCAATACGCTCGCCGTGAACCGGATATCGAGCGTGTCCGTGAGTCCCTGGGGGCGATCATCAAGCAATTGGGGCAGGCGACTCGCCTGACCGAGCAGTTGTTGGCTCTGGCTCATGCCAGCCATACCACCACCATGAGCCAGGGGCAGGTTGACCTGGCCAGTCTGGGGCGTGAGGTGGTGCTGCAATATCTGCCTTTGGCCCGTGAGCATCGTCAGGATCTGGGTTGGATCGGGCCAGGAGAAGAGGGCGAGCAGGCACCTTTGTGGGTGTATGCCAGCGATGCCGAGATCCATGAGTCCGTTTCCAACCTGATTCACAACGCCATCAATCACGCTGGTAGTGGCAGTGCAATTACGGTTTCTGCCGGGCATGACGACAAGCTGGCCTGGATCAGCGTTACCGACAACGGCATGGGCTTGGCCGCCAGTTTGCGTGAAAGCGTATTTGTACGTTTTGACCGGGGCGGCCCGGCACGCAAGGGTGGACGGGGTTCTGGCTCCGGGCTGGGTCTGGCCATTGCGCTGGCTTACGCCGAGCGCAATGGCGGCACGATTGTGCTGACCGATGGGGAGCCCAACGATATGGGCGGCTACGGTTTGAAGGCGACGCTACGCTTGCCTTTGCTGCAGCCCGAAGCGCCTAAACCAGAAAACACGTGAATTAAGCCGCGTCGTTTGGACGGGCCAGCAGATTGAACAGGGTAGAAATATCCCAATCGCGATGGCCCTGCTGGGCAATCTTCGCAAACTGCTCCTGAATCAAGCGAGTTGCGGGAAGCTGGGCCCCATTACGCTGTGCCTCCCGCTGCACCAAATCCAGGTCCTTCAACATCCAGTTCACGGTAAAGCCGGGCTGAAAGTCTCTGGCCAGCATTGTGGGGCCTTTAGTTTCCATTTGCCAGCTGCGCGCCGCACCCTTGGTCAATACAGACAGGGCCTGCTCCATATCCAGTCCGGCCCGTTCACCAAAAGCCATGGCTTCGGCCAGACCTTGCAAGAGTCCGACAACGGCAATCTGGTTCACCATCTTGCACAGCTGCCCGGACCCCAAGGGCCCCATCAGGGTGCAGGCCTGGGCGTAGCTCATCATCAGCGGGCGGGCGCGTTCCATATCCTCAGCTTGCCCACCACACATAATGCTGAGCATGCCTTTCTGGGCACCCGCCTGTCCGCCAGAAATGGGGGCGTCGATAAATGCAACTTCTTGCTTGGCCGCCTGTGCTCCCAGTTCCTGGGCCACTTCGGCGGAGGCAGTGGTGTGGTCGATAAACAGGCTCCCTGCCCTCATGCCTGCCAGCACACCGTTCGGCCCCTGAAAAATCGAGCGCAAGTCATCATCATTGCCCACACAGGCCATGACAATGTCTGCTTGGGCAGCGGCCAGGGCTGGTGTAGCGGCCCATTCCTGTTTGAACTCTTTACTCCATTGTTCCGCCTTGGCCGGGTTGCGGTTGTACACCGTGACTTGATGCCCTGCCTGGGCCAGATGTCCTGCCATGGGATAGCCCATCACCCCCAGACCAATGAACGCCACTTTTTGCGGGCTGGCGGGTTCATAGTGTTTAGGCTGAATGGATGGGGTCATGGCGCGGGTCTCCTGGAAAATAATCTGTTCGATCGTACAGCTTAGCGCAGCTTTATCGGCTTGATCTTTGCCTGCCCGAATAAGCGGCAAAACGTTTTAGGCTTGACGGCGTCAGGCCCCTCATGTTCTAAACCAAACATAGATCTGTAATAAATGGAATTTGCCTGTCTGGATTATGATGGGCGCACATAATTTCCTGGCTAATTAACTGGAACTTGAATCCTATGACCACTTTTGATCGTCGTCGTTTCTTGAAGCTGGCAGGTGCCACCGGACTGGCGTCTATGAGTACCTCTTTGCCATGGGCGGCGTGGGCGGCAGACGCAGCCGTACTGGAAAAAGCAAAGGCTCAAGGCCAGGCTGTTTTCTACGCCAACATCACGGCGGTAGAGCCCATCATGAAGGCCTTGCAACAAGCGCAAGGCATTGAAGGCAAATACACCCGTATTTCCAGCTCCAAGTTCATCCCCACCATCCTGACCGAGTTCAATGCCGGCAAGTTGATGGCGGACGTGGTTCAGGCTCCCTTGCCCATGCTGCAACTGCTCAAAGAGCAGGGCGTGCTGATTCCCCATCAGTCCGAAGCCGTGCAGGGCTACCCCGAGTGGGCCATTCAAGACGATTCGATTATTCAATTTGGCATCGAATATGTGTCTTATATCTATAATACGGACCACCTCAAGGCCGAGGATGCGCCACAACGCTACGAAGATCTGGCCGATCCCAAGTGGAAAGACAAGATTGTGATGGCCAACCCTTCCAACCACCCCTCCACCATTGGCTGGCTGATTGGTTTGAAGGAAAAGGTCTTTAGCAGTGAAGAGCAGTGGCTGGACTTCCTGAAAGGCCTGGCTGCCAACAAGCCCATGTTCGTGGCCTCGTTTGGCCCAACTCCGGCTCCTATTGAAAGTGGCGAGAAGTTGATTGCCATTTCCATGCCCAAGTACATCGTGACCAAGTCGCCTGCGCCATTGGCCTGGGGCCCCATGTCGGATCAGCCCTTGCTGGGCTCCCCACGTGCCATCGCCCTGACCAAGAATGCACCGCATCCTGATGCTGCTCGCGTGTTCCTGGACTACTGGCTGGGTAATGAAGCCATGGGCATTCTGGCCAACAAGGTTGGCGAATACGTCCTGGCTCCAGGGGTACACCCTCCGGTTGCGGGGATCGATAAAGCCAAGGTCGAGCCTATTCGCGACCTGAGCGACGAAGAACTGGTCCGTTGGGGCCGCGAATTCAGCCGTATCTTCGCCGTCCGTTAATCGGGACGACAAGAACGACAGGTTCGTCTAGAACGGGGCGCCTTGGCGCCTCGCCTTATTTTTATTGAAAACATTTACTCATTATGCAAATTGAAATTACCGGCCTAAGCAAGACCTATGTCTCAGAGGGCAAAACCTTCAAGGCTTTGGACAATATCAACCTGACGATTCCCGCTAATGAGTTTTTCACACTGTTAGGGCCCAGCGGCTGCGGCAAAACCACGCTGCTGCGGTGCATTGTTGGTCTGGAAATCCCAGACGAGGGTGAAATCCGCATTGGGGACGAGATCGTCTGGTCCAGCGCCAAGAATATTGCTGTGCCGGTGGAAAAGCGCGGTTTGGGCATGGTGTTTCAGACATACGCCATCTGGCCGCACATGACGGTGTTCGACAATATCGCTTACCCCTTGCAAGTGCGCGGCGAGCGCAAAGAGGTGATTCGTGAAAAAGTCGCGAACATCCTGAAGTTTGTGCAGCTGGAAGGGGTGGATCAGCGTTCCGCAACGCGTCTGTCCGGTGGTCAGCAGCAGCGTGTGGCATTGGCCCGAGCCCTGGTGGCCGAGCCTAAAGTCATTTTGTTTGATGAGCCGCTCAGTAACCTGGATGCCAAGCTGCGTGAAGAAACCCGTAAAGAACTGCGCGAATTTCTGAGCCGTCTGGACATTACCGCTGTGTACGTGACGCATGATCGCGTCGAGGCATTGGCCTTGTCCAACTCCATCGCTGTGATGCGTGGTGGCAAGATTCTGGAAATTGGTACGCCAGAAAAAATTTACTTTGATGCCGATCACCGCTTTGTGGCCGACTTTATTGGTCGTGCCAACCAGATCAGCGCCAAAGTGCTGGAGCAGCGTGCAGACTCCACCATTGTGGAATGCGAACTGGGCCAACTGCATTGCAAGAAGCGTGACCTGCCCGTGGGCACCGAAGTTACCTTGTGCATTCGCCCAGAATTTATTCGTGTCAGCAGCCAGGCCAATGAAGTGGGGCAGAACCTGTTCCACGGTCAGGTCCAGGCCCTGGAGTTCGTCGGTGAGTCCTACGAGGCCGAGGTCAAAGTGGGTAAAGAGCAGCTTCTGGTGTGTATTGATCCAGACGTGAAGGTGAAAGAGGGCGATACCGTACGCTTTAACCTGCACCCTGAACACTGCATGCTGTTGTCGGCATAAGGGCGGGGCATCATGAATCACACACGCAGACCACTTAGCTGGTCGCTTATTCTGATCGTCGGCTTTCTGACGCTGTGCCCGGTCCTGATGTTGCTGCTGGGCAGCTTCTCGCAGGGCCTGACGGCTTTTGGTTCCTTTACCACGGCTAAATACGTAGCCGCCTACACCGATCCCTTCTTGCTGGAAGTCACCTTCAATACGGTGGTTTTCGTGCTGGGCTCTTCCCTGTTCTCTACTGCGCTGGCTGTTTTCCTGGCCTACCTGAATACGCGTACGAACATGCCCATGAAAGGGGTGTTCACGGTGCTGTCCATCGTTCCCATGATGATTCCGCACTTGCTGTTCTCGGTTAGCTGGGCCTTGCTGCTAAACCCGTCCAACGGCCTGATCAATATGTTCTTGCAGGATACATTGGGCCTGCAGGAAGCACCGCTGAACATCTATTCCCTGTGGGGCATGATTCTGGTTGAAGGCTTGTTGAACATGCCTGTGGCCTACCTGATCATTGCGCCTGCCATGGCCTCTTTTGACGTTTCCATGGAGGAGTCCTCCCGTGTATTCGGGGGCGGTCTGTGGCGTACCTTGACGCGGGTTACCCTGCCGATTCTGCGTCCAGCCATCATGGCGGCTTTCATTCTGGCGATTGTGCGGGCCTTGGCTTCCTACGCCGTGCCACGAGTTCTGGGTACCCCAGGTCGTGTGGATGTGCTGGCCACTTATCTGTTCGAGATGATCTCTACCGGCTTCGCTCCGGATTACGGAAAAGCGGCGGCGCTGGGCATGAGTGTGCTGTCGGCCTCCATTGCCCTGATCGTTCTGTATCGCTACATGACGAAAGAAAGCAGCAAGTATGTGACGATCTCCAGCCGTGGTTTCAAACCCACTCAGCTGGAATTGCGTCGCGCGAAAATCCCCTTGTTCATCATTGTGGGCATTATCAGCTTGCTGATGGTGGTGCTGCCTGTGGCCGTGTTGCTGTATACCTCCATGATTCCGTACTCCATGGTGCCTAGTGCTCGCGCCTTCTCCTTGATGAGTTGGGCGAACTGGATTGATGTCATTCAAGATCCGATCTCCAAAGTGGCCATGAAGAACAGTTTGTTCCTGGCTGTGGTCGGAGCCAGTCTGGGTGTATTGCTATCGCTGTTTGTGGCCTATGTGGTGGTCAAGTTACGAACGCGGGCGGCGGCGCTGCTGGATACCTTGAGCTTCCTTTCCTTTTCCTTCCCGGGGATTGTGATCGGTATCGGCTTTATGTGGTTCTTTGTGCAAACGCCTTTGTATGCCACGCTGACCGCCTTGCTGCTGGCCTATATCGCCGCTTATCTGCCTTACGGTATCCGACCCTTGTCGGCCGCTTTTGTGCAGGTCCATGCCCACCTGGAGGAGTCCTCGGCCGTTGCCGGGGCCAGTTCCTGGACCACCATGCGCCGCATCATTATTCCTTTGCTGATTCCTGGTGTGGTGTCGGCCTGGATCTTGATGGCAACCATGTTCATTCGTGAGCTGACGGTGTCGGTGGTGCTGTCCCGTCCCGGTACGGAAGTGCTGGCGGTACAGGTGCTGGGTTATGCCGAAGATGGTTTGTGGGGCAAGCTGTCGGCGCTGGGGATCATCATGATTCTGATCTCTACCGTGCTCGTGCTGCTGGCCATGTATATCGGTAACTTTTACAAGCGCCGCCAAGGCACGATGTAAGTTGGACTGATCTCAAGGGCCTGAATTCCGCAAGGGATTCAGGCCCTTGTTGTTTTTGCTGAGAGCAGACCGTATCTTGTTGCCTGGCTGGCTATTCGCTTGTTCATGCGCACAAGGGGCTGGCTGTTTTTTGTTTATCCATTAGTAGAAAGCTATGACGCATAAATGCAAAGTGCTGGTCGTCGGTGGTGGCGTGATGGGGGCGTCGGTCGCCTGGCATCTGACTCAAGCGGGTGCCGCAGTCACTTTGATCGATCAGGGTGCGGGTAGTGTGCCCAGCGCAACCGCAGCCTCTTTTGGATGGGTAGGAGCCAGCGCCAGTACACCTTCTGATGACACTGACGCCTTTGCCTTGCGTCTACACGCTCTGGAAGAGTACACGCGTCTGAAGCAGACCTTGGGGGCATTGCCTGTGACCGTGCGTGGAGCCTTGTTCTGGGGGGAAACGACGGACGAGACAGCCGCCTTGATTGCCGAGCATCTGGCAGCCGGTTCCAGGGTTGAAAGCCTGTCAGCCGCGCAAGTGCGTCAGAAAGAACCGTCGTTGGCAGCCGTACCGGATTTGGCAATGTGGGCGCCCGATGATTTCGCCTTGGAGCCAGTAGATCTGGCACGTTGTTTTATTCAAGCGGCACAAGCGAATGGCGCCACGGTTCTGTCCGGTACGGTACAGCGTGTGTTGTCGGCAGGAGGGCGAGTGAACGGTATAGAAGTGCAAGGGCAAGTCATCGTGGCCGACAAGGTGGTGCTGGCCAATGCTTATGGTGCCTTGGTTTTGGCAGCCAGTGCAGGGGTAGCGTTGCCTATAGAGCAACAGCCCGCCGTGTTACTGCGCCTGGATGCTGATAGAAATCGGGTCCGGCATTTACTCTGTGCTCAGGATCTGGAGGTGCGACCGGGCAAAGAAAGAGGGTTGATGTCGGCGTTGGATTATCCCTTGGAAGGCGAGGCAGGTTTGCAGCGTCTGGCCGAGCAAACCTGTCAGTCCATTGCTCAGTTGCTGCAACTGCCTTCTGTCCCGCGCATCTTGTCGATAGAGGTCGGGCAGCGCCCCATGACTAGTAACAAGCAGCCATTGTGTGGGCCTATTGGGACTGTAGATGGTTTGTTCGCCGTCGTGGCTCACCCCGGTGTCATTCTGGCTCCCTTGTTGGGAAGCTTGTGTACGCAGGCAGTTCTGGCTGCCTGAGGTTTGTTTCCTGACGTAGGGCTGTGCGCTCTTTCAAAGATTTGGCTGTCTTGAAAGCAGGCAGCGAAACCAGCTAATAAAGAAAAAGGCCCGATTTCGTGGAGAGACGAAATCAGGCCTTCTTGTTGACTGCGCCGGTTTGAATGCTCCCTTTCAGCGGGAGCGTTCAAACCAGAGAACGGACGGTGTCTTAGTCCTCTTCGACGAAGGTTTCTTCGCGTTTCTTTTTCACCGAAGGAAGGGCTACAACCACAACCAGGAAGGCAGCCAGGACCAGCAGCGACAGGGACAGAGGACGTGTCACAAAGGTGGTGTAATCACCGCGGGACAGTAGCAGGGCACGACGGAAGTTTTCTTCCATCATTGGTCCCAGGACCAGACCCAGCAACAGCGGAGCTCCTTCACAACGCAGCTTGGACCAGACGTAGCCCACCAAACCGAAGGCGGCGGTGACCAGAATGTCAAACACGTTGTAGTTCAGCGAGTACACACCCACCGTGCAGAACACCAGAATGGCGGGGAACAGCAGGCGGTAGGGCACTTTAAGCAGTTTCACCCACAGTCCTACCAATGGCAGGTTCAGGATGACCAGCATCAGGTTACCAATCCACATGGAGGCGATCAGCCCCCAGAACAGTTCGGGGTGGCTGGTCATCACTTGTGGACCAGGCTGAATGTTGTGGATGGTCATGGCGCCAATCATCAGCGCGGTCACAGCGTTACCGGGGATACCCAGGGTCAGCAGCGGGATGAAGGAGGTTTGAGCGGCAGCGTTGTTGGCAGACTCGGGACCGGCCAGACCAGCAGGGTGACCTTTACCAAAGCGTTCCGGGTTCTTGGAGATTTTCTTCTCCAATGTGTAAGACGCAAAGGAGGACAGCACCGCGCCACCACCGGGCAAGATACCCAGGCAAGAACCCATGGCGGTACCACGCACGACAGCAGGCCAGGACTCCTTGAACTCTTGCTTGTTGGGGTACAGCGACCCGACCTTGCCAGTGATCTCCACGCGTTGATCGCCCAGCTCCAGGTTGTTCATGATTTCGGAGAAACCAAACACACCCATTGCCACCACGGCGAAGTCGATACCGTCTTGCAGTTCTGGAATACCGAAGTCGTAACGGGCAACACCGGAGTTCACGTCGGTACCGACCATACCCAGCAGCAGACCCAGCAAGATCATGCAGATAGCTTTGGGCAGGGAGCCCGAAGCCAGCACCACAGCACCGACCAGGCCCAAGACCATTAATGAGAAATACTCCGCAGGTCCAAACTTGAAGGCGACTTCAGCCAAGGGCGGTGCAAAAGCGGCCAGCAGCACGGTGGCAACACATCCGGCAAAGAAAGAACCCAGAGCAGCAATCGCCAGGGCAGCACCGGCCCGGCCATTACGGGCCATCTGGTGTCCGTCCAGCACCGTTACCACCGCCGAGGTTTCTCCCGGCAGGGCGACCAGAATGGCCGTTGTGGACCCACCATATTGGGCGCCATAGTAAATACCGGCCAGCATGATCAGACCAGCAACGGGAGGCAGCACATACGTAATGGGCAGCAGCATGGCAATGGTTGGCACAGGGCCAATGCCTGGCAACACGCCAATCAAGGTGCCCAGTATGCAACCGAGCAAAGCGTAGGCCAGGTTCTCGGGCGTGATCGCCACCGAGAAACCCAGCATCAGGTTGTCAAATAATTCCATATTCGTTCACCCCCTAATCAGGCCAGAAAACTTGGCCACAGGGGGAACACCAGCCCCAGGCCCTTGATGAATGCCAACCAGACGAACAGCACCAAAAAGACGGCTGCGCCCAGTGCAACAGGCCAGCTAAATTCATGGCTGGCAAAGCTGCTGATCAGTACAAGCAGGAAAATGGAGATGTAAACACCCAGCGAGTTCAGTGTCAGACCGCAAAGCACGACCGCGCCGATGATAACGAAGAGCACTTTCCAGTTAAACTTCTCTACCTCAGTGCTTTCTGCTTTGGCAGACATCGAGCCCAAAGTGACGACCGCCCCTAACAAGCTCAGGCATACACCAAGCCAGAAGGGGAAGTAGCCGGGCCCCATGCGGGCGGCTGTTCCCATCGAGTAGCTGGTGGCCCCGAGCGCGAAAGCGGCGCCCACGACCACGAACATGACCCCGGACCAGAAGTCCTGTTTATTTTTAATTTGCATAAGGTGGATTCTCCTTGTCTGCCTTGCGCATTGGTTTTCCTTTTTCCTGTGTCAGCTTCTTTATAGTGGAGCGGGCTCCATACTCTGCGTGTGCCGACTGCATTGAACAGAGGTGACGCATGGTAATGGAGCACTTGAAGACTGGAAACCCTGAGATGACCCTAGTTTTTAAGGGTTTTCCCGGTAATTCTGAAAATTTAGGGTTTTTTGGGAGCGTGTTCGTAGGTGGATGGCAGGCTTTGAAAGAAGTTTGAAAGGTAATGGAAAGATGGGTGAAAGGTTATCATTAGTATGAAATTCCTCTACCCAGTAACGCTAGCAATGGTTTACGATAAGGCCCATGTTGCAAGATCTCGACTTTCTCGCTGACCGTATCGGTCAACTGGTAGAGCAATCTCGTCAGCTCAACGCTGAACGCGCTCAATTATTAGCTCGTCTGAAAACTCAGGATGCCGAGCTGGACGCCTTGCGCCAGCAAAATCGTCGTCAACAAGATGAGTTCGAGTCCCTGTCCACCGGTGTTGCTTCGCATCAGCGTCAACTGGATATGGTGCAGCAACAAGCGCAGGCTGATCAGGCAGAACTGAAAAAGCTGCTTGAACAGGAACAGGCCCAGGTAGTTGCCTTGCGTCGCGAGTTGGACAGCGCACGCGCGGGTATGGGTGTGTTGCGTGATGTAGCAGGACAGGCTCGCGACCAGATCGGTTCGATCCTGATGCGTTTACCCGGTGCCGTACAGGAGTAAGTCATGGAACGAGTCGATATTTCCCTGTTGGGCCGCGATTACTCTCTGGCATGCCCTCCTTCCGAAAAAGCGCGCTTGCTGGAAGCTGTCAAACTGGTAGACCAGCGCATGCAGTCTATCAAGGGTTCGGGCCGTGTCTCTGGCAACGAACGTATCGCCGTCATGGCCGCCATTCAGATCGCCAGCGAGTTTTTATCCGCTAAAGCACCTGATGGTCCTCTAGCTAATGTTGCTTTTGGCGATTTCAAGCGTAAAATTGAAGACATGCACGCAATGATTGACGAGGTCATCGAACCTTCGGGTACCGCGCGCTAAACCAAATTTGAAAGCAGTCCCTTGTTGTCCCTCGCGGACTGCTTCATCCCAGTAAGTCCCTGCCGTGTTCGTGACACGACCATACATTCCTTGAACCAATGCTTTTGGCATACAGGTTGTTGGATTAGCCAGTAGGAGCGATCGTCCTCGTCGACGAACCCGAAGCTGGCTTGATGACAGCCGATCTTGGACCCTCGGTTCCAGGATGCCGGTCTTGACGGCAATGGTGGGGCACCTGCAAAAAAAGCCCGTCCAGATCTGGACGGGCTTTTTTCTTTTCTGCTGTTTTGTTTATTTCTGACTGCCAGGCGCAACGTCTCGTTTGCTGGCATACGCAAACAGAGCCAGGCCAGCGACAATCATGGGCAAGGACAACCACTGCCCCATCGACAAGCCTGCGCTGAGCAGACCCAGGTAGCCGTCGGGCTCGCGGGTGTATTCCACCATGAAGCGGAAGAAACCATAGCCGATCAGGAACAGGGCACTGGTTTGACCGACGGCGCGTGGACGACGCGTGAACCACCACAGCAAGATAAACAGGGCAATGCCCTCCAGGGCCATCTCATACAACTGCGAAGGATGGCGAGGGGTTGCGTCCACTTGCGGAAATACCATGGCCCAGGGCACATCACTGGGGCGACCCCATAGTTCGCCGTTAATGAAATTACCCAGGCGGCCCACGGCCAGCCCCAAGGGAATCAGGGGAGCCAGAAAATCGCTGACTTCCAGAAAACGCCGTTGACGGTTTCGAGCAAACAGCGCAATTGTCACCAGCACACCGATCAGACCACCATGAAAGGACATGCCACCTTGCCAGACATACAGAATCTCCAGCGGGTGCGACAAGTAGTAAGAGGGTTGATAGAACAGGGTGTAGCCCAGACGCCCACCTGCCACCACGCCCAGGACGCAGTAAAAGATCAGGTCTTCCAGGTCCTTGCGGGTCAGCAAGTCATAGCCCGCACGGATACGCGCTGTGCCAGCCAGCCAAACCAGGCCAAAGCCCACTAAATACATCAAGCCATACCAATGAATGGCAAGGGGTCCAAGTTGTATGGCGACGGGATCAAACTGCGGGTGAATTAACATGCGTGCCCATTACAGAGATGAATATCAGATAATAGCGTGACTGCGAGCCCAGACCAGGGCTGGGTAAATTGTAAGGGAAGGATCATGCTGCATTCAGTCTCTTGGGCCAGACGTTTACCATTAGTAGTTTTTTGTGGATTGATGATCTTTAATCCGGTGGCAAAGGCTGATACGGTAGCGCTGATGGATATCGTGCAGGCGCAGTGCTTGTCCTGTCATCAAATTGATCGTAAACGGGTCGGGCCCCCTTTTCGGGAGATCGCCCAACGCTATGCGTCAGGTCCGGCGCAGGAAACTCAGGCGTACTTGCAGCGACAAATTCAACAGGGTAGTCGGGGGAACTGGGGAGCTATTCCCATGCCCGCTCAAAACCGGATCAGCGCCGAGCAAGCACAAGCTATTGCAGCCTGGTTGCTGAGTCTAGCCAATTCGTCAACAAAGGAGAATTCATGAAGGAAACAGCCATATTAGGTGGCGGATGTTTTTGGTGCACTGAAGGGATTTTCAAAGCCTTGCGAGGTGTGCAGTCTGTGGTGCCCGGATATTGTGGCGGCCATGTAGAGCATCCCACCTATGAGCAGGTTTGCGGCAAGCAGACCGGCCATATTGAAGTGGTCAAAGTGGAATTCGACCCTTCCGTCATTTCCTATCGGGATTTGCTGGAGGTATTTTTCCTGACCCATGACCCTACCACGCCGGATCGTCAGGGCGCTGACCAGGGACCACAGTATGCGTCGGCAATTTTTTGTCAAAATGAAGAACAGCGCCGCCAGGCCTTTGAGGTCATCGAAGAAATCAAATCGCAGTTTGATGCACCGATCGTGACCCATGTGCTCGACAGTTCCACTTTCTGGGAGGCCGAGGACTATCACCACGATTATTTTGCATTGAACCCCGAGCAAGCGTACTGCCAGATGGTCATTGCGCCCAAGCTCAAGAAGTTCTACCAGCGTTTTCAGGATCTGCTGGTAAAAAGCTAAGCATCCTGAGGATGCGAGGCAGAAGCAAGGTAGCGTCTGTACAGGGCGCTACCTGGTAATGTCAGACGGGCCATCAGGCCAATAATCAACAAGGTCAGAACAAGTCGGCCGACCAGGGCCACCCAGATGTTGGCACCCAGAGCCAGAATAAGAATGGTGTCTTCAATCAGGGAGTGGCTCAGTGACAGCCAGGACAAGGCCAGCAAGCGTGTTCTGGGACTGTAGTTCTGCTGGCGGGACTCATCAATAATCAAGGCACCGCCGTAGCTCAAACCCAGCAATACGCCAATCGTGGTGGTGGGGGCGACTCGTTCTTCCAAGCCTGAAAAGCGGAGCAAGGGAAGCAGGAGTCGAGTCAGCAATCGGGTGAAGCCGATTTTCTCCAGGACTGACAGGATCAGGAGCAGGCCAAGAATAATCAGCCAGGTCATGAATAGCGAGCTGGCCGTTCCCCACAACCAGTCTACCCAGCCTTGCCAACCACCTTGTGTGGCATTGGATTGTCCATAAAGCCAGGCAAGGGACACGGGTTCCTGTAACAGCCCGGCGCTATTCAAACCCCAGGCCAGCAGGCCACCGTAAAGCAGGGCGCAGACAATCCGCAGCGTGGCGGTAAACCAGAAGCTGGCTCCGGCTCGGCGCACAATGGCCTGTTCCATGGGCATATTGTGTGCAAACAGCATCATGGTGCCCAAGACGCTGATTTGAGCCACGTTGAAACTCAAGCTGTCGCCCAAGGCCGCCATTGATCCTATGCCAGCGTAAATACCGGCCAGAGCAGTGGTTGCCCAGACAATACCGGCTTCGGCAGGCAGGCCAACCAGTGCCATGATCGGGCCTATCAGTTTGCCGACTTTCTCGATCAGGCCCAACTGCGCGGCAATACGCACCGCAATCATGATGGGGAGCATGATGCGCGCAACGGTATAAAACATGCGCAGGCTGCGGCTAAAGGTGGTGCGAAGGAAGGTCAGCATGACAACAGAGGGATGGGAAATCTGATTGATGCTAGCACGGCTCTATGCTTGCTTTGGCGTGCCCTGGCACTTGCGTGGGGCGGGCAATGCAGGCTGTCGGTTTGTCACTACAAGCGGATGCGCTTTCCTTCACCCAAAAGAAAACCCCTGAGGGTGAAACCCGATGCAGCCAAGTAAGGCTGCCTGGTTTTCTCCCATCAGGGGTGTTACAGGCCGGGTAGGCCCTGGCTTATCGACCCGAGCAGTGGCCACCGCTAGCAGCTTGTCCACTGCCCCAGGCAATGGGGGCGGGCTCGGGACGGTAGGGATAGTCTTGCAGGCTGTCCATGACAACTAGCAAGACAACGACCAGCCAGAAAGTACTGGTAATAAGGCGGAAAGTAGTTTTGCTCATGCTTGCACGACTCAAGGATTAACGCGGCGACGAATGCGCACGCCTATGATGGACCCGGCAAAGGCCAGTGCAAACCAGACCCAGCCATGGATGCTGGCCGAGGCAATGCCTCCCAGGAATGCGCCCACATTACATCCAAAGGCCATACGGGCACTGTAGCCCATCACCAGGCCCGCAATTGCACCTACCCACAAAGTGCGGGCATTGGGGGATTTGAAATTGGCAGGATGATTCCAGCGTGAGGCTGCCATGGCGCCCAAAATCAAACCAAAGTTGGTGACCGAAGTAACGTCAGCCAGGACGGGTTCAGCCAGACGTTGTGCATGTGGAGCCACGCCCCAGAACGCGTCGCCAACTGGGGACCAGCCCAGAGCCGAGAATACTTTTGCGCCCCACAAGCCAATACCATAGACGATGCCCCAGGGTTGGCCTGCGACGATCATGTGAATGGCATACAGCACGGCCAGCAGCAAAGCGCCCATCCACCAGCGCATTTCCCATTTGGCAGGTGGGCTGTTTTGCTCTTTCCGATGGCGACGTGCACCTCGGCCGACGAACCAGGATACGGCGGCGCAGCCTAGTACGGTAATCAACAAGGCAGTGGGCCAGCCCAAGGACACAGTCAGGTCGATAGCGGGTAGGCCGCCCAGGGCAATCCAGCCGGGCTGGTGCGATGCGCCTAGAAAGCTACCAATGGCAAAGGTAGGCAGAACTGCAAAGGAAATCGGTGCGCCTGCGCCTGCTTTATAGAGAGTGCCGGAACCGCAGCCATCGGCCAGTTGCATGGCAGCGCCAAACAGAAAGGCACCCAATACCAGGCTGATGGTCAATGGGGCAATCGCGCCAACCAGCTCACCGCCACTATCGGCGATCAAGGGTAGGGTGAAGGCAGCGGCCAATACCAGCAGGAGCATTTGTGCCCAGATACCTTGAGGGTCACGGCGCTCGATATAGTTACGCCATCCGGTCGTGAAACCGAAACGGGCTCCTTGCAGGACGGCACCAAAGCCAATCCCCAGCAGGGTGAGCAGGCCTTGGCGCAGTCCACCTACCAGAGCGACCCCAACAATCAGGGCCAGGCTGGCCAGGATAAAGCCCAGTCTAGTCAGATAAAGCATGATCGATTTCTTTAGTTAATGGCGCGTTTGGCATCGAGTTTCAGAACTTCGAAACGGGAGGGCTGGTTATCCATAGGCAAGTTGCTGCGGCTCCATTCCACGACGGACTCGGGGTAGAGCTTCACGTTAGGGTTGCCGGCCAGTTCGGACAGGACAAACCAGTTCGTGGCAGCCCAGTGGCCGGTATTGCAGAACGAAACGGTGGGTTTGTCGTCCAGGCCTTGTTCTTTGACGATCTTGACGAGTTCTCCGGTGTCTTTCAGGACAGGTTTGTCGCTACGGAAAAAGCTGTTGAAGTCCAGCTCGCGTGCGCCGGGCAGGGTGCCGTAGCGGGCGGCGGCGTCAACGCGCTTTTCGCCTTTGAAGAATTCGGTTGGGCGAGCGTCCAGCAGGACGGGAGCCTGACCGTTCTTGATGTAGTCAGCGACTTCTTGTGTGCTGACCACCATGTCTTTGTTGTAGTGGTAGCTGAATTCGGTGGGGGTGACAGTGGGGGTGTCTTTGCTCAGGGCTTTGCCTTCGGCTTCCCAGGCTTGCAGGCCGCCGTCCAGAATGGATAGCTGGGTCAGGCCGCCAGCTTTCAGTGTCCAGTACACGCGTGCTGCTGCGCCGAAGTCCGTGGGGTTGGCGCCCGCGTAGGTGACGACAACGTAGCTGTCCTTGGAAATGCCGGCTTTGCTGAACAGGGCAGACAGCTCGGCTTCGGAGCGCAGGGCACCGGCGTTCTCGGCTGGGCCGCGGTAGGCACCATATGGAGTGTGGACGGCACCTGGTACATGGCCTGCTGCATATTCTTTGTCTGTGCGGATATCCAGAATGCGCAGATTGTTTTGATCCAGCTTGGTGGCCAGGTCGCCAGCCGAGATCAATGCGGCTGGTTTGGCTGCCGTGTCGGGTGTGCTTGGCTCTGCGGAAGCAGTCGGTGCCAGGACCGCGCTGAATGCAAATGCCAAGGAGATGAGGATTGGTTTGATCATTATTACTCTCTTGAGTAAGCAGAGGCCTGCTTAGAGGATTAAGTGCATAAGGAATGGTAATGAACGTGGCTACAGAAAATAACAATGAATTGGGGATTAGCTTATTGCTTGGGGGCGTAAGGAGGGGAGGATCTCTATATATAGAGTAGATAGGAGGGGGAGCTGTGTTTGTGCCCAGCCTTGGGTGAGCTTGTGTCTCTGTAGTTGCTTTCTGCAGGCGTGTCTTTGTCCTCTATATTGAGAGAGCGTGCCGGTCTAGAGGACGTTCTATCGGTGAAGAAAGCTGGGTTTTTTCTACTAGAGAGGATGTGTTGAGATGATTGGTGTTCTCATGAGTGCAGACTTAGAGACTTAGAGACTTAGAGACTTAGAGACTTAGAGACTTAGAGACTTAGAGACTTAGAGACTTAGAGACTTAGAGACTTAGAGACTTAGAGACTTAGAGACTCGGAGAATCTAAGACCTAAGCAAAGAGACTGAGAACCAAAGGGCTATTGAAGGTCAGTGAGGATAGAGGGTGGGGGGATTGGATTACTTCTTGGGGAGGCTCACCACCCAACTATATATAGAGGGTTGAGTCGCAACAATGAATGGCCCTTCTATATAGAGAGGGCGCTCATTGTTTCAACCGCTCTACGTAGGTCGCCACTCGAGGCCCCGGGACCGGGTGTTGGGGCGGACTACTTGCCGGCGCAATGCGCCGGTCCCCTGGTCGCAGTCATGATCGGGGCGCAGTCTGAACTCGCCCAGTGATTGGTCCCCCGGACCAATCACAAACTTTGGGCTCAAACAGCAGACTGCTTGTATCCCCGATCATGACTGCGACTGCGGCAAGTACTCTGACTCGCCCCAACACCCGGTCCCGGGGCCCCGAGCGGCTAGCAGCCCTGCATAATGCTCGATCTTGGAGGCCATTCAACTCGCTATCTATATAGAGACACTGTTGATTGGAGGCATAGGGCCGATGCAGTGTTCGTGTGGTCGTTCTTTTGTCCGTTATCCATCCATCCATCCATCCATCCATCCAGCCAGCCAGCCAGCCAGCCAGCAAGCAAGCAAGCAAGCAAGCAAGCAAGCAAGCAAGCAAGCAAGCAAGCAAGCAAGCAAGCAAGCAAGCAAGCAAGCAAGCACAAGGGCTGATGACTGGTGTGGGTGATGAGTTTCGCTGTCTCTATATAGAGAAAGGGCTATTAGGCGGCAGGAGAATATCTAGCCAATTTTCACGAGAAAAACAGCGGTTTGGTCTGGAAGATGCGGTTGAGGATGGGCTGGCCGCTACCAGGGGAAAAGACTGAAGTTAAGCTAAAAAATATTTTTATAGTTATTCTTCATAGTTATCAATGAGCTAAGGGTTTTTTGGCGGTTTCTCTCCTGAAATACCTAGGAAAATCCCATAGAACGCTTGCAAAGCGGAAAATCCTCGTGCTATAGTTCTTTTCTCGCTGCAGCACACACAGGGTTTTCCCCGAAGCGCCGCAGAGAGCAGTTAGACAAGTTTCACCGCCTTGGCCAAGAGGCCCGCACCGAAGCTTGAATGACTGGTCAGGAAACTGACAGGGTGTAAAACCCGGAGCTTGACAAATCAGAAAATTCTGTGTTAAAGTTCTAGGTTCTGCTCCAGAGAACGCAACGTTAAGTTTTTAAGCGGTTTTGCAGGTTGAAACGGTTTTGAGAATTTACCCTTGTTTGTGAAGTTGGATAGTTAACCTCACGGTTGATTGTTCAGTAGGTAAGAAAGAACGAAAGTTCTGGTTTAAGCGGGATAAGTTAGACGGTTTTAAAACTTTCTAACTTCTTCAAAAAAACGCTTGACACACTACCTGATCTGCTTCATAATCTCGTTTCTCTGCTGCTAACACAGCAAGGCACGAAGCGCCAAGCGCGACGAGCCAGCCGGGTTAGTCAGTAGAACGACAGGCAACTGTCACTGCTCTTTAAAAATTAACAGCCGATAAGTGTGGGCGCTTGGAATGAGCGAGTCGAACCCTTCGGGGATCGCCACAAGTTTGTATCAAGTGCTCACAAACGAAAGATGAAGAATTACCTTGTGTAACTCTGAATTTTTCTTTGAGACACAATCGGTCTCGTCGCAAGACGGGACAACCACAGAGATTAAACTGAAGAGTTTGATCCTGGCTCAGATTGAACGCTAGCGGGATGCTTTACACATGCAAGTCGAACGGCAGCGCGAGAGAGCTTGCTCTCTTGGCGGCGAGTGGCGGACGGGTGAGTAATATATCGGAACGTGCCCAGTAGCGGGGGATAACTACTCGAAAGAGTGGCTAATACCGCATACGCCCTACGGGGGAAAGGGGGGGATCGCAAGACCTCTCACTATTGGAGCGGCCGATATCGGATTAGCTAGTTGGTGGGGTAAAGGCTCACCAAGGCAACGATCCGTAGCTGGTTTGAGAGGACGACCAGCCACACTGGGACTGAGACACGGCCCAGACTCCTACGGGAGGCAGCAGTGGGGAATTTTGGACAATGGGGGAAACCCTGATCCAGCCATCCCGCGTGTATGATGAAGGCCTTCGGGTTGTAAAGTACTTTTGGCAGAGAAGAAAAGGTATCCCCTAATACGGGATACTGCTGACGGTATCTGCAGAATAAGCACCGGCTAACTACGTGCCAGCAGCCGCGGTAATACGTAGGGTGCAAGCGTTAATCGGAATTACTGGGCGTAAAGCGTGTGTAGGCGGTTCGGAAAGAAAGATGTGAAATCCCAGGGCTCAACCTTGGAACTGCATTTTTAACTGCCGAGCTAGAGTATGTCAGAGGGGGGTAGAATTCCACGTGTAGCAGTGAAATGCGTAGATATGTGGAGGAATACCGATGGCGAAGGCAGCCCCCTGGGATAATACTGACGCTCAGACACGAAAGCGTGGGGAGCAAACAGGATTAGATACCCTGGTAGTCCACGCCCTAAACGATGTCAACTAGCTGTTGGGGCCGTTAGGCCTTAGTAGCGCAGCTAACGCGTGAAGTTGACCGCCTGGGGAGTACGGTCGCAAGATTAAAACTCAAAGGAATTGACGGGGACCCGCACAAGCGGTGGATGATGTGGATTAATTCGATGCAACGCGAAAAACCTTACCTACCCTTGACATGTCTGGAAAGCCGAAGAGATTTGGCCGTGCTCGCAAGAGAACCGGAACACAGGTGCTGCATGGCTGTCGTCAGCTCGTGTCGTGAGATGTTGGGTTAAGTCCCGCAACGAGCGCAACCCTTGTCATTAGTTGCTACGCAAGAGCACTCTAATGAGACTGCCGGTGACAAACCGGAGGAAGGTGGGGATGACGTCAAGTCCTCATGGCCCTTATGGGTAGGGCTTCACACGTCATACAATGGTCGGGACAGAGGGTCGCCAACCCGCGAGGGGGAGCCAATCTCAGAAACCCGATCGTAGTCCGGATCGCAGTCTGCAACTCGACTGCGTGAAGTCGGAATCGCTAGTAATCGCGGATCAGAATGTCGCGGTGAATACGTTCCCGGGTCTTGTACACACCGCCCGTCACACCATGGGAGTGGGTTTCACCAGAAGTAGGTAGCCTAACCGCAAGGAGGGCGCTTACCACGGTGGGATTCATGACTGGGGTGAAGTCGTAACAAGGTAGCCGTATCGGAAGGTGCGGCTGGATCACCTCCTTTTAGAGCGAATGGCTCGCAAAGCGAAAGCGTCCACACTTATTGGCTGTTAGTTAATGTCATGACCATTGAAGGTATCGCCCACTGGTGATAGATGGGTCAGTAGCTCAGTCGGTTAGAGCACCGTCTTGATAAGGCGGGGGTCGTTGGTTCGATTCCAACTTGACCCACCAACGATTACCTCGGGGGATTAGCTCAGCTGGGAGAGCACCTGCTTTGCAAGCAGGGGGTCGTCGGTTCGATCCCGTCATCCTCCACCACCGCTTTTGTGGTTGGTTGTCGATACAGCAAGGTTCATGACAGAGTATAGGGCACAGGCAAACAACGGTTAGCCTGGCGCTAGATTCAACGAAGAGTGTTCTTTTTAAAGAATACTGCTCGTTGGGTTATGCAACCCACGAATTGCTCTTTAACAATTAGGAAGAAGCACAACGAAGGTGTGTTGTCTAATAAACGCAAGACGATTAGTCGCCTTGTAATGACAATACACGGGTTGTGATTGCAACAGAACAAATTATGTTCAACGAAAGTTCTCAAAAATATAGACGTTGTTCAGTCTTCGGATTGGATAACAGCTAAGGATTGATGAACGGCAACAACGTATACTCATATTCCTATAACAGCATCAAGCGTTATAGGATCAAGCGAATAAGTGCATATGATGGATGCCTTGGCGATCACAGGCGATGAAGGACGCGGTAGCCTGCGAAAAGCTACGGGGAGCTGGCAAACAAGCTTTGATCCGTAGATGTCCGAATGGGGAAACCCACCGTAGTAATACGGTATCCCATGCTGAATACATAGGCATGTGGAGGCGAACCGAGTGAACTGAACCATCTCAGTAACTCGAGGAAAAGAAATCAACCGAGATTCCGGAAGTAGTGGCGAGCGAAACCGGACCAGCCTGGATGTTTTAGCGTAGTGAATAGTCGAATGGAATGGAAAGTCCAGCCGTAGCAGGTGATAGCCCTGTAGGCGAAATTCAGTACGTGGAACTAAGCATCGAACAAGTAGGGCGGGACACGTGAAATCCTGTCTGAATATGGGGGGACCATCCTCCAAGGCTAAATACTCGTGATCGACCGATAGTGAACCAGTACCGTGAGGGAAAGGCGAAAAGAACCCCGGAAGGGGAGTGAAATAGATCCTGAAATCGTATGCATACAAACAGTAGGAGCACCTTCGTGGTGTGACTGCGTACCTTTTGTATAATGGGTCAGCGACTTACATTCAGTGGCAAGCTTAACCGAATAGGGGAGGCGTAGCGAAAGCGAGTCCGAATAGGGCGATTCAGTCGCTGGGTGTAGACCCGAAACCAGGCGATCTATCCATGGCCAGGTTGAAGGCACGGTAACACGTGCTGGAGGACCGAACCCACTAATGTTGAAAAATTAGGGGATGAGCTGTGGATCGGAGTGAAAGGCTAAACAAGCCTGGAGATAGCTGGTTCTCTCCGAAAACTATTTAGGTAGTGCCTCGTATATTACTGCCGGGGGTAGAGCACTGTTATGGCTAGGGGGTCACAGCGACTTACCAACCCATGGCAAACTCCGAATACCGGCAAGTACAGTACGGGAGACAGAGCACCGGGTGCTAACGTCCGGACTCAAGAGGGAAACAACCCAGACCGCCAGCTAAGGTCCCTAACTATGGCTAAGTGGGAAACGAAGTGGGAAGGCATAGACAGTCAGGAGGTTGGCTTAGAAGCAGCCATCCTTTAAAGAAAGCGTAATAGCTCACTGATCGAGTCGTCCTGCGCGGAAGATGTAACGGGGCTAAGCCATAGACCGAAGCTGCGGATGTGTACTTTAGTACACATGGTAGGAGAGCGTTCCGTAAGCCTGTGAAGGTGTTCCGTGAGGAATGCTGGAGGTATCGGAAGTGAGAATGCTGACATGAGTAGCGATAAAGGGGGTGAAAAGCCCCCTCGCCGTAAGTCCAAGGTTTCCTGCGCAACGTTCATCGGCGCAGGGTGAGTCGGCCCCTAAGGCGAGGCAGAGATGCGTAGCTGATGGGAAGCGGGTTAATATTCCCGCACCGTCGTAGAGTGCGATGGGGGGACGGATTGCAGAATGTTATCGGGGTGTTGGATGTCCCCGTTGGCGCATCATAGAAGGCACTTAGGCAAATCCGGGTGCGTAATTCAAGGGTGTGACTGGATAGAGCTTCGGCTCTAAACTAACTGGAAGCAGTTCCAAGAAAAGCCTCTAAGCTTCAGCTCTACGAGACCGTACCGCAAACCGACACAGGTGGACGGGATGAATATTCCAAGGCGCTTGAGAGAACTCAGGAGAAGGAACTCGGCAAATTAATACCGTAACTTCGGGAGAAGGTATGCCTCATTAGTGTGATGTGCCTGCGCACAAAGCATGAAGAGGCCGCAGTGAATCGGTGGCTGCGACTGTTTACTAAAAACACAGCACTCTGCAAACACGAAAGTGGACGTATAGGGTGTGACGCCTGCCCGGTGCCGGAAGGTTAAGTGATGGGGTGCAAGCTCTTGATCGAAGCCCCGGTAAACGGCGGCCGTAACTATAACGGTCCTAAGGTAGCGAAATTCCTTGTCGGGTAAGTTCCGACCTGCACGAATGGCGTAACGATGGCCACACTGTCTCCTCCTGAGACTCAGCGAAGTTGACATGGTTGTGATGATGCAATCTCCCCGCGGCTAGACGGAAAGACCCCATGAACCTTTACTGTAGCTTTGCATTGGATTGTGAACCGGCCTGTGTAGGATAGGTGGGAGACGTTGAAGCGTGGTCGCCAGATCGCGTGGAGTCATCCTTGAAATACCACCCTGGTCTGTTTGCGGTTCTAACCTAGGTCCCTTATCGGGATCGGGGACCGTGCATGGTGGGCAGTTTGACTGGGGCGGTCTCCTCCTAAAGTGTAACGGAGGAGTTCGAAGGTACGCTAGAGACGGTCGGAAATCGTCTTGATAGTGCAATGGCATAAGCGTGCTTGACTGTGAGACTGACAAGTCGAACAGGTACGAAAGTAGGACATAGTGATCCGGTGGTTCTGTATGGAAGGGCCATCGCTCAACGGATAAAAGGTACTCTGGGGATAACAGGCTGATACCGCCCAAGAGTTCATATCGACGGCGGTGTTTGGCACCTCGATGTCGGCTCATCTCATCCTGGGGCTGTAGCCGGTCCCAAGGGTATGGCTGTTCGCCATTTAAAGAGGTACGTGAGCTGGGTTTAAAACGTCGTGAGACAGTTTGGTCCCTATCTGCCGTGGGCGTTGGATACTTGACGGAGCCTGCTCCTAGTACGAGAGGACCGGAGTGGACGTACCACTGGTGTATCGGTTGTCATGCCAATGGCATTGCCGAGTAGCTACGTACGGAAGAGATAACCGCTGAAGGCATCTAAGCGGGAAACTCGTCTGAAGATTAGGTATCCCGGGGGCTTGACCCCCCTGTAGGGTCGTCCGAGACCAGGACGTTGATAGGCTGGGTGTGGAAGTGCAGTAATGCATGTAGCTAACCAGTACTAATTGCCCGTGTGGCTTGATCCTATAACCCTTGAGGTTGTAGTGAGTTAAGTTGTTGACCACAGAACGTAATATTGAAGTGCAGCGCAACCCGCGCTTGACACCTTCGTAACCGCTGCTAGCTGATCCGTACTGATCGCTAGTGGTGTGCTTCTTCCAATTGGCTGGGGCGTCCCTTACAAAGACGACTCGGCAACCAGTTACGCTTGACGACCATAGCAAGGTGGTCCCACACCTTCCCATCCCGAACAGGACTGTGAAACGCCTTTGCGCCGATGATAGTGGACGGACGTCTGTGAAAGTAGGTCATCGTCAAGCTCTTATTCCTCAAAACCCCCGCAAGCATCCCTTGCGGGGGTTTTGTTTTAGGCGGCGACAAAAGCGCAGGCTACCGGCCTGTCTCGGATTGCTCGAAGGCCTGACCCTGGACCGCCCGGTTCAGGCGTACCGCCACCCCTCCTGGCCCGTTCCGGGCTGCGTGTATTCCTTGTTCTTACCGACGCCGATTGGCCTATGCCTAGTAGGTTGGTCATGGCATCCTGTCCCTGCACCAGAGGATTGGCGTTCAATCCGTCGCTGCTTACCTGCAGGGTGGTCGGTCGTTCCTCTCTTGCTGTACTGACTGTCTGTTGTTGAAACGCGGCGACAGACCACTTCTTCTTCTTCTTCTTCTTCTTCTGCTGCTGCTACTGATTGCTCCGGATAGTGACGCTAATCGGCATGCGCGGTGCCTGCTCTATGAGTGGCCCGCATAGCGCTTGTTTCTTCGGTAACTGCATAGAACGTGACTGGATCATAGAAGCGGCGTTTCACACGCCGCTTCTTCTGCCTGGATGGTGGTAGCTCTGCCACTGTCATACGGTTAATGCTCAAAGTATGGGTAAAATAGTTCGGTATAGTTATTGTTAATGCTTGTTTCAGGAGAACCGAATGAATCAGCCCATTAGCCCCGAGCTTGAACCAGGCTTGTCGCTGCGCAAGATTACGCACATCTGCTATGGCTTGTTTTCTTTGGCTATGATCAGTGCAGGTATCTTCGGTGCTGCAGCTGTAGCAGCTGTGATTCTGGCTTACGTCAAACGCGGTGATGCATCGGGCACTATTTATGCCAGCCATCTGGATTGGGTCATCAAGACTTTCTGGTGGGGACTGTTGTGGGTGGTGTTGAGCGCTTTGCTGACGACCATCTTTATTGGTTGGGTAACCGCTCTGGTAGCCATGGTATGGATCATCCACCGTCTGATTAAAGGCTGGTTGGCTTTGGCAGGTGGTCAGGCTCTGGGCCACGACTACTAACGCGATCCCATTTCAGTAGTGTTCTGGCGTAGCCCAGAAAGAAATATTTAAAAGGTGCTCAGATGAGCACCTTTTTTATTTGATGTTGCTTTGCTTGGGCTTGCTCAGATTTGGCCAGCATCTGCTTGGCTATGCACCCCGGTTCAGGCCGTTGGTCGGTGCGTTTCGCTTATCCCTGTTGAGGAAGACTTTAAGGTGCCAGCAGGTGGATCTGTTCGACATGCATATGATGCAGGCACTCACGCAGCAGCAAGAGATAAATACCCAGGTTTTGATTATTGACCAGCTGATGGATATTTTCCAAAGAGCCCGCGTTGATCATTTTCAGGCTGACCGCTCCTTGGCTGGCTGCTGCATACAGGGTGAACAGGTCGTCAATCATGTCCCGATTAAGAGTGTGCTGCTCGCTGCCTTGGGCATCTGTGAGCCAGACGCCAAGCTCTTCAGCAAACTCCCCAGCGGCAAACACCATGAACTGACGCAGATCCAGGCTGGCTGGCATGATCGCGTCTTCCACGACCTCGATAGCATGTTCCAACTGCGCTGCGCGCGAGCTGGAGTCTGCGAAACAGCTTGCTAAGAGCTGGACGCCACTAAGTTCCGGGAAGTGCTCGGTATGAACAGGGACACCCTTATGAGCCATGCTTATTTCAGCGTGATCGGAGCCGAAATCAAGGATAGCCACTTGTGCTTGAGGATGAGCGGTTTGCAGGTTTTGCAGTATTACCGGGGTACTGGCTGGAGGTGGTGGTCGGGAGCTGTCTGACATAAATATCCTTAAGGTATTTCAATCCGTTTGCTCTTGCTCTCCTGCTTGCTTGAATAGCGCCAAAGCAAGATGCCGTTGTGTGTCGTGATCCACGATGGGGGCCGGGTAATCCTGTCCCAGCCTGAATTCGATAGGAAGCTGCTTGGCCTGCCAGGGGGCATGCACGGCCTGCTTGTCCAGAGACGCCAGCTCAGGGACATAGCGTCGTATGAATTGCCCCTCTGGATCAAATTTACGCGATTGGGTGATGGGATTAAAGATGCGAAAGTAAGGCTGCGCATCGCATCCGGTAGAGGCGGCCCATTGCCAGCCTCCCACATTGGAAGCCATATCGTAATCAAGCAGCTTCTGAGCGAAATATTGTTCACCCCAACGCCAGTCTATCAGCAAGTCTTTCACCAGAAAGGAAGCGCTGATCATACGGAGCCGGTTGTGCATATAGCCTGACTGGTTCAATTGACGCATGGCGGCATCCACAATCGGGTAGCCGGTCCGGCCTTCTTTCCAGGCCTGGAACCAGTCTTCGCGATTAGGGAAGGGCAGATCCTTGTAGGCGGGCTTGAAGCTCTCTGAGGCCGTTTCAGGGTGGTGCCACAGGAACTGCTGATAGAACTCTCGCCAGATCAATTCGCTCAGCCATGTTGCTGCGCCCTCGGAGTCGCTGGGCCAAGCTAAAGATACCGCTTGGCGGATAGAGAGGGTTCCAAAGCGTAGATGGGGGGCCAGATAGGATACCCCTCGTTTGGCTGGAAAGTCTCGGCGCTCCTGGTAAGCGTGGATTCTGGGTTTGAATTCTTCCAGTAAGGTTTGGGCGCCTTGCCAACCGGCGGGGTTCAGTAGTTTTGCGCGAGACTCGTCTTGAAAGCCCAATTGCTCCAAGCCAGGCAAGGCTTGCTCGGGCAGCGCGGCCCATTGGCCTTGCGAGCAGTCGTATGCTTGCACATGTTCAGATTGGATACGCGCCAGCCAATTGCGCTTGTAGGGCGTAAAAACCGTGTAGGGCTGCTTCTGTTGGGTCAGGATTTCATCCTGCGCAAAGATCACCTGGTCCTTGAACAACTGCAGTTCCATGCCTTGTGAGGATAGAGCATGGCTGACAGCCCGATCCCGCGTGATGGCCGCAGGCTCGTAGTCCTCGTTTGTATAGACGGTTCTTGCATTCAGGCTGAACGCCAATTCTGGAATTTTCTGTACGGGGTCCCCATAAACGGTGATCAGTTCACTGCCATATTGACGCAGTTGCTCCTGAACCTGTAGCAGGCTGTCGTAGATAAAAGCCAGTCGGACATCATTGGCGGGTAAGGATTGCAGGATGGTGCTGTCAAAGACAAACACACAGGCTACAGGCAGACCACTTTTCAAGGCATGGTGCAAGGCAGCATGATCGTGCAAACGTAGATCACGGCGTAGCCAGCACAAGGCGCGTGGGATTTGAGCGGGTGGGGTAGAGAATGAAATCGACATGAATACGAGAAAGCAGCGGACTTGATGCCGCCAAATGAAAAAAGGGCCGCGGCTGAAAGCTCAGCGGCGCGGCCCGATATTGCCAGAGGTGCCTGGGCACCCCGTGCTTATTTCAGGTGAGCGCTGACCAGCTTGGTCAGTTCAAACATGGAGACCTGGTCCTTGCCGAACAAGGGGCGCAGCTTGGCGTCGGCATTGATGTTGCGGCGGTTCTTGGGATCCTGGAGATCGTGTTTCTTGATGTATTCCCAGATTTTCTTCGTAACTTCAGTACGCGGCAGCGCGCCAGAGCCAATCACCGCAGCCAGTGTTGGGCTAGGAGTGAGTGGTTTCATGAAGGCTGCATTGGGTTTGCGGGTAGCAGGCTTTTTTTCAGTGCTGGCCATGAACGGAACTCCTGAGAAACGAGTTGAAGGGGCGGGTTATGCGCTAGGGCACGACTTGTCTGTCAGCATACCGTGATACTCCCTATACGTCCAAGCCCTTTGTGAGCAAGAGCTTTGCGGGTCTGTAAGCAGATTTTCCAGTGTTTACAGGCTGCTGCAACGCACTATGGATTTGGGTTCGGGATTCCTGTGCCAATCATGCGCAGCACAGGTAGCTGTAGCATAATGATGGATTCGGCCTGCTGAAAGGCAATTTTGGCACCTGTTGCTTTATTGACGGTTCAAAGCACGGGCCTTTGTTTGATATTGAGTAAAGATATGAGCCCTACTGTGGATACCCTGGTCATTCGTCGTCCTGATGATTGGCATTTGCACCTGCGCGATGGCGCTGTGTTGGAATCGGTCTTGGGCCATACCGCGGCACAATTTGACCGGGCTATCGTCATGCCCAACCTGACGCCGCCCGTTACCGCAACGGCACAGGCTCTGGCCTACCGCGAGCGTATCCTGGCCGCTTTGGCCAAAACTGAGTACGCTGGCAAGTTTGAGCCTTTGATGACCTTGTACCTGACCGACAATACTCAGCCAGAGGAAATTATCCGCGCCAAGGAAAGCGGAGTTGTGCATGGCGTCAAGCTGTATCCTGCCGGTGCCACCACCAACTCCGACGCGGGCGTGACAGATTTGTTGAAGAACTGTTCCAAGGTGCTGGCCCAGATGCAGGAATCGGGTATGCCTTTGCTGATGCACGGAGAGGTCACAGACCCCAGCATCGACTTGTTCGACCGGGAAGCCGTATTCATCGAGCGTGTGATGATCCCCATGCGCAAGGCCTTCCCCGAACTGAAAGTGGTGTTTGAGCACCTGACCACGGCAGAGGGCGCTGCCTATGTGAGCCAGGCGGAAGGCCCGGTTGCCGCAACCATCACCGCCCATCACTTGCTCTATAACCGTAATGCTTTGTTCCAAGGCGGTTTGCAGCCACACTGGTACTGTTTGCCTGT
Organism: Alcaligenes sp. DN25; assembly: GCF_023674485.1. Classification (NCBI taxonomy): domain Bacteria; kingdom Pseudomonadati; phylum Pseudomonadota; class Betaproteobacteria; order Burkholderiales; family Alcaligenaceae; genus Alcaligenes; species Alcaligenes sp. DN25. The sequence continues at coordinate 3,126,080 of NZ_CP098408.1, read as the reverse complement.
CTTGAAGCGCGAGAAGCATCGCCAGGCCCTGGTTGATGCTGCCACCAGCGACAGCAATCGTTTCTTCCTGGGTACAGACAGTGCACCACACTCGCGTAGCCGCAAAGAACAAAGTTGTGGCTGTGCGGGCTGTTATACCGCACTGCACGCGATGGAGCTGTACGCATCGGCTTTTGACAAGGCTGGCCGTCTGGATCGCCTGGAAGCCTTTGCCAGCTTGAATGGCCCTGCTTTCTACGGCCTGCCCGTCAATGAAGGAACAATGACCTTGCAGCGCAGCCAGTTCACGATCCCCGAGTCTGTGGAGATGGCCGGTGAGCCATTGATTCCTCTGGCTGCCGGTCAAGCCCTGGACTGGAGTGTGGTGAGCTAAGGATGACAGAAGCCGCCTGGCTCCAGCGTCTTTACTAGCGCTGAGTCAGGCTGCTCTGGACAACTGGTTTCACCGCGAGATACCGTCGTGGAAACTGCTTTTCTTGATGTGGCGTGGTCTGCTTTGGCAGTCCGCATGGCCGCCACCGCTTTGGTTGTTGTTCTGGTGTCGTGGTCAGTGAGCGCATTTGGCCCATTGATTGGTGGTGCTCTGGCGGGTTTGCCCATGGTGTTGGGCCCCGGCTTCTATTTTCTGTCCCAGCAGTTCCCCGCCGATTATGTGCAGCAGGCGGCAACCTATGCCGTGTATTCGCTTAGTGCGACTCAGCTGTTTTTGCTGCTCATCATTGTTTGTGCTCCCACTTTGTCGCCTTGGCGCACCTTATTGTGTGCGGTTGCTGGTTGGGCGGTGGCCGCCTTGCTCTTGTCCTTCATGCCCGTGCAACCTGTGTTGGGGCTGGCTTTGTTTATTGCTGTGACTGCGTTCAGTTTGCGCGTGTCGCGTCGTCTGGCCGGCATGAAAGGGACCAGCAAAGCAAAAGCGGGTTGGGGTTTGCTGATATTCAGAGGGGCTTTGGCAGGACTTCTGGTTGCTATCGTGACCACCAGCAGCTCTTTGCTGGGGCCGAGCTTGTCGGGGCTGATCATGGCTTTCCCCATTGGCTACACCGTGGTCGCCGTGACCATTCACCAAACCTTGGGGGCAGCCAGCTTGGTCGCGACTTTGCGTTCGGCCTTGTGGGGAACAGGCAGTCTGGCGGGGTTTTGCACCACGCTGGCGTTGACCTTCACGCATTTACACTGGCTGACAGCCTTGCTGCTGGCTGCCGCCGTGTCGATTGCGATTACCTTGCTGTTGGTGTTCCGCCCCTGGGCTCGCCGGGGCTAAGCGCTTATTCTGCGTCGAACAGATCCTGACCCTGTGTGTTGCGTGGCGGCGTGAGCCCCAGGTGACGCCAGGTGTTCAGGGTAGCAATGCGGCCTCTTGGGGTGCGTTGCAAAAAACCATGCTGGATCAGATAGGGTTCGATCACATCTTCGATCGTGTCGCGTTCTTCACCAATGGCTGCCGCCAGGCTGTCTACCCCAACCGGGCCACCGTCGAATTTATGCACGATGGCCTCCAGCAATTTTCTGTCCATCAAATCCAGGCCTTGTGGGTCCACTTCCAGCATGGACAGGGCGGCTTGTGCGCATTCGGTATGGATGATGCCGCCGGTTTTGACTTCGGCGTAATCGCGTACTCGGCGCAGAAGTCGGTTGGCAATACGCGGGGTGCCACGCGAGCGGCGGGCAATTTCGTAGGTGCCTTCATCCGTCGTGCTGACATTCAGTAGCCCGGCACTGCGCGCCACGATATGCGTCAGGTCTTTGACGTCATAAAACTCCAGACGGGACACAATGCCAAAACGGTCACGCAAGGGGTTAGTCAACATGCCGGCACGAGTCGTGGCACCGACCAGGGTGAAGGGCTGCAAATCCAGTTTGACGCTGCGCGCTGCCGGGCCTTCGCCAATAAGAATGTCAATTTGAAAGTCTTCCAGTGCCGGATACAGAATTTCTTCGACGACGGGAGACAGGCGATGGATCTCGTCAATAAACAGGACGTCATTAGGTTCCAGGTTTGTCAGCAAGGCGGCCAGATCACCGGGGCGCTCCAGCACGGGGCCGGAAGTCTGGCGCAGGTTCACGCCCATTTCATGGGCAATGATGTGGGCCAGCGTGGTTTTACCCAAACCGGGAGGGCCAAACAGCAAGACGTGGTCCAGCGCTTCCTGGCGTTGGCGAGCAGCCGCAATAAAGATTTCCAGCTGTTCGCGCGCCCGAGCTTGCCCGACATAGTCCTCCAGCATCTTGGGTCGCAAGGCGCGTTCGATGGACTCTTCGTTGGGTGACAAGGGTTTGGGCGTAATGATGCGCTGTTCAGAAGGCAGGCTGGAGAGCGAATCGGAATGTATGGCCATGATGACTACGCTGATTGAATATACAGTATGGTACACCAAGCACCCACCGCCTGAGTATCAGGGCACATGGCAGTGTTCATGGAGTGCGCGGGCAAATCGGTCATCCGTAGCAGCCAGGCTGGATTTGTCCGGCCAGCGCTAGGCTGCTTCGCATGGCATCGCGCATAATGTGGGTTGGAGTTTTTAATCGAGATTTTAGCCATGTCCCTGGAATTACCTGATTTTGCTGATGTTGTAGCCGCCGCTGAACGCTTGGCGCCTGTGGCACACCGCACACCGGTCTTGACTTCCGCAACCTTGAACGAGCGCCTGAATGGCGAAGTCTACTTCAAGTGCGAGAACTTTCAGCGTATTGGTGCTTTCAAGTTTCGCGGTGGCTTCAATGCGCTGGCGCAGTTGAACGAGCAGCAGAAAAAAGCAGGGGTCGTCGCTTTTTCCTCGGGCAATCATGCGCAAGCTGTAGCCCTGTCGGCCAAGCTCTTGGGGATACCGGCCACCATCATCATGAATTCGGATGCTCCGGCTGCCAAATTGGCCGCAACGCGTGGCTACGGTGCCAAAGTGATCGAGTACGATCGCTTGACCCAAGATCGTGCCCAAATTGCACAAGAGCTGGTCGAGCGTGAAGGACTGACCTTGATTCCTCCCTTTGCGCATCCTGATGTGATCGCGGGGCAGGGAACGGCGGCACTGGAGCTGCTTCAGGAAGTGCCGGACTTGCAGCAGTTCTATGTTCCATTAGGGGGCGGTGGCTTGCTGTCGGGCTGTTTGCTGGCCGCCAAGGCTATGGCACCGGCTTGTGAAGTCTTTGGTGTTGAGCCGCAGGCTGGGGATGATGCCCAGCAGTCCCTGCGTAGTGGGGAGATCGTCAAGATTGCTCCGCCTGCATCGATTGCTGATGGGGCGCTGACCCAAGCTTTGGCGCCCATGACGTTTGAGCTGATTCGCAGCATGGTCACAGATATTTTGACGGTGCCTGATACCGAGCTGGTTCAGGCCATGCGTTTCTTTGCGGAACGCATGAAGATGGTTGTGGAGCCTACAGGTTGCTTGGGTGCCGCGGCGGTAATGCGTCAGGGTGATTTGCAAGGCCGCAAGGTTGGCGTACTCATCAGTGGCGGGAATGTGGATGTATCCGCCTTGGGGCGTCTGCTCGCTTGATAAATGGAATAGTTTTTAAAAATCGGGCCGTTCATATGAACGGCCCGATTTTTTATACATAGCAGTGTCGTCTCAAGCGCGTGACAGCGATTTCAGCGCTTGCTTGATCCCTTCTGACACATCAATATCATCTGGCAAGGCTTTGACAGCAACACTGGCTTCCTTGTTGGAGTAGCCCAATGCTTCCAAAGCGTGCAGCACATCATCCCGGCTATTGGGAGCGGCGCTGACTGTACCGCCGCTGCCCAGGTCTGCACCCAGCTTGCCACGCAGTTCCAGTAAAAGACGCTCGGCTGTTTTCTTGCCTATGCCCGGAATCTTGACCAGACGGGACGTTTCCTGGCGCGTAATGGCATCAGCCAGTTCTTCTGCACTCATGCCCGAGAGCAAGGACAGGGCGGTGCGGGCACCAATGCCCGTAACTTTGATCAGTGCCTTGAAAGTGCTGCGCTCGTTCAGGCTGGAAAAGCCAAACAGCACGTGAGCATCTTCACGAATAGCCAGATGGGTGAACAGATTGACCTGTGCGCCCAGCTCTGGCATTTGGTAGAGCGTACTCATGGGGACATCGATTTCATAACCGACCCCACCCACATCCACACAGATGGTAGGTGGTTGTTTTTCGATCAAGGTACCCCGGATGCGACCTATCATGACGTTCCTTCTGGAGAGTTAACCCAAGATCCGGCCAGCGCGAATGCGACGGCGCGGCCCGGTGGTGATGGCTCCGCCTTTTTGCAGGCCGCCCACCACACTGCTGTGATGAGCATGACTGATGGCGCAGGCCAGGGCATCGGCCGAGTCCGGTGCGGGCAGGCCGTTCAGCTGCAAGAGCCGCTGGACCATCAGCTGGATTTGTTCTTTGGCAGCATGGCCACTGCCGGTGACGGTTTTCTTGATCTGCAACGCTGTGTATTCATGTACATCCAGCCCGCCTACGGCCAGCGCACACAAAGCGGCGCCCCGTGCCTGCCCCAGCAAAAGGGTGGAGGCAGGGTTGCTGTTTACAAAGACTTTTTCGATGGCAGAGGTATCGGGCTTGCTTTGCTCAATCACTTCAGTGATATGAGTCAGAATCAGCTTTAGCCGCTCTGCCAGAGGCAGATCAGGCGGGACCACGATGGTCCCGCTGGCCACATAGCGCAAGCTGGGCCCCTGGGCGTCGATCACTCCGAAACCAGTGCGACGCAAGCCAGGGTCTATGCCCAGGATTCGCATATTAGTGACGGAAGTGGCGTGTGCCGGTCAAGACCATGGCAATACCACGCTCGTTGGCGGCGGCAATGACTTCGTCATCACGCACGCTGCCGCCGGGTTGAATCACGCAGGTGGCGCCTGCTTCGGCAACTACATCCAGACCATCACGGAAGGGGAAGAAAGCGTCGGACGCAACAGCCGAACCCTGCAGGGTCAAGCCAGCGTTTTCAGCCTTGATGGAGGCGATGCGGGCAGAGTCCACACGGCTCATCTGACCAGCGCCCACACCCAGGGTCATGCCCTGACCGCAGAACACAATGGCGTTGGATTTCACGTACTTGGCCACGTTCCAGGCAAACAGCATGTCTTGCATTTGCTGGGCGGTGGGCTGTACTTGTGTCACGACCTTGAAGGCTTCGGTGTTGTCGCGGAAGGTGTCGGGCGTTTGCACCAACCAGCCGCCGCCGACACGTTTCACGTCGAAAGCGTTGTGAGCCTGACCGGGCTGAATGCTCAGCACGCGCACGTTCTTTTTCGCGGCAAACACGTCCAGAGCACCTTGCGTGTAGGAAGGTGCCAGCAGCACTTCTACAAACTGGCTGCTGATCGCCTGGGCAGCGGCTTCGTCCACTTCACGGTTGAAGGCAATAATGCCGCCAAAGGCCGACGTTGGGTCAGTCTGGAACGCTTTGCGATAGGATTCCTCGGCGGTTTCGCCCAGAGCGACACCGCAAGGATTGGCGTGCTTGACGATGACGCAAGCGCCCGCGTCAAAGCTGCGGACACATTCCCACGCGGCATCGGCGTCAGCAATATTGTTGTAGGACAGTTCCTTGCCCTGTAGCTGCTTGTAGCGACCCAGCAGACCTTCGCCAATGGTGCCGTCTGTGTAGAAAGCCGCGCTTTGATGCGGGTTCTCGCCGTAGCGTAGAGTCTGTTCCTGTTTGAGCTGAATGGTCAGCACATTGGGCCAGGTGTTCACTTCGGGGGCGCTGTCCTGGGCAGGCTCGGCCTGAGCCAGGCTGGTGAGGTAAGCCGCAATAGCACCGTCGTAAGCGGCGGTGTGGGCGTAAACCTTGGCGGCCAGTTCCAGACGCAGGCCGTAAGAAGGGTGACCAGCAGGGCCATCCATATCAGCCAGTACGCGTTCGTAATCGACAGGGTCAATCACCACACAGGCGCCGCCTTCAGGCGTGCCGTGGTTCTTGGCAGCAGCGCGTAACATGGCGGGGCCACCAATATCAATGTTCTCTACCGCATCGGCAAAGGTGCAACCCGGCTTGGCAATGGTTTCACGGAAAGGGTAGAGGTTGACGACCAGCAGATCGATACGGTCAATGCCGTGCTCTTCCAGAGTCTTCAAATGTTCGGCGCTGTCGCGACGCGCCAGCAGGCCACCGTGAATTTTTGGATGCAGTGTTTTGACACGGCCATCCAGAATTTCTGGCGAACCGGTGTGCTGGGCCACTTCGGTAACTGTCAGGCCAGCTTGGGCCAGCAGCTTGGCGGTGCCACCAGTGGATAAAAGCTGCACTCCGCGTTGGGCGAGTGCTTGGGCAAATTCGACAATACCGGTTTTGTCGGAGACAGAGAGAAGAGCTGTCTGGATTTTCATGGAAGGTGAGACGTGAGAGTTAGGAATCAGGGTTGCAGATTGTGGGCACTGAGCTTCTTGCGCAAAGTACTACGCGTGATGCCCAGCATTTCTGCGGCCTTGGATTGGTTGCCCGCGGATTTCTCCAGGGCAACTTGCAGGACAGGCCGTTCCACGCAGGAGATGACCATCGACAACAGATCGCGTGGCTCGGATTCGCCCAGATCGGCGAAGTAGCGTTCGAGGCGTTCACGTACGGACTGTTCTAGTGGGTTGGTCGTTGACATTTTTTTCTGAAGGTATACGTAGTACTTAAATACAAAAGAGCCACACAGCTGTCTGTTATTGCAGGTAGGGCTGGTCCAGGTCGCATTCTTGAAACCAGTGAGTAATGGCTTCTAATTGATCTGCACAGTTTTCGATACGATTAATCTGGTCCAGCCAGTGTCGGGAGTCCGGCATATCCGACAAATACCAGCCTATATGCTTGCGGGCAGTACGTACTCCAGTGTGCTGCCCATAGAAAGCGTAATGGTCTTGCAGGTGTTCGATCATGCAATCGCGCAGTTCGCCGAAGGTGGGGGCTGCACGATGTTCGCCATGTTCGAGGTAATGCAGGATTTCCCGGAAAATCCAGGGTCGTCCTTGCGCGGCTCGACCGATCATGACGGCATCCGCTCCGGTGTACTCTAGTACGAATTTTGCCTTTTCGGGACTATCGATATCCCCATTGGCGATGACCGGAATAGAGAGGCTGTTTTTGACTTCGCGTATGGTGTCGTATTCGGCGTGGCCCTGGTAGAAGTCGCAACGGGTGCGGCCATGCAGAGTCAAAGCGGCGATGCCGATATCCTCGGCCAAGCGGGCAATACGAACAGCATTGCGCGATTGCGCATCCCAGCCGGTGCGGGTCTTGAGTGTAACCGGAACCTGGTAGGGAGTACATGCCTTGACAACGTGTTCAAGGATTTCAATGATGCGTGGCTCGTCACGCAAGAGGGCGGAACCCGAGGCCACGTTACACACTTTTTTGGCCGGACAACCCATATTGATATCAATGATGCGAGCACCTTTGCCGATATTGAACACAGCGGCTTCGGCCATCATTTCAGGGTCTGAACCGGCAATCTGTACAGCGACCGGATCCGCTTCACCTTCGTGATTCAAGCGTCGTGACGTTTTCACGCTGTCCCATAAGCGCTTGTTGCTGGCGGCCATTTCCGAGACGGCATAACCGGCGCCCAGCGTCTTGCACAGACGACGGTAAGGTCTGTCTGTTACTCCAGCCATGGGGGCAATGAAAATAGGGTTAGGAAGGGTCCAGGGGCCGATACGCATGGGGAAGATTTTAACCCTGCGACACGGGTTCGTGGGCAAGGACTTACAAGAAGAATAAGGGGTGGCCCCGCATCGGGGCCTGTAACGCAGGTGGGCCTAGGCGCGCATTCCTTGCAGCAGCTGTCGGGCAAATGGCTGACGGGCGAAGGGCAGGGTGTCCATGGCCAACAGTCCCAGACCACATGCATGCTGGATCAATGGATTCCTGGTGGCGAACAGACGCGGCAAGGTATCGGTGATTGCGGCAGTCAACCAGCGATCCGGGCGGCGCAGACGAGCGTAACGAGCCAAAAAGGGATCGGGGTTCTGGCTGCAATCGGCTTGCCAGGCGGCCAGACACTGTGACAATTGTGCGACATCACGCAAGCCCAGGTTCAGACCCTGACCGGCAACCGGGTGCAAGGTCTGGGCGGCATTGCCCACTGCCAGCAGGCGTTCGGACAAGCGACTGGGACCAGCATGAAAGGCAAGCGGGAAGATGTGGCGCTTGGAGACCAGCTCCAGATGTCCTAGGCGCTCTCCAAAGGCTTGCAGCATGGCGGCCTGGAACTCTTGAACAGGCAGTTCGGCCAAGGATTGGCTGCGTTCCGGGCTATTGCACCAGACAATCGCGTACAAGTCAGGAGCATCAGGGTGGGGCAGGGCCGCAAAGGGGCCGTGTTCGGTAAAGCGCTCGTAGGCCCAGCCGGTTTGAGGCTGGCTGGCGCGCACCGTCGTCAACAAGGCGTGTTGACCGTAATCGCGTCGCACGCCGGTAGGGCGGACGCCATCACACTGTACGGCAATCAAGGCTGTGGCTTGACCCGCATCGTGGTCGACCAGAATCTGTTTGGGGGCGGAGTGGGTACGGGCCTCCTGAGCGGGCAGCAGCGTGACGCCGCTGTCCCGGAGCCGGGCATGCAGGGCCCAGAGCAAATCATCGTAATGAACCACGGCGCCAAGGTCAGGTACACCCAGTTCGTCGGCTTGAATCAGACAACGGCCCAGACGTCCTTTTTGGGAAACATGCACGGTGCGCATCAGGGCGGCGCGCTCGGGCCAGGCTTTGAGCTGATTCAGAATCAGGCGACGGCTGCCGTGATTGAGGGCCAGGGTGCGTGGATCGCCCTGGGCATGTTCGGTACTGGCCAGATTGAAGTTTTTCCCCAGAACGGCAATGCGTGACGGGCTTGGGTGCTGGGCAGCCAGCATTAGCGCCAAAGATGCGCCTACGGGACCGGCGCCACAAATGGCGATGTCGTAGTCGGTGGCATTCATGGGGGACCTCATGACGGCAAGGAAGTAATTCAGGTATTGTACGGGAAGGTGGCTGTCAAATTGGCTTTAAGCAAATGACAGCTGTGCGCAATGGCTGGCAGCACAAGCCCGGATTGGATGCCCTGCATGTCTCAGCAGACTTTGTCATTTGAACAGACCAAACCTTTTCGCCATAAAGTCACCGCTGCGTGGCTGTCTCTTCTATTAGGTGTGGTGGGCGCACAGCACCGCTATCTGGGCAGACGTTTTTGGTATGTCCCTTTGATGTTTACCAGTCTGGCCATTCTGGGAACGCTGATGTTTCAGCAGGGGCTGGATTCGTTATTCCCCAATTTGCTGATCTTGCCGGTCAGTGCCGGGATTATCGAGGCCGTGATTCTGGCGCTGCGTAGCCCCGAAAAATTTGACGCGCTCTACAACCCCCAAAGCGAGCAACACAATCAGCATGGCTGGCCCAGCGCCCTGGCAGCGGTGGTCTCGACGGTTGCCTTTGCCAATATCAGCCTGTTCTGGCTGGTACATATCATCATGGCCTTTTATCGTTATATGGGCTGGCTGGATCTGTCTGTGTATTAAACACATCAAGTGCCTTGTAAAGTAAAGGTTTTTCACAGGCCTGCCCTTGTGGCGAGGGCTTGCGCACGTTACAATACGGGTTCTTTAGTTTTATAGGAGCTGTGTGGTGAATCCCGACCCCGGCGACAGTGCTAGTCGATCTATGTTCGACCTATCTATGTCCAGGCGCGTTCAGGCCCGCTGATTCCTTCACAGCTTGCCGCGTCCTGGAAATTTCAGGGCGTGGTGTCTCAGGCGGCTGTTCTGCTGCCTCAAATTCCCCGCCATTTCATTCTCTGGAAAGCCTTTGGCTTTCCGAATCTTGATGTGTTGCAACTTTTATGTGCAATAGGGGGAATGTATGCGTATTTTCGATCTCTTTTTGCGCCGTGCCGGCATCCAGGCTTCTGCCCTGCGTGCTCGTGCCCCTTTGTCCGTCTCCCGTTTGACGGTTGTCTGCCCTCGTGGCGATCTGGCCCAGATCCGGCGTCGTATTTACTCGGACCTGAATACCGCGGGCATCCGCGTGGCCAATGTGCAGGTAGACCATTCCGATACGCACGATACGGCGTGCGTGACCTTGACTTGCCCGCCTGAGCTGCGTGCAGAACTGATGCAGCGTGCCCGACTGATTCGGGATTATCCCGGTGTGCTGAATGTGAAGTGGGCAGGGCGGGAGCGTATTGCTATAAACTAAACCGCAACTGGATTTGTTGCGGATGGCGCTGCTATGTCCTTGCTCGACTGGCTGACACCTTGGGAGTTTTCTCCTGTTCTGCTTTTGACCTTCTTGCTGGTCATCGCTTTGTACGTCCGGGGGCGGCAAGTACACCGCCCCAATCTTTTGCGCCAGTCCTTCTTCTGGATTGGCCTGATTCTCCTCTACCTTTCCTTGCACACGCGCCTGGACTATTACGCCGAGCGCATGTTCTTCATCCATCGGGCCCAGCATTTGATCTTGCATCATCTGGGCCCCTTGTTCCTGATGGGTGCCTATCCCGGTCAAACCTTGCGTGCGGGGCTGCCGTTGAGCTGGCGGCGGGCTTTGGCTCAATGGTTGCGCCGACCCAGTGGCCGACGTGTTCAGGCTGTCCTGACCAACCCGATACTGGTCGCCTTTCTGTTTGTTTTCCTGGTCCTGATCTGGATGCTGCCTACGGTGCAGTTCTATTCCATGCTGGACTGGCGTTTGTACCGTTTGATGAATTGGTCTGTGGTCATCAGCGGGATCATGTACTGGAACCTGATTCTGGATCGTCGGCCTTCACCACCGGCCCGGCTGTCGGTGGGTGGGCGTATACTTTCGCCGGTTATTACGATGGTGCCGCAGATGATTGTGGGCGCCGTCATCACATTTACTGAATACGACCTTTATCCGATTTTCGATTTATGCGGTCGTGCCATTCCGGGTATGGATGCGCTGGCTGATCAGGTCATGGGTGGCCTGATTATGTGGGTGCTGGCCGGTCTGGTTGAAGTGTTTGGCCTTTTGTATGCCTTGGGCACCTTGATGCGCCTGTCAGCGCGTCACCGTTTGCCAGAATCTCGCAAGCGGACAAGCGCTATGATGGTCAGGGCCAATTGATTTTGTCGGGAGTATCCATGCAGTTTAAACCCGCCCGTTCCGCGCTTTCTCTATGCCTGGCTTTGTCGCTGGCTTTCGGTTCAGTGTTGCCTGTGCAGGCGCAGCCTGTGGGCATCCCTTCAATGGGAGCAGCTTCGGGTGCCGAGTTGTCTCCGGCTTTGGAGCGGACTTTGGGCAATGCCATCATGGAGCAGGGCAGGCGTTCACCCGACTATGTCTCGGACCCGGATATCAATCAGTATTTGACGGATATGGGCCGCAAGCTGGCCCAGTACGGTCCTGCCATGGCGCAGCCAGTGACGGTATTTGCCCTGCGTGATAGCAGCATCAACGCCTTCGCCTTGCCCGGTGGCTATATCGGTATTCATAGCGGGCTGTTCACGGCTTCACAGTCCGAGTCCGAATTGGCCTCGGTGCTGGCTCACGAAATTGCCCACGTAGCGCAACGTCACGTGGCTCGCGGTATTACCCAAAGTGCGCAAAGCAACCATTTGCTGATTGCTGCTCTGGCCGGAGCCTTGTTGGGGGCCCTGGCGGGCAGTGGTGATCTGGCTATGGGGGCGGCTGCTTTCGGACAAGCAGCGGCCGTGGATAGGCAGCTGGGTTTTTCTCGTCAGGCCGAGCAAGAAGCTGACCGCGTCGGTTTCGAGATGCTGCTCAAGGCTGGTTATGAGCCACAAGGCATGGTGCAGATGTTTCAGCGTCTGGCCGCGGCTTCGCGTCTGAATGAGCGCGCGACAGCCAATGAGTACGCCAGCACTCACCCCATGTCTCAGCAGCGTGAATCGGACATCAGTAACCGGGTGCGCGGTCTGCCAGCCAGTAATTATCAGGACACCCCTTCGTTCTGGTATATCCGTGCGAAGTTGATGGTGATGCAGGCTGGGGGTGGGCAGTCCTTGCGTGTTCTGGAGCAGGCGCTGCAAAGCACGAACCAGTCACAAAGTGATCTGGAGCGCTCTGCGGCGCAATACGGTCTGGCCTATATTGCGCAAGGCCGTCAGGATTATGAACAGGCTCGTGCGCATCTGACCGAAGCGCGGGGACAGGGCAAATTCCAGGCTCCGGAGCTGGATACCCTGGGTATACGCATTGCGATTGCCGATCGAGATGTGCAAGGTGCTTTGAATTTGGCCAAGCAGGCCTGGCAGCGTTGGCCCAAGAGCCAAGGCGTGGCTTTGGCTTATGTGCAGGTTTTGCAGCAATTGGGGCAAAACGATCAGGCGCAGGCTTTCTTGATGGAGCGTATCAAGCAATGGCCTGATGAACCCCAGCTGCATCAGTTGCTGGCACAAACCTATGATCGTTTGGGCGACGGTGTAAAGGCCCGACGTACCATGGCTGAGTACTATCAATTAGTGGGGGCTCTGCCTACCGCTGTGGAGCAATTGCAGCAGGCCCGCAATTTGACCCAAGACTTCTATCAGCAATCCGAGCTGGATACGCAGATTCGTCAATTGCGTGAACGTGTGGAAAGTGAGCGTATCTTGCTGGAGCGTTTCCGCTCCTGATGAGCCCGCAGGCCCGCTTTAGCCAATCTTAGCTATTGGTTTCAAAGAAGCGGGCCAGTCTTGCGGGTAACCAACCCATATTGCCGGGGATGCTGCCCGTGATGAAACCGACGTGCCCGCCTTCGGCAGGTTGATGCAGCAGGATGGAGTCCGAGCAGTCCTGAATGGTCGGCAAGCTGGCATGCGGCACGAAAGGATCGTTGCGAGCATTCAAAACGAGCGTAGGGATTTTGATATTGCGCAGCAAAGGCTTGCTGGATGCGCGCGTCCAGTAATCCAGCGCATGGCTGAAGCCGTGCATGGGCGCGGTATAAATGTCGTCGAAGTCGCGTATGGTGCGGGCCTGATTCAAGCGGGCAGTATCGACCATGCCTGGAAAACGGTGGGTCTTGTCCTGCAGCTTGCTGCGCATGCTTTTCAGAAAATAGGGCGAGTAAAACCAGCGGCCCATTCGGGATTCGGACAGGTAGCGGCCGCAAGCGACCAGATCCAGTGGTACCGAAATGGATGCACATGCCTGCAACCAGGACACTTCATCACCCGCTTCCCCCAAATATTTGAGCATGGCATTGCCGCCCAGCGAGGTGCCGGCTACGTGCCAGCGCACATTGGGCAGATGGCCTCGAACCGTATTCAGGATAAAGCTGATTTCTTCCGAGTCACCCGAGTAATAGGCGCGTGCCATGCGATTCGGGAAGCCCGAGCAGCCCCGGAAATGAGCGACCACCACAATCCAGCCACGGGCGCGGAAGTACTGGGCGATTGCCTGGATGTAATGGCTGCGGCTGCTGCCTTCCAGCCCATGAAACAGAACCAGGGCATGGGTATCGGCCGTGCTGGGCAGGCTGTCCCAATCCTGGGGCTGCATCCAGCGACGGGCGGCGGTGCGGGATAAGTGGGCGTCGGGTTGGGCGGTGGCACCGTTGGCCAGCTTGTCGGCAAACAGACCAGGCCCGGTCCAGTCCAGGTCCAGGAAGTCGCCATCGGGTGTATCAATCCTTTGACGGACAAAGGCGATATGGTGATGGCGGGCAAAAAATGCCCCATGAATGGTCTGTATGTGTCCGCCAGGCAACCAGGCGGGCAGGGGGCAGGCGCTGGCATCCAGACGGGCAACCGTATCGGCATGACGCCAGGGTTGCGCGTCAGCTCCGGGCACAGGGCCCGGCTCTATCGCATTGCCAGAGGGGGGAGCAGTGGGGTCCAACGAAGCCAGATTCAGAAATTAATGACCGTGAACTTTCTCGCCTTCTTTCAGGCGGTAGCGGGCACCACAGTAAGGGCAAGCGGCTTCGCCGGTCTTGCTGATATCGATATACACGCGGGGGTGCATGTTCCACAGTGTGCCACCTGGACGGGGGCAGTGCACGGGCAGATCGTCGGCTCCGACCATAATCAGTTCGTGATCTGCTTTTTTAGGTTCGATAGCGGCGCTCATAAGGTTCCTGATAACAATGAGAGAGGTAAGAATACCGTGCACGCAACGGCGGTGCCGAACTTTACGTGCGTAGACTAGCGATTGTAGCAAGACCCGGCCTGTTTTTTCTTGACCTTATCAACAGAGCAAGATGTTCGTGCCTCGGTTTTGCTTCTAGAATAAGAAAAATCATAAGCAAAGCTGCCGCCGCTGTTTACAGCTTGCGGGCAGCACATCTCAGGAGACGGCGTGTCAGCCATCACAAGATTATCGGCCTTGTTGCCTAGTGCACAGGATCGTGTACACATGCGCGCCGGTTTCATCGACTTCATTCCCGCCTTGATTGCCACTGTGGTCTGGGGCTTTGTAACGGGCGTGGCCATGGTCAAGTCCGGCTTGAGCGGGTTTGAAGCCACCTTGATGACCTTGTTTGTGTATGCGGGCTCGGCCCAGCTGACGGCCTTGCCGCTGATCGAGTCCCACGCGCCCTTGTGGTTGATTTTCACTGCCGGGTTCATCGTCAATATTCGCTTCATTATTTTTGGAGCGGCCTTGCAGCCTTTTTTTCGTCATCTGAGCTGGAAGAAACGCCTGGGCCTGGGCTATATCACCAGTGACATGGTGTTTGTGCTGTTCATGTCCAAGTATGGCGACTCCAAAGAGCGCGGCTCTCGCGAGCATCTTTGGTATTACCTGGGAATCATCCTGCCTGGTTGGCTAAGCTGGCAGATTGCCTCCTTGTCAGGCATTGTGCTCAGTGCCTATGTGCCGCCTTCCTGGTCGCTGGAGTTTGCGGCCATTCTGGCCCTGCTGGCGCTCCTGATTCCCTTGGTCAACAACCGTGCCATGTGGGCCTGTTTGATTACGGCCAGCGTGATTGCATGGGTCGGACAGGCGCTGCCCCTGCGTTTGGGGCTGGTGGCAGCGGTGCTTGGCGGAGTGCTGGCTGGCGTGGCGGCAGAACAACTGCAACGGCATAGGGATGCACGGTGATGAGCGATTGGCAGTATGATTGGTACGTTTTGGGTGCAATCGCCCTGTTGGTGTTGTGCAGCTTGCTCACCCGCTCCGGCTATTTCATGTTTGGTGATTTGCTGCCCCTGACCGAACGTATGCGGCGCGCCTTGCGCTTTGCTCCGGTAGCTGCTCTGGCAGCAATCATTATCCCGGAACTTTTGCCTTGGGCTTACGGCGACACCCCCCGATTGGATATTAAAGCTCTGGCCAGCCTGGTGGCTGTGCTGGTGTTCATCCGTACCCGTAACGCTGTTTGGGTAATCGTGGCCGGGATGGTGGCGTTCTGGCTGATACGTGCCGTGATGCCATAAAATCCTGACCCGAGTACTGACATGCCCGTGACTGCTGTGAGGCAGGCGGGCATAAGTTAAAATAGGATTGTTACAAATGCTTGCCACTGGTGGCAAGCCGACTTTTTGCGTACATGACAGATAAAACTCCTTCGACCCCCAATGACCTTACGTTTGCTGATTTCGGTCTGCACCCTGGAATATTAAGCGCCGTTACCGAGGCGGGATATTCCAAGCCTACGCCTATTCAGGCCGAGGCGATTCCCGTGGTGCTGGCCGGCCGTGATGTCATGGGGGCAGCCCAGACGGGTACAGGTAAGACGGCAGCCTTTTCCTTGCCTATCCTGAATCGTCTGATGGCGCACGCCACGACCAGCGCTTCGCCCGCCCGCCACCCGGTGCGGGCTTTGGTGTTGACACCAACACGCGAGCTGGCCGACCAGGTGGCCGAGAGCATTGCGCTCTACAGCAAATCGGTCCCCTTGCGCTCGACGGTAGTGTTCGGTGGTGTGGATATTGGTCCGCAAAAAGAAGCCCTGCGCCGTGGTGTTGAAATTGTCATCGCCACCCCAGGCCGTCTGCTTGATCACATTGATCAGCGCACGATCAATTTAAGCCAGGTCAGCATTCTGGTGCTGGATGAAGCTGACCGCATGCTGGATATGGGCTTCCTGCCCGATCTGGACCGTATTGTGTCCTTGCTGCCGAAGAATCGTCAGGGCCTGTTGTTCTCGGCGACGTTCAGCAAGGAAATCCGCAAGCTGGCCCGCAACTTCCTGAATGATCCGGTCGAGATCGAAGTGGCTGCCCGCAACGCGACCGCATCGACAGTCACCCAGGTGGTGTACCCCATGTCGGCGGACGAGAAGCGTCGTGCCGTGGCGCATCTGATCAAGACCAAGAAGCTGACCCAGACTATCGTCTTTTCCAATACCAAGATTGGTGCTGGTCAACTGGCCCGCTATCTGGAGCGTGAAGGCATCAAGGCGGAATCCATCCACGGCAATAAAAGCCAGCTGGAGCGCATGAAGGTACTGGACGCCTTCAAGAGCGGCAGTGTGGATGTGTTGGTAGCAACTGATGTGGCCGCCCGCGGTCTGGACGTGGCCGGTATGCCTTGCGTGATCAACGTGGACTTGCCGTACAACGCTGAAGACTACGTGCACCGTATTGGCCGTACTGGTCGTGCTGGCGCCTCGGGTGAAGCCATTGCCCTGATGGCTCCTGATGAAGAGCATTTGCTGCAAGAAATTGAGAAGCTGATTGGCACGGCTGTGCCACGTCTGAAGCTGGATCTGCCAGCGGCTGCCTCCTCGTCCCGTTCCGGTTCCAACCGTCACGAGCGTGGCGAGCGTCGTTCGTATCAGTCGAACACGCCACCCGTGGATGAATTTTTCCTCAAGCCTTACGAGCCATCGACCGCTGCTGCGCCCAAGCCAGCGGTGACGACTCCTTCCAATACAACGCGCAAGCGTTCGGTGGGTGTGCTGTTAGGCGGCGGCCGCTACTAAGGCGCGCAAATCCCCAGGCCCGGCATCAACGACCGGGCTGCGTTCGGAGATGCTGTGCACCAGACGCTCCAGATGTTCGATATGAGGCAGCATGGGACCGTAGAAAACGGTCCCATTTTCGTTCTGGATCAGCAGCGTGGGGAAATCTTCAATATCTTCATCGCCCACTAGCTCGGGCTGCTCTTCAATATCAATCCAGATCAGGCAAGCCTGGGGAAACTGTGTGGCCAAAGCCTCAAAAGCGGGTTGATACTGCTGACAGGTTTTGCACCATTCGGCGCAGAAACAGGCAATCAACAAAGCATCGGGTTCGGCTTGCAGGTGGGCCGCCAGGGCGGTCAGATCGTGTTGGGCGTTGAACAAGGCCATAATTTCATACAGACAAAAAGAAGCGACTGTGTCTATGATACTCGGGTAATCGATTTTGCTTAGCAGGAGCAGTATGTCCGTATCTTCGTCTGCCCCATCGCGATCGGGCCCTGCTGGCGGTTGGGCCAGCATCTCCATCGCCTTCAAGCGTTCTTTGGTGTCGCAATTTCAGCCACGCATGCTGGTGGCCCTGGTCATGCCTTTCCTGATCATGTTTGTGGGCCTGATTTTACTGAGCTGGCTATTGTGGACCCCCATTCAGACCTGGTTGCTGGAGCTGCTGGGGGGCTGGAATGCCTTTGAATCCGTGGATCAGTGGTTGGTGGGCTTGGGCCTGTTCTCGCTGAAAGTGTATCTGGCGCCCTTGTTGGCTTTAGGCATTTTGTTGCCTCTGGCCGGTGTGTTGGGCCTGATTATTGCCGCTGTGCTGGTCATGCCTTTGGTCCTGGGCCATTTGCAGCAGAAAGACTATCCCGATCTGATCAAGCAAGGCCACAATGCCACGGTCTACAGCGTCTGGAACGCGGTGTGGGTGGGAACCTTGTTTGTAGTGGGTTGGCTGGTCACCTTGCCGTTATGGATTTTTCCTCCTTTTGCGCTGATTTTGCCCGTGCTGTGGTGGGTTTTTGCCCTGACGCGCATGTTGCGGGTGGATTCCCTGGTTGAGCACGCGAATGTGCAAGAGCGCAAATATCTGTGGTCCCGTCTGAATAGCCAGTACTGGTTGATCGGTCTGATCTTTGCCCTTTTGAACCTGATTCCACCGGCCTGGCTGGTCTTGCCTGTGTTCTCGGCTCTGGTATTTGCCCACTTCTCTTTGGAAAATCTTCGTCGCCTGCGCCAGCACGAGGCAACAGCGGCTTCTACTACGCTTATTGACCATGACAACTAAGGATCAAGCCATTATTCGTCTGATTATTATTGGCGACGAAATCCTGTCGGGACGTCGCTACGATAAACACTTTTCAAAACTGATCGAGCTGCTGGGGGCCAGGGGCTTGCAGCTGGGAGGCGCCCAGATCATCCCTGATGACCTGGATACGATTGCCGCCACCCTGGAGCGCAGTTTTGCGACGCCGGATATTGTGTTTTGCTGTGGTGGGATTGGTGCGACACCGGATGATCAAACCCGCCAGGCGGCGGCCAAGGCTTTGGGTGTGGAGCTGAGGCTGCATCCCGAGGCCGCAGCCTTGATTGCTGAGCGCTGTGCTGAAAATGAGCGTAATGGCGTGGGTAGTGCGGATATGTCCTTGCCCGAGAACCAGCAGCGCCTGCAGATGGGTGTGTTCCCGGTGGGTGCCGAAATTGTGCCCAACGTCTACAACAAGATTCCCGGTTTTTTCATTCACAATCACACCTTCATGCCGGGTTTTCCTGTGATGGCCTGGCCCATGATGGAGTGGACGCTGGATACTCGCTATCGGGAACTGCACCATCAGGCTCATCGAGTCGAACACTCTTTCCTGGCCTTTAACTTGCCAGAGTCGCGTGTTACGCCGGCCATGGAGCATGTAGAGCTAAATTGGCCAGGTGTGAAAGCGTTTAGCCTGCCCAGCGTGGGGGAAGCGGGCGGACAGCCACATATTGATCTGGGCGTTAAAGGGGAGCCGGAACCAGCGGCAGAGGCCTTGGCCTATTTGCGCCAGCAGGTGCTGGACTTGGGTGGGAGCTTGAGCCCTGCGCTAAAATAGCGCTTGCCAAGCGCGCGACCATTTCATATTATGGAATTTGTTGCGTTGCATCATAATTCTCCTAATAATGACAACAAATTCCTTTACGCCCTCAGGCGCGTCGTCAAACAATGGTGGTCAGATGTCGATCCAGGTTCTGGAACGCGCCATGATTCTATTGGACGAACTGGCCAAGCAATCTGAGCCAGTGGCATTGAAGAATCTGGCGGCTGCAACTGGCCTGCATACCTCAACCACTCACCGTATCCTGAACGATCTGGTAGTGGGGCGTTATGTGGAGCGCGTGGACAGCGGTTTATACCGACTGGGCATGCGTTTGCTGGAGCTGGGCTCCCTGGTTAAAGGCCGTCTGAATGTGCGTGCGGCTTCCCTGGGCCCCATGCGCGAGCTGCACAAGTACACCGGACAAACGGTGAATCTGTCCTTGCAGCAGGGCGATGAAATTGTCTATGTGGAACGTTCCTGGAGCGAGAGCTCGGGTATGCAGGTGGTGCGCGCCATTGGTGGCCATGCACCTTTGCATTTGACCTCGACCGGCAAGCTGTTTCTGGCTTCCTGGGAACCGCGGCAGGTGCGGGCCTACGTCATGCGTACCGGCTTGGCCGGTGCTACCCGTAACAGCATTACTCAACTGGAATTGCTGGAGCGCGAATTGGCGCAAGTTCGTCGTCTGGGCTATGCCCGCGATAACGAGGAGCTGGAGATGGGTGTGCGCTGTATTGCGGCTGGTGTGTATGACGACACCGGCAAGCTTTTGGCCGGTCTGTCTTTATCTGCTCCGGCCGAGCGTTTGCACGACGACTGGATTCCCGTTTTGCTGAATACCGCCGCTAAAATTTCCGAAACGCTGGGATACGACAAACAGCGTTAAGTCTGTGTTTTAGTGTTGTTTTTCCAGTCTTGATTACAAGTCCATGACGGTTTTGTTGCAGCGCAACAAATTACGTTGACTTTGTTTTGGATAGCGCTTAAAGTTGAATTGTTGCGGTGCAACATAGAAGGTTTGCCTTGCGTAGTTGCGAATGGGCCGGGCCTTCTTCAGACCCTTGTCTAGTAACACTGACACTAATTTCACGCTGGCTTGACCCAGGCCACGTATCTCCAAGGAAAACATCATGAGTGCTATTCCACAAAACGTACTGGAATCCCAACAAGCTACTTTGAACAACCTGTTCGCTGCTCAAGGTCAATTGCTGCAAGGCTTTGAAAAACTGGTTGGTCTGAACCTGAATCTGCTGCGCAGCTCGCTGGAACAAGCGGCTGGCCAATCCCAGCAAGTTATCAACGCCAAAGACGTGCAAGACGTTGTGGCCCTGTCGCAAAGCGTGGCCAAGCCTAATGCTGCCCAGGCTCTGGAATACGGCAAAAGCGTTTACGACATCTTCTCCGATCTGCAACTGAACCTGTCGCGTATCGCTGAAGCTCAACTGGCTCAAGGTCAACAGCACGCCGCTGACGCTATCGACCAGCTGGCCAAAAATGCGCCTACCGGTACCGAAAGCGCTGTTGCTTTGCTGAAGTCTTCCTTCGCCACGGCTTCCAACGCTGCTGAAACCGTTGTCAAGGCTGCTCGCCAAGCTGCTGATGCTGCTGAAAGCAACATCCAGGCTGCCACCAACGCCAGCCTGAAAGCTGCTGCTCAAGTCACCGAAGCCAGCAACAAAACGGTTGAAGCCGCTGCCGCTGCTGCGACTGCTGCTACCAGCAAGAAGTAAGTTTTTGCTTGTCTGATTTAATCAGGCGCTAAAGAAAAAGCCAGCTCATTGAGCTGGCTTTTTTCTTGCGTGCAGTGCCAATAGTGAACGTGCTTCAGGGTGCTAGTGCCCGCGTTACGCGGGCACGATGCGTTTTACAGGGCGCGAATGCACTCGGAAATCAGGGCCGGGCCTTTGTAAATCAAGCCGGTATACAGCTGTACCGCCTGGGCTCCGGCCTGGATCTTTTCCTGAGCCTGACGGCCAGATTCAATACCGCCAACACCAATAATAGGGAAGTCGGGGCCTAGTTGCTCGCGCAGACGACGAATGACGTTCAAGGATAATTCGTGCACTGGTGGACCGGACAAACCGCCTTGCTCCTGGCCGTGGCGCAAACCCTGTACGGCATCGCGCGACAAGGTGGTATTGGTGGCAATAATGCCGTCCAGACCTTGCGATGGAACCGTGTCCGCAATGGCATCAATTTGTGATTGATCCAGGTCAGGAGCGATTTTCACCACGATAGGCACGTAGCGTTGGTGCTCTTGTGCCAATTCCGTACGTAGCGCTTGCAAGGAACCGAGCAGACGAGCCAGTTCATCCTGAGCCTGCAAGGCACGCAGGTTTTGCGTGTTGGGTGAGGAGATATTCACAGTGACGTAATCGGCGTGGGGGTAGACCGCACGCAGACACGTCAGATAGTCCTGATCGGCCTGTTCAATAGGGGTGCTCGCGTTCTTGCCAATATTCAGGCCCAGAATGCCGCCTTGCGAGCGGAACTGGCTTTTGCGCACATTTTCAATAAAGGTATCCAGGCCGTGGTTGTTAAAGCCAAAGCGATTGATCAGGCTATTGGCTTCAGGCAAGCGGAACAGGCGTGGTTTGGGATTGCCGGGCTGCGCTTTCGGGGTCACTGTGCCAACTTCGACAAAACCAAAGCCCAGTGCGCCCAGGGCATCAATATGCGCGCCATTCTTATCCAGGCCTGCGGCCAGACCCACAGGATTGCGCAGCTTCAAACCCATCAGTTCCAGAGGCTTGCTGGGCAGGTCTTTCAGCAAACTGCCCAAAATAGGAGTTTGGTGGGCGCAATGCAGGGATTTCAGAGTCAGTTCGTGAGCGTGTTCAGCATCCAGACTGAACAGCACCCGGCGAGCCAAGGGATAAAGGCTGAATAGGGCAGACATGGGGATCGATAAAAGAGGACGTTAAGCCAGCCATTCCCAACGACCTTTCATCAGGAGCTGGTAGGGGCGAAAGCGGGTTTTGTAGGCCATTTTACGGCTTTCTTCGATCCAGTAGCCTAAATAGAGCCAGGGCAGGGATTGTTGACGGCAATAGTCCAACTGCCAGAGCACGGCGTAGGTGCCCAGACTGCCGGTGTCGTCGGGATCAAAAAAGGTATAGACAGCGGAAAGCCCGTCTTGCAGCACGTCGATGACGGCCACAATTTTCAAGGTACCGTCGGGTTCACGAAACTCCAGCAGGCGCGAAGTGACATGGCTGGCCAGCAGAAACTGGGCGTACTGGGACTGGTCGTCCTCGTCCATGCCGGCGCCGGGGTGGCGACTGGCCTGGTAACGGCGGTACAGCTCGTAGTGTTCGGCATTCCAGTGCAGGGGCAGGTCTTGTACGACCAGATTGCCGTGGCGTTTTTTGGCACGGCGCTGGGCACGGTCAGGCTGAAAATGCAGGGTGTCACAACGCAGGGGCAGGCAAGCGCGGCACTGGTCGCAATAGGGGCGATAGGTGAAGGTGCCGCTGCGTCGAAAGCCTTGCTGGACCAGCTTGGAGTAAACCGTGTCGTTAATCAGGTGAGCAGGAGCGGCAACCAGCGAGCGTGCCTGTTGTTCTGGCAGGTAACTGCAACGATAGCTGGCCGTGGAATAGAATTGCAGCGTTTGGGGACTGGGTGCTTTGGGATAATTCATGCGACTCTGCCAAGCGTGATAGAGCCATTATGGGATGCTCGCGCCAGCCTAGCAAGTTGGGGGCAGGCCTAGTTGCAATGCCCCACGCGGCCAGACCGGGCTGGGTTGATCTTTGGCCCAGGCCAGGGCAGCCATAAAGTCTTTCCGGGGGATGGGGCTGGCACCCAGACTGGCCAGATGCGATGTCTCTTGCTGGCAGTCTATATACGGGATGCCCGCGAACTTCAGGAACTCCACCAGATGGGCCAGGGCGATCTTGCTGGCATCGGTTTGCAAGGCAAACATGGATTCGCCAAAGAAAAAGCGGCCCAGATTCACCCCATACAAACCGCCGACCAGCTTGCCGCCCATCCAGGTTTCTACGCTGTGGGCGTAGCCACTGTGGTGCAAATCTGTATAGACCTGCTCAATATCCGGGCTGATCCAGGTGCCGGTCGCACTACGTTGGGCGGCGCATTGGCCTATAACTTGCTCAAAGGCCAGATCGCAGGTGACACGGACAGGGGCGTCGTCCTGATCTTGCTGCCGTGCAATCTGGCGCAGTTTTTTGCCCAGGGAGCGGGAAATCTTGAATTGATCGACCTCCAGCACCATGCGCGGATCAGGAGACCACCACAGAACCGGGTCGCCAGGGCTGTACCAGGGAAACATGCCCTGGCTATAGGCTTCCAGGAGGCGTGGAACGCTTAAATCCAGACCGGCAGCCACCAGCCCTTCGGGGCTGGCGTGTTCAGGGCTGGGCAGGGCCTGATCAGGAGCGACCCATACAAGCGACATGATCAGCCGTGGTCGCGGGGGGCGATATCAAATTCGTGAATCTGGAAGCGGCCTGCCTTGTGGTCTTCGACGTAACGCTCCAGGGTGGCGGTTACGGTGCGAAAAGCCAGGTTGTCCCAAGGGATGTCGTCCAGGTGGAAGAAGCGGGCTTCTAGGGACTCCGGACCGGGGTCCAGCACGTCGCTGATGACTTTGGCCAAGTAGTACACGTGAACTTGTTCAGCGTAAGGTACGCTGATAACGGTAAAGAGTGGGCCGGGTTCGACTTGCGCACCCGCTTCCTCGCCCATTTCACGCAAGGCGCCTTGCCCCAGCGTTTCGCCCAGCTCCATGAAACCGGCGGGCAAGGTCCAGGTGTTGTAGCGCGGCTCGATAGCGCGACGGCACAGCAAGACCTGATCGTCCTTCCACATGGGCACAATACCGACCACATTGCGGGGATTCTGGTAGTGCACCGCGCCGCAATTTTCGCAGACATCACGCATGCGGTTATCGTCCGGGGGCACCAGGCGTGTCAATTTGCTGCCACATTGATTGCAGAAGTTTTGCGTGCGTGGGGCGGGGAAATAGAAAGAGGCGGATGGCTGGGTCATGCAGATTCTGTGATGGCGGTTCAAATGGGATCGGGCTCTGGCAAAACAATATACGCCAATTCCTCGGCGGGCGACACGCAGGACGACCAGACTGTCAGGGAACAGGCTTGTGGGTAAGCGGGCAAGGACCAGCCTTCGCTGCGCTGGGCTTGCTCCAGATCCAGACTCTCCAGGCCGTGTTGGTCTGTGCGTAACTGTTCCAGCAGGGCAGGAACATCACGACCCGCCAACAAGGCCGGGCCTGCGGAGGTGCGCAAATAGAGCCTGCCCTCAGCGCTGATGTACCAGGCCTGAATAGTTTCAACAGGTCGGCCAGTATGGTCTTGCAAATGGGCTTGATCCTGGGCCAGGGACACAATCAGTGGGGCGGCGTCCAGACGGACATAAACACGTTGCGGACCATTCTGGATAAACCAGCGGCCTTGTTCGTCCGCCTGATAATTGCGGTTGAAAAATGCCAACAAACCCTGGTGGGCAATGCGCTCGCCCACTTTCCCTGGGTGCTGGTTAGCATCGCCAGCCGGGTGATGACGCCAATGACCAGACTGATCCAAAGAGATATACCCGCTGACAGCGGGTACATTGGGCCATTTTTTCATGGCATCCATAACAGCAGCATCCATAAGTTTCAGCCTTGCAGGGACGAAAACAAAGGGTGGCACCGATACGGTTGCCACCCTTGACGGTGTAGGGCCGACGACAAGGTCGACCCTGGGGCAAGGCGAGTTTGCGCCTTAAGCCATATAACTGCGCTGCATGGTTCCGGGGATGGTGTGCGAAAGAGGCTTTTCAACTTTGATTTCCGGTGTGTCGTTGCCTTGCAGGGCTTTGGATAACAAATTGGACAAGCGTTCGCGCACGTCTTGGGGCACATGACTAAATACGCCCGATAGCCACTCGATGTAATAGGGCAGCAGGTGCTCGCACAACTCTTGTCCGGCCTCGGTGAGTTTAACAGTGAGCACGCGGCGGTCCGAGGTATTGTTCTAGCGTACCAGCAATTGCTGCTGTTCCAGCCCGTCGAGCAGGCCGGTGATGGTGGCGCGGGTCACGCCAGCTTGTTCTGCCAATAGCGCGGGGCTCAGGCCAGAGGGTTGGCGGCTAAGCAAGAACAGCAGAACCAGACGTCCTTCGGACAGACCAAATTCGTTCAGAACAGAGCTGGAAGCGCGATTAATGCTGGAGGCCAGCGACAGAACGCGTAAACACAGTTCGATATCCTCGGTTTTAGGGTGGGCCTGGCGTTGGGATTCGCTCAGGATAGTTTGATATTTCAGATCGAGTAATTTCATAGTGCTGTGCCGTTAAGGAGTGCGCGGCAAAGAGCAGTAGTTATTTAGAAAGAATCAATAAAACCCAATAAAAACGGGTTTGCTTTCTTTTATTACTGAGCCGCTGCTTTTAATGTGGAAATTTATCTTATTTTTTAATTCCATTTTTACTGATTTAAACATCTTTTATTGATTAGGAATTTTCATTTAGTAAAATAAGTTCAATTTTTTTCAGTATAAGCGGCTATGGGTTTACAGAATAGTCGTAAAGCCTGTGTATACTCTTTTGCCTTCCTTTTTTTCTCAAACTGCAAGGTTTCCGGACTTCCTATCCGGGCAGCATGGGATGATTTTTGATCCTGTGCTGTGAGTCTTATGGCTTGAACGCATCAAAATGATGCAAGCGCGCAACGCTCGTGTCCAAAGCGCCAGACTCTTGTTACAGACATGATGAGCGAGCTATATCGGAGATACACCGCTAAATTAAGTGAGTTTTCAACTGTCAGTCAGGAAGACAAGGCGGCCCAACTCAAGAAAAACCGCAAAACGACGTGCATGTGAGCGCTCGGCGTTTACAATGTTCAAAGCGCTTCCCGAGCTCGACGATGCCTTCAAAAAAGGCGGTTGGATCATTCACCCCGCTTGGCGGATTGCAATAGAGGCCCGTTTTTTACGGGCCTTTGCTTTCCGGAATTGGATACAAGCATTATCCAAAGCTTATTAGCGGTATTTGCCAGCATGTCCCCGAGCCCCTGCCAAGTTCGCAAGAAATGGTAGGGCTTTGTTCCGTTTGTAGTCCGGGATTGAGTATGAGGCGTATCAAAAAAGTCTTGCTATCGTTATTAAGGAAACGAAGGAATTATGAGTCAGTTCCGTATCGAACATGATTTGCTGGGAGACCGCCAAGTCCCCGATGAAGTCTATTATGGTGTTCATACCTTGCGTGCCAAGGAGAATTTCCACATTACCGGTACGCCTATTTCAACTTACCCGGAACTGATTAATGCTCTGGCGCTGGTCAAGCAGGCAGCTGCTCAGGCCAATTTCAAACTGGGTTTGCTGGAGCAGGATAAGCACGACGCCATTGTGGCTGCATGTCAGGCCGTACAGGCGGGCAAGTGCCATGAGCATTTCGTGGTAGACATGATTCAGGGCGGCGCAGGTACCTCGACCAATATGAATGCCAACGAGGTTATTTGTAACCTGGCCTTGGAACATATGGGGCACAAGCGCGGCGAGTACCAGTATCTTCACCCCAATGAAGATGTGAACATGGCCCAAAGCACCAACGATGTCTATCCAACGGCTTTGCACCTGGCTGCCTACCGTTCGCTGGACCCGCTGTTTGCCGCCATGGAACGTCTGCGCGACGCCTTCCTGAAAAAGTCCGAGGAATTCTCCTCGTACATGAAGATTGGCCGCACTCAGTTGCAAGATGCTGTGCCCATGACCCTGGGTCAGGAGTTCAACGCCTTTGCCACCATGATCAACGAAGACATCGTGCGTCTGAAAGAATCGCGCAAGCTGATGTGTGACGTGAATCTGGGCGGTACGGCTATTGGTACCGGCATTACGGCTCACCCTGAGTATGCTCAGCTGGCTGTGGCTGCCTTGTCCGATCTATCCGGTGTTCAACTGCGTGTCTCTGACGATTTGATCGAAGCCACTCAGGATTGCGGCGGTTTCCTGCACCTGTCGGGTGTGTTGAAGCGCGCTGCCGTCAAGCTGTCCAAGCTGTCCAACGACTTGCGTCTGCTCTCCAGTGGCCCTCGTGCTGGTATGGGTGAAATTTGTCTGCCCGCCGTGCAAGCTGGTTCGTCCATCATGCCCGGTAAAGTCAACCCCGTGATCCCTGAAGTGGTCAACCAGGTTGCCTTTGAAGTGATTGGTGCCGACATGACCGTGACCATGGCTGCTGAAGCCGGTCAGTTGCAGCTGAACGCGTTTGAGCCTGTGATTATTCACTCCCT
This sequence comes from Alcaligenes sp. DN25, assembly GCF_023674485.1. Lineage (NCBI taxonomy): Bacteria > Pseudomonadati > Pseudomonadota > Betaproteobacteria > Burkholderiales > Alcaligenaceae > Alcaligenes > Alcaligenes sp. DN25. The sequence goes on along the minus strand of NZ_CP098408.1, from coordinate 3,099,012 downwards.
GTTGCGTAGCATGGCTTTGTTGAGCAATGCTTGCGACACGCTGACCCAGTTCTGCGTGGTAGGTATCACTGCCAACCGTGAATGCCTGGAAAGCAATATCGAGCGTTCCATTTCCCTGGTCACCGCCTTGAACCCGTTCATCGGTTACAAAGCTGCTACCTCGGTTGCCGCCGAAGCCTTCCAGACAGGTACCAATATTCGTGACGTGGTTCTCAAGCGTGGTTTGATGGATGCCGAGACCCTGAATGACGTGTTGCGTGCCGAATCGCTGATCCAACCTCGTGATCTGCGTGCTGCTGACCCAGCCTGAACCAATCTGAACCAGGCCTGATTGGCCAGTCTTGGCCGACGCCGGTAACAGTTTGGGAAGCCTCCATTGTGGGGGCTTTTTTCTGTCCGCTCGATTCGTAAAGAGAGATACTGTCGCTTGTCTACAGGCAAGGAGCAGCGGGGGATGATGGAGTCGGTTTACTGGGCGGTGGCTGTTGGCGCCATTGTGGCGGGTTTTGTGCAGGGTTTGTCGGGATTTGCCTTTGGCATGGTGGCCATGTCCTGCTGGGCCTGGTTTCTGGAGCCTCAACTGGCCTCGGTGCTGGCGGTATGCGGTGCCTGGACAGGGCAGATGATTGCCGCCTTCACCCGGCGGCGTACCTCTTATTGGCAGATCCTGTTGCCGTCTATAGGACTGGTGATGCTGGCTGTGCTGATCCCTGTGCTGGCGGGCGCGCGCCTGTATGTGGGCATTAGCCAAAGCACGTTTCGGGCCATTGTTTTAAGTCTGTTGACCCTGTCCGGCATTGCCATGCTGGTCTCGTCCGTGCCGCAGCTGCTGGCGCGCTAGAGCAGGTGGTTGAAGCCTCTAGGGTAATGCTCTATATCGAAAAAAGGCCTGTTTACCTGATAATAAATGTCGGCGATGGGAATGCATTTCGGCTTCCCGCCCACTGGAGCAGAGCCTGTGAGGTTTCTGGGATTTCAATTGTTGTTTGGTGATCACTTGGCACGCAGTGTGCGTGGGGTATCCTGCGCGCCCCCCTGCAAGGCTTGAGCCCAAGTTTCAAGGCGTTTTTACGCCATCTTTGATTACCTGATTGCAACTGGAGTCTGCTATGACTGACTTGTTTGAAAATCCAATGGGCCTGATGGGCTTTGAGTTCATCGAATTTGCCGCTCCCCAGCCTGGTGTGATGGAACCTGTCTTCGAGATGATGGGGTTCACCAAAGTGGCGGTACACCGCTCCAAGAAAGTGTCCCTGTATCGCCAGGGTGAGATCAATCTGATCCTGAACGAAGAACCCAAGAGCCACGCTGCTTACTTTGCCGCCGAGCATGGCCCTTCGGCCTGCGGCATGGCGTTCCGGGTGCGTGATGCGCAAAAAGCCTACGAGCGCGCGCTGGAACTGGGTGCCCAACCCGTCGATATTCCTACCGGACCGATGGAACTGCGTCTGCCTGCCATCAAGGGTATTGGTGGTGCCCCTCTGTACCTGATCGACCGTTTTGGTGAAGGCAACTCCATCTACGATATTGATTTCGTTTACCTGGACGGCGTGGATCGTCATCCCGTGGGCGCGGGCCTGAAAGAAATCGATCACCTGACCCATAACGTGTATCGCGGCCGCATGGCTTACTGGGCCCAGTTCTATGAGCACCTGTTCAACTTCCGTGAGATTCGCTATTTCGACATCAAGGGCGAATATACCGGCCTGACGTCCAAGGCCATGACCGCCCCCGATGGCAAAATCCGCATTCCCCTGAACGAGGAATCTGCCAAGGGCTCGGGCCAGATCGAAGAATTCCTGATGCAGTTCAATGGTGAAGGCATTCAGCACGTGGCTTTCCTGACCGACGATCTGATCGCCTCCTGGGACAAGCTCAAGGCCATGGGCATGCGCTTTATGACCGCACCGCCACAAACCTATTACGAGATGCTGGAAGGCCGCCTGCCTGCACACGGTGAACCCACCGCAGAACTGCAAAGCCGTGGCATTTTGCTGGACGGCACATCGGAAGGTGGCCACCGCCGTCTCTTGCTGCAGATTTTCTCTGAAACCTTGATGGGCCCCGTGTTCTTCGAGTTCATTCAGCGCAAGGGCGATGATGGTTTTGGTGAAGGCAACTTCAAGGCCTTGTTTGAATCCATCGAGCGCGATCAGTTGCGCCGTGGTGTCTTGCAGGCCGAGTAACAAGGTTCTGCGCCTGTGCTGGACGCACGGGTGTTGATCTGTCCCCACTGTTTGGCGATGGCAAACAGTGGGGATTTTTTTTGGGCTGAATCTATATATTCAGTCCTGCTTGCCGCGTGGTGGCTGCAGGATTCTGAACAGCTCCAGCATCAGGTCAGATTGGGTAATCATGCCTACCAACTCTTTATGGTCATTGACCACAGGCATGTGACGGTGGCGGCCCTGGCTGAACAAGGGAATCAGCTCTGCCACCGACCAGTTTGCGTTGGCGGTAACGGCAGGCGCAGTCATGATCTCGGCTACTGTGGGGGCTGCACGCTGTCGGGGGCTCAAGAAGCGCTTGAGTCGCTGGCGCAGATTATCCGGCTGATCCAGTCCGGCGCGTTGCAAGAAGTCCGACAGGGCCAGGATACCAATCACGTGCTTGTTCTGATCCAGCACGGGCAAGGCCTTGATCTTGCGCTCGCGCATCATGTCCCAGGCCTGCTGCAAGGGCGTACTGACCAGGCAGGACAGAGGCGCATCATTCATCAGGGTGGAGCAGCGGCGTGTGCCCAGATTGCGTCGGAAGGCAGACTGGTGCACATAGCTGACCAGCTTTTCCAGATCATCGTGGCTGATGTTCAGCGTCTGGTTGTAGTGGCTTAAAGCCGCATCGTAATCCTGGTCCGTAAAGCGGGCTGGTGTGGCGGCCGGACGTGTTGCGGGTTTATGTACCGGCGGATAAGCCACGCCGGTCAGGCGGTTGTACAGCATGCCCAGAAGGATCAGCACGCAGGAGTCAAACAGCACCGGAAACAGGACGAAGTCGTAGTTCTGAATACCATTCAGGGCGGGAAAGACCGCCATTGCCAGACTGGGCGGATGCACGCAGCGCAGGGCCAGCATGATGGGCATGGCAACGCAGACGGCCATCGTAATGGCAGCAATCGGATGAGGGAGCAGCACCGCGCAGGTAATGCCTGTGAGTGCGCCCACCAGATTGCCCAGCAATATGTTCCAGGGCTGTGCCAACGGGCTGCTTGGCACCAGAAAAATCAGCAAGGCGCTGGCAGCCAGGGACGCCACCAACCAATGATGCGTATGTGCAAAATCCGACAGGTACAGGCTAAGAGAGGAAACCAACAACACGCTAAGCGTGGCGCCTAGCGTGGCACGCAGCATTTCAGGGCGTGCAATGGCCAGCGACTTGGGGCGCAGGCTGTCAAACCAGTGACGAAGTAAAGCAGGCATACCCACCAGGGTGAAGAAGAAAGACAGCTTTAAATCATACTGCTAACTCTTCAATTCAGGGCTTAGCCCCTTGCTGGATACCGGGAATGATGGCGGGGCCTTTGCGCTCGGTGGCGATTTGTTGAGGCACGGCATCGACCGTAATCACAATGTGTTCGCGTTGCAGCGAATCCAGCAGCACACCCGGTGCCAGCTCCTGGCCAGGGCGATACGCACGTACCGGCTGTTGATTGATGCTGAGCAGGGCTGCCCCCGACTGGCCGCTTACGATCATGCCATGCAAACGCAACTCGGGCAGCGCGGTGCTGCCTCCAAACCACTGCGCAATTTGTTGCGTGCTGATCTGCTCGCGGTGGTCTTCTTCCAGTACCGGCGCAATGGTCCCGTCCGAGGGCAGGAACAGGTTGATCAGCAAATTGATCAGGGCCAGAGCGATACCGGCCTGACACAGACGCAACCAAAGATGTGACGGAAATATGGCGGAAATAATACCCATTTAGACTGCATCGCATAGTGCTTTGGCAGACGGCCGAGATGGCTGTCTTAAGGGCTCTTAGTGTGCGTGTGCTGCATGAAGCCCGTATGACAAGAGCTTGGGTTTTTTTGGGTAGCTTATTTCCTTCATGTCTCGATCTACTTTATCTCGCCGTCCGGCACGCCGTTTGGCCGGCTCTGTTCAGTCCCGCGCTCAACAAGGTTTTTCTCTGATTGAGGTCATGGTGGTGGTGGTCATCATGGGCATTATGGCGGCCCTGGTCGTCCCCAGTCTGATGGACCGTCCCGATCAGGCACGTGCCGTCGCCGCTCGTCAGGACATTGCTGCCCTGACACAGGCCCTGAAGCTGTACCGCCTGGATAACGGCCGTTACCCCAGTACCGCTCAAGGTCTGGCGGCACTGCACCAGCGTCCCACCCAGCCTCCCGAGCCACGCAACTGGCGTCCTTATATGGACCGCCTGCCCAACGACCCTTGGGGCAATCCGTACCAGTATCTGCAACCCGGCGTTCATGGCGAGATTGATGTGTTCTCGCTGGGGGCGGATGGGCAGGCCGGTGGGTCGGGCAGTGATGCCGATATAGGCAATTGGGACTGATGTGGCTCAGCGGGGCTTTTCTTTGATCGAGACCCTGGTGGTCTTGCTGATCGTGGGCATTGTCAGCAGCGCGGGTTTAAGCGTGCTGGTGCTGGACCGGGATCACGGAATACAGCGAGAAGCCCGTCAACTGGCTCTGCGTCTGGCCGAACTGCAAAGCTATGTGCGTGAAAGCGGGCGTAGCGTCGCCTGGAGTGCGGATCAGCAGGGCTATCGCTTCAGCTTGATCCCGGACGCTACGGATGGTGCCAGCCCCACACCGGGCTGGCTGCGCGATCAGGCCCGTTTTGCCCAATTGTTTCCCCAACGATCCTGGACTTTGGAATCAGTGCGTGTGCGCCTGGAGCCGGCGGGACCGTGGGTTTTTGTGAATGAATGGTTGTCCGCGCCGCGTCAGCTGGAGCTGGATGATGGTCACGAGGTCCTGCATTTACGCAGCGACCCGACGGGCCGTTTTGATGTGCAGTCATGACAGAGCGTGGCATGAGTTTGATTGAAGTATTGATTGCGCTGGCGATCGTTTCGGTGGCCTTGACCGCCGGATTGCGCGCACTGGGCCTTAGCGCCTCTGGTAGCCAGGCCATGCATGAACGCAGCCTGGCCTTGCTGGCCGTTGATGGCGTGGTGGCCGAGATGCGCTTGCGCCGCCTGTTTCCCGAACCGGGTGAAACCGTGGTGCCGTGTCGCCAGGGGCCTCTTAATTTGCAGTGCAAGCAAACCGTGCAAGCCACGGCCAATCGTTTCTTTCGTCAGGTAACGGTCCAGGCTTCCATGCCCAAAGGCCCCGTGCTGGCCGAGTTGCACGCGACCTTGGCGTCCTTGCCATGACAGACGCTGGCCAGGAAGGCTTCACTTTGGTGGAAATGTTGGTGGCCCTGACCATCATGGCCTTGATCAGCCTGATGTCCTGGCGTGGCCTGGATGCGGTCTTGCACGCGGATGAGCAGCTTGGCCGACAGGCGCGCCAGACCCAGGCCTTGTTCAATGTCTTGTCCCAAATGGGCCGGGATCTGGAGTTGCATCTGCCCACCGCACCAGGTCCCGCGGACCCGACGGGGGCGATGGCGGTATTGCCAGCCAGTATTCGCTGGCAAGCCAAGGGCGAAGGCCCGGCCATCCTGATGATTGAACGTCGCGCCGAAGCCGGAGCGGGAACCCAGCAGATTCAATGGCGTTTGCAGCAAGGTGTGTTGCAACGGGCTATTGCCCAGGCAGGAACGGTTTACCCCTTGCCCGAGTTGGGCCCTTTGCAAGATGTGCTGGAGCAGGTCACCGCCTGGAACTTGCGTATCTGGATTCCGGCGCGTGGCTGGCAAAGCTGGCCGTGGCCCGATCAAGCCGGGGCAGCCGCTACAGGCATAGAACTGACAGTGCAGTTGGAAGGGCAGGAGCACCCGTATCGCAAAGTGGTGATGCTGCTATGAATCGGGCATCTCAACAAGGCATGGCGGTGATCAATGCGCTGGTGGTCGTGATGGCGGTGTCCATTGCCACCATGGGCATCGTCCAGCGTCAAAGTGGGCTGGCAACCCAGTTGGCCAGCGAGCGCGATTACATGCAGGCCAATTGGTTGCTGCGCGGTGCGCTGGATTGGGCTGTGCTGGTCTTGCGTCTGGACTCGCAGCGCTCGGCTGTGACGAACAAAGGTGGACTGTGGGCACAGGCCCTGAGCGAGCTGAAGATAGAGACTCCGGACAAGACCCGTGCGGCTTACTTCTCCGGCTATATCCAGGATGAGCAGGGCAAATTCAATCTGGCTTTATTGCTGCGCGATGGTCGCATTCAGGCCCGCTATGTGCAGGCATTGGAACAATTGCTGGGCAATGTGCAGCAGGAACCCTCTTTGGCTTTGGAGCTGGCCCAGCGATTGGAGCGGGCACAGGCCGGGCAAGCGCCTTGGCCCTCTCATTTGCAGGACTTCTTTCCCAATGCAGAGCAACAGGCCAAGCAACTGGAGCCATATCTGAGCTATTTGCCGCAAGCCAAATCCGTGAATGTGAATACCGCCAGTGCCCAGGTGCTGGCGGCAGTGCAGCCTTCCGTCAGCCTGGTGGAATGGCGTGGCCTCTTGGAGCAGCGCGACCGGGGCCAGTGGTTTCGGGATCAGGCCGATGTGCAGGCCCGCCTCCAACGTCAGGAGGCGCTGAAGGGGCAAACGCTGAGCGTGCGCAGTGAATGGTTTTTATTAAGTGGCGAGTTACGACTTGACCATAGCCGGGTAGCGACCCAGGCCCTGATCAACAGGGCCGCGGACCGCAGCCGGATTGTCTGGATTCGTTGAAGTGATGAGCAAAGTGCTGCGTATTTATTTGGACTCTCCGCCAAGGCTGGATCAGCCGGTGGACTTTGTGCTGCGGGACAAGCGCGCCAGGGTATTGCGCCGTGGGCGGGGAGAGGTGCAGGAGTTCAAGGGCCTGGCCCGCTCTTTGGAACTGGTCCTGCCTGCAGGGATGGCGACGGTGACGGAAGCGCGTATTCCCTCGGTCAGCGCCTCGCGGCGGCAGGCTGTGGCGAGTAGTGCGGTCGAGCCTATGTGCTTGAGTCCTATCGAACAGGTGTGGGTGGCCTGTTCGGCACCGGGGCCGTCCGGGATGAGTCAATTGGCCTGGACGGAGCGCCCGCCTTTGCTGGCTTTGGGGGAGCAGGCGCGTCAGTTGGGACTGCCGTTGAGCGGGGTTTATGCCTGGTCCGATGGCCATGAGCAAGACAGGCAGGGCCAGGGCCAAACCTTGACCGTACCCGCCTGCTCCTTGCTGATGCCGGAGATGGCCGCCAGTGGCGGAAACAGCGTGCTACGACAAAGCCTGTGGTGGACTTTGGCCGCCATCTTGAGCTGGACCTTGGTCTTGCAGCAGCAGGCGCAATCGTTGCGATCCCAGATGAAACAGGTACAGACCCAGATGGAGCAGGCGGTTCGGCAAGCCTTGCCACACCTGCCCGTTATCGTCGCGCCCTTGACGCAGGCCAGACAGCATCGTGATGGTTTGCTGACCGAGAAAAGCCCGGCCTCGGCTCCCTTTGATCGTTTATTGATGGCCAGCGCCGTGCAGTGGCCTGCTTTGCAAGGACAGGTGCGGGCATTGAGTTTCAAAGATCAGCAATTGCATTTGACGCTGGCTAGCGAACTGGCCGCGCAGCCTTTGCCGGCTGAATCGGATCTGGAGTGGAAGCAGGGCGAGTCTGCCCGCCAATGGGAAATTGGTTTCAGCAAAGCAGCGCAAGCAGCCAGCCAGCAGGGGGCGCCGCAATGAGCAAATTCACCGCACTCCAGCCTGTATGGCTGACCGTACAAAGCAAGCTCGCCCTGGCAAGACAGTACTGGCAAGCCTTGGGCCGTCGGGATCAATTGGCCTTGTCGGTATTGGGCGCTTTGCTGGTTTTGATGTTTCTGTGGTTGTTGCTCTTACGTCCTGCCATTCGTGATCTGGCCTTGGCAAAACAGGAGCTGCCTCGTCTGCAATACGAGATGGCGCAACTGCAAACCGTGCTGTCGCAAATTCAGGTTCTGGATAAAGAGCTGGTCGCGCCTGTGGATGGACAAGGGCAAGACAAGGCGTTGCAGCGCAGCTTGCAGACCTTGGGTACCCAGTGTCAGACAGAGCAGTCACAGGCCGAGCAACGTGTTCTGGTCTGCCAGGCCGTGGCCGCTCCTGCCTTGATAGATTGGCTGATGCACGCCCCTCGCGTGCTGGGCTTTGCCGTGCAGGAAGTCAGCATGAGTCGCTCTGTGGTCGATAGCCGTGAACGCGCCGGTCTGCTGGATGGCCGCATTGTGCTGCGTGCAGGAGAGCCTTCATGAAAAAGCTGACCAAGATCATGGGGTGGGTTTTGCTGGCGCTGTCTCTGCTGCTGGCCGCCGTGCCCTTTCTGCCTGCCCGCATGATGCTGGCCTGGCAGCCCGAGCAGTTGCCGCTACGGCTGGAAACCGCCCATGGCAGCCTGGCCTCCGGTCAAGGCTTGCTGGTAGTGGGTTCGGGTCTGTTGGCCCGCACCGTTCCTGGTCCTGTCAGCTGGCGTTGGCGTTTGGCACCCTGGCCTCAAATGGAGTTGAGCCATGGCTGGTTGGATCAGCCTGTGCGCCTGCAGGCCAGCCTGCAAGGTTGGCGTATTTCGGGCCAAAGCCTGACCGCTCCCGCCGCGCTGTTAGGACGTTTACATCCTTTGTTGCAGACCGTGCAACCGCAAGGGCAATTGCAGCTGCGCTGGCCCAGTCAGGCTCTGGCCGCTGAAACCGGGCCGTTGCTGGAACTGGATTGGCGTAATGCACGCTCCGCGCTGGCAGCCCAGGCCGAGCTGGGTGATTACCAATTGGCAGTCAGCCGCAAGGGTCAGGGCGTGCAGTTAAGCCTGCGTACCTTGGCGGGGGATTTGACCTTGGCAGGTCAAGGTCAGTGGGGGCCGGATGGTGGGCTGTTTGAAGGACGCGCCCAAGCCAAACAAGCCGACGATCAACGATTCAAAGAGTTACTGGAGGCCTTGGGGCCTCAGCGTCAGGGTGTGACCCAATGGCAAATAGCCACAACGACTAGCAAGCAGGAATAACGATATTTTGACTATGAGTACCTTGACTAAACGACCTCATGGGCTGCGGCCTCGCTTCCTTTTAAGCCTGGGTGCAGCCGTGCTGTTGAGCGCCTGTGCGAGCAATGGTCAGAAGCCTGAACCCGGCCCCGATCCTTCTTCGTTTTTTGCCTCGGTAGGCAAGACGCCTGTTCGTAGCACTCAGGCTGACCCGCGCTTTGCCAATAGCAATACGTCGCCTCCGGCTGTGACGCGTCGGGTCCCGCAGCGTGTCGGGGGCAGTGCTGCTCCGATCGACTTGCCCGATCCGGCCGAGTTCCCGCAAGGCAACGACATCACACTGAATTTCGTGGATGCCGAGCTGGATGGGGTTGTAGCTGCCTTGGCCCGTTTTACCGGCCAGAACTTCATCGTGGACCCTCGCGTAAAAGGACAGCTGACTTTGGTGTCCGAAGTACCGGTCGATGCCCGTACCGCCTACGAGATGCTGTTGTCTGCCCTGCGCATGCAAGGGTTTGCCGTGTTGCGTAGTGGCAAGGTCAGTCGGGTGGTCCCTGAAGCTGAAGCGCGCCAGCAGGGCGGTGCAGTGCGGGCGGCCGGTACCGGGGCCAGTGGCAGCGGCGAGCTGGAAACGAGGGTGTTTACCTTGCGTTATGAAAATGCGACCGCCTTGGTTCCGGTGCTGCGGCCGATGATTTCGCCCAATAATCCCATCAATGCCTACCCGTCCAACAACACGCTGGTGGTGACCGATTACGGTGACAATCTGGACCGTATCGCTCAGGTCATTGCGGGGATCGATACCCCCGCAGGCTTGAACACGGACATTATCCCGATTGACTACGGCGTGGCCCTGGATGTGGCAGCCCTGGCCTCGCAAATGCTCGATACGCCCGGCAACGATGTGGCGCAGCGCATTACGGTGGTGGCCGACCCGCGCAGCAACTCGGTTCTGGTGCGGGCAGGCAGTCCGGCCCGGCTGGATCTGGCCCGTGACCTGATCCGGCGTATTGACAGCCCGGAAAGCAATAAAGGCAATTTGCATGTGGTCTATCTGCGCAATGCTCAGGCGGTGCAGCTGGCTGAAGTGCTGCGGGGGGCCTTGACTGGGCAAGCGCCTTCGGGGAACGCGAGTACCGGGAATCAACAGGCGAACAGCAATAGCCTGGCACCCGCCGCCAACGCCAGCACCACCGGCGGTGCCAAAGCCATGGACACGTCGGCCACCGCCAAGCAGCAGCCTCAGGCCGAGATGGGTTTGAGCGCCGCAAACAATGCTAGCGGCACCGTGGCCTTTAGCGCTGGCGGTGCCACTGTGCAGGCTGATCCATCCACGAATACGCTGATCATTTCGGCCCCTGATCCGGTTTACCGCAGCTTGCGTGAAGTGATCGATCAACTGGATCAACGTCGCGCTCAAGTGCTGGTCGAGAGCCTGATTGTGGAGGTGAATGCGGAGAATGCGGCCGAGTTTGGCATCCAGTGGATGACAGGCGGTGGCAATATTGCCGATGGAGGTTCAGGTTTTGTCGGGGGCGCCAATCTGGGCGGCAGCGGGATTAACAAGGCCGGGGTGACCACGCTGGATTCTTTGGCGGCGGGTTTAAGTCTGGGCGTGGTCAAAGGCACGGTGAACGTGCTGGGCCAGCAGATTGTCAATCTGGGCGTCCTGGCCCGGGCGATGGAGCGCCAGGGCGGCATCAATATTCTGTCCACGCCCAACCTGATGACGCTCGATAACGAAGAAGCCAGCATCATGGTGGGCCGTACCGTGCCCTTTGTGACGGGGCAGTACACGACCACGGGTGATGGGGCCAGTAATCCCTTTCAGACCATTCAGCGCGAGGATGTGGGCCTGACCCTGAAAGTGCGTCCGCAGATTTCCGAAGGTGGGACCGTCAAGATGGCTCTGTACCAGGAGGTCAGCAGCCTGGATCCTACTATGTCGGTATCGCCCAGCGCGCCTGTCACGCGTAAACGTGCCCTTAGTACCAATGTCCTGGTCGATGATGGGCAGATTATTGTGCTGGGCGGCTTATTGGAAGACTCGATTGAGGATGGTCAGCAATCGGTTCCCTTGCTGGGCGATATTCCGTTGGTGGGCAACCTCTTCAAATACGAGAAACGCAAGCGTACCAAAACCAATTTGATGGTGTTCCTGCGCCCTCATATTGTGCGTAATGCCCAAGATAGCCAAAGCCTGTCTTTGGACCGCTACAACTACATGCGTGCCGTGCAGACAGGCTTGCCCGATCGCTCCACCTGGTTCCACCCGGATGCGGGACACATGGTGTTGCCACAGGCCGCAGGCTCGTCCGGAGCCGTGGACCTGCGAGAGACGCTATGACCCGCCTGCCGTACTCCTGGGCACGTCAGCACCGTGCGGTGCTGACGCAGCAGCAAGGCGTGGGCACGCTGGTGATTAGCGAGCGTACACCGGATTGGGCCTTGGTGGAATTGCGGCGACGCTATCCCGAGCTGGACGAGCGGCAAGTTCCGGATGCGGAGCTGGATACCCTGATTGATGCCAGTTACGCACAGGGCGACGATGCCGCCAGCGTGGTGGATGCGGCTGCCAATGAGGTGGACCTGGATCGCCTGATGCAGGAACTGCCCGCTGTCACTGACTTGCTGGAAAATCAGGACGATGCGCCGGTCATCCGCATGATCAACGCCTTGTTCACCCAGGCGGTGCGGGACGGTGCCAGTGATATACACCTGGAGCCTTATGAAACCCATTCGGTCGTGCGTTACCGGGTGGACGGCCGTTTGCGCGATATCGTCAGCCCGCGTCGAGCCTTGCATGGTGCTTTGGTGTCCCGTATCAAGATTATGGCCAGCCTGGATATTGCCGAAAAACGCCTGCCCCAAGATGGCCGTATTGCCCTGAAAGTGGGGGGCAGGGCCTTGGATCTGCGTGTCTCGATTCTGCCTACCGGACATGGCGAACGTGCCGTGATGCGTTTGCTGGACAAGTCAGCCGGGCAACTGGAGCTGGAGCGTCTGGGCATGGCCCCGGACATCCTGGCTCAGCTCGATGAGCTGATTCATCAACCACACGGCATTGTGCTGGTTACCGGGCCTACCGGCAGCGGTAAAACCACCACCTTGTATGCCGCTCTGGGCCGTGTCGATACAGCCCGCAGCAATGTGCTGACGGTGGAAGATCCGATTGAATATGACTTGCCAGGCGTGGGCCAGACGCAGGTCAATCCCCGTATTGAGTTGAGCTTTGCACGTGCCTTGCGTGCCATATTGCGACAGGACCCGGACATCATCATGATCGGGGAAATTCGGGATCTGGAAACCGCGCAGATTGCGGTGCAGGCTTCTTTGACAGGTCACCTGGTGCTGGCCACCTTGCACACCAACGATGCCGTGTCCGCCGCGACTCGCTTGGTCGATATGGGTGTGGAGCCTTTTTTGCTGGCGTCTACCTTGCGTGGCGTGCTGGCCCAGCGGCTGATACGCAAGCTGTGCCGACATTGTCGTCAGCCTGCCGAGCACGGGCAGTATCGGGCCAGTCCTGCTGGTTGCGAGCATTGCGCTCACACGGGTTATCAAGGCCGTACCGGGATTCACGAGCTGTATCGCATCGATGAACGTGCCCAGCACTTGTTGAATGCTGCCGGAGCCGAACCTGCCTTGCGTCAGGCCGCGCGTGAATCGGGCATGCGTAGTTTGCGCGAGGATGCCCAGCGTTGGGTAGAGCAGGGCATCAGTACCCCTGAAGAAGTATTGCGCGTCACGCGCGAGTTATAAGGGGGCGAAAGAGCATGGGTACTTATCATTATGAGGCGGTGGACCAGGCCGGACGCAGCGAGCGGGGTGTGCTGGAGGCCGAGAGCGAACGGCTGGCGCGTCAGCAATTACTGTCCCGGGGTCTGCTGACAGTTTCCCTGAAGGCGGGCCGTAGCCGAGCCGCTGCCCGTGCTCGCAGTGCGGGCCTGCGTCGTACCGAGTTATCCTGGCTGACCCGACAGTTAGCCAGTCTGGTGGCGGCGGGCTTGTCTCTGGAGGCCAGCCTGGGCGTGGTGATTGAGCAGGCGACTCGTCGGCCTTTGGTGCAATTGCTGGCAGCCCTGCGTGCGGATATTCGGGCAGGACAAAGCTTGAGTGAAGCCTTGGCGAATCACCCGCGCGACTTCCCTGAGATCTACCGAGCATTGGTGCGGGCAGGGGAGCAGTCTGGCGAGCTGGAACAAGTGCTGGACCGTCTGGCGAGTTTCATTGAGGACAGTGGAGCCTTGCGCGGCAAGGTGCTGACGGCTTTTATCTACCCAGCCATCGTCAGCCTGATTTCCGTGGCGATGGTGGTGTTCTTGCTGAGCTACGTCGTCCCGCAAGTGGTAGGGGCCTTCACCCAAGCCAAACAGCAACTGCCCATGCTGACTCGGGTCATGATCAGCGCCAGTGATCTGCTGCGTGAATGGGGCCTGGTGTTATTTGTTGTGCTCTTGCTGGCGGCTGGCCTGGTGGCTTTTTTGCTGCGACAGCCGGCCTTGAAGCTGGCCTTTCATCGTCGTTTGTTAAGCGTGCCTGTTCTGGGAGGCTACTTGCTGGGCGTGGATACTGCTCGCTTCGCTGCCACGTTAGCTATTCTGGCTGGCAGCAATGTGGCCTTGCTAACGGCATTGGAAGCGGCCGGGCGTACTGTGTCCAATCTGGCCTTGCGCGGTGCCGTGAATCAGGCCGCCATCCATGTGCGTGAGGGTCTGCCTTTGGCGACCGCCTTGCAGCGTAGTGCCTTGTTCCCGCCGCTGTTAGTCCAACTGATTGCCAGCGGTGAAAAAACCGGTGAGCTGGCGCCCATGCTGGATCGGGCTGCGACGACCTTATCAACCGAGCTGGAGCGCAAAGCCCTGACCATGACCGCCTTGCTGGAACCTTTGATGATTTTGCTGATGGGCGGTTTGGTGCTGTTGATTGTTCTGGCAGTGATGCTGCCAATTATCGAGATGAATCAGCTGGTGCAGTAAAAAGCGGTAGGGTGCTTGCCCTGTTCCTCTACAGATCATTGCCGCCACCTGGTTGTCTGGCGGCAATGCTGACTAATACTTAAGTCACTTGCGTTGAGCCGGCTATGTCGAGGCCGTGGCCTTGATGCGGCGGATTGTCCTGGGATGCACGTCATATTTTTTGGCAACGATGTCCAGCGGAACTTGATTGGTCAGCGCAATAAGTGCTTCTTTGTGTTGGGCGGGTGATAAGGCAGGGCGTCTGCCTAGTGGCCTGCCATTGGCACGCGCTGCTGCCATTCCTGCGCGAGTGCGTTCGCTAATCAGCGAGCGTTCAAACTCAGCCAGGGCGGCCATCATATGAAACAGCAATCTACCACCCGATGTTGTCGTGTCTATATTTTCCGTCAAGGAAATGAAATGGATATTCTCTTTGCCTAAACGATCGATCGTGTCGACCAAATAGCGTAGTGATCGGCCCAGCCTATCCAGACGCCAGACAATAAGCGTGTCACCCGATTTCAGTTTTCGCTGCAGATGATTCAATCCTGGACGTGTTGCTTTAGCCCCTGATATCCCTCTATCCGTATAGATATGATCACAATTCACCTTTTGTAAAGCCGCGATCTGTAGGTCCAGGTTTTGATCCTGTGTTGAAACGCGTGCATATCCATATTTCTTACTCATAGTACCCATCTTCCTAGCGCAAAGCGCAGCCTCCCCCCTCCCACTCGACCACATCTCAGTGCAATCGATGTTAGTAAACCCAAGATGGTCCAGTGGAATGTTGGCCACGCGATGTCAAGTTTTACTAACCGCATGCAAACCTGCTGCCACGTAAACGGCGATTGAGGTAGCTCGTACTGCAATAAAAACTATTACGTAATTTTTTATTAACGCTGTGTTTCAGATGCAGATACTGATTAAGTGTTAGCGGCGGCCACATGTGTGTCAACACGAAGCAGGTCTGACCGATGCACTTTCTGAAGAACGTTGCAGCCAGCCATAGGCAAGCGTCAACAATGGTTAAGAAAAGGCGTAAATAGGCTTGCGATTTTGACAAGAAGCCTCCTTTTAGTCCCAACCGAATAGCGCATCGAAATGATCCTTTTCAGCGTAATTTTCACGTACAAACGTGTCTATTTGTTATGGAATCGATGTTGACATAAAGGAGGCTTTTTGACCGCTGTCAGGTGAAAAGCCAGACGCTGATTCACACACAGCGTCCAGAGTGCCAACCGGCGAAGCGGGGCGCGTAATGGGCGTCCAGTCGCTAGAGTCATTGTCCTGCTGGTTGCAGCAAGTTACTCCTTCAAGCAGCTATTTGCTTTTAGGCTTGCGAAGACTGGCAACGCTTGCCCAGGCCTATGATGCGCGCCTGTTCCAGCAAGCCTTTTTGTCCGCCATTTCGGCGCGCCTGCGTCCCTACGGCATAGCACGCAGCGACATCCTGGTGTTTGATCAAGTGGTGTTGATTGGTTTGACGAATTGTCGTCTGCCCACCCAGCTTGACAAGGACCTGTTTCTGGAACGAGTCAAAGCGGCGCTGTGCTACGAGCCCGTTCGCTGCGGCTCGGACCGCATCCTGGTCAATGTTGTTCCGGCTTGGGTTGAAGCATCGGGCGACCGTCCGGTTTGCCTGTCTCAATTGCAGTCTCTGGCCAGCACCATTGCCTTCTCCGAGCTTGAGCCTCCTGTTTGCGAGCAGACTCGGCGCGACATGGCTTTGGCGACTCGTTTCTTTGCAGATATGCGGGACGAGAAGGTTGCCCTGTCATTTCAGCCTGTGGTCTTTGTGCAGGATCGCGAGCAGGTTCTGTATTACGAAGTGCTGTTGCGCTGGGATGATGCGCAGAACAGTACTCAGTCCGTTTCTTGTGCGCCGGTTGTTCAGGCCATAGAGCGCTTGCATGTGACCGAACGCCTGGATGCCAGCGTTCTGTGGTCGGTGGTACAGGTGCTGGAGCGTGATCCGGATGTTCATCTTGCCTGCAATATTTCCCCCTTGTCTTTGCAACAGGGGCCGTGGTGGCGGTTGCTGATTGCGGTGCTGCGTGGTGCGCCACAGCTGGCCAGCCGTTTGACCCTGGAAATTACCGAAACGGCTTCTGTCTTTGATCAGGAAGCCGCCATTAGCCTGCTGCGCACCTTGCGCGGCCTGGGTTGCAAAGTTGCCATTGATGATATTGGGACCGGATTCAATACCTTGGATCTGGCTCGGCAGATCCGACCCCAGGTCTTAAAACTTGATAAATCCCTGGTGCATCAGGCACGGGACAGGGACGGCCTTGCTGCCCTTCATTCTTGGGTTCATGCCTCGCATGGCATCAGCCAATACGTCATCGCCGAAGGAATTGAGACTGCCCTGGATTTCCAGTTGAGCGTCGATGCCGGCGTGCACGCCGTCCAAGGCTACTTCATAGAACCTCCCTGCGACCTGCCCCCCTGGGAGGGGGCGGAGCCTTTGTGCGTTCGAGACAGTTTCAACCCTACTCACACCCACGTAGCACTCAACACGTATTCCTTAAAGGATCAGGAACAGAGATGAATCACGTCTATAAAACCATCTGGAATGAGCAAACGGGAACATTTGTTGCCGTTTCTGAGCACAAGAAAGCCAAAGGCAAGCGCAGTTCCTCGTGCGTCAAAGGAGGAAAGCGTGCGTCTTTTTCCGCACGCATGGGATGGCTCGCCTTGTTGACAGCAAGCGCATTGGCGATGAGCAATGCCTGGGCGGCAGTCGAGATTCCAGGCGACGGTCAGAGCAACCTCATTGACTTCACCAGCCCAGGCGGCACCATTCGGTTTACGGGTGGTGGTGGCAGCATCGTGGGGTTGAGTAGCCTGATGATCTCCGGCGCCTTGAGTGCCGATCAGATTACGGTGGGTGGTGAGTCTGTGGCGACCCAGGCGCAGCTCAATGCTACGTCCGCTGAGGTGCAGACCAATACCGGCAAGATTGATGGGCTGGAAGGGCGGGTCACGAGCAATGAGTCCACTCTGACGGATCATGGGACTCGCATTACGGACAATGAAACGGCCATCATGGCCCATGACAGTCGAATTGCGGGCAACGAAACCGCCATCGCTGCACATGACACTCGAATTGGCGCTACTGAAACAGGGTTGGTGACTGTTAACGATCGTCTGATTGCCTTGGGAGTGGATGAAACCAATCCTGGCGTGAAGTATTTCCGTGCGAACTCGGAGCTGCCTGATTCCGAGGCGAATGGTGAAGAATCCATTGCAATTGGCCCTGAGTCCAAGGCAGAGGGGGATCGCAGTATTGCTGCAGGACAAGGTGCGCTGGCCGACGCCGACAGCGCGATTGCATTGGGTGACGGTGCCAGTGTCGCCAGCGCAGACAGTCGACCCAAACCGGAGGCAGCCATTGCCATTGGAAAGGATAGTCGGAGCAGCGGTTTGGCCAGCGTTGCGGTAGGCCGCGAAGCAGCGGCAAGTGGAAATAATGCGCTTGCCTTGGGTATGCAGGCACAGGCCAGTGGGGCTAACGGGATCGCCTTGGGTTTAGGTGCTCAGGCTGATGCAGAAAACAATATCTCTATCGGTAATGGCGCAGGCCAGGCCACTGGCAATCATCTGCCGGGTGATCGTTCGCACAATATTGCCATCGGTCAGGCCAGTGGTCAGAACGTCAAAGGTCAGTTCAATGTGGCGCTGGGTGATGGCACCGGCAATGGCGTGGATGGCAACGAAAACGTGGCGATTGGCCGAGATGCCGGCCTGAATGTCATAGGCGATAGCAATGTCAGCCTGGGCAAGAATGCGAATCGGGGGCTGTCATCAAACCGTGCGATCGGTATTGGTGAGGACTCCGGCGCTGAAACAGAAGGCGTGGCGATTGGGTACAAGGCGATTGCCGGTAATACCGGGGTCGCGATGGGTCGTCAGACAACGGCATTGGGAACGGGTACTGCCATTGGCCCTAATGCTCATGCTGACAGCAATTTCGTAGCCCTGGGGTTGAACTCTCATGCCGCGCAAAACGATGTGTCTGGCTTGAGCAAGTTCACCAATAGAGGCTTCAATGGCAGTGCCGTTTCCGTTGGTAGCAGCCAGTCGGGCAGTGAGTTCACACGTCGTATTGTGAACGTGGAAGACGGTGCCAATGAGACCGATGCAGTGAACGTGCGCCAGTTGCAGTCGGCTGTTGATCAGGTGACGCTGGGTGCGACTGTGGATTATGAAAAGCTGGCCGAGAAGGTTGGCGAGGACTGGGGCCAGCAGATTGCCGATAGCAAACCTCGTTACTTCAGCGTTAATGATGGTGGTGTCGACAAGGGCAACAAGAACAATAACGGTGCTGCTGCAACAGCCATCGACTCGATTGCCATCGGCCCTGATGCAACTGCCAAGGAAAAGGACTCGGTTGCTATTGGACATATGGCAGGGGCAGAGGGAGCGTCATCTGTTGTGCTGGGACACAACATCAAAGGCTTGGGGATGAATTCCACGACTATCGGTAACTCCCAATCCGAAGCGCGGGACGAGAGCGGCGTGGCAATCGGTACGCACGTTGTCAGCCGTGACAAGAACTCCATCGTCATTGGCCGGGATTCCTACACAGATCGCCAGGCAAACGGTCCCTCGGTCGAGAACTCGATTGTGATCGGTACAGAATCCAGTTCTACAGCCGTGGAAGGGATTGTGATCGGTAAAAACTCGGTGGTGAATGCGGCTCGCGGCATCGCTCAGGGTAGCAATGCGACGGCAACGGCTAATGACGCTATGGCGTTTGGCACCCGATCACGGGCGGCTGCCGGTGATTCCCAGGCCAGCGGTACGGATGCCAAAGCCTTTGCGGCACGCGGTATTGCAATGGGTACTAACGCTCGCTCCGGCCAGTCTAATCCTGATGTCGAAAATCAGGACAAGAACCGCGACTCCATTGCGCTGGGTACGGACTCCATTGCCCAGTTCAATAGCAGCATTGCGGTAGGTCGCGAAGCTCAGGCCACCGCTGATTTTGCACAGGCACAGGGCAAGGGTGCACATGCCTTTGGCGAGGCATCGATTGCACAAGGCCGTGACGCTTGGGCGCTTGAGCGTCAGGCAATCGCGCTGGGTGACGGCTCCCGCAGCACGGCCGATCGTGCTGTCGCTATTGGACAGGGTTCAAAGGCGCTCAATGCACGCTCGGTAGCGCTGGGTGATGGTGCAGAAACAGCAGGCGCGGTTGGCACCTTGAATGCTTCTTTGAACGGGCTGAACTACGGCAACTTTGCCGGAGATCATCCTGTTGCTACCGTCAGCGTGGGTACGGAGCAGGAAAAACGCACAGTGACGAATGTGGCCGCGGGCCGGATCAGCGCCAGCAGCACAGATGCGATCAATGGCAGCCAGTTGCATGCCACGAATTCGGTGCTGGGCAATGTGGCCAACACTACGAAAAGCATCCTGGGTGGCAATGCCACGCTGGCCTCTAATGGCAGTCTGAGCATGAGCAATATCGGAGATACCGGTGAAAACACGGTGCACGATGCGATCAAGTACGCGGCTCAAGGTTGGAATGTGAGTGCCAATGGTGCCATGGCTGAGAACGTGAAGCCGGGTGGTTCGGTAGACTTCAGCAATGATGACGACAACATCGTTATCTCGCGTGATGGCACCGATCTGGCTTTCAATCTGGCCGATGATCTGACTGTGGGTAATAGCATCACTGTAGGCGATACCGTGATCAACGGTGACAGCGTCACGACTAACAATCTGACTGTTACGGGCGAAACCCATTTGGGTGACAGCTTTGTTGTCCAAAACACCGGGGATGTTATCTACAAGGGCAACGAAATTGCCACCCAGGCTGATGGCTTGAGCTTTGCGGGCAACACCGGCAGCACCATTGCCAAGACGCTGAGTGACGACACACCGCTGACCATCTCCGGCGAACTGGCCGAGGGAGCAGAGTCCACGGGTGCCAACCTGCGTGTTGATAGTGACGGCAACAAGCTGAATCTGGTCATGGCTCAGAACCTGACGGATCTGAATAGCATCACCATCAATAACGGTGGTCCGGTGATCAACGGTGCCGGCATCAATATGAACGGCAAGAAAATCACCAATCTAGCCAAAGGGACAGACGACACCGATGCGGTGAACGTGTCGCAGTTGAAGGATGTTGAAGAGGTTGCCAACGCAGGCTGGAACATCAGCGCCAATGGTGCTGCCGCCGAGAACGTCAAACCCGGAGCATCGGTGGACTTCAGCAATGACGACGGCAACATCACCGTGACGCGCGATGGCACCGACCTGGCTTTCAATCTGGCCGATGATCTGACTGTGGGTAATAGCATCACTGTAGGCGATACCGTGATCAACGGTGACAGCGTCACAGTAGGTGACACGATCGTTAATGGCGACAGCGTCACGACCAACAATCTGACTGTTACGGGCGAAACCCACCTGGGTGACAACTTTGTTGTCCAAAGCGGTGGTGATGTTATCTACAAGGGCAGCGAGATCGCCACCCAGGCTGATGGCTTGAGCTTTGCCGGCAATACCGGCGACGCGATTGCCAAAACGCTGGGTGACAACACACCGTTGACTATCTCGGGTGAACTGGCCGAGGGAGCAGAGTCCACGGGTACGAACCTGCGTGTTGATAGTGACGGCAACAAGCTGAACCTGGTCATGGCCAAGGATCTGACGGACCTGAACAGCATCACCATCAATAACGGTGGTCCGGTGATTAACGATGCCGGCATCAATATGAACGGCAAGAAGATCACCAATCTTGCCGAAGGTACGGATGACACCGATGCGGTGAACGTATCGCAGCTGAAAGAAGTTTCAGAGGTTGCCAACGCAGGCTGGAACATCAGCGCGAATGGTGGTGCTACTGAAAACGTGAAGCCTGGCGCCTCGGTGGACTTCAGTAACACGGACGGCAACATCAACATTTCGCGTGATGGCACGGACCTGGCCTTCAACCTGAACAAGGATATTGATCTGGGCGCAGACGGTAGCCTGAAGACGGGAAACACGGTCGTGAACAACGACGGTCTGACCGTGGATGATGGGGCAGGTAACAAGACCTCCACGACTGCGGCAGGCACCACGGTCAGCAATGCCGCCGGTGACACGACTACCGTAGGCGCAGGTTCGATCACGGTGGCAGATGCGGCCGGTAACAGCACGGCTATCGGCAGCACGCAGGTCGTGGTGGGCGGAGCAAACCCGGTCACGATCAATGGTGATACCGGCCGAATCGGCGGACTGACCAATCTGACTTGGGATCCGGACAACTACACCAGCGGTCAGGCGGCGACCGAAGATCAGCTCAAGCAAGTCAATGACGTTGCCAGCGCTGGCTGGAATGTGACCGATGCGGATGGCAATAGCGCCAATATTGGCCCGAACGGCCAGGTTGCCTTTGTCGGTGACAAGAATGTCACGGTTGAGCAGACTGGCACCGATGATTCCGGACAGGTTGAAGTCAAGCTGAACAAGGACATTGATCTGGGAGCAGATGGCAGCCTGAAGACCGGCGATACCGTCATCAACAACGCAGGGGTTGCGGTAGGAAACGACGTACACCTGGGTAACACCGGCCTGACCATCAATAATGGCCCGAGCATCACCCTGGCTGGCATCAACGCAGGTGATATGCGCATCACCAATGTTGCCGCCGGTCGCAATCCGACCGATGCCGTCAATTATGGTCAGCTCCAGCCTATCGAGTCCTTCATTGGTCTGGATGGAAACGGCTCGTTTGCCTACAACGGTGGCCAGCACTCCTCTTTGAAAGATGTTCTGGACAGCATGCACTGGAATGTTGAAGCACCGACGGATGGCAAGGAAGGCGGCAATACCGGTGGTTCCAACGGCAATGGTTCCGGCTCCACAGGTGGTGGCAATAATGGCTCCGGTGACGGCACGCCTATCCATAATGGCAACACGGTGGGCTTTGTTGAAGGGGACAACATCGTTATCTCCAAGACGGACCGGGTCAATGATGCAGGCCAGACTGTTGGCGCTGATATCAAGGTATCGGTATCCCAGGATCTGAAGGTCAATTCCATTACGGCAGTGAATGTTCAGGCCGATGAAATTCAGATCAATAACGGTGGCCCGATCATTAACGAGAACGGCATCAATATGTCCGGCAAGCACATCACCAATGTGGCGGCGGGCGTGAATGACACCGATGCGGTCAACGTAAGTCAGTTGAATCAGGTGGCGGGCAATCTGCAAGGTCAGATCAACAATATTCGCCACGATATCAATCGTCTGGATAACCGCTTAAGTGCAGGTGTGGCGGCCGCGATGGCAACAGCGTCTCTGCCTCAGGCTTACTTGCCGGGCAAGCACATGATGTCCATGGCCGGCGGTACCTGGCGTGGAGAGTCCGGTATGGCCATTGGTTTCTCCGGTATTACCGATAACGGTAAGTGGGTTTACAAGCTCTCGGGCAATACCACCTCGCGCGGTGATTACGGTGGTGCCGTGGGTATTGGTTATCAATGGTAAGTCGGCCCTGACTCTATGGTGCATCGGCGCATTGGCGCCGATGCACAGCACACACTTTTGAAGGAATTCAGATCATGAAGAAAAATTGGTTTGGGGCTGCTTTGCTGGGCAGTCTGGTGCTTGCTGGTTGCGGAACCTTGAGTCAGGTGGACTCGGAGGGTCACACGGAAAACCCGGTGTTTCCGGAAGTGGATAAAGCGACTTTTCACACGGGCTCTTACCCGAATATCGACAATCTGCGTCAGGTCCGGGAAGGCGTGACTCGCGATCAGCTGTATGACCTGCTGGGTCGCCCGCACTTTGCTGAAGGCTTCAAGGTTCGCGAGTGGGATTACCTGTTTCACTTCAACACGGCACAGGGCATCAAGACTTGTCAGTTCAAGGTGCTGTTTGATCAGGACAAGCTGGGTCGCAGCTTTTACTGGAAGCCTGGTGAGTGTGCTTCTGTTCTGGATGCGGCGCCGAAAACCGCAACCATTCAGCCGTTTTCGCTTTCCGGGGACGTGGCCTTTGCGTTTGGCAGTGCGACCTTGACCAGCGCAGGTCTGAGCACGATTCGTGATATTGCAGGCCAGCTCAAGCAAATGTCCGACATCGAACGGGTGACGGTTTCCGGTCACACAGATCGGATTGGAAGTGCGGCATCGAATCAGCGTTTGTCGCAGCAACGTGCCCAGACGGTACGACAGGCCTTGTCCGCCCAGGGCATACCAGCCGCCGCAATTGTGACGCAAGGCTTTGGTCAGGACCGCCCCCTTGTGCAGTGTGATCAGCCCAATCGCAGTGATTTGATTGCCTGCCTGGCACCGAATCGTCGGGTCGATATCGAAGTTCAAGGCCAACGTTAAGTTGGATGC
This sequence comes from Alcaligenes sp. DN25, assembly GCF_023674485.1. NCBI lineage: Bacteria > Pseudomonadati > Pseudomonadota > Betaproteobacteria > Burkholderiales > Alcaligenaceae > Alcaligenes > Alcaligenes sp. DN25. The sequence goes on along the minus strand of NZ_CP098408.1, from coordinate 3,075,676 downwards.
GGCAACCAGGCACGCACCTGTCTTGGCCGGGTGTGTGCCTTGATCGAGAAAACAATGAATATTCTGCACAAATTAGCGGTGTTGATTCTGGCGGGTGGTCTGGCTGCTTGTCAGCAAACCATGCCTCGTCATATTTCCGAACCTGTAGATCCAGCACCGCCTGTCATGCAAAGCGCGGGTGGTTCGAACAATGCCAGCACGGCAGCGCCGACGGCCTCTCGTACTCAAGCTCCAACTGTCATTACCCTGCATTTGGCGCAAGAGAAAGCAGAAACGCCCTTGGTGGCTGTGGATGTGGGGGGAACCTCGCTGTATGCGCTGCCCCAGCCTGTTTTGACGCAATCCGATCTGCACCGCGTCACCCCTGTAACCACTCAGGATCAAGGTACGTTTTTGCTACTGGAGATGAACCAGAACGGCATTAGCAAACTGCGCAGTGTCACGGCTCAGGCACGAGGCCACTATCTGTTGTTAAGTGTGCAAGGGCAGTTGGTAAGCGTGGCCCGTATCAGTGAAACGATTTCCGATGGGCGTTTGCTGATCGGAACCCAGAACGCCCAGCATACACAGGCCATTATTAAATTGATGCAGGGTGGTCGGTGATAACAGGACTGCGTATCGCGCCCTATGTATGATTTTGATGTGGTTTTTCTCCTGATTGCACAGCCTGCATCATCGCGTGTGGGCGATATGCTGGCCCTGCATGATTATTTGGCCGGCTCCGGGGTGTGCACGACGGTAGCAACCAGTCCTACAGACCTTGCCACTTTCGGAAAGCGCCAGCGCATTCTGATTATTGACGGGGAGGGCGAGAGCGCGTTTGATGTGTACGCCGTTATTTCCGCGATGCGGCAGTTGGATAATGTCGGCATCTTGTTTCTGGCCGATGAGTCCCCCCTGTCCAGTGAGCGTGCTATGTATGCAGGGGCTGACGTTTGCTTGCCTGCCCGTACTGCTTACTCTGCTGTTTTGCGCGCGGTTGTGGAGTTGGGCAGCGCCCGGATATCGGTCCAGGTCAAAGAGGAAAGAGTGGCGACGAAAAGAAAGCGGCAACGTAGAAGGCACTACCTAGGCCTGGGTCTTCGGTCGCGCTTAACCCGCTAAGTTTGCTGGATCCGCGGGCTTTCAGGTCCCGTTTGACATCACTGACTATCAACAAAAAAAGCCCCGATGCCAAGCAAAGGCATCGGGGCAAAACGTGTGCGTGGTGCGCACGCACACATAGTCAGACGATAGAGAACTATAGATGCACAGCGTTTAAGTCTTACAGGTAAGCCGGAATGCCCAGAGCCGGATCGCTGACACCGTGCTCGCCAAACTCCACGCGGCCAGCGAAACGACGGTAGTAGCTTGGGTCGCTGTTGCTGCGCACCACAAAGTCGTACCAGTGACCGCTGGATTTCAGAACCCAGGATTGCTTGGCTTGCTTGCCTGGTTCCACGGTGACTTCCCATGGGCCGTCCTCACGGTACGCCATGGACTGGATGGTGAAGGTGCAGGCCGACTGGCCGCCGTTCATCATTTCCAGATAAACATCACCTTTGGTCACTTCGTAACAAACGCGGATTTCTGGACGGGCGGTGTCGGGCTGGCTCAATACGCTGACATCACCACGGAAGTGGCGGTGGAAACCATTCGGGCCCAATACCCACAGGTCGTAGTGCCCCAGATTGTTCGCCTGCACGTCCCAGACATCGTCCAGAATCTGGTCGGGAGCGACCATGTAGCGGCGCGGGATACGGTCCAGGTTCAGCTTGTCGTAGACGTGGAAAACAGCGGCGGCTTTACCTGTGTTGGAGAACAGCAGTTGTACGCCTTTTTCGCTGTCACAACGGGCGCTGACGTGCAGTTCGTAGGGCAGGGCACGCGATGGACGCACACCGGTTTGCTGTACGGGAATACGCTGGTTGTCCACGGGCTGAGGTACTTGAGCCAGACGTTCCTGAGCGTTGCGAATGGCATCAGCCTCTTGACGGTTGCGACGGCCGTTCAAGGTAGGCAGTGGCTCGTCGTTCGGGCTGGCAAAGTTGAAGGCCGAAGTCAGGTCACCGCACACGGCACGGCGGTAGGGGCTGATATTGGGCTCCATCACACCGAAGCGCTCTTCCATGAAGCGGATGACGGATGTGTGATCAAACACTTGCGAGTTCACCCAACCGCCACGGCTCCAGGGGGAGATTACGTACATGGGCACGCGCACGCCGGGGCCGAATACTTTGCCATCGCGTGGAGGCTGGCCGGCCAGACCTTTGGGACTGGGGTAGTTGTAGTATTCAAACGCGATTTCTTCTTCGCTCAGCGAGGTCTTGCCAGCAGGTTTGCCAGTGACAGGATCAATCGATGGGGCTGAAGGGGAGGGAATGTGGTCAAAGAAGCCATCGTTCTCGTCAAAGTTGACCAGCAATACGGTCTTGCTCCAGACCTCGGGATTGGCCGTCAGCGCATCAAGCAGTTCTTGGGTGTACCAAGCGCCTTGCACGGGGCTTGAAGGGCCAGGATGCTCAGAGTAGTTGGCTGGGGCCACCACCCAGGAAATTTGTGGCAAGGTGCCGGACTCGACATCCTTGCGGATTTGTTCCAGAAATCCGCCGTCGGGCATGGTGTTGGCAATGCCTTTGAATAGAGGATTACCGACGTCGTCAGATGGTTCGTACGGGTCATTGGTGGGTTTGCCCGATTTTTCAGCGGCAAGTCGGTACTGGATAAAGCCAGCCAAGGGGTTATCGGTGAAGTTGTCAGGCAGGTTCTGGTACACCTTCCAACTGATACCGGCTTCTTCCAGGCGTTCGGGATAAGTTTTCCAGGTGTAGCCGCCAAAGATCGAGGGCCACAGGCTGTCCCACGCATTGTTGACGGTACACTCGCCTGTGCCGGTCGGACCGTTTGTGCCGGTCCATAGGAACATGCGGTTGGAGTTCGTGCCGGTGTGCATGGAGCAGTGGTAGGCATCGCAGATGGTGAAGGCGTTCGCCATCGCGAATTGGAAGGGCAATTCGGCTTCGCGGTAGTAGCCCATGGAGTGACGATTCTTGTGCTTGGGCCAGAAGTCCATGCGGCCGTGGTCCCAGGCAGCCTGGCCGTCCGACCAGGAGTGCGGTGTGCCGTTAACGCGCTGGGCATTGCCTTTGGTGGCGTCCAGATGATAGGGCATCACGGTTTCGGTCGAGCTGACATTTTGCTGCCAGACGTTGCGCCCATTGGGCATTGGGATTGTGAAACGGTCTCCAAATCCACGCACGCCTTTCAGGGTGCCGAAGTAGTGGTCAAAGGAGCGGTTCTCTTGCATCAGAACCACAATGTGTTCTACATCCTTGATGGTGCCCGTCTTGTTGTTGGCGGGGATGGCCAGCGCTTTGCGGATACTGGGAGGAAAGGCGGCCAGAGAACCGGCTGCCAGGCTGGCTCCCGTCATGTTGCGTAGGAATGTGCGGCGTGAAGTCATTGTGCTTAATCTCTTAATCAATCAAGGGGCGCATTTGAGTTGCGGCGCAGGTTCTGGGTTAGGTTTGCCCGGCTCAGCAGGTTCTTCGGTAGAGCCGGAGCTGTTCGAGTTGCCTGTGTCGTTACCGCCGCCGCAAGCAGCCAGCAGGCCGCAGAACATCAGCAGTACGGATGCGCGTTTTATGCGCTCAACAGTAAATGAGGTGCTCGTTAGATTCATGAGAATTCCTTGGTTGTGCTATCAGGGTTGGAGGCTGGACAAGGGTTTGCGCGATTCGTAAATACTGGTCAGCTCGTCCGTGCTCAGGTCACGATCCCAGATGGCCAGTTCGCCAAAGTCCATATTGATGTCGCTGCGACCCCAGCGTTTGTAGTACTGGCCGGTAACGTCTTCGTTCAGCCCCAGTTCGCTGGTGCCGGTTCCGCCCAATGCGGCGATTGTGCGGGCCTCCAAGGCTACAGACCCGAACTGCGCCCCTTTTTTGGTATCGAATACGTGCCCACGCATGATGCCTTTGGACTTGTCAATCACGACGGCTATGTAGGCCCATTGGTCGGGTGTGACGTTGTAACCCTGACTTTCATTGCGACCGCCCCCATAACCGGTGTTAAAGCGGACGTCACAACCATTGGCGTTGAACAGGCCCAGTGCAAAGCCGGGAGTGTTACCGGAGTCGTAGTTCTTGTTGGCCATGATGGGAGCGCCATAGCCGTGACAGTTGTCGGGGGTTCGGAACCAGAAACCGATGGTCAGTTTTTGCACACCACCTGTGCCCAGCAACTCGCGGCTCAAGGACAGGCGATAACCCCGGTTTCCATTGGCATCGGCTTTGCTACCGACCAGGCGCAAGCCCCCTTTAGGCTGGGAGGGATCCAGGAAGTCAGCAGCAATAAGTTCACCGCTCGGGACGCTAGGGCTGGATGTTTGCAGGCTGCTCCCGCCCTTAGCATCGGTAAAAGGTTGTGAGCTGAAGGTGTAGTAGCTGCGCAACCCATTTTTCAGCGTGTCGGCCAGCTTGGGAGGGGGTTGGTACCCGACTTCAGCCTTGATGGTGGATGCGGCCTTGCCTGAACTTATCGAATAGATCAGCGAGTAAGTCTGAGCATTTTCCGATACTGGCAATGGGTCGGAGTACTGGGTTGTGCCGGCAGGCAGGGTAGCGATCAGCTTGCCGTCGCGCATGACCTGGATTTCCTGCGAGGCGTCACCATCCAGTACCCATTTCAGGTCCACCATGTTCTTGTCGGCGGGTTTGCTGAAGGACACGTTGCGCACACGAGTTTCAGCTTGCAGTGGGGAGCCACGGAAGCGGTACTGTTCGCTTTGGATGCCCAGGTGGGACAGCACAGTGGGGGCAATGTCGATAACGGCCGCCAGGGTGTTCATGTCCGTCGTGCTGGTCACGGCGCTGTCAACGGCTGGCAAGGAGGCCAGTGTCTTGTTGGTGGCGATGAAGCTGGTCTTGTTGCGGTTGAATTGCGAGCCAGTGGTGCCGCCAAATTCGTCCAGACCATAGCTGGTGGTCAGAATGACCAACCAGTCTTCCGAAGCGTCTGCCTGCTTGCGTTTTTCGATCAGGGCAAACAGTTTGTCCACTGAGGCCAGCGAGGCTTGCACGGCTTGCTGGTAGGCCTGGCCACCCATGCCACCCTCGGAGGCAGCACGGGCGGGAGCCTGGATTTGGGCCAGGATCAGGGATTTGCCTTGCTGCAGGTATTTTTCGGTTTGCTCGCTGACACAGCTGTCGGAGTCGGTACAGTTGGCTGCTTCGAGGATGCGTCCGGCCTGCAGGTCTTCACCTAGCAGCTTGCGGTAGTCGGCGGCGCTCAGGGCCATGGCGGCCTGGGGCTGCTTGTCAGCCAGGGCTAGCAGGGTGGGGGCGCTCAGTGTGGGGGCGGCAGTGCCTACGCCACGCAGGCCGTGCTGGTCTGCCCAAACGCCGGTGATCAGGGAGGCCCAGCCAGGGACGGGCAGGGTGCGTTGTTCGCTGCTGGTGCCGACATAGCCGCCGGTTTGTGCGGGGGCGATGGTCAGTGATTTCAGGGCGGGGTGCTGGCCGGCCTGACGGGCTTGCAACAAGGCTTCGTAGCTCAAGCCGTCGATGGTGACGATCAGTGCTTTTTTGCCACCCAGGGCCTGGGGTTTGTCGCCGGGTTCAACGGTAGGGGGTTCCGGGTCCACGCCAGGACTGGTGGAGCCATCATTGCCGCCGGAGCCACCACTACAAGCACTTAGCAGCAAGGCCATGGACAGAGTAAGCCCGGCTTGCTGCATGCGCTGCAATGCCGGGGACTTGGGAAGACGGGGAGAGAAGGTCATACAGCCACTCGTGTAGAAAAGTGAAAAGAGAGGCCAGACTGGGCGTGGGGGTGGGCTGCTCAGTTGGCATCGGATCAGGACTGCGGGCAGTGTAGGAAGGGCGTATGACTGCCCTGTGAACGGATCAGCAAATCCGCCGATGATTGGATTGTGTTTTATGTGAAGGGATGGACGGGGGTGGGAGCAGTGGGGCTCAAGGGCTGGCTGGCTGCGGCTTGGCAGGCATATGGCGGCTTGATGGATGGTTTGTTACGGTGGCGTGGTTTGGCGGGGTTTTAGGCGTTTTTTATGCTTTAGGCTCAAAGTTGTTGTTGTTGTTGTTGTTGTTGTTGTTGTTGTTGTTGTTGTTGTTTGCTGAGCTTGAAGGTGGAGCAGGCTTGGGGGCGTTGGTTGCTGCAGAGTGGGGGGCCTGAGGCATTCTTCGTAGGGCGCTGCTCGGGGTGCCGGCACAGGGGCGCGGGGCGGACCACTTGCCGACGCTGCGCGTCGGTGCCCTTGGCAGAGTGACAATCGGGGCGCAGCCTGAACTCGCCCGGTGGTTTGTCCCCCGGACAAACCACAAGCGTCGGGCTCAAGCAGCAGGCTGCTCGCATCCCCGATCGTCACTCCGCCTGCGGCAAGTGGTCTGACTCGCCCCGCGCCCCTGTGCCGGCACCCCGAGCAGCTCTCAATGGCTTCGAGAGTGAGGTCGGGAATCGTTGTTTGGGTGGAGTGCTGGTTTGAGTTGTGATGGGGCAGGATCGTTGTTCGGGCTGACTTTAAAACCGTCCGGGGGGAGGGCGTCATGTCACCCCGTCAGTTCGAACCCAGAGTCGAGGCGAGTGGAGATGGTGAACGGAGGGGGGGGCCGTTGGGCCGCTAAAGATAGTGGTCAGCTAGCTAGAGCAGCCAACTCAAGCGGTTCTTGCTGGAAACATCGAGAGATTGAGGATGAACAATTTCTACAGCGCGCTTGGCGAATGTATGGGGAATGCCAGCATGGTGGGTTCGCTCAGTCCTGTCAGGGCTTGGATGACTTTTTGGGCTTGGTCCACGGGGGCGCTGCTGATGAAGGCGCTGTTGCCTGCTTGGGCTTGTGTGTTCAGGCAGTTGGCCTGCTCCAGGCGACGGTGCACTTGGGCGGCGACGGCAAAGGACGGTTCCAGAATATGGAAGCGCGAGCCGCTGATGGCTTCGATTGTGGGACGTAAAAAGGGGTAGTGTGTGCAGCCCAGGACCAGGGTATCGGCCTGGCTTTGCAGGGCGGGGGCCAATCGTTCTTTGAGTTCTGCTTCGATTTCCGGGCCTGACAGTTGCAGGGCCTCGACCCGGTCGGCCAGCCCTGGACAGGGAATGCGTATGACTTCCACGTCGCTGGCATAGCGGTCAATCAGGTTTTGCAGGCCGCCGCTGTCCAGGGTGCGGCTGGTGGCCATCAGGGCGACGCTACGGCTACGGCTCAGGGCGGCAGCCGGTTTTATGGCGGGTTCGATGGCGATGATGGGGATGGAAAGCCTGGAGCGCAGGGCGGGGGCGGCTACCAGTGTGGCGGTGTTGCAGGCGATGACCAGTGCCTTGCAGCCTTGGTCTACCAGCAATTGAGTCATTTGCAGGGTACGCTCCACAATCCATTTGGGGGATCGGTCTCCGTAGGGAGCGTATCGGGAATCGGCCAGGTAGAGCAAATGCTCGTTGGGCAGGGATTGGCGCAGGGCACGCCAGATGGACAATCCGCCCACGCCCGAATCAAACACGCCAATAGGGGCTTGTGCAAAAACGGCGGGGCGGGATGGACTCATGGCGCTGAACGATGCTTGTGGGGCAAAAATTCTATTATGGCGCTTTTGTCGTGTTTGGAGCAGTGGCTTCAGCCTGGTTTACAGCGGCTGTCTCCTTTAGGCCCTGTTCCAGGTCTTGGTTGGTGTGTGGGGCGGTCTTTCCATGACCGCCCTGTTGCTGCGTTCAAGCCAGGTTCTTCAGGACGCCTCCCACCGCATCGAAGAGCGAGTTGAGTTGCTCGGGGGTAGAGGTAAAGGTGGGGCCAAATTGCAGGGTGTCGCCACCAAAGCGTACGTAAAAGCCCTGTTTCCAAAGTTGCAGTCCCGCTTCAAAGGGGCGGATGGCGGGGTCGCCATTCCGTGGGGCGAGCTGGATGGCACCTGCCAGGCCGCAGTTGCGGATGTCGATGACATTCGGGCTGTCGCGCAACTGGTGCAGGGCTTGTTCAAAATGCGGAGCCAGTTCAGCGGAGCGTTGCAGCAGATTATCCTGTTCCAGCAACTCCAGGGCAGCCAGTCCAGCGGCGCAGGCGACGGGGTGGGCAGAGTAGGTATGACCGTGGCTGAATTCCACGGCGTGCAGTGGCAAGTCCTGGCCCATGAAGGTTTGGTAGATTTCCTTGCTGGCAACGACCGCGCCCATGGGGATGGCACCGTTGGTCAACTGCTTGGCCATGGTCATGATGTCGGGGGTGACGCCAAAGTATTCGGCCCCGGTATAGGTTCCCAGGCGGCCCAGGCCGGTGATGACCTCATCAAAGACCAGCAAAATGTTGTGCTGATCGCAAATCTGGCGCAGGCGTTGCAGGTAGCCGGTAGGTGGCACCAGTACGCCTGCCGATCCGGAGACGGGTTCGACAAAAACGGCGGCGATGGTACTGGCGTCGTGCAATTCGATCAGTTTCAGCAGTTCGTCGGCCAGGGCAAGGCCCCCTGTTTCGGGCTGGCCGCGCGTGAAGGCGCAGTCTGCTTGCAGTACGTGGGGCAGGTGGTCGGCATCCATCAGTTGCCCGAACATCTTGCGGTTACCGCCTATGCCTCCCAGGCTGGTGCCGGCCACGTTCACGCCGTGGTAGCCACGAGCACGGCCAATCAGACGGGTTTTGGTCGCCTGGCCTTTAATACGCCAGTACGCCCGCACCATCTTGACGACCGTGTCGGTACATTCAGAACCGGAGTTCGTGAAGAAAACATGATCCAGACCGTCAGGGGTGTGCTGGGTCAGCTTGTCGGCCAGCTGAAAAGCAGCGGGGTGTCCAAACTGAAAGGCGGGAGAGTAGTCCAGTTGCCCGAGTTGACGATGCACGGCGGCCTGGATTTCATGGCGAGCATGTCCGGCACCACAAGTCCAAAGCCCGGACAGGCTGTCAAAAATCTGGCGGCCATCCTGATCGTACAGCCAGTTGCCTTCGGCTTTGACGACAAGGCGCGGGTCCTGCTGGAAGTGTCGGTTCGCGGTAAAGGGCATCCAGTGGGATTGAAGATTGAGTTCACTGGCAATCTGCTGTGGCGCAAAGTAGGGTGAGTTCATGGTGGTCTCCTCAAGGCGGTGAATACCCCCAGTGTAGGCAGCTAAGTTGTTGAGTAAAATACGTTTTTATTCAACTTCACTTATTGTTTTACTCACCTATATGCAACTCAAAGGACTCTTGCAGGTTTCCGATTTTGATTTGCGTCTGCTGCGTGTGTTCAGAACGGTAGCGCAAGTGGGCAGCTTTTCGGCTGCGGAAGGCGTGCTGGGCATTACACGTTCGGCCATCAGCTTGCATATGAGCGATCTGGAAAAACGTTTGGGTGGAATCCGGCTGTGTCAGCGTGGCCGGGCGGGTTTTGCCTTGACGGAAGAAGGGCGACAGGTACTGCGGGCCAGTGAAACCTTGATGGCTGCGGTGGAGAATTTCCGCAGTGAGGTGAACCAGCTGCATTCCAGTTTGCGGGGGGACTTGAATATAGGCTTGATGAATAGCCTGATCTCGCAGCCTCATATGCACATCACCTCGGCCTTGCGTGCCTTGCGGCAAAACAGTGAGGCGGTGCGCGTCCATATCAGCATGAGTACGCCGGGTGAGATTGAGCGTGGTTTACTGGACGGTCGCTTGCATATGGGTGTGCTGCCTGAAACCAATGCCTTGAGCGGGCTGGAGTATCGCACGCTTTATGCCGAACCTTATTTTCTGTATTGCTCCTGGGAACATCCTTTGTTTGCCGCGGCGCAAGAAGGGACAGTGTCTCAGGAAGTCTTGCGCCGGGCTGCAGCCATTGCGCCTGCTTATCGCATGAGCCTGGAGGCGATCGGTCAACACCAGGATCTGAATTGTGTTGCCACGGCCAGTGACCGGGAAGGGATCGCCTTTTTGATTTTGACGGGGGAATACATCGGTTTCTTGCCCGAGCACGTGGCGGCTCGCTGGGTAGAGAAGGGCCAGATGATTGCGGTGGACCCGCAGCAGCGTCAGTTCACGATTCCCTTGTCCTTGGCCATGCGTAAGGACAGACGCGCACACGCGATTGTGGATTATTTTCTGGGCCTGTTAGATAGTGAGACTCAAAACTGAAACGGCCAGCATAAGCTGGCCGTGGGGTGGTGTCCCCAAGCGGTCAGACAGGCTTGGCACGATGCCACAGAAGGGTGCCTGTGCCCAGCTTGCCTGCGACGGTGATGGGCGTGCCTGTCGTCAGTTCGAGCTCATCCTGGGTAAGACGTGCCAACCGCGGTTGGGGAATACCGAGCCAATTGGGAGATAGGGACATATCTACAAAGTGGGTAACACACTGAGAGGTTTCATCGACCGCAAATGTTCCTGCGTAGGCCAAGTATTTGTCTAGTAGCGTTTGGCTGCTGTCTCGCTCCGTTCTGTCTTTGCTACCTAGTTGCGCTGTCACATAGCCTGTTTCTGTGTACGTCAATTGCCCAATGGGATTTGGCCCAAACCCCGGGTAATTGGGCGAGCCATCTTCCGGGACAAAATCAAAGGACACCAATTGCCAGACACCGATCAGCTTGCTACGTAAGGTATGGGCCATCAAAAACTCCTGAATAGACAGTGTTGTTGCGTTATGTAACTAAGCCATCATGCTGTCTTTTCGTTTGTTATTCAATGACTTGCCTATTCTTGTTTTCTATCGTCAGGCCCTACGCTTCATGACTTTTTAAGTGGCAATGGTCGGCATAAATTACCCAGTATTTCCAGTGCGTGATCGCTGTGTTCTGTCCACGGATGGCCAAAGTTAAGACGTAGGCAATGGCTGTAATTCTGGGTAGTTGAAAAGATGGAGCCTGGTGCCAGACTGATGCCTTGTGACAGGGCCTGGCGATGCAGTTCCAGGGTCTGCACACTTTTTTCCAGCTCTACCCACAGGAAGTAGCCGCCCTCGGGGCGGGTGGCCCGAGTCCGTGCGGGGAAGTAGCGTCCCAAGGCTTTGGAGAACTGCGCATACTGGCTTTTTAGTTGAGTGCGTAAACGGCGCAGGTGTTGCTCGTACGCACCTTTTTCCAGGTAGCTGGCCAGGGCCAGTTGAGTGGGCACGGGGGACGTCAGGGTAGTAGTCAGTTTGGCCTGGGCGACTTTACGTATATAGCGTCCCGGCACAGCCCAGCCGATGCGATAGCCGGGTGCCAGGGTTTTGGAAAAAGAGGAGCAGTGCATCACCAGTCCCTGACGGTCAAAGGCTTTGGCGGGACGGGGGCGCTCCGTGTCGAAGTACAGTTCGCCGTAAACATCGTCCTCGATCAAGGGGATTTCATAGCGGGCCAGCAGCTCGACCAATTGGGCTTTTTTGGCATCGGGCATCAGGCTGCCCAGCGGGTTCTGGAAGTTGGTCATCAGCCAGCAGGCTTTGGGGGCGTGATGCTTGATCGCGTGTTCCAGCGCTTCCAGATCAATGCCTTCACGCGGGTGGGTGGGCACTTCCAGGGCTTGCAGCTTCATGCGTTCCAGCGATTGCAGCGCGGCATAAAAGGTGGGCGATTCCACCAGCACGATGTCACCCGGTTGAGTTACCGCTGCAAGACATAGGTTCAGCGCTTCCAGAGCTCCGTTGGTAATCACAATATCGTTGGCATTGATGGCCATGCCTTGAGCCAGATAGCGCAAGGCAATCTGGCGACGCAGGGGAGCGTGGCCTTGGGTCAGATCGTCCACGCTGGCCCAGGGATCTTGCTGTTTCAGACTGGCAGACAAGAAGCGGCCCAAGCGTTCCAGAGGAAAGAGCACAGGGCTGGGGAAAGCGGAGCCTAAAGGCGCTACGGAGCGCTCTGAACTGGATTGCAGGATCGCCATGATCAGGTCGCTATTGTTAACGCTGGTCGCTTGCAGCGGTGGCTGGGAGGCCGTGTCCGCCTCCAAGGTATGAGGCGCCAGGCTGGAGCAGACGTAGTAGCCCGAACGAGGACGCGCCTTGATCAAGCCTTGTGCTTCCAGTCGGTAATACGCCTGGAAAATCGTCGAGGCACTGATCTTGTGCTTATCCATCAATTGACGCACAGAGGGCATGCGCTCGCCTGCGGCAACTGTGCCGTCAAGAATGGCCTGGGCCAGTTCCTTGGCCAGCGTCTCGTACAGTTTCATGTCCTTCTGTGCTCCATCTGATACGGTAATTTCAATAAATGTAGTTTTTTTATTATCTGATGGGTATGTCTTCAAGCACAAGCAAACGGCAATTTGCGGGGCTTTCAGGACAACTGATAGGGTTTTTTAAGCTTTAACTGATTCTTGGAATGCTCTGTGCCGACAGGTAGCCTTGCCGGGTGTTTTCGTCCGTGCCCGTGTGGGCTGCGGGCCTATCTAATCAGAGGAATACCATGAACCCGACGGCGCTTTTGCTTGCCGCATTCATCCTGTCGATTGCCGGGCTTTTTGCCTTTATCTGGTCCTTGCGCAAGGGCCTGTTCGATGCTGACGTCAGTGGTGCGCGCACTATTTTTCACAAGGGCGAAATCGGCCAGCCCGAAGAGCCCTCGGCCGATGCTGCCCAACGGCAGGCGCTAAGCCTGGCGGCGGCCGACCATATTGCAGAGAACCATGGTCAGCAAACCAGCGCGCTTGAAATGGCGGCGCGTGAACAGGCCGACCGTTCCAGTTCCATGCCTGCGTTTTTACTGATTGTCTGTGCGGTAGTCTGGCTGGTGGTGGCCTCGTTTGCGGGTCTGATCAGTTCCTTGAAACTGCACTGGCCCGAGTTCCTGGGTGACGTTTCCTGGTTGAGCTTTGGCCGTCTGCGCACGATTCACCTGAACGGCGTGGCATATGGCTGGGCACCCATGGGCTTGTTGGGGCTAACGATCTGGATGTTGCCGCGCTTGCTGCAAACCCCTTTGCTGGGTGGCCGTTTGGTGATTGTGGGCGGTCTGGTCTGGAATGCTGCGCTGGTAGCGGGGATTGGTGCTTTGGCCATCGGCTTGAACGCGGGCCTGGAGTGGTTGGAAATCCCCTGGCAAATCGGTGTGCTGTTCGCCTTTGGCGGCATGATGATCGGCATGCCGCTGGCCTTGATGCTCTCGCAACGCAAGGTCAAGCACTTGTACGTGTCGGTGTGGTACATCGGCGCGGCGCTGTTCTGGTTCCCCATTCTGTATCTGGTCGCCAAGGTTCCTGGCGTGCATTTCGGGGTGGAGCAAGCCACCATGAATTGGTGGTTCGGGCATAACGTGCTGGGCTTGTTCTATACCCCCATGTCGATTGCCGCTATTTACTACTTCCTGCCCAAAGTCATTGGACGCCCTGTGCGCTCCTACAACTTGTCGCTGCTGGGTTTCTGGACGCTGGCCTTTTTCTACGGGCAGGTGGGTGCGCACCATTTGATTGGTGGTCCTATTCCTGAATGGCTGATTACCTTGTCCATCGTGCAAAGCGTGATGATGGTGATTCCGGTGCTGGCCTTCTCGGCTAACCAGCATTTGACGTTGAAGGGGCATTTCAGTGCGCTGCGTCACTCGCCCGTTCTGCGTTTTATTGTCTTTGGCGCCATGATGTACACCGTCGCGTCCTTGCAAGGTTCTGCTGAGGCCTTGCGTTCGCTGAACTCCATTACACACTTCACGCACTTCACGGTGGCTCATGCTCATCTGGGTATGTACGGCTTTGTGACCATGGTGATTTTCGGCGGAGTGTACTTTGCCTTGCCTCGCATTCTGAACACGGCCTGGCCCCGTCCTGCCTTGATCTCCTGGCACTTCTGGCTGGTGGTGGCTGGCTTTGCCGTGTACATGATCACGCTCAGCATTGGTGGCGTGCTGCAAGGTTTGGCCTTGCTGGATCCTGCCCGTGGTTTTATGGAGTCGGTGGCAGTCACCATGCCCTGGTTGCAAGGCCGTTCTATTGGCGGCGCCATGATGACGCTGGGCCATCTGGTCTTCGCCCTGCACGTACTGCTGATGATTGTGAAGTCGGGTGCGTTTGCCTTGACCGAGTCCCGCTCGGCTGCAGTGCGCCGTACCGCTGAGCTGGAGGTTTAAGGTCATGGAAAACGAACTGAAGTTGATCATCGGGTCCATGGTGACCTTGTCTCTGGCAACGGCGGCCATGATTGTGGTGCCGTTTCTGCAGCTGAAAGACGAGCCTGCCCCGGAAGGTTTGTTGCCTTATACCAGTCAGGAAATACGCGGTCGGGCGGTGTATCGGGGCAATGGCTGCATTACTTGTCACACGCAGCAGCCCAGTACAACGGGCGCGGGTGTGGCGGATGCCAGCCGTGGTTGGGGGCGCGCTTCGGTGGCAGGGGATTATCACTACGACGATCCGCCTTTGCTGGGCACCATGCGTACCGGGCCGGATCTGTTCAATATTGGTGTGCGTCAGCCTAGTCAGGATTGGCATTTGGGGCACTTGTACGACCCGCGCGCTTACTCGCCGGGCAGCAATATGCCTCCCTATCGTTTCTTGTTCGAGGCCAAAGACCCGGATCAGGTACAGCCCGATGAGCGTGTGGTGAGCCTGCCGCCAGGTGTGGCACCGGAAGGCAAGGTGGTGGTGGCTCGTCCGGAGGCTTTGGATCTGGTGGTGTATTTGCAGTCGCTCAAGCATGTGTATCCGATCTTGAGTGCGGATGCCGTGGGAGGTGAGGAATGAGTCGCCCTGTGCAAAGTCGTCAAAGCGAGAATGCAGATCCTCACGAGCAGTACAACCCGGTTCCGCGCGTAGTGATTCTGGTGATTTTGGCCTTGCTGGCCTGGGCGGTGTATTACATCGTCTCGGCTCAGCCCAACAGCTCTCCGCGTTTGGGGGATCAGCGTCCTTTGGCGGTTCTGGCTCCTGCGCCTGGCAGTGCATCTGCGGATGGTAAGCAGTTGTATGCCAATGCCTGTGTGGCGTGTCATCAGGCGACGGGGCAAGGTTTGCCAGGGGTGTTCCCGCCTTTGGCGGACTCAGAGTGGGTGAAGGGTGACCCCAAGGTACTGGCGCAATTGGTGCTGCAAGGGGTTACGGGAGCTATCACGGTGAAAGGTCAGGAATATCAGGGGGCGATGCCTGCATTTGCAGAGCAGTTCAGTGATGCGGAGCTGGCGGCTGTGTTGAGCTTTATTCGCCATGAGTGGGGGAATGAGGAGGATGCCATTACCCCCGAGTTTGTTGCCCAGGAGCGGGCTGCCAGTGGGGATCGTAGTCAGCCTTGGCAAGGGGAGAAGGAACTGTTGGAGTGGATTGCGGCGCATTGAGGTGGCTGCGATGAGTTCTTCTGGAATTAATAATTAGAAGCACGTTTTGAAACGGTAGCACGCCGGGAACAGGCCCCCGGCTTTTGAACCGATATCTCGCCCGACCCCAGGGTTGGAGATGTCGGTTTTTTTTTGTTTGGTGTCTCTGTGGGGACGCCGCTTGGGGGCCGGGTCCAGGGGGGCGGGCTTGACTACTTGCCGATGCTGCGCATCGGTACCCTTGTCGATTCTGATATCCGGGCGCCCTGTGAACTCGCCCGGTGATTGGTCCCCCGGACCAATCACAAGCGTCGGGCTCAAACAGCACAGGGCTTGCATCCCGGATATCAGAACCGCCTGCGGCAAGCAGTCTGAATCGCCCCCCCCCTGGACCCGGCCCCCAAGCGGCTCACAACGGAGAAATATAGAAAAACCGATTTTGGACGGGGGAAAGTGCTGGTTGTAGAGGGGACGGGGGCTGTCTAGTGTTTTTTGGTTTGGCGCTTGGTGGGGCTAGGGTTTGTGGTTGGCCGAGTTGTTGTGATGAGTTGAAGGGCTACTGCGACTGGGCGGAGTGCGGCCAGTTGAAAAAGCCCACAAGTATTCATCGATAATGATCAGCATGCTTGCGGTATTCACACACTGATGACAGGCATTTATCTGTAGCGAGAACTTGTAAACCAGGGGCTTTTAGAGGGGGCTTTGAGGGTTGCTGCTTAAAAATGGAGATCCAGGCATTGGATCTGTGTAGGCAGCACTTGGATCTTGGAAGCAAACCGGCTTGAGTCGTGGAGTTGCATCACTGTGAACCACTTGGGGCCCTCTGCAGGGATTGGGCGGATCAGAGTACTTGCCGCGGTCAGGAGATAGCGTAGGGATGCAAGCGCCCTGTTGTTTGACCGGGGCGCTTGTGGTTCGTCCGGGGGACGAACCACCCCGGGAGTTCAGGGTGCGCCCGTAGCTATCTCCTGACAAGGGTACCGATGCGCAGCACCGGCAAGTGCTCAGCCCAATCCCTGCAGAGGGCCCCAAGTGGTGGCTTCACGGAGACCGATCTCATCATTCAAAGACCGATTTAACTCTCCGTGAAACCCCACTTATAAAAAGCAGACTTACGCCGCCTTCTTCCGTAATGTCAGCCACAGACCCGCCAAGATAGCCACCAGTCCCAGCCCTGCGCGAGCCGCCAAGGTATTCCCTAGAATCAGGAAATCCAGCCCGGCTGTCACCACAGGAACCAGATAAAACAGGCTAGTAACGTTGACCAGATTCCCGCTGCGAATCATGCGATACAGCAGTAACTGGGCCAGTACGGAAATCACCAGACCAAGCCAGACCACCGGTCCCCAAAAGCCCAATGTGTTCTCCCAGCGGATTTCTTGTCCCAAACCCAGGGACGCAAGAATAAACAAGCCCAGAGACAAGGAATACTGCAAAGGCATTCCTTGCAAAGCCCCCACGGGCTGACGCTTTTGAACAATGGTCCCCACAGTGATGCTTAACAAAGCAGCAATTGCAAATACCAGACCCATCACGGACAAACGGCTGACAATCAGGCTTTGATACACCACCAGAATCAGTCCTGTCAGCGATAGTGCCAAACCGGCCACACGGCTCAAAGAAAAACGCCGCTCGGTCAAAGCCAAGGTCAGAATTGGCTGCACACCCAGGATCGTCGCCAGCAGACCCGGTGTGATCCCTTGAGCCAGGGTTTCAAAATAGAAAAACGAATACAGCCCGATCATCAGCAAACCGCTGATAGCTGGCAGCAGACGTTGCCCTTTGGGCGGCAGCCAGCCGCCATTGAAGTGCCCCAGCATGATCACCATAGGTAGGGCGATGGCAAAACGCAGGATCAGCATGGCCATAACCGAGCCATGATCCAAACCGATACGCGTGAAAATACCCGCGCTGCCCCAAAGCAGTACGAACAAGGCAATAGCACCCGCTTGGGCGCGAGAAGAAGAAATCATGATGTTCTTTATCTGTCTAAATAAATTAGGTTTGTCTGCAAAGACATTCCAGGCGCATCAATGGCGCAGGAAAAGAAAAAGAGGTCTTAGGAGCAGACGCTGTAGACGCGAGTGTCGACGACGACGTCGGACACGACAGCGGCTTGATTGACGACGCCTGGGGCGACGACAGTCAACAGCAAGACAGATGGAGGGGAGCCCGCCCGCAGCGACGCGGCCCGCGACAGGGGCAGAGCGCTTGGCAAAGAGGATGCGGGGCGGTTCATGAAATAAGAATCAGATCGTTAAATCGATGAAATACTGTAGCACAAAATATATTTAGGACGCCAATAGTCAGCCGCTAGGGTAATCGCTAGTACAGACGATAGAGCAGGCTATGTAAGAATTGCACCGATCGCGATTTCAGATCGCTGCGACATTTCCGAATAGACACGACATCCGCTGCCAATGCTGCCAGCGCCGATGCCGGGCAAAAAGGCCCAGACCGGTTCAATGCTTGAACCGGTCTGGGCCTTTTTGTTTGCCTGAAATAAATCCGACCTCGTAGTTAGGTTGCGAACTATCTGGAATCCTGCTTCGCGGCACGATGCCATCGCGATACACAGAGCTCACGCAGCGTCAGCAATATCTGACGCCAGCCAGGCCGGAATCGTCACCTTGTTTTGGAGGCTTATGCCATGTTGGGTGTTGCGCTTTTCTTTATTGGGGCTGTGCTGATTGTGAATGGCGTGGGTTTGACTGGACGTATTGAAAGTCGGGACCTGGCCCCCTTTAACTTGCTGGTGGGGCTGTTGGCCCTGTTCATCAATTTGCTGGGCTTGCAGCGCGGCGAGCAAATGGCGGATTACTTTGCCGTTGCTGGCGGGCTGCTGTTTGCCTTCACCTATCTGTATCTGGCTGTGGTGCAGTGGTATGGGCTGAAAGGAGTGGGCTTTGGCTGGTATTGCCTGTTTGTTGCCATCAGCGCACTGGCCTTTGCCGGTTCTGTCAGCGATCCGCGTTTGATCGCCATGTGGCTCTTGTGGTCCAGCCTGTGGTTTCTGTTTTTCCTGGCCTTGGGACTGGGACGATCCTTGCGTATCTTGCCTGCGTATACCGTCCTGATCGGGGCCTTGACCTGCTGGTTGCCCGGCACCCTGATCATGATGGATGCCTGGTAGTTTTCATAGGAGTGCAAGCGTGGTGGGGAGCCAGAGTAATGCAGTTTTTTGGAGTAACCTGATGCTCGCTCGTAGTGTTTACCGGCAGGTCCGTCGACCTGCGCCCCTACCATGCTAGACAGGAGATGGACTTTGGCTCACAACGAACCCGTACGCGTCGGCGTTCTTTATTCCGCAACCGGCATGACCTCTACCATTGGTCAGTCGCAATGGCAGGGCACCAAACTGGCGATTGAGGAAATCAACGAGGCCGGTGGCCTGCTGGGGCGTGAACTGGTGGCGGTGTGCTACGACCCGGCGTCCAGGCCCGCTTGCTACGCTGAACAGGCCGAGCGGCTGATTGTGCAGGACCGCGTCAATGTGATCTTTGGCTGTTATATGTCCAGCAGCCGCAAGGCCGTGATCCCGATTGTGGAGAAGTGGAACAAGCTCTTGTTCTATCCCACCCTGTACGAAGGTTTCGAGTTTTCGGGCAATGTGATCTATACCGGCGCGGCGCCCAATCAGAACAGTGTGCAGCTGGCGCATTTCATGACCAGCAATTTTGGCGCGCGGGTCTACATGATTGGCTCGGACTATATCTACCCCTACGAGTCCAATCGCATCATGCGCGAGCTGGTCATGCAGCATCCCGATAGCAACGTGCTGGGCGAACACTATCTGCCATTGGATGCCAGCGAGAGCGATTACAGCCTGATCATGGAAGACATACGCCAGAAGCAGCCGGACTTTATTTTCTCCACCGTGGTGGGGGACTCCACTGCCAATCTGTATCGCGCTTATGCCAATGCGGGCTTTAATCCGCAAACCATGCCCATTGCCAGTTTGACGACCTCCGAAGCCGAGATTGCCCAGATGGGCGCGGAAATTGCCTGTGGACACTTCACCGCTGCACCGTATTTTCAGTCCATCGAGTCGGAAGTCAATGCGCGTTGTCTGGCCAGTTTGCGCAAGCGCTTTGGGGCCGACTGCCACCCTAATCTGTGCTGGGAAGCTGCCTATTCACAGATGCATTTGTTCGCCAATGCGTATCGACAATCCGCCAGTGATGCGATCGGAGATCTGCTGCCCTACCTGCTGGGCAGTGAACTGGATGCGCCTCAGGGGCGGATCAAGATCGATCCCAATAATCACCATACTTGGCTTTATCCACGGATTGGCCGCATCAATGCCGACGGCGAATTTGCGATTGTGCGCCAGGCAACGCGCCCGGTCTCGCCCGACCCGTATCTGGTTACCCATTCCTTGGGCGACTGGACTGCCAAGCTGGATACTTTGGAGACATAAAGCGTGGCCAACTCCTCTTCCTACGGTGATGAGCCGGCAAACAAGCCTTTGCGAGTGCGGAATCGTTTTCCGCATGCCACCTCGCCGCAGCTCAAGGAACTGCGGCAATTGACGATGGTGGTCATGCATCCGGACGATAGCGATGGCCGCTTGCTGACCCAGCAACTGCAGCGTATCGGGTGTTCGGTCCAGACGATCTGGCCACCCACGCAAAACCTGCCTTCAGGAACGGATCTGGTCTTTCTGGCCGTGCAGCCTGATCTTTTGCACCTGCGCCTGGATTGGGTCTGCGAGGAGGAAGCACCCACGATTATTGCCGTGGTCAATTATGAAAACCCCACGATCGTGTCGGCCGTACTGGATTTGAATATTCAGGCGATCCTGCCTTCGCCCATACGCTCTTTTGGCTTGTTGTCCACCGTGGTGCTGGCGCGTAAATACCATAAAGAACTGCGCCAGCAACGTCGGCTGATCAGCAAGCTGCAAACCAAACTGATGGGGCAGCGGCATGTGGCGCAAGCAAAGACGATCTTGATGCGTACCCATCAGGTGTCCGAGGACCAGGCCTACGATTTGATTCGTGAGCAGGCCATGAACAAGCGCAGCACGATTGAGGATATTTCGATTGCCATTGTGAATGCCAGTGAAGTGCTGTCCCTGGGGCAAAAAGGTTCGTCCTTGCTGGGAAACTAGCCAGGCGTTTTGGCCTGGCTGAGCTGCGGTGGCTGGCTAGAGCAGGCGCGTGATTGAAGTGGTAGGCATAGGCTTGCTTGGTAAAGAGAAAAAGGCAGAAACACTACCCGTTTTCATTCCTCCTACAATAGCGATTTTCTAGAGTACGCCGTTGCCCCAGCGTAGAGATAATGAGCCATCAGGAATATGAACAGCCCCGGTCTGCCCTTGCGGTGACATCAGAGCAGCGCGCTGCCTGGGTGCAACTGCAAAAAGACCGTGATCAGCTTCACGAGCAATTAGAGACTCTGAACCGTGGCCACCTGGATTTGAGGAAATTCTTGCTCAAGGCCAAGCGCAATAATTGGATTGCCTGCACTTTAGTGGTGATTTTTACCGCGCTTGGCTGGTTGCTGGATGCATCGGTCTGGCTGCGTTGGTATGTATTGCCGATTACGTTTTTCTGCTGCGCCTTGTTGTGGTTTGGCGGAAAGCTGCTGGATCGGCTAATGCAAAGCAAGATTGCGAATCTATCCGAGTTTTTGCAACAGACGGATGCACAAATAGAAAAGGGGCGGCCTATCTTCGAGACAGACCACCCCCAATTCGATCAAGCTTGAAGTTATTCAGTGGAGCTTGGTGTCGCCACTCCCCAACCCAAGGCCTGATACAAGGCAATTACATTCAGGTACGAGCCGGTTTCCGCTATTGCCAGTTCTTGCCGGGTCTGGTTCAGGCTGCGCTGATTTTCCAGCACTTGCTGATAGGCACCGGCTCCCACTTCATAACGCGTCAAGGCACGCTCATGGGCATTTTCCAGATGTGACGCCGCTCGAGTCAGGCTAAGCAGGCTTTCCTGATGTTGAGTCAGCCGTTGCAAAGAGCCCTGAATTTCTTCCTGAGCTTGCAACAGCACTTGTTGATAGTGCAGGCGTGATTCATCGGCCACCGCCTCCATGCCACGCAAGCGCGCTTTGGCATGGCCCAGGCGCAGGGCAGGCCATTGTATGGCAGGTGAAACATCAAAGGCACGGGCAGCATGGCCCAGGTCGCTACCTCGCAAGGCAAAAAAGCCAATAAAGCCAGCCAGATCCAGGCGGGGGTACAGCTCGGCGGTGGCGGCGGCCACTTCGTGCGAGCTGGCCAGGATTTCCTGCCGGGCGGCGCGTACGTCAGGCCGGTTGAACAGCATGGCGTTCACATCACCTAACGGCAAGGAAGCGGCCAAGGGTGCCTTGGCACTGGGCAACGGCGTATCAATGCTCCCGGCTTGCCCGCCGCTTAGCACCTGGATGCGCAAACGAGCCAGCTCCAGGTCGCTGCGCAGTTGGGGCACCAGGGTTTTGGCGCGCTCAAGACCAGCCTGGGCATTGTCCAGATTCTCCGGCAATTCCCGACCCAGCGAAACGCCAGCCTGCACCAGCCTGAGTGTATGCTCCCAGCTGCGTACGTCATCCTCAGCCAGAGCCAGTTGCCGTTGCAAACCTTGGGCTTGCACGTATTGGCGTGCCAGTTCAGCCGCGATAGCCTGGCGAGTCAGATCAAGTTGGTCTGCACTGGCCTCGCTGCGAGCCTGCGCAGAACGGGCCAGTTGCTCCAGACGACCGAACACATCGATCTCCCAAGTGGCCTGCATGCCAAGGCGCCAGTTCTCGGTAATACCGTGATCAATGGAGCCATCGGGCGCGGCAAATTGTGAACCGCTACGGTTGTAGCTGGCGTGGGCCGTGATGGCGGGTAGACGGTCGTGTTGGCGCTCGTCGATCAGGGCGCGGGAGGCCCGCCAGCGGGCCTGTGCCTGGGCAATATCCAGGTTGTGGTCCAGGGCCTTGGCAATCAAGGCGTTCAGTTGCGGGTCTTGCAGCAAGGTCCACCAGTTTTCGCGTTGCTCGGTGGCTTGAGCGAACTGGCTGTTCCAGTTGGTGTCGGCCAAGCTTGGAGCGGTGGGAATGGAGGTGTCCAGCCCCACAGCGCAACCGCTCAGGATCAGGCTGGGGATCACCAGTCGCAGAGCACGCGCCACAGGCGCTAGCCTGTTTGATAGTTGTGGCGTCATGATGAGTGTTCTCCAGTCGAAGGGCGCAGGGCTTGCGCCAGATCGCGCGCCCGCGGGGTGTCTGCTTGATGGGCGTGATCACGCGCCAGCAAGGTATACAAAGTCGGCAAGATAAACAGGGTGAATACCGTGCCGATCAACATGCCCGAGACCAGCACCACACCCAGGCCAAAGCGGCTGTTAGCACCCGCACCGGAGGCAAACAGCAGAGGCACCAGACCAAAGACCATGGCCCCGGTTGTCATCAGCACAGGGCGCAAACGAATGCGGGCGGCTTGCAAGATGGCTTCGGGCTTTTTCAGGCCCTCTTTGAATTGCAGTTCATTGGCAAACTCCACCATCAGAATGCCGTGCTTGCTGATCAGGCCGACCAGCGTTAACAGACCTATCTGGGTGTAGATGTTGAGCGTGCCAAATCCCAGGGCCAAAGGCAGCAGGGCACCGCACAGGGACAAGGGCACCGTCACCAGAATGATGATGGGGTCCACCAGGCTTTCGTACTGCGCGGCCAGCACCAGATAAATCACCACCAGCGCAGCCAGGAAGGCCCACACCAGAGACTGACTTTCCTGGGTGAATTGGCGCGACTCCGATTGCCAGTCATGCGTGAATCCTGCAGGCAATTGACGGGCGATGTCGTCCAGATAGCCCACCGCTTGACCCAACGTGACGCCCGGTGCTGGAATGGCTTGCAGCGTGGCCGAGTTTTGCTGGTTGAATTGGCGCAGGCTGTTGGGTTCCACTTCGCTGTGGATTTGGACCATGGCCGACAAAGGCACCAGCTCGCCATTGGCGCTGCGTACAAACTGACGTGTCAGTGCTTGAGCTGTCAGGCGCAGTTCACGCTGGCTTTGTGGAATCACGTCATACGAGCGACCATCCAGCGAAAAGCGGTTCAGGTAATTCTCGCCCACCAGCACGGCCAGGGAATCAGCAATATCTCGCAGACTAATACCCATGCTGGCCGCTTTGCTGCGGTCAATTTCCACGCGGGAAACGGGCTTGTTGTAGTCCAGATCGCTGTCTACCACGACGAACAATCCGCTTTCACGGGCTTGCTGTTTGACCCACTCCATCGTGTCGTACACCGTGCGGTAGTCGCCGGGGCTGCGCAGTACCAGTTGAACCGGCAGACCGCCGCTGGAACCGGGCAAGGGGGCAAGCTGGAAGGCGAAGATACTGCTGCCGGGAATCGCGCTGACACGTCCTTGCAGCTCACCCTGTACGGCGCTGGCATCGCGCTCGCGCTTGCTCCAGTCCTTCAGGTTGATCCCGCCAAAGCTGGCAGCCGGGCCGTCTGTCCCCACAATCAACCAGGTGCTTTCGGTTTCGGCCACTTCACGATAAGTGTCATCCAGCAGCTTGCCGTCGCGCTCGGCATAGGCCAGGTTGGCATTTTGCGGAGCTTTCACGGCTGTCAGCACGCTGGCCTGATCTTCAATGGGAGCCAGCTCACTGTGCGTCATTTGATAGAGCACGGGCAGGCTGATAAAGACCAGCAAGGCCATGGCGCCCGTGATCCAGCGATGGCGCAAGGAGCGGGCCAGCAATCGACCGTAGCGGGCCGACAGACCACCAAAGAAACTCTCTGCCAGGTGCGCCATGCGACCTTCATCTTGCTGTGAGGGCAGTAGCAAGGAACTCATCACTGGGGACAAGGTCAAGGCCACGACCCCGGATACCAGCACGGCACCGGCCAGCGTCAGGGCAAACTCTTTGAACAGTGCTCCAGTCAGGCCACCCATCAGCCCAATCGGGGCATAGACGGCGGCCAGGGTCAGGGTCATGGCGATCACTGGGCCGGCCACTTCACGTGCGCCCAATAAAGCCGCCACCACGGGTGAGCGTCCGGCGGCAATGTGACGGTGTACGTTTTCAACCACAACAATCGCATCGTCCACTACCAGTCCGATAGCCAGCACCATGGCCAGCAAGGTCAGCAAATTGATGCTGAAACCAAAGGCCAGCATCAAGGCGGCTGCTCCCAACATGGACAAGGGAATGGTAGCCAGCGGAATCAGCACGCTGCGGAAAGAACCCAGACACAGATAAATCACCAGCACCACGATAATCATGGCTTCGGTAAGGGTCTTGAGCACCTCATCAATCGAGGCCTGGATGAAGCGGGCGGTTTCAAAAGCCAGGGCCACTTCCACGCCGGGAGGCAAGGTGGCCTCAATGGCTGGGAGGCGATCACGAATGCCTTCCACAATCCGCAAGGGGTTGCCGCCGGGAGTGGGGAACAAGCCCAGGTGAATCGCGGGCAGGCCATCCATCAGGGCGCTGGTTTCCGTCGCTGCTGCTCCCAGCTCTACCTTGCCTACGTCGCGCAGTCTTACCAGCGAGGTGCCGTCTTCGCGCACGATCAGGTCCTGAAATTCGGCTACGCTGGTCAGGTCCGAATTGAGCTGAATATTGCTCAAGACATGCTGGCCTTTGACCATGCCGGGGGCGGCCTGATAGTTGTTGGCACGTACAGCCTGGGCAATATCGGCAGCTGTCAGTCCATAGCCCGCCATGCGGTCCGAGTCCAGCCACAGTCGCATGGCCAGTTTTTGACCACCAAAGGTCTGGATTTTCGCCACGCCATCAATCGTGGAGAACATAGGCTCCACCACGCGGGACAGATAGTCATTCAGTTCCGGGATGGAGATTGACGTCGTGGAAAAGCCTACATAGGCCACCGCAGTGGAGTCCCCGGAGGAGCGTTCCACAACCGGGTCATAGGCGCCTTCAGGCAGGCGGTAGCGCACCTGGCTGACCTTGCTCATGACTTCGGTCAGGGCCTGGGTAGAGTCGCGGTTCAGCTCCATGCGCAGGGTCACGACACTGCGGCTTTGCACGGAGTTGGAAGACAGGTAGTCCACCCCTTCCACCGAGGCCAGAGCCTGGGCGATGGGCTGGGTGACAAAGCCTTGCATCAGTTGTGCAGAGGCGCCGGGGTACTCGGTGGTAATCGTGATGGTGGAGTTCTCCAGCAGGGGATACTGCCGGATGGGCAGCTTGTCCAAAGAGAACAGCCCCAACATCAGGAGCAAGGCGCTGACCACCAGGGCAAGTACCGGCCGACGAACGAACAAGTCGGTAAAGCCGGGACGGGAGGTGGTGTTCATACGGGCTCCTTGTCCTTGGCGGTTTGTACTGTGGAGCCGTCCTGAATCTTGATCTGGCCGGCGCTCACAACCTTGTCGCCTTCTTTCAGGCCATCAATGATCTCGACACGTTCATCCCACTGTTCGCCGGTTTGTACTGCCACGCGTTTGACCTGCCACAGACCCTGATCCGTGGGGGAGGCCACAAACACGGTCTGGCCGTAGGCGGTGTAGGTCAATGCGGTTTCGGGCACGGTCAGGACGGGCGCTTCGGCGGGGCGCTTCAATTGAGCACGGGCGTACATCCCCGCTTTCAGGCGATTGTCCGGGTTGGGCAGTAGCGCTTGCAGGCGCACGGTGCGCGAATCTCCAATCAAGGGATCGATGGCGCTGATTTCAGCCTGGAAGTTCTCGCCTGGCCAGGCGTCCACCTGTACGTGTAGGGTCTGTCCCACCTTCAGATCCGGCAGGCTTTGCTCTGGCACGGTCAGGTTCACACGCAGTTGACTGTCATCGACCAGGCTGGCGATGGCTTGGCCGGGTTGCAAGTAGTGGCCCTGATGCAAGCTGGTGATACCGATGCGACCCGAGAAGGGGGCGGCAATCTGTTTCAAGGCCAGTTCAGCGCGTTGATATTGCAGTTGGGCCTGGGCCACAGCGTGATCGGCCTGGGCTTGATCCAACTGCTCCTGGGTAGCGGCTTGCTGTTCCTTCAGCTTGCGTACACGGGTGAGCTGAATGGCGGACTGTTTGACCTGTGCCTGCTCGCGGCGCACGCTGGCTTGTTCCAGTTCGTCATTGAGCAAAACCAGTGGCTGGCCTGCCTTGACTTGCTGTCCGGAGGTGAAATCAATCTTGCGAATACGGCCGCTGGTCTCTGCACTGAGCAGCACTTGCTGCCAGGCTTCCAGTGCACCGACGGCATGCAAAAGACGAGGAGCGGTCTGGGACTCGACGCTGGATAGTTCGACGACGGCAGGCGGATAGGCTCCCCCTGCTTGAGCTTCTTGCGAGGCTGGCAGCAAACGCCAGCCTATGGCCAATACGCCGGCCAGAACGGGAATCATGATCCAAGTACGACGCGAACTCATGCTGCCGACCCTCCTGTCAGGGAAGAGGGCCACAAAGGCTGTTTGTTGGGAAGAGTCCAGCCGAATCGCTGATCACTTTGCGACCAGTCTTCGGGTTTGAAGTAGGTGGCTGACACAAGCTGGGCTTGCCGTAACCATGACAGAGGTCCGGCAAACAGAATCCAAATGAGGGGAGGCATGGCAGGTTCCTGTGACAACAAAGAGGCAGCCAACATGGCTTGCCTTAATTAGGTACCTGGACTATAAAACCTCAAGTTAACTTGAGGTCAAGGGGTGTCAAGATGGCAAAAACAGTGGATTTCAGTCGTGCCTTGACGGTGGGGGAAGTGGCCAAACGCAGTGGTGTCCCTGTCTCGACCGTGCATTTTTATGAAGCCAAGGGCTTGATTGCCAGTACCCGTAATAGCGGGAACCAGCGTCGTTTTGATTCGGTGGTTTTACGCTACATTGCGATCATCAAAGTAGCGCAGCGTACCGGGATTCCTCTGGAGGAAATCCACGAGGCCTTGCGTGGTTTGCCACCGGGCAGCAAGCCATCGAGCAAGCAATGGCGAGCCATGTCCAGCCGTTGGCAGGCCAGTTTGAATGATCGTATTGAGCAGTTGACGCGACTGCGCGATGAGCTGACCCACTGTATTGGCTGTGGGTGCTTGTCCATGAGTGAGTGTCCCTTGCGTAATCCGGCCGATATTCTGGGCCAGCAAGGGCCCGGTCCCCAGATTCTGGAAAGAAAGCTGGAGACCGGAACAGAGGCTTAGCTCGGGTCGGGCGACTGCGCGTACAGCGCGGTGGCTTCGGAAGTGACCAGGGACTGATAGCGCTCGAAGTGGTTCAGGATGTCGTTAATGACCTGACTGGAGGACAGGCCCATCAAGTCATACCCCCGACTGCCATCGGCAAAGACAGTACGCACTTGCCATTCTTGAGGGCGAGCCTGTTCGTTGCGTGCTGCTGCCGCGGTAAAGCTGGCAACCCGACGAGCGCGCAACTCGACGCCATAGACAAAGTTACGCTGGTTGTCGGCCTGAATGGTCAGTTGGGCCGTATCCTGCTCGCTGGTCTCCAGGCTGACATTCAGATTGCGTTTGCCCAGCTCGTCGGCCACGGCCTGCAAAGCGGGAACCACGGTTTCACCCATGAAGCGCCGGGCATCGCGTTGGTTGGGCGTGTGCAGGATCGTCGAGAGGCGTCGACGCCAGGACACTTCCGAGCCGGGAGCCGGGCCGGACATGGGGCCTTGACGACGCAATCGTGACATATCTGCCTTCATGCCTTTGAACAGCCCCAGGATCAACAAGAACATGATGATGGCAAAGGGCAGGGCGCTGACCAGCGTGACGGTTTGCAAGGCTGTCAGACCACCGGCCAGCAAGAGCAGGGAGGCAGCGGTGCCTTCCAGCGCGCACCAGTAAATGCGTTGCCAGACTGGAGCATCTTCCACCCCACCGGCGGCCAGGGTATCGATAACCAAAGAGCCCGAGTCGGCCGAGGTCACAAAGAAAATGGCTACCAGGATAATTGCCAAAGTCGAGGTTACATTGGACCAAGGCAGGTATTCCAGGAACTCGAACAGGGCCACGGATGCATTCGCGGCAGCATCCTGGGCTAGTTGGCCTGCCGCCACACCCATATCCAGGAAGATGGCGGTGTTGCCAAAAACGGTCATCCAGAAGAAGGTGAAGACGGTGGGCACCAGCAAGACGCCCAGTACGAATTCACGTACGGTGCGGCCACGCGAGATGCGGGCGATGAACATGCCGACAAAGGGCGACCACGCGATCCACCAGGCCCAGTAAAACAGGGTCCAGGCTTTCATCCAGCTTTGCCCGCGGAATGCTTGTGTACTAAATGAGCGTGCAAAAAAGTTATCGAGATAACCGCCGATATTCTGTACAAAAGCATTCATCAAAAAGGCTGTGGGGCCCACGGCGAGCACAAACAGCATCAAGGCAATGGCAACCAGCAAATTCAGTTCGGACAGGCGGCGAATGCCAACATCCAGTCCACTGACAACAGATAAGGTAGCCAGTGAGGTAACCACCACAATCAGGACAATTTGCAGCCAGGTTTCCTGCGGCCAGCCAAATAAATGCTCCAGACCGGCATTGATTTGAAGTACGCCCAAACCCATGGAGGTAGCAATACCAAATAGCGTGCCGCACACGGCAAAAATATCCACGCTATCGCCAATCCAGCCTTCAATACGCTTGCCAAATAAGGGATACAGGCCCGAGCGGATGGTTAAAGGCAGGTTGTAGCGAAAGCAGAAGTAGGCCAGCGACAAGCCAACGACCGCATAGACGGCCCAGGCGTGAACGCCCCAGTGAAAGAAGGTGATGATCTGCGCCTGATGGGCGGCTTCCACTGTGCTGGCCAGGCCCGAGGGCGGGGCCGAGAAGTGTTGCAGTGGCTCGGCCACAGCAAAGAACATCAGGCCAATCCCCATACCGGCAGCAAATAGCATCGCCATCCAGGTGAGATAGGGGTAATCAGGCTCCGAGTCGTCCGGCCCTAATTTCAAATTGCCGTAGCGGCTTAATGCCAGATAGACGACGGCAAAGAAAAACAGGGCCACAGCCAGGATATAGAACCAGCCGAAACTTTTGATGACCCAGTTTTGTAACTGCTCAAAAATAAGTGCGGCGTCTTTAGGGAAAATAATCCCGATCAGCAAAAAGACCAGGACGATAAAGGTAGATCCCCAGAACACCCGTGGATGTAGCGTGCTTTTAAAAGGCAGCCCCATGTCATGCTCCGTTTGTAACTAAGAGGGCACAGCTTAACGAGAACGACTGCCGGTTGAAAGGTTTGTTAGATTAGGAAATATTTGCTCAGGCTCGGAAAGGATCTATTGGCAAAATTAATTCCTGATGTCCGGCCTGGCGGGTCAACTCCAATTGATGCAGCACACTGGCACTGGCCGTATGCACCGCAGAATGCAGGTCTGCACCCAAAATAAGATGGGCCAGCAAGGTGGAGGCAAACAGGTCTCCGGTACCTTTGGCGGCACAATCCACGCGCGGATGGCTAAGCAGGGTGTCGGCACGCGGCTCCTTGCGAGACATCAATAATTTGATCTGACCATCCTGCCAGGAGTCGGGGGCGGCACTGGTGGCAATGACCCATTCGGTCCGGCCATTTAGCAAGGCGTGCGCGGCGCTGGAACTGCCCTGGATGGTGTCGCAAGGCTGTTGGGACAGCAAGGACAGCTCGTAATTATTGGGGGTCAGGCCCGTGGCCAGCGGCAGCAAGGTTTCGTGATAGGCGGGGATCAGTGCCGGGTCTACGTAGACGCCTACATCCAGATCACCCATGACCGGGTCCACTATCACCAGAGTGTCAGGGTGCTCTTGCAGCAACGCTTTTAACCAGCGTGCAATGATGACGGCCTGGTTGGCGCTGCCCAGATAACCGATCAGGACAGCGCGTACCTTGTCCAGCGCACCGCGCAAGACCAGATCATTCAGAAAGCCTTCCAGCCATTCATCGGGGACAGCGCCGCCGTGCACCGTGGGGTATTGCGGGTTGTTGCTGAGCAACACGGTGGGAACGGCGGCCACTTTAAAGCCGTGTCTACGCAAAGTCGGGCCGGCAACATTGTTGCCCACCCGACCGTAGACGACTTGCGACTGAATCGAAACGACATCCACATGGTAGGGATGTCGTTCACGATCGACGAACGTTACAGCAGCAGTGTTCATGCAGCGCAATCAGCGGAACTGGCCTGTTTAAGTTGGCTGAGCCAGCTGGTCAGGACCGTAGCGGCAGCGGCGTGCAGGCGTTTTTGTACCGCCATGGCTTCCAGACGCAGCATTTGCGGATCGATATCAGCTTGTCCCAGTTCGTTGGCATGACCAACCAGCCAGCGTTCCAGTTTGCTGGTGTCGGCTTCCAGGTGAAATTGCAGGCCCAGTACTTGGGTTCCGAAGGAGAAGGCCTGATTGGGGCCTACGTCCGTGCTGGCCAGGTGAATGGCTCCGTCTGGAATATCGAACTGATCCCCATGCCAGTGCAGGACGGGAATGCCGCTAACGGCGGCCAGGGGCGATTCTTTGCCCGCTTCGCTCAGTTTCAACGGAGAGAAACCGATTTCTTTCACACCCAGGGGGTAGACATTGGCACCCAGGGCGCGCGCAATCAATTGTGCGCCCAGGCAAATGCCCAGCAAAGGTTTGCCTGCCAGCAAGAACTTGTTGATCAGTTCCAGCTCATCAGACAGGAAGGGGTAAATCTTTTCGTCGTAGGCGCCGATTGGCCCGCCCAATACAACCAGCAGGTCAGCGTCCTGTTCACCCACGTGACGCAGTGACTCGACGGAAGGGTCAATGTATTGAACTTGGTAGCCCTGTTCGATCAGAACAGGCTCCAGTGTGCCCAAGTCTTCAAAATGGATATGACGCAGTGCGATGACTTTCTTCATAAGAGGTTCTTTCAATCCAGATGGTAAGGATGTCAGCTCGTGGTACCGATGTCTACATTAATGGCACCCGATAAGGGGAAGGTGCAACATGCCAGTGCATGGCCCTGGGCCTTGTCCTGGTCGCTCAGGCAAAAATCCGGTTCAGAGCGGTACTCGCCCTCCGAAATCTGTACCCGGCACGCGCCGCAAATACCCGAGCGGCATTGACTACGAATAGGCACATCGGCGGCCTCCAGCATTTCCAGCAAGCTGCTGCCCGGTTCAGGCGAGAGCGTTTGCCCGGTGCTGCGTACATTGATTTGCAAGGGCGCGCTGTCTGCTTCAGGCAGGATTTCCACGCCGGAACTGGCGGGCGGGGAAAAAGCCTCGATCAACATGTGCGAGATGGGGTGAGCCTGAAGGGTGTATTCGCGCAAGGCCTGGGCAAAACCGTGGCTGCCGCAAATCACGACGGCCTGTGGGTCTTTTAACTGCTCCATATTTTCAAAAGAGGGGCGACCCACTTTGAAATGAGCGCTTTCGCGAATCTTTTCCTGCGTGACAAACACGGTCAGCGTGAACCAGCTGGTGCCCAGGTCCAGCTGCAGCAGCTCGTGCAGGAAAGGAATGTCGGCAATACGGGCAATACTGAGCAGCAAATGTACTTGTGGTACAGGCAAGCCGTCCTGGGCTCGCGTCGCCAATTCACGCAGCAAGGCAATGGGCAGGGTAATGCCAATGCCGCCTGCAATCATGGCGATACGCTGGTAACCCACAATGGAGTTCACCGAGATTTCACCCGCCACATATTGCAGGGGCACACTCATGCCCTCGCGCAAGGTGGCGTGCAAGTGATCGGAAACACTATTGCGCCCCGACCCTTTCACGGCAATTTCAATCAGGTCTGGATCGGCCATACGAGTGATCGAATACATACGCTGTTGAATGGTGCCGCCGGTATCGGGGTAGCTCAGGGCGACGTGCTTGCCTGCCTGCAAGGCTTGCAGAAAATCAAAATGGCCGCCCTGCACCCGCAAGGTAAACACTTTGACGTTTCCGGCCTCGGGGCGAACGGTCTCGCAGCGCGCCTGAATCATGGCTGTCATTGCAGCGCCTCCTGTTGTTCGGCCTCGGCAGGAGCCTTGCCGGACTTGCTGTTCAGGCCAATGCGTTCGATCAGGCTTTCTACCGAGCCGGTGTACACACCAATTTCGTTGGAGTCGCCGGTGTCGTGCAAGATGTCGCGAGCATTGGGGAAATTCACCATGGAGAAGACTTTTTCCCAGGCGCCCATTTCATTGTTGGCGAACATTTCTACGGTGCGCAAAATAACGGCGCGCATATGCTCGCGCTCTTTCTGGCTCAGTCCGTGAATGATGTCCGACGCAACAAAGCTGAACACGCTGGAGTGGCTCCACTCGTCCATGGCATGGGTGCGGGTAACTTCATGGCACACGGTCTGGATGCTCTTGTCCTCGGCCATGGTCTTCAGGTAGTCGGTAATCAGGGTCTCGGACGCGCAGGCAATGGCAAAGCGGGTCAGACGACGCTCGGATTCGGAACCGCATTGGCTCAGGATGTCATTGCGCCACTGCACCAGGTTGAAATTGGTGAAATCCAGGGGCGTCAGACCACGCATGGAGTAGATGTAGTTGCAGGCCATGATGGACATGCGAGTGTGCAGGGCCTCGTCCAGCAAGGCCTGGGACATCACGTCTTGCAGCAGATTGCGGTTGGCGCTTGGGGGCGGGGTCTTGATGATGTCTTCGCAAGAAGGCGTGACCACGTTGCACTCAACGTAAATGGTCTTCAGGTTGTAAATGCCCCAGGCGTAGGACAAGCACTGCGATTTCAATTCTTCAGGAGCTTCCAGCCATGCCTGATGCCCGCGAAAAGGCAGCAGGCATTCACTGAAATCGGCCTTGTTGGGATCGAAAGCCAGATTGTTGTAGTCCGGCAGTTCCTGATTCACGGCAGCCCGGTTTTTCCAAAGTACAGACAGCTTTTGCAGCATATTCCGTACGGCGTCATCAGTTTCGTAGCTTTTGATTGTCATTTCAAACTTCCTTGCTGTTGATTGCGATCTGTTCGAAATGAACAGGTCGTTTCTTTACTCCACCTATCTTTATTTCCAAATGGAAATTCGCAGGCTTAAAAGGATTTGCCGATTCTTATGGATAAGGCCCAAAAAAATCCCGTTGCCGGGTTTCTTGAGCCGTGGGGATCAGCGTGGTTGAACTGCCGTTAAAGCAATGGCGTTTCCTGTAGTCGTGGGAAAACTGGGGATGTGTTTATCGTGTACAGATTGAAAAAGGTGATAATCTGCTTGAACGTTTAGAAGTACGGGCGTTGAGTATTCGTTGGCTGCATTCTAATGATCCTATGACAATAAATGACAGACCATTTCAAGATCATTTGACAGACCACTTAATGATAAAAATTTGAATCTTGTTTTAATTCTTGACCAGGATGATCGGGATTGGCGTTCTCTCTGTGTTTCAGAGGGTTTTTAATTCTTTATGCTTTGAATTTTTATTCAAATAACAATAATTAAAAGTGGTCTGGTGAGTTAATTTTTAATGGACTGTTTTATAGATCGATAAACAGAATAGGATGTTTATCTTTCGCCCTTGGAGTTCGTGCGTCCAGGGCAGCACTTTTGCCTGGTATCGGGCAATGAGCCACGACCCTATCGTGGCCAATCTCTAAACAGGAACTCCCATGAAGAGTCTTGCCGGTGGCGACACCCCCCACCAGCCTCTGGCGGGTTCGCAATTTCTACAGCAAAGTGATCGCAATCTTTGGGACATCATCGAAGCCGAACGGCGTCGTCAACAACACACCATTGAGCTGATCGCTTCCGAGAATTACCTGAGCCGCTCCGTTTTGGACGTGCAGGGCTCCTTGCTCAGCAACAAGCAGGCGCAAGGCTATCCTGGGCAACGGATTTACGGCGGGTGCGAACAAGCCGATCAAACCGAAGAGCTGGCTATCGAGCGGGCCAAGTCGGTTTTTGGGGCCTCTTACGCCAATGTGCAGGCGCACTCGGGCAGCCAGGCCAATCTGGCGGTGTACCTGGCCTTGCTCTCGCCGGGCGACACGATTCTGGCGCTGGATCAAAGTGCGGGCGGGCACCTTAGCCACGGTTCGCATTTCAATGTGTCCGGACGCTGGTTTCAGACCTGCTCGTACGGAGTGGATCGTCAGACGCAATGGGTCGACATGGACGAGGTTCGTGCCCTGGCCCACAGGGAACGGCCGCGGTTGATCATTGCCGGAGGTTCGTCCTATTCACGTACGCCAAATTTTGCCGAGTTCAGGAATATTGCCAACGAGATCAACGCTTATTTGATGGTGGATTTGGCCCACGGCGCGGGGCTGGTGGCGGCAGGTCTGATGGAGTCACCCGTCAAACATGCCCATGTCACGACCTTTTCCACGCATGGCACCTTACGCGGACCGCGTGGTGGGATTATCTTGAGCAATGAGCCCAAGCTGGCCGAGCGCTTGAGCCAGGCCGTATATCCAGGGCTGCAAGGCGGACCTTTGCTGAACATTCTGGCCGCCAAGGCGGTGGCTTTGGGTGAAGCGATGAGCCCATCCTATAAGGCCTATGCCCAGTCCGTCATCATCAATGCGCGCAGCCTGTGTCGCCGCTTGTCCGAAGGTGGGCTGACGGTGGTGTCAGGGGGAACAGACTGTCATTTTGGTGTGGTGGATTTGCGCCCTTGGGGCCTTTCCGGGCCTTTGGTTGAGCAGGTTCTGGCTCAGTTGGGCATTAGCTTGAGCAAACACCGTGTGCCGTATGAGCAAGCCTCTGGCGCCTATTCGGGGGTACGGGTCGGCAGTGCCGCCTGTACGACTCGCGGTTTGGGTGAAGATGATTTCAAGGAAATTGGCGACATGATTCTGGCCTTGCTGGGCGGGGTGCGCAGTGGTTCGCGCAATCCCCGCACCGAGAATGCCATTTTGGAAGGGGTCGCAGACCTGAACCGGCGATACCCCTTGATGTACTGATTTTTCCCGGCTCAGCCTTTGCCCTGACGCAGAGCGTTGGCCAGACGCAACATGGCGGACTCGATCTCGTAGGCGGTCAGGGAGGCATAGCCCAGCAGCCAGCCCTGTTGTTTTTCTTCACCAATGTACAGACGGCTCAAACCCGGCAGTTGAACGCCAGCGCTCAAGGCGCGGCGCAGCGTGTGTTCTTCTGACCAGCCCGGCTCCAGAAAGCAGGGAATCTGCAAACCGCCTTCAGGTCGGGCCGCACGAACGATTCCTTGCAAGTGCTGCTCGATGGCTTCCAGCATGATCTCCCGCCGCCCGGCATACAGCTTGCGCATAGCGCGAATATGCGAGTTGTAATGTCCGTCCTCCATAAAACGCGCCAGCGTCAGCTGCAGGATTTGCGGTGTGTGACCATCCATGATGCTGCGTGCCTGGGTGAAGGGTTTGACCAGCTCGGGTGGCAGGGCCATATAGCCCATGCGCAGGCCCGGATACAGGGTTTTGCTGAAGGTGCCCAAGTAGATTGTGCGTTGGTATTTATCCAGACCCTGCACACACGCCGTGGGTAAGCCGTCGTAATGAAATTCACTGTCGTAGTCGTCTTCCATAATCCAGCGGCCATTTTCAGCCGCCCAGTGTATGAGCTCCAGACGACGTTCCAGGGACATGGTGGCCCCGGTGGGGTACTGGTGCGAGGGTGTCACGTAAATGCAGTTCGCGCCGCTGCGATCTTCATTCAGCAGATCGGTGCGCAAGCCTTGCTCGTCCACGCCAATCGGTACGACACGAGCCTCGGCCGCTTCAAAGGCTTTGCGGGCGCCGAAGTAGCCAGGATTTTCAACCAGAATGGGTTTGCCAGCATCGACCAGTAATTGCGCGCACAGGAACAAGGCCTGGCGCGTGCTGCTCAGAATCAAAATTTGATCGGCCGAGACCTTCGCACCACGCTCCAGATTCAGGTACACGGCAATCGCTTTACGCAGGGACTCGGTGCCTTGCGGATCGCCATGCAGCAGGATGTTGGCTCGATAGTCTTTCATGGCCTGACGCTGCAGGCGTTCCCACACATCGGTGGGGAAGTTGCGGGTTTCCGGCAGGCCAGTGGCAAAGGCCTTGATGGTCTGTTGATCGGCAATGCCGCCACTTTCAAACACGGCGCGACCCCGACGGCTCAAGCCCGTACCGGGTTCCATTACGCTGCGTTTCAGATCCTGGGCTTTGATGCGGCGATAGGCACTGCCGCGCAGCTCCGTGCCGACCGACTCGGAAACATAGCTGCCCGAGCCCTCGCGCCGCACGATAAAGCCGTCGCGATGCAGTTGAACATAGGCGTTTTCAACCGTATCGCGGGCCATGCCCAAGGATTTGGCCAGCGAGCGTGTGGCAGGCAGCTTGACCCCCGGACCCAGCGCGCCATCCAGAATCAACGCCCGCAAGGCACGCTGAATGCGTTGGTGAAGATCCAGGGATTGAAGTTCGTCATCGTTAAGACGCATCTTCAAGGTGTCCAGTTCAAACGAACGCGTCATGCGGTCTGCTCCAGAGAATATTAATGGTCTGACTAGTCAGACCATTGTGCTCGTAGACTTGATTGTCATTGCCGAAATAGGGGGGCCTGTTCCGGCGTTCAGGTTTGTACAGGATCTCAGCAAGTATGTCCCGACCCTTTAATTTCAGCGCAGGGCCCAGCGCCTTGCCAATGGATGTTCTATTGCAAATACGTGATGAGCTGCTTGATTTTGCGGGCACAGGGGTGTCCGTGATGGAAATCAGCCATCGTTCCCAGCCTTTCATGGATTTTGCCCATCGTACCGACGCCGCTGTGCGTCGTGTTCTGGCCGTGCCAACGGACTATCACGTCTTGCTCCTGCAAGGAGGGTCGTACCTGCAGTTTTCTCAAATACCGATGAACCTGCTTCATCAAGCAAACACAGCGGACTATATACATACGGGTTTATGGTCGGAACAGGCGGCTAATGCCGCCAAGCAATATGGGAATGTCGAAATCGTAGCCAGTTCTTATGAAACTGGATTTGATCGTATTCCCGAGATTAATGAATCTAATATTAATCGGGATGCAGCGTACTTGCATTACACAGAGAACGAAACTGCACAGGGCTTGCAATTTTCAAAACCACCTGTTTCACCTATTCCCTTGGTATGTGATGCTTGCTCCAGCTTGATGTCAAAACCGATTGATGTCTCGGCTCACGATTTGATTTATGCCTCGGCCCAGAAAAATATGGGAATTGCCGGTGTTACGCTGGTATTACTTAATCCTGCTATTTTAGACAGGCCTTTGGCAAATACGCCACAAGCTTTGGATTTTTCCATTCAAGCAAAAAAACAATCGCTATTAAATACGCCCTCAACCTTTTCCTGGTATGTGCTGGGTTTGATGCTGGAATGGATAGAGCGTGTTGGTGGAATAGAAGTATTGCACAAAATAAATAAGAAAAAGTCGCAGCTGCTCTATGAGATTATTGATGGCAGTGATAGTTTCTATATCAACAATGTTTTACCTGACTATCGATCCATCAATAATGTTCCATTTCATATTGCTGAAACTGATTTAGATATTTTATTTGTTGAAGAAGCGCAAAAGAATGGTTTTCACGGCTTGAAGGGCCATCAGTCAACGGGGGGCTTGCGCGCCAGCATCTACAACGCCGTCACCTTGGATGCGGTACAGGCGCTGGGAGAGTTCATGCGCGAGTTCAAGCGCACGCACGGTTAGGGCGTGCGCCTGCTTTGCAAGGCGGCCAAGCAAGTAGCCGCGACGTGGGTAGAAATTTTTTTAAGGAAAAGCGATGTACGACAACACACTCAGCCTGGCTGAATTCGACAAGGAATTGGCTCAGGCCATTCAGGGCGAAGAAAGCCGTCAGGAAGATCACGTAGAACTGATTGCCTCGGAAAACTACGCCAGCCCTTTGGTTATGCAGGTTCAGAACTCCGTGTTTACCAACAAATACGCCGAGGGTTACCCGGACAAGCGTTACTACGCCGGTTGTGAATTTGTAGATGTAGCCGAACGTCTGGCTATCGAGCGTCTGAAAGCGGTGTTCGATTGTGATTACGCCAACGTACAGCCTCATGCTGGAGCGCAGGCTAACACTGCAGTATTCCTGGCTTTGCTCAAACCGGGCGATACGGTGATGGGGATGAACCTGGCTCAGGGTGGTCACCTGACCCACGGTAACCCCATCAACATTTCCGGGCGTCTTTACAACATTGTTCCTTACGGAGTTGATACCCGAACCGGGCTGATCGATTACGACGAAATGGAGCGCATTGCTATCGAGACCAAGCCCAAAATGCTGATTGGTGGTTTCTCCGCCTATTCGCGTGTGAAGGATTGGGCGCGTATGCGCCAGATTGCTGATAAGGTCGGCGCCTGGTTCTGGGTGGATATGGCCCACGTAGCTGGTCTGGTGGCGGCGGGTGAGTATCCCAGCCCCTTGCCACACGCCCATGTAGTCACCAGCACAACGCACAAAACCCTGCGCGGTCCACGTGGTGGCGTGATCATGGCTAAAGGGCAAAGCGAAGATTTCTACAAACGTCTGAATTCCGCTGTATTCCCCGGCGTGCAAGGCGGCCCATTGATGCACTTGATCGCGGCCAAAGCCATTGCTTTCAAAGAGGCTCTGCAGCCGGAATTCCGTACCTATCAGCAAAACGTGGTGCGTAATGCCCGTGCCATGGCGGCGGTACTGATGCAGCGTGGTCACAACATCGTGTCAGGCGGGACAGATAACCACATGATGCTGATCAACTTGTCGACCAAGCCCTACACCGGGCAAGAGGCCAGTGATGCCTTGGCAGATGCCTATATCACC
Organism: Alcaligenes sp. DN25; assembly: GCF_023674485.1. Lineage (NCBI taxonomy): Bacteria > Pseudomonadati > Pseudomonadota > Betaproteobacteria > Burkholderiales > Alcaligenaceae > Alcaligenes > Alcaligenes sp. DN25. The sequence continues at coordinate 3,036,948 of NZ_CP098408.1, read as the reverse complement.
GTGAACAAGAATTCGGTGCCCAATGATCCCCGTTCGCCCATGGTGACCTCGGGTATTCGTATCGGAACGCCGGCTGTAACAACACGTGGCTTTACGGTGAAGGACTGCGAGCAGCTGGCGCATTACTTGTGTGATGTGCTTGATGCCTACGAGGCTGGCACTTTAGATAAGGTCAAGCACGAGATTCGGGAAAAAATTGTGAACCTGTGCCGAAGCTATCCGGTGTATCAGGTGCAGACGGAGCCAGCGCAGCTGTGATTTAATTAATTTTTTATAGGAGCCCAGCCACTTTGGTGGTTGGGTTTTTTTTATGAATTTAATGTCTTCTGTTTTTTACTCTTTCTCTTCTGTTGCTAATTTTATATTTTTCAGTTTTATTATTGTTGGCTTTCTTTTTCTTTTCTTTAATCGTGCTTATTTTATATTTTTCAATAAGCTTTGGACTGTCTTTCATCGAGAGGAATTTTATGATTCTTATCTGGACTCCACACGGAAAAATACGTTGGATGTTGAGCGCTTTAAGGTGATGTTTGGAATGGTTAGGGGGCAGGGAATTCGTACGGTGAAGGATACGCACCAAGCGATTAAGTGGGCAGATAGCGTTGCTATCCCCTTGAGAACTTTGGGTAAAGCTGGGGATTGGGTTAATTGGCCAGAGCAGGATGTGAAAAATCCTGGTTATTTTCAGATGGGAGTTTTGTTCGTCTTTATTGTTCTTCTTGGCCTTTTTGTGGCTCCCGCTTCTATTTTGTCTTTTGGCTCTGAGGCTATTGTCAAGTTTAAAGGAAGCGAGGTTTGGGCTTGGCAGGGAGAGCAGGGTATGAGATCGCTTCTTGCTCCGGATGGTAAGCGATGGGTTTTTAATATAGCGGATTGTTCGCTGGAGACAAGGAGGTCAGAGACGCCTCTCTTTCAGAATGAAATTGACTATATTTGCAATTCTGTTCAGTCAGGAGCTTATTTCTCCAGTTTGAAATCAGGGGTGAAGTCTCAGCGTTATTTTGGAATTCCGGCCTTGATTTATCTTTTGTCTTTTTTGATATTTTTAGTCAGAGCAATGCAGTCCTGCAATGCGGCACGGCGTGTGTATCGTGTTCTTCACCCGTGCCACTGCAAAAAGTAGCGAGGCGATCAGCCCCTCAACTTCCAATCTCCATACCCTTTCGCCCGCAGCTCACAAGCCGGACATTGCCCGCAGCCATATCCCCAGTCATGCAGGGTTTCCCGCTCGTTCTGGTAACAGGTATGGCTGTCTTCCTGAATCAGCTTCACTAAAGCATCCGAGCCCAACTGGTGGGCCAGCTCCCAGGTATCTGCTTTATCCAGCCACATCAGTGGTGTTTCCACGGTCAGTGGGCGCTCGATCCCCAGGCTTAATGCCACTTGCAGTGCTTTCAGCGTGTTGTCACGGCAGTCCGGGTAGCCCGAATAATCGGTTTCAGACATGCCGCCAACCAGTGTATCCAGTCCCCGACGGTAGGCCAGTGCGCCAGCCAGGGTAAAGAACAGCAGGTTTCGACCCGGCACAAAGGTATTGGGCAGACCGTCTTCCTGCATGGCAATCGTCATGGATTCAGTCATGGCGCTGCCGCCTATCTGAGCCAGGACGCTAGCGTCGAGCACATAGTCTTGCCCGAGGCGCTCTGCCCAGTGCGGGAACTGCTGGCAAAGCTTGTCTCTTAGTGTCTGTCGACACTGCAGTTCCGCATGGTTGCGCTGGCCGTAGTCAAAGCCCACGGTTTCTACAAAGGCAAAGCGGTCCAAAGCCCAGGCCAGACAGGTGGCTGAATCCTGTCCGCCCGAAAAGAGAACCAGGGCCCGGCGGCGGGGAGTGTGTGGCTTCATGCTTTGACCTGTGCGGTGCTCAGGGCGCGGCGCTTCATGGTGCTGATCAGGGAGTTGAGCAGTACGCCATACATAGGTACAAACAGCAGCAGGCTGACGCCCAGTTTGATAACGTAATCGACGACGGCGATCTCGCCCCAGTGTTCGGCCATGAAGGGATTGCTGCTGTGCCAGAAAGCGATGCCGAAAAAGGCCAAGGTATCCAGTGCCTGCCCAAAGATCGAGGCGGCCGCTGGAGCAAGCCACCATTGTTTGTAGTCGCGACGGATGCGATCAAAGACCTGTACATCCAGCAGTTGCCCTAATACATAGGCGGCAAAGCTGGCCAAGGCAATACGGAACACAAAGCTGTTGAATTCGCCCAGTGCTTGCAAGCCGTTGAACTGCCCTTCATTAAAAAGCACCGAGACCACATAAGAGGCGATCAGGGCTGGAAACATCGCGCGGGTAATCACGCGGCGCGCTTCGGACTTGCCCATCAAGCGGACGGTCAGGTCGGTAGCCAGAAAAACAAAGGGAAAGCTGAAGGCTCCCCAGGTGCTATGGAAGCCGAACAGTTCAATAGGAAGTTGAACCAGATAATTGCTGGCAATCACAATAAAAATGTGAAAGGCAATCAGAAGTCGTACGTAGAACGACAGCCGTGAAGACGGCACGGTAGGCAGAGTCATGTCTGGACCTTTTTGGTGAATGGGGTGAGGGAACCCATTGAAAATGGACTGCAACCGACTATTGTACGGTCAGTTGCGGTTCGATGGAATGGTTGTTGCCCGCAAGTGTAGCGTGTGCATCAGACGCGCTTATACGTCTGCCTTGATGAGGCTTATGGCACAACCAAGCGGTAGGGGGCATGCAGAGGCTCAAACAAGCCCGCTTGCCAAAGCAGACGAACTTGTTTGGCTTGTTCTTAATGAGCAGCCCTTAGGCCGATGCAGGTTGCAGGCACTCTATCAGCAAGCGCTTGTGCAACTGATGTACTTCTTCAAAGGGCACGGGCGAGTTCTGTGGTCCCAGAACCAGCAAAACCATCAGCCACATCAGGGAGGGAGAGGCGGCCAGGATGTAGTCGGAGGGACTGACGTCAGGGCGGATGAGACCTCGCTGTATGCCCAGTTCAAAAAACGCCTGATTGGCGGTGTAGTTCTGGCTCAGGAGCTGTTTGCCCCAGTAATGAGCCAGATCCGGCACGCGGCCACTTTCTGTCATCAAAAGCCTGAACATGGCTTGCACGTCCGGGTTGGACAGGCGTTCATACAACTGGTGCAGGTACTCATCCACGATACAGGACAGGGTGTCTGCCTCGGAGGTATCGGACAACTCAAAGGTATTGCCATCAGGTGGCAGCAGAGTGCTGTGGAGCATGTCCTCGAACACTTCATCTTTGCTGCTGTAGTGCGCGTAGATGCCGGACTTGGAGATCCCGGCGCGCGCGGCGATGCGCTCCAGCGAAGTGCCCAGAAATCCCCGATGAGAAAACTCTTCAAAAGCGGCTTTCAGGATTTCGCGTTTGCGCTCAGCTGACGGTAGGTAACGTCGCTTGTTTGTGCTTTCGTTTTTAGAAGGTTTATTTTGGTGCGTGTCTGTCATGTCATCCTGTGGGGATGGGCAAGATATGGGGCTTGCAGTATATCAGGCCACTTGTCCCAGGCCGATGGCAAGCCAGCCTGGCTGCGGCTGGAGGGCTTGACGAGGGGCTGTGCTTGTTTTGTCACATTGCTGTGGAAATAATAGTTGTGCCATGAGTCTGGGTTACCGCTTGTTTCAATGGATTGCATCGCCTTTGTTTTTTAAAGCCTGAGTTTTTTTAGTGAGGCTTTATTTGTTTTTCCACTTGTTTTTATTTCCCTATTCCATAACAGGCACGGTATAACAACAAATGTGGTTGAGGCTGGTCGTTTTTTATCTGCCATGAACTTGATCTAACGCAAAGGTTTTTTATGGCTCTTTATTAAAAGGCCTGCATACAAAAAGTTTAGATGTAAACTGGTGTATTGTTAAAAAGACTAAGCAGTCGTATCTGTTTTTTGTATGTACTTTTTGCGGAGTGGCAATGGTTAGCAGGCAGTCCCTTGATCAGACTGAACAGTTAGACGCATCCGCACGAGCCGCCTGGGCTCGTATCTGGAGTTCCATCTCCCCCGAATCGCAGTTTCTTGCCTGGATGGACTGGATGCGTCATCTGGCCCTTAGCCCTGGCAAACAAGAACAGTTGCGTCAGTTGGCGCAACGTCAGTGGGAACAGCTATTTCGTGAATGGAGCGAGGAGCTGGCCGCATCAGCCCAGTTGTCTCCCCAAACCTCAGAACAAGCTGCAGCGCCTGCCTATACCGACCGCCGCTTTTCCGACCCCGCCTGGGATCGTTGGCCTTTTAATTTGCTGCGACAAACCTATCAGGCGCAGCAGCAGTGGTGGCAAAGTGCCACGGAAGGCGTAGCCGGTGTGGAGCCTCATCATCAAAAACTGATTGCCTTTGGTGTTGAGCAATGGTTGAACATGCTCAGCCCCAGTAACTTTGCCTGGACCAACCCCTTGGTGTGGGATAAAACCCTTGCAGAACAGGGGGATAACTTCAGCCGTGGCCTGGAGAACTGGCAGCAGGATATGCAGGCCCAGTTCGCGGGTGAACCGCCCGTAGGCACCGAAGATTTTGTGGTCGGCAAGGATGTGGCGGCCACGCCGGGCAAGGTGGTACTACGTAACGAGCTGGTCGAACTGATCCAGTACACGCCTTCTACCAAGCAGGTCCATCCAGAGCCTGTGCTGATCGTTCCGGCCTGGATCATGAAGTACTACATTCTGGATCTGTCCGAACAAAATTCCCTGATCAAATACCTGGTGGATCAAGGCCACACGGTGTTTTGCCTGTCCTGGAAAAACCCGCTTGCCGAAGATCATGCCTTCGGGATGGACGACTACATTCGCCTGGGCTGGAAGGCCAGCCTGGATGCTGTCAACGCCATTGTTCCCGGCCAGAAAATCCACGCCACCGGTTATTGCCTGGGCGGCACCTTGCTGGCGATTGCCGCGGCTGCCATGGCACGCGATGGGGACGACAGGCTTGCCTCCCTGACGTTCTTTGCGGCCCAAACCGACTTTTCCGAGCCGGGCGATTTGTCCCTGTTCATTGACGAAAGTCAGGTCAGCCTGCTGGAAGCTCAGATGGCCGACGAGGGCTATTTGCGCGCCAATCAGATGGAAGCCGCTTTTCAAATGCTGCGCTCCGCTGATTTATTGTGGGCGCCCATGGTTAATAAATATTTATTGGGCGAACGCCGCCCCTTGAACGATTTAATGGCCTGGAATGCAGACGCCACGCGTATGCCCGCCACCATGCATTCGCAATATTTGCGCCGCATGTATTTGAATAATGATTTAAGTCAAAACCGCTATCCGGTTGAAGGCCGTATCGTTTCTCTTGCGCAAGTTAATTTGCCTATTTTTTGTGTCGGTACTGTTTCCGATCACGTTGCCCCCTGGCGCTCTGTTTACAAGTTGCATTATCTGGTGCCTGCCGAAATCACCTTTGTCTTGACCACAGGTGGGCATAACGCCGGGATTGTCAGCGAACCGGGCCATCCGCGTCGCAAATATCAGATTCAGACCCGCGCGGCAGGCACTGCGCCTGTTCTGGTGGACGACTGGCAGGCACAAGCCGCCTCGCATCCGGGTTCCTGGTGGCCCGCCTGGACGGAATGGCTCAAGGCTCGCTCGGGAGCGGATGTGAAGCCACCGCAAATGGGTGCCGCCAGACAGGGCTACGCTCCGGTCGGCCCAGCACCCGGTCAATACGTATTAATGAAGTAAGCAGTCAGGTCATACAAGCTCGCTAAATGGTGAGCTTGTCGCTCTGTTTGATGTCGGCGATAGGCGCAAAGCCCGTCGCTGACGTGCTGTTTTGCCTTGACGGCAGTTTCCCTTTTTCTCATTAGGCATTTTTTCCAATGGCCCCACAGACCTACGATTTGAGTCTCAAGCATCGAAGCGCTGCGCGTCGCCCTCATTTCGCGCTGGCTGCCTTGCTGCTTACCCTGGCGGGTTGTGCCTCGATGGCACCTGATTACGATCAGCCCGCTTCCCCCGTTCCGCAAGCCTACTCGGACCTGTCAGCAGGCCAGGCCAATGCGGTGCGAGAGCGTGATCTGGGTTGGCGCGAATACTTTAAAGACCCGGTTCTGAGCAAGCTCATTGAGACTGCGCTGGAAAATAACCGCGATATGCGCGTGGCTGTTTTACGGGTGGACGAAGCCCGTGCCATGCTGAATTTGCAGCGCAGCGAACGCTTTCCTGAATTTACCGTAGGGGGGCAAGCTGCTCGCTCGCGTGTGCCTGGGGACATGAACCCCAGCGGCCAGGCGGTGACAGGTGGTGATTATCGTGCCCAGGTCGGTTTGACCAGTTGGGAGCTGGATTTATGGGGACGCGTACGTAGCCTTGAAGATGCCGCCTTGCAAGGCTGGCTGGCTACCGAGGCAGGCCGACAAGCCGTGCATGTCGCTTTGGTCTCGCAAGTGGCCAATAACTATCTTGTGGTGCGCGAGCTGGACGAACGCGTGCAGATCGCCCGCAAAAGCGTAGAGACTCGTCAGGAGTCTTACCGCATTTTCTCCCGTCGTTATGAAGTTGGCGCAACGTCCAAGCTGGATGTGACGCAGGTGCAAACCTTGCTGACGCAGGCTCAGTCCATGCTGGCCCAGCTGGAACAGCAACGTGCGGTGCAATTACATGCCTTGCAACAGCTTCTGGGGGCCGATCCGGGCGTGTCTCCAACCGGTGCGCCTTTGAATGAAAACATCATGTTGGCCGAGCTGTCGCCCGGTTTGCCTTCGGACCTGATGGTCTGGCGTCCCGACATTATTGCGGCTGAGCACAAGCTGCGTGCCGCCAATGCCAATATTGGGGCTGCCCGTGCCGCTTTCTTCCCCCGCATTGCCTTGACCGGCAATTTCGGCACCGCCAGCGCCGAGCTGGATGGTTTGTTTGATTCCGGCAGCAAGACCTGGATGTTTGCTCCGACCATCTCCCTGCCCATCTTTGATGGTGGCCGCCGCAGCGCGAATCTGGACGCCTCCTATGTGCGTCGCGACATGCGCATTGCGGAATACGAGAAAGCTATTCAAACCGCCTTTCGTGAAGTGTCGGACGCCTTGTCGACACGCCACTGGTTAAGCCAGCAGTTGGAAGTTCAACTGGTCGCCCGCAGCGCCCAGACCGAGCGCGCCCGTCTGGCGCAGATGCGTTACGACAACGGTTCGGCTGCCTATCTGGAAGTGCTGGATGCGCAGCGTGACTTGCTGGATGTGGAGCAGCAAGTGGTGCAAACGCGTCGTGCGCTCCTGGCCAGCCAGATTGCCATGTATAGCGCCTTGGGCGGTGGGCTGGACCCCTCCGAGCCCCTGACCAACACCCATAACTCCTCTAATTCGGATCCATCCTCGAGCCAGCTATGAGCAAACAATCCTCTTTGAAAAAAAATCTTGTTCCTGTCCTAATCGTTGCCGGGGTTCTGGGCCTGGGGTGGTGGGCATGGCAGAAAATGTCCAATACCGGTCCTGGCGATGGTTTTGTCAGCGGTAATGGCCGTATTGAAGCGACCGAGATTGATATCTCCACCAAGTTTGCCGGACGTATCCAAAGCATTGCCGCTCACGAGGGCGATTTTGTGAAAGAAGGCGAAGTGCTGGCCATCATGCAGCAAGACAGTCTGGAAGCGGCACGCGACGAAGCTGTGGCCGGGTTGCGTCAGGCTGAAAACAATGTGGCGGCCTCTCAGGCTCAAGTGGCCTTGCGTGAAAGCGATGCCATCGCTGCCAAAGCCTTGATTGGTCAACGTGAGTCCGAACTGGATGCGGCCCAACGTCGTCTGGCGCGCTCCACTACCTTGTCCAAAGAAGGTGCCGCTTCGGCACAGGAACTGGATGATGACCGTGCCCGCGTGCGTGGTGCCCAGGCTGCGGTAGCCGCTACCAAGGCTCAGGCCAATGCCGCAGAAGCCGCCATTAATGCTGCCAAAGCTCAGTTGATTGGTGCCCAGTCTGCCGTGGAAGCCGCCAAGGCGGCTGTGGCCCGTATCGAAGCTGACTTGCGCGACAGTGAGCTGGTCAGCCCCCGCGATGGTCGCGTGCAGTTTCGTGTCGCCCAGCCCGGTGAAGTACTGGGTGCGGGTGGCCGTGTGCTGAACGTGCTGGACCTGTCCGATGTGTACATGACTTTCTTCCTGCCCAGCGAAGTGGCCGGCAAGGTGGCGTTGGGTACCGAGGTGCGTCTGGTGCTGGATGCCATTCCGGACATCCCGGTTCCAGCTACTGTGTCCTTCGTGGCCAGCTCTGCCCAGTTCACTCCCAAGAGTGTGGAAACGGCCTCGGAGCGCCAAAAACTGATGTTCCGCGTCAAGGCCCAGATTGCCCCCGAGCTGTTGAAAAAGCACCTGGAGCAAGTCAAGACCGGCTTGCCCGGTGTGGCCTGGGTAAAGCTGGACCCCAATGCCAGCTGGCCTGAGTCGCTGACTTCCACCTTGACGGAGTAAACCATGCCCAAGCAGCAAGCGGCGGCGGTTGCTCGCGTTGTTGAACTTAGCCAGCGTTATGGCGACACGCTCGCACTGGATCGTTTAAGCCTGGATGTGCCTGCCGCTTGCATGGTCGGACTGATTGGTCCTGACGGCGTGGGCAAGTCCAGCTTGCTGTCCTTGCTGGCGGGCGCCCGTGTGATTCAGGAAGGCCGTATTGAAGTGCTGGGTGGCGATATGGCGGAAAAAAGCCATCGCGACCAGATTTGCCCGCGCATTGCCTACATGCCTCAAGGCTTGGGCAAGAACCTGTATCCCACCTTGTCGGTGGAAGAAAACCTGCAGTTTTTTGGTCGATTGTTCGGGCACGATGCTGCCGAGCGCCGTCGCCGAATTGACGATTTGACGCGCAGCACGGGCCTGCATCCTTTTCTGACACGGCCTGCAGGCAAGCTTTCGGGCGGTATGAAGCAAAAGTTGGGTCTGTGCTGCGCATTGATTCACGACCCGGACTTTCTGCTGCTGGACGAGCCTACCACCGGCGTGGACCCTTTGGCCCGCAAGCAGTTCTGGGATCTGATCGAGCGTATTCGCATCGAACGTCCCGGCATGAGCGTGATTGTCGCCACCGCTTATATGGACGAGGCCCAGCGCTTTGATTGGCTGGTTGCCATGGACGACGGCCAGATTCTGGCAACAGGTTCGCCCAAGGAACTGCTGGAGCGCACGGAAAGCAAGAGTCTGGAGCAGGCCTTTATTCGCCTCTTGCCCGAGGACAAGCGTCAAGGTCATAAGGCCGTAGAAATCCCGCCACTGGATGTGGATGCCGACGATATTGCCATTGAGGCCGAAGGGCTGACGATTCGCTTTGGCGACTTTACCGCCGTGGACAATGTGTCCTTCCGGATACGTCGTGGCGAAATTTTTGGCTTTCTGGGCTCGAACGGCTGCGGTAAATCCACCACCATGAAGATGCTGACGGGGCTGTTGCCTGCCTCCGAAGGTCAGGCCTGGTTGTTTGGCCACGAGGTTGATCCCAAAGACATCGATACCCGCCGTCGTGTGGGCTATATGTCACAGGCTTTTTCCCTGTACAGCGAGCTGACGGTCCGGCAAAACCTGGTGCTGCACGCCCAGTTGTTCCACGTCCCCGAGGACGAGGTGGAAGGCCGTGTGGCGGAAATGGTGGAGCGTTTTGAGCTGGGCCAGATTCTGGACCGTTTGCCCGATGCCATTCCTTTGGGGATGCGCCAGCGCCTGTCCTTGGCGGTGGCCATGGTGCATAAGCCAGAGCTGCTGATCCTGGACGAACCCACTTCCGGTGTGGACCCAGTGGCTCGCGACAATTTCTGGCGCTTGCTGATTGAGTTGTCCCGCCGCGACAAGGTCACGATTTTTATCTCCACCCACTTCATGAACGAGGCCGAGCGTTGCGATCGCATGTCCATGATGCATGCCGGTAAAGTGCTCGATAGCGATACGCCTGCGAACCTGGTGAAAAAGCGCGGCGCCGCTGATCTGGAAGAAGCCTTCATTGGTTATTTGCTGGAGGCCAGTGGCCCCGAGCCTGAAGTGGAACCGGCGACAGAACAAGCGGTGGTGGCAAACGAAGCTCATAGCGAAAAGCGCGAACGCTTCAGCTTGCAGCGTTTGCTGAGCTACACCTGGCGCGAAGCGCTGGAGCTGCGTCGAGATCCGGTGCGAGCCACTTTGGCCTTGGCCGGTTCCCTGATTTTGCTGTTTGTGATGGGTTTCGGTATCACGCTGGACGTAGAGGATTTGCGCTACGCCGTGCTGGACCGCGACCAGACCAGTATCAGCCAGAACTACGCTTTGAACCTGTCCGGCTCGCGCTATTTTCTGGAGCAGGCCCCCTTAACGGATTACCAGGATCTGGACGACAGAATGCGGCGCGGCAAGATTGCGCTGGCGATCGAAATTCCGCCCGGTTTTGGACGTGATGTGCTGCGCGGCAGCAAGCCGGAAATCGCCGCCTGGGTGGACGGTTCCATGCCTACCCGTGCCGAGACCATTCAAGGCTACGTGAAGGCCATGCATCAGCAATGGCTGATTACCCAAGCCAAGGAGCGTCTGGGGACGGGGGCTTTGGTCGTGCCCGCCAGTATTCAGGACCGTTACCGCTACAACCCGGACGTCAAGAGCTTGCCGGCCATGGTGCCTGCCGTGATTCCGGTGCTGCTGCTGATGTTGCCTGCGATGTTGACGGCATTGTCCGTGGTGCGTGAAAAGGAACTGGGTTCCATCATCAACCTGTACGTCACGCCGGTCACCCGAGTGGAGTTTTTGCTGGGCAAGCAAATTCCCTATATCGGCCTGGCGATGATCAACTTTCTGTGCATGTGCCTCTTGGCCATCACGGTGTTCGATGTACCCATCAAGGGCAGCTTCCTGACCTTGAGCGTGGCCACCTTGATGTTTTGCGTGATTTCTACCGGCATGGGGCTGGTGGCTTCCACCGTGACGAAAAGTCAGATCGCGGCCATGTTCTTTGCCATGATCGGCACCATGCTACCCGCCACGCAATTGTCCGGTTTGCTGAACCCGGTGTCCTCCATGGAAGGGATCAGCCGTTGGGCGGGCGAGATTTATCCGGCTACGCATATGTTCAACATCAGTCGCGGGGTATTTAACAAAGCGCTGACGTTCTCGGATCTGCACGGGGCCTTGTTTGCCTTGTTGCTGGCCATTCCGGTGGTGTTGGGCGCGGCGGTCATGCTGCTGAAAAAGCAGGAGAAGTGAGATGAGAAAACTCAAGAATGTACTGTTGCTGGGCCGCAAGGAGCTGTGGAGTCTGGCGCGCGACCCCATGATGCTGCTGCTCATTGTGTACGTGTTTTCGGTCTCGATTTACACCTCCGCGACCGCGCAGCCCGAAACCTTGAACAATGCGCCCATCGCGATTGTGGACCAGGACCAGAGCCCCTTGTCAGCGCGCATTACGTCGGCTTTTTATCCGCCTGAATTCATCCACCCGCACATGATCGAGTATGGGGAAATGGACTCGGGCATGGATACGGGGCAGTTCACCTTTGTGCTGAACATTCCACCGAACTTTCAGCGCGATGTGCTGGCCGGACGCAGCCCCGAAGTGCAGTTGAACATTGACGCCACCCGCATGAGTCAGGCCTTTACCGGCAATAACTACATCCAGCAGGTGGTGATGGGCGAGGTTAACGAGTTTGTGCGGCGGTATCGCAGCATTGACACCTTGCCGGTAGATCTGGCCTTGCGGGTGCGGTTTAACCCCACACTGGAAAAAGCCTGGTTCGGCAGTATTGCCGAGGTCATCAACTCGGTGGCGATGCTGTCCATCATTCTGACCGGAGCCGCCCTGATCCGGGAGCGCGAGCACGGCACGATCGAACACTTGCTGGTGATGCCGGTCACACCGGGCGAGATCATGGCGTCCAAGGTCACGGCCATGGGACTGGTGGTTCTGGTGGCGACGGCGGCTTCGCTGAATTTTGTGGTGCGAGGTCTGCTGGGCGTGCCTATCGAAGGTTCCATTCCCTTGTTCCTGTGCGGCGCCGTTCTGTGTCTGTTTGCCATGACTTCCATGGGGATTTATCTGGCTACCTTGTCGCGCAGCATGCCCCAGTTTGGCCTCTTGTTGATGTTGACCTTGCTGCCCATGAACCTGCTCTCGGGCGGACGTACCCCCCGCGAAAGCATGCCTGAAATTGTTCAGAACCTGATGCAACTGGCTCCCACTACACACTTCGTGTCCCTGGGGCAGGCCATCTTGTTCCGGGGGGCTGGCATTGAAACGGTATGGCAACCCTTTTTAGCCCTGCTGGTGATCGGGACGGCTTTGTTCCTTCTGTCACTGCGGCGTTTTCGTAACACCATCTCTCAGATGGCTTGATGGACTGGGCCCCGTCAGGGGGCACTTTTTTCCTTTAAGGAGATTTCGATGAGCATGGAAACACTTCCCCTGGATCTGTACAAGGCCAATGTTGAGTTGCAACTGCGTATCACGCGCCTGCTGCAGGAGGGCGGCCATCGCTGGCTGGAGTCCGTACAGAAAAGTAATTTGCGCAGCATGGAGCAGACCACGGCCGAGATTGAAGGCTTGTTGCAAACGGCTAACTGGCAGTCCTTGGCCACCTTGCCCGCCGACACGTTCTGGCGTTTGTTCCAGCACGGCGTTAACGACAGCCAGACCATCAATCAATTAGCGATTCAGAACCAGACCGAGTTCACCTCCGGTTTGCAGGAAGCGCTGGAAGCCTGGCAGAAGTCGGTGATGGCGGTGGTCAGCAATACCAGTGCGGCCGTGCCAATGATGGATATTTTCAAGCAGTGGGGCGCACCTTGGGCAAACGCTGCCAGCGCCTCTGACACTAAAAAGGGAGCATAAGCGGTATGTCTACGGTTAAACGCACGGCCTTGGTGACAGGTGGGATGGGCGGTCTGGGCCAAGAGATCGCCCGTGCCCTGCATGATGCGGGCCATCAAGTCCTGGTGACTCACTCGCGCAGCGAGGCCGATGCCCAGGTCTGGCTTAAAGAGCAGGCCGATGCAGGTTATGTGTTTCAGGGCTATCACGTTGATGTGGCCGATTTCGAATCGTGCCAGCAAATGGCGCAAGCTATCGAGAAGGACGGTCTGCAAGTCGACATCCTGGTCAATAACGCCGGTATTACGCGCGATGGCACGTTCCGCAAGCTGAGCAAAGACAAGTGGGACGATGTGCTGCGCGTCAATCTGGACTCGGTGTTCAACGTGACCAAGCCTTTTATTGACGGCATGCTGGAGCGTACCTGGGGCCGAGTGATCAATATCTCGTCCATCAATGGCAGCAAGGGACAGTTCGGTCAAACCAACTACTCGGCCGCCAAGGCAGGGATGCACGGTTTCACCAAGGCCTTGGCTCAGGAGGTGGCGCGCAAGGGCGTGACCGTAAACACAATTTCCCCCGGTTATCTGGCCACCAAAATGGTCATGGCCGTGCCTGAAGATGTGCGTAACAGCATTATCGCGGGCATCCCGGTTGGCCGTCTGGGCAAGCCCGAGGAAATTGCCGCTCTGGTCACCTTTATTGCCAGCGAAGCAGCTGGATTTATGACAGGTAGTAATGTCGCCATGAATGGCGGCCAGCATATGTATTAAGCCAGATCCGGTTCGGCTGCTGCCTGTATGGGCCCGCTTGTCGGGCCTGCGACTTATGAAAGGAATGGATATGCACAAAGATATCGCCATTGTTGCTGCGACTCGTAGTCCCATCGGCCGTTTTCAAGGGGGGCTGTCTACGGTGCCCGCCCACGATTTGAGCGCACAACTGATTCGTGCCGTGCTCCAGAGCACGGGCGTTGCAGCCGAACAGATTGATGAAGTTATTCTGGGCCAGATTCTGACCGCCGGCGCTGGTCAGAACCCGGCTCGTCAGGCCGCGGTGAACGCTGGCCTGCCTTATGAAGTTCCCTCCATGTTCCTGAACAAGCTTTGCGGTTCAGGCTTGAAAGCGGTGCATCTGGCGGCTCAGGCCATCGCCCTGGGCGATGCCGATCTGGTGCTGGCTGGAGGTCAGGAAAGCATGAGCCTGGCTCCCTTTGTTGTACACAAAGCCCGTACCGGCTTGGGCCTGGGCCACGCCATGATGGATGACACCTTGTTGCGTGACGGTTTGACCGACGCTTTCCACAACTACCACATGGGGATCACGGCCGAAAACCTGGCCGAGCGCTACGGCATCACCCGCGAACAACAAGATGCTTTTGCGGTGGAGTCCCAGCGTAAAGCCGTAGCCGCGATGGAAGCCGGACGCTTCAAGGACGAAATTACCCCCATCGACGTACCTCAGCGTAAAGGCGACCCTGTGCGCGTTGAGGCCGACGAACAGCCGCGTGCCCAGACTACGCTGGAGTCCTTGGCCAAGCTGCGTCCTGCCTTCAAGAAAGACGGCACGGTTACCGCCGGCAACGCGTCCACCATCAACGACGGTGCAGCCGTACTTTTGCTGGCCAGCGCAGAGAAAGCCAAGGAATTGGGCCTGCCCGTTCTGGCCTGGATTCGTGGCTGGGCCAGCACGGGCGTAGATCCGGCCATCATGGGTATTGGCCCGGTATCGGCCAGCCGCAAGGTCTTGAAGAAGGTGGGTTGGGAACTGGATCAACTGGACCTGATCGAAGCCAACGAAGCCTTTGCCGCTCAATCGCTGGCGGTGGCCAAAGACTTGCAGTGGGATATGGACAAGGTCAACGTCAATGGCGGTGCCATCGCTTTGGGTCACCCCATTGGTGCTTCCGGCGCGCGAGTGCTGGTGACCTTGGTTCATGAAATGCGTCGCCGAGGTGCCCAGAAAGGTCTGGCCACCTTGTGCATTGGCGGTGGTCAAGGCGTAGCGATTGCCATTGAGGCCGCTTGAACAGATAGCTGATGGAAGGGAGAAGATGATGACAGATAAGTCTCGTGACGACAGCACGGCCTGGTCCTCCTGGATGATGAATCCCTGGAACCTGGGTCAGACCGTCTCCTCGTACCTGGTGGACGCCTGGCAGCGCGCCATTCTGTATGCCGATATCGAGCGTCAGGTCGGGGATCAGTACCAGGCTCAACGCAAGGTTGAGGTGCCCAATGTGCTGAACTTCCCGGCTGAACTGGTCATGTCGGGCCTGAGTCTTCCCCGACCCGTTAACTATCTGATGGTGCGCATTCTGGCACCGGAAGATCAGCCTACCGATCCCAGCAAACGTCCTTTCCTGGTGGTGGACCCCAGGGCAGGGCACGGACCGGGGATCGGTGGCTTCAAGTCCGACAGTGAAATCGGTGCTGCGCTGCAAGCCGGGCACCCTTGTTACTTTGTTGGCTTTTTACCGGACCCTGTTCCCGGTCAGACCGTCGAGGACGTGATGCGTGCCCATGCTGCCTTTGTCAGCAAAGCGGCAGAGCTGCATCCGGAAAGTCAGGGCAAGCCGGTGGTGATTGGCAATTGTCAGGCGGGCTGGCAGGTCATGATGGCCGCCGCCGTCTGGCCGGAGCTGTTTGGCCCCTTGATTCTGGCCGGTGCGCCCGTGTCCTATTGGGCCGGTCGCAACCCCATGCGTTATGCCGGTGGTCTGCTGGGCGGCAGTTGGCTGACCGCCATGACCAGCGACCTGGGCAATGGCCGTTTTGATGGTGCGTGGCTGGTCAAGAATTTCGAGAACCTGGACCCGGCCAATACCTTGTGGTCCAAGCAGTACAACGTGTACGCCAAGGCCGACACCGAGGCCGAGCGCTATATCGGTTTCGAGAAGTACTGGGGTGGTTATGTCTTTTTGAATGATGTGGAAATGCAGTACATCGTGGACAACCTGTTCATTGGCAACAAGCTGTCTACAGCCCAGTTGTTGACGTCGGATGGCATCCGTATCGACCTGCGCAATATTCGCTCGCCCATTGTGGTGTTCAGTTCCTTTGGCGACAACATCACGCCGCCTGCACAGGCCCTGGGCTGGATTACTGACTTGTATCTGGACGACGATGATGTACGCAGTCACGACCAGACCATTGTGTTCACGACCCATGATCGTATCGGGCACCTGGGTATTTTTGTGTCGGGCAGTGTGGGCAGTAAAGAGCACCGCAAATTTGCCAGCACGATTGATCAAATTGACCTGTTGCCCGCCGGAATTTATCGGGCCACTGTCGAGGAAACACCTGACGACGACACCTTATTGAATGACCCCTATCTGATGTCGGTGCGTCAAAGCAGTCTGGCTGAAATTGCGGAGATTGTGCAGCCTGATCCCGAATCTGATCGCCGCTTTGCTGCCGCTGCCCGTCTGTCGGAAATCAATCTGGCTTTTTACAAGAGCACCTTGCAGCCTTGGGTAAAAGCTTTGACTACGCCTTATACCGCCGCGTTGCTGGAAGCATTGCATCCCATGCGCTTGTCTTACGAGTCCTGGACCAGCGCCCATCCCTGGGCCGCAACGATCCACCAATGGGCCGAGAATATCGCACAGCAGCGTCAGACTGTGGATGAGGATAATCCTTTCCTGGAGGCGCAGGAGAATTTCTCCCAGGCCATGGAACGGGTCTTGAATAATTACCGTGATCGTCGCGACAGCATCTATCAGATCTGGTTCGACACCGTCTATGGCTCTCCTTTGCTGATGGCCCTGGCCGGTCATGCACCGGGCGATTCCATCCCGGCGCGTCCCCATCCTGGTAGTTCGCCCGAGCATCTGGCCTTTGTACGCCAGCAAATGCACAGACTGGATGGCTTGTTGAACGAAGGCGGTTTGCTGGAAGCAGCACTGCGTGGTTTGTTCCATATTGCCAAGCAGCGCAACAGCGTGGACGAGCGTTATCACCATGCTGCCATGCGTTTGCGCGAGCAATACGACACGGGCAATTTTGATATTGAAAAAATGCGTGCTGCAATTCGCGAGCAGGCCCTGGTGCTGGCGCACCACGGTCATAAGGCCGTGGAAGCGATTCCACATTTGCTTAGCAAGCAGACGCCCGAGGAAATCCGTCTGGTGGCATCCCTGATCAAGAAATTGATCAGTGCTATAGACGAGCAGGATGCCGCTCCCGAGGCGGTGGTCAAGGCGTCTGAAGAAGTGTTGGGTTTGTTCGAGTCAGCTGCCAAACAGCAGGAGCAGGCAGGGAAACCGGATGAGGCAAGCACCAAGCCTGTAGTGAACACGGCGGCCAAGACGGCAGCCAAGACCCCAGCATCAGCGGCCGAGAAAGCTGCAGCTCCTGCGCCGGTGAAATCTGTCGCTCAGACCTTGATGGCGACGGCAGCAACACCAGTGAAAACCGGTGCCCAAGCCTCTAAAGCGACGCAAGCCAAATCAAAGACAGCAAGCTCGGCAAGTAAAACGCAGTCAGCCGCTAAAGCAGCTGCAAAACCGGCTGTGGCAGAGCCAGTGAAACCGGCTGTGAAGTCGACAGCAAAGCCGTTAGCTCAAACCGCAGCAGGCATTCCCGCTAAAGGCGGGGAGGCAGCAGCCAAGCCGGTGGAAAAGGTAGAAGCCAAAACCGCTGCGCCCAGCAAAGCTGCTCCTGCCTCTGCTAAAGCAGCAGCTGAAAAAGCGGCTTTCGCAGCTGGCTCCTCATCCGTTGCAGCCAAGTCGCCTTCAAAAGCGTCGGCATCCCAGTCAGCCAGCACCGGCGGTACGGCATCCAGGAATCGTCAGCGCAAATCCTGAGATTTGGCGTGAATGAATTTTTGAAGGAGTTTCAAGCATGAAGTATTCATTTTCCGGCCACTCTGCTCTGGTAACGGGTGCGGCCTCCGGCATTGGTGCCGCCACGGCCCGTATGCTGGCGGCCAATGGCTTGTCGGTCGTGGTGTCCGACGTACAGGCTGATGCCGTGCAGGCCGTGGTCAAGGAAATTGAGCAGGCCGGTGGCAAGGCCGTGGGCAATGTGGCGGACGTCACCCAGCCTGATCAAGTGAAAGCAGCCGTCGACTGCGCCATTGAGCATTTCGGGGCCTTGCACTTTGCCGTCAATAACGCCGGTGTGGGTGGGGATTCCGGCCCGGCTGGCGAAATGGACCTGGATGGCTGGCGTCGCCTGATCGACATTAATCTGAACGGCGTAGCCTATGGCCTGCGCTATCAGATCCCCGCCATTTTGGCGGCAGGGGGCGGCGCCATTGTGAATATGTCTTCCATCATGGGCCTGGTTGCCAATCCGACATTGCCCGGCTACAACGCGGCCAAGCATGGAGTCGTCGGCCTGAGCCGTTCTGCGGCTTTGGAGTATTCCTCCAAAGGCATACGCATCAATACCATCCACCCCGGTTATGTGGATACCCCCATTCTGTCGGGCTTTGATGAGGCGGCACGTGCTGCTTTGGTGGCCCAGCACCCGATTGGTCGTTTGGGTCATGCGGATGAAATCGCCCATGCCATTGCTTTCCTGCTTTCGGATGGTGCCAGCTTCATGACGGGCGCCTGCATGGTGGCCGATGGGGGCTATACCTCTATTTGAGTTGGGGGATCACGTCGCTGCGAGAACAAAATCAGTATTTCAATCCCAAATTAGCCAGCGAAAATCCGGGCCCCACTTTTACTGGGGCCTATTTTTAAGGAGTTCCACAATGAAGTATTCATTCTCTGGTCACTCTGCTTTGGTGACGGGTGCAACGTCAGGTATTGGCGCTGCAACCGCACGTGTGCTGGCTGCGAATGGTTTGTCTGTGGTGGTGTCCGGTAGAAATCGTAGTGCCCTGGAGGAGGTGGTCAAGGAGATCGAACAAGCGGGTGGCAAGGCGGTAGCCCAAGTAGCCGATGTGACCAAGCACGAGCAAGTGAAAGCCTTGGTGGATTGTGCCATTGAGCATTTCGGCGCTTTGCACTTTGCTGTCAATAATGCAGGCATTCTGGGCGGCTCCAAGCCGGTTGGGGAGATGGATCTGGATGATTGGCATCGCCTGATCGATACCAATCTGAATGGCGTAGCCTATGGCTTGCGCTATCAGATTCCGGCTATTTTGGCAGCGGGTGGTGGGGCGATTGTGAATATGTCGTCCATCATGGGCCTGGTGTCCAATGCCCGTTTGCCCGGCTATAACGCGGCTAAACATGGGGTAGTGGGGTTGAGCCGAGCCGCTGCGCTGGAATACTCCTCCAAAGGCATACGCATCAATACGATCCATCCCGGCTATGTGGATACGCCGATTCTGTCGGAATACGACGAGGCGGCGCGGGCTGATCTGGTGACTCAGCATCCTATTGGACGTTTGGGCCATTCTGACGAAATTGCCCATGCTATTGCCTTCCTGCTGTCGCAGGGGGCCAGCTTCATGACGGGAGCATGTCTGGTGGCGGACGGAGGCTATACCGCCCGTTAAGTGACAGGTTTGGCGGCTCTTTTTTGTGTTGGAGCCGCCATTCTGTGCTCAAAATATACTGATACTCGATACTCGATACTCGATACTCGATACTCGATACTCGATACTCGATACTCGATACTCGATACTCGATACCCGATACCCGATACCTGCTCCTTGGTCCTTGATGTAAAAAGGGTCGGTACCGCTACTCCAGCCTTATTTCACGCCAATAATCTTGATCGTGGTGATTGATACCGAGCCGGGCGGCACGCCTGTGTCGGCATGAGCTTCGGTGATAGGAATGTGGATTCTTGCAGAACCACCAATACCCAGCTGTTTGACGATATCTTGGAAAAGTGGCGGTAGATCCCTGGTCAGGCTGGTTTTGCTTTCCCTGGCCGCCAACACTTCACCCGTTCCTAGTTCTTCATCCAGCTCAAACAAGATATCGCTGCTAGCGGTGACCATGGGAGCCTTCCCCTTGCTCAAGATTTTGTAGACCACACCATCAGGCATTGTGACTGCTCCTTTTTCTGCCCCAGCCGCAGCAAGAACAGACTTGGCTTGCTTTTCGTTCTTGGACAGCATGGCTTGTTCCAATAACTTGTCTACGTTGGCCAGCTCCACAGAAATGATGCTGGAGGACAGTTGCAGGCGCTGGTCTATCTTGTCGCTGAAGCCTTGGGAGAAGGCTTGCAAGTCCAGTTTTTTGCCGATGGAGGCCAGCTTTTGCGTCTCGTGAGGCGCACTGTCCGCATACCAGGCACCGATGGCATAGCTAAGACGGATATCCGGCGAGGCAGCATCATTTACGATCATGCGCCTGGGCGTCCCGGCAGTGTCGGCCTTGCTGGCAGTAAGAGCCTGAGCGACCAATCGGTGCTGCAAATCCTGTTTCGCTTCTTTCAGACTATCAATTTCTTTCTTGAGTGTGGCGATTTCAGCCGCATTCGCGGCAAGCCGGTTGTTTTGTGACTGGCCATTGGACAGCTCCTGGCTTCGATCTCTTTGCAGGCTTTCCAGTTCTGAAGCCAAAGCATGCTTTTGGTTCAGCTCCTCTTCCAGACGCTGACTTAATTCCTTGATCCGCGCTTGATTCTGCTCCTGATCGATAGCAATGGGCGCCAGGACCACAGAGCCATCCGGCTCTGCCTGTAACTGCTGTAATTGCTGTTGTAGCTGGCTGTTCAGGTTTTCAGTATCCGACAGGCGCTGCTGCAAGGTGATCAACTGAGTGTTGGCTTGATGCAGTTCGTTCCGGAGCAAGGTGTGGCTTTTGTCCTCATCAGAATCGATAGCGAAAGAGGGGGCTGTGTTTAGTTGTATGGGATTTGGGGTGGATTGGGTGCGCGCAAGACCATCGCCAATGATGTTTTCCTGGGCCAGACGGTCCAGTAGTCCTGTTCCAACTGAGTGAGAGGCTTCATAGAAAATCAGCAAGGTGCAGCACAGGGCGGCGTTGAAGTACTTTTTCATAGCTTGTTCAGGGATTGAACGCGATCGACCATATTGGTATAGACGGCGTTATTGATCCGGATGCAAACCAGGGAAAGCATTTTGTTGACTTCGGTCAGCATGATTTCAGACGCATTTTCATCAATCAGGGATTCATTGGCTTTGTAAATGCCAAAGTTTTCATCAATGGTCTGCATCTGCTGTCGATATTTTTCATAGGAAACGGGGTCCAGCTCTTTCAGCGCGGCGAACTCTTGAAAGCACTTGTCTTCCTTGCTGGATACGGTGGATTCCTGGGCGGGCCGAATCGAGGGGGGAGTTTGGCAAGCGGAAAGAAAAAAGGCGACCAGAATGGCCGCGCCGGAAACAGCGAATCGCATAAACACCTCGAGACGTTCGACTATCTTTATTCAGGTTCTTTTATAGGGGACGAGCATTGGGTTCAAGCGTTGAAGCCAGGTTCGGCAATGCAGGCCTGTGTTGGACGGTGAGGTCACTCAATGTGATTGCACTGCCTGAGTCTGTGCTGCACTGAAATTGGACCATGTGGATGCGGGCAAAAAATTAAGAACTATCTGATTTTCACGGCTTGCCTGACTGTTGGGGCGGGATGTAGATCAGCGACAGAAGCAGCAGCAACAGGCAGATGGAGGCAGACAGAATATTGGTGCCGCTCCAGCCTGCAAAGCTGAACAGAAAAGCGGGGGCAAAGGCACCCAGTGTGGCGCAGATGGAAACGCCCAGATCATTCAGGCCCTGTACTTCCAAAGCCTGCGGTTTGTCTTCCAGGCTGTTGCTCAGCAAGGCACTGCCGCCCACATAAGTGAAGTTCCAGCCTAATCCCAAAATCAGTAAAGACAGGCTAAGTGCTGTATAGCCGTGGGCCACGATATTGATCAGACTGCTAAGCAGCAAAAGTACGATGCCGCTGATGGCAATGGTTTTCAGACCAAACCTTTGGATCAGAATGCCGGTGAAAAAAGAGGGGGCAAACATGGCCAGAACGTGCCATTGAATGGCGGTACTGATGTCGGAGAAATGCACATGAAGGTGGGACATATGCATGGATGCCTGAATCATCAGCAGATTCATGATGCCGTAGCCTATGGCCGCAATGCAGATAGCAATGGCCAGAGTCTTGTTGTGCAGCACCAGCCCAAGTGTCTGGCCACGACTGGTTTTTTTGAGTGTGGTGCTCTGGACCGGCTTCACTTCCTTGATCAATAGATTCAGGAGTAGCGACACCCCAGCCAGTACGGTGAAGGCAGCATAGCAGGCGGCAAATTCCTGTCCGAAGCTGCTGGTTTTCAAACCCCGTATCAGCATCGGGCCAGACACGGCGGCAAGCACCCCGCCAGCCACAACTAATGAAATGGCGCGTGGTTTCAATCTGTTGTTCAGCCCGTCCGTGGCTGCAAAGCGATTGAAGTTGGCAAAGGCAATATAGATTCCCAGTAGGGCGTGTGAGGCCACCAGCCAGGAAAACTGCTTCATTTCTATCGCCCAATATCCCACCACCCCCGATACAGCCAAAGGCAGGCTTGCCAGCAGAAAGGATTTCTTGCGACCTATGGCAGCCATCAATCTGGAGGCGGGCAGGGTAAAGAGCATCACAAACAGGAACTGAAAACCGTATGGAACGGTGGATAACCAGGGCTCGGGGGCCAAACTGCCACCTACCAATGCAGCCATGGTGACAGACATGACGGCAGTGGTCAGGTTGATGGATTGGGCCAGAAAGTAAAGGTAGGTTCTGTAAGGAAGGTGGGTGGCAGTCATGGTGCTACGTGGTGAGGGATATTGAGGCTGATCGTGCAGTCAGGAACAGCGGAAGTGTGATGCAACGCGTTCTGTATGTGCAGGAGAAAATGCGGGTCACGCCTGCACATGCTGGTGGGGATTTTGGCCTTGTCGGGGGCCCCTGTCTCGAACAGTCGGTGTACTATCCTGAAAACTGTTAGCTAATTTTTTCTAACAGTGTTTGGGGAGCAGGCAGGTATGGATTTTCACGAGCGTTTGAAGGGCGCCATCCTCCAGGGCGAGTGGGCGGTAGGGCAGCAGTTACCTTCTATTCGCAAGATGATGGCAAGGGAGGGTTTGAGCCATCACACAGTCGTCAGTGCGTACACCCGTCTGGTGGGCGAGGGCATGCTGGAGGCCTTGCAAGGGCGCGGTTATTTTGTGGCCCGTTGGTCCGGTTTGAACGAGGACCTGCCCATCCTGCCTTCCGAGGCGTCGATGGACCCCTTGTTTAAGCTGCTGCAGGCCAAACCTGAACAGTGCAAGCTGGGCTGTGGCTGGTTGCCTTTGCCTTGGCGGGATACGGATGCGCTGGCCAAGGCCATACGCAAGACGGCACGCTCTGGACGTAGCGGTCTGGTGGAGTATGGCGATATTCATGGTTATTTGCCGCTACGCAAGCAGTTGTCCTTGTTGCTGCGTCAATCGACCTTGATTCAGGTTTCCCCTCAGCAGATTTTGACGACCCTGGGGGCGACGCAAGCCTTGGATCTGATCTCGCGCACGGTAATTCGTGTCGGGGATCATGTTCTGGTGGATGAGCCTTGCAGCAGCAATTTGATCAAGCTGATTCGTTTGTGTGGTGGGATACCTGTGGGGGTGCCTCGTCTGGCGGAGGGACCGGATGTAGTGGCGCTGGATCGTATTTTGCAGGCTCACAAAGTGCGGGCGTTTTTCTGCAATAGCACTTTTCATAATCCAACTGGCGCGGGCTTAAGTCCCAAGGTGGCTTTTGAAGTGGTAAAACGCGCAGCCGAACACGATTTTCTGATTGTGGAAGATGATGTGTATGGGGATTTCTTCCCCGGTGTGCGTCAGACCTTTGCTGGACTGGGGGATTTTGAGCATGTGGTTTATATAGGCAGTTTCTCCAAGTCGCTGTCGGCTTCTTTGCGGATCGGGTATCTGGCTTGCGGGCCGAAGTTGATGGAGTCCTTGCTGCGTCTGAAATTGCTGACCAGTGTGGCCGTACCGGGGTTTTGCGAGCGTTTTGTGAATACGATTCTGGCCGATGGTACCTATGCCAAGCACACGCAGGTGATTCAGCGACAGTTGATGACGCACCAGCAAATTGCGCAAAAGGTGCTGAAGGAATATGGCTGGGAGTTTGAGGTGCAGGCGCAAGGTGGGATGTTCTTGTGGATTCGGCATCCGGGTCTGCCGGATTTGGCGGACTTGATTCAACGGCTGGAGAGCAAAGGGGTTTTGCTGATGCCGGGAAGTGCGTTTGCCGTCAGCAAGGAGTTCAAGGACAGGACGCGATTGAATGTGGCGCATCTGATGCCTGAGGTGTTTGATTGTCTGGATGTAGGT
This sequence comes from Alcaligenes sp. DN25, assembly GCF_023674485.1. Classification (NCBI taxonomy): domain Bacteria; kingdom Pseudomonadati; phylum Pseudomonadota; class Betaproteobacteria; order Burkholderiales; family Alcaligenaceae; genus Alcaligenes; species Alcaligenes sp. DN25. The sequence continues at coordinate 3,013,008 of NZ_CP098408.1, read as the reverse complement.
GGGGGAGCTTGATTCTTGGCCAGTATCTGGTTTTTTTTGCCAAGACGCCCCTCAAGCCCGCCGTCCGGCCAATCGGCTGAGCCCTTGCCGGTGCTGCGCACCGGTGCCCTTGGCGTACCATTGCTCCGGGCGCGCCCTTAACTCCGGGGGTGACTGGTCCCCCGGACCAGTCACAAGCGCCCCCGTCAAACAGAAGGGCGCTTGTATCCCTGCGCAATGGTTCGCCGGCGGCAAGGACTCTGACCCGCCGATTAGCCGGGCGGCGGGCTTGAAGGGCTTGGGAAATAAATAAAGAACAAGCCAGAGTGCCGGTGTGGCCTTCTGGCTTGTTAGTGTAAAAAACCGGCCCCGTCTGCCTATGCATACAGGTGGGGCCGGGGGTGGCTTAAGGCTTCAGAACGGGTTGGTGTCCTGCCAGGGGTTTCATCGATTCCACGGCGTAGGCTACGTTCAGGATGCGTGCTTCCTCAAAGGCAGGGCCGATGATTTGCAGGCCTACGGGCATGCCGTTGGAGATACCGGCGGGCACCGTGACGGCCGGCAGACCGGTCAGGTTGCTGGGGCCGGTAAAGCGGATGCCTTCGTCGATGAAGTCCAGCGTTTTTCCGTTGATGTTGACGGTATCCACGCCAATGTCCGGTACCTGGCAAGGCAGGGTGGGGGCGATGATGACGTCTACGTCGCTGAAGGTGCCGGTAAATTGCTGTTTCAGGGCGCGGCGTACTTGCTGGGCTTGCAGGTAGTCGATGCCGCTGAACAGTTCGCCCAGTTCAAACAGGAAGCGAATGTCACCGCCAAAGTCTTCTGGGCGTTTGATCAGGTCCTGGTGGTGGATGGTCGCCGCCTCGGTCAGGCTGACGGCCAACTCGGCCCATTCGGAGTAGCGCAGGGCAGGCACTTTCAGGGGGATGACTTTGGCGCCCTGTTTTTCCAGGTCGGCCAGGCGGTCGCGAATGACTTTTTCAATTCCCGAGTCGACGTTCTTGAAGAAGTAGTCTTCGATGATGCCGATGCGCAGACCTTTGACGTTGCCGTTCAGGGCGCTCAGGTAGGAGCCGACAGGGACATTGGCGCAGGTCGGGTCGCGGGGATCAAAACCGGCAATCACTTCCAGCATCGCGGCAGCGTCCGCTACGGTTTTGGACATGGGGCCAACGTGGTCCAGGGTCCAGGCCAGTGGGTAGACGCCAAATTTACTGACGCGTCCGTGCGTGGGTTTCAGGCCCACAATCCCGCAAGCGGCCGACGGGATGCGAATGGAGCCGGCTGTGTCAGTACCCAACGTGTTGTAGGAACTGTGGGAGGCAACGGCGGCGCCGGAGCCACCGCTGGAACCGCCGGGGACGCGATCAGGGTTCCAGGGGTTATGCACGGCACCAAAGTGGGGGTTGTTGTTGTCGATACCCCAGGCATATTCGTGCATGTTCAGCTTGCCGGTGAAGATTACCCCGGCATCGCGCAGCTTGGTGGCAACGGTGGCGTCGTCCTTGGAGACAAAGTCCTTGTGAATCTTGGAGGCCATGGTGGTGACCTCGTTCGCAAAGTAGATATTGTCTTTCAGCGCCAGGGGCACACCATGGAACACGCCCTTGTACTTGCCGGCCATGATGTCCTGTTCGGCTTGCTTGGCACTTTTTCTGGCCTGCTCGGCGGTGACGGAAATGTAGGCGTTGGTCTGTGGGTTCGACTTGTCGATGTAGGCCAGTAGGTTGTCAGTCACTTCGACAGGAGAAACAGCCTTGTTGCGCAGTTTGTCCGCCAGTTCAATGACGCTTAGCTCAAGCAATTCCTTATTCATGGTGATCCCCTCCGGCCAGGTGTTTGATAGCAAGGTCGGCATCGTCAATGGCAATACCTTCCAGATTGCCTTTCATGGCTTGAATCTCGCGCCATTTGGTCTCCAGCTTGGCCAGATGTTCGGGACTGGGGTGTATTCCTTTTGCAGCCAGGGTGTCTTTGACACTTACAGTCATTTGTCCTCTCCTTATCGTTTTCAAAACCGTGCATGCGCCGATGACGCGCACAAAAAAAGCCCCACCCCTGGTGACAGGGAGTGAGGCTTTATTGCCTGCATGTCGCTGGCAACGTTGGCAGCGCATGCATGTGTTTTGGCAGACTCAGATGTCTGCTTTTTCAATCTACAAAATATTGATGCCTAAACATACTGGGGTTTACCAGAGGGCGTCGAGGACGGGAAAAGCTGGTCGATTTTGCAGCTTTCCGGCCTCTGATCTATGCGCTTTAGCCGGCTTGATTCACAGATTTAGACAGTAGGTAAAAAGCACTATCGGAATAGTCTTATGGTTTGTTGGGGTATGAATTGGTGAAATTGTATCTGGGTCTTTTTACATACCTATTTAACAAAAGGTAATCCCATGAGAAATAAAAAATTCAAAAGCAAGTTGTGTTCAATGCTGGTAGCCGGTTTTATTACCTGCTTTTCCGTGAATACTATTGCTCAAACTAATGAGGATTGCATAAGAAATACGGATTTGAATTTATATGATTGGAAGGTTGAGCCTTATGGAAATGGGTTCTATAACGGTCAGGTAATAGCCTCGGCGCTGACATACTCGACATTTTTTTATTCGGGATACGAGCGCAAAACCAGTGTGGATGCAGGGGGGGTGAACGGTGGTGAACACCCCTATAACGCTATTCCTATGCCCAAAACACCTGGTGTGGGAGTGCGAGTTTCCTGGAATGGATTTTATAGCCTTTACGCGTTTACTGCTTCTTCTGTCCGTCCTAACGGAACCCCGGTTTCTGTTCCTTATCTGGGGAAGATGTTGACTGGAGAAGGCCCCAGAAGCTACACGATTTCGTATTATTTCAAATACGAAATTGTGGTGATCGACGCGGAAAAATATAAGGGTGGGAAGCTTGAGGTAACTAATGAGCAGGCAGTTACTGCTTTTGTTTCTCGGACTAGTTCAGCAGGCAGAAACACAATTTGCGTTAATGGGATTCTTGATTTGATGGCGCCTTTGGTAAAAGGGGGTGGAATTCCCGAAATGCCCAAACCTCCAGCTCCTACCTGTTCGTCGGCGGACTTGAACCGGGTGGTGTCCATGCCGCCCATCACCCTCTCGCAGTTGGCCGCATATGGCAGCAGTCGCAGCGAGGGGAGGATCGCTGAACAAAACTTTGAACTGGTAGGCCGCGGCTGTCCGGCAGGTACCACGATCAAGGCCTTTTTTACCGATACTCGTGCCAGTTCGGAGCCCAAGAATTATTTGCGCTCTTCACATCCGTCGGTTGGTGTGCGTCTGTATCACCGGGATAGCCAGCAGCCAATCGAGTTTGGTCCTGCCCCTGTGGGTTCTACTTTGCCGGACCGCCCCCCCGTCGTGGAAGGGCCAACAAGCAGCTCTTTATCTGATATGTATTTGCCTATCACCGCCCAGTATGTGCAATTGCCCAATGTGCAAAGCGGCACGGTAACACCAGGCAGTTTGCAGGCCGAGGCCGTGGTCACTTTCATGTATGACTAGTCCTGTGAGGGCACCGCTCATACAAAGAGCGGGCTGCACTGGCAAGGGCTGGGGTTTTCAGACTATTCCTAGGCCATTAGCCCGCAGGAAATCTTACGATCTCAGTTATCGATTCTGGCCTGGAAATTCCAGTCTGTTCATTGTTAGCCGGGGACATTCATGTTCGCACCATCCACTTCTCACATGCCACCTACGATGGTGATGAACTTGCTTCGTCAGCCTCGCTCGGAGTCCGGCTTGTGGATGCCCCGGCGCATTGTCCCTGCTGTCGGGCGTTCTGCTAAAGCAAACGCAGCTCCGGTAGACAGCAAGGCCTTGAGCAGCCGCCTAGTCCGGCCTTACGGCTTTTCGGGCCGTAGCGGGTGCGCTCAGCCTGAACAGGGCGGGATGCTGATTACGCGGGCCGTTTTGCTCGATGCCTTGCGAAAGGAGCAGGTTCAGGCGTGGCTGCAGCCCAAGGTCTCGGTGCAGTCCCAGCAGTTGGTTGCGTTGGAGGCTCTGGCGCGCTGGCGTCACCCTCAATGGGGTGTCTTGTCACCCGATGTGTTTTTGCCCTGGTTCAGTGAGCATGGCCTGGACGAGGCTTTGCTCTTGCATATGCTGCAAGAGGTTCTAGGTTTACAGGCCTATTGGCGTCGTCAGGGTTTGTCGGTGCCTGTTGCAGTGAACCTGCCCACTTATTTGCTCGATGATGTCAGCCTGCCAGATCGTCTGATGGCCTGTGTACAGGAACAGCAGGGGCAGGCCAGCCAGATTACGTTGGAGTTGCTGGAAAACTCCAACACCCGGACGCCCTGCGCCTTGTTTTTAGGGGCTTCACGCCTGGTAGCGATGGGCTTTGGGCTGGCGCAAGATGATGCCGGGGTGGCCTACAGCTCAATGGAACGTTTGATGTCAGCCCCGTTTTCAGAACTCAAACTGGACCGGCAAAGTGTGTATGGCTTGGCGCACAGTCGCGAGCAAAGCGAACAGGTACAAGACTGGATCCGGGTGGCCAAGCAGCGTGGCCTGCGTGTTACCGCCGAAGGAGTAGAGCAGCAGGAGGATCTGGATTGCTTACGACAAATGGGCTGTGATTATGCTCAAGGCTATTTGTTCGCCAAACCCACACCCGCCTTTGAGCTGGATATGTGGATGCGTCAGCGTTGGGCGACATGAATCAAGCATGCCCGGCCCTGTCTTGTGCGCATTCAGGAGAACAGGTTGTTCTGGGTACAGAACGCAATCAGGTCCTGGTTGTTATGCACGTTCAGTTTGCGCATGGCCGATGCTTTTTGGGCGCTGATAGTCTTGATGCTGCGGTTTAATTGTTCAGCAATGGCGCTGATGGAGTCTCCCATGGCAAACAGGCGCAGGACTTCAAATTCCCGGGGGCTCAGGGACTCCAGGCGTTCCTGTACCGAGCTGGTCAGCACGTCTTTGGGCGTATCTTGCTTGAAATTGGCCGGGTAGTACTTCACGCCCTGGCGCAACAAGTGCAGGGCGACCAGGACTTCAGAGAGCTCGTCCTGTTTGAGGACAACTCCTTGTACGCCAGCATCGTACAAAGAAGAAATAATCATGGGGTTGGACACCATGGTCAGCACAATCAGTTTGACGTCTGGAAAGTGGCGCCGTAGATAAGAAATGAAGCGCATCCCGTCGCCATACTGCTCATCGCCGGGCATGGAGTAGTCGGTAATGATGGTATCGGGCTGGTTTTTCTGCAGGTGCTCGACCAGCTCCGAGGGGCTGGCAGCTACGGCCTCAACGCTCAGGTTGATATCGCGGCCCAGCAGCTCGCGTATCCCCATCAAAATCAATGGGTGATCGTCTGCAATGATGACGCGCAGTTTCTGAATGGCGGGCATTCGGGTTTCCTTGCCTGTTTTGCTAGACTTGTTCAATCAGCTCGCGTAGTGCCTGGCACACGGCAGCGGCTGTATGAACTTGTGTTTCAGTTTGTTGAGTATTTTGCCTGAAATTCTGTTCCAGTTCTTTCACTCTGTCCGCGATTTCATGCAGACCCATTACCACCAGAGCTCCAGCCATGCGATGCAGGACGGCCTGGCTTTGCGCCGCGTTTTGCTCTTGCAGGGCTTGTTCCAGAGTCTGTAAATCCTTGCTCATGGTGCTGCGGAAAATATCCCGATAGCGTTTGGGCACAGGTGAGGTAGCTAACGATTCCAGCAGACTGCTCAGGGTGGCCAGATTCATGGGCTTGACCAGGCATGCGTTCATGCCGCTTTGCGTACAGCGCTGGGCTTCGTCGCGCATGGCGTTGGCGGTAATGCCAATGATGGGTGCATTCATGCCTTGTGCACGCAGTTGGCGTGCCAACTCGTAGCCCGTCATATTGGGCATATTGACGTCTGTCAGTAGCAAATCATGGTTGTTGTCATCCCACAGACTCAAGGCCTCTTCGCCATCTTGAGCCAGGGTTACCTGATATCCCAAACGCTCCAGCTGTTCCCGCAAGGTCGCCTGATTGAGCGGGTTGTCTTCAGCGACCAGCACATGCAGGCCTGGGCGGCTGGGGGGCTTGATCGCTGTTTTGGCGGGTGGCGTGGACTCCAGGATTTGTGCCGGCGTGGCATGTTGTTGTGCCCGCCAGCGCTCCAGGGAACGAGCGATGCTTTCGGGACTGGTGCCATCCGCCTCGGGCAAGGTACTACTGCCATCGCGTGCCGAGACACTGAGGTAGGGGCCGAGCCAATGAGGTACCGGCTGGCTGCCGGGCATCATCACATCCAGCAAGATCTCTTCGGCCTGGCCTGTCAGAGAGTCGCTGGGCAGCAGGGCTTGTGCCTGGGCATTCCAGCGGATGAGCCAATTGCAGATTGACTCGGACAATTCGGCATGGGGTGTTCGCACATGCAGCTTCATGCCATGCAGGTTCGGGGCAGGGCGGGTTTGGGCCTCTTTGGGCTCTATGTCCAGATTCAGCGTAAAGGAGAAACTGCTGCCCAGTCCTGGTTCACTGGTTAACTGAATCTGACTGTCCATCAGTTCGGCCAGACGGGCACAGATGGACAGGCCCAAGCCTGCTCCTCGTATGGTGTGCTCGCCCGCATGGGCGACATAAAAGGGGGTAAACAGCTTGTCCTGTCGTTCGTGCTCAATGCCCACGCCACTATCAGCCACCTGAAACATTAATTGGGCTTTTCCTTGGGCAATCTGCTCAAGACGCAGTCGCACAATAATGTGACCTGCCTGAGTGAACTTGACGGCATTGCTGATCAGATTGCTCAGAATCTGACGTATGTGCAGAGGATCGCCCAGGACGCAAGAAGGGACATCCGGGTCTATATGGCAAAACAGCAGCAGGTTTTTTTGCTGAGCCATGGCGGTATAGGTGGCGGTGCAATCCTGGACCAAAGCAATCGGGTCCAGGGGCACCGACTGCACATGAGTTTGGCCCGCTTCAATCCGGCTGATATCCAGAATGTCACTGATGATCTGCAACAACTGGCGCGAGGCACCTTGAATTCGGTCTACCTGTTGATGCTGCTGGCTATTTAATTCGGTCATGGACAGCAACTCCAGGGAGCCCAAAACGCCGTACAGAGGCGTGCGAATCTCATGACTCATCGTGGCCAGGAAAGCGGACTTGGCCGTACTCGCTTCATCGGCGGCCGCGCGCGCGCGCTCCAGTTCACGCTGGATTTCTTCTTGTGCCGTCAGGTCCATCAACACACACAGCAGAACGTCCTGCTCATGGTAGCGGCTGGGTGCGCAGGCCAAATGCAGGCTGCGTCCATCTGCTAAATCTACTTTGCCTTCGGTGGCCTGCGTTCCCTGTTGCTGCAAGGTGTTCAGGGCCAAGGCTAGCGGTGCCTGTTCAGGTAATACATCCCCCGCATCCAGCCCCAGCCATTCCAGTGCCTGGGCATTGCCAAAAATAATCTGCCGCTTTTCTTTGCTGATCACGCACAGAGCTACCGGCGAGGTATCAATGATGCTGCGGTTGAAGTCCCGGCTTTCCAGCAGCGCACGTTGGGCCTGACGTGCTGGCTCCACCACACGGCGCCCGTACCAGCGGGCATAAGCCATGCCGCCCAGCAAACTCAGCAATAAAAACACGACCGTGCCCAGGGGCACCCATGTGCTGTCCAGCAACTGACTGGGGCTGATCAGGTAGCGCCCTGTCCAGGTGCCGGAGGGATCGCTCATTTGAAAGGCCAGGCCCCGCCAGCTGATGCTAAAACCATCGTGCTGCAAATCAGGGGAGTCGTTTTTACCGATCAGCAAACCTTGCTGGGTATGGTGCAGCCAGAATCGATACCCGACAGGCGCTTCGGACTGATTGAAAAATTCCCGCAGCCTGCCTTTGTCAAACAGACTCATGGCCTGGAATCGGGCCGGGTCCGCACCAGGTACGGGCAGTCCGGGCAAGGCAATCGGGATGATGCCCAGCATATGCAAGGGGTGGTCGGGCAGGGAAACCCACTTCACTGCTTGTGGACCGGGTAAAGGCGTGCTCCAGGGCTGGACGTGGTCGCGTGCTTCTTTGTGCGACGCAATAGGCAGGACCGTATCTGTGCGGGAGGATTCCAGCTCCGGAATGCTCAGGCTGTCTTCCATGTCGGGATGGAACAGGAACAGGTAGCCGGACGGAAAATAGGATCTGGCCCAAAAGGACGCAAAGCTGTCGGCCAGATCAGCCCCCAAGGTTCCGTAGGCCTCTTTGGGGGCGCGGCAGTGCTGCTCGCAAATCATGGAAAACGAGACGCTGGCTGTTGGCCGCCAGATACTCACGGAACGGCCGCTTTCTACCGGAGGAGGTTCTGGCTCCGGCCCGGCTTGCAGTTTGGCGGCATCTGCCTTGAGCTGCGCTAAAAATCGTTCCTGTTCGTGGATATAGGCCACCGTCACGGCGAAATCGGATTTCAGACGATGGCGCTCTTGGCTGAAAAAATGCTGGCCGCCTACGACCAGAGCGCCCAGCAAAACGAAGGAGACAGGAATAACGCTAAGCAATAGTCGCGTGTGTCCACGCGAGCGCCGCGTCATACGATTAAAAGGTGAGTTGGCCATGGTTCTCCGTGAGGTCGCCGATTTGGGCAATTCCTGCCGTATCATACCGCCCTGCGCCGCGGTAGCGACGTAGCATTTGTGGCGGGTCGGGCTGGTTTAGAGGGTCGGAGGCTGCAGGCTATCGCGCAAGGCGGCCATGGGCAGAGGTTTGATCAGCAGGGCATCCATGCCTGCGGCTGACCATTCTTTGTCTTTATCCAAAATGGCATTGGCGGTAATGCCAATAATGCGTCCCTGGTAGCCTTCCGCACGCAGGGCGCGGGCCAGAGAGTAGCCGTCCATGCCGGGCATGAACAGGTCTGTAAACACAATATCAAATTGATCTTTGTTTGCCAGTGTCAAGGCGGCTTCGCCGCTGGCTTCCAGATGAGTCGTGCAGCCCAGTAAAGTCAATTGCTCCTGAAGAATTTGCCGGTTAACCGGGTTGTCGTCCACGACCAGTACACGTTGGGGGCGTACGGAGGGTTTTAATGTCTCTTTGGTCGGCTGAGGCGCGCAATCGAGCGCTTGAGCCTGCTGCACCGCTTGCATGATGTGTTTCATGGCGGTCGAGGCAGTGTAGAAGCAGTCGGGATTATCGGCTTGAGGGGGTTGGGTCTGGGTATTGGGTTGAACCATGACCTGGCGGCCAGTCCACTCAGGTGTACTGGTGGCAAAAGACGGCCAGCTATGCACCAGCACAGCCCCCGGTTTGGCGACTTGCCCGGTGTAGGGCAGGGCATAGGCACCCCAATGACGGAGCCATTTGCTGACGTTGGAAACGATTTCCGGGATGTCTCCAGTTACATAAACGGGGCGGAACGCCAATTGGGACTCGGGAGCCGGAGCTGTGCCGGGCGGGGAGGCCACAGGCAGAATCACTTCAAACGTGATACTGGTGCCCAGGCCCGGTTCACTGACCACAGACAGAGAGCCGCCCATCAGGCTGGCCAGGCGCTGACAAATGGGCAAGCCCAGACCCGTGCCAGGCTGCTTGTTGGCGCTGCCTTCGTTAAGGCTGAAATAGGGCAGGAACAGTTTGGGCAGAACCTCTGCACTGATGCCCTGTCCGGAGTCCGTAATCTGAAAGCGCAGTAACAGGCGGTTGCCCGGCTGGGGTTCAGTATGCAGACGCAGCACCACATGGCCAGAAGTGGTGAACTTGATGGCATTGCTGATCAGGTTGCTCAGAATCTGGCGAATCTTCAGGGGATCACCAATAGTGGGAACCAGGGCCCTGACAGGGGTGATGGAATACAGTAGCAAGCCCTTGTTTTGTGCGGTTGCAGCAAACGCTGCAATAGTTTCATCCACCTGCTCCTGCGCACAGAATTCGCGCGGTTCCAGGGTGACGTGCCCCGCTTCAATACGAGACAGGTCCAGCGATTCACCCACTACCCGGAACAGTGTTTCGGCCGAGCGGCGCAAGGTGTCCAGATAGGGCGAAGGGTGTTGCTGCTTTTCGGACAGAGACAGGAGCTCCAGCGTCCCTAGAATTCCGTACAGGGGCGTGCGGATTTCATGACTCATGGTGGTCAGGAATTGAGTTTTGGCGATGTTGGCGTTCTCGGCCAGTTGGCGGGAGTGACGCAGGGCAGCCTCTTCGGCTTTTTCAGCGGTGACGTCAATAATGGAGCATAGAGCCGCGGGCTGTCCGCGGTAATGCAAGCTGATGGCATGGACACGTACACTGCGCCCGTCCTTCAGGGTAACGTCGGTGCATGTGCTGGGCTCATGCTCACCGGGTAAGCGCGTACGCCATTGATCATCACCTTGCATCCAGGTGCGTGCCTGCAGGTTTTCTTGAAAAACCACTTCACCTTGAGCGTCGACCAGGGCCAGGCCGACAGGAGCCATGGCAACCAGCTTGCGATTCAAGGACACGCTATCGACCAGGCTTTGTTGCTGCTGGCGCGCAGGTAGCAACAAGCGCCTCCGTATCAGGCAAGCGCCGACCAGAACAACGGTGGTAAAGACGGTGAGGGTCAGCAAGGCCGTGATCAAGGCATTGCGGCCATCGTGCAATAACTGTTTGGTGGGCAGGGCGTAGAGTACGCGCAGGCCGCCCGTCCCAATGGATTTGCTCAGGATGATATGTTTGGGCCAGCCTTTGCCGTCAAAACCAAAGTAGTCTTGCTGAACCCAGCGCAACTCGGACGCATCAGGCGGGGAGCTGCTGTACAAAACAGCTTGCCCGCGTATATCGAACAAAATGTATTCCGTGCCAGGTGGTGGTGGCGTCAAGGTCAGGGCGCGGTCGATATTGTTCAGTTCAAGACCCAACCAGGCTCCCTGACGGTTTTCTCTGTCTATAGGGGTGTAAGCCACCAACTGCGAGAAAGAGTCATTGTCCTGGTGTAGCCAGAGTACGGGAACTTGACGGGCGTGAGGCTGTTTATTGATGGTGTTCAGGCGTGTGGCTAGCGCATTCGCCTGTGGTTCCCAGAACCGGCCCTGGCCGTCGCGCTCCAGACGGTAGTCTCGGGCAGGATCCAGCTCGCTGTATCGCAAGGTGCCTGTGCGATGGATGGCATTCCAATGGCGGCGCGTCAGTAAAAAGACGTAGTGATCGGCTGAGCCATTGTTCGGGGTGTCGAGCGTTTCCAGGTTTTGTCTATTGGACGAGAGCTGCACGGTGTCGGGAGAAACCGCTGCTGCGGCCACGGCGCGCAGCAGGACCTCACGCTGGTCAAAAAATAATTGGGCGTGGTCGGCAGCACCGTTCAGTTGCCGACGGTACTCGGAAATCAGGTGCGTAGCCGATGCATACAGATATGCCCCGGTGCCCAAGGAGGCACACAGGATAAGGATTAAGGACAAGGCACCCAGCAAGACGCTGGGAAAGCGAGGAACCTGCATGCAGGGCAGGTTCTCTCGCATGGGGCTGCCTCTTAGCTGAACGGGCCTCATACTGTTCCGTCCTGGCTTGCGCCTTGGTTGGCCAGATCGCCGGGCAGCATGGGATCGGGTTCACGCTTGACACAGTTCAGGCGAAGCAACTGATAGTTCAGGCTTTCGGCTTGTTCGGCCAGCTCGTAGCGGGCGCGACACAGCTGACCATTACGGCTGATATCCAGATAGCCGCGCATTTGTTCAGGGGAGACCATGGTCAGGATACGGCCACGCGGGTCGGTCATGCCCAGTTGCTGGCCGGCGGCATCCCGCACCATGGCGCCAAAGGGCAACGCTGCACCTTGCTCATCGCGCAATTCAAACTGTACGCGGTAACCGACTTCGGCCTTGAAAGTAGCCAGGGCAACCGCACCGCGGGTAGGGACGATTTGCTGCACGGCGTTGTCGAATTCGGCATTGCGCGGGGCGTTGCGTGTATCCAGGCTGACGTGGTTGCTGCGGTAGGGGGTGGCATTGGGGATGATGGCGTAGCCGTTCGAGCCGGTCTTGACACCTGCGTGGCTGGATACGCCTACCCCGGCTACAGGCGGCTCTACTTTGGCCAGCATGATGGTCTCGCCCAGCGCCTGCCCCAGGTTTACCCCACCGCTATGCGCGACAAGCGAACCATTGGCCGAGAAATTGCCGGAGCTGTGCTGACTACCATAGGAGTAGCCGGCATTCATGCGGGCAAAAGAGCTTGCTGTTCCTACGTTGACCGAGGCGCTGCTTTCACCGGCAGCACTGCGGCCACCAGCAACGGCGTAGCTGATCTCGCGCTCGGTAGGCAGCAGGCCGCTGGCACCGGCCTGGACAGCATTGCCACTATTGTCGTGGCTGACCGTGGTGAAGCTTTGCGGTGCATTTTGTCCGCTGCCCAGGGGAATGCTCAGAGTCAGCATGACCGCGTTGTCGTGCGAGCGCGAAGGACCAAAGGAAGACTGCAGGTTCCGGGTACGGGTGTACGACAGGTTGTAGTTCACCTTGCCGATATGGTTGCTGTAGCCCACCGACAAACTATTGGAGGAGTTGTTCTCCCAGTTCTTGTTGTAGGAAGCGCTCAGGTACAGATTGCCACCGCCTACAGGTTGGCTGATATTGGCATCGATGCGCTGGCGCGAGTCACGTTGACCGTACAGGCGCAAGTGCGCTGGTGCTTCTGTGGCGGTGACGTGATCGGACAGGGTGCGATAGCCACGGCTCAAGTCGTGACGCATATTGATGGACACGTTCGAGCCGGTAGCCTCGATGAACTTGTTGTAACGCAGGTTCATGCTGGTGCCCTGGGATTGCTGGCCCTGGACACGACTGGTGGAGCGGGTCGCATCCAGCGAGACCGCACCCAACTGGGTGTTCATGCCGACCCCCAGGGAATAGGCATTGAAGTCTTTGGACACCTGCACCCCGGCGGCCAGGGTGGTGTTGGCGCTGACGCCATACAGCATGGAGCCGCTGACAAAGTGGGGACGCTCCTGCATTTCGTCGTTCAGGCGCAGTTGACCGGCGGCGATGTCATAGCTCAGGCGGCCTTCACGCACCATCAAGGGCGGGGCAGAGAATGCCTGGCGCAAGATGCGACGCGAACCATCGGCTTCGATAATGGTGATTTCCAGATCACCGTTCGAGCCCGAGGGCGCCAGGTCACTGATGGCGAAAGGACCGGGGGCGACGTTGGTGGTGTAGATCACATAGCCGTTCTGGCGTACTTCGACCGTGGCATTGCTTTCGGCCGTGCCACGGATAACCGGCGCGTAGCCCTGCTCGCTGTCGGGGCGCATGGCCTCGTCCGAGAGCATCTGCACACCCATAAAGCGCACACTGTCAAACAGGGGCGAGCGGGTATACGTCTGCCCGGCCAGCAACTGGCTTTTCAGGGACACGATATCGCGCTGGGCATAAGTGTTCTGGCTGGTAAAGGAGCTGGAACGATTGGTGCCCGAGGTGTAGTAGGAGTTGTTGCGTATGCGCCAGGGGCCGATGTTCACACCCAGGCGCAGGTCTGCACTCAGGTGGTTGGTGGCGGACATGCCTTTGCTTTGATCGCGGCGTACATTGACACCGTAGTTCACAAAGGCAGCTGTCTGGCCTTCGTCCCACAAAGAAGGATCAACATAACCGCGTTTGCTGGGGCTCAGGTAGATCTGCGGGATGCTCAGCAGCAGACGCAATTGGGCACTTTCGTAGACCACCGTGGCGTCGGGCACAATTTCAGGCAGACGCAAGCAGGTGGACTCGGCCGACACGGGAGCGGGCAATTTGCTCAGATCAATCCCGATCTGCTCGAGCATCTCCTGGTCAAAGCAGGGCTCGTTTTCGTCCGTACGCGGGTTGCGTTTGAAGGTGATGTCGCGTCGTCCGGTACGCTGCTGGTTCACGTACAGGTCCACGCGCTGTACGCCTTCAGCGACGTTGCTGCTCGAGAGCAGGGTGCGCAAGTCGGCGGTGGAGGCGTTGCCTTGCAGGAAGGCCATGTTAAATGCCATGGAGTCACCGCTATCCAGAGCAGCAACTTGTACGGGCTCTGTCTTGTTTTCTTCGGGAGCGGGCACGGTAACGGAGGCGGTCGTCTGAGCCTGGGCAGCACAAGCTGCAAATACCATGCAGGGCAGCAAGGCAATCCGCAACGCGGCCAGTGGCTGGCGGCTGATGGGATGAATGCGATGGCAGAACAGATGGTTTTTTGTGAACATGACTCTGCACCCAGGGGGCGTGATTGACGATTTGAAGACGTGCAAGGGCTCCTGCTACTGGCCGGGTGCCAGTAGCCGAAAGGGTCAGACGTGAGAAGCGGGGAGTGGGCGGCGGGTCGTGCCGCCGGCTTACGGAGTGTCCGAGCTCAAGGCGCGGGCCTGAACTTTGCTTTGGCCGTTCAGGCGAACTTCATAGGGATCGGCGCTGCCGTAGTCGCTGATCGCACGAAACTGCAAGGTGTCTTGTGCGCCGGAGCGACCCAAGGGCAAGCGACGGGTCTGGCCAGGGGCAATCATGCCGGGGTCTTCCATTTCCTGGCCCTTCGCAGTGCGCAGGGTGGACATGGACACGTGGTAAGCGCTGGGGTTGTGGATCTCCAGCATAGGTGCGCCCTGAGCGTTGACCACGGACCACTGCAAATCGGCAGGGGCCTGGGCGGCCGAACCGGGCAAGCCGTCAGGACGGAAAAATAATTTGATGCGTTGGCGAATGGCTATCTGCAGCTGATTGTCACTGGGACTTTGTTGTGGGATTTCCTGGATGTTCAGCCAGAGCACGGTTTCGCGGTCACGAGGCAGGCCCTGGTCACCACCGGCATAGAGCACACGCATCACTTGCTGGCCGTTAGGGGCAACTTTGACCAGTGCAGGGGTAATGGCAAAGGGGAGTTCTGCTTGATCGTGATCGGTATTCGTTTCCAGCCAGGACTGAACCAGGATGGGCGAATTGTCGTTGCGAACCACAATGGACGCTTCTTGCTGCTTCTCGGGCAGGATCAGGCGGGTACCGCTCAAGGAGATGGATGCCTGGGCCTGGTTGCTCAACAGCGCAGCGCTCAGGGCCAGACATCCAAAAGCCAGTTTCTTGAAAGTTAAGATGGACATGGTTCATTCTCCTTGAGGGGTTAGTTCTGGCGAAAGGGATAACCCTTCGCCAGAGGTTCAGGCAGTCTTATTCGTAAGACAGCTCGTAGGCGACGGTCGCGTTGGCTTGGCCACCGACAACATCAGCAACGTCAGCACCGGCCTTGCGGGTGTAGTAGGCGGTCAGAGGAATGTTGATGGCGCCGTCAGCGTAAGGAGCTTCCAGCTTGGCGGTGCCGCTGGTGAAGTCCAGAATGGTTTGGTCGCTGACTAGCATGATCTGCACGTTCTGGGCGCCGCCAGTGACAGCAATACCCTTGCCGGAGGTCGCGGTAGGAGCCAGCTTCAGCTCAACTTTGGTGCCGGTGGCACATTCGATCTGCATATCGATGTTCTTGGAAATCGAGGTGATGCCGCCTGTAGAGGTAGCGGGCGTCGCTTCCGTGCCCAGAGTCTTGGCCGACACAGGGCCCATATCGACCAGCATGTTGGCACCGGAGCTGGAAGCACCAGGAGAACGCACGGTGCAACTGTCAGCGTTGATGCTGCCCACAAAGTTGATGTTGCCGCGGGCAGCAGTCGTGAGCTCGGCTTGGGCACCGGTAGCAGCAAAAGCGGAAAGGATAGTGAGGCCGAAAAGGATCTTTTTCATGATTGATTTGACTTCCGATTGTTGGACAAACGAAGCAACCTTGTTGTACGCCTTGGGGCGCTCTAAGGTTCCCAGGAGTGTGCTCTGTTTGGGCACAATTGAAGTTTAGGAAATCAATCGGGGAAAAGATTTAGGACTATTCTTAAAATGCAGTCCTATTAATTGAGAATGTTTTTTTTAATTGTTTTTTTCTGTCAAGTGGCTTGTTTGCTTGGTTTGCAATTCTTGACGATTAAGCTTGATTGGGTTTGAGTATCTATTAAGAGCGGAGAAATAACTCTAGGAATAATCTTAAATAATTGAATAGACCGTGCTTTTAAAATTTCATCATTAATTGGCTCCGATAGGGGCTGCAAACGAATTTTGATGAATGGGATGCGTGGTATGTGGAGCCGTATACTCAGGAAGCAGGAGTTTTCCCGCCAGCGATTCGTGTGGGCTAAAGCACTGATGCTGCCCATTGCCCTGCTTGTCGGGATGGGCCAAGTCCAGGCTCAGTCAACGAGCTGTTTCAGATCCAGAGACCTGACGGCCAGCTCAAGCTGGAGCATGGCCCCTAGCGGCACCGTCTTTAAAAATGGCGATATTGTAGGGCGTACGTCTGCCTATGCTGAGTACTACCTGCCCCTTGCTCACGGCGAAACAGTGAATGTCTATGCAAGCGGGCAGATAGCGGATAACGCTTATCAAGCAGTTCCCTTGAGTGGGATGCCAGGGTTGGGTTTGGTCGTTCGCTGGGCGGGGTACGCCTCCACTGTCTCTTTGACGCCAATCGGACCAAGTGCTCCGCAGGGAACGATTATTTCCAGTAGCCCGTGGATTTCTGTGCTACGAGCGCGAACAACGACCAGTTACACGCTGGCCCAGTTCTACAGTTTTGAACTGGTGGTTATTGATGACAAGGTATATAAAGGCGGCAAACTGACCTTTACTGAAGCCAATAAAGTCCTTGTTATGACAGCCAATCAAAAGGGCACGGCTAATGCACAGCTTTGTATTAATGGATTCGTGGACCCCATGGCGGCTTTGACCGGCACCGTGCAAGTGCCTGAGTTGCCCAAACCTGCTCTGCCCAGCTGTAAGTTCTCGACCAGTACCTTGACTCAAAATGTGGTTCTGGGACCCGTTGATCCCGGTCAGATTGTGCCTGCAGGTGCAAGTCGCTCTTCAGGTGCGTCAGGGCAAGCCCATTTCTTGATTGAGGGAACGGGGTGTACCAAAGACACCAAACTGAATATCTATTTCACCGACACCAGGGATAGTGCAACGAATAAAAATTATTTGCTCTCAAGCAACCCGGCAGTCGGGGTACGTTTGTTTCATCGCGGTGAATCTGACCCCCTGCCTTTTGGTCCTGCGCCTTCAGGCTCCTGGGTGCCGTCGCGTTATGCGCCTTCTGTAGGGCCGGCTCTGACGGATGGTGCTGTACTGTCTACCGGTTTTACCGCTCAGTATGTACGGCTTCCCAATAAAACCGAATCAGATGTCAGACCGGGGCCTTTGGAAGCGGCTGCAACTTTTGTGATTGTGTATCCCTGATACGCAGGAAGAAAAAAGCGGAGCCAAGGGGCTCCGCTTTTTTTATTTGCTGGTGGCGGGTTCCTGCCAGCGTAAATAGGCATTGCGGGTTTGGGTGGACACGGACTCCAGCACCTTTTGATGTGTCACCTTATGGCGTGCCAGCAGGCGTGCATCTGCCACTGTTCGGGATTTGCAGAACCAGTGGCAGCTGTGTTGAAACAGGTATAGCTCGGCGGACAGATGAAAGGCCCGGCTTTTTGGGTCCAGCTGTTCGGGGTTGTCCACCATATGACGCAGCCCGGCAGCATGAATCTGCAATAGCTGGCGGAAGTCGCGCGTCATGGAGGGGATGATGCGTTCGGCATAGGGCACGCAAAAGGGCAGCATGCCTACTCGGGTGTTTTCTGCTGGTTCTTTTTGCAGAAGGTCAGCCAGGGATTGAATCTGGGTGGCTACCGCGTTTTCGGTCTGGGCAAACATCTCCAACACCTGCAGTTGGCGTGAGGGGTCCTGTTCGCCAATCGCGCGGGTATAGCCTTCCGTCAGCGTTTCCATATGACGTTCCAGCTGGAAGCTGCTCAAGTGGCGACCCAGCAAGATAATGCGTCCGCGTTGATACCGTGCCCGCACAAAGTGCAGGGCTATTGCGGCGACCAGAAGAAGAATTACTGTGTCCATCATCCGTGTTTCCGTGCAGGGCCAGGCACCTTGTTGTTTTCTGCTGCAGCGCCAAGCCTGGCTATAAAAATCTCGGCTGCCAAATAGCAGCCGGCCATTGTATCCCGCCATTCTTTATTCTTGTTTTCATTCTTGTCGGGGATTGCCACCAGTGAGGCCAGGTGGATTGCATAGACGGAAATCGCTGAAGAAGGGGGCAGTCCCCCCGAGCAGCCCCCAAGCTTGAAGACGAATTCAAGCTTGGGGAACTACGTATGTGTGGGGTGCGTCCTCCAGGTAGAACGCAGCCCTTGGTGCAAGGGCTGACTATAGGAGGGCTGGTGTCCAGGTTGCAGCTGGGTTCCAAGCTGCAATTGGCTCTGTTCTCACGCTTTTCCAGCGGCTGGCAGGGCGGGGCTGTCGGATGCCCGTACTTGCTCCTGGCTGATCTGACGGACTACCAGCAGCATGCACAAGGCCGAAACAATAATGCAGGGAATTGCCGAGCTGATGACGCCAGCGGCTCCATATCCCTGGCTAAGCAACATGCCTGCAAGGGTTGGACCCAGTGTTGCGCCGATACGGCCAACGGCTGCAGCGGTGCCGACGCCAGTGGCACGTACGGAAGTAGGGTAGACAATACCGCCAAAGGCATACAAGACGCCCTGGCAACCAATCACAAACGCACCCGTCAGTGCGGCAGCCCAATACATCTGCGTCAGGCCGGATGCGGCGTTCAGGCTTAACAAACCAGCCAGAATACCGCCGTACATCAGTGCAATAACCAGGGTTTTGTGCCAGCGGTCGGTCAGATACCCTAACAAGACGGTGCCCACGGTTGCGCTGACCATGAACCAGAATTGGGCTGTGCTGCCTTGCTTGCGGCTAAAGCCCAGCTCCTGGAACAGGGAAGGAAGCCAGCTCAGCATCAGGTAGACAACCATCAGCGTGAAAAAATAGCTGACCCACAAGAGCAGGGTGCGGGTGGCCAGACCATTGCTGAACAGATCCTGGAAGCGCCCTTGAACGACAGCAGGGCTTTGTCGAGCCTGCAGGAACTCGCGTGATTCGGGCAGGAACCATACCATGACAGGAATAACCAGCAGGGGGAGCAGGCCGCCCAGATAGAAGATGTTTTTCCAGTTTTCACCAAAGTTGGAGGCAGCGACCAGTGACAGAATGGCGGCCCCAACAGGCATGCCGGCATACATCATGCCCACTGCACGGGCACGGTGTTCCGGTTTGACGGATTCGGCAGCCAGCGTAATCAGATTGGGCATGGCCGCGCCCAGACCTGCTCCAGCCAGAAAGCGGACCATCAACAGGATGGCCAGGCTATTGACCCAGGCAGTGAACAGGGTAAACAGGGCAAAGATGGCGACCGAGGCAATCAGCACGGCCTTGCGACCGTATTTATCGGCCCAGCGTCCGCCCATCAGGGAGCCGGGCAGTAGCCCCAGAATGCCCGCACTTAGAAAATAACCTTGGTAGGTTTTATTCAGACCAAACTCTGCTGCTACGCCTTTCACGGCAATACCAGCAGCCTGTATGTCCATGCCTTCGATAACGGCGATCAGAAAGCAGATCGCCACGGTGATGACCGCATGTCTGCGGCCTTGAGTATGTGTCATTGCTATGTCTCCTCGGTTGACCGGGACGTTTTTCTTGTTGCTTCTGCCCCCTGCCCGCCCCGAATTCAGGGTGCAGAAACCCGCTCACTGCGCGGCAAGGCAGCGCTGAGCGGGGGTAGAACTTTTTTTAGAGTCTCGGAATCAAGCTGTGGCGCCTTGGCGCTGCAGCAAGTCCAGCGCCACGTCCACAATCATGTCTTCCTGTCCGCCCACCATGCGGCGTTTGCCCAGCTCGACCAGAATGTCCACGACTTTCAGCCCGTACTTGTTGGCTGCGGCTTCGCTGTGGCGCAAGAAACTGCTGTAGACACCGGCGTAACCCAGGGCCAGGGTTTCACGGTCCACACGGACCGGGCGATCCTGCAGCGGGCGCACAATGTCGTCGGCGGCATCCATCAGGGTGTACAGATCGGTGCCATGGTTCCAGCCCATGCGCTCGGCAGCCGCAATAAAGACTTCCAGCGGTGCATTGCCGGCACCGGCGCCCATGCCTGCCAGGCTGGCATCAATGCGGTCGCAGCCTTCTTCAACGGCCACAATGCTGTTTGCCACGCCCAGGGACAGGTTGTGGTGGGCGTGAATGCCGGTCTGGGTTTCAGGCTTGAGTACATCCTTGAAGGCCCGGAAGCGTTCGCGCACATCGTTCATGTTCAAGGCACCGCCCGAGTCCACCACATAGCAGCAGGTTGCCCCGTAGCTTTCCATCAGCTTGGCCTGTTCGGCCAGATGCTGCGGACTGGTCATGTGGCTCATCATCAAAAAGCCGGCGGCATCCATGCCCAGCGAGCGGGCGTATTCGATGTACTGCTTGCTGACGTCCGCTTCCGTACAGTGCGTGGCAACGCGTACGATGCGTGCGCCGGCGTCGTAGGCGGCTTTCAGATCATGAATGGTGCCAATGCCCGGCAGCAGCAAGGTGGCAATCTTGGCGTGCTGCACGACCGAGGCCACTGCCTCGATCCACTCCAGATCAGAGTGCGCCCCAAAGCCGTAGTTGAAGCTGGAGCCGCACAGCCCGTCGCCGTGGGCCACTTCAATCGAGTCCACCTTGGCCTGGTCCAGGGCACGGGCAATGTCGATGGCGTTCTGCACGCTGTACTGGTGACGCACGGCGTGGCTGCCGTCGCGCAAGGTCACATCGGAAATAAAAAGCTTTTTTTGTGAGTCGTGTGCCATGTTCGTGTCCTTGCTAATCATGCGGCCTGCGTCAGCAAGCGGGTTTGTGCCAGACGCTCGGCACAGGCCAGGGCGGTGCTGGTCATGATGTCCAGATTGCCTGCGTAAGCGGGCAGATAATGGGCCGCACCTTCTACCTCGATAAAGACCGACGTTTTCAGACCGGAGCGCAAGCCCAGACCAGGTACATTGATGGGCTGGTCTTCCCGGATCAGGTCAAATTGCACTTTTTGCTTGAGGCGATAGCCGGGCACATAGGCCTGAACCTTGGCTGCCATAGCTTCAACCGATTGCTCGATTTCAGCCTCTTTGCCCGGATCCGTCAGGGTGTAGATGGTGTCGCGCATCAGGAGCGGGGGCTCGGCCGGGTTCAGCACAATAATGGCTTTGCCTACCTGTGCGCCGCCTACCACTTGCATGGCTTTGCTGGTGGTTTCCGTGAACTCGTCAATATTGGCGCGCGTGCCGGGACCGGCCGACTTGGACGAGATGGAGGCAATGATTTCCGCATAGTGCACGGGGGTGACTTGCGAGATGGCCGCGATGATGGGCACGGTGGCCTGTCCGCCGCAGGTCACCATATTGATATTAGGCGCGTCCAGATTGTCTTCCAGGTTCACCACGGGCACGGTGTACGGGCCAATGGCGGCAGGCGTCAGGTCAATCACCTTGATGCCGTGTTCTTGCAGCAGCGCATTGTGGCGGGCATGGGCCCCGGCACTGGTGGCATCGAACACAATGCGAATGTCCTGGAAGTTGGGCAGCTTCAACAGCCCTTCAATACCTTCATGGGTGGTGGGCACGCCCAGCCGTGCCGCACGGGCCAGGCCGTCCGAGCTGGGGTCGATACCGACCATGGCACCCATGCTCAGGTATTTGCTTTGGCGCAGTACCTTGATCATCAGGTCGGTGCCGATATTGCCCGAGCCAATAATGGCGACGGCAATTTTGGGGTTTGTCATGTGTGTTACTCCGAACAAAGAGGACTTAGCCTGCGCTGAAGGTGACCGATACCGAGCCTATGCCCTCGATCACGGCTTCAAAGTGATCGCCACTGGCCACCGGCGCCATGGGGCCCAGAGCGCCGGTCAGAATGACATCCCCGGCCTTGAGCGGATCACCCAGTTTGGCCAGGGTGCGGGCCAGCCAGGCGGCTGCATTAAAGGGGTGGCCCAGGCACTCGGCACCACTGCCGCTGGAGGCCGCTTCGCCGTTACGCAGCAGTGTCATGCGGGCGGCGCGCAGGTCCAGACCATCCAGGCGGCGAGCGGGTCCGCCCAGCACATACAGGCCGCTGGAGGCGTTGTCGGCCACGGTATCGACAAAGCGGATGTCCCAGTTTTCGATGCGGCTGCCCACAATTTCCAAAGAAGGCATGACCCAGCCTACGGCGGTGGCGACATCCGCAAAGCTGGTGTCGGCGTGGGGCAGGTCGCGCTCCAGAATCAGGGCGATTTCGGCCTCGATCTTGGGCTGCAATACACGCTCGAAGGGGACGGTGTCGCCATCGCCATAGGCCATGTCGGCAAACAGGGCGCCGAAGTCGGGCTGGTCCACGCCCAACTGCTTTTGCACTTTGGGGTTGGTCAGGCCGATCTTGCGGCCCGTCAGGCGGCGTCCCTGCGCTACGCCACGAGCAATATTGATACGCTGGATGTCGTAGGCGGCCTGGGCATTGTCTTCACCGATCAGAGCGCGGATCGGCTCAATGGCCTGACCGCTGTGTTCGGCCTGGCGCAGGCGGGCAGCCAGCGTGTCCAGCAGTTCAATGGATGATTCGCTCATCTCAACGCTCCAGGAAGTCCAGAACCAGCTGGTTGAACTTCTCGGCATGTTCCCATTGCGCCCAGTGGCCGCATTGGTTGTAGACGTGCAGCTCGGAGTTCGGGATACCCGCCAGCAAGCGCAGGCCGGTGTCAAAAGGAACGACACGGTCCTGACGGCCCCAGATGATCAGGGTGGGGGCGGTGATGCCGGGCAGCCGCGGGCTGAAGTCGGGGAACTGGCGCGGGTTGGCTTCCAGGGATTTCAGGAAGTTTTCCAGATGATCCTTGCGGCTGAGCATATTGTTCAGACGGGCTTGCAGCAGCTCTTCGGTCAGAACGCTGGCATCGAACACAAAGACATTGTTAAAGCGCTTCAGGTTTTCCAGCGTAGGTTCGCGGTACAGGCCGTTCAGCAGCTTGATGCCTTCGCTGGGCATGGGGGTGAACAGGCTCATGCCACCTGTGCCGCCGCCCATCAGAACCAGTTTGGCCACGCGTTCGGGCCAGGTCAGGGCAAAGGCCACCGAGCTATGTCCGCCCATGGAGTTGCCCAGCATGTGAATCTTGGCTATGCCCAACTGGTCGATGATGCTTTTGACGACACGGGCATTCAAATCCGAGCGCGAACCGCTGTTGACGATGGAGTCGCTCTTGCCCCAGCCGGGGCAGTCAATCAGCAAGACGCGATAGCCGGCCTGGGTCAGGGGCTCGATATTGCGGTTGAAGTTGGCCCAACCGGTTGCACCGGGGCCAGAGCCGTGCAGCATGACGACGGTCTGTTCGCCCTGGCCCAGATCGTTGTAGTGAATGCGCAGTTCCTTGCCTTCCTCGACCACGGTCGCGAAATGGCTGTAATCAGCTTCATTAAGACTCATGACAATCTCCTGATGTTTTGTTGTGGTGGATTTCAGTTCTTGCTGGGATGGGCGGACAAGCCGCCAAAACCGGCAATCCACTCGGGAATTTCGCGGTAGTAGCGATGGCCTGCTTCGTAAGGGCCATAGGCCGACAGCCCGGCAAAGGCGGCTACCCAGGTTTTGACTTCGTGGGCGCTGCGGCCTGCCAGGGCGGAGACCTCGTTGTTGGCGACCTCATCGAGCTGGGCATAGCGCTGCGTTTGCAGCAGATCCAGAAAGTTCTGGTCCCATTCGGGGTTAAGCGGATGCAACACCGAGGGGTCCTGGGTGAAAGCCTTGCCAGCATCAATCGTGCGTTGGGTGCGGGCGGCACGGGCTTCGGGCGACAGGGTGTAGCCTTCGCCATCCAGGGAGCGGCGCACGGGTTCGGGCGCTTCGGCGTAAACGGGCACGGGTGGCTGATGTGACAGGCCGCCGGAACCCAGCCACAGCACGCGTTTTCCGGTAGAACGGGCCCATTGACCGATGGCTTCACCCAGCAGGCGTGCACGCTTGAACGTGGGCAGGGGGGCCGCTACCGAGTTGATGAACACCGGAATAACCGGGTACTGATCCAGACTGCCTACCAGATGCTCCAGCGGATAGGCAGCACCGTGATCGACCTGCATATCGTGTGAAATCGCCACATCCACACCGCTATTGATGACATGGGTGGCGCAGTCGGTAGCCAGCTCGAAGGGCACGTTCAAGCGCCCGGCCAGACTGCCAAAATCCCCAATCGCATGGGCACCTGTGCCGATGCAAAAGCTGGGCATGACGTTATAGAAAAAACCATTGAAGTGATCGGGCGTGAACAGCACGATCAAATCCGGTTTGAAGGCGGCAATGCGCTCGCGGGCGGCTTTTTGTACCGCAAAGACTTCGTCCAGCACGGCCTGTGCCGGGTCGTGATGACCCAGCAAGGGGGTGTGCGATAAGCACTCCAGATGTGCCTGCATCCCGGTCTCCTGTTTTATGAGTGTGAAGGGGCCGCGACGCATGGAGCCGCGGCTTGTGCGGCAAGCGCAAGGCTCGCCCCCTGTTTGGCCAGATTGCGCAAGGCCTGGGTGGTATCGGCCCAGACCTCCAATGGCAAGATGGCTCTTTGTTCAATCAATTCCTTCAAGGGACGCATATCGCGACCTTGGTTGACGGTGATGGCGCCACAGATGGCACCTTCCGGGTCCAGGCCGATCAGCACAAAGGGCGTTTGCTCCAGTGAGCCACGCAGGACCCAATGAGCCGCCTGCATCTCCCCGGCGAATTGAATGTTCAGGTCGCATTGATCGGTCCAGAACCAGGAGGGAGTGGCTTTGGCGGGTTCCTGGTTCAGCATGTGGCACACAGCCATCACGGCCTGGCGGTTGGCGTTCTCCCAGGTTTCCTGCCGCTGCCAGCGGCCATCCAGCCCGATCTGAACGGTGGTGTCGCCGGCGGCATAAATGCCTGGGCAGGAACTGCGGCCATGCTCATCAATGACCACGGCGCCTTGCTCGGTATTTAGCCCGGCACTGTCAGCCAGGCAGGTGTCTATGGTGACGCCTACGCCGTAAATCAGCAGATCACCTTGCAGTGTCTTGCCGTTGCTGAGTGTCAAAGCAATTTTTTGTTCAGCTTCAAGGCTTGCATGCTCGACATGGGTGCCCAGATGAACGTGGACGCCACGCGCTTGATGGATGCCGAGCAAGTAATCGCTCAAGACTTCGGGAGCATTGCGCGACATGATGCGGGTGGCCGGGTCGATCAGCTCGACAGTTGCGCCCATGGCGACCAGGCTGGAGGCCAGCTCCAGACCAATCACGCCAGCCCCTACCAGCAGTGCATGACTACCGGGTTTGATCTGGGCGCGAATGCGATGGGCATCGTCCAGGGTGCGCAGCACATGCGATACGGAACCCAAAGCATCCAGTTCGGGCAGGCGTCGGGCCTGCGCACCGGTGGCCAGCAGCAGCGAGTCGTAGTTCAGGCTGTCACCATTGGACAGACTGACCTGACGAGCTTGAGCATCAATAGCCACAGCACGTACGCCCAGTTTCAGATCAATATTCTGTTCCTGGTAGAAACTTGCGGGGTGCAGTGTCAGTTGGGCCTGTTCGGGGTTGAGCAAGGCATCCTTGGACAGCGGTGGACGCTCATAGGGCAGATGAGGCTCATCACTGACCAGCGTGATCGAGCCTTGAAAGCCACGGCTGCGCAGTTCAGCGGCTGCTGTGGTACCGGCCTGCCCAGCTCCAATAATGAGGATATGTGGTGCTTGCATCACAGCTCCAGACCGCCAGCCACATTGCGGATGCCCCGGATACCCAGGCCCGCATCAGCATTGATCATGACGCCGGTCAGCGTCTGGTTGTTCTGGCGTGATGCCAGCAGCACAAAGGGGCCGGTAAATTCTTCTGGTTCGGGGAAGAACTGCAGGGGCAGGATGGCCTTGATTGCATCGGGCGAGCGAGAGTCCATGATGCGGGTGTCTTGCTGACCCAAAGCCTGCGGTCCGCGCAGATCGGTTTTCATGCCGCAAGGGCCCACGCCATTGACGCGTACCTTGGGGGCCAGCTCGAATGCCAGTTCACGGATCAGACCGACCGCCG
The DNA here is from genome assembly GCF_023674485.1 of Alcaligenes sp. DN25. Classification (NCBI taxonomy): domain Bacteria; kingdom Pseudomonadati; phylum Pseudomonadota; class Betaproteobacteria; order Burkholderiales; family Alcaligenaceae; genus Alcaligenes; species Alcaligenes sp. DN25. The sequence continues at coordinate 2,987,186 of NZ_CP098408.1, read as the reverse complement.
CGTGCTTGCTGGCGGTGTACAAAGGGCCACCGCCTTCGGCGTAGAAGGCGGAGTTGCTCAAGGTAAAGATCATGCTGCCGCAGGATTTCACCAGCTCGGCGGCAGCCGCTTTGGCCCCAAGCAGATAGCCTTTGACGTTGATGGCAAATAGCTCATCAAAGCCTTTGTCCAATTGCTCCATGCTGGTGTTGATCAGGCGTGCGCCGTGATCCCAGACAGCCGCATTGCCGATAAAGCAGTCCAGCTTGCCAAAGCGGGCCACTGTGGCAGCGACCGCTTTTTGATTGTCGGCCGCGCTGCACACGTCCCCCTGGACGGCCAGCACCTTGCCTTCAAAGTGCTGCTCCAGCTGGGCGCATTTTTCTGCCGAACGTTCCAGCACGGCCACCTTGGCCCCTTCTTTCAAAAAGCGTTCCACCAGAGCCAGGCCCAGGCCGGAGCCGCCTCCGGTGATCAGTGCGACTTCGTTTTCAAGCCAGCCTTTCATGCCTGGGCCTCCAGATCGATATAGACCATGCCTTCGCTGATGATGACCGGATAGGTACGCAGCGCTTCCGTGGCGGGCTGGCACAGTGCCGCGCCCGTTTTCAGACAGAAGCGGGCAGCGTGCAAGGGGCACTCCACGGTGCCGTCGTCCTCGACATAGCCTTCGGACATGGACGCGTTGCCGTGGGTACAGCGGTCGTCCGTGGCGTAGAAGGTGCCAGCGATATTGAACAAGGCGATCTGGCGCTCGGGGGTGTCTATCTTCAGTGCTTCGCCATCGGCCAGCGCACCGGTTTCACATGCAGTAATGCGGGTCATATCAATCAACATCGGAAAATAAGCGGGTTCAGAACAGAACGCTTAAGTTGTGGGAGGTAATGACGACCTGATCCAGAACGATTTCGCGTTCGTACAGCTCCCAACCAAAGCGGTTGTCGCTGCGGCGCACGCAATCAATGCGTTTGCCGGCATACCAGGTCTCATCCCGTTCTTTCTGAGCGCGGTACAGGATGTAGTTGCTGCGGATCTCGTAGCCCTGGCCATCGCTCGTTGGGCGGATACGCAGATTGCTCACAAAGTGACGGGTGCGGGAAGGGGGCTCTTCCGCCCAGGCCATGCCGGTTTCCAGACGTGCGACGCGGCGCTCCAGCTGGAACTTGTTGTCGTTGAAGATCCAGGTGCTCGGTGGCTGCACACTGCGCCGACGATCGCGGGTTTGCGCATTGGTCGTGCTGCGCATGTGGTAGTGCACATCCTCGGACAGCAGGTCCAGCCAGTCACGGAACTGCCAGTCATCCAGCAGTTCGGCTTCCTGGTACAAAAAGTCGGCAATCTCGTGATGCAGCTGCATGTCGACGATGGCCGCTTGAGTCGGCTCTTGAATGACGGCGCTCATTTCACCAGCTCCTCTTCGTAGGCACGGCTGCGCTCCAGCACTTCATCCCAGGTCTCGGACACCATCAGGTCGGCCCAGTACTTGTACAGGCCACGGGCGGCGGTCTCGGAGAAGATGTAATTGGTCACACCGGGTACGCCATCGCTGCGCAGCCCTTCATTGCCCAAGCCCATTTCCATGCACAGTTGCGTGCCGCGAGCGCGTTTGCCACGCAGGATTTTCTGGATTTCAGCCCAGTTCTCGGAGTCGTCCTGTTCCAGGAAACCGGCGGGACCGAAGGCACGGGTAGCGCTGCGCTCGAAGGCGGCTTTTACATCGTCGGGGGCGGCTGCATCGGCAATGCAAAAGGCCCAGACTTCTACCTGATTGGGGCCACGGGGATGCCAGACGCGTAGTGTGGCGGTGCCGTTCAACCAGCTCAGGGTAGGGAACATATTGTTGTGACCGGCCAGGCGCAGGGCGCGGACTTCACCCAGGCGTTCGTGGGCTTCGGCATAGGTGTCGCGGAAGTACTGGGAGACTTCACCGTCCACCCACACGTTGGCGTCGGGCTGCTCGGTAAAGAAGAAGCCACTGCCATGGCCGCGCTGGCCGTACTGGACGGCGTCCTTGGCGGTTTCCCAAACCGGGCGTGCGGTTTGTCCGGCGCCCAGAGCCTTGTCCTCATCACCGGGTTTCTGGCCCAGCACTTGCACGGCAGAGGCGTGCGAGAACAGGGCGTGATACTGGTCGGAGGCAAACTGCTCGGCGGGGAATTTCCAGTTGCATTCGATGGTCCATTTCTGAACACCACCGATGATTTCAGTGCCGCCTTCGCGTCGGTCCAGAACACCGTCCAGGTACCAGGCAATGTCGCCCATGTACTCTTCCAGATCAGGCGCTGTGGCATCCCAGTTGCCAAAGACCAGGCCTTTGTATACTTTGACGCGGGTTACTTCCTGCAGGCCCCACTTTTCCTTGCACAAGCCTTGCGGATAGGCGCGTGGCTCCAGCGGTACATCCACCAGATCGCCGTTGGTGCCGTAGCTCCAGCCGTGGTAGGGACAGGTAAAGGCTTTGGTGTTGCCCGAGTCTGCATAAGACACGCGCATGGAGCGGTGTCGGCATTGGTTCAGGAAGGCCTTGATCGAGCCGTCTTTCTGACGAACCACGATGATCGGGTCCTCGCCCATATAGGTATTGAAGAAGTCTCCCGCTTTGGGAATCTGGCTGGTGTGGCACAAGAACAGCCAGGTGCGGCCAAAGATGCGCTCCAGCTCCAGCTCATAAATATCCGGGTCGGTGTAAATGGAGGGGGTGACGCGTCCATTACGTGCATCGACCAAGGCTTCGATTTTTTCAGGGTTGATTCCCATCGTTTGCTCCTCGCTATTGCAATGCGTGCTTTTGCAAAACAGGTTTTTGTCGCTAGCGGCAAAATGTAGAAGCTTGAAATGAATCCGACCAATACTTGCTTTAGATCGGGTGATCGGCAAACCCGATAAGTCCCTCTAAAACCCCTTGCTTGCATGTGGGTTTCGGTTTCAGGCCAGTATTGATGCGGCTTTGGCGACACCTAGGGTTTACGCTAGCTATGATTGCTGCGCTGCAGCATTGAAGATTGGGTCTGCTTTTCAGGGCGTGGGAGCGGCGACAATAGTGCCTAAAAGAAAGGCTTGTTTTGGTCCTCACAGCAGGCTGCGTCCAACGCTGTGCGGGTACGTTCCGGGCAGGGAACGATCAATTTGACAGGAGACAAACTTGGAGTTGCGACACTTGCGTTACTTTGTTGCAGTCGCGGAAGAGTTGAATTTCACCCGTGCTGCCGAGCGGTTGTATACCTCTCAACCCTCCTTGAGCGAGCAGATCCGAAATCTGGAAGAAGAAATCGGTTATCCCTTGCTGAACCGCACGCGCCGTAAAGTCGAATTGACCGAAGCTGGTGTGATTTTCCTGGATGACGCGCGCGAGATCCTGCACAAGGTGGAGGAGGCCGTACAGCGAGCCGGCAAGGCGGCCTCGCAGGCGCGGGAAGTGCTGACGATAGGCTTTGTGCCCGCGGCCGAGGTGCGTATCTTTCCAGCAGTGCTGCCCGCTTTTCGCGCAGCCTTTCCTCAGGTCGATGTAGTGTTGCGCAGCCTGACTTCCAATGAGCAGGAGGGAGCGCTGGCGCGTGGCGAGCTGGACCTGGGGTTCATGCGCGGCCCGGTGCGCGCCACCAATGTGTTCAGCGAAGTGGTGCTGGATGAGCCCTTGCGAGTGTATCTGCCTCAGGGGCATAGCCTGGAGGCTTATAGTCTGATCCCGCCGGCACGCCTGAATCGCTTGCCCATGATTGCGGTGGATCGTTCCTATGGCCGCTCCATGCACGATGTGCTGGCCCGCTATCTGGCTCATCATAAAGTGGTGCCCGAGCACACCTATAACTCGGCCAACCCCCTGATGAGTATTAATCTGGTCGCTGCTGGCCTGGGTTATACCTTGCTGCCTACCTACGCGGAATACTTCATGCCCAAGAATGTGGTGTCGCGCCCCTTGATCGGTGGCGGCCCGCGCTGTGAATTATTGATGGCCTATCCACGAGATACTGGCTGCATGAGCGAGGCTGCGGTCAGCCTGATAGAACGTATACGGGAGCTGGCTCGCTGGCACGGTTCGGGCCCCTCGGCTGCCAGTCATTTGAAACTGGCTCCCAGCAAAATCGCCTGTATGTAGTTGCACATACAGGCGAGGGCGTTTTTCAAAAATACGGGCTCTATCTTACTGTTTGATAATGTGGATCTCGTTTGACAGTTCAGGCGTATTTATTATTGTGTCCAGAACTGGGCAGGTTCTTTCAATGAAATTGACGAATTCTTCTATTTCTTCATCATTGTTATTGGCCTGGATATAGTATTTGCACGTAATTTTATGAAATCCCATTTTGGCCTCTTTATTGATCCCGTAGAAGCCATCTGTGTCTATTTCACCGTCCATCTCGATTTTGATGTCGATTAAGTCAATTTTTTGACTCTTTGCAAAGCTTTTTGCAGCAATGCATTTACAGGCGCCAATTGCTGAAAGCAGGGCCTCCAGGGGAGTCATCCCGCCGCTGCCATTATCTCTCTTGCCGGGTTCATCCAGAACAATGGAAAAATCCCTGGAAGTGCATTCAATCTTTAGTTGGTCTATTAACGTTGCGGTTGCAGAAAAAACGTGGTTGCTCATGGCTGTTCCTTTTGCTTATAGCTTGTTAATTGGCTAATGATTCCAGGCTTCTGTCCCTTTTTTAAAATTGGATAAGGGTGTGCTTTAGTGTGCTCCGGTGGGAGCGTGCGGCGCTTTTGGGCTTGAAAGGTAGTTTATATATTTTTTTTGGCTGCGGCATTTATTTTGAAAATTAGCTGCCTAAGCTAATAACTGCCTGGTATGGCACGAGCTGCTGCTTGCAGACTCGGCAACGGCACTGGCTATTGCTTCCAATAGGTTATGGTGCTGGCGTTGCCGGTCCTTGGTTCAGGGACTGTCGCTGTCCTATTTATTTATCTTCTACAAAGCGCATGCGAAAGCGTCGGCCTTTGATGTTGGCGTTGGCAATTCGGTCAAAGTATTGACGTGCAATCTTGCGGTCCAGCGCCACGTAGGAACGGGCATCGGTAATCGCAATCTTGCCAACCTGCTCGCCTTTCAGGCCCACATCGCGGGTCAGGGCACCAAGCAGGTCGCCGGGGCGCAGCTTGTCTTTTTTGCCACCCTGAATTTCCAGCGTCATCATGGGTGCGCGCAGCGGCTCTTTGGACTGAGGGCGCAAGCCTTTCAGATTGCTCCATTTCACTTCGCTGCCCTGGAACTCCTCGATCAACTTCACCCAGCGCTGTTCGCTGCGCGAGACCAGATTCAGGGCCAGGCCTTTCTGATCACCCCGGCCGACCCGACCCACGCGATGGATATGCACTTCGCTGTCTTTGGTGACGTCTACGTTGATGACGGCCCCCAGATTCTGAATGTCCAAACCGCGTGACGCCACATCGGTCGCGACCAGCACGGCACAGCTCTGGTTGGAGAACTGCACCAGAATCTCGTCGCGATCACGTTGTTCCAGGTCGCCGGTCAGAGCCAGGGCCTGGATGCCTTCGGATTGCAGTTCTTCCACCACTTCCTGGCAACGCATCTTGGTGTTGCAGAAAATCAGGGTAGAGGCGGGGCGGAAGTGCTCCAGCAGGGTCACCACGGCAGATAGACGTTGCTCAGGATGAACTTCATAAAAGATCTGTTCGATCTGGCTGGCATCGTGCAGCGCTTCCACTTTGACTTCTGCAGGGTTTTTCAGAAAGCGGGCGCTGAGCTTGCGGATATTTTCCGGATAAGTGGCCGAGAACAGCAGGGTTTGACGGCGTGGTGGGCAGTGCGAGGCAATGGCCACGATGTCATCGTGAAAGCCCATATCCACCATGCGGTCGGCTTCGTCCAGGACCAATGTTTTCAGGGCGGACAAGTCCAGATTGCCGCGCTCCAGATGGTCCTGAATACGGCCCGGCGTTCCCACCACCACGTGCGCACCGTTGCGCAAGGCTTCGGTTTGCGGACGTGAAGGCACACCACCGCACAAAGTCAGCATGCGCACGTTAGGAATCTGGCGGGCCAGACGACGCAGTTCCGTGGTGACCTGATCGGCCAGCTCGCGCGTGGGGCAGATCACCAGGGCTTGCGGAGTCAGCTTGCTGGGGTTGAGGGTTTGCAACAGACCCAGGCCAAACGCGGCGGTTTTGCCGCTGCCGGTCTTGGCTTGGGCGATCAGGTCGCGGCCTTGCAGAATCAAGGGCAGGCTTTGTTCCTGAATGGTCGTCATTTTTTCAAAACCCAGGCTATCCAGGGTTTCAAGCAAGGCAGGCAGAAGGGGGAGGGTACTGAAAGAGGTATGGGGCACGATGGGTGACATCAAAAAGGACTGCAAAATAAAGGATTTAGCGACAGTTTACCGTTTGCGGGCCGATCGCTGGGAAATAGAAAGCGGGGAAGATGATTGGATGTTGACAAGCAAGCAAGCAAGCAAGCAAGCAAGCAAGTAGGGCTGGCAGTGCAGGGGGCTCCTGCGATTTACTGGTTTTCTTGCAAGGCCTGGCGGGGGTGACAGCCCAGGCCAGGGTTCATAGGCCTGCGCTTTATAAACAAACTTCAGGGTAGATGCCGCTACCGCCTTCTGGATCAAGAAATAATTCAAACAAAAAGGGGCTGCTGATGCCGCCCCTTGTTTTTATAACGTGCTGTGCAGGCTGGAAAAAGCTTATGCCTTGCGCGACGCCCCCAGGCGTTCTGACAGGCGATTAGCCAGCTTGCGCATGGCTTCACCGGCACGGCGCTGGGCTGCTTCATCGGCTTCCTGGGTCAGCAAGCTGACGGCCACTCCGGCCACGGCAGCGCGGTTATTGGAATCAAACACGGCAGCTCCAAAGCAGTGCATGCCGTCGCGTACGCCACAGGCGTCCACGGAGTATCCCAGGCGCTGCACATCGTTCAATTCCACCATCAAGTCTTCCTTGCTGCGCGGGCCATGCACGGTAAGCGGTTCGGGCCAGGGGTGATTCAAGGCCTGCTCCAGCTCCGATCCCGGCAAGGTGCTGAGCATGGCTTTGCCGGTAGCGGTATAGACCGCAGGCAAGCGCATCCCGGCACGGAAGGTGAAACCCAGCGGGCGGGTTCCGTTGCGGCAGGCAATGTAGACCACGTCTTCGCCATCCAGAATGGACAGGGTGATGGTCTCTTCGGGCAGGACGCGCATATCGTCCCAAGCGGCAAAAAACTCCTGCGTCAGATCCAGCTGAGACAGGAAGGCATTGGCCCAGCCCATCACGTGTGTACCCAGGGTGAAACTGCCATTTTCCAGCTTACGGATCAGGTGCAGATCCAGCAAGGTGGTGCACAGACCATACAAGGAACTTTTGGGCATACCCAGGCGTTTGACCAGGTCCGTAAATGACAGGGGCTCCGGCGAGGCCGCCAATTCGTCCAGCACGGTGACTGCACGTACTACAGCCGGAACCAGTTTCTTCTCTTCCACTACGACTAACTCCATAACGACACACAGGAAGTCCAATAAGCCCGGATGGACAGGGCTGAACTCTGGGAACAGGGGCAGGGTTCTGTCAGCACAGCCAGAAGCATCTCATAGGGCAATCAGCCTACAGACCAGGCGTACAGGCCCTGAATTAGGCCAGATTTGCTGTCGGGATGCCAACTCTACATTGTGCCTTCAAATGCCCCAAAACAAAAAATACGGTGACTGATGTTCTACGGGTAAACCCGTAAGCCGATTCGTTGACGTCGCGATTTTTCGGCTCCTATAATTCTACCAAGTTCACTATAAGAGAAACAGGTTCAGCATAATGAACAATATCGCGGCATCATTGATTAGCAAACTGAAGGATCCCAGCCTGGCAAAAGATCAGTCCTGGACCGCTCAGGGTTGGGTCTCGGCAGGCGATGGCAATACTTTCGCCGTTCTTAATCCTGCTACGGGTGAGTGCCTGGCCAATGTCGCCAGCCTGGCCACAGCGGAAATCGAAGCGGTCATCAGCGATGCTGAAGTGGCCCAGCGCGAGTGGAAGGCACGTAGCGGGCACGAGCGTGCCAAGCTGTTGCGCGCCTGGTTCGATGCGCTGGTTGCCAACGCGGACGACCTGGCCACCATCATGACCATGGAACAGGGCAAGCCCTGGGCCGAGGCTCGTGGTGAAGTGCTGTACGCCGCTTCCTTTGTGGAATGGTTCAGCGAAGAAGCCAAGCGTGTATATGGCGACGTGGTCGGCCACCCCCAAGCGGACAAACGCATTGTGGTGGTCAAGCAGCCTGTCGGTGTGTGCGCTGCCATCACTCCCTGGAACTTCCCTGCGGCCATGATTACCCGCAAGGTAGCGCCAGCTCTGGCCGCCGGTTGCAGCATTATTGTTCGTCCTGCCGACCTGACTCCCCTGACTGCCCTGGCGCTGGCCGTACTGGCCGAGCGCGTGGGTATCCCTGCTGGTGTGTTCCAGTTGGTCACCGGTCAATCCCGTGTGGTGGGCGCCGCTCTGACGGAAAGCCCCATTGTGCGCAAGCTGTCCTTTACCGGCTCCACCGAAGTGGGTCGTTTGTTGATGGCGCAGTGTGCTCCAACCATCAAGCGTCTGTCGCTGGAACTGGGTGGTAATGCCCCGTTCATCGTGTTTGACGATGCGGATCTGGACGCCGCCATCGAAGGCGCCATGGCCTCCAAGTACCGCAACAGCGGTCAGACTTGTGTGTGTGCCAACCGCTTCCTGGTGCAAGACGGTATTTACGATCGCTTTGCCAAAGCCCTGAGCGAACGGGTTGCTGCCCTGAAAGTGGGCAACGGTATGGAAGAGGGCGTGGAGCAAGGTCCTTTGATCGAGCAAAAAGCCGTCAATCGTTTGCGCGAATTGATTGACGACGCCGTTGAAAATGGCGCCAGCGTTCTGCAAGGTGGCCAGCCTCATCCTCTGGGCGGTACCTACTTCTCGCCCACCGTGCTGGGTGATGCAACACCGGCCATGCGCGTGGCCCGCGAAGAATTGTTTGGCCCTGTGGCGCCTTTGTTCCGCTTCAAGGACGAAGCCGAAGCGATCGCGATGGCCAATGACACCGAATATGGTCTTGCTGCCTACCTGTTCACCCGCGACAACGCACGTGCCTGGCGCATGGGCGAAGCGCTGGAGTACGGCATGGTTGGCGTCAATACCGGTTTGATTTCCAACGAAGTGGCTCCCTTTGGTGGCGTCAAGCAATCCGGTCTGGGTCGCGAAGGCTCCCGTTACGGAATCGATGAGTACCTGGAAATCAAATACATGTGCCAGCAGCTGTAAGTTGATACATGCCCGCGCTCAGCGCAGCGAAGGGGGCCGCTCTTATATAGAGCACCCCATCAGCAGAACCCCACAATAAGCTAAATAAAGGAGACGCTATGTCTATCCTGTCTGCAACCCCACGAAAATTGACTTTGGCCCTGACACTGGCCACCGCTGGCCTGATGGCCAGCACGACTGCCAACGCTGATGATGTCAAACCCATCAAGATTGGTGTGGTGACTTTCTTGTCCGGCGCCGCTTCCGGTCCTTTTGGCGTTCCAGCCAAAAATGCCGCTGAACTGACGGCTGCCCAATTGAATGAAGGTAAAGTTCCTGCCCCTTACAACACCAAGGGTCTGGGTGGCGCACCGATTGAACTGGTTTTCATTGACGAGAACGGCGGCACCGCCAAACAGGTCAGCGAATACCGCAACCTGGTTCAGCAACAGAACGTGGACATCGTGGTTGGCTACATCTCCTCGGGTGATTGCCTGGCCGTGGCCCCCGTTGCTGAAGAGCTGAAAAAACTGACCCTGATTTTCGACTGCGGCACACCGCGTCTGTTTGAAGATGCCAGCTACAAATACGTGTTCCGTCCGGTGGCTCACGCCACCATGGACAACGTGGCTGCTGCCCGCTTTGTGCTGGAGCGCAACCCCGAGTTGAAGAGCTACGCTGGTATCAACCAGAACTACGCCTGGGGCCAGGACGCCTGGCACGACTTTGAAGGCACACTGCAAGCCCTCAAGCCCGGTGTAGAAGCCAAGACCTCGCAAATGCCCAAGCTGGGCGCTGGTCAGTACAACGCCGAAATCTCGTCCTTGATGGCTGCCCGTCCTGAAGTGATTCACTCCAGCTTCTGGGGTGGTGATCTGGAGGGCTTCGTGGTGCAGGCTCTGCCACGCGGTCTGTTCCGCAACACCCTGACCGTGCTGACCGCCGGTGAAACGGCAACACACCGTGCCAATAACCAGATCCCGACTGGCACCATCATCGGTGCTCGCGGCCCGCACGCTGCTTTCGCTCCTGACAATGAATTGAACCGTTGGTTGCGTGCCAGCTACCGCGAACAGTTCAATGCAGATCCTAGCTACCCGTCCTACAAGATGACGCAAACTCTGCTGGGTCTGAAAGCGGCTTACGAAAAAGCCCAGGCTGCCAACGAAGGCAAAACCCCTTCCACCGAACAAGTGGTTACTGCATTCGAGCACCTGACCTTCGAGAGCCCATCGGGCGACGTGACCATGTCTTTGGGTAAAGGTCACCAGGCTGTTCAAGGTACGACCTTGGGCGTGGTGAAAAACGATAAAGGCGTGATCAGCTACACCGACTTGCGTCACTTCAAACCTGAAGAAGTCACTCCACCCGAAGGCGTGAAGTCCATCGACTGGATCAAGGGTGGTCTGAAGTACTGATCCGAGCAGACGTCCTGAAAAGGACGCTGCCCTGACAATCCGGGCATGCAAGACCGTTTTTTGCATGTCCGGTTTTTACCGCCGGGCCGCTCCCAAGGTTAAGGCTCCCTGTAAGGGGGACACCGAAGGCGTCGCAGTGGTATGTGCATTACCGCCCAGTTGCTTGCGAGGTAAAGGCTCCTCCCCCAAGGAGAAGCGCACCAAGCTTGTGGCGTGGTGGCATTTTTTATTCCCTTTCCACAGAAACCGACTATGTCTCTTCTTTCTGCTGCCCTAATAGATGGCATCATGTACGCCGCCTGGCTGTTTCTGGTCGCGGTCGGACTCACGCTGATCTATGGTGTGATGAAGATCCTGAACATGGCCCACGGCAGCCTCTATACCATTGGCGCCTATACCGCTGTCACCATGGTGACGCAGTGGCTCTCTACCGATCAAAGCCCATACGGCAGCTATTTGATGCTGATCCTGGCCGCGCTTATTGCCGGTTTGGTGCTGGGGCTGGTTATTGAATATGGCCTGCTGCGCTTCTTCTACCAGGAAGAACCTGTTGTCTCTTTGCTGATTACCTACGCGGTCTTCCTGATCCTGGAAGATACCGTCAAGCTGGTCTGGGGCGTGGATCCTTATGTGATCGCCGAACCTTATGGTTTGCTGGGTAACGTCGAATTCGGCGACCTGTTCTACCCCACCTACAGCTTCGTGATTGTTGTGGCTGCCATTCTGGCTGGCCTGTTCCTGACCTTGTTCCTGAAGTATTCGCGTCAAGGCCGCATCTTGCTGGCCGTGATTCATGACCGCGAAGTCAGTCAGGCCATGGGCGTTAACGTGCAACGCTACTTCCTGCTGACGTTTATTGCTGGTGCCACGCTGGCCGCCCTGGGTGGTGCGCTGACGGCTCCTACCATCTCTGTCGCTCCCGGCATGGGCGTGGAAGTCATCGTGATGGCTTTCGCCGTGGTCGTGATCGGTGGTCTGGGCTCCTTGCCTGGTGCTGCTCTGGGCGCTGTGATTGTGGGCCTGGTGCGCTCTTTTGCCGTGCATTACTGGCCTGAAATCGAACTCTTCTCCATCTACGCGGTAATGGCACTGGTGTTGGCCGTCCGTCCTAAAGGATTGTTTGCTGCCGCCGAGGCCCGAAAGATATGAACAAGACCAACATTACGCTTAAGCAGGGCATGATTGCCCTGGTCATTACGGTGGCCGCCCTGATTGTGGGCTTTGGCCTGCCATCCTGGCAGTTTCTGATCACGGTGGCGCTGGCCAAGGGCCTGGTTGCCCTGGGCGTGGTGCTCTTGCTGCGCTCCGGCCTGGCCTCTTTTGGTCAAGGCTTGTACTACTGCATCGGCGCCTATGGTGTCGGTATGGCCATGAACTACCTGGACTGGCGTGAAGCCGTGATCCTGCTGCCATTTGCCGCTGCTTGCGCTGCGCTGCTGGCCTGGGTTCTGGGTTTTCTGCTGGCTCGCTACCGCGATATTTTCTTCGCCATGCTGAGCCTGGCCCTGTCCATGATCATGTACGGCTTGCTGGTGCGTAACCCCAGCCTGGGTGGCAGTGACGGCTTTAACGTGCACGCGCCTTCCTTCATGTGGGGTGCCTTTGCTGAAACCCTCTCGCGTCCAGGCGTGTTCGTCCTGACCGTGGTTCTGGTGGGTTTTGTGCTGTGGGCCATGCAAGGTTTTCTGCGCAGCCGTGCCGGTCGTCTGGGCCCAGCCATCAAGGACAATGAAATTCGCGTTGAATATCTGGGTGCTTCGGCTTACCGCAATATTCACCTGAGCTACGTGCTGGCGGCGGCTCTGGCTGGTCTGGGCGGTGCCTTGTCCTCGCTGAGCATCGGTCACGTGGACCCTGAACTGGCGTTCTGGACCACTTCGGGCGAGTTCATCTTTATTGCTGTGCTGGGCGGTACTCGTAACGCTTACGCACCTTTCCTGGGTGCGCTGAGCCTGGAACTGATCCGCACACTGGCTTATCAATATGCTCCTAACACCTGGCAGATTGTCATGGGTGTCAGCATGTTGGCCCTGATTGTGTTCTTGCCCGGTGGCCTGATCAGTATTCTGAACCGTCGCAATGCAGCGGCTACCTCCAACGATTCTTCTTCACCGACAGGGGCCCGCTCATGAGTCAGTCACCCTTGATTTCTGCTAAAGGTTTGTGCAAGCAGTTTGGCGCTGTCCACGCTGCGCGCGATATGACCGTTGATATCCATGCGCAAACCATTACGGGCCTGATCGGTACCAATGGCGCAGGTAAAACCACCTTCGTGAACATGTTGACCGGCTACATGAAGCCGGACTCCGGCAATATCTTTTTTGCCGGTCGCGAGATCACGGGTTTGCCACCCCGGGAAGTGACCCGCATGGGGATCGCCCGTTCTTTCCAGATTCCTCAGCTGTTCACCTCCTTGAACGCCTTGGAAAACGTGGAAATTGCCCTGGGCGTGGCCAAGCAACCCTTGTCCGAAGCCAGTGCGATTCTGGAGCGTTTCGGCCTGAGCGCCTTTGCTCAGTCCCAGGCAGGCACCTTGCCTGAAGGGATTCGCAAGTTGCTGGACATTGCTTTGGCCATGGTGGCCCAGCCTAAAGTGCTGTTGCTGGACGAGCCCACCAGTGGTGTGGCCAGTGACGAGAAATTTGAAGTGATGGACCGTGTCATGAAAGTGGTTCGTGATGCTGGCGTGACGGTTCTGTTTGTGGAGCACGATATGGAAATCGTGCGTCGCTACAGCGATCGCGTGCTGGCTTTCTACGACGGCACCATTTTGGCCAATGGCACTCCGGACGAAGTGCTGGCTCATGAGCAGGTCCGTGAATACATCATCGGCGAGCCGGTGGGACGCAATAAACAGGAGGCCGATAATGCTGCTTGATGTCAAAAATCTGGATGTACGTATTGGCCCCACCAGCATCTTGCGCCAGGTGAACCTGCAAGTGCGCCAAGGCCAGATCGTGGGTCTGGCCGGCCGTAACGGTGCGGGTAAAACCACGCTGATGCGCACCGTAATGGGCTTGCTGGCCGTGGACAGTGGCTCGGTCATGTTTGATGGTCAGGAACTGGCCAAGATGCCCGCTTACCGTCGCACCAGTTTGGGCATGGGCTTTGCCCCCGAGGATCGCAAACTGATCCCCGAGCTGAGCGTGGAAGAGAACATCCGCCTGCCCGCCTGGGCCCTGAAATCCCAGGACATTGAAGAGCGTCTGGATCGCGTCTGGCGCATCATTCCTGAATTGAAAGTGTTTGGCCCACGCCGCGCCCTGCAATTGTCGGGCGGTCAACAAAAGCTGGTCGCCATTGGCCGAGCCTTGATGACGGCTGACAAGCTGCTTTTGCTGGACGAGCCTTTTGAAGGCGTTGCTCCTGCGCTGTCCAAGCGTATTGCAGAAGTGGTGGGCGAGTTGAGCAAAGAGGGCTTCAGTGCCTTGTTGTCCGGTGCTGACTTGCAGCACGCAGGCAATGTGATTGATTACACCTACCGGATGGACCGCGGCCGTATCGAAGTACCGCAGCCCGCCATACCATAAGGAGAAAGCCCATGTCGGCATTCGAGTTCAGAACCACCCCCGCTATTTATGTTGAAAGCGGAGCCGCTGCCCGGCTCGGTCAGATCCTGCGCAAGCGCTACTCGCAAGAGCGCGTTTGTCTGGTGACTGACCGTTTCCTGCACGAGAGCGGCTTGCTGGATCCTGCCCTGGCTGATCTGAAAGCCAACGGCTGGACCGTGCAAGTGATTGACGATGTTATTGCCGATCCTCCAGAGCACATTGTTTTGCAGGCAACGGAGCGCGCTCGCCAGGCCAAAACGGAAATCGTTGTTGGCCTGGGTGGCGGTTCGTCCATGGACGTGGCCAAATTGCTGGCCGTCCTGCTGGCGTCAGACCAGCCCCTGCAAGAGATGTACGGCATTGATAATGTGCGCGGCTCGCGCCTGCCCTTGGTGCAGATCCCGACCACGGCGGGAACAGGCTCGGAAGTGACGCCTATTTCCATCGTGACCACCGGCGAAACCACCAAATCCGGTGTGGTGGCGCCCGAGCTGTACGCTGATCTGGCCATTCTGGACTCGCAACTGACATTGGGCTTGCCACCGCGCATCACTGCGGCGACGGGTATCGACGCCATGGTGCACGCCATCGAGGCCTACACCAGCCGTATTCTGAAAAACCCGCTGTCGGACAATCTGGCCAAACAGGCCCTGCGTCTGATTGGCAGCAAGCTGGTGCACGTTTGTCGCAACGGCCAGGATGCCGAGGCTCGCCAGGACATCCTGCTGGGTGCCACGCTGGCTGGTCAGGCTTTTGCGAACGCTCCCGTGGGTGCCGTACACGCATTGGCTTACCCGATCGGCGGTATTTTCCACGTGCCACATGGCTTGTCGAACTCGCTGGTGCTGCCCCACGTTCTGCGCTTCAACGCTCCGGCCGCCGCTCCGCTGTATGCCGAACTGGCGGAAGTGCTGATCCCCGGCATCCAGGGTGATGAGGCCTCCAAGACCGAAGCCTTCATCAACTTCATGGAACAGATCGCCATTGATACCGGCATCGAGCGTCAACTGCGCGAAGTCGGCATCAAGGAAAGCGACCTGCGCCGTATGGCCCAGGAAGCCATGAAACAAACCCGTCTGCTGGGTAACAACCCCCGCGACGTGACTGAAGACGACGCCTTCGCTATTTACAGTGCCGCGTTCTGATAGACCGCTAACAGCGGAAACCTTTTTGCCTGAGTCTGGTGCTGTGCCGGCTCAGGTTTTTTTTTCGTCTGCTCAATGGGGGGCTGCAACGACGCTAATAGAGATAGGGAAGAGAAATAGGAATGGGGAGTTAAGTTTCTTGATGGCGCGAGTTCCGTTTTATGCGGCAGGGCAGCGGTGCCGCGTCTGCCTGATGCGTGTCAGAACGAGCGATAAGGACGTAGCTGAGGCTAGGCTGCTTGCTTGTACAGGTCGGTTTTTGGGTTATCAGGGTTATGCTATTATTAATCATCATAAATAACCTTCAAGGAGTCTATCCATGAGCGTCCTGGTAAGTAGTCCCAGCGTCTCGACCCTGGTGGGTACGCCCAAAGAGGTTAAGGTAAGTTTGGGCAAATCCAAGGCAGAACAAGTGCTGGTGCTGGCTTTCGATCACATCAAACCGGCCGCCTTCAAGGCTTTGGCAGAGAACTTCACCAATGTGGCCTCGTCCATGTTCGAGGTCTTGCAAGAGCGTCAGGACAAGGAGTCGCTGGAGCGCCTGGCCGAAGTGCTGGTGCCGCGCACGCCCCCATCGCCCCGATTGTTGAAAGAAGCTGCCATGCTGGTGCAGGCCCGCAAGGCCGTACTGGAAAGCGGGGACTGGCTCAGTGCCGCAGAAGTGGCGCAACTGGCAGGATTGAGCACGCGCAATCCCAGTGCCCAGCCCAACAAGTGGAAGAAGCAGGGGCAGATTTTTGCCATCAATCATGGTGGTGTGGATTATTTCCCCGGCTACGGTCTGGACCCGGACACCAGCTTTCGTCCCGCCAAACCCTTGGCGCAAGTGGTCGACATTCTGGCCGGACATAAAGACAGCTGGGGCATGGCCTACTGGTTCATGTCCACCAACAGCTTCTTGGGTGGCAAGCGCCCGCAGGACTTGTTGATTTCTGCACCGGAAAAGGTCATTGCCGCTGCTCAAGACGAAGTACAAGCCGTGGCTCATGGCTAAGCCAGCGTCGCCCGCGGCCGCTGATAAAAAGCACCTTCCGCAGGAGGGGGGATCGGCAATCTCCGCTCCAGGTGGTGAGCTGCGTTTGACCTTGATGGACTGGCCCAAAGGGCAGTTACTGCATCGCGTTCATCAAGATAAATATTTGGCGACTCAGTTCAATCCGGGCACGCAGGGCAATGCGCGTTTCAGTCCGATTCAGGATGAACAGGGCAAGCCGATTCCCACCTTGTACGGTGGCACCAGCCGCGATTGCGCCATGATGGAGACCGTCTTTCATGACGTTCCGCACGCCGCAGGCTTTAAAAGCTATGACAAGAAAAAGCTGTTGGGGCAGGTGCATTCCACCGTGCTGCTGAACGCGCCTTTGGTGTTAGTGGATCTGGCCAGCGTTTCGCTAAGGAAACTGGGTGTGACACGCAAGCAACTGATCGACACTGAAAAAGATCAATATCCGGCAACCCGCCTGTGGGCTGCCGCGATTTATCAGCAATGCCCCCAAGCCCAAGGCTTGTGCTGGGTGTCCCGGCAGGACGATTCGGCGCGAGCTGTGATGCTCTTTGGGAATCGCATCGTCAAAAGCGTCTTGAAAGCCCAGGGCCCATCGCAGAGCTTGAGCGAAGATCCGGTTAGCTACGATGCCGTGCTGGATCTGGCCGAACGGATTGGGGTGGTGATCGTTCCAGGTAGTGCCTAAGTAATCGATATCTTCAGGCCTAACGTCTGCTTACAAGAGCGGCTCTATCCGGTACTGAGAGACGGCTCTTCACCGTACTAAACTAGCCCAGTTTTGCAGGGCATAGTCTGGGCTTTCCTTTTATGGCCTGATGTCGTCAGCAATGGTGCTTTCCATATGCTGTCATTGTTGAATCGACTGCTTTTTACTCACCATGATTGCGATCTCATTTTCTTCCTTACAAAACCGGCGGACGCTGACCTTGTGTTTGGCCGGGGCCCTGCTGGGCCTGCTTGAATGGGTGGCCTTCAGCAATTTGATGATGGCGCCTGCGCCGCGCGAGCATATCTGGGTGTCCTTGCTGTTGGCCGTAGGAATCTTTGGGGTGGCGTCTTTCACCTTGCTGATGCACGTCGCTGTGCGCAAGGCCTTGCTGGTGTCCCTGGGGCTGGGAGTGGCCAGCGCGGCGCTGATCTTGCAGGCGCAAGGGGGATATGCTGAGGTCGCCCTTTTTTGGCGAGCCCCGCAGATGTGGGTGGCAATGGGGCTGCTGGCGACTATTACTCTGCCATTTCTTGCCATTCTGGTAGAGCGTCCACGCGATTGGGCTGATTACCGTCGCCTGTTCGAGCTGAGTTGGTCCATGGTGTGTTCCTGGGCCGTCGCATTGTTCTTCTGCGGCCTAGCCTGGGGCGTGTTGATGGCGTGCCATATGTTGCTCAGCTTTGTCGGCATCACCCTGTTAGGGGATGTTCTGCTGGAACCCACGGTTGCGGCTGTGGTGTCTGGTGCTTTGGTGGGAGCCGGTCTGGCGCTGGCCTCGGACTCGGATGGTGGCTATCTGTCCCCCATTCTGTTGCTGAAACTGCTGCGTTTGCTGACCCCTGTTTTGCTGGTGGTGATGGTGGTGTTCATCGTCGCCTTGCCCTGGCGTACGGGTGAGGGCTTGCCACTGGCCGCCCTGTGCGTGGCGGCTGTTCTGGGGGCGTCGACTCTGGTGTCTTCTGTTGTTGCGGACGAGGATACGAATGCCAGCGCAAACCCTTTATTGCGCGCCTCGGCCCGTTTACTGGGTTTTGTCATGCCCGTGCTGGCAGGCGTTGCCTTGTGGGCGATTTGGGCGCGGGTTGCTCAATATGGTTGGACCCCCAGTCGTGTTCTGGTCATGACAGCAGCGCTGGTGGCAGCGGGCTATGGTTTGAGTTACTTCTGGGCTGCCTGCCACCCTCAACACTGGATGGCGCGAGTACGCCGTTCGAATGTGGGGATGGCGTTGGCCCTGATAGTGCTGGCCATTATCTGGCTGCTTCGCATCGGCTCTCCCGAAGCGATCTCGGCGGCTTCGCAAGTGGCCCGGCTGGAGGCCGGCACGCTAAGCGCGGATGAGTTCCCGGATACGGAAATGAGAATGTATTGGGGACTGCCAGGGCAAAAGGCCGTGGACTATGTGGTTGAGAAAAACCTGTTGGTTGGCAGGTCTGAGGAAGCTTCTGAAGAGGCTGTGCCGGACAAGGATCTGGAAGTCTGGGACATCGGTGAGGACAAGGCGCGGCAGATGCTCTTGGGCTCTTTGCCCAGCTCTCCGGCTGACCATCCTTTACGTCAGTCCTTTATCGAAACCTATCCAGGTTGGGACATCGCCTATCTGGCCAAGGCTTGCGAGACTCGAACTCAAGGTAACCACGCCGGTTGCTTGCTGGTATTTGTGGATTTGTTGCCGGGCGAAGCGGGAGACGAAGCGATTGTTCTGTCGGTCAACAACCCCATGAATAATGGTGCTGTCTTTGTGCAGACCGCTAATGGGGAATGGGAGAAGGCGACCGCTTTCACGCCCGGTTTGTCGCCGGATAATATGGGCGCCGTCATTGATGGCATTCACGCCAAGGGAGCGGTCATTGAGCCCGCGCCTTTCAGTGTCTTGAAGTTGCCGGACGGCGGCTTTATAGGTGCAGCTCAGCGCCCTTGAGGGCAGGGCGCTGATAGAGCGATCAGTAGTGATGCCTTTGGTTTGAAGGCATCACGGCTGGGCCGCAAGTCGCAGAGCAGGCTTCAAGGAGGCGGCCAGCATCTGCCCGTGGTTCAAGTCGCTGAAGTTTTCGTAGCTGACGTTCAGCCCTGCATCCTGCAAATGCTTGGCCATATCCTGTGCGGACCATTGAGCCGCAGCATTGCTCATGGAGGTACTGCGGCGCTGCCCGCCCACCATGATGGCAATGCGCTTGTCCTTGGCCTGCGTTGTATCAAAAGCCTGAGCCGTCTTGACCAGAATCCCGTCATCCCACCACAGGGAGGGATCGCCCGCCACGTAGCGCTGGTACAGATCAGGATGGGTGAACAGGGTGTGCAAGGCGAACAGGCCGCCGTAAGAGTGGCCCCACAGGGTCTGGCGGGAGCGATCAATAGGCTCGCGTTCTTCCACGGCAGGCTTGATGTGGGTTTCTATATAGTCCAGAAAAATATCTGCACCGCCGCCTGAACGGCCCCGTACTTCCACAGGTTTGCTGACGCCGTTTTCCGTAACGGGAGGCGTGTAGTCGAAGGCGCGGGCAATCACATCGTGGCGCGCTTCGGTGTCGTAGCCAATGGCAACCAGGACCGGGGCAGACAAGGCGCTGATGGCTTTCAGGTCGTCCACATCAATACTGGCCATGGCGGCATTGCCATCCACCATATAAATCACCGGATGACCGCGTGCGGGGGCGGGACGGTTGGGCGTGCCTATCTGTATTTTGTAGTGCCGCTTGCCGTCTTCCGAGGACATGATCAGCGTCTCGAAGCGGTACAGGCTTTGTTGCTGGTCTACGATGGAGGGGCCGGCTGCCTCGTTCCAGGGGCGCTGGGTTTGTTGGGCGTGGGAGGGAAGTGTGAACGCCAGGCAGAGCGTGGCGGCACTGATCAGAAAGCGGGGCAGGGAGGTCATTATCAAAGTGTAGGGCGATAAGGTAAGTTGATAATGATTATTATTACATCCCGCGGCCTCTGTAGTGACGAATCAATTTATACAGCTGGTAAGCCGCGATGCTGCTAAAGAACAAAGCGGGGACAGACCAGACTGCTCCCCCACTGATCAGGTTATTACCTTCAGGCCCATAGCAGCTTGAAGAAGCGGCTTGAATGCAGTCGCGATACTGGTAATAGCGTTCGTAAAATAGCCACCAGAAAAAGAGAGCAGCGATGGTATGGATCATAAATTTCATGCTGGTTCAGCGTACAGAGACAGGCTTGCCTGCCAGTCTATCCCGATAGCGCAGGTTTCATGACGGCAAGGGTAGAAATATAAAGCCGCCATATAATTGAGAATGTGTGTTATTCTCATGTGGCCTATTTCACCCTTTCCCGACATCCGCGCCATTAAAGAATTATTTGCGGGCCTGGCTCGGGCTGCTTGCTCCCACACTCCTATGATCAGATTTACGGTATCGGACTTTGACCGACTCGGTAGTCCGACGGGTTTTCGCTATTGCTTGCCGGATTACAACGGTCCCAAGCAGGACATGGAGCAGGTTTGTATTGCTGAAGGGCGGGTGCAGGAATACGAGGTCCGGCCCGGCATGAAGATGGTGCTTTCAGACATCATCACTCACCACCAGTACCAGGCGACCTCTTTGGCCGCGCCGCAGTTCTCGGCCATTGTCATGTTGCAGGGTCGGGCGCAGACTCAGCTCGCCAGCCAGAACACGGTCAGCATGATGGCTCAAAGTGGGGCCACCATTGCACATGCGGACGCGGTGGCCATGACAGGAACTCATCCTGCTGGGCAGCGTTTGCGTGGCTTGAACATCACTTTACATACGCCTGACAGCTTGGCTGACTCGCCCTTGGGAGAGATGCTGGCCAACGTCATGGGTTCTTCGCGGATACGATTGCAACGCTGGGCGGTGCCCCCGCATTTGTTGACCGCGATCGATCAGTTGATAGACAGCCCCTGGCAGGGCACCTTGCACAATCTGTTGCTGGAGGGCGTCAGCTTGCAAGTGCTGGCTCATGCGCTGGATGGCCTGGCCCGAGAAACAGAAAAAGATTCTCCCGTCTCCGCGCGCGACCGGCAATTGCTCGAACGTGTCAGAGAGCGCCTCTACCATTCGCCTGGCGAGGACTACACCTTGGCAGATCTGGCCAAACTGGCCTGCATGAGTCCCAGCACTTTGCGGGTGAAGTTTCAGGCGGTCTATCAATGCTCGGTATTTGGCTGGCTGCGTGAGCGCAGGCTGGAACTGGCGCGAGAGTATCTGGCACAAGGCTGGAGCGTACAGCAGGCAGCGCACTATGTAGGCTATCGCCATGCCACCAACTTCGCCACGGCATTCCGTGAGCGCTATGGCATCTCACCCAGCGAATTGAACTAGGCCGTCCCGTCATTGCCCAAAGCTCTTCAAGCATTGCGCATTCCCCGACGGTGCTTGCATCGCTCATGCTGAAAGACCCTGCCCCTTGTGGGCCGCTTCTTTTTGTATTTGACTGTGCCGCCTTTCCTGCTTCCTCCGTATCCCTTGATGGTTTTGATGTTGGGCCTGCTGGCCTGCGTGGCACCGGCCACCATTGATGCCTATTTACCTGCATTCAGCGCTCTGGAACAGGAATTCAATGTGCCGCCACACAGCGTGCAGCAGACCCTGGGTGTGTATATGTCTGCGTATGCGGCCATGTTGCTCTTGCATGGTACCTTCTCCGATGCCTGGGGACGCAAGCCAGTGGTGCTGGTTTCCTTGCTGGTTTATGTGGCAGGTTCTGTGATGGCGGCTGTAGCGCCCAGCTTCTCGTTCTTGTTGGCGGGCCGTGTCCTGCAGGGCTTGTCCGCCGGAGCTGGCTTGGTCATCGGGCAGGCCATGGTGCGTGATTGCTATCAGGGGCAGCAGGCGCAGCGCACATTTTCTTATATCGTGCTGGTGTTCAATGTCTCGCCCGCGCTGGCGCCGATTGTGGGCGGGCAGTTGATCGCCCATCTGGGTTGGCGCTCCGTGTTCTGGATGCTGGCCGTATTGGCCGCGCTGGCTGCTTGCCTGTGCGCGCTGCGCCTGCCAGAGACCTTGCCGACGTCCAGACGCCAGCCTTTGGTCTGGTCGCAGTTGCGGGTCGAGCTATGGTTTTTGCTGCGCAATATCTCTTTTATGGGGATGAGCCTGGCTTTGAGCTTGTTGATCGGTGCGCAGGCATTTTTGATTGGCGCCGCGCCTGACTTCATCACCCATACCTTGAAGCTGCCCGAGACCGCGTTTGCTGCCTTGTTCGTGCCCTTGGTGATTGGGGCCAGCGCGGGAGCCTTGGCCTCGGCTCTGCTCTCCCGACGTTGGGAAGCGCGCAAGCTGATTACTTGTGCCTATGGCTTGATGCTGGGGAGCTGCCTGGCCTATGTCGCCTACCTGGCACGTGCTGCAGAACCCGCGTTGCTGTGGGCGGTCGGGTTGCCGGCATTCTTTGCCGCCGGGCTGGCCATGCTGTTTCCGGTGATGACCATGCAGGTCTTGGCGCAGGTTCCCGCACGCGCAGGGCTGGCGGCTTCCTTGCTGGGGTTTTGTCAGATGGCTACCTTTTCCCTGGTCAGTGGCTGGTGCGTACCTTGGGTTTACGGGCAGCCTGTGCGCATGGCGGCCGCGATGCTGTTGGCCGTAGTTGCCAGTCTTGTCGCTTGGCTTTGGCTGCAAAAGCGTGCAGATCGGGCCGTGTCATAGGCAGGACTGATGTTTGGCATAGCGTTTTTGCGTTTGTGAATACATCGCTCTCAAGCATGAAGATGATAATTGTTCGCATCTAAAACCTTTGCTGAGATCCACCTTCATGTTTGCCGTTTCTTCCAGCTCTGCTCGCCTGCGAGTGCGTTTGCTGACACCTCTTACTCGCTCCGCCATGCTGCTGGCGGCCGCGGGCAGCCCAGCCTGGGCACAGGACAAGGCTCCTGATCAATCCCCCGTGGAGCTGTCCACAATTACGATCAAAGGCAATCGAGATCCGGGGGTGACCGAAACCAGCCAGTCCTACACTACCAAGGCAATGAGCACAGCCACGGGTTTGTCACTGTCCATTCGTGAAACACCGCAGTCGGTCAGCGTGGTGACCCGCCAGATGATGGAAGATCGCGGTATGCAGACAACGGCCGATGCCCTGCAAAGCGCCCCGGGTATTTCCGTGACGCGCAGCGATACCAACCGTTATTCCTTTTCCTCGCGTGGCTTTGGTATCGATAACTATCAGTTTGATGGCTGGACCCAGCCTGTGCTCTCGCCCTGGGCTTTTGGTGAAAGCAATCTGGACCTGGTGGTGTTTGATCGGGTTGAAGTGGTGCGCGGTGCGACAGGTTTGATGACGGGGGCGGGCAGCCCCTCGGCCTCGGTCAACTATGTACGCAAGCGTCCCTTGCGTGATTTTGCAGCATCGGGGGGCGTGAACGTAGGCAGCTGGGACTTTGCCCGTGGTTATGCCGATGTTTCCACACCCATTACCGAAGATGGCCGTATTCGCGGGCGTATTGTGGGGGCTTATGGCAAGGCCAATAGCTACACCAGTTTGCAGGACACCAAGACGCGCACCTTGTATGGCGTGATTACGGCTGACCTGATGCCCGGCATGGAATTGACTGGTGGAGTGGCCTATCAGTCCAGCTCGAACAATGGCTTTGGCAGTGGTTTTCCGCTGTTCTATAGCGATGGTTCGCGTACAGACTTCAAGCGCTCTGTTTCCAACAATACGGACTGGTCGCGCATCGAGAATGACACCACCACGGGCTTTCTGGATTTGAGCCATCAGTTTGCCAATGACTTGAAGCTGCGCCTGACTTATAACCAGTCGCACACCGATGCATCCATGAAGCAGATTTTCCGGGGCGGCTACCCGGATCGGGAAACCGGCTTGGGTACTGCCAACTCCTATTCCTATTACAAGGGGGATGTGCGTCGCAAGGCATTCAATGCCTCTTTGTCCGGCCCCTTCGAGCTGTTCGGTAAAGAGCATGAGTTCTCTGCGGGCTGGATGATGTCCCAGGACCGCGTCTCCTTCCCGCAGTATCGCGCCCTGGCACCTTTGCCGGATGCGGGCAGTTTTTATCAGCCGGGCCGCGTGCCCGAACCCGTGTGGTCAGGCGAGCCCTCCCAGGCGGATGACATGAACAACAGACAGTCTGGTGCCTATGCCGTGGGGCGTTTTGCCTTGATGGATAATCTGCGCTTGATGGTAGGGGGACGCCTGAGTAACTGGGAGACGGACCAGACCTACTTTGGTGCCAAACGCCAGTATCGCAACCGCAATGAGTTCATCCCTTATGCCGGCCTGATCTACGACTTTGACGACACCTACACGGCTTACGCCAGCTATACGGAAATCTTCAAACCGCAGAACGCCCGCAACGAACAGGGTGATCTTCTGGCTCCCATCACGGGTAAAAGCTACGAACTGGGCTTGAAGGCCGCCTGGCTGGATGGCCGCTTGAATGGGGCGGTATCCGTGTTCCAGACTCGCCAGGACAATCTGGCCGAAGCCACTGGCAATAACGTGATCGGCGCGCCGCCCAATACCCCCGCCTATCGCCCCGTGTCGGGAGCCAAGGTAGAAGGCATCGAGCTGGAGCTGGGCGGTGAGTTGATGCCCGGTTGGAACCTGGCCAGCAGCTTGACGACCTTCACGGCCAAGGACGCACAAGGCAAACCCATCAACACCAGCAAGCCACGTACTTTGTTCAAGCTCTACACCACCTATCGTTTGCAGGGCGATTGGCAAGGGCTGACAGTGGGTGGTGGTATCGACTGGCAAAACCGCATGTACCAGGATGCGACTGCACCGGGCCGTAAAGTGGTCAAGGTAGAGCAGGGCAGCTATGCCATCGTCAACCTGATGGCGCGCTATGACTTCAACAAGCGCATGTCCGCCACGCTGAACGTGAATAACCTGTTCGACAAGAAGTACTACTCGCAGATCGGGTTTTATAACCAGGGCTGGTATGGGGCGCCCCAGAACGTGATGCTGTCCTTGCGGGCGCAGTATTAAGAGAGAAAGGTGCAGGCAGTAGAGCCTGATGCAAAAGCCTGCTTGCCATCGCCAAGCAGGCTTTTTTATTGGAAGCGGATAGGTTGCTTGCTGTATCTCGGACACCGAGATCTTGTAGCCCTTGAGCTACAAGTACAGCGCTGTCGGTCTGCTTTGAGGCCTGCGGGCTACAAAATCAGGACACCAAAGCCAATAAATCAGTCACCCCAATATCGACACCTGCCTGATACAACAAGGTGCTGGCCTGACCGCGATGGTGAGTCTGGTGATTAAAAAAGTGCGTCACTAAAAGCGCAAAATCCTTCTCCATACTCTGGCCCGCCATATTGCTGTAGCGTAGCGTTTGGCCCAGTTGCTCCGGTGTCAGCGTGGCGGCCCAATCAATAATGATCCGGTCCAGCTTGTGACGGTACTGATTCAGTTCTGCCAAGGTGTCGAACAACTGCTGGTCCAGTGCACGTGGCTTGGCAAATACGCCGATTTGCTCGCGCAAGACGTGGGCATCAGGATGCTGGGCAAAGCGCTGCAGCCAGACGGTGTCTCCCACAGCAATGTGCATCATGGTCTTGAACAGCGAACCGAAGAAAGCCCCGCGTTCCTGATGCAAGTCCTGCGCTGAAAGACTGGCCGCTGCATCGTAAAGACGGCGGTTCATCTGGTTGTTGTAGGATGCCATGCGGATGGCGGTTTGGGGTGTCATGGAGTGCGTTGTCAGGGGCTGGAGTATCCAGATTATTTCTTTAAACAGGCTACAGGAGCAAGACTGAATCTTGTCTTTGCCTGTCATGACTTGCCCCAATGTCAAAGCGCTTGACCTGCAGATAGGTAGTCAGCTACATTTCAGCCATGGTGATTATTTGGTGGCGCGATGTTTGAACTCAAGGACCTTCCCAGTTACGACACATTGGTAACGCTGGGAGCCGAGTACAGCAATCCGGATGTGGATGGTTTGCATACCTGGTTGATCTGGGCTTCTGCCACCAGCGAGATGTTGTCTGCGTTTGAGGCCAATCTTGATCGGACAAGCGGTTTGTCTCAGACCCAGTTCTTTGTTCTGATTTTGCTGAAACGCAATCCAGAGGGGCTGAGTATTGGTGTACTGGCCGACGGGGTGTCGGTGACGTCGCAAACCATGACACGCATTATTGATCGCATGGAAGCAGCAGGCCTGTGTGATCGGGAGCAGCACCCGCAAGATCGTCGTGCCTGGGTGGTTCGATTGACCGAGCACGGGGCACAGGTGCTGGGCCAAGCCTTGCCAGCGCATTATGTGTGGGTTGCCAAGCTGATGAGCCATTTCGATGAATCAGAGCGGGAGATGCTGATTCGATTGATGTTCAAGATTAAGCAGGAAGGCGTGTTGCCCAAGACAAACGGCGGATAGTTGTCTGCCGTTTTTTTTAAACAGATATGTAGCTTACTGTATAACAGCCAGGAACATTAAAGATGAATGTATCCGCACATGAACAGGGATCTGTAGGTACGGGCCTGCGGGCATTGATGGTGATCTGTGCCTTGTCCGTCGTCTCTTTGCTTTATCTGCCTTTGCCGGTGCTTGCCGTCCTGGAGCAATCCTACGGGGTGGGTGCAACAGGCATGGTCAGCAGTTTTGGGTTTGCCTACGCCTTGGGTTTTCTGATTTTTGGACCGCTGTCGGATCGCTTGGGGCGCTGCAAGGTCATGGTTGGCGGCTTGCTGGCTTTGGCCGGACTGACTGCTTTGCTGGCGGTGGTGCAGTCACCTGCCGCCATTGTTGTTGGCCGGCTGTGTCAGGGGCTGGCTGCTTCTTCATTTCCTCCGGTGGCGATTGCCTATCTGGCAGAGCGGGGCAGTCCACGACAGAGGATGTGGAGTGTTGCCTGGATGAGCACCGCCTTTTTGTCGGCAGGCCTGCTGGGGCAAATATATGGCGGCTTGATTGCCGGTCGTTGGGGGCTAGGAGCGGCTTTCTTGCCCTTGAGTGGCATTTTCATGCTGACGGCATGGCGCTTATGGCGCAGAGCGGCAGATGAGATGGAGTCGCAGGGCCTGCACGGTTTTCTGCGCAATTACCGATCGGTGGGCCGACTGCTGGCCAACCCCGGATTGCTGCGTGTCTATGTGCCGGCCTTCTTTCTGCTGCTGTGCTTTGTTGCCTTTTATATGACGCTTGATAGCAAGCTGGCTGCGCAGTTCACACAGTTGGGCCTGTCTCCCATGATGACGCGCGCTCTGGTTGCCCCTGCCTTTTTGATGCCTTTATTGGTGGCGCTGGTCATGCCCAGAATGGGGCCTCAGCGAGTACTGAGCGCTGGCCTGGTGTGTGCTGCCACCGGCCTGGCACTCAGTGCGTTAGCCGGACAGGCCCATCCTTTGGGACTGCTTGGAGCCAGTTTCATCTTTGTGGCTGGGATTGGTATCAGTGTGCCGAGCCTGATCGCTCGAGTAGCCGGGCTAAGCGAATTGTCAGTACGAGGTTTGGCGGTATCGCTTTACACCTTTGTGCTGTTCATCGGCGCAAGCCTGGGGCCTTGGGTGGCTCAGCAGATTGCGGCCTGGCCTTTGGAGGATACGTATTTATTGCTGGCTGGCTTGCTGGCAGGATGTGCGATCTATGCCCTTAGTGGATTAAGGCGCAGTGAGGTGCTCGTTAATAAGCAATAAGAAAAAAGGCAGCTATCACGGAAAGATGAGAAGGACTCAGTTAATAAGTGCCTTTGCAAAACATCAGCGTCAAGAATTTTTAAGGGAGAGTAGAAAAATGGAAGTACTTATTGTTGTTCCGAAGGGCTTTGACCGCTTTGCTCAGAATGAAAATTTATTGCTGTATGAGCGTCTGATGAAGCTGTTGCATGACGAGTCTCCTGAACGTGGACCGTTGGCTGGCCGGCAGTTGATCGCTGGCCAGGGTTTGAGTCAGGAGCAGGTCAGTCATGCCTGGTTTGTAGGTATCAGTAAAGGCCTGCTTCAGGAGTTCAAGCATTGGCACACATGGCGAGGGAAGCGCCTGGCTGCCAAGCCCCTGGTACATAAGCATCGCCCGGAAAACACTCTGATTTCCGTACCTGAAGTTGCGCAAGATGGTGGCTTTATTGCGGACTTGATGCTGGATGATCGGAACGAGCTGATGCTGGACCATCTGACTGGACAGCATGTGCAGGGAATGGTGCTGACAGAGGCGTGCCGTCAGATGTTTTTGGCGGTAACGGAGCGGTTTTGCCTGGAAGACTACCAAGCACCCAAGCGCTACTTTGTGATCAACACGATGACGATGCGGTTTCAGGCGTTTGCGTTTCCTTTGCCCGCTCAAATCCGCTATCACGTTCTGGAGCAGAAAAAGCTCAGGGCGGATCGGGTCTGGTTCCATGCTGACATGAATATTTATCAGGGCGGTGCAGTCGTTGCAGGTATGGAAGTCAAGTTCACGGTCTTTGATGATGTGCTGATTACTCAGAAGGAAAACCAGTTGGCCGCCAGTGTTGTCCAGCAGTATGTCAATGAGTTGGGCATGCTCAATGCCCAGAGCGATGTCACGGATGATGTCTCTGCCTTTCTATCGAATCAGGCAACGGCTTCTTGCCCAGAGCAAGCCTTGCTGTAGAGCGATTACGGTTTTTTGAAAGATCGTCGACCAGGATTTTGTCCTGGTCGAACTTAAGGAAAGGCAGGGGATGGGAACAATTCAATTTGCATTTTTTGATGTTGATGAAACTCTCATCAACATGAAAAGCATGTTCAGTTTTCGCAATTACTACTGGTGCAAAACGCTTGGACAAGAGGGCGGTGAGGCTGCTAGTCAAGAAGCTGAGCGGCGAATGCGTGGACAGATTGCCGATGGTACATCCAGAGACGAAATTAATCGCTTGTTCTGGCATGTGTTCAAGGGCTGCAGACAAACTGATTTACAAGCAGCGATAGCAGACTGGCATCAGCAAATGCGCCAGCAAGAGAACTACTACATTCAGCCAGCCATCCAGGCTTTGCGGGAGCATCAGCGCAATGGCGTTCAGCCTGTGTTTGTATCTGGCTCCAGTTGCGACATTCTGCAGCCCCTGGCTCGAGATCTGGACGTGCGCTATGTGCTGGCTAATCAGTTGGAGATTCTCGCGGGCAATTACACCGGTGAAATCATGGGAATACAGACCATTGGCGAAGGGAAGCGGCGAGCCGTTCAACGGTTTCTGGAGCGTCAGGCAGGATGCGCTGCGGATTGTTATGGGTACGGCGATCACATTTCTGATCTGCCCATGCTGGAGCTTGTCGGTTTTCCGCGGGTGATAGCAGGAGACCCGAATTTGATGGGTATAGCACAAGAGCGTGGCTGGCCCATCTTGAATCATTATTCCTTGTGATGAGGTAGGGATTATGTCGATACGTCTTATTGCGTTTAGTCGTTTGCTGATCCTGGGTGGCTTGGCTATGTGGTTGTCGATTGCCGTCATTAACAACGTCACGGATTCCGGGACTAATCGTTTACTGCTGAGCCATACGCTTTCTATGGATTTGGTGATGGCGGAGGAGCTGCTGGGTGCAGGCTTGTTGTGGAGGGCTTGGTCGGCGCAGTGGGCTCCGGTGGTTTTATATGTGGTGGCTGCTGTCCAGCTGACTTGTGCCATCTTGCTGTGGTGGGCCGCCCTCTCTTATGCAAAGGCTTTCTGGGTGCAAAAGGCTTGTGTTCTTTTACGTGCTCGCAATCGCGCGGTACTGGCTTTGAGCCTGTTTGTTTTTTTGTGGTTGTTTTTCATCTGCGGCGGTTTGTGGTTTGGGTATTGGCTCAAGCAGGGGCCAGTCCAGATGGTGCACTTTAGCTTGATCGTGATTGGCTTATGCGCTCTGAATTATGTTCAGACGCAAGCTGTAGAGCAAGGCCGCGCGCTCTAGCTCTTTAGACCTGTCTTGGTTTTACGGCCTTGAGTTACCAGCTGGAAAACTTGGCCGTTTTTCTGAAAGCTGATTTTGAGAACGGGCCCATGAAGTTCGTTTTCTCTAGCGTGATGCTTTCTTTTCACAGGAGTCCGCCTTATGCGAGTCCATCTTTCTTTGCCATCCTTGTTTGCCGCTTTGATGATGCAAACGGCCTGGGTTTTTCCTGCTCAGGCTCAACAGAATGTCCTTTCCATTTCGGAGAATGCCATGAGCACGCTTGCCAGCCCTTCTATTGATGCCTTTATTCCGGAAACCCATGCCCAGGTCATGAGCCGTCAGGTCAGTGCGGATGGTGAGGCCGTTGTGTTGACGCGCTATGAGCGCAAGGACGGACGTAATGCCGGTCTGGAAGGCGAGCACTTTAGTTCGGTAATTGCGCCGTCAGGTCGCCTTAAAGGTTTTGCCAATATCTCTCTGGACCTGGTGGGCCGTCCTTTGCCAGACAGCCAGCGCAGTGAGGAAATCGCACGTGCGTTCCTGCAGCAGTATGCTCCTGACTTGTTGCCTCGCATGGAAATTCATTGGATCGACAAGCATGACGAGCCGATTCGTGTGGAGCGTAATGGCCGTATGGAGACGGTCACCTTGACCGGGATGAAGGTGAAGGCTCGCAATCTGGAGGATCGTCTGTGGTTCTGGGTGATTGTGGGCCCGGATGAGCAACCTATGATCTTTGAACGTGACATCACATGGATTACCTTTCCCGGGCATAGGCAAACTGAAAAATGGCTGCATGACAGCTGGCTGAAGAAGCAGCCCAAGGAGAGTTCGAGTGGTTCCAAAGTGGGCTAAGGGCCTGCGCGGTGGGATCTGAATAGAACAGGGCGCGACTGCTTGCGGTCGCGTCTTTTTCGTCGGAGTACGTTTTTTTTTGCAATAAAGGCAGACAGCCAGCCCCGGACTTTTCCTGCGTGCCTTGGCAGGCTTTATTTCATATATGGAATATCGTTTCTTACAGCTTTTTTAGCTTGATGCCTTTTTAAGCGGACAAAACTGTCCGTATAATTTCGGAATGAAAAACCGGAATTTACCTAATCGTTCTGATGCCTTGGAACGCCGGGAACTGTTGCTGGACGCAGCTAACACGGTCTTTAGCAAGTGTGGTGTCACGGCCCCTTTGGATCAGGTTGTGTCGCAGGCAGGGGTAGGACGGGCGACGCTCTATCGCAATTTCCCAGACCGGGCTGCCTTGATGGAGGCGCTGCTGATACGGGCAGCAGACCGGATTGAAGAACGCTTTTCAAGCAAGCGCAAAGGCAATGCTCAGGATTTCAAGGTCTTGATGCAGGTGCTGGCAGGGTTCGCGCTGGAGTCGGCTCCCATGTCCGATTACTGGAAAGCGATTGATCCCAATCACCCCACCATTGTGGGGGTGCGTGCCCGTTTGGTTGATCTGGCGCGCGAACCCTTGGCAATGGGGCAGGCCGCCGGGCAGTGCAACCCGGCCTTGCAGCCCACGGACATTCCCTTGTTGATTGGCATGCTGGCTGCCAGCTTGCGGGGGCGCACGGACAAGGAAAGGCTACTGTTCGTAAAACGCTCGCTGAAGTTCTTGTGTGAAGGCGTGTTGTTGCAGGTGGACCGTAATGCTCCTGATTGGGAGCCTGAATGAGTCAGTACATCAAGCCGCATCCACATTGGGAAGAGCATGAAAAGCCCTTCATGCCGGGCTCGCCATCGGCACCTCATCATGAATCGCATATCCGTATGGCTTATGGTCTGGTTGCGATTCTGGTTGGTTTGACAGGTGGTTTGGGTAATGCCCTGGTGTCGGTGAATTTGCCGACGCTGCAAGGGGAGCTGGGGTTGACGCCCTCCGAGGCAGCCTGGTTGCCCGCAGCCTATGCCATGGTCAATATCACCGCCAATTTGCTGGTGTTCAAGTTCAGGCAGCAATATGGCATGCGCCTGTTTGCCGAGATAGGCCTGGGTTTGTATGCCGTTCTGGCTTTGCTTCATTTATCCATTAATAGTGCTGAATCGCTGATTTTTCTGCGTGGTGCCAGCGGGTTTTCTGGTGCGGCGGCTAGCACCCTGGGCGTCTTGTATATGCTGCAAGCTTTCCCCAGACGCCTGCTAGGTAAGGCTCTGGTGCTGGGAGTGAGTATCACGCAAATGGCGACGCCCTTGGCCTGGGTGCTGTCGCCGTCCTTGATAGAGCTGGGGAATTGGCACGGCCTGTATAGCTTTGAGGCGGGCATGGCCTTGTGCTCCTTTGCGGCAGTAGTGCTGCTGAAGTTGCCCCCCGGCTATCAGATCAAGGCGTTTGAAAAACTGGACTTCCTGGCTTTTGTCTTGTTTGCTCCGGCTGCCGGTTTGCTGATCGCATTCTTGACGCAAGGCTATATCCGCTGGTGGTTCAACGACACAAGCCTGGCTTGGATGGCGATGGCGTCCTTGTTCCTGTTCACCGTCTGTTCGTTTCTGGAATATCACCGCGTCAATCCTTTGCTGAAAGTGCGGTGGTTGGCGCAGGGTTCCACCATTTACTTTGCCGTCGGGGCCATGATTTTGCGCTTCATCACGACCGAGCAGAACTACGGCATGGTCAATATGCTGCGCAGTTTGGGCATGGGCTCGGAGCAGATGCAGCCTTTGTTCTGGGTGGTGTTTGTGGGCATTGTGTGCGGCATTGTGCTCAGCGCCATCACCTTTGGGCCCAAGACGATTCTGGTACAGGTGTTTGCCGCGATTTTGCTGATTGGCGTGTCCAGCTTCATGGATTTTGGGCGTACCAGCCTGGACCGCCCGCAGGATTTTTTCTATAGCCAGTTTGTGCTGTCCATTGGCGCGGGCATGTTCATGGGGCCCTTGGTGATGATTGGCTTCAAACAAGCCTTCAAGTATGGCCCCGACCATATCGTGACTTTTATTGTGCTGCTCAATGTTACCCAGACCTTGGGCGGATTGATGGGCACCGCGACCTTGAGCACGTTTCAGCAGCAGCGCCAGCAGCATCATTACGCGGCCATTGTCAGCCATGTGAATGTGGCTGAGCCTTTGGTGGCCAATCGTCTGAAACAGCAGCAACAGGCTGTAGGGCCAACGGTGACCGATCCGATGTTGAGGGCGGCGACGGGCACGGCTCAGTTGGCACAGATTGCCCGCCGCGAGGCCAGTGTCAGGGCGTACAACGATGTTTTTCTGTTGATTGGCATTCTGGCGACGGGCTTTTTGCTGTGGCCCGTGTTGCTGGCCGCTGGCCCCGCTATTCAGTCCAGACGAGCGCAAGCCGCTGCTGGCACTTCTTCGAATTCTTAAACCTGGTCCGTATTTATGAGTCAAGACACTTCATCTGAAAATCAGGATCGCAATAGTGAGCTTGCCGCGCCGACAGACTCGGATAACGATGGCAAGCTGGGTCCGAATACTGAATCTTCTCTGCCGCCCAAGATCATCAAACCCAGCAAACGCAGTGTCATTGCGATGGCCTTTGTATTGTTGGGAGGTTTGCTGTTGATCTTGTGGGCTTGGAACCTGGGGCCGTTCAACACCACTCGCGTCACTACCGACAACGCCTATGTACGTGGGCAGATGACGGTGCTGGCACCGCAGGTAAGCGGTTATGTGTCCGAGGTACTGGTGCAGGACTTTGAGCGAGTCCAGGCGGGCCAGCCTTTGGTGCGCATTGATGAGCGCATTTATAAAGAAAAACTGCATCAGGCGCAGGCTCAACTGGATGCGGCTTTGGCTGAGTTGGCGAATCTGGATCAAGCCCAAGCACAGAACCGCGCCAGCCTGGATGCTCGCAAGGCGGCCTTGGTGTCTGCTCAGGCTGAAGCCCGTCGCTCCGAGGCGGATCGTAATCGTGCCAGGGAATTGGCAAACAAAGGTTCGATCTCGGTACGAGAGCGAGATCAGGCTGTAGCGACTGCCGAGCTGGGGCGCGGCAATATGCTGCAAGCCAAGGCAAACATTGCGATTGCCGAAGAAACCATCAAGTCCACCGAGGTGGCTCGGGCGACCTTGCAGGCCAAGGTGAAATCCGCTGAAGCCGCCTTGGGTTTGGCTCGCATCGATATGGATAACACCGTGGTGACCGCGCCTGCAGCCGGTCAGGTCAGCGAAGCGTCTGTGCGTCAGGGGCAGTATGTGACGGCAGGTTCGCAACTGCTGTTTCTGGTGCCGGATACCCGTTGGGTAGTGGCGAACTTCAAGGAAACGCAGACGGCGGGTATTCATGTGGGGCAGTTGGCCCGATTCACCGTTGATGGTCTGGATGGCACAGAGTTTCAAGGTCATGTAGAGCGTATTGCCCCGGCCACGGGCTCCGAGTTTTCCGTGCTGCGCGCGGATAATGCCAGTGGCAACTTCACCAAGGTTGTTCAGCGCTTGCCGGTACGCATTGCTATCGATGCGGATCAGCCCGGTATGGAGCGTTTGCGACCTGGCATGTCCGTGATTGCCAAGGTGGATATTTCCGATAAGCCTGATCAAACAAAACAGGAGCGTGAACGATGATCCTGTTTGCAAGAACGTATGGCATGGCCATCTTAAGTGGCGCGGCGCTGTTGTCCGGCTGTATGCCTGCTTACCGGGTCGTACCCGAGCAGGCGCAGGTAGCTGTGCCATCCGGGTGGATAGGAGCATCCTCTGAAGGCACTGTGGTCGATTCGGCCTGGTGGAAAGCCTTTAACGATCCCGGCTTGAGTGCGCTTGTGGAAGCTGCCTTGGCACGCAATAACGATATCTTGAGTGCCGCTACCCGCATCGAACAGGCAAGGGCCGCGGTGCAGCTGGCGGACTCGTCCTTGGGCCCTTCCTTGTCCTTTGACACAGGCGCGCATGCAGAGCGGGCCCTGGGGCCTGGCGGTATGGCAATCAGCCGTGCGGTACAACCTGCCGTGCAATTGAATTGGGAGCTGGATCTATGGGGGCGCTTGAGTTCGCAGGCGAAAGCGGCTGAACTCAAACTGTCTGCTACGCAGGCGGATTATGATGCCATTGCCTTGAGCGTCGCCTCCGAGACAGCACGTACCTATATTGCCTTGCTGGGTCTGGATGCACAGTTGCAGCAGGCCAAGGCCACCTCTACCTCCCGGACAGAAGCCTTGCGCCTGGCGCAGGAAAAGTTTGATGCGGGCTATATCTCCCAGCTGGAGTTGACCCAGGCCCAGTCCGAGCTGGAAGCGGTAGCGCAGCATATTCCGCAGCTGGAATTGGCGATTAGCCGTCATCACAATGCTTTGCGCCTCTTGTCCGGGGAGTTGCCTGCGGCTTATGAACAGAACGCCAGTTCCACCTTGTCGGCTTTAGAGCTGCCTGCACCGGGCTCTGGCTTGCCGTCCGAGCTGCTACGCCGCCGTCCTGATATTGCGCGAGCAGAGCTCGGTTTGGCTTCCAAGGACGCGTCCATGGCAGCCAGCCGGGCTGCCTTTTTGCCACAGGTTTCCTTGTCGGCACGGGCAGGGGCTTTGTACGTCAGCGCCTTGAGTTATGACCCGACCAAGATCTGGAGTTTGGGTGGCAGCATTCTGGCACCAATTTTTGACCGTGGTCGTTTGCAGGCGCAGTTTGATTCTGCAACAGCCCAGCGCGATGAGGCGGTCTTTGCGTATCGCGGCGTTGTTTTGACGGCCTTTTCCGAAGTGGAAAACGCCTTGGCGGGCCAGCGTCGTTTTGCGGAAGAGTTAAGCCACGTGACCGCGCGTCGGGACGTCTTGAAGCGCTCCTTGGAACACGCCCGCAATCGCTATGAGGCTGGCTATGCGTCTTATCTGGAACAACTGGATGCGCAGCGGAATCTGTACGAGGCAGAAAACCAGGTCATCGCCGTGCGGGAAAACCAGTTGCAGAATATGGTGGATCTGTACAAGGCGCTGGGTGGCGGCTGGGATTATGAAAAGGCGATGAAGCGGGAGTAACGTGAAAGGGACGGTAGTGGGGCTTTGTCAGGTGGAACATGTGTTTTGCTGCTACTGCTCCCGCAAAATCCGCCGAATTTCCAGAATTGCCTCGGGCGTTTCCTGTACGCTGTGGGAGAAGGGAATCACCAGTTCCGAGGTCGCACCAGGTAGATGGGAGCTTTGATAGGGCACCAGCCCATCGTCCGAATACAGCAGGTCTTTTTTGGGCGTGTAATTGGCAATAATGCTGTGATACCGCACTTGCGTGGAGATCGGCATTTTGGAGGTGATCTGCATGAAGGGATCGCTGTCGCGCAGGCTTTCCACGCCATTGGGCAGGATCAGCATCTCGTCTTTGGCGGGCGTATTGCCAACCGCCACCTGGCTAAGCTTGTTGAGTTGCGTCACCACCGTAACTGGCAAGGTAATCAGCGCCGCTGCCAGACGTGAAATACGGTTTCCCGCAAACGGTGTGCCCTTGTGAGGCGCAGCAATAAAGATCGCTGTCGTCACCCCGGGCAGAGGAGAGAAGTGCACCACATTGCCAAACTCCCGATTCATTTTGGCGATGCTGACATCATCCATTTGATAACGGTCGCGGGCTGCGTCTTCCAGTAGATTGTCGGACGAGGACACCAGCAAACGTCCCAGCACACCGCCCATGCTATGGCCGATCACCACGATATTGTTTGAGGCAATGGCCTTCCTGTCCGGATCAAAATGCCGGAAGGTTTCTGTCAGGGCTTTGCGAATCTCGGCATTGTTGTAGGGCAGGGGCAGATTGGTTGGATAGTAGACCTGCCAGATCTGATAGCGATCCCGTAACTCCTCATCGCCCAGCACCTCATTGGCGACGTTAATCCAAGCTTCCGGGCTGCTGGCCAGGCCGTGCAGCATGATGATGACGCGGCGATTCGGGTCATAGGGTTGCAGCAGGAACACATGCGGGGATTCAATACCACCGTCCCGTCCCAGGACGGTGCGTAAAGCCTGGGTCGAGAAGTCCGAGCGCGCCAGCCATAGCCCGTAGGCAGAGGTGTAATTGGCCGCCAAGGGCACTTGCACGTCTTTCAGCTTGACGCTGGTTTGCTGGTACGGATCGTAGCCAATAATGGTGGCGTCGCGAGTTTGCAGAACCTGGGACAGGGTTTCGCCGGGGAAAGTAATAATCCCCGTGACAGCCTGGAAAGGCGGTTCGCTGTAGGTGCTTTGAAAGCTGTTTGGCGTGACATCCTTTGACTCGTTCACGACCACCATCTCGGCTCCAAAACCGTCGCGCCGATAAATGCTGCGCACCCCGCGGAATGTTAATTGGGAGGCCGGAATCAGCTCATGGGGCTGAGGGGCGGTGGCATCGCGTACCTGGGACAGATCACCACGAATACGCCACCGACCAATCTCGATAGTTTTCTGGAAGGCGTAGCTGGTGTCGTGATACTTGGCAAACAGCAGCATGGTCGCTTGCTGCACCGCGTAGTTGTAGTAGTCACGCACCTGGGTCTGGCGGTCTTCAAATGCCCGGTCTCCTGGCCTGCGATCCGTGAAGAACAGATAGGCGTAGGCATAGCGGGCGCTTTGCAGATAGGCATCGAACAGCTCGGTCGAGAAGTCTGGCCGGGCATTGCGCCGACCTTGCAAGCGCAAGGCCTCTTGCGTCCAGATCTCGGCCAGGGTGGCCATGCGCTGCTCGGTGTCCAGGTTCCATAGCTCGGTCAGCCTGGAGGAGCAGTGGGGAATGTCTTTAGCGCATTGCTCGGGCGCGATAGCCAGACTGGTCAGCGTATCGCGTGCAGAGGCGCTGAGCTTGTTGGTAGTCAGAATATCGCCACGGCGCTGGGCAATGTAATCCTCGGTGCTGACGGTGGCGATTTTGACGCCAGCGCAGCCGGTCAGGGCTAGAGAGAATAGGGCAATGGCTCGGGCCTGGTGGCTTCCTGGCAGACGAATATGTGCCCTAAGTTTTTTTACGTAGGTGAAAATGGCAAGGGACAACCCTATGGGGGATTGGCCTGTCAAAGAGGAAATTAATGAAGCCATCATGGTCCAGAGCAGAAGGGCGCTTGCCTGTACTGAGCCGATTAGGAGATCTGTTACCACGATACAGACTGGTAAAAATTTACCATCATCGGATGGTGCACGCGACGATAAAGCATGATTTCAAGGATTGTTTGCCTTTGACTCGCTGCAGGACTCTGCTGCATTAAGGAGTCGCTCCAGAACATCAGCACCACTCGGACTCGCTAGTAAGTTATCGATCAGGTCATTGGCATTAAAAGTGAATGGTTCATGGATATAAATCATTCTGAAAAACTTTGTAGCTATTTGCGTGCCGGCGGAATTTAACAAGCTCTCTTCGTTTTCTCCCGTCAGCATAGGGAAGAAAGTTGACACGACGGCGGTAGCCAAGGGACGTAACTCCGTCGAGATTGCTATGTATTCCCAGTGCCAGCGTCCCTGCATGGGATTGGATGTCGGGCCTTCGTCACCAAGCATATAGTCCCAACGTTTACTTCTCTGCATCCATTGCGGTGGCTTGAGTAAATAGGGTGCGGAATTGTCTGGATGCACCATGACCTCGTGATTCAAGCCATTACCCCAAATTAGTATGGGATGTCGTTCCATAAAACGAATAGCTCTCTGTCTTAAACGAAAGAAGGTTATTTGGTCATTAATCTCGTTTTGCAGCTGTGCCTGGCTCAAGCCCTCGGCGACCCCTAAAACGGTTAAGCCAAGAGGAAGGCTTTGGCAGTGCAGCGCTTGCAGATCTACATAAAGACGACCTGAAAGCGGGGCAGGTAGATGTTCTGCACAGCCCGGCTCTAAAATGAGTGGGATGATCCTAACCCCTGGCTCATGAGCGATTTCTGCTAATAGGCGCAGTTCTGTATACAAGCCTGAGCCGTCTTTTTGAGCCGCGGCTAGGTAATCTTGGTCACACAGGCACAAGACGAGAAGGGGGCGTTTTTTTAGGGCGTTGCGAATGCTGTGCTCAAGGAGCTCGCCTAAAGCGATTGTGTCGCGATCCCAGAAGACATCGTATTTCCAGTTCAGGCTGGTAATGATGCTTTCACGTAGCCATTCTTTTTTTTCGAAGCAAGCTCCCCAAGCATATGAAATGAAGATGGAATTGCTGTGATCTGCCACTATCATGTGCCCCCCTTAAATTAGCTTATGCTTTCAGTTTGGCGCCTCACAGAAAGAGTAGGCCGCCCCAATTTAAGAGTCAGCATTAGCAATGCTGATCCTACCAAGAATGCTTGAGGATGTGCCCAGATATTAGGGAGAGAGGGAATGTGTTGTTGAGAGAGCAAGAAAAGAAAAAAGCCCAAACCGAAGTTTGGGCTTTTTGAATTTGGAGCGGGAGACGAGTCTCGAACTCGCGACCTCAACCTTGGCAAGGTTGCGCTCTACCAACTGAGCTACTCCCGCATTTTTTACTGCACTACCGACTTGTGACCAGAATTACTGGAGGCGCAAGCCGGAATCGAACCGACCTAGACGGATTTGCAATCCGCTGCATAACCACTCTGCCATTGCGCCGTGGTCGATTAAAAAGGGAAGCCTAGGCTTCCCTTAGGAATCTGGAGCGGGAGACGAGTCTCGAACTCGCGACCTCAACCTTGGCAAGGTTGCGCTCTACCAACTGAGCTACTCCCGCATTTTGCTGTGCAGATTGAATCTGTTTTCAGCGTTTTACTTATTAGCTATTGCTTATTAAGTAAAGAAAGCTAGTTTAGAGTGGCTATCTTTGTTTGTCAAGCGTTTTTGATATTTTGCCTAAGCTTTTTATCAGTACTGCCTAACGAACTAGCCTGCCTTCAAACTGCTTTTTGCTGCGAAACCGACGCTGCGCTAAGCAAGAACGTAACTATAGACTGCAGCAAAGAAGCTTGTCAATAGATTCTGTAAATTTTTCCGGAAAATTGTCTGTCCGAGCTATGCTTACTGCTTTCTTTGATCGTGGGACAGGGCCGTGGATAGGCAGCGTAATGTGGATTTGAGCTCTTTTAATACCTTGGGTTTGGGCAGCCGCGCGCGCGACCTGGTGGTGTATGACAATGTTACCCAGCTGCCTGCCTTGCAAGCGCTGGTGGAGCAGGGGGAGCGTATCTTTGTGCTGGGCGGTGGCAGCAATGTGGTGCTGGCCGAGCAAGTTGATGCCCTGGTGATCAAGGTAGAAAGCAAAGGGATTGGTTTACTGCAGGAGCGGGACGATGCCTATATCGTGGAAGCGCAGGCGGGTGAGTGCTGGCATGACTTTGTGCAGTATTGTTTGAATCAAGGCTGGCCCGGTCTGGAAAATCTGGCCTTGATACCTGGCACGGTGGGTGCGGCTCCGGTTCAGAATATTGGTGCTTACGGGCTGGAGCTGGAGCAGCGGGTGCACAGCGTGCTGGCCTGGAGCTTTAAAGAAGGCAAAGAGGTGGAACTGTCTGCGGCCGAGTGTGGCTTTGCTTATAGAGACAGTCGCTTCAAGCACGACCCGGCTGGAAGCTGGTTGATTCTGGCGGTGCGCTTTGCCTTACCGCGTCAGTGGACGCCGGTGCTGGAGTACCCCGATCTTAATAAGCAAGCTCATTTGGCGGGGGAGCCAGACCCTCAACGTATTTTTGATGCAGTCTGCGAGATTCGTCGTCAAAAATTGCCTGACCCTCGTGTCTTGGGTAATGCGGGCAGTTTCTTCAAGAATCCCCTTGTGCAGACCGAGCAGCGTGATGCCTTGAAGCAGCAATGGCCCAATCTGGTTTCTTATGAAGTTGGACAGGGCCAATGCAAACTAGCGGCGGGCTGGTTGATTGACCAGTGTGGCTGGAAAGGCAAGCGTGATGGTGCCGTGGGCGTGCACGATCGCCAGGCTTTGGTGCTGGTGAATCATGGTGGCGGAACTGCGCATGATATTGAACGCCTGGCCCAGGCGATTCGGGGTTCTGTTCGGGAACGCTTCGGCGTGGAGTTGGAACAAGAGCCCGTTATTGTCAATTAAACATCGACCGCGCCCCACCATCGCAGAGTTTGTGCCAGATGGTGGCGCACGGCTTCCATGGCCGCTTCGGGGTTTCCTGCCTGTAGCGTATCCAGAATCTGTAAATGCTCCTTCATGGCGGGCACAATGCGCTCGGGTAAAGGGCGGCGCGAGTGCTGCAGCACATTGATGCGATCACAGTTCTCTTCGTAGATTGTCATGGCCGAGCGGTTCTGTAGTGCTTGAGCCAGATAGCGATGCAAGGCCCAGTCCACTTCCATGGCCTGAATCTGCAAAGCGGTGGTAACAAGGCCGCTTTGTGCCTGCTCCAGAATCTTCTCGTGCTTGTCCCGCAAACTCTCCAATGCGGGCTGCTTGGCACAGCTAGCCAGTATCCTGGCCCCCTCCTGATCAAAGACACAGCGCAGCTGAAAGCATTCCCGTAGCGCTTCCGTGGTTGCCTCCAGAACCAGCACTCCCCGCTTGGGCAGGATGGACACCAGCCCGGCAGCCGCAGCGCGTTTGACGGCTTCACGCACTGGGGCCAGAGGGAAGTCGCTTAATTTCATCAGCTCCGCCATCGACACCATCTGCCCCGCGCGTACCTGCCCTGTAGCCAATAAATGACGAAATGCCTGAAACGCCTGGGTGGCCAGCAAAGTGTCATCAGAGGAGGAGGGAATACTCATTTAGCGTCTCCGGTTTGCGCGCGTCGGGTTTCGTATTTGATTTTAGTTATGTTTGGCATTTCAAATTATATATATTTTGAAATGCCAGACGGGATTTTAGCTTGCGGACTTATTCTTGAATAAACAGCGCTTTGCGCAGATTTATGGCGCATAAAAATAGGGGTTTTGATATCGAGTTTGGCTTGCCCAAACCCTTGCTTTGAATAGTGGTTTATCTGATTGTGGCGGGCTTGAGCAACTGGGGAGGGGCGCGTTCAGTTCGTTTTGTTTCTGAGCGGCACTGGGAATTGAGTTTGGCCATTCATAAGCTAAAAACCCGTGTCAGCGACATAGGCTGACACGGGTTTTTTATTGAGCATTAAGTTAACTAATCATCAATTGAATCAGTCTCTTAAGCCGAAACTTCCTCCAGCGAACGTCCCTTGGTTTCCACCCCCAATGCAATCACCACCAACGCTGCAATAGAAAAGGAAATAGCCCCCAAGGTGAAAACGCCTGCATGACCGGTCCAGGGCAGGATAAAGCCCACCAGCAGCGGTCCGAACAAGGAACCCAGTCGGCCAATGGAAGAGGCAAAACCTGCGCCTGTGCTGCGTGTCCGCGTGGGGTACAGCTCGGGGGTGTAGGCATACAAAACCGACCACATGCCAAACATGAAGAACTGCATGCACAAACCGGCGCCAATCAATTGGGCCACAGGTGCTTGGCTGGTGGCGACATGGCCATAAATAAAGGCACAGCCGGCGCTACCGAATAGCATCAAGACCATGGTTGCCTTGCGTCCCCATTTCTCCAGCAACCAGGCCGAGAAGATGAAGCCTGGAATACCGGCCAGGGAAATATAGATGGTGTAGGTAACGGACTTGGTGACTTCATACCCGGCTTGTTGTAGCAGTGCGCCCAGCCAGGTAGTCAGACCGTAGTAGCCCAGCAAGGAGAAGAACCACAGCATCCACAGCATCAAGGTGCGGCGGGCGTATTGGCCTTGCCAAAGTTGGGCAAACAGCGCGCCACGTTTCAACTTCTCGCAAGGGGTGGGAGGCAGGGGAGAGGGCAGGGCCTGGCCGCCGTTGGCCTGAATAACTTTATGTTCAAAGGCCGTGGTGACTTGTTCGGCGCGGTCGTTATGGCCTGCTTCTTCCAGCCAGCGGGGGGACTCAGGAACCCAACGGCGGATCACAAACACAAACAGGGCGGGGATAGACAGGGCAATGAAGATCCCGCGCCAGCCTATATAGTCCAGGCTCAGGTAGGTCAGAATCCCGGCGCTGATAAAGCCCAGCGGCCAGAAGCCTTCCAGAATCGCGATGTACCGACCGCGACTTTTAGCGGGCACGATCTCCGAAACCATGGCCAGGCCGATGGGAAATTCCATTCCCATGCCAAACCCCAGCAGCACCCGGAACGCCATCAACTGCTCGACGTTTTGGGACAGGCCACAGGCCAGGCTTCCTACACCCCAAAAAATCATGCTCCATTGAAAGACAGGTTTGCGCCCGTACTTGTCTGCCAGCATGCCCGCAATGGCAGCACCCAAAAACATGCCTAAAAAGCTGGAGCTGGCCAGCATCCCCGCTTGCGCGGTGCTGAGCCCCATTTCTACTTTGATGGAACCTAAAACAAAAGTCATGATGCCCAGGTCCATGGAGTCAAAGAACCAGGCGGTCGCGATAATACCGAACAGCATGCGTTGATAGCGTGTCATGGGTAATCGCTCCAGGCGATTGGCCACATTGGGGGATACGGCTGTCATTGGTGTCTCCTGTAGGTCCGCTCTTGTGGCGGGTTTTATGTATAGGTGACCTGCCGTCAGGCCATGGCAGGCCTTTTTTCTTCTACTAATATATTACATGGATACTAGTGGTATCTATTTTAAGATTAAATAATGGTATGTACTTAGCTGGCTAATTAATTGTGGGTTAGTGCTCCGGCTAAAGAGCCCTCAAAAGCGTGTTGAATAATGCGTTGATAGGCGCTGGTGCAGTCAGCAACCGGGAAGGCTTTGGCAAGACGAGTCACTTGCAGGGCGTCGCTCAACAGGCGCTCCAGCTGATGCTCTTGTACGCCGCATTGGCTCAGGTCAGAGGGGGTGTCCAGTTGTTCGACCAGCGACCGCACATAGGCAGGCAGGGCCAGTAAGGTATCTTCCGGCTTGCCGGTTGGCATGCCCAGTAGTTGGGCGACTTCCAGCAATTCCGAGGCGCGAGTTTCACGCAGTTCGTCCAGAACGTAGGGCAGCAGCACGGCATTGGTGGTGCCGTGAGATTGATGCGTCAAACCTGCCAGTGCGTAGGCTATGCCGTGTACCGCATTCAGACCTGCCGTGCCGTAGGACAGGGCGGCATAGTAGCTGGCGCTGGCCATGCCATCACGGGCTTCAGTGTCGGTGCCGTCGCGATAGGTTCGCAGCATGTACTGGCCGCACAGGCGTATGGACTCGCGTGCGAACATCATGGTCAGGCTGGATCGGCCACTATAGCTAGGGTCGGGGCTGCCACCACGATCAAACAGGCTGGCATCCTGCGTCATAAAGGATTCAATCGCGTGGGTCAGGGCATCGATACCGGCGTCGGCAGTGACGCGGGGTGGGCAGCTATCGCTGAGTTCCGGGTCGATGACCGCAATGGCGGGACGCAGTGCATTGCCCATGACGGCAATTTTGGTGGCATTGTCGGGGTCGACCAGAATGGCTCCCGGTGTTGCTTCTGATCCCGTGCCGGAGGTGGTGGGCAGGGCGATCAAGGGCAAGGGCTTGGTGTGGGCGGGCCAGGTCCCGCTGTAGGTGCGTATGGGCTCCCCGGTGGGGACGGTCAGACACAGGGCTTTAGCCAGATCTATATTGCTTCCGCCGCCCAACGCCAATACGAAATCGATAGGGTGATCGGCCAGGTGAGCACGTACTTGCAGCGTGGCCTGATCACATAAGGTAGTGGAAGGATCTGGCTCGCCACCATCAAAAACCACAAGCTCAATTCCCTGTTCTCTACAGGCGGCGATGTGGTCCTGAACCCAGGTGGTTTGAATGGTGAAAAAACGGTCGGTAATCAATAAGCCGCGACGCCAGCCCAGGTGGGCAATCAAGGCAGGTAGTTCATGGCGGCAGCCGCGTCCCATCAGGGTGCGGGGTGGTGGGCAAAAGAAAACGTGTGTGTTCATACGGCAGTCCTTGCGGTGTGTAGAGAGCAGAAGGGTTCTATCAATGAGGCGATCAGTTCAGTGTGCGAGCCCAGAATGCTGTGGCCCGCATCAG
The DNA here is from genome assembly GCF_023674485.1 of Alcaligenes sp. DN25. Classification (NCBI taxonomy): domain Bacteria; kingdom Pseudomonadati; phylum Pseudomonadota; class Betaproteobacteria; order Burkholderiales; family Alcaligenaceae; genus Alcaligenes; species Alcaligenes sp. DN25. Next base: position 2,942,598 of record NZ_CP098408.1, on the reverse strand, counting down.
GCAGGCTGTGCAAGGTGGCTTGTGGCAGTGCCTGCGCCAACCGGTGGGCGTGCTCAATGGGACAGTCCTGATCCTGCTCGCCGTGGATGATCAAAGAGGGGATGGAAATACGGGGAAGTTGCGCATACAGGTCGTGGTGCCGATTAGCCAGCCAGGTCCAGGCCACATCTAGATGACCTGCGGCCTCCAGCAGGCCCAGGCGCTGTTCCCGTTCTGCAATTTCTTGCAGCAAGGCAGGCGTGTCCTGGGCCTTGAACCATTGAGTCCGGTTCAGGCTGGCTGTGCCCGATAACAACAGCAGGGCTTGAGGCAGTGGGGCCTGTTCGTCCAGTAAAGTCAGACAGGTTTGCAGCACCACTGAGACGCCCAGGCTCCAGCCTGCCAGGACATAGGGCGTGTGTTCAGGCAAGGCTTGAATGCTGGCGCGTAGATCCTGCACAAAGCCGTCCAGCCCGTAATCTTCCTGGCTGGAGCCGCGAAAGGTATTGCCTCGGCCTCGCAAGTCCGGGGTGTGCCAGGACATCAAATTCGAGCTGGCGTTGACCACTGGCAGCCAGCTGCGATGGGTGCCCTGAATCCCATGCACGGCAATGATGGTGGTTTGTTTTGAATCGCAGGCAATGCTCATGTGGCTTCCTGGAGTAGATAAATACAACTAAGATATGAGGCTGTTGCCCAGTTCCGGCCTTGTACTTGCAGGGCCAGAGCAGGCGTCAGAGTTTGGGTGTCAGCAGCAAACGCTGCGTTTTAAAGGCAGGGTCAGCATGGTTACAAGCAAGCGGAAGGTAGCGGGAAAAGGGCAGGCTCAAGATGAGGTGCTGGACATCAAGGCCTTGACGGAACCCAAGCCCAAGCTCACAGACATTGCTTATGAGCGTTTGGAAGAAGCCATCATTACCCTGAAGCTGCCGCCGGGCAGCATCGTGTCCGAGCTGACCTTGAGCCAGATGTTCGAGATTGGCCGCACGCCGATTCGGGAGGCCATTCAACGTCTGGCACGCGAACATTTGATGCTGGTCTTGCCGCAGCGTGGGCTGTTGATTCCAGAGCTGGACATGCCCAAGCAACTGCGCCTGATCGAGACGCGACGGGAGATCGAGCGTCTGATCTGCCGTAGTGCGGCCAAACGGGCGACACGCGATCAACGCGAGCAATTCAAGAGCTTGCATGATGCTTTCCTGGAAGCAGCCACCCAGAACGATGAAGTCAGTTTTATCCGGGCAGATCGACGGTTGAATGAGCTGGAAATCGAGGCGGCTCGCAATGAGTTTGCCGAGGCAGCGATGCGTCTGACACATGGGCTATCCCGTCGTTTCTGGTTCTGCCACTATCAGCAAAATCCGGATTTAACGCAGATGGGCAGACTGCATGCCAACTTGGCGATGTCCATTGCCGGGGGCGATATGGACCAGGCCGGTCAAAGCCTGGATCTCTTGATGGACTACATCGAAGAACTCGCCCGCACGACCCTGATTTCCAGCTTGTAAGTACAGGCAGAGTCTTAGCTGGCCAGACCACGCTCCAGGGCGTGGGCCTCTTCTTTTTTCAAGGCCGGGCCGTCCGTGGTGTCGCCAGTATCTTCAAAACGGAAACGGCTAATAATGGGCTTGAGCTCTTCCTTGACGTGCTTTTCGCTGTAGCCATTGAACAGGTGGCCAAGCAGACCTCGACGCAGATCCGTCGTGCCCATGGCCCAGTCTGCAATCGGGAACGTCAGGTTCATGTTGTACTTCATCATGATGCCCTGATTGTGGTGGGCGGTATGGTGGCGGCGAATGGTGTTGATGAAGGGCATATTGCGCACAAAGCTGTTCTCATGCACATGGCAGCAGTAGTGAAAGGCCTCGTACACCAGGTACTGTGCCACCATGGTCATGAATACAAAATAGCCTGCATTGGGGTTGATGATGGTTGCGGCCAGCCAGCCCAGAATCCCGCCGCCTACCCCCAATGTGGCCAGAACGCGCCAGGGGAAAAACACAATCCGGAACTCCTTGCTGGAATCAATCGTGGCTTCGTTGTCGGTGAAGTACTGGTGATGCTGGCGGGTGTGGCGTTCGTAGATTTCCCGCAATCCAATGATGTTGATGCGTCGGTGCATCACATAACGGTGCATGGCCCATTCAACAAAATTACCCGCCAGAAAAACGGGGATCACAATCAGCCATTCCCAACCTACCGGGCCTAGCTGGGTGATGCTGTAGTAAATCGCTGCCAAGCCCACGATATAGGTCACTACCACGTGAACAATGCCGTTGTAGGCGGGGCTGATGTTGGATTTGTAGTCCTCTCGGAACTTGCGTTGGCGTTCGCTCATCATGTCGGTTGTCTCCTGCGGGAAAAGGTTTATTCTTTAAATATCCAACTGACATATTAGTGATATTTTTTTCTGCGTCAAGCAGGGAAAACAGGGGGGAGGGAATGTGACAAGGGGGCGACTTAAGGGGAGAAGCCGCTGTAGTGCTGGGTGGAGCAGTTTTCAGGCCAGGCTCAGGACTGGCTGTGCAGTTTTACTGGCGGGCTTGGAGCTGCTTTTTTTTTGCGGTGAGGCGAGGCGGGAGGGGGCAGGACGGGACACACTGGACCCAGGCTGGGGCAGGAGATGAAGGGACAGGTAAAGGACAAAACAAGGTAAAGGGCAGGGGCACAGGCAAAGGAATAGGTGCTGGCCAGATCAATCCAGCACGCCACTTTAGGAAAGTAGTCCAACAGGAGGAGGCTCTGTTAAGCGGAGATAAAAAAAGCCGGCTCGAAAGCCGGCTTTTGATCAGAGGGTTTGCACGTCAGGAGCTTACAGGCCCAGCACGTCCTGCATGTTGTACAGGCCAGTGCTTTTATCGCCCAGGAAGCGGGCGGCACGCAGGCTGCCGTTGGCATAGCCAGCACGGCTGCTGGAGCGGTGCGAGATCTCGATGCGCTCGCCTTCGCCGCAGAAAAACACGGTGTGGTCGCCCACAATGTCGCCACCACGGACGACGGAGAAACCAATGCGGCCATCCTGACGGGCACCGGTGTGGCCGTGGCGGGCCCAGTCGGCTACATCGTTCAGGGATTCACCCCAGGTTTTGGCAATGGCTTCGCCCATAGCTAGAGCTGTCCCCGATGGCGCATCCACCTTGTTGCGGTGGTGGGCCTCAAACACCTCGGCGTCGTAGCCCAGGTTCAGCAAGGCAGCCGCCATTTCAATCAACTTCAGGGTGGCATTGACGCCTACGCTCATGTTCGGGGCGAAGACAATGGCAATCTCGCGACCAGCCGCCAGAATCTGTTGTTTCTCTGCTTCGGAAAAACCGGTGGTGCCAATGACCAGACGGGTGCCGTGCTGCATGCAGGCGTCCAGATGGGCCATGGTGCCTTCAGGGCGGGTGAAGTCGATCAGGCAATCTGCCTGGGCCAGGGCGTTCAGGTCGTCCGTGACTTTGATACCTGTGTCTTTACCCAGAAAGGCTCCTGCGTCCTGACCAATGGCTTTGGAGCCGCTGTGGTCCAAGGCCGCGGCCAGTGTCAGGTCAGTACTGTTCAAAACAGCTTCAATCAGCATACGGCCCATACGGCCGTCTGCGCCAGCAATGGCAATGCGCATGTATCCTGTGTCCTTAACGTAAAGCTTAAAGCGTAGGCTGGTTGCCGCTCACGCTGGGCGTTGGGGCGGCTTGGTCGGCATCAGCGGGGGGCGGGGTGTGTTTCTTGCCTGTGTCGCTGCGCTCGAAGGGTTGGCGGTCAGGTTGCTCGTCGCCTTCCCAGCGAACCAGAGTGTCGCCTTCAAACCAGACGGTAAAGGTGCGCTGCTCGCTCTTGCCGTAGCCAGGCTTGTTCAGGTAAGGGTAGTCCCAACGGTCGGCGTGGAAAATGTCTTGCAAGGTGGGCGAACCCAGCAGGTAACGAACCTGTTCGCGTGTCATCCCCGATTGCAGGCGGGCCACTTGCTCGGCAGTGATCCAGTTCCCCTGCTGAATGTCGGCGCGGTATGGGAAGCCCCATTTAGAGGATCCGCAAGCGCTCAGGGCGGCGGCAGCCAGGCTGGCTGCGAGTATGGCGCGGATGACAGGAGTGAATGAATTGGCCTTCTTCTGCACGAAATGCCCCAGTAGGAATAAAATCGTTATCATATAAGGGTTTAGGAAAAAGCGCATGAATTGCGCATTGAACCGCCTCAAGACGAGCTGGTTTTCAACCAGGACGGACTTGAGATCCATCCCCATCAAGATGCGATAATTTAGCCATGAACGATCAAAATGAACTGAAGAACATGGGGCTTAAGGCGACTTTTCCGCGCCTGAAGATTCTGGATATTTTTCGCCGCTCCGACCAGGACGGTCAACGCCACCTGAGCGCTGAAGACGTATACCGCCTGCTTATTGCCGAAGAAGTCGATATTGGTTTGGCCACGGTCTACCGTGTGTTGACCCAGTTCGAGCAAGCCGGCATTTTGGTGCGCAGCCAGTTTGACGGCGGCAAAGCCGTCTTTGAACTGAATGATGGCGATCACCACGATCACCTGATCTGCACCAATTGTGGCGTTGTGGAAGAGTTTACCGACAGCAATATCGAAGCCCGCCAGCACCAGGTCGCCAAAGACCACGGTTTTGTGCTGGAGAGCCATACTATGCTGCTGTACGGCATTTGCCCCAAGTGCTCGGAAGCAGGCAAGCAGGCCAAGCCTACCTTGCGCAGTTAATCCCTTTGTAGAGGGTCCGCCGGTGCGGGATCTGATGATTGGGGGCAGGATAGCCAGGGCGGCATCCTGAAAATTCAAAGAACAATCAGATCCGGATCACAGGGCCTCACGATTGGATACAAAAAAAACCACCAGCTGCCTCGGCGCTGGTGGTTTAGCTTGCGTTTCAAAATTGCTTAACGCTGACGTGCCAGCATTTCCCGCGCATGTTCACGCGTTGTTTGTGTAATTTCCAGACCACCCAGCATGCGGGCGATTTCGTCCACGCGTTCGTCTTGCGTCAAAGGACGGATAGAGGAAAAGGTCTGACCTTGCTCGGTCGTTTTCTCGACTTTCAAATGATGGTTGCCGCAGGCGGCTACTTGGGGCAGGTGGGTCACACACAAGACCTGATGACGTGCCCCCAACTCTTGCAGCAAGCGTCCCACCACTTCGGCCACCGCGCCACCGACACCCGTATCCACCTCGTCAAAAATCAAGGTAGGCACGCGCGCTGCCTGGCTGGCGATAACAGACAGTGCCAATGAAATTCGGGCCAGCTCACCACCCGAGGCCACTTTGGCCAGCGGACGTGGTGTTACCCCTTCGTGACCAGCCACCAGAAACTCCACCTGCTCTGCGCCGTGAACCTGGGGCGCGCAAGCGGTCAGGGCGACCTCGAAGCGACCGCCTTGCATGGCCATGGACTGCATCGCCTGGCTGACCTGTTTACTCAGTTGCACACTGGTTTTGCGTCTTGCGGCACTTAGCTTGCTACTTAGCTCTTGGTACTGCTTTTCAGCCTGCTGAGCCTTGGCTTGCAGGGCTTCCAGATCAAAAGACTGTTGCAGCTGTGCCAACTGTTCCTGCCAGGTTTCCAGCAGGCTGGGCAGTTCTTCGGGCTCCACTTTCAGCTTGCGTGCGGCACTGAAAATGGCAGAAACCCGTTCTTCTGCCTGCGCCAGACGCTCGGGGTCCAGCTCCATATCGCTTAGATAACTGTTCAAGTCCGAAGCTGCTTCGGTGACGGCAATTTGTGCCGACTCCAAGGCATCCACAATCGCTTGCAGGCCTGGGTCATGACGCAGCAGGGCGCTCATTTCGTGGCTGGCTTTGCCCAGCAGTTGCTGTACCGAGGTTTCCTCGCCATCCAGAGCCGTCAGGGCCAAGGCACTGCCATCAATCAAGGCCTGGGCGTGGGACAGGCGGGTGTGCTCTTGTTGCAACTGGTCCCATTCACCTGCACGCAGATTCAGACTGGACAGCTCGTTGATCTGCCACTCCAGACGCTCCTGCTCTCGTTTGCCCTGCTCAGCACTTTGACTGGCCTGTTCGACGGCTTTGCGTGCCTGGCTCAATTGCTGCCAGGACTGCGCCACTTGGCGCGCCAGGGGTAAATGGCCGCCTTGGCTGTCGAGCAGATCGTATTGGCTTTGAGGGTTCATCAGACTTTGATGAGCGTGCTGGCCGTGGATATCCACCAGCAATTCACCCAGTTCGCGCAACTGCGTCAGGGTTGCAGCGCTGCCATTGATGTAGCTGCGGTTGCGACCTTGCAGGTCGATCAGTCGACGCAAGATCAACTCGTCCGCGACATCGAAGTCACGCTCGCGCAGCCAGCTTTGAATGTCTTGTTCACAATCGAAGTGCGCGCTGACTTCAGTGCGCGGACAGCCCTCGCGGATGGCTTTGGCATCGCCGCGTGCCCCCAGCACCAGGGAGAGCGCGTCAATCAGAATGGATTTACCAGCGCCGGTCTCCCCGGAAAAAACCGTGAAGCCGGAGTCGAAATCAATCGTGGCTTGATCCACGATCACAAAGTCTCGAACGTGCAGGGTACGGAGCATAGGGGTTTATTCGTTTTCGTCGTTAGGCAAAGGGATGTGATTCCAGCCCAGCTTCTGACGCAGGGTGGAAAAAAAGCTGTAGCCCTTGGGATGGATAAAGCGAATGGTGTCCTGGGAGCGACGCACGTCGATGCGGTCTCCCTGCTGACAGTCCGACCAGGTTTGCATGTCAAAGTGCACGCTGCCACCCGATTCCACCCGGCCCAGGGCCGTAATGGTCAAGTTCAGGGTGCCTGTGTCGGGTAGCACGATAGGGCGGTGCGACAGGGTTTGCGGAGCAACGGGGACCAGCAAAAATGCCTTCAGGGAAGGGTGCAGCAAGGGACCACTAGCCGCCAGCGCATAGGCCGTGGAGCCCGTGGGGGTGGAGATGATCAGGCCGTCGGAGCGCTGGCGGTACATGAATACGCCGTCAAGCTCGACACGCAGCTCGATCATGCCGCCGCGCCCGGCACGGTTGATGACCACATCGTTCAGGGCCACGCCTGAATACAGCACTTGCCCGTCACGCACCACGCGGCCTTCCAGCATGGAGCGCTCTTCAATGTCGTATTCGCCTTTCAGCACGCGCAGCAAGGCGTCGTTGGCGTCATCCAGGGGAATGTCGGTAATGAAGCCCAGGCGGCCGTGGTTGATCCCGATCAGGGGAACCTTGCTGTGGGCTAATTCGCGCGCAGCGCCTATCATGGTGCCATCCCCGCCCATCACGATAGCCAGATCGGCGCGCTCGCCAATTTGGGCATAATCGCCGATGGGGAATTCGGTAATACCGGCATTCTGGGCGGTTGTGGCCTCAAGCAGCACCGAGCAACCAGTGTTGACCAGGGTTTTAGCCAGCGATCGGATGGGCGCATCCAAGCCGGAGTCCTGGTATCTGCCAACAATGGCAACCGTTTTGAAATGCATGGGGCGAAAACCTTATGATTGATGAAATAATGGCGATCAGTGGATTATAGAGTTGCCACTCTAGGCTTGGCTGTAAGATTCTCCCCTTTATCATGCAGAGCTGGTGTTTTTAAGTGACGTACGCGACATGGATGACAGAGCAAATGCCTTGTTGAAGGTGCTGATCGAGCGTTACATCGCCGATGGTCAGCCGGTAGGGTCCCGTACCTTATCGACCATTTTTGATTTTTCCCCGGCCACGATTCGTAATGTGATGGCCGAGCTGGAAGGCCTGGGCCTGATTCATAGCCCCCACACCTCGGCGGGGCGCATTCCTACGCCCAAAGGCTATCGCCTGTTTGTGGATCGCCTCCTGGCTGCCGAGCGTTTCGAGCGGCCCGATGCACGTAATCTTAGCCAGTACCTGCCTTTTGACGAACCCAACCGGGCCGTCAGTTCTGCCGCTTCCTTGCTGTCGAATCTGTCGCAGTTTGCCGGTGTGGTGCTGGCGCCGAAAAAAGCCCAGACCTTCAGGCAAATTGAATTTATTCGTCTGTCTGACAAACGTGTGTTGCTGATTATCGTCACGCCGGATGGTGATGTGCAAAACCGCATCCTGTTTGTGCCGCGCGACTATCTGGAGCAGGAGCTGGTCGAGGCCAGCAACTTTTTCAATCAGCATTTCTCGGGCATGTCCTTCGAGTCGGTCAAGCTGGCCTTGTCACAGGAGCTCAGCTCCTTGCAGGCGGATATTTCGCGTCTGATGCAACAGGCGGTGGATGTGGGCAGCCATCAGCCCGATAGCGAAGAAGCTGTGGTCATCGCCGGTGAAAGCAAGCTTTTGAACGTGACCGAGATGGTGGCGGACATGGATCGTTTGCGCCGTCTGTTTTCCTTGTTCGAGAAGAAAACCGATCTGCTGCACTTGCTCGATGTCTCCAGTCAGGCCGATGGCGTGCAAATTTATATCGGTGGGGATTCGCAGCTTTTGCCTTTGGATGATGTGTCCGTCATTACGGCGCCGTATGGCGTGGATGGCAAGGTCGTGGGGACGCTGGGTGTGATCGGGCCATCGCGGATGGCGTATGATCGTGTGATTCCTATCGTGGACATTACGGCCCGGCTATTATCCAATGCCCTGAGCCATCACTCTGCCAGTTAAGGTCTGGACCTTCAGTCTGTTGTTGGGCTGAAGGCAATCAGGCTGTCTAACGTACTAATCATCATGCCCAAGTTGTTTGCTTCTCCTTATTTGCCCGAAGCGCAGGACGCCGATATGTTCAATGATCAGGCTCCGGTACGCGAGGCCGGGCCCATCGGTATCTTGCTGGTCAATCTGGGTACGCCGGACCAGCCCGATGCTGCGTCCATTCGCCGCTACCTGGGGGAATTCCTGTCTGATCCCCGTGTCATTGAAATCCCGCAGCCGCTCTGGCAGATCATTCTGCGTCTGTTCATCTTGCCGCGCCGCCCCAGCAAGCTGGCACCGCGCTACAAGGATATCTGGTTGCCACAAGGCGCGCCCTTGCTGGTCTACAGCCAGGCACAGGCAGATGGCCTGCAAGAGCTGCTGCAATCGCAAGGCCATGATGTGAAGGTGGAGCTGGGTATGCGTTATGGCAACCCGTCCATTGCCAGTGGTCTGGATAAATTGAAAGCAGCGGGTTGCGAGCGAATCTTGAGCTTGCCCCTGTATCCGCAGTATGCAGCCAGCACCACGGCTACGGCGGTGGATTGCGTGGCGGAGCACCTTGGAAAACAGCGCAATCAACCTGAGCTGCGCTTCCTCAAGCGTTACCATACGCACCCGGACTACATTGGCCCGCTGGCGGCACAGATACGCCGCTACTGGGATAAACATGGCAAGCCAGAGCGTCTGTTATTGAGCTTTCACGGTTTGCCGCGCCGCTGCGTGGAGTTGGGCGACCCCTATTACCGTGACTGCCGTGAAACGGCGGATGCCTTGCGTGCGGCGCTGGATGAGCCTGCCGTAGAAGTGCATATGGCATTTCAAAGTCGCTTTGGCGCGCAGCGCTGGCTGGAACCCTATACCGAGCCCACCTTGCGCGAATGGGGCAAGCAGGGGGTGGGGCGTGTGGATGCCGTCTGCCCCGGTTTTCTGGCCGATTGTCTGGAGACGCTGGAAGAAATCCAGGTGGAATGCCGCGACGCTTTCCTGGAAGAAGGTGGCCGCGAGTTCCATTACATACCTTGCCTGAATGACGATCCGCAATGGATTGAGGGCCTGGGACGGCTGGCCGTGCAGCATCTGGGAGGCTGGCTGCCCAGCCGTCTGGTGCCAGCCGGATAGCGGTATTGGACGTTTTCCAAGGGGCTGGCCAGCAAAATATGCAGGCGGGTCTTGAACTGGGGGCAGATGCCCCCATTTTTATGCGATCAACGAATTCTGTAGTGGAGATACATCGAATGGCTACACATGCCGATCCCAATAAGCCTCTGGACGGGGAAGTGACGGAAAACACGCCTGAACAGGCACAACAGGGCACCCCCGAGCACGAGCAGCCAGAGATTTTGGCTCAGCAGCCCGAAGAAAGTTCGGCTGATCTGGCCACCGAGTTGGCTCAGGCCCAGGAAAAAGTGTCGCAGTACTACGACCAGCTGCTGCGTGCCAAGGCCGAGGTGGAAAACATTCGCCGCCGTGCGGAGGATGATGTCTCTAAAGCCCGCAAGTTCGGCACCGAGTCCTTTGCTGAAAGCCTGATTCCCGTGCGTGACAGCCTGGAAGCGGCTCTGGCCCAGACCGAGCAAAGCACGGACGCCTGGAAAGAAGGCGTGGAAACTACCTTGCGTCAACTGAACAAGGCTTTTGAGCGCAACAACCTGAAAGAAGTGGCTCCACAAGCCGGTGACAAGTTTGATCCGCACCTGCACCAAGCCATTTCGGCCGTACCTTCGGAGTTTGAAGAAGGCGCAGTGGCTCAGTTGCTGCAAAAGGGCTACACCATTTCGGATCGCGTGCTGCGTCCGGCCTTGGTGATGGTGTCGGCCCCCAAGTAATAGAGCCAGCCTGTCTGTGCGCGCAGGCTGTTCGGAATTAAGGCGTTTTTGACTGCTTTTTCGGATCAGCCGCTTGCACAGTAAAAAAATAAGGCCATTGCTCTTGAAATGCACGCAGAGTTCCCCATATGCATTTCATCAAATAATTTGCTTTCGCAATCAATCTTTTAGTCAGGTAAAAAATCATGGGCAAAATCATTGGTATTGACCTTGGAACCACCAATAGCTGTGTATCGGTGTTGGATGGCGACCAGGTTCGTATTATCGAAAATGCCGAAGGCGGTCGTACGACCCCTTCCATCGTGGCTTACATGCAGGATGGCGAAATCCTGGTTGGCGCTCCTGCCAAACGCCAGGCTGTCACCAACCCCACCAACACTATCTTCGCTGTCAAGCGCTTGATCGGTCGTAAGTTCACTGAAAAGGCAGTTCAGACAGACATCGAGCACGTGCCTTACACCATCACTGCCGCCGACAACGGCGACGCATGGGTGGAAGCTCAAGGCAAGAAGATGGCACCTCAGCAAGTGTCCGCCGACATCTTGCGCAAAATGAAGAAAACTGCCGAAGACTACCTGGGCGAAGAAGTAACCGAGGCCGTGATTACCGTGCCTGCTTACTTTAACGACAGCCAGCGTCAGGCAACCAAGGATGCAGGCCGCATTGCCGGTCTGGAAGTCAAGCGCATCATCAACGAGCCTACCGCCGCAGCTTTGGCTTTTGGTCTGGACAAGGCTGACAAGGGTGATCGCAAGATCGCTGTGTACGACTTGGGTGGCGGTACGTTTGACGTGTCCATCATCGAAATCGCCGATATCGACGGTGAGAAGCAATTTGAAGTGCTCTCCACCAACGGTGACACCTTCCTGGGTGGCGAAGACTTTGACAAGCGCATCATCGACTACATCATCGACGAGTTCAAGAAAGAAAGCGGCGTTGATCTGTCCAAAGACGTGCTGGCCTTGCAGCGCCTGAAAGAGTCCGCTGAAAAAGCCAAGATCGAACTGTCTTCCACGCAGCAGACCGAGATCAACCTGCCTTACATCACGGCAGACGCTTCCGGTCCCAAGCACTTGAACCTGAAGATCACTCGCTCCAAGCTGGAAGCGCTGGTCGAGGACCTGATCGAACGCACGATCGAGCCTTGCCGTGTTGCCATCAAGGATGCGGGCGTGAAGGTTTCGGAAATCGACGACGTGATCCTGGTCGGCGGCATGAGCCGTATGCCCAAGGTGCAAGAGCGCGTTAAAGAGTTCTTTGGCCGTGATCCGCGTAAAGACATCAACCCGGACGAAGCCGTGGCCGCTGGTGCAGCCATTCAAGGTTCCGTGTTGTCCGGCGATCGTACCGACGTCTTGCTGTTGGACGTTACTCCTCTGTCCCTGGGTATTGAAACCCTGGGTGGCGTCATGACCAAGATGATCCAGAAGAACACCACGATTCCTACGCGTCACTCGCAAGTGTTCTCCACGGCTGACGATAACCAGCCTGCTGTGACCATCAAGGTGTTCCAGGGCGAGCGTGAAATCGCTGCCGGTAACAAGGCTCTGGGCGAGTTCAACCTGGAAGGCATTCCACCAGCAGCACGTGGCCTGCCACAGATTGAAGTGACCTTCGACATCGACGCCAACGGTATCTTGCACGTGTCCGCCAAAGACAAGGGCACAGGCAAAGAGAACAAGATCACCATCAAGGCAAACTCCGGTTTGTCCGACGAGGAGATCGAGCGCATGGTGAAAGATGCCGAGGTCAACGCAGCAGAAGACCACCGCATCGCTGAGCTGGCTGTTGCACGCAACCAGGCCGAAGCCTTGATTCACTCTACCCGCAAGTCCATGACGGACTACGGCGACAAGCTGGAAGCGGCAGAGAAAGAAGCCATCGAAAAGGCCATCGCTGATCTGGAAGAAACCCTGAAAGAAGGCGATAAGGAAGCCATCGACGCCAAGGTGGAAGCACTGGGTGTGGCCTCGCAGAAACTGGGCGAGAAGATGTACGCCGACATGCAGGCTCAAGCCGCAGCACAAGAAGGTGCTGAAGGCACAGCCCAGCAGCCCGCCGACGAGAACGTGGTCGACGCTGACTTTAAAGAAGTCAAACGCGATCAGTAATTGCGAGCCTGAATAAGGTTCCCTGGCCCGATCTTTGGCGGCATACGCTGGAGATCGGGCATTATTATTCAAACAGCGGCGTTTGGACGTCGTTAATCAAACATGGCAAAACGCGATTTATACGAAATTCTCGGTGTGGCCAAAAATGCGACGCAGGATGAAATCCGCAAGGCGTATCGCAAGCTGGCCATGAAGTTCCACCCTGACCGTAATCCGGATAGCAAGGACGCCGAGGAAAAGTTCAAGGAAGCCAAGGAAGCGTACGAGATCCTGTCCGACGAACAGAAACGCGAAGCCTATGACCGCTATGGTCATGCCGGAGTCGATCCCAATGCCGGCATGGGCGGTATGGGTGGCGGCATGGGCGGGGCCGGATTTGCAGACGCCTTTGGCGATATATTTGGCGAAATCTTTGGTGGTGGCGGCGGACGTCGTGGCGGTGGCCCTCAGGTTTACCGTGGCGCGGACTTGCGCTATTCGCTGGATATCAGCCTGGAGCAGGCAGCAGCCGGTTTTGATACTGAAATTCGTGTACCAAGCTGGGAAAACTGCGAAACCTGCTCGGGTTCGGGTGCCAAGCCCGGTACCTCTGCACAGACTTGCCGCACTTGCCAAGGTAGTGGCGCGGTCCGTATGCAGCAAGGCATTTTCAGCATGCAGCAAACCTGCCCGACCTGTCACGGTAGCGGCAAGGAAATTCCTGATCCCTGCGTGGTGTGTCACGGCGAAGGCAAGGTCAAGAAGACCAAGACTTTGCAGGTCAAGATTCCAGCCGGTATTGATGATGGCATGCGCATTCGCTCCAGCGGCAATGGTGAGCCTGGCGTTAACGGTGGTCCTGCCGGTGACTTGTATGTGGAAATCCGCATCAAGCCGCACGGTATTTTCCAGCGTGATGGCGAGGACCTGCATTGCGAGCTGACCATCCCCTTTACCACGGCGGCCTTGGGCGGAACGGTGGAAGTGCCTACCCTGACAGGGCGTGGCGAAATCACCATCCCTGAAGGCACCCAAGTGGGCAAGACCTTCCGCTTGCGCGGCAAGGGTATCAAGGGTTTGCGTTCCAGCTACCCCGGTGACTTGTACTGCCACATTCAAATCGAGACACCTGTACGTCTGAACGAAGAGCAAAAGAAATTGCTGCGTCAGTTTGAACAGGCCTTGAGCGATGGTGGCGTCAAGCACTCGCCCAAAAGCGAATCCTGGACGGACAAGGTGAAAGGTTTCTTCTCCTGAATCCTGGCAGGGCTCCAGCAAGGAGTCGCCAAGTAGAAAGTAAAAAGCCCGGTACTTTTGTACCGGGCTTTTTTGCGCCTGTTCAAAGTTCAGGCAAGCGGGGTTGCTGGCTTGATCAAGGCTGGGCATCCAGTGGCTCTGGAGCCGGCGCTGTCACCGGAGCCTGTTCTGCGGTTTCAGGTGCTGGCGCGGCGGCACCTTGCTGTTGACGCTCATGGTCAGCGGCAATCGCTACGACCATTTCCTTGGGTTTCAGGTATTTGCGCAAAACCGCATTGACCTGCTCCGCATTGAGCTTTTGCAGATCCTGGTCCATTTTCTCGGACCATTCAAAGCTGCGGCCCAGGTCCAGGTAATTCAACCACGCACTGCTGACCACGGTGTCCTGGCTGCGCGACAAGCGGCGGTAGTTCAGCAAGGCATTCACACCTTCCTTGACTTCTTGCTCGCTAAAGCCATCTTTCAGTGTTTGGGCCAGAACCTCGTCGATAGTCTTGCTCAACTTGTCGCTATTGCTGGGAGCGTGAATGGCGTAGACCGTCCACGAACCCTTGGGTTCATAGCTGGACGCATCTACCTGGCTGCGTACGTTGTAGGACAAGCCGTCCTCCACGCGCACGCGGTTCCACAGGCGCGAGGTTTCAGACAGGCCCAGCAAGTAGTTTGCCAGGTAGACAGCCGGAAAGTCCGCATCGCTGTCTTGCAGTTTCAGGCCCAGGTCCGCCAGATAGAAGGCATTTGCCTTGTCCGGCGTGTTGATGTCAAAGACCTTGGGAGCCACAGTTTGTAGTGGATCGTCCGGGCGCTGGTAGGTCGGGGCTTTGCGCCAGCCTTTCAAACCATCGGCCAAAGCCTTGCGAACCTCGTCCTTGTCAAAGTCACCCACGGCGCTAAAGGCGACATCACCCGTACCGTAGAATTTCTGATGGAAATCCCGCACCTGTTTGATGTTAATCGCCTGGACTCGCTCTATGCCTTCTTCAAAGCTGGGCGTGTAGCGGATATCGTCCTTGGGCCATGGGTTGGTGTAGCGTTCAATCGCTTGGCTGGCCAAAGCAGCAGGTTCGGTGCTGGCCGATTTCAGATCGGTGACCACGGCTTGCTGATATTTTTTCAGCTCGTCCTCGGGGAAGTTTGCGTTGCGCAGCACGTCCAGCGCCAGAGCAATGGCTTTGGGCAGGTTCTCGCGGTTGGAGGACAGGCTCAGGTACAAGCGACCATTGGAGCCGCTGGTGCTGAACTGGGTTTGCATGGCGGTGAACTGATCAGAAATCTGTTCGCGGTTCAGTTTCTTGGTACCGGTGCTCAGCAGGCTGGCGACGGCTGCAGCGGTAGCGGTCTGGTTCTTGAGTTGATCAGGCGAACCAAACTTGAAGGACAAGCGAGCCTCCACGCGTTCCGCGCGAGTTCCCTTGGGCAGCAGGGCCATTTTCACTTCGCCCAGATCCTTGCCCAAGGACAAGGGTTGCAGATCGGTGCGGGCCATGATGTTGGCAGGGCTAGGATCAAAGGCTTCTACCGTTTTGCCGCCATCCTTGCCGGTGTAGTCCTGTACCAGCTTGGCCACATCAACGGTGCTGGCCTCAGGAGCACGCAGCGGTTTTTCTGTGGGGATGTACAAGCCATTGCTGCGGTTGCTGGCGACCAGCCAGGTTTCCAGTGCCTTTTGAACTTGAGGCAGCTTGGCGGCTTCGACCCGGTCGCGCTGCAGGAAGAACAAACGCCAGTCGCCGCTGGCCGCGGCTTCGGATAGCGCGCTGGCCAGACTGGAGGGGTTGGCATAGGTTTGTGTCCAGCCCGTCATCCATTGGCTGCGGATGCGTTCCAGATCCGTATCTTTCAGCGGGGACTTGGACAGGCCTTCCAGCGTGTCATTCATGACCTTCAAGGCCTTTTGCTGATCCATATCGGGTTTCAGCTCGGCACCAAACAGGGCGTAGCCTGGGTCGTGGCTTTCGGAATCAAAGCTGAATACGCTGGTAGCCAGGTTCTTGTTGACCAGATTCTTGTACAACTGTCCGCTGGGGGTATCGCCCAAGGCGCTGATGCCCAGGCTCAAGTCCATGTATTCCGGGCTGGCAGCGCTGGGCAGGTGGTACAGCGACATGATCAAGGGCGCACCACCGTGACGGCGCAAGGTGACTGTGCGGGTACCGTCTTGCACGGGTTCAACCGTGTATTCGGGGCGCAGCGTGCGAGTCGGTTTTGGGATGGAGCCAAAGGCCTTGGCTATGTGCTCCAGAGTCTGATCGGTGTCGAATTGCCCGGTCACAAACAGCACCGCATTATCGGGCTGATAGTAGTCGTGGTAGAACTTGCGCAGCTGTTCAATATCCACGTTTTCGACGTCGGAGCGGGCGCCAATCGTGGTCTTGCCATAGCTATGCCATTGGTACGCAGCGGCTGTCAGCTTTTGCATCAGAACACGGAAAGGGCTGTTTTCACCGCTTTCCATTTCATTGCGCACCACGGGCATTTCCGCTTCCAGATCCTGCTTGTCGATCAGAGCGTTGACCATCACGTCGGCTTGCCAGTCCAGATACCATTTCAGGGTCTCGGGATCAGCGGCGAAGCTGGCAAAGTAATTGGTACGGTCGCTGGAGGTGGTGCCGTTGGCTTCCAGACCACGTTTGGAAAATTCTCCCAGCGCATTGCGCAAGGTGGGGGTGCCGCGAAACAGCATATGCTCCAGAAGGTGAGCCATGCCGGTTTGCCCATAGTTCTCGTGTCGCGAGCCGACCAGGTAGGTCATGTTGACGGTGGTCGTAGGTTTGGAATCGTCTGGGGCCAGAACAAGGCGCAAGCCATTGTCCAGCGTGTATTGAGTGACGCCTTCGACAGAGGGGCCTTGGGCCAGACCTGCGGGTAGGGCATAGGCTGCCAGCGAAGTGGACAGCAGCGCAGCCCCTGCAAGATGGCGCAGGCGCAGGGCGGCAATCAGTACAGAGAGTTTCATGAACACATCCTTACGGTTTTAGCGATGAAAAAGCCAGCCAAGCCGACCAGTGTCTTTTGTAGCATGGGGCCGTTTGGCTGGGTAGGCGACTTCTCTCGCAAATGTCCTGCACCATCGAAAAAAAGCCCACCAGGGGTACTGGTGGGCAAAACAGCAAGAAACCGGTCCCTGATCTTCAGTCAGGTTTGCGCTTGAGTCTGTGCAGCGCATCATGACGGAGATGGCCGATGCTGCCGGTCAAAAACTCGTGCACGGCGGCCAGTTGGCCCGGATTGTGCTGAGCAGTGGCCTTGATAATGTGCTGCGCAGCGTGTTCCATATTGGCGATCAGGCGTTTACATCGTTCCTGATTGGGGTAGAGGCAAGTCATGCGTCCATCGCGAGGGTGTGGCTTGCGAGTCAGATAACCAGCGTGCTCCAGCCGGGTAATCAGGGCGTGGTTACCACTAGGGCTAAGGTGCAGGAGCTGAGCCAGCCTGCCCGGCGACAAGTGTTTGAGCTCCAGTACAAACTCCATTGCCTTGTATTCGTTCAGGCTCAGGCCCGCTTCTTGTGCCAGTTCGTGTTTGTTGGCTTCCATATAGACATCGAACTGACGCACCATCATGCGCACAATGTCGCCTCGCATATGCCCTGACAGCACCGTATCCGGAGGATCGGTGTCGATCCAGGTCCTGGTCAGTGTCTGTTTGTCTGGCATACGCACACATCCTTAATGTGGTGCGCCACCCAGCAGTCCGCTGAGCAGACCAGTGACGGGGCCCAGCAAACCGCCATTGGCTGCTGTTGTTGTGGAACTGTCCGCAGGCAGTGATGCCTGCGCCTTATTTACGGGGCTGGTCGAGATATTGCCCAGCAAGCCTGTGACAGGCGTCAACAAACCATTATTGCTGTCTGGTGTAATGGGCAAGCCGCCTGCCAGTCCGCCCAGCAGATTGCCGACCGGAGCAAGCAGGCCGTCATTGCTTGTGTTGGTGTTAATTAAGTCCCCGCCCGCAGCGTTGACCAGATTGGTGACGGGGGAGAGAAGATTTGTGTTGCCAGGATTGTTGTTTACCAGACCATTGAGCAGCCCGTTGTTGGCAGGTGCTTGAACACTACCTTGAAGCAGGGCGCCTGTTGCATTGACCAGGCTGCCTGTCAGATCGGTAAGCGTGCTGCTAATGGGGTAAGGGTTGTCCGGATTATTCCTGACCAAATCCCCAACGTTGCCGATCGTGTTACTAACGCCGTGGAGCACATCTCCGGCAGCTTGTCCTGCATTCAGGGGAAGTGGCGTTAGTTCAAGCCCTTGAGCCAGATCGTCAACTTTCTGTCTTATATAGACAGTCGTCTGGTAAACCTGTTCAAAATCTGCAGCGGAATAAAGTACCTCGTAAAGGGGTAGGAGGGGGCCAGGCTGCTCCATCAGAGGTACTTTATCGAGTGCTGGATCGACATTCATCAAGCTCGTAGCAAATGTACTGGATACTGGCAGGGGCAGGCTGTTGACACCCACGATGTCGGCCTGCGCGCTTAGTGAAACCAGGTTAGCTGCCAGGCCGAGCAAAATGATCCTGCTGGAGGCAAAGCGTGTCTTTGTAGTCATGACTTACTCCATCTGGTGATCAGGATTGCTCAGCCATTTCAAGCAGGGCTTAGGAAGATCCTGGGGTTAAGGAATAGGGCGGTGTACGCCCCATCCCCTGTGCTTAGCGAGGGCCGCCCAGCAGTCCACCGAGCAGTCCGGTTACCGGTGCCAGCAAACCGCCATTGTTGGTGCCTGCAGCGGCTCCACCACCAGCGTTGACGCTACCCGAGGCACTGGTATCTACGGAAACGGTTGCACCGCCGCCCAGGAGTCCGCCGACCAGGCCGGTCACAGGTGCTAGCAGGCCGCCATTGGCAGCGTCTCCGCCTGCCAGGCCACCTGTCAAACCCCCGACCAGACCCGTGACAGGAGCCAGCAAGCCGCCGTTGGCCGCATCACCGCCGCCCAGTCCGCCCACCAAACCACCGACCAGGCCTGTCACGGGCGCCAGCAAACCGCCATTGGCTGCATCACCGCCACTCAGTCCGCCAGTCAAACCACCGACCAGGCCCGTCACGGGGGCCAGCAAACCGCCATTGGCTGCATCACCGCCGCCCAGGCCGCCTACCAAACCACCGACCAGGCCCGTCACGGGAGCCAGCAAGCCACCGTTGGCTGCATCGCTACCACCCAGACCACCCGTCAAACCACCGAGCAGGCCGGTCACGGGGGACAGCAAGCCACCGTTGCCAGCATCACCACCGCCCAAACCGCCAGTCAGTCCGCCGAGCAAGCCGGTTACTGGCGAGAGCAGCCCGCCTTCCCCATTACCCGTCAGCCCGCCAGTCAAGGAGGCGACAGCTTGTGTGGCGTGATTCAGGGTGTTGCCCAGCGGGTTCGTGTTGGTATCTGTTTTATGCAAGAGGCCACCGACCGAGGCAACAGCCTGACCCAAGTGGTTAACGGTGCCGCCCAGACCCAGAGGGGTTGCGCCATCAATCTGCGTACCCACATTGCTCAGGGCGCTGCCTACGCCGCCCAGCAAAGCATTGATAGGCTGACCAACACCCAGACCGTCACCCACTTGTTGGGTGACATGAGTGACCGTTGCACCAACAGGAGCGACTACGGTGTCCAGGGTCTCGCCGACATTGCCCAGGATGGGGTTCAAGCCAAGGGGCAAAATGTTGTCGACTGTCTGGCCTACATTTGCCAAGGCAGGTTCCAGGATAGGGGCAGCATCAGCACCATTGAGCAAGTCGCCCAGCCCCAATTGTCCTGTCAGGGGATACAGCAGACTGCCTTCACCCAGCAGGGAGCCTGTCAGTGCAGCAACACCGCCGGTTGCATGGCCCAGTACGGCTGTCAGTGGGTTAGGGTTGTTGGCGTCAGCATGAAGCAGGCCACCTGCGCTGCCCACGGCATTACCCAGACCACTCAGCAAGCCACCAACACCCTGGCCCAGATTCAGGGGCAGGCCGCTGTTACCCAGCTGCTCGCCCAAGTTGGTTACAACGCCGCCAACTTGCTGTGTCAGTCCATTGATGGGCTGGCCCAGGCCGGTTGCGCCACCAATTTGTTGAGTCAGGCCAGTTGCAGTGTCCACGATAGGAGCGACTACGGTATCCAGTGTTTTGCCCAGCTTGCCGCCGGTATCTTGCAAGCCGACTGGCAGTACGTTGTCGACGGCTTCACCTACATTATTCAGAGTGGTTTCCAGTGGGCCCGGTGTACGCGTGGGGGGATTGCCGCCGTTGTCACCACCGCCGTTATCGCCACCGCCGTTATCACCGCCGCCGTTGTCGCCACCGCCGTTATCACCGCCGCCGTTGTCGCCACCGCCGTTATCGCCACCGCCGTTATCACCGCCGCCGTTGTCGCCACCGCCGTTATCGCCACCGCCGTTGTCACCACCGCCGTTGTCACCACCGCCGTTGTCGCCGCCGCCGTTATCGCCGCCGCCGTTGTCACCACCACCGTTGTCGCCGCCACCAGTGCCTGGGCCTGGATTGGTGGGGGTTTCCGATCCGCCGCCACCGCTGCCACTACTGCCACCACCGGATAAACTGCCGCAGGCAGTCAGCGCTAAAGTGCTGGCCATCAGGGTGGCCAGGAGTGTCAGGCGCAGGCCTGGTTTCTTGCTGTTTGTATTTTTATGCATTGCTTGCTCCAATAAATGATCGGGGGACTTGCTTGCTTCCTGAGTCTAGTTAAGCAATTCACGTGCCAATTTATTGGATTGCCTGCAAGCCGCATGTAAGCTGGGTTTGGTGAAAAGTAGAGGAAAAAAAGAGGGCTATTTGTTACGGGTTTTAGGGGCTGGGCGGAACGTGTTACGTAACAAAAAAAGAACCGCTGACAAGCAGCGGTTCCGTAGGGGCTGAGCAGGGTGCTCAGGAGGCTCGTGGCACCAGGGCCTTGGCATCCAGCCAGGCTTTGGTGTTTTGCCTGAAGGTGCTCATGCTGTCGACCAGAAAGTCGTACATGGCAATCAGCTGGGCAGGGTTTTGATTCGCCGCCGTGTTGATTGCCTGGTTGATAGCACGTTCCTTCACAGCCAGGACTTCACGGCATTTGTCCATTACCGGATGCAAGGCAATCACACGCTTGTCCAGGGGGTGGCGGCCGCGGGTAATGTAACCCCTGTGTTCCAGACGGTTGATCAGGGCGCTGACACCGCTGGCACTCAAGTCCATCAAATGAGCCAACTGACCTGTAGGCAATGCATCGAATTCCATGATGTATTCCAGTGCTTTGAAATCATTCAAGGGGATATTCGCTTCTTCGGCCAAGCTGGCTTTTAGGGCTTCTGCGTAGATGGTGAATTGACGGCCCAGCATTTTGCCCAGATCCATCAACATCTTTTCTGACAACATGCTTTGCTCATCGCTGTGTGAGGACCAGTTGGAGCGAGCCCCGGCGCCTTGGGCGCCAGGATGGAAGCTTACTGGCAAACTGACCGGGTTCATGACTTTATTCATCATTTCCGGCCACCTCCCAGTAAGCCACCGAGCAGACCAGTTACCGGGGACAGCAAACCACCATTGGCTTGTTCGCCGCCGGCTGTGCCAGCGTTTGCCTGTACGTTGACGCCACCTGTCAGGCCACCGACGAGACCACCGACCAAACCGGTAACGGGTGCCAGCAATCCACCACCAGCCTGACCTTCCGCTGCTGCGCCACCACCGATCGAAACACTGCCTGTGATGCCACCCAAAAGACCCGTGACAGGAGCCAGCAAGCCACCGTTGGAGGCATCACCACCCGTCAGGCCACCAGTCAAACCGCCCACCAGATTGGTGACGGGAGAGAGCAAGCCGCCGGCCGCGCCGTCACCGCCACTCAAGCCACCAGTTAATCCACCGACCAGATTGGTGACAGGGGAGAGCAAGCCGCCGCTCGCGCCGTCGCCGCCAGCCAAGCCACCAGTTAGTCCACCGACCAAGCTGGTGACAGGGGCCAGCAATCCACCGCTAGCACCATCGCCGCCACCTATACCACCTAACAGTCCGGTAACGGGTGCCAGCAAGCCACCACCTTCTCCACCTGTGATACCGCCCAGTCCGCCCGTCAGGGAGGCGACGGCCTGGGTGGCGTGATTCAAGGTATTACCCAGGGGGGTGGTGTTTGTATCAGTCTTGTGCAGTACACCACCCACCGAGGCGACGGCCTGACCCAAATGGCCTACCACACCGCCCAGCCCCAGAGGTGCTGCATTGTCCAGTTGGCTGCCCACATTACCCAAAGCGCTGCCAACACCACCGAGCAAGGCGTTGATGGGTCGGCCAACACCCAGGCCATCCCCCACTTGTTGGGTCACATTGGTGACGGTGGCAACCACAGGCGCTACCGTGTTGTCCAAAGCACCGCCCACATCACCCAGAATCGGGTTCAGCCCCAGTGGCAGAATGTTATCTACGGTTTGTCCGATATTGCCCAGTGCAGGCTGCAGGACAGGTTCTCCCCCCTCTGCCAGCAAGATACCCCCCAGGCCTAGCTGCGCTGTCAATGGATGCAGCAGGCTGCCTTCTCCCAGCAAGGAGCCGGTCAGCACTTCTATGCCTTTGGTGGCGTGGTGCAAGGTGTTGCCCAGTGGATTGGGGTTCTTGGGATCGTTGACCAGCAAGCCGCCGACCGAACCCACGGCTTGGCCCAAGTGGGACAGCAGACCGCCCGCACCCTCACCCAGGTTCAGGGGCAGGCCGGTTTTGCCCAGTTGATCGCCCAGATTGGTCACTACACCGCCGACTTGAGTGGTCAAGCCGTTGACGGGCTGTCCCAGTCCGGTCACACCACCGACGGTGCGTGTGGCATCCGTCACGATATTGGTAACGGGTTTGAGCGCACCATCCAGCGTTTTGCCCAGTTGGTTGCCTGTTTTGCTCAGGTTCAAAGGCACTACGTTGTCGACAGCCTGGCCCAGATTGCCCAGTGCATTTTGGGTCAGGCTAGTGTCCTTGCCACCGCCGTTGTTTCCGCCGTTATTGCCGCCGCCGTTGTCGCCACCGCCGGTACCGCCGTCACCGGGCTTGGGCAGGTTAGGGTCAACAACAGGGGGGCGAACCGACACATCCAGGCCGTCGCGAACACCGCCGCGCGAGGAGCAACCGGCCAGAACGGCGGCGCTGATGACCAATGTAGCGACAACGGCACGTTGCAAGTTGCGGTGTACCGAGGCGTTTCTTGCTGAATTCCTTGCTTTCATGTCTGACTCCGATTTGAAGTGTAAGCACGCCCTTCAAGGGCTGTTGATAGACATGAAGCAAGTAGCGTGCCAAGTTCTGTTTTTGTTGTTGTGTTTTATTTTTACTGTTGTTAATCAGTGTGTTGTGAGTTTTTCTGATTTTTGTGAATCAGGATTTCATCAAAAAACAGGGTCGGTGTGAGCGTGTTTAGGGCTGTTTTTGTGGGGTGTTCCGTTCCTGTTACGTAACGTTTTTCGTAACACCTGAGGCCGGAATCTGCCGAAATGGAAAACAAAAAAGGCCATCTTGCGATGGCCTTGGGGAAAAATCGGCAGTAAGGGTACCGGCAGGATGCCTGCTAAAAACCGTCGTAGAAGAACAGAAAGTTGGTGTTCAAGCGTACTTTGCGTTTGTCGGAGTTAACCGGCAAATCGCCCAGCGGTTTGGCGACGTTGATGTCAAACAGATAGTGTTTGTTATTGGACAGCCGTACACCAATGGCAGCGGAACGCAGGCGTCGATTGTTATAGCTGTTCAGTCGCTCCAGGTTGTACCAGGCGCGTGCCCAGTCATAGGCAATATAGGGCTGAATGTTGTTGAGCCAGGTGGAGGAGTTCGTAAAGCGTCGATTGATTTCCAGCGTGGCGCCTATGCCTTTATCGCCAGCCAGCTCGCCTTGCGGATAGCCATAGCCATGTCGCCAGGCACCAAAAGAAACCTGTTCGGAGTTTGGCAGGACGTTCGAGCTGTACTGGCCGCTGGCCGAAAAGCTCATGCCAAATTGCCCTGGCAAGGCCAGATTCTGCTTGAAAGAGGCGGTCCAGCGGGTGAAGTCCAAGTCCAGATCGGACTCGGCATCACGTTGCAAGTAGGTGTTCAGAGACTTGCGGGCGCCCATGGCATCCAGACCCTTGTACACCCCCAGATTGACCTCGCGAGATTGACGCTGCGAGGCATCGGTATAGCGCAACTCAGCCTTCAGGGCGCGTACGTCGGTGGTGTTCTCGATCCAGACATTGTCCAGCGTCTTGTGGGTGTAGTCGTCCAGGGAGCGACTGGCATAAAAACCTGCCGTGCCTTTCAGACTGCGTTGATTGTTCAAAATAAAGGGATAGCTGATCGCCGCCCCGATACGTTCGTTGATGACCTTGCGGTTCCAGCCCTGGCTTTCCAGAACTTCATCACGCGGCTTGGAACGGTAGTGATAGCCATCAATCTCCAGATTCAAGCCATTACCGGTCAGGGGAATGGTCAGGTTGCCGCTGACGTACTTCACGTCCTCAGAGCTGGTGGGGATGGCGGCAGTCAGCTTCAGCTCTTCGCCCAAAGGCGTCAGGCTATTGGCGCTTAACTGCACCAGAGCCTGTTTGCTGGAGCCCATTTCCGCCACGCTGGCATTTGCGCTGAAAGATTTGTGCTGTGCATTGATGACCAGCTCGGAGGCGCCATCAGTACGTACGGGCATGTCCAGCTTGGGATCTATTTTCAGGCCCGGAACGGTGCGCAGCAGATTCATGGTGCGCTCCAGCGTGCGCTGGGTAAGCGGCTTTTCATCCACCATGGCTTTGGCGATACGCTCGATGCGAGCCTGGCTGCGACCTGGATCGCCTTCAATACGAACACTGCCTACATGCCCTTCCACCACTGTGACTTTGATGTGTCCTTGCGCAAAGTCCTGTTGCTGCAAGATGGCAAAAGACAGGGGGTAGCCCTGCTGTTGATACAGGGCGGTGATCTTGTTCACCTCGTTGATCAACTGGGCAATGCTAAGCGTTTTACCGGCCAGTGGTTCCAGAATGGCGGTGATCTGTTCAAAAGGAATGCTGCGACTGCCGCTGACATCAAAGCTGCGCACCACCACTTGCTGTTGTAGTTGCTGCTGCAATTGAGTTTGGGCGGCAGCGGGCGGAATGCTTAGAGAAGGCGCGCGTGTGTTGGGGGCCGGTGCATTGATGGGCGGCAAAGAGTCGACCGGGTTCCCCCGCAAGGGGGCGTCCGCCCAACTTTCTGAACCAGTAGTGGCCAGCCCCATAAATAATCCCAAGCTCACAATCAGGCTGGGATTTTTTTTTCTAAGGAAGGCCAGTGACAAGTGATGCTTGGGATTCATATTCATTAATCATTATTCGCTGTAAATCGGGCGCTTTTTTCTACTGTGCCGTAGTTTAACTTCGCTGTCACTTTTTGCTGTTTGAAAGCAGGGTATTTCCTCTTAGTGCTTTAAAACACTTTAACTATTACATTTTGAAACGTAAAAAAAATAGCCCTGATTTAGCTCGTTAGCAAACAGTCTTGTATGTCTGTATTCATGCTTAGTTGGGGCTGCGCGGGTTTTCCCTTGCTAACAGCAATAAATTGAAAAAAACCTACTTTCTTTCAAGTAATTAAAGCTGTCTTGCAGGTGCTCTACAGCAGTAGCCAGTCAGTTTTTTTGTTGCATTCTGAAATGATAAAAACGGTAACATTAACAAACTTCGACACAATACGGGTAAGTAAAAGTTTCAAATTAGCTGTTTTTTGGCCTTTTTTTATGGGAAATTGGCTGTTGTAAATACACAATCATGCGTTTTTCGTATCTTTGGGCTAGAATTCGTTTGTGTATTTGATGTTTGTTACACGTAAACCCTAGTAAAAACAGATACATACATGGGTTTAAGATGATTTCAACTGAAAAATACAAAAATTGATAACAGTTAGCAGTAGAAGTTGCCAAAGTTGGCAAAGTGTTGTGCCCCAAGGGGCCTTGAATCCTCGCTGTTGAGGGTAATTTTTTCTTTTTGAATGGGGACAGTCATGAAGACTCAACTTCAGCAATTCTGGAACGATGAAGACGGTGCAACGGCTATTGAGTACGGCCTGATCGCAGGGTTGATCGCTGTGGCGATCATCGGTGTCTTGACCGCGCTGGGTACGAATTTGGATGCTCTTTTTACAACGATATCTGACAAGATCAGTGGTGCAAAGTCCGTCACGTAATAGTTTTTACGGACTCTTGTTTTGATTAAGTAAGACGTTTTGATGGTGCATCAGCCACTTCAGGTCTGGCTGTATCTTTTAGCTTGAATGGCTGATGCTTATGCCCGTTTTAATTAAGCTTTCCTTTATTTTTATTCTGCTTTTCTTTTCCGCTCAGATTATCTATAGCGATCTGAAGCTCCGGAAAATCCCTAATGCCTTATTAGTTTTTTATGGTTTGGCGGTTCTGTTGCACAAGGTTTTTGTCAGTGTGTCCTATGGCCTTCCCTGGGGATGGGTGGCGGGCTGGGGGGACTCCCTGATCGGTTTTGCCGCCGCCTTGATCGTGTTTTATCCAATCTGGTTATTGCGTTTGATGGGTGCGGCCGATGTAAAGCTGATGGCCGTGCTGGGCCTGGCCCTGGGGTGGAAGGAAGCAGGCATGGTGGTGTTGTTTGGCACGGTACTGGCGGGTTTGCATGCCTTGGTATTGGTGCTGATTCCATCCTTGGAACGTAAGTACGGATTTGCTTTGCCGGGAACCCGCGTCAAGGCGCGTAGTGTGCCTTTAGGGGCCTGGTTATCCCTTGCAACAATGGGGTGGGTATGGATGCAAAATCAATAAAGCCCCCACGAGAGGGCCAATTAGCAAAACGGCGTGGCGTAGAAAAAAAATACCAATACGGAGCCTACGCACTGGAATTTGCATTGGTTTTTCCATTGTTGTTTCTCTTCATGTATGGCTTGCTGACGTTCGGTCTGATCATGACCGCGCAGCAGTCTCTTAATTTCGCGGCCGAATCCGGTGCCCGCGCTGCTTTGCTGGAGCCAGGCGCTGGGCCGGGTGGCCCCATGCTCAGTCCGGATCGCCTGCAAGCACGGGTAAATCGGGCCAAGGAAGTGGCCGCCGATCAGGTTCAGTGGCTAAGCACTTGGGTAGGCAGTGAGCATGTGCGCATCACCACGGATTTGCTCAGTGATGAGCTGCGTGTGGGGATTGTGTACGACTACCTGCAAGCCCCCCTGATTCCTCGTTTTGCTCCCGATACCTTGTTTGCGCTGGTTGTGCCCGAACAGTTAAAGGGCAATGCGCAGATCAATCTGCTGGTTGCCGGTGAAGTGGGCACAGCGGGGGATACGCCATGACACGTGCCGCCTGTTTCCTTCCTGCTGCACAACGTCAGCAAGGCGTTGCTGCCATCGAGTTTGCCTTGATGGTGGGGATTCTGTTGTTGATCTTCAGCGGCATCATCACCTTCAGTTCCTTGTTTCTGGCCAAGCAAAAAATGGATCATCTGGTCGGCGATCTTTCTCGCCAAGCGACGATGCAGGTCAAGAACGCCGATGAGATCGCGCCTTTTATAAATCAGGAACTGGCCAGGAACTATGGCAGGGGCCAAGCCAAGAGCGACGCGTTCTTGCATTGGTTTGGCGACCTGAGTGCGGATGTTCAATCCCAGGCGTGTGCCTCGGAGCCTCAGTATGACTGCGCCCAGCTTTCCCTGAAGCTGGAGCTTGAACCCGGAATTCTTTCTCAAACCCTGGATCTGTTCAGGCCTGAAGAGGGTCAGGCAGATCAATTGCGCAGCTTAAGCGCCAAGACACTACTCGTACTCAGGAGACCACATTAATGAGCGGCATTATGAAGGGGGCGGCAGTCCTTTTATTGCTGATCGCAGCCGTATTGGTTGCGTTTGCCTTGTACCTGGGCATGAAGCCCAAACCCGAGGTGGTCCAGCCTGTGCTCAGCACGCAAAGCGTAGAGCCAGCAGCCAACTTGCAGGCGGTGGTCGTGCTCAAACGGGATGTGAAAGCGGGGGAAACCTTGCAGGCTGATGCTCTGGAATTGGCGCAGTGGCCTGCGGCTCCTGCCCAGTCTTTCAACACGCTGGAAGCCTTGAGCGGGAAAACCCTGCGTTTTGACCTGGGCCAAGGGCAGCCAGTGTTAAGCAGCTTCATCGCCAAAAGTCTGGCCAGCTATCTGGAAGAGGGTGAGCGCGCCGTCAGCATTCCCATTGATGTGATCACTGGCGCCAGCCACAGGGTAGAGCCGGGCGATCTGGTCGATATCTTCATTACCTTTAACAGCGGCAACGAAGTCAATGACACCCAGGCCCGCCTGTTGATGTCGCGTGTGCGCGTGCTGGCCTATGGCGGCGCTTCGCTGTCCGGGCCAGATCCGGCAGAGGCCAATGCGACGAATCGTGCCGAGACTCAGGCGCGCCACGCCATGTTGGCTGTCCCCCTGGAGTCGGTGAATGAACTCCTGCTGGCTAGCCGCAGTGGCAGCCTGCAACTGGTCTTGCGTGCTCCCAAGGACGAGAGTTTGCCGGACGCTTCCTTGTTCCCTGAATTTGCGGGTCTGATTCCCGCGCGTGCTGGTCTGGATGCCGATCAGCGCGATGCCTTGAAACTGCCGGATAACCGCGCCATGGCCGGTTTGGGCTTGCGTGAATTTGCAATCAGCCAGACCGAAAAAGAACAGGTGCAGGCACGAGCCCGGGCCAGCGGAGAGCCGCATGCTGCGCCGCCGCGCCGCACGGAAGTTATTCGCGGGGGCCGTTTAGAGGTCATTCAGTATTAAGCAATACAGAGCTTGTTGTGGGGACGGGTCAGCCTGCCTGTGAGGGCTGACGAGACGCGACGCAAGGCAGCATGGATTAAACACATGAGACAGAAAATCAAAAAAGCAGGTCTGGGTTTGGGGTGCTGGTATGCGCTCTGCTTGTCGGGTTTGGCACCAGTGCCGGTGATGGCGCAAACGGCTCAAACCAGCGCCAGTCAGAAGGTGATACGTCTGGTGGCCAACGATCAGGATATTTTGCGCTTGTCGCAAGTTCCGCAGCGTGTGGCGATCAGCGATGAAAGCGTGGCGGATGTGCAAATTCTGTCTGCATCGGCCGGGCAGCGCGGCGAGGTGCTCCTGATCGGCAAACGCGCGGGTACGGCTGATTTGCGTGTCTGGATGCCTGGTCGCACGAATCCGGATCGCTGGACGATTGAGGTGACCAGTCAAGTGCAACAGCAACTGGCACAGGCCGGTCGCCCCATGTCGGCGCAGGTGTCCAGCGCCGGGCAGCAGTCCTTGATTACGGGTAGCAGCCCCTCTTTGCTGGATCACCAGGATGCCATGGCCGCCGCACGCTCCGGCGCTGGTCCGGATGCGCCGGTGCTGGACCTGTCCGAGGTCAGCACCAGTGGCATGGTGCAGGTGGAAGTCAAAGTGGTGGAGGTTTCCCGCGAAGTCATGAAAGACATTGGCCTGAGTGCCAATGCCATTGGTGGCAAGCCCTGGTCGGGCGGGGTGAACTTGTTGCCCAAGGCTCTAACGGGTGGATTGAGCCTGGGGTACAACTCGAGCAACTTCAGTGCGACCTTGAATCTGCTGGAGCAAAATGGCCTGGCCCGTGTGCTGGCCGAGCCGACTTTGGTGGCCATGTCTGGTCATAGCGCCAGCTTTTTGTCCGGTGGCGAAATTCCCATCCCCAGTTCGGGCGGTTTGGGAACAACGACGGTGGAGTACAAACCTTTCGGGATCGGTCTGACGGTAACGCCAACGGTGCTGTCTCCTGAACGTATTGCCCTGAAGGTTGCCCCTGAAGCCAGTGATCTGGATTACTCGAATGTGGTGCAAATGCCCGGTGGCGGTGTGATGCCTTCTTTGCGTACCCGTCGAGCCGATACGACTATTGAGCTGGGTGATGGCCAAAGCTACATCATCAGCGGGCTGGTGTCGCGCCAAACCGCTGCTGCCGTCAAAAAGATTCCCTTCCTGGGGGATTTGCCGATTCTGGGTAGTTTTTTCCGCAACGTGCAGTACAGCCAGAAAGAGCTGGAACTGGTCATTGTCGTCACTCCCCGTCTGATCAAACCTATCCAGAAAGGCGCCACGATTGCCTTGCCGGGTGGTCGTCAGGAAAAACTGGATGACGCACCCAATGCCTGGGGCTACTTCTTGCTGGGCCGCCATGGTTACGAGCAGATGCCAGGGTTTTCGCGCTAAGCGCGTGGAGTGGTGACGTGCAACGATATCGGGAATACCTCTTGTGTACAGAGCACCCCGAGCTGGCTGTGATGATCAACACGGCAGCTGCCGGGCTCCTGACGGTAAGGGCGATTGAGCCCACGACCGAGAGTTTGCGCCGGGAGCTGGCCAAGCAAGCGGAACCTTTGGTGTTTTTTGACTTTGTTCATGGACAGCATGGGGAAGAGAACGGACAGGTAGTAGGTTTGGTTCGCAGTCTGGCGCGGCTCGATGCCAGTGTGCAGCGTGTGGCGGTAGGGCGGGCATCCGTGCCCCAAGGCCCCGTCAATGCCTTGCGGGCGGGTGCCAACGAGTTCCTGAACCTGGACACGAACGAAGATCTGCATCATCAGTTGCAGGTATTGATTGAAAAGCTGGGTCAGACCCAGCACAGCCCTTTGCTGGACAAGCCTTTTCGCAGTGTGCTGTTGATGGGCGCGCGTATTGGTGTCGGTTGCAGTACCGCTGCCAGCAGTCTGGCCTGGCTCTTGCAACAAGAGATGAACCGCATGGGCAAGGAGGTACGAGGTTTGACGTCGGCCAAGCCCTTGCCGGTTGAACTGGTGCCGCTGTCCGAGCGAGTCGGTTTGCTGGATCTGGGAGCACCTACCGGGGACTGTGCCTTGTACATGGGCCTGGGTTCGGAATTTGACTTCATTCAGGCGGCATCACAGCGTCATCGAATGGACGACACCATGTTGCATTCGGCACTGGCACAACACAGCAGCGGCTTGAACCTGCTGTCTTTGCCCGCCGATGTGAATACCTTGAATCAAATCAGTCTGGACGATTCGCTGGGTTTGTGCAGTTATTTGCGTGAACGCATGGGCTGCCTGGTGATTGATGCTGGCGGTTTTCCCAATCCGCGTTTTCTGGTGGAACTGGAATCGCTGGTGGACGAGGTGCTGGTGGTCACAGACCAAAGCATGGGGGCGCTGGTGTCTCTGGCCGAGTTCATGGCCTTGCGTGCGCAGTTCGATGCGCTGGCCAATGTGCGTCTGGTGGTGAATCAGTTTGATCCGGCTTACGGTTTTTCTGGGCAGGCCATTGCCGAGCGCTTTGATCTGGAGTTGGCCGCCGTGCTGCCGGATCGGCGTCTTGGGCATATGCGCAGCGCCGGTCTGGGCAAGATTCTGGTGCAAGTAGATGAGAAGGACCCCTATACCCGTGCCTTGCAAAGTTTGGCATCGGGTTTGATGGGGCGCAGGCAGGGGCTGTCACAAAACAAGGTCAGTACGGTTTTGGGACGGTTGAAATTCAGGTTCGGGGGCTGAACAGGCCCAAGCATGGAAAAGTAAGGCATGAACAATACTTCATTGCTCGGTGGGCGTCCCGACCTGATTCAGGTCCGGGAACAGGCCCATGAACATTTGCTGGCTCGCATCGAAGAGTTGGGAGCCGAGTTTGGTCGCTGGACACGGCAGGCCATACAGGATTTTGTTGGCATCGAATTGGCCAGCTTTGTTCGGTTGAAACGGGTGCCCGTCAACGAACAGGAAGTGCGCGAGATCGTGCAGGCGCTGACCCGCGAACTGGCGGGCCTGGGGCCTTTGGAAGACCTGCTGGAGGACCCGGCGGTTGAAGATATTCTGATCAACGGTTACGACAAGCTGTTTGTGTCGCGCGGTGGCGTGTTGGGCCAGGAGCCCAGTGGGTTTACGGATGATCAGCATGTGCTGCGTATCGTGCGCCGTATTCTGGCTCCGTTGGGACGCAGACTGGACGAGTCGGTTCCGATGGTGGATGCCCGCTTGCCCGATGGTGGCCGCCTGAACGTGGTCATTCATCCCCTGGCGGTGGATGGCCCCATGGTCTCTATCCGTAAGTTCCGCAAGGATCCACTCAAACCTGAAGATCTGATGCGTTTGGGCGCGTTTGACGAGCCGGTGGACCGGCTGCTGCAAGCCGCAGTGAAATCGCGTTGCAATATTCTGATTTCTGGCGGGACCAGTTCCGGCAAGACGTCCTTGCTCAATGCCCTGGCTTTTTACATCCCCAAAACCGAGCGTGTCGTAACGGTGGAAGATACCGCCGAACTGGCCTTGAATCACCCGCATGTGGTGCGCCTGGAAGCACGTCAGGCCGGGTATGACGGCAGCGGCGAAATCTCGATTCGCGAACTCCTGCGCAACAGCTTGCGTATGCGTCCGGACCGGGTGGTCGTGGGGGAAGTGCGGGGTGCCGAGGTCATCGACATGCTGCAAGCCATGAATACTGGTCACGAAGGCTCCATGGCCACGATCCACGCCAACTCGCCGCGCGAATGTGTGTATCGCGTAGAAATGCTGGCCGGGTTTGCGGGCTTTCAGGGCAGCGAGGACAGCTTGCGCAGACAGATCGCCAGCGCGCTGGACTTCATTATTCAGATTGGCCGCCTGCCCAATGGCAAGCGCCGGGTGCTGTCCATTACAGAAGTTACCGGCATGGGCGATGGCGTGATTGCCATGCAAGAGCTGTATCGCCACGAATCCTATGTGCTGGATGATGGCACCGAGCAGGATCGCTGGGTCAGCCTGGGCATTCATCCTCATACCCGCAAGCTGATGCAGTACCGCGATCAACTGGCTAATGAGCAGGTTCAGGCTCAGGACAACACGCCTAAAGAAGGCGGTGGTTTCTGGGATTGGAGACGCTAAATGATGGCTTTGTATATCGCTTTGGCGGCTGTGATTCTGATGCTGGGCGCGGTACTGCTCTGGGCCAAGGGTGCTCAGCGTCAGCAGGTCCAGCGTTCGGCACAGGTGCTCGAGCAGCAGCTGGCTTTGCGCCCGGCGGTACAGAGTAGCGTACGAGCCCAGCCCAGTGCGCAGGATGCCTGGTTGGGAGCACCGAAGGGCTGGCGGGAGTTCATGCTGCGCACCGGCATTCAGCCTTCACGCCGTTTTTATCTGATTCTTTTGCTGGGCACGCTGGTGCCGCCTGCCTTGTTGCTGGCTTTTGTCGGGCCGGTTGCAGGTGGGGCCATGCTGCTTGCCACCGTACTGGGCGCCTATACCTTTCTGTGGTTTCGCAGTGATAAGCGTCACCGCAAAATCGTCTCTCAAATTCCGGACTTTCTGGATCTGATGGTGCGCTTGATCACCATTGGCAACAGCATGGGAGCGGCCTTTTTGAATGCGGCTGACAACACGCCACAACCCCTGGGCCAGGTATTGCAGGATGCAAATTCCCTGCACCGCTCCGGGCAGGATCTGGATGTGGCCTTGCGTGCTGTTTCGCGTCAGCACGGCTTGCACGAGCTCTTTCTGGTTGCCGCTGTAATCAGTGTGGCAATGCGTTTTGGCGGTCGTAGTGATCAGACTATGGAACGTATGGCCGGCTTCATGCGAGACCGGGAAAACGCCCGCAGCGAGTTGGTGGCCTTGTCTGCCGAGGTGCGCCTGTCCGCCTGGATTCTGGCGTTATTGCCGATCCTGATCGGTGTCTACATTCTGATTTTCAATAACGAGCTGTTCCTGACCATGTGGAACGACCCGGTGGGGTTTCGCATGCTGCTGTTCGCAGCAGTCTTGCAGTGTGTGGGCTGTTATTGGCTGTATTGGATGGCACGCAATGTCTAGGAGCAAGACATGATGGCCTTGGAAGCACAAACCGTTCTGGTCTGGGGAGCTGTGGCTTGCGCTCTGGCTGGCCTGATTCTGTTTGCCTTGTGGTTTCACAACCATTGGCAGCAGCGTCAGCAAGCCATGCGTTTGAGCCAGGCGGTGGATGAACGCCTGAAAGGCGCGCCGCACATGACGCAGGCGCCCAGCCAGTCGCGCCAGACGGTGGAACAGATCAAGATGCAGGCGGGCAGCCTGGGCGAGCGCTGGCTGAAAGGGCGCTTCGGGTCCAGTCTGCTTAGCGAGGAAGATCGCGTACTCATCATGAATGCAGGCTTCAAGCACATTGATGTGGCGCGGCAGTATTTCGTCCTGAGTCGAGTCGGCCTGAGCATTGTTCTGATTGTCCTGTTCAGCTTGCTGCCCATGACTCGCAGGCTGAATGAGTACGTGCCATTTGTGTCTGTGTTCATTGGCTTTGCCCTGGGCTGGATGCTGCCCAAATGGTGGCTGGCGCGTCGTGTTTCGCAACGTCGTATGCGTATCGCTGCCGAGCTGCCCTTGTTTGTGGATTTGCTGCGTTTGTTGCAAGGCGTGGGCCTGTCCATGGACCAGACCTTGCACACTATCGAGCGCGAATTCCATGACGTGATTCCCGTCATGGGCTCAGAGCTGACCATTGCGGTCGAGCAATATGCCCGTGGTCGTACTCGTGAGCAGTCGTTGGAGCGGATTGCCAGCGGCTTTACCAACGAGGATCTGGCCGTGATCTGTCGCCTGATTGTGCAGGTGGACCAGCACGGTGGTGCGATGCAGGAACCCTTGCACCGCTTCGGTGTGCGCTTGCGCGAGCAGCGTCGCCTGGAGCTGAAAGCCAAGGTGGGCAAATTGACCGTAAAGATGACGGGCGTCATGGTGCTGACTTTGCTGCCTGCCTTGTTGATTATTACTGCGGGGTCAGGTTTTCTGGCCTTGTTCCGTGGCTTGAGCCAAGTGGCCGGAGGGTGACTTTGATGAAAATGTCGACATGGACTCGTCCCTTGATGCGCTGGGCTGCGCTGGGTTTGGGGAGTACTTTGCTGGTGGCGTGTTCCACCACGGACTCCGCCTACGAGCTGGTGCGTCAGCAACAGGAACAGGAAGCCTTCTTGCAGAGCAAGGAAATTGAGCATTGGGAAAAGCGCAGACCGACTGACAAGCAGATGGCGGTACGCATGCTGGAAGAGACGCAAAAACAGGGCCGCTACTTTGCGTCCCTGGCCTATGCCGAAGCCATGGAAAAGGAATATGGCGCAGACCCGGAGGTCATGGTGTTGCGGGCTGAAGCACAGCGTCAAACCGGACAGCTGGAGCAGGCAGCGCACACCTTCAAGTCCCTGTTGAATACGCCCGTGGCCGGACGGGCTTATCAAGGTTTGGGTTTGATTGCTGGCTCGCAAGAACACTTTGATCAGGCTGCTCATTTCCTCAAGCAAGCGGCTGGGCAAGACCCCACGAATGCGATTGTGCAAAGCGATCTGGCTTATGCCTACTTGCGTTCCGGTCGCCCTCAGGAAGCACGTCTGGCCTTGGGTAAGGCGGCCGAACTGGCCCCGGATAACCCCAAGATACTGAGCAATATGGCCTTGTATTTGCTGGTCAGCCAGGAAACGCAACGGGCTGGTTTTGTGATGCAGCAAGCAGGTATGGACGCCGCAACCCAGCAAGCCATTGTGCAGATGGCCGAACAGATTGGACAGGATCTGGAGCAATTGCACGCCCGTCAGCAAATGCAGAAACAACACGAGCTGCGCATGGCAGCGGCTGCAAAGGATGAGCAGGCCAGAGCCCAGGCGGTGGCATTGAGTCCGGCTACTCCGACGGCGATGGGCCAGGTCGTCTTGAACCGATCCGCCCAGGCACAAAACCCGGCCGTGGCTCGTCCTGCTGCGGTTGTGGTTTCTTCTACGCAAGCGGGCTTGAACCGTCCCTTGCTGGAAAGCCTGGGCCCTGTGTCTTCGTCAATGAATTGATTGCCGTTTTTTCAAGGATATCGCAATGAACCGATCCCGCATTTTGGCCTGCTGCACCTTGTTGATGGCCAGTAGTGCCTGGGCGCAGACACAAGCTCCGCTGACTGGAACCATGGTTTCAGGCACCAGCACCTACCCGGTCAGCACCAGCCCGGCAGCGGCCAGCAATCAGGGTGTGCACACACCGGCCGCTCCGGCGGCAGAAACAGCGCCCGCTGAGCGTCAGCCTTACGAGAAGTACCGCTTGAGTGATGAGGAAGTACACCCTTGGCCTGAAGTGGAAGGCCTGCCTGTGCATGTACAGAACGAGCGCCGCCATATTCCGCCGCGCATCGAGGTGGGGCCTGATACCCGCAGCCTGCTCAGCATGCAGGCCGACCCGGACCGGGAAGGCAAGGTCTTGCCGGTGCATGGTGCGGCAGCCAATCTGGCCTGGGAGCGCTATTTGGAGAGCTTCAAGCATCCCATTCCTGAGTACATGAAAGAGCGCATCAAAACAAACGGTAGTGATTAAAGCCCACAGGGCTGGAGTGGGTCAGGAGAGCGAGATGAAATGGGGAAGAACTCGAACCCAGAGCGAGCAGGCACATAAGCAGCAAGGTTCCATTATTGTGCCTGCAGCCGCCGCGTTGCTGGTGGGGCTGGTGTTGCTGGGGGCGGCGCACCTGGGGCATAACTTCCATGTGAAGCGGGGGCTGCAAAACGCGGCTGACTTGGCTGCACTGGCGGGGGCGCAGGCCTTGGGTTCCGGGGATGCGCTGGGCTGCCAGCAAGGTGAAAGCATGGCCAGGTTCAGCCTGAATAGCCAGCCCGATTCGCCTGCTGCGGGTTTGACGGGCGATGGTGCCAAAGTCTTTTGCGGTAAATGGAATAGCAGCCACAGTGATCCGGCCCAGCGTTTTGTTTCTTCCTTGCCCGCTGATTCCGTGCGCGTGCATTTGAGCTATCAGCCGCCTTCTCTGTTCCCTTTCTTTACTTCCTCGGTGATTGAGGCGGTTGCCACCGCCAAGAACAGTGAGCCGGTTGCGACCTTCTCCGTGGGCAGTCGCCTTTTGTCCTTGAAGCGCAATGGTCTGGTCTATAACCTGCTGCGCGGCGTGGGCCTGCGCCCGGACCAGTTGACGGTGCTGGACTCGGCCGGTTTGGTCAATGCCAAGATTACGCCTTCCGGTTTGTTGAAAGCCTTGGGATTGCCCGCCACGGTTATCGCAGGAGTGGGTACACCTGAAGAATTGGCCCGGCTGGAGCAACTGACTTTGGCCGATTTGCTAAGTGCCAGTCTGGCCTTGCTGGACCAGCAAAAAACACTGGGTCTGGACGTTGGGGCCTTGCAGGAATACATCCGCTTGTTGCTGGGCGTCGGGCCTCTGGATTTGCCCGTCAAACTGCTGGGTGAGGGCGGTATTCTGGCCTTGATCGATGGTGTGGATCCCTTGTCGGCCTTGAATGTGAACCTGGACGTGCTGCAACTGGTCAACACGGGACTGGTGGTGGCCAATGGCAAGAATCTGATTGATTTGAACCTGACTGCGCTGCCTTCCGGTTTGACCAATATGTTCAATAACGCCCTGGATTTGCGAGTGCGGGTTGTGGAGCCGCCCAGCATCGCCATGGGCGGGATAGGCACTAAAGCGAACTCGGCAGGTGTGCGAGTCTATCTGAATCTGGATACTTCCAAGATTCCGCTGGTGGGTCTTGTTCTGAATGCGCTGGGAACGCGGGTTAGTCTGCCTGTCATTATTGAGCTATCCCAAGCCTCCGGCGAGTTGGTTAATGTCTGCCGCGCACCGATTGCCGAGAATCAGGCCACGATTGCGGTCAAATCCTCGCTGGTGAACGTATGTCTGGGCAAGTTCCCACATTCGGATTTTTTCTCGACTAGCAATAGTTGCAAGGATGAATCGTTTGGGGGAATTCAGCGTCATCAGGTGATTAATGTGTTGGGTATCCTGCCTTTGACCGCTAAAGTCACCTTACCCTTAATTGATACAAAAAATCCGGTTCATGTAACGTTGACCGCGCCTCCGGGCGAGCCTTCAGAAGCAACTGTCAACGCCACTCAGCTGGATTTGTCTCGCAGTGTGAGTCTGCTCTCCGATGCTGTTCTGTCGGGTATCCTGGGTGATTTGCTGAACACCCCCTGGAGTGGCGCGTCCGGCAAGCGTCAGATGGCGGAAAGTCTGGTGGGCGGTGGGGCCGGCCGCTCAGTTTCTGAGGTCGTGAACGAGATGAACTGGTCCAAGGAGCGTATGGATCAACTGGCCCGCACCATGAGCCAGAATGGCTTGATCGGTGTGCTGGGCGGAACCCTGGGCTTTGTCGATAATTTGCTGACAACCCTGCTGGGTGCGCCCTTGAGTGATCTGGCCTGCGTGATTGGTGGGATTGGTGGTCAGCAAGCGATGCGCGAATGCCGGACAGGGGCGGTAGAGGTGCTGGTCTTTAAAGACTCCAACCTGGTCGGTGCCGTATTAAGTCTGGTTGTCGCGTTGTTGGACCCGGTATTGCAAGGCTTGAGTGCTCTGCTGGAGGGGCTGCTGAAGCTGCTGGGCCTGAGTCTGGTCGAGGCCGACGTGAAACTTCATGATGTGCAGTGCGGTACTGCCTATCTGGTGCAATAGCGCGGGAGGCGAATACAGCAATGAGCGTCAGCTTTATGGGTAATGAACCCGTTTTATACGTCTGGGAGGGTAGTTCCGATCTGGTGACGCGTGCCGAGCGCGCCATGGAGCCCAGTTCGGTAGCGGTCATGCGCGTAGAGCCTTCCCTGGTGCTGGACGCCGAGCGTCATCCCACGCGCCATGCGGTTGCATTGGTGTCCGTCAGTGTGATGGCCCAGGGACGTTTTGAACAGCACCAGTGGCTGGTCGAGCACGCCATTCCAGTGATCTGGGTGGCCTCGGAGGACCGAGGCTACGACCCGCGTTTTTACCCCTCGGCCTACTCCTATACCTTGCCGCTGTCTTTCAGTCAGGCCGAGCTGCGTACCCTGGTGGCCAAGCTGGCCGGGCTGACCGCACAGGTCGAGCGAGAAGGGCAAGGTGGTCCTCAACCATTAGTAGCCGTATCGCCTGTGATGCGGGCCTTGATTGCTGAAGCGGATATGTACGCCGATAGCGGGGCCAGTGTTCTGATTCATGGTGAAACAGGTGTGGGCAAAGAACGCATCGCTCAATTGCTGCACGAGCGTTCTTCACGAGCGCAAGGGCCCTTTGTTCCGGTGAATTGCGGGGCGGTGCCTGAGGGCCTGTTTGAAGCCCACTTCTTCGGCCACGCGAAAGGGGCTTTTACAGGCGCGATCGGTGCTCATAAAGGCTATTTCGAGCAGGCGGATCAAGGCACCTTGTTCCTGGATGAAATCGGGGATTTGCCCCTGCATCAACAGGTCAAATTGCTGCGAGTACTGGAACAGCGCTCCGTGACGCGTCTGGGGTCAACGCAACAGATTCCGGTTGATTTTCGTATGGTGGCCGCTACGAATAAAAACCTCTTGGGACTGGTGCAACAAGGCCAGTTCCGTGCGGACTTGTATTACCGTTTGGCCGTGGTTGAGCTACTGATTCCGAATCTGGAACAGCGAGGCTCCCAGGAAAAAATCGCCATTTTCTGCGCCTTGCTGGAACAGGCCCTGGAGTGCGACGTCGAGGACATCCCTCAATGGGTTCTGGATGCGGTGGGTAGCATGCGCTTTAACGGCAATGTGCGCGAGCTGGCTAATCTGGTGGAGCGCGTTGCTGTCATGAGCAAGCAGTTTGGGGCCTGGGAGTCGGTGCAGTTGCGGCAAGTGCTGGAACGTTTCAATGCCCCCGTTATGGCCCCGGCTCTGGCTTTGTCTGAAGGTGCGCCCATTCTGGAGCGGCCCGAGCCCGTCATCAGCCTGAGCGCACAGGAGCAGGAAGAGCGTGCACGTATTATTTCGGTTCTGGATACCCAGAACTGGCGACGGCAGGATACTGCTGCCGTATTAGGGATTTCTCGTAAAGTTTTGTGGGAAAAGATGCGCAAATTCAACATAAAGGCACAAGATGCGACAAGCCGCGTTTAGAATACGGGCTGATTCTGTGTATCAAGCTAAACACAAAAAAATTGTTTATCAAGGGATGGGTATGGTGAACCTTAGTCAGAAGACGGCGGTGTTGCTGTCCTTGGGGGGACTTCTTTTATTGTCAGCGTGTAGCTCGGTGTCTTTGGTGCAGGAGCCAGAGCGGCCCGTGGTCGCGCAAACCCAGGAACAAGAGGTTGAAGAGGTAGCCCCGGTTGCGGCTCCAGCCGCTGCTCCAGCGCCCGCAGCGGCCCCGGCTTATCAAAACACCACTGTGGCTCAGTTGCAGCAGCTGATTCAGGCCCGTGCCGTGCAAGAGCTGCGTACCGCCTATAACGGCCGCTTCGGTGCCAGTCTGTTGTTCTCTGCCGAAAGCATGACCTACTACGTGGCCCTGTTCCAGCAGCGTGAGTTCTGGCGCGTCTTCAAGACCACCGACGAATCCCTGGCCGAGCGCATGTACACCCAGTACCGTCAGGACACGGTGGACTATGCCGCCGCCGATCTGGAGCGCATCAAGCTGCAGGCTGAAGTTGCCAAGGCTGAAAAGCAATTGAATGAAAGCGCCGATCAACTGACCGTGCTGCAGAACGACTTGGCGTTGCAGCGTCAGCAAGAGGCCTTGGCCATTGCTCAGCGCGAGGAGTCCCGTCGCGAAGCCCAGGCGCTGGCCGAACAAGAGCGTGAAGCCCGAGAGCAGTTGCGTGAATTGCAGAGTCAGATCAAGGATCTGGAGCGACAGCGTGCCGGGATGTTGCAGCGTCAACGAGGTCGCTGATCGCTGCAATAGCAAAGCCTGATTGAAAGCCCGCACAGTCGCAAGACTCTGCGGGTTTTTTAATCGTAAATAAAAAAAGACCCGAAATTCGGGTCTTTTAACTTGCTGCTTGATAGAGGTCTGATGCTACCGCGACAAGTACCGCATTGCCTCCTCCAGCCCTGCGCTGGTGACGGGGTACATATGGTCGGACATCAGATTCTGAATGATGGCAATGGACTGGCGGTACGGCCAGTAAGCCTGCGGCTCGGGGTTGAGCCAGGCAATACGTGGCCAGTGGTCGTTCAGTCTTTGCAGCCAGGCTGCGCCGGTTTCCTTGTTGTAGTGCTCGACAGAACCACCTGGGGCCATGATCTCGTAAGGACTCATGGTGGCATCGCCCACGATAATGACGCGCCAGTCCTCGTTGTACTTGCGCAGCAAATCCCAGGTTTCCAGTCGTTCGCTTTGGCGGCGTGAGTTGTTCCGCCATACCGATTCATACACGCAGTTATGGAAGTAGTAGGCCTCCAGGTGTTTGAATTCGGAACGTGCGGCCGAGAACAGGGATTCAACCTGGGCGATGTGGTCATCCATGCTGCCGCCTATATCCAGCAACATCAGTACATTGACGCGGTTTTGTCGCTCGGCCTGCATTTGCAAATCCAGCATGCCCGCATTGCGAGCCGTCTCGCGTATGGTGCTGTCCAGGTCCAGCTCAGTGGGGGCGCCCTGACGTGCAAAGCGTCGCAGGCGTCGTAGCGCCATCTTGAAGTTGCGTGTGCCCAGCTCTTGCTGGTCGTCGTAGTCCACGAACTCGCGCTTTTCCCAGACCTTGATGGCGGTACGGTTCCCTGCCGAAGGGCCACCAATGCGGATACCTTCGGGATGATAGCCACCATGTCCAAACGGCGAGGAGCCGCCGGTTCCAATCCACTTGTTGCCGCCTGCATGACGCCCTTGCTGCTCTTTCAGACGTTCCTTGAACATCTCCAGCAGCTTTTCCAAGCCATGCTTTTCCAGTGCAGCTTTCTGTTCCGG
Source organism: Alcaligenes sp. DN25 (assembly GCF_023674485.1). NCBI lineage: Bacteria > Pseudomonadati > Pseudomonadota > Betaproteobacteria > Burkholderiales > Alcaligenaceae > Alcaligenes > Alcaligenes sp. DN25. The sequence goes on along the minus strand of NZ_CP098408.1, from coordinate 2,901,320 downwards.
AGTCAGGTTACGCGTCAGGGTTTTGCGCAGCCAGTCCTCGGGCAGGGTTTTATCTTTGGCCAGCGCTTCCAGCTGCGGCTGATAGAACTCCCCAAAGGCTAGATCAAAGCGGTCGTAAAGCGTTTCGTCTTTGATAAGAACCAGTCTGGATAGATGATAGAAATCGTCCAGCGTGGGCGGCATGATGCCTTTGCACAAGGCGTCCAGCAGCGTCAGGTGTTCCTGAATGGAGACCGGCAGACCGCGTTCGCGCAGGTGGTAGAAGAAATCAAGCAACATGGCTGTGCTGCCTTAGTTTGTCCAGCAAGTGGGCGCGGGTATCGGGCCACTCGCCTGCCATCAAGCTGTAGAACATGGTGTCGCGTATCGTGCCATCGCGGCGGATGGCATGGTGGCGGACACGACCATCGAAACGCGCTCCCAGCCGGGTGATGGCTTGCTGGGATTTGAAATTCAGGTGGTCGGTACGCCAGCCCACGACTCCGGCTCCCAAGGTCTCGAACGCATATTGCAGCAGGAGCAGTTTGGCCGCGGTATTGACGTGGCTGCGCTGGGCGCTGCGGGCGTACCAGGTGTAGCCGATTTCCAGGCGGGCCACTGGCGCAATAATGTCGTGATAGCGCGTAGTGCCGACAGCCCGGTCTGTTCTCAGATCACGCACCAGAAAGGGCAGCATATGGCCTTGCTCCAGGCCGTCCAGCGCCTTTTTTACATAGTCCTGGGCCTGGCCGGGGGCGGGCACGCTGGTTACACGTACATTCCAAAGTTCGCCATCGGCAGCCGCGGCATCCAGTAACTCCACGTGCGCCAGTTGCAAAGGCTCCAGACGCACGTCCCATCCTTCCAGTGTCACGGGGGCCAATGGCTGGGAAAAAGCGCTTGTTTGCATATCAGCTCCGGCGCTGGCTGCGTTGGCTCATAGCGGCCAGACGCTGCATCAAGGACAAGTCCTGTTCGTTTTTCAGCAAGGCACCGGCCATAGGGGGCAAGCCTTCATCCAGCTCGTGCAGGGCATCGGCAGGAATGTCGTTGGCCAGCAGCAGACGCAGCCAGTCCAGGAATTCCGAGGTAGACGGCTTTTTCTTCAGGCCGGGAACATCTCGCAGGGCAAAGAAGGTATCCAGGGCGCTGGATAGAATGTCACTGCGCAGATTGGGGTAATGCACCGCCACAATCTGCTCCATGGTTTCGCGCTCGGGGAAGCGAATGTAATGGAAGAAACAGCGGCGCAGGAAGGCGTCGGGCAGATCTTTTTCATTATTGGAGGTAATGATGATCAAGGGACGATGGCGCGCCTTGACGGTCTGGCGAGTCTCATAAACATGAAACTCCATGCGGTCCAGTTCCTGCAGCAAGTCGTTGGGGAACTCGATGTCGGCCTTGTCGATTTCGTCGATCAGAACAACCGTGGGTTCCTCGGACTCAAACGCTTGCCACAATGTGCCCTGCACAATGTAGTTGCCAATGTCGCGGACTTTTTCATCGCCCAACTGGGAGTCACGCAGACGCGACACCGCATCGTATTCATACAGGCCCTGGTGGGCCTTGGTGGTGGACTTGATGTGCCATTGCAGCAGGGGGCGTCCCAGGGCACGGGCCACTTCCAGGGCCAGCAGTGTTTTGCCGGTACCGGGTTCACCTTTGATCAACAAAGGGCGTTGTAGCGTCAAAGCGGCGTTGACGGCCAGCTTCAAATCATCAGTGGCAACGTACTGATCGGTGCCTTCAAAACGGGTCGTAGTAGTCATAAATCGGCTCAAACTTGTACTTAAAATGTTGATCTGTCAAGAATAGAAACTCGGGTATAAATACTAGTATCAGTCATCCTTGGCAATTATCATACAATCGACTCAGTACTCGTCGGTCAGCATCACAGAGCCAGGTGTCGCGTTGATTCCTTTTTGCTGCAATAGACGCAGAGCCTGACCCGGACCGTTTTCAACTCCACGACAAAGCGAATAGCGATGATGAAGTTGCAAATGAAGCGGTATGTCTCTTTCTTTCTTCTGGCCTCAAGCTCCTGTCTGCCCTGGGCAGCCCAGGCGCAGGATTCCGAGCCGATCAAGGCCAATCCCGAGGCGGCGCGCGACAAGATCTCCATGTGTATAGGCTGTCATGGCTTGCCCGGTTACAAGGCCAGCTTTCCCGAGGTCTATCACGTCCCCATGATTGCCGGGCAGGGGGCTGCTTATATAGAAGCAGCGCTCAAGGAGTATGCCAGCGGCGCTCGAACCTTCCCCACCATGCAAGCCATTGCGCTGAGCTTGTCCGAACAGGACATGGCGGATATTGCCGCGTACTACGCGGGCAACAAACCTTGAGGACGGGGAGGCACCTATGAGAAAAACAGTCTTGCTGGTGGCAATGGGGCTGATGGCCGGGGTGGCCGGTCAGGCAATGGCCGCTGAGGATCTGGTCAAGGCAGGCGGGGAAGCCTGGAAGAATCTGAATTGCGCATCCTGTCATGGTGACGATGCGAAAACGCCCTTGAACCCGGAATATCCCATTCTGGCCGGTCAGCATGCCGATTATTTGCGGCAGGCCTTGATGGCTTACAAGCGTGGGCAGGCCGGGGCACCGGCAACGTCCAATATCCGCAAGAATGCCGTCATGGGGGCTATGGCCAATACCATGAGCCAGGCGGATATCGACAGTATCTCCGTGTGGCTGTCGCGTCAGCCCGGCCCCTTGAGCAATAGAAAGTAAGGCAGCCTGCGGCTTTAGTCGCGCGTGCTGTGGCGCAAAATCAATTCGATATAGCGCTCGTTGTTCAGCGGTGTGCCCAGACGTTGTGCTTCCCAGATCACCTCGCCCAGCGCTTCCATAATGATGTGCGCTGCGGCGTGCTGATCGTGCCGGGTCAATAAGCGCTGATACGCCGCCTTGATGCCTGGAGGCTGGTCAATGGACAGTTGTTCATTGATAGCCAGGTGCATGGACAGATGCAGGAAGGGATTGCTGCGTCCTTGCTCCACGGAATAGTCCTGGTTGACGGCGTCGGCGTTGCGCAAGTCGTCGTGGTATTCAGGGTGCTGTTGCACCAGGTCCACCGCCATGGTTTCCAGAGCGGTCAGCAGATGACCACTTTGGTGCTTGTCCCAAGCTTCAATGAAAAATTGGCGAACCTGCTCGCGAGAGGGGTTGAACATGGTGGAATCGAGATAAAAATAGTCAGAAAATGCGAATCTTCGGCGCGTGTTTTGCGTGAAATGGTGGGGGCGCAAGGCCGGCACAAGCTGCAATCGGGGCCGTGTAGAATGGATAAGTTGCCAAGAATGCAAGCATTTTTGGCAAGCTTTGAGTTTACAGGTGCCTGAATACGCGCGAATTAAGTTAAACTCTTATATAAGACTTCGGAAACGCGAAAGCGTTCCGTGTTTAGCTATCCCTAATATTGGAGCACAACTGGAGCATCCATGTCCTATCAGCATATCAAGATCCCCGCGTCGGGGCAGAAAATTACAGTTAACGCGGATTTTTCCCTGAATGTTCCCGATCAACCCATTATTCCTTACATCGAGGGTGATGGTACGGGCGTGGATATTTCGCCAGTCATGATCAAAGTGGTCGACGCTGCTGTTGCCAAGGCTTATGGCGGCAAGCGCAAGATCGAGTGGATGGAAGTGTTCGCCGGTGAAAAATCCACCAAGGTGTACGGTTCCGACGTCTGGCTGCCAGAAGAAACTCTGGATGCCGTTAAAGACTACGTCGTGTCCATCAAAGGCCCTCTTACCACTCCCGTTGGCGGCGGCATCCGTTCCCTGAACGTGGCCCTGCGTCAGCAACTGGACCTGTACGTCTGCCTGCGCCCAGTGCGCTACTTCAAGGGTGTTCCTTCGCCTGTGCGTGAGCCAGAAAAGACCGAAATGGTCATTTTCCGCGAGAACTCCGAAGACATTTACGCTGGTATCGAATTTGCTGCCGAGTCCGAAAGCGCCAAGAAGCTGATCGACTTCCTGCAAAACACCCTGGGCGTGAACAAGATCCGCTTCCCCAATACCTCCGGTATCGGTGTCAAGCCTGTGTCCCGCGAAGGTACCGAGCGCCTGGTGCGCAAGGCCATCCAGTACGCCATCGACAACGATCGCTCTTCCGTGACCATCGTTCACAAGGGCAACATCATGAAGTTCACCGAAGGTGGCTTCCGTGATTGGGCTTACGAACTGGCTCAAAAAGAATTTGGCGCTGAATTGATCGACGGCGGCCCATGGTGCAAATTCAAGAATCCCAAGACTGGTCGCGAGATCATCGTCAAGGATTCGATTGCTGACGCCTTCCTGCAACAGATTCTGCTGCGTCCTGCCGAGTACGACGTTATTGCCACACTGAACCTGAACGGCGACTACATCTCCGACGCTCTGGCTGCTCAAGTGGGTGGTATCGGTATCGCTCCCGGTGCCAACCTGTCCGACTCCGTGGCCATGTTTGAAGCCACCCACGGTACTGCTCCCAAGTACGCTGGCAAAGACTACGTGAACCCCGGTTCGCTGATCCTGTCTGCCGAAATGATGCTGCGTCACATGGGCTGGACCGAAGCTGCTGACCTGATCATCTCCAGCATGGAAAAATCCATCACCTCGCGTAAAGTGACTTATGACTTTGCCCGTCTGATGGAAGGCGCGACTCAAGTGTCCTGCTCCGGCTTTGGCGATGTCATGATCGAAAACATGTAATGAATACAGGCTGTTAAAGCCGGTTTTCTGCATGAGAAACCGCCGACCTTCGGGTCGGCGGTTTTTTTTCGTCTCATGCTGGCGCAGGCCATTTTTCTCTCTTTTTCTGCTTTTTTTTGTGCTCAAAATATTTTTGATCGTTAGTTTTATGCAATTAAAAATAAGCTTGGCACATGATTTTTACTAGGTGAAAACCCGAATAAACTCAATAAAACAAGCGGGTTTAGCGTTTTTCATGATTATTGATATTGCGATTAACTGACGATAGCTATAAATTTGCCATATCAAATAATTCTAAGGAGCTGTTATGACTATCACAGGAGCTACATTGGTCGCCGAGCGCGAGCGGATCACCGTTACCCAGGCGCCATCCCGTCAGGAGACAGAGGAGATTCTGGAGCGTATCCACGAGATCGGCCCGCTGCTACGTGAGTTGGCCCCGCAGGCTGACCGTAATCGCATGTTGTCAGACGAGGCGGTTCAGGCTTTGGAGTCAACCGGGGCCTGGCGCATTTCGGCCTTGAAGCGCTACGGCGGTTATGAGGGTGGGGCGGAGATGCTCTTGCAATGTGCCAGCGCCGTGGGCTATTACGATCCGGCAGCAGCCTGGTGTGTGGTGATCTCTAATGGTTCGGTCATGCTGGCCAACCGCTTTAGCGATGCCATGCTCGATGAGGTGTTTGCAGACGGTCCAATCCGTGCAGCGTCCATTTTTGCCCAACCCCAAGGCACGGCAACGCCGGATGGCGATGGCTGGCGCATTACGGGCAAGTGGCCTTTTGCCTCGAACAGCAATCACTCGGACTGGGCACTGGGGATTTTGTTCATCAAGGAAAACGAGCAGGTCGAGCCCACCGTGGGCTTTGTGCTGATGCGTCGTGATGAGTTTGAAATTCAGGATACCTGGTACACCATCGGTATGCGCGGCTCGGGCTCCAACACCATGGTGGCAGAAAACCTGTGGGTGCCCAAAGAGCGCCTGATTACGTTTCAGCAACTGATGGGTGATGTGCAGGAGCAAGATCCCTTGGCTACATTTGGTCGTCGTTTGACGCCGCACCTGACCATGTCCACCTGCATTCAAGCGCCATCTTTAGGGGCCGCGCAAGCTGCCGTGGATTTCACTACTGGTGTCAGTGGCAAGCGCGGCATTACCTATACCCATTACAAGAAGCAGTCGGATTCGGGGGCATTTGTGCAGAACCTGGGAACGGCCAGTATTCAGATTGATGGTGCCCGCTTATTGCTGGAACGCGCTGCGGCTCAAATTGATGCTGCTGCCTCTGGCACCGTGCCCATGCCTTTGGAGCTACGTGCTCGTCACCGCGCCGGAATCGGCCATGCCGGACACGAACTGGTGGATGCGGTGAACAATCTGTGCTGGTTACATGGCACGGCCTCTTTTGCGGAAAATAGTTTGCTGGGCCGCATGTGGCGGGATATTAATACAGGTACTCGCCATGCTTCGATTACCGCCCCTATGGGTTATGAGCTACACGGTAACGGCATGACCGGTACGCCTTACATTTCCAACAAGCTCTAAACCATGACGGCGACATTGCTGGTCAATGCTCCCTCGCGACGTTGTCATGCCGATGGCGTAGAGGTGCAGGCCTGGTATGGCCTACGTTACGCCCAGGGGGCGCGTCGTTTTGAAGCGGCGCAGGCGGCGACGGGGCGAGTGGCAGCGACCTCTCTGGATCAGGTGCCCGTATTCCCGCAGCGCCCCAGCCGTCTTGCGGCGGTCATGGGAGCAGGCAGTGCCAATCCTCAATCTGAAGACGCTTATTTTTTGAATGTGTGGGCACCTGCGCAAGCACAAGGTCTGCCCGTACTGTTCTTTATCCACGGTGGAGCCTGGGTGAGCGGTGGCGCTTCTTTGGATTGGTATGACGGCACCCGCCTGGCAGCGCAGGGCATGGTGGTGGTCAATGTGAATTACCGTCTGGGTGCCTTGGGGCACCTGGGCGATGCACAAGCTGACGATTTGCCTTTGCCGGCAGCCGACCTGCTCTTGGCACTGCAATGGGTGAAAGATCGTATCCATGCCTTTGGCGGAGACCCGGACAAGATTACCTTGATAGGGCAATCGGCGGGTGGCTGGTATGCGCATTTGCTCAGCGTGCTGGAGTCCACACGAGGTTGGATTGATCGTGTGGCTTTGCTCAGCATGGGAACGCGCATGCCTTGGTCACCCGAGCAACAAAAAAAAACCACAGAGCGCCTGCGACAAAGCCTGGGTGATCAGTGGCTGACGGCGAACGTGGATATCTTGATGCAGCACGGCATGATGGCCTTGGACAAAGAGCCGCCACGTTTGGCTCATGCTCCTTCGGCATTCTTGCCTGTGGCCAGCGCCGGGATGCCGCCCGACTTCTTGAATCCTGACTGGGCGGCACAAGCCTGCCATGCGCAGGCGGTGTATCTGCGTTGTACTGCCCAAGAGTCCTCGGTGTTCTTTTTTGACGTGCCTTTTCATCGGCAGGCGACGCAAGAGCAGGTCGATCAGGCTTTGGGTGTATGGCCTGTGGGAGACTTGCCAGACAGCCTGCTGCGAAATGGGGTGTATCAGGGAGCAGGATCGGGTCTGACGCCGTATCAGCAAGTGGTGGCCGCGTCGTCCTGGTTGCAGTTTCAGCGTTTTCCCACGCAGTATGCGGCTAGTCTGAAGGCAGCGGGGCGCTCGGTGGTTTGGCGTCACTTCATGGAACAAAGCCCGCTTGAAGCGGTGTTCAGCGGGCATTGTTTTGATTTGCCTTTCCAGTTTGGCAACTTCCGGGCCTGGCAGGATGCACCCATGATGCAGGGGGTGACGCCAGAGCGGTTTGAGCGCATCGCCCAGGATTTGATGGGCGACATCGCACGCTTTGCAGGGGCCTGACTAAAGGAGCAGGTTTACTCCGTGCCGCGGGCCTTCCAGTTTGGAATGGCCTGCTGCACGTGTTGCGAGCTCAAGGGACTAAGCAGTCGATGCAAGTCACCGAACAATTTGCGGGCCGTATTGCCTACCCAGTTGTCTGGCAATAGCTCGGGTGCAAGGCCTGGGTCCAGAAAGGGCAGTCTGCGCCAGCGTGTCACCATAGGCATATAGAGTCGGAAGGCTTCCAAAGGGTCGGCCGTGCCTTGGCGTAAAGCGGTTTGCCACGCTTCAACTTCGTGTTGATACGAGTTCAAGAAGGCCTGGTACTCATTGGCCAGCTTGTCCCAATTCCACCAGCGGGAGATCTTTTCCTGAATATCGCTCAGGCCACTGGGTTCGCAGGTGAACAGCTCAATATAGGGCCAGAGTTGGTGCTCGCGTATGTACTCGACAGCCTCTGCCTGCAAGCGCGCCGGACCTATATACAGCCCCGCATTTACCGTGCCAAACCCCATGCGAGCCAAGCCTGTACGAATCTTGTGACGGTTCTGGCGTTCGCTTTCAGGAACGGAGAAGGAGACCAGCAGCCAGGGGTCCCGAATATTCATGGAGGGGGAGGAAAAAATCCGCTCGTCACCGGCCTGCATATGCGGCTCCAGTTCGGCCGCCAAGGCATAGCCTTTGCCCGAGGCGGCTTGTCGGCTAACTAGTACGCCTTTTTTCTTGAGCCGGGAAATGGCGGAGCGCACGCTGGATGGTTCAGCGCCCAGGTCGGCCAGAAGTTGAACCACGCTGGCCACGGGAATGATGACGCCGGTGGGGCGGGCGAACAGACCGTAGAGCGTCAGAATGTAGTGGTGCGGGGCAAGTTGCTCGTGCTCGCCATGGTCTCGGCTAGCGATGAACTCATCAATCGCGACGCTTGCTTTCATTCTGTCTTCCGGTGGTGGGGCTGATTGCTACCCATTTTTGATAGTAGGTTTGTAGCGGGCCATTTTACCGTGCGTGCCCCGGCGGCGCTAGCGTAGCCGCACTGGGGCTGCTTGCGTCCTGTTTGCCAGGGCGCCAGCTTGAGCTTCTTAGGGCAGGCTTTTCTCCAGCACGCTGTCCAGCACGACGATGTCCTGAATGTGCGGGGCGATGGCATCCAGCATGGCCTGGTGAGCATCACTCTGTCTGTAGGCGTCCAGTGCCTCTTGAGTGCGGAATACAGACAGCAGGGCATGGCTGTAGCGCGCCGAACTGCGTGACAGGTTCGGCACCCATTCAAAGCGTTCTATGTCTGAGCATTCCTGATGTATGCGGATAAAGGCCTGGTCCAGCTTGGGTTCCAATTCCGGGCTGACAGGGGTGTGGGGTGCCATCAAAACGATATGTAGATACATGCTGTCCTTGTGGATTCCGAGAGGTTTTAAGCTTATATATTATTGCAAATAAATAATGACGAAACATAATACGCAATAATATTCGGATGAATTGTATAGGCCTATAGCTTTTAAAACGACGAATTTTCATAGGGTTAATACCTAAATTCAACAAAAACCATCCTGGTTTACCTATTTTGTTATTGCAAATAAATGACGATCGAAACAGAATTGAGGCCAAGCGAGTGTGTTGTCGCAGAGCTCGCCTCATTTTGGGTTTTGGGTCTTTAACGCCTGAGCAGAGTCATCGTCATGAAAGAAAACATAAGTGGGTTGGGAGCCAGGGTGGTGCGCGAAGCCTTCGGACATTTTCCATCCGGGGTAGCGGCCATTGCCGCCGTACTCGATGGCAAGCCGCAAGTCATTGTTGCGTCCAGTTTTTCCGTAGGGGTTTCGCTGGATCCGCCTTTGGCCGCCTTTTTTGTGCAGAAAAGTTCCTCGACCTGGGCGCTGCTGTCTCGCGCCTCGCGTCTGGGGGTGTCAATTTTGAGTGCTGAACATGCGGCTATTTGCCGTCAGCTGGCCGGACCGGACAAGGACAGCCGCTTCAGCGATATCGAGGTCGAGCTGACCGAGGAGGGGGCCGTCCATATACAAGGGGCATCAGTCTGGTTTGACTGCAGTGTTTTTCAAGTGCATCCCGCCGGGGACCACGATGCCGTGCAATTGCTTATCCACGATGTGCAGATCGAGCGCGAAATTTCGCCACTGATCTTTCATCGTTCTCGTTTCACGCAGTTGGTGGCCTGAGCCACCGGATCAAAAACAATAAACAAGAAGCATAACTATCACAGTGAAGGGGACATCTCTTGGACGCACATACACCATCTTTGCGCGAGCAGCCCATGACTGCCGCGCAGCGTCGACGCGTTATTTTGGGGGTTGGGGCGGGTAACGCCCTGGAGTGGTACGACTGGACGGCTTATTCGATTTTTGCCGCCTATTTTGCCAAGCAGTTTTTCCATAGTGAGGACCCGCTGGCGGCTTTGCTGGGCACACTGGCAGTATTTGCTGTGGGTTTTTTCATGCGCCCGCTGGGAGGAATCTTTTTTGGCTGGTTGGCCGATCGCAAGGGGCGGCGTTTCACCATGACCCTGTCCATGCTGGTGACAGCCTTGGGCAGTTTGGTGATTGGTATTGCTCCTACGTATGACATGGTGGGGCCGATTGCCGCCTTGTTTTTGTTGATGGGCCGTTTGTTGCAAGGGATTGGCCACGGTGGGGAGGTGGTTTCTTCCTTCACCTATGTCACCGAAATGGCACCTGCTCATAAACGTGGGCTGTGGTCTTCCTCCGTGTTTGTGTTTGTCACGATCGGGGTATTGGCGGCTGTGTTGCTCAGTGCCTGCCTGACCAGTCTGCTGGGTGAGGATGTTGTTCGGGCCTGGGCATGGCGTGTGCCTTTTGTCTTGGGTGGGGCCTTGGGGGTATATGCGCTGTATCTGCGTAGAAAGCTGGATGAAACTCCCATGTTCAAAGCCCGTCAGGCCGCAGCGCAAGCGGCAGGCAAAACGGCGCGCCCGGGCGCACGCGTGTTCTGGTCGGAGGTCTGGAAGTATCGCAGTGCCTGCTTGCGCGTATTTGCCTTGTCGGCCGGCGGCACCGTGCTGTATTACGTCTGGGCCATCATGGCGCCCACCTTTGCCATTACCTCCCTGGGCATGCCTGCCGCCAAAGTGATGTGGGTGGGGGTGGGGGCCAATCTTTTTCTGATTCTGTGCCTGATTTTCTGGGGCGCATTTTCGGATCGGTTTGGTCGCAAGGCGAACTGGTATTTCTTCTCCATCGGTTCAATCATCAGCATCATCCCGCTGACCATGGTGCTGACTGGCGGCCAGGGCGAGATCTGGCGTCTGGTGGTGTTCATGGCGGGCGGCATGCTGTTGATCTCGGCACCCACCGCCATCATGCCGGCCTTTTTCCCCGAGCAGTTTCCAACTCGTATCCGTGCGGTTGCCATGGGCTTGCCCTATTCGGTCGCTGGTGCCCTGACGGGCGGGACCGCTCCCTATTTGCAAGCCTGGCTGCATTCCATCAATCAAAAGCAGGTTTTTGACTGGTACCTGATCGGCCTGTGCGTTCTGGCCCTGTGGGCCACCATTGCCTCGCCCGAGACCAAGGGCAAGGATTTGCACGACTGATGTGTACAGGCGCTGCCCGGCTGAAAGAGCCGCGCAGCGCCTTTTTTGAATTTTCTAGGAGTAGTGAGATGTTGCGTGAGCATATTGAAGGCAAATGGATTGCTGATTTTGTAGAAGTGTTTGGACTGTGCAAAGTACAACCCGGCGAAATGGCAGTCGTGCTGTCCGAGACGCAATCGCGCTCCGTGCTGGCCGAGCTGGCTGAGTTGGCCCTGACGCAAATGGGGGCACGGGTTTGCCATGTGAAACTGGTCTCGCCACGTCTGAAAAGCAATATTGCCCTGCGCTCGACCGGGACGTCTTTGGCGCTGGAAGGTATGGACCCGATTGTCCAGGCTTTGGCAGGCAGCCAGTTCATTGTGGACTGCACCGTAGAAGGGCTGCTGCATTCGCCCGAGCGTGCCGCACTGCTGGCCAAAGGTGCCCGCATCATGATGATCAGCGACGAGCATCCCGAGATTCTGGAACGGGTCAAACCCAGTCCTGATTTGCAGAGCAAGTGCGATATTGGCGGCAAGCTGATTACCGATGCCAGTGTCATGCACATTAGCTCCGAAGCCGGCACGGACCTGACGGTCAGCCTGGCGGGTGTGATCGGGCGCGGCAGTGCCGGGATAGCCGACAAGCCGGGCAGCTTTGGGTATTGGCCTGCTGGCCTGTGCATTTGCTACCCCAGCAATGGCAGTGTGAATGGCACGCTGGTGCTGGATAGTGGAGATGTGAACCTGACCTTCAAGCGCTATCTGGAATCGGCGGTGACCCTGCGTATCGAAAACGATTATGTCGTGGCTATTGAGGGCAAGGGCGTGGATGCCGATTTGATCCGCTCCTATTACGCCAGTTGGAATGACAAGGATGCCTATGCGGTCAGTCATGTGGGCTGGGGCATGGCACCGGCGGCTCGCTGGGACTCCATGGCCATGTATGACAAGCGCGATACCAACGGAACCGAGTTGCGCGCCTTTGCCGGTAACTTCCTTTTCTCTACGGGCGCAAATCCAGCGGCGGGTCGTTTCTCCGATTGCCACTTCGACTACCCAATGCGCAATTGCACGGTTAGCCTGGATGGCCGTGAAGTCGTCAGCAAGGGGGTGTTGCAAGGCGATCTGGCCTAAAGCGCTAGCCAGGGCGGTACCAGCAGGAGAATGGGCCTACAGAGCCCGGCCGGCTGAGGCCGCCCTTTGATATTCCGTGGTACAAAACCAAGCTCAATGGTTTATGGCTAGATGGTTCAATAGTCATCAAGCTGTGCAGGCGTGTCGCGGCCGCTATTTTGTTTTGTGTGAAGGCAGCGCGACCCAGCCTTGCTTTGTTTTCAAGGGTATGGATTATGCGCGAAGGATTGGAGAAGCTACTGGCGGCAGGCAAGGATAATGCTTTGTTGCGCTTTGGCCTGGGCAATGCATGTATGGGTGAGGGCGATTTGGAAGCGGCTCGCGAACATTTGTCCAAAGCCGTGGAAATGAATCCGCGTTACACCGCAGCCTGGAAGCTGTTGGGCCGGGTGCTGGTGAACCTGGAGCAATTCAAACAGGCCAGGGAAATTCTGGAGCAGGGCTTGGTGATTGCCCAAGAGCAGGGCGACAAGCAGGCTGAGAAAGAAATGCAGGTGTTTTTGAAGCGGGCCGTGAAGGCTTTGGACCAGGCAGCAGAATAAAGACTGCGAATGGGCGACTGATATTTTCTTATCATGCGGGTATCAGTGCATTCCCTAAGTGTGACAGCTTTATAAATGGGGCACAATACGTTCCATGCAGGTGAGGAGACATAGCCCCGCAACGCTGGGCAACAAAGACCGAAATAAAACGGTCACTATTATAAAAGCAATAGGCAGTACAACATAACAACAATAAAAAAAAGGCCAGCGAAAGCTGGCCTTTTTTACGTCTGTACCTAATGGAAAAAATCAAACACCGGGTTCGGACATGGCTTGCAGCACCAGTTTGACGGCACCTTGCCCACCTTCGTTGGGCGCGCACTCCATATAAGCCAGAACGCTGGGCAGCTGGGTTAACCAGCGACGCACGGCATGACGCAAAACGGGTTCGCCATTGCGCGAGCCGTAGCCCGTGCCGTGGACAATTCGTACACAGCGCACGCCGTGCTCCAGACAGGAGCGCAGAAAGTTGTCCAGTCGCTCGCGGGCCTGTTCCAGATCCGAGCCATGCAAATCCAGGCTGGACTCAATCGGCCAACGGTTGCGTTCCAGATCGCGCAAGACATCGGTGCCACAGCCAGCACGCAAATGTCGTAGATCGTTGCTTTCACCTTGCACGCTGACATATTGGTCAGAGGCCTGGGGCAGGGCGGGCGTACTGGTGGGCGCACCTACCGCGTGGCGACGACGTTGCTCCAACTGTTCCGGGCTAGCCGCAGGACGGCTCATGACTACGCTTTGACCACGTTTTTTCAAGGGGGCGACGTCCCGCATGGACTGGCGTAGCCAGGCCCTGTCGCTGGGGTCCAATAAGGAAACGGGGTCTTGGGCCGCTGTAGCATTACTGGCAGGAGCCAGTTTGGCTGGCTTGCCACCGGGATCCGGTGGGCGGGGGCGCTTGCGAGCCTGGGGACGGGCGGGGGCCGGGGGCGGATTGAGATCCTGGCGGACCTGACCTTGTAACTTCTTCAGGTCTGCCAGACTACGCCCTACGGCTTTGGGCTTATTTGTTTTCATCCAACCAGCGCTGTGCGTCCAGGGCGGCCATGCAACCGCTGGCTGCACTGGTAATGGCCTGACGATAGATATTGTCTTGCACATCGCCCGCGGCAAAGACGCCAGGAACGGAAGTCATGGTTGCCATGCCTTTCAGACCGCTGCGAGTCGTGATGTAGCCGTCGTGCATCTCCAGCTTGCCTTCAAAGATCCCGGTGTTGGGCTTGTGGCCGATGGCGATAAAGGCACCAGTCACAGCCAGGTCTTCAGTGGCCTGGGTCTGGTTATTGATGATGCGCACACCTGTCACGCCCGAAGCGTCACCCAGCACTTCTTGCAGTTCGCTGTGCAGTTTCAGCTGGATATTGCCATTCTGGACGCGGTCCATCAGCTTGTCGGTCAGGATGGGTTCGGAACGGAAGGTATCGCGACGGTGAATCAAGGTCACGGTCTTGCAAATATTGGACAGGTACAGGGCTTCTTCCACGGCGGTATTGCCACCACCGACTACGACCACGTCCTGGTTCTTGTAGAAGAAACCATCACATGTTGCGCAACCGGACACGCCACGGCCCATGAATTCCTGCTCGGTTGGCAGGCCCAGGTATTGGGCAGAGGCGCCTGTCGCAATAATCAGCGAATCGCAGGTGTAGACTGTGCCACTATCACCATTCAGGGTCAGGGGACGGGTGGACAGATCAACCGAGGACACCATGTCAAAGATTAATTCTGTTTCGAATCGTTCCGCATGAGCCTGGAAACGTGCCATAAGATCAGGTCCCTGGACGCCTTGGGCATCGGCTGGCCAGTTATCTACATCTGTGGTGGTCATCAGTTGGCCACCTTGCTCCATGCCGGTGACCAAGACGGGGTTGAGGTTGGCGCGGGCTGCGTAGATCGCTGCGGTATAGCCGGCCGGGCCTGAGCCCAGAATGAGTACTTTTGCGTGCTTAGTAGTCGACATCACAGAAAATCCGAAAAAGACGATCTCCAATTATAATGAGTCCATGGCAAGAATACCTGCAACATCCCCTCGTTCGTCCCGGTCATCCAAAAATGTGCGTAATGGGCCTTCAGCCCTGCAACAGCGCCTGACAGGACTGCTGCGCGAAGCACGGTGGATTATCTTCGCTGCTCTGGCAGCCTGGCTGGGCCTGGTACTGGCAACCTGGGATCCGGGCGATCCCGGCTGGTCGCATTCCGTGCACTCGGGTCTGACCCAAAACGGCGGGGGCATCTTTGGTGCCCACATCGCCGATTTCCTCTTGTTTCTGTTTGGTCTGACGGCCTGGCTTTGGGTGGTGCTGCTGGTGCAGCGCGTGGCCGTGGGCTTTTACCGTCTGACCGCTTTGCTTTTGCCCAGCACTAAAAACGAGGATGTTCTGCCTCGGGTGCGCTGGGAAATTGGCATAGGCTTTTTCTTTTTGTTTCTGGGCAGCATGGGCCTGGAATCGCTGTTTTTTAAAGATCTGGGCCAGCAATGGCAGCTCCCTGCGGGGGCTGGTGGGCAGTTAGGCCAATTATTATCGCAACTATTAGTAACTTCGATAGGCTTTGGTGGAGCCTCTCTGGTGCTGATGGGCCTGCTCGCTGGCGGAGCCAGTTTGTTCTTCGGTTTTTCCTGGCTGACGTTGGCAGAACGTCTGGGCGGCTTCATCGAAGGGACGATTCGCCGTTTGATGACTTTCTGGTCAGCCCGTCAGGATCGTCGCGTGGGCGAGGTCAAACGTGCCGAGCGCACGGAAAGCGTGGTCGCCAAGCAGGAGCAACTGGTCCACGAACAGCCTGTGCGTATCGAACCTGCTTTTGTGGCTGTGCCCAAATCCGAGCGCGTCGAGAAAGAGAAGCAGCAGACCTTGTTCAAGGCGCCTCGTCAGGCTGGCGAAGCGGGCGATTTGCCTCCGCTGTCCCTGCTGGACCCCGCCTCTGACAATGTAGAAACGGTGTCGCCGGAAACCATTGAGTTCACCTCGCGCCTGATTGAAAAGAAATTGTCGGACTTCGGTGTTGCTGTGACGGTGGTGACCGCCCAGGCGGGGCCGGTCATTACGCGCTACGAGATTGAGCCTGCCACCGGCGTGAAGGGTAGCCAGATCGTGAATCTGGCCAAAGACCTGGCCCGTGCCTTGAGTCTGGTCAGCATCCGGGTGGTGGAAACTATTCCCGGGAAAAACCTGATGGGCCTGGAACTGCCCAACCCCCGCCGCCAAATGGTGCGTCTGGAGGAAATCGTAGGCTCGCAGACCTATCACAGCAGTGCTTCCTTGCTGACCATGGCTTTGGGCAAGGATATTGCCGGTAAACCCGTGGTGGCGGATCTGGCCAAGATGCCTCATTTGCTGGTGGCAGGTACAACCGGCTCCGGTAAGTCCGTGGGGATTAACGCCATGATTCTGTCGCTGCTGTACAAGGCAGACCCGGCAGACGTGCGCCTGATCCTGATCGACCCCAAGATGCTGGAAATGAGTGTCTATGAAGGCATTCCTCATTTGCTGGCTCCGGTGGTCACGGATATGCGTCTGGCCTCCAACGCCTTGAATTGGTGTGTGGCCGAAATGGAAAAACGCTACCGCTTGATGAGCAAGCTGGGCGTGCGTAATTTGGCCGGTTACAACGCCAAGATACGCGAAGCGCAAAAGCGTGAAGAGCCTATCCCCAATCCTTTCTCTTTGACGCCGGACGCTCCCGAGCCGTTGTCTGTTCTGCCCATGATTGTCGTCATTATTGACGAGTTGGCAGACTTGATGATGGTGCAGGGCAAGAAGATCGAAGAGTTGATTGCTCGTTTGGCCCAGAAAGCCCGTGCGGCTGGTATCCACCTGATTCTGGCTACTCAGCGCCCTAGCGTGGACGTGATTACAGGTCTGATCAAGGCGAACATTCCTACCCGTATTGCTTTTCAGGTGTCTTCCAAAATCGACTCGCGCACCATTCTGGATCAGATGGGTGCGGAAACCTTGCTGGGCATGGGCGATATGCTCTATCTGCCGCCCGGTACAGGTTTGCCTAAACGAGTGCACGGCGCTTTTGTCAGCGATGAGGAAGTTCACCGCGTGGTTGAACACTTGAAAGAACACGGCGAACCCGATTACATCGAAGGCCTGCTGGAAGGTGCTGTCGAAGGCGAATCGGGTGAGGGGGTCAACCCCGCTACTGGCATGGTCGATGCTGAAGCGGACCCGCTGTACGACCAGGCTGTTCAAGTCATTATCAAGAATCGTCGCGCTTCGATTTCGTCGGTGCAGCGTCATTTGCGTATTGGTTACAACCGGGCAGCCCGACTGCTGGAACAAATGGAACAAGCCGGTCTGGTATCGGCTATGCAGCCTAACGGTAACCGTGAAATTCTGGTCCCCGCAGGAGGTGCCAAAGATGAAGATTAAGACACTGCTGGTCAGCATGTTGCTGGCCACTACACCTGCCTTGACCATGGCCGCTTCGGCCAGCGAGCAATTGCGCTCTTTTGTGCAAGATGTGCGTGCTGCGAAAGGCGAGTTTTCCCAGCGTACGGTCGATAGCAACGGCCAGTCCAAAGGTGCGCCGCAATCCGGGCAATTCGTGTTTCAGCGCCCTGGCCAGTTCAAATGGCATGTGCAACGCCCTTATGAACAATTGATCGTGTCTGACGGCAAGCTGCTTTATCAATACGACCCGGATCTGGCCCAGGTCACCGAGCGTGGTGTGGACCAGTCCATCGGCGCTTCGCCTGCTGCGATCTTGTTTGGTACTGGCAATCTGGAAGACTCCTTCCGTCTGGTTGAGCAAGATGCACGGGATGGATTGGAGTGGATCCGAGCCACACCGTTGCAAAGCGATGCCGGCTTTTCCTACGTAGACATCGGCTTCAAGGATCGTGAGCCACGTCGTCTGGAATTGCAGGACTCGTTCGGCCAAACCACGTATATCGACTTCACCGGCTTGGAACCGAACCCTCGGATTACCTTGGGTACCTTCACGTTCAAGGCTCCTGCCGGAGTGGATGTCGTCTCCATGCCTTGATGCACATTCTGTTTTTGTGCCGCTATCGTCAGGGTCAGTGTTTGGCTGGCTCTGACAAAACAAGTTTTCAATACAGACCTGGTCCGCTTGGCCAGGTCTTGCCATTTTAGGAAGGGCGATCGCCATGCGTGATTTGTTCGCTCAGGAACCCGCCGCACCTTTAGCCGAAGCACTACGCCCCAAAACTCTGGATCAGGTGGTAGGGCAGTCTCACCTGCTGGGCGAGGGCAAGCCACTACGTTTGGCTTTTCAGTCCGGCAAACCACACTCCATGATTTTCTGGGGGCCTCCCGGCGTGGGTAAAACCACGCTGGCACGTTTGACGGCCAGTGCATTCGAATGCGAGTTCATCGCCTTGTCCGCCGTCTTTTCAGGCGTGAAAGATATCCGAGCCGCCATGGAGCAGGCCCAGCAGAATCTGGCCATGGGCAAGCACACCATACTGTTTGTGGACGAGATACACCGCTTCAACAAGTCTCAGCAAGACGCGCTGCTCCCTTATGCTGAAAGCGGCTTGGTGACCTTTATTGGTGCCACCACGGAAAACCCGTCCTTCGAGGTTAATTCGGCCTTGCTGTCGCGGGCGCAAGTCTATGTGCTCAAGTCTCTGACGGATGATGAACTCAAACTTCTGCTACGCCGTGTACAGGAACAAAATGCCCTGGATGGCCTGGAGTTTGAGGATCAAGCCGTCGACATCTTGATCGGTTATGCCGACGGCGATGCCCGACGCTTTTTGAACCTGCTGGAGCAGACCAATACGGCCGCCAAGACTTCCGGCACCGAGTTGGTCACGACAGACTTCCTGCAAAATGCGCTGACCCTGAACTCCCGGCGTTTTGACAAGGGGGGCGACAATTTCTACGACCAGATCTCTGCTTTGCATAAATCGGTGCGCGGCTCCAACCCGGATGCCGCCTTGTATTGGCTGACCCGGATGCTGGACGGCGGGGCTGATGCCCGCTATTTGTCGCGCCGCATCATACGCATGGCTTGGGAGGATATCGGTCTGGCCGATCCGCGCGCCATGCAAATTGCCAACGATGCAGCCTTGACCTTCGAGCGCCTGGGCAGCCCCGAGGGGGAGCTGGCGTTAGGGCAGGCCGTGATTTATCTGGCTATCGCAGCCAAGAGCAATGCCGGTTATATGGCATACAACCAGGCCCGCGCCTTTGTGAAGCAGGATAAAAGCCGCGAAGTGCCAGTGCATTTGCGCAACGCGCCCACCAAGCTGATGAAAGAGCTGGGCCACGGTCATGCGTATCGCTATGCGCATGACGAGCCCAATGCCTACGCGGCGGGTGAGACCTACTTGCCAGATGGTATTCCCGATCCGCATTGGTATCAGCCCGTGCCTCGTGGTCTGGAAATCAAGATTGCTGAAAAAATGGAGCGCCTGCGTCAGCTGGATGAGCAGGCCGGTAAAAAAGACACCTAAGACAGGACAGGCGCTTGCCTGACCTGTCACCCCCGTATTTCCCGATATCTCCGTACTGCTTGCGCTGTGCTGCGCTTGTGGTGGCTTGTGGTTAAAATCACCAGATCAATCGGGATTGAACCATCACCTATATGGCTATTAAATGTTAGATCTGAACCAATTACGCAAAGACTTGGAGCCGCTGGTACAGGGCCTGGCGAAACGTGGCGTGCAATTTGACACCGAGCGTTTCCAGCAGCTGGAAGCCCGCCGCAAAGCGGTACAGGTGGAAACCGAAACCTTGCAGGCCGAGCGCAATGCACTGGCCAAACGCATCGGCCAGCTCAAGTCCAAGGGCGAAGACGCCAGCGAAGCATTGGCTCAATCCCAGCAAATTCCGGTGCGCCTGAAGCAGCTGGAGCAGGACTTGTCCCAAGTGCAGGCCGAGCTGTCCTCCTGGTTCGCCACGATTCCTAACCTGCCGCACGAAAGCGTGCCGGTAGGCGAGTCCGAAGAAGACAACGTTGAAGTACGTCGCTGGATCCCCGGTCCTAAAGATGATCAGGGCAATCCTGCGCACATCACCTTTGAGCCGCGTGATCACGTGGATCTAGGTGAGCAGTTTGGTCTGGATTTTGAAGCCGCTCGCAAGCTGGCTGGCGCCCGTTTCATGGTTCTGCGTGGTCCTCTGGCTCGCTTGCACCGTGCTCTGGCCCAGTTCATGCTGGATACCCAAGTGGAAGAGCACGGCTATACCGAGTGCTACACCCCATACATCGTGAACGCGTCCACGCTGTATGGTACCGGCCAATTGCCCAAGTTCAAGGACGATATGTTCTGGGTCACCAAAGGTGGTCAGGACAACGAGCCAGCCGATCCGACCGAATCCAAGCCTGAAGACCTGTACCTGATCTCGACCTCCGAAATCAGCCTGACCGGTACTGTGCGTGACGAGATTCTGGCCGGTGACGATCTGCCTATCCGCCTGACTGCTCACTCGCCTTGTTTCCGTTCGGAAGCCGGTAGCGGTGGCCGAGACACCCGTGGCGTGATCCGTCAGCACCAGTTCGACAAAGTTGAAATGGTGCAGATCGTTCATCCTGAAAAATCCTATGAGGCGCTGGAGTCCATGGTCGGTCATGCCGAGCATGTTCTGCAGGCTCTTGAACTGCCATACCGTGTAGTGCAACTGTGCACTGGCGATATGGGCTTTTCTGCCGCCAAAACCTACGATCTGGAAGTGTGGTTGCCTGCCCAGGACACGTTCCGCGAGATCTCGTCGGTGTCGAACTGCGAGGCTTTCCAGGCTCGTCGTCTGCAGGCGCGTTTCCGCGCCGACAGCAAGGCACGTCCGGAGTTTGTGCATACGCTGAACGGCTCTGGCCTGGCCGTAGGCCGCGCCTTGGTGGCTGTGTTGGAAAACCACCAGCAAGAAGATGGCAGCGTGATTGTGCCCAAGGTTCTGCGTCCTTATATGGGCGGACTGGAACGTCTGGTGCCGGCTAAATAAAGTCACTGTCCGGAATGGAAAAAGGGCTGATGACCTTTGTGGTCCTCAGCCCTTTTTCATTCATGGTTCCGTAGTGATGGATTAGTCATCATCCCAGTAACGCTCCTGCTGTTTGCGCCAGCGCTTGTGAGCGCGTCGCTGCTCCTTGCGCCATTCCTTGTTGGAGCGACCATATTCCACGTAGCCGGGACGATAGACGTAACGTGGCGGGTGGTAAACCACTGGGGGTGGGGCGACATAAACCGGGCGTTCCACAACATGAGCGGGTGGGTAGTAGATCGGCCCGTAACCGATACCCGGAATACCGACATTGATATCGACATTTACACCGCCCGCAGAGGCGGCGCTGGTGCTCAAGGCCATTAAACCGGCTAATAGTAGTTTTTTCATAAGCTGCACCTCTAATGACACTAGCTGCAGCGATTGTTGCCTAAAACCTGTAGTCCAAACGTTAGGTAATCCTGGCAAAGCACTTCCAAACGCAACACGGTTCGTATGCGCTATGCCAGGGGTTTACCTTTCTTAACACATGTTTCTCCTTTTGCGGCAGGAGGGCATGAGTGCATGAGTGCATGAGAGCATCTAGAAGGTATGGCGTTCAACCTGACGATGGCGGACAGGGCGCCGGTTGTAGTTCGCGTGCAGCTGCCGACCGTGCACAGAATCCAGTTGCTTGCTCAAGTGTGGCGCATGGCGTACGTTGCGTTGCGCAGGCTCTGCACGTGGCTTGGAGTTGACTTCCAGAAACCAGAGACAGAGTGCGGCCCAGAAGAATAACGACAGGATATTGACCAATCCGCCTCGCAAAGAAGCGTAGCCTGTCGCTTCTGAAGCCTGGATACGCAGTAGATCAGACAGAACCGGGATGGAACCCAAGGTTTCAACTACCAGGCTGCCTGGTATCCGAAAAGCCCAGCGCAGAGTCTGGAGAACCTCATTCAGGCTGTATATGCCGTCGCCGTTGGCGTCGATAATCCATTGGAAGGTTTGCATGACAATTCCTTTTATCAAGTCCAGCAAGTTGTGCCGGAATTACAAGGACTGCCTTGGAAAGGCAGGGCTGCGATGCATCAATGTGTGTTTCCAATATAGGCCTGCGGCTCAGGGTGAACAAGTGAATTAGGCCAAAATAGAGGGTAAACCCTTGATTGAAAAGAGCTCTTTGGTTTGAGTGGCTGGTCTTATCAAGAAACTCCGCTCTTTGACGCAAGTGCTATGTCTCTTTAGTGCTTGTCAAAGAGTGTTCTTTGATCTATATTTATGGGCTTGCTTGTAACCATATAAGCAATCGCGGACAGGTGGCAGAGTGGTCGAATGTACCTGACTCGAAATCAGGCGTACGTGCAAGCGTACCGTGGGTTCGAATCCCACCCTGTCCGCCACCTGAAATTTTGAAAGCCCTTGATTATTCAAGGGCTTTTTTATTTTCTGCTGGTTTGATCGTCCTGCTCTCTCAGCATGGTTTATTGGCTGTTTTGTCACATAAGAACGTTAAGGTAAAAGTGTCAGTCGCGGCCGATGTTCGGAAAACTCATCCGCAACATTGTGTATGGCCGACTTTTCCCCGCGCAGGCCGAAGTTCTAGGGGGTAATGCGCTAGTACTTGGTCCGATGGCGTTTGGCCTTGTTTTGCAAGCCTTGATGATTGCTGACAAAACGAGCCCATTGCATTTCCCGGCAATGCAGACCGCCGAGTACACTTGGGGTTTCAGTTCCCTGTTGTCCATACTCACGAGGTATCTATGCTGAAAGGTAAAAAAGCGGTCGTAACAGGATCGACCAGTGGTATCGGTCTGGCCATGGCCACCGAGTTGGCAAAAGCCGGTGCAGATTTGGTGATCAATGGTTTTGGTCAGCCTGAAGATATCGAGCGCGAGCGCAGCACGCTGGCGTCCAAGTTTGGTGTCAAAGCCTATTATCTGAATGCTGATTTGAGCGACGCACAGGCCACGCGTGACTTTATTGCCAAGGCGGCAGAGGCCTTGGGCGGTTTGGATATTCTGGTCAATAACGCTGGTATTCAGTACACCGCGCCTATCGAAGAATTCCCGGTGGATAAATGGAATGCCATCATTGCCTTGAACCTGTCAGCCGTCTTCCACGGCACAGCGGCTGCCTTGCCCATCATGCAAAAGCAGGGGTGGGGGCGGATTATCAATATCGCCTCGGCACATGGTCTGGTGGCCTCGGTAAATAAATCGGCTTATGTGGCTGCCAAGCATGGTGTCGTGGGCCTGACCAAAGTGACCGCACTGGAAAATGCTGGCAAGGGTATTACGTGCAACGCAATCTGCCCGGGCTGGGTACGGACTCCCTTGGTGGAAAAGCAGATCGAAGCTATCAGCCAGCAAAAAGGGATTGATATTGAAGCTGCCGCACGCGAGCTGCTGGCTGAGAAACAACCTTCCCTGCAGTTTGTGACTCCTGAACAATTGGGCGGTGCTGCTGTGTTCCTGTCGTCTGCCGCCGCAGACCAAATGACGGGTACGACGCTAAGTCTGGATGGTGGCTGGACGGCTCGCTAATTGCTGTCAAAGCGTGTTTTGTAGATGGCAGATAAAGGGCATGGCCCTTTATCTGTTTGGAAAGAAAGGATATAGGCGCATGTTGTTATTGCTCTCGCCAGCGAAAAAGCTGGACTACGATTCCCCTGTACGCACGCAGCTGGAAACCCAGCCTCTGTTTGTGGAGCAGGCGCAAGGCTTGATTGATATTTTGCGCACTCAGTCCGAAGAGGGTATTGCCGGCTTGATGAAGCTGAGCGACGACCTGGCGCGCTTGAATGTCCAGCGTTACCAGGAGTGGGAGCCCAAGTTTGACCGCTCCAATGCCCGTCAGGCCATTCTGGCTTTTAATGGTGATGTATATGAGGGCATGGCTGCAACGGATTTGTCGGACAAGGAGCTGAAGTGGGCCCAGGACCACATTGTGATTCTTAGCGGTTTGTACGGTGCTTTACGTCCTTTGGATTTGATGCGTCCTTACCGTCTGGAAATGGGCACTCGCTTGAAGAATCCCGAAGGTGCCAATTTGTACGCTTACTGGGGCAGCCGGATTGCCAATTATTTGAACGAGCGTCAGGAAGGCGAAGCCAAGCCCGTTGTCTTGAACTTGGCCTCCGAAGAGTATTTCAAGGCGGTCGATCAAAAAGCCTTGCGTGCCCGTGTGGTTCAGTGCGTTTTCCAGGACGAGAAAAACGGTGTCTGGAAGATTATCAGTTTCTACGCCAAGAAAGCCCGTGGTTTGATGGCCCGCTTTGTCATCGACAAGCGTGTGCAAACAGTGGAAGGCTTGAAGGCGTTTGATCGCGAGGGGTATGTATTCCAGCCTGAGCTCTCCAGCGAGGACAAGCTGGTGTTCCGTCGCTCCGAGCACGATGCCAAGGCTTGATAAGTAGTTAGCGTTGTTGCTTGCGCCGTAAGAACAGCTCTTTAGCTGATCTGCGGTCTTGCAGGTAAAAAAGGAAAGGCAAGGCCATGTATTTGCGCCTTGCCTTTTTATTTTTGGTCCTGCGAACTGAGGAGGGCTTGGCACCCTATGCTCTTTTGCTTTGTGCTTTGTGCTTTGTGCTTTGAGTTCTTGTTTATTTGGTCCCGACACCGAGCTCCAAATGTATACGGGACATGGCATGGCCATCAGGCCCCTTGCTGTTTCAGTTCCTGCTTGCGCTCAGGCGGCAGTTGCGGGCCAGCGCTGTATTCCAGGCCTCTCATATCCTGACGTATCAGTTGGGCGGCCTTGACCATCTGACGGATAGGGTAGGCCAGCATGGCCAGCTCACCGTCGGTTTCGATGGAGGCAGGCGGGTCGGCATCCTGGTCGTTAATCAGTGCGCCAATGGCATCCAGGGAGTTCTGGATGCCTGGCGGAATCTGACTCAAATTAGCCAGAAGCGGGGCAGCGGCACTGATCTGCGAGGCCAGCACGTGGTTCTGAATCAGCAGATTATTCAGCAGGGATACATTGGCTTGTCGGCTAACTGGTTCATCCATCATGCGATAAAAGGCCGATGCAAAGTTGCTGAAGGCAATGTGTACGTTCTTGTTTGCCACTTGCCAGGCGGTGTCGGCTTCCATCAAGTCCAGATCCACCTGGTTTTTTTGGGCCTCTGTCATGGTGGGTTCGCCTTCCTGACCGTTTTTAAGGATCTGGTTATGCAGGCGGCTCAAGCGAGCGAATTCCAGCCCTGCACGCCAGAACTCTTTGTTGGCGGCCAAGGCTGCTCGGGCCAGGCCTGTCATGGCGCTGGACTCCCAGTTGGGCAGCAGGTAACTGGCGGCCATGGCGATGCCGCAACCAATCAGCGTATCCACCAGACGTTCTCCAATGATGAAGGAGCCGCCCGTGGACAGGAATTGGAAGGACAAAATCACAAAGATTGTGTTGAACAGGGCCGATAGCAGGAAGTTCAGCTGAACCAGGCTGTTACCCAGGAGGTAGGCCAGCAACATGGCGATCAGATACAGCTCGCGGTTGTCCGTTAGCTTCAGGAGCAGGAAGGCCGCCCCGCAGCCCAGTACCGTGCCAAAAAGGCGCCAGCCATTGCGTTGGCGCGTGATGGCAAAGCCCGGTTTCATAATGACCAGAATGGTCAGGATGATCCAGTAACTGTGCGCTGTCAGGGCGCTGACCAGGCCCAGTTCGCTTTGGAAATGAGCGCTGAGTGCACCCACTCCCAGGGCCACCATGGACGCAATGCTGACACGTGCCGCGTAGCGGAAGTGCGAGGACTTCAGCTTCATATTGCTGCTGAGCATGCCCAAACGCAGTTCTTCACGCGAGAGCATGCGGCTTAGCGATTTATTCAGGTATTGATCGACTGGCATATTCTGGCTGGCACGATGCGACAGGCTTGCCATGCTGTCCACAATGCGGTTCAGGTTACGCAGTCGGCGCAAGACCTGGACTAGCAGGGCGTAGGTCTCAGGGTCGGATTGAGACATGCCCTGACGTTTGTACTTCTCCAGCTCGTATTCCATGGCGCGGATTTCCGCTTTGACGCTGGAGCGACGGGTGGTGCGAGCGCTGCGCGAAACATTCATGGCAATGCGGCCGATATCCAACGAAAGCTTGTGCAAGCCATCACGCGCAAAAACCATGAAATCGCTGTCGGAAAGCTGACGGCGCAGGACGGTGTAGTCGGTATAGGTCGCGACCAGCGAGTCCAGAATGCTGACCATATTCAAGAAGATGGTCAGCAGTGCCTTGCGATGGTGATCGCCTCGTCCATAACCGCGCGGCAATTCACGCAGTACCACGTCGCGAGCGGCCTGGTGCTTTTCGGTCATATTGGATTGAAGATTGATCAGCCGTCTATAGCAGGCGTCCAGATCCGAGGTGGAGTCATAGAATTGCGAGCGCGCTTCCATGTATTCAGCCGTGGCAAACAGGGCTACCGCCAGTGTCTGGCGCTCTTCCCGATACCAGAACAAGCGTCGGAACAGGGTGCTGAACAAGTAATAGGACAGACCGCCGGCAAAGGAATACAGCGTGTGCGCCAGTACCTCGTGAGGCTGCATGGGAAAGCGCATCGTCAAGGTCATCAGCAGCAGGGCGGCAAATCCGATCAGCCCGCCGCGACGACCAAACACGGAGAACATGCTGTACAGAAAGCACAGAAACGGTACGCACAGCACCAGCAGCAGGGGAGAGCTGGAGGCCAGACCTGTCAGGCCAACGGTGACCGTGCCCAGCGCAATACCGCCCAGCATTTCATTGTTGCGATAGCGGCGTGGGCCGCCGGGCTGGTCAATGATGGCAACGCAGGTGGCACCCATGGACGCAATGACGCCAATGTCATAGTGACCAAAGAAGCGGCCCAAAATAATGACCGGCAACAGCACACCGATGGACTGGCGCAGTCCGCCGAAAAAATAGTGGCTATACAGGAATTGTTTTAATTGTGGGATGGGCGATGCCATAAAATACCCGGACAGCTCGTCATAGGTAGACAGTATATCGTTTTACGTATGCAAGCTTTAAGCCTGTTTTTTTGCACTTTACCAACAATCACAGTTGCTCGCTTTGTGCAGTCAAGGTAAAGTAACCAGGTGTTTTTGCTCCTTATCCGAGCAAATTGTAGCGAGGCACTGTTAACCGGGCCATCCGCCCGGTTTTTTGCGCCTAAAAACTTTGTTGCTGGCCGCGTCACAAGCGTGGGATGCCAGGACTTCCGTTTCAAGCTAACGCATACGTTTGTGTATGCACGCACTGGGTGTCGAAGAGTGCAGGCCGGACGGTAATGTGTCTGGGTGGTGTGGTCCTGTGGGCCATGAAGCGCCAGATCATGTTGCTGACATCGGTTCAAGCTCGGACCGTCGTGGTCAGTCGATATTGCAGAGCAAGACTGAAAGGAAAACTCATGTCTGAATTAAATGGCGCAGATATTGTTGTGCGCACGCTCGCGGACGAAGGCGTGGAACACGTTTTCGGTTATCCGGGTGGTGCCGTTCTCTATATCTACGACGCAATCTTCAAGCAGGACCGCTTCCAGCACATTCTTGTGCGTCATGAACAGGCTGCTGTTCATGCTGCGGATGCCTATTCCCGTTCGTCCCAAAAAGTTGGCGTGGCACTGGTAACCAGTGGCCCGGGCGTCACCAATGCCGTCACCGGTATTGCGACCGCTTACCTGGACTCCATTCCGATGGTCATCATCAGTGGGCAGGTCAGCACCCAGGCAATTGGTGAAGATGCTTTCCAGGAATGTGATGCCATCGGTATCACCCGTCCTTGCGTCAAGCACAACTTCCTGGTGCGCGATGTTCGTGATTTGGCCGATACCATTCGCAAGGCATTTTTTATTGCCACGACAGGCCGTCCTGGTCCTGTGCTGATTGATATCCCCAAAGATATTACGACTGCAACGTGCAAATACACGCCCAAGCGTGGCGAGGTCAAGATGCGTTCCTACGCACCTGTGATCAAAGGCCATCAGGGGCAGATCAAGAAAGCTGTCCAGATTCTCAATAGCGCCGAGCGCCCGCTGATTTACGTTGGTGGTGGTGTGGTGCTGGGTAATGCTGACAGCGAACTCAATGAGCTGGTCAAGTTAAGCGGTGCTCCTTGCACGACTACCTTGATGGGTCTGGGTGCCTATCCAGGTACGGCGGATCAGTACATCGGCATGCCCGGCATGCATGGTACTTACGAAGCCAATATGACCATGCAGCATTGCGACGTTCTGATCGCAGTGGGTGCACGGTTTGATGATCGAGTGATTGGTAATACCCGCCACTTCGGTCAGAACCCACGCAAGATCATTCATATTGATATTGATCCTTCGGTAATTTCCAAGCGCGTGAAAGTTGATGTGCCTATCGTGGGCTGTGTCAAAGACGTGCTGACAGAGTTCAATGAGCTGTATGCGCAAAGCCGTCAGGAATCGCAGAACCAGCCCTCCCTGAATGATTGGTGGAAACAGATCAATGTCTGGCGTGGCAAGAACTCCTTGGCCTACGCCAAGTCGGACGAGCTGATCAAGCCGCAATACGTGGTGGAATCCCTGTGGGAAGTGACGGGCGGCAACGCTTTCGTGACTTCTGATGTGGGTCAGCACCAGATGTGGGCGGCTCAGTACTACAAATTCAATAAGCCTCGTCGCTGGATCAATTCCGGTGGCCTGGGCACGATGGGCGTGGGCTTGCCTTACGCAATGGGTGTGCAAATGGCCAACCCTGGCCAGGATGTTGCCGTCATCACTGGTGAGGGCTCCATTCAGATGAACATCCAGGAACTGTCTACGTGTAAACAGTACCGCTTGAGCCCCAAGGTTCTTTGCCTGAACAATCGTTATTTGGGCATGGTGCGCCAGTGGCAGCAAATCGACTACGGCTCGCGCTATTCCGAGTCTTACGTGGATGCACTGCCTGACTTTGTCAAACTGGTGGAAAGCTATGGTCACGTGGGTCTGGAGATCGACAAGCCAGCCGATGTGGTCCCCGCTATTCGCGAAGCTTTCACCACGCACAAAGACCGCCTGGTATTTCTGAACTTCATCACGGACCAAACCGAAAACGTGTTCCCGATGGTGAAAGCAGGCCGCGGCCTGACAGAAATGCTCTTGGGCCCGGACGATCTGTAAGGAGAGAATCATGAAACACGTCATTTCTATCCTTCTGGAAAACGAGCCCGGCGCACTGTCCCGTGTGGTCGGCCTGTTTTCGGCCCGTGGCTATAACATCGAGACCTTGACGGTTGCTCCAACCGAGGACGACACCCTGTCTCGCATGACTATCGTTACCCGAGGGGCGGACGACGTCATCGAGCAGATCACCAAGCACTTGAACCGTCTGGTTGACGTGGTCAAGGTGGTGGATCTGTCCGAAGGCCCACACATCGAGCGTGAACTCATGCTGATCAAAGTGCGGGCGGTGGGCAAGGAACGTGAAGAGATGAAGCGCATGGCGGATATTTTCCGCGGTCGCATCATTGATGTTACGGACAAGACATACACCATCGAATTGACCGGTGTTCAAGACAAAATTGCTGCTTTCATCAATGCGCTGGATCGTACGGCCATTCTTGAAACAGTGCGCACCGGGGTCTCTGGTGTCAGCCGTGGCGAACGAGTCTTAAAGCTGTAAGCCAAGGCTTTTTCAGGACATAATTACCGCTTTTATTCAAGGAGCTGCTTTTTAAGGCAGCTCCTTATAAAGGGTAAACACGGCCTGACGCTGTGTAGACCGCGGTGGCCCTGTTCTGAAAGTAATGAGTCAAGGTCCTTTTTGTGCCGCTGCTGCATGAGCGGCCATTCTCGAATTGCTGTTTAAGCGAAATTATTAAATTTGGAGCACCTGAAATGAAAGTTTTCTACGACAAGGATTGTGATCTTTCCCTGATCAAAGGCAAGACCGTTGCCATCATCGGTTACGGCTCGCAAGGCCACGCTCACGCCCTGAATCTGCACGAGTCCGGCGTTAACGTGGTTGTTGGTCTGCGCAAAGGCGGCGCTTCCTGGAGCAAAGCCGAGAACGCTGGCCTGAAAGTTCAGGAAGTGGCTGAAGCCGTCAAGAGCGCTGATGTCGTCATGATCTTGTTGCCTGACGAAAACATTGCTGAGGTTTACCGCAACCAGGTTGCTGAAAACATCAAGCCCGGCGCCGCTCTGGCATTTGCTCACGGCTTTAACGTTCACTACGGCCAAGTTGTGCCACGTGACGATATCGACGTCATCATGATTGCTCCCAAGGCTCCTGGTCACACTGTGCGTGGCACCTACAGCCAAGGCGGCGGCGTTCCTCACCTGATCGCTGTTTACCAGGACAAGACCGGCGCTGCTCGCGACGTAGCTCTGTCTTACGCATCGGCTAACGGCGGTGGCCGTGCCGGTATCATCGAAACCAACTTCCGCGAAGAAACCGAAACCGACTTGTTCGGTGAACAGGCTGTTCTGTGCGGTGGTGCGGTTGAGCTGATCAAGGCTGGTTTCGACACGCTGGTTGAGGCTGGTTACGCTCCTGAAATGGCTTACTTCGAGTGCTTGCACGAACTGAAGTTGATCGTGGACCTGATCTACGAAGGCGGTATCGCCAACATGAACTACTCGATCTCCAACAACGCCGAATACGGCGAATACGAGACCGGTCCGAAGATTGTTACCGACGAAACCCGCAAAGCCATGCGCCAGTGCCTGGAAGACATCCAGACCGGCGTGTACGCCAAGAACTTCATCCTGGAAAACGCCGCAGGCGCTCCTACCCTGATCTCGCGTCGTCGTATCAACGCCGAATCGCAGATCGAGCAAGTGGGTAGCAAGCTGCGCTCCATGATGCCTTGGATCGCCGCTAACAAGCTGGTCGACAAGTCCAAGAACTAAGTTTGATATCGGGGCAACCTCATAAGCTGCCCTGGTCTTGAGCCTGAACCGGCTGACGTCTTGCGGCGTTAGCCGGTTTTTTTATTGCTGCAAGAATTTGGCTTTCAGCGGCGCCTCTGCTGGGGCTAAAAAAAGGATGGAAGCGCCTTGTTTTCGTCTTATAGCCGTATCGGTGAGGGCGCGATAAAATGCAGTGCTTGGTTTGACCATCGTGCCCCTGTTGGGGTGGTGCGCAAGCGAGTTCGATAAAATCTACTGTTTATCCATGAACTCCCTGGCCGCAGGCCTCTTGGTCATTTCTGTTCGCTCTGGCTTATATATGCTGGAATTATTTGCACTCTGTAGCCTTGGGGACAATGCTACATTCGAGTGTTCAGTCCTTAGCAACAACTCTTAAAGCATAAATTATGCCCAATTTGCTCAATGATGAAACCCGTCGTCGGCGTAGCATCTATCTTCTGCCCAACGCATTTACGACCGCCAATCTGTTCGCGGGTTTTTATGCCGTTGTGCAGGCCATGAATGGCCGCTTTGAGGTGGCAGCCATCGCCATTTTCCTGGCGCTGGTGTTTGATGGTATGGACGGGCGGGTTGCTCGTTTGACCAATACTCAGTCCGCCTTTGGCGAGCAGTACGACTCCATGGCCGACATGATCTCCTTTGGTGCAGCGCCCGCGCTGGTCATGTACGTCTGGGCCATGCAGGGATTGGGCCGCTGGGGCTGGTTGGCTTCCTTTATTTACGTAGCTGGTGGTGCGCTGCGCCTGGCCCGCTTCAATACCAATATTGAAGTGGTCGACAAGCGCTTTTTCCAAGGCTTGCCCAGCCCGGCAGCCGCTGCGCTGGTCGCTGGCTTTGTCTGGCTGGCGGTGGACAACAAGCTGTCTCTGCAAGTGAATGTGATTCCCTGGGTTGCCTTTGGTTTGACCATTTATGCCGGCCTGGCCATGGTCTCCAACGCGCCGTTCTACAGCGGCAAGTCCTTTGCGATCAGACGTAGCGTGCCATTTTGGGTCATGCTGCTTTTTGTGCTGGTCTTCGTGTTTGTCTCTACGGATCCGCCGGTCTTCCTGTTTGGCCTGTTCTGCCTGTATGGCTTGTCGGGCTGGTTTGTGATGGCCTGGCGCTGGCGTCGAGCCCGTGCTTTGGCACGACTTCGGCGTGGAAACAACTAAAATCCCCGGCTTTGGCAGGCGAGCAGGCCGAAATGCTTAACGCCTTGTCCGGTTTTTCGTTATAATCGTTTGCTTGCACTTGGCCTGATGGGCCCGGTGCACTCAATCTCATTTTCAACACGTTAGGGCACCTCGGTCCTAACGCAAGTCTTAGAGGCTAAATAAAATGGCAGTTGCAGATATCAAAAAAGTCGATATCGTTTCCGAGTTTCAGCGTAAACAAGGCGATACAGGCTCCCCAGAAGTGCAAGTGGCTTTGCTGACCGCTCGCATCAACGAATTGACCGGCCACTTCAAGGCTCACAACAAAGATCACCACTCCCGTCGTGGTCTGTTGCGCATGGTTAGCCGTCGTCGCAAATTGCTGGATTACCTGAAAGGTCGTAATCCAGACGCTTACCGTGCTTTGATCGAAAAACTCGGTCTGCGTAAGTGATACCGGGGCTGGCTCCCCGCTAAACAACCGTGCATTCGGCGAACTGGTTTCGCTGTGTGCACGGTTTTTTTATTGTAAGGATTCTCCTAATGTTCAATAAAGTCACCAAGTCTTTCCAGTACGGCGAACATACCGTCGTTCTGGAAACCGGCGAAATCGCACGTCAGGCGTCAGGTGCCGTGCTGGTTTCGATTGAAGACACTGTTGTGTTGGCCACTGTTGTTGGCAAAAGCGAAGCGAAAGCAGGTCAGGACTTCTTCCCGCTGACCGTTGATTACGTCGAAAAAACCTACTCCGCTGGCAAGATCCCTGGTGGTTTCTTCAAGCGTGAAGGCCGCCAATCCGAGCGCGAGATCCTGATCTCCCGCCTGATCGACCGTCCACTGCGTCCTCTGTTTCCTGAAGGCTTCTACAACGAAGTTCAGGTCATCATTCACACGGTATCGGTCAACCCTGAAATTGATCCTGATATCGCTGCCATGATCGGCGCCTCGGCTGCCCTGGCTATTTCCGGCATTCCTTTCAACGGTCCTGTGGGCGCTGCCCGTGTGGGTTACATTGATGGTCAGTACGTGCTGAACCCATCCGCTACTCAGCTGAAATCTTCGGCTCTGGATCTGGTTGTGGCTGGTACCGAGCAGGCTGTGCTGATGGTTGAGTCTGAAGCCAAGCAATTGTCCGAAGAAGTCATGCTGGGTGGTGTGGTGTTTGCTCACGAGCAAATGCAAGCAGCCATCAACTGCATTCATGAACTGGTTGAAGAAGCTGGCAAGCCGGAGTGGGATTGGCAGCCTGCTGCTGTTAATGAAAGCCTGTTGGCTGCGGTAACCGCTGCTGCCGAAGAAGGTCTGACACAGGCCTACCAGACTCGCGAAAAACAAGCTCGTACCGAGCAAGTGCGCGCTGTTTACGCTCAGGTTAAAGAAACGGTCAAGGCTCAAGCTGAAGCCGCCGGTCAGGATCAGCCTGATATGGTTGCCGTCGAAAACATGATGTTCGACCTGGAAAGCAAGATCGTGCGTTCGCGTATCTTGAGCGGCGAGTCCCGTATTGATGGTCGTGACACCCGTACCGTTCGTCCTATCAGCATCCGTCTGGGCGTTCTGCCCCGTGCTCACGGTAGCGCCTTGTTCACGCGTGGCGAAACTCAGGCATTGGTGGTCACCACTCTGGGTACCAAGCAAGACGAGCAGATCATTGATTCGATTATGGGCGAGTACCGCGATCGCTTCATGATGCACTACAACATGCCTCCATTCGCCACTGGCGAAGCTGGCCGTTTCGGCGCTCCCAAGCGTCGTGAAATCGGTCACGGTCGTCTGGCCAAGCGTGCTTTGACTCCCTTGCTGCCAGCCGCTGAAGATTTCCAGTACTCCATCCGCGTGGTGTCCGAGATTACTGAATCCAACGGTTCCTCCTCCATGGCATCGGTGTGTGGTGGCTCCCTGTCCATGATGGACGCTGGTGTGCCTGTGCAGGATCACGTGGCTGGTGTGGCCATGGGTCTGATCAAGGAAGGCAACAAGTTTGCTGTGCTGACCGACATTCTGGGTGACGAAGATCACCTGGGCGATATGGATTTCAAGGTTGCCGGTACCGAGAAAGGTATTACTGCTTTGCAGATGGACATCAAGATCCAGGGCATCACCAAGGAAATCATGCAGGTTGCATTGGCTCAGGCTCACGAAGGCCGTATGCACATCCTGGGCAAGATGAAAGAGTCCATCGACGGTTCCCGTACCGAGATGTCCGAATTCGCGCCTCGCATGCTGACCGTGAAGATCAACCCCGAGAAGATTCGTGACGTGATTGGTAAGGGTGGTGCAACCATCCGTGCCCTGACCGAAGAAACCGGTACACAGATCGATATTTCGGATGACGGCACCATCACGATCGCCAGCGCCGATCTGGACAAGGCCCGCGAAGCCGAGCGCCGTATTAAAGAGCTGACCGCTGAAGTGGAAGTGGGTCAAGAATACGAAGGTCCTGTGATGCGTTTGCTGGACTTTGGCGCGATTGTGCAAGTGCTGCCAGGCCGTGACGGCTTGCTGCATATCTCCGAGATTGCCAACTACCGTATCGCCAATATCAATGACGTGCTGAAAGTAGGTCAGGTTGTTAAGGTCAAGGTCATCGAAGCTGACGAGAAAGGTCGTCTGCGTCTGTCGATCAAGGCTATCGGCGGTATCGAAGCTCAAGGCGGTCCAGCTGCTCCTGCTGCTTCCTGATAGCGCTTGCAGTCTGCTTGAAGAGAAACCCGCCGAAAGGCGGGTTTTTTGCGTTTGGCTGCTTTTTGGGAACATGGCTGCGTATCGGGTTGTGCCAAGAGCTGGAGGGTAATATGTTGGTGCTGTACCTGTACCTGTACCTGTACCTGTACCTGTACCTGTACCTGTACCTGTACCTGTACCTGTGCTTGTTATGCCTGTGGTTTCAGCCGTAGCCGTAGCCTTAGTTGTAGTTGTAGTTGTAGTTGTAGTTGTAGTTGTAGTTGTAGTTGTAGTTGTAGTTGTAGTTGTAGTTATGGCTGTGACTGTGAATGTAACTGTGACTTTGCTTGTTGTTGGTTCGCTATTTTTGATCTGTTTGCTTCTTGGGAGCAGTTTCGGTCCTGGAGGAGCTGGAGAGGCTTTACTTACGGAGCGGGGGGATAAACAGTCGGTCAGGTTCAGGTGGTGCTTGCGGGGTGATGGATTGGATTGGGTTTTCAGGCAGGACGCAAAAAAGCCCGCTTTGAAGCGAGCTTTCTTGATTGGTACTTATTTGTCACGAGCGAATAAAAACCGAGGTTTTTATGGTGGGTAAAGAGATCTGCCTGCTATCGTGAATATTTGGTGCATCCAGCCGGAATCGAACCGGCACGATCAAAGATCGAGGGATTTTAAGTCCCTTGCGTCTACCAATTCCGCCATGGATGCAGCGGGAGATGATGGCGGAAGCGGTGAGATTCGAACTCACGGATGGGTTACCCCATCGCCGGTTTTCAAGACCGGTCCATTCAACCGCTCTGGCACGCTTCCTGTCTGTTGGGCTTTTCTTCCTGATAAGTCACATGCACAAAAAAGCACGGAGGCCAGGAAAGCCTTAAAGTGTAACGTATAAATTTGCTAGCGTCATCGAAATAATCTGTTTTCATGGCTGGAATAGGGCGTTGATGCCAGTGCCTGTGATAGATTGCAGCAGGTAAGGCGGCTGCTTATGGTTTGTGCTTGCAGCCGCGCTGGAAAAATAGTCTAGATATCAGGGAGTAGGTATGCGAGCTGTTGAAATTACCGAGTTTGGAAAGCCGGAAGTGTTGCGAGTGGGCGAGCGCCCCATGCCACAAACAGGTCCTGGTGAAGTGCTGGTCAAGGTGCTGGCGGCGGGCGTGAACCGTCCGGATGTCTTGCAACGAGCAGGCGCTTACCCGCCACCGGCTGGTGCCTCTGATATTCCCGGCCTGGAACTGGCCGGTGAAATCGTATCGGGCGATGTGCAGGGCAGTGGGTTCAAGATTGGGGATCAGGTCTGTGCGTTGGTCACTGGTGGTGGCTATGCCGAATATTGTGTGGTGCCAGTACAGCAGTGCTTGCCTATTCCTGCGGGTTTCAGCTTGCTGGAGGCGGCGGGGCTGCCAGAAACTTTCTTCACTGTCTGGAGCAATGTGTTCGACCGTGGTCAGTTGAGCAAGGGTGAAACCCTGCTGGTTCATGGCGGTGCAAGCGGAATTGGAACAACAGCTATCCAGTTGGCGGTGGCTTTGGGGCATACGGTATATGCCACGGCAGGCAGTGATGAACGCGTGGAGGCCATTAATCGCTTGGGCGGGATCGGCATCAACTATAAAACCGAAGTTTACGAAGACGTCATCAAAAGCAAAACAGGCGGCCGTGGTGTTGATGTGATTCTGGATATGGTCTCTGGCGACTACATCAACCGGGATTTGACGTGTCTGGCCGATGACGGCCGTATCGTCATTATTGCTTTGCTAGGTGGGGTGAAGGCCACGATTAATTGTGGGGAGATTCTGCGTCGTCGCCTGACTATTACCGGCTCAACCTTGCGGTCCCGCTCTGTCGAGTTCAAGGCGCAACTGGCGCAGGCTCTGAAAGAGCGTGTCTGGCCTTTGCTGGAAGCAGGGCAGGTACGTCCCTTGATTCATGCCACTTTCCCCTTGGAAAAGGCGAGCGAAGCGCATGCCATGATGGAGGCGGGTGAGCAGGTGGGCAAGATCATTCTTGTTCCATAAAAGCAGCAAGGGTGGCATAGCCACCCTTTTTCTTGCCGTTCTGAAACGAATTTTCTGTCAAATATGCGCGAAATGGATTAGCACGCGCTACAATAGCCGGTTAGCTGCGCCTTGATTGTGGGCGTTGGTGTAACTTTTTGACTGGCATCAAGGGAGCAATGAGCGTACATTCTTCGCGTAAACGACTGGTTGCGGGTAATTGGAAATTAAATGGCTCGCTTGATGGCAACAGCCGTCTGCTGCAAGAACTGCTCGTTCAGCCTGGTGTGCAGGCAGATTGTGATGTGCTTGTATGCGTTCCTTATGTGTATTTGCCTCAGGTGGCAGGTATCTTGAAAGATTCGACCATAGCGGTCGGTGCTCAAGATGTCAGTGTCCACGCCAAGGGTGCATACACTGGGGAAATCTCGGCGGCAATGCTGGCTGATATCGGCTGTCGCTGGGTGATTGTCGGGCATTCCGAACGCCGTCAGTATCACCAGGAAAGTAGCGCTCAGGTTGCCGCCAAAGTTGTTGCGGCACTGGATGCGGGCTTGACGCCTATTGTCTGTATTGGCGAGCAGTTGGCCGATCGTGAGGCGGGGCAGGAAACCTGTGTGGTGCAAGATCAGCTTGAACCCATTAAGGCTCTTGGGGCTGAAGTGGTATCCAAACTGGTCCTGGCGTATGAGCCGGTCTGGGCTATTGGTACGGGCCTGACTGCAACGCCGGAGCAAGCGCAGCAAATGCATCAACAGATTCGTGCCTATATGGAGTCGGATCAGTTGCGTATTTTGTACGGTGGCAGCGTGAAGGCGGATAATGCCGCCGAGCTGTTCGCCATGCCGGATATTGATGGTGCCTTGGTGGGTGGTGCATCTTTGGATGCGCAAGAATTTTTACGTATTGTGGCCGCTTAAAGGGTCTGGAGTCTTTAAATGCAAGATTGGATGTCTTCCGTTCTGATGGCGGTGCAGGTTATCTCCTCGCTGTTGATTATTGGTCTGGTTCTGCTGCAGCAAGGCAAGGGCGCTGATATGGGCTCGGCCTTTGGTGGCGGCTCGGCAGGGAGTGTGTTTGGTGCGGCAGGTGCGGCGAACTTTTTGTCGCGCATGACCAAATGGGCGGCAATCGTCTTTTTTGTGTCCACCGGTGGTTTGGCTTGGGTTGCTCATCATCCTGCGCAGAAAGTAGATGCGGGGGTGATGCAAGGTTACGAATCGTCTGTTCCTGGCGCAGCTCCATCGGGTGCAGCTTCGGTTCCGGCCCCTGACGCCTCTGTGCCAGCTGCAGTTCCTTCGGCAACTCCTGAGCAAAGCGCTCCTGCGGTTCCTGCTGCTGAGTAAGTTCGATCTGTTTGGGACTTCAATGCTGCTCTATATATAGAAGGCGGTAAAGATCACAAGCAGGATCGGAAAATACGATATCAAAGCCCGCCTCTAATGGCGGGCTTTGTCTATTTGGCGTTGTTTGTGTGGAATATGCCTGTGTACGTGCTTTTTTAGGTGTTTTGGGCTGTTTTGTACTGACAGCTTTACTTTCGTCATGCTAATATCGCTGTCTTGATTGCTTGCCGACGTGGTGGAATTGGTAGACACGCTATCTTGAGGGGGTAGTGGCGAAAGCTGTACGAGTTCGAGTCTCGTCGTCGGCACCAAACAAAAAGTTGAAAAGTTCTGCGATTGCGGAGCCTGGAAATAAAACCTGATCCTGACAAAGGGCAGGTTTTTTTTTGCCATTTTTTGGGCGTTTTGCCGTCTTGTGTAAATTGCTTGTGTTGTGATTTTCAAGACTTGGTCTTGATTGTCTGAAAAGTGATTGAACCGGGTCAGTGAATGCTGAATCCCATGTTGCTGTGAATTCCCATAATGTGGGAATTTATCAAATGGATTGAGTGGCCGGCTTTGGCTCTCGATAGGCTGGGGTCGGCGATCTTGTCTTTTTCGGTGCTGATTTCATTTTTTGCCTTATTTGCAGAAAACCAGCATTGGCAACCGATTGCTCGGATCACTTAAAGCAAGTTCTTAAGAAGATTCCGGCTTTAGCCTGCTAATTGTCGTGCTTGTTCAAGGCGGCATGGAAAGCGGCTTCAAGTGGGTTTTTGTTGTGTATAGCCAACAAGCTGTGCACAAAGATTCACGTTTCCGAAGGGTTTCGTAGTCAAGCGACGGGAATTTTGATGCAATAGCGTTAACTTCCCATCGCGGAGTTAGAAAGAGCAGCAGCACTGTTGTAGTTGGGCTGCTCTGATTTACTCAAATCTACGGAGATTTCTTACATGAAAAAGACTCTGCTCGCTGCTGCTCTGATGGCCGGCTTCGCTGGCGTCGCACACGCAGAAACGTCTGTCACCCTGTACGGTATTCTGGACGCTGGTATTGGTTACCAAAAAGTTAAAGGCACTGAAGGTTATTCCAGCAACGGCCAAGGCGCAGAAATCAACTCCAAGCGTACTGGTCTGATCAACGGCATTCAGTCCGGCAACCGTTGGGGCCTGAAGGGTTCCGAAGATCTGGGCGACGGTCTGCGCGCTGTGTTCGTTCTGGAAAGCGGCTTTGATCTGGGTACCGGTAACTCCGCTCAAGGTGGCCGTCTGTTCGGTCGTCAAGCCACTCTGGGTCTGGCTGGCGACAGCTGGGGTCAACTGGACTTCGGTCGTCAAACCAACATCGCTTCCAAGTACCTGAGCGCTGTTGCTGATCCTTTCGGTGGTGGCTTCGACCAAGCTAACATCGGTGGCGCATTCACATCCGCCAACACCGTTCGTTACGACAACATGGTCATGTACCAAACCCCTAACTTCTCCGGCTTCCAGTTCGGCGTTGGTTACTCCTTCAATGGCAACGGCAAACAGTCGTGGGACAAGGATCTGCCATTGGTTGGTGGTGGTACTGCTAACTCCAAAGACTTCAACAAACAAGCCATCACTACCGGTCTGCGTTACGCTAACGGCCCAGTTGGCTTGGCTGTTACCTACGACCAAATCCGTAACCGTGGTCTGACCCCAGTTACTGCTGGTGGTCAAGTTGTTGGTGCCACTTACAACGGTGGTCAGGACACGACCGTCAAGTCTTGGAACATTGGTGGTAGCTACGACTTTGAAGTTGTGAAAGCTTACTTGGCTTTCGGTCAAACTCGTAACGGCCTGTTCGAAGGTCAAACTTTCGGCGAGCTGAACCAGCAAGCTTTCCTGGGTAAGGGTCTGAAAGTTAACTCCTACCTGGTTGGTCTGTCCGCACCTGTTGGCGCCGGCTCGATCATGGGTTCTTGGACAATGGCCGATCCTCGCACTGCTCCTGATACCTTCACGAACTCCACCGGTTCTTGGGAAATGAAGAAGCAGCACACATTCAGCCTGGGTTACAGCCACCCACTGAGCAAGCGCACGAACGTGTACGCAATTGGTTCCTACGCCAAGAACGTGTACTTCATGCCTGATGCTAAGTCGACTTTGATCGGCGTTGGTCTGCGTCACCAGTTCTAATCGATTTGCGTAGCATGTCTACGCATCGCGATGAGCAAGTCTTCGGGCTTGCTTGAGCTGAAGAAGTATAAAAAGCCATCCTTCGGGATGGCTTTTTTATTGCTAGTTATCTGAGGTGTTCAGGTCAGTCTGTTTGGGTTGCTGCTCTTGGGCTGGTTTGAAACTGTTGCTTCTAGGGTTGTTGGTATGTGTTTGTCCTCGCTCTTGCGGTTTGTGTGCGTGCGGATCTGTTGAATGAGGTGATGCTGAGGTTCGCTGTGCCTGGTGGCCGAACCGGTTGTGTGGTGTGCTTGCCTATCTGCTATTCCGACTGCTCGGTCTTGTTTGTCTTGCTTACAAAATAAGCGCGAAAAATCGTTTTCCTGGCTGTTGTGGCTGACATTTTCCTTACAAAAGCGGGTAAGATAATTGATTGGTGCTTGAAATCGCAACCCTTAATAAATTAAATAATCAATAGTTGAAGGGTTTTTGGTCAGGTAGCTGACAGTTTTTGCGGCATGGGTGCAACACCCTTGCATAGATGTAATGGTTTGGGGTTATCCCCCAAAACTGTGCTCTCAAAATGCTACAATCCAAGAGTTTATTTACTGCGATTGGATGCTTTGCATGAACCTGCAAGAGTACTTTCCCGTTTTGCTATTTATCATCGTCGCCACTGGGATTGGCCTGGCTCTACTTTTAGTCGGTCGAGTGCTCGGTCCAAACCGGCCCGATGCTGAAAAGCTCTCTCCTTACGAATGCGGTTTTGAAGCATTCGGTGATTCGCGCATGAAGGTGGACATTCGTTACTACCTGATCGCGATTCTGTTCATCATGTTCGATCTGGAAATCGCTTTTCTGTTTCCCTGGGCCATGGCCAATGGAACAGTAGGCCTGGTCGGTTTCTGGACCGTTATGGCGTTCCTGGCCGTTTTGACGGTCGGTTTTATCTACGAATGGAAAAAAGGCGCTCTGGACTGGGAGTAAACCCATCCATAGAGAACCCTGCTAGGGGTTTTCGCGTCTGCTGCTGGGCATAAGGGGCACGAGGATGCGTCTTGATGACAGCGGGTTTGGTCAGCAACAGGATAGGCCGGGGCTTCCCAGGGTCTGATCCGGCAAAAGGCAACTACTATGGCTATCGACGGCATTCTCAAAGAAGGTTTTGTGACGACCAGTGCAGACAAGTTTCTGAACTGGGCAAAAACAGGGTCCATGTGGCCCATGACATTTGGTCTGGCCTGTTGTGCAGTGGAAATGATGCACGCTGGTGCAGCTCGTTATGATCTGGACCAATTCGGCATTATTTTCCGTCCCAGCCCACGTCAATCTGACTTGATGATTGTGGCGGGCACCCTGTGCAACAAGATGGCACCCGCCTTGCGTAAGGTGTACGACCAGATGGCCGAGCCACGCTGGGTCGTTTCCATGGGCTCCTGTGCCAACGGTGGCGGTTACTACCACTACTCCTACTCGGTCGTTCGCGGCTGTGATCGCATCGTGCCGGTAGATGTGTATGTGCCAGGCTGCCCTCCGACTGCTGAGGCTTTGGTTTACGGCTTGCTGCAGATGCAGAACAAGATCCGTTTGACCAATACCATCGCACGCTGAACGGTTAGAACAGGCTAAACAAGACTATGACACGGCTAGAAACTTTAAAAACCAACTTGCTCTCTATCCTTGGCGAGCAGGCTGCGTTGACGCAAGCGCGCAATGAACTCACTTTGGAAGTGCCCGCTGATGCATGGGTCGACACTTGCACATTGCTTCGCGACCACGCTGATCTGCGCTTTGAGACCTGTATCGACTTGTGCGGGATTGATTATTCCGCCTGGAAAGCGCCTACCTATCAGGCTGCATCGGCTCAGTTTCCCCATCGCTTTGCCGTCGTACTGCACCTGATGTCCTTGAAGCACAACTGGCGCCTGCGTGTGCGCTGCTTTGTGCCCAACGACGATTTCCCCGCTTTGCCAACCCTGTTCGAGGTCTGGCCGTCGGTGAACTGGTTCGAGCGCGAGGCGTTTGACCTATACGGCATTATTTTCGAGAACCACCCTGATCTGCGTCGCATCCTGACCGACTATGGTTTCATCGGTCATCCGTTCCGCAAAGACTTCCCCATCTCCGGCTACGTCGAAATGCGCTATGACACCGAGCAGAAGCGGGTCATTTACCAGCCCGTCACCATTGAGCCGCGTGAAATCACGCCACGAGTGGTGCGCGAGGACGATTACGGAATTGGGCGATAAGCATCATGGCAGAAATTCAAAACTACACCCTGAACTTTGGTCCTCAGCACCCAGCCGCACACGGTGTGTTGCGTTTGGTGCTTGAGCTGGACGGCGAAGTCATTCAGCGTGCTGACCCCCATATTGGTTTGTTGCATCGCGCCACCGAAAAGCTGGCCGAGCACCGCACTTTCCTGCAAACCCTGCCATACATGGATCGTCTGGACTATGTGTCCATGATGGTCAACGAGCACGCTTACTGTATGGCCGTGGAGCGTCTGGTCGGTGTTGAGGTGCCGTTGCGTGCCCAATACATCCGCGTCATGTTTGACGAGATCACCCGCATCCTGAACCACCTGATGTCGGTCGGTTCGCATGCGCTGGACGTGGGTGCCATGGCTGTGTTCCTGTACGCCTTCCGTGAACGTGAAGACCTGATGGACTGCTACGAAGCGGTTTCCGGCGCCCGTTTGCACGCGGCCTACTACCGTCCAGGTGGCGTTTACCGCGATCTGCCCGGCACCATGCCTCAGTACAAGGCCAACAAATACCGCTCCGACAAAGAACTGAAAGCCATGAACGAAGCGCGTTCGGGTTCTTTGCTGGATTTCATCGAAGACTTCACCAACCGTTTCCCCACTTGTGTCGACGAATACGAAACCCTGCTGACCGATAACCGTATCTGGAAGCAGCGTCTGGTGGGCGTGGGCGTGGTCGATCCTGATCGTGCCAAGGCGCTGGGCTTTACCGGCCCCATGCTGCGTGGTTCGGGCGTGGAGTGGGATCTGCGCAAGATGCAGCCCTACGAAGTCTATGATCGCGTCGAATTTGATATTCCTGTGGGTCGCAACGGTGACTCTTACGACCGTTACCTTGTTCGTATCGCGGAAATGCGCGAGAGCAACCGCATCATCCGTCAGTGTGTACAGTGGCTGCGCAACAACCCCGGTCCTGTCATCACGGATAACCACAAAGTGGCGCCGCCATCGCGCGAACGCATGAAAACCGGGATGGAGGACTTGATCCACCATTTCAAACTGTTCTCCGAAGGTATGCACGTGCCTACTGGCGAAGTGTATGCCGGTGTGGAGCATCCCAAGGGCGAGTTTGGCATTTATCTGGTATCTGACGGCGGTAACAAGCCTTACCGCATGAAGATCCGTGCTCCGGGCTTCGTCCACTTGCAGGCCCTCGATGAAATGAGCCGCGGTCACATGATTGCCGACGCGGTAACGATCATCGGCACGCAGGACATTGTGTTTGGCGAGATCGACCGCTAAGGTCGCGCCTGGAAAAACGGAACCGAATTATGTTGCTTTCCGAAAAAGCCTACCAACAGATAGATAAGGAACTGAGCAAGTTCCCGGCAGATCAACGTCGCTCTGCCATCATGGCCTCCCTGGCCATTGCCCAGCAGGAAAAAGGCTGGGTATCGCCAGAAATTATCGAGGATGTGGCTCAATATATTGGCGTGGAGCCTATCGCTGTGCAGGAGGTTGCGACCTTCTACAACATGTTCCACACCAAGCCCGTTGGCCGCGTCACCATTTCCGTTTGCACCAACTTGCCCTGTGCGCTGCGTGATGGCGTCAAGGCAGGCGAGTACCTGAAAGAGAAACTGGGTATCGAATACGGTGAAACCACGGCGGACGGCCAGTTCTCCCTGATCATGGGAGAGTGCATGGGTTCATGTGGTGATTCGCCCGTCATGCTGCTGAACAATCAGCATATGTGCGTGCGCATGGAAGCCGAGCGCATTGATGCCATGCTCGAAGAATTGAAGACATACGGAGAATCGGCATGATTGCACCGGACATTCTGCGCAAGTTCGCACAGGGATTGGAACCTAACCCTGGTGGCGACCTGTCGCGCAGCATGATTTTTCATGATCGTCATATTCAGCCACAGATTCTGGCTGGTTTGAACGGCGACAACTGGGGCCTGGAAGAGTACGTCAAGCGTGGTGGCTATGAAGCTCTGCGTAAAGTACTGACTACCGGCATGAAGCCCGAAGACGTGATTGCTGAAGTCAAGACTTCGGCCTTGCGCGGTCGTGGTGGTGCAGGTTTTCCATCGGGTTTGAAGTGGAGCTTCATGCCCCGCAGCTTGCCCGGACAAAAGTACCTGGTATGTAACTCCGACGAGGGCGAACCCGGCACTTTCAAAGACCGCGATATCCTGCGTTTCAACCCGCACATCGTGATCGAAGGCATGGCCATTGCAGCCTACGCCATGGGTATTACCGTGGGCTACAACTACATCCACGGTGAAGTGTTCGAAATCTATCAGCGTTTTGAAGAAGCGCTGGAACAGGCCCGTGCGGCAGGCTTTCTGGGTGACAAGATCCTGGGTTCGGATTTCAGCTTCCAGCTGCATGCGTTCCACGGTTACGGTGCCTATATTTGCGGTGAAGAAACTGCGCTGCTGGAGTCCCTGGAAGGCAAGAAGGGCCAGCCTCGCTTCAAACCACCATTCCCGGCCAGTTTTGGTCTGTACGGCAAGCCGACGACCATCAACAACACCGAAACCTTCGCGGCTGTACCCTGGATTTTGCGCAACAGCGGTCAGGAATACCTGGAAGTGGGTATCCCCAATGCGGGCGGTACCAAGATCTTCTCCATTACTGGCGA
Source organism: Alcaligenes sp. DN25 (assembly GCF_023674485.1). NCBI lineage: Bacteria > Pseudomonadati > Pseudomonadota > Betaproteobacteria > Burkholderiales > Alcaligenaceae > Alcaligenes > Alcaligenes sp. DN25. Next base: position 2,856,687 of record NZ_CP098408.1, on the reverse strand, counting down.
CGTGGAGCGTCCCGGTAACTACGAAGTGCCTCTGGGTACGCCGTTTGCCACCTTGCTGGAATTGGCAGGCGGCATGCGCGACGGTCGCAAACTGAAAGCTGTGATCCCTGGTGGTTCCAGCTCGCCCGTTTTGCCCGCCGACATCATCATGGCGACCAACCTGGACTATGACTCCATTGCCAAGGCTGGTTCCATGCTGGGTTCGGGCGCTGTCATCGTGATGGACGAGACTCGTTGCATGGTCAAGTCCCTGCTGCGCCTGTCCTATTTTTACTATCACGAAAGCTGCGGCCAGTGCACGCCGTGCCGGGAAGGCACAGGCTGGTTGTGGCGCATGGTGCATCGTATCGAGAACGGTCAAGGTCGCCCAGAAGATCTGGACATGCTCGATGACATCGCACAGAACATCATGGGTCGCACCATTTGCGCCCTGGGTGATGCTGCTGCCATGCCGGTGCGCAGTTTCGTTAAGCATTTCCGCGACGAGTTCGCACACCACATCGAGCATAAAGGCTGTGTGGTGCCTCAATATTTGTAGGCCAGGACAACGTAATGGTAGAACTCACCATCGATGGCATTAAAGTTGACGCCCCGGAAGGCAGCATGGTCATTCAGGCTGCCCATGACGCCGGGGTCTACGTGCCGCACTTCTGTTATCACAAAAAACTGAGTATTGCCGCCAACTGCCGCATGTGTTTGGTGGACGTGGAAAAAGCGCCCAAGCCTTTGCCTGCTTGCGCCACTCCCGTCACCAACGGCATGGTTGTGCGTACTCGTTCGGAAAAAGCCATTGCCGCTCAAAAAAGCGTCATGGAATTCCTGCTGATCAACCACCCCCTGGATTGCCCCGTGTGCGATCAGGGCGGTGAGTGTCAGCTGCAGGATCTGGCCGTGGGTTACGGTGGCTCCGAGTCGCGCTACAAGGAAGAAAAGCGCGTTGTGGCCGCCAAATCCATGGGCCCACTGATCTCGACCGAAGCCATGCAGCGTTGCATTCATTGCACCCGCTGTGTGCGTACTGGCGAAGAAATCGCCGGCGTTCAAGAGGTTGGTATGCTCAACCGCGGCGAGCACGCTGAAATCACCACCTTTGTGGGTCGCGCAGTCGAGTCTGAATTGTCGGGCAACATGATTGACGTTTGCCCCGTGGGTGCCTTGCTGTCCAAACCCTTCCGCTTCAATGCCCGTACCTGGGAATTGGCCCGTCGTCGCAGCGTTAGCCCGCACGACAGCGTGGGTGCCAACCTGGTGCTGCAAGCCAAGATGGACAAGGTGCTGCGTGTTGTTCCTTTCGAGAACGACGAAGTCAACGAGTGCTGGATCAGCGACCGTGACCGTTTCTCCTACGAAGGCCTGTACACCGAAGATCGTCTGACTCGCCCCATGGTGCGCGGTGATGACGGCCAGTGGCGCGAAGCCTCCTGGAACGACGCCATGCAAACCATCGTTGCCGGCATGAACGCCGTGCGCGAGAAGTTTGGTGCAGATCAGCTGGGCTGTATTGGTTCGGCTACCTCCACGACTGAAGAACTGGCTTTGCTGGCTCGTCTGGGTCGTGCTCTGGGTACCGAAAACGTGGACTTCCGTCTGCGTCAGACCGATGCCCGTCTGGATGGTGCTCTGGCCGGTGTGCCTTGGTTGGGTATGCCTCTGACCGCCTTGAACGAGCTCGATCGCGTTCTGGTCGTGGGCTCCTTCCTGCGTAAAGATCACCCCTTGATGGCCCAGCGTCTGCGTCAGGCTGTCAAACGTGGCGCTCAAGTTTCCTTTATTGATTCGGCTGCCGATAATCCATTGTTCAATGCGATTGCTGGCCGCATGACGGTGGCTCCCAGCCAGTTGGCCAACTCTCTGGCTCAAGTGCTGGTTGCCGTTGCCAAAGCCAAAGACAGCGCAGTTCCTGCGGGTCTGGAAGGCGTGCAAGTTTCTGCTGAAGCTCAGCAGATTGCTGACAGCCTGGTTTCCGGCGAACGCGTGGCTATCTTGCTGGGCAATATGGCTGTCAACTCGGATCAGGCTAGCGTAATTGCTGCCAACGCCAATGCGATTGCACAGGCTAGCGGTGCCAAGCTGGGCTTCCTGACTGCCGGTGGTAACACCGTGGGTGGCTACTTGGCTAACGCCGTACCGGGCAAGGGCGGTTTGACTGCCGAGCAAATGCTGGCTCAAACCCTGCGTGCTTACCTGGTTCTGAATGTTGAGCCAGCACTGGACAGCGATCTGGGCGAACGTGCAGTAGAAACACTGAAGTCCGCCACCTTCTCGGTCGCGCTGACTTCCTATCGTTCCGCTGCCGAGCAGTGGGCCGATGTGATGCTGCCCGTGTCTCCTTTCACTGAAACCTCCGGCACCTTCGTGAACGCCGAAGGCCGTGTACAAAGCTTCAAGGGTGCTGCTGCTCCTGTGGGCGATACACGTCCGGCCTGGAAGGTTCTGCGCGTGCTGGGCAATCTGTTCCAGCTGGATGGTTTTGACGATGAAACCTCGGAATCGGTTCGTGACTCTGTCATGGCTGCCGGTGTGGAATCGCGTCTGTCCAACCAGATCAATCTGGCTGCCAGCGTTCTGCCTGCAGCAAGCGGTCTGGAGCGTGTGGCTGATGTGCCTATCTACCGTAGCGATGCGCTGGTGCGCCGTTCGGCTCCCTTGCAGGAAACACCTGCTTCGGCAGCACCTACGGCTCGCATGGCCGCTGCCACGCTGGCCCAACTGGGTCTGGCTGACGGCGATCTGGTAAAGGTTCGTTCTTCGCAAGGCGAAGTCAGCCTGCCAGCTCAGCTGGATGACACCGTGGCATTGAACTCGGTGCGTGTTGCCACCGCTTTTTCTGAAACAGCCGCTTTGGGTAGCGCATTCGGTCAATTGACAGTGGAGCGTGCATAACATGGAATTTCTCTCTGCCATCAATAGCTACGGCACGGACCTGCTGGGTCCGACCGCATGGTATGTGGTGTGGACGCTGCTGAAGGTTGTTGCCATCGCTGTGCCCGTCATTCTGTGTGTTGCCTACCTGACTTACTGGGAACGCAAGATGATCGGCTTCATGCACGTTCGTCTGGGACCAACCCGTGTTGGTTACCGTGGCTTGCTGCAGCCTTTCGCTGACGTTTTCAAACTGCTGACCAAAGAGCTGATCGTTCCTGCGAAGTCCAACAAGGTCCTTTACCTGCTGGCTCCGGTTGTGACGCTGATGCCTGCTCTGGCTGCCTGGGCTGTGATTCCTTTCAGCCCCGATGTGGTTCTGTCCGACGTTAACGCCGGTCTGCTGTACATTCTGGCGATTACCTCGCTGGGTGTGTACGGTGTGATCGTGGCCGGTTGGGCTTCCAACTCCAAGTACGCCTTGCTGGGTGGTCTGCGTGCAGCCGCTCAGGTGCTGTCCTACGAGCTGGCCATCGGTTTCGTGCTGATTACCGTGCTGCTGGTTTCCGGCACGCTGAATCTGTCGGGCATCGTGCTTGGTCAGACTCAGGGTTACTTTGCGGACAAGGGCTTGAACTTCCTGTCCTGGAACTGGCTGCCATTGCTGCCACTGTTTGTGATCTACGTGATTTCCGCCGTTGCTGAAACCAACCGTCACCCGTTTGACGTGGTGGAAGGCGAATCGGAAATTGTGGCCGGTCCCATGGTGGAGTACTCCGGTACCGGTTTCGCTCTGTTCTTCCTGGGCGAATACGCCAACATGATTTTCCTGTCGGCTCTGGCGTCCATCATGTTCTTGGGTGGCTGGACTCCCATTGTCGAGTTCGCTCCATTTACCTGGATTCCGGGGTGGCTGTGGCTGGGTCTGAAGACCTTTGTCGTGGTCTCCATGTTCATCTGGTTCCGTGCAACGTTCCCACGTTACCGCTATGACCAGATCATGCGTTTGGGCTGGAAAGTATTTATCCCGCTGACCGGTGTTTGGCTGGTTATTGTGGCGATCTGGATGCAGACGCCCTGGAACATCTGGCATTAAGGCTAAGGGGCAAGATTATGGAAGCAATCAAAGATTTCTTTGGCAGCCTGATGCTGTCCGAGATGCTCAAAGGCATGCGCCTGACGGGGAAGTATTTCTTCAAGCGCAAGGTAACCCTGCGTTATCCCGTTGAAACCACGCCCGCTTCGCCACGTTTTCGCGGTCTGCACGCTTTGCGTCGCTACGAAAACGGCGAAGAGCGTTGCATCGCGTGCAAACTGTGCGAGGCCGTATGTCCCGCCATGGCCATCTCGATCGAATCGGCAGAGCGCGAGGACGGTACCCGTCGTACTACGCGTTATGACATCGATCTGGCCAAGTGTATTTTCTGTGGTTTCTGTGAAGAAAGCTGCCCGGTCGATTCGATCGTGGAAACGCACATTCACGAGTACCACGGTGAAAAACGCGGCGATTTGTACTACACCAAGGACATGCTGCTGGCTATCGGTGACCGTTACGAAGACGAGATCGCTCGTCGTCGTGCCGCAGATGCACCTTATCGCTAAGGCCGGAGCTCTACACTCATGTTATTTACTACTGTTCTGTTTTATGTGCTGGCGCTGGTGATGGTGGTGGCCGCGTATCGCGTGATCGCTGCCAAGAATCCGGTTACAGCCGTATTGCATTTGATTCTGGTGTTCTTCACGGCCGCCATGATGTGGATCACGATGGGCGCCGAGTTCCTGGGCCTCTTGCTGGTGGTGGTCTATGTGGGCGCCGTGATGGTGATGTTCCTGTTCGTCATCATGATGCTGGACGTTCGTCAGGAATCCGCTGCCAAGAAATTCAAGGCTCACGTGCCTATGGGGCTGTTGATCGGCGCCATCATGGTACTGGAAATGGGCTTTGTGCTGACCAAGCTGTGGTTCACAACGGCACCTGCTGCCGCGGTGGCTGCGGACTACAACAACACCCGTGTTATTGGCGAGTTGATGTACTCCCAGTACGTGCTGGCGGTGTTGCTCGGTGGCATTGTGCTGCTGGTTGGCATGATCTCGGCCATTGCACTGACTCTGCGTAAACGTGAAGGTGTCAAACGCACCGTCTCCAGCGAACAAGTCAAGGTTCGTTCGCAAGACCGTCTGCGCATGGTTTCCATTCCTTCTCAAACCGAAAAGCCGTCGGCGTCCAGTTCGGCTGACGCTGTCGTGCCAGGAGACAAATGATGATGACGCTGACGCTTGCGCACTATTTGGTCCTGGGCGCTGTGCTGTTCACGATCGGCCTGTTCGGCTTTTTCCTGAACCGTCGCAACCTGATTATCTTGCTCATGTCTGTTGAGCTGATTCTTTTGTCGGCCAACATGAACTTTGTGGCCTTCTCCACCTGGATGGGCAACGAGGCAGGTCAGGTGTTTGTCTTTTTCGTCCTGACGGTCGCTGCGGCCGAGGCGGCCATTGGTCTTGCAATTCTGGTTCTGTTGTTCCGTAACCTTAATTCGATCAATGTCCAGGATCTCGACCAGCTCAAGGGTTGATGGGATAGCACACTAATGAACTCCATAAATCTTTACTTAACGATTGCGCTTGCTCCCCTGGTGGGTTCGGCGCTAGCCGGTTTGTTCGGTACCGGCTTTCTGGGTCGATTTATCGGCAAGACAGGCGCTCACCTGATTACGATCGCGGGCGTGCTGATTTCCTTTATCGGCTCGGTCATGGTCATGTTGCAGGTTCTGGAAGGCCAGACCTTCAACGGTCCGGTCTACACCTGGATCACCATTGGCAGCATTCAGTGGGATATCGGCTTTCTGATCGACAAGCTGACTGCCCTGATGATGGTGGTGGTGACGTCCGTGTCGCTGATGGTGCATATCTACACCATTGGCTACATGAAGGATGATCCGGGCTACCAGCGCTTTTTCTCCTACATCTCGCTGTTTACCTTCTCGATGCTGATGCTGGTCATGTCCAACAACATGCTGCAGCTGTTCTTCGGTTGGGAAGCGGTGGGTCTGGTGTCTTACCTGCTGATCGGTTTCTGGTACGAGCGCAAGACTGCCATTTTTGCCAACATGAAGGCCTTCCTGGTCAACCGTGTGGGTGACTTCGGTTTTGCTCTGGGTATTGGCTTGCTCTACGCCTACACTGGCTCCATGAACTACAGCGACGTGTTCGCCAAGGTTCAGGAACTGAGCACCATGACATTCCCCGGTACTGACTGGCAATTGCTGACCGTTGCTGCTCTGGCCCTGTTTGTGGGTGCCATGGGTAAATCGGCTCAGGTTCCTTTGCACAGCTGGCTGCCTGACTCCATGGAAGGTCCTACTCCTATCTCGGCGCTGATTCACGCCGCGACCATGGTGACGGCCGGTATCTTCATGGTGGCTCGTTTCTCGCCTGTGTTTGAACAGTCGACAACTGCGCTGTCCTTCATCATCGTGATCGGTGCAACGGGTGCCTTGTTCCTGGGCTTGCTGGGTATTATCCAGAACGACGTCAAACGCGTTGTGGCTTACTCCACCTTGTCCCAGCTGGGTTACATGACGGTAGCTCTGGGTGCTTCGGCTTACTCGGCTGCTGTGTTCCACCTGATGACACACGCTTTCTTCAAAGCCTTGCTGTTCCTGGGCGCTGGTTCGGTGATTATCGGTATGCACCACGATCAGGACATCCGCAATATGGGTGGTCTGCGCAAGTACATGCCTATTACCTGGCTGACTTTCCTGATCGGTACGCTGGCTCTGGTGGGTACGCCGTTCTTCTCGGGTTTCTACTCGAAAGAGCACATCATCGAAGCCGCAGGCGAAGCCGGTATCTGGGGTTCGACCTACGCTTACTACGCCACACTGATCGGTGTGTTCGTCACCTCGCTGTACTCCTTCCGTCTGTACTTCCTGGTATTCCACGGCAAAGAGCGCTTCCGTGACGTCAAGCACGACGAGTCGCATGGTCACGACGACCATCACGCTCACGGTGGCGATCCTCACGAGTCGCCCTGGGTGGTTACGCTGCCTCTGGTTCTGCTGGCCATTCCGTCGATCTTCGCCGGTATCTGGTTCGTTGATCCATTGCTGTTCGGTGGCTACTTTGAAGGCATTGTGACGGTTCTGCCTGACCATCCTGCAATGGCAACGCTGGCCGAGCACTGGACCGACTGGATGGCTTACGCCGTACACGGTTTTGGCACACTGCCATTCTGGCTGGTTGTGGCTGGTGCTGTGGTGGCCTGGTACATGTACCTGGTTAATCCTGCTTTGCCTGCCGCTATCAAAAAGAACTGCTCTTTTATCTACCGTATCCTGGAGAACAAGTACTACGTTGACTGGTTCAACGAGCAAGTGCTGTCTCGTGGCGTTCGCTGCCTGGGTACGGGCCTCTGGAAAGGTGCTGACCGCGGTCTGATTGACGGCCTGGTGGTCAACGGTAGTGCACGCGTAGTGGGCTGGGTGGCTGCAATCAGCCGTCATATCCAGTCCGGCTATGTCTATCACTACGCCTTTGCCATGATCCTCGGGATCCTGGCGCTCTTATCCTTTTTTGTACTGACGGTTCGGTAAATGGCTAGCGATATGGCGTCTTCTACTCTTCCTTGGTTAACGCTGGCGATTTTCGTACCTATCGTCGCTGGCCTGTTGGTGCTGGCTCTGGGGCGTGATGATCGTCCCACCTTCACCCGCTGGCTGGCTCTGCTGGGTTCGATTGCCGGTCTTGTTGTCACTATTCCTCTGTACACGGGCTTCAATCCCGGTACGGCCGACATGCAGTTTGTCGAGCTGGCCCCCTGGATTGATGCCTTCAAGGTGAATTACCACCTTGGCGTGGACGGTATTTCCATGTGGTTTGTTCTGCTGACCGCTTTCATCACGGTGATCGTGGTGCTGGCGGGCTGGCAGGTGATCAAGAACCGCGTGGCTCAATACATGGGTGCCTTCCTGATCCTGTCGGGTCTGATGGTTGGCGTGTTTGCCGCTCTGGATGGCTTGCTGTTCTATGTGTTCTTTGAAGCCACGCTGATCCCGATGTACTTGATCATCGGTATCTGGGGTGGTCCGAACCGCGTGTATGCATCGGTCAAGTTCTTCTTGTACACCTTGCTCGGCTCGCTGTTGACCCTGATCGCATTCATCTACTTGTGGAATGTGTCCGGCGGTACTTTCGATATCCTGACCTGGCATAAAGTGCCGCTGGATTACACCACTCAGGTGCTGATCTTTGCTGCTCTGTTCATGGCTTTTGCTGTGAAAGTGCCTATGTGGCCTGTCCACACCTGGTTGCCGGATGCCCACGTGGAAGCACCTACTGGTGGTTCCGTGGTGCTGGCTGCCATCATGTTGAAACTGGGTGCTTACGGTTTCCTGCGCTTTTCCCTGCCCATCGCTCCTGATGCTTCGCAAGGTCTGGCCGGAATCATCATTGCCCTGTCTCTGGTCGCGGTGATCTACATTGGTCTGGTCGCCATCGTTCAGGACGATATGAAAAAGCTGGTGGCTTACTCCTCTGTGGCTCACATGGGTTTTGTCACGCTGGGCTTTTTCGTGTTCAACACCACGGGTATGGAAGGCGCGATCATGCAAATGATCTCGCACGGTTTCGTGTCCGGTGCCATGTTCCTGTGTATCGGTGTTCTGTACGACCGTCTGCACAGCCGCCAAATCGCCGATTACGGTGGTGTGGTCAAGGTGATGCCTCGTTTCGTCACCTTCTTTGTGCTGTTCTCGATGGCCAACAGCGGTTTGCCAGGCACCAGCGGCTTTATCGGTGAGTTCACCGTCATCATGGGCGCGGTGGAGTACAACTTCTGGATCGGTCTGTTGACTGCAACAGCGCTGATTACAGGTGCGTCTTACTCGCTGTGGATGCTCAAGCGCGTGGCCTTTGGCCCCGTGGGTAACGACAATGTTGCCGGCATGAGCGACCTGAGTGGCCGTGAGTTCTTCGTTCTTGGCGTAATGGCGATTGCGGTGCTGGGCATGGGTGTGTATCCCAAGCCATTTACCGAGGTCATGCACGTTTCGGTTGAAGCGTTGCTGCAACACGTCTCCATCTCGAAACTGTAGGCCGAATCACTATGGATACTACCTTTAACTTTTCTCTGGCTTTGCCCGAGATCCTGCTCCTGGTTCTGGCTTCGTGTGTGCTGATTTTTGATGCTTTCAGCAAACACAAACAGCGCCACTCGACGTTTGTTCTGAGCCTGTTGACGCTTGCCGTGGTTGCGGCCAGCGTAGCCTGGCAGTGGTCCAAGGGTGTGAGCGGTGTCTCGTTTGGTGGCCTGTTCGTCGCAGACGAGTTGGCGCACTTCCTGAAGCTGCTTTCGTGTGCTGCGGTCGCCGCTACCCTGATCTACGGTCGTGAGTACGCTGAACAGCGCGACATGATGGAACGCGGTGGTGAACTCTACACTTTGACTCTGATGGCTCTGCTGGGCCAGATGATCATGATTTCGGCCAACAGCATGTTGACCGCTTATCTGGGTGTGGAGCTGATGTCCTTTGCGCTGTACGCGCTGGTTGCCCTGCGTCGTGAACACCGTCAGTCCATTGAAGCGGCGTTGAAGTACTTCGTTCTGGGTGCTTTGGCATCGGGTATCTTGCTGTACGGTATGTCCATGATTTTTGGCGCTACCGGCCATCTGGAATTCCCACGTATCGCTGAAGTCATCGCTAACGGTCAAGCCGAGCGTCTGGCTCTGGTCTTCGGTGTGGTGTTTGTTGTGGCAGGTCTGGCCTTCAAATTGACGGCTGCTCCTTTCCATATGTGGACACCGGACGTCTATCAAGGCGCTCCTACTACCGTTACCCTGATCATCGGTGCTGCTCCTAAACTGGCTGCTTTTGCCGTAACCATGCGCTTCCTGGTTGAGGCTCTGCACGGTATTGCCGTGGACTGGCAGCCCATGTTGCTGATCATGGCTGTGCTGTCGCTGGCTCTGGGTAACCTGACTGCGATCATGCAAAAGAATCTCAAGCGTATGCTTGCGTATTCGACCATCTCGCACATGGGTTTCATTTTCCTGGGCTTGCTGGCTGGCGTGTTCAATGGCGAGACTCACTCTCAAGCCTACGGTGCTTCGCTGTTCTATGTGGTGATCTACGTTCTGACCACCCTGAGCACTTTCGGTCTGATCCTGATCCTGAGCCGTCGCGGTTTTGAATGCGAAAACATCAGCGACCTGAAGGGCCTGAACCGCCGTAACCCTGGTCTGGCCTTGATCTGGCTGCTATCCATGTTCTCCCTGGCTGGTATTCCTCCGCTGTCCGGCTTTGCTGCCAAGCTGAGTGTTCTGCAAGCTGTGGTGGGTGCGGGCTATGTCTGGCTGGCCGTGTTTGCCGTCATCATGTCCTTGATCGGTGCTTTCTACTACCTGCGTGTCGTGAAGGTTGTTTACTTCGACGAACCTGAAGGTGAAGAGCATCCTGTGGCAACGGGCTTGCTGACCAAGCTGGTCATGCTGGTAAACGGCGTTCTGATTATCGGCCTGGGTGTTTTGCCTGGTGGCTTGATGGACACCTGCATCCGCGTGATTCAGTCTTCCTTGCAGTTTTAAGTAGGTAGCACTATGGACCAAAGCCTTTCCATCTGGGTCTTGATTGTTCTTTCCGTGATTACGGCTAATCTGCCATTTCTCGTGGAAAAGCCCTTGCTGGTTTTGCCTTGGTCCATGCCGGGCGAGCGCTCAGGCCTCTCGCCCTGGCTGCAGCTGATCGTTGGCCTTGTGTACCTGGCCGTGCTGGCTGCTTTGGGTTTGGGAATCTACACGGTGATTGCCTCCAGCTCTGGCCTGAGCTCCTTGCCAGTCATGTTGGGCAAGTTGTTTTTGGGTCTGGCTTTGGTGGGAGCCATGTTTTACTTTCCGGCCTGGCGCTCTCGCCATCAGAAAGTTTCCAAAGGCTTTTTTTCTCGCCTTCTGGAAGTCTGTGCGTTTTACGGGATTATGGGTGCGTTCGGCTTTGCTTTTGAAGCCAGCATCGGTAACCCGTTCAAGCAGACTTGGGTGTTCTACACCATTACCTTTGCTTTATTCTTGGTGATGGCGTACCCCGGCTTTGTGTATCGCTATTTGATGCGCCACCCCAAGGGCAAGTTTGAATAGTGCTGACTGCATGAAAAAACCTCGCAATTTTGCGAGGTTTTTTTTGTCCTGAATGTCTGGGCCATGCCGTCAGCGGCTGGCTTTGACGCATGTGAGGGGCTGCACACCGCGTGTGCAGCCCGCAGAATCGATCAAGGTTTGTCCAGGGGAGCATGGGTAGCGCCAGCCACGCCCAGACGCTTGCAGACGCCCTGAGCCTCTTGGGCGAGAACCAGTGTCAGTTCCTCGGCAGGCAGGGCACGACCCAAGGCAGCGCTTTGTCCGCTCCAGAGGGAACTGAATTCGGTACGGCCTTGTTTTTCGGCTTCGATACGCAGCGGGCTGAGAGCCGAACCCGCATGGGGAAATACCGGAGCGCTGGCACTTAAAGGACCGATTTCATCCATCAGACGAGTGCGGATACTGCGGGCAGGGCGACCGGAGAACAGATTGGTCAAGGCTGTGCTGTCCGAGCGACTATTGGACAGTGCTTCGCGATGCAGTGGAGTGATCTTGGATTCAGGGCAGAACAGGTAGGCCGTGCCAATTTGAGCCGCGCTGGCGCCCAAGGCCAGGGCGGCAGCAATACCGCGTCCATCGGCAATACCACCGGCCGCAATTACGGGAATAGTGACGGCATCGGCAATCTGGGGAACCAAGGACATGGTGCCCACTTGGGTATGCACTTTATCGTCCAGGAATATGCCACGGTGGCCACCGGCTTCCAGACCCTGGGCGATGATGATGTCGGCGCCGTGCTCTTGCAGCCAGACTGCTTCAGCCGTCGTGGTAGCGCTGGACATGATCAGGGCACCGGCTTTTTTCACGCGCTGGACCAGCTCGGGGGAGGGCAGGCCAAAGTGGAAGCTGACGACTTCGGGTTTCAGGTCTTCGACCAATTCTGCATGCTGGCTGGAGAAGGGCGCGCGTGCCGCTTTGGGCAATTCCTGATTGGGGTCCTGGCCGTATTCCTGGTAGTAAGGCATCAGGCGCAGACGCCACTCTTGCAGAGCCTCTGGCTCCAGGCGCAGGTCTTCATGACAAAAGAAGTTCAGATTGATAGGGGCCGATACGGCTTGCCGGAACAAGCCTACTTGTTCCCGAATCTGCTCCGGGCTGAGCATGGCGCAGGCCAGAGAGCCCAGGCCGCCAGCACGAGCAACGGCAATAGCCAGTTCGCTGTCTTGGGCGCCGGCCATAGGGGCTTGAATGATGGGATGTTCGATGTGGAGCAGATCCAGCAGGGTATTGTTGGGCCAGATGTACATGGAGGGCGTCCTCGGTCATTTCGCGATAGCTTTTATCGTAGCAGGATGAGTTCAGGCTGAAAACTGACATTGCACCTGTTGGCAGGGCCGTGCCGGGGCCGCAGCAGGCTACAATAATCGTCTTTTGGCACAGTGGCTGTGCTGTATTTTCTTGCTTTGTGGACGATCTGATGTCTCATCTCATTCTTCAAGGGCCGCGCCTGGATAGCGCCATCATCGAAAAAATTGCGGCAGTGGTGCAGGCCGATGGAGTGCAGGAGCTGGGTCCTACCGCCGTGCGTCTGCTGGGTGCAGATGCTACGCAACGCGCTGAGGTGCAGGCCCTGTGCAAGACCGGCGCGATGGATTTTGCCTTTCTGGAGCAGATTGATCGCCTGAAAGAAATGCGTGTGCTGGCAATGGACATGGATTCCACGCTGATCAATATCGAGTGTATTGACGAGATCGCCGATATGGCTGGCCGCAAGGAGCAGGTTGCCACAATTACTGAAGCGGCCATGCGCGGCGAAATCAAGGACTTCACCGAGAGTCTGAATCGTCGTGTCGCATTTCTGGAGGGTGTGCCCGTCAGCGATCTGACTCGCGTCTATGAAGAGCGCTTGCAGCCTAACCTGGGTGCAGACCGCTTGATTGCGACGGCCCATGCCCACGGGGTGAAAACTTTGCTGGTGTCGGGGGGCTTCACCTTCTTCACCGAGCGCATGAAAGACCGTTTCAGTCTGAGCTACGCCCACTCCAATACCTTGGAAGTGGTGGACGGCAAACTGACCGGTAAAGTGTTGGGCGCAATTGTAGATGGTCAGGCTAAAGCCCGTTTCCTGCAGGAACTGGCGGCTGAGCTGGGTGCAGGTCCAGAGCAGTGTATTGCGATTGGAGATGGGGCCAATGACTTGCCCATGATGTCCAAGGCCAAGTACTCGGTGGCTTATCGTGCCAAGCCGGTGGTGCAGGAGCAAGCCAGCTTTGCCTTGAATCACTCTCCGTTGGATGCCGTGTTGAACTGGTTCCGCCTGGACGTTTGATGTCGGCGGATCGTCAGCCTAGTATGGCGAAAAAATGAAGGTGGGCGCCGCAAACTCAAGGCTTACTTTTCTTTGCGCAAGCTGTTCAAGACATTGCGCACGGCTTGAATACGGTTCTTGATTTCCTCGCCTTTGGTAATTTCAACCTTGAGCTTGTCGGGCCCAGCCAGGCGTACCTGCTTGTTCTTTTGCACCAGCTCAATAATGCTGACCGCGTCCACATTGGGCTTGGAGGAAAACTGAATCGTCGCTTGAGCTTCGCTGGCATCGATTTTCACAATGCCCAGCGGTTCGGCCTTGATGCGCAAGCGATGTACGGCCAGCAGGTTCTCGCCCGCTTCTGGCAGCAGGCCGTAGCGGTCGATCAGCTCCTCATGGATATGGATCAGGTCGTCTTCGGTACGGGCGTGCGACAGGGCTTTGTAGTGTCCCAGACGGGCATTCACATCCGGACAGTAGTTGGCCGGCAGCAGCGCAGAAGTATGCAGATTCACTTCGCACTGCAAGGCAAAGGGCGAGTCCAGATCAGGTTCTTCACCGGCCTTCAGGGCTTTGACGGCGGTGTTGAGCATATCCGCATACATGGAATAGCCCACTTCCTGAATGTCGCCGGATTGGGATTCGCCCAGCACTTCACCGGCACCCCGAATTTCCAGATCGTGCATGGCCAGGAAAAAGCCGGCACCCAGCTCTTCCATGGCCTGAATGGCTTCCAGTCGCTTTTTCGCATTGCTGGTGATGGCATCCTCGCCGGGGGTCAGCAGATAGGCATAAGCCTGGTGGTGGGATCGACCCACTCGTCCACGCAACTGGTGCAGTTGAGCCAGACCCAGGCGATCCGCACGGTGGATGACGATGGTATTGGCCGTGGGCACGTCAATGCCGGTTTCAATAATCGTGGTACACAGCAGCACGTTGTAGCGCTTCTGGTAGAAGCCCTTCATGACGGCTTCCAGTTCGCGTTCCGGCATTTGGCCGTGGGCCACTGCAATACTGGCTTCCGGCACCAACTCTTCCAGACGGGCACGGCGGTTGTGAATGGTTTCGACTTCGTTATGCAGGAAGTAGACCTGACCACCGCGTTTCAATTCGCGCAGCAGCGCTTCGCGTATGGTGCTGCCATCTTCACGACGCACGAAGGTCTTGATCGCCAGACGTTTTTGCGGTGCCGTGGCAATGACGGAAAAGTCCCGTATGCCTTCCAGGGACATGCCCAAGGTGCGTGGAATAGGTGTGGCGGTCAGGGTCAGGATATCGACTTCGGCACGCAGCTGTTTCAAGGCCTCTTTCTGGCGCACACCAAAGCGGTGTTCCTCGTCGATGATGACCAGACCCAGTTGTTTGAAACGCACATCCGAGGACAGGATTTTGTGCGTACCAATCACAATATCTACGCTGCCATCGCGCAGGCCAGCAATTGCGGCCTGCGTTTCCTTGGTCGAACGGAAGCGGGACAGTTCGGCAACACGGATGGGCCAGTCGGCAAAACGGTCCGAGAAGGTCTGCGCATGTTGCTCGGCCAGCAGAGTGGTTGGGCACAACAGGGCAACCTGTTTGCCATTGGCCACGGCCAGAAAGGCGGCACGCAGGGCGACTTCGGTTTTACCAAAGCCCACATCCCCGCAAACCAGTCGGTCCATAGGCTGGCCTGACGTCATGTCGTTCACGACGGCTTCAATGGCAGCAGCCTGGTCCGGTGTTTCCTCAAAGCCAAACCCTTCGGAGAAGGCTTGATAGTCATTGAGCGGCAGCTTGAACTTGAAGCCTTCACGAGCGGCGCGCTGAGCGTACAGGGCCAGTAATTCCGCAGCGCTGTCACGTGCTTGTTTCGCAGCACGGCGGCGGGCCTTATCCCATTGGCCGGAGCCGAGCTGGTGTAAAGGTGCATGCTCGGGATCAGCACCGCTGTAACGGGCAATCACGTGCAACTGGGCTACGGGCACATATAAAGTGCTGCCTTTGGCGTATTCCAGGTGCAGGAACTCGACCGGGCCTTCGCCCAGGTCCATTTCTTTCAGGCCGCAGTAGCGTCCAATCCCGTGCTCGGCGTGAACGACGGGGTCGCCTTCACGCAGTTCGGACAGGTCCCGCACCATGGCTTCCACATCGCTGCTGCGCTCGTTGCGGCGACGGCTGCTTTGGGTGCGAGTCTGGGTGGGGTAAAGGTCGTTTTCAGTCAGCAGGCTCAGGCTGTCATGCACCAAGGCAAAGCCACGCGACAAAGGCGCGACGACCAGGGCAAAAGCCGCGTCTGACTCCAGGAAATCGGCCAGACTCTGGCAGTCTGTTGCGGGTGACAGATCATGTTCACGCAGCATCTGCAGCAGCGTTTCCCGACGACCTGCCGAATCCGCACACAGCACGGTCCGGTTTTTCGGGTCCAGCACTTCTTGCCGCAGTTGAGCCAATGGATCCTTGTCGCGTCGGTTTACAGCAACCACAGGCAAAGGCTCGAAATCGGGATGAGCTATAGGCTGGTTGTCAGCCTGGGCGCTCAGGCTCAGGCGGCTGAAAGGCTTGATGCCATTGAAAAACTGCTCGTCTGACAAAAACAGGCTTTCTGGCGGCAGAATCGGGCGTTCACGGTCGTTCTTCAGGAAGGAAAAACGGCTATGAGTATCGCTCTGGAAGCGGCCAATCGCGTTTTGTGCATCCCCGTGAGTAATGACCAGGCTACCTTGGGGCACATAGTCCATCAAGGTGGCCGTTTCTTCAAAGAACAGCGGCAGATAGTATTCAATACCGGCAAAGGCAATGCCATTGCCTACATCTTTATAGGGCAGGGCGCGTGAAGGATCGCCTTCAAAGAACTCGCGAAAACGAGCCCGGAATTGCGTGCGCGCCTCTTCATCCATGGGGAATTCACGGCCGGGTAGCAGCTGGATTTCCTTGACCGGATACAGGCTGCGCTGGGTGTCGATATCAAAGCTGCGTATGCTTTCAATTTCGTTGTCGAACAGGTCCAGACGATAAGGCAGCACTGAACCCATAGGGAACAGGTCAATCAGGCCACCGCGAATGCTGAATTCGCCTGGAGCGCTGACCTGTGTCATATGGGTGTAGTTGGCCAACATCAACTGGGCGCGCAGTTGCGCCTCATCCAGCTCGTCGCCCTGGCGGAATGAGAAGGTGTAGGCGGCCAGAAAGGAGGGCGGTGCCAGACGATACAAGGCGGTGGTGACGGGGACCGTCAGTACATCGACCTCGTGCATGGTCAGGGCATGCAAGGTGCGCAAACGCTCGGAGATCAGATCCTGGTGCGGAGAGAAGCTGTCGTATGGCAGTGTTTCCCAGTCCGGCAGTTGGCGAACGCGCAGGGCGGGGCCAAACAACAGGATCTCCTCGGCCAGCCTTTGGGCCGTCAAGGGATCGGCGCAGAGCACCAGAATAGGCGCTTTATGTTGGCGGGCCAGGTCGGCAATCAGGCAGGCATCACCCGAGCCGGGGGGCATGGGCTGCGAGTAGCGTTGACCGGGGCGTAAGGCAGCCAGCACATCTTGGGTGCTGGGCAGGGACAGGGAGTGCTGTTTTTCGGTTTCCATCAGGATTGTCATTATAAAATCACCCACCTATGAAGACTACCTTGATTGCAATTGTTCCAGCCGCCGGTATTGGCTCGCGCGCCCTGGATTCTGCCACGAAGGCGCAAGGCTTGCCCAAGCAATACCGTTTGCTGGGTGGGCAGCCCATGTTGCGCCGCTCGGTACAGGCTTTGCTGGCTGATGAGCGCATCAGCCAGGTGCGGGTGGCCGTGGCCCCCGGTGATACCTGGGCCGCCGCCGCCCTGGAAGGCTTGCCGCGCACGATTTGTCTGCCTTGTGGTGGAGAAACGCGAGCAGAAACGGTGCTCAATACCTTGCAGAGCCTGGATAAGGACGAACAAGCCTGGGCTCTGGTTCACGACGCTGCTCGTCCCGGTTTGCCCAGGAAGGCTTTGGCGCGCCTGATTGATGCCTGCTTGCAGGCGCAACGCGGTGGCTTGCTGGCTTTACCCGTGCCTGATACCGTCAAGCGCGCAACGCCCGCCGAGCCGGTCGCGGTGCAGGGAACAGTGGACAGAGATGGACTGTGGTTAGCGCAGACTCCCCAGCTGTTTCCTGCCCATACTTTGCGTGAGGCTCTGCTAGCGGCTAAAGAACAGGGTTTTGCGGTGACGGATGAGGCCAGCGCCATGGAGTTGACGGGCAGCCAACCCTTATTGATATTGGGTTCGGCGCGGAATTTTAAAGTCACCTGGCCTGAAGATTTTGAATTGATGGAGAAATGGTTATGAGCATGCCGATTCGCGTAGGACAAGGTTTTGATGTGCATGTGCTGTGCGAAGGCCGGCCTTTGATTCTGGGCGGCGTCACCATTCCGCATACGCATGGCCTGATGGGGCATTCGGATGCCGATGCCTTGCTGCACGCCATTACCGATGCGATTTTGGGGGCGGCGGGTCTGGGAGATATTGGGCGTCACTTTCCGGACACGGACCCAAAATACAAGGGTGCCGATAGTCGAGTGCTGCTGCGTCATGCTTATGAGCAGGTACGCGCGGCGGGCTGGTTGGTAGGCAATGTGGATGCCACGATTCATGCGCAAAAACCCAAGATCGCACCACATGCTCCGGCGATGGTGGCCAATATCGAGGCCGATCTGCAATTGGAACCCGGCAGTGTGAACATCAAGGGTAAAACAAACGAGGCGATCGGTTTTGTGGGACGCCAGGAAGGGATTGCGGTGACCTCAGTCGCCCTGTTGTACCGTGCTTGATCGGCTTGGGACTGAACCCGGCCTTGGGCAAGGGGGGCTATCCCCTGCCTAAGGCTCAAGGTACTCAGATGGCTTTGGTGTCTTTATCGCCTTGCGTTCCAGGTGCATTACGACTGGCACGGATGCGGGGCAATTGAATGCGCGCGGTCAAGCCCTCGGACGGCGCACTGACCAGCTCGAAGTGACCTCCGACTTGTCCCAGCAAACGCTCCACAATAGCCAGTCCCAAGCCTGCGCCACTGACGCCTGTGCGTGCAGAGACGCCGCGCGAGAAGGGGCGCAGCAGGCGCTGGATATCGCCCTTTTCAATACCGGCTCCCTGATCCTTGACGGCAATCACCAGAATATTGCCATGCTGATGCGCCGACAGCTCAATGCGTGCCCGATCATCCTCAGGACTGCGTCCATAGCGACGGGCATTTTCGATCAGGTTGGAGACGATACGCTTCAAGTCGTGCGCGCTGATGCGAGCATACAGATTGGGTTCGACGGAGGCCGTCAAAATTCCACCCAGCGATTCTGTATGCGTGCGTTCGCGTTCGTAGACGTCATTGAGCACGGCGGAAACATCAATGCCATGTTCAGGGACTGCCGTAGCGGGACGGGCGTACTCCATCAACTGACCAATACTGTGGTCAATCTGGGCCAGGTCCTCGTCAATGGCGGCGCGGGTTTCGTCCGAGACCTGGCTTAATTCAATTTCCAGACGCATGCGCGCCAGCGGTGTGCGCAAGTCGTGCGAAATACCGGCCAGCATGATTTCTCTATCGGCCTCCGTCTGGCGAATGTCGCGCGCCATGCGGTTAAAGGCGATATTCATGTCGCGGATTTCAACCGGACCTTTTTCAGGCAGGGTACTTGGGGTCTCGCCACGGGCCAGTTGCTGAGCCACTTTGGCCAACTGAGCCAAAGGCCGGTTCACAAAACGCACACTGACAGCGGCACCAATCAAGGCCAGCAGCAAGGCGGTAGCGCCCCAGCCAAGCCATTCCACGCCGGCAGTCAGACTTAATTGTTCGCGATCAAAGACCAGCCAATACTGATCTTCATTGATATCAAAGGAAACCCAGATGCCCGGCACGCTGTTGACCGACCACATGATCAAAGTCTGGCTGCCCAGTGCGCCACGCACTTCGGTAGAGACGTGCTGCCAGTAGTTGGAGCGTGGCAGGGGTTCCAGTTCGTCCGTGTTCTCGCGTGGTTGCACGCGCAGACTTTCCTTGGTGGCCAGATCCAGCAACAGGGCAGGGCGTACCGCCGGGGGCGCGTACACCAGGGCCGAGCGGGTGATGCTGACAATGGACGCCACGCGCTGCGCCATTTGGGCTGCGCGTGGGCCTTCTTCCATACTGAAGAATACTTGCAGCCAGGCACCCAGGCTGACGAGCATCAACGCTGCGAGCAATAAAAAAGACCGGCTGAATAAACCCAGCCGGATACTTGAGTTTTTTGTTGCTCGGCGTTGGGCGGCCACGGCGGGCCGCCCTTCTTGCTGACCGGAAGACAAGGTCAGTTACCGCCGTCTGGAACAAAAACGTAGCCCAGACCCCAGACCGTTTGAATGAACACGGGCTTGGAGGCATTGGGTTCGATCAGCTTGCGCAGACGCGAAATCTGCACGTCCAGGCTGCGGTCAAAAGCTTCGTATTCGCGGCCACGCGCCAGTTCCATCAGTTTGTCGCGCGACAAGGGGATCTTGGGATGACGGGCAAACACCTTCAGCACGGAGAACTCGCCCGTTGTGATGGGGACGACTTCGTTGTTGCGTGTCAGTGTTCGTGTGGACAGGTTCAGCACATAGGGGCCGAACTCGATCGATTCATTTTCCTGACTAGGTGCGCCGGGGTGTTCCTCGGTACCACGGCGTCGCAAGATAGCGTTGACACGGGCTAGCAGTTCGCGGGGGTTGAAAGGTTTGATGAGGTAGTCATCGGCGCCCATCTCCAGGCCCACGATACGGTCGATTTCTTCGGCCTTGGCTGTGAGCATGATGATGGGAGTGTTGTCGTGTCCGCCGCGCAGCCGACGACAGATGGACAGGCCATCCTCGCCTGGCAGCATCAGATCCAGTACCAGCAGATCGAAATGCTCGCGTTGCCAGAGTTTGGCCATTTCTTTACCGTCTTCGGCGACGAAAACGTTGAACCCTTGTTCAGACAAGTAGCGGCGCAATAAATCGCGCAGCCGGGGATCGTCGTCAACGACAAGGATTTTGCGGGTGAGGGGGGGGGTCGGCGTATTCATAGCGAAAATGTAACAGGCATCAGAAACCGCGTATAGGGGGGTGTAGAAAAATATTACACATTAAGCGTTTTGTACTATTTATGCGCCTTGCAGCGGATTTGGACTGGCTTCACAGAAGATTATATGGTGGCAAATAGTTTGACAGCCCGGCTTGAGTCAGGTCAAAAAAAGAGCGGCCAGAGGGCAAATACACCCGAAATTCCATGGTGGACTGCTTTGTCCTTGTCCGATCCCAGGGAGCTGCCTATTTTGAGTCTGCTTAAACTAAAATAGCGCGATGGATGCACATATTCTTGCCCTGGAGACTTCCTCCAATCTCTGTGAACTGACCTTGTTGTCTCGCACCCAAGCGGGTATTTCGCTGGTGGAGCTGAGCCACGAGGGGACTGGCGATCATGCCGAACGCCTTTTGCCCATGGCCGAGCAACTGCTGGAGCAGGCCGGTCTGGATAGGCACGCCCTGACGGCGATTGCTTTCGGCCAAGGCCCTGGTGGTTTTACCGGCCTGCGCGTGGCCTGTGGTGTAGCTCAAGGTATGGCTTTTGCTCTGGACCTGCCGGTGCTGCCCGTTTCCTCCTTACTGGCGGCTGCTGCTTGCGGTACGCCGGTAGAAGGCACAGCCTATGTGGTGGCACAGGATGCGCGCATGCAAGAGGTCTACGCGGCTGTCTACTGCTGGGCAGCTGAGAAGTCCTGGTCTGTGCTGCAAAGCCCGGTCTTGCTGGATGCCGCGCAGGTCACTACCTGGATCGCCCGTTTGCAGGCTGAAGGTTTGATCGCAGAGCAGCAGCCTATTCAAGTCGTCGGTGACGCATTGGAGCAGTTTCCTGATCTGGCCCCAGCTGTTCTAGCACAGGGCTGGGAGGTGGGTCAGGCATGGCGTGCAACAGGTGCCAGCGTGGCGCATTTGGCTTTGCATGATCTGGACGAAGGGCGGGGTATCTCCCCGGATCTGGCCATGCCGCTGTATGTGCGCGAGAAAGTCGCTTACACCATTCAGGAGCGTGAGCAGGGCTTGGGTGGAAACCCTGCGGCTCTGGATCAACCTCTACAAATTGAAGCCATGCAGGCCGGGCATGTGTCCGCCGTGCTGGATATTGAGCGTCGTGTGGAAAGCCATCCCTGGACGGCAGGCAACTTCACGGATGCCCTGGGCAATAGCGCGTACTGCTCCCGGATCATTCACAAACAAGGCCAGGTGCAAGGCTATGCCGTTTGGCTGCAAGCTCCCGATATGATTGAGCTTTTGCTGATTGGGGTGGCCCCTGAACAGCAGCGGCGCGGTCTGGCTTGGCAATTGCTGGACGACGGCCTGCAGTGGGCTCGTCAGCATCAACTGGAGCGCGTGGTTCTGGAAGTGCGAGCTTCGAATGCTCCGGCTATCGGCCTGTATCAGAAGTACGGTTTCAAGGCGGATGGCCTGCGTAAAAACTACTATCCGCTAGGCGATGGACTGCGTGAAGACGCGGTCTTGATGAGTCTGAACCTGGCCAGCAGGGCTGGGGCATGATCGATTTTCAGCCTATCTCCCCTCTGCAACGCACCTGGCTTTTGGAGTTGGGGCTGGAGCGTGCTTTTCTGGCGCGTCTGCCGCAGGCACAGCCGCTTGGGCAATCCGCAGCCATAGCAGCAGCCCCTGCGCAAGAGGCTGCAGCGGCCCCGCAGACGGCTCAGTT
Organism: Alcaligenes sp. DN25; assembly: GCF_023674485.1. Taxonomy (NCBI): domain Bacteria; kingdom Pseudomonadati; phylum Pseudomonadota; class Betaproteobacteria; order Burkholderiales; family Alcaligenaceae; genus Alcaligenes; species Alcaligenes sp. DN25. The sequence goes on along the minus strand of NZ_CP098408.1, from coordinate 2,834,753 downwards.
TGCAGGCCGAAATCTGGATGATGCAGGCAGCCCTGCGCCTGTTTCAGCTCCCGCAGCGGCTACTGATGCCATGTCGGCGCGTGATCAGGCGCTGGCGGTTTTGCGTAAATCCGGCGCTCGACCTGTTGCAGCGGCTCCTGTGGAGGAAGTGGTTCAGCGGCCTGCTGTACTGATTCAGCCCGAAAAAGCCCAGGATATGGCCAGCTTGCTGGAGCAGGTACAGGCTTGTCAGGAATGCGGTTTGCATACGGGCCGCGCTCAAGTGGTATTTGGTTCAGAGCTCTTGTCCGAGCCGGACTGGATGATTATTGGTGAAGCGCCGGGCACCAGCGATGATCGCAGCGCCCAGCCTTTTGATGGCAAAGCCGGTCTGCTTTTGCAAGCCATGCTTAACAGCGCGATTCCTGATGCTTCGGTCTATAAAACGCATCTGGTGAAATGCCGCCCCTTGGGCAACCGTCCACCCACCCAAGAAGAGCTGGCCGCGTGTCGTGCCTTTCTGGATGCACAAATTCGCTTGGTACAGCCCCGTCGCTTGCTGGCCGTTGGCCATTTGGCGGCGGTGGCACTAAGTGGTCGTGATGAAGATCTGGAGGCTTTGCGGGGCCAGGCCCTGACGTATACCGATGCCCAGGGTCGTAGCCTGCCTTTGGTGGTGACTTATCATCCTGCCTCGCTGTTGCTGCGCCCGCAGCACAAAGCCAATGCCTGGCGGGATTTGTCCTTGCTTCGCGAGTTGCAGGGCCAGTCCTGATCTCAGTTCTTGCAGGCGGCTTTTAGCGCTGAGTTGCCTCGTCAGACGTCATCATGGAAAAACACCCCAAAGATTGGATTCATGTCCAACTTTTGGGGTGTAGTGCCTTTTTGGGGCTGTCCCTTACTTAGCCGTCAAGGCCTGCCCATGACCTTCCTGGCCTATGCAGGCTTCCAGCTCGGGATGCGCGCGTAGATTGGCGTTTTTCCAGATGATGAATACCGTCATCAAGGACGCTACCATCAGGCCAAAGAACACAATGATGTAGTTGATGGGCAAACGCAGCCACAACAGCAGGCTGTACAGCGCCAGCATGAACAGAATGTTCAGCTGTTCATTGAAGTTCTGCACGGCAATGGAATGACCGGCCGACAACATGACGTGGCCACGATGTTGGAGCAGGGCATTCATGGGAACGACGAAAAAGCCGGACAAGCCGCCGATGCCCATCAGCAGGGTGTAGACCGCCCATTTCTCGTGCACCAAAGGCATGAGCAGAACCACAAAGCCCATTGCCACGCCCACTGGCAGAACGGCCAGTGATTTCTTCAAGGGAACGCGGGCCGCAAAAACGGCGCCAAAGACCGTACCCAATGCGGCCACGCCCATCAGAACCGAGGCCTGGTCCAGACGGTAGCCCAGATGCTGAGCGCCCCATTCGATCACAATGAATTGCAGCGTGGCACCGGCACCCCAGAATAAAGTGGTTACTGCCAGCGAGATCTGGCCCAGCTTGTCACGCCACAGAATATGTACGTAGGTACGGAATTCCTTGAGCAGCAAAATGGGGTTCTTTTGTTGGGGCGGGTAGTCGATATTGGTGCGGGGAATCAGCAGGTTGCACAGCGCTGCCGACAGGTAGATAAAGGAAATCAGCAAGATAGCGACTTCGGCACGCGTCTGGGCCAAAGGTGCAATCAGGGGGTGTTCGGCCAGTGAACTGGCGATCGACGGGTTGATCAGAATACCGCCCAGCACGGTGCCGCCGATAATGGACAGAACGGTCAGCCCTTCAATCCAGCTATTGCCCTTGACCAGCTGTTCGGGCTTGAGCATTTCGGTGACGATGCCGTATTTGGCGGGAGAGTAGGCAGCAGCACCGATACCTACCAGGGTGTAGGAGATAAAGACCAGAACCAGCTGCTGGGAGTCGTTCATGCCAAAGTACTGGTGGCAGAACATCAACATACAGCCTATCAGCTTGATGGCATTGGTGGCGAACATCACCCGGCCCTTGGGATACGAGTCGGCAAAGGCCCCTACAAAAGCGGCCAATAGCACGTAGGACAGCGCAAACCACCATTTCATCATGGGGACCATCCAGATAGGTCCGTGCAGGTCAGCGATCAGGGCGATGGCGGCAATCAGCAAGGCATTGTCGGCAACTGACGACAATGCCTGCGCGGCCATGACCAGATAAAATCCTTTATTCAAAATACATCCCGAATACGTGTGCCCACAGGTGCAGTCTCGGGACTGCAGAGCACGAATCAAAGCCAGGTGTCAGGCCTGGGGAGCTTTTTCAAGGCGGCTCCTCATGGTTTTTCTGACCAAGCCTGAGCCGGTGTGAAATTTACGAAGAGAGATGGGGAGCAAGAATAACAGGGACTGCGGGGGCAGTGGTATCAGAAATTCATTGCGGCTATCTGTCTGCGCGGGTTTTCTGGCCGGGCGGGCGCTGGCAAAGCGCTATTGTAAATGCCCTGTCTGACACTCTTGTCCTGCTTGCCAAGCAGGGTAAACAGGACTTGACGGCAAGGGGGAGTTTACTGCCTTATCATCCCAGCAGCCGTGCCGTGGTTTTCATTTGTTTTTTGGCGTGTTTTGCTGTGGGTGGCAGGTGCTGCGGTATCATACGACTCGCGGTGCCGGGCAGATCAAGATGCGCCTGTGCGCGTGTTCAAATTGGTCTTTTCTGAGCTGACTTCTACCCTGTGCGTCTAACCCAGATCAAACTAGCTGGTTTCAAATCCTTTGTGGACCCGACCTCCATCCCAACTCCCAGTCAGTTGGTTGGCGTTGTCGGGCCCAACGGCTGTGGAAAATCCAACATCATCGATGCGGTGCGCTGGGTGCTGGGCGAGAGCAAAGCCTCCGAGCTGCGTGGCGAGTCCATGCAGGACGTGATTTTCAATGGCTCCTCGCAACGCAAACCGGCGGGCCGCGCATCGGTTGAGCTGGTTTTCGATAATTCTGAAGGGCGGGCCTCGGGGCAGTGGAGCACCTATGCCGAGATCTCGGTACGGCGTGTCCTGAGCCGGGACGGGACCAGCAGCTACTTTCTGAACAATCAGGCGGTTCGTCGGCGTGATATTCACGACATCTTCCTGGGTACGGGCTTGGGGGCGCGGGGTTACGCCATCATCGGGCAGGGCATGATCAACCGCCTGATTGAAGCCAAGCCGGAAGAACTGCGTGTGTTTCTGGAAGAAGCCGCAGGCGTGTCGCGCTACAAGGAGCGTCGCCGCGAAACAGAAAGCCGCTTGCGCGATACCCGTGAAAACCTGCTGCGAGTGGAAGACATTCAAAGAGAACTGGATGCGCAGCTGGAGAAATTGCAGGCGCAGGCCGAAGTGGCACGCCAGTATCGTGACTTGCAGCAAGACGGTGAGCTCAAGCAAAACCTGCTGTGGCTGCTGAAAGAGTCCAATGCACAGAGCGATCAAAAAGCCCGTTTCCTGGCGATTGAACAGGCTCAGACCAAGCTGGAGGAATCCATTGCCGGTTTGCGGCATGCCGAATCCACGTTGGAGTCGCAGCGACAAGCTCATTTACAGGCTGGCGATGCCTTGCATCTGGCGCAAAGCCAGTTGTATGAGGCGGGCTCTCAAGTGTCCAGCCTGGAAGCAGAAATTCGCCACGTGCTGGATTCGCGTAGCCGTATGGCGCAGCGCCGCGAGCAGCTGGAACAACAGCAGCACGACTGGATTGAACAACAGGAACACTGCCAGCTGGAGCTGGAAAATAGCGAACAGCAACGCGAAGAAGCCGCGGTAAAGCTGGAAGAATTACAGATTCTGCTGGAGGAGGCGCAAGGCGCCTTGCCCGATCTGGAGCTGCGTGTACGCGAACAGGCCCAGCGTCGGGACGAAATGCGCATGGCTTTGGCGCGTCTGGAACAGAATTTGGCCCTGGCTGCGCAATCGCAGCGTGATGCCGACCGTCAGATCCAAGGTGTGGAGCAGCGTCAGGAGCGCTTGAAGCAGGAATTGCGCGAACTCAATGCCCCGGACCCGGACAATCTGGAGCGCCTGCAAGGCGATCTGAACATGCTGCAAAATCAGTTGCAGCAAGCTCAGGAACATATGCAGCATCTGGAGGCCCAGCTTCCTCGACTGGAAGAGGAGCGCAAGAAGGCGCAGGAGCAAGCCTTGCAAGGCGGGCAGGATATGGCCCGTCTGGAAGCACGTCATCTGGCCTTGAGTCGTTTGCAGGAGGATGTGGCGCGCAAGGGAACTCTGGAGCCCTGGCTGGCCAAGCATGGACTGGAGAGCATGAAGCGTCTATGGCAAAGCCTGGACGTGGAAAAAGGCTGGGAAACCGCGCTGGAGGCTGTGCTGCGCGAGCGCATGACGGCCTTGGAGCTGCGTCGCCTGGATATGGCCGCTGCTTTCGCCAGTGATGCACCGCCGGCCCGTTTAAGTTTTTATCAGTTGCCCGAAGCGGGAGCGCCGGCCAAGCCTGTCCTGGATTTACCCTTGTTGACTTCGGTGTTGCGACAGCAAGAGGATGGCTTGCGCAGCTTGCTGGATAATTGGTTGCACCAGGTTTATGTCTGTCAGGATTTGAAGCAGGCCCTGAGCTTGCGCGATCAACTGACAGATCAAATGGCAATCGTGGTGCGTGACGGCCATTTGGTGGATAAGCACAGCATTCGCTTTTATGCACCCGACTCCGAACAAGCCGGGATGCTGGCACGTCAGCAGGAAATTGCTCATCTGGAGCGCGAGCTGCGCGGCGCTCAACTGATTGTCGATGAACTGGGCCATACCAGCACCCAGGCCGAAATGGCCTTGCAGCAAGTGCGTAACGGCCTGGTTCCGGCCCGAGCCCGCGTGGGCGAGCTGACAGCTCGGATGCACGATGTGCAGCTGGAGCACTCCAAGTTGGCCCAACAGGCGCAGCAGTCGCAAGAGCGTGGTAGCCGCATCAACGAAGAGCTGGAAGAACTGGCAGTACAGCGCGAAGAGCTGCAGGCGAACCGCGAGGAGTTCGAGGCCCGCTTTGAAACGCTGGATGAAGAGCTGGCTGAACATCAGGGCGTGTTTGCCGAAGCGCAGATGGAAGGCGAGAAGGGCGCTGAACAGGCAGAACAGGCCCGTCGTACCGTACACGAGCGTGAGCGCGCCGTGCATGATGCCCAGTTTGCCGAGCGTGCTTTGGTGCAGCGCATGGCCGAACTGCAGCGCAATCTGGCCCTGGCGCAGGAGCAGGCACAACGCACAGCCGGTCAGCTGGAAGGTTTGCAAGGCGAACTGCTGGATCTGGATGCTTCCGCTGCACAAGCCGGTTTGCAAGATGCCCTGGAGTTGCGTGCCGAACGTGAAGAAGCCGTTCGTCTGGCAAAAATTCAACTCGATACGCTGGCTGCCCAATTGCGTGAGCATGAACAGGCTCGTGCCGAGAACGAAAAGAATCTGGCACCCTTGCGCGAGCAAGTCACTGAATTGCAGTTGCAGGAACAAGCGTCGCGTCTGGCGGTCGAACAGTTTGCTGAACAGCTGGACAGCAGAAAGGTGAACCGTTCCGAACTGTGGAGCTTGTTACAGCAAAAGACACCGGAATGGCAGCGTGTGGGCTGGTTGCAGTCTGAAGTGCAGCGTATCTCGCGCCAGATTGAAGGCCTGGGTCCGGTGAACCTGGCGGCCCTTGAGGAGCTGACTACGGCCCAGGAACGCAAGACCTATCTGGATGCTCAGCATAAAGATTTGAGTGATGCCATCGAGACCCTGGAAGATGCGATTCGCAAGATTGACCGCGAGACGCGCCAGTTGCTCATGGAAACATTCAACATCGTTAATCAGCACTTTGGCGAGCTTTTCCCAAGGCTATTTGGTGGTGGAGAGGCTAAACTGACGATGGTGGGCGATGAAGTGCTGGAAGCTGGGGTGCAGGTCATGGCTCAGCCACCAGGCAAGCGCAATAGCACGATTCATTTGCTCTCTGGTGGTGAAAAGGCATTGACAGCGACTGCGCTGGTTTTTGCCTTCTTCAAGCTCAATCCCGCGCCCTTTTGTTTGCTGGACGAGGTGGATGCGCCACTGGATGATGCGAATACCGAACGCTATGCCAATCTGGTGGCCAGCATGAGTGACCAAACCCAGTTTTTATTTATTTCTCACAATAAAATTGCCATGCAGATGGCCAAACAACTGATCGGGGTCACCATGCAAGAGCAAGGTGTATCCCGAATTGTGGCAGTGGACGTAGACGCTGCCATGCAAATGAGCAGTGTGTAAGCCTGTTTTTTTTAATCCGCTAGTGTTGATTCGACGGAACTGACAATGAGTGATTTGCAAATCGCACTGATTTTATTGGGCATTTTGCTCATCTTGCTCGTGGTGGTCTTTAACTGGTGGCAAGACCGCCGAGTGCGCCAGCAGATGCAAAGCCAATTCCCGGATGGGGATACCGATCCCTTGATGAGCCAGCTCACCGAGCTGGAACGCCGCGAGCCCAGCATGACGCGTGGCGGCGATTCTGCGTCTGCTGACGGTGAGCACGATGCGGCCGAGGCCGACTGCACGACCGAGGCCGTTATCGATATCAGTTTCAGCCAGCCCGTGGATGCTCAGGATCTGGCTCAGGCCTTGCAATCGGTATCGCGTACCGGTGCCAAGCCTGTGCGTTATTTCGCGGAATGCGAAGGGGGCGGTCATCGTGCTCGCCTGCGTTCGGGCGAGTCCTACGCCAGCATGCAGATTGCCGTTTTGCTGGCCAACCGTAGTGGCCCCTTGTCGGCGATCGAGTGGTCGCAGGTCTGGATGGCTGCGCAAGCGCTGGCACAGCAGTTTGATGGTTCGGTAGAAGGTCCGGAACAGGATGATGTGCTGCGTCGTGCGGCTGCCCTGGATAATACCTGCGCTGATCTGGATGCCCTGGTGGGCGTGTCGGTGCGCTTGCCTGGCCCCATGCCTGCCTCGTCCGTGATTCAAATGGTCAAGGATGCCGGCTTTCTGCCCTTTGGCCAGCAACTGGCCTGGTTGGCAGATTCGGGACAGCCTCGTTTCACCGCCATGTTCGATGGTGTCCAGCCCAAAGATATTCAGTCGGCCAGCATTGAGCGTATCGACTTGCTGCTGGATTTGCCCAACAGCCCGGCGGACGATCATGCCTTCAGCCGCATGGCAACGGTGGCCCGTGATCTGGCCAGCCGTCTGGACGGCGTGGTGCTGGATGATCAAGGTCGCCCCTTGCCCGAGAGCACCGATCAAAACATTGATGAACAACTAAGTAATCTGTACGAACGCCTGGAGCAGGCTGGCTTTACAGCAGGCCAAGAACGTACAGGCAGGATTTTTTCGTGAGTTTGAAGCGAGTACAGCAGTTACATGAAGAACTGGCCCAGCATAACTGGGCCTATTACGTTCAGGATGCGCCCAGCATTTCGGACGCGCAATACGACGCATTGATGAACGAGCTGCTGGCGTTGGAAGCCGAGCACCCGGAATGGATTACCCCAGACTCGCCCACGCAGCGCGTGGGTGCAGCGCCTCTGGATGGTTTTGATACGGTTCAGCACGCTGTCCCCATGCTGTCCTTGGGTAATGCCTTTGATGCTGAAGAAGTTCAGGCCTTTGACAAGCGTGTCGCCGATACTCTGGTCGAGGCAGGTGTGGTGGGACTGGACCGTCGGGTAGATTATCTGGCCGAATACAAGTTTGACGGCCTGGCGATCAGCTTGCGCTATGAGCAAGGTCTGTTGGTACAGGCATCGACTCGCGGTGATGGCACCACGGGCGAGGACGTCACCAGCAATATTCGCACCATCAAGTCCATTCCTCTGCGCTTGCGTGGCGATGCGGCACAATTGCCTGCCGTGCTGGAGGTGCGAGGCGAGGTTCTGATGAACCGGGCGGACTTTGAGCGCCTGAACGAGAACCAGACCAAGCGTGGCGAGAAAGTATTTGTGAATCCGCGCAATGCGGCCGCAGGCAGCTTGCGTCAGCTGGACCCGAAAATAACCGCTAAACGGCCTTTGCGCTTTTTCGCCTATGGTTGGGGTGAAGTCAGCCCCATGCCTGCCGCGAATCAGCCACAAAGTGCCTTGTTTGCGGAACCCGCTGGCGAGGCACTGCCTCGTGATACTCAATCGGGCATGATGGACTGGCTGGAAAGTCTGGGTATGCCCTTGAGCCGCGACCGTAAAGTCGTGAAGGGCGTGCAGGGCCTACTGGATTTTTATGGTGAAACCCAGCAACGTCGCCCCGATTTGCCCTTTGAAATTGACGGTGTGGTCTACAAGGTCAACTCTTTGGCTGCGCAGCGTGTTCTGGGCTATGTGGCCCGTGCGCCGCGCTTTGCCGTTGCTCATAAATTCCCCGCGCAAGAAGAAATGACGCGTGTGGAGAGTATCGAGTTTCAAGTAGGCCGTACCGGGGTTGTCACACCTGTCGCACGTTTGAAGCCGGTGTTTGTGGGCGGTGTCACAGTCACTAATGCCACGCTGCATAACGAAGACGAAGTGCGTCGCAAAGATGTGCGAGCGGGCGATACCGTCGTGGTACGCCGTGCTGGTGATGTTATCCCTGAAGTGGTTGCTGTGGTGTTGGAGCAGCGTCCCGAGAGCAGCGTGCCTTTCGAGATGGTCAAGGAGTGTCCGGCTTGTCAGTCGGCACTGGAGCGTCTGGAAGGGGAGTCTGCCTGGCGTTGTACTGGTGGTCTGATTTGTCCTGCCCAGCGCAAGCAAACCCTGATTCACGCCGCCAGCCGTAAAGCGCTGGATATTGAAGGCTTGGGTGAAAAGCTGGTGGATCAGTTGGTGGAAACCGGGCTGGTGCGTACCTTGGCCGATATCTTCAAGCTGCAAGTTGAAAAACTGGTGCTACTGGAGCGTATGGGACGCAAATCGGCCGAGAATCTGATCGAGGCGATTGATAAGGTGCGCGAGCCGGCTTTGAATCGCTTGATTTACGCCTTGGGCATTCGCCATGTGGGTGAGACCACGGCGCGCGATCTGGCACAGCATTTTGGCTCCTTGCAGGCATTGGAGCAGGCTGATGAAGAAGCGCTGCTGCAAGTCAATGAGGTGGGCCCGGTTGTAGCGGCTTCCGTGCGGCACTTTTTCCAGGAGCCGCATAATCGTGAGGCCCTAGATGCGCTGCTGGCGGCTGGGGTGACTCCTCAACAGGCGCAAGCCCGCGCCAATAGCGCTAATCTGCCGTTGGCGGGCAAAACGGTGGTCATTACGGGTACGCTGCCTAGCATGAGCCGCGACGAGGCTACACGCCGTGTATTGGAAGCAGGTGGCAAGGCCAGTGGCTCGGTCTCCAAAAAGACGGCCTATGTGCTGGCAGGTGCAGAGGCGGGTTCCAAGCTCACCAAGGCGCAGGAGTTGGGCGTGACTATTTTGGACGAAGCCCAGTTCCTGGCTTTACTGGCGGGTGAATAGCGCAGGGGGAAGAAGTGAAGTTCTGCCACCTTGCAGGCTTAGCTTTTTTGCCAAGAGTCTATGAGTCAGCAGGATATTTGCTCTGGTAGCTATTTTTCGACTTTTAGGCAGTGCGCTAAGCACGCACTGCCTTTTGTTTTAATGCGCGTTGAATAGTCCTGGTGGTGGTTCAGCAGTGATCTGGGCTTTTAATTACCGCATGAACGACCTGCACTACAAACAAATATGGCGCCCTTGAGGCGCCATATTTGTCTTTCCTGCCAGCCGCCTTATCGGGATGATAAAGCGGCCTGCAGAGCCATTACTTGATATTGGCTTCTTTCAGGATTTTCTGCTGGTACTCGGCCAGCTTGCGCTGACGCAGCATTTCTTCCAGCTGAGGCTTCACTTCGGCCATGGCGGGGAAGGTCACAGGGCGAGCATCGTCCACCTGGATGATGTGCCAGCCAAACTGCGACTGCACAGGCGCAGCGCTCAGCTCGCCTTTTTTCATCTTCTCTACAGCCTGAGCGAACTCGGGCACGTAGGTGGAGCTAGGAGCCCAGCCCAGATCGCCGCCTTGCTGACCGCTGCCGGTGTCGATGGAGTCTTTCTTGGCGGCATCAGCAAAGCTGATTTTCTTGGACTTGATCTTGGCCAGCAAATCTTTGGCGGCAGCCTCGTCCTTGACCAGAATGTGGCGCACCTTGTATTCCTGCTGACCTTCTTCCATCGCCTTGATGGTGTTGTATTCCTTGGTCAGGTCAGCGTCGGTGACGGGGTTCTTTTTCAGGTAGTCAGCCATCAGGGCACGGACCAGAATGCTCTGGCGGGCCAGTTCCAGCTCTTGCTGAACCTGGTTGGTCTTGTCGATACCGGCTTTTTCAGCGGCTTGCACCACAGCCAGACGGTTGACCATTTCCTGTTTGACTTGCTCACGCAGCTCGGGCGAGTCCTTGGCGCCTTGCTCGACCAGAACGGCGACGAACTGATCCAGGTCTTTTTGCGTGAGGTTTTTGCCGTTTACGGTGGCAATCGTCTGTGCATAGACGGGAGCAGCCATAGCGCAGGTCAGGGCAAATGCGGCAATACGTTTCATGAGCATCCTTAAGCGGTGGTTTTGGCTTGAATAGCCAATGCGTGAATCGGGAAAGGCATTAGATCGTGGACGCGATCATACACAAGTCTGTGTCGTGCCAGTGTTGAAATTCCATCAAATTGTTTCGAGGCGATGATCACCCGAAAGTGGCTTGCACCACCTTGTGCACCGGCGTGGCCAGCGTGCAGATGGGACTCATTGATGATGTCCAGTTCCGACGGCTCCAGTGCCTGGAGCCGTTCGTGAATCAGGGAAGCAAGTGCGTCTGTCATGGCGAAATCAAGATTTTGGGGGAGTGGAGTTGTCGGAAGAGTCTTGCAGGTAGCGGCCCAGCCACAAGGATTGGGCAACGACAAACACCAGCATCAAACCCAGCAGGCCGAAAGCCTTGAAGTTGACCCATTGGGATTCGGTAAAGTGGCCCGAGAAGGCAACGTACAGATTGACCAGGCCCATGGCGACAAAAAAGCTCGCCCAGACCAGGTTTAATTTGTCCCAGACATGGCCGGGCAAGACCAGATGGGTGCCCATGAATTTTTGCATCAGATTGCGATGCATCAGGTAACGTCCGCCCAGCAGCACCAGAGCAAAGATCCAGTACAGCACCGTGGGTTTCCAGCGGATGAAGACATCATTGTGGAAAAACAGGGTGGCACCGCCAAAGACCACAATGACGGCCAGATTGATCCAGTGCGAGGTCTCGATCGCCTTGCTGGTGAGCTTCAGCCACAGTATCTGGAGGACCGAGGCGGCCATGGCCACGCCGGTGGCGACATAAATGTCGGAGAAGCGAAACGCCAGAAAGAACAGTACGAGCGGGAATAGATCAAATAAGAGCTTCTTCATGCTTCGGGTTCAAAAGTCATGGATAGAGAGTTAATGCAATATCGTAGCCCAGTGGGTGGGGGACCGTCTTCAAAGACGTGCCCCAAATGAGCATCGCAGATATTGCAAAGCACTTCGGTACGGCGCATGCCGTGACTGGTATCCAGCTCCTCGCGCACATTGTCCGGGTTCAGGGGCGTGAAGTAGCTGGGCCAGCCGCAACCGGCATCAAACTTCGTGTCCGAGGCAAACAGGGGCGTGCCGCAACCGACGCAGCGGTAGATGCCGGGCGTGGTGGTGTCCCAGTAGCGGCCGGTAAAGGGGCGCTCCGTCCCTTTCTGACGGGTGACATAGAATTCTTCGGGGCTGAGCTGGGCGCGCCACTCAGCGTCTGTTTTACGTACTTTTTCCACGTGTGCTGCCTTATGAAAAACAGTTCAATGCCTACAGGAGGTGCAGTCCTACATAGTAATCGACAATTAGAGTGCGTTTGGAACAGAGGGTTCCAAAGTGCAGATCTTCCTGACCTCCAGTGGGCTCTCCAGTGAAGAAAATCGCGGTACAGGGCACTTAATTAGTGAGCTATCACTTTAGTTAGTGCACTATTTAAACTTTTAATATTTAAGGTAAACACCAATATCTGAAATTCTCGTGACTTGATACGTTTCTGGTATGTGCTGGTGATTATCTGTATTACGATTTTTTGACCGTTGAGTCGGTCCACAACAATGAACAAAATTTGGGAGAAAAGGATGAACTGCATTACTACTGGTCGCCTGACGACATTGGCTGCAGCCCTGGCCTTGAGCCTGCCCGTGGCCGTGTCCGCGCAGATCAAGGTGGGTGTGACGGTGGCAGCGACAGGACCGGCGGCCTCGCTGGGCATTCCTGAGCGCAACACAGTCAGCCTGCTGCCTACTGAAGTGGCCGGCCAGAAAATCGAGTACATCGTTCTGGACGATGCAACCGATACCACCGTAGCCGTACGCAATATGCGCAAACTGATCACCGATGACAAAGTGGACGTGGTGATCGGTACTTCCGTGACCCCCGGTTCCCTGGCCATGGTGGACGTTGCCGGCGAAACCAAGACTCCCATGATCAGTGTGGCCGCCAACGCCAAGATTGTTGATCCTGTGGAAGGCGCCCGTACCTGGGTGTTCAAGACTCCTCAGAATGACCAGTTGATGGCCGGTGCTCTGGCTGATGCCATGGTCAAGCAGAACGTCAAAACCCTGGGCTTTATCGGTTACAACGACGCCTACGGTGACGGCTGGCTGAACGTGATTACCGAAGCCGCTCAAGCCAAAGGCATCAAAGTGCTGGGCGCCGAGCGCTATGGCCGTAACGACACCAGCGTGACCGGTCAGGTTCTGAAGTTGCTGGGCACCAAGCCTGATGCCGTTCTGATCGCCGGGTCCGGTACCCCTGTTGCCTTGCCCCAGCGCGAACTGAAAGGTCGCGGCTACGCTGGCATCATTTACCAGACACACGGTGCCGCCAACAGCGACGTGCTGCGTGTGTGTGGCAAAGACTGTAACGACATGATCTTGCCAGCCGGTCCATTGCTGGTTGCCGAACAACTGCCTGACAGCAGCTCGGTGAAAAAGACCGCCATGGACTACAAGGAAAAATACGAAGCCAAATACGGCGCTGGCTCCATCAATACCTTTGGTGGCCATATGTGGGATGCCGGTCTGCTCGTGACCGAAGCCATTCCGGAAGCCCTGAAGTCCGGCGCCAAGCCAGGTACCCCCGAGTTCCGCGCAGCCCTGCGTGATGCTCTGGAGCAAACCAAGGAACTGGCTGCTTCCCAAGGTGTGTTCAATATGTCTGCAACGGACCACGCCGGTCTGGACAAGCGTGCCCACGTGATTGTGAAAGTGGTCGACGGTAAATGGACGTATCAGCCTGATCTGTAATATCTGACAGGCAAAAACCGGCTCAAGAGCCGGTTTTTTCCAAGGCGGGTGCTGGCTGAGCCTGGCACCCGTTCCCGCTACAGGCCTGCGTTTGCCGTAAGCCCTTTGCCCTTTTTGTTGTACAGGATGTTGTCCGACATGGATACCACCATCGCTTTAATTTTGTTGCAGGATGGCATATTGAATGGCGCCATCTATGCTTTGCTCGGGCTCGCCCTGGTTCTGGTTTTCCTGGTTACCCGCGTTATCTTTATCCCGCAAGGTGAGTTCGTCACCTTTGGCGCCTTGACCCTGGCCTTTGTGGTCAATGGCCGCATGCCGGGAACCGTTATTTTGCTATTGATCGCCGGTGCGCTGGTGTTCTTGCTGGAGTTGCTCTCTGCCTTGCGCAGCCGCAGCCTGGCCGGCATGCCCCGCAAGTTTCTGGTCAATATCGTGATCCCTGTCGCGGTTTACTTTGCCGCTCCCGCCATTGTCAGCTCGGAGCTGCCATTGTGGGTGGCCGTGCTGTTCTCGCTGGCGGTAGTGATTCCTCTGGGCCCTATGGTCTACCGCCTGGTATACCAGCCTATCGCCGAAGCCAGTGTGCTGGTGCTGCTGATTACCTCGGTCGCCGTGCACTTCGCGCTGACGGGTCTGGGCCTGGTGTTCTTCGGTCCGGAAGGCTGGCGCACGCCTCCCTTCATGGAAGGTGAAGTGTCCCTGGGTGCAGTGAGCTGGTCCGCTCAAACCTTCTTTGTGATGGGCGCCTGCGTGGTCCTGATTCTGGCCTTGTGGGGCTTTTTTGGTAAGACCCTTTACGGTCGCGCCCTGCGTGCAACGGCGGTGAACCGTCGTGGTGCCCGTCTGGTGGGTATCAGTACCAATATGTCCGGATCCCTGACCTTCACTCTGGCTGCGGCCATCGGTGCCTTGTCAGGCATGCTGATTGCGCCTGTAACGACCATCTACTACGACACGGGCTTTTTGATTGGTCTTAAAGGCTTTGTGGCTGCAATCTTTGGCGGCCTGATCAGCTATCCCGTCACCCTGCTGGGCGCTTTGTTCCTGGGTGTACTGGAAGCGTTTTCCTCTTTCTGGGCCAGTGCCTACAAAGAAGTTATTGTATTTACCATGGTGATACCGGTGTTGTTGTGGCGCTCCTTCGGTAGCAAGCACGTGGATGATGAGGAGTAAATCACATGAGACACTGGCTGACGCTACTATTTATTGCGGTTCTATTGGTTTTGCCGCAGCTGGGCGCAACGCCCGAGTTCTGGATTACCCAGCTTAACTATATTGGTTTGACCAGCTTGGTCGTGCTGGGTCTGGTGTTGTTGACTGGCGTGGGTGGTCTGACTTCTTTTGGTCAGGCTGCATTTGTGGGCCTGGGTGCATACACTACGGCGTACCTGACGGCTCGCCTGGGCTGGTCGCCCTGGTTCAATCTGCTGATTGGCATGGCCATTACCATGATGGTGGCCTACATTCTGGGCGCGATCACACTGCGTTTGTCCGGACACTTCCTGCCTCTGTGTACCTTGGCCTGGGGCCTGGCCTTGTACTACCTGTTCGGCAATCTGGAGTTTCTGGGTCAGTACGATGGTATTTCCGGTATTGCTCCTTTGGAGTTCTTCGGTATTTCCCTGTCCTCCGGTCGGGATATTTACTACCTGATCTGGGCCTTTGCCTTGCTGGCCATGTGGGGTACGCGTAACTTGCTGAACTCCCGTCCCGGACGTGCTATTCGCGCTCTGAAGCATGGCAGCGGCATGGCCGAGTCCTTTGGTGTGAACATGGCCAATTACAAGGTCATCGTGTTCGTTTACGCCGCTTTGCTGGCTTGTGTGTCCGGTTGGCTCTACGCGCACTACCAGCGCGCTGTCTCGCCCAGCCCCTTCGGTTTGAACTACGGTATTGAATATCTGTTCATGGCCGTGTTGGGCGGAGCTGGCAGTGTCTGGGGTGCCGTTCTGGGTTCAGCCCTGGTGCTGAGCCTGAAAGACCAGTTGCAGAACTGGTTGCCCAAACTGCTCAATACCGACATCAACTTCGAGCTGATCGTTTTCGGCATCTTGATGGTTCTGATCTTGCAGTACGCGCGCGACGGTTTGTGGCCCATTCTGCAAAAGGCTTGGGAACAGGTTTTCGGTGCACAGAAGCGTCATCAGGCTGCTCCTCCACAAGCCGAGGCTTTGCCGCAGCGTGAGCGTCCGCAGGCCGGTTCGCTGGTTCTGGAAGTGAACAAGATCCGCAAGGAGTTCGGTGGCCTGGTCGCTGTGAATGACATCAGCTTCACCTTGAATGCAGGTCAGATCATGGGCCTGATCGGTCCTAACGGTGCGGGCAAGAGCACGACCTTTAATCTGATTACCGGCGTGCTGTCGGCCACCAGTGGTCAGGTCAGCTTTCTGGGGCAGCGGATTGATGGCAAACCTGCACGCGAGATTTCTCGTCTGGGAGTGGGCCGTACCTTCCAGCACGTGCAGTTGCTGCCAACGATGACTGTGTTGGAGAACGTGGCACTGGGCGCTCACTTGCGTCGGAATGTCGGTGTAGTGTCCGCTGTCCTGCATACCGAGCGTCGCAGCGAAGCCGAGCTGTTGCACGAAGCGGCTGTTCAGCTGCAGCGTGTGGGTCTGGGTGACTACCTGTACGAAGAGGCGGGCAATCTGGCCCTGGGCCAACAGCGTATTCTGGAAATTGCCCGTGCTCTGGCTTCTGATCCGCTGCTTTTGCTGCTGGACGAACCGGCTGCCGGCTTGCGCTACAAGGAAAAGCAGGAACTGGCCAAAGTGCTGGATCAGCTGCGTAGCGAAGGCATGAGCATTCTGCTGGTGGAGCATGACATGGACTTTGTCATGAATTTGACGGACAAGCTGGTGGTCATGGACTTTGGCACCAAGCTGGCCGAAGGTTTGCCCAAGGAAATTCAGGAAAATCCAGCCGTGCTGGAAGCCTACCTGGGTGGTATTGATGACGACCTGGATCTGGATCAGGTCAATGAGCCCGCCTCGGCAGGAGCAGCGTTATGAGTTCGGCACAATCGAAAGACATTATTTTGAAGGTAGACAATCTGGCGGCTCAGTACGGCAAAGTCAGTGCCGTGATGGGGGCCAGCCTGGACGTGCGTGCCGGCAGCATTGTGACCGTGATTGGTGCCAACGGCGCCGGTAAGTCCACTTTGCTCAATGCCATGATGGGTTCTTTGCCCAGCGTGGGCCGCAGCACAGGCTCGGTGCAGTACGAAGGGCAGGAGATCAGCCATTGGGAAGTGGAGCGTCGTGTTGCGGCCGGTATTTCCCTGGTGCCAGAGCGCCGCGAGCTGTTTGGCAGCATGACAGTAGAAGACAATCTGCTGCTGGGCGGTTTTCGCCTGTATCGTGCCCGCCATCCCGGTTGGCGCGACACCATGGACAAGGTCTACACCTTGTTTCCCCGCTTGAAAGAGCGTCGTACACAGCTGGCAGGGACTTTGTCAGGTGGGGAGCGGCAGATGCTGGCCGTAGGCCGTGCCTTGATGGCGCAACCCAAAGTGCTGATGCTGGATGAACCCAGTCTGGGCCTGGCGCCGCGTGTGGTGCGGGAGATCTTCATGATCATTGCCCGACTGCGCAGTACCGGCGTGGCCATCTTGCTGGTCGAGCAAAATGCGCGTGCCGCTTTGCAAGTGGCTGACTACGGTTATGTTCTGGAGACGGGCGATGTGGTGCTGCAAGGGCCCGCGTCTGACCTGGCTCATAATCCCCGAGTGATAGAAAGCTATCTGGGCTTGGGGCAGGGCAAACGCGAGCAGGAAGAGGCGACAGCTTAGAAGCGGTAGCCGACCCCGATGGTGGCAACCA
This sequence comes from Alcaligenes sp. DN25, assembly GCF_023674485.1. Lineage (NCBI taxonomy): Bacteria > Pseudomonadati > Pseudomonadota > Betaproteobacteria > Burkholderiales > Alcaligenaceae > Alcaligenes > Alcaligenes sp. DN25. The sequence goes on along the minus strand of NZ_CP098408.1, from coordinate 2,817,739 downwards.
CGGGGTCAAGCTTGGCTTTGCCAATGGACTGGCCGTTCAGCTTCACGTCTGGGCGGATGCTGATGTAACGTACGTCAGCATTCAGGAACCAGTTCTTGTCCAGCTTGTAATCCACACCGACCTGGGCAGCAAAACCCCAGCTGTTTTTCAGCTTCAGGTCGGAACCCGCCAGAGCACCGCGCGACTCGGTGTCAAAGAACATGGTGTAGTTCACGCCCACGCCCACGTAGGGCTGGAAGTCGCTGTCAGGCAGGAAGTGGTATTGCAGACTCAGGGTTGGGGGCAAGTGCTTAGTCTTGCCGATACGACCCAGATTGCTGTCGATATTGTGCTGGAAGGGGAAAGCGCCCAGCAGCTCAATACCAATATTGCGGGTGGCCATGTAGGTCAGCGAGAAGCTGGGGCGAGCATTATTGCCTACGTCCAGCTTGACGGTGCCGTCAGCCACAGAGCCGTTATTGGATTTTGGGGATACCCAGGTCACGCCACCTTTGAGCAAGAAATCACCCGCTTCGTGTGTTTGGCCTTGAGGCGCGTACAAAACAGCGGCCAGTCCAACAGCAAGCAAGGACAGGTGCAGACCTGGAATCAAGTGGCGGGATTTCATAGGAGCTCCGTAGGTGTGTGTAAAGCCTACAGAGTGCATGAGGGCTGGGTCCGCGGATTTGATCCAAAGCAAGCTTCAGAGGTAGTTGGTCGCCTGACCTTGTTGTAGATCAAGTAAGCAGAATTCATGCTGAGCCAATTTGGCCGCTATGTCTGTTTTTCGCATCACCTGGTAACAGCCCGGAAATGGAAAACCTTGGAACCCGTCCGGTTATTTCTGGGCGTTTTTCCACTTTTCGGGATGCCTGTTTATTGAGATCCTGTACCTGCCTTCCAGGCAAGGACAAGTAGGGGGAAGACGCAGGTTTGGAGCTTGGCGAATCAAGTGCTCATACATTCAGGAGTGCGTGCAGGGCTTCGTATTTATGGCTTAATTCGTTGCGGCTGAATCGCTCGATAATTTGCCCTTGTTCCAGCACATGAAACTGATCGCTGAACTCTGCCGAGAATTGCGGGCATTGTTCGGCCAGCACAATGGTGTAGCCCTCATTGCGCAGCGTGCAGATCAACTTGCTTAGTGTCTGGGCCTGCACCGGGGCCAAGCCCTCGGATACCTTGTCCAGAAGCAGCAGATTCACACCCGTGCGCAGCAAGCGCGCAATCGCCAGTATCTTTTGTTCCCCAGTAGACAGGTGGGTAGCCATATGGTGGCGACGCTGCTCCAGACTGGGCAATAGTTCATAGATTTGTACCAGCGACATTCCACCACCCAGGGTTGTTCCTATGGCAGGTGGCAGCAGGAGGTTTTCCTCGCAGCTCAAGCCGGTAAAAATGCTTTGTTCGTAGGGGCTGTAACCCACGCCCAGATCTGCCAGCTGATGCTGGTTCAGGTGAATGGCTTCGGTGCCCTGGATACGGATGGAGCCGCGGCGGCTATCCGTTAAACCCACGATGGCGCGTAGCATGGCACTGCGGCCGGCCCGGTTGCGGCTCAAGACAGTGCAGATTTCGCCGGAAGCGACCTGCAAATTCAAACCGCGCAAGAGCGGGAACTCTCGGTGCCAGGCGTACAGATTCTCAATATCCAGGGCAGCCCGTGTCATGAGAACGCTCCTTGTCGTGAGTCGTCAATATGGGCCTGTACGTTGGCTGGTCGGCGCAGGAACCCGTTACGCGTCCTTTGCCTCTTACCGTGGTGATTCCATCGCCAGCTAACTATAGGCAGAGTCCGTCATGCGTTTCAGTATGGAAGCGCCGACGAAGCAAAACTATGCGGGTTTGTCATAGGATGGTCCGGTTTAATGCACTGTTTGGTAAACAAATGTTGTTAAACTGGGTATGTGTTACTTAAGTGTTAACGGTTTTCGGTTTGAAGTCGCACAAATCCGAGATGCCGCACTGGGGGCACTTGGGCTTGCGGGCTACACAAATGTAGCGGCCATGCAAAATCAGCCAGTGGTGGGCGTCCAGCAAAAAAGGCTTGGGTATGACTTTCTCCAGCTTCTTTTCCACTTCGACCACGTTCTTGCCGGGCGCAATGCCGGTGCGGTTCGCTACACGGAAAATATGTGTGTCTACCGCAATGGTGGGCAGGCCAAACGCGGTGTTCAAGACCACGTTGGCAGTTTTACGACCTACACCGGGAAGCGCTTCCAGAGCGGCGCGATCACAGGGAACCTTGCCTTGATGCAAGTCCAGCAGCATCTGACAGGTCTTGATGACATTGGCTGCCTTGGTCTTGTACAGACCGATGGTCTTGATGGCCTCGCGCAAGCCTTCTTCACCCATGGCCAGGATGCCCTCGGGTGTGCCATGTTCCGGAAAGAATCGGGCTGTGGCCAGGTTCACGGAGCGATCAGTGGCCTGGGCCGACAAAATCACGGCAATCAGCAGCTGAAAGGTGTCAGCGTATTCCAGTTCGGTGGTGGGTTTGGGGTTGGCAGCCTGAAAACGACTGAAAATCTCGTAGCGCTTGGCAGCGTTCATGGTGTGGTTCCGCTTGCAGTCTTGCTGGCACGGCGGGCACGGGCGCGAGCCAGGGCAGAGGCAATGGACGCCTCGCGTTTATCAGCCTGATCGGCATCATTGGCCAGAACGGGTTTATTGGCCAGGGTACGGGCCGCCAGGTCCGAGCTTTCCTTGTGGCGATTCAGCAGGCGCTCCCGGCGCTGTTCGGTATCCAGACGTGCTTGAGCGGCCTGTTCGGCGCTCCAGTCGTCGGTGGGCACCATGCTGATGCAGTCCACAGGGCAGGGCGGCACACAGAGCTCACAGCCTGTGCAGCGGTCGGCCAGCACGGTATGCATCAGCTTGTTGGCGCCAATAATGGCGTCCACCGGACAGGCCTGGATGCACAAGGTGCAACCAATACAGTGTTCTTCGATAATCACCGCCCGACTGGGGCCGGTGAATTCGCCACAGGACGGATCCAGGGGCAGGGCCTCACGACCCAGCAGCTCGGCCAGGGCTTGTACGCCTTCCTGCCCGCCTGGCGGGCAGCGGTTGATGGCCTCGCCCTCAAGCGCGATGGCTTGGGCATAGGGCAGACAGGCGTCGTAACCACAGCGGGTGCACTGGGTTTGAGGGAGCAGGGCGTCAATGCGCCGTATTAAGGTGTCGGACATGAATGCAAAAACGGGGCCATCTGGCCCCGTCAGAAACGGCCTGAGCCAAATATCAGTTGTGCTGACGGATGAAGTCCCTGATTTTAGGACAGATCAGCGTGCGCCAGCGACTTCCGGAGAAAATCCCGTAATGCCCACAGTTGGGTGCGGTGAATTGTTGCTTGAGTTCAGGGGCAATTTTTGCGCACAGCGCTTGAGCCGAATGGGTCTGGCCCTGGCCGGAAATATCGTCCAGTTCGCCCTCAATGGTGAACAAGGCTACGCCATCAATATCTTGTGGACGAACCTGTTCGCCATGCACGTGCCATTGGCCCTTGGGCAGGCGGTGCTCCTGGAACACAATGCGGATCGTGTCCAGATAGAACTCGGCGGGCATATCCAGCACGGCATTGTATTCGTCGTAGAAACGGCGGTGTGCTTGTGCGTCGTCATCATCACCCTTGATCAGGTGCTGATAAAAGTCGTAGTGCGAGCTGACGTGACGATCCGGATTCATGGCCACAAAGCCGGCATGCTGCAAAAAGCCGGGGTACACGCGACGGTGAGCACCGGGGTACTTGGTGGGCACGCGATGAATCAGATTGTTTTCAAACCAGGAATAGGACTTGGTCGTGGCCAGACGGTTCACTTCCGTAGGCGACTGACGCGTGTCGATGGGACCACCCATCATGATCATGCTGCGCGGCATCACGGCCGAGCGGCGGGTCGCCATTAGCGAGACGGCAGCCAGTACTGGCACTGTGGGTTGGCAAACCGACATGACGTGCACCTTCGAGCCCAGCGCCTGTATGAACTCCTGCACATACAGAACGTAATCGTCCAGATGGAAGGGGCCGGCCGAACGGGGCACCATGCGAGCATCAATCCAGTCGGTGACATAGACAGAGTGATCGGGCAACAGCGCACGTACGGTTTCACGCAGCAAGGTGGCGTGGTGGCCGGACAAAGGGGCTACCAGCAAAATTGTGGGGTCCTGAGCGGCTTTGGGGTGATCACGCTCGAAGTGGATCAACTTGCAAAAGGGCTTGCTCAGGTGTTCGACCTCGCGCACGGCAACGGTCTGGCCGTCGATCCGGGTTTCGTTCAGCCCCCAGGCTGGCTTTTCGTAATCCTTGCCGATACGGTGTACCAGTTCAGAGGCCGCCGCCAGTTGGCGCGACAGGGGCGTGTAGGCCAGTGGACTGTATGGGTTGGAGAACCATTGGGAGCTGGTGCCGGTAAAGGCAGCCAGCGGGGCCAGAAAGGACCGCTGAAGTTCGTGCAGATCGTAAAGCATAGTGTGCGCCTTGGTGTTGCCTAATTTGATACAGAGGAATGTATATGCTTATTCCTGTGGGAAACAATACGACGTTTACCGTTCCTCTGTACTTGGGATTTTCCCTTGCTGCAGTGCGGCAAGTTTTTTTATCAAAAGGCGAGATTGGGCGCAAGAGTGGCTGGATAGGAACGCAGCCACCGGGTCGGACTTCTATAGAGCGAGCGAAGGGCTTAGCGCTCCAGATACTGTAGTTTGTTCTCCACACCGTTCCAGTCGTCCGCATCTTCCAGCGGTTTCTTGGAGCGGTTGATGCTGGCAAAAATAGGCGTCAGTTCTGCGTTCAGTTCGATGAAGGGAACTTGGTCCTGCGGCACATCTTCTTCAGCAAAAATGGCATTGGCCGGGCATTCGGGAATACAGACGGCGCAGTCAATGCACTCGTCCGGGTCAATCACCAGAAAGTTCGGGCCTTCACGAAAACAGTCGACGGGGCACACATCCACACAATCGGTGAATTTGCACTTGATACAGTTTTCGGTGACGACGTGGGTCATTTCAGTAACACTCCTGCGGTATCGCTAAGGCGGTCAGTCACGGCAAAGGGCCGTGGATGGGGTGCGCGACAACGCACAGGGCCTGAACGATAAAAATGGGATTTAAATCGAATCTTTCGATTTTAACGAATATTCAGCTTCTTGCTTATTGAGATGGCGCAATAGCTCACCTGCTAGATAGCTGTACGCAAGAACTGGCGCCCGTGCTATGGTTGCGCAATCAAAATCGGTAGGTTTGTGATGATCATTACCTCTTTACTTGATACGGACCTGTACAAGTTTTCCATGATGCAGGTTGTTTTGCATCATTTCCCGGCTGCGCACGTGGAGTATCGCTATAAGTGCCGTACTCCCAATATTAATTTGAGCCAGTACCTGGACGAGATTCGGGCGGAAATTCACGCGCTGTGCCAGTTGCGTTTTTCAGACGCCGAGCTGGATTATTTGCGTAGCCTGCGCTTTATCAAAAGCGACTTCGTCGATTTTCTGGGCTTGTTCCACCTGCCCGAGCGCTGCATTCAGGTGCAGGCCGGTGATGTGCCCGGCGAGATCGAAATTTCGGTTCAGGGGCCCTGGCTGCACACGATCCTGTTCGAGATCCCGGTGCTGGCCATTGTGAACGAGGTTTACTTTCGCAACGAATGTCCGCAGCCGCCATGGGCAGAAGGGCGCGAGCGTCTGCAGTCCAAGATGCGGCTGGTGGTGGATGATCCGGCCCTGAGCGACTTTCGTGTGGCTGACTACGGTACGCGCCGCCGCTTTTCCAAGCAGTGGCACGAAGAAGTGGTCACTACCATGATCGAGCAGATGAAGCCGCACTTTGCGGGCACCAGCAACGTCTGGCTGGCCATGAAGTATGGGGTGACGCCGCTGGGTACGATGGGGCACGAATACTTGCAGGCTTGTCAGGCTCTGGGCCCCCGTTTGCGTGACTCGCAGATTTTTGCTCTGGAAGTGTGGGCCAAAGAGTATCGCGGTGACTTGGGTATTGCCTTGTCGGATGTCTACGGCATGGATGCCTTCCTGCGCGACTTTGACATGTACTTCTGCAAGCTGTTTGACGGTGCTCGCCATGACTCGGGTGACCCATTCATTTGGGGCGAGCGCTTACTGGCGCACTATCAGGCCAACCGTACCGATCCACGTACCAAGACCTTGGTGTTCTCTGACGGTTTGACCATACCCAAAGCCATTGAGCTGGCCCTGCGTTTTGCAGGCCGCTGCAAGGTGTCTTTCGGGATAGGCACCAACCTGACCAATGACCTGGGCCATGAGCCGCTGCAGATCGTCATGAAGATGGTGCGTTGCAATGGCCAGCCCGTGGCGAAAGTCTCGGATGCGCCTGAAAAGACCATGTGTGATGATCCGGCGTATCTGGCTTACTTGCGGCAGGTTTTTCAGCTGCCTCCGGCTTAGAGCTTGGGCTTCCCTTCTTGAGGTCCTTGCTGCTTGAGGCAAATGCTGCTTGGGTAGGGGAGCTAAGGGCATCGTGGTCAGTGATGCTCGTGATTTCAGGCGGGTGGCATCGTTTTAAAGCGATAAAGCTATAGCACTAAAAGTTTGAATCAAAGCCTTTTGCACACGCAAAGGGCTTTTTCATAGACACAGCAGTGCTGCCAGATGCCCACCGGCTTCCCGAGCTTGGGCAATTTGCTCTTCGCTCAAGGTCTTGGGAGCCAGAATGGCTTCTGGCGTCTGGGCGTGAAAATTGAAGATACGGATGGGGGCGGCCAGCTCCAGCCGCCAGCCCGTACAAATCCGTTCCAGTTGCCGTTGTGCACTTTGCCCGTCGCTACCCGCACTGATCAGGGCGGAATAAGGACGCCCGTTGAGTTGATCCAGCACCTCGTAGTAGTTCCGGTCCAGACACTCTTTCATGGCACCGCTCAGACTGCCCAGATTCTCGGGCGCGCAGAACAAATAGGCGTGGGAATCGCGCAAATCCTGTGCTTGCACCTGATCACAATGCAAGCGTTTGATACAGACCTGCTCTGTCTCGCCCAGTTCTTTGAGGACCTGCAGCGCGCCTTCCTCGGCCTGTTCGGCCAGTTGACGGGCGGCGCCGGTACGGGAGTGCCAAATCAACAGAAGCTGGCGGCATGTGTTCAGACTCATAAGCTCTTACTCGCGGTGATAGACTAGCGTCTACAGTATAGAGAGCCACTTCAGCGCTGAGTGGCCACATCGACGTAATCCACATGAATCACACCGCTTCTCCCCCTATGGCCGAGTCGGCCTTCAATCCTCAATGGTTCGCGCAAGCCAGCCACGGACTGGATGAAGCAGGGCGTACGCTATTGCAGGCGGCTGCCGACTGGGCGGGGCCTATTTTGCTGGATCTGGCCGGAAGTACCGGCGAACCCTTGGACAGCCATTGCGCTCAGGTCGCGCTTATTTTGGCTGGCTTGGGTGTGGACGCTCAAACCCGTGCCAGCGCCTTGCTGGCCGTCACTCCTGCTCCTGGGCCGGAGGTCAAGCAGGACCCGGTTCAGAAAGCCTTTGGTGCCGAAGTCATGACGTTGGTACGTGGCTCGCGAGCCTTGTACCGTCTGGGTTCGCTGACAGGCCAGGCCAAGGAGCAGACAGGCGGGGGCGATCAAAAGGAAATGAAGCGCAAGATGCTGCTGGCGATGGCCGCTGACTTGCGCATTGTGATGATGCGCCTGGCTTCGCGCCTGCAGTCCTTGCGCTGGTATCGGCAGTCCAAGACCGTCTGCCCGGTCGAGTTTGCGCGTGAAACGCTGGAGCTTTATACGCCCTTGGCGAATCGTTTGGGGATTTGGCAGATCAAGTGGGAAATGGAAGATCTGGCCTTTCGCTTTCTGAATCCCGAGGTCTACAAGAATATTGCCAGTAAGCTGGAAGACAAGCGCGTAGAGCGCGAAACCCTGATCAGTCAGGTGCGCGACCAACTGCTGGCAGCCTTGAAACGCGAGCATATCGTGGCTGAGGTTTCAGGCCGGCCCAAGCATATCTTCAGTATCTGGAACAAGATGCGCAACAAGCATCTGGATTTCGATCAGCTGTTTGATCTGCGCGCCTTGCGTGTCATTGTTGATGACGAGCGCAGCTGCTACCACACCCTGGCGGTGGTGCATTCGCTGTGGACGCCGGTGCCCGAGGAGTTTGACGATTACATCTCCCGGCCCAAGCCCAATGGCTACCGTTCCCTGCATACCGTTATTGCGGATGCACAGGGGCGCTGCTATGAAATCCAGATCCGCACACGCGACATGCACCAGTTCGCGGAATACGGGATGGCTGCCCATTGGCGCTACAAGGAAGCTGGAGCCCAGGGCGGACAGCAGGTGGCCGATGGTGAGGACGATAGAAAGATAGCCTGGATGCGTCAATTGCTGGCCTGGGACAGGGAGGCGTCCACCTCGAACGCTACCGAGCCTGCCCCGCAAGCAGACAGCAGCAAAGATTCGGCTTCCGAAAAGGTAGTGGAGCCCGTTGCCAGCAAGAAACCGGCTGTTGCCAGGCCTTTGAAGGCTCAGGAAGACGAACATATTTATGTGCTGACGCCGCAGGCTCGGGTTATCGAGCTGCCTGTGGGGGCGACGCCGGTGGACTTTGCCTACTACCTGCATACCGATCTGGGCCACCGTTGCCGGGGTGCGCGGGTTGATGGACAGATGGTGCCTTTGTCCACGCGCTTGTCGACTGGCCAGACGGTAGAGATTGTGGCGGCCAAATCCGGCGGTCCATCGCGTGACTGGCTGAACGTGCAGTTGGGCTTTCTGGCCAGCCCACGCTCGCGCTCCAAGGTGCGCGCCTGGTTCAACGCGATTGAGTTGCAGCAGCGCATCTCTCAAGGCCAGAGCATGGTCGAAAAAGAGTTGCAACGACTGGGTCGTACGGCCGTGAATCTGGAGCAGATGGCGCAACAGCTGGGCTTTGCCAAGGCAGATGACCTGTATGTTGCCGTGGCCAAGGATGAATTCAGCCTGCGTCAGGTGGATGCCTTGTTCCGTGAGGATGTGCAGGAGGAAGAGCCCGTACAGCGTGTGTTTGATGCGGCCCGGGAAAGTGTTTCCAAGACCGGGAAAAGCGGCGTGCTGGTGGTGGGTGTAGATTCGCTAATGACGCAGCTGGCCCGTTGCTGCCGTCCCGCACCCCCTGATCTGATTGCCGGTTTTGTGACTCGTGGTCGGGGCGTGTCCATACACCGTGCTGACTGCAAGTCCTACCAGGAACTGGCTGATCGACAACCTGAAAGGGCTATTAGCGTCGATTGGGGCGATACGGGGGATACTCAGTATCCCGTGGATTTGGCCATTGAGGCTCAGGAGCATCCCAGCCTCTTGCGTGATCTCTCGGAAGTGTTTGCCCGCCTGCGTTTGAACGTAACGGGTATCAACACCTTGAGTCGCCGCTCGTTGACGCGCATGATATTTACTATTGAAGTGCGTGATGGCGAGCAAATTCAAAAGGCTTTAGCGGCCTTGAACGAGTTATCGGGCGTCAGCGCCCGCCGCTACTCGTCCTGAACTGCTAAAATCGGTAAACCTAAACCTCGCGGGCGTTGTGCCCGCGATTGTTCTTGTCAATCAAGAGAGCGAGCTTTGAAAACCTATACCTTGCCCGACCCGGATGGACATTTTGGTCAGTTTGGTGGTTCGTTTGTCGCTGAAACGCTGGTCCACGCCCTGGACGAGTTGAAAGCAGCCTACGAACAGTATCGGAACGATCCTGAGTTTCTGCGTGAGTTTCACTACGAACTCAAGCATTTTGTCGGTCGTCCCAGCCCTGTGTACCATGCCCGTCGATGGTCGGAGCAACTAGGTGGAGCTCAGATCTGGTTCAAGCGCGAAGATCTCAATCACACTGGCGCACACAAGATCAACAACTGTATCGGTCAGATTTTGCTGGCTCGCCGCATGGGCAAGCCACGCATTATTGCTGAAACCGGTGCAGGCCAGCACGGCGTGGCAACGGCTACGGTCGCCGCCCGCTATGGTCTGGAGTGTGTGGTCTACATGGGTAGCGAGGACGTACGCCGTCAGGCTTCCAATGTGTACCGCATGAAGTTGCTGGGTGCGACGGTCGTTCCTGTGGAATCCGGTTCGCGCACCCTGAAAGACGCGCTGAACGAAGCCATGCGCGACTGGGTCACCAATATCAGCAATACCTTCTACATTATTGGTACGGTGGCTGGACCTCATCCTTACCCGATGATGGTGCGCGACTTCCAATGCGTGATCGGTGACGAGTGCGTGGAGCAAATGCCTCAGGACGCCGGTCGTCAGCCTGACTACGTTTTGGCGTCGGTGGGCGGTGGTTCCAATGCCATGGGCATTTTCTACCCCTACATCGAGCACAAGGATGTGGAGCTGATCGGAGTGGAAGCGGCTGGCCGCGGTCTGGATACGCTGGAGCACTCGGCTTCCCTGAACAAGGGCATGGTGGGTGTGCTGCACGGTAACCGTACCTATGTGCTGCAGGACGATGACGGTAACGTCATGCCTACGCACTCGGTGTCGGCTGGCCTGGATTACCCAGGTGTGGGTCCCGAGCACGCCTGGCTGAAAGATTGTGGCCGTGCGCAATACGCCACCTGCACCGATGAAGACGCCCTGAAAGCGTTTCACGATTGCTGCCGCATCGAAGGCATCATGCCCGCGCTGGAGTCCTCGCACGCGCTGGCGCATGCGGCTCGCATTGCCCCGACTTTGCCCAAGGATAAAATCATCCTGGTCAGTTTGTCCGGTCGTGGCGATAAGGACATGCACACGGTCGCCGAGTACGGCGGCTTGACTCTGTAAGCAATCGGGAACGGATATGTCGAGTAATGTGCGTCTGAAAAAGACGTTTGAAGGTTTGAACGGGCGCTGTGCCCTGGTGCCTTATATTACGGCCGGAGACCCTTCGGTGCCCGCTACCGTGGCCTTGATGCATGCCTTGCGTCAGGCCGGGGCAGATGTCATTGAATTGGGTGTGCCGTTTTCTGATCCCACTGCCGATGGCCCGGTGATTCAGCAGGCGGCTGAACGTGCCATCAGCCGTGGTGTGGGCTTGCGTAAAGTGCTGGAGATTGTGCAGCAGTTTCGTTTGATCGATGAGGAAACGCCGGTTGTTCTGATGGGTTACGCCAATCCTATTGAGCGTATCGGTCAGGCTGAATTTGCCGTCATGGCAGGTAAGGCGGGTGTGGACGGCGTACTGACGGTGGATTACCCACCTGAAGAGTCCGAGGATTTCACCCGTTTGCTGACCGAGCAAGGCGTGGATACCATTTTCCTGCTCTCGCCCACGTCCACGGACGAGCGCATTGCCAAGGTAGCCGCTTTGGCGCAGGGCTATGTGTATTATGTGTCCCTGAAAGGTGTGACCGGTTCGGCCCAGATTGATGTGGCTGATGTGGAACACCACTTGCAGCGTATTCGTCAGCACGTCAAAATTCCGGTCGGAGTGGGTTTCGGGATTCGGGACGCGCAAAGCGCCAAAGCCATTTCCCGTAGCGCGGACGCAGTTGTCATTGGCTCCAAGCTGATCCAGACCATGGAGCAGGCTGTGCAGGAGAACGCTGGCAAAGAGCAAAAGGATATGGATGCAGCTGCGGTTGCAGCAGCTAGCCAATGGCTCGCGCAGATACGTCAGGCACTGGATAATTAGCCTAAATACCTATTCCGCGTATAGAATCATCTGCCTGTTCTTCAGGAGCAGGCGCTTTTTTTCAGAATAAAGAGCTTGGTGGGCCGGGTGCCGGCCAGGCGAAAACAGGATCTAACAATGAGCTGGATCGAGAAAATACTCCCGCCGCGAATTAACCGTAACCCCGAAAGCAGCCGTCGCGTTCCCGAAGGGCTGTGGGTGAAATGTCCGTCGTGTGAGTCTGTGCTCTACAAGGAAGATCTCCAAGCCACCTTGAATGTCTGCCCCAAATGCAGCCATCACATGCGCATTGGTGCTCGTGCCCGGATCAAGTCCTTGCTGGACCCCGAAGGCCAGACCGAGATTGGTTCCAACACCCGTCCTATGGACCCCTTGAAGTTCCGCGATTCGCGCAAGTACACCGAACGTGTTTCTGAGGCGGCCAAGCAGACGGGCGAAACTGAAGCCATGGTGGTCATGAGCGGTACGATTTTGTCTGTGCCTGCCGTGGTGGCCTGCTTCGAGTTTGAATACATGGCCGGTTCCATGGGTTCCGTGGTGGGCGAGCGTTTCACACGTGGTGTGCAGGCGGCTATTGCCAACCGTAGTCCTTTTATTTGCGTGGCCGCTTCGGGTGGTGCGCGTATGCAGGAGAGCTTGTTCTCTCTGATGCAGATGGCCAAGACGACGGCTATTTTGGCTGAATTGTCCGAGGCGGGTTTGCCGTTTATCAGCATTTTGACTGACCCCACCATGGGTGGTGTGTCGGCCAGTTTCGCTTTTATGGGCGATGTGGTGATTGCCGAGCCTAATGCCTTGATCGGTTTTGCCGGTCCTCGCGTGATTGAGCAGACTGTGCGCGAGAAACTGCCCGAAGGCTTCCAGCGTGCCGAGTTCTTGCTGGAGAAGGGCGCTATCGATATGGTGGTTGATCGTCGCGAGCTGCAGCGTGAGCTGGCCGAGTTGCTGGCTTTGCTGACTCGTCAGCCTGCTGAGGCTGTGTCGCGGCATTCTTGATTGCCAAGGAATTGCTAAAGAAGAACGCCACCTGGGTTTAGGTGGCGTTTTTTTTGGGCTGCCGTGTTTTTGTTTTTTTGCAAAGCGGTTTTTGGTATTGAGGCGTTGGCTTGTGAGTTGAAGCTTCAGGGCGAGATTGGCTTGGTTTTCTTGGTGTGGGGAGTACGACCCTGGGGCGGGGCCCTGGCCCGTGCTGCGCACGGGTACCCTTGGCTATTGAACAATCCAGGCGCCCAGTGAACTCGCCAGGTACTTGGTCCCCCGGACCAAGTACAAGCGTCTGGCTCGAACAGCACTGGGCTTGCACCCTGGATTGTTCAATGGCCCGCGGCCAAGTCCCTGACTCGCCCCAGGGCCGTACTCCCCACACCAAGAAAAAAGGAATATCGCAGAGGGCTCAAATAGAGGGCTGTATCTACTATCTGCACCTGCACCTGCACCTGCACCTGTGCCTGTCCTGCCCAGTGCTTGTACTTGTACCTGAGCCTGTGTTGGAAGCTATGCCTCGTTCGGTTGTGTGTGTACGCGCGTTTTCTGCATTGTTGGTTTCAGCTTTGTTTTTCTCTTTATTTTTATATTTGGCTGTGTCTGCTGCTGGAGTTGAAAGATTTATAGGCTTGGGATTAAGGCCAGGGCAGGTTTAACGCCGAGCTCGACGCTGCAGCAGGCGGAGCTAGGCTAAGTTTGGGTTTGGGTTTGGGTTTGGGTTTGGGTTTGGGTGAAAGAGAATAGTGACTTTTTTGGGAGGCTGGGATTAGCGGGGAAGGAGAAAGGGCCCAGGTGACTACTCTTTGTGGATACGGGTAGGTATAAAAAAACGGATGCGACAGGCATAAAAAACGCCGCCCTTGTGGGCGGCGTTTTTAGTCTTGCTGTTTACTGCGTTTCAACCTGTTGCAGCGGCTCGCTGTTCTCGGTTTCTGCAGCACGTTGCTTGCGTGGGCGACCCAGGCGCACTGGTGCGGGCTGGTAGTCGTCCTGTGTTGCCGAGCGAACGGTTTCCACTAGTTCGATGCCCGCTGCGTTCAGTACGGCTTCCAGAGGGGCGGCTGTGGGCTTCTGTGCTTGTTCGGCAGCAGGGGCTTTTGCAGCTGCAGTCGTTTGAGTCTCAACGCGAGTCTCTACGGCTGTGGTTTCCACTGGAGTGGCTTCAACGGCCGGGGCTTCAACTGCAGGTTGTGCTTCTGCGGGAGTAGCAGTTGTCTCCACGGCTTCAGCTTGAGCTTCGGTGGCTTCTGCTTTGGCTGGTTCGGCAGCAACTTCTGCTTGCGCAGGAGCAACAGCTTCTTCAGCGGCAGGAGCTTCTGGCGCTACCTCGGCCTGAGCGGCTGGAGCAGCAACTTCTTCCTGGGCAGTAGCGGTTTCTACGGCTGCAGTTTCCACTGGAGCGGCTTCAACGGCTGGGGTTTCTGCTGCGGCTTGCGTTTCTGCGGGCGCTGCGGCTGTTTCTACAGCTTCAGCTTGAGCTTCGGTCACTTCTACTTTGGCAGGTTCGGCGGCAGCTTCTGCTTGCACAGGAGCAACGGTTTCTTCTGCGGCTGGAGCTTCTGGAGCAACTTCGGCCTGAACGGCTGGAGTGGCTACTTCTTCCTGGGCTGGAGCGGTTTCAACAGCGTTTGCCGGGGTCGTAGCGACTTCTTCAGCTTGTTGTGCGGCTTGAGCAGCGGCAGGGGCTTCTTCAGAGGCCTCTACGGCGACAGGAGCTGCTTCTTGTGCTGCAGGTGCCTCTACGGCTGCTTGTGGCTGTTCAGGCTCGGCTGCTGCGGTTTGGGTGGCAGCTTGTTCCTGGGCATCCAGGGCAGCGGGGTTGAAGCTAGGTGTTTCGTGAGCAACGTAGGCGCTGGTATTGCCTTCTTCGTTGTTCTCTTCGTTCTCGGCTACGGCGTTGGCGTCGGTGTTACGACGACCACGACGGCTACGACGACGGCGACGTTTGCGTTCTGGGTCCAGAGCGCCGTTTTCGCTGTTCTCGTCGGTTTCGGCATCCGAGTTGTCGCTGGTATCAGCGCTGTCGGCCTCGGCCAGCTGTTCAGCGCGGGTTTGCGCTTCTTGCTTGGTGGCGGCCACGGCAGCCACTACGGCGACGCTGGCCACTGCGGCAGCAGCCTGTTCGTGCTGGGCTTCAGTGCTGGCGACGTCTTTGTTCAGCTCGACGTTTTCTGTGCTGCCTTCTTCACGGCGTTGACGGCCACGGCCACGGCGGTTACGTGGGTTGCGGCTGTTGCTGCTGCCTTCGTCGGCAGTGGCGGGCGTCGTGTTGGCGCTTTGTGGAGTTTCCAGAGCAGATTCGTTACCTGCTGAGGCGTTACGGCGGCGACCACGGGTATTACTGCCGGTGTTTTCCGTGCTGGCTTTTTCTTCCTGAGCCGCTTCCGGGCGGTTGGACTGGCGACGGCCACGACCACCTTGGCCACGGCCACTATTGGATTGGCCGGGACGACCTTGGCGGCGGCCAGAGGAGGATTTGCTGCTTTCGGATTTGGTGGTCTCGGCCACGGGTTCGGCAGGTGCGCCGGACAACCAGTTCAGCAGGCGCTTGAGCAGGCCGGGCTTGTTGTCGCTAGCAGCGGCGCTGGCGGCTGCGGCGGCAGCAGGCTTGCTCATGGGAGCTGGCTGGGCCGGTGTGGTGCTCTTGACCAGGGCTTCTGGACGAGGCTTGATTTCGTGGCTGCGGTGCGGCACCAAGCTGTCTTGCTGCTCAGGCTGCTGGACCAGCTCGTAGCTGCTGCGCAGTTCGTCCAGACGGGGGTCGTCGTGGCGCAGGCGCTCGATGATGTGGTGTGGGGTTTCCAGATTCTTGTTCGGAATCAGGATCAGGGCAATGTTCAGGCGCGATTCGATCTTGGTGATGTCAGCGCGTTTTTCGTTCAGCAGGAAGGTAGCCACATCCACCGGCACCTGAGCGTGCAGGGCGGCCGTGCCTTCTTTCATGGCTTCTTCTTGCAGCAGACGCAGTACGTGCAGGGCGCTGGATTCGGCATCACGAATGACGCCAGTGCCGGTGCATCGTGGGCAAGTGATGTGGGAGCCTTCGTTCAGGGCAGGGCGCAGGCGCTGACGGGACAGTTCCATCAGACCAAAGCGCGAGATCTTGCCCATCTGGACGCGAGCACGGTCCAGGTGCAGGGCATCACGCAGGCGTTGTTCGACAGCACGCTGGTTCTTGCTGTCTTCCATATCGATAAAGTCGATAACAATCAGGCCACCCAAGTCACGCAAACGCAACTGGCGGGCCACTTCGTCGGCGGCTTCCTGGTTGGTGCGCAGGGCGGTTTCTTCAATGTCGGCACCACGCGTGGAGCGAGCCGAGTTCACGTCAATGGCAACCAGGGCCTCGGTGTGGTCGATAACGACAGCACCGCCCGAAGGCAATTGCACGGTACGCGAGTAGGCGGTTTCGATCTGGTGTTCGATCTGAAAGCGCGAGAACAGCGGGATGTCATCGCGGTACATCTTTACGCGATGCAGATTGTCGGGCATGACCACGCTCATGAAAGCGGCGGCCTGCTCGTGAATCTCGTCCGTGTCGATCAGGATTTCGCCAATATCGGGCGAGAAGTAATCGCGGATGGCCCGGATAACCAGGCTGGATTCCAGATAAATCAGGATAGGAGCTGCATTGTCGCGGGCAGCGCCGTCAATGGCGGTCCACAACTGCATCAGGTAGTTCAGGTCCCACTGCAGCTCTTCGACGCTGCGGCCGATACCTGCGGTGCGGGCGATGATGCTCATGCCCTGCGGAATGTCCAGCTGGTCCATGGCTTCGCGCAGTTCCTGCCGGTCTTCGCCTTCAACGCGGCGCGATACGCCACCCCCACGGGGGTTGTTGGGCATCAGAACCAGATAGCGGCCTGCCAGGGAAATGAAGGTGGTCAGGGCAGCGCCCTTGTTGCCACGCTCTTCTTTTTCAACCTGGATGATCAGTTCCTGGCCTTCAACCAGGGCGTCCTGGATGCGGGCGCTGCGTACATCAACCCCTTCCTTGAAGTAGCTGCGAGCTACTTCCTTGAATGGCAGAAAGCCGTGACGCTCTTCACCGTAGCTGACGAAGCAGGCTTCCAGGCCGGGTTCGATGCGGGTGATGACCCCTTTGTAGATATTGCCTTTGCGCTGTTCGCGCCCGGCTGTTTCGATGTCGAGGTCAATCAGTTTTTGACCGTCGACAATGGCGACGCGTAGTTCTTCTTGATGCGTCGCATTGAACAACATGCGTTTCATGAGTGTGGATCTCCGTTGTCATGGAGCACCGAAATATCGGCGCACGACCGCGGGTCACAGGTGTGTAGCGCTATAGCTGCATCAGTTTGGTGCAGGCAGGCAAAATCGGCCTACCGGCTTATAGTCTGGGAGGCACGAGTCGCGCCAAAGCGCGAAGTTCAATCAGCAGGGGGGTCAGAGTCACGGTGTGTGTTTGACGAATATAAAATTGCTGGGGGAACGGCAGCCGCATAAATCATGCGGCTGGTGCAAAAGAGCGGGACAATCTGTGCAGGAATTCAGCGCCGCACGCGGGAGGAAAACATCTCTTGGAAAGCGGGCCTTCTTGCCACACGACTTTCGCTATTTCGGACTCACCCCGGCGACCTTATGACCCGGAAGCTGGAACTCAAGGATACAATTATCAGTCCTTGGTCATCCAACGGAGACGCACCCTTTGCATCTCTACGCTGGACCCAGTCTCAGCTTCCATAGGCTGAAGCGATTATATGCCCCTTTTTGTTATGTGCAAACCTCATGAATCACAAAGATCAGCCCCTCAAGTGCGAATATTACGCATTGATGAAACGCGGGCAGGTCAGCGTATAGATAATTTTTTGTTACGTGAATGTAAAGGGGTGCCAAAAAGCCACATTTACAAAGCGATCCGTGGCGGTCAGGTGCGCGTGAATAAAGGCCGTATCAGCAGTGACTATCGTTTGCAGGACGGCGATATGGTGCGGATTCCGCCGCTGCGGCTGCCCGAGCCCGAGCAGCCGCGTCATGTTCCCGCTGCCGTTTTCCCGGTGGTGTTCGAGGACGAGCACCTGATGGTCATCGACAAGCCTGCCGGTGTTGCCGTGCATGGTGGCAGTGGTGTGTCTTTCGGTGTCATCGAGCAGTTGCGTGCTGCCCGTCCTCAGGAGCCCTTTCTGGAACTAGCCCACCGTCTGGACCGGGATACCTCCGGTTTGCTGATTATCGCCAAGCGTCGTGCCGCCCTGGTTGGTTTGCACGATATGTTCCGCGAAATCCGTGCGCGCAAGTTTTATTGGGCGTTGGTGCAGGGCGATTGGGTGAACGATCGCCAGCATATCCGTTTTCCCTTGCTGCGCTGGCTGACCGAAAGCGGGGAGCGGCGCGTCAAGGTTGACCCCACAGGCAAGCCTGCGCATACCATCATCACCATGCAGCGCCGTTTTGGTCGCTTTACTTTGGTGCAGGCGGAGCTGAAAACCGGCCGCACCCACCAGATTCGGGTTCATTTGGCCCATTCGGGCTTTCCGATTGTGGGCGACGACAAGTATGGCGACGACGCCATTCGCGATCAATTCGCCCGCCAGGGCTTCAAGCGCATGTTCCTGCATTCGGGACGCCTGGAGTTCAATCATCCTGTCACCGGACAGCCTCTGGTTCTGGAGGCCGCCTTGCCGGCTGCCTGTCAGGCCGTTCTTGAGCGTTTGGAGAAGTAGTTATGACGCGTTACGCCGCCGTTCTGTTTGATTGGGACGGCACAGTTATGGATTCGACGTACTCAATTGCCAGTTCTATTCAGTTGGCCAGTGCGGATCTGCAATTGCCTGTGCCCTCGATTCAGCAAGCCAGCTGGGTTATTGGTTTGTCGCTGGAAAGCGCCTTGTATCGCGCTGTGCCGGATTTGACTGCCGAGCAGATGCCGCTGTTTCTGGAGCGCTATCGACATCACTTTATGCAGCGCGACCCGCATATCAAGCTGTTTGACGGAATATTGCCTTTCATGGGTGAACTTCGGGGCCGCCAGATTGCCTTAGGAGTGGCAACGGGCAAAAGTCGTCAAGGTTTGGATAGAGTGCTGCAGCAGGTCAATCTCAGCACTTTTTTTGATGCTACCCGTTGTGCAGATGAAACCCGCAGCAAGCCGGACCCGGAAATGCTGCATCAATTGCTGGCCGAATTGATGTTGGAGCCCGAGCAGGTCTTGATGGTGGGCGATACCGTGCACGATATTCATATGGCGGCCAATGCGGGCATGGATAGCGTGGCTGTCACTTACGGCGCGCACGATCCTCAAACCCTGGCCAAGGCTGAGCCCACGGTCATGGTTGATAATGTGGCGCAAATGCGCGATTGGGTATTGGCACGGATTTAATAGGCGGCAAGCCGGTTTGACGACCATCTTGCCAGACAGGTTCAGGAGATGGAGATGTTCAAATCACGTTCGCAGCCCATACGTCCCTCTGAAATTACCGACGAGTCGGTCTGGCGGGCGCGCCGCCGCCTGCTTTTGCAGGCTCCCGGCGCCTTGGCCCTGGCGGCCAGCTTTCCGGGTCGGGCTCAGGCGGTCCCGGTAGGGCAGGACTTGTCGTTCACGCCTTCCCAGCGCTGGAAACTGGACGATATGCCCACCAGCGAGTCCGATGTCACCTCCTACAATAATTTCTACGAATTTGGCACGGGCAAGGAAGACCCTGCCCGCCATTCGGGGAAATTCAAGACTGAACCCTGGACTTTGCAGATTGACGGTTTGGTGAACAAGCCGCTTACCTTGGATATGGACCAGATCTTGAAGCTGGCCCCTTTGGAAGAGCGTATTTACCGTCTGCGTTGTGTTGAAGCCTGGTCCATGGTGGTGCCCTGGGTGGGCTATTCCTTGTCGGCCTTGCTAAAGCAGGCGTCGCCCAAGGGCTCGGCCCGCTTTGTTCGGTTTGAAACAGCGGCGGACCCGGAAACCATGCCGGGTCTACGCTCTCGTATCTTGGCCTGGCCCTATGTGGAGGCGCTACGGTTGGACGAGGCCATGCATCCTTTGACTCTGCTGGCTACTGGTCTGTACGGAAAAAGCCTGCCTGTTCAGAATGGAGCGCCGGTGCGGCTGATCGTGCCGTGGAAGTATGGGTTCAAATCGGCCAAGTCTTTGGTGCGCATCACCTTGACGGACACCATGCCCGAGTCCAGCTGGATGAAGGTGGCTCCGCATGAGTATGGCTTTTATGCCAATGTGAACCCGGAAGTGCCGCATCCCCGCTGGAGCCAGGCCACTGAACGTGTCATCGGTTCGGGATTCTTCGCCACCAAAAAACCGACTTTGCCTTTTAACGGCTATGCCGAAGATGTAGCGGGGTTGTATGCCGATATGGATTTAAGGCGCTATTACTGATGAGTACCTGGAAGGCTGCGCAATTGGATAGGCTCAAGCCCTTGGTGTTCTTGCTGGGCTTGTTTCCCTTGGGACGCTGGGTGTGGTTGGGTTTCAACAATGGCCTAAGTGCCAATCCAGCCGAGTTTTTGACCCGATCTAGTGGGGTTTGGGCCTTGGTGCTCTTGCTGTTGACCCTGGCTTTAAGTCCTGTAAGGCGTTTGCTGGCTCAGCCCGCCTTGGTGCGTTGGCGCCGCATGTTGGGTTTGTTCAGTTTTTTTTATGCAGCTTTGCATACCCTGGCCTGGGCCTGGTGGGATCGCTCGGGCGACTGGCTGTCCATGTGGCAGGACGTGGTGCAGCGGCCCTTGATTGCGATCGGGGTAGTGGCTGTGCTGATTTTATTGGCGTTGACCCTGACTTCCACGCATGGTTGGCAGAAACGTTTGGGTCGTGGCTGGAGCCGCTTGCATCAAACCGTGTATTTGGCGGCGGTGCTTTCCATCCTGCACTTTTACCTGATTCGTACTGGTAAAAATGATGTGGTGGAAGTTTATGTCTATGGTTTGGTTCTGGTGGGCTTGCTGGTTTTGCGCCGCTGGCCCGTATTGAAAAAGACAGTGCACTAAGCAAAACAGGTAATGAGCATAAGCCCATTACCTGTTTTTTTTTCAATCCAGACTTTGCAAAATGGCGGCTGTTTCGGCATCCAACGTGCCGTCGTAGCGGGCTGGGCGGTAGTGCATCTGGAAGGCGGCGATCACGTTTTGTGTGGCCTTGTCGAACACGCCGCTGTCAGGCGTTTCGTAGCCTGCTTTGCGCAGCAGGGCCTGGGTTTGAGCGGCAGAGGGCAGGGGACGCGTGGCGTACTGCGCCTGCAGTGCTCGGGCCTGTGATTCCTTGTACCAGCGGCCTATGCCTGCTTGGGCCAGTTCCTTCCAGGGGAAATGAGGGCCGGGGTCCAGCTTGCGTTGTGGGGCAACATCGCTGTGGCCAATAATATTGCGGGCAGACACGCCATGACGCTGAGCCAGGTCTTTCAATAGTGCTTTGATTGCTTCAATCTGCCCGGACGTATACGGAGCCCAGCGACCATCTGCCAAGCGGCCCATATTAACGATTTCGATGCCGATAGAGCCGGTGTTCAGGTCTGTGAAACCGTACCAGGAGCCCAGACCTGCATGCCAGGCGCGGCGTTCCTCTGGAACCAGACGGTAGACAGTGGGACGGCGCTCGTCACTGACCAAGTAATGGGCGCTGACATCACGCTGCGTCAGCACCTTCAAGGAGGTGGCGTGGTCGCCAGCGGTGTAGTGCATGACCAGATAACGCACTCGGCTGTTCTGGCCCTGAGCGCTATAGCTGTCATCAAGTTTGAAGGGACCGCTACTGCCACAGGCCGCCAATAAGGCCGTCAGGCTAAGTACGCCAATCTGAACGCTGCGCTTCAAGACGGGTGCAAGAAAAGACAGGGATTTCATCTTAACGACCAGCCAGAAACAGGAAAATGCAGGGGGTTTTGTCCAGGGCAGGCGGCTGGCGCTCGCGCCATTGTTCAACTGTGGCAGTCTGGATCAATTCACGCGTACCTGTCAGGTCACGAGCCAGGCACAAGCGTGTGGTGGGCTTGAGGGACTGCAGCAAGGTGCTGTACATGGCCTGATTGCGATAAGGTGTTTCGATCAGGATCTGGGTTTGTTTCAGGGCTTGGGACTGGCTTTCCCATTGTTTGAGCTGCTTGGCGCGTGCGCCGCCATCCACGGGCGCATAGCCGTGGAATACAAACTGCTGACCGTCCAGGCCGCTGGCCATCAGGCTCAGCAAAATGGAAGAGGGGCCAACGTGAGGGCGCACGGGGATCTTCATTTCGTGGGCCATGGCAACCACCAGCGCACCGGGGTCGGCGACGGCGGGGCAGCCAGCTTCCGATACCAGACCAATGGCTTGACCTTGCAGGGCTGTTTTCAGCCACTCACGCATTTCACCGGGTTTGTTGCCGCGCTTGTCCAGCGTGTGAATGGTGATTTCTTGCAGAGGTACCACGGGCTCAACCAGTTTCAGGAAGGCGCGGGCGGTTTTGGCGTTCTCGGCAATAAAGACGGTCAGTTCGCGCGTCAAAGCCTTGACGTCGGCGGGTAGCCAGCCGCTGATCGGGCTCTCGCTTAAGCCTACGGGGATCAGGTGCAAAGGGGCGGCTTGGGGCATGGCGTATCAGTCCTAAACGGAAGGGGGCAAAAGGGTGGGGCGCAAGGGGTTCAAGCCAAAGTGACGCAGCATGGTGCACAGCTCGATCAGCGGCAGGCCAATGATAGCGGTTGGGTCGTCCGAGCGCATGGACTCCATCAGGGCAATACCCAGGCTTTCGGCCTTGGCGCTGCCAGCGGTGTCATACGGTTTTTCCTGCAGCAAATAGTGCTCGATTTCTTCATCACTCAATGCGCGAAAACGACAATTGGTAACAATATCGCTGCACAGAAATTCCTGGCCATCCGTCACGCATAAAGCGCTATGGAAATCGATGTCTTGACCGCTCAGGCGACGCAGTTGTTTCTGCGCACCGGCATGGTCGCCAGGCTTGCCAATAGCGTCCTGGCCCGATGTGGCGACCTGATCGGAGCCGATCACGAGGGCGCCTGGGTTCAGCTGGCTGATACGGGCCGCTTTTTCACGCGCCAGACGCAGGCTGAGCTGGGCGGGAGCCTCTGCGGGAAGTGGGGTTTCATCAATGTCAGGAGACTGACAGGTGAAAGGCAAGCCCAAACGCGCTAACATAGCGCGGCGATAGACTGAGCTTGATGCAAGGATGAGACGCATAGTGTGTTTTAGCTGTGCTTTGGTTTGACTGCCTTGTGCTTAGCACGGTATTATCTAATGTTTTCTTCGTTATTGAAATGGTTGTAGGCTAGCTTGGCGGTTTGCCAGCTGCGCTTTACATGCTTCAATACCGAGGGGCAGGAAAAAAAGCAGTACAAGAAAAAGTGGTAGAGCCCCCAAGCGATACCAAGGCAGTGAAACAAGCAAGCAGCAAACAAGCGAAAGCGACAAATAAAGCAGAACAAACAAGCGGTTCCAGATCCTGGTAAAACCGTGGTTTGATGCCCTAAGCATACTTATGACGACACAGTATATCGACACCTTGAATCTAGCCCGTGCCCCTCAGGAAATGTCGGGTCAGGTGCTGGTGGAAGATTTGTCTCGTCTGGTATCCGATTTGCCCGATCAAGGCGATTTGCGCATTGACTGGAGTGTGTCGGGTCGGGAAGATTCTGCCCGGCGTCGTTTTGTGCATGTGCAGGCCAAAGGTAGTGTCATTTTGGAATGCCAGCGCTGTGTGAAGCCTTTTGAGTGGCCCATCGATATTTCCAACGAAGTACAGATTGTGGCAACCGAGGACGAACTTGAGCTGGATGATGACGATACGGAAGGTCCTGATCGCATCTTGTGTGAAGGCCAGTTGGATGTCCTGGGACTGGTCGAGGACGAGCTGATTCTTAGCGTGCCTTATGTGCCGCGCCATGAGGTTTGTCCCGATGCGCAGTCGCTGTCCATGGAAGCCAAGTCTGACGACCTGGATGAGTCCGCCTTTGAGCGGCCGTCCCCGTTTGCCGTATTGGGCTCGCTCAAGAAGTCTTGATTGTTTGTTACTAATTCGTTAATTTTTTCGGGCTGCACCCATTTATTCGGGGTTGTCCATCTACAGGAGTCATCATGGCTGTTCAGCAGAATAAAAAGAGCCCGTCCCGGCGTAACATGCGTCGTTCGCACGACGCGCTTACTGGTCCTTCGACGGCTATCGAGCCTACGACTGGCGAACTGCACCTGCGTCACCACATCAGCCCTAACGGCATCTACCGTGGCCGTAAAGTGCTGAAAACAAAGAACGACGAGTAATAGTCTCTTTGTCGTTGCAAGCAACATAGGTTGCATGCTTGATGTCTAACAAAAAAATACGTATTGCCATCGATTGCATGGGCGGCGATATCGGTTTATCCGTCACTGTCCCTGCAGCGCTGCTTTTTGCCAAGCGCTATCCGGATGTGCACTGCTTATTGGTTGGCGAGCCTCAGGCCATCGAGCAAACATTGCGTGCGCAAGGTAATGTCGATACCTCCTGGTACGACATTCTTCCCGCATCCGAAGTTGTCACCATGGCCGATTCGGTCGAGGTGGCCCTGCGCCGCAAAAAAGACTCCTCCATGCGAGTGGCTGCCCAGTCCGTCAAGGACGGGATAGCTGATGCCTGCATTTCTGCGGGCAATACCGGCGCATGGATGGCAATTTCGCGCTACGTACTCAAAACTCTGGATGGGATTGATCGCCCAGCCATTGCCACGTCCATCCCTAACCAAAAGGGCGGGGCCACGATCATGCTGGACCTGGGTGCCAATGTGGATTGTTCCGCAGAACACCTGTTGCAGTTCGCCATCATGGGTTCTGCGCTGGCCAGTATCGTGGATCGTCATGAGCGTCCCACCGTGGGCTTGCTCAATATTGGTGAAGAGGTCATCAAGGGCAACGAGGTCGTCAAGAAGGCGGCTGAATTGCTGCGCTCCAGCGGACTGAATTTTTACGGCAACGTAGAAGGCGACGATATCTGCAAAGGTACCGTCAACGTGGTCGTGTGCGACGGTTTCGTGGGCAATGTGGTCCTTAAATCCATTGAAGGGCTGGCCAAGATGGTCGGCAGTATGCTGCGCGACGAATTTACCCGTGACCCCTTGAGCAAAGTGTCCGCTTTGCTGGCTCGTCCTGTCTTGAATCGTTTCCGCGACAGGGTGGATAATCGCCGTCATAACGGTGCGGCCCTTTTGGGTTTACGCGGTATTGTTATCAAGAGTCATGGTTCTGCCGATGCCTACGCTTTCGGTTATGCTTTGCAACGGGCCCGCGGTGCGGTGCTCAATGGTCTGCTCAGCGGTACCAGCCAGGCAGTCGAACGCATCATGCAAAGTGTGAACTTGCATGAAGAGCAAAGCGGCGAACCAGATACACGCCATACTTCAGAGCCCTCGTCCTCATAAGAACGGGCTTGATCGGGAACATAAAATGACGATATTTGCCAAGATTATCGGTACAGGCGGCTACCTGCCTCCTCGGATTGTGTCTAACGATGATCTAGCGGTGGAGCTGGCTCAAAAGGGTATCGAAACCTCCGATCAGTGGATTGTCGAGCGTACCGGTATTCACCAGCGTCATCTTGCCGATCCCGGTGTCCGTACCAGCCACTTGGCAACCCAGGCCGCGCGTCAGGCGCTGGAAGATGCGGGCATTGCTGCCCAGGATCTGGACCTGATTGTGGTGGCTACTTCCACTCCCGATTACGTTTTCCCCAGCACCGCGTGTCTGGTGCAGGCCGAATTGGGCAACAAGGGCGCTGCCGCGTACGACGTACAAGCGGTGTGCAGCGGCTTTGTCTATGCACTGACGACTGCCGACGCCATGATCAAGGCCGGCCGTGCGCGCAATGCGCTGGTCATCGGTGCCGAAGTGTTCTCCAGCATCCTGGACTGGAACGACCGCTCTACCTGCGTCCTGTTTGGCGACGGTGCGGGCGCTGTGGTTCTGCAAGCCAGCGATGAACCCGGTGTTCTGGCTGCCCAGCTCAATGCAGATGGCAGTCAAATGGGTATTTTGTGCGCGGCAGGCAATGTCTCGCACGGTCAGGTAGTGGGCGATCCCTTCCTGCGTATGGATGGTCAGGCTGTGTTCAAGCTGGCTGTCACTTCTCTGGCCGCTTCGGCCAATCAAGTCTGCGAACAGGCTGGCGTCTCTCTGGCCGATATCGATTGGCTGGTGCCGCACCAGGCCAACGTTCGTATCATCAATTTTCTAGGTCGTAAGCTGGGTATCCCCTCCGAGAAGGTGGTTATCACGGTTGATCAACATGCCAACACCTCGGCAGCCAGTGTGCCATTGGCCCTGAATGCCGCTCGCCGGGATGGTCGTATCCGTGCCGGTGATCTGGCGCTGTTGCAAGGCGTGGGTGGCGGCTTTACCTGGGGTTCGGTGCTGGTCCGCTGCTAAGTAGCGCGATCCGGATTACCGCCTCATCTCTTTGGGTTTTTCTACCATGAAAATTGCGTTTGTCTTTCCAGGACAAGGCTCGCAGTCCGTAGGCATGCTCGATGCCTGGGCCGAGTCTGCTGTCGTACAGCAAGCCATTGCACAAGCCAGCCAGTCGCTGGGCCAGGACCTGGCTCAGTTGATGGCACAAGGGCCTGCCGAGGCTCTGAACCTGACTACCAATACTCAACCTGTCATGCTGGCTAGCGCCGTGGCCATGTATCAGGCCTGGATTCAGGCCGGTGGCCCCGCTCCTGCCGTGATGGCCGGTCATAGCCTGGGTGAATACTCGGCCCTGACTGCTGCCGGTGCTCTGAGCCTGGAACAAGCAGTTCCGCTGGTTCGCATCCGTGCCGATGCCATGCAAGCTGCCGTACCTGTGGGTGTCGGTACCATGGCTGCCGTGCTGGGTCTGGATGACGATCAAGTGCGCGATGTGTGTGCTCGTGCCTCTGAGGGACAGCAGATTGTTCAGGCTGTTAACTACAATGCGCCTGCTCAGGTTGTGATAGCCGGGAATGTGGAAGCGGTAGATCGTGCATGTGCGCTGGCTAAAGAAGCCGGTGCCAAGCGTGCCTTGGTGCTGCCTGTATCGGCTCCTTTCCACTCCAGTCTGTTGGAACCGGCAGCTGCTGTGCTGGCCCAGGCTCTGGCCTCGGTTCAAGTGCAGACGCCTGCTATTTCCGTGATCAATAACGTGGACGTAGCCGCGCCTACCGACCCCGAACAGATTAAAGATGCTTTGGTCCGTCAGGCCTGGCATCCCGTACGCTGGGTTGAGACCATCCAGGCCATGAAGGCCCAGGGAGTCACCCACGTGGTCGAGTGTGGTCCAGGCAAAGTGCTGACGGGTCTGGTCAAGCGTATTGACCGTGATCTGGTCGCCTTGTCGATCAGCGACCCTGCGTCCTTGCAGGCCACTTTGGAAGCCCTGGAGGGAGCATAAATGCAAGAATTGGATCTAAGCGGCAAGACTGCCCTGGTAACCGGCGCATCGCGCGGTATCGGTCAGGCGATTGCTAAAGAATTGATGGCACGTGGTGCCAAGGTGGTTGGTACCGCTACTTCCGAGTCCGGCGCACAGGCGATTTCCGCTGTGCTGGATCAGAATGGCAGCTACGGCCATGTTTTGAACGTGGACGACCCGGCTGCTTGCGAAGCGCTGATTTCGGCTTTGAGCAAAGAAGACGGTGGCCCGCACATTCTGGTTAATAATGCCGGTATTACGCGTGACAACCTGGCCATGCGCTTGAAAGATGAAGACTGGGATGCCGTTATCCAGACCAATCTAAGTGCCGTGTTCCGCCTGTCGCGTGCCGTTATCCGCCCCATGATGAAAGCCCGCTGGGGCCGTATCATCAGCATCACTTCGGTGGTGGGCGAGAGCGGTAACCCCGGTCAAGCCAACTACGCAGCTGCCAAAGCCGGTGTCGCCGGCATGAGCCGTGCCTTGGCGCGCGAGCTCGGTAGCCGTAACATTACAGTTAATTGTGTCGCTCCGGGCTTTATTGATACGGACATGACACGCTCTCTGACCCCTGAGCAGTCGGCGGCAATTTTGTCGCAAATCCCCCTGGGACGACTGGGCGCTGCTGAAGATATCGCTAATGCGGTAGCCTTCCTGGCCGGGTC
This sequence comes from Alcaligenes sp. DN25, assembly GCF_023674485.1. Lineage (NCBI taxonomy): Bacteria > Pseudomonadati > Pseudomonadota > Betaproteobacteria > Burkholderiales > Alcaligenaceae > Alcaligenes > Alcaligenes sp. DN25. The sequence continues at coordinate 2,790,136 of NZ_CP098408.1, read as the reverse complement.
GCAAGCGCAATATATTACGGGCAGCACCATCCATGTGAATGGTGGTATGCACATGTAAGGCTTGGCATCGCGCCCGGCTGAGGTAAAATTGCGGGATTATTTGGGGCCTATTGCTTGAGCCGGCGTTGTAAGAATAACGTTGGGCCTCATACAAGAACGCCGTTTTTTGTCATAGCTTATCCCTCTTAGCAGTATGGATTGGCTATAATTTGCGGGAATTTTTCCCAACTTGGAGAATCTGCATGGAAAGCATCGAACAGCGCGTCAAGAAGATCGTCGCTGAACAACTTGGCGTTAACGAAGCCGAGATCAAAAACGAATCTTCTTTTCTCGACGACCTCGGTGCCGACTCGCTCGACATGGTCGAGCTCGTGATGGCGCTCGAAGACGAATTCGAAACCGAAATACCAGACGAAGAAGCTGAGAAAATCACGACGGTCCAGCAAGCTGTGGACTACATCAATTCTCACAGCAAGCAGTAAGTTCAATTAAGAGGGTGGGCGGCATTGTGCACGCCCTCGCTCCAGAGCGGTTTCCAGAGAGTAGCCTGTGCCCGGCGGCTTTAGCTTGCAAGACGCAGTTATTCCCTTTAAACCGCTTTTTTTGTGTTTAGGAGTCATCCGTGAAACGACGTGTCGTGATTACCGGGCTGGGTATTGTTTCCCCGGTCGGCAACGATATTCCTACCGCGTGGGATAACATCGTCAATGGGCGTTCGGGCATCGGGCGTATTACCCGTTTCGATCCTTCGGCCCTAACAGCCCAGATAGCGGGTGAGGTCAAGGATTTTGATTTAACACCATACATTTCGTCCAAAGAAGCCAAGCAGATGGATACCTTTATCCATTACGGCGTGGTGGCAGGTATGCAAGCCTGGAAGGACTGCGGCCTGGACATCAACAGCATCAATGCTGAGCGTGTCGGCGTTATCGTAGGTTCGGGGATTGGTGGTTTGCCCCGCATTGAAGAAACCCAAAAAGATTATCTGGAACGGGGCCCACGTCGGATTTCCCCGTTCTTTGTGCCTGGCTCCCTGGTCAATCTGGTGTCTGGCCAACTGTCCATCGGCCTGGGCCTGAAAGGTCCTAGCTACGCTGTTGTGTCGGCATGTACAACCGGCCTGCACTCCATTGGTGACGCTGCTCGCTTGATCGAGTATGGCGACGCCGATGTGATGATTGCCGGCGGTGCCGAGTCCACCGTGTCCCCGCTGGGTATTGGCGGTTTTGCTGCCATGCGTGCTCTGTCCACCCGTAACGACGATCCTGAAACGGCATCGCGTCCCTGGGATATGGACCGCGACGGCTTTGTGCTGGGTGAGGGCGCTGGTGTGCTGGTGCTGGAAGAGTACGAACACGCCAAAAAACGTGGCGCACGCATTTACGGCGAGTTCTCCGGCTACGGCATGAGCTCTGACGCTCACCATATCACTTCGCCCGACCGTGACGGTCCGCGTCGTGGCGTGATGAATGCCTTGCGTAACGGTGGCATCAACGCTGACGAAGTTCAGTACGTCAACGCACACGGTACTTCCACGCCATTGGGCGATGTGAACGAGTCCGAAGCATTGAAACTGGCTTTTGGCGATCACGCTTACAAGCTGGTGGTCAACTCCACCAAGTCCATGACGGGTCACCTCCTGGGTGCGGCCGGTGGTATTGAAGCGGTGTTCACCACCTTGGCGGTGTATAACCAGATCTCGCCCCCAACCATCAACATCTTCAACCAGGACCCTGCCTGCGACCTGGATTACTGCGCCAACCAGGCGCGTGACATGAAGATTGATGTCGCTCTGTCCAACTCCTTCGGGTTTGGCGGCACTAACGGTTCGATGGTGGTTCGTCGTCTTCGCTAAGCTGGACTGCCCCACTCGTAACGCCCAGTCCTGGTCGATCGGAGCTCCGGCTCCGGTGCGCCGACTGGGCGCTTTTGTCTGTGCCTTGCTTGCAGCAGCCCTGGCCTGGACAATGTCTAGCTGGCAATGGCCCTGGGCTCTGGCAATATTGGCAGGTGCTTTGTGGGCTTATTTTTTGTATGCTCGCAGTCGTGGGGCATGGGATGAGCGCGCTACACTAGCGTATCGTGCAGGGCTATACTCCTTGAAGTGCGAGGGGGCTGCAAAGGAGTCCGTGCAAATAGAGCAGATCTGGCGTTGTGCCTGGTTCATGACCTTGCGTTTGCGCCGTGATTGCTCCAAGGCTTGCCGTACCGTGACCGTATGGCGCCGCGCCCAGTCGCAGCAGGACTGGTGGGCCTTGTCTTTATGTGCCAACCGACTGTCTCATCAGGTCCGTGCTCAGAATAAGGATTCTTAATGAGTGAACGCGATACCGATGCCGAACTAGTTGCACGTGTTCAGCGTGGGGATAAGCGAGCCTTTGACCTGCTGGTACTGAAGTACCAGCGCAAAATCATGCGTCTGCTCAGCCGCATGGTACGTGACCCGTCTGAAGTCGAGGACGTGGCTCAGGAAACCTTCATCAAAGCGTACCGAGCTCTTCCCCAGTTCCGGGGCGAGAGTGCTTTTTACACCTGGCTGTACCGCATTGCGATCAACACGGCCCGTAACTGGCAGGCCTCGGCCGCTCGACGTCCCAACACTTTGCAGAACGTCGAAACTGAAGAAGGTGAAACTTTTGACCGAATCGACAACCTAAGCGATATAAGCACGCCAGAATCGATGATGGTCAGTCGCCAGATTGCTGAAACGGTAAATACAGCGATCCAGGCACTGCCCGAAGAGTTGCGGACGGCTATCGTGCTACGTGAAATAGAAGGTATGAGCTACGAAGATATTGCTCAGACCATGGACTGCCCTATAGGAACTGTACGCTCACGCATCTTTCGAGCCCGTGACGCCATTGCTGCGCAATTGCGTCCCATACTCGATGGTGAAGATAGTGAACGACGGTGGTAAGGATTGATGATGCAAGCCCTGAAATCCCATTCCGATGATGATCAACTCAATGCCTGGGAGGCCGCCGTGTCTTCCTGGGTGGATGGCGAGGCTGAAATACGCCCCGAGGAACTGGACTCCCCCTACGGGCGTCAAGTCTGGGATACCTACCATTTGATTGGTGACATCATGCGTACCGATGCGCTGGCGATCCGTACGTCGGATCGCTTTTACGCGCGTCTGTCCAAAGCAATTGACGAAGAGCCTACCGTGCTCGCCCCGAATGCCATGAAACGACCCTTGGTGCAGCGCTATGGTGTCAGCGGCCTGGCCGTGGTGGCTGCCGTGGCTGCCGCCTTGTGGGTAGGCCTGCCGTATATGGGGGTGAACTCCGTGCCAGGCACGCTGGTGGCCAGCGCCCAGGATGATCAGCTCTGGAATGATTACGCGGATTTGCACCGCGACTTTGTTGGTACCGGTCCGGTACGCCATGTTTCCTTTGAAAGTGGAGCCCTGGGTCAATGAGGTCTGTACGTATGCCGTCGCAGATGGGCTTGGCGCGTCTCTATAAGGGCTTGTTTGCCCTTTCTCTGGCGGTGCTGTGCACACCTGTACTGGCTCAGGATGCCAGCGGGCTGGAGCCCCTGGATCTGCCCTGGTTGCAGAAAGTCCATAAAGCGGCGCGTGACCTGGATTATTCCGGGGTCATTATTTACACCCAGGATCAGGCCAGCCAGTCCATGAAACTGGTCCACATTATTGATGGTACCGGCGAGCGCGAGCGTCTGGAGATTCTGGACGGCGAGCCGCGCGAGTTTCTGCGTCAGAACGAAGTCACCCAATGCCTGATTCCCGAAAAGAAAATGGTGGTGATCGAGCGTCGTGAAAACGAACGCTTTCCCAGTTTTCTGGTTGGTGATGTCAGCCAATTACCCAATTTTTACGATATGCGCCGCTTGCCATCGCGCGAGCGCGTGGCCGGTCGCCCTTGCGACCTGATCGAGCTGGTTCCCAAGGATGATCAGCGTTACGGCTACCGCGTGTGTGCCGATACCGATCATCATTTGCTATTGAAAATGCAGACTCTGGACCCACAACAAGAGGTAGTGGATCAGATCGCTTTTGCCTCTGTTGCCTTTGGCGAGCAGGTGGATTTGCAGGAACTGCGTACCAGTTGGAACCCCAGCAAGTGGGAAGTGGTCGAACCCGAAGTACGAAAAATAGATTTGAACGAGCTGGGTTGGCATCTGGCCATGCCTGCCGGTTTTACCTTGCGGTCCGAAATGCTCCGGCCCATGCGTGCGGGGCGTCAGGTCACCCATTTGATGTTGTCTGATGGTCTGGCTGCCATTTCCGTGTTTCTGGAGAAGGTAGGGACCCCTGAAGCAGAAGAAAACAGCCTGGGTGCCTTTCACCGTGGCTCCATGAATATGTACCGCAGTCGCATTAATGATTATGTTTTGACCAGCACGGGTGCCGTACCTGTACAGACCTTGCGCGCCTTGCTGGAAGGTACCCAGTTCACCCCTCTATCCCGGACACATTGACTATCGTCCACCAGGAGTCTTTGAATGGAAAAATCGAGTCAAAAAATGCGTATTCCTGTTCTCTCGGCCTTGACGGCGGCCGTGATGCTGGCGGCGGGTGCGCCTATGGCCTACGCGCAGGCTCAGCCTGTCACGACAACCGAGCAAGTCCAGGGCACGACGCTGGGGCTGCCTGACTTTACTGGCGTTGTTGCCAAGACCGAGGATGGAGTAGTCAATATCCGTACCACCGAGGCCGTCCGGGTGCGCTCCCCCGCCATGGGTCCGGGCTCGGATCCTTATGATATGTTCCGCTGGTTCTTTGGGCCCGATTTCATGCCGCCCGGCATGGCGCCGCAGCGCCCTCGTGGCGGTGGCAATGAAGGCCAGCAGCCTCAAGAGCGCACAGTGCCACGTGGTGTGGGTTCGGGTTTCATCATCTCTGCTGACGGCTACATCCTGACCAATAACCATGTGGTGGCCGACTCCAATGGCATTTTCGTCACGCTGAGCAACGGCAAGGAATATCCAGCCAAGATCATCGGGACGGACGAGCGCACCGACGTGGCCCTGATCAAGATCGAAGCCAAAGACCTGAAGCCCATGGTGATCGGTGATTCCAAGCAGCTCAAGAAAGGACAGTGGGTTCTGGCTATTGGCTCGCCCTTCGGTCTGGAATCCACCGTGACCTCCGGGATTGTCAGCGCCATCAACCGTGAAACCGGCGATTACCTGCCTTTCATTCAGACCGACGTGGCTGTGAACCCTGGTAACTCCGGTGGTCCGCTGATCAATCTGAATGGTGAAGTAGTGGGTGTGAACTCCCAGATCATTTCGCGTAGCGGTGGCTTCATGGGTATTTCCCTGGCCATTCCTATCGACGAAGCGATGAATGTGGTCGAGCAGCTCAAGTCTGACGGCAAGGTGACTCGCGGTCGTATCGGTGTGCAGATCACTCCGGTAGCCGATGATGTCGCTACCGCACTGGGTCTGAAAGACAGCAAGGGAGCCTTGGTCAGCAGCGTGGAAGAGGGCGGTCCTGCCGCCAAGGCCGGTATTCAGTCTGGCGACGTGATCCTGAAGTTCAACGGTCGCACCATTGATCAAATGACAGACTTGCCCCGTATTGTGGGAAGCACCAAACCAGGTCAAAGCTCCACACTGGAAATCTGGCGCAAGGGCAAGTTGCAGACCATCAAGATTGATGTCGAAGAAATGCCTTCCAGCAGCCCAACTGCTGCCGCCAAGGACGAGAAAGACAGTTCTGCTGCCAGCACGGCCGATGCCTTTGGCTTGAAAGTGACGGCAGTTCCTGCTGCTGATCTGAAGCGTTTGGGCGTTGAAAGTGCGGTTCAGGTAACAGAGGCCACGGCCCCTGCCAGCGAAGCCGGTCTGCAGCCTGGTGACCTGATTTTGCGTGTCAACGATAAAGACGTAGGGACGCCGGATCAATACGCTAAAATGGTGGCTTCCTTGGATAAATCCAAAGCAGCAGCCTTGCTGGTCCTGCGTGCAGGGCAGTCGCAATGGGTTTTGATTACGCCATCGAAATAAAAATTCTGTAAAACGGCTAAAATGGTAGTCATTGATGAACTCCGGCCAGGGGCCGGAGTTTTTCCGCCGCTATTCGCGGGGGCAGTCTGCCCCGAATGGATACTGGCTCCACGTGCGCCCGTCTGACAGGACGGGTCTTGCGTTTTCGGCGCGTGGACTGAAAAGGGGCGTCATGTGCGCCCCTTTCTTGTGCCGTCTCTCTGGCATTGCGCCTCAACATTTTCTTTGTTTATTAACGGGTTTATGGATCACATCCGCAATTTCTCTATTATTGCCCACATCGATCATGGCAAATCGACCTTGGCTGACCGCCTGATCCAACGCTGTGGTGGCCTGGCCGACCGCGAGATGTCGACCCAGGTTCTGGATTCGATGGACATCGAGAAAGAGCGTGGCATCACGATTAAGGCCCAGACCGCCGCTTTGCACTACAAGGCTCAGGATGGCAAGGTATACAACCTGAACCTGATCGACACCCCCGGCCACGTTGACTTCTCCTATGAAGTCAGCCGTTCCTTGTCGGCCTGTGAAGGTGCCTTGCTGGTCGTGGACGCTTCCCAAGGTGTGGAAGCGCAGACTGTAGCCAACTGCTATACCGCTTTGGATCAGGGCGTGGAAGTGATTCCAGTGCTCAACAAAATGGACTTGCCTTCGGCTGACCCGGATGCCGCTCGCCAGGAAGTGGAAGACGTGATTGGCATTGATGCCAGTGACGCAATTGCCGCCAGTGCGAAAACCGGCCTGGGTATCGACGAGATTCTGGAAACCATCGTGGCGCGTGTTCCGCCGCCAGTGGGTGATCCGACTGCTCCCTTGCAAGCCCTGATCATTGACTCTTGGTTTGACAACTACGTGGGCGTGGTCATGCTGGTGCGCATCGTCAACGGTGTGCTCAAGCCCAAGGAAAAAATTCTGCTGATGGCCACCCGTGCGACGCACCTGGTCGAGCATATCGGTGTCTTTACCCCCAAGTCTGAAAACCGTCCTCATCTGTCTGCAGGCGAGGTGGGTTTCATTATTGCCGGCATTAAAGAGCTGGAACACGCCAAGGTTGGTGACACCATCACTCTGGCCGGCAAACCGGCTGAAAAAGCCTTGCCGGGCTTCAAGGAAGTGAAGCCTCAGGTGTTTGCCGGTTTGTACCCGGTGGAAAGCAGTGAGTACGACCAGCTGCGCGACTCTCTGGAAAAGCTCAAGCTGAACGACTCGTCCCTGATGTTCGAGCCCGAAGTGTCCCAGGCGCTGGGTTTTGGTTTCCGTTGCGGCTTCCTGGGCCTGCTTCATATGGAAATCGTCCAGGAGCGTCTGGAGCGCGAATTCGACATGGATATCATCACCACCGCACCGTCGGTGGTGTACGAGGTCGAGCGTCGTGACGGCGAAGTCTTGATGATTGAAAGCCCTTCCCGCATGCCGGAAGTGGCCCATATCGAAGACGTACGCGAGCCTATTGTTGTGGTTTCGCTGCTAATGCCGCAGGAATACGTAGGCCCGGTCATGACCCTGTGTACAGCCAAGCGCGGTTTGCAGTTAAATATGACCTATCATGGCCGTCAGGTGAACCTGGTCTATGAGATGCCTCTGGCCGAGATCGTGCTGGACTTCTTTGACCGACTCAAATCGGTATCGCGCGGCTACGCTTCCATGGACTACGAGTTCAAGGAATACCGTTCGGCCGATGTGGTCAAGGTTGATATCCTGATCAACGGCGACCGGGTTGATGCCCTGTCCATGATTGTGCACCGTAGCAACGCCCGTTACCGTGGACGCGAAGTGGTCGCCAAGATGCGCTCTCTGATTCCGCGGCAGATGTTTGATATTGCGATTCAGGCTGCCATTGGCGCCGAAGTTATTTCTCGCGAAAACGTCAAGGCATTGCGCAAGAACGTGCTGGCCAAGTGTTATGGCGGCGATATTTCTCGTAAGAAAAAGCTGCTTGAGAAGCAAAAAGCCGGTAAGAAGCGGATGAAGCAAGTTGGGAACGTGGAAATTCCGCAGGAAGCCTTTTTGGCAATTTTGCAGGTCGAGGATAAGTAATGCTCTGGTCGGCAGCTCAAGCCGACCACAGCCAGGACTGCTTTAATTTCTTTAAAGGAAACCGATGAGCTGGGATTTCGCTCTGATTTTGTTTGTACTGCTGATATTGACCGGCGCAATCTGGTTTTTGGATCGTTTCTCCCTGCGCTCGCGCCGTCTGGCGCGTGCGCAGGCCGCGATGCAGGCGGTACCGGAAACGGCAGCTCAAGACCCTGAGCACTTGCAGCAACTGCGCCAGGACGCTTATGACCAGGCCAACCGCATGCCGTGGTGGATTGAGTATGGCGTCAGTTTTTTCCCAGTCATTCTGTTCGTGTTTGTATTGCGCTCTTTTATCATTGAGCCGTTTCGCATCCCGTCAGGCTCCATGTTGCCCACGCTGAAAAATGGCGATCTGATTCTGGTGAACAAATACGAGTACGGCATTCGCCTGCCCGTTAGCGGCACCAAGGTTGTGCCTTTGGGCCATCCCGAGCGTGGTGATGTGATTGTGTTCCGTTACCCCGTTGATACCACGGTGGACTACATCAAACGTGTGGTCGGTGTGCCGGGTGACCGTGTGGAGTACCGCGACAAGGTGCTGTCCGTCAATGGTCAAGTCATTACCCAAGTGCGCAGTGGCGATTACTACGAACCGGATCGCTCCGCCTACATTGGGCGCTATCTGGAAGAGCTGGGCAAAGTGCAGCACAACATCTTGCTGAACAAGACTCAGCCTCAGGGTTTGATGCCTATCGTGGCGTTCCCCAACCGCGACTCCTGTGAGTATTTCTCCAACGGTATCTCTTGTGTGGTGCCCGAAGGTAATTACTTCGTCATGGGAGACAATCGCGACAATAGTCTGGACAGTCGTTATTGGGGCTTTGTGCCCGATGAGAATATTGTGGGACGCGCCTTCTTTATCTGGATGAATTTCCGCGAACTTAGCCGTATAGGTCGCTTCCATTAATGAAACGTCTTGCTTTGCTTGAAGCCGCTATCGGCTACTCCTTCAAAGACACAGGCCTGCTTGAGCAGGCCTTGACCCATCGTAGCCACAGCGCTCGCCATAACGAGCGGCTGGAGTTCCTGGGGGATTCGGTCTTGAACTTCACGGTTGCGGCCTTGTTGTTCGACCGTTTCCAACGCATTGATGAAGGCGATCTGTCCCGCCTGCGAGCGAATCTGGTCAAACAGGCCGCTCTGGCGGAAATTGCTACTCGTCTGGGTTTGTCGGATTATTTGCGTCTGGGGGAAGGGGAGCTGAAAAGCGGTGGTTTCCGTCGTCCCTCCATTCTGGCAGACGCGCTGGAAGCCATTTTTGGCGCTGTCTTTCTGGACGCGGGCTTTACGCAAGCCCAAACCGTCATCACCCAGCTCTATGAGCCCATGCTGGTAGATGTGGACCCCAAAACCTTGGGGAAAGATCCCAAGACCTTGCTGCAGGAGCTGCTGCAAGGTCGCAAGCTGGATTTGCCGGTGTATACCGTGGTGGCCACCCATGGCGCAGCCCACGATCAGCTCTTCGATATCGAATGCACGATCGCCAAGCTCAACATCCATGTTCGTGCCAGTGGCAGCAGCCGTCGTGCGGCTGAACAAGCCGCCGCTACGCAGGCCATTGCTATTTTAGAAGCTGAATTTCCAGCCAAGACGACGCGCGCCAGTCGCCATCGTCGCCCCTCACAATTGACACTGCCTGTGGCAGTGTCGCAGGAAACAGAATGACAGAGACCCCTTTTCGCTGCGGCTTCGTGGCTATTGTTGGACGACCGAATGTCGGCAAGTCCACGCTGGCCAATGCCCTGATCGGCAGCAAGATTTCGATCGTGTCGCGCAAGGCGCAGACCACGCGTCACCGCATCAACAGTGTGCTGACGCGTGATCACGATCAAATGGTGTTTGTGGACACCCCCGGTTTTCAGACCAAGCACGGTGGGGCCATGAACCGCATGATGAACCGCGTCGTGACCCAGGCCCTGGCCGATGTGGACGTGGTGGTGCATGTGGTCGAAGCCGGCAAGTGGTCCGCTTCGGACGCCGAATTGCTGCCCATGCTGCCTAAAGGTGGCAAGACCATTCTGGTCATCAACAAGGTGGATGCCTTGAAAAGCAAGAATGACTTGCTGCCCTATATCGCCCGCCTGTCGCAGGAATTCGACTATGGTGCCGTGATTCCGGTCAGTGCTGCCAAGCGTCTGCAACTGGACCCTTTGCTGAACGAGATCGCCTCCCGCCTGCCTGAAGGCGAGGCCATGTTTGACGCTGACACCATTACCGACCGCTCGGTGCGCTTCATTACCTCGGAGCTGCTGCGCGAGAAGATCTTCCGCCTGGTGGGTGACGAGCTGCCGTACGGGTGTACCGTGGTTATCGAACAATGGGACGAGAACGAGCAGGGCGCGCGTATTTCGGCATGCGTGGTGGTGGAGCGTGAAAGCCACCGTCCGATTCTGTTGGGAGCGGGTGGCATGCACATGAAGCGCATTGCAACCGAGGCTCGCCAAGATATTGCCAAGCTGATCGACAAGCCTGTGTTCCTGGATGTGTATATCAAGGTGCGCAAGGGCTGGTCCGATCGTGAAGCGGTCCTGCGCGACCTGGGGTATGAGTAATCCCCGTCATCGCTTTCAGGACGAAGCGGGCTACATACTGCACACCAGTGCCTGGCGTGAAACGTCCCTGATCTGTCATGCCTTTACGCGTAACCACGGGCTGGTGCCCCTGGTCGCGAAAGGCGCTAAAAGGCCGCATTCCATTTTGCGGCCTGCTTTGTCTGTGTTTCAGCCTTTGTTATTGGCCTGGTCGGGCAAGAATGAAGTCAAAACGCTGACACGGGCGGACTGCGCCGGGATTCGCCCCTTGAAAGGTCGTGCCCTGATGTCGGCCTGGTACATGAACGAATTGCTGATTCGTTTGTTGCCGCGTGAAGACCCACATCCTGTTCTGTTCGATGCCTACGAAGAGGCTCTGGTGCACTTGGCCCAGATTCCTCGTCCACCCGTGGCGGGGGCCTTGCGGCGCTTTGAGTGGGTGCTGCTGACCGAAACCGGGTATGGCTTTGATGAAGCCACGCCGGACTTCGACGATCCTGTTGGTGAGCCAGAGTTGCGCATACGCTTGCGTGAACGCCTGAACAGCTTGCTGGGTCGTCCCTTGCATACCCGCTCCGTTCTTATGCAGCTGCAACGCTATTGATATGACCGTCTCCCTTCCTACCGTGCTGGTTCTGGACACTTGCGTACTGATCTCCAACGTACTGCGCCGCCTGCTCCTGGCCCTGGCTGACGAGCAGTTGTTCAAGCCTGTCTGGAGTCCGGTGATCGGGGACGAATGGCGGCGCAATGCGGGCAGGTTGTGGAAAGTCATGCCCACCTCTATCGAGGAGCAGTGGGAAGCGCTGCAACAGCGTTACCCCGAAGCCGATTTAGGCGATAGCAGCGAGTTCAAGAAGGACTTGCGCTACTCCGATGCCAAGGACTGGCATGTGATCGCCACTGCCCGTTTGGCACAGCAGCGTTATCCCGGTCAGCCGGTGGGAATCTTGACCCGTAATCTGAAAGACTTTAATCGTTCCGAGCTGCGACGTCTGGGAATCAGCCTGTGGGAGCCGGATCAGTTTTTGGGTTTGCTCATGGCCGCTCATCCGGATGTGATGCAGCGCTTGCTGGATGGTTTGCCCGCTTTGATGCTGACGCCCGAAGCGCAGGCACTGGATACGCATACTTTGTTAAAGCGTGATCGTTTGTTCAGTGTGGGGCAGGCTTATTTGCGGCGTCAGAAAATGGATGAGGCGCACTCATGAAGCAAGGTGTATTGCTGTCGGTCCTGGCCTCCGCTTTATTTGCCTGCCTGTACTACTACGCTACCGTCTTGCACCCGCTCAGTGGCGAGCAGATTTTTGCCTGGCGCATTGTGCTGGGCTTGCCTGCCTTGGCTTTGGTGATCACGCGCGCACGACGCTGGCGGGAGGTACGTTGGGTTCTGCGACACTGGCCCGGTAATTGGCGCTATTTTGCCTTGCTCTTGCTGGCTGCAGCCCTGGTCGGGGTACAGCTCTGGATTTTTGTCTGGGCGCCTTTGCACCAGATGGCGCTGGACGTGTCCCTGGGCTACTTCCTCTTGCCGCTGATGATGGTGCTGGTAGGGCGGGTGATCTACAAAGACAGATTGAGCACTATTCAGTGGATTGCTGTGGCATTGGCCGGCGTGGGTGTGCTGCACGAGCTGTTCCGCGTAGGGAGCGTCTCCTGGGCGACAGCGGTGGTGGTTGTGGGTTATCCACCTTATTTCATGCTGCGCCGTTATCTGCGTCTGGGCTCGCTGGCTTCACTCTGGTTTGATCTGAGCTTCTTGTTCCTGCCAGCTTGCTGGCTGCTCTTTGTTCAAGACACGCAGATGTGGGGCCTGTTCGCGGATCAGCCTCGCTTGATCTGGCAGGTCCCGGTTCTGGGCCTGATCAGTTCCGTTGCACTGGTCAGCTATCTGTCTGCCAGTCGTCAGTTGCCTTTGGCCTTGTTTGGCATTCTGGGTTATGTGGAGCCGGTGCTCTTGTTCTGGGTGGCGTATTTGCTGCTGGACGAGCCCATGAGCGCGAATCAGTGGTGGACCTATATTCCGATCTGGATTGCCATTTCCTTGATGGCGATGGAAGGTTTCATCAAAATGTGGCGACCCGGACCGCCTGTGCCGCCTCCCAAGGCGTAAATTCTGCTAGTTAGTACCAGCCAGTGCCGAAGGGCAGTTAGCGTCTGCCCAGACGTTCTGGGGGCTTTCTGAGTGAAGCAGAACTCCAATTGAAAACGACTCCTGAAAGACCCTCTCCAAAGTTGGATAGCTATCCATGCTTTTTGGAAGGACATGACAGGAGTCGTTTTTTTTACTACGGGGCTCTTCTAGAGGAGATAGTCCGGGCCGTACCAGACTGGGTCCTGCGCGATATAAGCAGGCTGCTTAGCGCAGTTTCTCCGGGCAGTCAGGTTGATTGCGCAACAAATTTGCCTGGGTCACCGAACAACCCGCTGGTACGTCTTCCGTAATCCAGACATTCCCACCAATCGTGGAGCCCGCACCCAGCGTGACGCGGCCCAGAATCGTGGCACCCGCGTAAATAACCACGTCGTCTTCCACGATGGGGTGACGTGGCTGGCCTTTCAGCAGCAAGCCTTTTTCGTCCTTGCTAAAGCGCTTGGCACCCAGGGTGACGGCCTGATAAATACGAACCCGCTTGCCGATGATGGCGGTCTCGCCAATAACAACGCCGGTGCCGTGGTCGATGAAACAGGAGTGATCAATTTGCGCGCCGGGGTGAATATCAATACCGGTCTGACTATGGGCCAGTTCTGCAATAATGCGCGCCGTCAGGGGCAGTCCCAGATTGGTCAGAGCATGGGCGATGCGGTGATGGATCATGGCCAGCAGACCGGGATAGCACAGCAGTACCTCGTCCACATTGCGGGCAGCCGGGTCGCCTTGATAGGCGGCGACCACGTCCAGATCCAGGGTGCGGCGCAGGTCTGGCAGCTTGTTGGCAAAAGCCTGTATGGCCTTGTGTGCCTGCTCTTCAATGGTCTCGCGGTCGTACTTGTCACCACGCAGCAAAGCGGCGCGCTGCAGTTCGATACGCGCCTGTTGCAGCAGCGTATTGAGCGCCTGGCCCAGGTGGTGGCCGACAAAGTGGTCTTCATACTCGCGACGCAGCTCCGGGCTGCCCAGACGCATGGGAAACAGAATGCCTTTGAGCTGCTCGGTCACTTGAATCAAAGCTTGTACCGACGGAAATTCCTGGCCTTCAAGCTCGTTCAAGCGTTGATGCGCCTGTCGCCACTCTTCGCGGGCCCCGCGCAGATTGTCGACGATATGTTGAGTTTCAAAGACTGCCACCAGTGTTCTCCAAAGGGGAAATTTTCTACAAGGTTTACTATACCCGCGCGTCTGAGCAAGGACACGAAAAACAGGGCGCTGCGTCAGGGTGATTCCCTTTGCCATGGCTCAGGCCTGGTCGTGCCGCTTCAAGGCCCCATGAGCTTGGGGCAAGACCAAGCAGATGAGGGGCATGGTCAGGTTTTCAAGCCAAAGTGCTTGAGCGTGCGGATAATAAAAAAAGCCCCCTTCGAAAAGGGGGCTTGGGGAGTGTGGGGTTCGCGATCTTATTCGCGGTTACCGCCCAGCACGCCTAAAAGCACCAGCAGGTTGCTGAAAATGTTGTAGACGTCTAGATAGATCGCCAGGGTGGCCGACACGTAGTTGGTTTCACCACCGTTGATGACGCGCTGCAGATCAACCAGCAAGAAGGCCGAGAAGATACCGATAGCCATCACGGAGATGGTCAGCATCAGCGCAGGCAGTTGCAGGAAGATGTTGGCCAAGGCCGCAACCAGCAAGATAACGGCACCGACAAACAGGAATTTCTGCATGCCGGAGAAATCACGCTTGGTGGTGCTGGCAATAGTTGCCATGGCGCCAAAGACCGCAGCGGTACCGCCAAAGGCCAGCATGATCAGTTGTGCGCCATTACCCATGCCCAGGACAAAGCCCAGCAGACGGGACAGCATCACACCCATGAAGAAGGTAAAGGCCATCAGCAGGGCGACACCCAGCGAGCTGTTCTTGTTCTTTTCGATCAGGAACATCAGGCCAAAGGCACCGACCAGGAAAACAATGGCGCTCAGGCCTGGGCTGGCGCCCATAACCCGGTTAATGCCGGAGGACAGGCCCAGCAAGGCTCCCAGCACGGTGGGAATCATGGACAGGGCCAGCAGCCAGTAGGTGTTGCGCAGGACGCGATTGCGAGCAATCAGCGACTGGGCGCCCAGGGTGCCGTTATGCTCAGGCAAGCTTGATTGACGAAATTCGCTCATGATGAGTCCTTAGAATACAGAGAGATCAGTGGTCAAGAATAACTGACAACTACCTGAATAATCAAGAATCTTCTTTATTATTCAAGCACCCAGTTTATGGGCATGCACTTGGCAGCCCTGTGCCTGGTACACACGCCAGCGTTCGCGAGCCTGGGTACGGTCAGCTTCCCGTTCGGAGACAATTTCCAATATACGCGGGAATTGTTCAAAACCGGGCGGGCATTGGGCATCCAGATTCAACAGCCAGCTTTGCTCACCTGCGGGCACGGGGGCGGCACTGGTCAACAAAACAGGGGTGGTGGCTGCCAAGGGGTCTTCCACACCGACGTGCGGGACAAAAGCCGTGGATTCAAAACCCCAGAGCAGGCGATCGAAACGGGCCAGTTGGCGGGCATCGGAAAGATACACCACCACCTGACGGCCCGCCTCGTAGTGCTTGCGCACGACCTCGCAGGCCATACGCAAGCGATCTGGCGCGCCGAAAGCGAAATCGACGCGGCTCATGCTTAGCGACACTGATTAAGCAGGTACTGAACCAGCAAAGGCACGGGACGGCCTGTGGCGCCCTTGTCCTTGCCGCTGCGCCAGGCAGTGCCGGCGATGTCCAGGTGAGCCCAGCGGTACGCTTTGGTGAAGCGGGACAGGAAGCAGGCGGCGGTTACCGAACCGGCTGGTGGGCCACCAATATTGGCCATATCAGCAAAGTTCGAGCGCAGTTGCTCCTGGTAGGCGTCGTCCATGGGCATGCGCCATGCCGTGTCACCCGTTTGCTTGCCAGCTTGCATCAGTTCATCAGCCAGGTCGTCGTCGGTCGAGAACAGGCCGGTGTTGACGTGGCCCAGAGCGACCACGCAAGCGCCGGTCAGGGTGGCCATATCAATCACGGCAGCGGGTTTGAAGCGCTCGACGTAGGTCAGGGCATCGCACAGGACCAGACGGCCTTCGGCGTCCGTGTTCAGGATCTCGATGGTCTGGCCAGACATGCTGGTCACGACGTCGCCCGGTTTATTGGCGCGGCCGCTGGGCATGTTCTCGCAAGAAGCCACTACAGCGATCACTTCACGGTCGATGTTCAGTTCGGCAATGGCGCGCATGGTGCCTAGAACGCTGGCAGCACCGCCCATGTCGTACTTCATTTCGTCCATATTGCCGGCTGGCTTGATGGAGATACCGCCCGAGTCGAAGGTCAGGCCCTTACCCACCAGAACGATAGGACCGTCCTCGTGTTTGGTCTTGGTGTTGGGGGTATGGCGCAGCACGATGAACGCAGGCGGTTCATCCGAGCCCTTGGCCACCGACAGGAACGAACCCATCTTCAAGGCTTCGATCTGCTTGCGCTCCAGCACTTCGGCCTTCAGCGTCTTGAATTCCTTGGCCAACTGCTTGGCGGTTTTGCCCAGGTAGGTAGGAGTGCAGATATTGCCGGGCAGGTCGGCCAGCAAGCGAGTCAGGTTGACGCCGTTACCAATGGCCTGACCTTGCTCCAGACCGGCCTTGGCTTCGCTGGCTTGGGTGCGGGCCGTCCACAGCAGGAACTGGCTCAGCTGGGGAGCAGGTTCGGGCTTGCTGAACGTGGCGGTGTAGCGGTAGCTGGCGCGGCATACGGCCACGGCAGCGTCCTGAGCGCGGCTGCGCAAGGTGGTGCCTTTGCAATCAATGCTGGCCAGGGCAGAAACGGCTTCTTTCAGGTCTGCTTTCAGGCAGTAAGAAGCAAGGCAGGCCTGGGCTTGCGTATGAGTTGCTGCTTTGTATTCCTCTTGAGCGCCTAAGCCGACTAAAATAACGCGTTCGGCCTTAACACCGGGCAGATTGCGCAGCACCAGGTGGGTATTGGGCTTGCCTTTAAACTCGGCTTTGACAGCAGCGCTCACAGCTCCGTTGCTGGCGCGGTCGATAAGTTCCGCTGCGGGGCTTAGAATGCCCTCGGCAAAGACGCCTACGCCTAGTGCGGCCGTCTTAATTTGGTGCAAAGAAGCGGATGTCTGTGTGCTAAATTCCATTCAACTATCCTCAGTGTGTCGCAAATCGTACCTGCGATTATCTCGCAAATTCTCATATGTCTCTATTTAAACGCTCTGCGGTATCCGAAATCTTAAGTCACAGTGGCGTTGTACTGTCCACTTTGCTGATTGTGTGGCTTAGTGTACTTCTGGTGCGTTTGTTAGGCGAAGCGGCCAATGGCACGATTGGCCCTGACGTGGTGCTGGGTCTGGCCGCCTTTTCCAGTATTACCGCCTTGCCGATTATTCTGGCCGTTTCCCTGTTCATTGCCGTGCTCACTACGGTGACGCGCAGCTTTCGGGAATCCGAAATGGTGGTCTGGTTTGCCAGCGGCCTGTCCTTGAAAAACTGGGTAACGCCCGTTTTGCAGTGTGCAGTGCCGGTTGCCATTCTGATTGCCGTTCTGACCTTGCAGGCTTCGCCATGGGCTTATCGTCAGATTGCCGAGTACCGCCAGCGTTTTGAGCAGCGCTCGGACCTGAGTAAGGTGACCGCCGGGCAGTTTATCGAGTCCGATGATGGTGCCCGTGTGTTTTACGCCGACTCCCCAGAAAAAGAAGGGGATGAGCTGGGTAATGTGATCGCCCGCGTGATCGACCCGCAGTGGCTCAGCATTGTGACTGCGCAAAGTGCCCGCATGGAAGAGCAGCCCAATGGCGATCGCTTTCTGGTCTTGAGCGAAGGCCATCGCTACGACTTGAAGCCCGGTCAGGCTGAATTCCGTATGGTGGACTTTGAAAGTTATGGCATGCGTCTGGAGAGCCGTGATGCAGGCAATACCGCTGAAACGATCCGCGCCCGTGCCGAGCAGCAGATCAAGGCTCGTCAAACCACCTTGTTACTCAGTGATGACGATGCCGAGGCGCGCTCACAGATCATGTGGCGCTTGGCTTTGCCCCTGGCGGCACTGAATCTGGCCTTGCTGGCGATTCCTCTGGGAGCGGTGAATCCCAGGATGGGACGCTCAGGCAATATTCTGGTGGCTGGTCTGGTAGGTCTGCTCTATATGAACCTGATCAACCTCTCGCGCGGCTGGATTCGTAATGGCCAATTGGGTTTTGAAATCGGTTTGTGGCTGGTTCATGCCATCTTCTTGCTGATCATGCTCTTCATGATGTGGCGTAAATTGCGCATCAAGGCACCTAAACCGCCAGCAGTAAGCTGATCGGCAAAAGGGGGCGTCCAGCCCCCTTTTTGTGCCTGTCGAATGGCTTTTTGATCGGTTTGGCGGCTCAAGCCCCATCCAGCAAATCCTGCCGCTCTTCCACTGACTGCTTCAGAAAGTGCCACAGCCGAGTCAGGCTGGGGTTCTGGCGTTGCTCTTCATGACAGAACATCCAGAAGCGTCGACGCAATTCCACCTGGTCGGGTAGAACACAACGCAGGCGCGGATCGGTTTTTGCCAGGAAGCAGGGCAGAACGGCAATTCCTTGCCCCTGCAAGGTGGCCTGGTACTGCGCAATCACGCTGGTGCTGCGAAAGCGTACGGCGGCGGATCTGACGATTTCTTCCAGATAGCGCAGGCTGTCGCTGAACACCAGATCATCCACATAGGCAATAAAGCGATGCTGGGACAAATCCTGCACGCTTTCTATGGGCGGATGGCTGTTCAAATAATCCTGATGGGCATAGAGCCGCAAGCTGTAGTCTGCCAGGCGCGTACACCAGTAAGGGCCGCGTTGGGGGCGCTCCAGTGCAATGGCCAAGTCGGCATCCCGGCGTGACAGACTGATAGGGCGGGGTACAGGCAAAAGCTCCAGGGTCAGCTCTGGGTATTGGGCCTGGAAAATGCTGAGCAAGGGCGTCAGCACATAGCTGCCAAAGGCTTCGGTGCAGCCCAGGCGCAGCTTGCCGGTCAAGGGTCTGGCCTTGCCCGTAATCGCATCGCGAGCCGCCAGCAAGCGGCTCTCTACCGGCTCCATGCGTTGCTGCAGATTCTGCCCTTCGCTGGTCAGGCTATAGCCGCTGACCGTGGATTTGTGGAACAGCCGCAAGCCCAGCTCCTGCTCCAGCGCCTGGATACGGCGTGCCACGGTGCTGTGTTGAACGCCCAGCCGTTGAGCGGCAACGCTGATACGCTGGCAGCGGGCCACTTCCAGAAAGTAACGCAGATTATCCCAGTCCATCGTGATGGGCCCGCCCTGAAAAAGACTTGTGCATAAATGCCCAGCTCCTGTGCATTTTTCAACATGGTAAACGGGTCTTGAGGCTTCTACACTCGATGAGAACCCTCATACAAGTGGGATAACAAATAAGGCTTAGCCGCCTGAGCAATTCATTGGAGACATGCTATGACGGAAGTGGTTCGTGTACCTTTGCTGATCGATGGACAACATGTTCAATCCAAGAGCACCCGTTGGGACGATGTGCTCAATCCAGCCACCCAGGAAGTCGTGGCCCAAGTGCCTTACGCCACGATGGAAGAGCTGGAAACCATTATTGCCAGCTCGGCCAAGGCTTATGAGAGCTGGCGTCATTCCAGCCAGGGCGCGCGCATGCGCGTCATGCTGAATCTGCAGCGTCTGGTGCGTGAAAACAGTGCCAAGCTGGCTGAAGCCATCTCGCGTGAACACGGCAAGACTATGCCTGACGCTGAAGGTGAAGTAGGCCGCGGCCTGGAAGTGATCGAATACGCGTGTTCCATTGCTTCGATGCAATTGGGCGAATACGCAGAAAACGCTGCGGGCGGTATTGATGTCTACACCCTGATCCAGCCCTTGGGCGTGTGTGCCGGTGTGACCGCGTTCAACTTCCCGGTGATGCTGCCCTGCTTCATGTTCCCGCTGGCTGTGGCTTGCGGTAATACCTTCGTGCTCAAGCCTTCCGAGCAGGATCCTAGCGCCAGTCTGATGCTGGCTGAACTGGCTCTGGAAGCTGGCCTGCCTCCAGGAGTGCTGAACGTGGTCCACGGCGGTGCAGATATTGCCAATGCCCTGGTGACCCATCCTGAAGTCAAGGCTGTGTCCTTTATTGGTTCGACGGCCGTTGGCACCGAAATTCACCGTCGTGCCACTGAAGCAGGCAAGCGCTCGCAAGCCATGATGGGCGCCAAGAACCACTGCATTGTGATGCCTGATGCGGATCGTGATGTGGCGATCAACCAATTGCTGGGCGCTGCTTTTGGCGCGGCCGGCCAGCGCTGCATGGCGATCTCGGTAGCCGTGATGGTCGGCGAAACTGGCGAGTGGGTTGATGAACTGGTCAAACGTGCTGCCACCATGAAGGTCAACGTAGGTACGGACCGTCAGGCCGATCTGGGCCCCTTGGTCTCGCCGCGTGCTCGCCAGCGTGTGGAATCCTTGATTGAAGCCGGTGTACAGGAAGGTGCCAGCCTCTTGCTGGATGGTCGTGGCGTGAAAGTGCCTGGCTATGAAAGCGGTAACTTTGTCGGCCCAACCATCTTCAATGATGTGAAAGCCGATATGCGCATTTACGAAGAAGAAATCTTCGGACCCGTGCTGTGCATTGTGCGTGTCAATACGCTGGAAGAGGCGGTGCAGTTCATCAACCGCAACCCCAACGGTAATGGCGTGTCCATCTTCACCCAGGACGGCGGCCATGCGCGCTACTTCCAGAACCGTATTGACGTAGGCCAGATCGGTATCAATATTCCTATCCCTGTGCCGGTGGCCTGGTTCAGTTTTACTGGCTCGCGTGCGTCCAAGCTGGGTGATCTGGGTCCGAACGGCAAACAAGCCGTTCAGTTCTGGACACAGACCAAAACCGTGACGGCCCGCTGGCAAGCTCATGCCAATACGATGAATACAACAATCAGCATGACGTAATTGTTGAATCTATATATATAACTTAATGCAATAAGCGAGCTGTTCCTTATTACATATAATAGCCCTGTACCTGGGGCTATTAACATATGAATATTCAACAATTCCGCTTTGTCCGAGAGACCATCCGACGTAACTTCAATCTGACTGAAGCCGCTCGCTCGCTCTATACCTCCCAGCCGGGGGTGTCCAAAGCGATCATCGAGTTTGAAGATGAACTGGGCATCAAGATTTTTGAACGTCATGGAAAACGCATTAAGGGCTTGACCCGACCGGGCGAAGCTGTCGCCGAGGTGATCGACCGCATCATGCGCGAGATCGACAACCTCAAGCGTGTCAGCGACGACTTCGCCCGCCGTGATGAAGGCACCTTGGTGATCGCTTGTACCCACGCCCAGGCACGATATTTGCTGCCCAAGGTGATCCCTGAATTCCGCCGTCGCTTTCCCAAGGTCCATATGTCCTTGGCTGAAGGCAGCCCGCCTGTGCTGGCCCAGATGGTGATACATGAGCAGGCTGACGTGGCCATCGCTACCGAAACCCTGGCATTGACGCCGGGCCTGGTCGCTTTGCCGGTCTACACCTGGGAGCATACGGTGGTGGTGACGCCGGATCATCCACTGGCTGATCTGCCTGCCAACAAGCAGCTGTCCATTGAAACCCTGGCGCAGTACCCCATCGTGACTTATGACCATGCTTTCTCGGGTCGAGGTTCGATCGACGAGGCCTTTGCCAAGCATGGCATCACTCCGGATATTGTGCTGGAAGCTATTGATGCTGACGTGATCAAAACCTACGTTGATGTCGGTCTGGGTATCGGTATCATCGCAGGCATCGCGTTCGATCCGCGTCGTGACAAAGGTCTGGTGGGCCTGCCAGCGGGGCATTTGTTTGGCGCACACCACACCAAGGTGGCGGTGAAAGCCGGGGCTTTCCTGCGTGACTATATTTTTGAACTGCTGGAGATGCTGGCACCGGAATTGACCCGGGATGTGGTGCTGAGCGCTCTGGATGAGAAACAAGCTGGTGGCCCGTTGTAGAGCTAGCCGCTGTTTAGTTGGAAATACGGGCCATCGTGATTACACGGTGGCCCTTATTGTTTGTGCGGTCGGCGTGGTTTTGCAGGGCAGGTGAGAGCTTATGGTCAAAGGCTATAAGTAAAAATTGAAACAAGCTATCGACTCAATTGACTATGATAATAAGAATGATTATCATTATCCAACTTTCTTAGCCAATGGAGCTTCCTGTGTCTCAATACGTCAGTGCAGTCGTGGTTGGAG
This sequence comes from Alcaligenes sp. DN25, assembly GCF_023674485.1. NCBI lineage: Bacteria > Pseudomonadati > Pseudomonadota > Betaproteobacteria > Burkholderiales > Alcaligenaceae > Alcaligenes > Alcaligenes sp. DN25. The sequence goes on along the minus strand of NZ_CP098408.1, from coordinate 2,768,221 downwards.
CAGACCGTCTGGGGAACATTCCCGACTTGCTCAAGATCCACAATATCTCGATCAAACATCATATTAGCGGGCGTGATCCAGCCCACCAGAAAAAAACCCTGCAGTTGCCTTCCGGCACCGATTTGCTGATTTTGCTGACCGACTTCCTGGGTCACAACGTCATGAAAACCTTCCGGGCTGCTGCCTTGAAGTCCGGTATTCGAGTAGTTGCCTGCCGACGCTCGGTTTGTAGCATGAAGCAAGCCTTAACCCAATGCGGCTATTGTGAATCTTGTCCGCTCGGTAAGTCCAAGAGCCACTAGATTGGCGGCATGACTTACTGGGGCAAAGAAGGAATCTTTACAGATCAAAAAAAAGCCACTGTTATGAAACAGTGGCTTTTTTGTGTGCTGCCGGTTTGGCAGCAGGGCGGTCTTATTTGACGCTACGCAAACGAGCTTCCGACTGCTGCGTATCGGCAGCCGCCAGACGGCGTGCGCCGTTATAGCGTTTTTTCCAGTAACCCACTTCCATGTTCTCGACGCGGACAACAGCGCCAGTGCGAGGGGCGTGGACAAATTTGTCATCACCCAGGTAAATGCCTACGTGAGAGAAACGAGCGCCACGAGTATTGAAGAAGACCAGGTCACCTTTGCGCAGCTCGCTACGGTTAACCGAAGTGCCTTCTTTGGCAATGTCCTTGGATTGGCGGGGTAGCTTCAGACCCAGGGACTTTTCAGCCACGTAGGACACCAGACCGCTGCAATCAAAGCCAGTGCTGGGAGCATCGCCACCAAAACTGTACTTCACGCCCAGGAAGTCCAGGGCGGCGTTGGCAAGGCCGTGGGTAGAGGAAGAAGCTTGGCTACTGCGGCTTTCGGCGCGCCCTTGGCGACGATCGCTGCTGTAAGCAATATTGATGTCGTTACGAGCGCGGTTGGCTAGATATGTACCCAGCGGGTCGGACTCGGTCTGGAATTCGTAGTCGGCGTAATAGCCGTGATCCAGTTCTGCACGATCTTTGTTCTGGCTGGACTGTTGAGTTCCAGTGGTGGCACACCCTGTCAGAGCGAGCGCGCCGGCTAACAAAAGATACTTGGCGCTGCGATAGGTAATGTGCAAAAGTGCGGGTGGATTCAGGTAATGTGGCGGCATGACCAGGGCTTTTTTAAGGACTTGGTGGGCAGCAGCACAACCTTGATGCCTATTTTTGCTGAAATTAGCAGCAATTGATGGGTATCAGGGCTGTAAGTATGGCTAAAAGCACCATACTTTGCCGGACGTTGCTGTGCGTTGAATGTTTGGCAGTGTACCGGATGATAATTGCACCGTAAAGCATTGTAGGAGTGTATTTTGCGATTGAATCATACTGTTGCAAAGTGCGGCTGACAGCGGTTTTCAGGCCCTGTGCATGGGTCCAGTGCTCTTCTTGCTGACTTGTTGGAAGTTAGCCGAAATAGAGCGAAGTTTTACTGTTTATAGGGATTGAATGATGCGATTTATGGGACAGGCCCTAGGGAAAGCCCTGAACGAAGGAGTACGGCTGCGCGAGTTGTGGGCTTGGGCTATGTATGATTTCGCAAACTCTGGCTACACCACCGTCATTTTGACCAGTGTTTACAGTGCCTATTTTGTTGGTGTCGTCGCCGAAGGCCGCAGCTGGGCTACCTTGGCGTGGACCTTGGCCTTGTCCGCTTCGTATTTGAGCATCATGTTGACCATGCCGGGGCTCGGTGCAAAAGCCGATGCACGTCAAGGCAAAAGGCGACTTTTGTTCAGCAGCACCATAGGCTGTGTGTCGGCAACCGTGATGCTGTATTGGGCCGGTCCCAATGACATCGTCTGGGCCCTGGTTTTTATCGCTTTATCCAATTATTGCTACTGCATAGGCGAGTCCATCATCGGCGCTTTCTTGCCGGAAATTGCCCGGCCTGACGCCTTGGGGCGTGTCTCCGGGTGGGGCTGGGGTTTTGGTTATTTTGGTGGCATGTTGGCCTTGGGACTTTCCCTGGCTTTTCTGACCTGGGCGACCTCGCAAGGGTGGACGGCTCAGGAGTATGTGCCGGGAATTGCCCTGATTACGGCTGCCTTGTTTGCCTTGTCAGCCTTGCCTTCTTTTCTGTTTCTGCGCGAACGCAGTGCACCCAGCGGGGCAGAGCAGCAGGGCATGTTGTCGCGCCTGATTGCATCGGCGCGTGATGTGCATCAGCATTTTCCCGATTTCCGCACCTTGTTGTTATGTGGTGCTGCCTATCAAGCCGGGATTGCCGTCATTATTACTTTGTCGGCGGTGTATGCCACCGAGGCCATGGGTTTCACCATGGCGCAAACCATGACACTGATCTTTACCGTCAATATTGCGGCCGCTGTGGGGGCTTTGTTGTTTGGACATGTGCAGGATCGCATCGGCCATAGACGTGCTCTGGCACTGACGCTGTGTGCCTGGCTGGTCATGGTGGGCATTGCTGTCAGCACGCGTTCCTTGGCGGGGTTCTGGGCGGCGGCAGCCGTCGCCGGGCTATGCATAGGGAGTAGCCAAAGTGCGGGGCGAGCCATGGTTGGACTGCTGGCTCCCAAGAGTCGTCTGGCTGAGTTTTTCGCCTTGTGGACCTTTGCCATTCAACTGGCCGCAGTATGTGGTCCGCTGTCTTACGGTCTGGTGACTTGGCTAAGCGGCGGGAACCACCGCTTGGCTCTGGCCTGCACGGGATTATTCTTTCTGGCGGGCCTGCTGATCCTGTCGCGTTTGAATTTTCAGCGCGGCATTTTGGCCAAGAATCAAGCCGATCTCAGTTGTCAGGATTGAGTAAGTAAGGCGCGTTACGTTTATATAAAATTAAGCTGGGCTGCCCATGCGTGGCCCAAAAAAAACACCAAATCTGGAAAATAAAGGAGCCAACACCATGAGCGGTCCAACGTCTATTGAATCCGTCCTGTCGGAAAGCCGAGTCTTTCCCGTGTTCCCCAAACTGGAACGCGAAGCAAGCATTGCTGGCATGGCGGCCTACCAGGAGCTTTGCCAGAAAGCCGAGCAGGACAACCCCGGTTTCTGGGCGGAGTTGGCCCGCGATCGTCTGGTCTGGACCAAGCCTTTTACCCAGGTTCTGGACGACAGCAAGCCCCCGTTTTACAAGTGGTTCCATGATGGCGAGCTGAACGTCTCGGCCAACTGTCTGGACAAGCACCTTGGCACCCCCACTGAAAACAAAACTGCACTGATCTTTGAAGCCGACGGTGGTGAAGTCACCAAAGTGACCTTCCGCGAACTGTATGAACAGGTTTGCCAGTTTGCCAATGGTTTGAAAGCCCTGGGTTACAAGACGGGCGAACGTGCCCTGATCTACATGCCCATGTCGGTGCAGGCCATTGTGGCCATGCAAGCATGTGCCCGTTTGGGTATTACTCACTCCGTCGTGTTTGGTGGTTTCTCGGCCAAGAGCCTGCACGAACGTGCCGTGGACGTGGGTGCCTCCCTGGTCATTACCGCTGACGAACAGCGTCGTGGTGGCCGTGCCATCCCCCTGAAAAATGCAGTTGACGAAGCCCTGAGCGGCGGTGACTGCGAAGCCGTGCGTCACGTCATTGTGTACAAGCGCACGGGCGGTCCCGTTGCCTGGCATGAAGGTCGCGATCTGTGGTGGGAAGATGCTGTCAAAGGTCAAGGTAGCGAGTGCCCAGCCGTGTCCGTGAATGCAGAGCACCCTCTGTTTGTTCTGTACACCTCCGGCTCTACGGGCAAACCTAAAGGCGTGCAGCACTCCTCGGCAGGTTATCTGCTGGGTGCCATACTGAGCGTGCAGTGGACCTTCGATGCCAAGGACAGCGATGTGTTCTGGTGTACCGCCGATATCGGTTGGGTAACAGGCCACACCTTCATTACTTACGGCCCTCTGGCTGCCGGCGTGACGCAGGTTGTGTTTGAAGGCGTGCCTACCTACCCGGATGCCGGCCGTTTCTGGAACATGATTGAACGCCACGGCGTGACGGTGTTCTACACCGCACCTACCGCTATTCGCTCCTTGACCAAGGCAGCCGAGGCGGACGAGGCCATTCATCCCAAGCAATACAATCTGGATACCCTGCGCATCATCGGTTCGGTGGGTGAACCCATCAACCCCGAAGCCTGGATGTGGTATTTCAAGAATGTGGGCCGCGAGCGTTGCCCTATTGTGGATACCTGGTGGCAAACGGAGACCGGCGGTCACGTCATTACTCCCTTGCCTGGCGCCACTCCCCTGAAACCCGGTTCCTGCGGCCTGCCGTTCCCCGGCATGGACGTTGCCATTGTGGACGAGGTGGGTGAAGAAGCGGAACGCGGCAATGGCGGCTTCCTGGTTATTCGCAAGCCTTGGCCCAATATGATCCGCACCATCTGGGGCGATCCAGACCGTTTCGTGAAAAGCTACTTCCCCCCCGAGCTGAAAGGCTATTACCTGGCCGGTGACGGCGCACAGCGTGATACTGACGGTTACTTCTGGGTCATGGGCCGTATCGACGACGTGCTGAACGTTTCGGGTCACCGCTTGGGCACGATGGAAGTGGAGTCTGCCCTGGTGGCACACCCGCTGGTCGCTGAAGCCGCTGTTGTGGGCAAGCCTGACCCCACGACGGGTGAAGCCATTGTGGCCTTTGTGGTGCTGAATGGTGATCTGCCCTCCGGCGAAGAGGCCGACAAGGTTGCCGCTGAGCTGCGCAATTGGGTAGGCAAGGAAATCGGTCCTATCGCCAAGCCTCGTGAGATTCGCTTTGGTGAAAACCTGCCCAAGACACGTTCGGGCAAGATCATGCGTCGTTTGCTGCGCTTTGTTGCCAATAACGAGCCGATCACCCAAGACGTATCCACGCTGGAGAATCCGGCCATTCTGGATCAGTTGTCCGAAGCACACTAATTTTTTTGGTAGTTCCTGTTTGACCCTGGTTTCTTTGCAGAGCCAGGGTTTTTTTATTTCTCCTGATTATTTTGTTACTGAAAACCTGCGCAGTGTGGAATTAGCCTAGCATTGAGTCCGTGGCCAAAACATCGGTCCATGAATTCAAAGAAAAGGGGAAAGGTTTGAGCGGGGAACAGCAGGCAGACAGGGGCGCTTTGGCGCTGATGGGCTTGGTGGTACTGACCTGGGGCATGAGTTGGGTCGTGATGAAGGCGATGACTGTCTACATCGGGCCAGTGGATCTGATTGCAGCACGCTATGCGGTGGCATTTGTTTTTTTATGGCTGGTGCTGCGTCTTAAAGGCGGGCATTTACGGCCTACGCCATGGAAGCTGAGCCTGGGTGTTGCCATTTTCCAGACTACCGGCTTTCAACTGCTTAGCCAGTTTTCCTTGCAAGCCGGTGGGGCAGGCAAGATGGTGGCCCTGGCCTACACCATGCCAATCTGGATTCTGCTGTTGTCCTGGCCCATGTTGGGGCAACGACCTCAGAAACGTCACGTAATGGGTATGGTGCCCGCGATTTTGGGCTTGATGCTTCTGATTGCGCCCTGGGAAGGAATGGGCGGCATACTTGGTTCGGTTCTGGCGACATTGAGTGGCGTGAGCTGGGCCTTGGGGGCGGTTTTCTCCAAACAGCTATTTGAGCGTCATCGAGTGGAGCTGCTCAATGCCACAGTCTGGCAGTGTCTTCTGGGGATTGTGATTGTTCTGCCCTTGAGCTTCCTGATTTCCCAGCGTCCTATCGTGATGGAATGGCAGATGTTCAGTGGCGTTCTGTACCTGGGCGTGATTGCAACTGGGGTAGGTTGGCTGCTGTGGATGGCGGTAGTCAGTCGTGTCAGCGCGACCTTGGCGGGGATGTCCAGTCTGGGCGTGCCTGCACTGACTGTTTTGCTGGCCTGGCTGTTGTTGGACGAATGGCCAACTCAACTGGAGTTAATGGGGACAGGCCTGATTCTATTGGGGCTGTTCGTAGTGAATTGGCCCAGCCGATCTCGCAAGTCATAGAGCAAAAAAAAAGCCACCCTGAGGGGTGGCTTTTTCGACATTAATACTTCTGGCCTTGGCGGTGACACCAAGGCCAGATTTGTTTTTACATGCCGTTGTACACCGGACCTTCGCCGCCTTGCGGGGGAACCCAGACGATATTCTGGGTGGGGTCCTTGATGTCACAGGTTTTGCAGTGCACGCAGTTCTGTGCATTGATCTGCAGCTTGTCGTCGCCGGTTTCAGTCTTGATGAACTCGTATACGCCAGCCGGACAGAAACGGGCTTCGGGGCCACCGTAGCGAGCCAGGTTCACCGCCACAGGAACGGACGGATCTTTCAGCGTCAGGTGGACAGGTTCGTCTTCTTCGTGGTTGGTGTTTGAAATAAACACGGAGCTGAGACGATCGAAGGTGATCTTGCCATCTGGCTTGGGGTAGTCGATACGCGCGCATTCGGCTGCAGGCTGCAAACAGGCGTGGTCAGGCTTGTTGTTGCGCAGTGTCCAAGGCATTTTTCCTTTGAACAGGCCTTGCTCCACAAAGGTCATGACGGATGCAATCGAGCGGCCTTTCTTGAACCATTGCTTGAAGTTGCGGGCCTTGTTCAGCTCCTCATGCAGCCAGGACTGTTTGAACTTTTCGGCAAATTGTGACAGCTCGTCTTGCTTGCGTCCGGCTTGCAAGGCTTCAAAAGCGGCCTCAGCGGCCAGGGAGCCGGATTTGATCGCAGCGTGGCTACCCTTGATGCGCGAAGCATTCAGGAAACCGGCATCACAACCGACCAAAGCACCACCGGGGAAGCTGAGCTTGGGCAGCGCCAGCAGACCACCGGCGGTCAGGGAGCGAGCCCCGTAAGCAATGCGCTTGCCGCCTTCAAACGTGGCGCGCAGGGCAGGGTGGGTTTTGTAGCGCTGAAATTCTTCAAAGGGAGACAGCCAGGGGTTGGCGTAATCCAGACCGACTACCATCCCGACCATGACCAGATTGTTATCCAGGTGGTACAGGAAAGAGCCGCCGTAGGTGTCCGAATCCAGTGGCCAGCCAGCGGTGTGGATCACCAGGCCGGGCTGCGATTGGGAGGGGTCTACTTCCCACAATTCTTTAATGCCAATGCCGTAGCTTTGGGCATTGCGGGACTCGTCCAGCTTGAAACGCTCGGTCAGCTCACGGCCCAGGTGGCCACGCGAACCTTCGGCAAAAATGGTGTAGGACGCCAGCAGTTCCATGCCGGGTTGATAGTGGGCGGTGTGCGTGCCGTCGCGGGCCACACCCATATCGCCCGTCAGGACGCCACGGACCGCGCCGTTGTCGTCATACAGAATGTGGGCAGCGGCAAAGCCGGGGAAAATATCCACGCCCAGGGCCTCGGCCTGCTCACCCATCCATTGCACGACATTGCCCAGGCGAACAATGTAATTTCCATGGTTTTTAAAACAGTCAGGCAGCAACCACATCGGGGTGCTGCGTGCGCCTTTTTCGGTCAGGAAAAGGAATTTGTCTTCAGTCACCTCTACCGAAATAGGAGCGCCTTGCGCTTTCCAGTCTGGCAGCAGCTCGTCCAGGGCGCGCGTGTCCATGACAGCGCCTGACAGGATATGGGCACCCACTTCAGCGCCTTTTTCCAGGACACAGACGCTGATTTCTTGTTCTTTTTCTTGGGCGAGCTGTTTAAGACGTATCGCGGTGGCCAGGCCTGCAGGGCCAGCGCCGACGATAATAACGTCATATTCCATCGATTCACGTTCAGACATTGCTGCTGATCTCCTATTACGGCTTAGCGCTTTGTTCTTGATTGTTGGCGGGTGAAATTCGTGTACTGTGCGTACGGTCGATTGTATTGTAGTCTGAGCAATCCCGTTTTGAGTTCAGAGGCCAGAGGCAGTGCCCCTTGGCTTCCGGCTTCATCAGTAAATATCAGTAAGGAGAGCATGTAATGACACAAGTAGTAGATTCTGGTGCAGGAGCCACTTTTGATATTGCCGTGCGCTGGGGCGATCTGGATGCCATGAATCATGTTAACAATACGGTCTACTTTCGCTACATCGAGGAAGCCCGTGTCCAGTTAATGATGAAGCTGGGCATGGTGCCACCTTCTCCACGTACCGGGGTGCTGGCGCACGCCAGCCTGGATTTCCTGCGTTCGGTCCTGTATCCGGCCACTGTGCGGATTGTGCACAAATTGCTGAAAGTCGGTGGCAGCAGCATTGAGTTGGAAGTCTTTGTATGTGACGCAAATCAAGCTGATGTCATTTATGCACGTGGCCGCTGTGTGCTCGTGTCCATTAACCCCCAAGGCGGCTCACAACCTTGGACCGAAGATGAGCGTAAACAGATACACTCGGTTTTTCAGGGTTAAGCTTTACGTATACGGAAAGCATAGTCAAGTCGTAGAATGCCTGATAGCACTGTATGGTGCATAGCGGCATTATTGGGCAAAGTTTGCTGTTTAGGCCAATTAAAGAGTTATTGGAGAGTCAATTGAATAAAGTCTATCCAAGCGCCAAGGAGGCGTTGCAGGGGGTCGTTGCCGACGGACAGACAGTCGCGGTAGGTGGATTCGGCCTGTGCGGAATTCCCGAAGCGCTGATTGCTGCGCTGCGCGATAGCGGAGTCAAAAACCTGACCTGCATTAGCAATAATGCCGGGGTGGATGGCTTTGGTCTGGGTCAGTTGCTGGAAACACGCCAGATCCGCAAGATGATTTCCTCCTATGTGGGCGAAAACAAGGAGTTCGAGCGCCAGTATCTGGCGGGCGAGCTGGAACTGGAGTTCACTCCTCAGGGCACACTGGCTGAAAAGCTGCGTGCCGGTGGCGCAGGCATCCCTGCGTTCTTTACCGCAACGGGTGTGGGTACTATCGTGGCTGACGGTAAGGAAATCCGCGAGTTCAATGGTCAGCAATACGTGATGGAAGAGGCCCTGGTGCCCGATGTGTCGCTGGTTAAAGCTTACAAGGCCGACCGCAGCGGCAACCTGGTGTTTCGCAAGACCGCGCGCAACTTCAACCCGAACGTGGCCATGGCTGGAAAAATCACCATTGTCGAGGTCGAGGAAATTGTCGAGACCGGCAGCCTGGACCCGGATGATGTGCATTTGCCCGGCATTTACGTGCACCGTATCGTGCTCAATGCCCAGCCCGAAAAGCGCATTGAACAGCGTACCGTTCGTTCTTCCTGATTAGCGAGGCAAGATAATAATGGCTTGGAATAGAGATCAAATGGCGGCACGCGCCGCTCTGGAGCTTCAGGACGGCTTTTACGTCAACCTGGGTATCGGTTTGCCTACGCTGGTTGCCAACCACGTGCCCGAAGGCATTGAGGTCTGGCTGCAGTCGGAAAACGGTTTGCTGGGTATCGGCCCCTTTCCGACTGAGGACAAGATTGACGCTGACCTGATCAACGCAGGCAAGCAAACCATCACCACCTTGCCCGGTTCGTCCATCTTTTCCTCGGCAGACTCGTTTGCCATGATTCGCGGCGGCAAGATCAATATCGCGATTCTGGGTGCCATGCAGGTGTCGGAAAAGGGTGATCTGGCCAACTGGATGATCCCCGGCAAGATGATCAAGGGTATGGGTGGTGCCATGGACCTGGTCGCTGGCGTTGGCCGTGTCGTGGTTCTGATGGAACACGTGGCCACCAAGAAAGACGGCACAGAAGACCTGAAAATTCTGCCTTCTTGCACCTTGCCCCTGACGGGCGTGGGGGTAGTTGACCTCATCATTACCGATCTGGGGGTGATGGAAGTGACGGAAAATGGTTTAAAGTTGCTTGAGTTGGCACCAGAAGTCAGCCTTGAGTACATTCAGTCCAAGACAGGCGTCCCGCTGGACGTCAGTGCTTTGGCCTGATCGGTCTCTCTGGCTAAAAAAGCTTCGGCGCGAGTCGGAGCTTTTTTTATGCTTGATCGGTGCGTGAACGCTGTTTATGTAAAGGAAGTTGGCATGGCCCATCCCCCCGTTGCCGCACGCTTGCAGGCGCTGCGCGAACAAATGCAATTTCAGTCCGTGCAGGCAAGTATCTGGCCTACAGCTGACCCCCATCTGTCTGAATACCTGCCCGATCGCTGGAAAAGCCGTCAGTGGCTAAGCGGATTTGTCGGGTCGGCCGGGCTCCTGGTGGTGACGGCAGATTGGGCCGGTTTGTGGACCGATAGCCGTTATTGGGAACAGGCTGCCAAGGAGCTGGAAGGTAGCGGCATTCAATTGCAACGTGCGGGCGAGGCCGGGGTGCCGGAGCCAGCCAACTGGCTGGCGGAACATTTGCCTGCCCAGTCGCGAGTCGCACTGGATAGCCAGTCGGTGTCGGCACAAAGTCTGCTGGCCTGGCAAAAAGCGACGCCAGAGCTGGAATGGGTTCTGGAGGCTGACTTGCTCAGCCCTATCTGGACGGAGCGACCTGCTGCACCTGTTGGTCAGGTGGTGGAGCATTTACCCCCGTTTGCCTGCCGCACTCGTCAGGAAAACTTGAGCAGCACGCGGGCGGCCATGCAGGAGCAGGGGGCACATTGGCATTTGCTGAGTGCGCTCGATGATATTGCCTGGACCTTGAATTTACGCGGCAGCGATGTGTCCTATAACCCGGTGTTCCTGTCGTACCTGCTGATAGGCCCGGATCAGGCGTTTCTGTTTGTGGATAGCAACAAGCTGTCAGCAGGCATACAGGAGGCGCTGGCTGTGGATGGCGTGCAAGTTCAAGGCTATACCGAACTGTCCTCCTTCATGCGCGCCTTGCCGGCATCCATGCCCATCTTGCTGGATATGGCTCGGACCACGGCCTGGGCCGCCCAACTGGCTGCGCATTTGAATGTGGTCGAACACATCAATCCCGCTCAATTGCTCAAGTCCTGCAAGACCGATGCCGAGCTGGATCATGTGCGTGAAACCATGGAAAAAGACGGCGCTGCCTTGTGCGAGTTCTTTGCCTGGTTTGAACAGCAAAGCGATGTCAATGAGCTGGATGTGGACGAACATATCTGCGCGGCGCGTGCTCGTCAGGAAGGTTTTGTCAGCCCCAGCTTTGGCACGATTGCCGCCTATAACGCCAATGGTGCCATGCCGCACTATCAGGCTACCCAGCAGTCCCATGCCCACATCGACGGCAATGGTTTATTGCTGATCGACTCGGGTGGGCAGTATCAGGGCGGGACGACCGACATTACCCGTGTAGTGCCGGTAGGTCAGGTGTCTGCCGAGCAGATTCGTGACTTCACGCTGGTGCTCAAAGGCATGGTGTCCTTGTCCATGCTGGTGTTCCCGGAAGGCATTGCCGGTCAGCAAATTGATGTACTGGCCCGTCAGCCTTTGTGGGAGCAGGGCCTGGACTTTGGTCATGGCACTGGCCATGGCGTGGGTTACTTCATGAATGTGCATGAAGGCCCGCAGTCCATTTCCTGGCGCGGTCGTATCGGGCCTCATTCCGCCATGCGTGCCGGCATGATTACCTCCAACGAGCCTGGCTTGTACCGTCCCGGCCAATGGGGCATTCGCATCGAGAATCTGGTGGCGGCGGTTCCGGCCCTGCGCAGCGAGTACGGGCAGTTCCTGCGTTTTGAAACCCTGACCCTGTGCCCCATTGATACGCGTTGTATAGATGCCGCACTACTGACGGCTGCCGAGCGTAACTGGCTCAATGAATATCATCAGCAAGTGCGTGAACGTCTCTTGCCTCGTGTTCAGGGGGATGCACGCAAGTGGCTTGAGCAAAGGACGCAGGCGATCTGATCGCCACCCTCTGCTCTTGTCAATAGCTGCAAGGGCTAGTGGTATTTCCGCTGTGAAATGCCACTAGTCGGGTCGCCAAGCATGGGCGCTTGCCGTTATAATCCAAATTTCCCGCTATCGCCTGATTTGACCTCAGGCGCCTTTTATAATGACCACCAAATATGTATTCGTAACGGGAGGCGTTGTGTCCTCCCTGGGCAAAGGTATTGCGGCTGCATCCCTGGCTGCCATCCTGGAGTCCCGCGGTTTGCGCGTGACTATGCTCAAGCTGGATCCCTACATCAACGTAGATCCGGGCACCATGAGCCCCTTCCAGCACGGTGAAGTGTTTGTTACTGAGGATGGTGCGGAAACCGACCTGGACCTGGGCCACTACGAGCGCTTTATTTCCGCTCGCATGCGCAAGGTCAACAACTTCACCACGGGCCAGATTTACGAATCCGTGCTGCGCAAAGAGCGTCGCGGGGACTATCTGGGCAAGACCGTGCAGGTTATCCCGCACATCACCAACGAAATCCAGGATTTCATCATTCGTGGCGCCAAGGCTGCCTACAATGGTGAGGCCGATGTTGCCATCGTCGAGATCGGCGGCACAGTGGGTGATATCGAATCCCAACCTTTCCTGGAAGCTGCCCGCCAGATGAATCTGCGTCTGGGCCGCAACAACACCGCTTTTGTTCACCTGACGCTGGTGCCTTTCATTGCATCGGCAGGCGAGCTGAAAACCAAACCTACCCAGCACTCGGTGCAAAAGCTGCGTGAAATCGGTATTCACCCACACGCTTTGCTGTGCCGTGCGGATCGCGTCATTCCTGACGACGAACTGGCCAAGATTTCGCTGTTCTCCAACGTGCCCATGGACGCCGTGATTTCGGTGTGGGACGCGGATTCCATCTACAAGATTCCAGCCATGCTGCACAAGCAAGGTCTGGACAGCCTGGTGTGCGATGCACTGGCGCTGTCGCCTCCACCGGCTGATCTGTCCATGTGGGATCGTCTGGTACAGGCCCTGGAAAATCCGGAGCACGAAGTGCGTATCGGTATGGTCGGCAAGTACGTAGACCTGACCGAATCCTACAAGTCGCTCAGCGAAGCACTGGTTCACGCCGGTATTCACACCCGTACCCGTATCAATATCGAGTACCTGGATTCCGAAGTCATCGAGAACGAAGGCACCGATTGCCTGAAAGGTCTGGACGCCATTCTGGTGCCAGGCGGCTTTGGCAAACGCGGTACCGAAGGCAAGATTCGCGCCATTCAATACGCTCGTGAAAACGGCGTGCCATTCCTGGGTATCTGCCTGGGCATGCAATTGGCGGTGGTTGAATTTGCTCGCAATGTGGGCAATCTGGTGGGCGCGAACTCGACCGAATTCGATCCATCGGCCGTGCACCCGGTTGTGGCCTTGATTACCGAATGGGCAGACCGCGAAGGCAAGATTGAGCACCGTGATGGTTCCTCCGATTTGGGCGGCACCATGCGCAAGGGCGCACAGCGTTGCCCAGTGAAGCCAGGTTCGCGTGCTGAAGCCATTTACGGTCCGGAAGTAAATGAACGTCACCGCCACCGTTTCGAAGTGAATACCTTGTATGTGCCACGTCTGGAAGAAGTGGGCATGGTGATTTCCGCTCGTACTCCTACCGAGAACCTGCCAGAAATCATGGAATTGCCTGATCATCCCTGGTTCATGGGCGTGCAATTCCATCCGGAATTCACTTCCACTCCGCGTGATGGCCATCCGCTGTTTACCAGCTATATCAAAGCTGCTCTGGACCACCAGAAAAAATCAGCCTGATAATTTGGTATGACTGAAAAGGCCCGCGCTACGCGGGCTTTTTCATTCGGGGCGACAGAGTGTGTTGCCCGCTTTCCTGGGAGTGGTCATGATCGAACAGCTGGATCATTTGGTGCTCACCTGTACCGACCCGCAAGCCACAACCCATTTCTATACACAAGTGTTGGGCATGAAGCAGGAAGTCTTTGGGCAAGGACGCATTGCCTTCAGCTTTGGCTCGCAAAAGATCAATTTGCATGTGCGTGGGCAGGAGTTCGAGCCCAAGGCGCATTTGCCGGTGCCGGGGGCGCTGGACCTGTGCTTTATTGCCAGCATTCCGCTGGAGCAGGTGATCGCGCATCTGCAGTCACAAGCTTGGCCCATTATTGAAGGGCCGGTGCAGCGTACAGGAGCTACCGGCCCGATTCGCTCAGTCTATGTGCGCGACCCGGACTTGAACCTGATCGAAATCTCCGAACGATTGGGCTGACAGGCTTGCTGCACTGCGGTGCAGCAGCGCCGTCAGGAATGTGGGAGAATGCAGAAATACTGAAACGAGGTCTATTATGGATTTATGCGGTTACGACGTTGGCCTGGATCGGCCCTTTTTTCTGATCGCTGGCCCTTGTGTGATTGAATCGCGTCAAATGGCGTTTGATACAGCGGGCCAGCTTGCTGAGATTACTTCGGCTCTGGGTATCCCCTTTATCTACAAAAGCTCGTTTGACAAGGCCAACCGGAGTTCGGACAAGTCTTATCGTGGCCCCGGCATGGCCGAAGGTCTGCAGATTCTGGCGGATGTGCGCTCGCACTACAAAGTGCCGGTCCTGACCGATGTGCACGACAAGGACCAGGTCGATGATGTGGCGGCCGTCGTGGATGTGCTGCAAACCCCGGCTTTCCTGTGCCGTCAGACCGACTTTATTCAGGCCTGCGCTGCTACCCTGAAACCCGTGAATATCAAGAAGGGCCAGTTCCTGGCTCCTCAGGATATGGTGCAGGTGGTGGCAAAAGCACGTGCGGCAGCGATGGAAATGGGCGGAGATGGCTCCACCATCATGGTCTGTGAGCGTGGTGCTTCCTTTGGCTACAACAACCTGGTGTCCGATATGCGGTCCCTGGCGATCATGCGCGCCACGGATTGCCCGGTCGTGTTTGATGCCACGCACTCGGTACAGTTGCCGGGCGGGCAGGGCACGACATCGGGTGGTCAGCGTGAGTTTGTGCCCGTCCTGGCGCGTGCTGCTGTCGCAGCGGGTGTGTCGGGCGTGTTCATGGAAACTCACCCTAACCCGGACAAGGCCTTGTCTGACGGCCCGAATGCTGTCCCTCTGTCGCAGATGGCAGACTTGCTGCGGACATTGCAGCAGATCGATTCGATTGTTAAAAACAGCGGTGCCTTGCAGCACGGCTATTAAAAGTAGTTTGGAGACACTATGTCCGCATTTTTGATTGCTAATGTCGAAGTAACCAACCCCGAGCAGTACAAGCAGTACCAGGAGTTTTCCAGCATTGCCATGAAAACCCACAACGTGAAAGTGTTGGTACGTGGCGGTGAAACGGTCACTCTGGAAGGCAATGCGCCTTTGCGTACCGTGGTTATGGAGTTCGACACACTGGAACAGGCCCAGGCGTTCCACGATTCCGAGGAATACCGCCGTGCTCGTCAAGCACGTGAGGGTGCTGCCAACATGACGATGTACGTGGTGCAGGGTCTGTAAGAAGCGGACTACGCCATGTAGTCAGGCAGGAAAAAGGGAGTGTGAAAACACTCCCTTTTTTGATGCTTGCAGGGACACAGCCCGACCTTCTTGAGCACGATGGCAGGAAGGAGTTGTGTGGCTGTTTAGAAACGCGGATCACGCAGGGCTGGTAGGGTCAGCTCACGTATGAAGCTGGCGGGAGACAGTTGCAGCAGGCTACGCACAATCGTGAGCACGTCATGCACTGGAATCGTCTCGCCCTGGTCACGCTCTGCGGCGGCGTGCAGTGGCACATCCAGGCCGTCTTCCGTATTCAGGTAGCCCAGTTGCAGGCAAGTGACGGCCAGGCCTTGATCTCTATAGCCTTCACGCAGACTGTCTGCCAAACCATTCAAGGCAAATTTTGTCGCTCCGAAGGCAACTTCTGGGCGACCGCTTTGGCGCAGACCCGAGGTGGAACCAGTCAGAATCAGGCGGGGCTGTTTGCTGCGCAGTAAATGAGGCAGCAGATGACGTATGGCCAATAAGGCTCCAGTCAGATTCACATCGACCAGACGACGGATGGCCTGATCGTTTTGCGACAGAAAATCGTAATCCTCACTGAAGGCAGTGTCTTCCCAAATCCCAAGGTTATAAATCAGCACGTCCAGTGATTCCGGGCAGGCGGCTGCTAATTGGCTGGCGGCGTCAGGCTGGGACAAGTCGGCACTGATCCAGTGTTGATTGATGCCGGGATCGGGACTGAGCGGGCTGGCCGATGGCGGGGGTGTCCGGCGAGCCACGCCATAAAGCGTGTTGCCGTCTTGGGCCAGGCCGTCCATCAAGGCGCGTCCCAGCCCCATGCTGGCACCGACAATCATGATATTCATACTGTTTTCCTATGGGGGGGGATGTGCTTGGAAAGCGGTGCTTTCCGGATGGTCGCTATTGTGTACCGGGATGCCGGGATATGGGTTGATTCAGACAGCGCTTGTCAGGTTTTTATCACTCTCGTAAAATTGTTGACTAGGCAATAATTGCATGGTCAATGGAAATGGTAAACGTATCGGAAACAGCACAAAAGACGCCGGGGCGGGTCTTGTCAGTCACAGAATCCATACTGGCGATGATGGGGCTGTGCTTTGTGGTGATGTTGGTGGCAATTGATCAGACCGTGGTCGGGACAGCCTTGCCCACCATTGTCTCCGAGCTGCATGGTTTTGAACTGTATGCCTGGGTGGCAACGGCGTATTTGCTGACTTCAGTGATTACCGTGCCTATTTTTGGCCGTCTGGGAGATTTTTATGGACGCCGCCGCTTTGTGCTGGTGTCCATCGTTTTGTTTACCCTGGCTTCCGTGCTCTGCGGCATGGCGCAAAGCATGTTGCAGCTGGTACTGGCACGTGCCTTGCAAGGGATTGCGGGGGGCATGCTGGTGGGGACCGCATTTGCCTGTGTGCCTGATCTGTTTCCGGACCCCCGTGTGCGTTTGCGCTGGCAAGTCATGCTGAGCGCTTCCTTTGGGATTGCGAACGGGATAGGGCCCTTTCTGGGCGGAATTCTGACCGAGCACTATGGCTGGCGCTCCGTGTTTTATGTGAATCTGCCCGTGGGTTTGTTAAGCCTGTATTTTGTCTATCGCTATTTGCCGCAGATCCGTCATTTTCGTCAAACCCAGGTCCGCATGGATTACTTGGGTGCTTTCTTGTTGATGGTCGGTTTGGCCTGTATCCAGTTGCTGGTAGAGTTGCTGCCGCAATATGGGGGCAGCTATTTGATGGTTTTGCTTGGCCTGTGCAGTGTGGCTGCTTTTGTTCTGCTGGTGACCTGGGAGCGACGGGTGGCAGAACCTTTGCTGCCCCTGGTCTTGTTCAGTAGCCCAGCCCAATTCTCTTTGCTGGTTTTGTCTGCGGGCTTGGGCTTTATTCTGTTTGGTCTCTTGTTCTATGCGCCCTTGTTGTTGCAAGGGGGGTATGGCCTGCGACCACAAACCGCCGGTTTGTTGATCACGCCCTTGGTCGTGTTCATTACGGTGGGCAGTATCATTAATGGCCGTACGATTACGCGTCTGCGTCGTCCTACCTTGATGCTGTATCTGGGTCTGGTGCTGTTGACCATCGCCTGCCTGGGTATGGTGTTCATCAAGAAAACCGATCCGCACTGGCATTTTGTGATCTATGCCACTATTGCCGGCACTGGGGTCGGTTGCATCATGCCCAATCTGACGGTATTTGCGCAGGAAATTGTGGAACGCTCCATGCTGGGCATCGCCACGGCCATGCTACAGTCCATGCGCATGGTGGGTGGCATGTTGGGTACTGCTGTGGTTGGAACCCTGATCAATTACCAGTATGGGGAGGCCATCCGCACGCAATTGGCGGCTTTGCCCACAAGCCTGGTCAACTCCCTGCAAGATCCGCAAGTTCTGATGAGCGCGAGTCAGCAGACGCAGTTTCTGGAGCAGGCCGGGCAGGAAGGGCTGGTGTATCTGGGCTTGGCCCGCGACGCCCTGGCACATGCCGTCAATATGGGGATGGCCGTGACCTTGCTGCTGATAGTCTGGTGTTTTTATTGGGTACGCAAAGTGCCACCGATACGATTTAATCGTCAAGAACAGTCTTGAACATGATGAATGAATTTCCGCAACTTCAAGCGGCTCAGCAGCTGGGGCGCACGTATCGCAGCCTGATGGCGGCATTTGATCAGCAGTTGGGGATGCCCTTGCCACGCTGGCGTATCCTGATTTCCTTGTACCAGGAAGAGGGCAGTCTGTCTCAAAAGCAGTTGGTGCGTCTGCTGCGCATTGATCCGGCTGCGGTGACACGGCAGCTTAAAAGCATCGAGTCCCTGGGGCTGATCGAGCGTTTCACGGATGAGCAGGACAACCGGCTGACCAATGTGCGTCTAAGCCCCGCTGGCCGCGAGCTGGTGGAAGCTACCTTGCCCCGGCGGCGTCGTCTGGTGGAAGCCATGCTGCAAGACTTCTCTGATCAGGATCTGAATCAGTTGATCACCTTGCTGGGCAACTGGGAAAGCGCCTTGTTGAAAGCGGCCGACAAAGATTTACTTTGAGACGTATCGGTACTTTTTGTATTTACAGAGACGCCGCCTAGTCTCGGAATTTCTGGTGATAATAAACACGTGCCGGTTTCGATCCGGATGAAGGCAGGGTCTTGAATCCAGGCTTTTTTCCAGCTTTCGGGACCAGACATGGCACGGCTGTGTCATGGGCAGGTACAATCCTGTTTTAGCAGGAGGGCAGGGGGCGCTGATTGCACTATAGCTGTCGCGCTTGCTGATCTTTTCAACTTCCAGGCTAGGCGCCTTTTCAAGCTGATTTTCACATCGGCTTACGGCGATATGCCCGGCAGCAGGATTGTTTAACTTATCTAGCTTAATGCTACTTCAGGCAGGACTGTCAAAATCATGAGTGCAATCGTAGATATTATTGGCCGCGAGATTCTGGACTCCCGTGGTAATCCAACGGTGGAGTGTGATGTATTGCTCGAATCGGGCGCTATGGGGCGTGCCTCCGTTCCATCTGGTGCATCCACTGGCGCTCGCGAAGCGTTGGAGCTGCGTGATGGTGACAAGAGCCGTTACCTGGGCAAAGGTGTTTTGCGCGCTGTCGAGAACCTGAACACAGAAATCTCCGAAGCCTTGATGGGCTTGGATGCTCAAGAACAAACCTTTATCGATCGTACCCTGATCGAGCTGGACGGCACCGAAGACAAGAGCCGCTTGGGCGCTAACGCCATGCTGGCTGCCAGTATGGCTGTGGCCCGTGCCGCTGCTGATGATTCGGGTCTGTCCCTGTACCGCTACTTTGGTGGCAGTGGTGCCATGGCCATGCCCGTGCCAATGATGAACGTCATCAACGGTGGTGCACACGCCAACAACACCCTGGATCTGCAAGAATTCATGATCATGCCCGTGGGTGCCAAGAGCTTCCGCGAATCGCTGCGCATGGGTGCAGAAGTATTCCACACCCTGAAAGGCCTGATCCACGATCAAGGCATGTCCACCGCTGTGGGCGATGAGGGTGGTTTTGCTCCTAACGTGGCCAATCATGAAGCCGCTATCGAACTGATCCTGCGCGCTATCGAACAAGCTGGCTACGAGCCTGGCACCCAGATCGCTCTGGCCCTGGACTGCGCCGCTTCCGAGTTCTACCGCGACGGCAAATACCACCTGGCTGGCGAAGGCGGCGTGTCCCTGAGCTCGCAAGACTTTGCCAATCTGTTGGCCAACTGGTGCGACAAGTACCCCATCATCTCCATCGAAGACGGTATGGCCGAAGACGATTGGGACGGCTGGCGCATTCTGAGCCAGCAACTGGGCGACAAGATCCAGTTGGTTGGTGACGATTTGTTTGTAACCAACACCAAGATCCTGAAGAAGGGCATCGAGCTGGGTATCGGCAACTCCATTCTGATCAAGATCAACCAGATCGGCACCCTGACCGAAACCTTTGCTGCCATCGAAATGGCCAAGCGCGCTGGTTACACCGCCGTGATTTCGCACCGTTCGGGTGAAACCGAAGACTCCACGATTGCGGACATCGCTGTGGCAACGAACGCCATGCAGATCAAAACAGGCTCCCTGTCCCGTTCCGATCGCATGTCCAAGTACAACCAGTTGTTGCGTATTGAAGAAGAATTGGCAGAAGTTGCTACCTTCCCAGGTCGCGAAGCGTTCTATAATCTGCGCTAATTCTGTTTGATGAACCGGGTCGGAAGACCCGGTTCTTATATCGCCATGCGCCTTATCGTCCTGCTTCTTCTGTGCCTGACCCTGGTAACCCATTACGCTTTATGGTGGGGCAAAGGCGGTTGGCTGGATGTACGGCAAATGCAGACCAGGCTGGTCGCGCAAAAAGAAACCAATGAAGCCCTGACGGCGCGTAATAACGCCTTGCTGGCCGAGGTTCAGGATTTACGCTCGGGTACACACGCAGTTGAAGAGCGCGCCCGTAGCGAGTTTGGCATGATGCGTGAAGGCGAGATCTTCGTGCAGATTGTGCCTCCCGGTGGTTCGGCTGCTACGACAAGCAGCCCACGTTAAGAAGTAGCGCGCAAGGCGCTGCTGGAACTGCCGATCGGCCAGTTCATTTCTGATTACTCTTCTACCTTATGTTTGGATCGTTGATCCGGGCTTTGTTGCGCCCTTTGTATGTGGGCCTGGATCGGGCTTGGTTATAAGTCGCAGGCATTTCAGGGTCGGAGTGGTGGCAGAGTAGCTATCGAGTTCCTTTGGCTTTGTTGGTTTTGTGACGGCCTTATCCGTGCTTTCCTTCTCCTTGTTCCCTTCACTGCCCCGACTACGGCCACAAGAGGCGGTAACTCTGTCTACCACTTGTGGCAGGAATGCGTTTATAGCGTCCTATGCTGCCGACTCCTGAAGCCGCCCCGAATAGCGCGGCAGTTAGTAGCAGGCAGGGTTTGGGGGCGGGGATTCAGCTCCTCCTGAGTCTGGGGTGGGTACGGCTGGTTCTGGAGAGGAGGCGCTAGCACCAGGCCCTTGAATAGAGTCACTCCATGAGGGAAGACGAGCACTCCCGTCCGTTGATGGTATTTCCGCTGGCTCTATATCTGCTGACCAGCCTGTTTGGGAAACTGGCAAGGCATGCTTGTTTTCAGTCTGCTGGGCATAGACGACCCGACCGTCAGCCAAGTCATCCCACTGCACGGCATCAGACTGCATGGTGTGTCTGATTTCCAGGCGGAGCCAGACTGCTGCCGAACCTGGAGGGCCAGGCATGCTGGCAGCAAGCTTGGGTAGCAGGCGAAGCAAGGAAAGAGGGCCCGGCTTATGGGCATAGAGCAGGTACAAGTGCAATGTGTTGGCCTGGTAGATGCTGGGGCCGCCGTGGCTGGCTTGATCTGCTTGTTGCGGCTGCCAGCCCTGGGTAATGCTTGTACGCCCCTCATGAAGCCGGGAAGGCCTGCCATGCAGCATAAAAGCCTGTGGTGAGGGCGACAGGATCTGGATTTGCCACTGATCGTGTAGCGGCACTTTGGCGGCGGCCAGTGTTTGGCTGAATGCCGAGGCAATGGTTTCAGGTCGGGCATGCTGCACGCTGGCCTGGCGAGCGGTATGCAAGAGACCGTGTTGCAGGCGTACGCGCAAGGAGTACAGCGTCAGCACGTCCAGCACCAGCCAGCTAAGCAGGATGATGGCCAGTAGGGCTACCATGATGTGGGTGCCTGCCAAACCAGATTGATGATGGGGTGAGGAAAAAGAATCAGCCATGATGTTGTCATCATGGCTGAGTGTCTTTTAGCTTGGTAGAAGGACTTGTGCGGGTGTAGTCCTTCGTAGCGGTTTCTGCTTAGTGCAGGGTATCGTCACCAGGCTGGGTATCGCCCTTGTCGACAAACAGGGACGCGCAGTCAATTGCATCGTACTGATAGGGCTTGCCGCAGAAGTTGCAGGACACATTGATGGTGTCTTGTTCTGCCAGCATTTGCTCGATTTCTGCCCGGCCCAGCATGCGCAACATATTGCTGACGCGTTGACGGGAACAGGGGCAATGCCAGCGCACGGACTGAGGTTCAAAGACTTGCAGGTCTTCTTCCCAGAACAGGCGATGAATCAAGGTGTCGCTATCGAGTTGCAGCAATTCTTGTGTCTGGACGGTGGAGCCCAGCGCCAGGGCGCGTTCCCAGGTGTCCAGATTTTGCGCCAGGCTGTGGCCGCCTTGGGGCGGGATACGTTGCAGCAACAGCCCTGCACAACGGTTTTCGTCGGCGGCCAGCCACAGGTGGGTATCCAACTGCTCGGAGGTGCGCATATAGGTTTGCAGAACCTCGGCAACGGTCTCGCCTTCCAGAGGCACCACGCCTTGGTAGGGGCGGAAATCCTTGCTGCTTTGACGCGGGGCCAGTACTACGGTGAAGCGGCCTTGGCCTTGGGGGTTGAGCAGGGTTTGCAAGGTGCCGGTTTGGGGCACGGGATGGTTCTCACGCAGCGACACCGTTGCGCGTATGTCCATGTCGGACGTGCATTCCACCACCAGCAAGGCGATCGGGCCGTCGCCCTGGATTTGCAAAATCAGGGAGCCGTCAAACTTGAGGTTGCCCGCCAGCAGTACCGAAGCGGCTACCAGCTCGCCCAGCAAGTCGCGGATGCAGGCAGGATAGTGCTGGTGTTCCAGACCCATTTGCCAGGCTTGCTCAAGATGAACAATCTGGGCTCGTGTGCTTTGGTCGGCGAACAAGTATTTTTTTAAAATGTCAGTCATGACTTTGCTGTACTACTAAAAAATGAAGAGGCAGCCTGCCTGCTCAGGTGGCTGCCGAAGTAACACGGGTAGGGCGCGCATCGATCAGGCGAGTCTTGCTAAGACGGTCGTGCAGGAACTGCTGGTCTTTGTCGAACCAGGTCCAGATGAAGTTCAGAAAAGGCGTAAACACGATAAGCAGGTCCGTGGACGCATAGCCTGTGTAGCCAGACAGAAGCTGAACCAGCAAAGCTCCCAGCAAGGGCAGGGGCCATAGCAGAATATAACGCAGCAGCAGGGTACGCAGGGCAGGAATCTGACCTTGCTCGTCTACCAGTCGCATATGCCAGGTTTTCATGGGCAGGGTCTGGCCCACTTTGCGCCAGCACAGCACGAAATAAATCCCCAGCGCAATAAATAGAACGACCTGACGCACATGACGCAGATCCAGGCCGCTACGGCTTTGGGTCAAGGTATCAAACAGATAGCCGGTGGTGAAAATAACGCCAAACAGCAGGATGGATTCATACATCATGCAGGCAAAGCGTCGCCAGCGGCCAGGAGTAGTGAAAGTGGGTGTCATGGTGCGTCTTGAGGCAGGGAAGACTGCCATTATCGCGTATATCGCTGCCTAACGGAATGCTGCCAGTTCAAGGCTGGAACAGAAGGCATGGAGTCGGGCGGGCCCCAGAAGGGTAGAAAAGTAATCAAGATATGGGGGCTTGTCCCAATAAACAAGGGCCAAGCCATTTTCATGGACTTGGCCCTTGTCGCCTTGTGCAAGACGGCTTGACGCTTATTCGGCGCTGGCTGAGTCTTCGCTGGCGTCCGAGGCTGTCTCGTTATTGCGATAACTGGCCGGAACCATGTCAAAGCAGAACAGACGGCAATCCAGAGCACCGTTGTACAGCGGGTAACGACGCTTGGGCTTGAGGCGCATATGACGTGGCAGCTCCAGGTCGCTGCTGATCATGTTCACGCTCCAGTTGGCGAAGTTTTGCTTGAGGTTGCTGGCCCAGTTGGGCCAGAAATCCTCGTCCTGATGTTCCAGGCGCTCGCCGTAAGGAGGATTGGTGACAATCCAGCCGGCTTCCGTTTCGGGACGAATCTTCAGGGCATCGCCTTGCTCGAAGCGAATCGTCTCCAGCGTCAGGTGCGAGCGTTCCAGGTTGGAACGGGCTGCATCCAGAACGGTGGGGTTGATGTCGTAGCCAATCAGCGGCGTATCCAGACGAGGAGCGATCATGGAACGTGCTTCGTCTTTGATGTCGCGCCACAAACGCTGATCGTGGCAGCGTAGACGCTCGAAGTGGAAGGGGCGCCAGATGCCGGGAGGAGCTCCCAGGGCCATCCAGGCCGCTTCGATCAGAATCGTGCCACTACCGCAGAAGGGGTCGATCAAAGGCTTGCTGGGGTCCCAGCCAGACAGGGCCAGTAGGCCCGCTGCCAGGTTTTCACGCAAAGGCGCATCGCCCTTGTCGTGACGCCAGCCGCGCTTGAACAGGGACTCGCCACTGGTGTCCAGATAGAAGGTGGCACTGGTTTCGTCCAGGAACAAGTGCACCTTGGCATCCGGGCGTACGGTGTCGATGGAAGGACGTGCACCTTCCAGGTCACGCAGACGGTCACAAATCCCGTCTTTGGCGCGCAGATTGCAATACTGCAAGCTTTGCATGGGGCTGCGTACTGCTGAGGTGTCGACACGCAGTGTCTGCTCGGGGCCGAACCAGCGTTCCCAAGGAGTCACTCGGGCCAGAGCCAGAATGTCCTCTTCGTTGGTGACAGGAGCGTGCGAGACTTCCAGCAAAATGCGTGTCGCCAGTCGCGAGGACAGGTTGGCACGCATGACACCGATCCAGTCCGCATCAAAATGGCAGCCCGCACGGCCGGTTTGAACGTTCTCGTAGCCTAGTGCTTGCAGTTCCAGCGACAGCGCTTCTTCCAGCCCTTGTGGGCAGGGAGCAAACAGACGGTAGCGTTCCCCTTGCAGAGCCTTGACCTGGACGCGCTCGTTTTGCTCGATATTGCTATCGGGCAGGCGCTGACCGGGCTTGGGGGCCTGGGGGCTGTCTACACGCTGAATAGGCGAGACATATTGAGGAAAGGCATCGGAGTCACCGGCCGGGCTAAACAGCTTGCTGGGCATTTTGCCGGCAGGGGTACGCTCCGAAGATTCCTTGTCGCCCTTGAAGGCGGGACGCTCGCGGCGTTCACCCGAGAAATTGCGGCGCTCGCCTGTTTGAGGGCGGCTGTCGCGGTCACGATTGAATGCAGGGCGTTCACGACGCTCACCGGAGAACTCACGACGTTCGTCCGATTGCGGACGGCTGTCACGGTCACGGTTGAATGCAGGACGTTCACGACGCTCACCGGAGAACTCACGACGTTCGCCCGATTGGGGACGGCTGTCACGGTCACGGTTGAATGCGGGACGCTCACGGCGTTCACCGGAGAATTCACGACGTTCACCCGATTGCGGACGGCTGTCACGATCGCGGTTGAATGCAGGACGTTCACGACGCTCGCCGGAGAATTCACGACGTTCGCCCGATTGGGGACGGCTGTCACGGTCACGGTTGAATGCAGGACGTTCACGGCGCTCGCCGGAGAACTCACGACGTTCGCCCGATTGGGGACGGCTGTCACGGTCACGGTTGAATGCAGGACGTTCGCGGCGCTCGCCGGAGAACTCACGACGTTCGCCCGATTGCGGACGGCCGTCGCGGTCACGGTTGAATGCGGGACGCTCACGGCGTTCACCGGAGAATTCACGACGTTCACCCGATTGCGGACGGCTGTCACGATCGCGGTTGAATGCAGGACGTTCACGACGTTCACCGGAGAATTCACGACGTTCGCCCGATTGGGGACGGCTGTCACGGTCACGGTTGAATGCGGGACGCTCACGGCGTTCACCGGAGAATTCACGACGCTCACCCGATTGTGGGCGGCTGTCGCGGTCACGGTTGAATGCAGGACGTTCACGGCGTTCGCCCGAGAATTCCCGGCGTTCACCTGAGAACTCACGACGCTCACCCGATTGTGGACGGCTGTCGCGGTCACGATTGAATGCGGGTCGTTCACGACGTTCGCCCGAGAATTCCCGACGTTCACCGGAGAACTCACGACGCTCGCCCGATTGTGGGCGGCTGTCGCGGTCACGGTTGAATGCGGGTCGTTCACGACGTTCGCCCGAGAATTCCCGGCGTTCACCGGAGAACTCACGACGCTCACCCGATTGTGGGCGGCTGTCGCGATCACGGTTGAATGCGGGACGCTCACGGCGTTCGCCTGAAAATTCGCGACGCTCGCCCGATTGAGGACGATCTGCGCGGTCGCGGTTGAAAGCAGGGCGCTCGCGGCGGTCCTGGTCACGTTTCTCTACGTAGGGGCGGGCCTCGCGCTTGGGGCCGCCCAGGCGGTCTTGCTGCAGGCTGGCTGCACGTGCGCGCGCACCCGAGCGCACGCGGGGTTCCGCATTGCTGGCTTTCTTTTTAGCGCCTGGGTTCAGGCTTAGTGTCTTGCGTTCAGATTGGTCTGACATGAATAAGGTATTAGAAGGGTTTTATAACCACCAGGATGAGGACCAGCAGCAGAACGATGACCGGAATTTCATTGAACCAGCGGAAGAATACGTGTGAGCGGCTTTGTTGCCCTTGCTGGAACTGCCGCAGATAGCGTCCGCACACACCGTGAAAGGCAAACAGGATCAAGACCAGGGTCAGTTTGGCGTGCATCCAGCCCTGTCCTTTGCCTATGCCGTAATACAAAAACAATCCCAGGCCTGTCAGCAAAGTCAAAATGGCCAGAGGAGCCATAAAGCGATACAGGCGCCGGGCCATGCCCAGAAGCGTTTCATAGGTCTTGGCATCTTGCTCCTGGGCCAGATTGACATAGATGCGGGGCAAGTAGAACAGCCCTGCAAACCAGGAGGTCACAAACAAGATGTGAAATGTTTTTAGCCAAAGCATGATTTAACCACGCATTTGGCCATTGCCGTGCAAGACCCATTTGTAGGTCGTCAGGCCTTCCAGGCCGACCGGGCCACGGGCATGAAGACGGTTGGTGGAAATGCCGATTTCGGCACCCAGGCCGTACTCGAAGCCGTCAGCAAAACAGGTAGGCAGGTTCACCATGACGGAACTGGAGTCCACTTCGCGCTGGAAGCGCTCGGCCAGGCTCAGGTTTTCCGTCACGATGGATTCGGTGTGCTCTGAGCTGTACTGTGCGATATGGTCCATGGCCTGGTCCATGGAGTCCACAATGCGGATTGCCAGAATGGCCGCGGCAAATTCGGTTTCCCAGTCTTCCTCGGTAGCAGGGGCCACATTGGCAACCAGGGCACGGGTCTGCTCACAGCCACGCAGTTCCACCCCTTTTTCCTGCAATTGGCGGGCCATTTCTGGCAGGAAAGCGGGTGCAATGCTGCGGTGAACCAGCAAGGTTTCCATGGTGCCGCAAATACCGTAGCGGTAGGTCTTGGCGTTGAATACGATGCGGTTCGCTTTTTCCAGATCGGCAAATTCGTCCACATAGACGTGGCAGTTGCCGTCCAGGTGCTTGATCAGAGGAACCGTGGCTTCGGCGCTCAGTCGTTGGATCAGGCTCTTGCCACCACGCGGGACAATGACGTCCACGTAGTCGTTCATGGTTACGAGCAGGCCAACAGCATCGCGGTCCGTGGTGGGAACCACTTGCACGGCTTCTTTGGGCAAACCAGCACGTTCCAGGCTGCTGGAGATGATCTGCGCCAGGGCCTGGTTGGAATGAAAGGCTTCGCTACCACCGCGCAGAATCGTGGCGTTGCCCGATTTCAGGCTCAGGGCAGCGGCGTCAATAGTCACATTGGGGCGCGACTCGTAAATGATGCCGATGACACCCAAAGGGACACGCATCTGAGCCACGCGCATGCCATTCGGGCGGGTACGCGAGGCGCTGATCTGGCCAACCGGATCATCCATATCGGCAATTTGACGCAGGCCGGTGGTCATGATCTCCAGGGCGCGGTCGGACAGGACCAGGCGTTCGATCATGGCCGGGGCAATCTGACGTTCACGTGCCGCTTGCAAGTCCAGCTCGTTGGCTGCTTGCAACTGGGCTTTTTGCTCAATCAGGGCATCAGCCATATAGCGCAGGGCGTCGGCCTTGGCTTTGCCTGTGGCGGCGCGCATACGACGGGCAGCAAGCTGGGCGCGCTTGCCCAAATCTTGCATCATGGAAGACAGATCGCCGACCTGGGTGGCGGCAGAGGACTGGGTGATATCGTTCATAGCCGTGTAACTCTCCGGTTCAAGAGAGCATTATCGCAACAATTAAGAAGTTAAGGGGTATCGGACGCTTAGCGGCGGGGCGCTTGTGTCGCGACCGCGATACGCATGGTCAGGCGGCGCATTTCTTCCCACGGGTCTTGCTGACGTCCGTTGGGGTGCAGGCCTTTGATCAAACGGTCTATATCGTGTGCATGCAGAACCGAAGCGGGCCAGCTTTGAGGCGGGATACGGTCCAGGGCCTGACGAACGAGTTTTTCACGCGGGCCAAAAATGCGGTACTGGCGAAACAGGTTGGACAGGTCCTGTCCTTGCTGACGCGCTTGTGACAAGCGGGCCAAGGTACGCACTTCTTCGCCTACAGCCCACAAGACCAGGGGTAGGGCTTCGCCTTCTGCCTGCAAGCCATCAAGCACCGTCAGGGCGCGTTGACTGTGGCCTGCCAGCATGGAGTCACGCAGATCAAACACGCTGTAGCGGGCTACGTTCAGAACCGCGTTTTCCAGTTCTTCCTGGCTAAGCTGGCCAGGTGGGTAGATCAGGGCCAGTTTCTGTATTTCCTGATGGGCGGCCAGCAGGTTGCCTTCAACCTTGTCAGCCATCCATTCCAGGCTGTTGCGCTCCAGGCTTTGGTCCTGGGCTTTCAGGCGCTGGGCAATCCAGCCTGCCAGAGAGTTGCGGTTGATGGGCTGAATGTCAACCCAACAGGCCACCTGCTCCAGAGCCTGACACCATTTGCTGTTGCGTGTAGCTTTGTCCAGCCGGGGAAGTTGAATCAGAAAGCTGGTGCCATCCATTTGCCCCCCGTTGATCAGCTCGCACAGCTTTTGCAGGGCGTCGCCGCCTGGCTTGCCAGGTTTGCCGCTGGGAATATTGACGTCCACCAGTTTTTGATCGCCAAACAGGGAAATGTTCTGGGCTACAGCAAACAGCTGCGACCAGTCGGCCCGTGCATCCAGGGTAAAACTGCTGCGTTCGGTAAAGCCGTCCTGGCGGGCGCGGGCGCGCACCGCATCCGCCGCTTCAACCAGCAACAGAGGCTCGTCACCGGACACCACATAAAGCGGTTGGAAAGCGGCGGTTGGCGTGGCCAGTTCGCGCAGCAAGGTGTCGTGGTCGGCCCTGCGTCCCATTCTTACAGCGGAGCCTGTTGTCGAGTGGGCAGCAGTTCCATCTCTTCCATGGAGCTGGCCTCTGGTTGGCTGCTTATGTAATGGTAGGCGCTGGTCACGTCGGGCGAGCTCAAGCGACGCACAATGCGATTGATCAAAGACTGTTCCATATCGCGGAAAATCATCTCGATTTCGCTATCTTTGGCTTGTACAGCCTCAGCATCGTACGGTACTTCACGAATGACGTTCAGTGTTGTGGGCGGCAGGATCACGCGGCCTTTGGCGTCCAGCAGCTCGAACACAAATGTCAGTTGCAGTTCGTACTCTTCCACCTGGCCTTTGGCGTTGATGGAAATTTCGCGTTGATTACGGCTGTGGGAGAGCTGTTGCAAGATGGCTTCAGCGTCTTGCGGGCGCTCCACAAAGCGGGTTTGCGGTGAACTGGCCGACAAGGTTCGACGCAGATTCGCGCCAAACGCACTGTTGTCCGTAATGTTGGTGTAAATCGTGTCGAACGGCAGCGGGGCCACCCCTTTCAGGTGAAAGCCACACGCTGTCAGAACAACACTGAGCAGGATCATCAAGCCCGCCAGTCCCCAGAACCTGGGTGCAGGAACAGACAAGGAGCTGGAAGGAAGCAGGCGGGCTAGGTGCATGATTAACCTACGACGTTAACGAGTTTGCCAGGCACCACAATGATGCGCTTGGCGGGGCGGCCTTCCAGATACTTGAGCACGGCAGCGTGTTCGGCTGCGGCTTGTTCAATGGCGGCTTTTTCCGCTCCCTGAGGCACGACCAATGAACCGCGCAGCTTGCCATTGACTTGCAGCATCAGCTCCACTTCGTCAGCAATCAGGGCTTGTTCATCCACAGCAGGCCATTGGGCGTCGAGCATATCGCCCAGGCTGTCTGCCCAACCCAGTTCACGCCACAACTGCCAGGTGATGTGAGGGACGACAGGGTACAGCACGCGCAACAGAATGGACGTGGTTTCAGCCAGTGCACGTTGTGCGGCGGGAGTGTCTTCCCATTGAGTCTGCTCCAGGGTGTTGAGCATCTTCATGCAAGCCGAAACCACGGTGTTGTATTGAATACGCTCGTAGTCGTAATTGGCTTGCTTGAGCAAGGAGTGAATTTCCAGACGGGTACGCTTGGCGGCCGCATCCAGATCGCTCCAGTCGGTGGCTTGTTGGGCATTGCCAGCGCGCAGAGCATCGGCGTGGTTATAGCAGAAGGCCCACAGGCGACGCAGGAAGCGGTTGGCGCCATCCACGCCCGAATCCGACCACTCCAGGGTTTGCTCTGGCGGGCTGGCAAACATGATGAACAGGCGGGCGGTATCCGCGCCCAGCGTGTCGATCAGGGATTGGGGGTCCACGCCGTTGTTCTTGGACTTGGACATGGTGCCGATGCCGTTGTACTGCACGGGCTGACCATCGCTCTTCAAACGGGCACCGATAATCGCGCCTTTTTCGTCGTAGACGTTTTCGACGGTTTCAGGCCAGAAGTACTCGATACCACCTTGAGGTGTGCGGCGGGTGTAGCTGTGGTTCAGCACCATGCCCTGGCACAGCAGGCGGGTGAAGGGCTCGTCAATCTTGACCAGGCCCATGTCGCGCATGACTTTGGTCCAGAAGCGGGCATACAGCAAGTGCAGCACAGCGTGTTCGATACCGCCGATGTACTGATCCATGGGCATCCAGTAATCGGTGCGTGGATCGGTCATGGAGTCGTTCAGATTGGGCGTGGTGTAGCGCAGGAAGTACCAGGACGAGTCCACAAAGGTGTCCATGGTGTCCGTTTCGCGACGTGCAGGCTTGCCGCAAGAAGGGCACGTGCACTTCAGGAAGGCTTCGTGCTTGTTCAACGGGTTGCCGCTGCCATCGGGAATCAGCTCTTCGGGCAGAACGACGGGCAGGTCTTTTTCCGGAACAGGAACCGGGCCGCAATCCTCGCAGTGGATGATCGGGATCGGGGTGCCCCAGTAACGCTGACGGGAAATACCCCAGTCGCGCAGACGGTAGGTGGTTTGTTTCTCGCCCAGCTCTTGAGCATTCAGGTCTGCCGCAATTGCGTCCACGGCGGCGGCATGCGCCAGGCCGTCGTACTTGCCGGAATTGATGGTTTGACCTTGCTGCTTGTCGCCGTACCAGTCTTGCCATTGAGTGGCGTCGTACTCTTTGCCTTCAACGCCAATCACTTGTTGAATAGGCAATTGGTATTTCAGGGCAAAGGCGAAGTCGCGCTCGTCGTGAGCAGGCACGCCCATGACGGCACCGTCGCCGTAGCTCATCAAGACGTAGTTACCGACCCAGACAGGAACGTCCGCACCGGTCAGTGGGTGCTTGACGCTCAAGCCGGTAGGCAGACCTTCTTTTTCACGGGTGGCCATATCGGCTTCCGTGGTGCCGCCTTTCTTGCATTCTTCAATAAAGGCAGTCAGCTCGGGATTGTTGCGGGCAGCCAGGGCGGCCAGCGGGTGTTCAGGAGCAACAGCACAGAAGGTAACACCCATGATGGTGTCCACGCGGGTGGTGAACACATACAGACGACCGTCCTGAATCAGTTGGCCTTGCTCGTCACGAATATCGTGAGGGAAGGCAAAGCGCACACCCTGGCTCTTGCCGATCCAGTTTTCCTGCATCAGGCGGACACGCTCGGGCCAGCCGGGCAGGCCGGTTTTCACGGTGTCCAGCAGCTCTTCAGCGTAGTCGGTAATGCGCAGGTAATAGCCGGGGATTTCACGCTTTTCAACCAGCGCGCCCGAGCGCCAACCTCGGCCTTCAATAACCTGTTCGTTGGCCAGAACGGTTTGATCCACCGGGTCCCAGTTCACGGTCTGGGTCTTGCGGTAGGCAATGCCTTTTTCCAGCATCTTCAGGAACAGCCACTGGTTCCATTTGTAGTATTCGGGATCGCAGGCACACATTTCACGCGACCAGTCGATGGCCAGACCCATCGCCTGCATCTGCTTTTTCATGTAGGCGATGTTGTCGTAAGTCCACTTGGCGGGCGGAACCTGCGATTTGATGGCGGCGTTTTCAGCGGGCATGCCAAAGGCATCCCAGCCCATGGGCATGAGAACGTTAAAACCGCGCATGCGTAGCTGGCGCGCCATCATGTCGTTGATGGTGTAGTTGCGCACGTGGCCCATATGTAGCTTGCCACTGGGGTAGGGCAGCATGGAGCATGCGTAAAACTTGGGTTTGAGCGAGCCATCGGGAGCGGTGGCGTTTTCGACGGCGCGATAGGCGTCCCGATCGGTCCAGTTTTGCTGAGCGAGTTGTTCAACCTCGCTGGGGTTGTAACGTTCCTGCATGAGTGGCAATACCGTTTTAGACAAAAGTAAAGGAGTATCCGCCATTATACGGGGCAAATCTCGCTGTGGACGGCTGCAAGGTGGGCAGTGTGCATGAGCGTAATGGCAGACAGGAGGCAGGCCTGTCACAGCAGCCTGTGAAGGGCAAAAAAAACCCCTGCAGGGCAGGGGCTTTTTTTGAAAACCAATCCGCTGCAGGAGCGGTGCGCGAATTAACGCAACTTGGTTTCTTTGTACTCGACGTGCTTGCGAACGACGGGGTCAAATTTCTTGATCACCATCTTTTCAGGCATATTGCGCTTGTTTTTGGTGGTGGTGTAGAAGTGACCGGTGCCGGCGGACGATTCGAGTTTGATTTTTTCGCGTATACCTTTAGCCATGATGAGCTCCTGGTTAAATGTTTAAGAAGCGCAGCTTAGTATTTTTCGCCGCGGGAGCGCATTTCGGCCAGAACGGAGTCGATACCGTTCTTGTCGATGGTGCGGATAGCGTTAGCGGAAACGCGCAGGCGAACCCAGCGGTTTTCACTTTCAACCCAGAAACGACGGGACTGCAGGTTTGGCAGGAAGCGACGCTTGGTTTTATTGTTGGCGTGCGAAACATTGTTGCCCGACATTGGGCCTTTTCCGGTCACTTGGCATACGCGTGCCATGGTCATACCCCTTGAGATCTAAATCAGCCTCCGCTAAACGAAAAAAGCCGCGGGCGATTGTAAAATTAGGATCGTGTTAACCCCAGTGCTGGGGTACAAAGAAGATTATTCTAATATGGAAAAATCACTTAGATCAAGTTTTACCGTGCTTTCCTTGCTGCGTTGCGGCCAAACAGCCACGATAAGACGGCACAACTGGCCAATACGGCGGTCAATGGCAAAGCATTGGAAGAGGACCAACTGCTGACCGCAAAACCGGCCAGTGCACCACAAAGCATTTGCAAAGCGCCCATCAGGGCTGAGGCCGTTCCCAGGCGATGGCCTTGTTCAGACAGGGCAAGGGCCGCGGAATTGGGGTTCACAAAGCCTTGGCACGCCATAAAGCCCATCAGCGTCACCATCAGCCAGGCCAGGTCCAGTACGCCCAGCAGGGTCAGAATGGCACCCAGCAGGGTAAAGATCACTTGCAGTCCCTGTGCCACGCGCAGCAAAGTGGGCGGGCTGTACGTATTGAGCAAACGGGCGCTGACTTGAGAGAAAACAATCAGACAGGCGGCATTCGCGCCAAAATAAAAACCGAAATGGCGCGGCTCGACTGCAAATAAATCAATAAAGACGCGTGGCGATCCGGCGATATAGGCAAACATGCCTGCAGAACTGAAACCGGCGGCCAGCGAATAAAACATGAAAGGCCGGTCGCGTAACAGGGCACTGTAATTATGGGCAATCAGTTTGGGTTGCAGTGGCAGGACTCGTTCGGGGGCCAGGGACTCTTTCATGGTGAAAAAAGTCAGCAGCCACAAGAGCACGCCACAGCCGGCCATGAAGTAGAAAATACCGCGCCAGTCGCTAAACAGCAGGATCTGACCACCGATCAGCGGGGCCAGAATAGGCATGACGCCCATAATCAGCATCAGCATGGACAGGGCGCGGGCGGCTTCACGGGTCTCGAAACGATCCCGGATCACGGCACGGGGAATAGCCATGCCAGCGGCACCACCAAAGGCCTGCACAATGCGCCACACGGTCAATTCATCAATATCGCTGGCGCGTGCACAGAAAAAGGAAGCGGTGGTGAAAATCAGCACGCCCAGCAGCAAGGGCAGCTTGCGCCCGAAGCGGTCGGCCATGGGACCGTACACTAATTGAGCCACGCCCACACCCAGCAAGAAACCCGCCAGCGTGCGCTCTACCATGCCCGCCGAGGTGTTCAGGCTCTGGGCCATTGCCGGGAAGGCGGGCAGGTACATATCAATGGCCAGTGGCCCCAGGGCAGTGAGCAGCCCCATCAAGATGAGCCAAGGGGGAAATGCAGGGGAGTGGTTGCGTGTCATCGGGCCAAGTATTAAGGTGGGGCAGATCCTGGCCGAGAGCCTGAACCCACTACCCTGTGCCGAGCATCAATGCAAACCGATGCAATGGGCCAAAGGCAGGCAGTTTAGCATGGGGCAAGCTCAACTCCGGTCTAAGTGCTTTAGGTGTAAAGCATATGATTCGTGACTTTGACGCAACGGATTCAGGGGCTGATTGTATTAGGCTACAGGATTGACAGCTTACGGGCGGTGTGTCGAAAGAGGCGACACATTGTCATCTTTGTTTGTTTACATACAAGGAGGCGAAGTTGAGTTCAATTTCATCAATGGTCCAGGCCAAATTAGATCAACTCAGCATTCCGGTTCGGCTGACCTTGCCCAACGGCGAGCAAGTTGGCCCGGCTGATGCAGCGGTTCATCTGATCATTAAAGATAATGCCACCTTGGCGCAGCTGGCCGCCGGGCAATCCGGGCAGTTGGGAGAGGCCTACGTGGAAGGGCGTATGGACTTTGAGGGCTCCATGCGGGATCTGATGCAGCTGGCAGCGGATATTTTGCCGGGCTCCCCGGTTGACGCTGCCCAGGCAGGCTGGCTGACTTCCATCGTCAAGCATCTGACTTCCGTCTGGCGCCATTCCCAGGAAAGGGACGCCAAACAGATCCAGTTTCACTACGATTTATCGGATGATTTCTACGCCTTGTGGCTGGACCCGCGTCGGGTCTACTCCTGCGCCTATTACCGCGAACCGGACATGACGCTGGCGCAGGCTCAGGAAGCCAAGCTGGACCACATTTGCCGCAAGCTGCGTCTGCAATCGGGCGAGCGCTTTCTGGATGTGGGAGCCGGGTGGGGCGGGCTGCTGATATGGGCGGCTGAAAACTACGATGTGGACGTGACGGGCATCACCTTGTCCCGTAACCAGCATGCCTATGTGAACGGGCTGATCGAGCAGAAAGGTTTGTCGGGCCGGGCCCGCATGATGTTGCTGGATTATCGCGAGCTGGATGAACTCAAGCCTTATGACAAGCTGGCCTCGGTCGGGATGTTCGAGCACGTGGGCCGCGCCCAGCTTAGTGCCTATTTCGACAAGTTGCGCCGTTTGGTCAAGCCCGGTGGTTTGATTCTGAATCACGGCATTACAGCCGGTGGCGTGGACAATAGCCAGCTGGGTGCCGGGATGGGCGACTTTATCGAGAAATACATTTTCCCCGGTGGAGAGCTGACCCATATCAGCCATGTGTTGCGTCATCTGGCTGAAGGTGGTCTGGAAGGCCTGGACATTGAGAATCTGCGTCCGCACTATGCACGCACGTTGTGGGCCTGGAGCGATGCCTTGGAAAGTCAGTTGGACAAGGCCAAGGCCACGCTGGATTCCGAGCAGGGTCAAAAATCTTTGCGTGCTTACCGGGTTTATCTGGCTGGTTGCGCCATGGGCTTTGAGCATGGCTGGATTGCCTTGCACCAGGTTCTGGCTCAGGCGCAAAGTGCTGGGCGGGCACAGGAGCTGGATTACGCGCCAGACCTGGTGTATCCATGGCGTCGGGACTATATGTACCAGCGTTAGAGGGCGCGGTCTGGAGGGGCAAATGACAAGGCTTTATGCCTTGTCATTTGTCTTTTTTGGGGCTGCTTTTACGCCACTCCATCAATTCTGAATTAATAGGTAACAAAAAAAAATTTAGAAAAACGCTAAAACCACGCCAAACAAGGGTTTTGTTGCGTTTTTGCCATTGACATATTCCAGGATTTTGATGGTTTTTCGAGGTAAGAATTTGTTTTTGATTGCAAAGGCCCGTAGAATGGCCTCCTTACCAGATTCATCAATTCGATCTAGAACCGCCTGAAACTGCGTGTTCTATTCGCACCAAATCATCGCGCCGCGCGGTGTAACCCTGGCCCAGCCGTTTTGTTTCGGTCAAGGCAGCGAACAGTACAAAAAGGGCTCAGCCCTGAATATTGTTCCGGGTTTTTCGTGAGTGCCTGGCACTCGCTCTATACGTAGGTATGTATTGGCGATAAGAGCATCGTCTTCCGCACACCCCTTTAGCCTTGGCGCCGACTGATCATGCAGGACGCGTCCACAGTAACTCAAGGAGGAGCATCATGTCTTCATACTTCCCTCACGCCGGTGCCAAGTCGCGCTTGCACCGCTTTCCCCTGATTCAAGCCTCTGTGCTGACCAGCGTGTTGCTGGGTTTGTCGTCCGCCGCACAAGCCGCTACCCCGGTTGCCTGCGAACTGGACCGCACGGTTCGCTTTGGCGGCATGAATTGGGAATCCAATCTGGTCCTGACTGAAGTCGAGCGTTTTATCGCTGACAAGGGTTATGGCTGCAAGACTGAGGTCATCTCGGTCGAGACGCTTCCGGCCTTGGCCGCATTGGAGCGAGGCGACCTGGATGTCAACACTGAAATCTGGCTCAACAGTGTGGCTGATCCCTGGAAACAGGCTGAAGCCAAGGGAAACGTAAAACGTATTGGTGATATTTATATGGGTGGCGAAGCCTGGTTTATTCCACGCTACACCGCCGAGCGCCTGCCTGAACTGAAGTCCGCAGCGGACCTGCCCAAGTTCAAGGATGAATTCAAGGACCCTGAAGAACCCGGTAAAGGCCGCTTCTATGGCTGCCCGGCAGGTTGGGGTTGTGAAGTGGTCAGCGGCAATCTGTTCAATGCCTTGAAGCTGGGTGATACCTTCACCTTGTTCTCGCCCGGTACTGGTGCCACGCAGAAAGCGGCTCTGACCTCTGCTTATCAGCGCAAGGAAAACGTGGTGTTCTACTACTGGTACCCTACGCCGCTGGTGGGTTCCATGGATCTGGTCAAGCTGGAACTGCCCGCTTATGACGAGAAAAAGCACGGGTGTCTGACGGACCCGGATTGTGCCAATCCAGAGCCTAGCGATTACCCCGAAAATCCGGTGTTCACGGCTGTGAATACGGAGTTCTCCAAGCAGGCTCCCGAACTGACGGCCTTCCTGGCCAATGTCAGCATGCCCCTGGAGCTGATGAACGACACCATGGCCCACATGGAAAAAACCGAAGGCGAGCCTGAGGATGTGGCGCACTGGTTCCTGAAAGAGCACGAGGACACCTGGTCTAAGTGGGTGCCCATGGAAGTGGCTCAGCGCGTAAAAGCCGCTCTTTAGTATTCGTGTCGTTGTAGGGCGAGGCCGGCCTCGGTGACTGCACCCCATGCGGGTGCGGGTACTGAGTCGTACCTCGCTTTTCTGCCTGGTCCCATTGTGGCCGGCAGGCTCATGGCCGGGCGATATGCCCGCGCCGCATGCACGAGTTTTACGGAGTGTTTTTTATGTTTCCTGAGTTGATTGATCCGCGCGCCTTACGTTTGCCCATCGATCAGTTCGTGGGTGATCTGGTTGCCAATTATTCCAGTACCTTGCGCGCCATGACCCAGCCTTTGCTGGACATGCTGGTCTTTATGGAGTCCATCTTGCGCAGCAGTCCCTGGTGGGCCGTTGTGCTGGTGGTGGTCGTGCTGGGCTGGGCTGCCAGCCGTCGCGTCCTGTTTTCCGTGGCCATGGGTGCCATGCTGTTCGTCATTGGTTTGATCGGCCTGTGGGATGCTGCCATGCAGACCCTGGCGCTGATGATCGTGGCCGTTTTCCTGTCTGTGCTGATAGGCATACCGCTAGGTCTGTTGATGGCCAGCTTCAACTGGCTGCGCCGCATCATGATGCCGGTGCTGGACGTGATGCAAACCATGCCCAGCTTTGTGTATCTGATTCCGGTAGTGATGCTGTTCAACCTGGGCAAGATCGCCGCCCTGATTGCCACCATTATTTACGCCATTGCGCCGGTAATTCGTCTGACCGATCTGGGTATACGCCTGGTCGACAGCGAAGTGCTGGAAGCCTCGCGTTCTTTCGGGTCCAACCGCTGGCAGCAGCTCTACGGGGTGCAATTGCCATTGGCCATGCCCAACATCATGGCGGGTATTAACCAGACAACCATGATGGCGCTGGCCATGGTAGTGATCGCCTCCATGATCGGTGTGCGAGGTCTGGGCTACGAAGTGCTGCAAGGTATCAACCGTCTGCAAGTAGGCCGTGGCCTGATGGCCGGTTTGGGTATTGTGCTGCTGGCTATTCTGTTTGACCGTATCACACAAGAATTTGGCCGCCGCTTTCAGACACGGGAGGCCTCATGAGCAAGATTGAAGTTCGCAATATCTACAAGATCTTTGGCTCCCAACCCGAGCGCTGGCTGGAAGAGGCCCGCAACGGTGTCCGCAAGGACGAGCTACTGGCCAAAAGCGGCCACACCTTGGGGCTACGTGACATCAGCCTGTCCATTGAGCATGGCAGCATTTACGTCATCATGGGTTTGTCCGGTTCGGGCAAGTCCACCCTGATCCGCCATTTCAACCGCCTGATCGAACCGACAGCCGGGCAGATTCTGGTCGATGACGTGGATGTGATGAGCCTGGATGGCAAGGCGCTGATGCAGTTCCGCCAGCAAAAGATCAGCATGGTCTTTCAGCGTTTTGGCCTGTTCCCGCATCGCACGGTGCTGGAGAACGCGGCTTACGGTCTGCAAGTGCAGGGCATAGGACGTGCCGCCCGTGAAGAGAAAGCCACTTACTGGCTGGAGCAGGTAGGGCTTCAAGGCTTCGAGAATCAGTATCCGCATCAGTTGTCTGGCGGTATGCAGCAACGTGTGGGTCTGGCGCGTGCCTTGGCCACCGATGCCGACATTCTTCTGATGGACGAAGCCTTCTCTGCGCTGGATCCGCTGATTCGACGTGAAATGCAGGACCAGTTGCTGGAACTGCAGGCCCGTCTGAACAAGACCATTGTGTTTATTACGCATGATCTGGACGAAGCGCTGCGTCTGGGCAACCGGATTGCCATTCTTAAAGATGGTGAACTGATCCAGGAAGGCTCGCCCGAGGATATTCTGCTCTCGCCCGCCAGCGATTATGTGCAGGCCTTCTTGCAGGATGTGAACCGCAGTAAAGTGCTGAACGCTGCTCATGCGGTGCGCGATTCCAGCAAGACGCTGACCTTCACCATGCGTACCCGTGCTGTTCATGCGCTGGAGCGCTTGAGCGAACGGGGCGTGCGTTATGCCCCTGTGCTCGATGGCAAGCGTCTGGCCGGTGTCTTGATGCGTTCCAGTGCTCAAGAGGCGGTGCAGCAAGGTGCACGGGATATTTCCGGCTTTGTGGACGAGATGAGTTCCGTGCCCGCCACCATGGGTTTGGATGAAATCCTGGGGCAATTGCTGCGTAGCAGCGAACCTTTGGCCGTCACTGGCGAGAACGACGAGTTCCTGGGCCTGCTCTCGCGCAGCAAGGTTGTGGACCTGGTCAGCCCGCTGATTGATGCGGTGGAGGAATCGCCAGATGCGGCTGCAGGGTCGACTCCGGATGATACGGCCAAGATCGTGGAAGCCATTGAAGGCAGTAAACCTGCTGCCTGAGTTAGCCTTGTCTTGCTAAAGCGATAAAGAAAACGGGTCCTGTTGAATAACTGGCCCCGTTTTTTTTGTTTGTGCTTTCACGGTTTGGCTTATTTTGGCCTTAGGCTTTTAGTGCTGAGCAATGAGCCGCTGGATGTCTGAGTCTGCCATGGAGCTGAATGCCAGCAGCTCATGCTTTGCTTGTTAGGACGCCCGCGCCTTGCGTCTTGCCGGATTGTAGATACGTAGAATATGGCTGTACCAGAACAGCAGCAGCAAGGCCGAGGCCCCCAGGCCCAGGCTGGACATGGTCCACAAGCTGGCCGCACCCACAGGCGCACCCGGCGCCAGCCACTGAATAACCCCTTCCAGGGATCCGGCTGCCGGTCCAAACCCTAACCACCAGCCACCGCCCAGACCCAACACGCTTAAGGCAAAGAACTGCAGCAACATGGGAACAAAAGCCACTTTATAGGCGCGCAGCAAATAGGAAATCAGGCACTGGAACGCGTCGAAAAAGTGGAAGAAGGGCAGCAGTTGCAGCAAGAGCAGGGCGCGCAGGGCTACGTCGGCATCGTCGGTATAGGCATGGGCCAAGGTAGGGCGCAGCAGAACCAGCAGGCTGATCGTCAGCGTGACCCCGGCCAACACAATCCCCAGACTTAACATTCCCACATGGCGGGCACGATGATATTGCCCGGCTCCAATGGCTTGAGCGCTGACCGAGGCCGCAGCAACACCGACGGCCATGGGCACCATAAAGCAGACAGCAGCTAGATTGGCCATGATCTGGTGTGCACCCGAAGCAAAGACCCCTTCGCGGGCTACCAGCAAAGCCATGAAGCTGAAGGCGCAGATCTCGATCAGGTAAGAGCCGCCCATGGGCAGGCCCAGGCGCAGCAGTTCTTTCTGCGCCGTCCAGCTAGGCAGGCCCAGTCGCAAGCTAAAGGGCTTGTAGAAGCGGTCGGCGCGCAGCAGCCACAGGCCAGCAGCCAGCATTAGCCAGGAAACTACGGTAGTCGCCAGGCCCGAACCGACGGCTCCCATGGCTGGCAAACCGAATTTCCCGAAAATCAGCATCCAGTTGAACAGGGCCTTGAAGGCCACGCTGAACAGATTGATCAGCATGACGGCTTTGGGGTGAGAGGTTGCCGTGCCCAGGCAGTAAATCGTTCGGAAAACCAGGGAGGCGGGCAGGGCCAGAATCAGGCTGCGCAAATACCAGGTCACCCGGTCGTGAACCTCAGGGCTTAAATCGCCCGACCAGCTTAGCCAGATATTGGGAAAGGCCAGCGCCAGGGTGCCGATCAAGGTCAGCAACAGGGCCAGCCACACACCTTGCCCCCACCAGCGGCCTACTTCAGTCAGGCGGCGCGCGCCAAATTGCTGCGCAATGATAGGAATCAGGGCGTGGATGACACCCATCAAGCCGATAAAGACGGTGATGTAAATGGATACGCCCAGGCCCATGGCCTGCAAGTCGACCGGACTGCTGTGGCCGACCATAACGGTATCCAGCACCCCAAAGGCGATACCCGCCCAGGAGCCGACCAGCACAGGCCAGGCCTGACGCAGGATTTGGCCTGCCTGGCCTTTCCAGTTGTGATGAAACACGGAGGACATGATTGAAACTTACTGAGCTTGTACTCGCAGCAGACGGAAAGCCTCGTGACGATCTGGCCCGCGTTTACCTTGCCAGAGCTGGACCGCATTGTCAGGAATGGGGGCCTTGCCATCTTGCAGGTCGCGCAGGGAGAACTGTTCCAGCACCAAAGAGCAGCGGTTGTCGAAATTGATCTTGATGTTATTAAACACCAGGAAGGAGGCTCGTTGTCCCGAACCCAGGCCCCAGGAGCGCAGGCATTCGCCGGGCTGTCTGTGTTCGCGCAGGGCGGCGGACAGTTCACCGGAGACGTCTCGGTAACTACGTACGTAGTCCAGCGAGGGCATCCACAGGGTAACCAGCAGGAGCCAGGTCGTAATCAGGCCACCTGCAGACAAGACCGTGCCGCGCAGCAGTCCTGGCGGGTTGGTGGACAGGCGCCAGCGTACCAGGGCGATCCAGGCGAGCGTACCTAGCGCGGCAATAATCATGACCGGCCAGGAGATAAAGGTGTCATAACCTTGAGTCTGGCGGGCGATATTGTGCGAAATCTGACGTGGCCAGCCGGTTTGTTGCGCGATCCAGCCCAGCCAGACCGTGGTTGCCGTCAGTGAGAAGCACATGATGGCAAACCAATCCAGCGTATTGACCACGCCACGCCGCAAGGTGGGCAGCGAGAACGCGGCCAGGACGGCGCAAGGTACGACCAGCAGGGCGTATTCAGGCTCGAAGGCATCGCGGATAAACAGCAGGCTCAGCAGCGGGACCAGCAGGCTGATGGCAGGCACATAAATATGCGGGGCCTTGAACCAGCTGCGCCACTGCCACAGTGCCAGCAGTGCCAAAGGCCAGGTCGGCCAGAGGAACCACAGCAAGTCACGCAGATTATTCAGTTGTTCCTTGAAACCCGCCCAGCCCCAGGCGGCCAGATGCCACAGACGCCACTGTTCAGTCCAGTACACACTGACGCGTTTGGCGGGAATCCACCAGGCCATGATGATGGCCAGGGTCAGGACGGCACTGAGGGCCAGCCATTGGCTGTGCTGACGCAAGGGGCCGCGTGGAATGAAGCACAGAGCGGTAGCCAGCATGATGGGGCCAGCGCCCAGCCAGCCACGGGTCAGGAAGCAGGCGCCCAAAGACAGGCCCAGCATGATCGCACCGGAAGCGGGACGGTCAAACATGCGCACCAGGCTGTACAAAGCCAGAGCCTGGAAGGCAATGATGGCTGGTACTTCCGAGGTTTCGTGCATACGCCAGAGGATGCCGACCGTGGCTACCGTCAGCAGCAAGGTGGCGTCGGCAATCATGCGCCCATAGTCCGTGGGCGAGGGCTCGCCCCCAAAGGGCAGGCGCAGCGGTTGGGCCTCAGGGCGTCGAGCCAGCCAGTAGGCGCTGTGCCAGACCGAAGCCGCCAACATGCCGAACCACAGCAGGTTAGGCAGTCGGGACGCCACAATATTGGCGTTCAGCTCAGAGGTAAAGAGTTTGAGCAGTGGCGCAAACAGCGTAATGAACAGGGCACCCAACCAGGTGGTCAGCGGCCCGTCCTGGGCATGTGCCAGATCGCCCACCTGCGGCAACAACAAGGCCTGACCGCTGGGATCTGACAAAGCGGTAAGCATGGTTGCAAGCCCGATGACATCGTCTGCCTTCCAGGGATCGCGGAAAAACAGACCCGCAAGAATGTAAATAGTCCCAACGACCAGCAGGACCAATCGGGGAAGTTTGACGGCAGCGGTAGCAGTCAGGCGAGCAGGGGTGGAGGTGGGTATGAGGCTGGATGACACGTCTAGGGTAAAACAGTCTGTTGATTCGCCCTATCTTAATGCAAAGGGGGCGCCTTGGCCGGGAAATGTGCGGTAAAAAAAAGGCAGCCGAAGCTGCCTTTTTTGCGCTGAACGCGGTATGCCGAGAAAGAGAGCTTATTCGCCTTTCTTGACGGTACCAGCCGTACGGGCAAAACGGGCGCGGAATTTTTCAACGCGGCCAGTTTCCACGATACGGGTTTGAGCGCCCGTGTAGAAGGGGTGCGACTCGGACGTCACGTCACACTTGAACAGCGGGTAAGTCTGACCGTCTTTTTCGGTGGTTTCGCGAGTCTGGACAGTGGAACGGGTGATAAAGGAGTTGCCCGTTTGCAGGTCCAGAAACACCACGTCACGGTATTCTGGGTGAATGCCTTCTTTCATGATGATTCCTGTTTTGACAAATAAGGACCGCCAGCAAGGCACGTATTTACAAAAATAAAGCTGCGCAGGGCAGATTTCCAATCTTTTGTAAGTACCGGCACTAAAAAGCTAGAGGGCTGTTTTTTTAACCGGGTTTGGGTTTTGACATCCTGCCCGATTGAATAATGCCTAAAGACTTTTTGCCACGTATCCGATGAAGCCTGAAATTTTAGCATTGAGCCGCCGCTTTTCAAAGAAAACTCCATCAAAGCGCGGCACAAGTGCAACAAGAAGCCGCCTAATGATAGGCGTCAGGACCCGAAACCCGGAGATTGTCAGGGTTCGGGGCGTCTTGCTTGATGGTCGATAAGGTCGTCAGTCGATCTGTTTGCGCTTGCGGAAAGACAGAATCCAGATGCCGACCGCCAGCTCAAGTGCCGCAATAATCCACAAACCGCTTTGGAAATTACCGCTGGCGTCTTTCAGGGCACCCAACATGAAGGGCGCGCCAAAGCCGGCCAGGTTGGCGACCGAGTTGATGAAGGCCACGCCAATAGCTGCTGCCGAGCCTGCCAGAACGGCGTTAGGCAGTTGCCAGTACACCGGAATGCAACCCATGGTGCCGGACACGGCAATAATCAGGCTGATGAAGGCCATGCGCAAGGGTGCTGCTTGTCATGGGGTGTCTCCTTGTGTGGTACAGCGTGTTATGGCTGATCTGGGGGCAGGCGCTCGGCCATAAGCT
Source organism: Alcaligenes sp. DN25 (assembly GCF_023674485.1). Lineage (NCBI taxonomy): Bacteria > Pseudomonadati > Pseudomonadota > Betaproteobacteria > Burkholderiales > Alcaligenaceae > Alcaligenes > Alcaligenes sp. DN25. The sequence continues at coordinate 2,724,315 of NZ_CP098408.1, read as the reverse complement.
CGCAGGCAGCAATGATGGGATTGATCACCGGCACAGCCAGCCTGCTTTGCAGGGCCTGGGCGCTTTGGGCCAGTGGGCCGCCGCCGATGATGACTGCGCGGGCACCGTCCTGTTCGATACACGCCGCGACACTATCGGCCAGTTCCTGATCCTGACGATCAGGGGCCTGGGCCAGATCCAGCGGGGCGGTAGGGGTCAGGCGCAGGCCGGAGAATTGTTCGCTCCAGCCATAGCGCTGTACCTGATCCAGAATGGATTGCTTCAGACCGGGGGTGGTGGTGGCAATGCCAAAAGGCGTGCCTGCTCGGGCAGCCAGCATCATGGAGGCCTGACCGATGCCGATAACCGGAACCGTGAGGCGTTCAGTCAGGGCTTGCAGGCCGGGATCTCCAAAAGCGCCGACGATGATGCCGTCAACGTCTTGCGCCTGGGCTAGCACCTGCGGGTGCCTGGATATGGCGGCGGCCTGCTCCAGTTCTTCCATTTCGGTCAACATGCCCGGTCCCTCTGGGGCGGTCAGCCCCCGGACCTGGATGTCGCGGCGCTGCAGGCTCTGGAAACAAGCCTGGGCAAGCGCCACCATCATGTCCGTGGTGGGACGGGAAGTATTGGGGTTGATGAGCAGTACGGTATGAGACATAAATACAAGGGCCGCAGCAAGGCGGCTTTTTAAGTGAATCAGGTATCCAGGGGGCGACCAAAGGTTTCGGGCGCCAACTGCAGGACAGCGGCAAAGGTGATGTACATGCCCGCCATCAAGGTGAACATGCTGGCTACGCCGTAGCCTTCCAGCACCCAGCCGCTAAGCGTAGGGATAAATGCGCCCGCCAGGGTGCCTAGTGCCAGAATGAAGGCGGTGCCAAAGGCGCGGACGCGGGTGGGATACAGTTCGGGGGAGAAAATCCAGATCGTGGTGTTGAGCAGCAGCACGCAGAACTGGAAAGCTGCACCGAATAGCAGCACCAGGTAGATATTGAAGCTCAGGAAGCCAAAGGCCAGACCGCTGGCGCAAGCCAGTAACGCTCCGTAGGTGAAGACGCGCTTGCGAGGCACGCGGGAGCCCAGGTAAGAGGCGGTCAAGGCACCCAGCAGGCTGCCCGACTGCATCAGGATCGTGAAGGTATAGCTTTTCACCAAAGAATAGCCTTGCTCCACCAGCAGGGTAGGCATCAGGGTCAGAACCGTCAGCTGTGCGCCATAAGTCATGCACACGGCAATGCCGGTCACCAGGGTGCGCATGGCCAGCGGGCCTTGAAAAATCTCGTTCAAACGCACCCGTTCTGCTTTTTGTGCCTGCGGGCCGCTGTGCAAATAAGGATAGGGATTGGCAACGTGACGGCCCAGCTTGCCCGAGGCCAGAATATTCAAAACCTGATTGGCCTCCTCGATACGCCCTTGAGACACCAGAAAACGGGGCGTTTCAGGAATGTAGCGACGATAGAACAGCACCATGAAGGCAGGCATGACCAGCAGGCCAAACACCCAGCGCCAGCTTTCTGGGCCGGGAAAGAGGGTGAAGACCAGCAAGCCGAAGGCCGGGGCCAGCATATTGCCCAGACCGCCACCTGCGACGTTGATCGTGCCGACAGCCGTGCCGCGAAAGCGTGAGGAGCAGAACTCGGCCAGCATGGTGACGGCAATCGAGATTTCGCCACCCAGCCCAAAACCCACAATCATGCGACCCAGGCCCAGTACCCAGTAGCTGGGAGCCAGGGCGCAGATCAGGGCGCCCAGCGTGAACAGGGCCAGATTGATGGTCAGCATGACACGGCGACCGTAGTGGTCGGCGATATAGCCGGACAGCAAACGCCCCAGGGCGGCGGCAGCGAAGGTCAAGGTGTTCAGAAACCCGACATCACGAGGCGTCAGCCCCCAGTGTTCCTGTAGCAGCGGGCCGACCAGGCCCACGGCATTTTGCTCGAGCACGTCAAACAGGACGCCCAGCAAAATCAGGGCCAGCACTTTGCGGTGCGAGTTGGTGACGCCTATGGTTTCCAGCGAATTTTCCAGTTGCTGCTGAACCGTGTGATTGTTGGCCGTAGAACTGGCCTGTGCCTGCCCGGTATCGGCTGGCAAGGGTTGCTGCTTGCTAGACATGGTTTCTCCTCGTTTCAGGGCGTGTATGAGCCCAGCATTATTTTTTCAATCATTATTGCCATGAAAAAATATTTTCAAAACTAGGGTAAACGAGAAAGATTTTGCAGTGTCTACTGATTGACTGAGCAGGGCGTTGATATACAAGGATTTTTAATAAAAAAAAGGATCATCGCCGTTTGCGTAGGATCCTTATCTGATTCCAGCCATGAAACTTCTGGGCTGGCTTGTCTACGGAGTGCCTGATATGGGCCCGTAATACGAGAGTAGCGGTCTACAGCTCCAGAAAGCTGTCGTGGAAAGCCTCCACCAAGCCTAGATGACGACGCCCGGCAGGACCGGCCTGATCCATCACCTGGCTCAGGATCAGATGGCACAGCCCGATCACCGCCACGTGGTTATCCAGCACACCAGGCGATTGGACATCACAGCGCAGAGTCCAGCGACAAGCACTTTTCTCCGGGCTGAGCTGGTCAGTGATGTGCAACACATTCGGGTTCAGCTGCGCCATCTGCCCAATCAGTTGATCCATATTGCGCACCCGGCGACGCAGGGCAAAAATCACTACGACATCGTCAGCGTGTATGCCTGCCAGATGTTCCCCCATGGTCTCGCCAGGGCCGGGAATCAGTTGAGCCTCAGGGACGATTTGCAGCAACTGCCAGCGAAAGTAATTGGCCAGGGCATGGCTGGATCGAAACCCGAGAACCCATACTTTGCGCGCACCCAGAATGGCCTGGGCGATTTCTTTCAGCAACGAGTCGGGGATGCGTCTATAGGTAGCGGCCAGGTTGTTCTGACTTTGCTGCAAGTGTGTGGCCAGCGAGCGCTCGGCTTCCGTTTCAGTGGCTGCCAGCAACAGGGGTGAACCTGCTTTCTTTTCGGAGCGCACTTGTTTGCGGGCGGCCTCGTAATTGCTGTAACCCAGGCGTCGAATAAAGCGGGTGACCGTCGCATTGGACACATTGGCCAGGGAGGCCAGCTCCGAGGCGGTGTAGCCGGCCAGGTCGCCCGGAAAGTCCAGGGCAAATTCCGCCAGACGTCGCTCTGATGGGGATAGATCGTGAAGAATGTCACGTACGCGTCCAACAAAGGACTTGACGGCGGGATCAGACATGGCGCTCCGTACTCTTGTAGTGTGTTCTGGATTTTACGGGGAAGCTCATGGAACTGTATCAAAAATAAGGTGGCATTCATCGCCCTGAATCGTCTATAGATCTCCGCGCTCGGCCATGGAGACAGTCTGGCTGGGCGTGACAATAATGTGGTCCAGCAAGCGTATATCAACCAAAGCCAGTGCCTGGCGAATGTGCCGGGTCAGCCGGATATCGGAGGCGCTGGGATAGGCGGCACCGGAAGGGTGATTGTGCGCCAGAATAATGGCGCAGCTGTGGTGACGCAGGGCGGCGCGCAAAATCTCCCGTGGGTAGACTGAAGCCTGGTTGACTGTGCCCCGGCTGATCTCCTCGGCGCAGATCAGTCGCAGCTGATTGTCCAGAAACAGGGCCAGGCAATGCTCCACGGGTAAATGTCCAATATGGGCCAGACAATATTCGCGCACCTTGTCCGCCTGGTTCAGCACCGGCAAGTCCGTGAGTGATTCCAGGGCGCAGCGGCGTTGCAGTTCCCGGATAACCAACAGTTCCGCACATTTGGCCGGCCCGATGCCGTCCAGTTGGCGCAGGGCAGATGCATCAGCCGATAATAATCCTTTGAGTCCGTTAAAATGGTCCAGCAACATCTGGCCCAGCTCGACAGCATTGCGCCCGCGTGTACCGGTGCGCAGGACAATGCCCAGCAGTTCCGGGGTGCTCAGACAGGCAGGGCCGTGCGCCAACATGCGCTCACGGGGCCCTTGGCGGCGTAAAGTGGATGTGGCCATAAGAAACGCTAAAATGCGGTAATTGAATGATTTTCTATAGTGAGCGATCGTGAGTAACTCTGCTAGTTCCGAGCTTGGAATTGTCCGTCAGGATTCCTACCTGACTTTGCACTATCGTATAGAGCTGGCCAGTGGCCCGGCGGCAGGCTCTGTATTTGCGGATACCTTTACCGGCCGCCCGGCGACCTTGCAACTGGGCAATGGTCAGTGGGCCCCCGGTATGGAAGAGAAACTGCTGGGTCACCGTGAAGACGAGCGCTTTCAGCTCGACATTACTCCCGAGGATGCATACGGCGCCCGTAATCCGGACCTCTTGCAGCGCATCACTCGCGAAATGCTGGCCAGCAACGCCGCCGAAGGCGCGGAATTCGTGCCCGGTGATATGGTGGAGTTTGCCGCCCCTAATGGCAGTCGCTATTCGGGCGTGCTCAAGGAAATCGACGACAAGACTGCCTTGTTCGATTTCAATCATCCTTTGGCCGGTGTGGCTTTGCGCCTGGATGTTCATATTTTGGGGATTCTGTAATGAGTCAAGCTACTCCCGTTCAGAACGCTGAGGTTGTTCTGGCCCAGCCCCGTGGATTCTGTGCTGGGGTCGACCGCGCGATTGATATTGTCGAACGCGCTTTGGAATTGCACGGCGCACCCATTTACGTGCGCCATGAAATCGTCCATAACCGTTACGTGGTGGAAGACCTGCGCAATAAAGGGGCGATCTTTATTAAAGAGCTGGACGAGGCTCCCTCGGGTGCAATCGTTATTTTTTCGGCTCACGGCGTATCGCGTCAGGTGCGTGACGATGCCGAAAAGCGTGGTCTGAAAGTCTTTGACGCCACGTGCCCGCTGGTGACCAAAGTGCATATCGAGGTCTCTCGCATGCGCGCCGAAGGCCGGGAGATCATCATGATTGGTCACGTCGGACATCCTGAAGTCGAGGGTACGCTGGGGCAGGCTGACGGCGGCATGTACCTGGTGGAAACGCCCGAGGACGTCGCTAACCTGAAAGTGGCCGATCCCGACAAGCTGGCCTTTGTGACGCAAACCACCTTGTCCGTGGACGATGCGGCAGTTGTGGCCCAGGCCTTGCGTGAACGCTTCCCCAATATTGTGGAACCCAAGAAAAGCGATATCTGTTATGCCACACAGAACCGTCAGGATGCGGTCAAGATCATGGCTCCACAGTGTGATCTGGTCCTGGTGGTGGGCAGTACCAATAGCTCCAACTCCAATCGTTTGCGCGAAGTCGCCGAACGCAAGGGGGCTGAAGCCTATCTGCTGGATAAACCGGAAATGATTGATCCGGCCTGGCTGGTCGGTAAAAAGCGCGTGGGTGTGACGGCCGGCGCTTCTGCTCCGGAAGTTCTGGTGAATCAGGTGATTCAGCGCTTGCAGGAACTGGGCGTAGGCAAAGTGCGGGCCTTGGATGGTGTGGAAGAAAACATTGCCTTCCCGCTGCCCCGAGAACTGTCGCGCAAGATTGAAAGCCTGAACAAATAAAAAACGATTTTTGCAGGGTGGACAGGAGACAAGATGATTCTGTATAGCTACTTTCGCAGTTCCGCCGCTTACCGGGTGCGGATTGGTCTGAACCTCAAGGGGCTGGACTACCAGATCAAGCCTGTACACCTGCTCAAGGATGGTGGTCAGCAGCATCAGCCCGATTATGTGCAGGTCAATCCCGTGCAACTGCTGCCTGCTTTGGATGATGATGGTCTGATCATCACGCAATCCCTGGCCATCCTGGAATATCTGGACGAACGCTATCCTGAACTGCCTTTGTTGCCCAAAGCGTCGGCAGAGCGGGCTTGGGCACGTTCCATGGCCCAAACCGTGGCTTGTGATATTCATCCGCTGAATAATCTGCGCGTGTTGCAGTATTTGAAAAACGAACTGCACGCCCAGGAGGATGCTCGCAATCAATGGTATCGCCATTGGGTCAGCGTAGGGTTGGAAGGCCTGGAAGCCTTGGTGCAGCGCCATGGCAAAAAGGATCATGACTTTATTTTTGGTGATACTCCTGGTCTTGCCGAAATCTGCCTGATTCCTCAAATGTTCAATGCCCGTCGTTTTGACATTGATCTCAGCACATTTCCACGCCTCTTGGCTGTGGAGGAAAAATGTCTGGAGCTGTCCGCCTTTCAGGAAGCGGCCCCCGACCGCCAGCCCGACGCGGCTTGAGTATCAGCATAAGGGCGGTCCCTTGTTGGGCCGACCAGACTTCACCCGCCTGACAGGCGGGTTTTTCTTGCCCCGCTTCAATTGGCTGGATGATGTTGGGGGCGTAAAGGACGAGACATGAATATTGGTTTTTGTGGTTTGGGCCGTATGGGTCAGCCTATGGTGCACCGCTTGTTGAAGGCCGGTCATCAGGTTCGTATCTGGAATCGTTCCAAAGACAAGGGGCAAGCCCTGATCGAAGCCGGTGCCCACTGGTGCGATACCCCGGCGCAAATGGCCGAGCAGTGCGAAGCCGTTTTCCTGTGTGTCTTCGATGCACAGGCGGTGCACAACACGGTCCTGGGCGAGCAGGGCCTGGCGTCGGTGCAGGGAGCCTTGCGGATTGTGGTAGACCATTCCTCGATTCCTCCACAGGCCACACGCGAGATGGCTGCCCAATTGCAGCAACGTTGCAGGGCTCATTGGCTGGATGCTCCGGTATCCGGTGGTGTGGGCGGAGCAGAACAAGGCACGCTGGCCATCATGGTGGGCGGGCAGGCGGCGCAGCTGGATCGTGTTCGTCCGGTGCTGGCCGCGTATTCGCAGCGCGTCACCTTGATGGGGGCGGTAGGGGCCGGCCAAGTAACAAAGTTATGCAATCAGACCATTGTGGCCACCACCTTGACCGCTATCGCCGAGGCCTTGAGCCTGGCCAATGACAATGGCGTGGACGCCTCCAAAATCAGTGAGGCCCTGGGGGGCGGTTGGGCCGATTCGGTTTTGCTGCAATTGTTCGTGCCGCGCATGACTACGCCCGACAATCAAGTAAAAGCGTCGGTCGATACCATGTTGAAGGATTTGAATACCGTGGCGGAGCTGGCCAGTGTCAGTCACACCAGCATGCCGGTGGCTCATGCGGCCCAGCAAACCTATCGTGCGGCCCATCGTTTGGGCTTGGGCGCAGACGATGTCGCTCGCATTACGCATGTGAATAGTTACAATTACGGGGAATAAACTACCATCAGTCAAACTTAGTTTCGGTATTATGTCGGCTATTTGAAGTTGGGACTGTAGGTCTACAAAAGGGAAGTCATGAAGAAAAGTACAGGGCTGGTCACACTGGTTGTCGTGTTAGCGGCCGCATACGGCGGTTCGACCTGGTACACCGGTAAGAAAACTGAAGCGCTGGTGGGTGAGAAAGTGGCCCAGTTCAACACCCTGGCTGCCGAGCAGATGCAGCAAATGGGCATGAGCGAGTCGGTCGTCATGAACGTGGTGGACTACCAACGTGGCGTATTTTCCTCTACTGCTCGTTACACCATCACCATCAAGCCTTCCGACGCTGAAGAGAAGCCTCTGGAGCTGACTTTTGATGACAAGATCAGCCATGGCCCGCTGCCTATGTCGGCAATGGCTCTGGGTAACTTCACCCCTGTTGCCGCCTTGTCGCACAGCACTCTGGTCAAGACCAAAGACACCGAAGGCTGGTACAAGCTGACGGGCGACAAGACCCCTTTGTGGGCGGACAGCCTGGTCGGTTTTGACGGTGCCGTGGACTCCAATGTGCATTTTGAAGCCATCAAGCACCAAGGCGACGAAGTCAAAGTGGACTTCAGCGGCGGTCAATTGCGCACCAAAGCCGGTGGCAAGAGCAAAGATATTGTTGTGACCGGCAGCTTCCCCAAGCTGTTTGTTGACGACATCAGCGCAGATCCCTTGAAGCTTGAGGCCTCCAACTTCGTGGTGGACTTCAAGCAAGACGGTGACATCAATGTCAGCGGCACCCAGGTCGGCAAGCTGAGCGTTGATGACGTCAAGATGCAATCTGCCGAGACCGATGGCATTACCTTCAAGCAGATCGCCATCAATTCCGATGCGGTCACCAAAGACTCCGTCAGTGATACCAAGGTTGTTTACGCGCTGACTGATCTGGTGTTTGAAGACAAGGTCAAGCTGGGTTCGGTTGAGCTGTCGATGAACTTTGACCGCGTTTACGCACCTGCAATCTCCGCTCTGTCCAAGCTGATTTCCGATTCCAATCTGCAAAACGATATGGATTCGGTAGATGGCCCAACGGCTCAGAAGATGATGGAACTGGTGCTGCAGGCGCTGGAGCACAAGCCTGTGCTGCGTGTTGAGCCTCTGCGTTGGTACACCGCCGCTGGCGAGTCCAAAGCCACGCTGCGCATGGACTTCCAAAAGCCCAATGCGACCTTGCAAGAGCTGCAAACCAGCCCTGAAATGTGGATCGAAGCCATTCCTGCTGCTCAGCTGGATGTTTTGATTTCCAAGCCCATGCTGCGTGGCCTGGCTGCCGAGATGGACAAGGCTGAAGGCCTGTCGCCTGAAGAAGGCAATGCTGCCATGCTGGACATGATTCTGGATGCGGCTGTCGCTCCCTACGCCGAATCCAATATGGTCAAGAATGACGAGAACGGCATTTCCACGACCATCAAGTACGAGGGCAAGGATCGCGTGTTCGACATCAACGGTCAGCGTTTCACTTCCGAGCAATTGCTTGGTCTGGTCCTGATGGGCATGATGTAATTCGTCTGGGCCTGGTCCAGCGTAAAGCCCACCGAAATTCGGTGGGCTTTTTTTTACTGTCGGGCCGTCCCAGGGTGGAGCGCAAGCCGAAGGCGCAGCGTGGGGGCCTTTTTTATTTAATCAGCGAAGGGAGCCAGATTTTATGGCCAGCTTATCGGATCAGCTGTCTCGGCTGGTGTACAGCACGGAACAAGGGCGTATGTGTCCTGATTGCGGGCAGCCACAAAAGCAATGTCGTTGCGAGGAGAATCGGCGCGAGCAAAGCCTGTCTCAGGCTCAGGGGCCGGTGCGCTTGAGTCTGGAAACCAAGGGGCGAAAAGGGAAGGGAGTGACCGTGGTAACGGGCCTGGTGATGCCCGAGGAGCAGCTCAAGGCGCTGGTCAAGGAACTGAAGAACGCCTGTGGAGCGGGCGGGACGCTGAAAGAGGGAACGCTGGAGATTCAGGGCGATCATCGAGCCGTTGTGCAGGCACGCCTGGAACACAACGGCTTGACGGTCAAGCGGGTCGGCAGACCCTGACAGGAATTTAGAAGCTGTAGCCCAAGCCTACGCCACCAAAGACGCTGCTTTTCTTCTCGACCAGCGGGCTGTCTTTGGCTTCTTCACCCAAGGTGTTCACGCCCAGCAGACCTTGCAGGGACCAGCTTTCGCTGATCTTGTGGGTGTACTGGCCGTACAAGGCATAAGAGCGCAAACCCGCGTCAGGGCGGTAGGTGCGCAGTTGTCCATTGCTGCCAGCGGCTTCATGCGACTTCACGCCAAAGTAGGTGCGCATGGCTTTTTCGTTGGACCATTTCAATTCGGCACCCAGCGAGAAGCTGCTGTCCTGATCGTTCCAGAGGCGGTAGCTCAAATCCAGAACGGCCGTGGCGCCATAACCGCTTTTCAGTGCCTGGTAGTAGCTGCCTTCAATCTTGGCATTGCCCAGTTGGTAAGCAGTAAATACACCCAGATTGCCGTGACGATCAATATCATCAGTTCCGTACAGGCGGTCGGCATCACCGGATTTACGGGCACGGGCCAGAGCGGCGTAAGTACCGATAGTCCAGTTGTCTGTCAGATTGGTTTGCAGACCGATGGCAGGCATGCCTGCTTTGGGGGCCAGGAAAAAATGGCCGTTACGGTGCGAGAGCAGAGGGTAGAAACGGCCGTCGTAGCTGTCAGCCCCTTCGTACTTGGGGGCAAAACCAACACCGACACCCACGGTAGTTTGCTGTGCAAGTGCCTGGCTGGTTCCTAAAGCACATAAAGCCAGTAAAAGGCAGGGACGCAGAGCAGAACGGACGAGGGTGGGCATGACAGATTCCTTGTGATACGGGTAAAAACAGGCCCGCTTGTCGCGAGCTTAGCTATCGTATCAAGGTTTGGGTGGGGGCAGGCAGAATCATGACCGGCCAGTATGGTCTGTTGTTCTGGCCCTACACCCCATCAGGCTCGAATGTAAATCCAGTTTTCCGCCTGCAGTTTCACCAGGGCAGTGATGGCACCTTGCTCCAAGGTTTGGAAGCGTTCTGGCGCACTGAGGGACTGATTGCGCAGCGTGTTGGGGCACAGGTAGGTGTAGGCGTCGCAATCGTGTTCCGCGCCTTCTACGCAAGCTTTAACGGCCTGCGCATTGGCGATGATGCGAATCTGGGCATCCGGTATGTCCTTGAGCAAGTTGCGCGCATTGCTGCGGGCGCGCTCCAGGGCATGAACGGTGGGGGCATGCAAGAGAACACGAGTGCTCATGAATAAACGTCCTGCTTGAAATTAGCGTGGGCCAAAAACGCGTTCGGTAATGTCGGGTGAAGCGCCGGTCTGCATTTGAATGCGACCTTGCTCATCCTGCCAGACCATGGCGGGGGTGGCACGCAAATCCCAGCCCATCATCAGATCTTCATTGCGGGTCAGATCGGCCTCAATATCACTGGGTACACTGTCCAGGCCTTTCACTCCGGCGCTGCGATCTTTCAGCATGGCCAAAGAGTGCTCGTTCAAGGCCTTTGTGGGATCCTTGGCAGCCAGGATGGCAGCCGATTTCAGGCTGCTGCTGGGGGCCAGAATGCCCACCATGACGTGGCGCAGCTGTACTTTGCCGGACTCAACCCAGGGGCGAGCCATTTTCCAGAACTGCATGCAGTAAGGGCAATTCGGGTCGGTAAACACGTAGACCACGCGTGGGGCCTTGTCGTCGCCATCCTTGATCCAGCGGGATTTTTCCAGTTTGCCCAGCATGTCCTTGGCAATGGCGGGTTGCACCAGTTCGTCCAGACCGGCCGGGCGTACCTCTTCACCCTTGGCATCGATCATGGTGCCCACCATCATGTGCTGCCCGTCGGGCAGGTTATAGATGGCCAATGCGCGATTCCCGCTATACGCACCCCAGGCTTTCAGGCCACCGGGAGCATCAAATTCGCCCACAATGGATAGCCCTTGCTCTTCCAGGGCCTTCAGGGCAGCGGGGCGGTCGGCGGCTTGGACGACGGTGCTGGCGCACAGTAAACCGGCCAAGGCAAGACGGATCGAAAAAGAGGAAAGCGGCATGGTGGTTAATCCTGCAAAACAGTCGGTGAATGTATATATCCAGAAAATATATACTAAGATCAAAATTGAATAAAAGAATGGGACTAGGCCTTGCCTGGATAGTTCCCCATTCCTGTTCTGATCAGGTTGTTTCTCTGCATTAGCCGGTCTTTAAGCGCGGATCTTCAGATTGGCCAGTTCCAGCAAGCGGTAGGTTTCGTGAACAGGCAAGCCCATTACGCCGGTATAGCTGCCACTCAAGTGGCTGATAAAGGCACCGCCCAGGCCTTGAATGCCATAGGCTCCCGCTTTACCCATAGGCTCGCCGCTGGCGCAGTATTCCGCAATTTCTTGTTCGTTCAGAGTTTTGAAGCTGACTTCGCTGATGCTGATACTTTCAAACTCCACACCACCTACGCCCAGGGATAAGGCGGTCATCACTTTGTGACGGCGGCCCGAGAGCTCGCGCAAGATACGTGCGGCATCGGCCAGATCAGCAGGTTTGCCAAATATGGTCTCGTCCATGCAGACCGTGGTGTCGGCACTCAAAATAGCGCGCTCCTGATCCAGACTGCTGTCCTGTGCCCGCCATTCCAGGGCGCGCAGCAGCTTGTCGCGAGCCGTGCGACGGACATAATCCAGCACCGCTTCCTGTTCCAGACGCGGTTCATCCTCGCCCGGAGGGCTGGGCACATGCAGGACTTCATGAGTGATCTGGATGCTGTTGAGCAGATCGTGGCGACGTGGACTGGCTGAGGCCAGATAAATGGGCTGAAAAGGCATAAGAAACCAGGACTAAAAGAAGGTTCAGGCGCGGTGGTAAGGGTGCCCGGTCATGACGGACCAGGCGCGATACAGTTGCTCGGCCAGAAAGATACGTACCAAGGGGTGAGGCAGGGTCAGGGAGGACAGACGCAACATGCCGTGGCAGCTTTGCTTGAGTGCCGCATCCAGTCCGTCCGGGCCACCGACCAGAATGGCAATATCCTGACCGCTGCTGCGCCAGCGCTCCAGCTCCTGAGCCAGCTTGACGGTGGTCAGATCCTTGCCGCGTTCGTCCAGGGCGATGCGCATCGCCTGGGCGGGAATGGCCGCTTCAATGCGTTTGGCCTCGGCCTGCATCATCTGGGCAGGCGTCTTGCCGCTGGTACGGGGTTCGGCCTTGATTTCGCGCAGTTCTATGGCGCAGTCCTGGGGCATGCGGCGAGCATATTCCTGCCAGCCTTGTTCCACCCAGTCGGGCATGCGCTGACCTACCGCGATGACAATGAGTTTCATGGAATGTCGTAAAAGAAAAAAGGCCGCATCGTAAGCTGCGGCCCGGGTATTGCCGACAGGACAGTGGAAGGGCTTAGTCTTCGTCTTCGTCGGCGCTGGCGAAAAAGCCAGCCGGTGGAACCTGGCGCGATTGCGGCAGCAGTTCCACTTCGACAGGGCGTTCGCCCCAAAGTTCTTCCAGGTTGTAGTACTGGCGGATGGCCGGCTGCATGCAATGCACCACGATGTCACCCAAATCCAGCAACACCCATTCGCCGGTGTCCTCGCCTTCATGGGCCAGGACTTCGACCTTGTTTTGGCGTGCCTTGTCAAACACGCTCTGGGCCAGAGCGCGGGTTTGCCGGTTGGAAGTACCACTGGCAATGACCACACGATCGAACAGGCCGGTCATGTGGGTAGTGCTAAAGACCTTGATGTCTTGAGCTTTGACGTCCTCGAGGGCATCGATGACGAGTCGTTGAAGTGTTTCTATATTCATAAAAAGAACTATACAGGGCGCGCCTGTGGGTGGGAAAGATAGAGCCGTTTTTTGTCAATGTATTGAGCGACTTCTTCCGGTACCAGGGCGGTGATGTTGTCACCGCGCTGCACTCGCTCCCGAATCTGGGTGGCCGAGATGTCCATGGGCAGAAAGTCAATCTGATGCAAACGGCGCTGAAGTCGACTCAGTTCCTGCTGCAAGGCGACGGGCGTCTCCAAAGGACTGCCGGGGCGCTGGGCAACAGCCAGTTCGACGTATTCAAGAATTTCTTGCCAGTCGTTCCAGCTGCAAAAATTATGCAGCTGGTCGCTGCCTAAAATCCAGTAGTAGCGCGACCCGGCGGGCAAGCTGCGCACCGTGTCGATGGTGTAGGTTGGGCCACCGCGCTCGATCTCTACGGGGTTGACCTGCAAGCCCGGATGGCTTTGGGCGGCCAGCTCGGCCATGACCAAACGATCCTGGGTGCTGGCACCCAAGGCGTCGCGTTGCCAGGGCTGGGCAGCGGGCAGCAACTGAACCTGGTCCAGCTGCAGCTGGTCGAACGCGGCAAGCGCCAGCGCCACATGAGCTTTATGGATGGGGTCGAAACTGCCACCCAGGAGCCCGACACGCTTTAAATCCATTCGCGAGGCACCAAGTATTGCGCCAGGGCCGCTTCTGGTGTGCCGGGTTCGGGCGACCAGTTGTAGCGCCAGCTCGCCTGGGGTGGCATGGACAACAGGATGGATTCCGTACGGCCACCCGATTGCAGGCCAAACAGGGTGCCACGGTCAAAGACCAGATTGAATTCGACATAGCGGCCGCGACGAATGGCCTGGAAGTCTCGATGCGCCTGGGTGTATTCCTGATCCATGCGGGCACGCACGATAGGTGCATAGGCATCGGTAAAGGAATTGCCCACGGAGCGGGTCAGGGCAAAGCTGGCTTCAAAGCCGGGCTCGTTCAGGTCGTCGTAGAAAATGCCGCCAATGCCACGGGTCTCGTTGCGGTGCTTCAGATAAAAATATTCGTCGCACCAGCGCTTGTAGCGCGGGTAGTAATCCGCACCGTGCGGCGCCAGAGCATCGTGGCACACCTGGTGGAAATGGCGGGCATCGTCTTCGTGCAGGTAGTAGGGCGTCAAGTCCAGACCGCCACCAAACCAGAACACATCCTCTTGATCCGCTGTCTGGGCCTGGGCCACAAACATGCGCACATTCATGTGCGTGGTGGGTACAAAGGGATTGCGCGGGTGAATCACCAGTGAAACACCCATGGCCTCCCAAGGGCGTCCGGCCAGTTCAGGGCGGTGGGCGCTGGCCGATGGAGGCAGGGTGTGGCCTTTGACATGGCTGAACAGAACGGCAGCCCGTTCAAAAACAGGGCCGTTCTCCAGCAGGCGGGACAGACCGCCACCGCCTTCTGGACGATCCCACTGGTCCGACTCGAAAGGCGTGCCATCCAGCTGCTCCAGAGTGTCCACGATGTGGCTTTGCAACTGACGGAAATAAGCCTGGACGGTATCAATGGGTAAAGACATGAAAAGACCTTGCTGCGACAATCAGGATTCACTGCTGGGCAGAGCGCGCCAGCCGATATCGGTGCGAAATTGCTTGCCGTCGAAATGCGTTTGGGAAATGGCCTCGTAGGCGGCTTCCTGAGCGCGACGGATGGAGTCGGCCATGGCGGTGACACACAATACACGACCACCCGTGGTGACCACGGTGCCGTCTTTCATCTGCGTGCCTGCATGGAAGGTGATGCACTCGTCGGTGTCTTTCGCAAATTGCGTGATGGCATCACCAGTACGAGGCTCTTCGGGGTAATTGGCCGCGGCCAGTACCACGCCAATCGCGGTACGACGATCCCATTCGATGGTGGCCTCGTCCAGCTTGCCAGCCAGAGCCAGTTCGAAGGTTTCGGTCAGATCGCTCTTGATGCGCATCATGATGGGCTGGGTTTCAGGGTCGCCCATGCGGCAGTTGAATTCCAGCACCTTGATGGGGCGGGTGGCATCCGGGCCATCGTCAATCATCACGCCCGCGTACAGAAAGCCGGAGTAGGGCAAGCCTTCCTTGGCCATGCCTTGCATGGTGGGGTGAATGACTTCGCGCATGATTCGGTTATGCAGCGTGGGGCTGACGATAGGGGCGGGGGAGTAAGCACCCATGCCGCCTGTGTTCGGGCCCTGGTCGCCGTCTTTCAGGCGTTTGTGGTCCTGGCTGGTAGCCATGGGCAGCACATTCTTGCCGTCGCACATCACGATGAAACTGGCTTCTTCGCCGGTCAGGCATTCTTCCACGACCACGCGGGCACCGGCGGCACCAAAGCGACCATCACCCAGAATGTCGTCAATGGCGCCCAATGCTTCTTCCAGCGTGGTGGCCACAATCACGCCCTTGCCAGCGGCCAGGCCATCGGCCTTGACCACAATGGGAGCGCCTTGCTGACGGATGTAATCCTTGGCGGCGTCCGGATCGGTAAAGGTCGCGTAGGCCGCCGTCGGGATGTTGTGGCGCACCATGAAGGCTTTGGCATAGTCCTTGGAGCTTTCCAGCTGCGCGGCAGCCTGGGTGGGACCAAAGATTTTCAGACCGGCCGCACGGAAGGCGTCCACAATGCCTGCGGCCAGCGGTGCTTCCGGGCCGACGACAGTGAAGGCAATTTTTTCTTGCTTCACAAAGGCAATCAGTTCCTGGATATCGGTGATGGCCAGGTTTTCAATACGTTCGGCACGCGCGGTACCGCCATTGCCCGGGGCAACGTAGACAGTCTGCACGCGTGCAGATTGGGCCAGGCGCCATGCCAAGGCGTGTTCACGGCCGCCGCTGCCGACAACAAGTAGCTTCATAGTGATGAGTCGGGCAGGGCCCGCAAAGAGGAGTTTTCAGAAATAGCTTATTCGGCTTCGTCCATGACGGCGGTGGTGTAGACCTCTTGGACATCGTCCAGGCCTTCCAGTGCGTCCAGAAGTTTTTGCATCTTGACGGCATCGTCGCCGCTCAGTTCCGTTTCGTTCAGGGCTTTCATGACCACGCCTTCCACTTCAGGCGTCAGGCCAGCGGCCTGGAACGCGGCTTGCACAGCCGGGTAGTCCGTAGGAGCGCACAGCACTTCGATCAGGCCTTCTTCGTCGGTCACGATATCGTCGGCACCAGCTTCCAGGCCGATTTCCATAATCGTGTCTTCCGAAGTGCCCGGAGCGAACAGAAACTGACCGCAGTGGCGGAATTGAAACACGACCGAGCCGTCCAGACCCAGATTGCCGCCATTTTTTGTAAAGGCGTGACGCACATCCGAGACCGTACGCTGACGGTTGTCGGTCATGCAGTCCACAATCACGGCCGCGCCGTTAATACCGTAGCCCTCGTAGCGAATTTCTTCGTAGTTGGCATCATCCGCGCCGCCTGCGCCGCGCTGGATGGCGCGCAGAATGTTGTCTTTGGGCATATTGGCAGCGGTTGCCTTGTCCCAGGCCATGCGCAAACGTGGGTTGGACTCGGGGTCAGGGCCGCCGGCACGTGCGGCCACGGTGACCTCACGAATGATCTTGGTCCAAAGCTTGCCCCGTTTTGCGTCTTGACGACCTTTACGGTGCTGAATATTCGCCCATTTACTATGTCCGGCCATAAAGTATTACCAATTCAGTAGACTACGTTCAAAGAAAAACAGATCTATTTTAACCTGTCTGCGCGACAAGGCCCGAGCTTGGGCGAAAGTCGCTAGAATCTAGGCACTTGGCATTCTATCCGGAAGAGAACAAACAATCATGGCTGATCCAATTTTGCTTGCTCAGAATAGCGATACTCCCATTTACCTGTTGCCTGCGCTGGCCAATCGGCATGGTTGTATTACGGGGGCTACCGGGACGGGGAAGACCGTCACCTTGCAGGTTTTGGCCGAAGCCTTTTCCCGCCTGGGAACGCCGGTTTTTCTGGCCGACGCCAAAGGCGATTTGAGTGGAATTTCTCAAGCCGCCCAGCCTAATCCGAAATTGCAGGAGCGCCTGCAAAAGCTGAGCCTGCCCGAGCCAGCCTGGGGGGCGAACCCGGTCACCTTCTGGGATATTTTTGGCGAGCAGGGCCATCCGGTCCGGGCCACGATTTCCGACATGGGGCCTTTGCTGCTGTCCCAGATTCTGGAGTTGAACGATACCCAGGAAGGGATTCTCAATATCGTCTTTCGTCTGGCAGACGACGAGGGCCAGTTGATTCTGGACCTGAAAGATTTGCGCGCCGTGCTGCAAGACGTATCGGACCGTGCTGCCGAGCTGCGCAATCAGTATGGCAATATTGCGGCAGCCAGTGTGGGGGCAATCCAACGCGCCTTGCTGCGCCTGGAAACGCAGGGGGCGGATCGCTTCTTTGGTGAGCCAGCGCTGGATGTGATGGACTGGATTCGTACCGACTCGGCCGGGCGCGGCATGATCAATGTGCTGGCAGCCGACAAGCTGATGCAGTCCCCCCGCTTGTATGCGGTCTTCCTGCTGTGGATGCTGGCCGATCTGTACGAGCGCCTGCCGGAAGTGGGCGATCTGGACAAACCGCGTCTGGTTTTCTTCTTTGACGAAGCCCACTTATTGTTTACAGGTGCACCAAAGGCCTTGCTGGAAAAAGTCGAGCAGGTTGTGCGTCTGATCCGCTCCAAAGGTGTGGGTATTTATTTCGTGACACAAAACCCGCTGGATATTCCCGATACCGTTCTGGGTCAGCTGGGTAATCGAGTACAGCACGCCTTGCGCGCCTTTACACCGCGTGATCAGAAAGCCGTCAAGACAGCAGCGCAAACCATGCGCCCCAATCCTGGTCTGGATATTGAAGCGGCCATTACCGAGTTGGGCGTTGGCGAGGCCCTGGTGTCCATGCTGGATGCCAAGGGGATTCCCACGCCTACCGAGCGTGCCTGGCTGGTGGCTCCGGGTAGCCGAATTGGCCCCGCTACCGATGCGGAGCGGCAAACGGTACGACAAGCGTCCTTGTTTGGCTTGAAGTACGACCAGGCAATTGACCGCGAATCCGCCTACGAGGTGCTGGCCAAAAAAGCGGCTGATGCGGCTGCCAATGGTGCCGCGGGTGCCACGCAGCCGGGAGCGGCGGCAGGCAAGGACGAAGGCCTGATGGGTGTCGTCAATGACTTTCTGTTTGGATCAACCGGGCCGCGTGGTGGCAAGAAGGACGGCCTGGTGCAAAGCATGATCAAAACCGAGACCAAACGGGCTGCCACCAAAGTGCTGCGTGGGGTATTGGGTTCTTTATTTGGAGGGAAACGTTAATGCCCACGCAACTGCCTCATTTAATTGTTGCCACCACAAGGCCATCAGAAACAGCACGTTGGGCGGATGAATTCCGCAAAGTCTATCCTGATTGGAAAGTTGATGAGTTTGTAGCAGGTCAGCCCAGCACCGGGGCGACTTACGCCATCGTCTGGCAGCCGGATGCGGCCTTGTTCAAGCAGGAACCCCATTTGCGCGCCACCTTCAATCTGGGGGCGGGCGTGGATGCCGTCGCAGGGACCATCCCGGCCGAGATGCCTTTGTACCGCTTGGAAGATGCGGGCATGGCCGAGCAAATGGCCGAATATGCCTTGTATGGCGTGCTGCGTGCGGTAGGCCGTTTTCAGCCCTACGAGGAACAGGCGCGTGAGGGAAAGTGGAAAGCCTACCGCCCGATCGACCGCCGCCAGTGGCCAGTCGCTGTGCTGGGGCTGGGCGCGATTGGCAGCAAGATTGCCAAGGTCATCGCCAGTCTGGGCTATCCCGTACATGGCTGGTCGCGTCGTCTGCACGAAGCGGACTTCCCTTGCTATGCCGGTGAAAAGGGCCTGAAAGAGTGCGTCTCTGCCAGCCGTATCCTGGTCAACGCCTTGCCACTGACTCCGCAAACAGAAGGTTTGATCAACCGCGACGTATTGTCGAATTTGCAGCCTGGTGGCTATTTGATTAACGTCGCTCGCGGTGGCCACTTGGTCGATGCCGATGTGCTGGATGCTCTGAAGAGCGGTCATCTGTCAGGCGCTTTGCTGGATGCCTTTACCCAGGAGCCGTTGCCAGCCGATCATCCGTATTGGGGTATTCCTTCTGTGATGGTTACGCCTCATATTTCGGGTATCACCGTTCGTGAATTGGCATTGGAGCAAATTGGCTCGCGCATCGAGCTTTTGCAGCAAGGCAAGCCTGCGACTGGTCGGGTGAATCACAGTCAGGGCTATTAATCCTTAACCGATTTGGACTGGCCTGCCGGCACCGTGGAAGCTGGTAGGCTAATTGCTGTTTTGTGAACAGAGCAGCGTCTTTTCAGAATAAGGCCGTGGAGGCCATGTAAAACCACAAGGAAAGAGGAATGAGTAAAGTTCATCGTATTGCCGTGATCGCAGGAGATGGGATCGGCAAGGAAGTCATGCCTGAAGGGCTGCGTATTCTGGAAGTGGCCGCTCGCCGTCACGCCATCAATTTTGATTGGAAAGTTCTGGACTGGAGCTCGGACTACTACCAGAAGCACGGCACCATGATGCCTTCGGACTGGAAAGCCCAATTAATGGATACCGAGGCCATTTTCTTTGGCGCCATGGGCTGGCCTGATCTGGTTCCCGACCACGTTTCGCTGTGGGAATCTCTGTTCAAGTTCCGTCGTGAATTTGATCAATACATCAACTTGCGTCCTGTGCGTTTGATGCCTGGTGTGCGTTCGCCACTGGCAGGTCGTGAGCCCGGTGATATCGATTTCTTTATCGTGCGCGAGAACACCGAAGGTGAATACTCCAATAGCGGCGGCATCATGTTTGAGGGCACGCAGCGCGAAGTGGTGATTCAGGAAAGTGTCTTTACCCGCACGGGTACGGACCGAGTCTTGAAGTTCGCTTTTGAACTGGCTAAAAAACGCGGTAAACACGTTACTGCTGCGACCAAGTCCAACGGTATTTCGATTTCCATGCCCTGGTGGGATTCCCGCGTGGCCGCCATGGGCGAGCAATACCCGGATGTAAAGTGGGACAAGTATCACATCGATATTCTGTGTGCACACTTTGTGCAGCACCCGGACTGGTTTGATGTTGTTGTAGCTTCCAACCTGTTTGGCGATATCTTGTCCGATCTGGGCCCGGCATGTACCGGCACCATCGGCATTGCACCCTCGGCCAACCTGAACCCCGAACGCGTATTCCCCTCCTTGTTTGAGCCCGTGCACGGCTCGGCACCGGATATTTATGGCAAGGGCATTGCCAACCCGGTCGGTCAGATCTGGAGTGGTGCCTTGATGCTGGATTTCCTGGGCTACCCCCAGGCAGCCGCCGAAGTAGTGCAAGCCATTGAGCAGGTTCTGGCCAATGGCCCACGTACCCCTGATTTGGGTGGTCAGGCCAGCACAACACAAGTAGGCGAGGCTATCGCCCAAGTGTTGGAAGCGATGGCCTGAGCCATCAGTTGGACTTGGGTGGGCGCAAGCCTGCCCAAGTGATGGCTCCAATCATGATGGCGCCACCCAGCAGCGCACGGCTGCTGGGGTATTGAGCGAAAAGCAGCGCCGCAAAAGCGATGGCGTAGACAGGCTCCAGGGCGATCACAATCCCGGCACTGCGGGCATTCAAAACGCTTAGCGCAGAGACCAGCAGGTAATGCGACAAGGCCGTACAAAATACCCCCAGCAGTGCAATCCATACCCAGTCCACCAGCGTGCTGTCGCCCAGCAGCGGTATGGCAAAAGGCCAGCACATCAGGGCGACAAACAGGTTTTCCCACCAGGCCACTTGCTGTGCCGACAAGTGCTTGGCTGCGCGTCGGTTGATGAGGGTGAACATGGCGAAAGTAAAGCCGGAGGCAATGGCCCAGGCCAGGCCAATGGTGGATTGATCCTGGAAATCAAAAGAGGGGGTCACCAGCAACAAGCCCACGGTGACCAAGGCCAGAATGATCCACTCCGATACGGTAACGCGCTCGCGCAGTACGGCCCATTCACACAAGGTAATAAAGGCCGGGAAGCTGGCAAAGCCCAAGGTGGCAATGGCCACGCCGCCCACTTTAACGGCCACAAAAAAAGTGGCCCAGTGAATGGCCAGCATGATGGAGGCCATTAGCAGGGTGCGAAAGTCCGCTGCTTTCATGCCCTGACCCAAACCGCGCCCTTGAGAGCGAATGCTGATAAACAAGGCCAGGACTGCAAAGCTGGCTCGGCCCGCGGTGATCAGCATGGCGCCGACCTGAATGAGCTCACCAAAAATGCCAGTCAGTCCGAACAGAACGGCGGCCACATGAATGGCAGCCAGAGCACGTCCATGCGTCATGGAAAGCGATCCGAAAAAAAGGAGTCAATTTAGGCTATTCTGGTGTTTTATATCAGCCAGTGATAGGGCTAGTGGGTCGGGCAGGCAATAAGAGCAAGGCATTATTCTAAGACATTGCTACGGGCCCCTCATCAAAGGAGTAAAACAATGACGCAGACGGTTAAGGCGATACGGATTGAGCGTAATGGTGGTCCGGAGGTATTGCAGTGGGCTTCGGTAGAGCTGCCCGCTCCGCAGGAGAAGGAAGTCACCATACGCCAAAAAGCAGTGGGCTTGAACTTTATCGACATCTATTTCCGTAATGGCCTCTACAGCAATCCCTTGCCGCATGGTTTGGGTTTTGAAGCGTCCGGCATTGTGGAAGCAGTCGGTTCGGGTGTCACGCATCTGAAAGTGGGTGACCGTGTTGCCTACGGTCAAAGCCCGCTGGGTGCGTATGCCGAGGCCCGTAATGTGCCTGCTGATCGTGTGGTACGCATTCCTGATGGCGTCACTTTTGAGCAGGCGGCGGCCATGATGCTCAAAGGTTTGACGTGCTGGTATTTGCTGCGCCAGACCTATCGCGTGCATGAAGGCCAGACGATTCTGTTTCATGCCGCTGCGGGTGGCGTGGGCTTGTACGCCTGCCAATGGGCACGTGCTTTGGGCGTGAAGTTGATCGGTACGGTGTCCAGTCCCGAGAAAGCCGCTTTGGCGAAAGAGAACGGTGCGTGGGAAGTGATTGATTACTCCCACGAAGACGTGGTGCAGCGCGTGCTGGAACTGACCAATGGCCAGAAAGTACCTGTCGTATATGACGGCGTGGGCAAGGATACCTGGGAGCGCTCGCTGGATTGCTTGCAGCCGCGTGGCCTGATGGTCAGCTTTGGCAATGCTTCCGGCCCGGTAACCGGTGTGAATCTGGCGACGCTGGCATCGAAGGGCTCCTTGTATGTGACCCGTCCTGTGCTGGGGGCTTATGTGCCTACACAGGAAACCATGCAAGATGCCGCTGACGAAATGTTCGAGCTGGTGCTGCAAGGCAAGATCAAGCCGCTGATCGGTCAGCGTTTCCCGCTGGATCAGGTCGCCAAGGCCCATGAGGAATTGGCAGGGCGCCGTACCACGGGCTCGACGGTGTTGACGCTGGATTAAGGCGGATTATCGGGTAAGAAGGGGGATGAACAGCTAGCCCTTGCTCAGCGCTGCGCTTGATATAACAGGTGTAAGTCAGGCATCCACTCTTCTGGTGTTGCTTGTTTTTCCTGATGTCCCGATTTGCATGTCAGGTGTTTGGAAAGCCCGATAAGCACGCAGCCCCAATAGTTCTACTTATAAAAAATGGCCTCCTTAGCGGAGGCCATTTTTATTTAGCAGTGCGGCAGCCGCTGAGATTCAGCGGACAGGAGTCAGCCTTGCTCGTGGTACTGACGCACGCGCTCGACTTCATTGCGCGAACCCAGAATCACGCCAATGCGCTGGTGCAGCTCGGTAGGTTGCACGTCCAGAATACGCTGTGTACCGTCAATCGACATGCCACCGGCCTGCTCGACCAGGAAGCTCATGGGGTTGGCTTCGTACATCAAACGCAGCTTGCCCTTGCGACCGGAGGCACGGGCATCGCGCGGGTACATGAAGATACCGCCACGGGTCAGGATGCGGTGTACATCGGCCACCATGGAGGCGATCCAGCGCATATTGTAGTTTTTGCCCAGTGGGCCGTCCGGGCCAGCCAGGCAGTCGTCGATATAGCGTTTTACCGGGGCTTCCCAGTGACGCATATTGGACATATTGATGGCGAACTCGGAGGTGTCCTCGGGGATGGTGATGCGCTCGGTGGTCAGCACCCAGGAGCCCATTTCCTTGTCCAGAGTGAAGGCGGCGACGCCGTCACCGACAGTCAGGACCAGCATGGTTTGCGGGCCGTAAATGGCATAGCCGGCGGCAACCTGACGCACGCCGGGTTGCAGGAAGTCTTGCTCTTCGATGACGCGATCACGTGCTTCAGGTGGGACGCTCAGGACCGAGAAGATCGTGCCGATGGACACGTTCACGTCAATATTGGACGAGCCATCCAGCGGATCGAACAAGAGCAGGTTTTCGCCCTTGGGGTAGTAGTCGGGAATGCGGTGCAGGGTGTCCATTTCCTCGGAGGCCATGGCCGCCAGGTTACCGCCCCATTCATTGGCTTCCAGCAGGATTTCGTTGGACAGCACATCCAGCTTTTTCTGAACTTCGCCCTGGACATTCTCGGAGTCCAGAGAACCCAGAACGCCGCCCAGCGCTCCTTTGCTGACGGCATGGCCAATGGCCTTGCATGCGCGAGCCACTGTTTCCAGCAGCAAGCGTACGTCGGCGGTGACCGTTTTTTTCTGGCGCTGTTGCTCCACCAGATACTGAGTAAGGTTTTTCTTCAAGACAGACTCCGAGGTCAAAGAGTTAATGCTTTATGTACGATTTCGGCCACATTACCCGACAGGCCAGGTTCGGCCTGAATACGCTCCAGCGCTGCCTTGAGCAGGTCGCGGGTTTCGGGTTCAAAGCGGGCCCAGTTATCAAACACACGGGCCAGACGGGCAGAGATTTCCGGGTTGAGCTTGTCCAGGGCAATGACTTGCTCAGCCCAGAAGGCATAGCCTTCCGGCGTGTGTACAGCCTGCATATTATTCATGCAGAACTGGAAAATCAGAGAGCGGGCGCGGTTGGGATTGCGCATCGAGAAAGCGGGATGCAGCATCAGGGCGCGCACCTGGGCAACTTGCGTGCTGGGGGCGGTGGCCTGCAAGCTGAACCAGCGGTCCAGCACCAGAGGATTGTCCTGCCAGCGCTGGAAAAAGTCATCCAGGCCGTCTTGACGATCCTCTGGGTCACCGTAATTCACCAGAGCGCTCAAGGCACCCATGCGATCAGTCATATTGGTGGCCTGATCGTATTGATTGCGTGCCAACTGCGGGCCGGTATTCACACCGGCAACCAGCAGGTAATTCAGGGCCAGATTGCGCAAGGAGCGCTGGCCAGCCTGCAAGGCGTCGGGGCTGTACGGGGCTTGTTCCAGGCTCAGGTACTGATACAGTTCCTGCCAGTAGGGAGTCAGGGCCAGGCCCAGCTCACGTTGCAGCTGACGACGGGCCTGAACCACGGCGCGCGGGGTCATGGGCTTGGTTTGTTCCAGCAATTCGCGCTCGCTGGGCAGGGACAGGATGCGCGCCTTGTAAGCAGGGCTCAAGGCCGGGTCCTGTACCAGCGCATGCCAGGTTTGAACCACGGTCGCCAATTGTGCGGCCGACGGTGTGCGTCCCGATGCCGAGGACAAGATCAGACGGGTCGCTAGCAGTTGAGCCGCTTCCCAACGTGCAAATGGATCCGTGTCGTGACGGGCCAGCAAAGCCAGCTCGGAATCCGGACGGTAGTAGTCCACCCGCACAGGCGCAGAGAAATTGCGCAACAAGGATAGGACGGGCGCCTCAGGAATCTGCGTGAAGGTCCAGCTTTGTTCGGCTTGCGTGAAATCCAGTACCAGCGTATCGCCTTGCTGACCATCCAGGTGCAGGGTCAGTGGTGCGCCTTGCTGATCCAGCATGCCCAAGGCAAAGGGGATGTGCAAAGGTGGCTTGGGTGTGGATTTGTTTTCGATCCCGGCGGGCGCATTGCTTTGACGCAGGGTCAGCGTGGCGGTTTGGGTGGCAGGGTCGTGCTGCAGGCTGACCTGAACGCGTGGTGTTCCCGCTTGCTGATACCAGCGGCGGAACTGTTCCAGGCTCTGGCCGGGTTTGACCTGGCGATACACGCTGTCCATGCTGTCCACGAAATCGTCGCAAGTGACTGCTTGGCCGTCATGGCGCTTGAAGTACTCACGAATACCAGCCTGGAAGTTTTCTTCACCCAGCAAGGTGTGCTGCATGCGAATGACTTCCGCACCTTTCTCGTAAATTGTGGCGGTGTAAAAGTTGCTGATTTCCTGATAGCTCTCGGGGCGGATGGGGTGAGCCATTGGGCCGGCATCTTCAGGGAACTGGGCCGCGCGCAGGACGCTGACATCATCAATGCGTTTGACGGCGCGGGCGCTGGCGGCTTGAGCGCCGTCCAGCCCTTGAGCCAGCATGTCAGCCGAAAACTCCTGATCGCGAAAAACCGTCAGACCTTCTTTCAGGGATAGCTGGAACCAGTCGCGGCAAGTGACGCGGTTGCCGGTCCAGTTATGGAAGTACTCATGGCCAATAACTGCTTCCACGGCGTGAAAGGACGCATCGGTAGTGCTTTGTGCATCGGCCAGCACGTAGGCGGCATTAAAGATGTTCAGGCCCTTGTTTTCCATCGCGCCCATATTGAAGTCGCGAGCGGCCACAATCATGAAGCGGTCCAGATCCAGTTCCAGCCCAAAACGTTGTTCATCCCAGCGTACTGAATGTTCCAGGCATTCCATGGCCCATTCTGTTTTATCGCCGTCACCACGATCGCAATAAACCTGCAATAGGGCAGGCTGGCCATTGGCTTTTTTGATTTCGCGTTCGCGCACATCAAAGTTGCCAGCAACCAGTGCAAATAAATAAGAAGGCTTTGGAAATGGGTCTTCCCAAATGGCTTGGCTGCGTCCATCGTCCAGTGTGGTGCTTTCCAGCAAATTGCCGTTGGACAGCAGATAAGGGTAGAGCTTGGCATCGCCGCGCAGGACCACTTCATAACGGGACATCACATCAGGACGGTCCGGGAAGAAGGTAATACGACGAAAGCCCTGGGCTTCACATTGGGTAAACAGGTTCTGGCCCGAGACATACAAGCCCATCAGCATGGTGTTGTCTTGGGGGCGGCAACGGCTTACCAGCACCAGATCACATTCTGCGGTCTGGGGCGAGAGCGTCAGGCCCTGTTCATCAAGCTGGTAATCCAGGGCGGTCAGGGCGACCCCGTTTAGGCTGACTTCAAGCAGTTCAATGTCTTCGCCATCCAGTACCAGGGGGCGGATCTGGCCGTCCCGGCTGCTGGCTCGAAAAGCCAGACGAACCAAGGTTTGCTCGGCCGCCAAATCAAATTCCAGCCGTACCTTATCTATTTGATAAGGGTAGGGCTGGTAATCGTGGCGGGAGATCGTAGGTAAGGTGTCTGTGCGCATGTGATCCTGGTCCGACAATCGAAAAAGATGGTCTATTGTAATGTTGTTTGAACGCCCACACTGGACGCCGGAAACAGGCAGTAAACTAATTGTTCGTCGGCGCTACGGCGCTGTCATTAATCGGGCTTGAACGTGCAAGCGAAAAACAAGCAAGGGTGAAACTATGACGTTATTTTCTGAAGGGTTTTCCTGGCGCGCCCTACGCCTGATGAGCCTGGTATTGGCGGTTTTGACCACGGCTTGCGCTGCGCCTAGCTGGTCCGCCAAATTGACGCGTTATCAGCAATGGCCCACGGCGACCAGTGGCGATACCTATTACATCAAGTCCTCGCCGGACAAAAGCAGTAGTCTGCAATACCAGTCTTTTGCAGATTCTGTACGGGCTTCTATTGGTGTGACCGGACTGGTGCAAGCAGCGGATCTGAAGTCTGCGCGTTTTGTGGTGCAAATGGATTATGGCAATCCGCAAGAACAAACCTGGGTGCCTCAATTTGCAGATAGTTTTTATGGTCCATCGGCGTGGGGAATCGGGCGCGGCTATTATGCGCCAAATGATGGTTGGGGCGGAGGTTTCTTTTATTCTCCGAATGTAGTGAATGTTCCTGTCACTGTGTATAAAAATTATCTAAATGTAATCATTACAGATAATCAAAACTCGGGCGCAGAAGTGTATCGCGCCACCGCCGTGTCTTATAGCCATTCTGACAACCTGGACCAGCAGATGCCGTTTTTGTCCCAGGCCATATTTGATGGTTTCCCGGGTAATAATGGACAAGTGATTGATATCCGATATCCATTAGCTCGGGATTGAGTCGCCAGAATCCCGGCATTATGTAGGGGATTTATATCAATAAGAAAGGGACCGCTTTTTCAAGCGGTCCCTTTCTTTTGTTTGGTGCCCAAAACTTATTTGATAAGGAACTCTTCACGGCTGCGACCATTGGCTTCAGCATCGATAATCCAGCGTGGTGGGCGGCCACGGCCCGTCCAGGTGTCCTGGGTGCCGGGGTGGCGGTATTTGGGAGGCAGGCTGGTTTTAGGGCCGTTGGAACCAGCACCAGCACCGCGGCGGGCGGAATTTTCCAGCGCTTCAGCGACTTCTTCAATCGTGATCTCGTTATCTTGCATGGACTTGACGATAGACGCGATGACAGGACGACGCTGTTTGACTCGAAGGGATTTCATCTGCTTTTGCAGACGCAGAATCTCTTTTTCTATCTTTTGCTTCGCGGAGCTGTAAGTTTCGACTGACATATGGGATTCCTGTTTCATGATTGTAGTTATCTGATAAACCCTGCCTGTACAAGCTCGTGTTTATCATGCGAAAACAGTGTACTTTGATTTTCTTGAAAAGATAAGTGGTTTGGATAAAAAATAAACGCTTAATCAAAAAGGTGTTTGGTTTTTGTAATTATTTAAGGTCATTAGACAATTCAATGGCTCTTGATTATTTAATCTAATCAGGGGTTATCATGAATTTGAATGGGTTTATATCAAAACCATATAGGTGGGTTTCTAATTAGGAGGTTTTTAAAATAGTTTTAATTTCGTATCAGAAAATGTCGTAATTGGAATTTTTGAACCTATTAGTTCAACATGCTGATTCATGGTTCTGAAAGCCCGGAAACTGCCCGATCGGTACGTCGGCATCGCATACGGGGGCACATTCTGTTTTAATGCTCAGATGGACGGAAGCCAAGTTGATGTCAGCACGTCTTTTGGTACCCATTTTCGTCCCTTGCAGCCATGGGTTTGCCGGGGATCTGTCAGTAGGAATAAACGATGAAGTTAGTTGATCCGGCTATCAATGCCCTGGAATGCGCCCGTGGACTGTTGCTTGAGCCCTGGGGCTTGAATGAAAGCCATTTGTCCGGCGCGCTCGGTGAGATCTTCACCCATCAGGCTGACTATGCCGACTTGTATTTTCAGTACACCCGCAGCGAAGGCTGGGCGCTGGACGAAGGAATCGTCAAAAGCGGCAGCTTTTCCATTGAGCAGGGCGTGGGTGTGCGTGCATTAAGTGGCGAGAAAACCGCCTTTGCCTATTCGGATTCCCTCAGCCCCGAGGCTTTACTGTCTTCGGCCCGTGTGGTGCGCTCGATTGCCCGCCAGGGCGGTTCAGGCAAAAGCGGCATTTTGGTGCCAGCCGACACGCAGCGTCCCACCTTGTATACGGGCACAGACCCTATTGCCAGCCTGCCTGCTCCTGAAAAAGTAGCCCTGTTGGGGCGACTGGATGCCTTGGCTCGCGCAGCGGATCTGCGCGTGGTACAGGTCATGGCCAGTCTGGGTGCGGAATACGATGTCGTGCTGGTGGCCGGTAGCGATGGTCGTCTGGCCGCCGATGTACGCCCCTTGGTGCATTTGTCCTTGTCGGTCATTGTTGAACAAAATGGCCGCCGTGAACGCGGCTCGGCGGCAGGCGGCGGACGGGTTGATCTGTCCTACTTCTCCGACGATATGCTGCGCAGCTACGTGGATAAGGCCGTGCGTTCGGCCATGACGAATCTGGAAGCCAAACCCGCACCTGCCGGTCAGATGACGGTGGTTCTGGGCCCAGGTTGGCCAGGGGTCATGCTGCACGAAGCCGTGGGTCACGGTTTGGAAGGGGACTTTAACCGTCGTGGCAGCAGCCTGTTCTCGGGTCGTATTGGCCAGCGCGTGGCGTCCAAGGGCGTGACCGTCATTGACGATGGCACTCTGGAGAACCGCCGTGGCTCCTTGAATATGGATGACGAGGGTAATGCCACACAACGTACCGTCTTGATTGAAGACGGTATTTTGAAAGGCTATTTGCAAGACACCCATAATGCGCGTCTGATGGGGGCTGCCATTACGGGCAACGGTCGACGCGAGTCCTACGCCAGCCTTCCTTTGCCACGCATGACCAACACCTTTATGTTGGGTGGCGATAAAGACCCCCAGGAAATTATTGCCTCGGTTAAAAAGGGTTTATATGCCGTAGACTTCGGTGGCGGCCAGGTCGATATTACTAGCGGTAAGTTTGTTTTCTCGGCCTCGGAAGCCTGGGTGATTGAAAACGGCAAACTGATGTATCCCGTCAAAGGTGCCACTTTGATTGGTAGCGGCCCCGATGCCATGAACCAAATCAGTATGATCGGTAATGACATGCAGTTGGATTCAGGAGTGGGGACTTGCGGTAAAGAAGGTCAAAGCGTTCCGGTTGGAGTCGGTATTCCTACCGTGCGGATGGAAAATCTGACCGTAGGTGGAACCGCCTGATTTAATTTGCTGGCTAATCAAAATAGATAAAAAGAACCGCCCCCTTAATTCAAGGTTGGGCGGTTTTTTTATGCTGCTTTTATTGCAGTGCAGCAAATAGAATTTAATTTTGATTTTTGCTCATCAGGCACAGCCGTGCCCGGATTAATGAGTATGCTTGTTCAGGTAGCACTTTTCGTTGGCCTGGGTTTGCGGACCCGGATGGCCAGCCAGCACAACAAGGCACCCGAACACACCATGGCCGAGCCTTGCCAGAAGCTTGGCGTCAAGGGAGCCTGCAGCAAAAAAGTAGACAGGGCAGCTGACAATACTGGAATGAAGTAGGAGGCGCCGGCCAGTATGGTGACATTGCCGTGCAAAATACCCACGTTCCAGGCCGCATAGCCAAAGCCCATCGCCATGGCCGCCAGCAGCAAGTAGATCAGTGCTGGAAGGGTAAAGGTCATTGCAGGTGCTCCTTGGCCCAGATATTTCATCCACAAGACGGTGGCTGTCAGCATGAAAAACAAGGTAATGCCATTTTTGCCCTGGCCGATGCGTGCAGTCATGGTGCTGTAGCCCGCCCAGATCAGTGCGCCACTAAAGGCCAGGCCGTAGCTCAAGGGGTTGTCCTGCACATTCAGCCAGATGCTGTGCAGACTCAAACCTTGCTCACCGCCCAGAATCCAGCTGATACCCATCATGGACAAGAGCAGGCCTGGCGCGATCAGCCAGTTGGCTCTTTGCTTGTTGAACAAAATAGCGGCCACGATGGTAAAGGTGGGCCACAGATAATTAACCATTCCCACTTCAATCGCTTGCTGGCTGTTGTGAGCGTAGCCAATAGACAGAGCCAGGCACAGCTCATAGCAGACGAACAGAACGCTGCCCCAGATCAGGTAGCGGCGCGGAAAGTCGCGCAAGCGTACCCAGCTAAGCGATAAAAGAAGAAAGACAGAGGCCAGGGTGTAGATCAGTGCGGCGCCGCCAGTCGCACCCAGGTAGTCGCTAACGCTGCGTATCAGGCCGACAATCATGCTCCAAAGAACAATGGCGATCAGACCAATCAGGGTTGCCTTATCAGATTGCTTCATGCGGGTTTCAGTGTCTGCAAGGCACGGCGAGAACAGGAGCAGACTTTACTTGGCCAAGAGACTTATGGGTTAATGGACCGGGTTTGTATCAGGCTGTGCCGGTTTGCAAGCAGGGCTGTGACGCGGCACACCCGGTCTTGAGTGAAAACCGACAGGCCCCCACGGCAAGGGCTCGTGGCAGTTTACTGTAAGCGGCGTGTCGGCTCGAGCCACTCATGGCGAAAAGGGGAGCAGGCAGGGTATTTTCTGCGCCTTGCTGGTCCGCCCCCGTAAGCCAGGATACTTACATTTTTTTGGACTTTGAGTCAGAACCTCTTGTTTATGCTCTCTATGATTTTGAGTGTAAATCGGTTTGACTTGAATCTTTTCTAGGCATATCATTTCAACACGAATTAATCGTGCTGAATTATTTTGTTTGGCTAATTAAATGACCACAGATCAACACTACGATTTACGAATTTTGCGGGCTTTGCGCCAGATCACGCGCTCGATTGCCCTGCATTCCAGGCAGCTGTCGGCGTACAGCAATATCACCGCGCCCCAGTTGATCTGCCTGCGCACCATTATCGAAAAAGGCCCGTTGACGGCCACGGCCATCAGCCGCGAAATGCACGTCAGCCCCAGCACCGTGGTTGGTATTCTGGACCGCCTGGAAGACAAGAAGCTGGTGCTGCGCGAGCGTGGTCGTGAAGATCGACGCATTGTATTTGTCAGTGCGACGCCAGAAGGGGAGACCCTGGCACGCGATACGCCGTCCCCCTTGCAAAAGAAGTTGTCGGACGCCTTGAAAGAGTTGCCCGAGCTGGAACAGGCCACCATGACCTTGTCCCTGGAGCGCATTGTGCGCTTGCTCGATGCTGACCCGGATGTTGTGCTGGAGGCCGACGATACGGCCTCGCCTATTCTTGAGGTCCCGGAAGGGGATGTCCCCCCCGAATCCGGGTTGGTGGTTTGACGGACCGACCTAGTCCGGGCAGCTCGGCAGGCAGCATCACTGCCGCCGATCCTGCCCCCAGTGACCCGGCGCTGACACTGCGTGCGCCCCTGTTGCGTGATGCGGCCGCAATCCATCAGCTGATTGCCGATAGCCCGCCACTGGATCTGAATTCTGAATATCTCTATTTGCTGCTCAGCGAGCACTTTTCCCGGACCTGCGTTGTCGCGCAGCGTGGGGAACAAATAGACGGTTTCATCTCTGCCTACTTTCTCCCCGACCGTCCTGATGTGCTCTTTGTGTGGCAAGTGGCCGTGCATGAGCGCGCCCGTGGGCGTCGTCTGGGGCAGGCCATGCTGGAGCATCTGCGACAGCGTCTGCGTGGCCGCTCCCTGCGCTATCTGGAAACGACGGTCAGCCCCGGTAACCGGGCTTCGCGTGGCCTGTTTGCGGCCATGGCCCGGCGTTGGGGCGCCCCCATGCAGGAACAGGAATTCTTTGATACCGCCTTGTTTGCCGCACAGGCTCACGAGGCAGAACCTCTATTACGAATCGGCCCCTTGGACTCTGGATAAGAGGGGACTTTACGCAAATGAACGGTAGAGCCGGTCTGGTTCGCTGATTGTTGTTTGTCGGCTCAAGACACGCCGTTCTATAACCAGGAGAGGAAATATGACTGATTTAAAAATATTCGACCGGATGGAGTCTGAAGTAAGGGGCTACGTCCGGTCCTTCCCGGTCATTTTCAACAAAGCCCGAGGCTCGGTTTTGGAGGACGAGTCAGGCAGGCAATACATCGATTTTTTCAGTGGAGCCGGTACGCTCAACTATGGGCATAACAATCCCCACCTGAAAGAAAAGCTGATTGAATACCTGAACACCGACGGCTTGGTACACGGTTTGGACATGGCCACCAGCGCCAAGAAATACTTTCTTGAAACGGTGGACAAAGTGCTGCTCAAACCGCGCGGGTGGGACTACCGCTTGCAGTTTACGGGGCCTACCGGCACCAATGCCGTGGAGGCGGCGTTAAAACTGGCACGCCAGGTCAAGGGTCGCCAGAATGTGATTTCCTTTACGCACGGTTTCCACGGCGTCAGCACGGGTTCCCTGGCAGTGACGGCGAACTCCAAGTTTCGTAGTGCAGCGGGTGTGGCCCTGGGCAATACCTCGTTCATGCCCTATGACGGCTACTTGGGACCGGACGTCAATACGATGGCTTATCTGGAGCGCTTGCTGGAAGACCCCAGCAGTGGTCTGGACCATCCTGCCGCGGTCATCGTGGAAACCGTGCAAGGTGAAGGGGGCGTGAACGTTGCTACACAGCGCTGGCTGCGTGAACTGCAACGTCTGTGCCGCGAGCACGACATGCTGCTGATTGTCGATGACATTCAGGTCGGTTGTGGTCGCACGGGCCGTTTCTTCAGCTTCGAGCAGGCCGGTATCAGCCCTGACATCATCACCTTGTCCAAATCCTTGTCCGGTTTTGGCTTGCCCATGTCTCTGGTTTTGTTGCGTCCTGAACTGGACGTATGGAAACCCAGCGCCCATAACGGCACCTTCCGTGGCAATAACCTGGCTTTCGTGACTGCGGCTCAAGCTCTGGAAAGCTACTGGGCCAACGAGGACTTTGAAGCCGAGATCCAGGGTAAGGAGCGTCAAGTGCGCGACTGGCTGGAAAACCTGGTGCACAGCTATCCAGATCGTGGTTTGAGCGTACGCGGTCGCGGCCTGATCCAGGGCCTGGTGACGCCGCCCGGTGCCGGTCTGGCCAATGAAATTGCTGCACAGGCTTTCAAGCAAGGTCTGGTGATTGAAACCTCGGGCGCCCACGACGAAGTTCTGAAGCTGCTGCCTGCCCTGACGATCAGCAATGAAGAGCTGACTCAAGGCCTGGACATTATTGAACGCAGCGTGGCCCAGTGCCTGTCCAAGCGCGGCAGCCAGGCCAAGATTCTGAAGATTGGAGGAGCACGCTAATGTTGGTCAAGAACGTACAAGATGTGATTGGAACCCGTGACGAGGTGCGCACGGACACCTGGGTCAGCCGCCGTGTTCTGCTCAAGAAAGACGGCATGGGTTTTTCCTTTCATGAAACCGTTATTTTTCCTGGCACCGAGACTCACATCCACTACCAGAATCACCTGGAAGCGGTGTGGTGCATCGAGGGCGATGGCGAAATCGAAACCGTTGCCGACGGCAAGAAATACGATTTGGGCCCAGGCGTAGTCTATGCCCTGGACCAGCACGATGAGCATTATCTGCGCGGTGGCAAAGAGCCGCTGCGAGTGATCTGCGTGTTCAATCCGCCCCTGACCGGTCAGGAAGTTCACGATGAGAAAGGGGTTTACCCAGCCATCGTGGAAGACTGAAGACCTAAGGAGAGCATGATGACAGTGACCATGAGCGATCTGTACACATCCCGTACAGAACGAACGGCGGCCATCGTCAGCCGCCAGGAGCCGGTGGTGTATCCGGATCCGGTAGGTAGCCAGCCTTTGAACAAGTCCCAACTGCGGGAGTACGAGGACAATGGCTTTTTGCTGCTGCCTGATTTGTTCAATGCGCAGGAAGTGCAAGCCTTGCTGGGCAATGTGGAGGCCATGAGCACCGATCCCGGCATCTTGTCGCGTGAAGAAGCGGTGGTGGAAAAGGGCAGTCAGGCCGTGCGCTCGATCTTTCGTGTGCATGAGTTAAGTGAGCTGATTGCCCGCCTGGTGCGCGATCCGCGTGTACTGGATGTGGCCCGCCAGATTCTGGGCTCGGAGGTGTATGTGCATCAGTCCCGTGCCAACCTGAAACCGGGCTTTACCGGCAAGGAGTTTTACTGGCATTCGGATTTCGAGACCTGGCATATCGAAGATGGCATGCCGCAAATGCGCGCCTTAAGCTGCTCGGTGCTGCTGACGGACAATAATGTGTGCAATGGCCCCTTGATGCTGGTGCCGGGCTCACACCGTCAGTTCATCTCTTGCACAGGGCAGACACCGGACAACCATTACAAGGAGTCCTTGCGCAAGCAGGAGTATGGCGTACCCGATCCGATCAGCCTGCGTTTGCTGGTGGATCAGGGTGGCATTGAAGCCATTACTGCCAAGGCCGGTTCGGTGATCTTTTTTGACTGCAATACCTTGCATGGCTCGGCCAGCAATATCTCGCCTTGGCCACGAGCCAATGTGTTTACGGTCTATAACAGCGTGGAGAACTGCGTGGGTGATCCCAAGCAGGGGCTGACACCCCGTCCTGCGCATGTGGCCACTCGCGGGCAGTTCCCTGTCCTGACGCCGTTGAACGGACCGCTGCTGGAGTCCTAGGCAGAAAGAAGGTTTGCGCCTTGTGCGCAGACCTGGCCGGATAAGACGCTCCCTGGATTTATTTCAGGGGGCGTTTTTTTGTGGGCTCAGGATTGTGAAGAAGAGGGGAGCGGCCAGCGTCTGGGGGCGGGCGTTGGTAAATGACGGGTCTGCACCGTACTGATTGGCCGGCGTCCGGAAAAGCTGTTATCGGAGATGCTCATCAGATATGACTCGGCATGTCCAGGAGTCCTTGTGATGGCTGCTGGACGGGATCAACTGTGTTAATGCACCCAATTAGCAACAATCGCTTATTTATATCCGGGTAATATTGACGGATTAATATCATCCGGGTAAAAATAGAGCCTTCTTACTTGAAGCTCTGGTTTTGACATGAAAACGACTTACCCCAATACCTACACCAGCTTTATGGGCCACCGCCGTATCGCGTCCGGTCCCATGCTGACCAATGTGCTGGCCGTGAAGAAAGTGCTGGAGAGCCGGGTTAACGATCCCGTACTGATCTTTGACGATGTGACAGGCCGTTTTGTGGATGTGAACACCCAAGGGACGGACGAAGAGCTGGCGCAACGCTATGCGCCAGTGGATGCTCCTGAAGTAGAGGTCGAGCAGACAGAGAAAGAGGCTCCACGAGGCCGAGGTCGTCCTAAGCTGGGCGTTGTTCCCCGTGAAGTGACCTTATTGCCACGTCATTGGGACTGGCTGGCGACTCAACCCGGCGGCGCATCGGTTGCGCTGCGCAAGCTGGTTGAAGAGGCTCGCCGTGCCAGCTCCGCCAAAGATCAGCGTCGCCAGGCGCAGGAGCGGACCTATAACTTCATGACCGCGATTGGTGGCGATTTGCCCGGCTTTGAAGAAGCCATGCGAGCCTTGTTTGCCGATGAGCTGGAGCACTTCAAAACCCTGCTGGCTGACTGGCCGGAAGATGTGCGGGACCATGCTATCAAGCTGACTGAAACTCCGGCGACACCCTTGGCTTAATAAGGCCTGGGGACTCCCGCCTGCTGCCTTTGCAAGAGATGGGTACCTCTTTGACAAAAGCTGCTTGAACGTGGCTCAGCTCAGAACCACGTTCAAGTGACGCAGACCGCAAGTGCTCAGGCCGCCTGAATAAAGTTGCTCAAGAACGCCTGCGTCCGCGCTTCCTGCGGATGGCAGAACACTTGTTCGGGTGGGCC
Source organism: Alcaligenes sp. DN25 (assembly GCF_023674485.1). Taxonomy (NCBI): domain Bacteria; kingdom Pseudomonadati; phylum Pseudomonadota; class Betaproteobacteria; order Burkholderiales; family Alcaligenaceae; genus Alcaligenes; species Alcaligenes sp. DN25. The sequence continues at coordinate 2,688,286 of NZ_CP098408.1, read as the reverse complement.
GGATTCCACGATCACGCCTTTATCAAAGAAGCAGACGCGGTCCGAGACTTCCTTGGCAAACTGCATTTCGTGGGTCACCAGCAGAATCGTCAGATCCTGTTCCTGACTCAGCTTTTGAATCACGCCCAGCACTTCGCCCACCAGTTCGGGGTCCAGAGCCGAGGTAGGTTCGTCAAACAGCAGAATATTGGGTTCCATCGCCAGGGCCCGGGCGATGCCCACGCGCTGTTGCTGTCCGCCAGAGAGCTGGCTGGGGAATTTGTCAGCATGGTCGATCAGGCCCACCAGATCCAGATATTTGGTGGCCCGTTCGCGCGCCTGTTCTTTGGACAGGCCCAGCACATGGGTGGGCGCTTCAGTCACATTGCGCATCACCGTCATGTGCGGGAACAGGTTGAACTGCTGGAACACCATGCCCATTTCCTTGCGCATCTCGCGCAAGTGGTTCTGGCTGGCGGGCACCAGCTTGTCATCGACCCGCTCGTGCCAGAGGGGTTTGCCCGCTACCGTGATGACACCTTCATCGATGGTCTCCAGCGTCATCAGAATGCGCAGCACGGTGGATTTACCGGAGCCGGAAGGGCCGATGATGGTGACTTTTTCACCTGGTTCCACCTGGAAGTTCAAGGCGTCCAGCACGGTGACATCACCAAATTTCTTGGTGACATTGTCAAATTGAATGATGGGGTTTGTAGAGTCAGTCATCGCAGGGGGATTCCTTGCTTGGGCAAACGCTGATCCAGCGCTCGTACCCCAGCGGATGCCAGGAGGGTCAGCAGCAGATACAGGCCGCCCACCATGGACAGGGGAATGATGTAGTTAAAAGTACGGTCACCGATAATCTTGGCCACATTCAGAACTTCCAGTACCGATACAACAGAGAGTACTGGCACGTCTTTCATGATGGACACCAGATAATTACCCATGGCCGGAATGATGCGCGGGATGGCCTGGGGCAGGGTGATGACCATAAAGGTACGCAGCGGGGAAATATCCAGTGCGCGGGCTGCTTCAGTCTGGCCATGGGTAACGGACTCCAGACCGGCTCGGTAGACCTCGGACAGATAGGCGCTGTACTGCACCCCCAGCGCCAGTGCGCCGGTCAGAAAGGCGGGCAGCACAATCCCGTAGTCCGGTAGCACGTAGTACAGGAAAAATAATTGCACCAGCAAAGGTGTGTCGCGCAGGAATTCGGTCAGCACATAGGCGGGCCAGGAAATCAGGCGCAGACGCACACTTTTCAGGCCTGCCAGAATCAGTCCCAAGATAGCCGCAACACCAAAGCCCAGCACGGCGGCCTGGATGGTGACCCATAAGCCTTTAAGCAAAATAGGCAGGATAGACAGCGCAAATGCTCCGTTGCTGCTGGTGTCCCATTCAATACCAAACAGCATGTTCAGCTCCTTTGCGCACGCCAGCGGCCGGTTGCGCGTTCCAGCAATTTCATCAGGACGGTCAGCACCAGTGCCATGCCGAAGTACATCAGCAAGAGCAGGGTATAGATGGTGGTGCTGTCCTGGGTGAAGTTGCGTATTTGTTCAGCTCTGAAGCTCAAGTCGCCCAGACTGATCAGGGAGACCAGGGCGGTGTCTTTCAGATTTTGCACGGCCAGATTCCCGAAGCTGGGCATCATCTCGGGGATGGCCTGGGGCAGGCTGATGCGCCACAGGGTTTGGCGCTCTGTAAAGTCCAGGGCCTTGGCCGCTTCCAGTTGGGAATGTGGCACGGCCTGGATGGCACCGCGCACCACTTCGGCACCGTAAGCGCCAATGTTCAGGCCCAGGGCCAGGGTGCCGGCCACGACCGGGTCCAGACGCCAGTCCAGACCCATGGACTCGCCCAGAATGGGCAGGGCAAAGTACAGCCAGAACAGCTGTACCAATAAAGAGGTGCCGCGAAAAACTTCAATAATCGTGACGGACAGCGAGCGCAAGGCGACCGAGTGGGACAGCCTGCCTATGCCCAGGGCAAAGGAGGCGATGGCTCCCACCACGGTTGAATACAGGGTGAGCTGTATGGTGACCCAGGCTCCGTCCATCAGGGCCGAGCTGTAACTTAACCAATCCATATCAGGTTCCAGACAAGGGCAGGCGGTACACCTTCAGTGCGCTGTCGGCCTTTGCAAGGGGCCGCGCAGGCCCGTGCGGCCGCCTTACCCGCAGGTGAAGGATCAGGCTTTACACAGCTGTTCCGTGGATTTCTCAAACGAGTGCTTGGCGTCTTCTTCGGTAAAGCCGTGTTTGCTCAGGATGGCTTTCCATTCATCGGTTTTCTTGAATTCGGCCAGTTCCTTGTTCACCGCGTCGCGCAGGTCTTCGGATTCCTTGGCAAAGGCAAAGCCGCCCCAGCTACGAACCGGGTTGCCATTAATGATGGGGTCCTTGAACTCGGCGGCCAGCTCGACTTTGCCGCCCCCTTTGGAGGCCAGATCACTGGCAGTCTGGCCAGTTGCGGCATAGGCATCGGCACGGCCGGTTGCCACGGTGGAGATTGCATCCGCGTTGTTGGAAATAGTGATCATGCGGTTATCGGGCACGCCCAAGGCCTGCATCATTTCCAGTTGATCGGCACCGGCCATGATGGCGATCTTGTGATCAGTCTTGGCGAAGTCTTCGTACGAGTGAATGTTCTTGGGGTTGCCCTTGGCGACCAGCAGGCCTTCACCGTAGGAGCTGTTGGGCTCGGAGAACAGCACGGTATTGCAACGTTGCGGCAGGATGGCCATTTCAGCGGCCACCATATCAAAGCGTTTGGCTTGCAGGCCGGGGATCAGGGAACCGAAATTAGCGGTTTCCCATTTGATTTCTTTGACGCCCAGACGCTCCATGATGGCCTGGGCCACTTCGGGGCCAGCGCCTTGGGCTTTGCCGGACATGTCCATGTATCCGTACGGAATTTCATTAGCAACGGCGACGCGAATCACGCCGCGCTCTTTGACTTGTTCCAGCGTGACTGCCTGGGCGCTGGAGGCGGCAGCCAGGGTGCCCAGCAGGGCAAAGGCCAACGCGCAGAGGGGCTTGGATTGTAGTTTCATCATGAGTCCTTTTCTCGCCTATACCATTTCGTTATGAATGATTTGTTTTACGAAAGATTTGCAGAGAAATCATAGCGCATAAAATCATTCGTACTCAAATTAAATGGATAGAAACTATCGCTCAAAAGAACTGATTAGAATTTATATATAAGTGAAAAGTTTGGTCTTAGGGAAAATGCGTGGTGCCTTGAGTACGTGTTTTCACTATGCTCCCAAGGATTAAAGAGCGCTTGTCCTCTCAAAAGCGCCTGGCTTATGCCTACCCCAGATTGATTCATGAATGAGTTCGGCGCGCCTTCGGGCGCGCCGACACCCTTTTGGAAAGTGCGCTTTGGCGCTCTTTCAAACCCTGCTGGTTCGGGAAATGCACGGTACCAAACGACTGTGCAGACCCTGCAAGAACGCCTGCCACACTCGGTATTGCGTCTCTTGTGCTGGCAGCTGGCGACTTCTTCAGATCAGAAGTGCGGCCAGAAGAAAAAGTTGGTGACAGACTTACTTAATGCAAAATCGTGGAGGCTCTATGAGCAGAGAAGAGGGCGGTTTTATAAAACAGCATCTGATTTGGGTGCTGGTTGCAGTGCTGGGGGCCTTTGCCCTGGGAACGGTGGCACTAAGCCGAGGGGAGAGCATCAATGCTCTATGGATCGTAGTCGCCGCAGTCTGCGTCTATTTAATTGCCTATCGTTATTACAGCCGTTTCATTGCTCGCAAGGTTTTTGAGCTGGACGCGACCCGCATGACGCCAGCGTGGCGTCATAACGATGGTCTGGACTACGTACCGACTAATAAACACGTGCTTTTTGGGCACCATTTTGCCGCCATTGCAGGGGCTGGCCCCTTGGTCGGGCCAGTGCTGGCGGCGCAAATGGGCTACCTGCCCGGCATGCTCTGGATTCTGGCCGGTGTGGTGTTTGCGGGGGCGGTGCAGGACTTCACGGTGCTGTTCATCTCCATGCGCCGCGACGGGCGTTCGCTGGGGGATCTGATCAAGTCTGAACTGGGCACGGTGCCCGGTGTGATCGCCTTGTTTGGCGCTTTCATGATCATGGTCATCATTCTGGCTGTGCTGGCGCTGATTGTGGTCAAGGCCCTGATCAATTCGCCATGGGGCACCTTCACGGTAGCAGCGACGATTCCGCTGGCTATCTTCATGGGGATTTATCTGCGTTTCCTGAGGCCGGGCCGTATTGGCGAAGTCTCGGTGATCGGACTGATCTTTCTGCTGGCCGCGATTGTGTATGGTCAGGACGTAGCGGCGCACCCGACCTGGGGCCCGTTCTTCACCCTGAATGGCGAAGAGCTGACCTGGGCACTGATTATTTACGGCTTTATTGCTGCTGTGCTGCCCGTGTGGCTGCTGCTGGCTCCACGTGACTATCTGTCCACCTTCCTGAAAATTGGCACGATTGTGGGTCTGGCCATCGGGATTGTGATTGTGGCGCCCGAGCTGAAAATGCCAGCGACCACCAAGTTTATTGATGGCACAGGTCCGGTCTGGTCCGGGAGCTTGTTCCCCTTCCTGTTCATTACCATTGCTTGTGGTGCCGTGTCCGGTTTCCACGCTTTGATTTCCTCGGGCACCACGCCCAAGATGATCGAAAACGAAACCCAGGCGCGCTATATCGGCTATGGCGGTATGTTGATGGAGTCCTTTGTGGCCATCATGGCCCTGGTTGCGGCTTGCGTGATCGAGCCTGGCATTTACTACGCCATGAACAGCCCAGCAGCTTTGATTGGCACCACGCCTGAGCAGGCCGCGCAAGTGGTGTCCAGTTGGGGCTTCCTGATTACTCCCGCTGATCTGACCCAAATGGCCAGCGACGTGGGTGAAAACAGTATTATTTCCCGTGCCGGTGGTGCTCCTACCCTGGCGGTGGGCATGGCCTTCATCTTGCATAACGTCATCGGCGGGCCGGCGATGATGAGCTTCTGGTATCACTTCGCCATTTTGTTTGAGGCCCTGTTCATTCTGACGGCGGTAGATGCCGGTACGCGTGCAGGTCGCTTCATGCTGCAAGACTTGATGGGTACTTTTGTGCCGGGCTTGCGGCGTACGGAGTCGCTAGTCGCCAACTTGATTGCCACATCCTTGTGCGTGGCGGCGTGGGGCTACTTCCTGTATCAGGGTGTGGTCGATCCACTGGGTGGTATCAACACCTTGTGGCCTTTGTTCGGTATTGCCAACCAGATGCTGGCAGCGGTGGCATTGGTACTGGGTACGGTGGTGCTCTTCAAGATGAAGAAAGACCGCTACGCATGGGTGACCGTGGTTCCCACTATCTGGCTGCTGATTTGCACGCTGGTGGCAGGCTTTCAGAAAATGTTCCACCCCGACCCCAAGATCGGCTTTTTGGCCCACGCCAAGGTTTATCAAGAAGGGTTGGCGGAACAAACTGTCATGGCGCCGGCCAAATCTCTGGAGCAGATGCAACAGGTGATTTTCAACGATTACGTGAACTCCACCTTGTGCGGTCTGTTCATCTTTGTGGTCTTGAGCATGGTGTTCTTTGGCATCCGTTGCGTGCTGAAAGCACGTCGCAGCACGGAGCCGCATTCTGCCGAGACTCCGTACGAGCCATTGCCGGCTCAAGCGGCAGCAGGAGCTTGATATGAAAGGATTATTGACAGGAGCCATTTCGCGCAGTGCCCAGGCAGGGCGGGGCACCGGGCGTTATCTGGCCACAACCTTGCGTCTGATGGTGGGCGTGCCTGATTACGAAACCTATCTGAATCATATGCGGGTGAACCACCCGGATCAGAAACCGATGGAGTACGCCGAGTTTTTCCGGGAGAGACAGCAAGCCCGGTATGGTGGCAAAGGGCGTATAGCCTGCTGCTAAATTAGGCGGCTAAGGGCCAGAACCCAGTGTTCTGGCCCTTTTGCATTTGTGCCTGGCAGTGTGCCATCAGGTTTGTATGTAGATGTAAAAATAAGACAAACAAGGCATCTAAACGATTTATCGTGGTTTTTCGCGATAACACGAAACAAAAGGGCCAATAAAAAATTCAAAACGAAACAATGATTTCGTTTGGTGGCGTTTTTTAGTGTCCTTTTGGTATAAATATTTTGTTGTTCTGCGTTTTTGTGGATGAATCTTGCTGGTTTTGTTGGCGGCGCGTCAGGAACTGTGTTAGGATTTTTCCCATGACTTTCGCAACCCCCGTTTTCTTCTTTTATTTTTATGCTTTTCCGATGCCGCTGGTGGAGGAAAGGACGGGTTGCACCAAACACAAGTAAGACCTAAATCCTGAAATAAGCCGCCAGCATAGACCGGGCGGCTTTTTTTTCGTTTGCCCCCGGACCTGGCAAACCAACTGGAGTTCAATCGTGTCGCACAATACTGATGATTTACGGATTCGTGAAATTAAGGAGCTGTCTCCCCCATCCCATGTGATGCGCGAGTTCCCGTGTACCTCTGCTGTATCGACGACGGTTCACAAGGCCCGCCGCAGCATTCACAAGATCCTTCACGAACGCGATGATCGTCTGGTGGTCGTGGTCGGCCCTTGTTCAATCCACGATACCGAAGCCGCTATGGACTACGCGCGTCGCCTGACGGTCGAGCGCAAGCGCTTTGCCCCCGAGCTGGAAATTGTGATGCGCGTGTACTTCGAAAAGCCACGTACCACCGTGGGCTGGAAAGGGCTGATCAACGATCCCTTCATGGATGGCAGCTTCAACATCAATCAGGGTTTGCGTACGGCGCGTGAATTGCTGCTGGCCGTCAACCAGCTGGATTTGCCCGCTGGCTGCGAGTTCCTGGACATGATTACTCCCCAGTACATTGCTGATCTGGTTTCCTGGGGCGCCATTGGTGCTCGCACGACAGAGAGCCAGGTTCACCGCGAACTGTCCTCCGGATTGTCCTGTCCCGTCGGCTTTAAGAATGGCACGGATGGCAATATCCGTATTGCTCTGGACGCGATCAAGGCCGCTTCCCAGCCGCACCATTTCCTGTCGGTCACCAAGGGTGGTCACTCCGCCATTGTGTCCACCGTGGGCAATAACGATTGCCACGTGATTTTGCGCGGTGGCAAGACGCCGAACTACGACGCTGAAAACGTTGAGGCAACCAGCCAGGCCATGATCAAGGCCGGCATGGTGCCGCGTGTGATGGTCGATGCCAGCCACGCCAACAGTAATAAAGACTACCGCCGTCAGCCCGAAGTGCTGGCCGATGTGGCTGGTCAGATCTCGGGCGGCGATATGCGTATCTGCGGCGTGATGATCGAAAGCCATCTGGTAGGCGGCCGTCAGGACGTGGTGGAAGGCAAGCCTTTGACCTACGGCCAAAGCATTACCGACGGTTGCATCGATTGGGATGACACGGTGGTGGTTCTGGAAAAACTGGCTGAAGCGGTGCGTCAGCGTCGTCAGGCACGAGTCGCTCTTGAAGAGGGGGCACTTAGCCACTCATAATAGGGTTTTGCCTTTTTGGAATGCTCATGAATGCTCCCGGTCATGCCGACCTAGCGCGGCGCCCTTTACCTGAAGGTTTTGTAGAAGCCTTGCAGGCTCAGTTCCAAGAGCGTTGCTCGCTTTCTCACGCTGTGCGTGAACACCATGGACGGGATGAATCGCCGTATCCACCCATGCTGCCTGATGTGGTTGTTTTTGCTCGCAGCACAGAAGAAGTGGCCTGGGTGGCACGTCATTGTCATGAACACCATGTGCCCCTGATTCCTTACGGGGCTGGTTCCTCGCTGGAAGGGCATTTTCTGGCGATTCAAGGTGGCGTCAGCCTGGACTTGTCCGGTATGGACGAAATTGTCGCAATCAACGCCGAGGACTTCACCGCCACGGTGCAAGCGGGCGTCACGCGCATGGCCTTGAACGAGCACATCCGTGATACGGGCTTGTTTTTCCCCATCGACCCCGGTGCGGATGCCAGCCTGGGCGGGATGACCGCAACGCGTGCGTCGGGTACCAATGCCGTGCGTTACGGCACCATGCGCGAAAACGTCCTGACTTTGAAGGTTGTGACGGCAGATGGCCGCATTATTGATACGGCTAACCGTGCCAAGAAATCCTCCGCCGGTTACGACCTGACCCGCTTGTTCATCGGTAGCGAAGGCACGCTGGGCATCATTACCGAAGTGACGGTGCGTCTGTACCCGCAGCCCGAAGCCATTTCGGCGGCTATCTGTAATTTCCCCGATCTGCGCTCTGCCGTGCAAAGCGTGATCGAGGTCATTCAAATGGGTATCCCGATTGCGCGTGTCGAATTCATGGATACGGCCGCCGTACGTGCCACCAATGCCTACAGCAAGCTGACGCTGAAAGAATCGCCCTTGCTGCTGTTTGAATTCCACGGCAGCCCCAGCGGTGTGCAGGAGCAGGCCCAGGTTGTCCAGGAAATCACTCGTGATAACGGCGGCATGGACTTTGAGTGGGCCGATAAGGCCGAGGATCGTTCCCGCTTGTGGACGGCTCGACACAATGCCTACTTTGCCGGTTTGCAACTGCGTCCTGGCTGCCGCTCCAGCACCACGGACGTTTGTGTGCCTATCTCCGCCTTGGCAGAGTGTGTGGCGCAAACCGCGGCCGATATGGATCAGGCTCCGTTCCCGTACACCATCGTGGGTCACGTGGGCGATGGCAACTTCCACGTTCTGATGCTGCTGGACGCCGATAGTCAGGAAGAGTGGGACGAGTCCGAGCGCTTGAACCATCGTCTGGTAGAGCGTGCCATTGCCATGCAGGGCACCTGCACTGGCGAACACGGTGTGGGCTTGCACAAGATGGAGTTCATGCTGGCCGAGCACGGTCAGGATGCACTGGATGTAATGAGCAGCATCAAGCAGGCGCTGGATCCTCACAACATCATGAATCCCGGCAAGATGTTGCCCCCGCGTCCTCTGGACTGATTCTGCGGTAGTCGCCTTGAAAGCCCAGACCATGTCGTCTGGGCTTTTGTGTCTTGGGCAGCACAGTTTTCCAGAAACCCCAGGTACGGGCGGTGCCTGCCTGTACATGTGTCAGGGCAGGCGTACAATGCCTTTTTTAGTTAGTCAGGTGCGCACTGGGCGCAAAGCCCAGCCAATGCGGCACCTCTCATCATCACTGCAATGACTATTTCCACCAAAAAAGGTCGCGTCGTTATCGGAATGTCCGGCGGCGTGGACTCCTCTGTCTCGGCCTGGCTGCTTAAAGAGCAAGGCTATGAAGTCGTGGGCCTGTTCATGAAGAACTGGGAAGACGACGATGACTCCGAATTTTGCTCTTCGCGCCAGGATTGGCTGGACGCAGCCAGCGTGGCCGATCTGGTCGGGGTCGAGATCGAGGCGGTCAACTTCGCTGCGGAATATAAGGACCGCGTGTTTGCGGAGTTCTTGCGGGAATATTCGGCAGGTCGCACCCCGAATCCCGACGTTCTGTGCAATGCGGAAATCAAGTTCAAGGCCTTTCTGGATCACGCCATGACCTTGGGCGCCGACTGGATTGCCACCGGCCATTACGCCCGTGTGCGTGGCGTGCCTATGGCCGGGGGCGGCACCGACTATCAATTGTTGAAAGGTCTGGATGCTTCCAAGGATCAAAGTTATTTTCTGCACCGCCTGAACCAGGCGCAGCTGTCACGCACCTTGTTCCCTTTGGGCGAGATCAACAAGCAGGAAGTACGCCGTATTGCCGAGGAACTGAAGCTGCCCAATGCGGCTAAAAAAGACTCGACCGGCATTTGCTTTATTGGTGAGCGTCCTTTCCGCGAGTTCCTGAATCGCTATCTGCCCACTCAACCCGGTCCTATCAAAACACCGGAAGGGCAGGTATTGGGTCAGCACGTGGGTCTGGCTTTCCACACCTATGGTCAGCGCAAGGGTTTGGGCATTGGTGGTGTCAAGGGCAAGCAGCGCGAAGACGGTACCGCCGACGCCTGGTATGCCGCCCGCAAGGATCTGGCCACGAACACGCTGTATGTGGTGCAAGGGCACGATCACCCCTGGCTGTTGCAGTCTGAATTGAAGGCCGAGCAGACCAGTTGGGTAGCGGGCCATCCGCCAGCGCTGGGCCCGATTCATGCCAAGACCCGTTATCGCCAGGCCGATGCGGCCTGCACGATCCTGGCTGCCGAAGGCGACAGCCTGTCTCTTCATTTTGATCAGCCCCAATGGGCCGTAACGCCGGGCCAATCCGTGGTCTTGTACGACGGTGACCGCTGCCTGGGCGGCGGCATTATTCAATAAGAGGCGGGCATGGATCCCATTCTTGTCATCAGTTTGCTGGTGCTGGGTGCCGGTATTGGTTTGGCCGCCGGGCTGCTGGGGATTGGCGGAGGCATGATTCTGGTGCCGTTCCTGACCTTCCTGCTACCGCTGTTTGGTGTGCCGCAAGAGTTGGCCGTGCATGCTTCCATCGCCACGGCCATGGCCACGATTCTGTTCACCTCCTTGTCCAGCGTGAGGGCGCACCATAAACATGGTGCCATTCGCTGGGATGTGGTCAAGGTCATGGTGCCCGGCCTGATCCTGGGCGGGCTGCTGTCGGGCGGCGCGATTTTTGCCATGATCAACAGCACGGCGCTGGCGATTGTGTTCGGTGTGTTCGTCCTGTATTCGGCCTCCAAAATGGCACGCAAGTCGGCCCCGGTGCAAGGCCGCTCTTTGCCAGCCCCATTCTGGATTGCTGCCATGGGAGCCTTGATCGGTTTCGTGTCCGGTCTGCTGGGGGCGGGTGGGGCCTTCTTGTCTGTCCCCTTCATGCTGCGCGGCAATGTGCCTGTGCGGCAGGCCGTCGCTACCTCGGCCGCCTTGGGCTTTTTCATTGCTCTGGCCAATAGCGTGGGTTATATCTGGTCCGGGCAGGCCACCTTTGGCAGCCACCCCGGCATGATTGGTTTTATCTACTGGCCGGCCTTGTTGATTGTTTCGGCCACCAGTATTTGTACCGCCCCCCTGGGGGCCAGTCTGGCCCACAAGATCGATCAGGTGACGCTCAAGCGCATCTTTGCTGGCATGTTGACTGTGCTGGCGATCTACATGATTACGCAGGCCATCACACAGGCTTGATGTTTTCTGGCTGGACTTTGCCATACGCACAGTCCAGCCCATTCAGCTCGGTTTCTTCTGCCGGCTCAAAAACTCCCCCAGCTGTCCAGTGAATTGCTGTCCGTAGCGCAGTCATTGCCTGCTCGCTTTGCGGCAGTGTGCTGCCGTAAGCATGAAATTCGTGCGTCATATCCGGCCAGACATCCAGCCGTATATTGGCCCCCTGCTTGTGCGCCTCTCGGGCAAAATCCCGGATCATGTCGACCAGAATTTCCTTGCCGCCTGCCTGAATGTAGATGGGGGCCAGATGGCGCAGATCCTGTGCAATGGGCGAGAGCCGATCATCACTCCAGGGGCCGTTGCCCTTTAGCCATTGACCGTATTGCAGCGTTTGATAGCCCTGCACCATATCGTAGCGATCATGACCAAACTGGCTGGCGCCGCGTCGTCCTATATCCGTCCAGGGGCTTAGTGCCAAGGCCAGAGAAGGTTGGGGCAGTCCCGCTTGACGCAGGCTGACCAAGCTCATCAGCACCAGGTGTCCGCCTGCCGAGTCGCCTGCCAGGACAATATCCTGGGCGGGGATTCCACGTCCAAGCAGATAGCGGTAGGCGTCTAGCGCATCTTCCTGTTGGGCCGGGTGAGGGTGCTCCGGGGTCAGGCGGTAGTCCACGGCGAAGATGGGTATTTGCAGCTTGTAGGCCAGCAGACGAATGAAGTGGCGCGACACGATTGGGTAGAAAGCATAGCCGCCGCCATGAAAGTACAAGATGGTTTTGCTGCTGTTCGGGCGATCTGGAATGAACCAGTCACCCCGTGGTTCTGGGGACGTGCTGGCCTGCATCTGGACGGGCAAGTCCGGTTCGGCAATCGTGTACAAGCTGTCGAAATAGGCGCGGCCTTCAGCTATGGTTGGCAAGCGGAAGGCGTGGTTGAACTGCTTGCGATAGAACAGGGTGGCGATTTCAAAAGGCACGGACCAGCCGGGCACTAGCGGTTTGGCGATGATACGTCGAGCCAGTACGTCTATGGTGGTGGACCAGAGGGTGAGGGCGCTTCGGCAACGATGAGACCAGGAACCTTGCAAGATAGTTTTGGGCATAAAAGGGCGGGGCTGAAGTAGGATAAAAGGACTTTCAGTGTGGCCCGGCTTGCCTGGGCCGGATAGAACGGAAACGACCTCCCATGTCTGCTTTGCCTTGTGCCCGTTTGCATCACCCCAGCCGAAAAACGGCGTCCATTATCCATCTGGGCGTGGAGCGTGATACCCGTGCTCTGGATCTGCTGCCGCAGCAACGTCTGAACTGTTATCCGGCTTCGCCCCTGGTGGTGTTGTCCTGGGTTTTCCATGGCCAGCTGCACATGGTGCAGACGCCCGTGGATGGAGGGAGTCCGGTACTGTCAGAGCCCCTGCCCGGCATGCTGTTTGCCGGGCCTTCGCGCACACCTTCTATTAGCTGGTCTCCGGGGCCTGTCCATGCGATTTCGATTGGACTGTACCCGGATGCCTTGAAACGTGTGTTTGGTATCGAGGCCAGCGACTTTCTGGATCAGGTACTGCCCATGGAGCAGGTCTTGCCCGCTGCCAGCTGTCAGACACTTGGGCAAGCTGGCACAGAAGAAGGCCCTTTATTCGAACAACTGGAGGCGGCAATTCATCGTTGTGCTCATGGCTGTCTGGCGACAGAAGGTGCTGCCACCTTGCATCATTGGTTGACGGCATTGGGGATGAGGATGGCAGCAACACGCACGGGAACGGGCTTGCGTCAGATGCAAAGGCAATTCAAGCGTTGGGCCGGGCAGAGCCAGCGTGAGCTGCAGCTGTATGTGCGTGCCGAGCGTGCTTTTGCCTTGGTGCAGCAGCAGGAAAATCCGGTCTGGTCTGATGTGGCGTTGCAAGCCGGGTATAGCGACCAGTCTCATTTTGGCAGAGAGGTCAAACGGGTTTCGGGCTTTTCACCGGCTCAGTTCGCCCAGCGCATGAAGTCTGATGAGGCCTTCTGGATGTACCGATTGCTGGGCGAGGCCTGAACCAGCAGGCATAAAAAAACCCATTCAAAAGAATGGGCCCTGGCTTGCTGGCGCAACGCTCACTGCGTAGGCGGTAAGGTGCTGGCAAACGAGGGGCGCGCTTGGAGTTTTTCATCCAGGCGTTGCAGATTGCCGTACTGCGAGCGCCAGTCCAGTTCAGGAAAGCGCAGATCCAGATAACCCAGTGCGCAGCCTACGGCAATGTCGGCCAGGCTAAAGCTGGTGCCCATGCAAAAGGACTGGTCACCCAAGGTGTTGTTCATGGATTGCAGGGCGGCGGTAATCTTGCTGTTTTGGCGGTCAATCCAGGCGGGTAGACGCAGCTCTTGGGGACGGCGTTTTTCCACCACGATGGCAACGCAGGCATCAAGCAAGCCATCTGCAATGGCTTCCCAGCATTTGACTGCAGCGCGATCACGTCCGGCTTGGGGAATCAGGCGGCCGACGGGCGAGAGGGTATCCAGATACTCGACGATCACGCGGGAGTCAAACAGATTTGCCTGATCATCCATAATCAGACAGGGGACTTTGCCCAGTGGATTGTGCTTCAGAATATCGCTGTCATCGGCCCACACATCCTCCAGAATCAGCTCGTAGTCGAGCTTTTTTTCCGCCATGACAACACGCACTTTGCGCGCGTATGGGCTGGTGAGGGAAGCTAGAAGTTTCATAAAAAGCTATCAAAAGTTGCAGGCTCAAAAAGTATAGCAGGAACCTATGGGCGAACGTCCCGCAGGCCGGGCCTGAACCTGTCGCTGGAAACAATGTTGGAAAACTGTGGTTTATTCGTCAAAGCCTCGAACAGCCGTCGCATTCTGACCCCATGCTGAACGCGTGGCATACGGGTGCCAGCCTGCAATGTTAGAATGCGGGCTGACTTTATTCCCCCTTCTTTTCTGTAGAACGATGCACATAGCCGATATCCTGAGCACTCTGAATGCCTTGTCGCCATTGGACGGGCGTTATGGCAGCCGTACCGCCCCCTTGCGTGGCCTGTTGTCCGAAGCCGCATTTATGTGGCATCGCGTAGAGGTCGAAGTGGCCTGGTTGATCGGCCTGTCCGACGCGGGTCTGCCCGAACTGCCTACTTTCTCCGCCGAAGCTCGCGAGGTACTCAAGAGCCTGGTGCAGAACTTCTCGGAAGACGATGCCGCCCGCATCAAAGCCATCGAGCGCACCACCAACCACGACGTGAAAGCCGTGGAATACTGGTTGAAAGAAAAAGTGGCCGACCACGCTGAGCTGTCCGCTGCGGCTGAGTTCATCCATTTTTCCTGCACCTCTGAAGACATCAACAACACCTCGCATGCGCTGATGCTGACGCGTGCTCGTGAACAAGTAATCTTGCCGCAACTGCAAGAAGTGTGCGATGCCATCAAGGCTCAGGCCCGCTTGCACGCCGAGCAGCCTTTGCTGTCGCGCACCCACGGTCAACCTGCCAGCCCCAGCACCATGGGCAAGGAATTTGCCAACGTGGCCGCTCGCCTGCAAAACGCCATTGCGGCCATTGCTGCGGTCCAGCCCCTGGCCAAAATGAATGGTGCCACCGGCAATTACAACGCGCACTTCTCGGCTTACCCCGAAATTGATTGGCCAGCCTTCAGCCAGAAAGTGCTGGCTGGTCTGGGTCTGACGCAAAACGTCTACACCATTCAGATCGAACCCCACGACTGGATGGCCGCTCTGTTTGACGCCATCGCTCGCGCCAACACCATCTTGCTGGACTTCAACCGTGACGTCTGGGGCTACATCTCCCTGGGTTACTTCAAGCAGCGCCTCAAAGAAGGCGAGATCGGTTCGTCCACCATGCCACACAAGGTCAACCCGATTGACTTTGAAAACTCGGAAGGCAACCTGGGCCTGGCCAACGCCATGCTGCGCCATCTGTCCGAAAAGCTGCCTATTTCCCGTTGGCAGCGTGACCTGACCGACTCGACCGTGCTGCGTAACCTGGGCGTGGCTCTGGGTTACAGCGTGGTGGCTTACGACGCCTGCCTGCGTGGTCTGGGCAAACTGGAACTGAACGCCGCAGCTGTCGATGCGGACATCGACGCATGCTGGGAAATC
Source organism: Alcaligenes sp. DN25 (assembly GCF_023674485.1). NCBI lineage: Bacteria > Pseudomonadati > Pseudomonadota > Betaproteobacteria > Burkholderiales > Alcaligenaceae > Alcaligenes > Alcaligenes sp. DN25. The sequence goes on along the minus strand of NZ_CP098408.1, from coordinate 2,673,165 downwards.
CTGGCCGAGCCGGTTCAAACGGTGATGCGCCGCTACGGTTTGCCCCAGCCTTACGAGCAACTCAAAGCCCTGACACGTGGTCGTGGTATTACTCAGGAAGCGTTGCGCGAGTTTATTGGCGGTCTGGAACTGCCCGCAGACGCTAAAACCTATTTGCTTGAGCTAACTCCACGCAGCTATCTGGGTGTGGCAGTAAAGTTGGCCCAGGCGATCTAAATCCAAACGGCTGTGTTCTTGCACAAGGGCACAGCCAGCCGGGTATCTTGAGCCAGTGCTTTATGAAGTGTTTTATGTTTCATCACACAGGAGTTCACATGAAAAAATTCGCGTTTCTGACTGCCGCTGCCGCCTTGTGTGCTGCGTTTGTCACGCCTGCTACCGCCCAGTTTGCCAAGCCAGAACAGGCCGTGGACTACCGTCAAGCCAGCATGTCACTGATTGGCTCGCACTTTGGTCGTATGGCTCCCGTGGCCAAAAAAGAAGCACCGTATGATGCGGCTGCAATCGCTAAAAACGTAGAAGTGCTGACGGTTTTGGCGGCTTTGCCTTGGGGCGCATTTGGCGCTGGTACCGAAGGCGGCGAGACCAAAGCTGAGGCCTGGAGCGATGCTCAGGGTTTCAAGCAAGCTACCGATGATTTCACCGCTGCAATCGATAAGCTGAAAGTGGCTTCCGATTCGGGCGACTTTGATGCTTTCCGCGTGGCTTTCGGTAATGTGGGCAAGTCCTGTAAGACTTGTCACGACGCTTACCGCAAAGAAAAATAAGCAACTGGTTTGCCTATAAAAAAAAGCCCTCGAAAGAGGGCTTTTTCTTTTAGGCCTGTGCCTGTGTGTAAAGGGAGCAGTTTGCCTGCAGGCAAGATTGGCACGAATCATGATGGGATCTCAGTGTTGATAACCCGTTTCACCGTGGGTACGGATATCCAGACCTTCGCGCTCGTGGTCAGCATCGACACGTAAGCCGCCGCAGACTAGTTTGGCAACGGTGAAGGCAATCCAGGCAGCCACACCGGACCAGACCAGCGTAACCAGCACGCCTTCGAGCTGAATCCACAACTGCATCCAGATACTGTTGCCAGCTGCAGTACCAGGCCCCCCCAGAACAGGTGCGTTGAACAGACCTGTGAGCAAAGCGCCCACAATCCCGCCCAAACCGTGAATGCCAAAAACGTCCAGCGTATCGTCGGCGCGTAACCAGCGCTTCAGAACATTCACACCCCACAAGCACGCCAGGGAGGTAATCAGGCCAATGGCCAGTGCGCCGGAAGGAGCCACAAAACCGGCCGCCGGGGTAATGCCGACCAAACCTGCGATCGCACCCGAGCAGGCACCCAGCAAGGAAGGATGACCTTTGCTGATCCATTCACCCAAAGTCCAGGCCACAACGCCGATGGCGGCTGCCAGCATGGTGTTGAAGAATGCCAGCGTGGCATTTTCATTGGCCGACAAAGCCGAGCCTGCGTTGAAACCGAACCAGCCTACCCACAACAGAGCAGCACCAATAAAGGTCAGGGGCAGGTTATGAGGTGGCATGGCTTCACGACGGTAGTTCAGTCTGGGGCCAATCATCCAGGCACCGACCAGACCGGCAATACCGGCGTTGATATGCACCACCGTGCCACCGGCAAAGTCCAGCGCGCCACGGGAGTTGAGCAAGCCGCCGTTCTGTTCATCGGCAAACCAGACCATATGGCAAATGGGCAGATAGGCCAAAGTGAACCAGATCACGGTAAAGACCAGGATGGCGGACAGGCGGGTACGTTCTGCCAGACTACCGACAACCAGAGCGCAAGTCAGGCCGGCAAAGGTGGCCTGAAAAGACGCAAACAGCAGTTCAGGCAAGGTGCCCGACATGGAGAACTGTTGGTCAGCAGCGGTGAACATGCCGTTGAACAAGACCTTGTCGAAACTGCCAATCAAGGGATTGCCAGCGGTAAAGGCCAGTGAGTAGCCATAGATAAACCACAGCACCACCCCCAGACTGAACACCAGCAAGGTCTGGGACAACATGGACAAGGCATTTTTTTGACGCACCATCCCCGAGTAAAACAGGGCCAGGCCCGGCGCGGCCATCATCAGTACCAGAAGCGTGGAGACCAGCATCCACGATAGATCAGCGTTGTTCATGATGGAGTCTCCGATTACAGGGCTTGCTCATCGCATTCGCCGGTGCGGATGCGGATGACATGGTCCAGCGGCTGGACAAAGATCTTGCCGTCACCAATACGTCCGGTGCGGGCACTGCTTTGAATGGCCTCCAGAACGCTTTGCAACTGCTCGTCGGGAATAGCCAGTTCAATGCGGATCTTGGGCAGGAAGTCGACTGCATACTCCGCACCGCGGTAAAGCTCGGTGTGGCCTTTCTGACGACCAAATCCCTTGACCTCGGTAAGCGTCATCCCCTGTATGCCCAGATCGGAAAGGGCCTCGCGTATCTCGTCAACCTTGAAGGGTTTGACGATGGCGGTAATCAATTTCATAGGTGTTCCTGAAGTAAACACAGGCAAGCTGGCCTTGCGGATGCAATGGAACACCGAGAGGGGTAGGAGACGGTTGAGAGGGGGCCGACCGGGATGGGTAATCCTGGTGGATGGCTTGTGTGCAACCGGGCAACGCCGGTTTGAGCGACTCTCCGGCTGTCAGCAGGGTGTGCGACAGCGCGAACGCAAGTGGTAGGCAAGCGGACCTGTGTTGTAGGTTGAAGAGCAACACAATTCCGGCAAGGCGAGTAAGCTAGCTAGGCACGTGACCCCGGTCTTGCCTAGTCGGTGGGCAGCGAGATAACAGCAGCGCTCTGTGACGCCTGTCTCCGCTCATCTCACCACCGCAGGAACAACGACTATGGAAAAATAATATATGTTGCGGCGCAACAAGTGCGCATTTTTTTTTAATAGTCTTAACTTTGCAACATTCGGTTCAGAAAAATGACCGGCTGCAGAGCAGGCAGAACAGACCTGTTCGTGCTGGAATTGCCGTGGCTGAATGGCAGGCAGGGCGCCAGGAGGATCCACAGGGCAGCCCGCATGTCAGCGCTGCCCGTGTATCGATAGAGCTAGTTCTGCGACTAGCAAGGATCAAGAGAGCAGCTCAGGACCTTTGTGCTTTCTGGTTTTTTTGCTGTCTGTACTCTGAGTGGAGAAGGTAAGCGGTACATGCCGCCGGTTAAATGCCTGCAGGCCCCCTTGCCATAATTTGAATCCCAGGCAGGCGTCCCATTTGTCGCGTTGGTATAGCCAATGGGTGTGACAAACAGTGCAGTGATACAGACTTTCGGTGCTTGGTTCGTCAGTGTCATCTACTCGTCTGATGGGTTTGAGGTAAGGATGTCGTTGAGCGTTGGGTTGCGATAGTGGAAGGGTTTGGCACATGATGCACATGGTGCCTCGGTCTAGCTGGGCCATACAATGCTCCTCAAATAATTTTGTGGTTGATGTAATAGCGTTTGCAAACTGGCTTGCCAATTAGCGTAGGGTGATGGTTTGTAATAAATATCACCACGATTCACTGTACTGCAGAAAATGTGACAGCCGTTTCAGGCCGCATCTCAATGTAATGACATGCGATCTGCGTATGGCGAGCAAGTGTTCAAATTCCTGCAAATACCAGCGTCAAAAGCTCTGGCCTTTGACTATTTTTTGGATGGCGGCTCATTGCCAGGAATCTTTTTAGGGTCCGGCTCGGGGTTGGGCGTTTTGCCGGGAGGAGTGGTGTCGGGCGCTTTGGTGGGATCAATGGCAATTGGCATGAGCATCTCCTGACTGAAGTGATCTTCCAGCGTATCGGATTTAGAGCGCAGCTAAAGTAAACAACTATGACTGCAGGGCAGGCCGCTCTTGTTTTTTCTTGTTGCATCGAAAAGAAGCTGGGCAGCCAATCGGCGAAGCCATTGCCTGGCGATGCTATGATCAAACTCCTTACAGAAAGCGGACTAGCGCCTTGGGAAGCGAGTTGGAAAAAACCACCCTGGACCTGGAGAATTTTCTCCCTTATCAAGTCACGATACTGGCCTCGCATATTGCGGTGACCTTTGCGCGTCAGCATGCACAGCAATTTGGTTTGTCCATTCCAGAGTGGCGCATCATTGCGACCCTGGGACGCTATGGCACCCTGACCTCGGGCAGTTTGACCGAGCGCACCAGCATGGACAAGGCCAAGGTCAGCCGTGCCGTTTCTCGCCTGACAGCCGCTCAGTTAATTGCTCGTCGCGATAATGAAAACGATATGCGCAGCAATCTGCTGTGTCTGACCGAGCAGGGCCAGCAAGTGCACGATCGCATTGTGCCTATCGCTCTGGGTCTGGAGCAGGAGCTGACGTCCGTGCTTAGCCAGGAAGAGCTCAGCTCCTTTAAAGAGATGATGACGCGCCTGGAGAACCGTATGGTCCAGCGCTTTGGCAGCGATTTCAGCGGCGACGCACATATTTGAAGTCTCAAGGGTAATCACCGAGTTGTACTGGATATTTCTCACGCTAATATTGTTTCGTTTGAAACGAAACAATATTCAGGAGAGGATCATGACGCAGGTCGTAGACAGCCCAATCGCAGCCAGCCGCTTGGAAACCACAATCATGTCGCCCGCTATCGGTGTCGAGGTAGCGGGTGTCGATTTGACTCAGGCCCTGGAGGATACGCAGGTACAGGAGCTGCGCGCCTTGTTGTTGAAGCATCAATTGCTGGTGTTTCGCGACCAGCCTTTGAATGCGGCACAGCATGTTGCATTTGCCCGTTGCTTTGGTGAGCTGGAAGTGCATCCGGTTTTTCCACACGATCCGGACTATCCCGAGCTGGTGCTGCTGGGGGGCAATAACACGCAGCCGGGGCGTGAGAATATCTACCATAGCGATGTCAGCTGGCGGGCCGAACCTTCCATGGGTTCCATTCTGCGTTGCATTGAATGTCCACCCGCCGGGGGCGATACGATCTGGTGCAATATGGCACTGGCCTATGAGAACTTGCCGCCTCACATCAAAGATATTTTGCACGAGCTGGAAGCCGTACACGATTTATTGCCCGGTTTCATAGACCGTATCCCCGAGGAAGACAGAGCTGCGTTGCGAGATCGTTTTCCAGCGCAGACTCACCCTGTGGTGCGCACTCATCCAGAAACTGGCCAGCGGATTTTGTATGTCAGCAGCTGGACTACCCATCTGGCCAATTACATCGAAACCGGCTTTTTCCGTGGCATGCCCGAGCTGCAAAGCGGCGCTCATTTCCTGCTGCAGTATTTGGTGGATCAGGCCCGTCACCCGGAGTATCAGGTGCGCTTGAAATGGCAGCCTCACACCATTGCGTTTTGGGACAACCGGGCCACCCAGCATTACGCCGTTCAGGACTACTTTCCTTTGCCCCGCAAAATGGCCCGAGCCACCATTATTGGTGACCGTCCTTATTAATCGTATCGCTGCACTTTTGACAAGTTGGGGGGAGACATGGAAAACCAGAAAAAGTATTTCCCAGGACAGCGCTACGTCGTGGTGTTCTTGTTGTTTTTGTTCATGGTGATCAACTTTGCCGATAAGGCGATATTTGGTTTGGTCGCCGTGCCGTTGATGGAGGAGCTGGCCATTGGGCCACAGCAGTTTGGCACCATTGCAGGCAGCTTTTTCTTCCTGTTTGCGATCTCGGGCATTGTGGTGGGTTTTGTGTCCAATACGGTGTCCTCGCGTTTGCTGCTGGTGGGGCTGGTCATTATCTGGTCTGTAGCCCAGGTTCCGATCGCTATGGGAGCCAGCACGATTATTGCCTTGATGGCTTGTCGCATTTTGCTGGGCGTGGGGGAAGGCCCTGCCTACCCCCTGGCCTTGCACGCGTGCTACAAGTGGTTTCCGGATCAGGAGCGTACCTGGCCTACGGCCATTGTGATGCAGGGTGGGCAGGTTGGTATGCTGCTGGCCGGTCCCCTGGTGGGGTATTTGACCATCAGTCATGGCTGGCGCTCGGTGTTTTGGGTGACAGCGGCAGCAGGGCTGATGTGGCTGGTGGTATGGGCCTTGTTGGGGAAGGACGGCCCCCTCAGTGCAGCTGCGGCGCCCGCTGCAGGCAAGCACATGCCGCAGTCTCGTTGCTCTTACCGTGATGTGCTTTTGAATCGTAGTTTCATCGGCAACCTGCTGATGTACTGGGTAGCGTACTGGTGTGCTGCGCTGGTCTTTACCTGGTTGCCCGCTTATTTGCAACGCGGTCTGAACTTCTCGTCGGACACGGCGGGATGGCTGTTCTCCTTGTGCATTTTCGTGGCAATCCCGATTGTGTCGGGCGGCTCTTACCTGTCCAACCGCTTCTTGCGTCAGGGGTATTCGTCCCGAGTGGCACGCAGTCTGGTCACGGTAGGTTTCTTGTTGGCAGGGGCCTTGTGCCTGCTGGCGGCCGCTTACTTGAAGCCGGGTCCAACAGCGGGGATTGTGCTGATCGCCTTGGGCTTGAGTTTCCCCCAGGTCGGTTTTGTGCTTTGTTCGGCAATCTCAGCGCAAATCAGCCCAATCGAAAAGCGAGGTTCTACATTGGCCATCACCAATTCCTTGTCCACAACAGCGGGTCTGGTTGCACCGATTGTGATGGGAAGACTGATTCAGGCCGAGCCAGGTCTTGCCGGTTTTCACCAGGGTTTTGCCTTGACGGCCGTACTTTTGCTGCTGGGAGCCGTGCTGGGTTTTGTCTTGGTGGATCCCTCCCGCACGCTGTCGCAGATTCAGGCAAAGGCAGGAAGTTCTGTGAGTGGTTCGGCTTCTGTTTAAGGCAGGGTGTTGAAGAACGCAGAGTGGCACTGCTTACCGCGTTTTTCTATACACTTGCCTGGATGGACAGTATGGAGATTCAGGAAAAGATGATGGCAAGTGTGACGGGTTTCATGCGGGCCGCTTCATGACCGAATTACAGAAGGGGTGCCACGACTATTGACCGTGTGTAGTATTGTCACCCAAGCCCTGCCACTCAAAAATTGGCAGGGCCCTTGAGCTTCTCAGGGATAGTGTTCAGACGCAAAAAAGCCCGCTGCAGCAGCGGGCTGATTTACGGTGTTACGGCATGGTGTACCGTAAGCAGCAGGACATTTGGTGGGTCGTGACAGACTCGAACTGTCGACCAATGGATTAAGAGTCCAGTGCTCTACCAACTGAGCTAACGACCCCCGTTTCCTGCGAAGAAAAAGATTATAGAACGGAAATTATCTAGCGCAAGATGCGGTTACATAATTTTACGTTTATCAGGAGACCGGGTCAGGACGGGTGAAGGTGTCGCACATTTTCAGCTGTCCGGTTTTATAGCCTTCCATGAACCAGGCCATGCGTTGTTGCGAGCTGCCGTGGGTAAAGGAATCGGGGACCACATAGCCTTGCGATTGCTTTTGCAAGGTGTCATCGCCTACGGCTTGAGCGGCATCCAGGGCCGAGCGAATATCGCCTGGTTCCAGAATCTGGCGTTGCGCGTCAGCGTGGTTTGCCCAAATACCGGCATAGCAATCAGCCTGAAGCTCCAGGCGTACGGAGGCTTGACGAGCCTGGGAGGCGGAGCCGCTGCGACGGGCTTCATCGACACGACGCATCATGCCCAACTGGTTCTGAACATGGTGGCCGACTTCATGCGCAATCACATAGGCAGGGGCAAAGTCGCCCTTGACGCCCATCTTTTGCTCCATCTCGGTGAAAAAGCCCAAGTCTATATAAAGCTTTTGATCGGCAGGACAGTAAAACGGCCCCATGGCAGATTGACCCGCCCCGCAGGCGGTCGGGGTAGCGCCCCGGTACAGCACCAGCACGGGATCGCGGTAGCTGCCATTGGTTTGCTTGGCAAAAACATCACGCCAGACATCCTCGGTTTCGCCCAGGATCTTGGCAATGGTTTGGCCCTGTGCATCCGAGGCTGCAACGGGTTGAGACTGCGGGGCGCTGGTAGGGTCGTCGGCCAGGTTCAGCACCACACTGGGATCCACCCCAAAGTACATGGCCACCAGGGCCAGCACGATTGTCCCCAAGCCGATCTTGCCGCCGCTCAATCGTGGCCCATTGGCACGGCGGTCCTCGACATTACGGCTGGAGCGAGACTTATCCAGACGCATCACGCTCTCCTTGAATTGGAAAACGTCAATGTACTCTGATTTCCGTGGATAGAGCAGGGGCATTTTCGATTCTTGTCATCGGAAAACGGGTAGGGGGCGTTAATTACCCCACCATGACAAGTCATTGAATTGCTTGGCTTAATGTGACTTGTCCAAAGGCTATCCCCGAGCTTGCCCACTGAAAATGTGGATAAGTGGATAAGTAAGTCACCGGGACACTGCGGTATGCTACTTTTCTCAGAGCGTACCCTACTGGAGAGCGAGTATGTTGGGAGGAACCTTGTTGGCCTTGCGCGACCATGCACGAGTCCGTGCCATTGGAGCGGTTATAGCTCGATACGGGATTGGGGATGTGATGCATCGCCTGGGCTTGTCGGACCTCCTGCCCGGTAACAAGACCTCGGTGGCGGCCGAAATGCCCGAGCGCTCGGCACCTGAACGTTTGCGACGTGCGCTGGAAGAGCTGGGTCCGACCTTTATCAAGCTGGGTCAGATTCTGGCTACACGTAATGATTTGCTGTCGTTGGAGTGGACGCAGGAGCTGGAGAAGCTCCAAGGTCACGCCGCGCCGGTGCCTTGGGAAACGATCAGACCCGAGCTGGAGCAGGCTTTGGGTCAAACGGTTGAGCAAGCCTTTGCGCGCTTTGACACCCAGGTGCTGGCCTCGGCCTCCATGGCACAGGTGTATCGCGCCTGTTTGCGGGATGGCACCGAAGTCGTGGTGAAGGTGCAGCGCCCTGGTCTGGAGCCACTGATTCAGGCTGACTTGCGTTTGTTGAAACAGATTGCCCGCCTGGTCCAGCAACAAGGCCTGCTGCCCGAGTATCGCCCTTACGATATCGTGCGTGCCCTGGCTGAAGCCATTGCCGATGAGCTGGACTTCACCCGCGAAGCGGCCAATACCTTGGCGGTGCGCGAGAACATGCAGCCCTTCAAGGACATCGTGGTTCCGCGTGTCTATATGGAGTGGACCAGCGCGACGGTCATGGTGCAGGAGTTTGTCCCCGGGGTCTCGCCCATTCAAGAGGCACAGTTGCAAGCTATTGAGGCGGATCGTCCTTTATTGGCCCGCCGAGGTGCCTTGGCGTTCCTGCATATGGTGCTGGAGGACGGGCTGTTTCATGCTGATCCGCACCCCGGCAATATGATGGCCTTGCCGGGCAATAAGGTTGCCTTTATTGATTTCGGCTTGGTGGGCCATTTGACGGAACGTCGCCGCCAGCAATTGCTGGTGTTGCTACGGGCGATTGTGGATGGACAGGCAGATGGGGTGGCAACGACCTTGCTGGACTGGTCCGGGGCAGAGGACTTTGATTGGAGCCGTCTGGAAGAAAGTGCCCAGCGTTATGTAGCCCGACAAAGCAGTGGGCTGTTGTCCATCTCGGCTGCCTTGCTGGACTTCATGGCTCTGGCGCGCGAGAACCATTTAATTCTGCCGCCGGATCTGGCCTTGCTGTTCAAGGCTTTTATCACGGCGGACGGTGTGCTGAAGCGTCTGGACCCGCAGTTTGATGTGGTCGAAGTCGCGCAGCCCGTGATCATGGGCTTGATGCGCAAGCAGTACTCGCCACGTCGTGTTTATGCGGACCTGCAACGCAGTTTGCTGGAGTCGCGGCAGTTGGCCATGGATGCGCCCCAATTGCTGCGTCTGTTGATGCATAGGGTGCGGCAAGGAAAGATCTCGGCGCGTATTCAAATCGAGGGCATGCCGCGTCTGGCCTCGTCGCTGGAAAAGGCAGCCACCCGTCTGGCCATTGCGATTGTGACGGCGGCTTTTGTATTGATTTTGGGTCCGGTGCTGGTTACGCGCGGTCCCGCATGGCTGGGCCTGACTATTTTCAGCTGGGCGGGTTTATTAGCCGCCGTGCTGGGCCTGGTTCTGGTTTTGTGGGGATTTTGGCGACGGCGCTAAGAAGTATCTTGAGGCCGTCGCTTTCTGCGCAGGAAGTGCTCAAGCGGCTAGTCACCGTCCAGTTTAAAAGACGGCTAGTAAAAATGCGGCTCAGCCCAAACAGTCCCCGCATTATCCCCAGGTTTATTCACAGCTTCTGGGGATAAGTCGGCCTTACATAAAGTCGTCCATGCCACCGCCTACGGGTGCCAGACCTGTCATCCAGTACACGCCCCAGGCAATCAGAGCCACAATGATCAGAGCGAGAAAACGGGTTTTCCAGCTGTCTTTGCTGGCAGGCAGGCTGGCATCGGCGGGAACCGGCATGCTGCCCTTGACCATGACGCTGGTTAATTTCTGACCACGCAACACGCGATACAGGAAAATAGCCAGGATATGCAAGGCAATAATGGCCAGCATGATCCATTCATTGGCTTTGTGCAGGCCCGTCAGGGTTTTGGACCAGTCGCTGCTCAGATAGGCCAAAGGGCCAGTCGTGAAGATGTCGTCATTGGCAAACAGGCCCGAGACGGCTTGAAAGCCGAACACAATCAACATGATCCAGACGGACCAGGCACCGATGGGGTTGTGGCCTGGGTAAACCGCGGGCTTGTCACGCAAGTAGCGCAGGCTGCGTACAGGATTGGGCAGGAAGTGGCTAAAGCGGGAGTAGTAACCACCAATCAGGCCCCAGACCAGGCGAAATGCCAGCAGCCCCAGGGCCAGCAAGCCAAAGCGTACGTGCCAGTCCATCCACAAACCGCCAACCTTGATCGTCACAAAACAGCCCACGATGCTGATCACGAGCAGCCAGTGGAACAGGCGGGTGGGTAGATCCCAGATGAGTAAAGGGCGAGTCGAGGAGGCTTGCATGGGGAAAATCCGGAGAGACTAAGACATCTGATTATAGTCAGTGTTGTCTTGGAGTCCGTTTTCCGCCGCGGGTTCCTTCTTTTATTGAGCGCGGGGTTTGCGCTTGCGCAAACTGATCTTGCGACCGTCGTAACGGTACTCGTCGATCAGGGTGGGATTATCCAGGCTGGGGGTTTCCATGATCAGGGTTTGACCCTGGTGGCGTACTCGAATTTGTGCGCTGCAAGACCCAAACGCTGGCGAGACGGTATAGCCCTTGGAGGACACTGTGACCCAGTGATAATAAATCGAGCAACCCCCCAGGCCGTTGTCCACCGAAATCAACGCAGTCTGGTTGTTGGATTGTCTGAAGGCGTAGGGAATATTGATCAAGCCCTTGAGTTCGGGCGCGATGATTTGCGAGTCCAGTTGCAGTTGTGCTTCATAGACATAATCGCTCTGGCTCACTTGCAAGGTGCCGTAGGGGCTGTCCAGACTTAATTGAGAAGGAGGCTGGGGCCAGGTCTGGCTTGCCGCACTATGGGCGACAAACGGTTGCAGGGCCAAGCCGAGCCCAATCACAACATAACGAATAAAGACCTTAGTGGCGGGCATGATCAATCGAGTAAGAGGATGATCAAGGCTCAGTGAAAAACACAAAGCGCCATAGATCATCTGTATTTGTAAGTTTCATAACATTTTATGTATTTTCTTGTTGCGTAGAATACCGGATCGCAGAACTTTTCGCTATAAGGATAGGCACATAAGGTGAATGTTTCATGTCTGTGTCATAGGGGGGACAAGCGAAATTAGTCCTGAAAAGCATCTTGCCTCAGGCTTAAAGAAATGGACTGAATTGGGCTATCATTGCTAGGTTGCCCCGGATGGGGCCAAGCCGCATTTCTTCGTTGCAGCAGAGACTCATTATGCAATCCATCCCGGATGCCGCACTGGCATCAGAATCGGACTCCCCGCTGGCTGCCCAGCAGGCCAAACCCGGCGCTTTATTGGACTACGTCAGCTCCAGCCGTTTGCCTACCCCCTGGGCCGTATTCCAAATCCATGTATTTGTAGAGCGCAGCAATCAAAAAGAACACGTCTTGTTGACCCTGGGGGATGTGGCCGACGGCGAGCCTGTCCTGGCCCGTGTCCACTCCGAGTGTCTGACGGGCGATGCCTTGTTCAGCCTGCGCTGCGATTGCGGCCCTCAACTGCAATTGGCGCTGGAACGTATTGCTACGGCAGGCCGTGGTGCCTTGATGTATTTACGCCAGGAAGGGCGGGGTATTGGTCTGGTGAACAAGATCCGTGCCTACAACCTGCAAGATCAGGGTGCGGATACGGTGGAAGCCAACGAGAAGCTGGGGTTTCCTGCGGATATGCGTCGCTATGATATTTGCAAGGATATGCTCGAGCACGTCGGTATCCAGAAGCTGCGTCTGATGACCAATAATCCGCGCAAGGTAAAAACCCTGCAAGAAATTGGCATTGATGTGGTGGAGCGTGTGCCGCATCAAATTGAAGGTAATCCCTTCAACGAGGCTTACCTGAACACCAAGCGTCTGCGCTTGGGCCACTGGCTGGAAACAGACGAATAAAAAGGGGCGCGCGGGCAGAAATTGATTCTGCTCCGATTTCGTTCCTGCTTATCGCGGTATCAACACAAAGGGCCAATTGATGGCCCTTTGTGTTTTTCTCTGGTGGAGATTAAGCGCGATCAGAATGTGCTGCCTGCTGGCAGGCAACGCAAAAGAGAAAGCCGGATCCGATGTCCACACAGGGATTGGGATCCGGCTTTATCTTTGCTTGCTCAGGCTTGAGAGCTGAAGGGGCGGGTGGCTGCTTGTGCAGAACTAAACAGCCAAGGCCTGGTCGAACCAGGCCTTCCCGGTCTTAGGCAGGGCTCTTTTCCAGCAAGGCGCTGACACTGGCCTTGGCGTTCTCTACAATCTGATCACGCAGCTCTGGGGTTTTGCCCAGACCTTCGGCGTACACAATACGCAGGTCCGTTACACCCATGAAGCCGAACATCACACGCAGGTAGCTTTCCTGATGTTCCATGGCCTGGCCTTGCTCCGATTCGGAGTAGATGCCACCACGGCTCAGAACCAGGTAAACCGTTTTGTCGCCAGCCAGACCTTCTGGGCCATTGCTGGTGTAGCGGAAAGTGCGGCCAGCTTGAGCCAGACGGTCCATCCAGGCTTTCAGTTGGCTAGGAATGGTGAAGTTGTAGAAGGGGGCGCCAATCACCACCACATCGGAAGCCAGGAACTGGCTCAGGTATTGTTCGGTGATGGCGTTCTCGGCACGCTGGCGCTCGCTCAGGGTGGCTGGGTCCAGACCCAGGCGCATGCCCAGGGAGTCAGCCGAAAAGTGAGGTGGCGGGTTCAGGGCCAGATCTACATGCTCCACTTGGACTTGCTCATTTTGCTGGCGCAGCTGATCAACCACAAATTGCGAAAGTTCGCGGGAAACGGAGTTGGCGCCGGTGATACTGGAGTCTACGTGTAGCAGTTTCATGATGTTTGGTGTCCAAAGCGATGAAGGAATGGTGTCATTATGTTTGATGCCCATACCTTTGATAAGCCGGTTTTTCTGAGAAAGATTATTCTACTTTTGTCTGTAATCCTGGAAAACTTCCCTGTATGTATGACTTAAATGACATGGTGCTGTTTACCGAAGTGGTACAGCGTGGCGGCTTTAGTGCTGCTGCCCGACACTTGGGCATGCCGCCATCGCGAGTGTCGCGACGTCTTAGCCGTCTTGAGGCTGAAGTCGGTGTGCGCCTGCTGCAACGCACCACGCGCAGCCTGTCTCTGACCCCTGCTGGAGAGGTGTTCCTGCGCCATTGCCAAGCCATGCGTGACGAGGCCGAAGCTGCGTATTCTGCGGTGGCTCAAGTGCAGCAAGAACCGCGTGGTCTCTTGCGTATCAGTTGCCCGGTCACCTTGGCCCATACGGTCTTGTCGACCGTGTTTGCACAGTTTCTGATTCGCTACCCTCAGGTTGAGCTGGAGGTGGAAGTCAGCAACCGGGTGGTTGATCCGGTGGCGGACGGGATTGATGTGGCTTTGCGAGTGCGCAGCACCTTAAGTGATAGTGCGAGCTATATCGTCAAGCGCCTGGGTGAAACAGGGGCGATTCTGGTTGCTCAGCCTGAACTGCTGGCGCGTTTTGATCCGGTGCGCGGCCCGGCTGATTTGGTGAAATTGCCCACGGTGGCCATGTCGGCCCGACAAGGTCAAAACGAATGGGAGCTGTATGGTCCCGAGGGCGCCAGCCTGACGGTAACGCACAGGCCGCGCTATATGGCCTCGGATTTGCTGACGTTGCGTGAAGGGGTGGAGCAGGGCATAGGCGTGGGTATCTTGCCCGACTATATGTGTTGCGAGGCCTTGAAAGCTGGACGCCTGGTGCAAGTATTGCCACAGTGGGCGCCCTTGCCGGGGATTATTCACGCTGTGTTTGCTTCCCGCCGAGGCATGGCCCCGGCGGTCCGACATTTTCTGGATTATCTGGGTGAGCAACTGCCGGTGCATCACCCCAAAATTTAAGTGATTCAGCGGGCGGTGGCTGCAAAGGGGCAACTGCTTTGTGCGGGCAGAATGGCCCAGTTCAGATCAATCATGGGACTGCGCTCGGAAGACCAGCGCTGCTCGGCCTGCCCCTTGATAGGAGCTTGCTCGTACAGCTGGAACAAGGATGCAGGAGGTTTCCCACGGGTCTGGATGCTGTAAACAATCAGAGCGCCGCATTCCATATCCTGCGGTAGTGTCAGCCAAGGTGAAGCAGCCGGGTCAGCATCAATAAAGACCATCACATCCTGGCCGGCATGAACGGCAATATTGCCGCCTAGCCAGGTATCGGCTACGACGACTTTAAGTGGGATGCCGGGCATGTGTTCGTTCCAGATGGCTTGCATTTGGGCAGATACTTCCGGGCCGGGGAAGGTGGAGCGAGAGTCCCGACCTTTATGCCAGGCCAATGGGCCACGAGCCAAGGCGTAGCCCGATGCCAGCAATATCTGCAACACGATCACAATAATAGCCACGCGCCGCAGCTGGATCTTGTCCTTGCCGTGCATGAGCCAAAGAGCAAAAAAGCCATACAAAACAAAAAAAGTGGTGGCCCAGGAAGCGACCAGACGGGTGCCCATGATGGCTGAAATCAAGACCGTGCTGATGATGGGAGTCAGGCCCACCCACAGCAGGAATTGCTTGTCGCTGCGGGAAATATCATCGGCATAGTGTTGCTTGTTTTGCAAGGCCGTGTCGGATGGGGCCAGCTTTTTCCTGGCGCGACGATTCCAGATGCCCAGCGCAATCATGGCCACAACCATGGGGCTTAGTCGCCCCAGCTGGTCCAGGCTAAACGCCAGCAGTTCCTTGTAGGCCTCCCAGCGGGTATGTGTTTCCAGCGAGCCGTCCATATAGCGGAAGGGGGCGAAGTCGTGCTTCACCAGCCAGTACAGATGGGGCGACAAGACCAGCACATAGGCAAGCAGGGCCAAGCCCAGCCCTATCCAGGTCTGCCGCTGACGCCACATACCGCTGCGCAGGAAATACAAAAAGAAGGCGGTGAACAGAATCACGGCACTGTATTTGGTGACCGTAGACAGCGCAGCGACGGCGCCCAGCCATAACCAGTCTGCGGGTTTCTGGTCGCGGCTGGCGCGATAGAAAAACCAGGTCGCGGCGGTTACGGACCACAGTTGTGCCGTGTTGTGATTAAAAATGGTGCCGCGCAAGGAAAAGTAAATACTGACAGAACTGATCAGCAAGACCATGAAGGCGCGTTCGGGGTTCAGGAATTCGCAGGCCAGTTTCCAGATAAACCATAGCCCCAGCACCGAAGCTGTCATGCCCGCGGCAAAGGTCAGCCATGCCGGGCGTCCGACTACGCTGGTCAAGGCGGCCATCACCCACGCTGGAAAGGGGGGATGCTTCAAATAGCCCAGCTCGAAACTGGCCGACCAGACCAGTTCTTCCATGCCGTCCAGATCGGGGGCTTTATGGCTAATCGCCATCAAAACGGTCCACAGCAAAATCATGAATAACAGATACAGCAGCACATAGCGCTGGTAGGTGTTGGGCTGAGCCGATGCTGGATTTTGGGCGGTCATGCGTCTGGTGAAAGCGTGAAAATAAGCAAGTGTACTTCTTGTGCGTTGAAAAGCCCCGATTGGACAGGCGTCTTAATCTGGGCTACGATGCGCTTCGTCATTAGGGAGTAGCCGCTTCGGTTTACCGAAGATCAGCGTCAACATACTTGACCTACACAGGGTCATGGCGCTGATAGCAACTTAGCCTGGCAAGACTTTTGACCATGGACCTTCGCGTTTGGCCGGGAGGGTTTGTGGTCATCTGTCTCTTATCCGGCCAGGAGTTGTTATGGAAGCGTTGTTTATCTCCACGGGTGTGGTTGCCTTGGCAGAAATTGGGGACAAAACCCAGTTGTTGGCCTTTATTCTTGCAGCCCGCTATAAACGCCCTTGGCCCATCATTCTCGCTATTTTCATAGCAACCTTAGTTAATCACGGTCTGGCTGGCGCCATTGGTGCTTGGGTTCCCGCTTTGCTGGATCCGGAAGTGCTGCGTTGGGTGCTGGGTATTTCCTTTCTGGCCATGGCCATCTGGATTCTGATTCCTGACAAGATCGATGATGCCGAAGCCACCCGTACGCGTTTTGGTGTTTTTGGCACCACGCTGGTGACATTCTTCCTGGCCGAGATGGGCGACAAGACACAGATTGCGACGGTCGCTTTGGCTGCTAAATATCAAGAGTTCGGTTTGGTGGTGCTGGGCACGACCTTGGGCATGATGTTGGCCAACGCACCTGCCGTTTTGTTTGGCGAGCGCATTGCCCGCCGTTTGCCGACTCAGTTGGTACACCGGATTGCTGCCTGTATCTTTGCCGTGCTGGGTGTGCTGGCCTTGTTGGGAGGGGCTGAAAGCCTGGGCTTTTAGCGAACTCAGGTACTGGATGCCAATTGTCGTAGTCGGCCTGGGTGGGCCGGTTTGCGACGAGCGGCGTCCATTTTCACAACCGGGGCCAGGATCAAGGGGGCAGCAGAGCGAGTGGGTGGGTGGGTATGTGCACTTTCTCCATGATTCAGGACACTGATAGCCTCTTGCAGTTCGGCCCCATTCTGGTTCAGTTCCTGCGCTGTTTCACTCAAGTCATGGACCAGAGCGGCATTGTCGCTGGTGATTTGGTCCACCTGTTTCAAGGCCTGGGTCAACTGGCCCAAACCGATGCTCTGCTCGCTGGTGGCAGCAGAAATCTCACCCATCAAACCCGCAACCTCAGACACGGATGTCAGGATTTCCTGCATGGTCTGCCCCGCATGGGCGGCGTGGGTGGCACCTTCAGCACTGAGGGTTTGGGTTTCGGTGACCAGTTGCTTGATTTCATCGGCCGCTTGAGCCGCTTGCTGAGCCAGCGAACGCACGGCAGAGGCAACCACCGCAAAGCCTTTACCGGCCTCTCCGGCGCGGGCCGATTCAATTGAGGCGTTGATCGACAGGATATTGGTCTGAAAGGCGATGTTATTGATCATCGACACGATATTGCCGATATGCTGCGAGCTTTCCAGAATCTGCTGCATGGATGAGCTGACTTTCTGAACCGCATCGTTCCCGCGACCCGCGATATCCGCGCTGCGGCTAGCCAGTTCGTGGCTGGCCTTGGCGTTTTCCGCGGTCTGTAGAACGGCTTGCCCAAAGGAGCTCATACTGGCAGTGGTCTGCTGCATGGACGCCGCTTGCTCTTGAGTGCGTGCTTCCAGCAGGGCGCTGTTATCCGAGAGTTTGCGTGACACCATTTGATTGTTGCTGCAGCTATGGTCCACGTCGGTACTAATGCTCATCAGGCTCTTACGCATCAGATCCAGATTCTGGCCCAGCGTTTCCAGCTTCTTTACAGCGGGCCCGCGTGTGTTGACTGTCAGGTTGCCTGCGGCAATTTGTTGGGCGATGTGCGTGGCCGTTTTAAACGATCCCAAAACCCGTCGCATCAGCACGGCCTGATAGCCCAAAATCATCAGTGTCCCCACCCCCAGAGAACTGGCCAGGAGGATCATGCTTTGCTGTGGCATTTCCGTATTCAGGATCATGGCAATAATCCCGCCGGTAATACCCAGATTCAACAGGCCTTTTCGTAAAAAGGCGGCCAATAAACTGGGACCAGCCAGGAAACGAAGGCCGGCAAAAGGGCGACGCCAGCTGCGAGCCGTAATTTGGCCAGCGCGTATCGTTCGGGAACGATTTCGGCCTTCGCGCAATTCCTGATAAAACTGTTCAGCTGCTTGAATATCCTGAGGTTTTGCGCGCACACGAACCGACGCAAAGCCGGTTAATTCCCCTTGTTCAATAATGGGACTGGCATGGGCCAGGACCCAATAAAAACCGCCGTCCTTACGGCGATTCTTTACCACCCCCACCCACGAACGCCCCTGTTTTAAGGTATGCCACAAATCTGCAAAAACTTCGGATGGCATATCGGGGTGACGCACGATATTGTGCGGCTCGCCAATCAATTCTTCCCGACTAAACCCGCTCACCTCGACAAAGGCCGGGTTCGCATAAATGATGCGGCCGGCCAGGTCAGTTTTGGAAATGAGATATTGCTCGTCCAGCAGCTCGGTTTCGATGCCGGTAATTGGTAGGTTCTTGCGCATAGCCTTTCCCTTTGTATTTTTGTATCAGCAAAAGACTCGAGATAAACGGATCAATTTCTTGTTGTGAATTTTCGTGAATAGTATCATTTGATTCGTTTTTTATGTCTAAAAATAAAAAAATGATAATCAAATGAAAATTTTTGTCACAAAAAGATCGAAATTGAAAAAATTGATCCTGGCTGATAAAGGGCAGAGGACGTGCTCAGGAGGGCAGGTACTGGGCGTGGAAGGCTTCGCTGAGCAGTTGCAGGAGCAGGGCAATGGGAATGGGCTTGGTCAGGGCTGTTGCTTTGCCGGGCAGACCGCCACGCGCGTGAATATCGGCGGCGCTCAATGCAGAAATCACATAAATCTGGGTATGTTCGGTTTCAGGGGCATCGGCCAGCGCCTTGAGCATGGCAAAACCATCCAGTTTGGGCAGGTTCAGGTCCACGATCAGCACATCGGGGTAGAAATTGCCGGCAGCAATCAGACCTTTCAGGCCATCTTGCTCGCAGCGCAATTCGACCGGGAAGGGCAGATGTTCCATGGCCATGCGGTAAATCGCCAGCAAATCCAGGTCGTCTTCAACGACCAGTACGCGCAGGCAGGGTTCACCGCTGCAAACAGGTAGGCTGGGAGTGATCGGAACATCAGGCGTCGGGGGGCTGGTTTGCCCACGGCGCTCTTGCAAGATGGCTTGTACGGAATCGCGGTCGATGCGACGGTGCCCGCCTTGGGTTTTCCAGGCTTTCAGGGTCCCGGCTTCTACCCAAAGTTGTACGGTGCGTACAGACACACCTAGTAAATCAGCAGCCTGCCGAGTGGAGTAAACGGCGTCGTTCATGGAGTCAACAAAATGAAAGCAGGCCAGACCGGGGAAAGAAAGGCTATGGGCCCCGATGTAGCAGTGCAGAGTGTAGAGACGGTATTAGTAAGTACAGAAATACTACTAATGGCAATGGGAAGTGGCCTGTTCACGCCAAGTGATAGGCAGAGTATTCGACACACATGCTTCTAATATCTCCGATTTTCAGATGTTCATGCTTCATCAGGGACTCACTTCAATCGGGCGGGCCTGTGAACCTGGACTCGCCTTGCTGATTTTACGCGTATCCCTTGCGCTGTCGTGTTACCGGACGGGCCCAGTGTGGGGAGCTGAACACACTTATAAGTGTTGATGTTACGGGCGGGTCCGGGCGGTGCTCGGCTTGTCGGGCCAAGAAAAACGGTGTTAGCACCCTAGCACTTGTTTTTATCGTTAGTCTTGATCCTGGTCAGTCTTTATGAAATAAATAGGAATCCATTTTGTACAAGCCCCCTTGTTTCCTCAAAGAAAATTTATGCGCCTTATGATAAGGCCGTTTCTGCCGTTAAGCAGTATGGGCGGTGGTTTTGGAGTAAAACTTTTAAAAAGTACTAATCCCTTTCTTATTGTTCCGCCTGATTGTTATGAAATTTCTTTATTAGGCGATTAACCGTTTTTTCACCCAGGCTGATGCAAAGGCATTGGCAGATCAGTAATCCCATCTAGAAAAATGCTTGGTTTATCCGCTGGACTGGATTTTTGTCGCATGGAGATTGAAACCACACTGAGGCAGGCTTGGTGCTTGTTTTGGGACGAAAATAGGGGATTGGCTTGTTGCTCACACTATTTACCAGTTTTTTGATCGGGCAACGTTTGTTTGACCGAGCGAGCGTGCTTAAATGGCCGGGACAGGCTTATGAAAAAGCACATCGCTTTGAGCAAATGCTGGATGCCTTGCCCGATGCCATTGTCATGTTCGATTCCTGTGGGCGAATTGAGGGTTGTAATCGGGCCATGCGGCGTTTGCTGGATACGCCGGAATTGGCCAATGACAACGATGATTTAATCGATTTTTTCCAGAATCTGGAAAAGGGAATACGGGCAGATTTAGCGTATTTGCTCCCTGGGATTAGTCGGGTTATTAACCGCGAAAAAAATCCTTTTTACTATGTGCACCGGGATGGGGAAGGGGAACAGGCCCGCGCCCTGGAGTTTCATGCCTATGCGGCCTCCGATTCAGACAGCGCAACTTTGTTGATGATTCGCGATGTCAGCACAAAAATGCAACAGGAGCGCGATCGTGCTGACTGTTTTGCCATGGCTGCCCATGAAATACGCTCCCCGCTGGCCGCCATCAGCGGCTATATCCAATTGCTGCAACTGGAGACAACCCCGTCAGCCTGGGCTAGCAAGATCTACTCTCAATTACATGAAAAGGTTCGTGGCGTTGATGTGCTGCTGGACGATTTGACGCGCTTGAATCGCATGGAGTATGAGGGCACGAGCATGCAGGAATGGCGCGAGTCCGATTTGCGTGCCGTGCTGCGCCTGAGTCTGCGCCCCTTTCACGAACAGCGCCACCGCATTTACCTGGATGTGCCCGAGTATGGCTTGTGGGCCAAGGTGGATATCGTTCCTTTATTGGTGGCTTTGCGCAATGCGCTGGAAAATGCCCTGAAGTACTCCGCGCCGGACACCATGGTGACCCTGCGCTTGCAGCCGGGCGAAACCGGTTGGGCTCGGATAGAGGTCCTGGACCAAGGGCCGGGAATTGATCCGCTCTATAAAGAGAAGGTCTTTGACAAGTTCTATCGCCTGCCCGGCCAACAGGTGCAAGGAAGCGGTCTGGGCTTGTCCATTTTGCGCTCGATTGTTCACCACCACGGGGGCAGAGTCTATTTCAAGGACCGTCCGGGTCCAGGAGCGCATTTGGTCATGGAATTGGTTCTGCTGCCTTCCGCGTCGTATATACCTTAATCTTCCCTTAAATAGGGTTATTTTCATATATTTAAGTTTGATATAAGGTACAATTTGCGCTCTTTTCGATGAAGCGAGGTGATCGCCATTCCAGGTGCACCTCGCTTTGAAGTTTTTACGTTGCGGTCGTCTCGTTGGTAGGGAGCGCAAAATCTGTTAAAGGAGCACACGATTATGCAAGGCTTGCACTTGACCGCAGACCTTTACCAATGTGCATGCAGCCCGGAGCTGCTGATCGATGCCCAGAAACTGGCGGATTTTTGCCGTCAGCAGACTATTGATGCAGGGCTGACGATTGTTGGTGAGGAGTGGCAGGCATTTCCCGAATTTGAAGGGCAGCCTGGTGGTGTTACCGGGGTACTGTTATTGGCCGAGTCTCACTTGGCCATCCATACCTGGCCAGAGCGTGGTGGCGTGACGCTGGACGTTTATGTCTGCAATTTCATGCAGGACAATTCCGGCAAGGCGACCCGCCTGATTGACGGTATTGAGCAGGCTTTCAAGCCCGGCCAAGCCCAGCGTAATCGCTTGTGGCGTGGCGAGGCTGATGGACCGGCCCATGCTGGTGAACTGCTGACGGAAAACCTGAATCAGGATGCGCTGTACGGCTTTCGCTTCACCGAGCGCTTGCTGGAGCGCCAGACTGCTTTTCAGCGTCTGGAGTTGCTGCGTTCCGAAACCTTGGGTAAGACCTTGCGCCTGGACGGTTGCATGATGACTTCCGAGGCCGAAGAATTTTTCTACCACGAAGGTCTGATTCACCCGGCCGCTATGTCTCACCCGAATCCACGTCGTGCCCTGATTGTGGGCGGTGGGGATGGTGGAGCCCTGGAAGAACTGCTGAAGTACCCCAGCCTGGAGCGAGTCTCTCTGGTTGAGCTGGATGGGGAGGTGATCGAGGTGGCCCGCGAGCACTTGCAGTCCATTCACAAGGGGGCGTTTGATAACCCGCGTGTACAAATTCAGATCGAAGACGGCGCGAAGTTCCTGGCCAATACACAGGAACGCTTTGACTTGATCTATCTGGACCTGACCGACCCCGAAACTCCGGCCGGTCCCTTGTACACGACTGCCTTTTTTGAGTCCTGCAAACGTGCGCTGGCAAGTGGTGGTGCTTTGGTATTGCACCTGGGTTCGCCTTTCCACGAAAGTCAGCAAGTCAAGAACCTGAGCGAATCCCTGGCCAGTGTGTTTGCACAAGTGCATGGCTACGGTCTGCATATTCCGCTGTACGGCTCTTACTGGGGGCTGGCAATTGCCTCCGACGAGCTGAACCCGCGTGCTTTCTCCGCCGAGCAAATCCAGGAACGACTGGAGCAGCGTATGAGCAGCGAGAACCAGGATTCCCTGCAGTTCTACAACGCTGATATTCATGGTGCCTTGTTTGCTTTGCCTACTTTCTACCGCCGCCTGATGCCTGTGAATGAGGTCAATCTGGAAGAGGTCTGTTAAGCAGGTTCTGGACAGTTTGAGTCTGCCTTCGGGCAGATTTCGTGATGAAAAAGCCCCTGATCTTGTTAAGGTCAGGGGCTTTTTCTGTTCAGGGGGAAGCTGGATAGAGCCTTATTCCTTATCCGCCCCACGATAGCGCTGGTAAGGCAGGACGTTCCAGGTCCTTTTGGTCAACTGCTTGGCAGAAATCACGGTCGGAATATCATCCAGCAAGCTGCGGGCCGAATGCAGCTCGCGCACGACTTCCTGCTTGTCCTGATACATGAACTCGTCCGAGGCTTCTTCCGGTGCTTGCTGCTGCTTTTCTTCCAGATCGCTGATCAGACGCTCTTGCTGGAAGCGCAGGGCAGCACGCGCATCCTCAATCCAGGCGGCTTGCATGCTGCGGTTGTGATCCACCACGGCGCTGTACTCGGTGTACACCCCGTTGTAGATATCTCCCGCATGGTGCCGCACGTCGTGGCTGGCGATTTCCAGATCGCGCACCGTCAGCTGAGATGGATCCAGCGGTTCACTACGCTTGGCCCCGCCCAGACGGGTGTACTGGGTGTAGTAGGGGAACATGCTTTGGATAACCTTGCTGACAGGCTGGATGGCTTCGCCTTCCTCGCACAGTCCTTTGGGCTGCACGCCTTGCATGGCCGGCAGAATGGATTCAGGGCGGCAAATCTCCTTGGGCGGCATGATGCCGTGACGCAGCATCTCGCGAATGCCGGTGCCGGAGATGGTCAGCCTGAAGCGATCATCGTGCGGGCAGGTCTCGGAAGTGGCATGGCAGGCGCAGCGTGTGCAATAAAACACTTCATGGAACAGGCGCACATCAATGCCCATTTCCTTGGGGCTGAACTGATCGAAAATGCTGTGGCTGGCGTACTTGTCGTAGTAACTGCCAATCCCGGCGTGATCCCGACCAATCAAGGCGTGGGTGCACCCATAGTTCTTCATGATCAGGGCATGCAAAATGGTTTCGCGCGGACCCGCAAAAATATAGGTGACCCGCAGCGGCGAGAGGATGGCACGGTCCTTGGGGTAGTAGGTATCCAGTACGTTTCGGTAGGCCATCATGCGGAACTCGTGGCGCACGTATTCACGCTTGGCCATCTCTACCAGTGGCTGCAGGAACAGGCCATCAATCCCTTCCAGCGCATTGCGGTGAATGTACTCGTGGCCTCGGTGCAGCGGATTCGCACCGGTGATAAAGCCTGCCACGGAATTGAATTTCTTTTCTTCGTAGAACAGGCGCCAGGTGTCTTTGGGTTCGCGGCGCAGCTTTTCGAACGGGCCCCAGTCCACACGCTGCAGCAGGTGCAAGGTCCCGCCTAGGGACACATCGCCCATGCGGCGGTAAATGGAGTCCACACCGGGGTGATTTCTGTCCGTGGTGCCAAACAGTTGCTGAGCGCGCTGCTCCTTGTCGTAGGAAAAGATGTCCTCGATGCTCAGGATGGCTACCGGCTCGTTGTCGCTATTGGTCAGCGCCACTTCAGAGCCGACCGAAAGTCCTTTAATAATGTCGCGGTTGCGATCGCCAATCGGGGCGAAGCTCAGCGGCACAGGCCACACCACACCATTACTCAAACGACCCTCTTTGAGCACGGAGTTGTAGTCGGCCTCGTTCATGAAGCCTTTGTTGGGGGAGAGCACGCCCGTAGCAATCATCTCGATGGTGATGACGGCTTCCAGATCCACGCGGATGCTGGGCAGGGTGCGCGCACGTTCGATCTCGTCCTTGACGCGATCCTCCGGGACAACCTGGTTGACCAGCGTTCCACCGTGCGGTTGCTGTGGATAGCGATCAAAGTTCAATGTTGAGTGGTTCATATTGCCTCCTTTAATTTGCCCCGCGTGACGATGAAAGATAGTTTTTTTGTCGGGGCGTTTTTCGTTTGTGAGTGATAGATGAGTTCTGGACTGGGGCAGTGACTCCCCGGTTTCAAACGCTCTATTTCTTCTTGTGATGCCAGACGAAAGCTCTTCGTCCAAACAGGTGATGCAGCGCTGGCTTGCATACCGCCAGCGCATCGTTTTGCTGCGGTCGTTTGATACGGCTTGACGACAGGGATGCAGGCAGTGTGTCGGGTGTGTCGGCGGGTGAGGTGATCTTTACCGTGGCCCATGATGCTGCAGGTGCTGCTTGCTCCAAGCGCTCTGCCCTGAAACTTAAATTGGGTATAGGTGATAAGCCCTAGTTTTCCTAGGCCAGATCCTGCTGGAACTGTCTTAGTATTACTCACAATCGCGAGAAAAATCATCGCGTTATACCAAAGTAGGAGACAGTGCAGATGACGCCAGCTTGGGTGGTGTTGGCCTCGTTGATTTACGCCGCAATTTTGTTCGCCATTGCCTGGTTCGGGGACAGGAATCCTTTGTATACCCAGCGCCCCTGGTTGCGACCTACGGTCTACAGCCTTGCCTTGGCTGTGTACTGTTCGTCGTGGACGTTTTACGGCGCGGTCGGGTCGGCGGTGCGCTATGGCATTGGCTTTCTGCCTATTTATCTTGGCCCCATGCTGATGCTGCTGTTTGGCTGGCGGATTATTGAACGCCTGGCGCTGGTGGCTCAATCCCAGAACACGGTTTCCATTGCGGACTTCATGGCCAGTCGTTATGGGCGCTCGCAGCGCTTGGCGGCCATGGTGGCGGGGATTGCCGTGGTGGCGGCCGTGCCGTATCTGGCCCTGCAATACAAGGCGGTGGCCTTGAGTTTGAGTGTGCTGGCCGGGACCGAGTTTCACGCCGGGCTGTTTGGTGATCCGGCCTTGTATGTCGCGATTTTGATGGCCTTGTTTTCTATTCTGTTTGGAACACGCCAGGTGGACGCGACCGAGCATAGACCGGGTTTGATGCTGGCCGTGGCCTTTGAGTCCGTGGTGAAACTGGTGGCCTTGGTGGCGGTTGGCCTGTTCGCCTTTCGCTGGTTTGGCAAGACTGAACTGAATATGGTGGGGGCCGTCAGCACACTGTTCGAGAACAGTCCGCCGGTGGGTTTTGTCGGTCAAACCTTGCTGGCCTTTGCCGCGATTATTTGTTTGCCCCGTCAGTTCCATGTGGCCATTGTGGAATGTGGGGACGTGGTGGATATACGGCGGGCGCGCTGGTTGTTTGGGGCGTATCTGCTGGTGGTCAGCGTCATGGTCTTGCCTATTGCCGCGGCAGGAGTCAGCCTGTTTGGCGTCGGGGGCGAGGGCGTGGCACCGGACAGTTTTGTGCTGGCCTTGCCCCTGTCGCAAAACCAGGTTGGCTTGGCCTTGATGGTTTACATAGGCGGTTTTTCAGCGGCAACTGGCATGGTCATTGTGACCAGCGTGGCGCTCTCAACCATGGTCAGTAATGACTTGGTGATGCCTTTGTTGCTGCGTCGTGGCTGGGCGCAGTATCAGCAAAGTACGGTGGCTTCCACAGTGCTATGGATACGCCGTGTCGCCATCATGGCGCTGGCGGGTGTGGCTTACGGCTATTACATGCTCAGCGGCAGCGATACGACCCTGGCCGCGTATGGGCTGATGGCTTTTGTGGCGG
The DNA here is from genome assembly GCF_023674485.1 of Alcaligenes sp. DN25. Taxonomy (NCBI): domain Bacteria; kingdom Pseudomonadati; phylum Pseudomonadota; class Betaproteobacteria; order Burkholderiales; family Alcaligenaceae; genus Alcaligenes; species Alcaligenes sp. DN25. Next base: position 2,646,955 of record NZ_CP098408.1, on the reverse strand, counting down.
TTGCGCAGTTTGGGCCGGGCTTGATTGGTGGTTTGTATTGGCGCGGTGCCAGTCGACAGGGCGTAGAGGCCGGACTGCTATTGGGCTTTGCCATCTGGGTCTATACCTTGCTCTTGCCGACGCTGACCGAGGTGGGCTGGCTGGCGGATGATTGGTTGTATCACGGGCCATTTGGCCTGTCCTGGCTGCGCCCTTATCAACTTTTTGGCGTAGAGGGCTGGGACCCGCTGACACATGGCACTTTCTGGTCCCTGCTGTGCAATATCAGCGCCTTTTTGTGGGTGTCCTGGCGCCGGCGTCCGGGCTTGGGAGAGCGCTTGCGGGCCGAACCGTTTCTTAATCCTTATGCGGAGCGGCAGACCTTGGCGGCCCGTCATTCTTATGGGGATTTGTCGGTACAGGATTTGCTGCTTTTGGCAGAGCGTATCGTTGGTAAAAAAATGGCGAAGCGGGCTTTTGAAACGCAGGCCAGACAGGCCAAGCAATCGCTGGAGCCTGGTTTGCGGGCGGATAGTTCCTGGGTGCATTTCACGGAGCTATTGCTGGCAGCTGCGGTGGGGGCCGCGTCCGCGCGCCTGGTGCTGACCAGCGCCTTGCGTGGTTCGGGCATGGAGGTGGCTGCCATCATGGCCGTGCTGGATGAGGCGGGGCAGGAACTGCGTTTCAATCGGGATATTTTGCTGGCCACCTTGGAGAACATTGATCAGGGTGTCAGTGTGGTGGATGCGGACATGCGGCTGGTCGCCTGGAACCAGCGCTATCAGCAGTTATTCGATTACCCGCCCAGCATGTTGTACGTGGGAAGATCCGTGGCGGACCTGATTCGCTTTAATGCCGAGCGGGGCAAGGTCGATGGCGTGGAAAGCATAGGGGTGGAACAAGCCATAGAACGTCGTATTCAGTTCATGCGCGAAGGCTCTTCCTATGTGACTCAGCGTATGTTGAATGACAAGCAGGTGATCGAGCTGCGGGGGCGGCCTTTGCCGGGCGGCGGTTATGTCACCAGCTATAGCGATATCACGCACTACAAGCGCGTGGAGCGCGAGCTGCGGGAGATGAACGACAGCCTGGAGCAGCGTGTCGCGGTGCGTACGCAGGAGGCGGAAAAAGCCCAGGAGTCTCGTACCCGATTCCTGACGGCTGTCAGCCACGATGTGCTGCAACCGATTAACGCGGCACGTCTGTTTGCGTCGGCCTTGCGCGATACGCATGACCTGGCGGAGATGCCCAATCTGGCCGAACGAGTCGATACCTCTTTGCGTACGGCGGAGGAATTGCTGGAAGGCCTGCTGGATATTTCCCGTCTGGATGCCGGAGCCTTGAAGCCGGATCTGGGCGTGATCAATGTGCAGCATTTGCTGCAGCATTTGGCAGACCAATACGCTCCTATGGCTGCACGACGTGGTATCCAGTTGCGGATTCATGCTCGACCTTTGCAGGTGTATAGCGACCATCGTCTGTTGCGGCGCGTGTTGCAGAATTTCCTGGCCAATGCCTTGCGCTACACCCAGGAAGGACGAGTGGTGTTTGGCGTGCGGGTCCGGGACGAGGAGCTGGAGTTTCAGGTCTGGGACTCAGGCCAGGGTATCCCGCCACATCATATTCAGCAGATTTATGCGGAGTTTCATCGCTATGAACAAGCCTTCGATTGGGATGGCCGTGGCCTGGGCTTGGGCCTGTCCATTTGCCAACGTATTGCGGTCTTGTTGGGGCATACGCTGGATGTGCGATCCGAAGTGGGGCGTGGCAGCATGTTCTCCATTCGCGTTCCTTTGAGTCATGCTACGCAGGCCAGCAGTCAGCAAAATAACGAGTCCAGCAAGCCTGCCGATGGCTTGCCTTTAACAGGCTTGCGTGTGCTGTGTCTGGATAACGATCTGGATATTATTGCGGGTATGGAAGTGCTGCTGGGGCGTTGGGGAGCACAAATTATCACCGCCAATACGGTAGATAGCGCTTTGGAGAAAATTGCCTTGAGTCCCGATGTCTTGCTGGTGGATTATCACTTGCATGATAGGCTGGACGGCTTGCAGGCACTGCAACTATTGCGTTTGCATCTGCCTCATGCGCAAGGCGCTTTGTTGACGGCGGATGGTAGCGACGAGCTGAAAGCAGCGGCTCGACAATATGGTTATCTGGTGCTGACCAAGCCGGTAAAGCCCGCTTCGCTGCGAGCTTTTCTGACCGCGCAAATTAAAACGTATTAGCGTCCTGGGATTCGTCCTGGTTCAGGCCAAGATGACTGGCCATCAAGACGGCCTGAGTACGATTGGAAGCACCCAGCTTGCGCAGGATGGCCGTCATGTGTGCCTTGATGGTGGCTTCCGAGACATTCAGTTCGTAGGCAATCTGTTTGTTCAGTTGCCCGGTGCTGAGCATTTGCAGCACGCGAAATTGCTGCGGTGTCAGCTCGCGCAATTTCGCCGCGACCTCCCGTTCGTCCAGGCTGATGCCCGGAGAGGAAGAGCCGATTTCCGGCAACCAGGTGCCACCATCCAGAACCACCTGCAGGGCTACGCCCAGCGTCTGTGCATCAATGGATTTTGGGATGAAGCCCATGGCTCCGTGATCCATGGCGCGGCGCATGAAGCGGGCCTCTTCATGGGCGGTGACCAGAATGATGGGCAGGGATGGGTAGGTCGCGCGTAAATGGACTAAAGCGCTGAAACCGATTGCCCCTGGAATATCCAGATCCAGCAAGAGCAGATCGGCGTCAGGATGGTCGTCGACCAGGGGATACAAATTGGAGATACGATCCGCTTCGTAGATGGCCGTGCCGGGAAACAGGCTGGCGACGACGCCTCGTAACGCCTCACGAAACAGGGGGTGATCGTCAGCAATGAGCAGTTCATTCATGTGGGGATTATGCCATGTTCAAGTATCTGTAATGGTGCCTGCCAGGATGAGCTGCCTATCAGTAAAAACAGGGCACCGAAATGCCCTGTTCTTGTTCCTGCGTGCTGATTACATCAGCATGAAAAGTGTGTTTAGTGAGCGCTGGCGCTGGCAGCACCAATGCCGGTTTGACTGCGTACGGTCAGAGCCTCGAAGGCTTCGCGTTCCTTGGCAGCGCGGGCACTGTTGTCCAGGGTTGAGAACAGCCAGATCGAGAAGAAAGCCAGCGGAATGGACAGGATGCCAGGGTTAGGGAAGGGGGTGATGGGCTCGGCAAAACCGAAGACATCCACCCACACGGTGCTACTCAAGACCACCCACACCGTGGCGGTGACCAGGCCCAGAAAACCGCCAATGGTGGCACCACGCGTGGTGCAGCCACGCCAGGCAATCGACAGCACCAGGACCGGGAAGTTGGCACTGGCTGCAATGGCAAAGGCAAGGCCCACCATGAAGGCGACGTTCTGGTTTTCAAAGATAATGCCCAGCAAAATCGCCAGCACGCCCAACACCACTGTGGAGATACGCGAAATGCGCATCTGGTCTTTCTCGGTGGCGCGGCCTTTGGCAATGACGTTGGCGTACAGGTCATGAGAAATGGCGGCGGCACCGGCCAAGGCCAAGCCTGCAACCACGGCCACAATCGTGGCGAAGGTAACTGCTGCCAGGAAGCCCAGCAACAGGTTGCCGCCTACCGCATTGGCCAGGTGCACCGCCACCATATTGGTGCCGCCAATCAGGTTGGTCAGCATATTGAAAGAGCCGTCCGGACCCGTCTGGAAGTACTCGGGATGCTGGACCAGCAAGGCAATCGCACCGAAACCGATGATGAAGGTCAGCAGGTAGAAGTAGCCAATAAAGCTGCTGGCGTAGATCACGGATTTGCGGGCTTCCTTGGCGTCCGCCACAGTGAAGAAACGCATCAGGATATGGGGCAGACCTGCGGTACCGAAGGCCAGCGCAATACCCAGGGACAGCACGTTCAGCGGGTTGCTGCTGACGGCAGCGCCGGGCTCAAGAATGGCGTGTCCGGTGGGGTGTGTTTCCACGGCGGCGGCCAGCATGGCATCGACATCCCAATAGAACGCGGCCAAAACCAGAACAGTCATCAAGGTAGCACCGACCAGCATCAGCACGGCTTTGATGATTTGTACCCAAGTGGTGGCCGTCATGCCGCCAAAGGTGACGTAAATCATCATCAGCGAACCCACAATCACCACGGCCACGTTGTAGTCCAGACCAAACAACAGCACGATCAGCTTGCCAGCACCGACCATTTGCGCGATCAGGTACAGGGCGATGATCAATAGGGAGGCACTGGCCGCCAGAATCCGCATGGGGTTTTGCGACAGGCGAAACGAGGTGACGTCGGCAAAGTTGTAGCGGCCCAGATTGCGCAGGCGCTCTGCAATCAGGAACATCACAACCGGCCAGCCGAACATGAAGCCGATGGCGTAAATCATGCCGTCGAAACCGCTGACGTAGACCATGCCCGCAATCCCCAGGAAAGAAGCGGCGGACAGATAGTCCCCGGCAATTGCCAGGCCGTTTTGAAAGCCGGTCAAACCGCCACCGGCGGTGTAAAAGTCGGACGTGGTGCGTGTACGGCGGGCCGCCCACCAGGTAATGACCATGGTCCCGGCAATAAAGATCAGGAACATCACAATGGCAGAGGTATTGGCCTGGCCGGAAGAGGCTGCCATGGCATTGCCACTGGCCATGCCAAACAGGCCCAGGCTCAGAAGTAGTTTCTTCATGTCACGTCCTTCATGATTTGAGCCAGCAAGGGGTCATACACCTTGTTGGAAATGTAGACGAAGGTGGACACCAGGACGACGGCACTAATGAGCACAATGGCGGCGCTAAGTACGCCAATGGTCATGGTCATGGAGCCGACAGAACGGCTGAAAAGTTCGGGGTCAAAGGCCAGGGTCAAGATAAAACCGGCGTACACAATCACGGTCAAGCCGAAAAAAATCAGGCTCATGCGGTTGCGTCTTCTAAGCAGTTCTTGATAGGCAGGGTGCTGAGTTACTGCCGTCACGACAGTATTGGCTGAGCTCATTCTTATGTCTCCTTATGGGGTTTGATGATTCTTGGCATCGAGGCTCTCTAAACACGGCGTGTACAGAGAGTTGGCGCTTGAGGGCGCTCTGTGTACAGCATGTATAGAACGAATCAACTTTTCCCAACAGGCGACTTTGGTCGTAGATGAGGGAGGAGAAGGCTCTGATTTTGGAGCCTTGGTTTAGCTGGGCGGGGCAAATGATGCAGGAGACGCACAGGCACAAGAGCTGGTCTCTTCTGCTCTGAGTAGCTTGCAGAGCTTGAGAAGGGAGTTTTTTGTTAGTTCAAAACAGCGCGTCAGCGGTGGCCAGTTCTTGTTCTGATTCATCACGGCGATCAGCGCCACGTACTTTCAGTATTTCGGACAGCAGCAGATGAGACAGGCTGGCAACGGCCACCGAATTATCAGGCAGCGCTTCAGGCCCAGGCTGGCAGGGAAGGGACCAGCGGGTCTTGGGCCGCTCTTTGTAATCCTGGTCGGTGATCAGCACGATGTCCGCACAGCGTGTTTCCAGGCGTCCGATCAGCTCCGGCATTTGGCTGGGGCGTGGATGCAAATCAAAAACAATCACGACATCCTGGTGCTGGAGGTCGGCCAAGTAGTCTGAGACGGTTTGCCCCGCTCCGGGGATAAGCCGTACGCCCGGCATGAGTTTGGACAAATGCCAGTAAAAATGCCCGGCCAGAAAGTAGTTTGCCCGCAAACCCACCAGCCAAACCTGCCGCGCACGGCTGATGGCTTGACTGGCTTCCTGCAGAACAGAATGGGACAGATGCCGATAGGTATTGCCCAGTTTGCTATAGCTTTCCTGCAAGTGTGAGTGCAAGGCGGCCTCGCCCGGAGATAGCGGCTGGTGGACCGAGGTGAAGGAGTCATCCGTTCTTTCCGTGCGAATCTGCTTGCGTGCCGCTTCGTAGTTGGCGTATTCCAGACGACGGATCAGACGTGTGACAGTGGCATTGGAAACTTGGGCCAGACTGGCGAGTTCCGAGGCGTTGTAGCTGGATAAATCACCCGAGAAATCCAGTGTGAATTGGGCCAGACGTCGTTCGGAAGCGGGGAGATCACTAAGAATGGCGCGTACACGATCAAGAAAAGAGATGTTGCTGGTGTCTGGCATGGTGCGGGGCATAGCCCTGTTTTTTTGATTCAGGAAAAGCGGGTGCGGCGGGGAACCAATTGTGGTTCCTGTGTTCGGGCAGGGAATTTCTAGTCCACATCATACCTGAGTACAAGATGCGTTTAATTTCCCTGAAAACCGTTTAATTTTGACTCTGTTTGACTGCTTGTGATTGATTAATCAGCAGTATTTTTTCCGAAAATGAATTAGCCAATAGCTTTGAAATAATCCTGTGCGGCGATCAGGGCATCTGTAAAGGAACCGTGTACAAACTCCGTGCTGATCGCCACCATCAAGTTCGAGGGCAGGCCAAAGTCTTCGATCAGCGCACCATTGCGATCACGCCAGATCTGGCTGGCCGGGTCCAGCACAACTGGGCTGTAGTGCTCGCGGACGGTGTCCAGAACGGTATCGGCGGTAGAGCGGTAGGTAAAAACAGGCAGGCCCTGGGCTACGGCGTAACCGATTTCAAAAGCAGTGCCGGTATCAATCTCTGCGCCTCGAAAGGGCGTGATATTGGCCAGAACCGCATCGGCTTGGTCAAGCAGACGAATATTGTGGTGGTAGATAGCCGAGGCCTCGATCTCTTCCTGATCAACGGGATGCAAGGGCTTGAAGCCAAAGTCTCGTACCAATTGCTTGTGCAGCTTGGCACGCTCGGTGGCATCGCTGAAAAACACATCAGGACCCGCTAAATAGATACGCTTCATCTTGGCTCCTTGTTGATTCGGGGTGAAGGGAAATCGTGCCGGTTCAGGCTGGGCTGCTGGCCGCTGGGGCAAACCGGAGTTTGTGAGACATGGCTGTTCTGAACCCGTAGCAGGCTATTCGTGGTGGCCATCTGAATGATGATATACGATCCCATCAGCCTGAACATGGCGCTGGGTGAAAGGACCTGGCACGGGTTTGCGGTTTGTCGTTTGGCGTGTTGCTCTAGCGTCACGGATGGTGAGGTGCAGTCTTGTCGTAGACAAGACTGGCTTGCAGCACATAAGAAAAAGGGACCGATTCAGGTCCCTTGTTTTCCTTGGCGGTTGCGATCTTCAGTTGGAATTACCGCGTCGATACAGACTTAGCGCAATACCCAGACCTGCCAGCATGCCAGCACAAGCCCGGTTCAACCAACGCATAGCCTTGCCGGAAAGCAGCCGCATGGCGTGATGGCCACCCACGGCGTAGACAGTCATTAAAGCCATATCAATCAGGGCTGTGACCAAGGCCAGCGTGATGTACTGAACGGCAATCGCTTCTTCCGGACGAATGAATTGCGGCAAAAATGCAGAGAAGAACAGCAGCGCTTTAGGGTTGGACAGGGCAACCAGCAAAGATCGCAGAAAAGCCGCGCGACCCGTCCGAACTTTTTCTGTGGGGGTGCCTGTCTGGATAGAGCTGACCGGAGCGTGCCAGAGACCATAGGCCAGATAGAGCAGATACGCCGCACCTATCCATTTCACCACTGTGAAAAGCTGCTCGGAGGCAAGCAGCAGCGCGCCCAGTCCACAGCCGACGGCAGCAATCAGAATCAGGTCCGAGAGCGCCGCACCCGCAATACCGCATGCTGCGATCCGTTTGCCGCCATGTGCACCATTGTTCAAGGCAAGCAGCATGGTGGGGCCCGGCATGATAGTGACGGCCGATACTGCAACGATATACAGAGAAAGGCTGGCTAAATCCACGAAGATTCCTTGGTAAGAGTCTGATTGCAGAAGCATTGAGTGCCTGCACACTCAAGCATGGCGGCGGGTACTTGGGCTGAGGCAATCAGGCGTTGCTTGATCGGCCTACAAAAAAGGCCAGCCTGAATGGCTGGCCCCTTGTGCGTCAAGATATCAAATCAGGCACGGCCTGGTTCGAGTGTTGCCGCAGCGGTAAACAGCACGTCGGTCGAGGAGTTCAAGGCCGTTTCTACCGAGTCTTGTACCACTCCAATCACAAAGCCAACGCCAACCACTTGCATGGCGACATCGTTGGAAATACCGAACATATTGCATGCTAGTGGAATCAGCAGCAAAGAGCCACCAGCAACGCCCGATGCACCGCAAGCGGCAATGGTAGCCACCAGGCTCAGCAGCAGGGCGGTAGGCAGGTCAGCCGGGATTTCCAGTGTGTGCACCGCAGCCAGCGTCAGGACGGTAATCGTAACGGCAGCACCGGCCATATTGATGGTGGCACCCAGTGGAATTGAAACCGAGTAGGTGTCCTTATGCAGGCCCAGGCGCTCGCACAAAGCCATGTTCACAGGGATGTTGGCCGCAGAACTGCGGGTGAAAAAGGCTGTGATACCGCTTTCACGCAGGCAGGTGAATACCAGCGGGTAGGGGTTGCGACGAAGCTTGGCAAACACGATCAAGGGGTTGACGACCAGAGCCACCACCAGCATGCAGCCTACCAGCACAATCAGCAGCAGCCCGTATTGGCGCAGCGCATCAAAGCCCGATTCAGCAATAGTGACTGCCACCAGACCAAAAATACCCAGCGGCGCAAAGCGAATGACCAGGCGCACCAAGGACGACACGGCATTGGCCATATCGGTCAGCAGGTCGCGAGAACCTTGCGAGCCGTGTTTCAGCGCCAGACCCAGAGCAATAGCCCAGGCCAAAATGCCCATGTAGTTGGCATTGAGCAAGGCATCAACCGGGTTCACCACAATGCTGGTCAGCAGATCCAGCAATACCTCAACGATATTGCCAGGAGGGTTCAAGGTGGCATCGGCCAGATCCAGCTTGAGCTTGACGGGGAAGGCGAAGCTGGCGATCACGGCAATCAGTGCAGCCAGGAAGGTGCCCAGCACGTACAAGAGCAAAATAGGACCCATGCGGGTGGAGGACTGGGCTTTTTGGTTGGCAATGGAAGACATCACCAGAACAAACACCAGAATCGGCGCAACCGACTTCAAGGCAGAGACAAATAATTGGCCCAGCAGGGCGATCGAGTGCGCGGCATCGGGAGCAAAGCGTCCCAGCAAAATACCGGCGATCAAACCGATCACAATTTGAGTAACAAGACTGCCGTGCAGGATAAAGCCTAATGGGCCTCTGGCTTGGTTGGCGGGATGGGCCATGAAAAGCGACTCCAAACAAATGGGTAGGCGTGAAGTACGTGAAAAACGCTCTGGCGAGGACTCGGCCAGAGCGCGGAAGAGGGTTATTCTAGCACCAGGAGCTATACATTTTGTAGCCGATGTGATATGGTTGCTAATCCACATGGGGTCGACATGGCTTCGACGTGGGTCAAGAAGCAGATCAGGGCGTGTCGAGCACCAGTACGCTCGTAAATCCACTGGAAAACTACAAACGCCAACGACGAGCGTTTCGCTCTAGCCGCTTAAGGCTGGGCCACTGCACTAATTTGTCTTTGGGTTAGGTAGGGCAACCTACAGCAGTGTTATTTACAAAGAATCGAATCGGCCTGCGCCACGAAGTCCGGTTCTAAAACTTAGTGGATCGCCAAGGAAAGGCCTGTCAATTGGCACAGTCCAAGGTTAAAACTTAAAATTAATTGACTACACATGTAGAACTGTCTGTGGACGGCTTGCGGACGGGGGTTCAATTCCCCCCGACTCCACCAAGATATCCCAAGGAACCCAACAGCTTAACGGCTGTTGGGTTTTTTGTTTTCTGCTTGCTCAACAAGGCTTCAGCGTCATAATGATCCCTTCGTTTTATGGACAAAAGGAGATCGACATGTCTCGTTGGGTGTTCTATTCCGCGCCAGGTACCTGCGCGCTTGCAACTCATATTGCGCTGCATGAAGCAGGGGCTGACTTTGATGTGGTCAAGCTTGATTTTGGTGCGAATCAACAGCAAAGCCCGGAGTTTCTGCGCGTCAATCCCAAAGGGCGTGTGCCGGCACTGGTGACAGAGCAGGGGGCTTTGACGGAAACCCCGGCCTTGCTGGCTTTTGTGGCACAGAGCTTTCCGGATGCCAAGCTGGCGCCTGTGAATGATCCTTTTGCATTCGCCCGTATGCAGGAGCTGCATAGCTATCTGGCGTCCACGGTGCATGTGGCCCACGCACATAAGCGCCGTGGTTCCCGTTGGGCAGATGATCCAGCGGCCGAAGAAGCCATGCGCGCCAAGGTGCCGCAAAACATGACGGTTTGTGCGGCTTATCTGGAATCCTTGATTGTGGGTCCCTGGGTGTTGGGCGAGCAGTTCAGCGTAGCTGATGCTTATCTGTACACAGTAGGTGGTTGGCTGGACGGGGATGCAGTCGATATGAGCCAATTTCCCAAACTAAGTGCTTATCTGGAGCGGGTAGGGGCGCGTGAAGCTGTGCGCAAGGCTGCTGCCGAGGCGGCTGCTTGAGTGAAGCCGTCACCCTTGCGGGCATTGGCTTCACTCAGCACATAAAAAATAGACGCAAAGATATTTATTGCTGGGGAACAGGTGATCTACGCTTTGTTCTCCTGCTCCCGTTTGTCTACTGCCACCGCCTGCATCGCACAGCCAATGAAATGATCTCCCTGGCTGATTAATGCTGCTGATGCCGCCTCCACATCCCGAGCCTCCTTATTCTGGCTCAGCTTGGCTTTGCCGATCAGCCGAGTGATCTCAATTTCAATTCCGACAATGGCTTTCAGCATGGCGTCGATATAGTCCTTAGGGCCATCTGTCATCTTCCAGGGTACGGGCTGGCTGGCTTCGTGGATGCGGGTCAAACGTGCCACGGCCCCGCGCACATAGCGTTCTTCATCGCGTATTCTTGCTCGCCCATAGGCGTGTGCCACGATGTAGTTCCAGGACGGAACTTGCTTGTGTGTTTCCAATTTGCTTGGGAACCACTGTGGGGAGATGTAGGCGTCTCCTGCACGGAATATCACCATCACTTCGTCACCGTTTTCCAGGTCTTGCCAGACGGGATTGTTTCTGGCGACGTGGCAGTGCAGTACTCCTTGTGCACCTTCCTGGGGATGCAGCATGAAGGGCAGGTGATTCGCGCTTAGTCCGCTTTTGCCATGGGCGACCAGAATGCCCAGGGGATGCTGGGCGATCAGCTCGTGCAGTGGTTCAGGCCGGGATTCATTGAAGTGAGCGGGGATATACATCGTTGTCTTTCTTGGCTTGGGGTTCAGGGACGATGTGTCTATTATTGGTCTATTCTGGATCATTGATCTGTACCAGTTTGGCGCTATTTTTATGGACCACAATTCATGTCTCGTACTGCTCATAATCCAAAGATTCCTTCCCTTGGCGAACTGGACCGAAGTGCAGGGGGCCTGGGCCGTCAGTTGGCGCAGAAGTTGCGCGAAGCAGTAAAAAACGGTGCGCTCAAGCCGGGTGAGTCCTTGCCCTCCACACGAGCCTTGGCAGCGTCTTTGGGTGTCGCCCGTGGCACGGTCGTAGAGGCTTTCGAGCAACTGATTGCCGAAGGCTTTCTGGAGTCCTCGCCGGGCGTGGGCACTTACATCGCTCACTCGCTGGCCAATCCCAAAACAAGGCCGAAGAAGCGCAGGACGGCATCGCTGCCTGCCCAGCCTGCACCACTTGCCGCCCAGCCATTCAATACGGTTGCGGCTCAATTTCAGCCTTTACCCTCTGCCCCGTTTGCCGTGTCGATCCCCTTGGGTGCCGCTGCGCCAGGCCCCATCTGGCGACGTTTGGGGAATCGCTTGCGAGCCCATGGTCAGGGCGCGCCGGGTGGTTATGGGGACCCTCAAGGCGCCTTGCCTTTACGAGAGGCTATTGCAGAGTACGTGCGTCGGTCACGCTCGGTGCGTTGTGAGGCGGAGCAGGTCATTGTGACGACGGGTACTCAGCAAGGCTTGTTTCTGGCTTGTCTGGTGTTGATGGGCAGGCAGGATTTTGCCTGGATAGAGAACCCCGCCTATCCCGGCATTACCGCGATCTTGAATACGATAGGTTCGCCGGAACGAATGGTTCGTGTACCTGTGGATGAAGAGGGGCTGGATGTGGCTGCGGGCATACGTTTGCAAGCAGATGCGCGGCTTGCCTTTGTCACTCCCTCGCATCAATATCCTTTGGGCATGCCCATGAGCATGGCGCGGCGCAATGCCTTGTTGGCCTGGGCACGCGATAGGTCCGCCTGGATTGTCGAAGATGATTACGATAGCGAGTTCCGCTACAGTGGCCATCCCTTTCCTTCCCTGCAGGGTCTGGACCCGGAGCGGGTGATCTATCTGGGAACCTTCAGCAAGGTGTTGTTTCCCTCGCTGCGTCTGGGTTATGCGATTGTGCCGCCGCAGTTGGTCCAGGCTTTTTGCGGAGCGCGCGTTCTGCTGGATCGGCACCCGCCCAGTGCAGACCAGCATGTCTTGGCCAGCTTTATTTCAGAGGGGCATCTGGAGCGCCATATTCGGCGTATGCGCGGGATCTACACCCAATGTCGTAACCACCTTTTTGAGATTGTGCGCGAGGTTTTGCCCAGTGATTTGGCCAGCTTGCAGCCAAGCGATCAAGGCATGCATTCCGTCTTGTGGCTGACCTCGCCGGTTGATGATGTGGTGGTGGCGCAGCGAGCCATGAAGGAAGGCGTGGCAGTGCGTCCCGTCTCACCCATGTATCACGCTGGGCAGGGACCTTCGGGACTGATTCTGGGTTTGAGCGCATTCAGTCCCGAGCAAATGAGGGAAGCGGCGCAGAAGCTGGCGCGCATTATTTCTGAGCTTGCCCGACCTTCCAGAACCAAACGAAAGTCCTGAGTGTTGTTCTCGACAAGTCTGTGGCAAGAGTCGGCGTGAATCAGACTTCTGCCATCTTCCTGAAGTGGAAAACTTCACCCATTGTTTCCCCGTACGGGCCTCAAAGAGCTGTTCAAGAAGGCGCCGGCAGCAATGAGCTGCGGGTCGCTTCTTGAAGGGCCCTACCCATATTGCGCAAGGTGTCGGAGCGGATAGCCGCATGTTGCCAATACAAAGGCACATCCAGCCACAGGCCGGGGGCGACTAAAGCCAGCTCTTCGGCGGCCAGGGCATCGCTGACCATGGAGTCGGGTGCCAGACACCACCCCAGGCCCAAAGCCGCTGCTTTCACAAAGCCGGTGGAGGTGGGCAGGTAGTGGATGGGAGGGGCTACGGAGTCATTCGTGATTTGGCGTATAAAGCGCCACTGTAATTCGTCCTTGCGGTTAAAGACGATCATGGGGGCTTGAGCCAGGGATGCTGCGTCTATTCCCAATCCAAAATGGCGGGCCACAAACTCGGGAGAAGCAATGGCCTGATAGCGCATGATGCCCAAGGCCTGCACCTCGCAGCCTTGAAGGGGGGCAGGTTCGGCAGTGACCGCGCCCAGCACGGAGCCATTGCGTATCAATTCCAGTGTGTGGTCCTGATCATCCACGCGCACATCAAACAGATAGCCATATTCCTGACTTAGCCGGGACAAGGCTTCCAGAAACCAGGTGTCCAGCGAGTCACTATTGACCGCAATGGCGATAGGCCGTCGTGGGCCATTTTGCTCTGGCAGGAAGTCTGCGACGGCCTCGGCTTCCAGAACCTGCATGGGCCGTACACGACGCAGCAGCAACTCTCCCGCCGGTGTTGGACGACAAGGCGGCTGGCGCAGGACCAGCACTTGCCCCAGTCTGTCCTCCAGCGCTTTGATACGCTGCGAGATGGCTGAGGTGGTGATGTACAGCTTGCGCCCGGCTGCTTCAAAACTGCCTTCTTCCAGGACGGCCGTAAATGCTCGTAGTTGTGGGTGCAGCAGATCCATAATTGGCTTGTTTGATTAATTATTCTTAATTAAGTGAAGAATAATTAGCTTTTCTTAAACCGTAAATGACAGCACCATAACGCAGTTTTTCAATTCTGTGGATGGCTGGCATGTTCTTCTCTGTTGTTGCAACTGGCTTTCTGACGGGGGCGGGCCTGATCATGGCTATCGGCACTCAAAATGCCTTTGTGTTGCGACAGGGCTTGGAGCGCAGTCATGTGGGGCTGGTGGTGGCAATCTGCGCGTTGGCCGACATTGTCCTGATTCTGGGGGGCGTGGCTGGCATTGGTACGTTGGTACAGGAATGGCCTGGTTTGCTGCAAGTTCTGCGCTTTGGTGGCGCGGCTTTTCTGGCCTGGTATGGGCTGCTGGCCGCGCAGCGGGCCTGGACGGGTAAAGGAAGCCTGATGGCCGGGCAGGGGAGCGAGCGCAATCGACGCCGTATCTTGCTGACCTGTCTGGCGTTCACCTTTTTGAACCCCCACGTCTATCTGGATACGATGGTGCTGTTGGGCAGTCTGTCCACGCCTTATCCCGGTAACTTGCAGTGGGCATTTGCTTTGGGGGCCTGTGCGGCCAGTGCCAGCTGGTTTCTGGCCTTGGGCTATGGGGCGCGGTTGCTGCAACCTGTGTTTCGTCAGCCGTTGGCCTGGCGTGTACTGGATGGCAGCATCGCTGTTTTCATGCTGGCTTTGTGTGCTTTATTGCTGTTGAGGCCTTTGCATTAAGCCTTGGACTCCTTAGAGATTTTCTGTGGATGCGATTGCTGCCTGGATAACAGCCCGCTGCACAGACTACAGAAAGACAGTTTTTTTGAATCAAAAGATAACTGTCTGAACTTTAGAGCGGTTTTCTGAAATTAAATAGGCTTTAGGGAAGAGCTCGTACCTAATGAAGTCTTGGTTTTTGAACCTTCAATCAGGAGAAAACTATGAATGTCGTGAAGATGCTTGCCTCTGCTGCCTTGATCAGTAGCCTGGCTGCGCCGGCGTTGGCGCAGGATGTGAAGCGCCATCCTATTCCCAATTCGGATTTCCCGATTCTGACGGCAGTGGAAGTGCCTGCCGGTAAAACCACGGTGTACTTGAGCGGTACCGTTCCCGCTGTGCGCGACAAGTCGGCTGATGCGGCCAGCACGGCAGCCTACGGCAATATGCAGCAGCAAACCGAATCCATCATGGAGCAGATCAAGGCTCAGTTGGAAGGGATGGGCATGTCGGTAGGGGACATTATCAAGATGCAGGCCTTCCTGGTTGCTCCGGAGGGTGGCAAGTTGGATTTTGACGGCTTCATGGCAGGCTATTCCAAGTACTTTGGAACCAAGGAGCAGCCAAATCTGCCTGTGCGATCAGCCATGGCGGTCCAGGCTCTGGTGAACCCAGGCTGGCTGGTCGAGCTGGAGGTGACGGCCGTGCGACCTTGATCGCCGCCAGATTTTTCTTGAAAAGGATGTGTTGTGATCTCTATTCGTCCGGTTCAGGCGCAGGAATGGCGTCTGTATCAAGCATTGCGTCTTGGCGCCTTGCGTGATTGTCCCGATGCATTTGGGAGTACCTATGCCGTGGAGTCCACACATCCTGAGCATTTCTGGCAGGAGCGGATTCAAGCTGCTTGTGCGTCCGAGACGGACCGCGTCTTGTTCGCTGAAAAAGAGGGGCAGGCTTGCGGCCTGGTCTGGTGCAAGTTGTCTGCCTCAGAGCCCGTTCTGGCCGATATTTATCAGATGTGGGTGGCGCCGTCGGCGCGAGGTTTGCGAGCGGGTTTTGCTCTGCTGGATACCGCAGTGCAATGGGCAAAAAGCAGGCAAGCAGCCTGTGTTCGCTTAGGCGTGACCCTGACGAATGAAGCAGCCGTCCGGCTGTATGAGAGTTACGGCTTTGTGCCCAGCGGAGAGCCCGAGCCTTTGCGTGAGGGTTCGTCCTTGATGTCGCAGACCTTGGTGCTGGATTTAGCAGACTGAAGCCCAGCAGATACAGACAGCCCCTTGTTGAATCTGATAACAAGGGGCTGTTTTTATGCCTTGCCGGATCTGTTGAGCAGACAAGGCATAAGGTCTGGATTACTCCAGGTTCAAGGCTTGGCGCAGCTTGTGGATTTCCGCTTGCCAGACCTCTTGCAAGCCAGGCTTTTGATGCTTGGGCTTGCGTGCCAGATCAGCCTCCAGTTTGCTTTCCAGTTCAATCAGTTGTTCCAGCAATGTGTCGTCGCTGGAGGGGGCTGATTGAGCCCTTGTTGTGCTTCCTGTGCCCGGGCTGAGGATGGGTGAGGATTCCTCTGGCTGACCTGTCTGGACCAGAGCAGCATACAACTGCGTCAAGTCCTGCATTTCCGTCAAGGAACCCTCGTCCACCAGCCAGAAGCGATTGCAGCTTTTCTCCAGCAGCTCCCGGTCATGGGTGACCAGGATAAAACCGCCTTTGAATTCGCACAGTTCCTCTGCCAGTTCTTCCTTGCCGTCCAGGTCCAGGTGGTTGGTTGGCTCGTCCAGAAAGAGCAGATGATAGTTGGCCAGCGACAGGGCAATAAACATCAGCCGAGCACGCTCGCCACCACTCAAGCTATTCACTTTCTGTGCATGCCGCAGATAAGGAAAACCGGCACTGATCAGCGCCATTTTCCTGACATCGTCCGGCAAGGGCGAAAAGTCCTGCAAGGCATGCAGCAAGGTCTTGGAACCATCCAGTTGCTGTTGGTCCTGGTCGTAATAACCAATGCGGCATTGCGGGTGAAACTTCAGCCCGTCCATGTCCGCCTCGTCCTGCCAGTATTGCCATAGCTGACGCAATAAAGAGGATTTACCGCAACCATTGCGACCGACCAATCCGATGTGATCCCCGCTGCGCACCTGCAGGCCATGGGCTTGAAAGAGAGCAGGCAGGTTCTGTGCCGGGCTGACGACCATATCTGCAATATCCAGTAGGCGATCTGCCTTCATGTCCAGGCCATGCAACTGCAAGGTCCAGGGTGTGCCATCCGTCAGATCGGTCTGGTTTTCGCGCAGTTTGGACAGGCGCTTTTCCATGCTTTGGGCTTTGCGGGAAAAGGTCTCGTTGTCGTAGACCTGTCCCCAGATAGCCAAGCGTTTTGCGCTTTGTTCGATGCGATCAATTTCCTTTTGCTCGCCTTGATAACGACGCAAATCCGCCTCGTCTCGATTGCGCAACGCTTCACGCGCAGCCGAGCAGGGTAGAGAGAAAAAAGACAGCGTACGATCGCGCAAAATAATGGTGCTGTTGCACACGCGATCCAGCAAGCGCTGGTCGTGAGAGACCAGCACAAATGTGCCGCGCCAATTGCTTAGAAAGCTTTCCAGCCAAAGCAGGGAAGGCAGGTCCAGGTGGTTGCTGGGTTCGTCCAGCAAGAGCAGATCAGGCTGGGTAATCAAGGCCCGTGCCAGCAGCAGGCGAGTGTACTGCCCACCACTTAAGGCACTGACCCGGGTATGCCAGTCCTGTTCCTGAAAGCCCATCTCGCCAAGCAAGCTTTCTGCGCGCCAGGCATCCGTATCGTGCTGCTCTGCGGGCAGGGCAGCCAGTACGGCGTTCAGCAAACTCAAGACGTGCAGATCCGCTGGCAGGTATTGCTCAACACGCGCCAGAATGCAGTGGTTTGCTAGTGAAATACTGCCTTGCCTGGGCGTCAGTTCGCCGCACAGCAGGCTGATTAAGGTGCTTTTGCCACAACCGTTGTGGCCTATAAGTCCAACTCGATCTCCGGCCTTGATAGTGAAGGCAATTTCTTTGAATAAAGGACCGGAAAGGGTTTCGTAAGAGAGTGAGTGGACTGACAGTAAAGTACTCATGACATGCTCAAGTTTCTTGGGTGCGCGGGTACAGCGCATCCTCGTCAATAGAAGCTGACGATAATTCTTGAGGCCTGAGTGAAGTCCTTCAGTAAGTTATTGCTTCGCTCAAGTCTAGATTATCGCGCTGCGAAATCGAAAACTTGAGCCGTTCTCTATACCAAAGAAGAGTGCATAAATGAATGTGCACATAGGTGTAGGATCTCCTCTTAATCAATGGGTTAGCCATGCTTGAAGCGGGTACAAAAGACTTGTTGAATCAACAAGCTTGTGGCCTCAGGGCAGGGTAAGGACTGGTTGTGCCTGGGAAAGAAAGACGGGCATGAAACACCGTTCGTTCCGACAAAACCGCAAGAGTGTGATTGTAATCAGGATGTAGAACGGTAGAAAACTCAGGCGTTGGTTTTTGGAGGGATGTGTAGCATTCAAGATGCATTGTCCCTGTAGTAGCAGGGGTGTGGCCTGACGGGTGTGCCACTGGATACTGTGCCTTCAACTGGCCGCAAGGAACTGATTTTTAGACTGTTTTTCGTTATTCAGGCACCTGCTTGCAAGCTTCTGGATGGTTTGTTCCGCAGTAAAAAAAGTAGAACTATTACCATTTTAAAAATAGAGTATGGCCATAATCTATCCTTGCTTTCCCGGGAAAGCTGTGCAAGGATAGCTGCCATCCATAATCTATTTACGCGGGCAGCGACGCGCACTCACACACTTTCTGGAGAGTATTCGGATGAGCCTTACAGCACCTGTCTATCTTGAGGATCTGGCCCTGGGAATGGAGTTTCGCAGCGCAGAACATGCTCTGGATGAAGCGCAAATTATCAGCTTTGCCCGCCAGTTTGATCCACAACCTTTCCATCTGGATGCAGAGGCGGCCAAGGGCACGTTCTTTCAGGGGCTGGCCGCCAGTGGATGGCATACCGCCGCCATTACCATGAAGCTTTTGGTGGACAGCCTGGTATTCAGTCAGGGGATTATTGGTGCAGGCGGGCAAATCGATTGGCCACGGCCTACGCGCCCTGGCGATGTCTTGCATGTGCTCAGTAAAATCATCGACATTCAGCTCTCCCGCTCCAAAGCGGACAGGGGCATGGTAGTGGTGGAGTCTCACACCCTGAATCAGAACAATGAGGTGTGCCAGCGCCTGATTGCCAAGCTGATTGCCTTTCGTCGTCCGGAGGTTTGAATGGGGCGTGTCTCGCGTGAGCAGGCCGAACGCAACCGCGAGCGTGTGCTGGAGACGGCTTGCCGACTGTTTCGCAAACATGGAGTGGAAGGGGTCTCGATCGGGGACATCATGAAAGAGGCGGGCTTGACGGCAGGCGCTTTCTACAAGCAGTTTGTCTCCAAGGAGGCTTTGATTGACGAGGCCTCCCGATTTGCTTTTACCCAGTCTTCCGAATCCTGGGAGCGTATCAACCAGCGCTATGAACAGGACGCCGTGCAGGGGTTTCAAGCCCTGATGCGGCGATATTTCAAGCACCGTCCTCAAACCCAAAGCTGCCCGATCCTGGCCTTTTCTTCCCTGGCCAGCGGCCTGCCTGCGGATGCGCAGACCACAGCAATTTACAGCGAAGGCGTAGAGAGCTTGTTTGAGCAGTTTCGCGGCGTTGCCCTGCAAGCGTGTGCCGAGCAGACCGAAGAGCAAGTCATGCTCTTGTTTGCCGCCATGTTGGGGACAGGGATGATCAGTCGGGCCATGGGCGATACCGCGTTTACGCAAAGTATGCAGGCTGCGGTATTGGCCGCATTGCCTGGCAGTGAGTCCGATTAGCACGATTAGCCTATCGATAATGGCGACAAGAGCTTGCGTATCAGGCTTGTTCGGGCAGTTGTGCCACCACCTTGATTTCAAACTGAAAACCCGACAGCCAAGGCACCCCTACGCCTGTCAGTGCCGGGTAAGGCGCATCCCCCCAGTAGTCCGGCAGAACCTTCCACAGGGTTTCCAGATTGGCTTCCGGGTTCACCAAAAACAGCGTCACATCCAGCACATGAGCAAAGCTGCAACCTGCTGCGGCCAGCACGGTATTGAGGTTCTCAAAGGCCAGGCGTATTTGCTGTTCCAGGTCCGGCTCGGGTGAGCCGTCTTCGCGGCTGCCGACTTGGCCAGAAATAAACAAAAAGCCATTGGAACGAATCGCCGGTGAGTAGTGACCGCGCTCATACAAGGCTTGGCGTTCGGTGGGGAAGACGGCTTGGCGTAAGGTAGTCATCATGCTTTCCAGTGCCTGCTGGGCAGGTGAAGTTCATTGAGTTATGCACTGTAGGTCTTGTGCGTGGACAGATAAACGCTAGATGGCAGACAACACTATTTCTATAATCAAAACAATCACTGCAACCGATTGGAGACAATACGTGGACCGTTTCGAAGCGATGCATACCTTTGCCAAGGTGGTGGAAACGGGCAGCTTTACCAAGGCGGCCCAAGCTTTGCATCTGAGCCGAACCCGGGCCACGCATCTGGTGCAGCAATTGGAGGCACGCTTGCAGGTGAGCTTGCTGCATCGCACGACGCGCAAGGTCAGTGTGACCAGCGCTGGGGCACTTTATTTTGAGCGTGTGGTGCAATTGCTGGCCGATCTGGAAGACAGTGAGCGGGATCTGGCCCAAGCCTTGGCTTCGCCCAGTGGCCGCTTGCGGGTAGATGTGCCCAGCCCTTTAGCCAGCCGTGTGCTGGTGCCTGCCTTGCCGTCGTTCTACGCACGCTACCCGGATATTCAGCTGGATATGGGCGTAGGCGACAAGACGGTAGATCTGCTCGATGAAAGCATGGACTGTGTGGTTCGAGGTGGTCAGATTCAGGACCAGTCCTTGATCGCCAAGCGGGTGGGGGCGCTGCATCTGTCCATCTATGCTGCACCCTTGTATCTGGAGCGGTTTGGTACCGTTGTGCATCCTGAAGAGCTGGACGGGTCTGCGCATCGAATGGTGGGGTACCTGTGGGAGCATCAGAACAAACCGTTTCCTTATGCCTTGCGTCGCGATAAAGAACGGGTTTCTTTGCCAGGCCGTTATGGCTTGGCCGTGAATGATGGCAATACCTATCTGGCAGCGGGTGAAGCGGGTTTGGGGCTGGTTTGCCTGCCGGCGTATGTGGCCAAGGAAGCGGTGCAAGCAGGGCGCCTGATCGCGTTATTCCCGGATTGGACGATGGACCCTATGCCCTTGTATGTGGCTTTTCATCGCAGCAAACATACGAATGTTCGGCTGCGTGTCTTTATTGATTGGGTTGCGGAGCAATTGTCTCAAGTATCTTGAGTGCCAAAAAAAGCCAAGGAGAATGAGTCCTTGGCTTTTTTCATTGAGTCCGATTTTTATTCGGCTTCGGCGCTGTCTACGACTGGAATGGTCGCCTGGGCAAACTCAGGCCGTTCTGTACCGTGCTTGATACGGTAGTCTTTCAGGAACTTGGCGATGCGGTTGATGGCCTCGCGCAGGTCCGGCTCGTGGGGCAGGAACACCATGCGGAAGTGATCCGGATGAGGCCAGTTAAAGCCCGTGCCTTGCACCAGCATCACGCGGGTGGCTTCCAGCAGTTGCAGGAAGAATTGGCGGTCGTCCTTGATGGGATAAACCTCGGGATCCAGACGCGGGAACATGTACAGGGCAGCGTGGGGCATGACGCAGCTGACCCCTGGAATCGCGGTGATCAGCTCGTAAGCCAGATCGCGCTGACGGCGCAGGCGTCCGCCTTCGCATACCAGATCGTTAATGCTTTGATAGCCACCCAAGGCGGTCTGAATGGCCCATTGGCCGGGCACGTTCGCGCACAGCTTCATATTGGCCAGCATGCTCAGGCCTTCGATGTAGTCGGCACCGGCTTTCTTGTCGCCCGAAATCACCAGCCAGCCTGCGCGGTAACCACATGCGCGGTAGCTCTTGGACAGGGAGTTGAAGGTCAGGGTCAGTACGTCGTTGGACAGGCTGGCCATGGCGGTGTGCTTCATGTCGTCGAACAGGACCTTGTCGTAGACCTCGTCGGCTAGCAGCACCAGATTGAATTCGCGAGCAATATCGACCAGAGCTTGTAGCACCGAGTCGGGGTAGAGCACGCCGGTGGGGTTGTTCGGGTTGATGACAACCAGGCCCTTGGTGCGTGGGGTGATCTTGGAGCGGATATCGTCCAGGTCCGGAATCCAGCCTTTGGATTCGTCACACAAGTAGTGCACGGGTGTACCGCCGGACAGGCTGGTGACAGCCGTCCACAGCGGATAGTCGGGCATGGGCAGGAGCAGTTCGTCACCGTCGTCCAGCAGGGCGTTGGTGGCCATTGCAATCAGCTCAGAGGCGCCATTGCCCAGGTAAATATCTTCCAGCGTCACGCCCTTGATCCCTTGTTCCTGGGTGTAGTGCATGACGGCTTTGCGCGCGGCAAAAATACCTTTGCTATCCGAGTAGCCCGAAGAGTTGGGCAGGTTGCGGATCATGTCGAGCTGGATTTCTTCCGGGGCGTCAAAACCGAATACCGCCAAGTTGCCGATATTGAGCTTGATCAGTTGCTGGCCCTCGTCTTCCATTTGTTTGGCCCGGTCCATGATGGGGCCGCGAATATCGTACAAAACATTCGCCAATTTGCTCGATTTCTTGATGCTATTCATGATGCTGGTAATCGGATTCCATGTGTGCTGCTGATGAACGGTGGCAGGGCTGATGCCTGACCAGCCTTATACCTTACCGCATGCGTGGGCCTGTCTTGTAAGCATCAAGCTTAAAATGTGGCATTGTCGAATTTTGGCGACACTCTTTTGTCGAAAAAACGGCTGTCTTTGTCGATAGGCTCCTTACTACCTGGACATATTCCGCTTTATGGATTGGATTGGCATGATGTGAAATCAGCCCTCCTTTATTTTTCTTGTTTTTGAAGCGCTCTGATATTAAGATTCGACATCAAATCATTTGATGTCGAACTATGAAACTGGAAGCGAAATATCGGGCCTTGCTCTCGCACGCAGAGCAGCAAAAGGGCGTCAACGTTCAGGGCATGTCCCTGTGTTTTCAGCTCCTGTCCTTGTCTGCCCGTATTGATCGGGACTGCGCCGCCTTGTTGGCGCCCCATGGCTTGAGTGAAGCCCGTTTTGTACTTTTGTTCCTGCTGGAGGAAGCACCCGACGGGATGCCTTCCCACATCCTGGCTGAACGGGCAGGCGTGACGCGGGCGACTGTCACAACTCTGGTGGATGGGCTGCTGAAAGCGGGCTTGGTGCAGCGCTTTGCGGCTCAGACCGATCGGCGTTCTGTCATGGTGAAACTCAGCCCTCAGGGGGCGGAGTTGGCCAGGACGCTGGTAGGAACTCACGCCCAGTGGATAGGCGAATTGTTCCGGCATTTGTCCGAGGCGGAGTGCACCCAGCTTAGCGCCTTGTTGAACAAAGCCGCTGGTGGAGAAGACGCGTCATGAGTATCGAGAACCGCAAGGCTTATGCCAAGGTCGCGGATATACCGGCTGATATTTTGCTGGCTCTGTCCAAGGGGGAAATCCAGGGTCTTACTCTGACCGAGTCCTTGGCCATCGATCAGCGCGTGCTGGTGGCGACCGTATTTCCGGATTTGGATGAGCAGGGTGCACAGCACATCGACACCCTGGCCCAATTGGGCATTCTCAAGCGCATGAAAGCCATTGGGGAATATTTGCTGGACACGTATGGCGAGATGGCCTGGACGCGCTGTTCGGATCACCCGGCTGATGTGGTGCGGGGCTGGGCCTGCTTTATGGTGGGAGCCCGTGCATCTTTAAGTGTGCCTCAGCGCCTGGAGGCACTGCGCCCTTTGGCTGATGATGCGCATTTTGGTGTGCGTGAATGGTCCTGGATGGCGGTACGTCCTCATTTGGTGGCCGAGCTGGATGCGTCGATTCAGAGCTTGCAGCAGTGGGCGCGCTCAGACTCGGAATATCTGCGTCGCTTTGCGTGTGAGGCTTTGCGCCCTCGGGGAGTGTGGTGCGCACATATTGCCATCCTGAAAAAAGAACCGGAACGCATGTTGCCGATTCTTGAGCTCTTGTATCGGGATGGCAGTGTGTATGTGCAGGACTCGGTAGCCAATTTCTTGAATGATGCGGCCAAGGATCAGCCGCAGTGGGTGCGTGATCTATGTGCCCAATGGCAGATGCAAGCGCCGGATAATGCTGCTGTGCAGCGCCTGTGTCGACGGGCGCTGCGCAGCGTGTCTTGATGCTCCGGTTCCAGTCCGGGAATCAGGAGGCGCGCAAGGTAATCAAGGTGATTTCTGAGGCGCGCCCCAGTCGCAGCGGGAAGCCCGCCCACAGTCCGGCACCGTAGCTGACGTACAACTGCATATCCCCTACTTGATACAGTCCACCCACATAGCCATGATTGGCCATCTGCACGATCTTGTGCATGCCCACAATATGGCCGCCATGGGTATGGCCCGACAACTGCAAGGCCGTGCCGGCCGCTGCGCTTTCCTTGGCGGTGTCAGGGCGGTGGGCCAACATGATGATGGGCATGCCAGCAGGGATCCCGGCGACTGCTGCAGCTACATCGGGCATGGGTTGCCCATGCACGGCTGCCGACTTGTCAGTAATGCCAGCCAAAGCAAAAGCAGCATCGTCTTGTTCAATAATGCTGTGCTCGTTCAGAAGCATACGTAGCCCAAGGCTGTTGAAGTGCTCTATCCAGGGCTGGTACTGGGTGTAGTACTCGTGGTTGCCTGCAATCACCCACACCCCTTGCGGGGCAGACAGGGCTTGCAAGGGGGCGACGTCATCGCGGCGCGCTTTCACCGTGCCATCGACCAGATCACCAGTAATGACGATCAGGTCCGGTTTCAAAGCCTGTGTTTTATCAACAATGGCTTGTATCCAGGGGCCTTGCAGCAGACGACTGGCGTGCAGATCAGTCAGTTGCACCAGCTTGAAACCATCCAGCTTGGGGGACAGGCCCTTGACCTTTACTTCGATGGACTTGAGCTCGGGGACTTGCACTGCCTGCCAGACACCCAGTGCGGACAGGCTGACCGCTGCGATGCCCAGCATGCCCCGCAAGGTAGAGGAGCGCAACAGAAGCAGCCCGGCTGGCTTGTACAGAACGCGCATCAGTAAACCTGCCAGATCGGTGATCAAGGTAAAGCAGGCGGCCAGCAGGACGGCCCCAAAAGCCCAGCCCAGGACCATGATGACTGGTGCGGGAATTTCCGGTGAGGCCCGTGAGCCCCAGAACAGCGCTACGGTGTAGTGGTGGAAGGTGGCGGCGACGGCCAAGATGCTGAGCAGCCATTTGATCCAGGGTTTGATCTTCAGCGGTTTGATCAGTCGCCAGGCGACATAAAGGGCAAAAACGAGGGCAGCGACTTGAAACACGAAATCATTCCAAAAAGAAACGGGGAGCCCGCGCTTGAGCAGGCGATAAAGCGTGCCCAGTATAGAGCGAGGAAGTGGGCATGATGTCAGCGCTCATCAGACAGTTACAGCTCCGTCACGAAAAAAGGTGGACATGCTTGATTACGTTTTGAGAGATTGCTTCGCACATCAAGTCATTAAAACTTCTAGGCTTTTTCCCAAGGGCACCCCAGTGGAACGGGGTTTTCGTTTGATTTGATTGGAGGACATATGGTGACTAAAAAATCCGCAGCCAAAACCAATCAGGATGCCGTGGGGCAAGGCGGGGAGTTACATCAGTTTGGCCATGCTGAGTTGACGACCAATCATGGCGTACCGATATCGGACAATCAGAATTCCTTGCGTTTCGGGGCGCGTGGCCCGACCTTGTTGGAAGATTTTGTCCTGCGCGAGAAAATATTCCATTTCGACCATGAACGTATACCGGAGCGCATTGTTCATGCTCGCGGCACAGGAGCACATGGTTATTTTGAATGCACGCAAGCAATCCCGGAGTTGACCCAGGCCTGTGTATTTCAAAAGGAAGGACATCGGGTGCCGGTGTTCTGTCGTTTCTCAACGGTAGCCGGCTCTAAAGGCTCCAAAGACACACCACGCGACGTGCGTGGTTTCGCGGTCAAGTTCTATACCGAGCAAGGCAACTGGGATCTGGTGGGCAACAATATGCCCGTTTTTTTTATCCAGGACGCCATCAAGTTCCCGGATCTGATCCATGCCGTCAAACCCGAGGCGGACCGGGGCTTTCCCCAGGCAGCGTCAGCCCATGACACATTCTGGGATTTTGTCTCCCTGATGCCCGAGTCTTTGCATACCGTGATGTGGCTGATGTCTGATCGAGCCTTGCCACGGTCCTTTCGCATGATGCAGGGCTTTGGTGTGCACACTTTCCGTTTTGTGAATGCCAAGGGCAAGTCGCACTTTGTGAAGTTTCATTGGAAACCCAAGCAGGGCTTGCAGTCCACCCTGTGGGATGAGGCGGTCAAGATTTCCGGGGCGGACTCGGATTATCTACGACGCGATTTGTACGAGGCGATTCAAAACGAAGCCTTCCCGGAGTGGGAACTGGGTGTGCAGGTTTTCGATCAGGAGTGGGCTGACAAGCAGGACTACGATGTGCTGGATGCGACCAAACTCATTCCCGAGGAAAGTCTGCCCGTCAAAATTGTGGGTCGTATGGTTCTGGATCGTTATCCCGACAACTTCTTTGCAGAGACCGAGCAAGTTGCTTTCTTGCCGTCCAACATCATTCCGGGAATCGACTTTACGGATGATCCCTTGCTGCAAGGCCGCTTGTTCTCCTACCTGGATACGCAAAAGTCTCGACTGGGAACGGTCAACTTTCATCAGATTCCTATCAATGCACCCCGCTGCCCATTCAGTAATATGCAGCGCGACGGCATGATGCAGACGCAGGTTCCCAAGGGCCGTGCGACCTACGAGCCCAATAGCCTGGAGGAGGCGGGTGAATCGGGCGGACCGCGCGCGCAGCCGCATGGCTTTCGCACCTTCCCCAGTACCGTAGACGATGGCGCAAAACTGCGTGTACGGGCTGAGTCGTTCTCGGATCATTACAGCCAGGCCCGATTGTTTTATCGCTCTCAGACTGAAGTTGAGCAGGAGCATCTGATTGCCGGGCTGGTATTTGAACTGTCCAAGGTCCAGCTCAATCATGTTCGTGTGCGTGTGCTCTCGCACATGCGTGTCATTGATGAGGATCTGGCCAAACGAGCGGCTCAGGGATTGGGGCTGGATTTGCCGCCTCCTGCCAAGCCCGCCCGCGAGCCGATCGACATGGCACCTTCCAAAGCCTTGTCCATACTGGCCCAGAAGTCGCCGATTGCCGGTCGGATGCTGGGTATTCTGGTAACGGACGGAGCTGACAAGGGCTTGCTGGAAATGCTGCTGACAGGGGCTCAGGAAGCCGGGGTGGCCGTCAAGCTTATCGCTCCGCAAGTAGGGGGGGTGACGCTGTCAGACGGCACACACTTGGCTGCCGACGAAAAGATTGCGGGTGCGCCCTCGGTTCTGTTTGATGCGGTGGCCTTGCTGCTTACCCAGGAAGAGGCTTCAAAACTGTGCACTAACAAGGCGGCAGTGGATTTTGTAGCCGACGCCTATGGACACTTGAAAGCAATTGGTCATAACGGCGCAGCCCAGCCCTTGCTGGACAGGGCGGGCGTATCAGTAGACAAGGGTGTGTTCGTCATTAAAACCGGTGATGATCTGCTTGAAAAAGTGTCTTCACGGTTCTGGGAGCGACGGCATCAGGTAGATGGTATGGCCTGATGTCTTGTGAAAAGGGGGCGGTGCTGCCCCCTTTCACGTGCCGTCAGTAGCGCCAGCTCAGCCCTAGCACGGGGCCCGACATGCGAGTGTCAAAGACATGGCCGGAGCGACGATAGTCCACATCCAGCATCTTGTATCCGGCAGCGATGGAGAAGTTCTCTGACAGGTCGTAGTTCAAGGTCAAGGTAGCTTGATAGCTCAGGCGCGAGCCCACGCCAAAGCCGCCCAAGTGGATCTGGGCTTGAGTGGAAAACTCCGGGGTGAAACGATAGAACGCACGCAGTCCTATCATGGGGTCCACCCAATTGAAGCTCTCCTGATGATGTCGGGTTCGGCCAGCCGTACTCAGATGGGCACGGGTGCGTATATCCCAAAACGAAAAACCGGCCAGTGCGTCCAGGCTGGCTTGTTCAGTGTCGTAGATGCGGTAACCACCTTGCAATGTGGCCATGAACAGACGTGTGTCCACGGTCCCTTCTGCAGCACCGACCAAAGGCAAACCACCTATTACTTCACTTTCGCGTGTGTTCACGTAGAGCAGGTCACTGTTGAATACATAGCGGTCTCGACGTACCCAGGCGTTCAGAAAGGCCGCGGCACGCAGATCGTGCAGGACATCTGAAAAGGACTTTTCTATATCCAGGGAGGGCGCGCGTTTGAAGGGGGAGGACTCACCCGACAAGCCGGTAATCCAGGCATAGGGTGTAATCTGCACGGCATAGTGTGGCGAAGTCGTGCTGTCGGACATGGCGTCTGGACCTTGAGCACTCACTTGGGCATGAGCCAGACTGGCCAGTGGCAAGATTCCCAATAATAGCCAGCGGGAATAAGTGAGTTTACGCATCATTGTCATGGCCCCTCTTTTTAATTCTGTAAATGACGGTGCACTAGCGCCAGTCTTGTGTCTTTCGGTATGCTGGACTAGCCGATCACCAACCCGTGGAGAACGTGTCATGCATGTGTTTTACCTTAGCAAGCAAGATATTGATAATTTGTTGCCCTTAGTGCAAGCGGCGTTACACGCTGATCGCACCGGACAAGTTGGTTTCACGGACGAAGAACTGGCCTTGCGCGCTGCCCTGGAGGCGATGCAGGACCCCAAGCTGTCCGAGCTGCTGGCCGGTGCCCGTGTCGAACCGGGTCGCATAGCCGTTGGCTTAGCTGAAGAAGATTACCGGGAAAACCTGCTGGCTCTGGAAACCCGTGATAGTGCTTATGTCATTGACCAGCTCATGGATAGCTATGCAGGATTGCCGGGGTTTTTTGATTGCCTGGAGTTTTAGATGAATTTGCAAAACAGCCCGTTACGGGCTGTTTTTTATTGCATGTTATTGAAGTCCGTGTCGAGGCATTATGCCGTTCCTTGTGCCTACGGGTAGGATTTGGCCATTCCTGGTAATTAATGATCTTCCAGTTCTGGGTAAAAGATTTCGAGCACACATCGCCTGTGTTTTCAGATCTGAATGACTATTTTTAAGTTTTTTAAAACAAGAAAAAGGCCTGTTTAGTTTGGAGATCGTATTTGGTTCATTTATACGCGGGCTGATAAGGCAGCTACCCACGTTTTCAGAGTGAAAAACGCAGTTTCAAGGCGATCAGGAAGAAAAAATAATATTGCGGTCGATCATGAGTTAGCAAATGTTTTTATTCTCAAAACAAGGGATTTCATGCTCCGTTTTTGTCGGTCTTGCACCACAAGACTTAACTTGGCTTGACGCAATGTCCTAATCTTGTTTTTGTTACACCCGTGTCCAATGTATCGGCTGTGTAAGCAGTCGGTTTTTTTGTTTTATTGATTGGGCGGCTAGCCGTCTCTGGAGAGAAAGATGTTGCTAAAAAAATGTCGTCGTACTTTGCTGGCATGCGCAGTTGGGCTGGCTTTGGTGCCTGCGGCCTCTCAGGCGTGTACCCGAGCTGTTTTTCTGGGTGATAACGGACAGGTGATTACCGGTCGTTCCATGGACTGGAAGCTGGATGTCGGCACCAACCTCTGGATTTTTCCTCGCGGTGAAAAACGTACTGGCGAAGCTGGCCCCTCGTCCATTGAGTGGACCTCGAAATACGGCAGCGTGATTGCGTCGGGTTATGACATTGCTTCTACCGACGGGGCCAATGAAAAAGGTTTGAACGTCAACTTGCTGTGGCTGGTGGAGTCCCAATATCCCACGCCTCAAAAAGGCGATAAGACCTTAAGCATGTCTTTGTGGGGACAGTACGTCTTGGATAATTTTGCAACCGTGGCCGAAGCGGTTGCTGCATTAGAAAAAAATCCCTTTGTAGTCGTTACTGCCAAGGTCAAAGGTGAAGATCGCTTGGCAACTTTGCACCTGTCCATGTCGGATGCCACAGGGGATAGTGCGATTATCGAGTATATCGACGGTAAGCAACACATCCACCATAGTCGTAAATATCAGGTTCTGACCAATTCGCCCACATTTGATCAGCAATTGGCCATCAAGGATTACTGGCAACAGGTGGGGGGCATGAACATGTTACCCGGCACTAGCCGTGCTGCAGATCGTTTTGCTCGCGCCTCTTTTTACATTGATGCAGTGCCACGCAACCTGAGTGATGACAAGGCCGTAGCCAGTGTGTTGAGCGTGATACGTAACGCTTCTACTCCATATGGCATGACAGTGCCCGGTCAGCCCAACAACTCCTCGACACGCTGGCGCACGGTGTTCGACCATCAACGTAGTTTGTATTATTTTGATTCGGTTCTGTCACCCGGTGCATTCTGGGTGGATATGAAAAAAGCGGATTTTTCGGCAGAAACCGGCAAAGTGATGAAGCTGGATCTGGGGCCGGAGCAAAGCAAGGTCTACATGGGTGAAGTGCTGGACCACTTCAAACCAGCCCAGCCATTCAAGTTCGAACCCGCCGAACCGCCCGCTGTTTAATGGGGCAGTGGTATATGCCACTCTAGGCTGAATACCCGGGGCATAGCCGACAGCGATCACATGATGTTCATGCTCAGCTGTTATGCTATGCCCCGTCTTTATTTGTTGAAGTAGCTGTTTCATGACCTATGTAGTGACGGAAGCCTGTATCCAGTGCAAGTACACCGATTGTGTGACGGTGTGTCCCATGGATTGTTTTTTTGAAGGCCCGAATTTCCTGGTCATTCATCCTGACGAATGCATTGACTGCTCCATCTGCGTGGCCGAGTGTCCGGTGGGGGCGATTGTCAGTGATCAGGATGTGACGCCCGAGCAGCAGGTCTATGTGGAGCTGAACCGGACCTTGAGCGAGGACCCGGCCTGGAAGCGTATCAGCCAGCAAAAAGCGCCCTTGCCGGATCATGAATACTGGGCGACTCAGACCGACAAGCTGGCGCTGTTGAAGAAAGATTAATGGGCTTTCTGATGGCTGTTGTTGCGTTGGAAGTACCAGACCGCCAAGGCCGCCATCACCAGCAAAGCCGTACAACTGGCCAGTACGGCGACATAGCCTTTATCAAAAGAGTCACGGGCCAGTTCACTTAAGGTCAGAGCCAGATTCTGTGGCATGGTTTCTGCCATCAATAAGGCCTGATCCAGGCTGTCGTAGGCCAGGGCGCGGTCACTTAATTCCTGTGGCAAGATCAGGCTGGCGCTATATACGAAGGACAGCAGGCTACCCATAATGGTCACGCCTAGCGCACCACCCAGTTCATAAGACATTTCCTCGACCGAGGCCACCATACCAGCGCGCGAAGGCGGCACGCTTTGCATGATAGTGCTGGAAGCCGCCGTCATGGCCGCACCGATGCCCAGGCCCAGCATGACCAGGCTGATCACTTGTAGAGGCTGTGCACTGTTATGCCACAGCAGATAAGCGGCCATGCCTGCTCCTGCCAAGCTCAGGGCGCCAATCAGCAGTCGCTTGCTGCCGATGACGACCAGCAGGCGCCCGGCCAAGGGGCCGGCTATAAAGGCTGCCAGCGGCAAGGGAATAATGGCCAGGCCCGCTTCCAATGGTGAGAAACCCAGTACCAATTGCAGGCGTTGGCTGAACACCAGCTCCATACCGATCAAGGCCGCTGAGGCCGTCAAGGCAGAGAGTACGGCGGTGCTTAGCGTGGCGTCCTTGAACAGGGCAAAGTCCAGCAAAGGGAAAGGGCTGCGGTTCTGTTGACGGACAAACCAGCTCAGAAACAAGATGCCGATCAGCAGGGCGGCAGCGGTCAAACCCCAATCCGTATGCAGCTTGCCCATTTCCTTGATAGCCAGGGTGCTGGCTACCAGGCCCACCATGATCAGCAAGGAGCCTTTGATATCCCAGGGGCGCGATGCATCTGGCGTGGAGCGGGGCACCAGAATCCAGCCCATAGGCAACGCGATCAGCACGATGGGCACGTTGATCAGAAAGACTGATCCCCACCAGAAATGTTCCAGCAGGAATCCGCCCAGAACCGGACCAAAGGCGGCACCACCGGAGGCGATAGAAGACCAGACACCGAAGGCCACCGCACGTTCGCGCTCATCATGAAAGGTGATGCGTATCAGCGATAAAGTGGCGGGCATCATCATGGCCGCTGCCACACCTAAAAAGGCGCGTGCGGCGATCAAGGCCGTTGGGTTCGGAGAGTAGGCGGCTGCGACTGAAGCCAGACCAAACATGGCCAGACCCGACAGGAACAGGCGCTTGTGACCCAGGCGGTCACCCAGGGTGCCCATGCCTAGCAGCAGTCCGGAGACGACCAGAGCGTAGCTGTTGATGATCCACAGCTTGTCCGAGGCCGAGGCCTGCAGATCATGGGTCAGGCGTGGCAGGGCGGTGTAGAGCACCGTCATGTCCACCACAATCAGTAGAAGAGCTGCCGACACAATTGCCAGGATCAACCAGCGACGGCTTGGGGATAGGGGAGCAGTGTGGGCTTGATGGGTAATCGAGCTGTGCAGCATAAAAGACCAGAGCGGTAGGAAAGCAAGTATGATCTATCAATATTATCAACAGTCAAAGTTGATTAGCATCTATAAAATAGATAAATGGATTGGACACTGGAACGTATTCGACATTTTGTCGCTGTGGCAGAAACTGGCTCCATGACTCAGGCCGCGAAAGAGTTGGGCAAGGTGCAGTCAGCCGTCAGCACCTCGATTTCCCTGCTGGAAGCGGATCTGAATCTGGAGTTGTTTGATCGTTCACGACGAACGTTAAGCCTGACGGTGCCGGGCGAAATCATGCTGCTGGAAGCCAAGGCTCTGTTGCGTCAGGTAGACGTGTTGAATCGTCGGGCACTGGATTTCTCGCAAGGGCAACCGACCAGACTGGAAATTGCTCTGGATGAAGCCTTGCCTCAAGAGCCCTTGCGGCTGCTGCTCAAGGAGCTGGCTGAACGCTGGCCTGCACTGGAATTAACGGTCTGGAACGGAACCGCTTCCGAGGTGATGGACTATGTGCAGGAAGGCCGCTCGGATATGGCTTTTCAGTTTGATCGCGGTGCTGATGCCGCGTCATTCGCGCAAAGTTATATCGGCGCTGTGCCCCAAGCGATTTGTGTGGCGCGTACGCACCAGCTTGCCAGTCAGCATCAGGTCAGCCGTAAAGAGCTGACGGCACATCGACAATTGCTGATTCATATTGAAGGGACAGAGCAAATGGTTGTCAGCCCCAGTGTGTGGCGCTCAGACAGCTTTTATGTCATTGCCGATATGGTGGCCGATAGTCTGGGCTGGGCGATTTTGCCCCTGAATATTGCCGAGTATGCAAACTTGCGCAACAAGCTGGCGCAGTTGCATTGCCGGGAGATGGTTTTGCCACCCTTGCCAGTGCGGATGCTGTGGCGGCAGGGGCAAACTTTGCCCCCTGCGGCAGTGTGGATGCAGCAGCGCCTGTCGGAGCTGCTGCCTTAAGCCTGTTTAGCAGGCTAGTGGGGAAGGGCGGGAAAGCTGACCGTTGGCCCAGCGTTGTACGCCTTCCCAGATATCAGAGGCGTGATGCACGGTCATATCGGCTTGCCAAGTGCTCAGGCTCTCGTCCTGAGCGCAGTAGCCGTAGGCGGCAATCATGGTGGCCATGCCAGCAGCCTGACCTGCCTGGATGTCGCGCAGATCATCACCTACGTACAGGCAGTCTTTGGGATCAAAGCCCGTTTTCTCGGCGGCATACAACAAGGGGGCGGGATGAGGTTTGGTGTGCTGGGTAGTATCCCCGCCGACGGTGACTGCGCAACCCGCTTCCAGTCCTAAATGACGGATCAGGGGCAGGGCCAGGTATTCCAGCTTGTTGGTGACGATGCCCCAGGTGTAGCCGGCCTGCTCTAACTGTTTCAGCATGGGGGCTACGCCCTCAAACAGATAGGTCAGCTCCGTCATGTGATCGTTGTAGTCCTGCAGGAACTGTGCTCGCAATTGTGCGTAGTTGGGGTGATCGGTATTGATATCCAGGGCTACCTTGAGCAGCCCCCGTGCACCGTGCGAGGCATAGGGACGCAGTGCTTCGTAGGGCAAATCAGGCAGGCCATGTTCCTTGCGCATGCGATTGGCCGTAGCGGCCAGATCCGGAGCAGAGTCGGCCAAGGTGCCGTCGAAATCGAATAGAACCAGTTTATTCATGAGGGCTTAGCTTTGGCGGCGGCTGGCCAGTAGGTAGTTGACGGAGGTGTCGCCAGACAGGTGATAGTGCTCGGTAATCGGGTTGTATTCCAGACCCTTCAATGCCAGGGCATCCAGACCACTGCGGCGGGCCGAGGAAATCAGCTCGCTGGGTTTGATGAAGCCCTCATAGCTGTGCGTGCCTTTGGGAATCAGGCGCAAGAGGTACTCGGCGCCCACAATGGCAAACAAAAAAGATTTGGGATTGCGATTCAGAGTCGAGAAAAAGACCCAGCCACCGGGTTTGACCAGTTTGGCGCAGGCCGCAATGATGGAGCCCGGATCGGGGACATGTTCCAGCATTTCCATGCAGGTGACAACGTCAAAACGACCCGGGTGCTGATCGGCCATGTCTTCGGCGCTGATCATCTCGTATTTGACGGGTACGCCTGATTCCAGACTGTGCAAACGGGCAATCTTCAAGGAGCGCTCGGCCAGGTCAATGCCGGTGACGTCGGCGCCGGACTGAGCCAGGCTTTCCGACAAGATTCCGCCACCACAACCGACGTCTAATACCTGCTTGCCCGCCAGGGAGCCGGTGTAGGACAGAATCCAGTCCAGACGCAAAGGGTTGATGGCGTGCAGCGGTTTGAACTCGCTGTCAGGGTCCCACCAGCGGGATGCCAGTGCACTGAATTTATCGATCTCTGCGGGATCGACATTGACGTTAGTGACGGTGGAAGCGGTCATGGCTCATCCAAAAAAATTAAGGCCCCGCAAAAGCGGAGCCTTAATTGTAGCCTTAGCTACAGAAATACGTGATGCAGCAAGAATTACTTGCGGTTGCCCACGATTTCGATTTCTACGCGACGGTTTTGAGCACGGCCTTCGCGGGTCTTGTTGGACGCCACTGGCTGAGCTTCGCCCTTGCCTTCGGTGTAGATACGGTCTGCAGGTACGCCCTTGTTGACCAAGTATGCTTTAACAGCATTGGCGCGACGCTCGGACAGCTTCTGGTTGTAAGCTTCAGCGCCGATCGAGTCAGTGTGACCGGTAGCGATCAGAGTTTCCAGATCGATGGACTGAACGGTGTCAGCCACTTGATCCAGAACCTGGCGGCCTTCTGGCTTGATGGTGGATTTGTCGAAGTCGAAGAACGTGTCAGCGTTCAGAGTCACTTTGGTGACAGTAGGAGCGACGACAGGAGCTTCGGGGGCTTGGGCAACGGGCACACCGTCACAACCTGGAATACCTGTAGCAGGTGTCCAGAAGTTGTTGCGCCAGCACAGTTCGTTGGTGCCGTTTTTCCAAACGTCGCCGAACGGATTGCGCCAGTTGTTAACTTCGCCGGACTCTTGTGCGGAAACTGCACTAGTGGCCGATGCGGCGGCAATGGCGAGTACAAGTGCGATTTTGGAGGGTTTGTTCATATTTCTCCTCGTTGAGCTGATGCTGTTAAGTGACCGCAGCGAACCCCTGCCGCTGATTAACGGAACCAGTATAGCAATCCTTTGAACGGAACAAAGACTTGCTTGCGCTGGGTTTCATGCGTGTTAGGTCGAATCTTAAGACATTTCGGCCACATGCGTGAGGGGGACGGGGAACGATTCGTGAAGATGCGTGGAATTAGCCTTGTTCTTTCCTTTTATTGTTGGTTTTAGGCAACAGGGAAAGGGTGGGGCCGCTTCTTCAATCCATCATCGATACGATTAGTGGACGATGGATTTTTGACGAATCGACCGTTTCAATCACATATCGCCCGCCTTCTCGCCTCGCTACGCTGCGTCCCTCTATGTGAAAGTGCTAGAATTTCCTCTTGTCCGTTTACGGCTGGCTTACTGCTTAACCCATATCTATAAAGAATTGACCTATGGATTCCTTTGCCAAGGAGACGCTTCCCGTTTCGCTTGAAGAGGAGATGCGCCGCAGCTACCTCGATTACGCCATGAGCGTGATTGTGGGCCGTGCTCTTCCCGACGTGCGAGATGGTTTGAAGCCCGTGCATCGCCGTGTTCTGTTCGCCATGCATGAACTCAATAACGACTGGAATCGTGCCTATAAGAAGTCGGCTCGTATCGTCGGTGATGTGATCGGTAAGTACCACCCTCATGGTGACTCTGCCGTCTATGACACTATCGTGCGTCTGGCGCAGGACTTTTCCATGCGCTACACCCTGGTCGACGGACAAGGTAACTTTGGTTCCATCGACGGGGATAACGCCGCGGCCATGCGTTACACCGAAATCCGTCTGGCCAAGATCGCCCACGAACTGCTGGCCGATATCGACCAGGAAACCGTGGATTTCGTGCCTAACTATGATGGCAGCGAAAAAGAACCGGCCCTGTTGCCTTCGCGTCTGCCCAACCTGCTGGTCAACGGCAGCTCGGGTATTGCCGTGGGTATGGCTACCAATATTCCGCCGCATAACCTGGCTGAAGTGGTCAACGGCTGTCTGTACTGCCTGAGCCACCCCGAGTGCACGGTTGATGAGCTGATCGAATACATCCCGGCCCCCGACTTCCCGACCGGTGCCATTATCTATGGCATGTCCGGTGTGCGCGAAGGCTATCGCACGGGCCGTGGTCGCGTCATCATGCGTGCCAGTACACACTTTGAAGACATGGAAAAGGGCAACCGTCAGGCCATCGTGGTCGACGCCATTCCTTACCAGGTTAACAAGAAGTCGCTGCAGGAACGCATTGCCGAGCTGGTCAACGAAAAACGCATCGAGGGTATCTCCGATATCC
This sequence comes from Alcaligenes sp. DN25, assembly GCF_023674485.1. NCBI lineage: Bacteria > Pseudomonadati > Pseudomonadota > Betaproteobacteria > Burkholderiales > Alcaligenaceae > Alcaligenes > Alcaligenes sp. DN25. The sequence goes on along the minus strand of NZ_CP098408.1, from coordinate 2,610,486 downwards.
GCGACGAGTCCGACAAGGACGGTATGCGTTTGGTCATTGAACTGAAGCGCGGCGAAGTGCCGGAAGTTGTGCTGAACAACCTCTACAAGAATACGCAGTTGCAAGAAACCTTCGGGATGAACATGGTGGCACTGGTCGATGGCCAGCCCCGTCTGCTCAACCTGAAACAGTTGGTGGATTACTTCCTGAGCCACCGCCGCGAAGTGGTTACTCGCCGTACCGTATTCCAGTTGCGCAAAGCGCGCGAGCGCGGTCATGTGCTGGAAGGTCTGGCTGTGGCCCTGGCCAATATTGATGAGTTCATCGAAATCATCAAAGCGGCTCCAACGCCACCGGTTGCCCGTGTCGAGCTGATGGCTCGGTCCTGGGATTCCGGTCTGGTGCGCGAGATGCTGGCCCGTGCCGACACCAGCGCCATTGTGGGCGGCCGCCAGGCTTACCGTCCGGATGATTTGGGCGCTGAATTTGGCATGAACACAGACGGTCTGTACCGTCTGAGCGAAGTGCAGGCCCAGGAAATTCTGAACATGCGCTTGCAGCGCCTGACTGGCCTGGAGCAGGACAAGATTGTTCAGGAGTACCGTGAGGTCATGGACAAGATTGCTGATTTGCTGGACATCCTGTCCAACCCGGCCCGTGTGTCCGCCATTATTGGTGACGAGCTGATCGCCGTGCGCGACGAGTTCTCGGCCACTGGCAAGGACGTTCGTCGCTCGCAAATCGAGCACAACGCCACCGAGCTGGATACCGAGGACCTGATCACCCCTATGGATATGGTGGTGACGCTCTCGCATACCGGCTACATCAAGAGCCAGCCGCTGTCCGAATATCGGGCCCAGCGTCGTGGTGGCCGTGGCAAGCAAGCCACCGCCATGAAAGAGGACGACTGGATCGACAAGTTGTTCATCGCCAATACCCACGATTACCTGCTGTGCTTCTCCAACCGTGGCCGTGTGTACTGGCTCAAGGTCTGGGAAGTGCCTCAAGGTTCACGCAACTCGCGTGGCCGTCCTATCGTCAATATGTTCCCTCTGGAAGATGGCGAGAAGATCAATGTGGTGCTGTCCGTCAAGGAATTTAGCGAAGATCAGTTCGTGTTCATGGCGACCTCGCGCGGTACGGTCAAGAAGACCCCGCTGTCCGACTTCTCCAACCCCCGTAAGGCCGGCATTATTGCTGTGGGCCTGGACGAGGGCGACTACCTGATCGGCGCTCAACTGACCGACGGTGTGCACGACGTCATGTTGTTCTCGGACGCCGGCAAGGCTGTGCGCTTTGACGAGGGCGATGTGCGCCCAATGGGCCGTGCAGCCCGTGGTGTGCGCGGCATGACGCTGGAAGAAGGTCAGTCCGTGATTGCCCTGCTGGTGGCCGAAGACGAAACCCAATCCGTGCTGACCGCCACCGAGAACGGTTTCGGCAAGCGTACCCCGATTGGCGAATACACGCGTCACGGTCGTGGCACCAAGGGCATGATTGCCATCCAGACCTCGGCTCGTAACGGCAAGGTCGTGGGTGCGGTGCTGGTTCGTGAAACCGACGAGATCATGCTGATCACCAACGCTGGTGTGCTGGTACGCACTCGCGTGGCTGAAATCCGCGAAATGGGTCGTGCGACTCAAGGTGTGACCTTGATCAGCGTGGACGATGACAGCGAGCTGTCTGGTGTGTACCGCGTGGTAGAGACCGATGACGAGGTCGACGCCGAGCTGGCCGAAGAGGGTCAGGCGCCAGAAGGTCAGGAGCAGGATAATCAACTTGATTCCGCCCAAGACCAGGCGGACCCTTCCGGCGAGGAAAACGAGTAATGCGTGTATGGAATTTTTCGGCAGGCCCGTCAATGCTGCCGTTGGAAGTGCTGGAGCAAGCCGCTGCTGAAATGACAGATTGGCATGGCACCGGCATGTCCATCATGGAAATGAGCCACCGTAGCAAGGACTATATGGGTGTGCGTGACGAGGCAGAAGCCGATTTGCGCAGCTTGCTGTCCGTGCCCGATGACTTTGCAGTGTTGTTTGTTCAGGGTGGGGCACAAGGCCAGAATGGTCTTTTGCCCTTGAACCTGATTCAGCGCAATGGCAGTGGCAAGGCCGACTACGTGCTTTCGGGCAGCTGGTCGGTCAAGTCCTGCGAAGAGGCTCAGCGCTACGGTGATATTCACGTTGCCGGTACCAGTGGTCAGGCGTGGCAGGATCAGGGCAAGGAATGGGCGCCCTGGACCTGGTTCCCCGAGCCTTCTCAATGGGATGTGCGCCCGGACGCGGCTTACCTGCACGTTTGCACCAATGAAACGATTGGTGGTGTGGAGTTCAACGACATTCCCAAGCTGGATGTGCCTGTTGTTGCAGACGTTTCCTCCAACATCCTGTCCTGCCCGATCGATTTCTCGCGCGTGTCCGTGGCCTATGCCGGGGCGCAAAAGAATGCGGGTATGTCCGGCATCGCCTTGATGATGATACGCAAGGACCTGTTGGGCCATGCCATGGATCTGTGCCCGTCGGCGTTCAACTACGCCAACATTGAAAAGCAGCAGTCCATGTTCAACACGCCGCCTACGTACTCGATCTACATGGCCGGGCTGATGTTCAAGTGGCTGGAGCGCCAGGGTGGTGTGGCTGCCATGCAGGCACGCAATGCGGCCAAGTCCGAAGCTTTATACGGCTTTCTGGATGCGTCCGAGTTCTATAACAACACCGTGCATCCGGCGTATCGCTCGCGCATGAACGTCCCGTTCCTGTTGCGTGATCAGTCCCTCGATTCCCTGTTCCTGGAACAGGCTACGGCTGCAGGTCTGACTTCCCTGAAAGGACACAAGAGCGTGGGCGGTATGCGCGCTTCAATCTATAACGCCATGCCGCTGGAGGGTGTGCAGGCACTTATCGATTTCATGACTGAATTTGAACGACGGAATGGCTAATACCTTAACTGAGCGCCTGCTCCCTTGGCGCAATCGTATTGATGAGCTGGATCGCCAGATCCTGGAGCTGCTCAACGAGCGTGCTCGTGCGGCTTTGGAGGTGGGCAAGATCAAGCAGGACTTCAATACAGAGGAAGTCATCCTCAAGCCCGAACGCGAGGCACGTATTGTGCGTCGCTTGCAGTCAGAAAATGAGGGCCCGTTCACACCGGCAGCAGTCGAAGCGGTGTGGGGGCAGATTATTTCTGCCTGTCGCGGTCTGGAAAGCGTGTTGCGCGTGGCTTATCTGGGCCCGCAGGGCTCTTTTTCCGAGCAAGCCGCCTACGAGCATTTCGGCCATGCTTTGGATGGCCTGCAATGTGATTCCTTCGACGAGGTTTTCCGCAGCGTCGAAGTGGGTCAGGCTGAGGTGGGCATGGTGCCCGTCGAGAACTCGACAGAAGGCGCCGTGAACCGCACGCTGGATTTGCTGCTGAACTCGCCCTTGCGTGTCTTGGGCGAGCGCTCGATTCGTGTGCATCACAATCTGCTGACCCAAACTGGCACGATGGAAGGCGTCACCCGCGTGATGGCCCATCCTCAGGCTTTGGCGCAGTGCCAGAACTGGCTGCAAAAGCATTACCCACAGCTTTTGCGTGAGGCCGCCTCCAGCAACGCTGAAGCAGCACGCATTGCGTCGTCCGATCCTACGGTTGCAGCGATTGCGGGCAATACGGCTGTTACCGCCTGGAATCTGGGGGTGGTCGAGGCCGGTATTCAGGACGATCCGCACAACCGCACCCGTTTCCTGGCCATTGGCAATATCGAGTCCCTGCCTAGCGGTAATGACAAGACCAGCATCATTCTGGCGGTGCCCAACCGGGCTGGTGCTGTTTATGACATGCTGTCTCCTTTGGCTGTGCATGGCGTGTCCATGACTCGCCTGGAGTCGCGTCCTGCACGGACAGGGCAGTGGGAATATTATTTCTACGTAGACCTGATCGGCCATCGTGATGAGCCAGCCATGGCTGCTGCTTTGGCAGAACTGAAGAAACAAGTCGCCTTTTTCAAGATTCTGGGTTCTTACCCCGTAAACGACTTTTAAGCATCAGCAACAAGAAAGGCCTGGGGGGAGGTTTCACCCTCAAGGCCTTATTGTCTGTTCAGGACATGCCTTGTCAGAACGAGTGGCTCGCACAGGATCTGCTTGTTTCGGTCAGTCTTGCGCAGTTGCTTGGTGCGTTGTGCCATCAAGAGCTGGCTAGACAAAATAGAGGCTTTGCGTGTTGCTTTAATCCTTTGATGGGGTTTGGGCAGCCGTCTGGCAAAGTCTGCATCAATATCCCGGTTTTGCTCGTGCTATTTCACGCAATACGCGCAGCATGGACGGCCTGAGAGGGAACGGAATTAATCATGATAGCGTCATCAGAAACTATGGCGCCGCCGCCCTTGGTTCCGGTGCTGGCGATCGTCGGAGTCGGTTTGATTGGCGGCTCTTTGGCTCTGGCGCTCAAGCGCTCCGGGGCGGTAGGAAAAGTGCTGGGCGTAGGTCGGCAGCTGAAAAGCTTGCGACGTGCCCAAGAACTGGGCCTGATTGACGATGTCGCCACGCTTGAGCAAGCCGCGCAGCAAGCGGACCTGATTGTGTTGGCTACGCCTATCGGGGCCATGGCCTCGGTATTGAAAACCTTGCGTCCCCATCTGCGTGACGGCACCTTGATCAGTGACGCAGGTAGCACCAAGGTCGATGTGGTCAGTGTGTCGCGTGAGGCGCTGGGTGATCGTATCAGCCAGTTTGTTCCCGGCCACCCCATCGCCGGTGCGGAGACCGTAGGTCCCGAAGCGGCGCGTGCTGATCTGTACGACGGTCGCAACGTCATCTTGACCCCCCTGGAAGAAAACAGTGCCAGCGCACGCGAGCGTTTGATTGCCGTGTGGGAGGCTTGCGGGGCGCGTGTCATGTTGATGGACCCGGCTACGCATGACGAAGTGCTGGCATCGGTCAGTCATGTGCCGCACTTTTTATCCTCGGTTTTTATGTGGCAGGTGGCCTCCAGTGCCAACTCGGATCAGCGCTTTGCCTTGGCTGGAACTGGCTTTCGGGATTTCACCCGCATTGCAGCCGGATCAGCCGAAGTGTGGCGCGACATTTTTCTGAGTAACCGCGAGGCTGTCTTGGGCCAATTGCAGGAAGTACGTCAGGCCCTGGATCAGGCCGAACAGGCTTTGCAGGACCAGGATGGTCAGGCTTTATACGAATTTTTAGAGCGTGCTGCCTTGGCGCGCCGTTTTTGGGCAAGTAGGAGTGGTTTGCAATGAGCCAAAGCGACAGTCTTGTTTTGAACCCCGTCAGCCGCGCTAGCGGACAACTGCAATTGCCAGGGTCCAAGAGCATTTCTAATCGAGCCCTGTTGTTGGCCGCCTTGGCTCAAGGGCAAACACGCCTGGAAGGCTTGCTGCATTCGGACGATACCCGCGTCATGATAGCCGCTCTGCAGCAAATGGGCGTGGCTGTGCAGGACCTGGGGCAGGGCACGGTAGTGATCGACGGTGGGGCTCCTTTTGCGCACCGCGATGCCGATCTGTTTTTGGGTAATGCCGGTACGGCCTTCCGCTCCTTGACCGCTGCTTTGGGCTTGATGGGTGGTCGCTTCAACCTTAGCGGTATTGCCCGCATGCACGAGCGCCCCATTGGGGATCTGGTGGATGCGCTGCGCAGCCTGGGAGCTGAGGTGCAATATCTGGGGGCAGAGGGCTATCCTCCCTTGGCGATTGGTGAGTTGGTACAGGCTGATCAGCGTCGTGTGTCGGTGAAAGGCTCGGTATCCAGCCAGTTCCTGACAGCCTTGTTAATGGCCGCTCCCTTGTTGACTGCTCGTACGGGCCAGCCTTTGCGTATCGAGGTGGAAGGGGAGTTGATCTCTCAGCCTTATATTGAAATCACGCTGGCCATGATGGCGCGTTTCGGTGTGCAGGTGGAGCGCGACGGCTGGAGCAGCTTTACTGTCCCCGCCGATGCGGCTTATGTCAGCCCCGGCTTGTACGTGGTGGAGGGCGATGCCTCGTCCGCTTCGTATTTCATTGCTTTGGGAGCTATTGGCGGTGGCCCGCTACGTATTCAGGGCGTGGGTACAGAAAGTCTGCAAGGCGATATTCAGTTTGCGGATGTGGCCCAAGCCATGGGTGCTCGTATCGAGCGTCATGCCAATGAACTGATCGTTTCTGGTGAGTGCGTAGCCAAGGGCGACAAGCTCAAGGCCTTTGATCTGGATTTCAACCATATTCCTGACGCCGCCATGACGGCAGCTGCCATGGCCATGTTTGCTGATGGTCCTTGCACCTTGCGCAATATCGCCAGTTGGCGCGTGAAGGAGACAGACCGTATTGATGCCATGCAGGCCGAATTGCGCAAACTGGGGGCAACAGTAGAATCCGGGCCGGACTGGCTGACTGTGCATCCTATTGCCGCCGATCAATGGCGTTCGGCCAGCATCGAAACGTATGATGACCACCGCATTGCCATGTGTTTTTCACTGGCCAGCTTTGGCCCGGTGCCGGTCACCATTCTGGATCCCGGCTGTGTCAGCAAGACGTTCCCCGAGTATTTTTCTGTTTTTGAACAATTGGTGCAGGCATGACAGAGCAGAGCATTCCCGTCATAACCATTGATGGCCCTACCGCTTCCGGTAAAGGGACGATTGCTTCCCTGGTCGCGCAGCGGCTGGGCTGGCATACGCTGGACAGCGGTGCCTTGTATCGCCTGACCGCCTTGTCCTGCCTGCGTCGCGGCGTGGATGTCCAGGACGAGGCCCAGGTCCAGCATGCGGCCCAGAGCCTAAACGTGCAGTTTGACTACCCCCATATCTACATGGATGGCGATGACGTCAGCGACGCTATTCGTCAGGAAGAGGTAGGAAATCTGGCCTCTCAGGTGGCGGCCTTGCCTCTGGTGCGTGAGGCACTTTTGCAACGGCAGCGGGATTTTCGCGTTGCCCCCGGTTTGGTGGGCGATGGGCGCGATATGGGCACAGTTGTGTTCCCGGACGCACCTTTAAAGATATTTTTGCTGGCAGATGCGGAGGTGCGGGCCCAAAGACGCTGTAAACAGTTGAGCGAAAAGGGTATTTCTGCTAATCTTACGAGTCTTTTGGCGGACTTGCGTGCGCGCGACGAACGTGATCGTTCTCGAACTCATGCTCCGCTTGTGCCTGCGCCGGGTGCCCACATTGTGGATTCTTCCCAGCTCAGCATCCAGGAAGTTGTAAATAAGGTGCTCGACCTTTGGTCGGGCATTGCGGTCCCGACAGCCTAATCCCGTGCTGATCGGGCTTTGTTCACTCCACCGGGTTCTGCCTGGTGTGTTTTTTATGGCCATTTTGGCTAACGGATTGATTTAATGTCCACTAACCTTCACACAGACGCAACGGGCGGCGAAAGCTTTGCCGATTTGTTTGCAGAAAGCATTAAAAACCAAGACCTGAAAAGCGGCGAAGTTATCTCCGCCGAGGTTCTGCGTATTGACCACAACTACGTTCTGGTCAATGCTGGCCTGAAGTCCGAAGCACTGATCCCTCTGGAAGAGTTCCTGAACGATCAGGGCGAACTGGAAGTTCAAGCTGGTGACTTTGTTTCCGTGGCAATCGACGCCTTCGAAAACGGCTACGGTGACACCATTCTGTCCCGCGACCGCGCCAAGCGTCTGTCGGCCTGGTTGTCCCTCGAGCAAGCGCTTGAGTCCGGCGAACTGGTCAACGGTACCATCACTGGTAAGGTCAAGGGCGGTCTGACCGTCATGACCAACGGCATCCGCGCCTTCTTGCCCGGTTCGCTGGTTGATCTGCGTCCTGTTAAGGACACCACGCCATACGAAGGCAAGACCCTGGAATTCAAGGTCATCAAGCTCGATCGCAAGCGTAACAACGTCGTGTTGTCGCGTCGCGCTGTGCTGGAAGCCTCCATGGGCGAAGAGCGTCAGAAACTGCTGGAAACCCTGTCCGAAGGCGCTATCGTCAAAGGTATCGTCAAGAACATCACCGATTACGGTGCGTTCGTGGATCTGGGCGGCATCGACGGTCTGCTGCACATCACCGATATGGCATGGCGCCGTGTTCGTCACCCATCCGAAGTTCTGCAGGTGGGTCAGGAAATCGAAGCCAAGGTCCTCAAGTTCGATCAGGAAAAGAGCCGCGTCTCCCTGGGCGTCAAGCAGCTGGGCGAAGATCCATGGATCGGTCTGGCACGTCGCTACCCACAAAACACCCGTCTGTTCGGCAAGGTTACCAACCTGACCGACTACGGTGCATTTGTTGAAGTGGAAGACGGTATCGAAGGTCTGGTTCACGTATCCGAAATGGATTGGACCAACAAGAACGTTGACCCACGCAAGGTTGTGACCTTGGGTGAAGAAGTCGAAGTCATGGTTCTGGAAATCGACGAAGATCGTCGTCGTATCTCCCTGGGCATGAAGCAGTGCCGTGCCAACCCATGGGAAGATTTCGCCATCAACTTCAAGCGCGGCGACAAGGTTCGCGGTGGCATCAAGTCCATCACCGACTTTGGCGTGTTTGTTGGTCTGCCTGGCGGCATCGACGGTCTGGTTCACCTGTCCGACCTGTCCTGGTCCGAGACTGGCGAAGAAGCCGTTCGCAACTTCAAGAAGGGCGACGAAGTTGACGCCGTGGTTCTGGGCATCGACACCGACAAAGAGCGCATTTCCCTGGGTATCAAACAGCTGGAAGGCGATCCGTTCAACAACTTCGTAGCAACCTACGACAAGGGTGCCGTGGTTAGCGGCGTCGTCAAGTCCGTGGAAGCCAAGGGTGCTGTTGTAACTCTGTCGCTGGACGTTGAAGGCTACCTGCGCGCCTCCGAGATTTCCTCGGGCCGTGTTGAAGATGCCACGACGGCTCTGAAAGAAGGTCAGGAAATCGAAACCATGATCTTGAGCGTGGATCGCAAGACCCGTTCGATTCAGTTGTCCATCAAGGCTCGTGATACCGCCGAAACCGCTCAATCCATGGCCCGCCTGACCGAAGCCAGTGCTTCGTCCGGTACGACCAATCTGGGTGCTCTGCTGCGTGCCAAGCTGGACCAGCAGCAACGTGACGACGGTTAATCAGCGTGACAAAGTCTGAGCTGATCGCGTTGTTGGCCAGCCGCTATCCGCAGCTGGCTCTGCGCGATATGGATTTCGCCGTGAAAACGGTTTTGGATTCTATGACCCAGGCCTTGGCCAGCGGTCAACGGATCGAAATCCGAGGGTTTGGCAGCTTTTCGCTCTCTACCCGCTCGCCGCGGGTAGGGCGCAATCCCAAATCGGGTGAAAAAGTGATGGTGCCTGGTAAACAGGTGCCGCACTTCAAGGCCGGCAAGGAATTGCGCGAGCGAGTCGATTCTGTCTTTCTCGAGCAAGAGCAAATCGAAGCAGACGACCAGTCGTCTGCCTTCGAGCAGCTCAATGCGAGAGTCCGTCACGGTTAAGACCTACTTGCATACTGATTACACAGGCCCTTTTCAGGGCCTGTTTTGCGTGTGCGCTAAATTCCGCTTGCACGTACAATCAGACATTATAAAAACACTGTTGGAGCCCTAAAAATGCGCTATCTAGTCTGGGTACTGCGTCTGCTCGTTTTTGTGATCGTGCTGCTGTTCGCACTGAAAAACACGGAACCGGTGCAAGTCAGCTTTTTCGCCGAGCATATTATTCAAGACGTTCCGCTGATCGTCGTAATGCTGGCCGCGTTTATTTTAGGTTTGGTGTTGGGGCTGCTTTTGATGGTGGGCGCGTTGATGCGTCGCCGTCGCGAGGTCAACCGCTTGCGCCGCGAAATGGACCGTCTGCAAGACAGACTGGAGCAAGCGCAGCAATCGCCCGTGAATACGGCTGCTGTGGCGCCCGAGACCGTCGCCCCGCTGGCGCCTTTGTAAGTCCTTGGAGTAAACAGTGGATTTTGAAACCTGGTGGTTGGTTTTTGTACCAATTCTATTTGCCTTGGGCTGGGTCGCCGCGCGGGTGGATTTTCGGCAGATGATGTCCGAAACTCGCACCTTGCCGGATTCCTATTTCAAGGGTTTGAACTTCCTGCTCAATGAAGAGCCGGATCGCGCCATTGACGCCTTTGTGGAAGTGGCCAAGCTGGACCCCGAAACCACCGAGCTGCACTTTGCACTGGGTAGCCTGTTTCGCCGTCGTGGTGAAATGGAGCGCGCTATCCGAGTGCATCAAAGTCTGCTGTCGCGCGCTGATTTGCCAGTTGCAGATCGTGAAAATGCCCAGTTTCAGATTGCCCAGGATTTCCTGAAAGCTGGCATGCTGGACCGAGCCGAGGCCGCTTTTGAAGCGGTGCGTGAAACGCGCTTTGCTATTCCGGCCATGCGCGCCTTGATCCGTATTTATGAGTCCGAGCACGATTGGCCGCGTGCCATTGAAGCGGTGCGCCGTTTGCGTGCCCTGGTCGATGAACCCGTGCCGCAACTGGTGCATTACCAGTGTGAGCAGGCTGAAGGGGCCTTGCAAGGCAAGCAGCCTGATTTTGAACGTGCCGCCAAAGCCTTGGACGAGGCGGATAATGCCATTCGCAAGCTGGGCACGGGCCAAGGCATGTATGCTTCTCAGGCGCGGGTTGCCGGTTTGCGTGCTCGTGTGGCGCGTATGCAAGGCCAGAGCGAGCAGGAGCGGGCTTATCTTGTTTCCATTTTGAGCAGTGCGCCTGAATATGTGGGCCTGTACGCGACCGAGCTGCTGGACAGTTACCGCAAGCTGGGGCGGGGCGAAGAGGGCGTTGCCATGTTGCGCAGTCATTATCAGCAGCATCCCAGCCTGGATATTTTCAATGTGCTGTTCCGTGTTCTGCGCGAACAGGAAGGCCATTTGCAGGCCTGGGCGTTTGCGCGTGATGCCTTGCGTGCCCATCCTTCTCTATTGGGTCTGGACAAGATGCTGGAAGTTGAACTCCAGGATCAAGGGCAGGGCAAGGAAAGTACCGACGGCGCGGAGGCTGTCGGTGTCGATCAGATTATTGCAGGTGCGGATTTAAGCCTGCTGCGTTCCTTGATTCATCGCCACACCCAGCGTCTGGATCGTTATTCCTGCAGTTCTTGCGGCTTTGAAGCTCGCCATTTCTATTGGCAATGTCCCGGCTGCAATTCTTGGGAAACCTATGCACCTCGCCGCCTTGAGGAGCTGAAATGATGACCTTCCCTGGTGAAGCTGTTGCTGCCAGCCGTGTGCTGGTCGTGGGTGACGTCATGCTGGACCGTTACTGGTTTGGCGATGTGGATCGTATCTCCCCCGAAGCACCCGTTCCTGTGGTCAAGATGGGGCGGGTAGAGGACCGTCTGGGTGGTGCCGCCAACGTGGCACGCAATATTGCCGCTTTGGGTGCCCAGGCCAGCCTGCTGGGCGTGATCGGGCAGGACGAAGCGGGCAAGACTGTGCGTGAACTGGCTGAAGCGGACCATGTTCAGGCGCATTGGGTGCAAGATCCGGTCATGCCCACATCGCTGAAGCTGCGCGTGCTGGGTCGCCAGCAACAATTGTTGCGCGTGGATTTTGAAGAAAGCCCGGCCAGCAGTGCTTTGGATCAGTTGCAGCAAAGCATGAGCGACTTGCTGGATCAGCATCAAGTGCTGGTCTTGTCGGACTATGCGAAAGGCGCTTTGGCCCAAGTAGAAAGTTTGATTGCGTTGGCACGATCGAAGAACATTCCTGTTCTGGTCGATCCCAAAGGCAAAACCTACGAGCGCTATCAAGGGGCTACTATCCTGACGCCGAATCGTTCGGAAATGCAGGAAGCCGTGGGCGCTTGGAAAGATGAAGATGATTTGATGCGACGCGCTCAAGATTTGCGTCGCAAGCTGAATTTGGAATGCTTGCTGATTACCCGTTCCGAACAAGGGATGACCTTGTTCACCGAGCAGGGGCGTGAGCATGTGGATGCGCAGGCACAAGAGGTGTTCGATGTCTCGGGTGCCGGGGACACGGTATTGGCAACGCTGGCGGTGATGCGAGCGGCGGGTCTGGACTGGTTGCAGGCCATGCGCTGGGCGAACCGCGCGGGTGGTATCGTGGTCGGAAAATTGGGTACGTCCATTGTGACGGCAAAGGAATTGGCATGATCGTAGTGACCGGTGGCGCTGGCTTTATTGGCAGCAATTTGGTGAAAGGCCTGAACCAGCAGGGTGTGACCGACATTCTGGTGGTGGACGACCTGAGCGATGGCGACAAGTTCGTCAATCTGGTGCATGGCCAAATTGCCGACTATATGGACAAGGACGATTTCCGTGCCCGGTTGGCGCGCGACGAGTTCTCCAATATTGAAGCTGTGTTGCACCAGGGCGCATGTTCGGATACGACCGAGCGCAATGGTCAGTTCATGATGGACAACAACTACCGCGTGACGCTGGAAATCTTCGAGTACTGCCAGGCCAAGCGTATTCCTCTCTTGTATGCTTCGTCCGCCGCTGTTTACGGTGCGGGTCCCTTGTATGCCGAGGACCTCAGCAACGAAGCGCCGTTGAACGTCTACGGCTATTCCAAGTTTCTGTTCGACCAAGTGCTGCGTCGTCATCTGGATAGTCTGCGTGCGCCAGTGGTCGGCCTGCGTTACTTCAATGTCTATGGTCCACAAGAGCAGCACAAAGGTCGTATGGCTTCGGTGGCTTATCACAATATGCTGCAATACCGTCGCGACGGTCATGTACTCTTGTTTGGTGGCTGGGATGGCTATGTGGATGGCGGTCAGCAACGTGACTTCGTCTTTATTGATGATGTCGTGTCGGTGAATCTGCATTTCCTGGGTCAGGACAAGCAGTCGGGCGTGTTCAACTGCGGTTCGGGGCGTGCCCAGCCGTTCAATGATGTGGCCCAGACCGTCGTCAACACCTTGCGTGAGCATGATGGCTTGCCTGCCCTGACATTGGAAGAGTTGGTGACGCAGCAGTTTCTGCAATACATCCCGTTTCCCGATGATCTGAAAGGCCGTTATCAAAGCCACACCCAGGCAGACCTGACACAGTTGCGTGCGGCTGGTTACGACAAGCCTTTCCACGATGTACAGACGGGTGTCGCCGAGTACGTACGCCGTCTGCTGCAGTCGGGGGCTCTGCGCTAAGCAACAGGGCTTTAAAGTCCATGCGGGCTGCCACGCATGGCTAAACGCGGTCTCCGGCCCGCTTTTGCATTCACCCAGGCAGCACCATAAAGGCTTCTTTCCAAGGAGCCTTTATCATGTCTACCTCCCTGATCTTGTCCCCCGTTTCCCATCGCTGGCTGCACTCAATGCAAGGTTGGCGTGCGTCCGTTCTTCGCTTTCTGCTTGCCCTATGCTTATTGGGGCCCTGGAGCTTGGTCGCTGCGGTCGACTTGAATACGGCTGATGCTCAACAATTGCAGCAAATTAAAGGTATAGGCCCCCGCACGGCCGAGTTGATTCTGGAGGAGCGCCAGCGGGGTGGCCCTTTCGACTCTTTGCAGGATTTGGCGGACCGGGTCAAAGGGATAGGCGCGAAAAAGATTATTACGATGGAGCAGTCGGGCCTGAAAGTGGAACCTGCCAAAGCCGCCAGCAAGGCGGTTTCCAATACGGCCGATGCGGATATAAGAAGAAAGCCGTAGCCCTGGGCGTAGACTCGCTTTAAGCTAGTAGTTTGTTTAGTCTGCATGGGCAGTCAGTGCGAGCTGGCTGCCTTCTTGCTCAAGGTAAGAGATTGATCGATGAAAAACTATCCCACCATTGAAGATACCGTTGGCCAAACCCCCTTGGTTCGCTTGCAGCGTATTCCAGGCGAGTTTGGGCAGGCACGCGGTAATGTCTTGTTGGCCAAGCTGGAAGGCAATAACCCTGCCGGTTCGGTGAAAGACCGTGCTGCCAGTTCCATGATTCAGGAGGCCGAGCGCCGCGGTGATATCAAGCCGGGAGACACCTTGATCGAGGCCACCAGTGGCAATACTGGTATTGCACTGGCCATGATTGCGGCCGTGCGTGGCTACAAAATGATTTTGATCATGCCCGATAACCTGTCGCTGGAACGTCGTGCTTCCATGACGGCTTACGGAGCGAAGTTGATTCTGACGCCTGCGGATCAAGGCGGTATGGAATACGCCCGTGATTTGGCGCTGAAGATGCAGGCCGAAGGGCAGGGCAAGGTGCTGGATCAGTTTGCCAACAAGGATAATCCAGCGGCGCACGTGCATAGCACCGGCCCGGAAATCTGGCAGCAAACCGATGGTCAGGTTACTCACTTTGTCAGCGCCATGGGCACGACCGGCACCATCATGGGGGTGGGTAATTACTTGCGTAGCCAGAATAGCGGCATAGTGGTGGTGGGGGCTCAGCCTGCACCAGGGGCGCAAATTGCCGGCATTCGTAAATGGCCAGAAGAGTATCTGCCCAAAATTTACGATCCCTCCAAAGTGGATATGTTCGAGGAAATTGGCCAGCAAGAGGCCGAGATCATGACGCGCCGTATGGCCGCTGAAGAGGGGATCTGTGCCGGTATTTCATCCGGCGGTGCTCTGGTGGCTGCCATGCGCGTTGCTCAGCGCGTAGAAAACGCCACGATCGTGTTCATTGTGTGCGACCGTGGCGACCGTTACCTGTCTACCGGCATCTTTAATTAATTAGGGTTGCCGTAGCCCATTTGTTTGGCCAGTTCGGAAGCCAGATCGGCGACCGAGCTGGCATAAAAGTAACTGCGGTTGTAATGGGTAATGGCAAAGAAGTTGGGCGTGCCCAGGCGATACTCGGTAGTATTGCGTGGCTCGTCCACCAGGTTCACTACACCTAATTGAGCCTGCTGCCAGGGGCCTGCGTTCTGGCTCTGACCTTTCACCGTCGCACCGGCATTATTCAATTGTGCCCAATTAAGTTTGGGATAAATGCCGCCGTCCACCATCGCTTTACTTGCGTTGCTCAATTCGACCGGAGCGAAAACCGGCAGGCCGGGTTCCCAGCCGTGTGCACGCAAGAAGTTGGCAATCGACGCCATGGCATCGGCTGGGTTATTGCGCAGATCAATACGGCCATCTCCATCGCCGTCGACGGCATAGCGTATCAAGCTGCCGGGCATGAACTGGGACATACCCATAGCGCCTGCGAACGAGCCTTGAACAATACGTGCGTCCAGCTCGCCTTGATAATGCAATTCGATCAGGTCAGCTAATTGATCACGGAACAACTGACCACGCTCGGGACGGCTGTCATCCGGATAGGCAAAGCCCAGCGTAAACAAGGCATCCAGCACCTTGAAGTCGCCCATGATTTTGCCGTAGACGGTTTCCACGCCCAGGATGGCCACAATAATAGAGGGCGGTACACCATAGTCTTTGGAAATCTGGTCCAAGGCCAGGCGATGTTTTTGCCAGAACTGGACGCCACCTTGAATGCGGGCCGGGTCTACATTGCGTTTTTTATACGTTACCCAACTGCGCTTGATGCGCCCTTTGGTGGGGCGCATTAATTTAGCGGCGGTCTCGTTATATTGAGCTTGCTGCAACATGTCGGTGACGACATCCAGCGGGATCTTGCGTACTGTCGCCACTTCCTGGGCGTAGCTCGCAATGTCATCGTTTAATTCACCGTTTAATTTAAAAAATTGTGTCCGACCAGAGCGAGATTCACCGGCCTGAATGGACTCGGGTTCGGCCAAAGCCTTGATTGCGACGGTGCCGGTTTTTTTTACCGAGGTCTGGAGGGCCGCGCCGCTGCTGGGTTTGGTGCCCGTGGACGGAGCTTGGGAAGTGGTTGTGGCGCAGCCGGCAGTGCTCAGCGCGATCAGTACTGCTTGCAAAATTCGAGTGGGTCTGAACATAATCCATCCTCATGGAGACACTATATTTTATCCATCCATCATGCCATTTGCATGAGATGGGCCGATGGCATCCGGAAAGTCCGCAGCGACTGGATGCCATAAACGATCAACTGCTATCAAGCGGTCTGGCATCCTATCTGGTTCAGCGACAGGCAAGGCTGGCGACGGATGAGGATATCTTGCGGGTACACGATGCCGCTTATGTGCAAAAGCTCAAAGAGCAATTGCCGCAGCAGGGGTATTTCAATATCGATCCGGACACCTTGATGAATCCGCACACTCTGGAAGCTGCCTATGCCGCTGCCGGAGCGGGCCTGGATGCAGTCGATGGCGTCATGAACGAAGGGGCGACGGGCGCATTTTGTGCGGTACGACCTCCCGGTCATCATGCCGAGCGGGCGCGGGCGATGGGGTTTTGTTTTTTTAACAATATCGCTGTGGCCGTGGCCTATGCGATGGAAAAATATGGCCTCAAGCGTGTGCTGATCGTGGATTTTGATGTGCACCACGGCAATGGAACCGAGCAGATTTTTGCCGGCGACGAGCGGGTTCTGATGTGCAGTTTCTTTCAGTCCCCGTTTTTTCCTGATTCCTTTCAGGACCCGGCGGCGCAAAACATGGTAAATATACCGGTTGAGGCCTACACCAAGTCTGCTCAGATTATCGATCTGTTCAAACAGGTTTGTTTGCCCCGCATAGAGGCGTTTGCCCCTGAAATTGTCTTTTTCTCGGCTGGCTTTGATGCCCACCGTGAAGATGAAATGGGACAGCTCAGCTTGGTTGAGGCCGATTATGCGGAATTGACCGCTATGGTGGTCCAGGCCAGTGCGCCTAGTGCCGGACAACGTCTGGTCAGTATGCTGGAAGGGGGGTACGATCCCTCGTCCCTGGGGCGCAGCGTGGTGGCTCACATCAAGGCCTTCGCCGGGCTTTAGGCGAGTGGCTTCGGGCTTTGGAATTCTTCTAAAGCCTTATTTCAACAGAATAATTTTTATTTAAGACTGCACTGGAGAACATTACATGAAGGTGTTAGTACCCGTGAAACGCGTAGTTGACTATAACGTCAAGGTGCGCGTGAAATCTGACCAAACCGGGGTGGACATTGCCAATGTGAAAATGTCCATGAACCCCTTTGACGAAATCGCTGTCGAAGAGGCCACTCGCCTCAAAGAAAGCGGTGCAGCCACTGAAGTGATCGCTCTTTCTTGCGGCGTTGCACAAAGCCAGGAAACGCTGCGCACGGCTTTGGCCATTGGTGCGGATCGGGCCACCCTGGTGCAAACCGATGCTGAGTTGCAGCCTTTGGCCGTGGCCAAGCTGATCAAGGCCGTGGTGGACAAAGAACAGCCTCAGCTCGTGATTCTGGGCAAACAGGCGATCGACGATGACGCCAACCAAACCGGCCAGATGCTGGCTGCCTTGCTGGACTGGCCACAAGCCACTTTTGCCAGCAAAGTTGAAGTTTCGGGCGACAGCGTGTCGGTCACTCGTGAAGTGGACGGAGGTCTGGAAACACTGAAACTGAGCCTGCCCGCTGTGATCACCACCGACCTGCGCCTGAACGAGCCTCGTTACGTGACACTGCCCAACATCATGAAGGCCAAGAAAAAGCCTTTGGAAACCCTGACTCCCGAAGAGCTGGGCATTGATGTGGCTCCTCGTATCAAAACTCTGAAAGTGACTGAGCCTCCAGCTCGTGCTGCCGGCATTATGGTGCCCGATGTTGCCACACTGGTCGAGAAACTGAAGAACGAAGCGAAGGTGATTTAAATGGCTATCCTTGTTATTGCCGAGCACGACAATCAGCAGCTGAAGGCTGCAACGCTCAACGCCCTGGCTGCCGCTCAGAAGATCGGCGGTGATGTGCATGTTCTGGTCGCAGGCAACCAGGCTGCTGGCGTGGCCCAGGCTGCTGCCAAGGCTCAGGGTGTCAGCAAGGTCCTGTTGGCCGATGGCCCTGCATTGGCTGAAGGCCTGGCCGAGAACGTGGCTGCCCAAGTGCTGGCCATCGCCTCCAATTACAGCCACATCCTGTTCCCGGCAACCGCTTCGGGCAAGAACATTGCCCCTCGCGTTGCGGCCAAGCTGGATGTTGCCCAAGTGTCGGACATTTTGTCCGTGGAGTCGGCGGATACCTTCACCCGTCCTATTTATGCCGGTAATGCTGTGGCGACCGTTCAGTCCAGCGATGCCGTTAAAGTGATCACCGTGCGTACCACCGCCTTTGACGCTGTGGCCGCTGAAGGTGGTAGTGCCGCTGTTGAAGAGCTGAGCGCCGTGGCTGATTCGGGCCGTTCTACGTTCGTCAGCCGTGAAGTGGCCAAGAGCGACCGTCCTGAGCTGGCGGGTGCCGGTGTGGTCGTGTCCGGTGGTCGCGGTATGGGCAGCGCCGAAAACTTCAAATTGCTGGACGGTCTGGCTGACAAGCTGGGCGCGGCACTGGGTGCTTCGCGCGCTGCAGTGGACGCCGGCTATGCTCCGAACGACTGGCAGGTGGGTCAGACAGGCAAGATCGTGGCTCCTCAGCTATACGTGGCCGTGGGTATTTCCGGTGCCATCCAGCACTTGGCTGGCATGAAAGACTCCAAGGTTATCGTGGCGATCAACAAAGATCCCGAAGCGCCTATTTTTGGCGTGGCCGACTACGGTTTGGTCGCGGATCTGTTTGAAGCTGTGCCTGAGTTAGAAAAAGCGCTCTAAGCGCCCATCGGCCTGCTGGGGACTTCTCCAGCAGGCTTTTTTTCAGTGCGTATATCCTAGGGGCCTGATTGTGGCTTCGGTCCTTTTTGTTTCTGTGTAGGAGTGTTCATGACGTATCGTGTACCCACCCAAGACATCCGCTTTGCACTTACAGAGCTGGCTGATCTACCTGGTGTGCTGGAATTGCCTGGCTTTGAGGATTTCTCGGCCGAGTTGATCGATGCCATTATTGATGAGAACGCCCGCTTCGTTGAGCAGGAAGTAGCACCTTTGAACCGCGCCGGTGATCAGAATGGCGCCAAGTGGAATGATGGTGTGGTCACCACCACACCCGGCTTCAAGAAAGCCTTTGAAGAATTTGCAAAAGCTGGCTGGCAGGGTTTGCAGCACGAAGCCGAACTGGGTGGCCAAGGCTTGCCCAAGCTGATCGGCGCCGTGGCATGTGAAAATATCAATGCTGCCAACCTGGCTTTTTCCCTGTGTCCGTTGCTGACCGACGGCGTGATCGAAGCCGTGTCCATGGTTGGCTCGGAAGAACAGAAACAACGTTTCCTGCCTCCCTTGCTGGAAGGCCGCTGGACCGGCACCATGAACTTGACCGAGCCTCAGGCCGGTTCGGATCTGGCCCAAGTTGCCAGCCGTGCTGTTCCTCAGGATGATGGCAGCTACCGCATCAGCGGTCAAAAGATTTTCATCACCTACGGTGAGCACGATATGGCCGAGAACATCGTCCATCTGGTGCTGGCCCGTACGCCTGATGCACCTGCCGGTGTGAAAGGGATCTCGCTTTTCATCGTGCCCAAGTTCATGGTGAACGACGATGGCTCCCTGGGCGCCCGTAACGACGTCTGGTGTGCTTCGCTGGAGCACAAGCTGGGCATCCACGGTAGCCCAACCGCTGTGCTGCTGTACGGCTCAGGCAAGGGTGAGGTGGGCGAGGGTGCCGTCGGCTACCTGGTCGGCAAGGAAAACGAAGGTCTGAAGTACATGTTCATCATGATGAACGCGGCCCGTTACGCGGTGGGCGTGCAAGGTATCGCCGTGGCCGAACGTGCATTCCAGCAGGCTCTTGAATACGCCAACGAGCGTGTACAGGGTGCGCCTCTGACTGGCGGCAAGGCTGTGTCGATTGCCCATCACCCCGACGTGCAGCGCATGTTGGTGCAAATGCGTGCCCTGACAGAAGGCTCCCGTGCCTTGGCTTACTTTGCTGCCGGTGTGAACGACAAGGCGCGTCACAGTGCCGACGAAAATGCCCGCAAGCGCTACCAGGCTCTGTACGAATTCCTGGTGCCTGTGGTCAAGGGTTTCAGCACTGAAATGTCCCTGGAAGTGACTTCCCTGGGCGTGCAGGTGCACGGTGGTATGGGCTTTATCGAGGAAACTGGTGCGGCCCAGCATTACCGTGACTCGCGCATTCTGCCTATCTACGAAGGGACAACCGCGATTCAGGCCAATGACTTCATCGGTCGCAAGGTTCTGCGTGACGCCGGTGCTGTGATCCAGGGCTTGGCTCCCGAGTTGGGTGCAACTGTTGCCAAGCTGCGTGAGCGTGCGGCTCAAGGCGGTGATCACAAAGCGGCGTTGACCTTGATCGCCGATCGTCTGGAAGCCGGAGTGAAGAGCGTGGAACGCGCTGCCATGTTCACCTTGATGAACGCTCAGAAAGACCTGCCTGCCGTGTTCCTGGGCAGCGTGCCATTCTTGATGCTGTCCGGCTATGTGCTGACTGGCTGGCAGATGGCCCGTGCCGCTTTGGCTGCGGAGAAAGCATTGAGCGAAGGCAGCCAGGATCCATTCCTGCGCCGCAAGCTCTCGACCAGCGTGTTCTTTGCCAGCCACTTGCTGCCACGTGCCGGTGCCTTGGCACAGTCCGTAGCGGATGGTGTGGAGCTGACTCCTTACCTGTCGACTGAGCTGCTGTAACTCGATCAGCCCCAAGGCATAAAGGCCCGCGCCGCTTCTTTGGCTGCCGGGCCTTTTTTGGGTATATTGATATAACGTTTAATTATTTGAAACGTGCTCTTTATACTGACAAAATCATCTGACTAGTCCTGATTATTTAAGTCGGTGATCTCCTGATCGCGGCTGCATTTCGAAAAGAGGAACGTAATGGCTACACTTCGTCTGGGTGACCTGGCCCCTGATTTTGAACAAAAATCCTCCGCTGGCACCATCAAGTTTCACGAGTTCTTGGGTAATAGCTGGGGCGTTCTGTTCTCCCACCCAGCCGACTTTACGCCTGTGTGCACCACCGAACTGGGTTACACCGCCAAACTGGCGGACGAGTTCGCCAAGCGCGGCGTGAAAGTGATTGCCGTTTCCGTTGACGACGTTGATTCCCACGGCAAGTGGATTGATGACATCAACGAAACACAAAAAACCACCGTTAACTTCCCCATCCTGGCTGATGCTGACCGCAAGGTGTCGGATCTGTACGATATGATTCACCCCAACGCCAGCACCACCGTGACTGTGCGTTCGGTGTTCATCATCGACCCGGCCAAGAAAGTGCGTCTGATCATCACTTACCCAGCCAGCACGGGCCGCAACTTCAACGAGATCCTGCGCGTGATCGATTCCCTGCAACTGACCGACAGCCACAGCGTGGCCACGCCAGTGAACTGGGAAGACGGCGACGACGTGATCATCGTTCCCAGCCTGAAAGATCCGGAAGTTCTGAAGCAGAAATTCCCCAAAGGCTACACCGAGATCCGTCCTTACCTGCGTGTGACGCCTCAGCCTAACAAGTAATCGCCACTTGGCCTTTAGGCTCAGTCAGAAAGCCCTCCTGCTTATGGCACGAGGGCTTTTTTGTGGGTACAGCCTTTCCAGGTAGACGGCTCTCGCTTGGGCTCAGCGCATGTCCTGGTGTTTTTTCAAGGGTTTCTGGGGATCACAATTACGGCATAGAACTACTGTATAAAACCACGGGGTAATCACAGTTTTCCAGCTGCGGAGGGGAGAGGGCAGGCAAGCCAAGCCTGGTAAGAAATTGACTGCAGCTGGCTTCAGGACTGGGGTTCAGCGCATCAGTGGACAAGGCGCAACATTCGCGCAGGTACTAATTGCACTAAAAGCTGGTTTTAAGTACAGTACTGTATAAGAAAACAGTAATCGGAGTTAGCCATGCCCAGTCCAAGCCGTCATTACCGTCCTCAAGCCACTCCTCGTTTCCGTGGCCCAGTCCGTTCCGCAGCCTCGTCCAGTCCGTTCACCAAGCCTCTGTCTTTCAAGGCCAAGGTCATGGATGTGTGTTTGGTTGCCGTGTGGGGTGCCAGTATTCCTGGCTTGTTGTGGTTGGGCAGCATGGGCGGGTTTTAAGGCCACGCCCTTGTGCTGTTCCAAGGGGCGATCAGGGCACCAGTTGTGTCCAGTCGTTTGACAGGAAACGGTCCCGTGCCAGTTTTTCGGCCTGCTCCAGTGTGGGTGTTTCCAGTGTGCGGGGTTGAAGTGCCGTCTTTTTGCGGAACACGTCCAGCATGGCTTCAATCACAGCCTCGCGGCTCATGCCGGTTTGACTGCGGATAGGGTCCACGCGTTTCTTGGCGCTGGTGGTGCCTTTGTCCGAGAGTTTTTCCTTACCGATGCGCAGGACTTCCAGCATCTTGTCAGCATCAATATCGTAGGCCATGGTCACATGGTGCAATACAGCATTGCCACGGCGTGCTTGTGCGGCGCCGCCAATTTTTCCACCAGCACTGGTAATGTCGTTCAGCGGTTGGTACCAGGCATCAATACCAATTTCCCGTAGGGCTTCGATCACCCAGGAATCCAGAAACTCGTAGGACTCCTGAAACGTCATGCCGGCTACAAACTGCTTGGGTACGCTAAGCGAATACGTTATGGTGTTGCCTGGCTCGATGAACATGGCACCACCGCCACTGATACGGCGCACGACGCGTATACCGTGACGGGCAGCTGCCTCGGCTTCAATTTCATTGCGCAGGGACTGGAAACGCCCAATCACCACTGCCGCTTCTTGCCACTCCCAGATGCGCAGGGTGGGGGCGCGGGTGCCTTCACTGACTTCCTGGGTGATGATTTCGTCCAGGGCCATATGCAGGGCAGCGGGTTGCGGCTCCATATGGACCAGTTCCCAGGGCAACTCGTTCCAGCTCATCATGCCAAGGCCCTCCGCACGACCACGCCAATGGCCTGCGGGTCCAGACCGAACATTTCGATGTCGGCAGGCAGGGCGCGGCTAACATGAGCCGCAATTTCTTCAGCACTGCTGTTGACGGACAGGCCCTGCAGGGCTTGATTGATCAGGCCCAGTGCTTCGGGAGGTTCCAGAAAAAAGTCGCCGCTCAATCGTGCTTGTTCGATCATATGATCTTTGACATCCAGATCGATCACGACCAGCTTGCCGCCAGGGACTTTGTATTCAGCATGCATAGACTGTGTCCTTTGATAAGGTCGGCCCCTTTTTGCCAAGGGGAGGGCGAATCGAGTAAATTTCCGCCTTTGCTGCGTTTAATACGGGGGCATCGTGCCCAAAGTGTCGTATTTTAGCGTAGTTAAACGCCGGGAAACGAAGCCCCGATCAGTCAAAAAGCTTGGTAATTCAGGCTTTTTGCTGATAGAATCATGGGCTAATCATTTTTTCATCCTCTGTCAGCGCGATTTTTATAATGTGTGCGGCTGATACGATGGTTTTGGAGTCAATCGTGGATTTGATCGCTATTCTTGAGCAAGAAGAAATCCAGCGCCTGACCGGTGGCAAGCTGCCTCCCGAGTTCGGTCCTGGTGACACTGTTGTTGTGAACGTAAACGTGGTTGAAGGTACGCGTAAGCGTGTCCAGGCTTACGAAGGCGTGGTTATCGGCCGTCGCAATCGTGGTCTGAACTCTTCTTTCATCGTTCGCAAGATTTCTTCGGGCGAAGCTGTTGAGCGTACATTCCAGCTGTATTCCCCTCAGATCGCCAGCATCGAAGTCAAGCGTCGTGGCGCTGTGCGTCGTGCTAAACTGTACTATCTGCGCGATCGCTCGGGTAAAGCCGCTCGCATCAAAGAAAAACTCGTTCGTCGTTCGGGTAACTAATTCCCAAGCGAACAGCGATGCAAAGGCACCCAGGCGGGTGCCTTTGTTTTTATGTGGGATCACATACCAGTTCTTATGGATAAGCCTCGTATCAGGCCCGTTATCGTTCCTGGATTCGACCCTCGCAGCCAGCCTCTGGTTGCATTAGACTCTTTGCCTGAATTGCCTGCTCAGGCCCAGCAACTGGATTTTCTACGTAGCGCTTTTGCCCAGCCCATACAGTGGCAGGTCGAGCCTTTGTTTCGCAGCTCCTTTTATCCAGAGTTTTTGCCCGGTTCCATGAATGTGCGCTCCGCCGTCTGTATTGGTGTGATGCAGCGCCCCGAAGGGCCCACCGTTATTTTTACGCGTCGGGCCATGCACTTGCACAATCATGCAGGGCAGATCAGTTTTCCCGGCGGACGTATTGAAGCCTCGGATCTGGGGCCGGTCGAAGCCGCCTTGCGTGAAACCCAGGAAGAGATCGGCATCGAGCCGCGCTTTGTGCGTTATCTGGGTCAGCATCCTATTTTTGTCACCAGTACCCAGTTTGCGATGCGCCCCATTATTGGCGAGCTGCAAGAGGGTTTTCAGGTGTTGCCCGATAGCTCTGAAGTGGCCGAGGTCTTTGAAGTGCCCTTGTCGGTCCTGCTGGACCCGCAGCGTCATCAATTGCATCACGCCGATTTGCCGGACGGGGCAGGGCGTTACTACTTCTCCATCCCTTGGGGGCCGTACTTTATCTGGGGTGCCACGGCGGTCTTGATCCGTAATCTTTACCACCACTTGTCGGCTGCCTGGGTGCAGTTGTCTGCCGGTGGAGACACTCACGCCAAAAGCCTGTAATCAGGTCTGACAGGCGGGCGCTTTGCAGCGTATTCCGCCTTCACAAAAAAGGGGCATTTTGCTTTGCCCCTTGTTCCCCTAATAACGTGGCTTGTTTTCGTGCTCGGCCAGCAAACGCTGGTATAGCGCGTGCCGTTCAGGGTGAATGCTGCCGGCTTCGATGGCCGCCAGCACGCCACAGCCCGGTTCATGCCTGTGGGTGCAGTTATAAAAGCGGCAAGACTCCACCGCTTTTCGGAAATCGGGGAAGCCGTGCGCAATATCTTCCTGTGTCATATGCGACAGGCCAAAGGCCTGGAAGCCGGGGCTGTCGATCAGGTCGCCGCTATTAGGCAGGTGATACAGGCGGGTGCTGGTGGTTGTGTGTCGGCCCGCCCCCAAGGCTTGCGAGTATTCCTGGGTCAGCGCGCCGGCATCCGGGACCAGGGCATTGAGCAGGGTGGATTTACCCATGCCGCTTTGCCCCAGCAGCAAGGTACGTTTGTTCGCCAGCCAGGGGGCCAGCGCTTCCCGTGTCTGTTCTGGTTCCAGCGCCACCATTTCCAGAATAGGGACGCCCAGGGCGGCGATAGGGGCCAGCTTGGCGCGTGCGCGCTCCAGGTGGGTGCTCAGATCGGCCTTGTTCAGAATAATCACCGGCTCAATATCCACACTCCAGGCCGCGACCAGGGCGCGTCCCAGCAAGTCTTCGGAGTAAACGGGTTCTGGTGCCACCACAATCAGAAGCTGATCAATATTGGCGGCAAACTGCTTGGTGCGGAAGTCGTCAGAGCGATATAGCAGATTGCGCCTTTCTTGCACCGCCTCAATAGAGCCTTCCCCTTTGGCCTGCATCAACACATCGACTTGATCGCCAACCGCAATCCCGGCTTTTTTTCCACGAGGGAAGCACTTGATCGTTTCGCCATCAGGCAGTTCGACAAAGTAGTGACGACCATGGGCGGCGGTCACCAGACCGCTAAGGTATTTAGATGTCATGCCAGGCTTTTCAGGTGTCGAATGCGATCAATCGCGTTGGGGTGGCTATCGTAAAAGGCAGAGTGCATAGGGTCGGGCGTCAAGGTTGCGGCATTGTCGTTATAGAGCTTGAGCAAGGCGCTGATCAAGTCCTGGGCCTGGCTGTGCTGGGCGGCAAAGCTGTCGGCCTGATATTCGTCCCGGCGCGAGAGCAGGGCGCTCAAGGGGCCCATCCAGAAGGTGAAGGTAGGCACCACCATAAAGAACAGGATCAGGGCCAGGGCGTCGTTGGGGCGACCTAACTGGGGAATCACGCCCAGCCCGGTATAAAAGCCCACCTTGCCCCAGGCCCAGCCGGCCAGCAGAAAAAAGATCAGGGATGTGAATACGCTGATCAGCAGACGGCGCTGGATATGGCGATGCTTGAAGTGGCCCAGCTCATGCGCCAGCACGGCTTCTACTTCTTCGGGCTGCAGCTTGTTCAGCAAGGTATCAAAAAACACGATGCGCTTTTGGCGACCCAGGCCGGTGAAGTACGCATTGCCATGGGCGGAGCGGCGCGAGCCATCCATCACATACAAGCCGTTGGTTTGAAAGCCGCAACGTTGCGCCAGGGCATTGATGCGTTCACGCAGGCTGGCATCTTCCAGTGGTTTGAAGGTATTGAAAATAGGGGCGATAACGCGCGGGTACAGCCACAGCACCAGCAGATTGAAAACCAGCCACAGACCCCAGCCGTACCAGGGCCAGGACGGGCCGGCCCAATCCATCAGGCTGAGCAGGGCGGCACACAAGGGTGTACCCAGAATCAGGACGATGATCAGAGTTTTTGCGGTATCGGCAAAGAACAGGGCAGGCTTCATGCGGTTAAAACCAAAGCGCGCTTCCAGTACAAACTTGCGATACCAGGCAAAAGGCAGGCCCACGACACCCATAATCGCCAGGACCGTGCCAATCAGGGTTAGCTGACGCAGCAGTTCATGACTGATCCAGTTGCCCAGCGTGACATCCAGCCATTGCAGACCGCCCAGCAGCGTAAAGCCCAGCAAGACCAGGGCCTCTACCAGACGCTCGCTTAAACCCAGCCGGGTGCGTGCGATGGTGTAGCGTGCCGCACGTTGATGGCTATGCAGGCCAATGCGTTCGGAAAATTCGGCCGGCACCTCGTTCTGATGACGATAAACGTGCCGGATCTGCCGCAGGCCTAAATAAAAGCGCAGCAAAACGTCTGCAAGCAGAAAGATAATGAACAACAAAGTCAGCATGTAGGCGGCTATATGTAAAATGGGCGTTTTGAGGAATGATTATATGGCGGTTCATACACAGCGTCTGGTCTGGCTCGATATGGAGATGACAGGACTGGATCCGGACAAAGAGCGCATCATCGAAGTTGCGGTCGTGGTAACAGAAGCAGACTTGACTCTGGTGGCGGAAGGCCCGGTTCTGGTGGTTCATCAAAGCAATGCATTGCTCGATGGCATGGACGCCTGGAACAAGGGTACGCATGGCCGTAGCGGCCTGATCGACAAGGTCAAAGCTTCTACCCTGACCGAAGCGCAAGCCGAGGATCAGTTGCTGGAATTCCTGAAAGAGCACGTACCGGCTGGCAAGTCGCCCCTGTGTGGCAACACCATCAGCCAGGACCGTCGTTTCATGTACCGCTACATGCCTCGTCTGGAGGCTTTCTTCCACTATCGCAATCTGGATGTCAGCACTCTGAAAGAACTGGCCTTGCGTTGGAAGCCTGAAGTGGTTAAAAGTTTCGTCAAGCAAAGCCGCCACGAGGCCTTGGCCGATATTTACGAGTCCATTGACGAGCTGAAACACTACCGCGAGCACTTCATCCGTCTGTAAACGGGAAGGGCAGGCAGGGCGGAAGGTGTGCGGGTCCCAGCACGGTTCGTGAGCGCGCTGCAGCTGTAGGCGGGGACACATTGGCAGGATCAAAACCGAGATAGCGATTTGTCGCACCTCGGTTTTTTTACGTCTAAGTATTTACCCTTAAAGTATCTGCTTCAAGGTCATATGATACGGTTTTACGATTGACATCACATTTTTCGTATTAAATAATGAAGTGTATATGGTTTGCGTCGAAACAAATTTGTTTGGGCGCTTTCTGCACTCTTACCGGGGATGGTCATGTATGCACAACTTGTAGAGACAGGCGTCAAGCAGGTCCAGGATATCGAGCAGATGTCCGACGAAGAGCGTCGGTTCCAAGAGCGCATCGATGAGGGTGTCCGCATCGAAGCCAGGGACTGGATGCCCGAAGCCTATCGCAAAACCTTGGTTCGCCAGATTTCTCAGCACGCGCACTCCGAGGTTGTCGGGATGCTGCCCGAAGGTAACTGGATTACTCGCGCCCCTTCGCTCAAGCGCAAAGCCATCTTGATGGCCAAGGTGCAGGACGAGGCCGGTCACGGTCTGTACCTGTACAGCGCGGCCGAAACGCTGGGCGTAAGCCGTGACAAGCTGGTCGACGATCTGCTGTCGGGCAAAGCCAAGTACTCCAGTATTTTTAACTACCCAACATTGAACTGGGCCGATATCGGCATGATCGGCTGGCTGGTCGATGGCTCGGCCATCATCAACCAGATTCCGCTGTGCCGCTGCTCCTACGGTCCTTATGCCCGTGCCATGGTGCGCGTGTGCAAGGAAGAGTCCTTCCACCAACGCCAGGGTTACGACTTGCTGATTCAGATGTGCCTGCACGGTACGCCGGAGCAAAAGGCCATGGTTCAGGATTCCATCAACCGCTGGTGGTGGCCTGCCTTGATGATGTTCGGTCCTTCGGATGCGGACTCCACCAACAGCGCCCAGTCCATGCAGTGGAAGATCAAGCTGTTCTCCAACGACGAACTGCGCCAGAAGATGGTGGACCAGACCGTGCCTCAGGCCGAGTACCTGGGTCTGACCATTCCTGACCCTGATCTGCGCTGGAACGAAGAGCGCGGTCACTACGACTTTGGCGAGATCGACTGGGAAGAATTCTGGGCGGTGATCAAGGGCAATGGTCCCTGTAATCGTGAGCGACTCGAAGCCCGAGTCCAGGCCCACGAGAACGGCGCCTGGTTCCGTGATGCACTGGATGCACATGCCCAAAAGCAGGAAGCCGTCCGCAAGGTGGCCTGATCAAGAAGGCTAGGAAACCAGCACGGTTTCTGATTCGATCCGATTCGCAGCAGGCGCTTTGACAGCGCCGCTGCACAGCAAGGAATTTTCAGTTATGAGCAAGAACGATTGGCCCCTGTGGGAAGTTTTCATTCGCAGCCAGCATGGCTTGGCCCACAAGCACGTAGGCAGCCTGCATGCTCCGGACGCCGAAATGGCCATCAACAATGCCCGTGATGTGTACACCCGCCGTAACGAAGGCGTGAGCATCTGGGTCGTACGTGCAGCCGATATCGCTGCTTCCAGCCCTGGTGACAAAGGCCCGCTGTTCGAGCCATCCAACACCAAGGTCTACCGTCACCCTACGTTTTTCCCCATGCCTGACGGCATCAATATGTAGGAACTGGTATGGACAAAGCTTTGTTTTCCTACGCCCTGCGCATGGGCGATTCCACCCTGGTGCTGGCTCAGCGCCTGGGTGAGTGGACTGGCCACGGCCCGGCTCTGGAAGAAGAACTGGCCTGTGCCAATACGGCACTGGACTTGCTGGGTCAGGCCCGTATGTGGCTGACACTGGCAGGTGAGACCGAAGGTCAGGGCCGGGACGAAGATCGTCTGGCCTATCACCGAGACGTCCACGAGTACACCAACTACTTGTTGGTGGAGCGCGAGAATGGTCACTACGGCGACACGCTGGCACGTCAGTTCCTGTTTGATGCCTGGCATTGCTTCCTGCTGGAGCAGTTGATCGAATCCAGCGACGAGCAGATTCGCGAGATTGCCCAGAAGGCACATAAAGAAGTGCTGTATCACCTGCGCCGCTCGACCGACTTGATCGTGCGCCTGGGTGATGGCACCCCGGAAAGCCACAAGCGCATGCAAAAAGCCATTGATGATGCCTGGTTCTACCTGGGTGAGCTGTTCCTGGATGACGAGGTCACCGAGGAACTGGCTCAGCGTCAGGCTGTGCCGTTGATGGCCAGCCTGTGGCAGCCTTGCCTGGAGTACATCCAGAATGCGCTGGAGCGCGCCACCTTGCGTTGCCCGGCCGAGCAGGATGCTCAGCACAAGGCCTACCGTGGTGGTCCCCAAGGCCGTCACACGGAAGCGTTAGGGTTTCTGTTGGCAGAAATGCAGCACCTGCCACGTATGTATCCTGACGCCACTTGGTGATCGCCATGACACAGACCTGGAGCACCGAGCAGGTCATGCAAGTGCTGGCCACGGTTCCAGACCCGGAGATCCCCGTGATCTCCCTGCTGGACCTGGGCATTGTGCGTGACGTGAGTTGGGAGCAGGACGTGTGTGTGGTCACCATCACACCGACCTACTCCGGTTGTCCGGCGATGTACGAGATGAGCCACTCGATTGAACAGGCCTTGCAACAGGCCGGTATCGAGCAGGTTCGGGTGGATACCAAGTTGTCACCGGCCTGGACGACCGATTGGATGAGCGAGCAGGGCAAGCTGGCCTTGCGCGACTACGGTATCGCTCCTCCGGCCCAAAGTGCGGTTGATATTTCTGGTTTGCTGCGTCAGCCCGAGGCGCCCGTGGTGGCTTGTCCTCAATGCAGCTCCACGCATACCCGGGTGATCAGCCAGTTTGGCTCCACACCCTGCAAGGCGCTGTATCGCTGCATCAGTTGCGGTGAACCATTCGATTACTTTAAGGCGCATTAGTCCTATGAGTCAGTTTTATTCTCTTCCTGTGGCCTCGGTCTCCCGCAGCACCCGCGACGCCGTGGTGGTGGCCTTTACCGTGCCCGAGGATTTGCAGGATGTGTTTCAGTTTCGTCCCGGTCAGTACCTGACCTTGCGCACTCACCTGGATGGCCAGGAATTGCGCCGCTCCTACTCGATCTGTGCGGCTCCGCACGATCGGTTGCTGCGCGTGGCGATCAAGCGTGTGAATGATGGCGCTTTCTCCACCTGGGCCAATAGTCATCTGGAAGCGGGCGCCACCCTGGAAGTGATGCCGCCTGATGGCAACTTCACCGTGGACTTTGATCCCAGCCAGGCCCACCGTTACGCCGCCTTTGCGGTCGGTAGTGGCATTACACCGATTCTGTCGCTGGTAAAAACCGCGCTGGATACCGAGCCCAAGTCCACTTTCACGCTGTTTTTCGGTAACCGTGCTTCCTCGGCCATCATGTTCCGCGAAGAGATCGAGGACCTGAAAAACACCTATATGGAACG
This sequence comes from Alcaligenes sp. DN25, assembly GCF_023674485.1. Classification (NCBI taxonomy): domain Bacteria; kingdom Pseudomonadati; phylum Pseudomonadota; class Betaproteobacteria; order Burkholderiales; family Alcaligenaceae; genus Alcaligenes; species Alcaligenes sp. DN25. The sequence goes on along the minus strand of NZ_CP098408.1, from coordinate 2,579,947 downwards.
TTTCTCCATCGTGTATATCATGAGCCGGGAAACGCAGGATATCGACCTGTTCAACGGCCGTCTGGATGGCGAAAAAGTGCGTCAGCTGATGCAGCAATGGTTCGATCCGGCCAGTGTGGACGTGGCCTTTGTGTGTGGCCCCCAGGACATGAGCGAGCAGGTGGTTGCTGCCTTGCAGGAAAACGGCCTGGAAAAATCCCAGATCAAGTTCGAGCTGTTCGGCGCTCCCAAAGGCCCACGAGCACTACGTACGGGCGAAGAGTCGCGCAAGGCTCCGGGCAAGGAAGAGTGCGAGCTGACCGTGATTCAGGACGGCATTACCCGCAACCTGACTATCAGCAAAAGCAACAGCAGCATTCTGGACGCGGCACTGGAGCAAGGGCTGGAATTGCCTTACTCCTGTAAAGGTGGGGTTTGTTCTACCTGCCGTTGCAAAGTGGTAGAGGGCGAAGTGGACATGGACGCCAACTTTGCATTGGAAGATTACGAAGTAGCCCGCGGTTTCGTGCTCAGTTGCCAAAGCTTTCCGGTTACCGACCGGGTGGTGATTGACTTCGATCAGGAAACCTAAGACCGCAGCAACATAGCGGTTTTTCAAGAATCTGGACGCCAGCTTCCCAGCTTGGCGTCCTACTAGTTTCAGGAGCACATTGTATGGCAGCAGATTTTTTCAAGACGCATCAGGCAACGCTGGATCAGGCTTTGAGCAGTATTCTGGAGCGCAACTTCTGGAGCGCTTATCCTGAAAATCCCAGCCCGCGCGCCTACGGTGAAACCGCGGCTCAGGATGGTCAGGCTGCTTTTGAAGCCTACCGTGGCAAAGCCTTTCCCTTGACGCTGGAAGGCGCACAAGGTGAAGTCGGCAACGAGCAATCGCCTTTTGGTTTTGATCTGGGCATTAGCTACCCCAAAGTGCCGGTGGACCAATTGCTGGCTCAGTCGCAACTGGCGCTGGACAGCTGGCGCGATGCTGGCCCGCAAGCCTGGGTTGGCATTTGCTTGGAAATCCTGCATCGCTTGAATCAGCGCAGCTTCGAGATCGCTCACGCTGTGCAGCACACCACGGGTCAGGGCTTCATGATGGCCTTCCAGGCCGGTGGCCCCCACGCCCAGGAGCGTGCGCTGGAAGCCGTGGCCTACGCCTGGCAGGAAATGTCCCGTATCCCCGGTCTGGTTGACTGGATCAAGCCCCAGGGCAAGCACGATCCCATCCAGATGAAGAAACAGTTCAAAGTCGTGCCCCGTGGCATTGGTCTGGTGATTGGTTGCTCCACCTTCCCGACCTGGAACGGTTACCCCGGTCTGTTTGCCTCGCTGGCAACCGGTAACACCGTAATTGTGAAGCCGCACCCTGGCGCGATTCTGCCTCTGGCCATTACCGTTGCTGTCGCCCGCGAAGTGCTGGCCGAAGCCGGCTTCAATCCTAATGTGGTCTTGCTGGCCGCTCACGAGCCATCGGAAGACACCGCCCAGCAACTGGCACTGAACAAGGCCGTCAAGCTGATCGACTTTACCGGCAGCAGCCAGAACGGTAACTGGTTGGAAGAAAATGCTCGCCACGCCTTGGTCTACACCGAAAAAGCCGGTGTGAACCAGGTCATCATTGATTCGGTTGAGGATTTCAAGGCGGTTGCCCGCAACCTGGCGTTCTCCTTTGCGCTGTACTCCGGCCAGATGTGTACCGCCCCTCAAAACATTTACGTGCCTCGTGACGGTATCCGTACTGCCGATGGCGTGATGAGCTTTGACGAAGTGGCTCAAGGTCTGGCCCAGGCAGTGCAAAAGCTGGTGTCCGATCCGGCCCGTGCCGTTGAAATTACGGGTGCCGTGCAAAACGAAGCCTGCGCACAGCGTATTGATCAGGCTCGCCAATTGGGCATGCCTATCCTGGCTGACAGCCAGACGCTGGAACACCCCGCATTCCCCGGTGCCCGCGTACGTACACCGTTGGTTTTGCAGGCCCGTGTGGATCAGCCCGAGATTCAACAAGAATGGTTCGGCCCCATCGTTTTTGTGGTGCAAACCGATTCGACCGAGCAAAGCATTGAAGTGGCAGGTCGCAACGTGATCGAGCACGGCGCACTGACCTTGTCGGCTTACAGCACCGATGATGCCGTGACCGCCAAGATTCAGCGCATGGCCGAGCGTTCCGGCGTATCCCTGTCCCTGAACCTGACCGGCGCTGTGTTCATCAACCAGACCGCAGCCTATAGCGACTTCCACGGCACCGGCGCCAACCCGGCTGCCAACGCATCTCTGTCGGATTCGGCCTACGTTGCTAACCGCTTCCGCGTCGTTCAGACTCGCTGGCATTTCTAAAGGAGGGTGGCCAGGTGACTGACCAAAGTATTCAATTTCAGCTGGAAAATGGCGTAGCACGCATTACCTTGAATCGTCCCGACAAGCTCAACAGCTTCACGGCCGATATGCACGGCGAGCTGGCTCAGGCTCTGGATAAAGTAGAACAGTGCGCGGATCTGCGTGTGCTGATTCTGACCGGTAATGGCCGTGGCTTTTGCGCCGGCCAGGACCTGTCCGAGCGTCAGATGAGCGCGGGCGATGCCCCCGTGGATCTGGGTGCCACCATTGAAAAATTCTACGCACCGCTGGTGCGCCGTCTGCGTGCGCTGGCGGCCCCTGTGGTGGTGGGTGTCAATGGTGTGGCCGCCGGTGCTGGCGCGAACCTGGCTCTGGCCGGCGACATCGTGATCGCCACTCGTTCGGCCAGCTTCATCCAGCCATTCTGCCGCCTGGGCTTGCTGCCTGACACTGGCGGTACCTTCTTCCTGCCTCGTCTGGTGGGCACGGCACGCGCGATGGGCCTGTCTTTGCTGGGTGACAAGCTCTCGGCCGAGCAGGCAGCGCAGTGGGGCCTGATCTGGGAATGCGTGGACGATGACGCTTTCCAGGCTCGCCTGAACGAACTGGCTGCCCATTTTGCGCAGGCACCGACCAAAGGTCTGGCTTACGCCAAGAAAGCGATTTATGCCAGTGATGCCCATTCGCTTGATCAACAGTTGGATCTGGAGCGCGACTTGATGCGTGAACTGGGTGCATCCGAGGATTACCGCGAGGGTGTTAATGCATTCCTGGGCAAGCGTGCCCCCCAATTTAAAGGAAAGTAATGCAAAGCAACGCAATGGCTGTTGAAGACCCACAAGCACTGGCCGAGCAGGTCAGTGACCATATGTATGGCAATGACCAGGCATCTCAGGCTTTGGGCCTGAGCCTGGATAGCGTGGCACCGGGCAAGGCCGACATGAGTATGACGGTGCGCGCCGACATGCTCAACGGGCACAAGACCTGTCACGGTGGTTTCATTTTTGCGTTGGCTGACAGCACCTTTGCGTTTGCCTGCAATTCTCGCAATGCACCGACTGTTGCGTCCGGCTGCACTATCGATTACCTGGCTCCTGCCTTTGAAGGGGACGTCCTGACCGCTCGTGCGGTCGAGGCCTCCCTGGCCGGTCGCACCGGGGTGTATGACATCGAGGTGGTCAACCAGAACAACAAGCGCGTTGCCTTGTTCCGTGGGCGCTCGTACCGGCTGAATGGCACGGTACTGGGCGGGATTGAAAAAAAATAATTTTTTGACGATACATACCCTGTAGACCCGGGGGGGTCGGAAGTACCACACCAGCGGCAGGGCAGGAGTACACCATGACAGCAATTAAAGAACAGGTTGGCCGCGATGCCATTGAGCATGCAAGTGTTGACGAAATCCGCAACTTGCAGCTGGAGCGTCTGAAATGGACGCTAAAGCATGCTTACGAGAATGTGCCGCACTATCGGCAGAAATTTGACGAAGCGGGCGTGCACCCCGACGATTTGAAGCAGTTGTCGGACATTTCCAAGTTCCCTTTCACGACCAAGCAGGACCTGCGTGACAACTACCCCTTCAAGATGTTTGCGGTTCCCCGTGAACAGGTGGCACGCGTGCACGCTTCCAGTGGCACCACGGGCAAGCCAACCGTGGTGGGCTACACCGCCAATGACATCTCCACCTGGGCCGATCTGTTTGCCCGTTCCATGTGGGCGGCCGGTGCCCGCCCCGGTGATATTGCCCACGTGGCTTACGGCTACGGCCTGTTCACTGGCGGTCTGGGTGCGCACTACGGTGCCGAGCGTCTGGGTTGTACCGTGGTTCCCATGTCCGGTGGTCAGACTGAAAAACAAGTTCAGCTGATTCAGGATTTCCGTCCCGACGTGATTCTGGTTACCCCTTCGTACTTCTGCAATATCGTCGAAGAGATCGAGCGCCAGGGCATGGACCCCCGCGATACCTCCTTGCGTATCGGTATTTTTGGTGCCGAGCCCTGGACCGGCCAGATGCGTCTGGATATTGAGCAGCGCGCTGGCATCGACGCCGTGGACATCTACGGTCTGTCCGAAGTGATGGGCCCGGGCGTGGCCATGGAGTGTGTGGAAAGCAAGGACGGCCCAGTGGTATGGGAAGACCATTTCTACCCCGAAATCATCAATCCTGAAACCGGCGAGCCTGTGGCTGAGGGTGAAAGTGGTGAACTGGTCTTTACCTCGCTGAGCAAGGAAGCCATGCCCGTCATTCGCTACCGCACTCGCGACCTGACACAACTGTTGCCGCCCACTTCGCGCAGCATGCGCCGTATTGGCAAGATTACGGGCCGCAGCGACGATATGGTCATTGTGCGTGGCGTGAACCTGTTCCCGACCCAGGTCGAAGAACTGGTTCTGAAGATGCCCGAGCTGGCCGCCCAGTATCAGTTGGTATTGAGCCGTAACGGCAATATGGACGAACTGGAAATTCTGGTTGAAGTGCGTCCCGAGTTCAATCACCTGAACGACGCCGAGCGCGAGCAAATGGCCCGTCGTCTGAGCCACTCCATCAAGACCTTTATCGGTGTCAGCGCACGAATTCGTGTGCAGTCCTCCGGCATGGTCGAGCGTACTGTGACGGGCAAAGCCAAACGTGTGATCGACAAGCGCGCGTTCTAAGTCTGGCGGATTGACGTCAAAAAAACGGCTCTGCTCTGGCAGGGCCGTTTTTGTATTCCGCGCTCTCACGGTATCATTGCAAGCTGGTAGGCGGCTCAGGCCGCTTTTGCAGTATTTTTTCTGATGACATCATGCCCCCAATACCGTCCGGTTTGATTGCCGGCATCGGCACCGACCTGATCCGTATCGAGCGGATCGAGCGCGCCTTGGCTCGCCATGGTGATCGCTTTGTAAAGCGCATTCTGGGCGAGCAGGAGCGAGAGGTCTATGCCCGCCGTCAGGCACGCGACCCGGTGCGCGGCCTGCGCTATCTGGCCACCCGTTTCGCAGCCAAGGAAGCTTTTTCCAAAGCGGTGGGGCTGGGCATGCGCATGCCTATGGCCTGGTCACGCATGCAAACTTTGAACGCGCCTGGTGGCCGCCCGGTAGTGCGCCTGTCTGCTGATTTGCAAGACTGGTTTGACGCCCGCTTCGGGGCCGTTCATATTTCCCTGACAGATGAATCCGATATGGCCATGGCCTTTGTGGTACTGGAAGCCAAAGCGCCTGCCATTCCTTCCTTATCCTTAGCTGAGTCTGATACTAAATGAGTTCTTCCTCGCAAGCAGTACTGCCTCCGGGCCCGGTCATGGTGGACGTGCAGGGCATGGTCCTGACGGATCAGGAGCGTGAGCGCCTGCGCCACCCTCTGGTCGGTGGCGTGATCCTGTTCAGCCGCAACTTTGAAAATCGTGCTCAGCTGACCGCCCTGTGCCAGTCCATTCACGAAGCGCGAGATGAGCCATTGCTGATCGCCGTGGACCATGAGGGGGGCCGGGTACAGCGTTTCCGCGAGGATGGCTTTACCACGCTGCCCGCCATGAGCCAGTTGGGTCAACTGTGGACGCGCGATGCGGTCAAGGCCGCTGCTGTTGCCGCCGATACGGGCTATGTGCTGGCGGCCGAGCTGCGCGCTTGCGGCGTGGACATGAGCTTTACGCCGGTACTGGATCTGGACTGGGGTGTCAGCAAGGTGATTGGTGATCGCTCTTTCCACCGTAATCCCCGTGCCGTCTCCATGTTGGCAGCCGGCTTGATCCGTGGTTTGAACAAGGCCGGTATGGCTGCCTGCGGCAAGCACTTTCCTGGCCATGGCGGTGTAGAGGCAGATTCGCATCACGAGATTCCCGTTGACGATCGTACGCTGGAAGAGATTCTGGACGAGGATGCTGCTCCTTACGGCTGGCTGGGCACCTTGCAGCTACCTTCGGTGATGCCTGCTCACGTGATTTATTCCAAAGTGGACCCGCTGCCAGCCGGCTTTTCGTCATACTGGATTCAGCGTGTGCTGCGCAAGGCCCTGGCTTATGACGGCGTGATTTTTTCCGACGACCTGACCATGGAAGGCGCCACTGTCGTGGGCGATATCCTGGCACGTGCTCAGGCCGCCTTGGGGGCCGGTTGCGACATGGTGCTGGTATGCAATCGTCCTGATCTGGCCGACGACTTGCTCTCGCGCCTGGATTTCACGATTTCCGAGGAATCGCAAAACCGCATTCGTCGTTTGATGCCGACGACGCCAGCCCTGGATTGGGACGCTTTGCAAGCGGATGAACACTATCAATATGCCCGCGGACTTCAATCTAAAATCCTATCTGTCTGATTTGCCGAATCTGCCGGGCGTGTACCGGCACATCGACGAACAGGGCGAGGTACTGTATGTGGGCAAGGCGCGTGATCTCAAGCGCCGTGTCAGCTCGTACTTCCAGAAAACGCTGAGCAGTCCCCGTATTGCCCATATGGTGGCGCGCGTCGCGCGCATCGAGGTAACCGTTACCCGCAGCGAGGCCGAGGCCTTGCTGCTGGAAAACAACCTTATCAAGCGCCTGCGGCCGCGCTACAACATTCTTTTCCGGGACGACAAGTCCTACCCCTACCTGATGATCAGCGCCCACCAGGCGCCGCGTATTGCCTATTACCGGGGCAGTACCAGCGGAAAAGGGCATTTTTTCGGCCCTTATCCCAACTCCTGGGCAGTGCGTGAAACCATTCAGATCCTGCAACGGGTGTTTCGTTTGCGGACCTGTGAAGACAGCGTGTACGCCAACCGCAGCCGTCCCTGTTTGCTGCATCAGATCGGGCGCTGTTCGGCCCCCTGTGTGAACTTGATCGCGCCCGAGCAGTATCAGCTGGATGTGCAGCGCGCCATCAGCTTTCTGGACGGGAATACCTCTGAAATTCTGGGCGAGCTGCAAGAGCGCATGATGCAGGCTTCGGACTCGCTGGATTTCGAGCAGGCAGCGATTTTGCGCGACCAGATGAAAGCCCTGTCCGCCGTACTGCAGCAGCAAAGCATGGAGCAGGTAGGCAAGGAAGACGTAGACATTATTGTGGTGCTGAACGCCGGTGGTAAGTTCTGTGTGAACCTGGCCATGGTGCGTGGCGGCCGTCACTTGGGTGACCGTGCTTTCTTCCCCACCCAAATCAACGATGACACCCCTAGCGATGTGCTGGCCGCGTTTATCGCCCAGCACTATCTGGAGCGCCGCATGCCGCCGGTTCTGGTCTGTTCGCACGCTTTGCCCGATGCAGACCTGATGCCATTGCTGGCTGAGCAAACCGGTGTGAAGGCGCGTGTGGTGGTGCGCCCCCAAGGGGTACGCAAGATCTGGCTGGAGCAGGCCACCAAGAATGCCGGCCTGGCCTTGGCCCGTGTGCTGAGCGAATCCACCGCTCGCGCTGACCGTACCCGAGCCCTGGCCGAAGCCCTGCAACTGGACCTGGATGAGGCCCAGCTTGATACCCTGCACATCGAATGTTTCGATATCAGCCATACAGCAGGGGAGGCCACCCAAGCCTCGTGTGTGGTTTATAAACACCACGAGATGCAGAACTCGCTTTATCGCCGCTACAACATTGCAGGCATCACGCCCGGCGATGATTATGCGGCCATGCGCCAAGTGCTGAACCGACGTTTCTCGCGGGTTGCCGAAGGTTTGGCGCCTTTGCCCGACATTGTGTTGATCGACGGTGGCAAGGGGCAGGTGGAAATTGCCCGCCAGGTTTTTGTGGAACTGGGCCTGGATATTCACGTCCTGGTCGGCGTTGCCAAGGGTGAAAAGCGTAAAGTAGGTCTGGAAACCCTGGTATTTGCCGATGATCGCCCGCCTGTGGCTTTGGGTGTGGAGTCGGCGGCACTGATGCTGGTCGCTCAGGTGCGTGACGAAGCGCACCGTTTTGCCATTACGGGCATGCGTGCCCAACGTGCCAAAACGCGCAATGTGTCACGCCTGGAAGATATTGACGGGATTGGCGCCAAACGGCGTCAGCGTCTGCTGGCTCGCTTTGGTGGTTTTAGTGGCGTTGCGGACGCAAGTATTGATGAGCTTAGTGCGGTTGATGGAATATCCACTGAACTGGCCGAACGCATTTATCATGCTTTACGATAGGCGAGAGCCTTTGTTTTAAATTAGGTTGGTATCCAAGCTATGCCTTTTAATCTGCCCATAGCCCTGACGTGGCTTCGCATCGTTCTGATCCCCTTGATCGTCGCCCTGTTTTATCTGCCAGCGAATTGGCTGAGCATGGAAACACGCGATCTGTGGGCCGCTTCGGTGTTTATCGTGGCCGCCGCAACGGACTGGTTTGACGGCTGGCTGGCTCGCCGCTGGAACCAGACGTCCTCATTCGGGGCCTTCCTGGACCCGGTTGCGGACAAACTCATGGTCAGTGCCGCTTTGCTGGTCTTGCTGGATCTGGGCCGTGTGGACGCCTTTATCGCCCTGATTATTATTGGCCGCGAAATCACCATTTCGGCATTGCGGGAATGGATGGCCAAGATTGGTGCCAGTGGTAGTGTGGCTGTTCACCGCTTGGGTAAATTCAAGACTGCGGCGCAAATGGTTGCCATTCCTTGTCTGCTGTACTGGTCGCCTGTCATGGGCCTGCCGACACGGATCATTGGGCAAGCCCTGATTATTGTCGCTGCAGTCCTGACGGTCTGGTCCATGTGCTATTACTTGCAGAAGGCCTGGCCGGAAATCAAGAAAAAGCAGCTTTAAGTTAAATGGCTAATTCATCAACAACGACGCTGGATGGGGCGGGGCCTGACGGTTCACAGGACTGGCGGGTTATTGGCGTTATTGGTATCGCCCACGCCAGTTCGCACTTCTTTCAGCTGATTCTGCCCACACTGTATATTTCCCTGGGCCAAGAGTTCGGTTACGACTTCCTGACCTTGGGTGGTCTGGTGACCACCTTTTATCTGGTGTCCTGTTTTGGGCAGGCCTCTTCCGGTTTTCTGGTTGACCGCATCGGCGCCTTGCCGGTCCTGAAAGTGGGTCTGTCCTGTTTTGTGGTGGCGGCCTTGCTGATCGGGACGGCCAATGGCTATGGAATGCTGTTGGCGGCTGCCTTGATCGGTGGCGTGGGCAATGCCGTGTTCCACCCGGTGGATTACTCCATCCTGAATCATCGTGTCAGCCCGGCTCGTTTGGGCCACGCTTTTAGCGCACACGGTTTGACTGGGAATCTGGGCTGGGCCCTGACGCCGGTCTTTATCACCACGCTGACTATTTACTTTAACTGGCGTGTTGCCGTGCTGTCGGCGGCAGCCCTGATTGCGGCTATTCTGGTGCTAGTCCTGATCAACCGGGATGCCTTGGCGGGACGTACAGCCTCGGGAACAGCGCCTGCACGTCCACAGAGCAAAGAATCGGTTTGGACGACGCTATCTACTTTGCTGTCCCGTCCTTCCCTGTGGGGTGCCTTCCTGTTCTTTGCCTTTGCTACGGCAGCGATGGCCGTGGTGCAGAACTACACCATTCCTATGCTGCATAACACCTATGGCATTGATAAGGTGACGGCGGGTACGGCTTTGTCCGGTTTCATGCTGGCCTCGGCAGCGGGCATGTTTGTGGGTGGCTTTATTGCTTCCACGACACCACGTTCTGAATTGATTGTGTTTGTGTCCCTTTGCGTATCGGGCGCTTTGTTGCTGGTACTGGGGGCAGGTTGGGTCATGCCTTCGCTGGCCTTGTTCGTGGTGGGCGCGGCTGGCTTTTGCTCGGGTATTGCCTCGCCATCGCGGGACATGCTGATACGTCGTGTCACTCCCAAAGGGTCTACCGGCGCAGTGTATGGCCTGGTGTACTCGGGCATGGACGTAGGTTCTTCCCTGGCACCAGTGGGCTTTGGTTTGCTGCTGGACGTGGGTTTGACCCAGGCTCCCTGGTACGGCGCAGCCATCGGGTATTGGACTGCGGCTGGCCTGGCGGTGTATGTGGCTTCTACCGTAAGCCGTGCGGCCAAATCCTGATTGGCTTGAAGCTATTCATGGCTACTTGGAAAGCCCTAAAAGAGAACCCCAAAAACCTGTCAAGTTTTTGGGGTTTTTTCTTGCCCTGGCTGCGTCTTGCTGCGGAGTTTGGCACCTTGAATCCAGAAAGGCGTATTGGCCCTCCTGGTTCAAACATCTCTAGCTGGCTTTATATAGAGATCACTGACGCGCCAGGCGAGGTTCGTCCACGCTATCCGCGTGGCTGCTGCGCCAGGGATTGATGTCCAGGCCACCGCGGCGGGTATAACGCGCGTACACCAGCAAACGCTCGGGCTGGCAGCTTTGCTGGATATCGCTGTAGAGGCGTTCTACACAATGTTCGTGGAACTCGGTATGCCGGCGCAGTGAGACGATATAGCGCAACAAGGAAGCCGGATCAATCTGCGGGCCGGTATAGCGTACTTGCACACTACCCCAGTCGGGCTGGCCGGTAACGGGGCAATTGGACTTGAGCAAATCAGAAACCAGGGATTCGGTCACGATGGGGGCATCTGGCAGGCATTGCAGCAAGCCGCTTTGTGGCGTGTAGTCCTGAATGCTGATGTCCAGCTCATCAATGCAATGGCCTTCGAGCTGACGGATAGGCTGGCCGTTCAAGGCCTTGAGCGGAATCAGCGTCACATTGACAGCGGCACCGGCAACCGCGCTCAAGTCTTGCTCCATGCGCTGCACAAGGCTGGCCACATCTTCCACCACTTCATCATTGAACGAGTTCAGATAAAGCTTGAAGGATTTGGACTCGATGATGCGTGGGCTATTCCAGGGAATAACAAAGCGCGCCAGTGCGACGACAGGCTTGCCTTTGGGATTGAGCCAGGAGATCTCGTAACCGTTCCAGATATCGGCGCCATGCCATTGCTCGGGAAGCTGAAGCGCCTGGCGGTTCAGGGAGCGCTCAATACCAAACAGGACACTGGGGTCGTACTGTGTGGGATAAACCACATCGTGCCCAAGAGGCGAGTCTTTAAGAGGGGAGTTGTTGCTCATTGACGGGTGCTGCAGAAATAAAACGGGAAACCGGTGCAGCGAGCAGGCGCTCACCGGGCGGTATAAAGGCGATTATCCCACATTGTGAAATCCTTGTCTCAGTATGCAAAAAACGGCTTGCGCGCCGCACAGATTTTCATTTCACAAACAGGTAAGTCATTTCATATCTCGAAATTAATTATATATCTATATGATTTTTAAAAGAAAAATATTTACTCTTATATAAGATAGAAAACATGGATGCAGTGCAGCATTTGGGTAGACTGTAGTCATCTTGTTCACTGTTAAATCCATCTTAGGAGTTCACCATGAATGCTCGAGAAACTGAGATCCGCAATTTGCAAAAACGCTGGGCAGAAGACCCACGCTGGCAAGGTATCAAGCGTGGTTACACCGCTGAGGAAGTGATTCGTTTGCGTGGTTCTCTGGTTGAGGAGCACACCCTGGCTCGCCGTGGTGCTGAGCGTCTGTGGCAGTCCATCAATCAGGAACCCTTTGTGAACGCACTGGGCGCCCTGACGGGTAACCAGGCCATGCAACAGGTCAAGGCCGGTTTGAAAGCGATTTACCTGTCGGGTTGGCAAGTGGCTGGCGACGCTAACAGCGCTGGCGAAATGTACCCTGACCAGTCGCTGTACCCCGTCAACTCGGTGCCATCCGTGGTGCGTCGCATCAACAACTCCCTGGCCCGCTGTGATCAGATCCAGTGGATGGAAGGGGTGAACCCGGGTGACGAAGGCTACGTGGATTACTTCGCTCCTATCGTGGCCGACGCGGAAGCCGGTTTCGGTGGCGTGCTGAACGCATTTGAACTGATGAAGGCCATGATTGTGGCTGGCGCTGCTGGCGTTCACTTCGAGGACCAGCTGGCTTCGGCCAAGAAGTGTGGTCACTTGGGTGGCAAAGTGCTGGTGCCAACTCGTGAGGCCATCTCCAAGCTGGTGGCTGCTCGTCTGGCTGCTGACGTTCTGGACGTTCCCACCATTCTGGTTGCCCGCACTGATGCGGATGCAGCGGACCTGATCACCAGCGATGTGGACGAGTACGATCGCCCCTTCATTCTGGATGAGCGTACGGTGGAAGGCTTCTACCGCACCCGTGCCGGTCTGGATCAAGCCATTGCCCGTGGTCTGGCCTACGCTCCTTACGCCGACCTGGTCTGGTGCGAAACCTCCACACCGGATCTGGAGTATGCCCGCCGCTTCGCGGAAGCCATCCACCGTCAGTTCCCTGGCAAGCTGCTGTCCTACAACTGCTCGCCATCGTTCAACTGGAAGAAGAACCTGGACGACGCCACGATTGCCAAGTTCCAGCGCGAGCTGGGTGCCATGGGCTACAAGTTCCAGTTCATCACTCTGGCTGGTTTCCACGCACTGAACTACGGCATGTTCGAGCTGGCCCACGGCTACGCCCGCAACCAGATGAGCGCCTTCGTTCAACTGCAGGAAAAAGAGTTCGCCGCTGCACCCCTGGGCTTTACCGCTGTGAAACACCAGCGCGAAGTGGGTACAGGCTACTTTGATGCTGTCACTCAGACAGTTGAAGCCGGTAAGTCCTCGACGACCGCACTGGCCGGCTCCACAGAAGCCGAGCAGTTTGCGCCCTCCGAGGCATAAGCAGGACAGGGAAGGGTAGATAGCCCCTTCTCTGGTTGCAGGCAGCCCACCGTACGCTCCAGTCGGTGGGCTGCTTTTTTATTGGCACACTTTTTTGCTTAAAAACTACATATTTCAAATATCAAATTTGAAGGCTTGATATTTGGTGGCAGCTGTTTTGAACAGACTTTGAAAGTATGGAAAGAGGGAGCGGAAACAAGCCCGAAAAGGCTTGTAAAGCGGGTGGTCAGACCTGCCTGTTCTTCAATTCAAGGTGCACGTTTGCGTGGATTGATTTGCATTCACAGCGCTACATTATTTCGTCATGAAAAGTCTTGATAATCAAGGCATTCTCATAGGGAAAAGGCGTGGTAGACTTTGGCCGCGCAAGGGACGCACAAGCAGTGCGAAATCCTTGTCCTGTGTTGCGGATGGAATAAAAAAAAGGCTGCCAATAAGCAGCCTTGAAAGCATTGAACAGTTAGCGCCGCGTTGGGGGGGTAACGGCCTGAACAAGATGCATAAGGACAACGATATAGGATCGAAGCAAAGTCGTATTGATTTAAATCAAGAATGAAGAAATATCAGTGGCTTATAGTCCTTCCATGCGCGCATATTCGATTTTTTCTCTTCCAAAGCCCCTCACCGACGAGCAGCGGTCGCGTCGACGACACACATTAGCCCGTTTGGGCCTGTCCTGGCTGGCTGCCATGCAGGTGATGATGTTTGCTTTCCCCGGTTATATGCGCTCCTTCAGCACCCGCGCTGAAGACATTGAATCCCTCTCGCAAGTCATTGTGCTCATGAACTGGGCGGGTCTGTGCTTGACCATGCCTGTCGTGCTGTACTGTGCCTGGCCCATCCTGAAAGGGGCTGTCAAAAGCTTGTCCGAAGGTCGTGTAGGCATGGATGTGCCGGTGGCCTTGGGTATTGTGGGTGCCTTCCTGCCTAGCGTGTACAACACCTGGATCCAGCAGGGTGAGGTGTACTACGACTCGGTCACGATGTTCGTGGCCTTTTTGCTGACTGCCCGTTATCTGGAGCTTTGCGCGCGCCAGTCGGTGACGCAGTCCGCATCCCATGACCTGATCGAACGCTTTCGCCAGTCTGTGACAGGTCATGCCAATACTCTGGCATTCTGGTTTGTCAGCATTCAGCTGGTATTGGCCGCCGCATTTGGTCTGGTCTGGTACTGGATGGACCCTTCGCATGTCGTTCCCGTTGTGGTTGCCATGCTGGTCATGAGCTGTCCCTGTGCCATGTCCATGTCGGTGCCTTCGGCCGTCGCTTCGGCGCATGCCGGTTTGCTGGCCCGACCTGCCAAGAATGAATTTGAAGTTGTACAACTGACCCAGCAAACCGGCCGCATCGCCCGTCAAAACCTGTACGGTTCGATTGTCTGGCACTTGCTCATGACTCCTTTGGCGGCCTTGGGCATTGTGGCTCCCTGGCTGGCCGCCGTCAGCATGCTGGTGTCCTCTTTGGCCGTGGCGGCCAACTCCTGGCGCATCTATCGCAGCCGCACCCGCGAGGTGCCGGCTCAGTGGCCCGGTCCAGCAGCAAGGCAGGGCTGATATGTTTGGCTCTTTGCTGGTCCTGATCCCCATCTCCATTTTCCTGGTCATTGTTATCGGCGTCTCTTTCTGGTGGGCCATTTTTGCTGGCCAGTTTGAAGATACGGGCAATGCGGCTGATTCCATCTTGCTGGACGACGACTCCACAGCGGGTTTGTCGGGAGCAGAGCGTCCACCCGATTCCTGATACCTTCCAATTTTTTTGTTTTTTAGCCCTGCAAATGGTCGGCGACACACAGTCTGCGGGGCGGAAACACGCGCGAGCGCGTGCTTTCCGAAGTTTTTTGATAAGCATCAAGTAGCAGATTACCGACTTGCTGGATGATGTAGCTTGTTGTCGCTTGTATTAACAATGTTTGTTTAGGGGAAGCAAATGGGCACTTCCGATGCAGTCGGAAATAACGCCGAAGTCTTCAATTACGGGATTGTGAGGCAGTTCGCCATCATGACCGTATTTTGGGGCGTCATCGGCATGGCAATAGGCCTTTTTATTGCCTTGCAGTTGATTTGGCCAGAACTCAATTTCGACACACCGTGGCTTAGTTTTGGACGTCTGCGTCCACTGCATACGAACGCTGTGATTTTTGCCTTTGGTGGCACCGGCTTGTTCGCGACATCCTACTATGTCGTGCAGCGTACCTGTCAGGCCCGTTTGTTCTGCGACAAGCTGGCAGCCTTCACCTTCTGGGGTTGGCAAGCCGTGCTGGTGGCCGCGGTCATTACCCTGCCTATGGGTTACACCAGCTCCAAAGAGTACGCCGAACTGGAATGGCCGATTGACATCCTGATCACGCTGGTCTGGGTGGCTTACGCCATTGTGTTCTTTGGCACGATCGTCAAGCGCCGTGTGCGTCACATTTATGTGGCCAACTGGTTCTTTGGCTCCTACATCGTTACCATCGCTGTACTGCACATTTTCAATAACCTGGAACTGCCAGTCAGCTTCATGAAGTCCTACTCGGCCTACGCCGGTGTGCAGGACGCCATGGTGCAGTGGTGGTACGGCCATAACGCCGTGGGCTTTTTCCTGACCACGTCCTTCCTGGGCATGATGTACTACTTCATCCCCAAACAGGCCAACCGCCCCATCTACTCCTACCGTTTGTCCATCGTTCACTTCTGGGCTCTGGGCTTTACGTACATGTGGGCAGGTCCTCACCACTTGCTGTACACCTCCTTGCCAGACTGGACTCAGTCCCTGGGCATGACTTTCTCCCTGATTCTGCTGGCTCCCTCCTGGGGCGGCATGATCAACGGCATCATGACTTTGTCGGGTGCCTGGCACAAGCTGCGTACTGACGCGATCCTGAAGTTCATGGTTGTGGCTCTGTCCTTCTACGGTATGTCCACCTTTGAAGGCTCCATGATGGCTATCCGTACGGTGAACGCGCTGTCGCACTACACCGACTGGACCATTGGTCACGTGCATTCCGGCGCGTTGGGCTGGGTTGCCATGATTACCTTCGGTTCTCTGTACTACCTGATTCCCCGTCTGTACGGCCGTACTGAAATGGCTCGTCCTCGTCTGATCGACCTGCACTTCTGGCTGGCTACCCTGGGTGTGGTGCTGTATATCGCCGCGATGTGGATTGCCGGTGTGATGCAAGGTTTGATGTGGCGTGCTACCGGTGTTGATGGCACCTTGACGTACAGCTTTGTGGAAGTCGTGAAAGCTACTTACCCCTTTTACGCAATCCGTGCTTTGGGCGGCGCCTTCTTTGTGGCCGGCATCTTGCTGATGTCCTGGAACGTGTTCCTGACCATCCGTGCAGGCGAGAAAGGCATCAACCCTGTTGTGCCCCTCAAGAACCCAGACGCCCGCGATCCAGCCCTGGTGGGGCCAACCCCTGTGCTGGCCTAAGGAGTAAATCATGGCTAATGACACTAAAAAGCGCTTTTCACACGCCACGATCGAGAAAAATACCGGGTTGTTGATCATCCTGAGCATCTTGGTGATCTCGTTCGCAGGTCTGGTTCAGATTGTGCCCTTGTTCTTTCAACACTCGACGACCCAGCCCACTGAAGGTATTGAGCCATACGAGCCTTTGCGACTGATGGGACGTGACATCTACATCCGTGAGGGTTGTGTGGGCTGTCACTCGCAGCAGATTCGTATGCTGCAGTCCGAAGTGCAGCGTTATGGTCCTTACTCGCTGGCTGGGGAGTCTGTCTATGACTACCCCTTCCTGTGGGGTTCCAAGCGTACTGGTCCTGACCTGGCCCGTGTTGGTCAGCGCTACAGCGACGAATGGCACCGCATTCACCTGCGCAACCCACGTAACGTGGTGAAAGAGTCCAATATGCCCGCCTACCCATGGCTGCAGAAAAACTCGGTCGAAGGTGAAAACATTCAGGATCGCATGAAGGTATTGCGTACGTTGGGTGTCCCCTACACGCAGGAACAAATTGATGCTGCTCCTCAGGAGCTGGTAGGCAAGACCGAAGAAGATGCGGTGGTTGCTTACTTGCAGGGCCTGGGCGTAGCCAGTCGCGACGCAGCTGCTAGGGCTGTGGAGCAGGGGAGCCACTAAATGCTAGCCATCATCAACGGTGTTATGACTGCTTTGGCGATGGCGACCTTCCTTGGCATTTGCTGGTGGGCGTTCTCTCGGGGACGCCGCCAGGCCAACGAAGAAGCCGCGCTTCTGCCTTTCGCCTTGCCCGACGAGGGATGCAACGATAAAAACCCTGGGGGTTCCGAATGAGTGACTTTTTTAATAATGGCTGGAGCCTCTGGATTGCCGGCATCGCCTTGTTAGGCATCATATTTTGTTTGTGGCTGTTATTTACTCAGCGTGCATTTCTGGGCAAGACGGTCGATGTGGAAGAAACCGGCCACGTCTGGGATGGTGACCTGACCGAGCTGAACACGCCGGTGCCTCGCTGGTGGACCGTGATGTACATCGGTTTGTGTGTGTTTGCCTTGGGTTACCTGGTGCTGTATCCCGGCCTGGGCAGTTTCAAGGGCACATTGGGGTTTAGTTCCGGCCAGCAGGTCAAGCAGCAACAGGCCGAGATTAATGCTCGCCTGGAGCCTGTGTACGCCCGTTACCGCGAAATGCCTATTGAAGAGATCGCTCGCGAT
The DNA here is from genome assembly GCF_023674485.1 of Alcaligenes sp. DN25. Taxonomy (NCBI): domain Bacteria; kingdom Pseudomonadati; phylum Pseudomonadota; class Betaproteobacteria; order Burkholderiales; family Alcaligenaceae; genus Alcaligenes; species Alcaligenes sp. DN25. The sequence continues at coordinate 2,562,415 of NZ_CP098408.1, read as the reverse complement.
CAGGAAGCCCGCGAAATTGGTCAGCGCCTGTTTCTGAACAACTGCGCCCAGTGTCACGGCTCTGATGCGCAGGGTTCTCCCAGCTTCCCTAACCTGGCCAATAAAGCCTGGTTGTGGGGTGGCGAGCCCGAGCAGATTCTGCACACCATTACCGAAGGTCGTACCGGGATGATGCCGCCACAAGCGCAATTCACCCCCGCTCAAGCCTCCGACGTGGCTCAGTATGTGCGTTCCTTGTCCGGCCTGGCTGCAGATCCTCTGCGTCTGGTGGCTGGTAAGCGTGTCTATGACAGCGCATGTTTTGCCTGTCACGGTGCGGATGCCAAGGGCAACACCTTGTTGGGCGCTCCTGATCTGACGGACGATTACTGGTTGTATGGCAGCTCCGAAGCCACCATCGTTCAGACCGTCTTGCAGGGCCGTACCAACCAGATGCCGGCTCAGAAAGCCACTTTGACTCCTGAGCAGATTCGTTTGCTGGCGGGTTGGGTCTGGGGCTTGTCGAACAATGCCGAGCCTGCCCAGGCTAACTAATGTGTTTTAAATTGATCTGACGCCTTCAGGACTTGCAATGAGTAGTGATTCTTCCCAACCCAGCGCTGATAACGCGCAGGGAACTGTGCCCAAGTGGCAACCTCCACGTAACACCAAGGGAGCGGGTGGAACCTCTCCGCAAGTCGAGAAGGCTCTGGTCGATGTACGCAGCAAAATCTATCCACGATCCGTCAAGGGCGTATTCGCCCGCTGGCGGATCTGGATGGTGTATTTCACGCAGATCATTTTCTATGGTCTGCCCTGGTTGGAATGGCATGGCCGTCAGGCCGTGCTGTTTGACCTGCTGGAACGCAAGTTCTACATCTTTGGCATGATTTTGTGGCCCCAGGACGTTATTTACCTGACGGTGCTGCTCCTGATATCTGCCTTCTCCTTATTCCTTTTCACCGCCATGGCCGGACGCTTGTTCTGTGGCTATGCCTGTCCGCAGACGGTCTACACCGAGATCTTCATGTGGGTTGAGCGCAAGGTGGAAGGGGACCGTCTGGCGCGTATCCGCTTGGATGAGCAAGCCTGGAACGCCCGTAAATTGCGTCTCAAAGCGACCAAGCACTTCCTGTGGATTGTGATTGCTTTGTGGACCGGCTTTACCTTTATCGGCTACTTTGCTCCTATCCGCGAACTGGGTGGCGAGCTGATCGCCCTGTCTCTGGGCCCTTGGCAGTGGTTCTGGCTCTTGTTCTACGCCTTTGCCACCTGGGGTAACGCCGGTTTCATGCGCGAAGCCGTCTGTAAGTACATGTGCCCCTACGCACGTTTCCAAAGTGCCATGGTGGACAGCGATACCTTTGTGGTGACCTACGACTTTGTGCGTGGTGAAACCCGCGGTGGTCGATCTCGCAAGATTGACCATAAAGAAGCCGGTATGGGTGACTGTGTGGACTGCAGCCTCTGTGTTCAGGTCTGTCCGACCGGTATTGATATTCGTGATGGCCTGCAATACATGTGTATTGGCTGTGGCGCCTGTGTGGACGTCTGTGACCAGGTCATGGACAAGATGGGCTATGAGAAGGGCCTGATCCGCTACACCTCGGAGCGCGCCATTAAAGAGCGCCTGACGCAATCGCAGGTGCGACGTCGCATGCTGCGCCCGCGCGTGCTGTCTTATATCCTGATTCTGGCCGTCATTTGCGGTGCCTTCGTCTACACCCTGGCAACCCGTACCCCGATGCGTGTGGACGTGATTCGTGACCGTGGTGCTCTGGGCCGTGAAGTGCCTGGCGGCATGATCGAAAACGTGTTCCGTCTGCAAGTCATCAATACCTCGGAAGAGGCGATGGAGTTGCAGTTGTCCGTAACAGGTCTGGAAGGTGCACGCATTCACTTGACCGAGAACGGCCAGGATCACATTCATGTGGCCCCTGCAGGCAATAGATTGTTGCCTGTCGTGGTGCAAGTCCCAATTAGTAGTGCCAAGCCAGGCCTGTATGATATTTCCATTCAGGCAGTCGGCGAGCATGAAGGCGGCCGCAAGACCTACGTGAATGAACGCAGTAGTTTCTATATTCCTCAGTAACTTTATAAAGAGCAAAACATGGACGAATCAAAGGACAGTGGACCCTGGTGGCGTGAACCGTGGCCCTGGTTGTTGATGGCCGGCCCGGCTCTGGCTATCGTGGGCTGCGTCATTACCATTGTGCTGGCGTTCCAGAACTTCAGTAATCAGGGAGTGACGGACGGCGGCGTCAAGCACGGTCTGGTCGTCACCAAAGGCGAGCCTGCCCGCGAGCAGCGCTAAAAGTAGTTGATACACCGTTACGCTAGGGTTGAGAGAAGTATGTTTCCGTTCAAGAAGGGGGTACGAATGACCATCCGATCGTTGATGTGGATACTGTGGCCTTCATTCCTGGTCGCTGGGGTACTGAGTGCAATTGTGTTTGCTTTGGTAGACCCGTTGGACATCGTTGTGCTTGGACATATGCAAGTAGATCGACTGACCTTTTACACGGTGGCGTTTTTTCTGTTCTGGGTGGCCGCTGCGGTGGCTTGTACGCTTAGCCTGTATATGTCCTCTGGTTCGCCAGCGGTACTGGCTGAACCGGCAGATAGTCTGGACTGATTTCGACAAGCGCCAAACGACAAAAAAGCACATGCAATTTGCATGTGCTTTTTTTGTACGCGCTTGGCGCTGGGGAGTGATGCAGCAGGCCCTAGAGACGTTCAGAGCCTTGCGTAAGCCCTAGGCAATACCAGGTAAAGGCAAGGAGCCAGCTAGGGGATTTAATCGCACTCCGTGCCTGCCAGAGTGCGCAGGGCGGCCAGATCCAGCAAGTGGACTTCACGCTGAGAGATTTTCAGCAGACCTTCGCGCGCAAAACGCGAGAACAGGCGGCTGACCGTTTCCAGTGTCAGGCCCAGGAAGTTACCGATTTCTTCGCGGCTCATGCGCAGAATGAATTCGTAAGGGGAGTAGCCAAGCAGCGACAGGCGCTGGGACAGGTTCAGCAAGAAGGCGGCCAGGCGCTGCTCGGAACGCAGTCCGGCCAAGGTCATCATCAGTTGATGGGCGCGGTTGATTTCCTTGCTCATCAAGCGACGGAATTGTTGTTGCAAGATAGGCAGTTGGGCCGACAGGCGGTCCAGATCATCAAGGCGGATCACACAGACTTCGCTGTCTTCCAGGGCGATGGCATGGGAGACATGGCGGTTTTCAACCAGGCTATCCATGCCAAGGATTTCTCCTGGTAATAAAAAGCCCGTAATCTGGATGTGGCCGGTGGAATCTTCCAGCTGCATCTTGATCGAACCAGAGCGCAGACCATAGATTCCTTCGACTGAGTCGGCCAGTCGAAACAGCACGCCGCCCTTGGGGATGCGGATGCGCTCCTTGACTAATTCGTCCAACCGCTCCATTTCATGCTTAGGCATCCCAAGAGGTAGACATACCTCATTGAGCATACAGCTGGAGCAGCGTATGGAGTCAGCGGTAACCGAGATACGTTTTTGCATAAGGAATAATGTCAGATGGCGAAACGCTAAATCTTTGAGTCAAATCAAGTGTAATTGTAGCTTTTTATTGGTTGGTATTCCCGCTAATCCTTAATATGTTTAGTTCTTAAGAGCTGCGCCATGCGGGAAGCGGCTGCCCATGCCGGGTACAGCGCGGTCAGACTGCTCTTGCCAGGTTGTTGTTTAAAAGCGATCCAAACACTTGAATACTTGGTTTTTGGCCTTATCTTCAATTCATCCTGTTATTTGTTGCGAGATCTGAGCGAGCAGTATTTAGTAACTGTTTGCTTTAGCTTATCGCATATTTTCTCAAGTGAAAATTCTATGCGAATCGATAAATTGACAACGAAGTTTCAACAGGCTCTAGCCGATGCGCAGAGCCTGGCTGTTCGCGAAGACAACCCCTATCTGGAACCCGCCCACGTACTGGTCGCCTTGCTGGCCGATGCCGATTCCGGCACTGGCAGCTTGCTGGCTCGTGCGGGCGTCGCCATTCCCCGTCTGGAAAACGAGCTTAACCGCCTGATCTCCAATCTGCCCAAGGTACAAGGGGCGGAAGGTCAGCAGCAGCTCAGCTCGGCTCTGCAAGCCGCTTTGGCCAAAACCGACAAGGAAGCCGCCCAGCGCGGTGATACCTATATCGCCAGCGAGTTGTTCCTGCTGGCCCTGGCTGACGACAAAGGCGAAACCGGTCGTGCCTTGCGCGATGCCGGCTTGCAGCGCCGTGCCTTGGAAGCGGCCATCGAGGCCGTACGCGGTGGTGCCAATGTGAATGATGCCGAAGGTGATAGCAACCGTGAGGCGCTGGACAAGTACACCACTGACCTGACCGAGCATGCCCGTCTGGGCAAGCTGGACCCGGTGATTGGCCGTGACGACGAAATTCGTCGCACTATCCAGATTCTGCAGCGTCGCACCAAGAACAACCCCGTGTTGATTGGTGAGCCTGGTGTAGGTAAGACCGCCATTGTGGAAGGCTTGGCGCAGCGTATCGTGAACAACGAAGTGCCCGAAACCCTGAAGGGCAAGCGCGTTCTGGTGCTGGACCTGGCTGCCTTGCTGGCAGGTGCCAAGTACCGTGGCGAATTTGAAGAGCGTCTGAAAGCCGTCTTGAAAGAGCTGTCCAAGGACGATGGCAAAACCATTGTCTTTATTGACGAGTTGCACACCATGGTGGGCGCCGGTAAGGCCGAAGGTGCCATGGATGCCGGCAATATGCTCAAACCCGCCTTGTCGCGCGGCGAGCTGCACTGTATCGGTGCTACTACGCTGAACGAGTATCGCCAGTACATCGAGAAAGACGCGGCTCTGGAGCGTCGTTTCCAGAAAGTGCTGGTTAACGAACCGGACATGGAGTCCACCATTGCGATTCTCCGTGGTTTGCAGGAGCGCTACGAGCTGCACCACGGTGTGGCGATTACCGACCCGGCCATTGTGGCTGCGGCCGAGCTATCGCAGCGTTACATTACGGACCGTTTCCTGCCCGATAAGGCCATTGACCTGATCGACGAGGCCGCGGCCCGTATCCGCATGGAGATCGACTCCAAGCCCGAGGTCATGGACAAGCTGGATCGCCGCATCATTCAGTTGAAGATTGAGCGTGAAGCCGTCATCAAGGACACGGACGAAGCCTCTCAGCGCCGTTTGCAGGCCATCAATGACGAGATGGAGAAGCTGCAGCGTGAGTACAACGACTACGAAGAGATCTGGAAAGCCGAAAAAGCGGCAGTTCAGGGCTCGCAAGTCGTTAAAGAGGAAATCGAGAAAGTGCGTGCCGAAATGGCCGAGCTGCAACGCAAGGGCCAGTTCGACAAGTTGGCCGAGCTTCAATACGGCAAGCTGCCCGAACTGGAAGAGCGCCTGAAAGCGGCTGAAGCCAATATGGACAAGGCTGATCAGGACAAGCCTCGCTTGTTGCGTACACAGGTTGGTGCCGAGGAAATCGCGGAAGTGGTTTCGCGCGCAACCGGTATTCCTGTGTCCAAGATGATGCAGGGCGAGCGTGAAAAACTCTTGCAGATGGAAGACTACTTGCACAAGCGTGTGGTCGGCCAAGGTGAAGCCGTACGTTTGGTGTCGGATGCCATCCGTCGCTCGCGTGCCGGTCTGTCTGATCCTTCCCGCCCTTATGGTTCCTTCCTGTTCCTGGGGCCAACCGGTGTGGGTAAGACCGAACTGACCAAGGCATTGGCCAACTTCCTCTTTGATTCCGAGGATCACATGATTCGTATCGACATGAGCGAATTCATGGAGAAACACTCGGTGGCTCGTTTGATCGGGGCGCCTCCCGGCTACGTGGGCTATGAAGAGGGCGGTTACCTGACCGAGGCCGTGCGTCGCAAACCTTATTCGGTGATTTTGCTGGATGAGGTCGAGAAAGCACACCCCGACGTCTTTAACGTGCTCTTGCAGGTGCTGGACGATGGCCGTTTGACCGATGGTCAGGGCCGTACGGTGGACTTCCGCAATACGGTGATCATCATGACCTCGAACCTGGGTTCGCAGCATATTCAGCGTTTGTCGGGCGAGCCTTACGATGTGATCAAGGAAGTGGTGTGGGAAGAAGTGAAACAGCATTTCCGCCCCGAGTTCCTGAACCGTATCGACGAAGTGGTGGTATTCCACGGTCTGGAAGCAGAACACATCGAGTCCATTGCTCGTATCCAGCTTGAGCGTCTGGATCAGCGTCTGGCTCAACGTGACATGCATCTGGAAGTCAGCGAGGCTGCTTTGGCGCAGTTGGCCAAGGCCGGGTTTGATCCTGTGTTTGGTGCACGTCCGTTGAAACGTGCTATCCAGCAGCACATTGAGAACCCGGTGGCACGTCTGATTCTGGAAGGTCGCTTTGGTCCTAAAGATGTGGTGCCTGTGGACTGGAAGGACGGCGAGTTTACGTTCACCCGCAGTATCCAGTAATGAGCAGGCTCTGATTACTGCTGTGCTGGTGAGCGTTGAGCAGTAGAGCGGACCAGCGCATGCAGTAAGCCTTAGTTGAAACGGCAGTAAAAAAAGCGCCTTGGGCAACCAAGGCGCTTTTTCTTTGGCTCGACGGATTGTTTCAAGCTTGGGTTGCTTTACCTGTGATCTGTGCCACCCACTTGGGTTTTGGCAAAGACAAAGCTATTCAGAATCCTGGTGGGGCTTATCGATGCACTGTTCGTATAAGGGACAACTGTCAAGCAGAGGCTGTTTCAGCCAGGTGTGCTAAGTCCGCCAGGACGACCGTTCAGGCCTCGCTTATGCGTTCTTTTGCGCCGGTGCTGGGGGCGGAGTCAGGTCCAGCTCATCTTTGCCGTAGAACTTCACACCGATCTCGACACGAGGGCGGCCTTGCGAGCGGCGGTGGCGGTTGGTGTCGCGCAGCGAGTACACGCAGCCGCAATATTCCTGCTGATAGAAGTTCTCGCGCTTGCTGATCTCCAGCATGCGTTGCGAGCCGCCACCTTTGCGCCAGTTGTAGGTCCAGTATTTCATCTCCGGATAACGGGCTGCGGCGCGCTCGCCGCAGTCGTTGATCTGGTTCATGTCTTTCCAGCGCGAGATACCCAGGACGCTGGAGATGATGTCGTAGCCATTTTCATGGGCGTAGAGGGCTGTGCGCTCAAAGCGCATGTCAAAGCAGACCGTACAACGCTCGCCGCGCTCGGGGGCGTGTTCCAGACCGCGTACGCGTTCAAACCAGTTATCCACGTCGTAGTCGGCATCAATAAATTCGATACCGTGCTGTTCGGCAAAGCGGATGTTTTCCTGCTTGCGCAGTTCATATTCGCGCACCGGATGGATATTGGGGTTGTAGAAGAAAACGGTGTATTCAATCCCCGAGGCGTGCAAGGCCTCCATCACCTCGCCCGAACAGGGGGCGCAGCAGGAGTGCAGCAGCAATTTCTCGCGCTTTTCCGGCATGGTTAAAACTGGACGATTGAGCTGAGTGGACATGAATCTGAATCCGAGAAAAAGGGCGTCCCGAGTCGGTCGCACAATAAATCAATGCGACTATTGTAGATTCTTGGCAAAGTTTAGTGAAATCAATCTGTTGCCTTAGTACCCCAGGACCTCGTCCCATAGTCGCGTCACGGCCTGCCGTTCCTGAGTTAGTTCGGTCTGCGGGACACGGGCTTTTTCCGCCCCTTCCAGACGTAATGCGTGCTGACGACGGCGCAGGGCACGGTAGGCATCGGCAACTTCCTGAGCATGGTCAACCGCAATCAGGCCCGCTTGCGCGGCAATGCCCAGCAAGGCGATGTTGCCCAGGTTCTCCAGCAGCTTGGGATGCTCTCGGCTATGGCACAGCACCAGATATTGGGTGATGAACTCCACATCCACCATGCCGCCACGGTCGTGCTTCAAATCAAACAGCTCGCTGCGGTTGGGGTGCCCGGCACTGATCTTGTCTCGCATGTCCAGAATGTCTGCGCGCAGTTTGCGACGGTCACGTTCCATCAACAAGATGGAGCGGCGGATTTCATCGAAGCGTTCCTTGATCTGGGCATCCCCGGTCACAAAACGGGCACGGGTAATGGCTTGATGCTCCCAGGACCAGGCGCTACGGGTTTGATACTGCTCGAAGGCATCCACACTGACGGCCAGTAAACCGGCATCGCCATCCGGGCGCAAACGCAGGTCAATATCGTAGAGACGACCGGAGGAGGTCATGGCCGACAACCAGCTGGTCATGCGGCGAGCCAGTTTGATGTAGCGCTCCACATTGTCCTGGCTGGGGTCGTCATAGAGAAACACCAGATCCAGGTCCGAGGCGTAGCCAATTTCCTTGCCGCCCAGCTTGCCGTAGGCGATGACGGCAAAGCGGGGCGGGGTGTCGTGTTCAGGGCCCAGGCTGCGGGGGCGCGTCAGAGGCCAGGTACGCTCCAGCGTCTCGGCCAGCATCATGTCGGCCAGGGCCGAGAGCTGGTCGGCCAAGGCCTCCACCGTCAGCACGCCTTCCAGGTCCTGAGCCAGTAATTGGAAGGTGATCTGGTGCTGCCAGTCGCGCATCATGTTCATTTGCTGTTCGACATCGGCCTGGCCATCGGGCAGACGGCAGGCGTCCAGGTCGCGGCACATTTGCTCGGACAGGGCCGCAAAGTCCGGAATTTCCATTAGCGAATGCCATTCGATCAGGCTGTCCAGCAGGAGCGGGTATTGAGCCAGATACTGGGCGGCCCAAGGGCTGGCTGAGACAATACGGGCGACGCGGGCCAGCGTATCGGGGTATTCAGCCAGCAAAGCCAGATAAGCACTGCGTTGGGCGATCAGCTCGATCAGGTTGAAGAGCCGTGTCGCTGTCATTTCCGGGTTTTCGGAGCGGTAGGCGTAGTCCTCAGCCAAGGGGATCAAGCGTTGTACGCGATCCAGGCTGGCATTGGGCAGGCTGCGCAGGCGATGGCTGTTCAAAAGTGCCTGACGCAATTGTTCGATGCGTTCCCGCAAAGCCTGATCTTGCTCGGCGCTGTTGACTTCGAGGGTGGGGGCTGCCGCTACAGGAGGCTCGGCACTGGCTTCTTCCCCCATACCCGCTAGACGGAAGGCATTGCGGAAGGTATGCGACACAAACTTTCTGTGCTGGCCTAGCTGCTCGTCGAAATCGGCCAGGCTCAGGCCCAAGGTGGCGGCCAGCTCGGTGCGCAGCTCCTCGTCCTGGGGCAGCAAATGGGTTTGTTCGTCTTCGCGATACTGCAGACGGTGTTCGACACGTCGCAAGAAGGTATAGGCGGCCAGTAGCTTGTCGCAGACCTCCTGGTCCAGCAGACCGGCTGCGCATTGACCGCGCAGAGCCTTGTGCAGGCTGGTTGTTTGCAGGGAAGGCTGTCGTCCACCACGTATCAGTTGATTGAGCTGGACTACAAATTCAATTTCTCGAATCCCGCCATCCCCCAGCTTGATGTTGTGCCAGGTCTCCACGCCATTGCGGTTCAGGGCGCGGCGTGTCCAGTCCTGACGGATGCGCTCGCGCAGGCCGCGCAGGGCGGACAGGGCATCAAAGTCAAAATATTTGCGGTACACAAAAGGGGTACGCAGCGCTTCGAAGTGATGTATATCGCCAGCGCTACGGCTGCCTTCAAAGGCCTGGGCCTTGATGGGGCGCGCCTTGATCCAGGCATAGCGTTCCCACTCCCGGCCTTGATTGACCAGATAGTTTTCCAGGGCCTGCATGCTCCAGGCCAGCGGCCCCGAATCACCGTCCGGACGCAGACGCAAGTCGGTGCGAAACACCTGGCCGAAGGCATCCGTATCGGACAACACGGGCATCATGCGCTGGGTTACTTTGCCGTAAAACTCGTGATAGCTCAGGGGGCGGCGACCATCGGTTTCGCCGTCCTCGTCGTAGAGCATGATCAGGTCAATGTCCGAGGAAACGTTTAATTCTCCCCCGCCCAGCTTGCCCATACCCAAAATAATCATCTCTTGGGGCAGGCCGGTTTCCGAGTTTTTAGGAATACCGTGTACGTCAGCCAGTTGCCGGGCCACGGTTTCATAGGCTTGTGCCACGGCCAGATCAGCCAGGCTGCTCATGGCCTGCATGACTTCATCCAGGGGCGCCAAGCCATTGATATCGCGGATCATCAGCACCAGAAAGACCCGTTCGCGCAGTTGGCGCAAGGCCTGGCGCACTTGTGCCAGACGATCATTATCGGGCTCGGGCAGCAAAGTCCTATACCATTGCGTAATCAATGCGGGGGTGACAGGGTGTTGGGCTTGCTCTTCCAGCCACGCTCCAAATTGTGGCTGAGCGTTTACTTTTCGACGCAAGGGGCCGGACCATTGCATCACGGGCTTCAATATAATGGACTGGCTCATACGATAAGAGGCTTTTCGGATAAGGGGGAACGACAAGTGAAATGACTTGTCTGACTAGGCCGGAAATGACCGCATCTAACTATACTCGGGAATTGATTGCATGGTAGTTCGAGGGCTTGTGCGACTGGCGCTAGTGCTCTATTTTGCGCTGATGCTAGGCCTTGTCGGGCTACGTTACTTGCTCGTGCCGCAACTGGATAATCTGCGTCCCTATCTGGTGCAGAAAATCAGTGAGCAAACCGGCCTGCAAGTCCAGATCCAAGAATTAAAAGGCGACTGGCAGGGCTGGAATCCCCATCTTTCCGTGACAAACCTGTCGCTGGCAGAACCTGGGCAGGAGCCCATGTTGCAGCTGCCCAAACTGCAAGCCGATATCAGCTGGAAGTCCTTGTTCAGCGGCTCGCTGCAATTGCGCCAGCTGGATGTGCAAGGTTTGACGATCCCGGTGCGGCGCGACCCCCAGGGTCAGATTCTGGTAATGGGGCAGGTGCTGGATCTGAATGATGACAATGCCCCGTCCGAACCCGAAGCCTGGCAAGGACCGGTTCGCTGGTTGCTGGAGCAGCGCGGCATTCGCATTCAAGGTACGTCCTTGCAATGGCAGGATGATCTGCGTGGCGCGCCTGTCTTGAGTCTGCCGTCGATTGAATTGCAGATCGGTTACAGGCAGGGCTGGCACGAGGTCAATCTGGCGACAGCCTTGCCCGCCAATTTGGGCGAGTCCCTGGCTTTGGCCTTGCGTGTGCAGGGCAAGCGTCGTCTGCCCGAGAGTGTGGATGTGATGGACCTGCCCTGGGAACTGACGGTTCAGGCTAAAGGGGTGGATGCTCCTGCGCTGCGCCCGTGGCTGGATGTGCCTGTGGCCCTGGACAAGGGCTGGGTCGATGTGCGCGCTCAAGCCACTCAGCCTAAAGCGGCCCAGACCGTACAGATGCAGCTTGCCGCCCAGTTGCGTGATGTGGCCGTGCTTACCGATAGCGATGATCGCCTGCAACTGCAGCAAGCCAATCTGGAACTGGCGGGGGGGCTGAATGATATGCAGGCGCTGGCCCAAGGCAAGCAAAGTGGCGATGTGCAGTGGGCCTTGTCGATGAACAGTTTTGGTCTGCGTGTGCCGGATTTGTTTGCCCAGTATTTGGCTGTGGATCAGCTCAATGCTCAAGGCACCGTCCACCGGGATGAGCAGGCCAGACTGAGCGTCAGCAAAATGAATCTGGCTTTGCGTAATCCTGATCTGGATGCACAGTTAACAGGTAGCTGGCGCGAGGATGCCACGTTCGAGGCCGGTGTGGCTGACTGGCAGGGGCAGTTCAAGCACCTGAATCTGGCGGCTTTGGTGAATTACCTGCCTTTGACGGTCAATCCTCTGGCGCGTGAATGGATGCAGGCCGGACTGGTGCAGGGGGCGGTACGAGACGGGACAATCCGTCTGCAAGGCGGCCTGGATACCTTCCCGTATGGCTTGAGTCCGGAGGATGGCAGCTTTGAAGTGGCGGGGGCTTTGGATCAGGGAATTGTGGATTACCAGCCCGCCCGTCCCAAGCGGTTGGCCTGGCCGCGTCTGGAAGGCGTGCAGGGCAGCATACGCATGCATAACGACAATCTGGATATTGTGGCTCAGCAGGCGCGCATGCCGATTGCCAAGCAGCAGGATATCGTGCTGCGCGATATTCAGACTCACATTACCTCCTTGGAGCAAAACAGCTTTCTGAAGCTGGAAGGTCTGTCCCAGGCACCGGCGACCAGTTATCTGGCCCTGGTGCATCAATCCCCCTTGAATGCCTTGCTAGATGGCTTGCTGGCCGACAGCCGTGTCAAAGGGGATTGGACCGTACCGGTCAAGTTGCAGATTCCTTTGGATAATGCTGATGATGCCCAGGTACAGGGCCAAATCCAGATGAACAATGGCGAGTTTCAGTACATGCCTGAAGCCCCTTCGTTTACAGCGTTGAAAGGCGAGCTGACCTTTAGTGAAAAAGGCGTCAGTGCCCAAACCTTGACGGGCAAGATGCTGGGCGGTGATACCCGGATCAGTGGTGTGCTGGAGCCCGGCAAACCCGGTTTACGCCTGAATGGTGTGCTGACAGCCAAAGGTCTGGAGCAATACCTGGAATTGAAGGGCTTGCAGCGTTTGCAGGGTCAGACACCTTATAGCGTGTTGATGAAGCTGGACGCCAAGGGATCTTTTTCGTTTGGGGCCGAGTCGAACCTGACAGGTTTGGCACTGAATTTGCCTGAACCTTTCCACAAGCCTGCCGAGCGTGCGGCCAAACTGAAGGCGGATTGGAGTAGCGATTCCGCCGCCAAGATGGATCGGCTGCAAATCAGCCTGGAGGACAGACAGAGCTTTTTGCTGAACCTGCTGCATGCTCAAGGTTCCCGTGATGGCAGCTACTTTCAAAGTGGCAGCATGGGAACACCGGGATTGGTGAACTGGCCCCAACGCGGTTTTGAATTACATAGTCGCTATGACCGTATGGACCTGGATGCCTGGGAAATGGTGGTGGGGGAGTTTGGCCAGAATCTGGATGGCAGTCCTTTGCCCCCTTCGGCCCGCCCCTTGCTGCCTTTGCTGGAGCGGGTGCGTCTGAAAGCGGATCAGGCGTTTTTCAGAGGGCAACTGCTGGACCAGCTGGAAATGGAAAGCACGGAAGATGCCGCTGGCAGACTGTTTCTAAGCATGAAGGCCAAGCAGGCCGAAGGGCGTTTGCAGGCGCAGCATCAAGATGGCCGCTACACCGGCATGTTCAATGCCAACTTCTCCCATCTGTACATTGACAGTGGCAGGCCTGATTGGGCTTGGCCCGACGCCGACTTGCCCATGAATGACGACCTGCGTTTGCCCGCGATCTCGTTCAAGGTGGATGATTTGCAGATTCAGGGTGTTCGCTTTGGCAAGCTGGAAGCCAAGGGCAAGCCCGCTGGAAAGGGACAAAAGTGGACGTTGGAAAACATTTCTCTGAATGCCCAGGGTATGCAGCTGAATGGTTACGGCTCTTTGGCATTGAGTGGGTCGCAGCGTGGCCTGGAGTTGGTGGCAAACAGCCGGGTAAGCAATTTGGGACAGTTTGTGGATGTCAGTGGCTTGCTGACCGAGTCCATCAAGGATGGTGACGGCACGGTACAGGCGGCCTTGTTCTGGAGCGACTTCCCCTGGTCTTTTGACAAGCGCAACATCCGTGGCCAGTTCAATGTGGATTTGCGCAAAGGGCGCTTTATCAGCCTGAAGTCGCGCTCGGCCAAACTGCTGGAGCTGCTTAGCTTGCAGTCCATCTCGCGCTTGAGCCGTCTGGATCTGGATTTGTTTGGGGCGGTGAAACAAGGCTTTGCGTTCGATAGCCTGACCGGGCGCATGAATCTGTCGCAGGGCAAGCTGGAGCTGGATAATTATCAGATCAAGGGGCCGGCAGGGGCGATCAGCCTGAAAGGCTGGATTGATATCCGGGATGAGACGCTGGATTTGATTGCGGTGGTAGACCCGAATCTGGATATGAGCGGTGCGGCGATTGCAGCGTACTTTACTGTCAACCCGATGGTGGGAGTTGGGGCCTTGCTGACACAGTGGCTGATGCAGATTCCGATGAGCAGTCACCTGTCTGTCACGTATGCGGTAACAGGCAAGATGGATGATCCCCAGCTCAAAGAGTTGGCGGTCCCTGCTGTTGGTAGCGCGAAACAAGAGAAACAGCCTCGGATCGAGCCTTGATGGCAAGCGCCTCACCCAAACGATTCGCCTCGCTTGTTGTCAGGGTCGCAGCCAGGCTTTTCCGTGTTTTAACCCTTATGCAAAGGATAGGCCGATGAGCGCACAGAGACTGAAACAACTGGCAGCGACCTTGCTCGTGGCGAGCCTGCCTTTCCATGCGCTTGGAGCGCAAACGCATCCTGTGGCTCAGGCCGCACAAGCGGTCGAACAATCCTTGCAGGCCCGTGTCGGACTGGCTGTACTGGATACGACAGATGGGCAGTTGTGGCAATACCGTGCCGATGAACGCTTCCCTATGGCCAGTACCAGCAAGGCCTTGATCTGCGCGGCGTTGTTGGCCCGAGGGCCGGGTGCCATGAAGACCGCCTGGCTGGTCAAGGAAGAGGCCATTCAATCTTACGCACCGACGACAGAAAACCTGATAGGGCAGTATGTGCCAGCGTCGCAATTGTGTGCGATCACGATGCGCAACAGCGACAATACTGCGGCCAATGGGGTTCTGGAGATGCTGGGCGGGCCCGAAGCGATCACGTCCTTTCTACGCAGTGTAGGCGACATGGTGACACGCCTGGATCGCAACGAACCCAGCTTGAATGAGGCCAGGCCAGGTGACCCGCGTGACACCACTAGCCCGCAAGCCATGGTGCATACCTTGCAGAGTCTGGTGCTGGGCGATGCGCTGAAAGCCCCAGACCGAGATCGGCTGATTGACTGGATGACGCATAACGAAGTGGGTGGGCCTTTGCTGCGGGCCGGTGTTCCTGAGAGCTGGACCGTGGCAGACCGGACCGGGGCAGCGGCTTACGGCACTCGCGGTGTTGTGGCGGTGATGTGGCCCCCTGAGCGTGCGCCGCTGGTGGCTGCCGTCTACATCACGGAAACAAAGGCCTCCATGGAAGAGCGCAATGCGGCCATCGCAACGATTGGCAAGGCAATTGCAGCGGCTGTGGATCAAAAAGCTTCGCCGTAGCTGGTGTGGTGAAGGCGAGGGGCACGTTAAGAAAGTGTGCTTGGATGCCTGTATTGAAGCTTGGGATTTGCAGCATAAAAAAAACCGCCTTGTGGGCGGTTTTTTTGACTACTGAGCAAGGCGCAAAACTTAATAAACGCCTTGATGACGCATGGCATTGGCGACTTTGACAAAGCCGGCAATATTGGCGCCGTTAACGTAGTTGATGAAGTTGCTTTCTTGACCATAGTTCACACAATTTTCGTGGATGTCACGCATGATGGAGTGCAGCTTTGCGTCAACTTGTTCGCGTGTCCAGCTCAAGCGCTGGGCGTTTTGGCTCATTTCCAGACCGGATACGGCAACACCGCCCGCATTGCTGGCTTTGCCTGGGGCATACAGGATCTTGGCGTGGATAAAGGCATCGACTGCATCCAGCGTGCTGGGCATATTGGCACCTTCGGCAACGCAACGTACACCGTTCTTGATCAGGATTTCAGCATCCTTGCCGTCCAGTTCGTTCTGGGTGGCGCAAGGCAGGGCGACATCCACAGGGATATGCCAAGGACGTTTGCCTTGTTCGTACAGCAGGTGATGTTGCTGGGCGTAATCGACCAGACTGCCACGCTGTACATTTTTAACGTGCATCAGGGAAGCCAGTTTTTCACGTGTAAAGCCGTCCATGTCCACCACGCAACCTTGCGAGTCGGAAACGGTAACGACTTTGGCACCCAGATCCAGGCATTTTTCAATGGCGTACTGAGCCACATTGCCCGAGCCGGAAACGGACACTGTCATGCCGTCCAAGGACAGCCCTTTACGTGCCAACATTTCCTGTACGAAATATACGGTGCCATAACCCGTGGCCTCAGGACGAATCAAACTGCCGCCAAAGCACAAATCCTTGCCGGTGAACACACTGGCTGCGCTGTTGGAGAGTTTTTTCATCATGCCGGCCATAAAGCCCACTTCACGCGCGCCCACGCCGATATCACCAGCAGGAACGTCGGTATCGGGGCCCAAGTGACGGTACAGCTCAACGATCAGGGCCTGGCAAAAGCGCATCACTTCGCCATCCGACTTGCCTTTGGGATCAAAGTCCGAGCCGCCTTTGCCGCCGCCCATGGGCAGAGTGGTCAAGGCATTCTTGAAGGTCTGTTCAAATGCCAGAAACTTCAAAATGGACAGGTTCACCGAGGGGTGAAAACGCATGCCGCCCTTGAAAGGACCGATGGCATTGCTGTGTTGAATACGGAAGCCGCGATTGACCTGAACCTGGCCACGATCATCTACCCAGGAAATACGAAACTGGATAGCACGTTCGGGTTCGACCAGACGCTCGAGCAGACCATGATCGGCGTACTGGGGGTTTTTCTCGATGAAGGGCCACAAGCTGGTCATGACTTCCCGAACGGCCTGCATGAATTCAGGCTGGTTGGGGTCGCGGGACTGCACTCTGGCTAGGAACTGTTCTAGAGAGATAGATTTCATTGCAAGCGAACTCTGTTTGCAATACTGAGATTTCGAGTAGAACTCAGCAGATTGAAAGAATGGATGCACGGGAATGCACCCGATCATACGCCCATCGCAAGCAAGCCTCTCGTATAGAGAGGCTTGCGCAGGATGTTCGATTTACTTCTTCATCATGTCGAAGAATTCGGAGTTGGTCTTTGTGGCCCGGATTTTGTCCAGGATAAACTCCATGGCTTCAATTTCATCCATCCCATGGATGAACTTGCGCAGAACCCAGACCTTTTGTAGAAGGTCGGGCTTGATCAGCAACTCTTCACGACGTGTGCCTGATTTGTTCAGGTTGATGGCTGGGTAAATACGTTTCTCGGCCAGACGGCGCTCCAGATGGATTTCGGAGTTGCCGGTACCTTTAAATTCTTCATAGATGACTTCGTCCATGCGGCTGCCGGTTTCAATCAGGGCAGTACCGATGATGGTCAAGGAGCCACCTTCTTCCAGATTACGGGCAGCGCCAAAAAAGCGTTTGGGGCGCTGCAGGGCGTTGGCGTCCACACCACCGGTCAAAACCTTGCCCGAAGCAGGGACCACGGTGTTGTAGGCGCGTGCCAGACGGGTAATGGAGTCCAGCAGGATCACCACGTCTTTTTTCAATTCAACCAGGCGTTTGGCCTTTTCAATGACCATCTCGGCCACTTGCACGTGACGTGTGGCGGGTTCGTCAAAGGTGGAGGCCACCACTTCGCCGCGCACGGTGCGCTGCATTTCGGTTACTTCCTCGGGGCGCTCGTCCACTAGCAGGACGATCATGATGGCCTCGGGGTAATTGGTCGTGATGGCGTGAGCCATGTGCTGCATCATCACGGTTTTACCGGATTTGGGGCTGGCCACGATCAGGGCGCGCTGGCCTTTACCGATAGGCGAGAAGATATCCAGGATACGGCCTGTGATGTTCTCTTCGCTTTTGATGTCGCGCTCCAGGCGCATGGGCTGGTCCGGGTGCAGCGGCGTCAGGTTCTCAAACATGATGCGATGTTTGATGGCCTCGGGTTGCATGCCGTTAACCTTATCAACTTTTACCAGGGCAAAGTAGCGCTCGCCGTCTTTAGGGGTGCGCACTTCACCTTCAATGGAGTCACCCGTGTGCAGATTGAAACGACGTATCTGCGAAGGGGAGATATAGATATCGTCTGTGCTGGCCAGGTAAGAGGTTTCTGGCGAACGCAGAAAGCCAAAACCATCAGGCAGGACTTCAAGCACCCCGTCGCCGAAAATCTGCTCGCCCTTTTTGGCGTGCTTTTTCATGATGGCGAACATCAGCTCTTGCTTGCGCAAGCGGTTCGCGTTGTCGATTTCCAGAGTGGCAGCCATTTCTAGCAGCTGCGAGACGTGCAGAGCTTTTAATTCGTTCAGGTGCATGGGAGTGGGGAAGGGCTTTCAGCAGCAGACCGCAGGCCAGCGAAGGGCCTGCGTGCGGTTAATCAGAGATTACAGGGAGCTGTCGAGAAACGCGCTAAGTTGGGACTTGGAAAGTGCACCGACTTTAGTTTCGGCCACTTTGCCGTCTTTAAACAGCATGAGCGTTGGAATACCGCGAACACCATATTGAGCTGGGGTGTCGGGATTTTCATCGACGTTGAGCTTAGCGATGATAACACGACCTTGGTACAGTTCGGCTGCCTCATCAAGCAAAGGGGCAATCATTTTACAAGGACCGCACCAGGCAGCCCAGTAATCGACCAGAACGGGAAGGTCGGCGTTAAGGACGTCAGACTCAAAGGAGGCGTCCGTGATGTGTTTAATGGAGTCGCTCATGGCTAGATACAAAAAAAGTGAGAATAACGAAAAACTATACGTGTGGCGTGACCTGAGCACAATGTATTCTACGGCCAATTGCGACGGTCTTGTTGCCAATTTTTGACAGGATACCATTGCGTCTGGTTGATAATGTGCATTCGCTGCGCAACGCGCGCCAATAAAGCGTTTCCCCACTGGCGCCTAACCACTCGTAAAATAGCGTTTTTCTGTACGATCTACCGGGAATCAAGTTGTCTACTACACGTTACGACGAATCTTCTATACGGGTGCTCAAAGGGCTGGAACCGGTCCGTCAGCGCCCGGCCATGTATACCCGCACGGATAATCCCCTGCATATTGTGCAGGAGGTCATCGATAACGCGGCCGACGAAGCCCTGGCTGGTTTTGCCCGCACACTGACTGTCACCTTGCTGGAGGACGGCGGCATACAGGTTGAGGATGACGGGCGCGGTATTCCTGTTGGCTTGCACCCTGAAGAAAATGCGCCGGTGGTTGAACTGGTGTTCACGCGACTGCATGCCGGGGGCAAGTTTGACAAGCTCAATGGTGGTGCCTACGCCTTTTCCGGCGGTTTGCACGGGGTGGGTGTGTCGGTGACCAACGCCTTGTCTCGTCGCCTGGAAGTGCTGGTCTGGCGTGACGGACAAGCCAACGAGATTGTGTTTGCCGACGGCGAGCTGGAACAGCCCCTGACCCAAACGGGCACGGTGGCCAAGCGCAAGACGGGTACCCGTGTGCGGGTCTGGCCCGATGCCAAATATTTTGACTCCGCCCAGATTCCTCTGGCCCAACTGACCCATATCCTGCATAGCAAGGCCGTCCTGCTGGAAGGCGTGACGGTGGAACTGGTGCAGCAAAAAACCGGTCAGCGCCAGCAGTGGCGCTATGAGGACGGTTTGCGCGGTTACCTGCAGGAGGAAATGGAAGGGGTGGAGCTGCTGGTTCCCCTGTTTGAGGGCCGCCAGTACGCCCCGCAAGATGACGATAATTTCTCCGCCGGCGAAGGTGCGCATTGGGTGGTGGCCTGGGCGCTGGACTCCAATATTGTGCGTGAGTCCTATGTCAATCTGATCCCAACCCCAGCGGGGGGAACACACGAATCGGGCTTGCGCGATGGCTTGTATCAAGCCGTGCGCAGTTTTGCCGAACTGCATAGCCTGATTCCCAAAGGCGTCAAGCTGCAGGCCGAGGACGTCTTTGCCCGTGCCAGCTTTGTGCTCTCGGCCAAAGTGCTGGACCCGCAGTTTCAAGGGCAGATCAAGGAAAAGCTCAATAGCCGTGACGCCGTGCGTCTGGTCAGTGGCTATGTGCGCAATGCGCTGGAACTGCATCTGCATGCCAATGTGGATCAGGGTCGCAAATTGGCTGAAGTGGCGGTGCGTCAGGCTCAGGCCCGTACCCGTTCGGCGCAGAAAGTGGAGAAACGCAAGAGCTCGGGCGTGGCCGTGTTGCCCGGCAAGCTGACGGATTGCGAGTCGCACGATCTGGAAAGTTCGGAACTGTTTCTGGTCGAGGGTGACTCGGCTGGCGGTTCGGCCAAGATGGGCCGTGACAAGGAATTTCAGGCTATCTTGCCCCTGCGCGGCAAGGTTCTGAACGCTTGGGAGGTCGATAAGGACCGCTTGTTCGCTAACCAGGAAATTCACGATATTTCCGTGGCGATCGGCGTGGACCCGCACGACGCCCAGTCCGAGCCGGATCTGTCCGGTTTGCGTTATGGCCGTATCTGTATCCTGTCTGATGCGGACGTGGACGGCTCGCACATTCAGGTGCTGTTGTTGACGCTGTTCTTCCGTCACTTCCCCAAACTGATCGAGGCGGGCCACGTGTATGTGGCGCGTCCCCCCTTGTTCCGCGTAGACGTGCCTGCCGCCGGCAAACGCCCAGCCCGCAAGATCTACTGTCTGGATCAGGGCGAGTTGGACGCGACACTGGAAAAGCTGCGCAACGAAGGTATACGTAACGAGTCCTGGAGCATCAGCCGCTTTAAAGGTCTGGGTGAAATGAGTGCGGAGCAGTTGTGGGATACCACCATGAATCCGGACACCCGCCGCTTGCTGCCTGTGCATTGGGGCGAGGATGGCCTGAGCGATACACAAGCCATGTTCACCATGCTGATGGGCAAGGGTGAGGCCTCGGCCCGCCGAGCCTGGTTGGAAGAAAAAGGCAATTTGGCCGATCTGGACGTCTGAGCCCGACTTAAGAGTTATTTATGGATAGCAATCAATTGGATTTTGAACCGGCGGGATCGGACGATAGCATCACGCTGGCGACTTACGCGGAACAGGCTTATCTGGATTACGCCGTTTCAGTGGTACGTGGACGTGCCTTGCCCGATCTGACCGATGGCCAGAAGCCGGTACAACGCCGCATTTTGTACGCGATGGATGCCATGGGTCTGGGCCCGACGGCCAAGCCCGTGAAATCGGCCCGTGTGGTGGGGGATGTGCTGGGTAAATATCACCCGCACGGTGACCAGGCGGCCTATGACGCCATGGTGCGTATGGCGCAGGATTTTGTGCTGCGTTATCCGCTGGTAGACGGGCAGGGCAACTTTGGCTCGCGCGACGGCGACAATGCCGCCGCCATGCGTTACACGGAAGCACGTTTGACACCGTTCTCGCGTCTGCTGCTGGACGAGCTGGACGAAGGCACAGTGGACTTCATCCCCAACTACGATGGCAGCCAGAAAGAGCCGGTGACTTTGCCTGCACGCCTGCCCATCATGCTGCTTAACGGCGCATCGGGGATTGCCGTCGGGATGGCGACCGAGATTCCTTCGCACAACCTGCGCGAAGTGGCCCAGGCTTGCGTCAGCCTGTTGCGCAACCCGAATTTGAGCGATCAGGAAATCCATGAGATCGTCCCCGGCCCGGACTTTGCCGGTGGTGGTCAGATCATTTCCGCTGCTGACGATATTGCGGCGGTGTACGCCCAAGGCCGTGGTTCCATCAAGGCTCGTGCCCGTTGGGTATTCGAGGAAATGGCCCGTGGCCAATGGCAATTGGTCGTCACAGAATTGCCGCCCGGCAGCTCCTCCCAGCAGATTCTGGAAGAGATTGAAGAGCGCACCAACCCCAAGGTCAAGGCTGGCAAGAAATCGCTGAGCACCGAGCAACAGCAAACCAAAGCCTTGATGCTGAACATGCTTGATGCCGTGCGTGACGAGTCGGGTAAGCAGGCTGCGGTGCGCCTGGTCTTTGAACCCAAATCCCGCGCGATTGATCGGGACGAGTTTGTGACCACCTTGCTGGCGCAGACCAGTCTGGAGCGCAACGTCTCCATCAACCTGGTATGTATTGATACGGATGGCCGTCCCGGTCAGCGTTCCTTGCGCCAGGTCTTGCTGAACTGGCTGGAATTCCGCCGTCACACGATGGAGCGTCGTACTCGCTACCGTCTGGATAAGGTCACCGACCGTATTCATGTGCTGCAAGGGCGCATGGTGGTGTACCTGAATGTGGATGAAGTCATCCAAACTATTCGTGAATCCGACGAGCCGCGTGCCGCCCTGATGGAGCGCTTTGATCTGAGCGAGCGTCAGGCCGACGATATTCTGGAAATGCGCTTGCGTCAGTTGGCGCGTCTGGAAGGCTTCAAGATCGAGAAAGAGCTGAAAGAGCGTCTGGACGAGCAGGAGTCTTTGCAAAAGCTGCTGGATGATCCCAAAGCCTTGAAGCGTCTGATGATTCGTGAGATTGAAGCAGACGTTAAAACCTATGGTGATGACCGTCGTACCCTGATTGAAGCGGCCGAGCGCGCTGTGCTGGAAACCAAGGTGGTTGACGAGCCGGTTACCGTGATTGTGTCGCGCAAAGGCTGGCTGCGTTCACGCCAGGGCCATGGCCATGACGCCTCGCAATTCAGCTTCAAGACTGGCGATGGCTTGCGCGATGCGCTGGAGTGTCGCAGTACCACGGACCTGGTCGCCATCGGCACCGATGGCCGGGTCTATACTGTTCCGGTCTCCAGTTTGCCTTCAGCGCGTGGCGATGGTCAGCCCATTACCTCCATGATTGAAGTCAGCCCCAGTGCGCCCATTGAGCATATTCTGGGGGCGCCTTTGGATCAGAACTACTTGCTGGCTGCCTGCGACGGTTACGGTTTTGTGGCTTCTCAGGGCGACATGAATACACGGCAGAAAGCGGGCAAGCAGTTTGTCACCGTCGAGGATGGCAAAAAGCTGCTCAAGCCCTTGGCCTTGCGCCCGGATGATCAGTACGTGGGCCTGCTCAGCGAGCAGGGACGTTTCCTGGTGGTGGACATCAAGGAGTTGAAAGTGCTGTCCAAAGGGGGGCGTGGCACGGTGCTGATCAAACTGAACGAGGGCGATACGCTCAGTCAATGGGTTGCCTTTGGTGAGGCGGGTCTGGCCGTCAGCGGAGTGAACCGCAAGCGTCTGTCGACCATTGTGATGGATCTGGACATGCTGGCCAATTATCTGGGCAAGCGGGCAGGCAAGGGCAAGGCCCTGTCGCTCAAATTGAACGACCCTGTGCTGCATCGGCCTGAAGAGTCCTGAATTTATATAGCCGCCGGAGGCTGGCCCTCCGCCTGATCGATTTCTTTTTTGAGTGTTGGATATGAGTTTCAAAGTCACGGTTCAGCCCAGCGGGCACAGTTTTGACGTACAGCCCGGACAGTCTGTGCTGGATGGCGCGCTGAATGCAGGCATTGTCTTGCCCTATAGCTGCCGCAATGGCACCTGTTCGTCTTGCCGTGGCAAGGTTATTGAAGGTGAATACGATGCAGGCCGTGCGCCCGAGCAATTGCTGAGCGAAGAGGATCGCGCTGCAGGCTACACCCTGTTTTGTCAGGCCAAGCCCAGCAGCGACATGTTGATCGAATCGCACGAAATTCGCATGGCGACTGATATCCAGATTCGTAAAATGCCGTCGCGCGTGGTGGGTCTGGAAAAAGTACGTGATGATGTGATGGTGGTGCGTCTGCAAATGCCATCGTCCGAGCCATTCCGATACTACCCCGGCCAATATTTGGAATTCATCCTGAAAGACGGCAGCCGTCGTAGCTATTCCATGGCGACGCCACCACGGGAAGACAATCAGGTGGAATTGCATATCCGTCACATGCCCGGTGGTGTGTTTACCGACCACGTGTTCGGTGCCGGTGCTACGGCCATGAAAGAGCGCGAGATTCTGCGCGTGGAAGCACCTTTGGGTTCTTTCTTCCTGCGCGAAGATAGCGCGGCTCCTATGGTTTTCCTGGCCAGCGGTACAGGTTTTGCTCCGATCAAGGCCTTGATCGAGCGCCTGATTCAAACCGGCAGCCAGCGCGAAGTCGCCCTGTACTGGGGCGGGCGTCGACCCAAGGATCTGTACCAGTCCGAACTGGCCGAGAAATGGGCCAGTGAACTGCCTAACTTGCGTTTCATTCCGGTGATTTCCGACGCTCAGCCTGAAGATGGCTGGACAGGTCGTACGGGCTTTGTGCATCAGGCGGTACTGGCTGATTTGCCGGATTTGTCGGCCTGGCAGGTGTACGCCTGTGGCGCGCCGGGTATGGTTGAAGCAGCCCGCAAGGACTTTGTGGAGCAGGCTCAACTGAATCCGGACAATTATTTTGCAGATGCCTTTACGTCGCTGGCAGACGTCAAGTAAGCGTCTTGATCAATAGCTCAACAAGCGGACAGTACACATGAAAGTAGCAGTTCTGGGCAGCGGCATTATTGGGGTATCAACTGCCTGGTGGCTCAGCCAGCAAGGTTGTGAGGTGGTGGTCGTGGATCGGGGAACCGGTCCCGCGCAGGAAACCTCGCGTGCCAATGGCGGGCAAATCTCGGTCTCGTATGCCGAGCCCTGGGCCAACCCGAAAATGCCGCTCAAACTGCTGAAATGGTTGTTGCAGGACGATGCTCCCTTGTTGTTCCGTCCGCGTCTGGACCTGCGCCAGTGGCGCTGGTGCCTGTCTTTCTTGCGAGAGTGCCTGCCGGGGCGGGTTGCGCCCAATGTGCGCGCGCTGGTGGCCATGGCGGAATACAGCCGCAGCACGCTCAAGCAATTGCGTCCCAGCCTGGATTTTGATTATCGCCATCAGGAAAAAGGCATCATTACGTTTTACCGGGATGCCCAAAGCCTGGACGACTCCCAGCAAATGGCCGACGTCATGCGAGATATGGGAGTGGACCGCCGCATCATGAGCGTGGACGAACTGGTGCAGCTGGAGCCTGCCCTGGCATCAGCGCGCGGCCAGATCGTGGGTGGCGACTACACCAAAGACGATGAGTCGGGCGATGCCAATCAATTCACCTGCGGTTTGGCGGCCATGGCCAGGCGAGCCGGAGTGGAGTTTCGCTTTTCTACTCAAATCACCCGTTTGCTGACGGCCAAGGGCCGAGTGGTGGGGGTCGAGGTTATAGGCGCGGATGGTGCGTACGACTCCATACAGGCAGACGCCTTCGTGGTGGCCATGGGCAGTTTCAGCCCTACCGTCCTGCAGCCGCTGGGAATTTCCTGCCCCGTTTATCCGGCCAAAGGCTATTCGGCCACCTTCCCGGTGCTGGTCCCCGAGGGCGCGCCTACTGTCAGCCTGACAGATAAAGATCACAAACTGGTTTTTTCCCGCCTGGGCGATAGCCTGCGGGTTGCTGGAACGGCCGAATTGTCGGGCTATACGCGTAGCTTGAACCCCGCCCGCTGTCAGGCTTTGTTAACGCATGTGGCTGATCTGTTCCCAAGCGCATTGGATTTTGATAATGTTCATTTCTGGTCAGGACTGCGTCCTGCCACAGCATCAAATGTCCCACTGATAGGCCGATCCTCCATTCCCAACCTGTACCTGAATACCGGGCATGGCACCTTGGGGTGGACCATGGGCATAGGCTCTGGCCGAGCCTTGGCGGACCTGGTCATGGGGCACAAACCCGAACCTGAATTTCCTTTTTTATCTTGAAGGATGTATGAAAAATCTACGCGGATTACTGTTGAAACGTGGTGTTATGGCTTTGGCGATGGCAGCGGGTGGCTCAGCCGCTTTGCTGTTCGGGTCGACCGCCCTGGCAGCCGTTGATATTCAGGTCTGGACCGCTTTGAACTCGCACAATCAGGACGAGTTCGAACGCTTGGTTCGGGATTTCAATCGTAGCCAGAGCGACGTCAAGGTGTCGGTCAAGGCGCATGACACAGAGGCCTCTTTGGAGCAGGTCATGCAAGCGGGCAAGGATTTGCCCAATCTGGTGCAGTTAGGCGAGATGTCCGGCCTGGACGAGGTCGCCGATCGCCCCTACATCATGCCCATGCACACCTTGCTGGCTCGGGAAAAAATGGACAATGTGTCCTGGTTCCTGGCCTCGAATTCCTTTGTGCGCAATGGCCGTGGCCAATTGCAAGGCTTCCCCTACATGGCCGAAATTCCGGTCATGTACTACAACCTGGAAGCGTTTGATAAAGCCAAGATCGAGCCTCCCGTGCCCAGCCGCGTCTGGCTGGACTTGCAAGCTCAACTGGTTGATCTGGCCAATAAAGGCTCGCGCCGTTGTCCTTTGACCTCCGACCAGTCTGTCTCCATCAACCTGGAAAACCTGGCAGCGGTTAATAACCAGATTTACGGTCTGGCACCCGGCCCCAAGGTTAAAGGCAAAGTGGGCTTTGATTTTGACGTGATGTATATCCGTCACTTGTCCATGATGATCAGCTGGGTGAAATCCGAGCTGATGGTCAAACCCGGCACCTTGCCCGAGTCGCCCCAGCGTTTTGCCAAGGGTGAATGTGCAGTCATGTTCTCCAACTCCGGCCATATCGGTGAGTACAGCGACACGCGCGGCCTGAAGTACGCTGTGACTGGTCTGCCTTACTACCCTGAAGTCACCCAAACCCCCGGCAAGCCTTTTGTGACCGGCTCGGCGCTGTGGGCGGTGAAAGGCCATAACGCTGAACAGAACCAGGCCTCGGCCCGCTTCATCAGCTGGTTGGCCCAGCCAGAGAATGCCGCTCGCTGGTATCAGAAAACAGGCTTTTTGCCTGTAAGCCGTGAAGCCTTTAACGCGACGGGTAGCGACTACTACAAGGACAAGGGCGACTGGATGCACCTGGTGGGCGCCTACAGCAGCGGTACATCGGGTACAGCCAAGGGCAACTTCCGTAACTACCGCCAGATTCGCGCCGTGTTCAACCAGAGCCTGGAAAGCGCGCTGGACGGTCAGCAACCTGCCATGACGGCCTTGCGTACCGCCGCCACGGAAGCCAACCGACTGGTGGCTCAGAAAGGACGCTGATTTATCTGTGCGTACAAGCCGATCTAGCGGCTTGAGCGAGCATCCTTGAAGATAAACCCCATGCCCTTGACGGGACATGGGGTTTTTTCTTTGGGTGCTCGCAATGCGTTTTCTTGTCCGTTTCTGCGTCTTGCTGATGTGTGGCCTGGGGTTGTCTGCCTGTCAGACCAGTCAGGGGCCTGATGGCCTGTTGGCTGATCCGGGAACACGCGTCTTTAACTTCGATTGGCGCTTGTCTGGCGACCCTCAAGTCGGCCCTATGCAGGTGTTTGATAATGGCAGGCGTATCTGGCTGCATTTTGCACCGGAGCAGATGCTGCCGGCGGTGTTGGGGCGCAGGAATGGACAGGAAACGCTGCTGTCTTTGAAGCCCTTGGGGCAGTTTCAAGTGATTGAAGGCCTGTGGACGGAGTTGATATTTCGGGCCGGACGAGCACAGGCGCAGGCTAGTTTAGGGCGCAAGAGTGCCCATGCAGAAGTTGCTGCATTATTTGACGTAGAGGCATCGGATGCCTTGCCACAGGACCGTAGTCAACAGAAGGATCAGCAGCAAGCCCGAGCCAGTCTCTCCCAGCGTAGTGATTCTTCGCCAAGCCATTTCCCCCTAAGTCGTTCCGATATCCGCTCTTCCGAGCAAAGTAGTCTGTTTTCTGGAAAGCCCGCGCCAGATTGGATGGCGGCTCAAGTGAAGGAGGGCGAGTCTGCCCCTGGGAATGTGTTGCAGACACAAGCCTTTCAAGCCCGTTCAGAGTTGCTGCCAGTCTCAGCTCCTGGTGTGGATGCACAGTCCATTGCAGAGCCTGTTTTTGAACTGCGAATCAAGGATAGAACCTTGAGGCAGGCATTAGTCCGATGGGCTAAGCAAGCGCAATGGGTTTTTGCACCTGAGCATTGGACTTTGGAGGTTGATTTCCCTATCAAGGCGGCGGCTCGCTTTGAGGGGGACTTTGAGACTGCTGTGGCTCAGTTGTTGGCGGCTGCCCAACTGAATGCTCATCCTTTGCAGGCCTGTTTTTACTCAAATCAGGTGCTCAGGATTCTGGCTTGGCCGCAAGCCTGTGATCCCAGTGCTTCGCCCGAGGGACAGTCATGAATTATCTCTGTCTCTTGCTTTTGCCGCTGATAGCGGCTTGCAGCTTGCAAACAGCAGGGCAGCATGTTGATCAGGCTCAGGCTCAGGCATGGCTGGATGATGCCGTGGTGTTGGATGGCAATAGTCCATCCTCCGTGGCACATGCACAGTCTGTCGACAAGCCCTGGTTGCTGGGGGCGGCCGTGCCTTTACGAAAACAGGCTGCCTTGCCAGCGGCATTGCGCTCCAGACAAACCTTCAGTTTTTCTTTGGAAGCGCCTTTGCCCGATCTGGATGAGCTGGCGCGTCGTTTG
The DNA here is from genome assembly GCF_023674485.1 of Alcaligenes sp. DN25. Taxonomy (NCBI): domain Bacteria; kingdom Pseudomonadati; phylum Pseudomonadota; class Betaproteobacteria; order Burkholderiales; family Alcaligenaceae; genus Alcaligenes; species Alcaligenes sp. DN25. The sequence goes on along the minus strand of NZ_CP098408.1, from coordinate 2,534,557 downwards.
TCTTTATTGTCTGATCTGAGCGTTTTCATTAGCCCGCAGGCTCGTTTGCCTTTAACGCATTTCCCGCCACGAACCGCTGGGCAGGAGGGGCCGGAATCGACTCGGCAGGGAGGTCTGATTTTTGAACAACTACGTTTGTCAGCCTTGTTGGATCAGATTGCAGCGGTATATGGCCTGAAGTGGCGTTATCAGGCAGGCCGTATTGAGTTGTATCGCGATGAGAGTTCTCTGGCTTTGGGGCAGCAGTCTGGATTGCGACAAGTAGACGGGTCAGGGACAGGGGGCTTAATTGGTCGAGGTGTGAAATGAGTTCTGTCTTGCCTGAGCGGGAGTACTGGTTTGGGTTGCAGTGGGTGGATGCCAGGGACGGTATGCGGCGGACTCAAAATCGTCGAATGAAGAGATCGTATTGGACTTGCTTGATGGGAGTGAAAGGGGGGCTGAGAGAACAGGCACGTAAGCAAACGGAAAGGCAAATAGAAGAACTACAACAAGTACAGGAAAAGACTGATGAGGATGTAGCAGGACAAAGAGCAGGGCAAACAGCAGGACGAACAGCAGGACGAACAGCAGGGCAGGCAATGGCTTGGGTTCCAAGTTGTTGGCTGAACAGCCGGAGGACCCAATCTGTCTTGCGCTTGGCCCAGAATGGGCCTTCAAGAGCCAGACTAACGCGAGTTCAGGCTTATTCTGCGGCTGCCTGTATGGCTGCCCACCACCCTCAGGACGCAGTTTTTCTTTTATGGACGGTGGCTCCTGGCCGTTTGTGGTTTCTGGTGCTTGAACATGGTCAGGTGATGGAAGGTAGCGATTGCCTCCTGGCTCAGATCGGGCAAGTGCAGACCTTGCGGCGGGCCATGCAGGCGCGTTATCCCTCTATACGTGAACTGCGGCAACCTGCTGATTTATGGGTCTGTCTGGAACAGGGCAGAAGACCGCAGGGCCGTATGCTGCGCCAGCCTGTCAGGCATGTTGGTGGGTGTGAAAAGATCCCGCTTCGTCTGGCGGTTCTTTCTTTGCTGGTGTTGGCTACGCTTGGAAGCGTGTTCTCCCTTGATCTTCGGGCTCGCTTGGCTGCCATGGCGTCTGATTGGGAGCAAAGTCCATCACAGGAAGAGCATGGTTTGACGAGTATTCAATCTGTGTTGGGCTTGATTGAGGAGCTTCCTGCTCAGGGGGCAGACTGGCAATTGCAGCAGGTGGATTGTCGCCGTCAGGCCGGCCTGTGGGAGTGCAGGGCACATTACGGGTTTGAGGATGTGCAAAGTTTTAGTGCGGCCATGAATAGCCAGATTCGTGAGCCGAATGTGCTGGAGTTCACCGGCTTGGGGCAGGGGGCTTTGAGTATCCGGCGCGGGTATCAGACATGGATTCCTCAGCTCTTGGAAACGAAAGATCATACGCGAATGCCAACTGCGGCATCTCCAGGTTTGCATGCCAAGCTGGCGGCCCTGCAGCCTGCTTTTATGCGCTTGTCATTGAGCCCCGCTCAGTGGGTTGAATCCTCCGCCGAAAATGAGCAAACAAGGGCAGGCGTGTGGCGCCGTTCCTGGCTCAGCCAATCGCCTCTGCGCTCGGTGTACTTACTGGCGGCCCAGCTTCCTGAACTGCACTGGGAGCGTATGAGCTTGTCATTGAATTCGCGGTCTTACCCCTCGCTGCTGGGCAGCGCTTTTATCGTGGAGCTGGAAGGCTATGTTTATGAATCTGCGCAGCGGGATCTGGCTGATCAGGATCTGGCCGATTACATGCAGACCCCTTTTGAGCATTCTGTTTGGTCTGACGCTGATGTTTAGTGCACCGGCATGGGCGATGGAAACCATGGCGACGATAGTAAGGGAGATGCTGTTGCTGGAAGCCGAACAGGCGAGGCAGAACATGTCGTCCTGCTTGAGGACACCACAGGAGCAAGAGGGGGCGAGTCAGCCTGATGTGGCCAAGAGCAACTCCAGTAAGCCCACCCCTGGATTGAAGCTGAAAGCGATCTATGGAAAAGACACCCAGTTGCTAGCCGAAGTGCAGCATGAGCAGCGTCTGCTCTTGTTTCAGCAAGGACAGCTTTGGCCGATAGGGCGTGAGCGAGATAGGTCCATACGCCTCTTGTCTTTGAGTAGTCGCTGTATTGAGCTTGAAATCGGGCAAACCCAGGCTCAAGCTGCGCAACCGCAACCGCAACCGCAACCGCAACCGCAACCGCAACCGCAACCGCAACCGCAACCGCAACCTGAACTGCAATCCATCAAACTATGTTTGCCTTCCAGGCAGGGTTAAGTGTGACAGGACTTCTGCGATTCGCAGGAGTCCAGGCCTACTGCTTTCCAGGTTTCACGCCTGATTGTTCTTGAGTCAGCAAGGCCGTGGGTTCGTGCAGCAGCAGACCAGACAGGCGGCTCCAGAGACCCTAAGCAAGAAAAAACCCCGACATGATTTTCATCATATCGGGGTTGGAAGTTACTACGGAGCTTGTCGCTCGTCAGGCTTGAGCCTTGTTCTGCATTAGTCGCGGGTACCGCTCCAAGCGGCAATGGCGGCACGCTCTTCGTCGGTCATTTGCGTCATATTGCCCAAGGGCATGTACTTGGAGTGCACCACGGTCTTGACCTGTTCGGCGTGCAGTACCGTGTTGTCGATGGTATCGAGCAACATGCCGGCAGGGGCAGCCGTAAAGCCGAAGTCGGCATTGGGCTTGACCGCGTGACACTGAACACATCGTGCGTCCATGATTTCCTGGACACGGGCAACACTGATTGTTTCCGCACCGTTGGCAGCTTCAGGTGCACTGGCAACTTCACCCTTCAAGCTGGCAGGAGCGGCCAGGTAACCCACGATCAGCAGCAGCACAACACCGGCAGCCGGGTAGGCAGGCTTTTTGATGCCAGCGTGCATCAGCACGAAGTATTGACGGATCAGGGCACCGGCAAAGATGAACAGCACCATGATGATCCACGCATTGGGGTTGTTATACGTGAACGAGTAGTGGTTGCTCAGCATCAGCAGCAGGACAGGCAGCGTGAAGTAGGTATTGTGTACCGAACGCTGTTTGCCGCGCTTGCCATCCAGAGGGTTGGGCGCCTGACCGGCTTTCAGTGCCTTGACCATGCGGCGCTGGCCGGGAATGATCCAGAAGAACACGTTGGCCGACATGCTGGTGGCCATGACAGCACCCGTCAGCAAGAACGCAGCACGACCCGAGAAGATGTGGGCGCTCAGGTAAGCCACGACCACCATCATGATGGCTACTGCCACGCTTAGCAGGCCGTCGCGGTTCATGTTGGGGCTGATCAGGCGGCACAGGCCGTTATAGACCACCCAGCCCAGTACCAGGAAGGCAATGGCCATGACGTTGGCCTGAGTGCCTGTCATTTGGGCCGCCCATTCCCAGGGACTGTTGGGGTTGACCAGATAGAACTCGGGCTTGGTCAGGTAGAGCAGGGCGAACAGGAAGAAGCCGGACAACCAGGTGGTGTAGGACTTCCAGAAAGACCAGTGCAGGTCATCAGGCAGTTCAGCCGGGTTGGTCAGGTATTTCTGGTTGTGATAGAAGCCGCCGCCGTGGACAGCCCACATCTCGCCAAACACACCGCGTTTCTTGCTTTCTTCGCCTTTGGGCGGTTTCAGGCCATTGTCCAGCATCACAAAGTAGATGGACTCGCCGATCCAGGCGACAGCCGCAATCACGTGCAACCAGCGCAACAGCAGGTTGCCGTACTCAAGTAGGTAAGCGTACATAAAGATCTCGTATCAGAGTGGTTTCGTATAGAAGCGAAAAGTCGACTTGGATACGCGATCAGCTGCCGCGATAGGTAGACCAGGACCAGGGGGTCACGACCAGAGGTACGTGGTAATTGGCATTGGCATCAGCGATACCAAAGCGAATGCCGACCTGGTCAACAAAGCGTGGCTCGGGCAGAGCCACACCGCTGGCGGCAAAGTAGTCACCTGCATGGAACACCAGTTCAAAAACGCCCGTGTGCATGGCCTCGCCTTGCAGCAGTGGCTCATCACAGCGACCGTCGCTGTTGGTGTGAGTGGTTTTGATCAGAGTGCGTTGATCGTTTTCGATGGAATAAAGATCGACGCGCACGCCGCTGGCTGGGCGCCCTTGAGTCGTGTCAAGGACATGGGTTGATAACTTTCCCATAAATGTCTCCGGTTTATGGTGATCAAAAAAGGTCCAGCGAGCCCAGTTTTGAGAACCGGCCGGGGGCCAACGGTGCAAGGATCAGTGCGCTGGGTTGAGGCCCCGAAACTGTCGCTCTGTTTGAGGAATCAGATTGTCGACAATTTATGTTGACGATTTTGTCGGGGTACCGAATAATTGTCAATAGTCAATAACGAGAAATTCTATGCTTCAGATACGGCGGCAAGAGGGGATGAGCAGTGAATCCCAAGCGCCCAGCGCCTCCTCGCTGCTAGAGGGAGGCATGGCAGATACTGAGGTCGGGCGTGTTTATAGCCAGATCTTTGATGCGGTCGTTGACCGTCGTCTTTTGCCTGGAACCAAACTGACGGAAGCCACGCTGTGCACGATTTTCGAGTGCTCGCGAGCGACCGTTCGTGCAGCGCTGGCTGCGCTCGAACACGACAAGATTGTGGTTATCGAGCCCAATCGTGGTGCTTTTATCTGGAAGCCGACGGCCAAGCAGACACGGGATGTGTTTGAGCTGAGACGAGACCTGGAAGCGCTGATTCTGAAAAAATTGATCGGCTACCCGGATCTGCCGGAGCGTCTGGCTGGCCTGTATGAAATGGTGGAACGTGAACAGCACGCTTTTGAACACGGCGACCGCATCAGCTGGTTGCGCCTGTCCAACGCGTTTCACGTGATGCTGGCGCGCTGCGCCGGCAACGACGAGTTGACCGAGCTGATGCACACCTTGTGCGCCCGCACCACGCTCATCATTGCCTATCACGACACACCTGGCGAACAGGCTTGCTCGTTTTACGAGCACAAAGAGATTTTGGACAAGCTTAGTCAGGGCGACGCCGACGGCGCGCATCTGGCTATGCATCATCACTTAAGTGATTGTGAACATCGCATGAGCGAAGCGGGTGATGGCAGTGCTGCTGATCCTTGGCTGGCCCTCAGCGTAAAACGCTAAACGGAGACGGTATGTCCTTGAGTAAGTACCCTCGTGACCTGGTTGGTTACGGTAAAAACGTGCCTCATGCACAATGGCCTGATCGGGCGCGCATTGCGGTGCAGTTTGTCTTGAACTATGAAGAAGGCGGCGAGAACTGCGTCCTGCACGGTGATCCGGGCTCTGAACAGTTTCTGTCCGAAATCATTGGTGCGGCGGCTTACCCGGACCGCCACCTGTCCATGGAATCCATTTACGAATACGGCTCGCGTGCCGGTGTCTGGCGGATTCTGAAAGAGTTTGAGAAACGCGGTTTGCCCATGACCATTTTCGGTGTGGGTATGGCGTTGGAGCGTCACCCCGAGCTGGCACAGGAATTCGTGCGCCTGGGGCATGAGATCGCTTGCCATGGCTACCGCTGGATTCACTACCAGAACGTGTCCGAAGAGGTGGAGCGCGAGCATATGCGCCAGTGCGTAAAAGTACTGACGGACCTGCTGGGCCATCACCCTGAAGGCTGGTACACCGGCCGTGACAGCCCCAACACCTTGCGTCTGGTGGCAGAAGAAGGCCAGTTTCTGTACAGCTCCGATTACTATGGTGATGATCTGCCGTTCTGGACCGAGGTTCAACTCAGTGACAATACGGTCAAGCCGCAATTGATCGTGCCTTACACCCTGGATAGCAATGACATGCGCTTTGCGGCTCCTCAGGGCTTTAACACCGGCGATCATTTCTTCTCCTACCTGAAAGACGCGTTTGACGTGCTCTACGAAGAAGGTGAAGAAGCCCCCAAGATGTTGTCCATCGGTTTGCATTGCCGTCTGATTGGCCGTCCTGGCCGCTTCCGTGCCTTGCAGCGCTTCCTGGATTACGTGCAATCGCACGAGCGTGTCTGGGTTTGCCGTCGTGTGGATATTGCTCGTCATTGGGCCGAGCATCATCCCTATCAGCCCAAGGCCTGATCGAGGCAGGGCCAGGGTTCATGCCTCCTGGCCCGTCAGGACGACATCCTGAATATGAGCAGGGTGCCTTCACATTCCGACTCGCCAGGGTCGGAATTGTTGTTTCTGCCCGCTGAAAACAGTACTATTTGACGCTTACGCAGCCGCTCGTACAGGGAGTGTGGCGTCCTGGCTTCTCACTGCTTTGCCGGGGCGGCAGGTGTTGTGCCAGCGCAGCGCGCGCATGGGCTGCAAGGCTGATCGTCTTATAATAGGCAGTTAAATTTTCCATCGCGTTGCATGTAATGAAAACCTCAGAAATTCGTCAGAAGTTTCTTTCTTTTTTTGAATCCAAGGGACATCACATCGTCTCCTCGGCTTCGCTGGTACCAGGCAATGACCCTACCTTGCTGTTCACTAACGCAGGGATGGTGCAGTTCAAAGATGTGTTCACGGGCAAGGAAACCCGCCCCTACAACCGTGCCACCAGCTCTCAGCGCTGTGTTCGTGCCGGTGGCAAGCATAATGACCTGGAAAACGTGGGCTACACCGCCCGCCACCACACCTTTTTTGAAATGCTGGGCAACTTCAGCTTTGGCGACTACTTCAAGCAAGACGCCATTCGCTATGCCTGGGAGCTGCTGACGACGGTTTACAAGCTGCCTGCAGAGAAACTCTGGGTCACCGTCTATCAAGAAGACGATGAGGCCTACGATATCTGGGCTTCGGAAATTGGTGTGCCCAAAGAGCGCATCATCCGCATCGGCGATAAGGGTGGCGTACGCTACAACTCGGACAACTTCTGGCAGATGGCCGATACCGGCCCCTGTGGTCCTTGTTCGGAAATCTTCTACGATCACGGCGCTGACGTTTGGGGTGGCCCTCCCGGATCGCCTGAAGAAGACGGCGACCGCTATATCGAAGTATGGAATCTGGTGTTCATGCAGTTCGAGCGTTCCGCCGACGGCACCATGACGCCGCTGCCCAAGCCTTGTGTGGACACCGGCATGGGCCTGGAGCGTATTTCGGCTGTGCTGCAGCACGTGCATTCCAATTACGAAATCGACCTGTTCCAGTCTCTGATTCAGGCCGCCGCACGCGAAACCAAGACCAGCGACTTGAGCAATAACTCGCTCAAGGTGATTGCTGACCACATCCGTGCTTGCAGCTTTCTGATTATTGACGGGGTCATCCCCAGCAATGAAGGCCGCGGTTATGTGCTGCGCCGTATTATTCGCCGTGCCTTGCGTCACGGTCACAAACTGGGTCAGAAGGGCTTGTTCTTTTACCGTTTGGTACAGGACTTGGGCCTGACCATGGGCGAAGCCTACCCCGAGCTGATTAGCCAGCGCGAGCGTATCGAACAAGTGCTGCGCCAGGAAGAAGAGCGTTTCAGCGAAACGCTGGAAAATGGCATGCGCATTCTGGAAGGCGCTTTGGCCAACCTGCCGGAGAATGCCAAGCTGGACGGCCAGACGCTGTTCACCTTGTACGATACCTACGGTTTCCCCGTGGACTTGACCGCCGACATCTGCCGCGAGCGTGGCATTGAGGTCGATCTGGACGGTTTTGAAGTTGCCATGGAAAACCAGCGTCAGATGGCACGCGCTTCGGGCAAGTTCAAAACAGCCGAAGGCTTGAGCTATTCCGGTGTGCAGACCCGTTTTGATGGCTACACCACCCTGGAAGGCAGCGGCACGGTTACCGCCTTGTATGTGGATGGCACCTCGGTGCAGTCCGTGGCTCAGGGTCAGCAAGCGGTGGTGGTTCTGGATGCCACCCCTTTCTACGCCGAATCCGGCGGTCAGGTGGGGGATGCCGGTATCTTGAGCGATGCCAAGGGCCTGTCCTTTGAAGTGCAAGATACTCAAAAGATTTCCAATCAGGTTTTCGGCCACCAAGGGGTGCTGAACGCAGGCACGCTGACAGTGGGCCAGACCGTTCAAGCCCAGGTGGATACCGAGCGTCGTGAGCGCGTGATCCGTAATCACTCGGCCACGCACTTGATGCACAAGGCCTTGCGCCAGGTGCTGGGCGGTCACGTGCAGCAACGTGGTTCCCTGGTGGACGCCGAAAAGACCCGTTTTGACTTTGCTCACGATGCCGCCATGACGGCCGAGCAAATCGCTCAGGTTGAAGCCATTGTGAATGAGCAGGTTCTGGCTAACCAGGCCGTGCAAGCCCAGCTGATGTCCTTTGATGACGCTGTTAGCGGTGGTGCCATGGCTTTGTTTGGCGAAAAGTACGGCGATGAGGTGCGCGTACTGGATATCGGTTTCTCGCGCGAGCTGTGCGGCGGTACTCACGTTCAACGTACGGGCGATATTGGCCTGTTCAAGATTGTCTCGGAAGGCGGTGTAGCCGCTGGCGTGCGCCGTGTCGAGGCCATCACCGGCACCAACAGCCTGCATTGGGTACAAGCGCAGGAACGCTTGTTGAACGACGCTTCTGCCAGTCTGCGTACGCAGCCGGAGGGTCTGGTTGCCCGTATCAGCGCCTTGCAAGGTCAAATCAAGGATCTGGAGCGCGAGCGCGAACAAATGCAATCCAAGCTGGCTGCTTCGGCAGGCCAGGATCTGCTGGCTCAGGCTGTCCCGTTGAATGACAGCAGCAGCTTGCTGGTTGCCACGTTGCAAGGCGTGGAAGCCAAAGCCTTGCGCGAAATGGCGGATCAGTTGAAGAACAAGCTGCAGTCTGCCGTGATCCTGCTGTCTATCGTGGCAGACGGCAAAGTCAGCCTGGTGGCTGGCGTGACGCCTGACCTGACCTCCAAGGTCAAGGCGGGTGATCTGGTGGGCTTTGTGGCCTCGCAAATGGGCGGGAAGGGCGGTGGTCGTCCTGACATGGCCATGGGCGGCGGTACCGATGCCAGCGTTCTGCCGCAGGCCAATGCCTCGGTGCAGGCCTGGGTTCAAAGTAAATTGGGTGCGTAATGACGATGTCCGAGACCGGCGCATTGCCCAACAGCGATCTGCAGGTTGATGCAAGTGGGCTGAAATGCCCCTTGCCCATCTTGCGTGCCAAGAAAGCCTTGGCACAGCTGGAATCCGGGCAAGTGTTGCAGGTCATCACGACCGATCAGCACGCCATTCAAGATTTTCAGGCTTTTTGTCGCCAAACTGGCAACGAACTGTTGGCTCAAGACCAGCAAGCCGAAAAAACTCTGCATTTTTTACGCCGTCGTTGAGCCGACGGCGGTAGAATACTGCTTTGTCTGTTGCGTATCTAGCACTGAATCTGCTATCTTAGCGTGTTACTTTTGGCATGCTTGCCAGAATAGTGCTAGAATTTTTTGTTTACCTTACACAATAAAGGGATTATCAATGGTGGTAATTCGCTTGGCCCGTGGTGGCTCCAAAAAGCGTCCTTTTTACAACGTAGTAGCCGCCGAGGCGAGCCAACGCCGTGATGGTCGCTTCATCGAACGTCTGGGTTTCTACAACCCCGTTGCTGGCGAAGGTCATGAAAACCTGCGTCTGCAAATGGACCGCGTTAAGCACTTCACCGACAACGGTGCTCAGGTTTCGCCTGCTGTGGCTCGCCTGTTGAAAGAATACTCGGCTAAGGTTGCTTCGGCTGCCTAAGTTGATTCACCTGTTTTTTTAGTAGCGTTTAGTGTGAAGCAATCTGCGATTCCTGCTGACCTTGTTGAGCTCGGTCGTATTGTTTCCGCTTATGGTGTGCGTGGTTGGGTCAAGATCCAGCCGCATTCCATGCAAACCAAGGCGCTGCTGAATGCAAAGACATGGTGGTTAAAAACGCCCCGGCCTGAATCTCAGGCGGGCGTTTTTGCGTCTGTGTCACCCAGACAGATACAAACCGCAAAGCAGCATGGTGCAACCATCGTGGCGCAGTTTGAGGGTTTGGATAATCGAGAGCTGGCTCAAGCTCTCAAGGGGCATACCGTTTGGGTATCCCGTGCCGCTTTCCCCAAAGCGGACGAAGACGAATTTTATTGGGTCGATCTGATCGGCTGCCGCTTCTTTGGCGAGCAGGACGGCCAGGCTGAAAGCCTGGGCGAAGTGGTGGAAGTGCTGGATAACGGCGCGCATGCCATTTTGGTCGTGCACCGCGGCTCCTGGGATGCCGAAGGTGTTTTTACACCTGTAAAGGACGAACAGGGCAGGCCGCTTGAAGAGCTGGTTCCCTTTGTGCAAGCCATTGTGCATACGGTGGATATGTCCGCCCGCGAGCTGCACAGCCACTGGGCGATTTGATCGTTTCAATCCTGCGCACCTGCATGGCTCTGGCCTGACTGGTCGAGCCTTGTAAAGCGTATCCGCTTTTTTCTCTTGCCGAGTCCTCATGCGATTTGATGCCCTGACCCTGTTCCCGGACATGTTTGATGTGGTCAGCGAGGCTGGGGTTACCGGCCGTGCGCACAAACAGGGCATCTGGCAGATGCGGACCTGGAACCCGCGCGACTACACCACTGACGTGCACCGTACCGTAGACGATCGTCCTTACGGCGGTGGCCCAGGCATGGTCATGCTGGCTGACCCCTTGAATGATGCCCTGGATCAGGCTTTGGCTGATCGTGGCGATAGCCCGGCAGTGATTTTGCTAAGTCCCACAGGGCGACGCTTTGACCAGGCTGTGGCTCAGGAACTGGCTCAAGGTCCCGGTGCGGTTCTGGTTTGCGGTCGCTATGAAGGTATCGATCAACGCTTTATTGATGCGCGCGTCACCCAGGAACTGTCTTTGGGGGACTTTGTGCTGTCTGGCGGCGAAATTGCCTCGCTGGCGATTATTGATAGCGTGATTCGGCTTTTGCCCGGCGTGTTGAATGACGCTGACTCGGCTCGTCAGGACTCTTTCCATGCCGACAATAGCGGCTTGCTGGATAGCCCGCATTACACGCGTCCCGAGGTATACCGCGATCAGGCGGTGCCCGACGTGTTGATGTCTGGTCATCATGGTCGTATCCAGGCATGGCGGCGTGAGCAATCCCTGCGTTTGACAGCCTTGCGGCGGCCCGAGTTGATTGAGCAGGCCCGTCAGCGTGGCGAACTTAGCAAGGCAGACGAGCGCTTTTTGGCATCTTTGGCTTCCTTGAGCGAATAGCTTTGTTTAAAGCGTTCGCCAAACCTTAACGGTCCGTTTTTATGCGGGCCGTTTTGTATCTGGGTGACTTTGTTAGTCGTACTGGCCAAGCTGCAGTTGCGAATTTTCCGCAGGGGTGTTGTCCTTGGTATTCAGTGTCTGCCGTCCCCAGCTCATCAGGGCCATCCCGCTAATCGCCAGCAAACCTCCGCCTATCAAGGATGGGTTCAGGGCCTCCTTAAGCCACAGGCTGGACAGTAAAACGCCAAACAGCGGTACCAGGGCTAGGTAGGCGCCTGCGGATGTGGCGCCCAGGCTTTTCACGCCGTGCATATACCAGGCGAAGGCCAGAGCCGTTGAACCCAGGCCCAAGGCCAATACGCTGTACCAGGCTTGGCTTGGCGCATGGATCAGGCTGCCCCAGGCCGAAAGACCCTCCACCCCCAAGCTGCTGATGGACAGCAGCACTGCGCCAATCAATGTGGTCATGCTAGTGGCGGTCAGAGAATCTACGGTGGTCAGTACGGTGCGGCCAATCAAGGTGTAGCTGACCCAGCACAGAGCACAGCCCAGTAATAGCCACTCGCCTATTCCACTCTGGCCCGGCATGAGGCTGCTGATAGAGCCGGCACTCAGGGCATAGAGAGCCCCTGATACGGCCAGGATTACTCCCAGGCTCATCTTTTTGTTGACTGGCTCGCGAAACAACAAAGAGGCCAGAATCAGGATCAGGACCGGGTTCAGGGCAACGACCATGCTGGCCTTGCCTGCTGGCACCAGTTTCAGGGCCAGAAGAAAGAAAATTGAATAGCCAAATACCCCAAAAGCCGAGGCGTTAAGCAGACCTAGCCATTCTCGGGAGTCAAGTGTGCATAGGGCTTTCAGTCGGCCGCTCCAGCTCATCCAAAGCAGCAGTGCGACGCTGGCAATCAGGAAGCGCAGACTGGCTGCCGCCAAAGGCGGCATGGCTTGCGCTACGACTCGGCCCCAGGGCCAGGAAGCTCCCCACAGAGCGGCCATGCCAATCAGAGTTAGGTGTACGGAGTAGTTGGGAGATTTCATTAAAGCCACTATGGAGAAGATTTCAGCAGGGGTACTATTTACTTTTATTGCCTCATAGTCGAATGAGTAAACGCTCATGACCTTCACTCAACTTGAAATCTTTTCCGTGCTGGCCAGGATAGGCAGCTTTTCGCGGGCCGCCAGTGCCTTGGGGGTGACGCAAAGTGCGGTCAGTCATGCGCTCAAGCAGCTGGAGGCCGATTTGGGTGTCTGCCTGTTTTCTCGTGGCCCGACCTCAGTGGAGCTGACAGAAGTGGGGGCTAAGTTGCTGCAACGTGCCAACGATATCCTGCAGCAGAGAGAGGCCTTGCATCAGGAGGCCTGCTACGAGCAGGGAATTGCCCGTGGCACCTTGCGTATTGCTTCTTTTGGGGCTTCCTCGTCCTTGCATTTGCTGCCGCATTTATTGGCTTGCTACAGGCAGACGCATCCCGAAGTGGAGGTGCAGATTGATGAGGGTATTGATAGTGAAGTGGCGCAGTGGCTGCTGGAGCGGCGTGTGGAGCTGGGCTTTGTGATCTTGCCAGATGATCGCTTTGACTGCTTGCCCTTGGCCCAGGATGAGCTGGTGGCCGTGCTGCCGGCAGAGCATCGTTTGGCCGTTTGCGCCCGTGTTTCTGCCAGTGACTTCCATGACTTGCCGTTTATTCGGACTGCGGCAGGCTCTGGCCCGCATGTAGATCAGTTTCTGGCGGCAGCAGGGGCGGTCCCCAGGACCTTGTTCCATTTCGAGCAGTTGTCCTCCATGTTGGGCTTTGTCGCGCAAGGAGTGGCTGTGACCATCGCGGGCAGGCTGGCCTTGCCGGAGCCACCAGAAGGGGTGATTTATCGCAGCCTGGAGCCGTGTAGGCCTCGTGAAATTGCTCTGGCGGCTCTGAATTTCGAGCGGCTTTCTCCAGCTGCTCAGGCGTTTTTGCGGATAGCCCGGAAAATACACCACAAGAGGTGATGCGCTCAGGATGGCTTCGCTTTTTCTTGTTGTGTCAGTGCGGGATGGCTTCTGTGCGCGACCGGTCTGCGCTGGTGTGATGCTCCTGTGTTCTTCTGTTTCGTATGAACAGCGAGGGTGTGTTACGAGTAATCGGAATAGTGCCGCTGGATTGAAGGACCATAGATGCAAAAAGGCCCTGCACTCGTGCAGGGCCTTTTCTCGTCACCGAGACCTGATTCAGGCGATTAGCCCAGACGATCAAACTGCTGTTTCACCTTGGCCAGTGTCTCACCGAATTGAGCCACGCGCAGGCGCTCCTGTTCAACCACGGCGGCAGGTGCACGTTCTACAAAGCTGGCGTTGCCCAGTTTGGCTTCGGCTTTGTTGATCTCGCCTTGCAGACGTTCGATTTCCTTGGACAGGCGGATGCGCTCCGCTTCCACGTCAATCTCTACGTGCAGCATCAGCTGAGTGGTGTCGACCACTTGTACTGGGGCGCCGGCGTCGGTGGGCAGTTGGTCCACAATCTCCACGCTTTCCAGTTTGCACAAGCTGGCCAGATAGGGGCTGTTGGCGCTCAGGATTGCAGCATCACCTTGGGCAACCAGTGGCACGCGCTGAGCGGGCGAGAGGTTCATCTCCCCGCGCAAGGCGCGAATCGCGTCCACTTGGGCTTTCAGTTCTGCAACCTGTGCCATGGCCTGTTCATCAATGGCGGCCGGATTGGCGATAGGGTAGGGCTGGACCGAAATACTGGTGGTTTCATTGGCAGCACGTTTGCCAGCTACCACCGAGACTTTCTGCCACAGCTCTTCCGTAATGAACGGGATGATGGGGTGTGCCACGCGCAACACCACTTCCAGGACACGGATCAGGGTGCGGCGGGTGCCCAGCTGCTGCTCGGGCGTGCCGTTCTGGATCTGGGTCTTGGCCAGTTCCAGGTACCAGTCGCAGTACTCGTCCCAGACAAAGTGGTAGATGGCGTTGGCGACGTTGTCGAAACGGTAGTCGGCAAAACCGCGCTCGGCGTCCTGTTCCAGGCCTTGCAGCAGGCTGATGATCCAGCGGTCTGCAAAGCTCAGTTCGGCAGCAGCGTCGGTATGCAGTTCATGGCCTTCGGTGTTCATCAGCACAAAGCGGGTGGCGTTCCACAGCTTGTTGCAGAAGTTGCGATAGCCTTCACAGCGCTTCATGTCGAAGTTGATGTTGCGACCCAGGGTGGCGTAAGCGGCCATGGTAAAGCGCAGCGCGTCCGTACCGAAGGCGGGGATGCCATCGGGATAGTCCTTCTTGGTGCGCTTGCTAATGCTTTGAGCCTGCTTGGGATTCATCAGGCCAAACGTGCGCTTGTGTATCAGGCTTTCCAGGTCGATACCGTCGATCAAATCCACCGGGTCAATCGTGTTGCCCTTGGATTTGCTCATCTTCTTGCCTTCCATATCGCACACCAGTCCGTGAACATAGACGGTGTTGAACGGAACGCGGCCGGTCAGGTGCATGCTCATCATGACCATGCGGGCCACCCAGAAGAAAATAATGTCGAAGCCAGTTACCAGCACGCTGGAGGGCAGGTAACGAGCCAGATCCGGGGTTTCTTCAGGCCAGCCCAGATCGGTGAAGGGCACCAGGGCAGAGGAGAACCAGGTGTCCAGTACGTCCTCGTCGCGGCGCAGCGGGCCGGTCACGCCAGCGGCACGGGCTTGCTCCAGAGCGTCTTCTTCGGAGCGGGCGACAAACAGGCTGCCGTCTTCGGCGTACCAGGCGGGAATCTGGTGACCCCACCACAGCTGACGGGAAATACACCAGTCCTGAATATTGTTCAGCCACTGGTTGTAGGTGTTGGACCAGTTGTCGGGGTAGAAGCGCACACGGCCATCGGCCACCACATCCAGGGCAACCTGGGTGATGCTCTTGCCAGGGTGCAGGGAATCTTCAGGTGCAGGCTTGCTCATGGCGACAAACCACTGGTCAGTCAGCATGGGTTCGATAACCGTATTGGTACGGTCGCCGCGTGGCACCATCAGTTTGTGTGGCTTGACGGCCTTGAGCAGGCCCTGGGCTTCCAGGTCGGCCACGATTTGCTTGCGTGCAGCAAAGCGCTCCAGGCCTTGGTAGGCTTCGGGGGCGGTGTCGGCAATATGGGCATCCAGCGTCAGGATGCTGATCATTTCCAGGCCGTGGCGCTGGCCAACGGCGTAGTCATTGAAGTCGTGGGCAGGAGTAACCTTCACCACGCCGGTACCAAAGGCCGGGTCTACGTAGTCGTCTGCAATGATCGGGATGGAACGGCCAACCAGGGGCAGGGTAACGGTTTGACCGATCAGGCCGATATAGCGCTCGTCTTCAGGATGCACCATCAGGGCAACGTCGCCCAGCATGGTTTCCGGACGAGTGGTGGCCACCGTCAGGTGGGTCAGGCCGCCTTGAGGTGTGGTCAGCGGATAGCTGATTTCCCACAGATGGCCGTCTTCTTCCTCGCTGACCACTTCCAGATCAGACACGGCGGTGCCCAGCACGGGGTCCCAGTTCACCAGGCGCTTGCCGCGGTAAATCAGGCCTTGCTCGTACAGACGGACAAAGGTTTCCAGCACGCCACGGGACAGATTGTCGTCCATGGTGAAGTATTCGCGGCTCCAGTCACAGGACGCGCCCAGGCGACGGAACTGGCCGGTAATGGTATTGCCCGACTTCTCTTTCCACTCCCAGACTTTTTCCAGGAATTTCTCGCGGCCCAGGTCGTGGCGGCTGATGTTCTGGGCATCAAGCTGGCGTTCCACGATGATCTGGGTCGCAATCCCGGCGTGGTCGGTACCGGGAATGTAGACCGTATCGTCGCCTTTCATGCGGTGGTAGCGCGTCAGGCCATCCATGATGGTCTGATTAAAGGCGTGGCCCATGTGCAAAGTCCCGGTGACGTTTGGTGGTGGGGACTGGATCACAAAGGGTTCGGACTGATGATCACCCAAGGGCTGGACATGTTGGCCACCCTTGAAAAGGTCGGCTTGCTCCCAGCGCGCGTACCAGCGCGTTTCGATTTCCTGGGGTTCAAAGCTCTTGGATAATTGCTCGTCGGAGGTCGTAGCGGATGAGTTGGTCATGGTGATGCGGTCTGCCTGCCCCTTATTGCACGTTCAGTGCCAGATAGGGCGGGACTAATCCTGGGTAAAAAACGAATTTAAGATGCACTATTTTAAGATGTGGCCGTGCGTCTTTGGCGTGGTAAAATGCCGGGTTGCCGTAAATCTGATGAAAGTGCTTGTTTTCATTAAAAAATTTAGCGCGAACCGTCGGATCTGCATTTTGCTTTACGCAGCAAAGACTACACTATATTGTTCTTATTTGGATTTTCACATGGCTATTGAACGCACTCTGTCCATTATCAAGCCCGACGCTGTTGCTAAAAACGTGATCGGTCAGATTATTTCCCGCTTTGAAGGCGCTGGCCTGAAAGTGATCGCTGGTCGCCTGGTTCACCTGTCCCGTGGCGAAGCCGAGCGCTTCTACGGCGTGCACGCCGAGCGTCCTTTCTTCAAGGATCTGGTCGACTTCATGGTTTCCGGTCCTGTGTTCGTTCAAGTTCTGGAAGGCGAAGGCGCCATTGCCAAGAACCGCGAACTGATGGGCGCTACCGACCCCAAGAAAGCTGACGCTGGCACCATCCGTGCTGACTTCGCTGAAAGCATCGACGCTAACGCCGTTCACGGTTCCGACGCTCCTGAAACCGCTGCTGTCGAAATCGCTTTCTTCTTCCCAGAGTGCAACGTTTACAGCCGTTAATTCGTTAAACCGCGCAGTACTGGCGGCACTCTAAGCAAGACTTGCCCGGCACACCGGAATGGGTGTGCCGGGCAAATCCGCAAAAAGAGGCTTTTTTGCCTTCCTGCAAGAAAGTAATAGCCAGACCGCGTGAAGGTATTATTTTTTTTATGTCATCGCTCGAACCTACTAACCTTCTGGGCCTGGGCCCGGAGCAACTTGTTGAACTGGTCGCCCAATGGGGTGGCAAGCCTTTCCGCGCGCGCCAATTGCAGCGCTGGATACACCAGCGTCAACAAGACGATTTTGGGCAGATGACGGATCTGGCGCGCGAGTTCCGCGAGCAGCTGACCGCTAATTGCGTTGTCACCGCGCCCAGCATGTCGCACGAACATATTTCTACCGACGGCACTCGTAAATGGCTGTTTGATGTAGGCAGCAATAACGCCGTCGAAGCGGTTTTCATTCCCGAGGACGACCGGGGCACCCTGTGTATTTCCAGCCAGGCTGGCTGCACGGTGGCCTGTCCATTCTGTTCCACGGGCTATCAAGGCTTCAACCGCAACCTGACGACCTCTGAAATCATTGGTCAGCTGTGGTTTGCTCGCCGTGCTTTGCTGAATGCGCCGGAAACCGCCCGTATTGGCGATGCCGAGCAAACCAGCACACGTGTTATCAGCAATGTGGTCATGATGGGCATGGGCGAACCCTTGCTCAATTACGATCAGGTGCTCGGTGCCTTGCGCCTGATGCTCGATGACAATGCCTACGGTCTGTCGCGCCGCCGCGTGACGGTCTCCACCTCCGGGGTGGTGCCCATGATGGATCGTCTGGCCAAAGATTGCCCGGTCGCACTGGCCGTATCGCTGCACGCGCCCAATGATGCGTTGCGTGATCGCCTGGTGCCCTTGAACAAGAAGTACCCGCTGGCCGAGCTTCTGGATGCCTGTAATCGCTATCTGGAGCACGCGCCGCGTGACTTCATCACGTTTGAATACATCATGCTGGACGGCATCAACGATGCCGACCAGCATGCGCAGGAACTGTTGGACATCGCACGCATTGTGCGCTGTAAATTTAATTTGATTCCTTTCAATCCTTTTCCGCAGTCCGGTCTGAAACGCTCTTCAGCTGCACGGGTCAAACAGTTTGCCCAACGGCTGATGGATGGTGGGGTGGTAACCACAGTGCGCAAGACGCGCGGCGATGATATTGCTGCCGCTTGTGGACAGTTGGCGGGCGATATTCGTGATCGCACCCGTATCGAACAACGTTTGCCTGATCGTGCTGTCATTCAAATCAAACAGGAACGTGCATGAGCGAGACTCTGGTCCCCTCCAACCAATCGGCTCCGGAAACGGACTCAGGTGTAGGCCCGACATTGCGTGAACTGCGTCTGGCGCGATCCTGTACGCTGAACGAAGCCTCCACTCGCCTGAAGTTTTCGGTTCGCCAGCTAGAGGCCCTGGAGGCCCAGGAGTGGGACCAGTTGCCCGGTGGGCAGCCGTTGCGGGGCATGGTGCGCAATTACGCGCGCTTTCTGGAGGCCGACGTATCGGCTGTGCTGGTCATGCTGGAAGCTCAGGTCAGCGATACCGCTGCGCCCAAGCCCGTGCCGCGCAATCATTCGGGTGCGGGCTTGTCCAGTGCGGACTTGAGCCTGTATTCGGACTCGCGCGGCGGGTTTGGCTGGATCTGGATTCTTATCATTATTGTTTTGCTGTTGGTCGCTGGTTTTTACGCCATTGATCGGGGCTGGGTTCCCGAAGAGTGGCTGGTGTTCGATTGGCTCAAGGACTTGAAGAAATGACGCAGGGTCCCGAAACTCCCTCTGCTTGCCAACCTCTGCCGGTGGGGGCCCAACCCAAGCGGGTGACGCGTACGGTTGATGTGCGCTGGGGTGATCATGTTGTGAAACTGGGGGGCTCGGCGCCAGTCGTGGTGCAGTCCATGACCAATACGGATACGGTCGATGCCATTGCAACGGCTATCCAGGTCAAGGAACTGGCGCGTGCCGGTTCTGAAATGGTGCGTATTACGGTCAATACCCCCGAAGCGGCCCGTGAAGTGCCTGCCATTCGCGAGCAGCTGGACCGCATGGGCGTAAATGTCCCCTTGGTGGGGGACTTCCATTACAACGGCCATAAATTGCTGGCAGATTACCCCGAGTGTGCTCAGGCCCTGTCCAAGTACCGGATCAATCCGGGCAATATGGGCGGTGGCAAGCGCCGGGACGATAATTTCGCCAAGATGATCGAAATCGCCTGCCGTTACGACAAGGCCGTGCGAATTGGCGTGAACTGGGGCAGCCTGGATCACGAACTGATGGCCCGCATGATGGATGAAAATAACGAGCGTGCTCATCCCTGGACGGCTCAGGCGGTGATGCGCGATGCTCTGGTTATCTCTGCCATCAGCAACGCCCAGCGTGCCGAGGAACTGGGGCTGTCGGGCAACCGTATTGTTCTGTCCTGCAAGGTCAGCCATGTGCAGGACCTGATCACGGTCTACCAGGATTTGTCGGCTCGTTGTGACTACGCCTTGCATCTGGGTCTGACCGAAGCGGGGATGGGCAGCAAGGGGATTGTGGCTTCCACCGCCGCCTTGGCTGTCTTGTTGCAGCAAGGCATTGGTGACACCATTCGTATTTCCCTGACTCCTGAACCCGGTGGCGATCGTGCTCGTGAAGTGGTGGTGGCTCAGGAAATCTTGCAGACCATGGGTTTGCGTGCTTTCACCCCTATGGTGGTGGCGTGTCCGGGTTGTGGTCGCACCAGCAGCACGGTGTTCCAGGAGCTGGCCAACGATATTCAAAGCTATTTGCGTGACCAGATGCCCGTCTGGAAGGATCTGTATCCCGGCGTGGAAACCATGAACGTCGCGGTGATGGGCTGTGTGGTCAATGGTCCGGGGGAAAGCCGCCACGCCGATATTGGCATCAGCTTGCCAGGAACCGGGGAAGTCCCTTCGGCACCCGTCTATGTGGATGGCGAGCGGGTGGTGACCCTGAAGGGTGATACTATCGCTCAGGAATTTCAGACCATTGTCCAGAATTACGTTGAGCGCCGCTACGGCAAAACATCAACGGTTTGATCAACACGCTTGTCAGTCTATGGCGAGCAAACCATTAGAATTATGACGCAGCAGTTTCAAAAGCTCCGCGCCCTGACGGGCATGAAAGACACCTTACCGGGTGAAAGCGCACAGTGGGAAGCCCTGGAGGCTCTGGTGCGGGAATGGTTGGCCAGCTATGGCTATCGCAATATGCGTACCCCCGTGCTGGAACATACCCAGCTGTTTGCTCGTGGTATTGGCGAAGTCACCGACATTGTCGAAAAGGAAATGTATTCCTTTACCGATTCGCTCAACGGCGACAAGCTCACCATGCGTCCCGAATTTACGGCGGGCATGGTGCGCGCCACTATCGAACATAATCTCTTGTACGATCGCCCTCATCGGGTTTATGCGATGGGACCGGTGTTTCGCCATGAGCGCCCGCAGCGTGGCCGCTACCGTCAGTTCCATCAGATCGACGTGGAAGCGTTGGGTCTGCCAGGGCCGGACGTCGATGCCGAGCTGATCGTCATGCTGGCTCGTTTGTGGAAGAAGCTGGGTCTGACGGACATCCGTCTGGAACTGAACTCCCTGGGTCAGGCTGAAGAGCGTGCCGCCCACCGTGCGGCCTTGATCGAGCACCTGGAAGCGCACAAGGATGTGCTGGACGAAGAGGCCCAGCGTCGCATGTATACCAACCCCTTGCGCGTGCTGGATACCAAAAATCCGGCCATGCAGGAAATGGCCAATGCGGCCCCACGTTTGTTCGACTTCCTGGGTGAAGAGTCTCGTGCTCACTTCCAGGGCGTCTGCGATCGTCTGGATGATGCCGGTATTGCCTACACATTGAACCCGCGCTTGGTGCGTGGTCTGGATTATTACAATCTGACCGTGTTCGAGTGGGTAACGGATCGCCTGGGTGCTCAAGGGACGGTGTGCGGCGGTGGCCGTTACGACGGCCTGATCGAATTGATGGGTGGCAAGCCTTCGCCCGCTGTAGGTTTTGCCATTGGTATGGAGCGCTTGCTGGACCTGTGCTCGCAAGATGGCGAGCAGCCAGCCATCCCCGAATGTCAGGTGTATATGGTTCACCAGGGTGAGGCAGCGCAGCGCAAGGCGTCGCTGTTGGCCGAGCAATTGCGTGATGCCGGTTTGCAGGTGATAGTCCATGCAGGCTCCAGCGGCTTCAAGTCCCAGTTCAAACGGGCTGACGCCAGTGGTGCGCAGGCCGCCGTTATTTTGGGTGACGACGAACTCCAAAAAGAACAGGCCAGTGTGAAATGGTTGCGTGCTGCGGATGGCGCCGAGCAGCAACAGTCTGTTGAATTTTCTGAACTCGCCAGTGTTTTGTCAGCAAGGATTTGAGCATGGCCTACGATCTTGAAGAACAGGAAAAACTAGATGCCATGCGAGCATGGTGGGACCGCTGGGGCACCTTGTGCATCGTGCTGGCTTTTGCTGCCTTGGCGGCGGTAGCCGGCTGGCGCGGTTGGCAGTGGTACCAGGGGCATCAGGCCGGTCAGGCCATGGGTTACTTTGAGGCGCTGGAAAGTGCGGCTGCCCAGACCGGCGAAGAGGCCGATGCCCGCGTGCTGGCTGCCAGCACAACCTTGCGTAACGATTTCCCCAAGTCTGGCTACACCTCCCGCGGTGTCTTGCTGGCTGCCCAGGCTTTGCAGCAACGCGGCAATCTGACGCCTGCTCGTGAGCAACTGGAGTGGATGGTCAAAACCAATCACGACCCGGCGCTGACTCCGCTGGCGCGTTTGCGTCTGGCTGGTATCTTGCTGGAACAGAAGAATTACGATGATGCCCTGGCTCAGCTGACAAATCCTCCTGCCAGCTTTGCCGGTCTGTTTGCGGATCGCAAAGGCGATATTCTGGCCGCTCAAGGGCAGAACGATGCAGCACGCGAAGCCTGGACGCAGGCCGTGGAGTTGCTCAAGCAAGACCCTATTTCGCAGTTGGTACAGATCAAACTTGATGCCTTGGCAGGAGCTTAATTCATGTCTCTTCCTACTATTCGCAAATCCCCATCCTCTGCCATGCGTGTCCTGCGCTTGAGCGCTCTGGCCCTGAGCCTGACCGCTTTGGCCGGTTGCTCCATGTTCTCCAGCAAGGATCCTCGTTTCGAGCCTACGCCCCTGACGGAATACACCCCTGGTGTGGCCGCCAAGATCAGCTGGAGTACCTCGATTGGTAGCGGCGCAGACTCCGGATTTGCACCGCAAGTCAGTGGCTCCTCGGTCTACGCCGCGACGGTCTCGGGTCAGGTCAGCAAGGTTGATCTGGATACGGGTCGCGTGCAGTGGTCGGCCAATGCCGGCAAGAAGTTGACCGCCGGTGCAGGTTCGGATGGTGTGGTGACTGCGGTCGCTTCGGTGGACGGCAACGTCATTGCGTTTGACGACTCGGGCAAGGAGTTGTGGCGCAGTCGTAGCAGCAGCGCTGTGAATGTGCCGCCTGCTGTGGGTGCCGGTGTGGTTGTGGTGCGTACCAGCGACTACCGCTTGCAGGCATTTGATGCCAGCACAGGTGATCTGCGCTGGAGTCTGCAGCGTCCTGGCCCCGCCTTGTCGCTGAAAACCAGCATGCAAATGCGCATTATTGATGGTTTGTTGTTGGCAGGAATGCCCAACGGCCGTTTGATGGCCATTGACGCAGCTCAAGGTCATCTGGTGTGGGAAGGCAGTATTTCTGTCTCCCGCGGCGCGACGGACCTGGAGCGCATTAATGACGTCGTGGGTGCTCCCCAGGTCGTCGATCCCCTGCTGTGCGGTGCAACCTACCAAGGTCGTGTTGCCTGCTTTGACGTCTCCCAAGGTGGACGACTGGTGTGGGATAGGGAATTTTCGGCCGGTACCGGTATCGCAGCGGACAACCATATGTTGTATGCCGCCAATAGCCGCGACCAGATTGAAGCGTTTGCCATGACAGACGGGCAAACCATCTGGAAGCAGAATGCTTTGCGTAACCGTGGTCTGGCTCCTTTGGCCGTCATGCCCCAGGCGCTCGCCGCCGGTGACATGGAAGGCTATGTTCACTTTCTATCGCGACTGGACGGCACCTTGTTGGGCCGGGTCAGTGTCGGCGGTGGTGCCATTGTGTCGCCTTTGATCGGAACCCCGCGTGGGGTCCTGGTCCAGACCGGCAATGGTAATTTGGTCTTGGTTGGAATCAATTGAAAAGCGTTTCTTTTAAGCCCGTAGTGGCTTTGGTCGGTCGGGCCAACGTCGGCAAGTCCACTTTGTTCAACCGCCTGACGCGCTCGCGCGCGGCTCTGGTGGCGAACTTCCCTGGTCTGACCCGCGACCGTCATTACGGCGAAGGCCGGGTTGGCAGCCGCCCCTATATCGTGGTCGATACGGGTGGTTTCGAGCCTGTGGCCAAAACCGGCATGTTGCTGGAGATGGCTCGTCAGACCCAGCAGGCGATTGCCGAAGCTGACGTGGTCGTCTTTCTGGTCGATGCCCGTGAGGGCGTCAACGCACTGGATCTGGAAATTGCGCAGTTGCTGCGCAAGCTGGGGCAGAAAGTGCTGCTGGCCGTCAACAAGGCCGAAGGCATGCGTTACGAGGCCGGTGGCGTGGAATTCCACGAACTGGGCCTGGGTCAGCCTTACCTGATCTCCGCTTCCCACGGCGATGGCGTGGAAGAGCTGATCAACCTGGCACTGGAGCAAGTGCCCAATCCTGAGCCTGAAGAGGATGGCCAGGATGACGATGAATTTCAGCACCGTATCAAGCTGGCGATTGTGGGCCGCCCTAATGTGGGTAAATCCACCTTGATCAATACCTTGGTGGGTGAAGATCGCGTGATTGCGTTTGACCAGCCCGGTACGACGCGTGATGCCATTGAGATCGAGTTCGAGCGCAATGGGGTGGAATACACCCTGATCGACACGGCCGGTTTGCGCAAGCGCGGCAAGGTATTTGAAGCAGTTGAAAAGTTCTCCGTTATCAAGACCTTGCAGGCGATTGAAGCGTGTAACGTGGTCTTGTTGATGATTGACGCTCACACCGAAATTTCCGACCAGGACGCCAGCATTGCGGGCTTCGTGGTGGAAACCGGTCGTGCACTGGTGGTGGGCATCAACAAGTGGGATGGCCTGGACGAGTACCAGCGCGAGTGGATCAAGCGCGAGTTCGATCGCAAATTGCGCTTCCTGAACTTTGCCAAGATGCACACCTTGTCGGCCTTGAAAGGGCAGGGGATCAATCCCTTGCTCAAGTCGGTCAATGCCGCGCA
The DNA here is from genome assembly GCF_023674485.1 of Alcaligenes sp. DN25. Taxonomy (NCBI): domain Bacteria; kingdom Pseudomonadati; phylum Pseudomonadota; class Betaproteobacteria; order Burkholderiales; family Alcaligenaceae; genus Alcaligenes; species Alcaligenes sp. DN25. Next base: position 2,510,438 of record NZ_CP098408.1, on the reverse strand, counting down.
TGCGGCTGCCTTCTCCAAGCTGTCCACGCCCAAGCTCACTCGCGTCATGCAAGAAGCGGTGGAACAGCAACAGCCACCGCGCAAGGGCATTTTCCGTCCCAAGTTGCGGTATGCTCACCAAGGTGGCATGAACCCGCCGATCGTGGTGATTCACGGCAACGCCCTGGATGCCATTTCGGACAGTTACCGCCGTTATCTGGAGACGCGTTTTCGCGAGGCCTTCAAGCTGGAAGGCACGCCTTTGCGCATCGAATTCAAATCATCTAAAAACCCTTATCTGAAGGACGCGTAATGAGCCGTTTGTGGAGTGATCATGTAGCGGGGCTTTCACCCTATGTACCGGGTGAGCAGGTCAAGCTGGATAACCTCTTGAAGCTGAACACAAACGAACATCCTTTCGGTCCGTCGCCTAAAGCGCTGGAAGCGATCCGCCAGGCGGCGACCGATGATTTGCGTCTTTACCCTTCCTATAGCGCGCAGGAACTGCGTGATGCTGTGGCGCACAACCACGGTGTGAAAGCTAACAACGTCTTTTTGGGCAATGGCTCGGACGAAGTGCTGGCCCATGTGTTCAGCGCCTTGTTCCTGCGTGGCGTGCGCCCGGTCCTGCTGCCCGATATCACTTACAGCTTCTACACCACTTACTGTTCGTACTTCGGTGTGCCTGCGGATATCGTGCCGCTGCGCGAGGACTTCACGTTGAATGTGCAGGACTATGTGCGCAAGCGCAGTCTGCCACCTGCCGGCATTATTTTTGCCAACCCTAATGCGCCTACCGGCATTCCTTTGTGCTTGACGGATATAGAAGCCATTCTGGCTGCCAACCCGGACACCACGGTGGTGGTGGACGAGGCGTACGTCGATTTCGGCGGTACCTCTTCGGTTGGTTTGCTGGAAAAATACGACAATCTGGTGGTCATTCAGACCATGTCCAAGTCGCGCGCTCTGGCTGGCTTGCGTGTGGGTTATGCCCTGGCCAGCGCCGATATCATCCAGGCGCTGGAGCGGGTGAAAGACAGTTTCAACTCCTACCCCATGGACACGATTGCCCAGGTGGGTGCGGTAGCTTCCTTGAAGGATACGGAGTATTTTGACCGTCAATGCCAGGCTGTGATTGATGCACGCGAGCAGTTGCGCGCTGATCTGGAGCAGCTGGGTTTCGAGATTTTGCCCTCGAAAGCGAACTTTTTGATGGCAACTCACCCTAAGCATTCGGCAGCTGGTATTCAGCAGGCCTTGCGTGAACAGGGGATTTTGGTTCGCCATTTCCGTCAGCCACGCATTGAGCAGTATTTACGTATTACGGTAGGATCGCCCGAGCAATGTGCCCGACTGTGCAACAGTTTGCGGCAGATTTTAGGGCAAGGCGCCTGATATACACTTATTAGATAAAAATCTCCAGTTTGGAACGTGCGAATTCAGGGAAAACCCGGTAAAGTAGTGGGATTCGCTTCCATTTCTGGAAAAACAACATAACCGGAGCCTCACCAATGAGCAATAAAGGGCAAATTCTACAAGACCCGTTTTTGAACGCGCTGCGCAAGGAGCATATCCCTGTGTCGATCTACCTGGTCAACGGCATCAAGCTGCAAGGTCAGATCGAGTCCTTCGATCAGTATGTCGTACTGCTGCGCAATACAGTCACTCAAATGGTGTATAAGCACGCGATCTCTACCGTCGTTCCTGCACGCCCCGTTACTTTGGCTGCGGATGAGCAGGCTGAATAAATCCTCACCCAGTTCTTTGTACTCTGAAAGACCCGTCTCGCGGTGCCCGCGGGCGGGTCTTTGTTTCTGGAGCAAGCGTTGAAGGCACTGGTAATTAGTGTGGATATGGGCGAGCTGGACTACAAGGCCCATGCTGAAGAATTCGTCATGCTGGCTGAAGGGGCGGGCGCCCAGATTATGGAACTGATGGTCGTGCGTCGGTCCCGTCCAGATTCTGCCTATTACATCGGTACGGGCAAGCTGGAAGAGGCTGTCGCCCTGGCCAAGGCAACTGGCGCCGAAGTCGTGCTGTTTGATCATGCCTTGAGCCCGGCTCAGCAGCGTAACCTGGAGCGCAAGCTGGAGCTGCGTGTGGTTGACCGGGTTGCCCTGATTCTGGATATTTTTGCCCTGCGTGCGCAAAGTCACGAAGGTAAATTGCAGGTGGAACTGGCCCAACTGCAACACCTGACTTCCCGATTGACCCGGATGTGGACTCACCTGGAGCGGCAAAAGGGTGGTATCGGTATGCGTGGTCCTGGTGAATCGCAGCTGGAAATGGACCGCCGGATGATTGGCGACAAAGTCCGTACCTTGCGTGAGCGTCTGGCCAAGGTGCAACGCCAGCGCAGCACCCAACGTCGTGCCCGTTCTCGTAGCGGCACCTTGTCGGTGTCACTGGTGGGCTACACCAACACGGGAAAATCCACGCTATTTAACGCCTTGACCCGTGCAGATGCCTACGCAGCTGATCAGTTATTTGCTACCTTGGATACCACCACGCGTCGTATCTGGATTGAAGGGGCAGGGCAGGTCGTAATTTCGGATACGGTGGGTTTCATTCGTGAATTGCCACCGACCTTGATTGCCGCTTTCCGGGCCACTTTGGAAGAGACCGTCCATGCAGACGTATTGCTGCATGTGGTCGATGCGGCCAACCCTCAACGCGATGAACAAATCGCTGAAGTTCATAAGGTTCTGGAGGACATCGGGGCCCATGAAATACCTCGCATTCTGGTCTATAACAAAATTGACCAAGCCGGCTATGAGCCACGGGTAGAGCGGGATGAACATGGTACTATTGCCCGAGTCTTTGTTAGCGCTTTAGAGCGCATCGGATTGGATGGCTTGCGTACAGCAATCGTCGAATCAGGTCATTTCGCGGAAAACAATGCGTCTGAACAATAAAATATTCAATCTCAATGATCCCGGTTGGGGACGAGACAGTGGCAAAAACGGTTCCGAGCCACCTCGCCGCCCCGAGAAACAAGATGGCCCGCCTGACCTCGACGAGGTATGGCGTGACTTCAACAGTCGCTTGGGATCTTTATTCGGCAAAAAGGGACGTCGCTCCCCTCCCGGTGGCATGCCTCCGGGTAGCGGTAATGGCCCATCCATCCCCAAAGGCTCGCCCAAGCTGCTGATCATCGGCGGTGTGGTCGCGGTCGGTCTGTGGATGGCCAGTGGCTTTACCATCGTGCAGGAAGGTCAGGTTGCCGTGGTTACCCGTTTTGGCGCGTACACGAAAACTCTGAATCCCGGTTTGCAGTGGCGTTGGCCCGCTCCCATCGAAGATCACCAGACTGTGAATATTTCGCAGTTGCGTACCTTTGAAGTGGGCTACCGCGGCAGTGCACGCAATAAAGTCCTGCCTGAATCGTTGATGCTGACAACCGACGAGAACATCGTCGACATGCAGTATGTGGTTCAGTACCGTTTGCTGCCTACAGGCGCACCGGATTACCTGTTCAACACCAATAATCCGGACGAGTCGGTACGTCAGGCGGCTGAAACCGCCATGCGTGAAGTCGTGGGCAAGCAGCCCATGGACTCCGTGCTGTACTCCGGCCGTACCCAGATTGCATCGGACGTGCAGCAGCTGGCCCAGTCCATTCTGGACCGCTACCGTACCGGCATTCAGATCAGCACCGTAGCTATCCAGAACGTGCAGCCGCCCGAGCAGGTTCAGGCCGCCTTTGACGATGCCGTCAAGGCCGGTCAGGACCGCGAGCGTCAGATCAACGAAGGTCAGGCCTATGCCAACAAGGTGTTGCCCGAAGCCGCTGGTCAAGTGGCTCGCATGATGCAGGAGTCTGAGGGTTACAAGGCTCGTGTGATCGGTGATGCCAAGGGTGATACTGCCCGTTTTGGTAGCGTCGAGGCCGAGTACGTGAAGGCTCCGGGTGTAACGCGGGATCGTCTGTACCTGTCCACAATTCAGGAAATCCTGGAGAGCACCAGCAAGGTACTGGTTGATACCCGTAGCGATAACAACATGATCTATCTGCCTTTGGACAAGATCGTGCGTCAGGTGGGTAGCCGTACGGATATGGAGCCGTCCGCTCCTGTCGCTTCGGCCGCTTCGCAAGGACAGGTCAGCCGTCCAGCTCCCGCTGCGGCACCCAAAGCGCCTGCGCCAGCCAATCCAGCCGGTCTGGATACCTCGCTGGGCTCTTTGGTCAGTCCTTATTCCCCATACGCACGCTAGGAGAGCTTGATGCAACGTTTATTTCCTGCTCTGGTGGCCCTGGCGGTAATTGTCGGTCTGCTGCTGTCTTCCGTTTTCATCGTGCGTGAGCGCGATGCGGCTCTGGTTTTTGCCCTGGGTGAGGTGCGTGGCACCATCACGACTCCCGGTTTGTATTTCAAGCTGCCGCCACCGTTTGAAAACGTGGTGTTCCTGGACAAGCGTCTGCAGACGATTGAAACCAAGGACCCTGAGCGTATTCAGACGGCTGAAAAGAAAAACCTGCTGATCGACTCGTACGTCAAATGGCGTATTTCCGATCCACGCCTGTTTTACGTGACGTTTGGTGCAACGGATCGTGGTGCTGTCGAGCGTTTGCAGGCCCAGATTCGTGATGCCCTGAACGCCTCGGTGAACGTACGTACGGTGAAAGAAGTGGTTTCCACCGAGCGTGATGCGATCATGCGTGAAGTGCTGACGGCCGTTGAGGCCCGTGCCCGTCCTTTGGGTGTGGAAGTGATTGACGTGCGTTTGCGTCGTATTGACTTTGCTCCCGAGATTTCGGAATCGGTATACCGTCGTATGGAAGCCGAGCGTACACAAGAAGCCAACCGTTTGCGTGCAACTGGTGCGGCTGAAAGTGAGCGTATCCGTGCCGAGGCCGAACGTCAGCGTGAAGAGTTGCTGGCCGACGCGTATGCCCAAGCTCAGGCCATCCGTGGTCAGGGTGATGGTGAAGCCGCTGTCATTTACTCCGATAGTTATGGCAAGAACCCCGAGTTCTATCGTTTCTACCGCAGCCTGGAAGCCTACCGCAGTGCTTTCAGCAAACAGACCGACACACTGGTCATCAGCCCTGACTCTGATTTCTTCAAGTATTGGGGCAAGCAAGGATCACCCGCAGCACCTGCGAACTGATCCCCGCTAGAGAACTTAGGGCCGCTGGGTGTTCCACCCGCGGCCCTGATCGTTTATACTAGCGTGTAAGTTACTAACACCACTTCGCATGCGACTTGGGCGGCTTACAGGCCCCAAGTCGCTTTTTGTTTGGCTGGAACTTTCGTTTATAAGTAGTCCGAGGCACGAGTATGTCCAATTGGTTGTTGCCAGAGAGCCTGGCTGATATCTTGCCTGCAGAGGCGCGCCGCATCGAAGAACTGCGCCGCGATTTGCTAGACTTGTATCGTACTTACGGGTTCGAACTGGTAGCTCCACCTCTGGTGGAGTATCTGGAATCCCTGCAAGCGGTTTCTGGCACAGATCTGAATCTGCGTACCAGCAAAGTCGTCGATCAAATCTCGGGTCGCACCATGGGCGTACGCGCCGACATGACCCCCCAGGTGGCACGTATCGACGCTCACTTGCTTAACCGCGAAGGCGTCACTCGGCTTTGCTACTGTGGTTCGGTCTTGCATGCCCGTCCGGCTGGTTTGTTGTCGGACCGTGAATTGCTGCAGATTGGCGCGGAAATTTTCGGCCACGCCGGTATTGAGTCCGATCTGGAAGTAGTGCAACTGGCGCTGGAAAGCGTGGGTCGGGCAGGGGTGCATCATCCTCGCCTGGACTTGAACTACCCCGATCTGGGGCGCTTCCTGATCGAGCGCGATCCTATTTTGAAAACCCGCGTGGCAGAAGTGTGTGAGCTTCTGAACGCCAAAGATGTGTCGGGCCTGCGCGCCCTGGGTCGTGAGTCGGGCTGTCTGCCTGAAACCACCCGCTATCTGCTGGCTTTGACCTCGCTGTATGGCGATGGCAGCGTACTGGAGCGTGCCCGCAGTGTTCTGCCGGACGAACCGGAAGTGCGCGAAGCTCTGGGTAGCCTGCGCAGCTTCATTGATGCTTTGCCTGGCCACGAAATTACGGTGGACCTGGCCGACATCGGCAGCGGTTATGCCTACCATTCGGGCCTGATCTTTTCGGTTTACGCCGAAGGATGGCACGATGCCTTAGTCAAGGGCGGACGCTTTGACGGTATTGGCCGCATGTATGGTCGTGCTCGTCCTGCAACCGGCTTCAGCCTGGATTTGCGCAAGCTCTCGGCTGGCTTGGCACCGGCTCAGGCAGCCCGTGCAGTACGCGCTCCCTGGGGGAGTGATGCGGCCCTGACTGCAGCGGTCAAGCAGCTGCGTCAAAACGGTGAAATTGTGATTCAGATGCTGCCCGGTCAGGAGCTGAATCTGGATGAATTCGTGATCGATCGCGAGCTGGTCTCGCTGGACGGTCAGTTGCAAGTTAGGGCGCTGTAAGCCAGGCGGCTTGTAGCGTTGGTGATTGTTATTGGTCCGGCACCGTGCCGGCCTCCTTTATTCTGATACTAGACATGAGCAAAAACCTTGTGGTGATTGGCACCCAGTGGGGTGACGAAGGCAAAGGCAAGATCGTCGACTGGCTGGCCGAGTCCGCGCATGGCGTGGTTCGTTTCCAGGGTGGGCATAACGCTGGCCATACATTGTGGATTAATGGCAAGAAGACCATTCTGCGCTTGATTCCGTCGGGCATCATGCACGAGCACGTCACTTGCTACATTGGCAATGGCGTGGTGCTGTCGCCTGAGGCCCTCTTGACTGAAATCGCCGAGCTGGAAGCTGCCGGTCTGGACGTGCGTTCGCGCCTGCAGATCTCGCCCGCTTGCCCGCTGATTTTGCCCTACCACATCGCCGTGGACCAGGCTCGTGAAAAGCGTAAAGGCGACGGCAAGATCGGTACTACCGGTCGCGGTATCGGCCCTGCCTACGAAGACAAGGTGGCACGCCGTGCCCTGCGTGTTCAGGACCTGTACGATCCCGAAATCTTTGACGAAAAATTGTCCGAAGCGCTGGATTACCACAACTTCGTGCTGACCCAGTACCTGGGCGCTGAAGCTGTTTCCGCTGAACAGGTTCGCGACCTGGCCATGAAGCACGCTGAACAGCTGGCTCCTATGGTCGCTGATGTATCCAACAACCTGTACCAGGCCAAGAAAGCAGGGCAGAAACTCCTGTTTGAAGGTGCCCAGGGTGCATTGTTGGATATTGACCACGGTACATACCCCTTCGTGACCAGCAGCAACTGCTTGTCCGGTGCCGCTTCCGCAGGTTCGGGTGTGGGTCCTCAGGAATTGAGCTACGTGCTCGGTATCGCCAAGTCCTACACCACTCGCGTGGGTTCGGGTCCATTCCCGACCGAGTTGCTGGATGACACCGGCATGCGTCTGGCTACGGTTGGCAAGGAATTCGGTTCCGTTACCGGTCGTCCACGTCGTTGCGGCTGGTTTGATGCGGCGGCCATGAAGCGTTCGGTCATGATTAACGGTATTTCCGGTCTGTGCATTACCAAGCTGGACGTGCTGGACGGCGTTGAGCAAATCAAGATTGGTGTGGGTTACCGCTACAAGGGCGAATTCCTGGACGTCCTGCCCTACGGCGCACACGCGGTTGCCGAAGCCGAGCCCGTTCTGGAAGAAATGCCCGGCTGGACCGAGTCCACCGTGGGCGTGACTGACTACGACAAGTTGCCTATCAACGCTCGTCGTTACCTGGAACGCATTGCTGAACTGTGCGATGTACCTATCGACATGGTTTCCACAGGGCCAGATCGCAACGAAACCATCGTATTGCGCGATCCGTTTACCAAATAAGCGATTTATCGCGGTATAATGCCTTGCACCGTTGTACGGTGCGTACAGAGCGGCCTGAAGGGCCGCTTTGTCGTTCTGGACGCTGCGTTGGCCTACCAGACTCTTGTTTTGCAGGTACCAAAGCGCAGCTAGTGCATTTATATCTGGAATACATATGAGTCTGCCCCCAAATAGCGATACTGATGAATGGGTTTCCTGGGAACAATACAATCGCCTGATTGAACAATTGGCCCTGAGCATTCACGAATCAGGCTGGAAATTCGACAAAATTGTTTGCCTGGCCCGAGGCGGCATGAGAGTGGGAGACGTTATTTCGCGCATCTATGATGTACCCCTGGGTATTTTGGCCACCAGCAGCTATCGCGAAGCCGCCGGTACCGAACAGGGTGATCTGGATATTGCGCAATACATCACCATTACCCGTGGCACCCTGGATGGCAATGTGCTGCTGGTCGATGATATGGTCGATACGGGCAAGACTTTTATGCGTGTACGTGATCACCTGCGTGCACAGTTTCCCGCGATCACCGAGCTGAAAACCGCCGTTTTGTGGTGGAAAGGCCACGCCCAGGTCGACCCGGACTACTACGTGTCCAAGTTGCCCACAAATCCCTGGATTCATCAGCCTTTTGAGGACTACGATAGCATTCGCCCTCATCAGCTGGACGCCTGGATCCGTAAGGGTACCGGCCAGGCTTGATCGCTGGCATTCAGATAATTGGTGGATAGCCTAATTGCGCCTTGCTTGGTGTATGCCAGCAATCGTGCTACCATATTGGGCTATCTGTTACGCTAACTCTTTTTACAAAGGTCAGGGATTACATGTCCATTGTTCGCCTGAAAGAAAACGAACCCTTTGAAGTTGCTCTGCGCCGCTTCAAACGCACTATTGAAAAAACCGGTCTGTTGACCGAGCTGCGTTCGCGCGAATTCTACGAAAAGCCAACGGCTGAGCGCAAGCGCAAGCACGCTGCCGCCGTGAAGCGTCACTACAAACGCATCCGCAGCCAGCAACTGCCTCCACGCTTGTATTGATCCCTGAATCTTTTGTTCAGGAACTGCTCGCCCGTGTCGATGTCGTAGATGTCGTCGGGCGGTACGTGCAGTTGCGTAAAGGCGGGGCCAACTTGCTTGGCCTGTGCCCTTTTCACAACGAAAAATCCCCTTCATTTACAGTCAGTCCCACCAAGCAGTTTTACCATTGCTTCGGTTGTGGCGCTCACGGATCGGCTATCTCGTTCCTGATGGAACACACAGGGGCTTCATTCCCCGAGGCGGTACGCAGCTTAGCTGGTTCCGTCGGAATGACTGTGCCCGAAGCAGATCGCACCCCACGCCAACGTGCTGCCGATGCGCGTCGTAAAGACGAGTTGTCGCGTCAGCATCATATTCTTGAAACGGCACAGGGGCACTACCTACGTCAGCTAAAACAGTCACCCATTGCCATCGACTATCTAAAACGTCGTGGCCTGGATGGGGAGACGGCTGCCCGTTTCGGGTTGGGCTGGACAGGTACGGAGCGACGCGGCTTATCGGCTGTATTTCCGCAGTACGAAGACAAGCAGCTGGTTGAGTCCGGTCTGGTGATCGAGTCCGAAGATGGTCGTCGCTACGACCGTTTCCGTTCACGCATCATGTTTCCGATCCGCAGTACCAAGGGCCATATCATTGGCTTTGGCGGTCGTCTGATCGAAAAAGGCGAACCCAAGTACCTGAATTCGCCGGAAACCACGCTGTTTTCCAAAGGACACGAGCTATACGGCTTGTGGGAAGGACGTCAGGGCATACGCAAAGAAGGCTTTGTCCTGATTGTTGAAGGTTATATGGACGTGGTGGCGCTGTCGCAACATGGCTTGCACAATGCCGTAGCGACCTTGGGCACCGCGACAACCGAATACCACATCACCAAATTGATGCGCGCCAGCGACAGGCTGGTGTTTTGCTTTGATGGTGACGGGGCAGGGCGCAAGGCCGCCTGGCGTGCTTTGAATACCTGCTTGCCGCTGGTACGTGACGATGTGTCCATCCGCTTCATGTTCCTGGCGGATAACCACGACCCCGATTCTTTTGTTCGTGAGCACGGTGCTGCCGCGTTTCGCGAGCAGGCCCAGGAAGCAGCAGCTTTGTCGCGCTTCTTCCTGGACGAGCTGGCGGCCCGCCATCGCATGGACGAGGCCGAAGGCCGCGCGGCCTGCGTGCACGAGGCCTTGCCTTTGCTGCTGGAACTGGCTGACAGTACCTTGAAAGTGCAGATTCAGCACGAATTTGCCCGCATGGTGCTGCTGACGCCGGACGAGCTGGCGCAGCGCCTGAGTACCGTAGAGCCGGTTCGTCGGCCTGCTGTGGATACGCCGCCTGCTCAGGATGGTCTGGTAGCCAGACCACCGGTTCCGGCGCAGCCAGCACCATCTTCAGATGGCATGGAGCTGTTTGAGGACGGTTTTGATGGTTCGTTTGCTGACAGTCTGCCTATGGATGGCTGGCAGGACGACTCTGATTGGCAGCCTCAGCCCCAGTATCAGGAGCGGCCAGTGACTGCTCGTGGCAAGGGCAAGAACAACCGTCAACGGACCGAGCGCGCTGTCGTGGGTGGCAGCCGTGCGGTGACGCCCATGGCCAAGCGATTGCTGCGCTTGCTTATTGGGCATCCGACTCTGGTGGGCGAGCTGGGCGATCAACAACTTGAAATTTTGGCGCAAAGTCCCCATTTACGTTTAGTGCAAGAGCTGATTGCCTTAAGCAATATCAGCTCGGCGCGTCACGCAGGTGCGTTGCTGGAGGCCGTGGACCCCGAGTCCGACCTGGCCCCTGTACTCGAAGCGCTGGCCACGGAGCTCTTGGGCGAAGAAGAATTGCCTGACCCGCAGGGTGAATGGCGTGATGCGCTGCATCGCATCGAACTGGATGCGATCAAAGCAGAGCAGTCGGCATTGGTGGCCACGGGTTTGCAAGAGCCCGAACAGCGTCAGCGTTATCAAGAATTGACACGCCGTATTGCTTTGTTGAATGCTGCTTATACTCGGCAAGTGAAGTAAAATATTGGGTTATGTGTTGTGTTTGTGGCCGGCCAGGGGGTTAAAACTGGTACGCGAGCAAATGCGGCGGGTTAGCGGATTGTGAACCACCTTATGCCTTGAGCCCATGAGCCAGGGATTAAATGACTTAGGGTTCGCTCGCGCAACACGCCCAGGAGCAAGCCGGTTGTGAACACGCTCATTATCAGGCTCTTGCCTGTACGACTCGGTGGCTACATATTTAGTGCCACAGGGGTAAATGGCGTCTATGGAAGAAAATATGACTCAAACGACTGGTAAAACCTCGACGACGGTCTCTCGGTCTGCTAAGAAAACTTTGGCCGCGACAGCAAAATCAGGGGCATCAAGCTCGGTAGAGCTCGATGAGCTTCACGAAAGTGGAGAGCCAGGCGCAGCGCCTGCCAAAAAGGCAGCTAAAAAGGCGGCTGCAAAAAAAACGGTAGCCAAAAAAGCGGCTGCCAAGAAAACAGCGGCTAAAGCCGCTACCGGCGGTCGCCGTGGACGTCCTGCAAAGAATGCCAATAACGACGGTATCGACTTTGTCGATGACGACGAAATGGGCGAAGAAGAGGTCATTCCTGATCTCAAGCCGGTGGCCAAGCGTGGTGCCAAGCGCGCTAAAGCCGAAAAAGATGTATTCGGTGTCCGTGGCCAACTGAGCCCTGAAGAACAGGAAGCCCGTCGCAATCGCCTCAAAGCCCTGATCAAGCTGGGTAAGGACCGCGGTTACCTGACCTACAGTGAAATCAACGATCACCTGCCCGATGATCTGGTGGATGTCGAAGCCATTGATGGCATTATCGGCACCTTCAGTGACATGGGTATCTCGGTTTACGACCAGGCTCCCGACGCTGACACCTTGCTCATGAGCGATAACGCGCCCATGGCATCCAGCGACGACGACGTCGAGGACGAAGCTGAAGCTGCTCTGACCACGGTGGACTCTGACTTCGGTCGCACGACTGACCCTGTGCGTATGTACATGCGCGAAATGGGTTCGGTGGAACTGCTGACCCGCGAAGGCGAAATTGAAATCGCCAAGCGCATCGAAGATGGCTTGAAGCACATGGTGATGGCTATCGCCGCCTGCCCAACCACGGTTAACGAGATCCTGGCCTACGTTCAGCGTGTACGCGAAGGCGTCATGCAGATCGACGAAGTGGTTGACGGTCTGGTGGACGATGATGGCGAAGAATACGCCGGTTCCGGTGTAACCGCTGACGACGAGGACGAAGGTCCAGCCGGCGGCATGAGCAGCAAGCAGATTGAATATCTGCGCAACAAGTCGCTCAAGAAATTCGACATCATTGGCGAATGGTTTGACAAGATGCGCGTGTCCTTCGAGTCCGAAGGTTACAAGAGCGCAGGCTATGTGCAAGCCCAGGAAACCATCCTGAACGAATTCATGGGCATCCGCTTTACCGCCAAGATGGTGGAAAAGCTGGCCGATACCATGCGCGAGCAGGTTGCCATCGTGCGTCAGCACGAGCGCGAAATCCTGAACATCTGTGTGGATCGTGCTGATATGCCACGTGCACACTTCATCAAGGCTTTCCCCGGCAACGAAACCAATCTGGATTGGGTGGTGCAGGAGGTGGCAGCAGGCCATCCTTACAGCTCCATTCTGGAGCGCCACATCCCTGCCATTCAGGAAGTTCAGCAAAAGCTGATCGATCTGCAAACCAGCGTTGTGCTGCCTTTGAAGGACCTGAAAGAAGTCAACAAACGCATGACCACGGGCGAAGCCAAGGCACGTAAAGCCAAGCGCGAAATGACCGAGGCCAACTTGCGTCTGGTGATCTCCATCGCCAAGAAGTACACCAACCGTGGCTTGCAGTTCCTGGACCTGATTCAGGAAGGCAATATCGGTTTGATGAAGGCAGTGGACAAGTTCGAATACCGTCGTGGCTACAAATTCTCCACGTACGCTACGTGGTGGATTCGTCAGGCCATTACGCGTTCGATCGCTGACCAGGCCCGCACGATTCGTATTCCGGTTCACATGATCGAGACGATCAACAAGATGAACCGTATCAATCGTCAGATCCTGCAGGAAACCGGCGTTGAGCCCGATCCCGCAACCCTGGCCCAGAAGATGGATATGCCCGAAGACAAGGTTCGCAAGATCTTGAAGATCGCCAAAGAGCCTATCTCCATGGAAACGCCTATCGGTGACGATGACGATTCCCACCTAGGCGATTTCATCGAGGACAACAACACCGTTTCGCCATCGGATTCCGCTTTGCACGGCTCCATGCGCGATGTGGTGAAAGATGTCCTGGATTCCTTGACGCCACGCGAAGCCAAAGTGCTGCGCATGCGTTTTGGTATCGAGATGAGCACTGACCAGACTCTGGAAGAGGTGGGCAAGCAGTTTGACGTCACGCGTGAGCGTATTCGTCAAATAGAAGCCAAGGCTTTGCGCAAGCTGCGTCATCCTAGCCGTGCCGACAAACTGAAGAGCTTCCTGGAAAGCCAGTAAGTCTTTAGCAGGTCTGCTTGAGCAAGATAAAAAACCCGGTCTGAATAAGACCGGGTTTTTTTGTGCTCATTGCCCAGCCTTTTAAAATCTCTTTTCAAGGGTTAGGCGCTGCAGTTGAGAAAAGCTTACTAGGTCTTTGGTCTTGCCTGTCGCAATGAGTTTTTGATGCTCTTGGCGACACCGTTCGTGCAGATAAGTTTGCCGTTTCAGGATATCAGGACGGATCCAGATCCAGCTTGAATACACAGCCTTTGCCATTCGGCCCGCTTTGTACACTTAAACTCCAGCCTTGCGCCAACGCCAGTTGGCGTGCCAGTGCCAGGCCTATGCCTCTGTGGCCTTCTTCGCGCAGTCCTGTCGTCAGTTGTTTGCCCTGGCTGAAGTGGCGCTCAAAGATCAGGATTTGATCTTGTTTGGCAATGCCGGGGCCGTCGTCTTGCAAAGCCAGGACTGAGGGGGCAATCCAGCTCAGTTGCAGCTTGCAGGGGGCGGCGTGGTCGATGGCATTGCGCATCAGGATGCGCAGCAACATGGACAGGGCATAGGGGTCCAAGGTGTAGTGCAAGTGGTCAGGCACCAAATTGCTCCAACGTACTTGCTGGCTATCCGCATCCAGCAGGGCGACGGCCTGCCAGGTCTGTTGAGCCAGCTCGTGGACCTCGACTTCGCGCACATGGCGCTCTGCGGTGTAAGCCAGGCTTTCTGCGGCATCCAGGCTGGCGGTGACGGCATCGGCGTGGACCATCATGCGTTGCAGGCGCTGTTGTTGAGGGCCTTCGGGCAGTTGCAGCAGCAAAAGCTCGCAATCGCTGCGTATGGCAGTCAGCCCTGTACGCAGCTCGTGGCCCAGATTGGCGGCGAACTCGCGTTCATGCGTCAGTAGTTCCTCAACTTGCTCCTGCATGCGATTAAAGGCTCGGATCAGCCGGCCAGCTTCATCATCCTGGTGTTCGGGCAGGCCGGAGCGGCCGGGTGCCCAGTTTTCCAGATGGCGGGACAGGGTCAGCATGGGAGCCACAGCGTGGCGGGCTACTCGACGCCCGAGTAAAAACACCAGCAAAATCGTGGCCGAACCGATCAGGAGCAGAATCAGGCCAAACTCGCGTACTCGGTCTTCGTGAGGGGTGGCGCGATACACCAGATACAGCTGGCCTTGCTCTTTGTCCTGGCGCAGCACGTGCCAGGTGTCACTACCCAGATGAAATTCGTAAATGCCCGGTTCGGAAACACGGGCAAATTCGGGCAAATTGTCCAGAGTTTGGCCCGGCAAAAACCAATAGCTGTCCAGCTCTGCGCCCAGGGCTTCACTGCGGTCGTAGGCGCTGTCGGGTAAAAGAGTGGGGTTGCGAGCGTAAGAGACCAGCATGGCGTTGACCATCTCGTCTTCCATGCGCGCAAAGGCTACATAGGCCAGTCCCCCCATAATGATGACCAGCAAGGCGGCTATCAGGGTCAGGGCCCAGGATACACGCTGGGTAAGGGTGCTCATGAAGCGGCCGCGGCGCGGGGCTATGGCCATCCCTTAGCTCTCCTGTTGCAAACGCCAGCCCATGCCGGGCAAGGTTTCAATGGTGCCTGCGCCAGCCTCGGACAAGGCGCGGCGCAAGATATGGATTTGACTGCGCAAGGCTTCTGGGGACGGTGCACCCTGTGGCCACAGGGTTTTCTCCAGGGAGCGACGTGTCAGAATGGCTTGCGGGTCGCGTAACAGAGCTTCCAGCAACTGGCGGGCTTTGAAACTCAGGTGCAGTTCCTGACCGTTTACGCTGACCAGCGCCGTATCCAGGTTGTATTCCAGACTGCCCCAATGCAGTGAGCCGTGCTGTACTTGTGGTGGGCCACGACGCATCAGAGCGCGTAGCCGGGCCTCGACTTCAGCCAGGGCAAAAGGTTTGATCAGATAGTCGTCCGCCCCCAGATCAAAGGCCGTGAGCTTGCTCTCCAACTGGCTGCGGGCTGTCAGTACCAAGGTCGGGATGGGTGTTTGACTGGACTGGCGCAGGGCCTGGAGTACACCAAAACCATCCAGACCGGGCAGGCCCAGATCCAGCACCAGCGCATCAAAGTCCTGTTCTTGCAGCAGTGTCAGTGCACCATTGCCGTCGTAGGCGGCATCCACAGCAAAGCCTTTCAGTTCCAGATAGGTATAAAGATTTTCGGCAATGGTCGTATCGTTTTCAACAATCAGGACACGCATGACAGCTTGTTCCACAGGGTTGGGACAGTTCTTGTGCAGCTTACTGCACTTGGGGACGATCAGGGTAGACGCAGAAGTACGGGTACCCAGCCATTGATTTGCAACCACTGTGCCAGGGCAAAGACGGGCCAGATCAGGAAGTAGGGCAAGGCATCGCGCAAGGTGCGGGCCAATCCTGTCAGGGACACTTGCAGTTCGTTCGGGCTGTTCCAGAGGCTCAGGCGTGGGATCAGGCGGGGCACGCGCTGGCAGTATTCCTGATAATCCTGACCAAAGACTTTGTGCAGCAGAACCTGTTCTTCGTCGATCACATTGTTGAAGACGGCGTAGACAAACAAGGCGAGTATGGGGCCAAGCAGCAGGCTGCCGGACAGTGCACCCATGCCGGTGACGGCACACAGGGAAAACAGATACAGCGGGTTGCGGCTGATGGAGTAGGGGCCTTGGCTGATCAGGCTGGAGCCTTTATGACCACCCAGGTACAACATGCACCAGCAGCGGCCCAGGACGGCAATCAGGACCAGCCCCAGACCGGCCATGCGGGTGAATTGAAAGACCAGCGAGTCGACCGCCCATGTGGAGGCGAAGAAAGGCAGAATCACGACCATCAGGCCACCAAACATCCCCAGGCTGCGGCGACGTTGTACCTGAATGCTGGCCAGATGTTCCCAGGCCTCTGCAACCGTGGCGCGTTCGCCATGGGAGGCTGACCAGCGTTCGGGATTCACGATCAAGGGGTAGAAGGCGATGCTGCCCAGCAGCCAGACAAGCGCCAGTGAGGCAAACACTTGAGTCAGATTGATACGCTCTTGATCCGCTTCCAGCAAGCCCAACAAAAAGGCGCAGATCAAACCGGCCAGCAGGCCCCCCCAGCGCAGGCGGGCCTGGTTCAAGGCCCAACCGGCAAAGTACAGGTGTAGCAAGCCAGCGCCCACGGCGACGATGGCACCCACTTCCAGCAAGGGTTTGATCTCGGGTATCTGGTGATACAGCGATTCCAGGCTTGGGGAGGCGGCGGAGTACTGCAGAAGCAGCATCAGCAAAGGCACGGCCAGGAACAGGCTGGTGCCCAGCAACAGGATGCGTTTGCCTGGCAAGGCCTCTTGTCCGCGCAGCTGGCGCAGCTTCCAGGCAGCCAGGAACAAACCAGCGGCGGCAATCAGGCCGGTCAGCAGACCTTGAGCCTCTTTCATTTCATGGGCCATATGGCCAGGTTGCTGGCTGGATGCCAGCAAGGGATTGAGCGGGGACCAGTCCTGGGTCAGGCTGGCCAGCCAGAGAAACAAAAAGGTCACTCCCACAACCTGCGTCAGCAGGTAGAACAGGGAGTTGCGTTGCACCAGTGTTGATGTGCCGGACATAATCAAATCTCGCCAAGAAGAGGGGGAGCCGGGGCTGGCTCCCTACTGACGGGATCAATGTATCGTCGGCACCGTAAAATCCGCGTTAAATCGAAAAACGCGTGCAGATATTTTTTGGGTAGACGGAAAAGAGTCCCTGGCGGCGGTTGTAATGATTGGAGTTGCCCGCCAGGACCCGGCTTCAGTTGTGTTTAGTGATCGCGCTGATGCACGCAGCGGCCTGCGCTGTAGCTGGCTTGAATGCAGCGATCGTCACCCAGCAGGGCCAGCATGAACAATTGCTCTTCCAGCGAGTTCAGCATGGTGCTGCGGCGGGCCATCAAGGGAGTGGCCTTGGGGTCCATCACAATAAAGTCCGCCTCGGCACCAGGAGCCAGCGTGCCGATTTGACCCTGCATGTCCAGTGCCCGCGCGGCCCCTTCGGTGGCCATGTAGAACATGGATGCGGCGGTCAGATGGTAGTTGTTCAGACGGGCCACTTTGTGGGCTTCGTTCATGGTGCGCAGCATGGAGAACGACGTCCCGCCGCCCACATCGGTGGCCAGGGTGTGCAGCACCTTGCTTTGGCGAATGGACTGGAAATCGAACAAACCAGAGGCCAGGAACAGGTTGGAGGTGGGGCAGTGCGCCGCAATACTGCCGGTATCGTGCATGCGGGCGCGATCCTGCTCGTCCAGCCAGATACTGTGGCCGTAGATGGCGCGGGGGCGCAGCAGACCAAAGCTGTCGTACACGTCCAGATAGCTGCGGTTCTTGGGGAACAGCTCGCTTACCCATTTGATTTCGTCCTTGTTTTCTGCCACATGGGTTTGCAGAAACACATCGGGGTAGGCGCGGGCCAGTTCACCACAGGCGGCCAATTGCTCCGGGGTGGAGGTGGGCGCAAAACGGGGTGTCAGAGCGTACAGTTGGCGGCCCTTGCCGTGCCAGCGCTTGATGAGGTCTTCCGAATCGCGTGCGCCTGACTCGGCGGTATCTTGCAGATAGTCCGGGCAGTTGCGATCCATCATCACCTTGCCTGCAATCATGCGCAGATTGCGCTCGTGGCTTTCTTCAAAGAAGGCATCCACGGATTGGCGGTGCACACTGCCATAGACCAGGGCGGTGGTGGTGCCGTTGCGCAGCAGTTCGTCCAGAAACACGCCAGCCACTTCGCGGGCATGTTCACTATCGCCAAAACGGCCTTCAGTTGGGAAGGTATAGGTTTCCAGCCAGGGCAGCAGGCCGCTGGAGGGAGAGGCAATAATGTCGGTTTGCGGAAAGTGCAGGTGGGTGTCGATCATGCCTGGCATGATGATTTTTCCGCTCAAATCCACGGTCTTTGTATCGGCAGGCAGGCTGCGCGACAGTTCGGCCCAGTCGCCACAGGCCTGAATCTGGCCCTGTTCGTTGACCAGCAGCAGGCCGTCACTGTGATAGCGCACGGCTTCGGAAGGATCTTCCAATGTGGCAGGGTCCGCGACAAAGTACAGCAGTTGGGCACGGTAGGCGCAGGCGGAGTGTAAAGAGGTAGTCATAGTGTCCTTGAAGTCGAGGTCGCATCAGCGACTGAGCTGGCCCATTTCATAGGCGTGGGTCAGCAATTCGGCGGCGACAGCCACGGCAATAATCGAGGGGGCCTTGCCCTTGATACCTGGCACGCCAATGGGGCAGACCAGTTCCTGAATACGGGATTCGGGCATGCCGCGTTGCTGCAAGCGGCGCTCGAATTGACGACGTTTGGTCATGGAGCCGATCAGGCCCACATAGGCCGTATCGGGCCGGCGCAAGATCTTTTGGCACAGAGCCAGATCGAGGCCGTGATTATGCGTCATCACCAGAAAATAGCTATTGGTCGGGGCTTGTTCGATCAGCGCATCGGGGATGTCGGTAATTTCCAGGCTGACATTGCTGGGTACCTGAGCGGGAAACAGTTCAGGGCGTTCGTCAATCCACAGAACCCGGCATGGCAGGGTGCCCAGAATCTGCACCAGTGCCTCGCCCACATGACCGGCCCCAAACAGCAAAATAGTCAGGGGCGGGGGCGGCAGCTCCTCCATCCAGACGCCTTGCGAGCCGTCGTACTCCAGTCGGGACTCGTCCACAATTGAAGGGCTTTGGATATCAACCTGCTTATTGCCGTCTGAGAGCAATTGTGAACGGCGGCTGGTCGCCTGACCGGCCCGCACGGCGCTATCCAGCTCTTCCAGCCAGCCCAGATCCTCGGCACCCAGGGTTTCGTACAGCAAGGTAACGACCCCGCCGCAACATTGGCCCAGACTGGGGCCCAGCGGCAGGCGGCTCATGCTCCAGCCGGGTCCGGAGGACTGACTGAGCATGACACGTGCCTGTTCTGCCGCTACCCATTCCAGGTGCCCGCCACCAATGGTTAACCACTGCTCAGTTTGGCTGAACAGCATGGCCGTGCCCGTGGTGCGCGGGGTGGAGCCTTTGGCAAGCGCCACCGAGCACAAAACCAGCCGCTCGCCCGCTTTCACACGGGCGAGGGCAAGAGAGGGCCAGCTACTCATTTCGCTTTGCGAATAGCCGCAACAGCCCGCATGACGGCTTCCGCAGTCGCAGGTGCGTTCAGCACGGGCTCAATCTGGTAGTTGCCTACACTGGCAACCGCATCACGGATCGCGTTAAAGACGCAGAACGGTAGCAGCAAAGGCGGTTCGCCCACGGCTTTGGAGCGGTGAATCGAATCCATGGCGTTGCGGCCATCGAACAGATTGACGCGGAAGTCCATGGGGCAGTCGCTGATGGCCGGGATCTTGTAGGTCGACGGTGCATGCGTGGTGAGCTTGCCTTGAGCGTTCCAAACCAGCTCTTCTGTTGTCAGCCAGCCCATACCTTGAATAAAGGCGCCTTCAACCTGGCCAATATCCAGGGCCGGATTGATGGATTTGCCCACATCGTGCAGCACGTCAGCACGCAGAAGACGAGATTCCCCGGTCAGCGTGTCGATCAGCACTTCAGCGACGGCAGCCCCATAAGAGAAGTAGTAGAAGGGGTTGCCCTTCATGACTTTGGAGTCCCAGTGCAGGCCGGGGGTGGCGTAAAAGCCGTCGGACCACAGCTGGACGCGGGCCTGGTAGGCGTGCTCAACCAGTTGAAAGAAGGGCATGGTCTGGCCGCCGATCTGGACCTGACCCCGCTCGAATTTCACGCTGGACTCTTCCACCGAGAAGAGCTGGGCAGCTACCGTCGTCAGACGCTGGCGAATCTGGTAGGCCGCATCCTGGGCGGCTTTACCGTTCAAGTCCGTACCTGTGGATGCCGCCGTGGCCGAGGTATTGGCCACTTTGGTGGTATCGGTGGCCGTGACCCGGATGTGCTCCAGATTCAGGCCCAGTTCATGGGCTACCACCTGGGCCACCTTGGTGTTCAGGCCCTGACCCATTTCCGTGCCACCGTGGTTCACCAAAACCGTGCCGTCACGGTAGACGTGGACCAGAGCACCAGCCTGGTTGAAGGCGGGTACGTTAAAGGAAATACCGAATTTCACCGGGGTCAGTGCCAGACCCTTTTTCAGTACCGGGCTGCTGGCATTGAATTCACGGATTTGTTCACGGCGCTGACGGTATTCGCTGGTTTCCTCCAGCTCGGCCACCAGTTCGTGAATGACGTTATCGACCACGGTCTGGTCGTAAGGCGTCACATTACGGTCTTTTTTACCGTAGAAGTTGATGCGGCGTACATCCAGCGGATCTTTGCCCAGGCGGCGGGCAATGGTATCCAGGGCCACTTCCATCACCAAGGCCCCTTGCGGGCCACCAAAGCCTCGGAAGGCTGTGTTGGATTGGGTATTGGTGCGACCGCACAGCGCGCTCATGTCTACATCAGACAGGTAGTAGGCATTGTCAAAGTGGCAGATGGCGCGGGTTGCCACGGGGCCGGACAAGTCGGCGGAAAAGCCCGAGTTGGCGGTCATGTCCAGACGGGCACCCAGCAGGCGGCCTTCGTCGTCGTAACCAATATCGTATTCATAGTAGAAACCGTGACGCTTGCCGGTAATCATGAAGTCGTCGTCGCGGTCCAGGCGCAGCTTGATCGGGCGCTGCAGCTTGACGGCAGCCACACTGGCCACGCAGGCGTACAGGGCCGATTGAGATTCCTTGCCACCGAAACCACCGCCCATGCGACGGCATTCCACGTGTACCTTGTGCGCGCCAACGCCCAGACAGTGGGCAACCAGCTGCTGCATTTCCGAAGGATGCTGGGTGGAGCACCAGATATGCACGGCGCCGTATTCCTTGGGCACGGCGTAGGAAATCTGGCCTTCCAGGTAAAACTGTTCCTGACCATTGCACTGGAAGGTGCCTTGCAGGCGGTGTGGAGCCGATTCCAATGCTTTTTTGGCGTCGCCTTGTTTTAGGCTCATCAGGGGCAGAACACCGGCGTTCGCGGCCTTGGCTTCTTGTGGAGTCAAGATGGCAGGCAGCTCTTCGTAGGTGATCTTGCCCAGGCGCGCGGCACGGCGTGCCTGGTCGTGGGATTTCGCAATAACCGCAAAAATGGGCTGGCCAAAGTAATGCACCACGCCATCGGCCAGAATGGGGTCGTCATGCAGAATAGGGCCACAATTATTTGCGGCGGGAATGTCGGCAACCGTCAGGACGGCAATGACACCGGGCGCTTGACGCACAGCTTCCAGATCCACGTCCAGCAAACGGGCATGGGCTTTTTCCGACAGGCCCAGCGCAATATGGGCCGTGCCCTGCAATTCAGGCAAATCATCGGTATATGTGGCCGTGCCGCTCACGTGCAGGTCTGCCGACTCGTGCAGAAAGGACACGCCGACTCGTTGAGCCGTGGCGGTGTTCAGGTGGTCGATATTGTCAATTTTCATCACAAAGTCTCCAGGCTGGCTTGAGCTCGGTGAAAGACATTCAGCTGGGCGGGACTCAAAGCGTGTTCAGGGTGGGTTTCCAGGAAGAAGCGGTACAGCAAATTGGCCGCACTTTGATTGCGGTATTCGCTGCTGGCACGCATATCGCTCAGGGCCTGGTAGTCCTGTTGCAGCGCTTGCATGGCAGCTTGTACGTTTTCCTCGTTCCATTCCTGACCTTGCAGCACTTGCTCGCCGTGGCTGGCGCGTTTAGGGGTGGCAGCCATACCGCCAAAGGCGATGCGAGCCTGTTTGACGATCTTGCCATCCAGTTCCACCGCAAAGGCGGCGCACACGGCAGAAATGTCCTGGTCGAAACGCTTGGACAGCTTGTAGGTACGGAATTGCCATTGTCCCTTGTTGCGTGGGACCAGCAGGCCTTGCACGAACTCGCCCGGTTCCATGGCGGTTTTCTGGTAGGCCAGATACAGATCTTCCAAAGGCAGCACGCGCTCGACTGCGCCTTTGCGCAGCACCACACGGGTACGCATGGCAATCAGGGCGGGCATGGAGTCGCCAATGGGCGAGCCGTTGGCCACGTTGCCGCCCAGGGTACCGGCGTTGCGGATAGGGAAGGAGGCAAAGCGTTGGCGCAGTTCTGTCAATTCGGGGTGGTCTTTGATCAGGGCGTCAAAAGCGTCGTTCAATAGAACGCCTGCACCGATATACAGATCGTCCTCGGTGGTTTTCAGTTCGCGCAGCTCGGCCACCTGACCGATATAGATCAGATGCGGCAAATCGCGGAATTGCTTGGTCACCCATAGGCCGATATCGGTGCTGCCAGCCAGAATGCGGGCTTGCGGATATTGCTCACGCAGCTGGGCCAACTGGTCCAGCGTGCGGGGGGCATGGAAGGTCTGGCCCTGGTACTCATAGGCCAGCATGCCGTCCTGACGAATGGCACGCAGCTTGTCTTCAATGGATTGGCGATCCATGCTGACAGCCGGATAGCTGTGCATGGCTTTGGCTGCATCAATAATGGGGCGGTAGCCGGTACAGCGGCACAGATTGCCCGAGAGCACATCGTCGATCTGTTCCCGGGAAACCGGGCCGTCTTCGGGCGAGTGCGTCATGTACAGGCCCCACAGCGACATGATGAAGCCGGGCGTACAAAAGCCGCACTGGGCACCGTGCCAGTCCACCATGGCTTGCTGCACGGGGTGCAGGGTGCCATCGTCCTGGCGCAGATCCTCAATAGTGTAGAGCACCTTGCCGTCCAGCGTAGGCAGCAGCTGGATACAGGCGTTTACGGCACGCAATTGCAGTTGATTGTTCTGGTCCAGTTCGCCAATCATGACCGTGCAGGCGCCGCAATCACCCTCGGCACAGCCTTCTTTGGTGCCGGTGCAGTGCAGATCCTCACGGATATACTGTAAAACGGTTCGCGTGGTCGGGGCCTGAGCCACTTCCTGTACTTCGCCGCGATAAATAAAACGAATTGGTCTTGTCTCCATGATCTCACTCGACTGGTTTTTTACGGATCGAAGATAGCATTTGCTTAGGATGCGAACATTTGCTTGGAATGATGTTCACTATATAGGCGTATGAGTGTCTACACCGATCAACGAGGCGGGCCAGCGCTTGTATTATTTAAACCATGCCAAAATTACGAGAACAACTAGACCTGCATTTGCTGCGGGTATTGCAGTCGCTGCTCAAAGAGCACAGCGTCTCGCGTACGGCTATCCGCTTGGGTATGTCCCAGCCAGCCGTTAGCAATGCCTTGCGGCGCTTGCGCGAAATCACGGGCGATCCGATTTTGTTGCGCGGTAAAAAGGGAATGGTGCCTACCGAGCGCGGCCCCTTTTTGCTGGCACATGCCACGGAAGCTCTGCAAGCTATCGAGCGAATTTCTGCCGCGGCAGAGCCTATGGATCCCAGTCAGTCTACCCGCGTTTTCAATCTGGGCGCGCCGGATTATCTGGACGGCGCTTTTATCCCGGATATTGCGGAGCGGGTGCGTCGTCAGGCGCCGCAGGCCCGGCTGGTGGTCCATACCATCAACCCGGATCTGGATTACGTGCAGGCCCTGGAAGAGGGCGAGCTGGACGTGGTGATCGGCAACTGGCTCGAGCCCCCTGAAAAGCTGCACCTGGCGCGTCTGTTTGATGACGAGGTGGTCTGTATGCTGGGCCGCCATCATCCCTTGGCGCAGCGTGGTCTGTCCTTGCAGCACTATCTGGACATGCCGCATCTGGCCCCTTCGGCCCACGTGACGGACAAGCGCGGCTTTATTGACGGTTGCCTGGCCGAGCAGGGCATCAGCCGTCACGTACAGATGGTCGTGCCGTATTTCGGCCTGGTTCCGGGGATTTTGAGTCGCACAGATATGGTGTTCACCACGAACCGCCAGTTTGCCGAGTACTATGCCCGCATTCTGCCAATTACCGTGTTGCCTTGTCCGGTTCATTTTCCACTGATGCGTTTTTACCAGCTGTGGCATCCGCGCACGCATAATGCGGCAGAACTGCTGTGGTTCCGGCGTTGCATTGCCCAGGCCGCAGGCAGGTTGGATGGATTATCAGAGGGAACTCCATGAGCTTGAGTATTGATTTGAATTGCGACATGGGCGAGAGCTTTGGCCCCTGGGGCATGGGCCATGACGAGCAGGTGATTCCGTGGGTGACGTCGGTAAATATCGCCTGTGGCTTTCATGCCGGAGATCCGGGCACCATGCGTCAGACGGTGGCCCTGGCCCTAAAGCATGGTGTGAAGCTGGGCGCACATCCCGGCCTGCCGGATCTGGCTGGTTTTGGTCGCCGGGTGATGGCGGTTACCCCCGAGCAGGTGTATGACATGGTGGTGGTGCAGGTGGGAGCCCTGGCTGCCGTTGCACGCACCCAAGGTGCTGCTTTGCATCACGTCAAGGCACATGGTGCTCTTTACAATATGGCCGCCCGTGATGGGGCCTTGGCAAAAGCCATTGCCCAAGCTGTGGCCGATATTGATCGCAGCCTGATTCTGTATGCGCTGGCAGGCAGTGTGCAAGTGCAGGCCGGTCGTGATGCGGGTTTGACGGTGGCTCAAGAGGTGTTTGCCGATCGCAGCTATCAGGACGATGGCAGCCTGACCCCTCGTCAGCAAGCTGGCGCCATGATTACCAATGCCGATCAGTCCGTACAGCAAGTGATGCAGATGATAGAGCAAGGCACCGTTACCAGTCTGTCGGGTAAAACGGTGCCTTTGTCTGCTGATACCTTGTGCCTGCATGGGGATCAGGCGGGGGCGGCCGAATTTGCGCAGCGTTTGCATCAAGCCTTCGAGCAAAGCGGCGTGCGCGTTCAGGCTGTCTGATTACTCCTTGTGTTCAGGCAGGTTGCGGCGCGCGGTATCGGTGCTGGCCAGTTCTTCCAGCTCCTTGGTACTCATGGTGTTGTACATTTCCAGCGATGCCCCTTTCAGACTGGCTACCGGAGTTTCTCCGCGTTTGGCGGACAAGGCTGCACCGGCAGCTTTTTGTTGGGCTTGAGATAAAGCAGGCATGAAGCTCCTCCGTTAAAGAAAAGTGGTCACGCCTTTAGTGTGCCAAATGAAAAAGACGGCAAAGCAAGCAAATGTGAGGCTTGTTTGCCGTCTTGAACAGACGCCGGGGGGATGACCGGATCAGGATACTTTTCGTTTCTGAATCAGATACATAGCCATACCAAAAACCAGACCCCAGAAGGCGCTGCCGATATTGAGCAGACTCATGCCTGACGCAGTGGTCAGAAAGGTGACCAGGGCGGCGTCACGGGTGTCTGGGGCTTCCAGCGCCATGTGGATGCTATTGCCTATGGTACCCAGCAAGGCCAGACCGGCAATGGCCGCAATCAGTTCGGTTGGGAAGGCGGCAAACAGGCTGACCACGGTGGCACCAAAGATACCGGCGGCAAAATAGAAAATCCCGGCCCAGACACTGGCGCGATAACGCTGACGCGGGTCCGCATCCACTTCGGGAGTCATGCACAGGGCGGCGCTAATGGCGGCCAGATTGTAGGCGTAGCCACCGAAGGGGCCAAAGATCAGGCCCACAATCCCGGTCCAGCTAATGACGGTGGAGTTGGGCGCATCGTAGTTATGCGCCTTCAATACAGCCACGCCCGGAATGTTCTGCGAGCTCATGGTGACGATGAAAAAGGGAATGCCCACACCAATGAGTGCCGTCCAGGAAAACTCGGGCCAGACCAGCACCGGCGTGGCGGGAGTCCAGCTCAGAATTTCCATTTTCAGCAAACCTTGCAGGGCAGCAATCGTGACACCGGCCACCAGTGCCAGCGGCACGGCGTAGCGAGGCGACCATTGGCGCACCACCAGAAACACAATGAACATGCTCAGGCACAGCAGCCATTGGGTTTGCATGGCACCAAACAGGTCCAGGCCAAAGCGCAGCAAGATGCCGCCCAGCATGGCACCGGCAATGCTGCGCGGCATGTACTGCATCAACTTCTGAAAGCTGCCGCTAAGACCGCAAATGGTGGTCAGCAGGGACGAAAACAGGAAAATGCCCACGGCCTGGGACATGGGCAGGCCCACCAGACCCGTGGCCAGCAGCGCTGCGCCAGGTGTGGACCAGGCAGTCAGAATTGGAATCTTGTAGCGCAGCGACAGACCTGCCGACAGCAGGCCCAGACCAATACCCAAAGACCACATCCAGGAGCCCAGCTCGGCGGTGTTGGCACCGGCCGCTTGAGCGGCCTGAAAAACAATGGCAGCAGAACTTGTGTAGCCCACCAGCACGGCAATCAGCCCCGCCGACATGTGAGAAATCTGGAACCAACTCAACAAGCGCTGCAGATATCCGGGGCGGGACAGGTGTGTGGAAGACATGGATGCGTGTGGTGAGGGTAGTAGGGACTTAAGAAGAATGCGTTTGGCTCAAGTAACGGCTGGGGGTTTCGCCCAAAATAGATTTGAAAACGGTAATAAAGGCACTGATCGAGGTGTAACCCAATTCCCTGGCCGTGCTCTTTACGGACATTCCCGAACCCAGTTTTTGCAGGGCCAGCATAATCATGAATTGTTGCCGCCAGCGCCCGAAGCTCATCCCTGTGTGTTTTAGCATATGTCGGGCCAGGGTGCGCTCACTCATGGCCAGTTCTTTTGCCCAGTCGGCCATCGTAGGGCGCGAGTCGGGCTGTTGCAGCATATGTTGCGCAATCGTCTGCAAAA
Organism: Alcaligenes sp. DN25; assembly: GCF_023674485.1. Lineage (NCBI taxonomy): Bacteria > Pseudomonadati > Pseudomonadota > Betaproteobacteria > Burkholderiales > Alcaligenaceae > Alcaligenes > Alcaligenes sp. DN25. Next base: position 2,483,553 of record NZ_CP098408.1, on the reverse strand, counting down.
CTTTGTCCTCGGGCACCGGTACATGCAGCTGCCGGGTGGGCATTTGATTCAAGGTTTCCAGCAGCACCAGTGCCAGACGGTGCGTCTGGCTGCCCGGCTCGTAATGGGGATTCAGATCACTTAAATGAATGATCATCTCGCGCACCATGGGGCTCAGGTCCAGGGTGCTGCAGTGATCGGGCAGTTCATCCAGGCCGGGCTGTATGTACAGGAAATGAATCAGGGCCTGATCGTCGGCGCGGGCACGGTGACGGATACCCACCGGCACCCAGACGGCGCACAGCGGCGGCACCATCCAGTAGCCCTGGTCGGTTTGCAGGGTGACGGAGCCATATTGCGTCATGATCAGCTGTCCATTGGGATGGGTATGCAATGGATTTTCAGTATTGCTGCCCATCGCCATCTTGATGCTGAAAATAGGCCCGCCCTGCGGATTGGAGCTAAAACTCATGCTTTGTCTGGTTTGAGGTATAAGTTGTCATAATATCCTGTTTGCGTCGGCATCGAAACAGGATAGAGTAGGGTTTTCACCTACTGGCTACACTTCATGTCCCTCTCTCGACTCTCCTGGCTCTCCCACCCCTTACTGGTGTTGATTGGCGTCTTGCTGATTGCCGGCAATCTGCGAGCCCCGATCACGGGTATCGCCCCCTTGCTGGAGCTGATCCAGGCAGATCTGTCTCTGTCGTCCACGCAGGCTGGCTTGCTGACCGCCATGCCCTTGTTCATTTTTGCGGTGATCTCCCTGCTGGCCGCCTCCATGGCGCGGGTGGTGGGTTTGTCCCGTTCCTTGTTTATTGCTTCCGTACTGATTGCGGTAGGTGTGGTGGTACGTATCCTGGGCGGCACGATAGAGCTGTTTGCCGGTATCGGTTTGCTGGCTATCGGGATTGCCTTGGGTAATGTACTGTTGCCTTCTCTGGTGAAACGCCATTTCCCCATGCGTATCAGTTTTGTGACGTCGCTGTACGTTTTGTTCATGGGTCTGGTCGCGGCGTTCAACTCCGCGATGGCGGTCCCGATGGCGGAGTGGACAGGCCAAAGCTGGCGCTGGTCGTCCCTGATGGTGGTCGGTGTGATGGCATTGGCTAGCGTAGTTGTATGGGCTACCCAGTTGGGAGCGGATCGACGTGCGGCACAAAATACGCCCACTGGCGCGGCAACCAGTTCTTCGGTGTGGCGTTTACCCCTGGCCTGGCATATCACCCTGTACATGGGTTTGAACTCGGTGGCTTACTACATGATTGCCAGCTGGTTGCCTGTGATGCTGGTGAACTATGGCTTTGAGCCGGATCATGCGGGCCAGATTCATGGTTTGATGCAGTTGGCTACCGCCGTACCGGCCTTGCTGCTGATGCCCGTGTTGAGCCGTGTGCACGACCAGCGTGGGGTGGCCTTGGCGGGTGCCTTGTTGCAGACCCTGACCTTTGTGGGCTTTCTGGTCTTGCCGTCCTGGTCCTTGCTGTGGGCGGTGCTGTTTGGCTTTGGTAGTGGCAGTGTTTTCCTGATTGCCTTGGCCTTGATTGGGGTACGTTCTACGTCTACTTCGCAGGCGGCGTCCCTGTCGGGTATGGCGCAGTGCATGGGCTATTTGCTGGCCGCGTTTGGGCCTCCCGCCATGGGCGGTTTGCATGACCTGTTCAATAGCTGGGGCTGGGCCTTGGGCTTGTGCATTCTGGTCAGCTTTGGAATGGGCTACGCCGGTTGGTTGGCGGCTCGCCCCGCAGCAGCAAGCAAAGCCTGAGCTGAATTGCTGAAAGCCAGGTAGTCGGACCTTCGAGAGAGGGCCAAACGAAAGCGGCCTGTAATTGAAATACCCTTAGGGGCATCCAATTACAGGCCGTTTTGTTTTTTGGGTTACTAGAGTTCAGTTTTGCAAAGGCTATTCCTGTGTTCAGTTTCTGTCGCCTACGACAAAATTGCCTGCTCCGAGTCACCCGTTCTGAGGTCTGACTATTCTTTAATGCGCAGCGAAATGGTGTGCAAGGCCAGGCCACCCAAGGCCAGCAAGGCACCTACCCAGGCGGTCGAAGTCCAGCCCCAGCCAGCGGCAATCGTCAAACCACCCAACCATGCACCTAGCGCATTGGCCATATTGAAAGCCGAGTGATTCAGCGCAGCCGCCAGTGTTTGGGCATCACCTGCCACGTCCATCAGGCGAATCTGCAAAGCGGGGCCCAAGGCCACCAGGGTGCCAATCAGCATGATGTTCAAGGGGCCAAGGATTGGATGGTGGGCCGTGATCATGAACAGCAAGAGCACGCCGGTAGCCCAGATCAGAACCAGGCGAATGCTGCGATCCAGGTAGCGGTCCGCATAACGGGCGCCCAGTAAATTGCCCAGCACCATGCCAACGCCAAACAAGGCCAGCACGACAGGGATGGCGCTGACCGACAGGCCCGCCAGTTCCATCAAGGTGGATTTTACGTAGCTGAACACCGAGAACATGCCACCAAAACCAATTGCGCCTATGCCCAGCGTCAACCAGACTTGCTTGCGCTTCAGGGCCCCCAGTTCGCGCAAGGGGCTGGCCAGCGTATTGGCGGGGATGAAGGGCACAAAGCGCAGTACCAGTCCCATGGTCAGCAAGGCGATCAGGCTGACGAAAGTAAAGGCCGCCTGCCAGCTCAGCCATTGTCCCAAGGTGGTAGCAATGGGTACGCCCAGTAAGGTAGCGACTGTCAGACCCAGCATGACGTAGGCCACGGCCTGTGCACGGCGATGCGGGGGCACCAGACGAGCGGCTACCAAGGCGGCAACACCAAAGTAGGTGCCATGCGGAAAGCCGGCCAGAAAGCGGGTGATCAATACGGTTTCATAGCTGGGGGCAATCACGGTCAGGAAATTGCCTACGGCATAAGCGCCCATCAAGGCTATTAACAGACGACGCCAGGGCCAGCGTGCGCCCAGTACGGCCAGTACCGGAGCGCCGATCACCACGCCTAAAGCGTAAGCGCTGATCAAGTGGCCTGCGGTGGGAATATCGATACCCAGATCCTGGGCCACATCGGGTAGCAAACCCATGATGACAAATTCGCCGGTGCCGATGGAAAAACCGCCCACAGCCAAGGCCAGAATGGCCAGTAAAACCTGGCGGGGGGATAAGGAAGAGTGCGAAGAAGACAAGATAAACGCCTGAGAATCAAGAAGGGCAGTGTGTCCAACCCGTAAGAGGCCTTATTGTCGCGCAGTCATGGGGCAAGGCTCAAGATTTCTAAGGACGGAATAGGGTCATGTAACTGTAGGGAATTGAAGATCTTTTTAAGTTTTTAATTCTTATTACGTCCTAGCACAAATTAATTTATCAAGCTATAGCGTCAGCCCTAAACAACGTATGCAGATTTTTTTTAGTTTTTTATATAGAATCACGGTATTGGGTGTTTTGTATCCAATCATTTTCCTGTGGTAGCTTTCCCCTGATTTTGCAAGAAATCGGGGGTTTTTTTTATTCTGATTATTTTGGATTTCAATCATTAGTGCATTGAAAGTCCAATGCCAAAGCGGCTTGTCAGCTTGACAGGCGGGCATGTCGGACGAAGTGGCGTCGCAAGGATAATTCATGAATGGGCCAGTGCTGGTTTGCACTTGGCCCATTATTTTTAGCTCGATTTTATCCAGATTTGATTCATTTTTATTTAATCGCGTTTTATCGATTCTAATTATGTCCGGTCATATTTGGATTGGAGATTTGCCCTCGAAAATTCTGGATGGGTGCAGAGATGCTTGCCAGAGTTAAGAACGTCTTTTTGTGCCGTCTATGAGATTTTGTCCGGCTTAATAAAAGAATCAATTTTGCCGATTTACATAATGTTTATGGTATTGCAAATATAAGAGTTATTTATATCTCATTATCATATATCTGCTGATTAAAGCCGATCTTGAGAACTGAGCTCAATTGAGTTTCACGCTTATGAAGATAAATGGAATTGAACTGTACGGACGAAATAGAGCGTTCAAATTGATCGTGTTGATGTTTGGGTTTGTCACTATGCGCACGACACTTTGTTTCAGGGCCTGATCGCTTAATTGACCTGCTAGCTGAGTAGAAATATTCTTTGATATGACCCGAATGTTTAGTGTGGTTAAACGCATTCAGGGTATTGACCTGATAAAAATTTATTTTTAATTGCAGTTTGTGTCCGAATTTTTACATGATGGGAAGTGGAAAAATATGACGCTGATCTGTTGGGGCTGAACGACGGGGATGGTTTGACATTTGACCATCTGGTGTTCAGTTTTTCTCCCTTGTTCGCTGGCTGGTTTGGGCGGGCGGCTGCGTTAGAATCACTTAGGCAGCACCGTAAAGGAGGTGGTCATGAAAGTTGCATTGGGCCAGATGGCCGTATCCAAAGATTCGCAGGAAAACCTGAGCGCTTGCCTGGGTTTGATCGAACAAGCCTTGCGCTCCGGCGCGCAGTTACTGGTTTTGCCTGAAGGTGTGCTGGCCAGAAATGTGGCCGACCCTGAAGTGGTCCTGAAATCCGCACAAGCCCTGGATGGGGAGTTTGTCAGCCGACTGAGCGCTGCCACCCGTGATACTGATTTAACTGTGGTGTTCTGCATTCATACCCCGGCCGGAGAAGGCAAGGTTTGGAACACCTTGGTGGTGCTGCGCGATGGCCAGGTTCTGGCGCATTACAACAAGCTTCATTTGTACGATGCCTTCTCGGTACAAGAATCACGCTATGTACAGCCAGGTACAGAAATCCCCGCCTTGATTGATGTGGCCGGTTTCAAAGTAGGTTTGATGACTTGCTACGACCTGCGCTTTCCTGAGCTGGCCCGACGCTTGTGCGTGGACGGGGCGCAAGTCTTGCTGGCGCCGTCGGCCTGGCTGAAAGGTCCCTTGAAGGAACACCACTGGCGTGTGCTGACGACGGCTCGCGCTTTGGAAAATACGGCCTATATGGTGGCCGTCGGTGAGTGTGGTGAACGCAATATTGGCCAAAGTCTGGTGGTGGATCCCTTGGGTGTGATCGTGGCCCAGGCGGCAGAAACTCCCACATTGCTTTTGGTTGATCTGGATCGGGAGCGTTTGGCTTATGCCCGTCGCATTTTGCCCGTACTGGAAAACCGTCGCTTTGCTCCGCCCGAACTGGGCTGAACTAGTGGGGTTCAGCCTGCTTTTCTGAATGTCAGATTGACCCGGCCTGTGCCCCATACCGGATGGGCCGGGCCCTCCAGTCTGCGTACCCCATGGAAATTCAATCTGGATGGCCCCCACCAGACCAGCACATCACCATCGCGCAGTCGCAGGGTACGCACCGGGTCGCTGCGTTTTGCGCCGCCCCATAAAAACAAGGCCTCACGTCCCAGGGAGACCGAGACAATCGGGTGCTGCAAGTCGCGCTCGTTTCTATCCTGATGCAAGGACATATGCGCCTGCTCGTCGTAGTAATTGATCAGACAGGTATCGGGTTGAAAAGGGCCCTGGCCCGACTCCTGGGCAATGTGCGTTAATAGTTCCTTGAATATGGCAGGCATGGCGGGCCAGGCCAAACCGCTTTGCGGGTCCGTGGGGCTGTAACGGTAGCCGTGTTCGTCCGATATCCATCCCAGGTCGCCACAACTGCTTTGTGCGGCCGACATACGATGCCCTGAGGGAACCTGCATATGCCGCCAAGGAGCGCTGTGCACCAGTTCTTGAACCGCCTGTGCCAAGCTGGCGGCATAGGGCAGGGCCAGCCCCGGAAGGGCGATCAGGCCGGTATCCAGAGTCAGGACGTTGCCGGGAACGGGATCAAACAGGGAGAGCGTGGACATGCGCGATAGGGCGAATAAAGCAGTGACCAGAGTATAGTAATCGGGATTGTATTTTTGCGACTTCCCAGTAGAGGTGTCTATGGTCGAGCTGCTGATTCCACAACGTCAACACAGCATTGGTGCATTTGAAGTGGGGCGCGTTCTGCCCTTTCGCCAACGGCGTATGGTGGGGCCTTTTATCTTCTTTGATCGTATGGGGCCACAAGAGCTGACGGCACCTGTAGGGACAGAAAACGATGTGCTGCCACACCCGCATATTGGCCTGTCTACCGTCACCTATTTATTTGAAGGTGCCATGACACACCGTGACAGCCTGGGCGTGGAACAAGAGATTACGCCCGGCGCCTTGAACTGGATGACCGCTGGTTCAGGCATCAGCCATTCCGAGCGCTTTGAGCCCATGCGTACCCAAGGTGGCCGTATGGATGGCATTCAGGCCTGGGTGGCTTTGCCGGAACATAAAGAAGAGCAAAACCCGGATTTTGTGCATTACGAGGCCGAACAACTGCCTTTGATTCAGGACACGGGCCTGGAAGGTCGCCTGATAGCCGGATCGGCGTTGGGCCTGTGCAGCCCTGCCAGTGTGGCCTCACCCTTGTTCTATATGGAACTACGCGTACAAGCGGGCCAGTCTGTCCCCTTGCCAACCGGCCATGAAGAGCGCGCCATTTATATCTGTACGGGCGCGCTGGAGGTAGACGCTCAACGCTATCGCGCCGGTCAGATGCTGGTCTTTGCCAAAGGCGACAGCCCTCGCATCCTTGCCGAGCAAAACAGCCATTTGATGCTGCTGGGCGGCGAGCCTTTGGGACCACGCCATATCTGGTGGAACTTTGTGTCCTCGCGCAAGGACCGTATCGAGCAGGCCAAGGATGATTGGCTCAATGGTCGCATCAGTCTGCCACCACTGGACGATGAGCAGTTCATCCCTTTACCTGCGGTGTAATGCTCTTTACGTCGATGGTGGAGGTGTTTGACCTTGCACGTGGACCGTGACCTCATGGTGAATCGGAGTGTTGATGGAGCGGGCAATAAAGCAGTATTCACTTACGCGATCGTGAAGCGATTTGGACAAGGCAAGGTCACTGTCCGGTGTGATCGTGACGAAGGGGCGCAAGGTAACACTCTCGAATTGCCCAGCCCCGTTGGCCTCTTCAATCATGATGCCGGTAGGGTGGTCTTCATAGGCCGTGACCACAATGCCGGCTTCTGCCGCTATTCCCAGGTACCAAAGCATATGACACTGAGCAATCGATGCCAGGAAAAGCTGCTCTGGGTTCCAGCGGGCTGGGTCGCCTCGAAAGGCAGGGTCTGAGGAGGCAGCAATGGTCTCCAGGCCAACTGCCATCACGTCGTGGTTACGTGAGTAGGAGCGAAGGGTGCGGGTGCCGCTTCCGGTGTTGCCGGTCCAACTGATCAACAGTTCATAGTGGTGCGTTTTCATAGCTCTGCTCAGGCAAAGTGGCAAGGAGCCACAAGAGTAGCAGCGGGGGGCAATCGTACATACAAAAAAAAGCCCTGGAAAGAATCCAGGGCTTTGAAGGCTTGCTCATCAGGCTGGTGGATTTGCCTGTATCCGCTCTATGAGCAGACTGGTTTTTTGATTGATGAGCAAGCCGGGCAAACGGAATAGTACCGCTTGCGCAGAATGTTTAGGAGGCCAATTGTACGGACTGGCGTCAAGCGAAACAAAAAAGACCAGTTTGATAGCAGGGCTATTTCAAATTGGCTTATAAGCATTGATTGGCGCTGCTTATCCATCAATCACGGGCAGGAATGTTCAAGCCGCGTTGTACTGCCGGGCGGGCCTGAAACTGGGCCAGAACACGGGCCACATTCTTGAACTGCTCGTACTCCACAAGCTCGCCTGCGCCGTAAAAACCGATCAGGTTGGCAATCCAGGGGAACAGGGCAATATCGGCGATGGAGTAGCTGTTGCCCACCATCCAGTCCTTGCCATCCAGATGCTTGTCGATCACGCCCAGCAGGCGCTTGGATTCGTTGACATAGCGGTCGCGGGGGCGCTTGTCTTCAAAGTCCTTGCCAGCAAATTTGTGGAAGAAGCCCAGCTGACCAAACATGGGGCCTACGCCACCCATCTGGAACATCAGCCATTGCAGGGTTTCATAGCGTTGGGCCGGGTCTGCAGAGAGCAACTGGCCGGTTTTTTCTGCCAGGTAGATCAGGATGGCACCGGACTCGAACAAGGCCAGCGGTTTATTGCCGGGGCCATTGGGGTCCAGAATTGCCGGGATCTTGTTGTTGCTGCTGAGCGAAATAAATTCCGGGCTGAGCTGATCGTTGCGCTCAAAGCTGACCAGATGTGGCTCGTAAGGCAGGCCAATTTCTTCCAGCATGATGGATACCTTGACCCCATTTGGAGTGGGCAAGGAATACAGTTGCAGGCGTTCGGGGTGCTGGGCCGGCCATTTGCCGGTGATGGGGAATGCGGAGAGATCGATTGTCATGACGTCCTTCACAATGGGGTGTAGAGGAATTCTTGATAGTAGCAAGCTGTACGGTGACGTACCGTCGCAGCCCGCTCCCCAGTAAGGTATTTGTTCCTCTTAGCGGCTGCGCGGGCGCAAGGGGTCCAGCAAGGATTTCAGGCCATTGTGATCCAGCTCGTGCATCAGGGCCAGTAGCTGCCCTAGCCGCCCGGAAGGAAAGCCTTCACGGGCAAACCAGTTCAGATAATGTCCCGGCAGGTCGGCCAGCAAGCGACCTTTGTATTTGCCGTAAGGCATGGTGGTATTTAACAGGGCAAGCAGGTCGTCGCTGGATTCAAGCATGGGGGCTTAACGCAGATGGTCGGCAAAGAAAGCTAGTGTACGTTCCTGAGCCAGTTTGTAGGACGCTTCGTGAAAATCGGGGCGATGATCGCAGCCAAAACCATGCCCGGCAGGTTCGTACACGTAAATGGCCACATCCTTTTGCGCGTCTTTAATGGTCTGAATGGCGCTGGCAGGGATGGAGTGATCCTGGGCACCAAAATGCATTTGAACTGGAATCCTGGGCTGTTCCTGGGCGTTCTGGGCAATTTGCGAACCATACCAGCAACTGGCGGCTTTCAGGCCTTGCAAGCGGCAGGCGGCCAGCCAGCTCAAGGAGCCACCCCAGCAATAGCCGACAATACCAATCTTGCGCGAACCCAAGGCGTCCACGCAGGCCTGAATATCCAGCAGGGTCTTATCAAGCGCAATGCCGTTGCGCAGTGCCAGACCTGCTTGCACGTCCTCGGCGGTATAGCCCAGCTCTACATTTTTCTCTTGCCGGTCGAACAGGGCGGGAGACAGGACACGGTAGCCTTGCTCGGCAAAGCGTTCGCAGGTGTTGCGTATGTGTTGATTGACACCAAAAATTTCCTGCAACACGATCAAGCCGCGTTCGGCCTGTTCATCGCCTGCGACATAGGCTTCGAAACGGTGCTGGTCTGCGCTGGTCAAGCTAAGCGTACTCATGGCGTGTCCTTTAGCTGTAAAACAATAATTCTCTCTTATAACAGTCGCCCGTACTGGGAGGCCAGCCTCAGGACGTTTACAATCCACCCAGAACGGCGGGGGTGTCTGGCTCTCGCCCAAGCCCCTCCTACTTCAATGGAATAATGATGCGTGACGTGCTAATGGACAGTCTGTTCTGGACGATTGTGATGCCCTGGTTCTTGTTTTTAGGGCTATTTCTTGTTCCCAAGAAACCTTCCTGGTTGCGAAACTACGCCTTTCCCGGCGTGTTTGTTGCCGTAGGTTTGGGTCTGGTGGCTGGGGTGGCAGTCGGTGTGGGCATTTTCAGCATCGTGCTGGGCCTGATCGCCTTTGCCGTGTGCTACGAAAAGCCGAAAGCCAGCGCCTGAGTCAGGGGCGAACGGTTTGATGAAAAACCATCGCGGCGTGCTGCCTGCGATGGTTTTTTTTGTCGCCGGGCCGCCCCAAGGCGTAGCGTGGAGGGGGGCTTCAGCCGTCGACTGGCTCGGCAGGCGTATCCAGCGTCAGCAAGTAAAAGGCGACATCCAGCCAGCGGCCAAATTTGAACCCCACTTCCTTGAAGGTGCCCGCATGGGTGAAGCCCAGGCTTTGATGCAGATGGATACTGCCCGCATTGCTGGCATCAATACAGCCTACCAGGGTATGCACATTGGCCAGACGGGCACGCGTGATCAGCTCTTGCATCAGAATCTTGCCCAGCCCTTTGCCGCGGTGCTCCGGGTGCACATAGACACTGTGTTCCATGGTGTATTTGTAGGCGGGAAAGGCGCGGAAGGTGCCCCAACTGGCAAAGCCCATCAAGGTTCCTGCATCGTCAATGACGCCGACCACGGGAAAGCCGTTGGCGCGTTTGGTGGCAAACCAGCTCACCATGGCTTCGGGCGGGCGTGGCACATAGTCGTATAGCGCGGTGGAGTTCACGATGGCGTCGTTCAGGATCGCCAAAATAGCGGCTGCATGCTGCTCTTCATTGCAGTCTATAAAACGCAAGCCGCTTTCGCTGTCTTTCATTGATCCTTTCCTGTCAGGGGGAAGACCAGGGCTTCGTCGCCAATCGCGACGAGGTACTTGGCGGTCCGGGTGTATGGATGGCTACAGCTCAAGAGCGCTCGCTCTGGCCTATCGTGTGGCGTATTTTATTCCACTCTATTGGGTTTCTCATGGGAAATTCCCATTAAGAAAATGCCGTGATTTCCCCTGGTTTGAAGCCCTGGATTCTGGCATCCAGACCTACGCCTCAGGAAAAGAAAAACGCGCAGCCTGGGCTGCGCGTTTTTTGCACTCTTGCTGCCTAGGTCAAGGCTGATCTGCTTGCCTACGCACCCATGTCCAGCAATCAATCGTAGCGAGCGGCGATATTGCGTTCACCAATGGCCAGACCCGTGGTCATCCCCAAGCCCGTGTGCATGACCGTCACTTGCGTACTGCCATCGGCCTGCAAGACAGAAAATGGAGCCGGGCCCTTTGCACCGTATACCCCTTGCCAGCGTTGCAGCACCTGCACCGGGCAACCCAGCACGGTTTCTGCCAGAGCCAGCAAGTACTGGTCTGTTTCTTCCTGGTTGAAGGGGCTGGCTTGCTGGCCGTAGTCGTGCGAGTCACCAATAATCAGATCCCCGTCCGGGGTGGGGCTAATCAGCAAATGAATGCCTTGATCCAGCAGGACGCCATGACGTTGCTGTACTTGCTCGCGCAGTGTGTCTGCCAAAGGCAGATCGCTAAAGGCACCATAGTGCAGGCAGGACAAACCTGTCAGCAAAGGTCGGTCCAATGCCCAGCCTGCGTCCTGTGCACGCACTTTCAGCATTTGCAGACGTGTCACCGACGGTTTGACGGTATCGAGCAGTTCGCGATGCAGACTGCTGTAGTCGTGACCGGGGCACACAAAAATGCTGTTGGCGGTGAAGTTGCCCACGCTGCTGTGTACCTGCCCCTCTTGGGCATAGTGCACATGCGCTTGGGTATACACATCCACGCCCATGGCTTGCAGGCTGCTGGTAATGGCGGGCAGGGCGTCGCGCGAGTAGATCTGCAAATCATCCAGACCTTGCAGCGCGCCGTGGTGATGCCCCAGACGGCCTTCAAAGAGTGTCGCCAGTTCCTTGCCGCTGAGCATCTGGCAGGCCACGCCTTCGTCCTTGGCACGGCCTTGGGCAAAGTCTTCCAGCAGTTCCAGTTCCAGGTGATTGCGTGCCAGGACCAGCGAGCCATTGCTGCGCACATGAAAGCCCGCTTGTGCCGCCAGATCCAGCCACAGACCTCGGCTTTGGCGTGCCAGTTCCATCATGATGCCCGGCGCCTGACCGGTCACCAGTACCTGACCAAAATTACGTATGGTGGCGCCTTGGGCCTGGTGGCTGCGCTCGAGCACAGCCACGCTAAGCTTGCGGCGGGCAGCCGCCCAGGCATGTGCCATGCCCAGGATGCCGCCCCCCACCACGATGACATCGTAGTGTTGTGTGCTCATTACTTCTTGGCTTCCGATTTACCGTCGTAACGTTTGGTCCACTCTTCGATGATGCGCTCGCGGTTTTCAGCGGCCCAGACGAAGTTGTTGTCAATCAGACGCTGGTTCAGGTCTGCTGGCAGGTGCGGGTTGGCCGTGGCGATAGAAGGGATGGCCAGCACGGCAAAGTTGGTCTTGTACAAGTGGTTGGCTTCTTCGCTGGCGGAGAAGTCAGCCAGTTTCTGCGCGGCTTCCAGGTTCTTGGTGCCTTTCATGATGGCAGCGGCTTCAATTTCCCAGCCCAGGCCTTCTTTGGGGAACACCAGTTCCAGCGGAGCGCCTTCTTCTTTCAGACGAGCGCCACGGTAGTCAAAGGACACGCCAATCGTGTATTCGCCAGCGGCAGCCATATTGCAAGGCTTGGAGCCGGAGTGGGTGTAGGCACCGATGTTCTTGTGCAGACCGTCCATGAAGGTCCAGCCTTTTTCTTCACCAAACAGTTGCAGCCAGGCGCTTACGTCCAGAAAGCCGGTGCCCGAAGAAGCGGGATTTGGCATGACGATCTTGCCAGCGTACTCGGGCTTGGTCAGATCCTCCCAGGACGTGGGCATGGGCAGCTTGTTCTTTTCCAGCTCAACGGTGTTCACGCACAGGGCGGCGGCAAAACCGTCCATGCCAACCCAGCTGGGTGGGTTGTTTTGATCGCGCATTTTGGCGTCGATCTTGTCCAGACCCTGCGGGGCGTAAGGCTGCAGCATGTTCTGGCTGGCCATCAAGCCCAGCGAGGAGCCGGCCAGACCCCAGACAGCGTCAGCCTTGGGGTTGTTCTTTTCAGCCAGCAGTTTGGCGGTAATGATGCCAGTGGAGTCACGCACCCACTGGATCTTGATATCGGGGTTCTTTTTCTCGAAAGCAGCCTGGTAAGCCTTGAGCTGATCGGCTTCCAGCGCGGTGTAGACGGTCAGGGTCGTAGCGGCTTGAGCCAGGGAAGCGGCGCCCATCAAAGCGGCAGCCAAGGAGCTCAGAACAATGGTTTTCATGGAGAAGTGTCCTTGTGACAGCAAAAGGGGGGTGGGGTTAGAGAGAGTCGCCAGGGCATTCGCCCTGGGCCATCCGCTCGGTGATTTGTTCAACCACGGCAGGCAGTTGGGCAACGGTGTCGATCAGGTAATGCGGTTGGGCGTTGGCGAAGGTGGCCGCGGCGCGATCACGCAGGGTTTGGCGGCTTTCTTCGTCCAGAGCCAGAAATTCCAGTTCGGTCAGTCCGGCGGCATTGCCTGACAGCAGCAAACCTACCGTCCACATACCGGCATTGCGGCCTTCTTCAATGCCGACTGGGGTGTCGTCAATCTTCACGCAGGCACCGACATTCTTGATTTCCAGACGAATGACGTTTTCCAGGGCCATGGCAGGCCAGGGGCGTGCTTGCGGGACTTCGTCAAAGGCGACGTGGTAGTCCACCAGTACTTGTTGGCGGTGGGCGTGTTGCAGCAGGTTGTCCAGAACCAGACGCGGGTAGCCGGAGCAGGAGCCGATTTTCAGACCTTGGCGGCGTGCCCAGGACAAGGTTTCGCGGGCACCGGGAATGGCGGCGGAGAACTCGCCCACGCGTTCGTTCTGCATGGGCAGGAAGGTGTTGTAGATACGGTCTACATCGCTGTCATCGGGTTCGCGCTCATGCAGGGCCACAAACTGGGCGCGCACTTCAGGCAACTCCAGCATGGCCTTGATGTGATCCCATTTACCGATGCCCATCGCGCTGCGGGCCTGGTCCAGGTTCAAATTCAGATCAAAGCACTTGAAGGCTTCAACCAGAATCTGGGTGGGAGCAAAGGATCCAAAATCCACCAGTGTGCCGGCCCAGTCAAAAATCAGGGCTTCAAGGCGTGGAGTCTGGTGACTTGGCATATCAAGCGATGTATTCGCGCAAGTTGGGGATGACATTGCGGTCCTATCAGGTTGAGGAAAGAGAAGTAGGAGAGCGCCAGGCCTGGCTGCGGCGCAAGGAAGCGCGGCTCAGAACATGAACCAGGACGCAGACAAAGCCGGAGCTGAGCATGATGACCGTGCACATGGCGGCGGCCGGGCCGATAAAGCCGGCGTCGTCCATATTCATGACCGCTACCGAGGCCAGCACGGTTTGCGGGCTGTACAGAAACACGACGGCAGACACGGTGGTCATGGCCGAGACGAACAGGTAGCGCGCCACCGACAGCAAGGCAGGCAGGCACAGCGGCACGGTGACACCCATCAAGGTGGACAGACGCGGAGCCTTCAGGGAGGCGGCAGCGGCTTCCAGCTCGCCAGGAATGGCTTTCAGGGCCGTCACAAAGTTCAGATGGGCACTGGTGTACAGGTGAATCACCGTACATAGGACCAGCAAGCTCATGGAGCCGTACAGACCGGACAAGGGATTGTTGGGGTGGTTGAAAAAGAAGATGTAGCCCAGGCCCAGCACCAGACCGGGAATGGCCATGGGGGCCAGCGCCAGCATTTGCAGCACGCCGTACAAGCCTTTTTCGGACTGGCCACGGGCAGGCAGTTTCTCCAGCACCCAGGCGCCCAGAAAGATCAGGGCCGAACCCAGAATGGCGGTAAACAAGGCCATGGTCAGGCTGTTGCGCCAGGCCAGCCAGCCGCCACCGTCCATATTGTTGAAATCGTAGGACTTCAGGGACAGGCTCAGGTTGTAAGGCCAGAACTTGATCAGGGACGCCCAGACCGCCATGCCCACAATGCTCAGAATGGCCAGGGATACCAGTACCAGAACGAGAGTGAAGTAACGGTCGCGCTGACGGTGTGGCAGAGGCGAGTAGGCGCTGAGCGAGCCTTGAGCCTGACCGCTGGCACGAGCACGCAGATGACGGTCCAGAAAGAAGGTCAGCACAGCGGGAATCAGCAACAGCACGCCAATGGCCGCGCCTTTGGAAAACTGCAACTGACCGACCACGGCTTTATAGGCTTCCATGGCCAGCACGTTGTAGGAACCGCCCACCACTTTGGGCACACCAAAGTCGGTGACGGTCAGCGTAAAGACCAGGCATGCGGCGGAAAAAACGGCATAGCGGCTGGCGGGCAGGGTTACCGTCAGGAAGCGACGCCAGGAGTTGGCACCCATGGCGCGGGCAGCGTCATACAGACGAGCATCGGCCAGGGCCAGACCGGTACTGAGAATCATCAGGGCGTGGGGGAAGGTGTAGAAGGCTTCGCCCAGCACAATGCCCCAGAAACCATAAATCGTTTCACCGCCCAACCAGTGACGCAGCAAACCTTGATTGCCAAACAGGTAGATCAGGGACAGGCCCGGCATCAGCGATGGGGCCAGCAAGGGCAAAAGGCCCAGCGCACGAAATAGTCCGGCACCGCGTATGCAGCAGCGTTGCAGGGCAAAGGCGAACGCGTAGGCAACGGGGATCACGATCAGCAAGGTGGTCACGCCCACCAGAATGCTGCGGCCCACCATGGGCATGAAGCCCGGGGCGCTGATCACCGACCAGAACTGACCCAAACCCACCAGTTGCCCGTCGCCGTCCTGAATGGCGCGCAGCAAGATGAACAGCATGGGCAGGGCCAGGAACAGGACCAGCAGGGCAAACAGGGCAATCAATAAGGCGCGTCGTGCCGCCGAGCCTATCCAGACAGGCAAAACGGGACGGGTCAGGGGATGGTTCTTCACGCTAGTTTCAGCAACGGGCAGGCCATACAGGCTGGTGGAGCGCAGGGACGCCGCGCCAGGCTGTGGTGTGGAATCAATGGTGGGCATGCAGCGCCTCGCTGGGAAGCTGAATGCGGCAGCGACGTGCGGCCAAGGGGTCAAGCAAGCGATCCCCTTGTTCGGGGTTGACGATGGCCTGGACAGTCAGCCCGTCCATGCCTTCGGGGCGCAGAATCAGCTTGTAGTGACGGCCTAAAAACACGCCGTCCACGATGTCGGCCAAAAAGGTATTGGTCGTGGTGGCCGGGCTGTTGTTATCCAGTACCCGAATGTTTTCAGGGCGGATGAAAAGACGTCCTGCTGCAGTAGGCGCTTCCTGGCCCAAGTCCAGACGAACGCGCTCGACCAGCACCGAGCAATCGTGCAAGGGCGTAAAGGGCAGCCAGTTGGCTTCACCGATAAAGCCCGCCACAAAGGGATCAGAGGGGGCTCGGTACAAAGCCTGGGGACGATCAAATTGCACCAGTCGGCCCTTTTCCATCACGGCGATACGGTCGGCCATGACCATGGCTTCTTCCTGATCGTGCGTCACCATCAAGGTGGTGATGGACAGTTGCTTTTGCAGCGCACGCAGCTCGATACGCAGACGCTCGCGCACCTGGGCATCCAGCGCCGACATGGGTTCGTCCAGCAAGAGCAAGGAGGGTGAGGGGGCCAGTGCACGAGCTAGGGCTACACGCTGCTGCTGACCGCCCGACAGTTGTGCCGGGTACTTGTTTTCCGAACCGGACAGGCCGACCAGATCCAGCATCTCGGAGACGCGTTGACGCACTTGGGTGGCCAGGTTCTTGCGGGGCGACAGGCCGTAGGCAATATTCTGGGCTACGGTCAGGTTGGGAAACAGGGCGTAGGACTGAAACAGGATGCCGTAATCACGCTGTTGAGGGGGCAAGTGAGTAATGTCACGGCCCGCCATCACGATGATGCCTTGATCGGCTTGTTGCAGCCCGGCAATGCATCGCAGCAAAGTGGTTTTGCCACAGCCCGAGGGGCCCAGCAAACACACCAGTTCACCGGCTTGTATATCCAGGCTGACCTGGTCCAGGGCAGTAAAGGAGCCGAACTGCTTGTGCAGTCCTTGTATGGTTAAAAATGCGGGCTTGGCGCTCATCCTGGGTTCCGACTTGTCATGAATGTCATGAACGTCAGTATGGGAGTCGGATATGGCGGCACTATGACAGTACAACTAATTTCTGTAATACGAGCATCGGATAATTTGGGCTTTGATTCTTCCCCGAGGAGAGCGGCAGCATGCTGGCTCTGGAACTGAAGTCCTTTCACGCCACGGCCCATTGTGGCTCCATTACCAAGGCTGCCCAGCAATTGGGGATCAGCCAGCCCACCGTGACCTCGCATCTGCGACAGCTGGAAACCCGCTATGGCGTGGAGCTGTTCTATAGGCAAGGCAAGGGGGTGTACTTAAGCCAGCAGGGGGAACGCCTCTTGCCCCAAGTCGAGCAACTGATGCAGCAAGCTGCCCAGATCGATTTCAGTTTGCGCGATCTGCGCGATCTGAAAAGTGGCATGTTGCGAGTGGGCGCGACCGGGCCGTATTACATCATGGCTGTATTACGGAATTTCCATCAGGCTTATCCCGGCGTGAAGATGCGTTTGAGCATTGATAATTCGCAACGGGTCTTGAGTGCCTTGCATGACTATCAACTTGATGTGATCGCGTCCTCGGCGCTGGTTGATGATCCGCGTCTGGTGCGTCTGCTGCTGGCTTCTGATCCCTTGGTGGCCGTGCTGCGAGTGGATCATCCTTTGGCTAACCGGCAGCGTGTGCGTATTGTGGACCTGTGCCGCCATCCCATTCTGATGCGTGAGCCCGGGTCCATGACACGGGAGCTATGCTATCAAGTGTTCCGGCAGGCGGGGCAGGAGCCGACGCAGTTGCTGGAGATAGGGAGCCGGGAGGCGATAGGGTGGGGAGTGGTGTGCGGCATGGGGGCCAGTTTGCTGCCCTTGCGTGAAGTGCCTGCGCATCCGGACATTATCAGTGTGCCACTCAGTGATGTCTCGGCTCATTTGAGCGAGTTTGTGTATTGCTTGAAAGAACGCGCGCAGGGCCATGCCATACGCGCGTTTCTGGAGCAGGTGCAGGCCGAGCTGCCTGCACCTGCATAAGGCCAGGATCAAGCCAGTTCGGCCAGACCTTTCTCAAAAGCCTGACGGGCCTTCTGTACAGCGTCGCGCTGTTCCTTAACGGCTTTGCGCTGGCTGGCAATCTGGTCTTCCTGCTGGGCCAGTTGCTCGCTGAAACGCTGACCCAAGGTGCTTTGTGCACTGACGGCAGCCAGGTTGGCGCGGATGCGTTCCTGTTCAGCCACGGTTTCGTTCAGGGCCTCAACGGCCTGATTCTGCGCTTGCTGGGCCTGACTCAGCTGACGACGCAGCTCGATCAGCTTGTCCATCCTGGCTTGTTGCGCGCTGTCCTGGCCGTTTCCACGCCACTGCAGCAGCATGTTCTCGTCGATTTCTTCCAGGCGCAATTCCATATGGTCTTGCAGGCTCAGCTGGGCCGTGACGGTGACCGTCTTGCCCTTGGCAACTTTCACTTTCAGGCGGTGCTCCTGGGCGGTATCGCTATCATGGGCGTCGGACTTGAAGGACCAGCCATCCTGACGAGGCAACTGGATCAGCACCGTGCGATCTTCATCGGCCGGAGCCTTGATCTCGTAGCGGAAGTTCTGCAAGCGCGTCCATTCCGAACGGGCAACGCCATCAGTCACACGGGTTTTGCTCAGGCGGTATTCATCCGTTTGCTCTTCGCGGATTTGAACTTTGCTGTCTTGGGCAAAGTAGATCAAACGCTGCTCGCCAGCAGGCAGACCGGCCAGCTCTGCATCACCCACGTGACCGTCCTGTTCATTAAAGACGGTAATAATGCCGGGCGGCAGGCTATTGGCCTGTTCGTTCTTCACCCAAATGGCGGCTGTGGGATAGTCGCCAGCTTGGCCGCTGCGGTAAACCGAGAGGGACTCGGCCTGCAGCGATGTGTCGATAAAGGGCACCGAAACCGTCTGGCCGGTGGGTACGCTTAGCGTTTGTGGCAGGCTAAAGCGCACTTGAGTCTGACCTTCCTGTGCCTGGGTGCTGGCGCCAGCGCCGCCCGAAGCCCACTGTTTGGCCATGTTGCCATCGGCCGCATAGGCGGCGCTTTCCATCATGATGGGAGCGGGTGCGGCTGGAGCCATGCGAGCACGCATGGCCTCACCTGCTGCTTTGCGGGCGTGATTTGCGCTGACAGTAGCCTGGGTGTCAGCTTGTGGCGCGATGGAGCTGCCTACCGCCACCGGCAGTTCAGGGCGCTCGTTCCAGTAACGCTCCAGCAGACGCTGGCGCAGCATCACAGGCGAGCCCGAGCTTAGCGTGACCTTCACATCTTTCCAGTCCTCACCGCTGGTGTTCTCAAAAATGGCCCAGGCCTGCAGGCGGGCTTTGCCGTCCTGCATCATCAGGCGATAGGAGCTTTTCCATACCGGTGCAGGAATCAGGTAGGACAGGCGGGCTGTCTTGGCGTCGGTCTTGTTCAAGACCAGTTGAATATCACGCGACTGCTGATTGCTTTGACCGGCCAGCACTTCGGTGGCCTGCTGCAATTGCTGTTGCAAGGTCTTGTCCAGTACTTCCAGGCTGGTGTCCGGGCCCAATTCCAGGGTCTGGATCTGGCCCTGTTCTGTCAGCACGCTCAAAATGGCCTGGGCGGGATGTTCCTTGGTGGCCGCAGTAGCTTGCACCCCCAGGACGGCACCCCGTACCAGGCGGCCTTGCGAGCTGGCGCTGACTTGCTGGCCGCGCAGCGCTTGTGCCAGGGTGGCGGGCGAGCGCAGGTCTTTGGCCGAGAAGGGCAGGCTGTCAAAGCTTTCTTTCAGTGGGGCCAGACCCGACAAGGTCAGGGAGTCGATGCGGTTCTTGCCATCGACGGCCATCAGGGTTTTCAGAATGTCATCGACCTGGGTCAGGGGCACACGCAACTGAGCGGTACCGGTGTCAGAGACGGGGATTTGTCGCTCGATCTCGGCCATACCGGCACTGGATAAGGTAATGGACTCGATCTGCTGGGCCCAGGCGGTGCTGGCTGCCGAGCCCATCCAGACCAGGAGCAAGGCGCCGGTCAAAAAGCGCAGGCGAGGCGTACGCGCAGCGTGGGGCACAAAGTGGTTCATAGCGCTTCCTTATTCATCCGTAAGCGAAACAAAGGGTTGAAGCGCATTATGCCTAGCCTTGTGGGGCTCTGTCTGTCATTCGGGTAACAAAAAAATGCCACCGTCCGGCTTTCTCTACCTGGAGCAAAAAATACTTACGTCATCAAAAGCGCGCAAGGCTCTGCTAGGATTTGGGCAGCGTAGCTTGTGCCAGCGCGCGTTTATCAATCTGGTGAAGGATCAATATGATGTGGACGTCGTGGGGCAATGCCTGGGCGGGGATGGGAGTTGCTCTGATCTTGGCGGTCTGTTTTTTCTGGCCAGCCCGACACCTGTCCTGGAGCCTGCCTGTAGAGCTGGAGCCTGAGTTGGACGGGCGTTCGCCGCGTGCTCATCGTCAATGGGGATGGGTATGCCAGGGTCTGGCCCTGGTCCTGATGTTGTGGGCCGGTTGGCGCTGGCAGTTGACGCCTGCAGCAGTGGCGGCCTGTGTGTTTATCGCCGGTACTGCTCTCTTGGCCTGGATTGACGCGGAAACCGGCTATCTACCTGATCGTCTCACCTTGCCCTTGCTGTGGCTGGGCTTGCTGGTCAATCTGGATCACACCTTTAGCAGCTTGCCCTTGGCGGTGATTGGCGCGGCATTGGGCTACAGCGTGTTGTGGCTGTTAAACCATGTGTTCTTGTTGCTGACCGGGCGTGCAGGCATGGGCTATGGCGACTTCAAATTACTGGCCGCGTTGGGAGCGTGGCTGGGAGCCACCGCCTTGCCGGGAATTCTTCTGGCGGCATCCGTATTGGGCTTGCTGGCGGCTCTGGTCTTGCGCCTTGGTGGGCGTTTGCAAGCCGGGCAGGCCATTCATTTTGGTCCGTATCTGGTCCTGGGAGGCTGGGTCATGCTGTTTTCCCTGCCGCGCATTTTGTAAAACATGATTCGTTTTTTTCACAATTAAACAGGCTGTGCAGGCCTTGTCCGCGCTACCACAGCAAAAGTTTGGACCTGTATGGGAGTCGTGGTAAAACGTCCGGGGCCAGTCGGGCTGGCGGGAGTTCCGCCCGAGCTGTATGTGGAAGTACAACGCGGTTCCATGGACATTGTCCCGCTGACAAAGCAGACGGGAACCTGAGGATGAAGGCATGATTATTGTTGTTGGCGCCGGTGTGGCGGGCTTAGCGGCGGCGCGTCGCCTGAGTATGCAAGGTCAGGAAGTAACGCTGGTGGCTCCTCAGGAGCCCCAGCCCTCGTTTGGTGAGACCTTGTCCGAACGCGGGGCCGTGGTCTTGACCAGCCTGGGCTGGGCAGGCTGTCTGGATGAGACGGTAGCCTTGCGTTCACAAGGGCGTTTTTCGGTATGGGCTAGCGCAGGACTGCGCACCGTGCAGGATGAAGACGGGCAGGGCTACCTGCTGGACAAGGCCCGTCTGGAGCAGGCGTTGTTTGAGCGCGTGCAAAAAGAAGCGAAGGTCAGTATTCGCCAGACACGAGTTCTGGGCCTGGAGCACCAGCCTGAAGGTGTGGTTGCCAGGCTGGCAGACGGTACCAGCCTGGAAGCTGCTGCCTTGATCGACTGTACTGGTCGTGCAGCCTTGTCCGCCGGAGCGGCCGCCCAGCGTCATCGTCTGGATAGACTGGTCGCTGCCTGGCACGTCTTTGACCTGCCTGAAGGGGCAGAACCCTTGGCTGCTTCCCTGGTAGAAGCCGTCGAGTTGGGGTGGTGGTACTTGTCCCCCATGCCGGGTCATCGCCTGATGGTGGCCTTGTTTTCGGACTCGGATCTTTTGCCCGATGGTTTGAGTCGAGATGGTTCGGTCTGGGCCGGTTTGCTGGGCTGTGCCGATGCGGCACGAGTGCGTATGGAAAGCCTGGGCTTGGATAGTCAGATGGCTGCTCACACTCCTAAAGTCAGCGCTGCCGCTAGCTGCACCGTGTCTTACTTCGTGGAAGGCCGCATCTTGCGTGCCGGTGATGCAGGCGCGGCCATGGACCCCCTGGCCGCCAATGGCCTGGCAACGGCCTTGTGGAGCGGATCACAATCGGCACAGGCTGCTGTAGCTCTGACAAAATGCAATCCCGAGCCGGCGCGTGCTTACGAAAAGGACTATTTGTTAGGTTTGGTGCGCCACCTGAATTCGCAGCATGCTTTGTATGGCATGGAGCAACGCTACGCGGCGCAGCCTTTCTGGCAGCGTCGTCATCGCGCCTTGGAGTGATGGTAAAGAGGGCGGGACAACGAAATAGCTTGCTGTAAGACCGCCAGAATCAAAAAAGCCGAGACAGTGCTCATGCTGTTTCGGCTTTTTTTATGGCTGATTGTTCTTCGGTAAGTCAGGGAGGTGTTTTGAATACGTCTGCCTTCAGTCCAAAAGGAGTTTGATTTTTCGGAAGGTCGTACCGCTGGAAGAGAGCCCCGGTCATATCAACACTGATTGGATCTACGTATCTGACTTCCTCGTCTTCAAACAGGGGTTCAAGCTGCTTGCTTTCAGAGACGGAAAAAACAAAAAGCCGACCATCTTGCGATGATCGGCTTTTTGAGGAATTTGTGGTGCCCAGGAGAGGACTCGAACCTCCACACCCGAAGGCACATGGACCTGAACCATGCGCGTCTACCAATTCCGCCACCTGGGCTTTTGATCAAGGCTGCTGCCCGTCTCAAGCATTCAATTATAGAGTGAGTTTCCTTGGGAAAGCAAGCATTTTTCACTCAATAAATTTAATTTCAATTTCTAGTTGATTGGCATTCTCATTATCATTATAGTGTGTCATGTGATATAGCATAAGAGTATAGACATGAAATTCAACACAATGGATGTCGAGCGGATGCTGCTGGATATGGGCCAAGGCCGAAAATACTCTGCTCGGGCCATGCAGCTCATGCTGATGGCCCTGCTCAAAGAGGGCAGTACTCACGGGTATCAGTTGATACGCCGTTTCGCGCAGCTTAGCCAGAACAGCTATGTACCCAGCGCTGGTGCGGTCTATCCCGCCCTGGCGTATTGCGCCACGCAAGGCTGGGTGCTGATTGAAGAAGAAGGCCGTCGCAAGATGTACAGCCTGACCAAGGAAGGGCACACGTATCTGGAAGAGCAAAAAGAAAAGTGCGATTACCTGATGCAGTCCCTGACCTATCGCGGGCGCAAGCTGGTGTGGATACGGCAGATGCTGGCCGAACACAATAGCGACGAGGATTTGAAGGCCGCGCAGGAACAAACAGGTTGGTTGCCGGAGTTCGTCCAGGTACGCCACAGCCTGAAGCAGGCCATGTTTGAACAATCGACAGCCAGTCTGGAACGACAGGCAGAGGTGGTGGCCATTTTGGAAAAAGCCATCGCTGACATACGGAACTTGCCCAAGGAGTCTTAAGAATGCAGTCTGAACAATTAACGCAGAAAGTTGCTCATACCTTGAAGTTGCGTTTGCTGACCGTAAAAAAGCGGCGCGAACTGGGGCCTGATATGGTGCGCATCACCCTGGAAGGCTCGGATCTGGAAGGTTTTTATACCCCTGGCTTTGATGACCATGTCAAACTGATTTTCCCGGACCCTGTCACTAAAGAATTGCGACTGCCTCAAATGGGCGAGCGTGGCATGGTCTTTGCCGCCGGTCAGGAAAAGCCACCTATCCGCGACTACACTCCTCGCGAGTTCCGCGAGCAGGAAAAGGAGATGGATATTGATTTTGTGGTCCACGGTGAAGGCCCTGCATGCCAATGGGCCATGCAAGCTAAAGAGGGCGACAAGCTCGGTGTGGCCGGCCCGCGTGGCTCCTTCCTGGTCAGCAAGGACCTGGATTGGCAAATCCTGATTGGCGACGAAACCGCTGTGCCTGCCATGGCGCGACGAGTGAAAGAACTGTCTTCCAATGTGAAGGTGCAGGTTTACGTATTGGCACGTAATCTGCTGACAGTCGGTGCGATGGAGGCACCGGACCATGTCACGGTGAACTGGATTCCTTCGCTGGCCGGTTTGAATGGCATTCTGGACGCATTGCGTGCCGCACCCGAGTTGAGCGGCACCGGCTATGTGTGGGTCGCAGCAGAATATTCCATCGCTCAAAGCTTGCGTGAGTACTGGGTGCAAGATCGCGGCCTGGATAAAGGCGCGATTCGGGCCAGCAGCTACTGGCGTCAAGGCGATCAGGGCGACGACGCCCCACGCTTGGACTAAGCGGCTTTTTGCTGAGGGTAGGGCTGGGCGCGCAAGCGTCCGCCCACGTTCAACACGGGTTGTAAATCTGTATCCAGCACCGTATTGGGATGAGCCAGACGGTGTTCGTCAATCAGGCGGGCAATGGCATCCATGTTCAGCAACAAGGTGCTGTCAATATCGTGCTGGAAGCGGGCCCAATAGCCACCGCGACAACTGGAACCCAGCCAGCGCGGCTCGTAATCTCCGACCTTGTCAGCATGTACTTCGCACACTACAGCCAGCCGTGAACAACCGGGGTGCAGGACAATGCGGTAGTGGTGCTGCTCTAAAGTCAGGTGGTAGCAAAACGGTGCAGACATGAAACACTCCTGTTTAGCTCTTGGAAGGGGCTTCCGGGTGAGCAAGTTGGATTAAAGGACCCTTTGCCTGGAAACAACCAAGCATAAAAAAACCCGCTGGCAGCGGGTTCGTGTCTTGATGATCCCATTGATTGCCAGATGGCCATATCTTGAATCCACCTTGTGCGGGTACACAGGTTGGCATGGGTTGTCCCAACTCTTGATATAGCAATAAGCATAAAAGCGATTCTTATGAAGTGCAAGGGCTGCGCTTATTTCTGTCAGACATGAAAAAAAGCAGAAATAGTTTGCATTCTTTCAAAACCATGTTATAGTTCTTTTCTGTCTTGCAGAGACGAGTTGAAAAACAAATCCAGCAGTCAGAGCCCAGGTGGCGGAATTGGTAGACGCGCATGGTTCAGGTCCATGTGCCTTCGGGTGTGGAGGTTCGAGTCCTCTCCTGGGCACCAAAATTCCTCAAAAAGCCGATCATCGCAAGATGGTCGGCTTTTTGTTTTGTGTGTTCACAAAAAGAGGCGTGAGCAACTAGCTGCAGAGCATTGTTACAGCCAACCTAAAGGAAAGCTCAGTCATCGTGTTATTCAAACTTCCTTCAGTTCCCGGATCAAGGCTTGCAGAAAAGTGTTGACGCTTTGAGGTAGTGCCCGCTTTGCCATACTTAAAACCTGTAGATCCCTGTCCAGGCGGGGGTCCAGTATGGGAACGATTTTCAGACCGTGGTCCATGCTGCTGCGATGGCTGATCGACGCCCCCAAGGCAATCGCGTTGGTACGACGGACGAACTCGTGCAGTACTCCCGAATAATTGCAGGTAAATACCTCGTTGAAGACCAGCTTCTCCATCTGGCAGACATGATTAAACAACTGCTTTTGAGTTAGCTCCTCTCCGGGCATCACAATGGGGTATGGCTGCAGTTGGGTCAAGGATAAACTGCGTGCCGCATTCAGGGGGTGCTCAGGTTGCATGATGGCAAAAATAGGTGAAAGGCAGGAGTAGTTCACTTCAATGTCGGGTACCGGGGCCGTGCTGAAAATGACCCCGAGATCGACCTCTCCGCTTCTGACCATTTCCACACAGTCATCGGGCGAGCTGACCTTCAAGACGAACCGCGCCAAAGGGGTTCGGTTGGAAAACTCAGCCATGACCATGGGTAGAAAATAGCGGGACAGGCCCTCTGTGGCCGCCACTCGTATCAAGTGTGCCTGGGCATAGTCGTTCTGCCGCAGGCTTTGCAAGATTGCTTCTTCCTCCAATCGCACACGCAGGGCATGTTCGGCTAGGGCCTGACCTGCTGCCGTCAGTACCATTCCCCGCCGTCTGCGTTCGAACAGCGTAACGCCTATGGATTCCTCCAACAGGGTGATTTGCCGGCTGATTGCGCTGGAGGCAATGTGCAGTCGTGCACTGGCTGCTGCCAGTGATCCTGTTTCCATCACCGCCAGAAAGTACTTGTAGTCCATGATTTTGCTCAGCTAATCCCGTCTGTACCGATAGTTTAGGACTTAACTTAAGAATTCTAAAAATTAGTTCATTCTATTCTAAAGATAGAAATATACAGAAGGCAAAACGAATTCTATAGTCCTCTTTCCTATCAATAAGACAACGAGACAAAAATGGGAAAAAGTAAAGCCTTGTCCAGGGTGCGCGCCTATTTTGAGGAGGGCGGTTTCGAGCAGGACTTGCGCCGTCGAGTGGCGATTCAAAGTGACAGCCAGACTGCGGAGAAAGTGGATCAATTGCAGCTCTACCTGGATCAGGAGCTGGGCCCTTCCTTGGTGAAACTGGGGTTTGAGGTCCGTATCCTGGCCAATCCCAAAGGGGCAGGCCCCATCCTTCTGGCTCACCGACATGAATCCGATGAGCTACCCACGATTCTGACCTATGGGCATGGCGACGTGGTGCCCGGACATGACCATCAATGGCGTGAAGGCTTGGCGCCTTGGGAATTGAAGATCGAAGGGGAGCGTTGGTACGGCCGGGGGACGGCGGACAATAAAGGCCAACACAGCATCAATCTGGCCGCGCTGGAACAGGTCATTCAAGCTCGCGATGGGCGTTTGGGTTTCAACCTCAAAGCCATCTTTGAGACGGGTGAAGAGCGAGGCTCGATCGGTTTGCGCGAGTTTTGCGAACAACATGCACAGAGCTTGTCGGCTGATCTGTTTCTGGCCTCGGACGGCCCGCGCTTGAACGCCAATCAGCCGACCTTGTTCTTGGGCTCGCGTGGCACTGCGTTGTTCTCGCTGGAGGTGATTTCGCGTGAAGGGGGGCTGCACTCGGGCAATTGGGGCGGGGTGATGGAAAACCCCGCGGTGGTGCTGGCCAATGCTCTGGCCTGCCTGGTGGGGCCTCAAGGACAGCTGTTGTGTCGCGAACTGACGCCAGGCCCCATACCGGGGGACGTGCTGGCTGCCATTGCAGATTTGGAGATTGGTCAGCATACCTTGGGGCTGGCCTTAAATGCGCATTGGGGCGAACCGGGCCTTAGCTACGGCGAACGTCTGTTCGGCTGGAACACCTTGGAAGTGCTGGCACTGGATGCCGGGAATCCGCAAAAACCAATCAATGCTATCCCGCCTCGTGCTCAGGCTTTTTGCAATTTGCGTTTTGTGCTGGGAACGCAGACAGAGGACTTGGAAAGCACCTTGCGCCAGCACCTTGATGCGCGTGGCTTCGAGCAGGTGCGTATTCATATGGGCCAGATCATGCCTGCCACCAGGCTGGATCTGGGCAATAAGTGGATCGCCTTGATCAAGGATGCGATCAGCAAAGTGACGGATCAGAAAATTGCCGTGATCCCGAATTTGGCAGGAACTGTACCCAACGATATTTTTGCCGATGTACTGGGTCTGCCCACGATCTGGGTGCCACACTCCTACCCCGGCTGCTCTCAGCACGCTCCCAATGAGCACATGCTGACTCCCATTATCCAAGAGGGACTGGACATCATGACCAGCGTTTTCTGGGAACTGGGCGAATTGAACAAGAACACTTAAAAAAACAGACGCCGTTCAGAAGTAACGGCGCATTGCCTTCGGAAACACCGGGGGCAGGAGGAGATAAAAGATGGAGCAGACCAAAAAAGCGGTGGGGCCTTTACCGCGTTCGTTCTGGAAGCCGGTCGCCGCGTCCGTGGTGGGGAATACCTTGGAGTGGTTTGATCTTGCTGTATATGCCTACTTTGCACTGACCATTGGTCGTGTTTTTTTTCCGAGCTCAGACCCTACTGTCTCTTTGGTTCTGGCTTTTGCCACATTCGGGATTTCATTTCTGATTCGGCCCATTGGAGCCGCGGTTATTGGCTCCTATGCGGACAGACACGGACGCAAGAAAGCCTTGTCCCTGTCCATCCTCTTGATGTTATTGGGCACGTTCATGATTGCGGTCATGCCTGGTTATGAAACGCTCGGGCTCATTGCGCCTATCGGTATTTTGATTGCGCGTTTTATTCAGGGTTTTTCGGCGGGGGGCGAATTTGGCAGTTCTACCGCATTTATGATGGAGCATGCTCCAGAACGCTCTCGCGCATTTGTGGCCAGTCTGCAGTTTGCCAGTCAGGGCTTTGGTGTCGTGCTGGCTTCTTTGTTCGGTTATGTGTTGACTTCTACCTTAAGCGAACAGCAGATGCTGGATTGGGGGTGGCGTGTTCCTTTTTTCTTCGGCTTGTTGCTGGGGCCGGTAGGATACTGGATCCGCAAAACGGTGGATGAGTCTCCGGATTTCAAAGAAAGTGAGCCGGGCGGTCAGCCAGTGCGAGAAGTACTGAGTTCACAAAAGGCTTTGCTGTTGATTGCTTTAGGCACCTTGATCTTGTCTACCGCCTCCAACTACCTGATTACTTATATGCCGTCCTATGCGGCGACCACATTGCATGTTCCACAATCCGCCGGATTCTTGGCAACCTTAACAGCAGGCTTGATTCTGACTATTGCTACGCCGTTGGTAGGTTATGTCGCGGGTAAAGTTGGTCGGATCAAGATCATGCTCACCGCTGCCGTGCTGTATGCGATTGCGATCTTCCCGTCCTTCATGTGGTTGAACCGCGAGGCGACCCAAACGGCGCTGATTCTGGTTGTAGGTTTGATGGCTTTGCTCAAAGCCGTGTACTTCGCCCCCTTGGCCGGATTGATGGCTGATGTTTTTCCGGTGCGTACCCGTGTTACAGGCATGTCCTTGAGCTACAACATCGGCGTCACTGTCTTTGGTGGTTTTGCACCTGTGATTGCCACGGGTCTGATTTCACTGACCGGCTCTCCGGTGGCGCCCAGTTACTACCTGATTCTAGCCGCGGCGTTGAGTATCGTGGCCTTGCTGGCAGCCAGTCGCAAGCTGGGTATGAGGTAAGTCAGGGTCGTTCAAGGGAGGGCGGGCACTGCTAACAAGCAAAGGAGCGTGTTCAGAAAACCGTTTTCAGACCGGTTTGCCTGTGGTCAGCGGGCAAGCCGGTTTTTTTGTGTCTGCCTCCAGGCTGGCGCATCGTTCTTGTCCTGGCACCTTGCCGTATCTATAAGATGTATTTAATATATATCTTTATGGGCGGTGGCGATTTCATCAACTGCCTCACCTCATGTTAAAGGGATAAAAAATGCAAGTTGGAATGCTGAAACTGGCGGGTTTGCGACACCCTGAATGCGCCGATAAAGTGGCTATTGCCTTGGCGGCTATTGAAGGCGTACAAGCGGCAGATGCCTCGTTCGAAAACGCAAAGGCGTCGGTTCGTTTTGATGAAACCCAGGTCTCGCTGGAAGATCTGCATGCTGCGGTCGAGCGGGCCGGCTATCAAATCGCCAAACCTGCGCATGGTGAAGATGGTGCATGTTGCGGTGGCTGCGGCGGTTAAACCTACTGCATCCTGAGACTGAAAACCGACTGTAGAAACACAGTCGGTTTTTTATGGTTGTACAAAGCAGGGCAGGCGGTGTTTTGCTTTGAGTGTGTTGCCTTGGCTCCCCAGGTGCTTGCTTCAAGGGGTATTCACAGGCCTGTAAAGAAAGCAGCCGATCATGCGGTGGTGATTCTTTGTGTGGAAATGGCTGTGTGTACAAAAGAAGGGGGTCGTATTGCTGCTTGTTTTCTGCCACAGTCAGACGTAATCGGATTGATGCTGAAGGATAATAAATTCATGGAGCAACCAAATAAGAAAGGCCGACCATTGAGAAATGAGCGGCCTTTCGGAATTTTGGTGCCCAGAAGAGGACTCGGTCACACGGGCGCGACCCCGGTCGGGCTTGCATGCCCGACCTTTCTCGCCCCCACGTCAGGTGCTCAAGCACCTGACTTTCTGGGCTGGAAAGCAAAAAGCCGACCATCTTGCGATGATCGGCTTTTTTGGAATTTGGTGCCCAGAAGAGGACTCGAACCTCCACACCCGAAGGCACATGGACCTGAACCATGCGCGTCTACCAATTCCGCCACCTGGGCATATCGTTGTATGCTTATGGCTGTGCCAAAAGCCTTGAACGACTTTACTGCGTGAGCAGCAAAGAAAAAGGATTATAGGCATACTTTATTAATAATGGAAGTGTCCTTTTGAATAAAAAACATCAAGACAGTACTGAGGACCGTATTCAATCAACGGGCCGTTATGAGTTGCCGCCTGACTTCGACCCGGATACCCCGACTCGGGAAGTGATCCTGGCGGGGCTGCGCGAAGATGCAGACGGCCTGACCATGCAGGCTCTGGCGAAAAAGCTGGGCCTGGGCAAAGAAATTACGGTGGGTTTCGAGCGGCGTGTGCGCGCAATGGAGCGCGATGGTCAGTTGCTGATTTCCCCCGAAGGCAAAATTCGCAAAAATAACCAAACTGGTTTTATCGCCGGCAAAGTGTTGGGCCATCGCGACGGCTTTGGTTTCTTGCAGCGCGACGATGGGCAGCCCGATCTGTTCTTGTCGCCACGAGAAATGGCCAAAGTGTTGCACGGCGACCACGTTATGGTGCGTATCGTCGGTGAATATCGCGGCAAGCCAGATGCCTCGATTGTCGAAGTTACTGCGCGCCACACCAGCAAGCTGGTGGGCCGTTTCCTGCGTGAGCGTGGCACGTTTATCGTGGTGCCCGAAGATCAACGCATCAAGCACGACATCCTGATTCCCAACGGGGACCAGGGCGAGGCCGAGCCTGGTCAGGTTGTGACGGTAGAGATTACTCAGCAGCCCGAGCGCCATCGTCAGCCTTTGGGGCGTGTGATTGAAGTGCTGGGGGAAATTGACGATCCCGGCATGGAAATTGAAATTGCCGTGCGCAAGTTTGAAGTGCCGGTCGATTTTTCCGAGAAGGCGCTCAAGCAGGCTGCGCGCATTCCCGCCAAGGTCAAGCCATCGGAATACAAAGGCCGCGTAGATTTGCGCGATGTGCCTTTCATCACTATTGACGGTGAAGACGCACGAGACTTTGATGACGCGGTGTACTGCGAACGCGTTGATATCGGCACGGGCAAGCGCTCGCGCTGGGCATGGCGTTTGCTGGTTGCGATTGCCGACGTCAGCCATTACGTGCGCTCTGGCGATGCCCTGGATGAAGACGCTCTGGAGCGTGGCACCAGTGTGTATTTCCCGCGCCGCGTGATCCCCATGCTGCCAGAAAGCCTGTCCAACGGGATTTGTTCTCTGAATCCGTCGGTAGACCGTCTGGTCATGGTATGCGATATGGTCGTGTTGGCCGATGGTGCCAAATCCGGCACCGTGTCGGCCTACCAGTTTTATGAAGCGGTCATTCATTCACATGCACGCACCACGTATTCCGATATCTGGAGCGCCTTGCAGCAGCCCACTGGCCCGGCGGCCACCCAGATTCAGCACGTGCTGGAGCCTGTGCAGAACCTGTACTCCTTGTACCGCCTGCTGGCCGAGCGCCGTACTGCACGTGGTGCGATTGACTTCGATACGGTTGAAACCAAGATTGTGTGCAACCCCTTGGGTCGTATTGAACGTATCGAACCCTTGGTCCGTAACGATGCGCACAAGCTGATTGAAGAGTGCATGTTGGCAGCCAATACCTGTGCTGCAGACTTTATTGCCCGCAGCCGTCGCAACGGTTTGTACCGTGTACACGAAGGCCCAACGCCGCCCAAGCTGGAAGCCTTGCGTGAGTATCTGCGCAGTTTAGGTTTGACGCTGGAAGGAGGCGATGAGCCTACTTCTGCGGATTACGCCAAAGTCGTGGCTGCGGCTCGTGGCCGTTCTGACTTTGCCGTCATTCAGACCATGTGTTTGCGGTCCATGCAGCAGGCTATTTACAGTCCGGAAAAAACGGGTCACTTCGGTCTGGCCTATTCGCAATACGCGCACTTCACCTCGCCGATCAGGCGTTACCCGGACTTGCTGGTGCACCGTGTCATCAAGGGTATTTTGAAGGGCGAGCGCTACATTCCGGCTATCGATGAAGATCCGGGCGATGCCGCCTTGCCAGCCAGCAAGCGCGACTTTGCACGTTGGGAAAAATTGGGTGCCTTGTTGTCGGCGCGCGAGCGTCGTGCTGATGAGGCTTCCAAAGATGTGGAAGCCTGGCTCAAGTGCTGGTTTGTTAAAGAGCACGTGGGGGAGGAATACTCCGGCAAGATCAGCGGCGTGACCAGCTTCGGTCTGTTTGTGACGCTGGATACCTTGTATGTGGAAGGTCTGGTCCATGTCTCCGAGCTGGGTGCGGATTACTTCCAGTACAACGAAACCTCGAACGAGCTGCGTGGTGAGCGCACCGGTCTGCGTTATCGCCTGACCGACGCGGTGCAAGTCCAGGTCGCTCGTGTTGATCTGGAAGCGCGCCGTATCGAGTTCCGTCTGGTCAAGGGTGTGGGCTACAAGGCGGTGAAGGCGGCAGCTGAAGGGGTCGATCCATCCGAGCGTCCCATCAAGAAAGCGGCCCCAACCAAACCGCTGGCCTTGAAGGGCACCACGGCATCCCAACGGCGTGCATCGCAAAAGCAGGCCGAGCGGGATGAAAAGCGCAGTGCGGAGAAGGCAGCCAAGTCTGCGAAATCCACGCGTAGCCCTAGAGGACGGCGCCGATAGGCGTACAATGCCAGGCCGGGCTTTTTGCCCGGCTTTCTTTATTTGCTCTTATTTCCCCCAAGGATTGTTATGCCTCAGCAGGTTTTGGCCGGTTTCCATGCCGTTATTGCCCGAGTTCGTTTTAGCGCCGCTTCGGTGCGCGAGGTCTATGTGGATCAGACCCGGCGCGATAAGCGGATGCTGGCCTTTATCGAACAGGTAGAACTGGCTGGTTTGAAAGTCATGGCTGTGCCGGTGGAGCGTCTGGATGGTCTGGCCAAAGGCACGCGCCATCAGGGCGTGGTGGCATTGGCTCTGGAGCAAGAACTGGCCGTCGATGTCAATGAATTGCTGGACGATCTGGAAGAGGCCGGTCAGGTACCTTTTCTGTTGATTCTGGATGGAGTGACAGACCCCCACAATCTGGGAGCCTGCTTGCGTAGCGCCAATGCGGCAGGTGCCCACGCCGTAATTGCGCCTCGTGACCGCGCTGTGGGTCTGAATGCCACCGTATCACGCGTGGCTTGCGGCGGTGCAGAGTCTACGCCTTACATTACGGTGACGAACCTGGCCCGTACCATGCGTATGCTGCGCGAGCGCGATGTCTGGCTGGTCGGCACCAGCGACCAGGCCACGCATACCTTCCACCAGGTCGATGCCCGCCGTCCCATGGCCTGGGTAATGGGGGCCGAGGGCGAGGGCATGCGTCGTCTGACCCGTGAAACCTGCGACGAGCTGGTTTCCATCCCCATGATGGGCGCAGTTGAAAGCCTGAACGTTAGCGTCGCCAGTGCGGTTTGCTTGTATGAAACCTTGCGCCAACGTAGCCAGTCTTAATTTCTTTTAAGTCTTGTTACTTGCTTAATTACTTATTTGTATAAAAAACGGCGGGTTTCATCCGCCGCTTCACCAGATAATAGGTAATTGGCCGTCAGCCGGGCAAAACCCGATCGGCGCTGACGGTGTGTACACGCATTATGGGCTTGGAAACGATCATGGAAGAAAACGGCTTTATTACCTCTACCTTGCACTCTGACCGTCGCTTGGGCACGCAGCATGGCGCTATCCATCAGCCATTGCACCCATCGACCGAGTTCGGTTTTCAGGATGCGCGTGAGCTGGCTGCGGTCTTTCAGGGCAAGTCCGGCTTTACCTATTCTCGTCAAGGCACGCCCACCACGGCGGCGTTGGAAGCCAAGATTACACGCATGGAAAAAGGCATAGGCAGCGTCAGTTTTGCCACAGGTATGGCGGCGCTGACAGCAACCTTGTTTACCTTGCTGCGCCAGGGCGATCACCTGATTGCCAGCAAATTCCTGTTCGGTAATACCAATAGCTTGCTGGGGACTTTGCGCGACCTGGGTGTACAAACCACGCTGGTGGATGCAACTGATCTGGCCCAGGTGCAAGCCGCACGGCAGCCCAATACCCGCATGGTCTTTGTTGAGACCATTGCCAATCCCGGTACACAGGTAGCAGATCTGAAAGGGGTGGGGCAGTGGTGTCAGGACGAGGGTTTGCTGTATGTGGTCGATGCCACCTTGTCTTCGCCGTATCTGTCGCCCGGCCGTGAATTCCAGGCTTCTCTGGTGGTCAACTCCCTGTCCAAACACATTGGTGGTCACGGTAATGCCCTGGGTGGCATGGTGACGGATACCGGCCTGTTTGACTGGACGACCTACCCCAATATTGCCGAGGTCTACCGCACGGGCAATACGCAGAACTGGGGTTTGGTACAGATTCGGAAAAAGGGCTTGCGCGATATGGGCGGCACCTTGTCGTCTGACGTGGCTCACCGGCTGGCCGTCGGTTCGGAAACCTTGCCTTTGCGTATGGAGCGTATCTGTTCCAACGCCCTGGCCTTGGCGCGCCATTTGAAGGCGCATCCCAAGGTCAAGCACGTGCAGTATCCCGGCCTGGAAGATCACCCGCAGCACGAGCGTACGGCTCAATTGTTCGGCAATCGCTTCGGTGGCCTGATGAGCGTAGTGCTGGAAGAGGGCATTGAAATCTTTGACTTCCTGAATCGCCTGAAAGTCTTTGTACTGGCTACGCACTTGGGTGACAACCGCAGTCTGGTGCTGCCCGTGGCCCACACCATCTACTACGAGATGGGCGCTGAGCAGCGCGCTCTGATGGGCATTGCCGACAATCAGTTGCGTATCTCCGTAGGTATTGAAGAGATTATCGATCTGACCTCGGACTTTGATCAGGCGCTGGCCCAGTCCTAAGCTCTTCGCACATCTAGCCATGGTTCAGCCTGGGCTGTATCAGGGCTAGATGCTGCATTGCTTGCTGCAATTCCCTGCATTCCAGATTCGCATAGCCAAACAGCAGATGGCGTGGATTCGTGCTGTCTGTTTCCTGGCTGGCGGCCTGTGCTAAAGGGTAGAGCCGTATGCCATGGCGCAGTGCCGCAGCGGCAACGTGGTGGGCATTTGGGCTTTGTTGTGGCAGGCGAAAAGCCAGATGCATGCCAGCATTGTGTCCGCTGACCACGCCCGTATTTCCCCACACTTTTTTCAGTCCCTGCAACAGCGTATTGCGTTGCTCCAGATAACGGCGGCGCAGGTATTGCAGGTGCCGTGGATAGTCATACTCATCAAAAAAACGTGCCAACACGGCTTGTGTTAGCCAAGGTGACCCGTTGTTGAGCAAGGCCTTGCGAGCAATAAAATCCTGGCTCAGGTGGGGAGGACAGACCATATAGCCCAAGCGCAAACCAGGGCCCAAGGTTTTGGAAAACGACCCCAGATAAATCACCTGCCCGGGGCTCATGGCCTTGAGTGGCGCGGGCAAGGCCGGGCCATAACAGAAGTCCCCGTCATAATCGTCCTCAATAATCAAAGCGCCACTGGTACTGGCCCAAGCCAGTAGCTCCTGTCTGCGACTTACCGTCAAGGTGTGCCCCAAAGGGTACTGATGGGAGGGCGTGACGAAAGCCAACTGAACAGCCTTGTCGGGCAGTTTGTCTGTGCGCAAGCCGTGCTGGTCCACAGGCACGGGAATACTTTGTGCGCGGTGCCGCGCCAGCAAATGTCTGAAGCCGTTGTAGCCGGGCGACTCATGCACCGCACAGCTTTTTTCGTCCAGGAAATGAGCTGCGATCAGACTTAAGGACTCCTGTGTTCCTGCAGTGATGATGATGTGCTCCGGGTCAGCCAATATGCCCTTGCTGGCCGCCAGATAATCCGCAATTTGCAGCCGCAAGCCCCATAGACCTTCAGGCGGTGGATAGTCTGCCATGGCAGAGCCTGCGTAACGCAGCAACTGGTTGGACAAATAAATGAACTGCCGCAGCGGAAAAGCATGGACCGAGGGGCGTCCAATCTTGAAATCAAAACGAACGGGCACGCTGGCAGCAGGCACATGCACACCGCTGGCCTGTGCCGTGCTGGTACGTGGGCTGCGTGAACAGTGGGCCGTCTCCAGCACAAAATCCGGTGCCAGGCGACTGCGACCATTGCGGGTAGGTGTAGCCACAAAGAATCCCCGGCTAGGTTCGCTATGAATCAGATTGGAGTCGATCAGCAAATCATAGGCACCCATGATCGTATTTTTGGAAACCTGCAGCAGAGACGCCATTCGGTTGATTGAAGGCAGGCGATTGCCTTCTTGCAAACGTCCCGAACAGATCAGGGTTTCGATTTGACGTGCAATTTGTCGTTTATACGGTGGGCTATGAGTATGGGAAAGCGTAATCGGTAAAGAAAACATGGCGGGACCGGAAAAATAATCAAAACCATCAAGGGCGAGCCAGGCCGGGCCACTATAGGCAGCAGCCTCTAGTTTTAACTTGAGTTAGGTCAAAATGAATATTCGTTCGTGATAAATTTATCCGGCTTCTTGATCTGCCAACTGGCTCCTTGTCATGGATGTTTTTATCTAGGTAAGAGTATTTAATATCTCGTAATTACGATATAAAAAAAACCATCCCCATTATTTAATCCGTATCCATACCTTCTCAGCAAAAAATAACAATCGTTATAGTTTGTTTGGTCTTGCCCTTTAGCAAGGCAATTGTTGGAGGTAATGGAATGTATAGAAAAATGATGACCCTGGCCTTCCTGTCTACCACCGTCAGCGCGGCTTTGGCGGCCCCGACGGAAGAGCAAGTTCGGGTAGACAACTTGTTTCAGCAAAACTGTGCGGTGTGTCACGCAGCCGACCGGGGAGGGTATATCGCTCCGGGCCTGCACAGTGATCGCCTGGTTCAAAGTGAGATTGCCTTGCGCGGCACCATCATGGCCGGGATTCCGGATACCTTGATGCCACCTTTTGTCGGACGCTTGCCCGACGAGGACATTCGCGCATTGGCCAAGATGATCAAGAACGAGCCCGTGGTGGAACGCACTTGGGATATGGATCAGATACGTGCCAGCGTGAAAGTGCTGGTAGACGAATCCACCTTGCCCGGCAAACCCAATTACGAGATCGATTCCGTCTACGACTTGATGGTCATCATGGCCCGCGGGCGTTATGGGCGGGGCGATGGTTCCAATCAGGCTCGTGCTGTTTTCATCAATGGCAAGAACAACCAGAAGGTGGGTGAAATTGCCACGGTTGGCGCGCCACACATCATGGAATTCAGCCCCAGCCACGAGCGCTGGGGATACCTGAAAAGTGATGATGGCCACGTCTACAAAATCGACTTGTACACCTTGCAGATTGTTCGTCAGGCCAAGGTGGGGCTGACTGGTACGGGTATTGCCTTATCCAAAGATGGCAAGTGGCTGGCACTGAGTTCCTTCGTACCCAACAGCATGGTTATCCTGAAGGCCGACACCCTGGAACCAGTGAAATATATCGCTCTGGAGGGCGAGGACCCGGACGGCAATTTCATCAAATCCGCCGGTGGTCCGATTATTGGTAGTCGTATCAATAACAAGTTTGCATTGACACTGCGCCAAGCCGGACAGATCTGGATTATTGATCCAGACAAGCCGGATATGCCGGTCACCAAACTGGCCAAGGTCGGCCGCATGTTGCACGACACCT
Organism: Alcaligenes sp. DN25; assembly: GCF_023674485.1. Lineage (NCBI taxonomy): Bacteria > Pseudomonadati > Pseudomonadota > Betaproteobacteria > Burkholderiales > Alcaligenaceae > Alcaligenes > Alcaligenes sp. DN25. The sequence continues at coordinate 2,446,507 of NZ_CP098408.1, read as the reverse complement.
TCCTGACGCCGGATGGTCGCTATTCCATGGTGGCCTCTTACGACGACAACAAGTACGTGGCTATCGACCTGAAGGACGACAAGGTGGTACGTGACATTCCGGCTGGCTGTCAGCCCCACGCAGGCTCGGGTGCTGTCACGGAAGTGAACGGCCGCATGCTGGCCTTCGGCACCAATATGGGCACCTGCAAGTTAGGCTCCGTGGTTACTGCCTGGGATGTCAAAGACTTCTCTGTGGTGAAGCAGATTCCTGTTGCCGGAGCCACCGAATCCCCCGCCGCCCATCCTAATGCCCCGTATGTGGCGGTGGACATTATCGACAAGGACAAGCGCGCTTCCTGGATTCAGCTGATCGATAAAAACACCTTGTCCGTGGTGAAGACTTTGGACGTGGGTGGTCATGCCTTCTTCCCCAACTACAACCGCACGGGCGATTACCTCTACGTCAGTTCGGGTTACTGGGGGGATCGCTTGAAGATTTACGACAGCCGCAGTCTGGAGCTGGTAGCTGAACACAAGATGGAAAGCCCATCGGGCATTTTCTCGCGTGCCCGTACCCGTTGGCTCACCATTGGTCAGCCTGAAACCCAAAAATTCTAAGCAAAGGAACGTCATGAAAAAGCTTTTTATGGGTATGGCTCTTGTGGGCCTCTTGGGTTCCAGTGTCGCTTTGGCAGCGGACAAAGCAGTGGGTTTACAAGGCTCGCATGGGCAGTCGCAACTATCGGCCCAGGCATCGTCCATGCTGCCTTTGTGCGCGTCCTGCCATGGGCTGGAAGGTGTCAGCACGGAAGGTATGTATCCCAACCTGGCAGGGCAGAAGGTGGAGTATCTGGTCAAGCAGCTACAGCAGTTCAAATCGCGAGAGCGTAACGATCCCATCATGAGCCCGATGGCCGAGCCTCTTAGCCCGGAAATGGTGAATGAACTGGCTGCCTACTTTTCCAGCCTGAAGTAAGTGTGAACCGGGCGCCAGTGTCTGCTGGCGCCTTAAGGATGTCGTGCAATGAATGTGTTTCCCTTGTTCTTCAATCTGACCGGTAAGGCGGTTGTCGTCGTAGGTGGCGGGACGGTTGCGGAGCGTAAAGTTCGGCTCTTGCTGCGTGCTGGCGCGCGAGTCACCGTCGTCGCACCGGAGCAAACTTCCTGGTTGAGGGCCAGTGCTCAGGCGGGTGCTTTAAGCAGCTTGTTTACCTCCTTTGTTGCCGAGCATATCCACGAGGCCTGGCTGGTTGTTGCAGCAACTGGACGGCGCGAGATAAATCGCATCGTGGCTCAGGCAGCCGACGCCTTGCGTCTGCCCTGTAATGTGGTCGACGATGGGCATCTGTCTACCGTACAAGTCCCTGCCATGGTCGACCGTTCGCCCTTGATGATTGCGGTCTCCTCTGCAGGTTCAGCTCCTGTACTGGCGCGGCGTGTTCGGGAGTGGATAGAAAGCGAGCTGCCTGAGTCAGTAGGGGACTTGGCCGGTTTGCTGGCTCGCCGCCGAGCCGATATCAAACAGGCTTTCCCCGAGGTACATACCCGTCGTCATTTCTTTGATTACGTACTGGATAGTCCTATCCCCGATCTCCTGGCGCAAGGCAAGGCTACGGAAGCGCTGGCAGCCTTTGATGCTGCCTTGAGGACAGAAACCCCTCAGCAGCATATTCAGGTCACCATTTTGCCTATCGCCGACTTGGAGGCAGTGGACTTGCTGACGCTGCGCGCCTTGCGCAAATTGAACCAGGCAGATTGGGTCTTGTACCTGCCACTGATTTTGCCTGCGATTTTGGAGAAGGCACGTCGTGATGCCCGTTTGATGGCCTTGGATCAGGCGGGGGTGGTCTTGCAAGACACCTTGTTGAATCGTGATTTCTGGGCACCCCTGTGCCAGTCCTGGGTGCCAGGCGAGCGCATCGTGATTGCCTGGAAGTCATCGTGGGATGTACAGCCTTTGGTTGAGCTGTTGCAGCAGCAAGGCTTGATCTGTGAGCTGGCCTAGGTGCGCTATCAGCTTGCTTAGGTGAACTGTGTGATGAAGAACTAAGTGAAGTGTTGTTGTTGTTGTTGTTGTTGTTGTTGTTGTTGTTGTTGTTGTTGTTGTTGTTGTTGTTGTTGTTGTTGTTGTTGTTGAGTTTGAGTGAGGCAAGATCGCTTGCCTCACTTTTTTTGGCCCTTCAATTTAGGCCTGTCCAGGCTGGCACTTGAAGCTGGCTGTGTTTTGATTCCGCACTCTTTTTCCCAGCAGCTCACCTGATTTTATTGGGAGTGCTGGGTACTATTTGAGGCTTCAGAAGTCAGGGGGCAGGGCAGAGGTTCCAGAACTGTGGTTGAGTAAAAATGGTTCTTGTTAATTGCCTGGAGGGCGTTCAGACAGTGATTTCCTGATCGTTGAGATAGCATCCCGGATCTTCTGCCCACACATTGCCTGTGCTTTTTTCTGCCCGAGTGCGCGTATTGCCATTGCAGATATCCAGGTAGGCACAGCCAGCACAGCGCCCCTGTACAGGCCTGGGTCGTTGCCGCAGGCCTGTCAGCAAGGGATCTTGATCGTTGGACCAAATCTCCGAGAAAGGCCGTTGCAACACGTTTCCAAGGCTGTAATGCCACCACATGGTGTCGGGATGAACATTGCCACGGTTATCGATGTTCGCAATTCCTTGGCCGGAGGAATTGCCTCCCCATTGGCACAACATAGTCAGAATTTTGGGAGCTTGCTCGGGGTAATGCCGTCGCACCCAGTGCAGAAAGAAAACACCGTCAGCATCGTTGTTGCCCGAGGTGAACTCTTTGGGTTTGCCGGCTTTTTGATAGGTCATGCAGGTTGTGAAAAGCTGCTCCATAGCCTGCCGGGTGACGGCGTGGTGACTGGCCAGGGCGCGGTTGCCCAAACCCCGACCTGCATAGTTCAAATGAGAGAGATAAAAGCGGTCGATTTGTTCCTGCTCCATCACAGCCAGCAGGCCATTTAGATCAACTGCATTTTCTTGAGTCAGGGTAAAGCGCAGGCCTACTTTCAACTGTTTTTCACGGCATAGTCTCAAGCCGTGCAAGGAGGCCGCGTAGGCTCCGTCCTCTCCACGAATTCGGTCATGGCGGGCCTGCAAACCGTCCAGGGAGATGCCTACGTAGTCAAAGCCGCAGTTGGCAATCTGATCAATATTTTGCTCGGTTATCAAGGTGCCGTTGGACGATAGTCCTACGTACATGCCCAGTGTTTTCGCACGTCGGCCCAAGTCGTAAATATCTGGGCGTAGCAAAGGTTCGCCGCCGGACAGGATCAGGGCGCGTACACCGAATTGATGCAGGTCATCCATGACAGTGCAGACTTGTTCGTAGCTCAGCTCGCCAGGGAAGTCCTTGTTGGTAGAGGCAGAGTAGCAGTGGCTGCAATGCAGATTGCAACGACGTATCAGATTCCAGATCACCACAGGGGCCTTGCTGACGCGTGTCGGCGTAACAGGAGCGTGCAGGGCAGCAACAAAACGGGATATCCGGAACATGCTCAAGGCCTCCGTAGACGCAGGCCGGTCTTTTTAAGAATGGCCGTGGAAAACAAAATATCGTGATCGTGCAGGACGCCAGGAAAGCGCTGCGATATTTGCAGGCTGATGCTCTGTGCCTGGGCACGTACCGTGTCATGGTCCTTGCCATGCAGCATGGCGAACAGGTTGTACGGCCACTGGGGTAGACGACGCGGACGACGATAGCAGTGGCTGACTCCGGCTTGCGAGCCTAGCCATGTACCGACTAGGTCCAGCTTGTCGTCCGTGATATTCCAGACGCACATGCCATTGGCTACGTAGCCCAGAGCATAGTGATTGGGGATGGCTGCAATGCGCCGTATCAAGCCTTGGTCCAGCATGGTTTGAAACTGCTTCATGACATAAGCTTCGGATACACCCAACTCTTGCGCCAGTTTTAGGTAGGGCTGTGGCTCTATCGCCAAACCCCGCTGCGAGGCATGGATCAGTGCGGTATAGGCGGGATTCAAATGCACCATATCAAAGCTCCAGTTTCAGGCTTAGGGCGTATTCCTGCTCTTTGGGAAAAGCAAAGACGGGTAGGCCGGTTTCAGCTTCAATTGTCTGCAGGCAGGATTCGATGTCTTGCGGTGTCGCCGTAGCCAGTACAAACCACATATTCAAGGCATGGGCGCGCCGGTAGTTGTGAGCGACTTCAGGATGGCGGTTGACGGCTATGACGGTACTGTCCCAGCGTTTTTCGGGTACGGCCATAGCGACCAGGCAGTAAGCACCGCCTAAAGCCTCGATCTGGAAGAGGGGCCCAAAGCGGGTCAATATCCCGGATTGCCGCAAGTGCTGGACACGTGCAATCAAGGCAGACTCGCTCAAGGCAAAATCAGGTGCCAACTGTGCAAAGGGGCGGGAGCAGATGGGGAAACCATCTTGCAGGCGATTCAGAATGTGGCGATCGGTGTTGTCCAGTTCAACCGGCGCATGCAATGGTGGGGTGTGATGATCAGTCATGATGAGCCGGGCTAAGCAGTGCGCCTCGTTGTTTGAAGCAGCGAGTGGAGAACAACACTTCCTGCGGGAGCTGACCCAAGTCAAAACGATTATTCAACTCCGCATGGTTTGTCAGTACGTCCTGACGGTTTTTGCCGTGAATCATGCAAAACAGATTGTGATTCCAATGTGGCGGGCAGGGCTGCCGCTGATAGCACAGCGTGATGTCGTCTTGCCTGGCCAGCTCCTCGCCTAGGGCATCAATGCGATGCTTGTCTACCGTCCAGACACACATGGCATTGGCTTGGTAGCCCAGTTTTCGATGGCGCAGGACCACGCCAAATCGCCGGAATATGCCTTGTTCCAGAAAGCCGCGTAGCTGTTGCAGCACTTGTTTCTCGCTGATCTGTACTTGCTCTGCCCAAGGCTTGAAGGGGTCGGCTTGAATCTTCAAACCTTGCAAAGAACACTCCAGCAGTTTGCGTTCAGTACTGCCTAATGCGGGCAGCCCCTTGCTTGGCGACAAGGGGCTGGTGCTCTTGGTATGTGGAACAAGGCTAAACCCCAGGTCAATGTGATAGGCCCGGATCATGGGCAAGGACAAGGGCAACAAGCCGGTATGTTCAGCGATGTGCTCCAAGGCCGCCTGCCGTTCTTGTTCATTCGCACAGGTCAGCACAAACCAGAGATTGATGGCGTGTTCGCGCTCGTAGTTGTGGTTCACGGCGGGCAGGGCACTGATCCAGTCTGCAACCGTGTTCAGATCCTTGGCGGGCACATGCATGCCCACCAAAGTGCTGCTCATACAGGCAGGGTTCAGTACTGGCCCGATACGGCTGATGATGCCTCGGTCTTGCCAGCGTTGCAGGTAGTCCATCACGGCTTGTTCGCTAAGCCCCAAGAGCAGTCCCAGCGTGCGGAACGGTCGGGGTTCCAAGGGGAAGCCATGTTGCCAGGCGTTCAATAGTTGAAAGGCAGAAGGGGAAAGATCAGAAACCAATGCGACCACTCCGATGCGTAAAAAACACTCCACTCGGGTGCTGAATATCCAGGCTGTCCAGACGCTTGAAATTGTGGGTGTCGTACACACTGACTTTGTTGTCGTCTCGCGCTGAAATCCAGACAGCCTCACCCCTAGGGGTGAATTCCATGTGGAGAACGGCTTTGCCTACGTCCAAGGTTTGAACCACTTCCAGGGTGGCGACATCAATCACCTGTACCTTGTCGTTGTCTGGAAAAGCGAAGTTCACCCAGACCTGACGGCCATCGGGCTGAGCCATCACAAAAACGGGTTGTCCATGAACCGGAATGCGAGTTTTCTCTTGCCAGTTCACGGTGCTGGCGACCAGAACCTCATGGCGTCCAATGGCCGGTAAAAATAAGTCCTGACCAGCCAAGGACCAACCCCGTAGATGCGGCATTTTGTAGACGGGCAGGGCGGACTCTCCCCGACCATAGCCTTGCAAGATTTTTTGGACTCCATTTTCAGGATTCCACAAATCCAGCATGGCCAGGGCATCCTCGCCAAACAGTCCGGCAATGTAGTACCTCCCATCCGGGGTGACCATGGCATCGTAGGGCTGACGACCCGCTGCAAAACGCCGTGTTGTGGGGCGTAAGGGGTCGGATAAATCGGTCAGCCAGATTTCACCTGCCTCGAACAAGGAGTAGGCAAATTGCTGATTGGGTAAGTCCGCCAGACCAACCACTTTGGCACGTTTGTTGGGGGCGTAGTAAGACGGGACTTCACTGATCAGGGCCAGGGTGTCCGCATCAAAAACCTTGATACCACCCGGTTCGTAGTTTTGCACCACAATCAGCTTGCCATCCTGGGAGATGGCGCCACCTATGGCATTGCCGGACTGAATGATGCGATGAACTAGAACTTGTTGAAGCAGGTCCACTTTGCTCAGGCCGCCGTCCCGTCCAAAGACATAGCCATAACGCCCGTCACGTGAGTAGGTGATATGGGCGTGGGACAGATCACCCAAACCTTCAATTCGTGCCAAGCGGCTGCGATGACTGGTTTCAACGACAGCCACACTGCCCGTCGCACGCTCTACAACCAGCCCCAGGTCATTCGTGCCGCGTAATGGGTTGGCACAGCCGCTTAAAGCGACAAGCAGGCTCAGAGTCATCAGTGCTTTCATGGTGCTGCATCCGATTCATGGAGAAGAAAATGAGCCAGCCAGAGGCTTTCCGCTGGCTGCAAGAAGCGGTTCCAGGCAGGCATGGCTGTTCCGGGACGGCCCTGCATGATCGTCAGGGCGATCTGCTGTGCGCTTTGGTCTTGCAAGGCGTTAGCCGTTAAAGCAGGCCCCAGGCCTCCTTTCAGGAGCAAGCCATGACATGAGCCGCATTCTTGATGAAGCAGCGTCCGTAAAGAGGCTTGCCGCTCCGGTGTCAAAGCGGTTTCATCAGCAGCGGCTTGTTGTGGCCAAAGAAGGGAGAGCAGCACGGCTAGCCACATGTTGGCCAGAAACTGCCTGCCACTGAGCTTGAAAGGGAGGTGCAAACCTTTCACATCAAGGCCCAGGAGGGTGCGCAGGCGAGGGCATTTTGCGTGTTTGAGGCGGGTTGCGGGTAATCCGGATGCAACTGCACCACCTGGCCGATAATCAACAAGGCTGGGGGACTGAAGGTTTGCGCAAGCTGTGGAAGTGTTTGCAAAGTACCCAAGCCCCAGCGCTGGCTTTTAAGCGTGGCATCTTGTGCCAAGGCGATGGGCGTATGCGGGCTGCGCCCATGTTGAATCAAGGCCTGGGCAATATGGCTGCAATTGGCCATGGCCATGTAGAACACCAGCGTACAGGTGGGATCAGACAAGGAGGCCCAGTTCAGTTCCAGCCCCTGGTTGTCGCGCAGGTGCCCGGTGATAAAGCGCACACTGCTGGCCAGCCCGCGATGGGTCAAGGGAATGCCTAGAGAAGCCGCACAACCTGTCGCTGCCGTAATGCCGGGCACGACTTCAACCTGGACTCCATGTTGTTGCAGATACAGTTGCTCTTCGCCCCCACGACCAAAAATAAAGGGATCACCGCCTTTCAGGCGAATAACGCGCTGATGTGTTCTGCTCAAGGACAAGAGCGTGTCGTGGATTTCGTCCTGCATGCTGGGCTTGCAGGCGGCAACTTTACCTACGTCATGCAAGGTGGCCTCCGGATTGATGCAGCTCATGATGGCGCGGCTGACCAGGCGGTCATAGACCACCGCATCTGCATGTTGCAGCAGGTATAAAGCCCGTAGTGTGAGAAGTTCAGGGTCGCCAGGTCCCGCCCCAACCAAATAAACCTTGCCGTGCATCGCTGCGCTCCTTGACGGTAGCAAGTACCGAAATACAGTCAAACAATGCAGAAAATTGTAGGAGGGCAGGCCGCTTCGATATGGGCATGGTTGGTGTTCAGGAGAGGGGTGCAGAAATGAAGCTTCTCGCCCTCAGACAAGAAGGTAGGGTGAGGCTAAGTGCGAGGCATAAAAGGAAATTTATGCGAGCGACGGCTTGCAGAGTCGCTGCTGGATGTGCGCAAGCGCTTGAAAAAATGTTCAAAAACGTAGTATCAGCCAGCTAATTTTTTGGGGTTTCAAAGCCCAAATAACATATTTGAGGCAGCCTGTTAAGTTTCTCGATGCAAAATAGGGAAAGTCCTGCAACTTGTATCAACAGTGAGCAATGATGCGGGTTACAGGGGTTTTTTTGCTTGACACGGGTATTAAACGAAGGCTTAATACGCGGTAGCCAACCGGGGCACTTGTGCGCCCGGTAGCCATGGCAGACGGTAGTGCTTGCTTGCCCTGTCGTTTGTCACTATTAAGTCTGACCGCCACAAACTGGTTCCCGCTGGGGGCCCGTAAAATAATTTTCAGGGGTATTTTCTCAATGAATAAAACCGAGCTTATCGAATTCATTTCCACCAAAGCCGATCTGTCCAAAGCTGACGCTGGTCGTGCACTGGATGCGTTTATCGATGCCGTGACCACCACGCTGAAAGAAAAAGATACGGTTACTCTGGTTGGTTTTGGCACCTTCGCTGTGTCGGAACGCGCTGCCCGTTCGGGTCGTAACCCACGTACCGGTGAAACCATCGAGATCGAAGGCGCAAACGTGCCCAAGTTCCGTCCCGGTAAGGCTCTGAAAGACGCTGTGAATTAATTTTTAAATTAATTTACGCAAAAGACTTGCAAAAAAAAATCTTTGGTCCTATAATTCTTTTTCTTCACAAGAAGAACGGCATCAAAGAAATGGGTGCTTAGCTCAGCTGGTAGAGCGGCGCCCTTACAAGGCGTAGGTCGGGGGTTCGAACCCCTCAGCACCCACCATTTCTTTTGCTAGTCGAATCAAGCACTTAGGTAAAACTAAGTGCTTTTTTTGTGCCTGTTTGGTTTGTATTTCAGGTCAATTCATACTAACGCTGCTCTACCAGACCCGTGCCCTTTGTCGCCAGATATGCCTACTGAAACCATGTAAGCATTGGTAAGGCATTCACCCGCTAACAAGGACTAGTCGTGTTGCGTGTCAATAATCACCCTTGTGTTGGGTCGCAAGTGGCGAAACCGGCAGGGTGCTCCAACCGCTTAGTTTGTAACGGTGCTATCAATATATGCGGATAGCGTCCATAGTGTGTCCAGGGACATTTTTCCCCTGATTAATTAGGACATACATTGAAAACAGAAATTGGTATTGTGAAGTGGTTCAATAACGAAAAAGGCTTCGGCTTCATCATGCCGGAGAGTGGCGATAAAGACCTCTTCGCGCACCACAGTGAAATTCAGGGTTCTGGGTTTAAATCTCTGGAGGAGAACCAACGCGTTTCCTTCGTTGCTGGCGTTGGCCAAAAAGGCCCTTGCGCTACCCAGATCCAGATCGTTTGACCCCCTGCTTGCCTGCATAGGCAAGTGTAGCGTCGGTCGATAAAGCCGAACCCTTTGAAATATTGGGTTCGGCTTTTTCATTTATGTTTCCCCCTCCATGTGGACATATTGTGCTTCTGTCCACTGCTCACAAGTGTCGTATGAGGGTGACTCTATTGGGGACTATGGCCCCAAGGCCATGATGGATTACCTGCCCAAAGCCTACGACGAAGATATTCGTATCCGTGTTGAGGATCAAGGTCCGGTTGTGGCTGGTCGTGACTTGATGGAGTTTACGGTTGAAGACAAGGCGGTCCTTGTCTATGACGAGGCGGGCAAGGAACTGATGCAGGTGCCACGCCGATGATCTTGATTCGAGCGTTCTGCGTGAGAAGCTGAAATACGGGGAGTGGCGACAAAGGCTTATTCCTGCAACTTGTCATGCCTCTCCCGTTTGAACTGCTGCTAGGCAAAGGCAAAGGCAAAGCACAGGCAAGGCAGCGATACTAGCAACAGCTGCCCGGTCTTGAGCGTAGTGGCTATTCAGGCAACACTACACCTTGTCGATATGCGTTCCTCGGGTCTTCATGAGCAAACTACTTTCTTGCCTGTCCCCTCTTGCCACCTTGATTCTGGCATGGCTGGCCTTTATGTTTCTTTTGTTTTTCCCGCCGCTATGGATCTTGTGGCCGGTGCTGGTCGTGTGCCTGGGCTGGATCAATTACAGAGGGATACGTTACGCATTGGGCAATAGTGACAAGTCCAAGCCCTGGCACCTTTGGTTCAATGTGGGCGAGTGCCTGTTGGCGGTGATTGTCCTGACTTTACTGGTCCGTGACCTTGACGTCCCAGCGACCTGATTTTTCCTCTTGTTGTACGAGAAACGTGTTTATGTATTCGGACCCTTGGCTTGATCGCTGGTGACCCTTGATCGCTCAACGTGAAATTTCTTCGCCGGTACTGGAGATAGGCTGTGGTTTTGGCGACGATACGTTGACCTTGACCCAGGCAGGATTGAAGGTGATGGCTTTTGACCTCTCACCCGAAGGTGTGGCAATCGCACAGCAGCGCTTCCGAGGCTTTGATTGAGTGCAGGGATACGCGAGGTCCCTGGCCGCAGGCGGCGAATAATCTTGAGCTGGTCCTGGCCAGCTTGTCCCTGCATTATTTCCCCTGGGATGAAACCCAGGCCATTGTGCGCAGAATCTGGAATAGCTTGCGGCCCGGTGCCTTGTTTTCATGTCGCCTGAACTCCACCGAAGATGTGAATTTCGGTGCCGGGCAGGGCGAGTTGATTGAAGCCAACTTCTATCGCGACCAAGGCAATTGCAAGCGTTTCTTTGATCAGGCCAGTGTAGAGCAGTTATTTGGGGCCGAATGGCGCCGGATTTCTGTCCAGCACATGACATCGCACAAATATATAAAGCAAAAAGCGATGTGGGAGCTGGTGTTGGAAAAAGGGCAGTTGCCAGGCTGATTCCCGGACCCTGAGCACTCTGGATCTGGCGGCCGTTTCGGTCCCCTCCATCTCCCCGCTATATCTAACCAAAGAATCGGTATTTAGCCGGGTGTAACACCCTTGCTAGACTCGTTCTCATTGCTTGGAAATGGTTTCTAGGGGGTGGGAAATGAAGCGGATTCAACAGAAGTGGAACGGCGTTCGGGCAGGGGCTTTGCTGGCGTTGGTGCTGGCGGCGGCAACCGCTGTTGCAGCCGAGGTCAGTATTCTGAATGTTTCGTACGACCCAACGCGTGAACTGTATGGTGAATTCAATAAGGCTTTCCAGGCGCATTACAAAGAGCAAACCGGTGACAGTGTAGTCATCCGTAGTTCCCACGGTGGTTCCAGCAAGCAGGCCCGTACCGTGATTGATGGCGTGCCCGCTGATGTGGTGACGCTAGGTATTTCTTCCGATATTGATCAGATCGCTCAGTCCGGTTTGCTGGACAAAGGCTGGCAGGCTCGCCTGCCAGACAACAGTACGCCTTACACCTCCACGATTGTCTTGCTGGTGCGCAAGGGTAATCCCAAGGGGATTCACGACTGGAACGACTTGATTCGCTCCGATGTGAAGGTGGTTACGCCTAACCCTAAAACCTCGGCAGGGGCGCGTTGGAACTATCTGGCGGCCTGGTTGTACGCCCTGAAGCAAGGCAATGGGGATGAAGCGCAGGCCCGTGACTTTGTGGCCAAGCTGTATCGCAACGTCAGCGTGCTGGATTCCGGTGCGCGTGGATCGACCACAACCTTTGTGGAGCGGGGCATTGGCGATGTATTGATTGCCTGGGAGAACGAGGCGCTCTTGTCCGTCAAGGATCTGGGGCCCGATCGCTTCGATATTGTGGTGCCTTCCAGCAGTATTCTGGCCGAGCCGCCCGTGGCGCTGGTAGATGCCAATGCCGCCAAGCATGGCACGGAAAAAGTGGCTCAGGCCTATCTGGAATATCTGTATAGCCCGGAAGGTCAGGAAATCGCCGCCCGTCATTTTTACCGTCCTCGCCTGGAGTCGGTGGCCGCCAAGTACCGCGATCAGTTCCCGGCGTTGAAACTGTACAAGGTTGACGATGAGCTGGGCGGTTGGACTCAGGTTCAGGCCAAGCACTTTGCGGATGGTGGCGTGTTCGACAGCATCTACTTGAGCAAGTAACCCCACTATCACCGAGGACCGTTCGATGTCACAGGCTCGTCTTTGGGGATTTCTGCCCGCTGCTCGCAAGCAGCGGGCTTTGCCAGGCTTTGGCTTGACCATGGGTTTGTCCATCAGCTATTTGAGCCTGATTGTTCTGATCCCCTTGTCTGCTGTTTTGCTCAAGACCACCTCTATGGGTTGGTCGGCCTTTTGGGAAACCATCAGTGCTGCACGCGTCTTGGCTTCCTTGAAACTGACCTTTGGGATGGCCGCTTTGGCGGCGTTGATCAATGGTGTATTTGGCTTGATTCTGGCCTGGGTTTTGGTGCGTTACCGCTTTCCGGGTCGTCGCATTGTGGATGCCTTGATTGATTTGCCCTTTGCCTTGCCAACGTCGGTGGCCGGCATTTCCTTGGCGGCGATTTATGCGCCTACGGGCTGGATCGGTTCCTGGGCTGAACCTTATGTTGGGCAGATTGCCTTTACCCCTTGGGGGGTGCTGATCGCCCTGGTTTTTATTGGACTGCCCTTTGTTGTGCGTACCGTGCAGCCGGTTCTGGAAGAGCTGGAACAGGAGCAGGAGGAGGTCAGTGCTTGCCTGGGGGCCGATCGCTTCCAGACGGTCACCAAGGTGATTCTCCCCGCTATCTTGCCCGCCTGCTTGACGGGCGTAGCGCTGGCTTTTGCCCGTGCGGTGGGTGAGTACGGTTCCGTGATTTTCATTGCCGGTAATGTCCCTATGGTTTCGGAAATTACACCCTTGCTGATCGTGATCAAGCTGGAGCAGTTTGACTATGCCGGAGCCTCGGCGCTGGCCGTTTTGATGATGGTGCTGTCCTTCATTATCTTGCTGGCGATCAATCGCTTGCAGTGGTACTTGCAGTCGCGTCATTCGGGCCAGGCTAGTGGCAAGGCAGCCAAGGTGGCAGCGCCTTTGACTTTGGAGGGCGCACGATGAGCAGCCTGACGATGGATTCATCTGTGCAGGCGGTGCCGGTACATACGGCGCGCTTGCGGGCGGCGCAGGATGAAGGTCTGGCCGTCAAAGCCTTATTGATTGGCATTGCCTTGCTGTTCTTTGTGCTGTTCTTGCTCCTGCCTTTGATCCTGGTCTTCATGACGGCTTTTAGCCGGGGCATCATGCCGTATCTGTCCGCCTTGAGCGAGAGCGATACCTTGCATGCCGCCAGCCTGACAGTTCTGGTTGCCGTGATTGCCGTGCCTTTGAATATCGCGTTTGGTCTGGCCGCCTCCTGGGCGATTGCGCGTTTTGAGTTCCGTGGCAAAAGCATTCTGACGACGCTGATCGACCTACCGTTCTCGGTATCACCTGTCATTGCCGGTTTGATGTTTTTACTGATTTTTGGTCGCCAAGGCCCATTTTGGGATTGGCTGGACGCTAATAACATTCGTATCGTATTTGCCTTGCCCGGTTTGGTTTTGGCGACTTTGTTTGTCACTTTCCCTTTCGTGGCGCGTGAGTTGATTCCGCTGATGCAAATGCAGGGCAGCGAGGAAGAGCAGGCTGCGCGGGTGCTGGGGGCCAATGGCAGGCAAATGTTCTGGCGGGTGACTCTGCCCAAGATCAAGTGGGGCCTGCTGTATGGTGTGATTCTGTGCAATGCCCGTGCCATGGGTGAATTTGGGGCGGTGTCGGTGCTCTCGGGCCATATACGGGGCCAGACCAACACGCTGCCCTTGCATGTAGAGATTGAGTACAACGACTATCACACGGTGGGCGCTTTTGCGGCGGCTTCGGTGCTGGCGGTCTTGGCTTTACTGACGTTGGCGCTTAAATTGTGGGCCGAGCGCAAAATGGTTCAAGACGGTCATCGTGGATGATCGCATTCGGAGTTCATTATGAGTATCGAAGTTCGTCATCTATCTAAACAGTTTGGTGCGTTTACGGCACTGGGTGATGTGACATTGGATTTCCCAGCGGGCGAGCTGGTGGCTTTGCTGGGGCCGTCGGGCTGCGGCAAGACGACCTTGCTGCGTATCGTGGCTGGCCTGGAACATGCGGATGCGGGTCAGGTGCTGATCAACGGCAAGGATGTGGCTGCTGTGGGCACGCGTGATCGCCAGGTGGGTTTTGTGTTCCAGCACTATGCCCTGTTCCGCCACATGACGGTATTTGAAAACGTCGCCTTTGGTCTGCGCATTAAGCCACGCAAGCAGCGCTTGCCCGAAGCCCAGATTCGTCAGCGTGTGCACGAGCTGTTGGAGCTGGTGCAGCTGGATTGGCTGGCCGATCGCTACCCAGCGGCCTTGTCGGGTGGCCAGCGGCAGCGTATTGCTCTGGCACGTGCCTTGGCGGTGGAACCGGGTGTCTTGTTGCTGGACGAGCCGTTTGGTGCCTTGGATGCCAAGGTGCGCAAGGAACTGCGTTCCTGGCTGCGTCGTCTGCATGATGACCTCCATATCAGTACCTTGTTTGTGACGCACGACCAGGAAGAGGCCATTGAAGTGGCTGATCGTATTGTGGTGCTCAATAAAGGCCGGGTTGAGCAGGAAGGCGCCCCGCAGGATGTCTATAACCACCCTGCCAGTCCTTTTGTGTATGAGTTCCTGGGGGCGGCGAATCGCTTGCCGGGTCAGTTCCAGCACGGACGCTTTGTGGCTGATCCTCAGTTGGGACAATTCGAGTCCAATCAGGCCTTGAATGCTCAGGATGCGGGTCAGGGGGAAGCAGTAGGCTATGTGCGCCCGCATGACCTGGATTTACAGCGTCAATTGGATGGCCAGGGCATCGTCGTGGCCGTGCAGCGCATTATTCCCTTGGGGGCGACAGTACGGGTTGAACTGGCCTTGAACGAGGGCGAGCGTGCTTGGGAAGCCGAGTTCGATCATCAGCGTTGGTCGCAGCTGGGCTTGCGGCCTGGTGAGCGGGCTTTAGCCTTGCCACGCAAGTTCAGCGCTTTCCCTATCGAATCTCAAACCGAAGCGCGATTGTCCTGATTTCTTGCAAATTATTCGCAACAGGCTGACCCTAGGTCAGCCTGTCTGCGTTAGTATCTGGAGGTTTTTTGCAGGGCGGGTTGGAGCAGGAAATATTACAGGAATTTAGTATTGAGAATCATTCCTGTTTCTGTTAAGATTCGATACTTCACTGGGCATCCTGTCCGGTCCCGTCATGGTCCATGCGGGTTGCAGAATGTGTAGAACGGATTATGACCGGAATTGCTTCTCAAAAGAATAATCGCTCGATGCTGGCCTTGAAGGCAACTGGTTTGGCATTGGCACTGGGATTGCACGTGGGTGTCGTGGCTACCATCTTGTGGACGGAAACCCCCAAGATTGTGGGTGAACCTGCCCCCATGGATGTTGTTGGGGTGACTTTGGTGGAAGTGTCGGAGTCCCCGGTTCAGCAAGAGCAGGTCAGTGCCCCTCCTGAGGAAGTGGTGGCCGAGCCGGAACCTGAGCCCGAGCCCGAGGTGGAACCGGACCCCGAGCCTGAGCCAGAACCGGTTGTTGAGCCGGAACCCGAGCCAGAGCCTGTCGTGGAAAAACCTCCGATTCCCGAGCCGCCCAAGCCCAAACCAAAACCCAAGCCGAAACCCAAGCCCAAGCCACAGCCCAAGCCCGAGGTGCCACCGGCAGAAACACCGCAGCCTGCTCAACCAGCCGCTCCTGCCGCTCAAGCAGGTCCAGCTACGGACAATACGTCCTCCCAAACTGCCGCCCGTTCTACGGATGGTGATCGGCCCAAGCTGATTGGTCGTGTAGATTATTTGGGACGTCGTCCTGTGCCGGTGTACCCCCGGGCTTCCGAGCGCCGTCGTGAGCAGGGCCGCGTGGTGGTTCGTGTAGTGATTTCAACCCAAGGAACCGTGCTGGAAGCCAAAGTGCAAAGCTCCTCAGGCTATGAACGTCTGGATGAGTCGGCACTGAAAGCAGTACGCACAGCGCGTTTTAAACCGTATACGGAAAATGGTGTGGCCTATCGTGCCATGGCCGATATTCCTTTCGACTTTGTTTACTAGGATATATCAATGATGCAGGAACTATTTCAAAGCGTATGGGTAAGCCTGGCACAAGTTGCAGGGCCTGTTGCAGATCAGGCTGCCGCCAGTGTTGCTGCCGCTGAGGAAGCGACCGGGGTGCTGCACTTTATCCAGCAAAGTGATGTGGTCGGCAAGACCTTGTTCGTGATTCTGGCCTTGATGTCGGTTGCCAGCTGGTACCTGATCATCGTCAAAGGCGTGTTGTCCTTCCGCCTGAAGCGCCGCTCGCAAGGTTTCATGCGCGAGTTCTGGTCCGCCAGTTCCCTGGAGCAGGTTGAAAACGAAATTGCCACCCACGGTGCCCGCGATCCGTTCAGCCACCTGGCCAGTCACGCTATTCACGCTCAAAAACACCATGTGAAATACGGCGCCATGCGTCTGGAAGAGAAAGGCTCTACCGATGCCTTTGTCTCGCGCATCATGCGTAAAGTCATGGATGAAGAAACCGCCAAGCTGGAAAACGGCCTGACGCTGCTGGCTTCGGTGGGTTCTACCGCTCCGTTTGTGGGTCTGTTCGGTACGGTTTGGGGTGTGTACCACGCACTGATCAATATCGGTCTGTCCGATGGTGTAACCCTGAACAAGATCGCCGGTCCTGTGGGTGAAGCCCTGGTGATGACCGGTCTGGGTCTGGCCGTGGCTATTCCTGCCGTATTGGCATACAACGCTTTTGTGCGTACCAACCGCGTTTACCTGTCCCAGCTGGACGCGTTTGCTCACGATCTGTTTACTTTCCTGACCACAGGCCAGCCTGTGCAAGATAACCAACCTGTTCTGCGTCGTGTCCCTAGCTCGGGCGGTGGTGCAGCATCGAGCTCGGCAGCGGCTGCCAAGCGGGAGCACTAATCATGGCTTTTGGCAGCTTTGATAATCGCAATTCGGGCTCCGCGCTGTCCGAAATCAATATGGTGCCGCTGATCGACGTCATGCTGGTGTTGCTGGTGATCTTTCTGATCACTGCTCCGCTGCTGTCGCACTCCATCAAGATTCAGCTGCCCCAGGCGACGTCTGAACCAGTCCAGCAAGATCCCAAGACGATTGATCTGGCGATTGACGCAGAAGGGCAGATCTTCGTGAACGAGCAGCCGGTGGCGCTGGAAGACCTGACCGCCACGCTGGCCCCTTACTCCAAGGATCAGCCTCAGCCTGAATTGCGTATCCGTGCCGATACCGATACTCGCTACGAAACACTGGCCCAGGTCATGAGCCGCTCCAAAGCTTCCGGCCTGACCCGTCTGGGTTTCATTACGCGTCCAGGTCCAACGACCAAGGCCGCGGGTGATGAGGGCGAGGCCAAGGAAGGCACCGTCGCCGACCAGAAGGCCGTTGAGCCTAAACCCGCTCTGTAATTCCAGGTTCTTCTTCGTGTTGTTTTTTCTGGCCCCTCGCTTTGCATCTGCAACGCGAGGGGCCAGTTTCGTAATAAAATCCCCCGAATGCGTGTACTAGTTATCGAAGACGACGCCATACTGGGCGCCGCACTGCAGGAATTTCTCAACGATCAGGGCTACGCTGTTGACTGGCTCCAGGAAGGCGAAAGTGCCTTGAAGGAGTTGGCCGCCCAGGTCTACGATCTTCTGCTCCTGGACTTGAACTTGCCCGGTATCAGTGGCCTGGACGTGCTGCGCCAATTGCGTCAGCAGGGCAACGCTATTCCCGTCCTGATTCTGACTGCGCGTGATGGCGTGGATGATCGTGTCGGCGGCCTGGATGCCGGTGCTGACGACTACCTGATCAAACCTTTTGACCTGTCCGAGCTGGCCGCCCGCGTGCGTGTTTTTGGCCGCCGCCGCAGTGGTCAGGTACAGCCCATTATTGATGTGGGTCCCTTGAGCTTTGATACCATTGGCCGCGAGCTGCGCTGTGCCGGTCAACGTGTGACCTTGTCGGTGCGCGAGCTGTCCGTACTGGAAATGCTGATGATGCGCGCGGGCCGTGTTGTCACCAAGCAGCAAATTATCAACTCCTTGTCTGCCTGGGATGCCGATTTCAGCGACAATGCAGTCGAAGTCTACGTGTATCGTTTGCGCAAGCGCCTGGAAGGCACCGGGGCTGTCATACAGACTGTGCGCGGCTTTGGCTATTTGCTCGATGTGGAGAGCGTGGCCGGAGCATAACGGCAGCCCGTGCCCGCTGCCTGAAACCTTAGGTCAACCATGCCCGATCAGCATCTTTCTCCAGCGGTAAAAACCTCCTTGTTGCGAGGCTGGCTGGAGCGCTTTCTTGCTCCCGGTTCTTTGGCCCGCAAACTGATGGGCCGTTTGTTTCCCCCGATCTCCATTCTGGTGGTGCTCGATTTGAGCGTTACCTGGATACTGACGCGTCGCATGAGCCTGGAAGACTGGCTGCTGCGCGACATTTTCTGGACCATGGCACTGAGCCAGGTGCTGTTGGTCAGTCTGATTGCCTGGGTATTGCTGTCGGGGATTCGCTCGCAGTTGGCGTCCATTGATGATTTATCGCAGCAAATCCGTAACCGTGCTGATGATGACTTCGAGCGTCTGGATGCCAGTGCCTTGCCCGCCGAGATTGTGCCGCTGGTGGAGCACTTCAACGAGTTGCTGGAACGTCAGCGTGATACCCTGCAGGCGCAAAAGCGCTTTATTGGTCACGCAGCGCATCAGTTGCGCACACCCCTGACGGGTTTGCAGCTGGAGTCCGAGCTGATGCTGGCAAGGCCTTTGCCAGAAGATATCCGCCAACGGGCCGAGCGCATCAAAAGTGTCTCGGACCGCATGATTCGTCTGGGCCAGCAGTTGTTGGTGCTGGCACGTACTGATGCGGACACCAATATTAAAGACAGCTTTGTGCGTCTGGACTTGTGTGAATGGGCGCGCGAGGAGGGCGGTGACTGGTTCTTGCAGGCGCGTCAGCATGGTGTGGAAATCCATTTGCTGGCACCTGAAAAGCCGGTCTGGATTGATGCTGCCCCCGTGCTCCTACGGGAGTTATTGTCAAATCTGATGGATAACGCCTTGCGTTATGGACAAGGTACAGACCGTATTGTCTTGCGGGTGGCCAGCAATCCACCCTCCTTGTCAGTGGAAGATCATGGGCCGGGTATTGAGGCAAGCGAGCAGCAACGTGTGTTTGAAGCCTTTTACCGCTCCCCCGGTACCCAAGCAGGAGGTTCTGGCTTGGGCTTGGCCATTGTGCAGGAGATTGCCCGTGCGCATGGCGCCTGGTGGAGCCTGATGAGCCGTCCTGATTTTCCTGGTACTCGCATCACCATTGTTTTTCCCGGTCCGCGTATTGGTGCGCGTCT
The DNA here is from genome assembly GCF_023674485.1 of Alcaligenes sp. DN25. Taxonomy (NCBI): domain Bacteria; kingdom Pseudomonadati; phylum Pseudomonadota; class Betaproteobacteria; order Burkholderiales; family Alcaligenaceae; genus Alcaligenes; species Alcaligenes sp. DN25. Next base: position 2,427,307 of record NZ_CP098408.1, on the reverse strand, counting down.
GACCCGGCACGATACTTTGATTGGAAACTAAGCCTTGAACACAGCAACAGAAAACCCCAAAAAAGCGGCTCAGGCCGCCTTGTTAATGGGCGCTTTAGGCGTGGTGTATGGCGATATTGGAACCAGCCCGCTTTACACCATGAAAGTGGCCTTGAGCGCCTACGGACAGCCTGGTGCTGAACAGGTCTATGGTGTGCTGTCCTTGCTGTTCTGGCTGCTGACTCTGGTGGTCTCCATCAAGTACGTCACAGTGGTGTTGCGTCTGGACAATAAAGGTGAGGGCGGCACGCTGGCCCTGATGGAATTGGCGGCACGCGGCATTCAGGGGCCACGTCGGCAGATTATTGTGGTGCTGGGGCTGATTGGTGCTGCCTTGTTTTATGGGGACAGCATCATTACCCCGGCCATCTCCGTGATGTCGGCGCTGGAAGGCATAGGGATGGTGTCTCACGTGCTGGACCCTTGGGTCGTACCTTTGGCTCTGGGCGTCTTGCTGGCCTTGTTTCTGATCCAGTCCCATGGCACGGGCACCATGGGTAAGTTGTTCGGCCCCATTATGTTGACCTGGTTTCTGGTGCTGGGTGGCTTGGGTCTATGGCGTGTTATTGAGCATCCCCAAGTTTTGATGGCCCTGGACCCACGGTGGGCCGTGGCTTTTATTGCTGAGGCTCCCTGGCAAACCTTTTTGCTTTTGGGGGCCTTGGTCCTGGCCTTGACGGGGGCCGAGGCCTTGTACGCCGATATGGGCCATTTTGGCCGTCCTTTAATTCGTAAAGCCTGGTTCATGATTGTCATGCCCTGCCTGGTCCTGTGTTATTTCGGCCAAGGCGCATTGTTGATTTCCGACCCAGCCGCCATTCGTAATCCGTTCTTCTTCCTGGCTCCCAACTGGGCCTTGGTGCCCATGGTGATGTTGGCAACGGTTGCAACGGTGATCGCCTCCCAGTCCGTGATATCCGGTGCGTTTTCTGTAACTCGTCAGGCGGTGCAGCTTGGTTTTTGGCCGCGCATGGTGATTCAACATACTTCAGCCAAAGAAGAAGGGCAGATCTACTTGCCGCGTGTGAATTTGCTGCTATGCGTGGCGGTGATGATTCTGGTCCTGAGCTTTGGCTCCTCGGATCGCCTGGCCCATGCTTATGGCTTTGCAGTCACGGGTACCATGCTGATGACCAGTTTGCTGGCTCTGGTACTGCTGCCGCGCCGCGCTAGCGGAATCAAGCGCTGGGCCTGGCTGGGGCTCCTGGGTGTTTTCCTGATTCTGGACATATTGCTGTTCTCGGCCAATGCGCTCAAGATTCTGGAAGGCGGTTGGCTGCCTTTGCTGGTGGGTGCTGTGCTGCTGGGCTTGATGCTGACCTGGCGTCAGGGACGAGCCGCCTTGCACGAACGTCTGCTTGAAAACAAGCAGCCGATAAAAGAGTTCTTGCTGAGCCTGGAGGAGTACGCTCCGACCCGTGTACCAGGGACGGCGGTGTTCATGAGCACCATTCCCGACTCGGTTCCTCCGGCCTTATTGCATAACCTGAAACACAATAAAGTCCTGCATGAACAGGTCCTGTTTTTGACCGTAACCAGTGCCGGTGTGCCTTACGTTCCTTTTGGGGAGCGCTATAGCCTGCAACGTCTAAGCCGAGGCAGCTGGCAGGCGGTGGCTTCCTGGGGCTTCAAGCAAGAGCCCAATGTGCCGCAGTTGCTGGAGCAGATTGCTCTGGAGCACCCGGAGCTGAATCTGGAGCCTATGCAGACGTCCTACTTCCTGTCGCGCCAGACGGTGATGATCCAATCCCGTCAGCCCTGGTACTTGGGCTGGCGTCGTCGCTTGTTTGCTTTCATGGCGCGCAATGCCAGCCGTAGCACGCGCTTTTTCAAGATCCCGCCTAATCGCGTGGTGGAGATGGGGATACAGGTGGAGCTGTAGGTGGAGACATTTGCAGCTGCAGCTAGCTATTGCAGTCAGTAGAAACAAAGAATGGGCCTTGAAAAGGCCCATTCTTTTTATCTGGCTAGCTATTATGAATGGCCGTGTTTTCTGCGTTTACTGAGCAGGCACCACAGTCGTGGTTTCGCGAAGGATACCGCCGCCTTCCACGCTACCGCGTACCGTTGTGTCCTGGCCGGTCATGGATTTCAGGCAGTCTTGCTGGCGATCAGCGGGTAAGCGATGGCAGCGCGCTTGCCGGTTGGCATCCAGATTGTGATCGCGCTTGTCCAGCTTGTGCTGACGTTCGGCTTGCAGCGCGGCACCGGCTTCGCGACGGCAAGTGGTGCGCTGGTCGCCTTTGAATTGCTCACAGCGCTGGATGTCGTGTCGGTAGTCTTGGGATGGGGTTTGAGCCCAGGCAGCAGAGGACAGCAAACCCAGGCTGAGCAAGCCAGCACTCAGAACTCGGGATGGGCGTGTAAGTAGACTCATCGATCTCACTCCTTTACTTGCTAAGGGAATCACCGGCTTGGCGAGCACTGTTACGAGCAGGTATGAGTAGCAGGCCGCAAAGCCCCAAAAGCGACTGCGTATGGGGCAATTCCCGATACGCAGTAAACACTTACTAGTATAAGTGGAGCAGTTGCAAGTGAGGGTAATAAAACTTGTCTAAACCCTCTCTGCTTGATTTAGGTCTTGCCGCTAGCTGGTGGTTGAGCCAAATCTTTGGGCAGAGGCGCTTTATGTGGCATGTCCAGATAGCCTGGCTCGTCCGGGCCATATTCGGCCAGACGTTGGCGATGTTCGCGTTTGATGGCAGCGCGCATCAGAAAGATGGCGGTGACCGGCGAGGTAATGATCAAGAGCACACTCAGGATGAGCGGATGCAGGATAGGGCGGCTCATCAGGTGGCTGGCGCTGATGGCGACGGCCAGCACCATGAAGAACGTACCCAGCGTGTTCCCCATGGTGGGAGCATGGATGCGTGAATAAAAGTGTTTGAAGCGCAGCAAGCCAGCCGAACCCACCAGGGCCACGATGCCGCTAAGAACCAGCAAAAGGGCAACCGGGACAGCCAGCCACCAAGGTAGTAAAGGCGTATTCATGGCTCGATCACCTCGGCACGCAGCAGGAATTTCGCCATGGCTGCCGAGCCTACAAAACCAAACAGGGCAATCAGCAAGGCGATATCAAAGTACAAGGTAGAGTCAAAACGAATGCCCAGGGCCAGCAAGGCCAGCATGCCGTTGATGTACATGGTGTCCAGCGCCAGCACGCGGTCGGCGGCAGAGGGGCCTTTAAGCAGGCGGATGACGGCGCAGCCCATGCCCAGGACAAAGCAGCCCAGGGCAAACTGACAGGCCCAGTAAACAATGTCTATCATTGGAAAATCTCCAGTAGCGGTCCTTGGTAGCGCTTCTGAATAGTGTCTAACCAGACCTGTTCGTCTTGCAGATCCAGAATGTGCAAAGTCAGGACACGGGTCTCGTAATCGAAGCCGGACCAGACGGTCCCTGGGGTGTAGGTAATGATGCACGCCAAGGCTGCCAGACCATGTGGGTCAGTCAGTTGCAACGGGATGGCCAGAAAGCCGGGGCGGGGCGCGTTGCCGCCTTTCAGAACCAAGTGGCCAACGGCAATATTGGACAGCACAATGTCCCAGGCCACTTGGCAAATCAGTTTCAAGGCCAGAAAAGGGTGGCGGATGCTGGCCTTAACCGGACGAAATGGAATGGCCGCCAAGCTCAGGGCGATAGCCAGGAACAGGCCCAGCACCACGTAACCGGCCGAGAGCGAGTCGTTCAGCAGCAGCCACAGGCCAAGCAGTAGCAAGGGCAGGAAAAAATGTTTGGTATAGCGTCGCATCAGAATCACTCCGCTTGAACAGAACGTAGCGGGTTCTGCCGCAGGACGGACCCTATATAAATACGGGGTTCGTCCAGTTGCTGGGCTGTTTGTTCCAGGTAGGTGGTGATCGGGCCGGCATACCAGCTCAAGATCCCGCAAGCCACAATAATGCTGGCAATGGGAGCAGCTTCGATCAGCTTCAGGCGGGGAATCGTCAGGGAGCTATTGCTCCAGAACAGACGAATGCCCACACGTACCATGGCGATCAAACCGGCTACGCCGGAAATCAGCACGGCAGCGGTCAGAATCCAGGCGTTTAGAGGTTCTGGCGATTGGCCCGAGGCTTTCAGCGCGGCTGTCAGCAAGGACAGCTTGGCCACAAAACCGGACAGCGGTGGCAGGCCCACAATCAGCAAGGCGCAGGCAATAAAGGACATGCCCAGGAACACCATCACGCCAGGAATAGCCACACCTACCACGTCATCGCTATTGTCTTCGGACTCCGGGTCGTCCAGGTCAAAGACCTCCTGACTGACGGCCAGCAGGTCGGCACCAAAAGGTTTGGTACGGCTAACCAGTTCCAGCAGCAGGAAGAAAGCACCCAAGGCCAGAACGCTGCTGAGCATGTAGTACAGGGCAGGGCCGGTCAGGATGACGCCGGGCATGCCCAAGGCGGCCAGCAAGGTGCCGGAGGACACGATGATGCAATAACTGGCCAGTCGTTCGGGTTGCTGTGCGGCCATGACACCAATAGCGCCGAAGGCGAGCGTGGCGATCCCGGCGGGGAACATCCAGGCCACGCCAAAGGCGGCAGGTGCCCCCGTAGGCAGTAGCAAGGAGCCGATACGCAGCAGTGCGTAAATACCTACTTTGGTCATGATCGCAAACATGGCAGCGACCGGCGCACTGGCATTGCCATAAGCATTGGGTAGCCACAAGTTCAGGGGCCAGGCGGCGGCCTTGATCAGGAAGGCAATACCCAGGATGGCCATGGCCGCTTCAAAAACCAGACGGTCCGAGTCCGGCATGGAACCGGCGCGCAGAGCCAGATCAGCCATGTTCAGGGTGCCGGTGACACCGTAAACCAGGGCAATGGCGATCAGCAGCAAGAAGGAGGAGATCAGGTTGACGGCAATGTAGTGCAGACCGGCACTGACGCGGGCCGCGCCCGAACCGTGCAGCATCAGACCATAGGATGCGGCCAGCAGAACCTCGAAGAACACAAACAGGTTGAACAGGTCACCTGTCAGGAAGGCGCCGTTCAGGCCCATCAAGAGCAGCTGGAACAAGGAGTGGAAATGCACCCCCACGCGATCCCAGCGTGCTAGCGAATAGAACCAGCAGCAAAAGGCCAGCACATTGGTCAGCACCAGCAAGAAGGCGGCCAGCCGGTCCACGACCAGCACAATCCCGAAGGGAGCGGGCCAGTCACCGAGCAGGTAGACACCGACGGACTGGGGCCAGATCGGGTCCAGCGTGCCATCGGCCAACAAGAGCAGATAGACCGCGCAGAACAACTGGGCCAATAAGGAGCTGAAAGCGATCAGCAGCTTGTAGTGACGGCGCTTGTCGCGCAGCATCACCATCAGGGCCGCGGCCATCATGGGGATGGCAACGGGCAATACGGGCAGGTGTTGGTTGAGTAGACTCACAGATCGTCTTCCTCGCGGCCATCAACGTGGTCAGTACCGCTCAGGCCACGATTGGCCAGAATGACGACCAGAAACAGGGCGGTGGTAGCAAAGCCAATCACAATAGCGGTCAAGACCAGCGCTTGGGGGAGGGGGTCGGCATAGTCGGCCCCCAGCTTGCCGGCGTTAATAACGGGAGCGGCGCTGATTTTGAGCCTGCCCATGCTGAAAATGAACAGGTTCACGGCATAGGACACTAAAGCCAGCCCCATGATGACCTGAAAGGTACGCGGGCGCAGCAGGAGCCAGACGCCCGAGCCCGCCAGCACACCAATCGCAATTGAAAGCACGATTTCCATTATTTATTCTCCATCCCGGATGCAGCGTTCGAGGCGGATTGCAGCGACGGCAGTTTGCGATAAAAACGTAGGGACTGGTGGGCCAGCGCGACCAGAATCAGGATGGTGGAACCAATCACCAGCATGAATACGCCAATGTCAAAGATCAGCGCGCTGGAGGTATGGACGTCGCCCACCAGGGGCAGATGCAGATCCCAGCTTTGGGCAGACAGGAAGGGCTTGTTGAAGGCCCAAACCAGCATGGCAGCCACACCGGCTGTCAGCAGACCCAAGCCAATCCAGGTTTGAGGCTGAATCAGAGGGCGGGACTCCATCCACACCACGCCGCTAACCATGTATTGCAAGATAATGCCGGTTGCCATGATCAGGCCGCCCACAAAACCTCCGCCGGGCAGGTTGTGCCCACGCAGCAGGAAGTACAGGGCGATCAGCGTGGAGATAGGCAACAGCAGGCGCAGCAATACTGCTGGAATTTGCATGATGCCTTCTGGTAACGGTGTCTTGGGATCCGGCTCCACAAAGACGGCTTCGCGGCTGTCCTTGACGTTCTGGCGACGGGCCAGAGGCTGGGCGATGGCTTCGATCGGTGGACGGAAGCGTCGCAGCAGCGCAAAGACCGTCAGGGCCACAATGCCCAGCACCACGATTTCACCAAAGGTATCGAAGCCGCGGAAGTCCACCAGAATCACGTTCACCACGTTCGCGCCACCGCCCAGGGGCAGGGCCTTCTCGATAAAGAAGGGCGAGATGCCGCTGGGGTGAGGGCGTGTCATCATGGCGTAGGCCAGGGCGGCAATACCGCAACCGGCCAGAATGGCAATAATCAAGTCGCGGCTACGGCGGAACAGGGCACGACCACTATTGTCCTGGCCGCCAGGCATATCACTGACGCGCTGCGGCAGCCAGCGCAGGCCCAGCAAAATCAGCACAACGGTGACCACTTCCACCGCCAACTGGGTCAGCGCCAGGTCAGGGGCGGAAAGCCAGGCAAAGGTCAGGCTGGTAACCAGTCCAGCGCCACCAGATAGCAGCAAGGAGGCCGGGCGGTGGAACTTGGCTTGACGAGCCGCACCAATCGCGCAGGCAATTCCGACTGCCCACATCAGGGCAAAGAAGAGGTCGATGGGGGTGGAAATAGTGGACTTGAACCAGTTGCCGCGAACCAGAGGCAGGGCAGCAACACAGATTGTGGCCACAATAATCAGCAAGGTCTGACGCTGCAGGCGTGGCGAGTAAAGCTTGCCCACGGCCCAGTTGGCTGCCACTTCCAGATACTCCATGGCCAGCTCAAAGAAGCGTCGGCCATCAGCACGGGTCAGCAAAGGCGTACGGCCTTGGCGGTTCCTGTAGAAGCGGTTGATGATCAGAACGAAGATCACGCCCATGCCTGTGGCGACCAGACTCATGATCAGGGGCAGGTTGAAACCATGCCAGACGGCCAGGTCGTACTGAGGCATTTCTGCACCCAGAATGGCGCTGGCCGCAGTATGCAAGAAGGGGCCAAAAGTCAGGCTGGGAATAATGCCGACCAAGAGACAGGTCAGTACCAGAATCGCGCTGGGGATCAACATGCGGCGAGGCGGCTCGTGTGGCTCGCGGGGCAAGTCCTTGGCGACGGGGCCAAAAAACACCTGTGCGATAAAGCGCAAGGAGTAGGCCACGCTGAAGGAGCCCGCAATTACGGCCACCACGGGCAGAGCATATTCCCAGGTGTTGCCATTGCTGGCCAGAATGGTCTCGGCAAAGAACATTTCTTTGGAGATGAAGCCATTCAATAGCGGCACACCGGCCATGGCAGCCGCCGCAACGGTAGCCAAGGTGGCAGTCAAGGGCATGGCGTGGCGCAAACCGGAAAGCCGGTTCAGGTTACGGGTACCGGTCTCGTGGTCCACGATACCGGCAGCCATGAACAGGGAGGCCTTGAACGTCGCGTGATTCATCATGTGAAACAGCGCCGCGACCAGAGCCAGTGGGCTGTTCAGGCCCAACAGCAAGGTAATCAGACCCAGGTGGCTGATGGTGGAATAGGCCAGTACGCCTTTCATGTCGCGCTGGAACATGGCCACATAAGCCCCCAGCGTCAGGGAACACAGGCCAGCGCCGCCAATAATGACAGCCCATTCCGTGGTGCCCGACAGGGCAGGCCACAGGCGCGCCAGCAGGAATACCCCGGCCTTGACCATGGTGGCCGAGTGCAAATAGGCGGACACAGGTGTGGGGGCGGCCATGGCGTGAGGCAGCCAGATATGGAAGGGAAACTGCGCGCTTTTAGTGAGTGCACCCAAGGCAATCAGGATCAGCATCCCGGTATACCAGGGGTGATTGCGAATCTGCTCGCCCGACTCCAGTACCACACTCAGGTCGTAACTGCCGGCAGCCTGGCCCAGCATGAGCACGCCCGCCAACAAGCAGAAACCGCCGGTTCCCGTAATGATCAGCGACATCCGCGCACCCCGTCGCGCATCCATGCGGTGATACCAGTAGGCAATCAGCATGAAGGAGGACAGACTGGTCAGCTCCCAGAACACGACCAGCTGGATCAGATTGCCCGACAGCACCACCCCCAGCATCGAGCCCATAAAGGCTTGCAGAAAGGAGAAAAAACGTCGGACCGGATCCTGAGCGGACAGGTAATAGTGCGCATAAAGGGCGATCAAGGCCCCCATGGCGGTAATGATGATACTGAAAAGCCAGGCATAGCCGTCCATGCGCAGCTTGAAGGTCAAGCCATGGGCGGGTATCCAGGAGCGTGACGACTCCAGCACCTCTCCGCGAGCAATGTCCGGATAGGCGTAGAGAGTGAGTAAGGCGCACGTAACGGCGACAGCGCCTGCAAGAGATGCCTGGAGTTTGCGAGAGTTCGCGGGCATCAGGGAAGATAGCAAGCTACCGATAAACGGTAGAGCTAGGATCACGAGCAAATACATCTGACTCCAACAGGCGGTAATTTAGGCGGCTAGCGCTTAATAATACGATATATGAAGCTAAATTCAGTCCAACAGCCATAAAAAAAGCGTTTTTTTAGTTATTGCGGCCTTGATGCAGGTCAAGCGCATGCTTGAGGTTTTCTCTCACAATAAATGCTTGACTAGAAGAAACAGGTCTCGTGCAGGAGGACCCTTTATGCCGCAAACACTGGAAGCATCGGATGCCAGCGCCCCCACCGCGCCGGATATCGAAATCTCTGAAGCCCTGATCCGGCGTTTTGATCGTTCCGGGCCTCGCTATACCTCCTATCCCACTGCAGATCGTTTTTTTCAGGACTTTCCTGCTCAGCCTTATATTCACGAATTATCGCGGCGCGCCTTGAGCAGCAGTAATCCGCCTCTGTCGGTTTACCTGCACATCCCGTTTTGTCAGTCGCTTTGCTATTTCTGTGCCTGCAACAAGATCATCACGCAGGATCGTAGCAAGAGCGAGCAGTACCTGGATTACCTGCTGCGCGAAATTGATATGGTCACCCAATATATGGGTGAAGACCGGCGCACCGAACAACTGCATTTGGGCGGCGGCTCGCCCACTTTCCTGGACAATGAACAGTTGGCCCGCTTGATGGCCAAGCTCAAGGAGCAGTTCGCGTTCACGGACGATGCCGAACTGGGCATCGAGATCGACCCGCGTACCTTGGCGGAAGGCACGCTCCAGAACTTGGCGGCTCTGGGTTTTAACCGTACCAGCTTCGGGGTGCAGGATTTTGACCCCAATGTGCAAAAAGCGATCAACCGTATTCAGCCCTTCGAAATGGTCAAACGCGCCATTGAAGAAAGCCGGGCTGCCGGTTTCCAGTCCATCAACACGGACCTGATCTACGGTCTGCCTTTGCAGACCCTGGAAAGCTTTGCCATCACCATTGACTCCTTGGTGCAACTGCGACCAGATCGCATCGCTCTGTATAACTACGCGCACTTGCCAACGCGATTCAAGGCGCAGCGTTTAATCAATGAAGAAGAACTGCCCGATGCCGACCAGCGTCTGCAACTGTTCCTGATGTCTTCGCAGCGTCTGCTGGATGCAGGCTATGTCTATATCGGTCTGGACCACTTTGCCTTGCCGACCGACGAGCTGAATCTGGCCCGCCTGGACGGTAGCCTGCACCGCAACTTCCAGGGCTACACCACCCGCGCAGCCTGCGATCTGGTTTCTTTTGGCGTGTCGTCTATTGGTCAGGTGGGCACCATGCATGTGCAAAATGCCCGCAGCCTGCGCAATTATTACGCCGATATAGACCGGGGGCGTTTGCCCATCGAGCGGGGTATTGTGATGCAGCAGGACGATCGCCTGCGGGCGGAAGTCATCATGCATTTGATGTGCAGCATGCCAGTGCCTATCTTGCGTCTGGAAGCGCGTTACGGCATTGATTTTGCCAGCTATTTCTCTGCCGAGCTGCAAGAGCTCAACAGCTATGCCGACGCTGGCTTGCTGACAGTCGATGCCCAATCCATCCAGGTTCTGCCCAAAGGCCGTTTGTTTGTGCGCGCCTACAGCATGGTGTTCGACAAGTACTTGAGCCAGGAAAGCGGTGCCCGCTATTCCCGCCTGATTTAACACAGTGGCCGTCCTTGCAGACGGCCACGATTCTATTGCCCTGTTTCTGGTCCCGACGTGGCCGGCAGGTTCTTGCATCAACCTAAGGTATCAACATCGTGCTAAAGACGGATTTACGTCTCATGTCCCTGAAGGGAAAACTGCTTTTGCCTATTGTTCAAGGCGGCATGGGAGTCGGTATTTCGGCGTCCCGGCTGGCCGGTACTGTGGCCGCATTGGGCGGGCTGGGGACGATCTCCAGCGTGGATTTACGGCGTCATCACGAAGACCTGATGGACAGCACCCAGGGTGATGTCGAAAAAGGCGTGGTCGATGCAGCCAATTTGCAGGCCCTGGACCGCGAGATCAATCGTGCCCGAGAGCGCTCGGGTGGCAACGGTGGCATCGCCGTCAATATCATGAAGGCTGTCTCGCAGTATCCCGAGTATGTGCGTCAATCTTGCGAAAGCGGGGCAGATGCCGTGGTGGTGGGCGCTGGCCTGCCGCTGGATTTGCCTGAGCTGGTTCAGGATCATCCCAAAGTTGCCTTGATTCCAATCTTGTCGGATGTGCGCGGCGTCACTTTACTGGTGAAGAAATGGCTGCGCCGCAAGCGTTTGCCGGATGCAGTCGTTCTGGAAAATCCCCGTTTTGCCGCAGGCCACCTGGGGGCCGCCGATGACCAATCCTTGAACAAACCTGAATATGCTTTCCAGCGCGTTCTGGAGGGCTGCCGTGCCTTGTTTCGCGAGCTGGGCCTGGAGGCCGAGCGTATTCCATTGATCGCCGCCGGCGGGATTCATCGTCCGGAACAGCTACGTCAATTAATGGATTGGGGTGCAGATGGGGTGCAAATGGGTACTGCCTTTGCCGTCACCGAAGAAGGTGATGCGCATGAGAACTTCAAGCGTGTGTTGCTGGATGCCGAGCCCAAGGACATCGTGACCTTTATGAGCGTGGCCGGACTGCCTGCCCGTGCCGTGCGTACGCCGTGGCTGGATGCTTACTTGCACAAAGAGCAAAAGCTGCAATCGGTGGCGCGAGAGCGTGCTTGCACGGAAGGCTTTGATTGCCTGGCACATTGTGGCTTGCGCGATGGCGTGCAGCGTCATGGTCAGTTTTGCATTGATCGTCAGTTGGCCTATGCTCTGAAAGGTGATGTACAGCGCGGTCTGTTCTTCCGTAGTTCCGAAGCCTTGCCTTTTGGCAAAGCCATGAAATCGGTGCGCGAGCTGATGGACTATATGTTGAATGGCCGCAGCAAAACGCCGGGCGTGGTTCCTGCGGCCTAAACGGGATCAAGGGCTTAGCCCTTGATTTCGCGGATCAAGCCTTCCTCACCGCCATCAATGGTGTGGACGGCTTCCTTCCTTTGTGTCTCCAGTGCCAGGCGGCGGGCAATTTCATAGCATTCTTCAATATGCTGGTTGCCGACTTTGCGCAGCACTACAAAGCTGATGGAAGCGGAAATGGCGCTGCCTATCAAAGGCACATATTTGGCGCCGTATTTCCCGGCCAGTTTCTTCGCTCCCAGACGCACCAGAATATTGACCACGCGATCTGTAGTCAGCACGCGTCCCACCATGCCCAGGCCCATACTGGTTCCCCCCACGACCACCAGCTTTTTCAGCTCCGGGCTCAGGGCGTCCACATCGTTGGCCGTCAAGCCGAAGCGCGCATTGATGATGGGGATGACTTTCATCAGAATCGCCACATCCGTACCCACATCCACACCAGGGATGGGCACCACGGCTGCCGCTGCTGACAGCAGAGCGCGCCGACTGATTAGTTTGCGACATTCCTCGCGGGTTTTATCCAGTTCCTGCAGTGTCATCGTGCTCATGTGTCTGTCCTGAAATCTAAGCGGATTGATCGTGCAAGCCTTAACCCATATGGGGCGAGTACCGTGCTTTTCCAGTGACTGCCTGGGCAATTATGTTTCTTATCGTAGTGGATGCCGCCAGTTTTGGGAAAAAAGCAGGGTATTGGTCGCATTTGAAATTTTTTCTTTCAAATGCCATGAATGCTTCTACAAACGGGTGTCGTGAACAATTAAAGCCCGGTGTCTTTTTCTGTTGCACTTGGTGGCATTCTTTATGCGCTTTCGGGGCTAGTCAGACACGCTCAGAGGGTCTGATTTCTATTAAACTGGCGCCGAAAATAGCACATTCCATAGGGGAAGAACGATGCATCGCCAGTCTTTGCTGGGTTTGATGTTCTTGCTGGGTGTCAGTAGCGCCCAAGCCATTACGATAAGCAGTTTCTCGCCCCAAGGGGCGACATCGGATTTGCGGGATGTCAAAGTCACCTTTGCCACACCCGCAGTTCATTTTGGGGATTCGCAATTGCCTGCACCCGTTCAGGTGCAGTGTGATGATCCTTCGGTAGTCGGTCAGGGCCGTTGGCTTGATTCGCGCCGCTGGATTTATGAATTCGACGAGCGTCCAGGACCAGGCTTGAGTTGTACGGCCGTCGTGTCCAAAAGTTTTCGCAGCATCAATAATGAAGCGATTAGCGGACCGGCTCAATATCGTTTTAATTCAGGCGGCGCCATTCTGGAAAGCAACCGCCCGTATTACAACATTATTGATGAAGACCAGGTCTTTCTATTCAGCTTCAATGCGCCGGTTAATAGCGCCTCTTTAGTCAAGAACGGCTATTGCCGGGTAGAGGGTATTGGCGAGCGTATTGGCTTGAAAGCCATTGAGGGTGCCGAGCGCGACGCCATGGTTCGCGCCGAGTTCTATGTGGACGAGGTAGACGACCGATACCAGGCCGTCCAGTGTGCGCGTCCCCTGCCAGCGGATGCCAGCGTGTCGGTGGTGCTGGAGCCGGGCATCATGACCCAGATTGAGAATCGCAAGGGCGTCCCTAATACGGACCGCTATACCTACGATTACAACGTGCGCCCCGAGTTTACCGCCTCGCTCACTTGCATGCGTGAGCGCGCAGAAGCGCCTTGCACGCCGGTTGGCAGCTTCGGTGTTCAGTTCTCTGCGCCCGTCGCTTACGAGTACTTGAGCCAGATTCGTTTGGAAGCCGGCAAGCAGGTTTGGGAACCCAAGTCTGATAGCGACGAGGCATGGCAGGATCGTGGGCCTGGCCAGTACGTGCGTTTCGAGGGTCCTTTCCCTGAAAACGCCAAGCTGACGGTCAAGATTCCGGACAGCCTGACGGACGACGCAGGTCGCCGCCTGAAGAACCCGCAAGTACTGAGCAACGGCATGAGCACCACGACCTATCCGCCGCTGGTGAAGTTTGCGGTGGAGCCTTTCGGGATTGTGGAGCGTTTCGGCCATGCGGATCGTGACGGATCGGACGATTCCGATCCGCCAGCCATTGGCTTGAGCCTGCGTAATGTCGAAGCCAATCTGACAACTCAGCAAATGCTGGTGTCCGCCGGTCAGGTGGGGGCTCTTGCCGTGAAGGACGACAAGGAAGTTCTGACCTGGTTCTCCCGTCTGCGCCAGCTGAACTATTCCTGGTCGGTCACCCCCGACTATCTGAAGACCATGATGGGTAGTGACTTCCATGTCACCGCTCCTTTGAATGAGAACGGCTACCTGGATCTGCGTGCTCAGCCCCTGTTGCAAGGCAAGGATCTGAAGAAGCTGGACTTGCCCGGCATGGATCAAAAAGGCGAGCGTCCTTTTGAATTGATTGGCGTGCCGCTGAAAGAGCCTGGTTTCCATGTTCTGGAAGTCGCTTCTCCACGTCTGGGAGCTTCCTTGCTGGAGGCGGCCGGTACCATGTACGTGCGTAGCTCTGTGCTGGTGACCAACCTGGGTGTGCATATCAAGAAAGGTGGTGACGATTTGCTGGTCTGGGTCACGACACTGGATGATGCCAAAGTCGTGCCCGGCGCGAAAATTCGCGTGATGAACTGCCGTGGTGAAGAGCTGCTGCAAGGTGAAACAGACGAGAATGGGATGTTCCATCACCCGCAGGCGGTGTCCAGCCCGGATTACTGCCAGGAAACCAGCTTGTCCGGTTTGTTCGTGACGGCGCGAATCGACAAGAACAACCCCATGGCTCGTGGTAAAGATGATTTCAGCTTTGCCTTGAGCGAGTGGAATTCGGGTATCGAGCCTTGGCGCTTCAATGTGCCTTACAACTGGGGCGGTCGCGATGAGGCCATTGCTCACACTGTGATGGATCGCAATCTGTTCCGTGCGGGTGAAGTGGCCCATATGAAACACTATGTACGCGAACGCGTGCGTGACGGTTTCAAGGCTCCAGCTCGCTATCCCGACACCATGATTGTCGAGCACGATGGCAGCGGCAAGCGAATTGAGCTGCCCTTGAAGTGGCAAAAGACAGCGGCAGGCAGCGTATTTGCTCTGACCGACTGGAAAATCCCCAAGGACGCCGAGCTGGGTGTGTATCGCTTGCGAACCGAAGGCGAGGATCAGTACTTCAACTTCGGCGGGTTCCGCGTAGAGCAGTTCAAGCTGCCTGTGTTGGGCGGCAGTATCAAGCTGGGTGACGGTCAGGATCGTCCTTATCTGGTCAAACCCAAAGAACTGCAGGCCGACCTGCAGTTGCAGTACCTGTCTGGTGGCCCGGCCGATTACTTGCCGGTTCAGTTGTCGGCGGTCGTCCGCTCGGCAGGAACGTCCTTCAGCGCCTATGACGATTTCAGCTTTGTCCCTCCCGAGAAAGTTGAACAGTCTGATGTCTCGGACTCCCGTGTTTTCCTGAACAAGAAGCGCTTTCAGCTGGATGCACAGGGTGGTTTGCGTGCCACGCTGGATGAGTTGCCTGCGGTGGATCGTCCTTCCGAATTTCTGGTAGAAGCCACTTTTGCCGATCCGAACGGTGAAATTCAAACCTTGACCCAAACCGTGTCCGTATGGCCGGCCGATGTAGTGGTGGGTCTGCGTGCAGGTAGCTGGTTGGCAGCCGGTTCGTCCACCAAGCTCTCGGCTATCGCGGTGAGCCCGGACGGCAAGCCACTGAAAAACGTGCCTGTGCGTATTGAGGCGGCCAATGTGCAGCGTTTCTCGATCCGCAAGCGTATGGTGGGTGGCTTCTACAGCTACGACAATCAGGAGCAGCGCGAAGACCTGGGCACGATCTGCGAAGGTCGCAGCGACGATCAGGGTCTGGTGCAGTGTGATGTGAAACTGGAGAAGGGCGGTCAGGTCGAGCTGCGTGCCATTGCACGCGATGGCGAAGGCCGCGAGTCCGTTGCTGCCAGCACCGTCTGGGTCAGTGGCTCCGGTTACCTGTGGTTCGGTGGTCAGAACGATGACCGTATCGACGTGATTCCTGCGAAGAAAGTTTGGGCTCCTGGCGAGACAGCCGAGTTCCAGGTGCGCATGCCGTTCCGCGAGGCCACGGCCCTGGTGTCGGTGGAGCGTGAAGGTGTCTTGCAGGCTCAAGTGGTTCAGCTGGAAGGCGACAGCCCTAACGTCAGCGTGGAGATCAAGCCCGAATGGGGGCCGAACGTTTACGTGTCCGTGCTGGTTCTGCGTGGCCGTCTGCGTGAAGTGCCTTGGTACTCTTTCTTTAGCTGGGGCTGGAGTCAGCCTCTGACTTGGTACAAAGCCTACTCGGAAGGCGGTGGTGAGTTTGTTGCCCCGACAACTACCGTGGACTTGTCCAAGCCTAGCTATCGTTTTGGTCTGGCCAGCATTGAAGTCAGCAGCCAGCAAGATGCACTGGATGTGAAGGTAACGACGGATCGCAGCCAGTACGCGATTCGTGAGCAGGCCAAGGTTGATATTCAGGTCCTCAAGTCCGATGGCACACCGGCAGCCGGTGCGTCCGTGGCCTTGGCGGCTGTGGATCAAGCCTTGCTGGAACTGAGCCCGAACAATAGCTGGAACCTGCTCAACGCCATGCGTGCCTTGCGCGGCTACAACGTGCAGACCGCCACGGCGCAGTCTGAAATCGTGGGTCGTCGTCACTATGGTCGCAAGGCTGTCGCAGCGGGTGGTGGCGGTGGCAAGAGCCCCACTCGTGAATTGCTGGATACTTTGCTGCTGTGGAAAGGCAATGTGGAGCTGGACGCACAAGGTCGCGCAACGGTGACCGTGCCGCTGAAAGACTCCCTGACCCAATACCGGATTGTGGCCGTCGCCGATCTGGCGGGCGACCGCTTTGGTAGTGGTTCGGCTCAGATCGTCACAACGCAAGACCTGCAAATCATTTCCGGTTTGCCAGCCATTGCTCGTGAGGGTGATGATTACCAGGCCCAAGTGACGCTGCGTAACAGCAGCCCCCGTGCCATGACCGTGAAGGTGCAGGCGCAGTACCGTGGTAAAGGCTTGCCCTCGGCGGCCTTGCCAGAGCAAACCGTTGAGCTGGCTTCGGGCTCGGCTAAAGTGGTTTCCTGGCCCATGTCGGTTCCACTGTCCAGTGGTTCGGCCGATTCGCACCAGATGGAGTGGAGGGTGGATGCACAGGAAGTTCAGCAGTCCGGCGCCACGGGCAAGGCTGCCAAAGACAGCCTTGCAATCAAGCAGGAAGTCTTTACCGCGACCCCCGTTACGGTTCAGCAGGGAACATTGGTTGCCGTGGGTATGGATGAGCCATTGAACATGTCGGTGCAGGCACCGGCCGGTGCCTTGAAGAACGAACAAGGCGTGGTTCAAGGTGGTCTGCAAATGTTGTTCCGTTCCTCCTTGGGTGGCGGTATGGAAGGGGTGCGTGCCTGGTTTGAACGCTATCCTTACAGCTGCTTTGAACAGCAAGCCTCGCGTTTCATGGGCCTGCGTTCCGAAGAGGCGTGGGCTGGCCTGATGCAGCGCATGCCGTCTTATATGGACGAGAGTGGTTTGTTGCGTTACTTCCCCAGTAGCTATGGGTGGGGTAGCCGCGTGTTGACCAGCTACATCCTGGATATCAGCTACATTGCGGAATCCATGGGCTTGAACTATCCCATCCCGGACGGCTTCCGCAACGAGATGCTGCAAGCGCTGGAAAACGTGGTGAATGGTCGTATCCCGAGCATGCAAACGGTCTCTCGCCAAGAGCGGGATCTTGAAGTGATTCGTGCGACGGCCGTGCTGGCCAAGTACGGCCGTGCTCGCGTCAACATGCTGGATTCGGTGGAACTGAACCTGCAAAGCTGGCCCACTGAAATCCTGCTGGCCTGGGTGGATCTGACTCAGCGTTTGCCGGGCATCAAGAAAGCCGAGCAGACACGTAAAGAAGCCATGAATCTGATTCAGGCACGTCTGGTCAGCCGTGGTACCCGTCTGGTCTTTGGTGAGGACGCGCTTAACGGCAGCCCATGGGCCATGACCAGCCGCGTGACCAACCAGGCTCGCCTGATGCTGCTGGCCAATGAAATGTCGGACTGGACCGAGGACATGCCTCGTCTGGCCCAGGGTCTGTTGGCGGAGCAGCAACGTGGTGCATGGCGCATGACCACTGAAAACCTCTTGGGTAGTTTGGCTATTGAACAGTTCAGCCGTCATCACGAACAGAACCCTAGCGGTCAGTCCATGGTGATTCTGGGCTCGGAAAGTGCCCAGGTGGTGGATTGGGACATGCTCAAACCTGACGGTCAGGGTGTGCGCTCTTCCAGGATTGATGTGCCTTGGCGCGGCGATCAGGCCGATAACCTGAGCGTTGAGCAAATGGGTGAGGGCAAGGCCTGGATCGAAGTTCGCTCCCTGGCTGCGGTGCCCGTGACCAAGCCTGTTGCGGCTGGTTTGAGCATGGAGCGTCACATCGAAGCCGTGGAGCAGGCCAAACCCGGTGTATGGAGTCGTGGCGACATCATGCGCGTGAAGATCAAGGTCAAGGCTCAAGGTCAGGCAAGCTGGGTGGTGGTGTCGGACCCGATTCCTGCCGGTGCCACTATCCTGGGCAGCGGCCTGGGTCGCGACTCTGCCATGGCAACGGCCGGTGAAGAGCAGTCCGGTCATTGGCCCAGCTTTGTCGAACGCCGCTTTGATGGCTACCGTGCTTACTACGAGCGCTTTGAAGAAGGCACGACCGAAGTCAGCTACACGGTGCGTCTGAATACAGTGGGTCAGTTCGTGCTGCCAGCCAGCCGTGCTGAAGCCCTGTACGAGCCCGACGTGTTTGCTGTCTGGCCTAACGAGCAAGTTCTGGAAGTTGTGGATGCACCAGCAAATTAAAGCAGGACTGCTGGTGTTGGGACTGGCCCTGTGGGCCAGTCCCGGGCAGGCCATGCCCAGCTACAAGGAAGTTCGGCAAGCCTACCGATCGTCCGATGTGCAGGTCCTGGATCGTCAGGGCCAGCTTGTCCAGCGAGTCCGTCTGGACTTTCGTCAACGGCGCGGCGATTGGGTCGCGCTGGAGCAAATTTCTCCGGCCTTGCAAATGGCGGTCCTGGTGTCTGAAGACCGCCGTTTTGAATCTCACGGTGGGGTGGACTGGTTATCAGTGGGCTCCGCCGCGTGGGATGGCCTGTTTGCCGGACGCAGTCGCGGTGCTTCTACGATTACCATGCAGCTGGCCGGCCTGATGGATCAGGATCTGATTGGTGGTCGAGGTGGGCGCTCGGTCTGGCAAAAGCTGGATCAGGTGGTGGCCGCCCAGTCGCTGGAAGACACCTGGACCAAGCCGGAAATTCTGGAAGCCTATCTGAATCAGGTGGCTTTTCGGGGTGAGCTGGTCGGGGTGGACGCGATGGCGCGTACCTTGTTTCAAAAGCAGGCCGCTGCGCTGGATGCACGCGAATCTGCCATTGCCGCAGTTTTGCTGCGCGGCCCCAATGCCTCGGCCTTGATGGTCGAGCGCCGGGCGTGTACGACCCTGCAAGAGATGGGACGCGCCGAACTATGTCGAGAATTAAGTAATCTGGTGCCGGTGGCTTTGCGCCGGGCCGGACAGGCCCCTTTGGGGCAAGCCCAACTGGCCCCTCATTTTGCCCGTTGGGTTCTGGATCAGAATCCTGAAATCAAGGCCGGTGACAGTATTCGTACGACCTTGGATACGCGCCTGCAAACTCAAGTGCAAGCCAGTATGCGGCGCCACTTGCTGGATCTGCGCACCGCACGTGTTCAGGATTCTGCGGTGGTGGTGCTGGATAACCATAGCGGACAGGTCCTGGCCTATGTGGGTTCCAGTGGCGATCTGTCCGAGGCGGCCGAGGTAGACCATGCCCGTTCCTTGCGGCAAGCCGGTTCCACGCTCAAGCCCTTTTTGTATGAGATGGCGATTGAAAAGCGCCTGTTGACCGCCGCATCCTTGCTGGAGGATTCGCCGCTGAATCTGTCCACCGGCAATGGCCTGTATATCCCGCAAAACTACGATAAGCAGTTTGTGGGCTGGGTCAGTGCGCGCAATGCTCTGGCTTCTTCCCTGAACATTCCTGCTGTGCGTGTGCTGACCATGCTGGGGCCTGCCAACTTGGTGGATCGCCTGCGTGCACTGGGCCTGAATCTGCGCCAGGATGGCGATTTCTATGGGTATAGCCTGGCTTTGGGCAGTGCCGATGTCACCTTGCTGGAACTGACCAATGCTTACCGTGCACTGGCCAATTTGGGCCAGACGCAAGCTGTGCAAACACGTATGGATCAGCAAGCCGCTCCCTTTCATTCTGTGATGGATGAGGGGGCCAGCTGGATTGTGGGTGATATGTTGTCGGACCGTCAGGCTCGGGTGCTGACCTTTGGATTGGACAGTGCTTTGAGTACACCATTTTGGAGTGCGGTTAAAACCGGGACCAGTAAAGACATGCGTGACAACTGGGCCCTGGGTTGGACAGAGCACTATACCGTTGGCGTTTGGGTGGGAAATAGTGCTGGCCAAAGTATGCAAGATGTATCAGGTGTCAGCGGGGCAGCCCCGATCTGGCACGAGGTGATTTCGCTCTTGAACCAGCGTCGCCCCGGTCGTCAAACGGCCATGCCTGCACAGGTGCAGGTGCGCCAGATTGAGTTTGTACCCGCCATGGAGCCTGGCCGGGAAGAGTTTTTTGTTGAAGGCACGCAGACCGATCGTGTGGAATTAAGTGATGTGAATCTGGCCTATGCCGGCCCGGCCCGTATCCGCGAGCCGGTCAATGGCACCATTTTTGCGTTGGACCCGGATATTCCACCGCAAAACCAGCAATTGCGTTTGTTGGCCCAAGGGCAGATTACCGAGCCCTTGGTATGGTGGGTGCAGGGAGTAGAAGCAGGAAAGGGGGCGCAGCTGCGAATTCCATTGGTACCCGGAACGCTGCGCATTGAGTTGAAAACTGAACAAGGTCGCTTAATGGATCAAGTCAGCGTACAAATTAGGGGTGCGCAAATGACAAGCTTTAACAAAGATTAACCGCTTGCGCTTTTACATGACTGATACACTGCTATCCTTATTGATTCTTCGTAAAGAGAGGGGGGAACTTCACTATGATGACTTTACGCACACTCGCTCGAATTTTGGCTCCTGTTGGCCTGGTCGCCTTGGCCGCTTGTCAAACCGTTCAAGAAAAGCCGAGCGACAAGGCTGGCACCTCCAGCGCCGCAACGCAAACCACTCCCTCCACGCCTGCGACGGGTGCTCAGCAGCCTCAGGCTCAAGCTGGTGCCGAGCAGCAAGCTGCGCCTGTACAGATCTTCCTGGCTGATACTCAGGAACAAGCGGGTTGGGCACGTGTCGACGTGCAACCTAATGGTGTCTTGTTTGTGAATCCGCGTGCCGTGGTGGTGCGTGAGGATCTGGTTGGCGTGCAAGCCGGCACCAACGACAGCAAAGAAGGTTTGCTGGCTTTGGATCTGACTCCAGAGGCTGCTCAGCGTCTGCTGCAAGTTACCACTCAGTTCCCCAAAAAGCGTCTGGCTTTGGTCGTGGGTGACACCATGCTGGCTGCCCCTGCTTACGGTTCGCCCGTTAAAGATGGTCGCCTGATTTTCATGGTCGGTACGGAAGCTAACGCTTTGGCTGCTGCCCGCGCGATTGCCGGTCCACAGGCTACCCAGACCAACGGTAAGAAGTAAGCGCTGCTGGCTCGTCTGAATGCTGTCCTGGTCCTGGGTTCACCCATGCCCGGCTTTTTGAAAAACGCGGTGGGTGCAAACCCGCCGCTCTTGTTACTAACAGGAAAGTCGGTATGGTGACCCCGCCAGGCAGTCTCGCTTTTTATATTCTTTCTTTTCGGGTTCTGGTCTGCCTGCATGGGGCTGCGCTGCTGTTCATCATGCTGATGGGCACTGGAGCGATTGGATCTGTTTTCGTCCCCGCTTTTTTGCGCCTGCCCTTGTTCGTTTTTCTGATGGGGCTGGTTTCGGCGTTTCTGGCCTTGTGCTGGAGTCACTGGACCCTGGCGTGGCACAGCTCCAAAGCAGGGCGACGCTGGGCCTGGATACCCGGTTTCTGTTCGGCCTTCTTTCTGGCCTTGAGCCTGGCTCTTTTTGTAATTGGCGTATGGGGTACCTTGGGCCTGGCCGATTTTGCCTATCAGCATAGCGAGTGGCTTACCTCCGGCCAGCAAGATTACGACGGTTTTGTCGTTCCCAATAATGACGAAGCCCAGCCCTACACTATGCCTTATCGGCAACATCCTTAGCTTGCCTTCCATTTGAACGCTACGTTCAGACAGCAGCGTTTCAAGCCTGCTGCGTAGAGTGTCGTTGTATTTTCTGCAATAGTCTCAATTCTTGCTCGCTTTTTTATCAGCCGCAGTCTTAAAATGTGCGCATTGCGTATATTTCATAAGCGAGAGCTAATATGGCCGTCTCCCAACAAGTTTTTTTGCGTGATGCAATGCGTCGCCTGAACCTGACTCGTGACGTTTTTGCGGCACGTATTGGGGTGAAGCGTCGTGCACTGGATACCTGGCTGCTGCCTGAAGGCTCTTTGGAGTCGCGGGCCATGCCCGAAGTGGTGCAGCGTTTTGTCACGGAAATCGTGGAAAACGAAGCCTTGCTGAGCAAGTATGCGCAAAGCGCACAGTCCGGTCCTTTGCGTGACCGTATTGCCACCGGCGGCAAGCATCAGCTCTTGTCCGTAGACCAGTTCACCCGCGAAACCGTGGAAGAACTGTGCAGCCTGGCCGATATCATGCAGCCCATCGCCCGCCGTCAAAAAGTGTCGCGCGTGCTGGAAGGGGCGGTGCTGGGTAACCTGTTTTTTGAAGCCTCCACCCGTACTCGCGTCAGCTTCGGCTCGGCCTTCTGCCGCCTGGGTGGTTCGGTGTGCGATACCACTGGCTTTACCTTTTCTTCCATGGCCAAAGGCGAATCCATTTACGACACCAGCCGCGTCATGAGCGGCTATGTGGATGCCATGGTGATTCGTCACCCTGAGCAAGGTTCGGTCGCGGAATTTGCGCGTGCCACCAATATTCCTGTGGTGAACGGTGGTGACGGCGCGGGCGAACACCCCAGCCAGGCCTTGCTGGATCTGTACACCATCAGCACGGAGTTCTCCCGCCTGGGCAAGTTGCTGGATGGCGCACATATCGCCCTGGTAGGGGATCTGAAATATGGCCGTACCGTGCACTCCCTGATCAAGTTGCTGGGTATGTACCGTGGCCTGAAGTTCACCCTGATCTCGCCCCCCGGCCTGGAAATGCCCGAGCACATTGTGGAGCAGGTGGCCAAGCAAGGTAAGCACGTCATCGAGCAGACGACGTCCCTGGAAAAGGGCTTGCCTGGTGTGGATGTTATTTACGCTACGCGTGTGCAGAAAGAGCGCTTCGAAGAAGGGCAGGACGGCAGCTTCACGGCCGACTTCCAGGTCAATAAAGCCATTATTGACCGCTGCTGCGGCCCCGATGTAATCGTGATGCACCCACTGCCACGCGATAGCCGTGAAGGTGCCCATGATTTGAGCGTGGATCTGAACCACGACCCTCGACTGGCCATCTTCCGTCAGGCTGACAATGGTATTCCCGTGCGTATGGCGATTTTTGCTGTGCTGCTGGGTGTGGAAACGCTGGTGCAGCATTCCATGCGCGATGTGACCTGGAATCCTCCTTCGCACATCGGTCCTGATGATGCGGTTTTCCACGGCATGTACTAAGTTGAGCAGGTGTCAGCGCTAAGTACACGCAAGCATTAAAAAAACCGGGGCTCTGATTCAGAGCCCCGGTTTTTTGTTCGTGATTTACTTGGACGTAGGCATGGCGAATTCCGCACCCTTGGAGATGCTTTCAGGCCAGCGCTGCATGATGGATTTCTGGCGGGTGTAAAAGCGGACACCTTCTTCACCATAAGCGTGCATATCGCCAAACAGGCTCTTCTTCCAGCCACCAAAACCGTGCCAGGCCATTGGCACTGGAATTGGCACGTTGATACCAACCATACCCACGTGGATGCGGCGGCCAAATTCACGGGCCACGTTGCCGTCGCTGGTAAAGCACGCTACGCCGTTGCCGAACTGGTGCTTGTTGATCAGTTCAATGGCACTGGCCAGATCCGGTACGCGTACGCAGCACAGCACAGGGCCGAAAATTTCTTCCTGATACACGCTCATGTCGGGGGTGACGTGATCGAACAGGGTGCCACCCATCCAGAAGCCGTTCTCGCAACCTTCACCGGCTTTGGCGCCGTCAAATTCGCGACCGTCGACCAACAGTTTGGCGCCTTCCTGTACACCTTTGTCTATGCAGCTGCTGATGCGCTCGCGCGCTTGCTGTGTCACGATGGGGCCCATTTCGGCGGCGGCATTGGTGCCATTCAGAATCTTCAGGCTGCGAGTACGTTCTTCCAGCTTGGGCAGGATGCGATCAGCAGAGTCACCCACCAGCACGGCTACCGAGATGGCCATGCAACGCTCGCCAGCCGAGCCGTAGGCGGCACCGATCAGGGCGTCCACGGTCAGGTCGATGTCGGCATCCGGCATGACGACCAGATGGTTCTTGGCACCGCCCAGGGCTTGCACGCGTTTGCCGCCGATGGCGCCCATTTCATAAATGCGGTTGGCAATCGGGGTGGAGCCCACGAAGGAGACGGCTTGCACGTCCTGGTGATTGACCAGTGCCTCAACCGCGTCTTTATCACCTTGCACCACGTTGAACACGCCATCGGGCAGACCGGCTTGTTTCAGCAGTTCGGCAATGAACAGGCTGGGGCTGGGGTCGATAGGGCTGGGCTTGAGCACAAAGGTGTTACCCGCCGCGATGGCAACGGGGAACATCCACATGGGCACCATGACAGGAAAGTTGAACGGGGTGATACCGGCCACCACACCCAAGGGCTGGCGCATGGTCCAGTTGTCGATATTGGTGCTGACTTGTTCGGTGAAATCGCCTTTGAGCAGTTGAGGAATGCCGCAAGCAAATTCCACAATTTCAATACCGCGGGTGACTTCGCCCATTGCATCGGACAGAACTTTGCCATGCTCGGCCGTAATCATGGCTGCCAGCTTTTCCTTGTTCTCGTTGAGCAAGGATAAAAAGTTGAACAGCACACGGGCGCGGCGTAGCGGTGGGGTGTCGGCCCAGGCGGGGAAAGCGGCCTGGGCGCTGGCCACAGCGGCGTCAATATCTTGCTGGCTACCCAGTTTGACTTTGGCGCTGACCTGGCCGGTGGCCGGGTTGTACACCGGTTGAGTACGTGTACCGGCGCCAGCCTGCTGGCCACCTCCGATGTAGTGAGCAATTTCGGGGGTGTTTAACTCTGTCATGGTGATGCTCCTGCTGGGATGAATTAAAACAAGGGGCGGTAACCCGATCGGGCTGGGCTACCGCCAGAGTACCAAGTATCTAGTGAGAGACAGCAGCAATACCGACTGCAGTTTCAGCGCGGACCTGTTGGGCGTCAAAGCCATCCCGGTCTTCGCTGGCGCGGCTGCTGCTGTCCAGTTTCGATACAAAGTAAATCATGAAGAATGCCAAAGGCATGGAAATCAGGGTGGGGAAGTCGTAAGGGAATACGGCTTCGGAAAAGCCCAGAATGCGGACCCAGACGGCTGGCGACAGAATCACCAGGCCCAGGGCCACAAGCAGGCCGCTCAAACCGCCATAAATGGCACCACGAGTGGTCATGCCGCGCCAGTACATGGACATCAGCAAGACCGGGAAGTTGGCCGAGGCGGCAATACTGAAGGCCAGGGCAACCAGGAACGCCACGTTCTGGTCACGGAACAGCAGGCCCAGGAAAATAGCGACAATGCCAATGCCGATCGAGGCCAGACGGTTGACGCGCATGGCTTGCGAGGGTGTGACATCGTCGCGGCGGATGACTTTGGCGTACAGGTCATGTGCAACTGCCGAGGCACCGGCCAGGGTCAAACCACTGACCACGGCCAGAATCGTGGCAAAGGACACGGCGGCCAGCAAACCAAACAGCAGGTTGCCACCCAAAGCCGTTGCCAGGTGCATGATGGGCATGTTCGAGCCGCCCAGCACCATGCCGCCTACCTTGCCGTCCACATAGAACTCGGGGTAGTTGGGCAGGATGGCCATGGCAGCC
Source organism: Alcaligenes sp. DN25 (assembly GCF_023674485.1). Lineage (NCBI taxonomy): Bacteria > Pseudomonadati > Pseudomonadota > Betaproteobacteria > Burkholderiales > Alcaligenaceae > Alcaligenes > Alcaligenes sp. DN25. The sequence goes on along the minus strand of NZ_CP098408.1, from coordinate 2,401,698 downwards.
AGACCCAGGAAGCAGATCACCACAAAGAAGACGCCCATCAAACCCGTTGCGACGAAGACCGATTTACGGGCAGCGCGTGCATCAGGCACGGTGAAGAAACGCATCATGATGTGAGGCAGACCGGCAATACCAAACACCAGTGACACCGCCAGAGACAGGCCCGAGAACGGATCAGCCATCAGCTTCCAGGGGCCTTTCATGGCCGCGCCAGCCTGGTGGTGTTCGGCCGCCGCACTGACCAGGGCGGAAAAGTCGAAGTTGAAGTAGTACAGGGCCAGGCCAGCCATCAAGAAGCCATTACCCATCATCAAGATAGCCTTGATGATTTGTACCCAGGTGGTTGCCACCATGCCACCCACCACGACGTACACCATCATGAGCAAGCCCACGGCCACCACGGCATAGGTGTAGTCGATGCCAAACAGCAGTTGCACCAGTTGTCCTGCGCCGACCATTTGCACGATCAGGTAGAACAGCACCACGGTCAGCGAGCTGATCGCGGTAAAGATGCGAGTGCTGCGTTCATCCAGGCGGTACGAGACGATGTCGCTCAGGGTGTAGCGGCCCAGATTGCGCAAGCGCTCGGCAATCAGAAACATGATGACCGGCCAGCCCATGAAGGCGCAGACCGCATACAACAGCGAGTCAAAGCCGTTGGTAAAGGCCAGGGACGAAATACCCAGCAAGGTGGCGGCGGACATGTAGTCACCCACAATGGCCAGCCCATTTTGCGTGCCGGTAATGCCACCCCCGGCGGTGTAAAAGTCCGAGCTGGAACGAGTGCGCGACGAGGCCCAGTAGGTGATGCCCAGGGTCACGACCACAAAGGCGGCAAAAATCAGAATCGCTTGTGTATTCATGGGCGCACCTTTGCCAGTACACGTTCGCAAAGCGGATCAAAGCGCGTGTTGGCGACGTGGATATACACGCCTGTTAATAACCAGGACACAAGAATCAGTCCTACCCCGTACACCATGCCGCTGTTGACAGCTCCTCCACTGCCCAGGTCATGGGTTAGAACGCCGGGCCAAAAAATGGCCGTCACGATAAACAGGCCGGTCAGCCCCAGGCAGATGCCGGCGCAGGCAAATGCCAGACGCCGACGCTGCGACTTGAGTTGCTCATATTCCTGTAGCCCGGCTAGTTGCCGGCTTAACTCTTGATGCGACAGCATGGTTTTGTCTCCGTATTGTTGTGATTACTGCCCATGTCCGCCTGGCCGATATTATTTGGTCGGCTTCACTTTATGAGCTTTCTTATTAACAAACTCCCCCAAGCGTTCCTGCACGTCCCGCCCGGTTTGAACTACTGCTGCCATCAAGCCCTCGGCAAAGAGGCCATCGGTGGCAGACATATCGGCAATGCGGCTGATCGAGCTGACAATGGCGTAGTTCGACAAGATGGCATTGCCTGCAATGCGCTGGGCCAGTTCCAGGCTCAGCTCATAGGCTGTTTTGGGGTTGGCTTCGTTGTTGCACACGTAGTGCGCCAGCCCCAGTCGCTCTCCTTCCACGGCATCGAGCACGCGGCCTGTCAGCATCAGTTCGATCATGCGGTTGGGAGAAATGATTTTTGCGGTGCGAACGGTCGCGCCACCGCCGGTAAAGATGCCGCGTGTACCTTCAGGCAGGGCAAAGAAGGTGCTGCTGTCGGCCACGCGAATGTGCGCTGCGCTAGCCAGTTCCAGGCCCCCACCCACGACCGCGCCTTGCAGGCAGGCAATGACGGGGATGCCGCCGTGTTCGATCTTGTCAAAAGCACGGTGCCAGCTTTGGCAGACGCGCAGAAAATCCACGGCGCCGCGTTCCTTGTCATGGTGTTCTTTCAGATCCAGGCCCGCGCAGAAATGGTCGCCTTCTGCCTTCATCAGAATGACCCGGATGTGCTCGGGAATATTGGAGAAGTACGCATCAATTTCAGCAATGGCATCTTCATCCAGGGCGTTGCGCTTGTGCGCCTTGTTCAGCGTGACAATTCCGATGTTGTCCAACTCGGTGGTGAGCAGGAAAGGGGCGGCCATAAAAAACTCCTTGTGTTACGTAAATGCGAGGGCAGTGGTGCAAATCAGCTGGGGTCGGTTTGATCCGCCAGCATTTTGCGCAGTGCCATTTTTTGAATCTTTCCAGTTGCCGTCATCGGCATCTGGTCGATGAAAATTACTTTGTCGGGTACGGACCAGCGGGTGACGCGATCCTGATAGCGCTCCAGCATGTGGGCCTCGTCCAGCTCAGCGCCTTCGCGTGGCACCACGAACAGCACGGGGCGTTCGCCCCATTTGTCGTCGGCCTGGGCGATGCAGGCAGCCAGCTCAACCAAAGGCTCTTCCATGGCGATGTTCTCAATCTCGATCGAGGAGATCCATTCGCCACCGGACTTGATTACATCCTTGCTGCGGTCGGTAATGTAGACGTAGCCATCGGCGTCGATGGAGCCTACGTCGCCCGTGCGGAACCAGCCGTTTTCACTGGCCAGATCGGGTTTGCCGTAATAGCGGTCCAAGATCCAGTTGCCCTGGATCAGCAGGTGGCCACTGCTCTTGCCGTCGCGTGGCAAGGTATTGCCTTCGTCGTCAACAGTTTTCAGGCGTGCGCCGAACAGGGCACGGCCTTGCGAGGCCAGCACGTGCTGCTTCTGGGCTTCGGGCAGATCGCTGTGTTTGGGTAGCAATTGGCAAACAGTGCCCAGCGGCGAGGTCTCCGTCATGCCCCAGGCGTGGCGCACGGTAATGCCGTAGCCCGCCCAGGCGGCAATCATGTTGGGTGGGCAAGCGGAACCGCCGATCAGGATGCGGCTCAGGGTAGTGAATTGCTTGCCATTGGCTTTGGCATAGTCCAGCACGGTTTTCCAGATGGTGGGTACACCGGCGGACAAGGTGACGCCAGCGCGTTCGCAGAGGGAGTAAATGCGCTCTCCCTGCAAATTTGCACCGGGCAGAACAATTTTGGCTCCGGACATCAGGCCGGAGTAAGGCAGGCCCCAGGCATTGACGTGAAACATGGGGACCAAAGGCATGACGGCGTCAGCGCTGGCAATGCACAGTGCGTTCGGGTGGGCCGAGGCGTAGGCATGCAAGAGGGTGGAGCGATGGGTGTACAGGGCACCTTTGGGATCACCCGTTGTGCCGGAGGTGTAGCACAGGCCGCTGGCAGTATTTTCATCAAACACAGGCCACTCAAAGCCCGTGCTGTCATTGCCCAGCCAGCTTTCGTATTCATCGGCCAAGGGGCCCTGAGCCTGGCTGCCCATGCGTACCCACTGCTTGACGGTGGGGCATTGGCCGCGCAGATAGCTGACCATTTCTTCAAAATGTTCGTCGTAGAACATCACCGTGTCTTGAGCATCATTGATGATGAAGGCAATTTGCTCGCGCGTCAGACGCGGGTTCACGGTGTGACAGATCAGACCGATGCCCGAAGTGGCGTAGTAAATTTCCAGATGGCGGTAGGTGTTCCATGCCAAAGTTGCCACGCGTTCGCCGGGCTGCAGGCCTTCTCGGCGCAGTCCCAGAGCCAGATCCTGAACCCGGTGGGCAAATTCAAGATAGCTGTAGCGATGAAGCTCGCCATTATCCAAAGCGGTAACAATCTCCTGCTCAGGGTTATTCTCTACGGCGTGGGTGAGAATTGAACTGATGAGCAAGGGCATATGCATCATATTTCCAGTGCCTAACATGGTGATGTCTCCTTGTATTATGTGTGTCAGCATAGGATGGTTTAGCACCTTACCCAATAGCGAATACTGACGTCGAATATGCAAAAAGTGACAATCTTTGAGAGGTCATAGGAAATGAATGCTTTGCCCGGCACGCTCCCGGTGCCCGTTGATGCAGCCCATACGGCCACCGTGGCGCTGGATCTGGTTCAGGACTGGTTTCATAGCCTGCGCACCAGCTATTCCGAACATGTGCTGGATCATTGCCTGAAGCAGGCGGGCATCGTGAAAGATTTTATTGATCGGCCCGGCGCTCGTTTGACGCGTGATCAACTGGTGCGCCTGTATCAGGAAAGCGCCAGGAAAACGGGCGATGAGATGATGGGTTTCTGGACTCGGCCCATACGCGCCGGGGCCTTGAAATACATTGTGCGCACCGTGCGGGACGCGCCATCCATCAATGTGGCCTTGTACCGTTTCACCCAGTTCTGGAATCTGCTGCTGGATGATTTCAGCCTGAATCTGATACGCACGGATAAAGAGTTGGGCATTGAGCTGGTGCCGCGTTATCCCACCGCCTATGTGCATCGTTTCGGCCATGCACTGATGCTGAAGCTGACGCACGGTATTGTGTCCTGGCTGATGGGGCGCGAGGTGCCGGTGCAGCAAGTGGCCTTTGCATTTCCCAGACCGGCTTTTGCGGCGGACTATTCGGTGCTGTTTCCCGCTTCAGTCAGTTTTGATGCGCCGTGCTCGCATATCTTGTTTGGCGTGGAGTTGGGGCAGGTACGGCCACAACGCACTCAGGTTGAGGCCAGAGCCTTTCTGGAGCGTGCGCCGCGTGACTGGATTTTTACCTCCTATCACGAGCATGCCTTGCGCCTCAAAGTGCGGGAAATCTTGCATACCGACCTAGGCTACACCTTGCAGGATGTGTCCGGCAAATTGCATATGTCGGCGCGCACGCTGATACGCAGGCTGCAAGATGAAGGCCTGTCGTTTCAGGGGATCAAGGATGAGCTGCGCCGAGATTTGGCGATTTTCAAATTGCTGCGCAAAGATATGTCGCTGGCTGAAATTGCTTACGCATTGAAGTTCAGTTCGCCAGCGACATTTCACCGGGCTTTCCGCCATTGGACGGGCATGACGCCCGGTGTGTATCGCGCCGCCCAGCAGGAGCTGGCCTGAAGGGCGGTTCAGCCAAGCGGGCTGTGTGGTCCGGGTTTACTTGCGTTCGCCGCCCAGGACTTCGACCAGATCGCTGATCATCTTGGCCAGCTCGGAGGTCATCAAGGTCATGTCAGCGTCAAAGATTTCGTCATCGTTGACGGCCGTCACATCTTGTTTTTCAGTCAGGATGTCCAGTGGGGCCACGCGTTTGACGTCCAGCGCATCGGTCAGCACAAAGCTGATGCGATCCGCCCAGGTCATGGCCAAACGGGTGCATTGCTTGCCGGCTTCAACGTGCTTGCGCACTTCGTCAATGTCGGCGCTTTGCTTTACGTAGCGCACGGCGGCACCGCTATCGCCGGTGGAGCGCAGTTCCGTGTCCTGGTCCACAGTAAAGTTGGCCAGTTGCTCTTCGTCCACCAGCCAGGAGGTCATGGCGGCACCGGGTGATTGCTCGGTATACAGAGGCTGCACGGGGAAAGGTTCCACGCTCTTGGCCAGCAGGCCCAGAACTTCGTCGCTCTTGGCGGTAGCCGCGGCATCAATAGCCAGCCAGTGGTTGCGGGTATCCAGCCAGACGCGGGTGTCGCGCGAGACGGCGAAGGCACGAGGCATCAAGTCCACAATGACTTGTTCCTTGATTTCCTTCATTTGCTTGCGGCCAGGTTTGTAGCCTTGCTGCTCTTCGATATCACGAGCCTTCTCACGAGCGACTTGGTTGATCACTGTGGTGGGCAGCAGCTTCTTTTCGGCGCGCAGAGCGATCAGGTACTGACCGTTAACTTCGTGCACCAGAGCACTGTTCTCGCGTGGGCTGACCCAGCCCAGGCTTAGCGGTTCCTGGCTGGAACCAGGGGTGAAGCTGTGTTTGGAAAGGGCTTCTTCCAGCTCTTCGGCGGAACATACCCAGTCGGGGGAGAGGCGATAGATGCGTAGATTCTTAAACCACATGGATACGAAGATAAATAAACAGAAGAAAAAGGGCGGGCGTAAAGCCCGAGGCAATGTTCGATTGTACGCGCAGATCTTCCTGTGCCGCCCCGCCATTTACGGACCCTTGCATTTGCTTGACAGAGCGCGGGAAATGGCCGGTGCAACGCGTTTTTTGCCTGGACTGGCTAACGATTGATGTCGTTATGGCGGGTTTCCCGCACAAAGGGCGCACCAATCGCAACCGTCACCAGACAGATCAGAATCGGGTACCACAAACCATCGTAAATATTGCCAGTGACGGCAATCATGGCAAAGGACAGGGTGGGCAAAAAACCCCCGAACCAGCCATTGCCAATGTGATAAGGCAGGCTCATGGAGGTGTAGCGGATGCGGATCGGGAACATCTCCACCAGCATGGCCGCAATGGGGCCGTAGACCGCGGTTACCAGCCCCACCAGATAGGTCAGCAGAACCACCAGCATCACTTTATTGATCTGCTCCGGGTCTGCGCCGTCCGGGTAGCCGTACTGGCGCATGGTCTGAGTCAACTCATTGCGCAACTCTTGCGAGTGACGGGCAAAATCGGCGCGGCTCAGATGTCCGCCTTCAAAACCATCGATCACATGATCGCCAATGCGTACCTGGGCCACCTGACCGGGTGAACCCTTGACGTTGTTGTAGCTGACCGCGTGGCTGGCCATGTAGGACTTCACGATATCGCAAGAGCTGGTGAAGGTGTGGCTGCCCACCGGATTGAACTGGAAGGAGCAACTGGCCGGGTCGGTAATAACAGTGACGGGCGCGTTGCGCTGCGCCTGGACCAAAGCGGGGTTGGCAAAATAGGCCAGGCCCTGGAAGACCGGGTAGTAGGTCAGGGCGGCCAGCAAACAGCCCGTCAGGATGATGGGCTTGCGCCCGATTTGATCCGACAGCCAGCCAAAAAAGATAAATAGCGGGGTGGCCAGTAGCAGTGAAATTACCATCAAGGTTTGCGCCAAGGTGGCATGCAAACCCAGCATTTGGGTGATGAAGAACAAGGCGTAGAACTGCCCCGTGTACCAGACCACGCCTTGGCCGGCCGTCAGGCCGAACAGTGCCAGCAAGGCGATGCGCAGATTCGCCCAGCGCCCGAAGGATTCGGTAATGGGCGAGGTCGACAGCGTGCCTTCTTCCTTGATGTGCTGGAAGGCAGGTGACTCTTTCAGGTTCATCCGTATCCAGACGGAAATCGCCAGCAGCAGCACGGAAATCAGAAAGGGAATGCGCCAGCCCCAAACCACAAATGCTTCTTCCCCGACCAGACTGCGTATGCCCATGATGACCAGCAGGGACAGCAGCAAACCCACGGATGCGGTGGTCTGAATCCAGCTGGTGTAAAAACCGCGACGGTGCTGGGGCGCGTACTCAGCCACATAGGTGGCGGCACCGCCGTATTCGCCACCCATGGCCAGGCCTTGCAGCAGACGCAGGACGATCAGCATGATGGGGGCGGCAATCCCGATGGCTTCATAGCTCGGTAGTACGCCGACCAAAAAGGTGGACAGTCCCATCAGCAAGATGGTGATCAGAAAGGTGTACTTGCGGCCCACGCGGTCGCCAATACGACCAAAGAGCAAGGCTCCAAAGGGGCGTACGGCAAAACCGGCGGCAAAGGCCAACAAGGCAAAGATAAAGCCGGCTGTCGGATTAACGGCGGAAAAGAAGTGTTGCGCCAGAATGGCGGCCATGGAGCCGTACAGATAGAAGTCGTACCACTCGAACATGGTGCCCAGGGCGGAGGCAAAAATAACTTTGCGACCCTGGGTGTCCAGCTTATTCTTGGCTTTCGGGAAGGTTGCACTGGTGATTGTCTGGGGCATGTGCTCAGGCTCTCCAAGGCAAAGACAGTGGGAAACTGACGCGTAAGCGCAGGCCGCTTTCCTGGCCCCCAGTCAGTGGCATGAAGTCGATGGAGGCGCCGTGAATGTCGGCAATCTCCCGCACAATGGCCAGCCCCAGGCCACTACCGTCTGCCTGGTTGCCCATGATGCGATAAAAACGATCAAAAATTCGTGCTTTATGTTCCGTGGGAATGCCGGGGCCGTTGTCCTCGATTTCCAACCAGCCCTTGCCTTGAGTCTGGCCGGTACGCATGGTGATCCAGCCGCCAGCAGGGGTGTAGATCAGGGCGTTATCCAGCAAATTGTTGATCAGCTCATCGAGCAGGACCGGATCCGCTTGCAAGAGGATAGCCTTGGCAGTGTTTTCCAGCCCCAGATCCAGCCCCAGTTTCAAGGCATCGGGCACACGCTGGCCTACATGCAATTCAGTCAGCGTATTCAGGTCCAGGGTTTGTTTGGTAGGGGCGTACAGGACATCGCTGCTTTCGGCACGGGCCAAGGCCAACATTTGGGTGACCAGGCGCGTGGCCCGGTCGATGCCGCGTACCAGTTGTTGCAAGCTGGCTTCGGTCTGCCTGGGGTCGCGCTCGCGCAGGGCCAGTTCGGCTTGGGTGCGTATCCCCGCCAGCGGCGTTTTCAACTGGTGGGCCGCATTGGCCACAAACTGCCTTTGGGTGGCTGAAAATTGTGCCTGCTGGGCCAGGAGTCCATTCATGGCATCAATCAGCGGCACAATTTCGGCAGGTGCCTGCTCTTGATCTACCGGCGATAAATCACCGGGAGCACGAGCACGCAAGCGCGCTTGCAGCAGGTTCAGCGGCTCCAGGCCATGTGTCAGCCCCAGGCCCGCCAGCATGGCCGCCAGCGGTACCAGAATGAATTGTGGTGTCAGCATCCCGATCAGAATTTCTCTGTGTAGCACCGCTCTATGTTCATTGGTTTCGGCAGCAACCGCCAGAAAGGGCATGTCGTTTTTGTCCTTGCCCCCCCAGACATAGGCCAGCCGCAGGCTTTGATCGTCCAGAATAACGTCCCGGTAGCGCAGCAGGTCGGTGTCATACCCCCAACTGTCGGGAACCGGCAAATTCGCGTTGCCAGCCAGTGGCTCGCCATTGGCATCGCGGATTTGCCATAGCGTAGGGGTCGGGCTTTCCTGACGCAAAATTGTCTGTGCCCCGTGCGATAAATGGATGGGCTGGCTCAGATCCTGATGGCTGATTTCCACTCGTAACAAGTCCAGGTGATCGCGCAAGGTGCGGTCGTAAGGGGAGTTCGCAATGTGCTGGGCGATGAAGTAGGTAATGACAATGCCTACCGTCCACAGCAAAAACAAAGGCCCGAAAATCCAGATCATGATCTTGTGAATGAGCGGGCGTGGTGCGACACGCTTGCCTTTGGCAGGCGCAGCCTTGTTGCTGGTTGGGGGCGTAGCGTGCTGCATGGACGATCCTTTAGGCTGGAGCGTCTTCTCGCAATTTTTCCGGTTCCAGACAGTATCCCAGACCACGCACGGTCAGGATGCGTACGCCGCTAGGCTCCAGTTTTTTGCGCAGGCGGTGGATATAGACCTCGATGGCGTTAGGGGTGACTTCCTCACCCCACTCACAGAGCAGATCCACAAACTGGTTCTTGCTGATCATGCGGCCGCTGCGCGACAGGAAAATCTCCAGCAAGCTGGTTTCACGCGCCGACAGCTCCAGGGGCTGATTGTCTATATAAGCCATGCGACCTTTCAGGTCGAAGCTTAGTCGTTTGTGATGCAGCAAGGCGCTGCTGGTGCCGGTGCTGCGACGCGTCAGGGCGCGTACACGGGCTTCCAGTTCGGTCAGGGCAAAGGGTTTGGACATATAGTCGTCCGCGCCCAGGTCCAGACCGCGCACACGCTGTTCGACCGTATCGCTGGCAGTCAGGATCAGAACGGGGAGGGTGTCCTGGCGTTGGCGGATTGACTGCAGCACCGACAGGCCGGGCTTTTTGGGCAGGTCCAGGTCCAGGATCAGAAGGTCAAAGCTTTGCAGCTGCAAGGCCGAGTCGGCGCTATCGCCATCGTGCACGACATCAACCGCATAGCCTTCGTAGCGTAAGGAGCGAGAAAGTCCATCCGCGAGAATACTGTCGTCTTCAGCTATTAGTATGCGCATGACCCTACACAAACAGATGATTGAGTGGCTGTTCGGCATTGTTGCACAAGGCTGTAAGGCTGGTCAGTAGGGGATAACGATGCCGGCTAGTTAATTTATTTGAATATCTGTGTATATATACAGTATAATTTGATGCAATAATTAGGTTTGATTTTTAATTGCCGTGCCCGTCCGTTGGGGCGCCATTCCACAGTCAAGGATTTTTCATGGACGATAAAAACAGCAAAGCAGTGGCCTCGGAACGTTCCAAAGCGCTGGCCGCCGCTCTGTCGCAAATCGAAAAGCAGTTCGGCAAGGGCTCGATCATGCGTTATGGCGACGACAACGTCGAGCATGACATCCAGGTGGTCTCCACGGGTTCCTTGGGTCTGGACATTGCTTTGGGCGTCGGTGGTCTGCCACGTGGTCGCGTTATTGAAATTTACGGTCCGGAATCTTCGGGTAAAACCACGCTGACCCTGCAAGTGATTGCAGAGATGCAAAAGCTCAAAGGCACATGTGCCTTTATTGACGCCGAACACGCGCTGGACGTGCAATACGCTCAAAAACTGGGCGTGAATCTGGGTGATCTGTTGATCTCCCAGCCTGATACCGGCGAGCAGGCTCTGGAAATTACCGAAGCCCTGGTGCGTTCGGGTTCGGTAGACCTGATTGTTATCGACTCGGTGGCCGCCTTGACTCCCAAGGCTGAAATCGAAGGCGATATGGGCGATTCCTTGCCCGGTCTGCAGGCCCGTCTGATGAGCCAGGCCCTGCGTAAATTGACGGCTACCATCAAACGCGCTAACTGCATGGTCATCTTCATTAACCAGATCCGTATGAAGATTGGCGTCATGTTCGGCAACCCTGAAACCACCACGGGTGGTAACGCGCTGAAGTTTTACTCCTCCGTGCGTCTGGATATTCGCCGTATCGGTTCCATCAAGCGTGGCGACGAAATGGTGGGTAACGAGACCCGCGTTAAAGTGGTCAAGAACAAGGTTGCGCCTCCTTTCAAGCAAACCGAATTCGACATCATGTATGGCAGCGGTATTTCCCGTGAAGGCGAGATTATCGATCTGGGCGTACAAACTGGCGTGGTCGACAAGGCAGGTGCCTGGTATAGCTACGACGGCAACCGCATTGGTCAGGGTAAGGACAATGTGCGCGAATTCCTGAAAGAGCGTCCCGAGTTGGCCCGCGAAATCGAAAACAAAGTGCGTGAAAAGCTGGGCGTTGCCCTGATGAGCGCTGCTGTCAGCCGTCCAGCCGCTGCTCCTGTGGTTGATCCGGCCGAGGGAGAAGTCTGATTTTTCCCCCAGAGTTCGATGACGAACCCTTTGAGACAGACCCGGAGGAAATCCGGGAACGTAAACAAGCTCAAAGGGAGCGCGTTGCTGCGCTTTCTGCCCGGCCCACTCGGGCGGGCAGAAACGTAGAAGATAGCTTGGGCGACAATGCTCCTGCTGCTGAAAAGAAAGCCCCGTCCAAACGGCCGGGGCTGTCTCTTAAAGCCAGAGCGTTGAATTTTTTATCCCGACGCGAATACTCGCGCCTGGAGTTGGGCCGCCGTCTGGCGCCCCATGCAGAAAGTGCTGAAGAAGTGGAGGCCTTGCTCGACGCCCTGGTCGAACAGAAATGGCTGTCCAACGAGCGCTTCGCACATAGTGTCGTCAATCGCCGTGCCTCGCGTGTGGGCACCCGAGTCATTCTGCAAGAACTGCGCCAGCATGGCGTGGATGTGGAACAGACCGAAATTATCAAAGAAGAGTTGATGGCGACCGAGCTGGAACGGGCCAAGCAAGTATGGGGCAAGAAATTCAGTGCGCCGCCCGATGACCCCCGCAGTTACGCCAAGCAATATCGCTTCATGGCCAGCCGAGGCTTCTCGGGCCGTATCTTGCAGCAGATTCTGGGTGATTGGGAAGACGATCCGGCTTGAATAAGCCATCTGCAATGCTTCGTTTTGCTGTGTTTCTTGCTTGTCTGCTGCCGCCATCAAAAAACGTGGCCTCGTTCAAGTTGGCATGAGCCCGCCCGCCTGTACTTTTCCTCTATTTACATAGTGCTTGCAACAGAGTTTTGCCATGCCATTGCTAAATGGCTCAAGACTGCGCCGCCACGATTCCTTGCAGGCTTTTGAAGCAGGTCTCTCGTGCCTGTGCCAAAAAGGCCTGCACATAGTCCGCTTGTAAATCCTCACTACGTACCGTGGCGTATAGCGTGCGCCAGATACCGTGCTCTCCCAAACGGCAAGTGCGAATCGAGGCCGGGTTCAGGAACTCCGTCAACGCCCAGTTCGGCAAAGCTGTCACACCGCGCTGGCTGGCAACCAGTTGCACGATCATGGGCGTTAGCTCGGCCTGCCGAATCGCAGCGGGCTCCACATCGGCTGGCGTCAGGAACTGCGTAAAAATATCCAGACGATTGCGTTCTACCGGGTAGGTAATCAGAACCTGATCGGTCAATTGGAAAGGTTCTACATAGCGGTACTGCGACAAGGGGTGCTGGTTGGAGACAGCCAGCACCAGCTCGTAGCGGAACAGGGGTTCGTAATGGACAGCCGGATTGTCCTGCGGGTCCGAGGTGATCACCACATCCAGATCCCCGCGCATCAAGGCGGGCAAGGGCGCAAAGGAAAAAGCCGCGCTCAAGTCCAGCGTGACGTCAGGCCATTGCTGCCTGAATGCGTCCAGTGCTGGCATCAGCCATTGAAAGCAGGAGTGGCAATCAATGGCCACATGCAGGCGTCCCGTGCGTCCGGCGGCCAGTCTTTGCAAATCGCGCTCGGTGGCGCGTACACGCGGCAGGATGTCATCGGCCAGCGTCAGAATACGCAGAGCGGCGGTGGTCAGGCGGGCAGGGCGGGTGCGGCGGTTCAGCAATTGCACTTGAAGCCGCACTTCCAGGTCGCGAAGCTGGTGCGAGAGGGCGGACTGCGTAACATGCAGGCGCTCGGCGGCTTCTTGCAAGCTGCCGCTGTCGCGGATGGCGCTCAGGGTTTCGAGATGGCGGATTTCAAGCATGTTGAGGAAAATTCATAATTAGCATGGTGTATTTGATTTTTTTTTCAAGTAAGTATACAGGCACAATAGATTTCAGGCGCCTGATACGGGCCTTTTATTTCTAATTTATGGGCTTACTATGACTATTATTCATAATCTGGGTTTTCCTCGCATGGGCGCGCAGCGCGAATTGAAGCGCTCTTTGGAAGCCTATTGGGCCGGTCAGGTAAGCCAGCAAGAGCTTTTGGAAACAGGCAAAGCCTTGCGCGCCCAGCATTGGGGTTTGCAAGGCAAGGCTAGGCTGGATACGGTGCCTGTGGGCGATTTTGCCTGGTATGACCAGATTCTGGAGTGGAGCACCTTGCTGGGAGCGGTTCCCGCCCGTTTCGGCCAGGCTGAAAATGCACCCGTGTCATTGGATACCTTGTTTCGCATGGCGCGTGGCCGTGCGCCCAGCGGCACCCCTGCCGCTGCTTGTGAAATGACCAAGTGGTTCGATACAAACTACCACTACATCGTGCCCGAATTCACACCAGGTCAAAGCTTCCGGATTGCCCGTGAATGCTTGTTTGAGCAGATTGAAGAGGCCAAGGCTCTGGGGCACAAGGTCAAGCCCGTGATTCCCGGACCCTTGACCTGGTTGTGGCTGGGCAAGGGCGATGCCTATGAGGGCTCGGCAGACGCGGGCAAGCTGGCCTTGCTGGATACTTTGCTGCCTGTGTATGAACAAGTGCTGGCCCGTTTCAAAGCTCAAGGTGTGGAATGGGTACAGATTGACGAACCTGTTCTGGTTCTGGATTTGCCTCAAGCGTGGCAAGACGCCTTCCGTCGCGTCTATCAAGGTCTGAATCAATCCGGCTTGAAGCTGCTGCTGGCGACTTATTTTGATGATCTGCATGAGAACGTCGCGGTATTGAAGGATTTGCCCGTGGCGGGTGTGCATGTGGATGCGGTGCGTGCTCCAGCTGCTTTGCAGGCCGTACAAGCGGTATTGGCGCAAGACCAGGTGCTGTCTGCCGGTGTGATTTCGGGTCGGGATATTTGGCGCACCGATCTGCAAAAAACGGTTCAAACCTTGACGCCCTTGAAAGCGGTTTTGGGCGAGCGCCTGTGGATTGCGCCATCCTGCTCGCTGCAGCATGTCCCTGTGGATGTGCAAAGTGAAACCGGCCTGGACGCTGAATTGAAGAGCTGGTTGTCCTTTGCGGTGCAAAAACTGGATGAGCTGAGACTGTTGCAAGGATTGCTGGACGGCACTTTGGACGAAGCGGGTCAGCAAGCGGTTCGAGCTCAGCAAGCTGCTTTGCAAACGCGCCGTGAGTCCAAGCGCACGCATAATCCTGCCGTGCAAGCCCAGATGGCCAAGATTGACCAGCTCAAGCGTCAACGTACGCCCTTCGCGCAGCGTATCCAGGCCCAGCGCAACAAGCTGAAGTTACCCGCCTATCCCACCACCACGATCGGTTCGTTTCCTCAGACCACGGAAATTCGTACTGCTCGCCGCGACTGGCGTGGGGGAGCCCTGAGTGATGCGGCTTATGAAAAAGCCATGCAGGCAGAAATCGAGCAAGTTATTCGTTTTCAGGAGCGGATAGGTCTGGACGTGCTGGTGCATGGCGAGGCCGAGCGCAACGATATGGTGGAGTACTTTGGTGAACTGCTGGGTGGTTTTGCCTTTACACAAAACGGTTGGGTACAAAGCTACGGGTCGCGTTGCGTAAAGCCGCCTATTATCTTTGGGGATGTGCTGCGCATCACGCCCATGAGTGTGGCCTGGTCCTCCTACGCCCAATCACTGACTGATCGGCCCGTCAAAGGCATGTTGACGGGGCCAGTGACGATGTTGCAGTGGTCTTTTGTTCGTGACGACCAGCCCCGTGCCGATACTTGTCGCCAGCTGGCTTTGGCCTTGCGGGATGAAGTTTCTGATCTGGAACAGGCCGGCATTCGTGTCATCCAGCTGGATGAACCCGCTTTCCGCGAAGGCTTGCCGCTCCGTCAGGGTGATTGGCAGGCCTACCTGGATTGGGCGGTGGATTGCTTTCGCCTGTCCACCAGCGCGGTGTCCGATGAAACCCAGATTCACACGCATATGTGCTATTCGGAGTTCAACGACATCATGCAGTCCATTGCCGATATGGACGCGGATGTGATCACGATTGAAACCTCGCGTTCCAATATGCTCTTGCTGAATGCCTTCGAGAATTTTGAGTATCCCAATCATATAGGCCCAGGCGTTTATGACATTCACTCGCCCAATGTGCCTGATAAGGACTGGATAGTGCGCTTGATGGGGGAGGCGGCCAAGCGCTTGCCCGCCGACCGTTTGTGGGTGAATCCCGACTGCGGTTTGAAGACGCGGGCGTGGTCTGAAACTGAGGCTGCCTTGCTGGCCATGGTGGATGCGGCCAAAGCATTGCGGGCGGCAGCCTGATTTGGTGCAGGCTTGAAATAAGCCGCTTGAATAGATTGACAGGGCAGGGCGCTTTTCGTCCTGCCACTCGATTTCCCAGGCTGGATGAAAACGACCGCCCGTCAGGTGGTCGTTTTTTTCATGCAAATTTGGTATACCGTAGGATCGACACCGCGTAGATCCTGTGTTTGGCCCGCTTGGGATGCGCTTACAGATTATGTAAGTGGCTGATACGGAACATACGAGGTGCGTTATACTTGATCAGTTTCAATCTTGCCGCCCCGTTCATATCAATGCCTTTGCCCCCGCCGTCCGTCGCCCGTGAACCATTGCATACGCGTACCATCACGGTAGAGTCGTTTGCACGGGAAGATGGCCTCTGGGACCTGGAGGCCTCGCTGCTGGATGTGAAGTCCTACGACTTTCCCATACGCAACGGCCAAACCCATAAGGCAGGTGATCCTGTCCACCTGATGCATCTGCGTATCACTATCGATAGCAGCTTTGCCATTGTGGATGCCGTGGCGGTCTACGATGCAGCCCCTTACCAGGACAACTGTTCGTCCATTGCGGACGCCTACCAGAAGTTGGTGGGCCTGAATTTGCTCAAGCAGTTTCGTCAGGGTGTCAAAGAGCGCTTTGGGCGTTCGGCTGGCTGTACGCACATGAGCGAGCTGGCACAAGTGTTGCCAACCGCCGCCGTACAAACCATGGCCGGGCGACGTCGCAGCAGCGGGGAATCAGAGATTTATCGCACCGACAAGCAGCCTTTCCATCTGGATGGCTGCCATGCCTTGCGTTTGAGCGGTCCCGTGGTTGAGGAGTTTTATCCCGTCTGGTATCGACCTAAAGTCACAGACGGGGTGGATTAGTTTTTTGTTTTAGTCAGGTCTCGGGCTCAGGCCTGGAGTTCCTGCCTTCTTTTTTTATTGTGTTTTTAGACTGACAGGTATCACATGAAAATTCACGAATATCAGGGCAAAGCACTGCTTAAGCAGTTTGGCGTTGCCGTGCCACGCGGAATTCCTGCCTTCTCCGTCGATGAAGCGGTTGCAGCTGCGCAGGAGCTGGGTGGCTCTGTGTGGGTTGTCAAAGCCCAGATTCACGCCGGTGGCCGTGGCAAGGGCGGTGGCGTCAAGCTGGCTCGCTCGATGGACGAAGTGCGTCAACTGGCCTCGGAAATCCTGGGCATGCAGCTGATCACTCACCAAACTGGCCCTGAAGGCCAGAAAGTGGGTCGCCTGCTGATCGAGGAAGGCGCGGACATCAAGAAGGAATACTACGTCGGTATCGTTACCGACCGTGCTACCCAGCGCGTGGCCGTGATGGCTTCCAGCGAAGGCGGTATGGAAATTGAAGAAGTGGCCGAGCGCGACCCCGACGCCATTTTGAAAGAATTCGTGGACCCTGCTGTTGGCCTGACCAACGAGCAAGCCACCAAGCTGGCTCGCGGTATCGGCGTTCCTGACGCTTCTATCGAAAAAGCCGTTGCTGAATTCCAGAAGCTGTACAAGTGCTACACCGAAACCGACGCTGAACTGGCCGAGATCAACCCTCTGATCCTGACCGGCTCGGGCGACATCATCGCTCTGGACGCCAAGTTCAACTTCGACGGCAACGCTTTGTTCCGTCACCCCGATATCGTGGCTTTCCGTGACCTGGCTGAAGAAGATCCTGCTGAAGTTGAAGCCAGCAAGTACGACCTGGCCTACATCCAGCTGGACGGCAACATTGGCTGCCTGGTGAACGGTGCAGGTCTGGCCATGGCGACCATGGACACCATCAAGCTGTTTGGCGGCGAGCCTGCCAACTTCCTGGACGTGGGCGGTGGCGCTACGGCCGAAAAAGTTACTGAAGCCTTCAAGATCATGTTGGCCAACAAGGGCGTCAAAGCCATTCTGGTTAACATCTTCGGCGGCATCATGCGCTGCGACGTGATCGCTGAAGGCGTGATCGCTGCGTGCAAGGCCGTCAACCTGAACGTGCCTCTGGTGGTACGCATGAAGGGTACCAACGAAGAGCTGGGCAAGAAAATGCTGGCCGATTCCGGTCTGCCCATCATCAGTGCTGACACCATGGCCGAAGCGGCGACTGCTGTTGTCGCTGCCGCCAAGTAAGAAAAGGTTGAGGATTAGCAAATGTCGATTCTGATCAATAAAGACACCAAAGTCATCACGCAAGGGATCACCGGCAAGACCGGCCAGTTCCACACCCGCATGTGCCGTGAATACGGTAACGGCATGGAAGCCTTTGTGGCTGGCGTGAACCCCAAGCGTGCTGGTGAGGATTTCGAAGGTGTACCTATTTACGCCTCCGTGTCCGACGCCAAGGCTGAAACTGGCGCAACCGTGTCGGTTATCTACGTTCCGCCCGCAGGTGCTGCGGCTGCCATCTGGGAAGCTGTTGAAGCTGACCTGGACCTGGTTATCTGCATTACCGAAGGCATCCCTGTTCGCGACATGCTGGAAGTGCGCAACCGCATGCGCGCAGAAAACCGCAAAACCCTGTTGTTGGGCCCGAACTGCCCCGGTCTGATCACTCCTGACGAGCTGAAGATCGGTATCATGCCCGGCCACATTCACCGCAAGGGCCGCATCGGTGTGGTCAGCCGCTCCGGCACGCTGACATACGAAGCCGTTGCTCAAGTAACCGAACTGGGCCTGGGTCAATCCTCGGCTGTCGGTATCGGTGGCGACCCAATCAACGGTCTGAAGCACATCGACGTGCTCAAGATGTTCAACGACGATCCTGATACCGATGCCGTTATCATGATTGGCGAGATCGGCGGTCCAGACGAAGTCAACGCGGCTTTGTGGGCTAAAGACAATATGACCAAGCCCGTTGTTGGCTTTATCGCTGGTGTGACAGCGCCTCCCGGAAAACGCATGGGTCACGCCGGTGCCCTGATCTCCGGTGGTGCCGACACGGCCGACGCCAAGCTGGAAGTGATGGAAGCTTGCGGTATTCGTACCACTCGCAACCCATCCGAAATGGGCAAGCTGCTCAAAGAAGTGCTGTAAATAGTAGTACCGGGGCCCGCTTTGGCGGGCTCTTTGTCTGGCTGCCCTGTGCAGCCGGGCAAAATTGGCCAGCCGGTTTCGTCAAGAAAAACACCACAACCCGGCGCATTCCTTCCCGAATCTGGCCAGCCTGATCATGCTCAAACGAATCAAGTAAGAAAAAGAAGCCCCGATGTTGCACAGGCTAGGATTAGTTTGCTGCTTTAAGGGGCGTTGTTGTCTTGGGACAGCCTGGCGACAGAAAAAGAACGTTTGTCCCGCGGCTGGGAAGAGAACTCACGTTTAGCTATACGGGAACGAAATGATTGAATTCCTCCAAACCCTGCATTGGGGTTCACTGTTTCAAATTGTACTGATTGATATTTTGCTCGGTGGCGACAATGCCGTCGTGATCGCACTTGCCTGTCGCAACTTGCCCAGGCAGCAGCGCATGCAAGGCATTTTGTGGGGGACAGCAGGCGCAATTATCCTGCGTGTAGTCCTGATTTTCTTTGCTCTGACCTTATTGGATCTGCCGTTTTTGAAAGTGGTGGGCGGTCTTTTGCTCTTGTGGATCGGGATCAAGCTGCTGATGCCGGACGACGACGCACACGGCAATATTCAAGGGGGCGGAACCATCTGGGCTGCCGTCAAAACCATCATCATTGCGGATTTCGTGATGAGCCTGGATAACGTGATTGCCATTGCCGGTGCGGCCCAAAACGCGCACCTGGATCATCAACTGGGCTACGTGATCTTTGGATTATTGCTAAGTGTCCCCATTATTGTCTGGGGTAGCACCCTGGTTTTGAAACTGATCGACCGTTTCCCTATTGTCGTCACCCTGGGCGGTGCCTTGCTGGGCTGGATTGCAGGCGGCATGCTGGTCACGGACAAGATTGTGGAAAATCAATTTGGCGTGCAGCCCCAGCCTGTTAAACTCGGGGTCGAGATTGTTTGTGCCTTATTAGTGGTGGCGCTGGGCAAATGGCTGGCGCACCGTAAAGGTTCTACCAAGGAAGCTTAGTTCTATGGCAATTTTTAAATCCTCCGACGCCAAAGGTCAGGAAAGCGGTTTGTCCCTGCTGCAAGGCTTAGGGATCCTGGCCATTATCGGTATTGTTGCTGCCGCCATCGTGCGCTATTTTGCTGCATGACCGCTGTGGCTTCTACTCCTCAGGAATTGGTTATTGCCACTCGTGCCAGTCAACTGGCCTTGTGGCAAGCCAAGCATGTTCGCGACCTTTTGCAGCAGCTATACCCGCAGTGCAAGGTGTCCTTGCTGGAAATGACAACCCGTGGTGACCAGATTCTGGATCGTACGCTGTCCAAAGTGGGTGGCAAGGGCCTGTTTGTCAAAGAGCTGGAAACCGCCTTGCTGGATGGCCGCGCCCATCTGGCGGTGCACTCCCTGAAAGATGTGCCGGTGGTGTTGCCCGAGTCCTTTGATCTGCCCATCATCATGGAGCGGGACGACCCACGCGATGCTTTTGTTTCCAATACTTATCCCAATCTTGCGGTTTTACCTGCTGGTGCCATCGTAGGCACTTCCAGTTTACGCCGTGAGTCCCAGATTCGAGAGCGCTACCCGCACCTGGACATCCGTCCCTTGCGTGGCAATGTTCAGACCCGTTTGTCCAAGCTGGATCGTGGCGATTACGACGCCATTATTCTGGCTTCGGCTGGTTTGCGTCGTCTGGAATTGGCCGAGCGTATTCGCGATTACATCTCGACCGAAGACAGCTTGCCTGCCGCCGGGCAGGGGGCCTTGGGCATCGAGATTCTGAAAACTCGTACCGATGTAGCTCAATGGTTGGCGCCTTTGGCGCATTCCACCAGCCACGTATGTGCCTTGGCCGAGCGTGCCGTATCGCGTGCCTTGGGTGGTTCCTGTCAGGTGCCATTGGCGGCTTATGCCACCCTGAATGGCGAGGAGCTGAGCCTGAGCGGCCTGGTTGCCGAACCTGATGGCTCCACGGTGTACCGCGCTCAGATCACGGGTGCGGCCAAAGATGCGGAAGCCTTGGGCCTGTCGCTGGCGGAAGATCTGAAGCAGCAAGGTGCTCAAGCCATTCTGGATCGCTTGCTTACGGAACAGCCCGCAGAAGGCGAGTAAAGCGGCATGAACCTGCCCAGTGTATTATTGACCCGCCCCGCGGGACGGAACGAAACCCTGTCGGCTGCCTTGGCCGCGCAGGGTTTTTCTTCCTTGCTTATGCCCGCCTTGAGCCTGGAAGCGCAAAACCTGTCCGAAGAACAATGGCAAGATCCCAAGGATTTTGACTTGGTGCTCTTTGTAAGCAGCAGTGCGGTCAATTTTTACTTTGCGGCTTTGCAAGCGCGCGGTCAACGCTGGCCTGACAAGGTATTGCTGGCTGCAGTTGGTTTTGCTACCGCCGCCTGTTTGCGCGCCCAGCCGGGCGTTTCCCCAGATGCCGTACTTCACCCTGAAAATACGGATTCCTTGCAGGACTCAGAGGCTCTGTGGGCGGTGCTGGAGCCTCGACTGGCGCAATTTGAGCGGGTTCTGATTGTGCGCGGTCATAGCGGTCGTGAATGGTTGGGACAGCAGCTGGAAAATCACGGTATTCAGGTCCAGCGCCTGGCGATTTACCAGCGTAGCCCCGCCCAGTGGAGTACAGAGCAGGGCCGTCAAATTCGTGACAGTTTGCAGGCGGGCCGTCTGGCCGTGTTGCTCAGCAGTTCTCAAAGCGCCGATGCGGTTTTCGCCAATGTACAAAGCCTGGGTTTACTGGATGTTTGGGCGCAATGTGCCTATGTGGTCATACATCCGCGTATTGAAGAACATTTACAGTCCTTATTGTTGCAGGCTGGAATCGCAGCGCCACCAATGGTAAAAAGGTGTACGCCAGACGATGATGACATTGTCGCTGCCTTGATGGCGGTGCTCTCGCGCGATTAGCCTCACACGGATTACAATCTTGCCATGAACGATAAAACAGAGAACGCATCCGCAAGCGAACCGGAGACTCCCATTTCCAGCCCAGCCAATACAGCGGCTCCTCGTCCGTATTCCGAACCCAAAGACAGCACCACTGCGCCGCAGAAGCGTAAAAGTGGCGCGGGTCCGGCTTATGCTTTGACGGCTGTTGTGGTGGTGCTGGCCGCTGCCGGTCTTTGGTACCAGAATTCATTGCTGGAAAAGCATAAGGCCGAGCTGCAAGCCCAGCTGGCAACCAATATCAACACCACAGAGCAGGCGCGCCAAACCGCGCAGCAGGCCCTGGCCCTGGCGCAGCGTCAATCCGACAAGCTTGCCCAGCTGGAAAAATCCTTTAACGATTCCACCGAACAGTTTCATGATCTGAGCCAAGCCTTCCAGACCATGACAGACAGCGGGTCGGAACTGGTTTTGCTGAACGATATTGATCACCTCGCCACGATTGCGCAGCAACAGCTGATGCTGGGTGGCAATGTGGCCAATGCCATCGTTTCTCTGGAAGCTGCTCAGGCGCAATTGGCACGGGCCAATCGCGTCGGTCTGGCTTCCTTGCAACAAACACTGAATGGCGATCTGGAACGCCTGCGCGCCGCTGCCACGGTGGATGTGGCCTCCTTGTCGCGTCAACTGGACACCTTGTCGCGCTACGTCTCGGAAGCGCCTTTGCTGGTGCCGGATGACGTTGCCGGTGGTGCGAATACTGAAGCGCTGGACTTGCAGTCCGACGTTCAGGAACCGACAGAACTGGCCGCTGATGCCCCTTGGTGGGAGCGCAGCTGGAATACGGTGGAACAGTGGGGTAGCAGCGCCTGGCGCTCGGTCAGCCACGATCTGGGGCAGTTTGTCTCCATCCGCCGTGTCGACGATGCCGCCGCCTTGCTGATGTCGCCGGATCAGGCTGCCCGTCTGCGAGAGAACCTGCGTCTGCGCATTATGGCCGCCCAACTGGCCATGATGATGAACCAGTCCGCCGTTTGGCAGACCGAGCTGAATGCAATAGCGACAGCGCTGGAAAAACGTTTTGATACGCAGTCCGGTCAGGTTCAGCAGGCCTTGCGTCTGACACGCCAATTGCAGGACACCCGCATCGGTGCTCGTTTGCCTACCGTGAATAACACCTTGGCGGCTATTGAAAGCCTGCGTCAGGCTCAGGCCGGTCGCAGTCAGGATAATGCCGACGACACCAAGACCGAGCAGGGCGATACGGATCCTGTTTTGTCCGACCCTCCTCAATCCACAGAGCCTGCCAGCCAGGAGGAGCCCGCTGCTCCTGCTGCCGAACAGACTGAGTCTGCGACTCCCGCTCAGTCCGAGACGGAACAGCCCGCTCAGGCGCAGGGGTAAGGTATGCGTACTTGGTTCTGGACTCTCATCTTATTTATCGCCGCAGTCGCGCTGGCTCTGGTCTTGCGTGAACACGCCGGTAACGTCTATTTAGTCACGCCGCATTATCTGGCGCGCGCCTCGCTGACTTACGTGGTTCTGTGCACGCTGGGGCTGTTCATCGTGCTGTACGTACTGCTGCGCCTGCTGGCCTGGTTCAGCGATGGTCCGGAGCGTTTCCGCCTGTGGCGTGGTCGTCGCGCTCAACGCCGTGACCAGGCTTTGCTGGAAACTGGATGGATCAGCATTCTGGAAGGTCGTTACGAGCAAGCTGAAAAAGACTTGATGAAGCTGATGAGCAAAACCCGCTCGCAGTCCAGCAAGGTCGTGGCAGGTTTGGCAGCAGCGCGTGCTGCGCATTATCAAGGTCAGATTGCTCAACGTGACGAAGCCTTGGCCGCCGCTCGTGCTGCCGCTGGCGATGATGCTCGTTTGAAAGAGGCCAGTGCCGTGGCTTCGGCCGAGCTGTACCTGGATCAGAATCGTACCGAAGAAGCCATCGAGCTGCTGCAGGATTTGCAGGATGCCAGTTCGCGCCACTTGCACGCCACTCGTTTGTTGTTGCGCGCCTATCGTCAGCAAGGTAATGCTGAACGTGTTTACGAGTTGACCCGTTTGCTGGTGCGCCGCAGTGGGATCGAACGTCAAGAGGCACTGAACCACATCGAATTTGCCGCTGCTGCTCGTTTGCGTGTGGGTGGTGCTGAACAGTTCAAGGCCTTATGGTCGGATCTGAAGTCCGAAGAAAAGATCCTGCCCGGCGTCGCGCTGGAAGCTGCCCTGATTCAAGAACATGAAGGTAATTACGAAGAAGCCGGTCGTATCCTGGAGCCTGCGATTGCAGTCAGTTTCGACAGCCGCTTGCTGGAAGCCTACGCCCAGTGCCCACCTGAATATGTGGGCCGCCGCTTGGCCAAGGCCGAAGAGTGGCTGCGCAGTCAGCCCAACAATCCGGTCTTGCTGTCCACCTTGGGCCATCTGTGCCTGACCAGCCAATTGTGGGGGCAGGGCGAGCATTACCTGTTGCGTAGCCTGAAAATCCAGGGCGATCTGCGTAATCATGCTTTGTTGGGTAATCTGTACGATAGCCTGGGTCGTCACGACGAAGCCGTCTCTTACTGGCGCAAGGCCGCCTCCATGGCCGGCACCTTACCGATTCTGGCGGTCAGCACGGCTTTGCCAGCAGCCGATACTCGTCATGACCCTAGCCATACCGATGCAGACAGCCTGCCATCGCAGGATGACGACGATCTGCCGCATTACACCTATGCCGCCAGCGTCGTGGCCGAGGACCTGCCGGATCAGGGCCGTCCATTGCCTGTGGTGGCCGAGCCAGTGCCTCCTGCTGCCACGCCTTCGCAAGACAGCTTGAGCTCCTCTTCGGATCTGGATGATTACTTTGATACGGCTCCCATCCCTGGGGTCGATCTCTCTCAAACTTCGGATCGTCCTCGACGCTCCAACGATTAATTTCTTTTATTTTTAAAGGTTTGCACGAATGAGCCTCGCCCAAGTACCTGCTGGCAAAAAACTGCCCGACGAGATCAACGTAGTCATCGAAATCCCCATGAACTCGGACCCCGTCAAATACGAAGTTGACGAGAACGGCGTGGTTTTTGTGGACCGTTTCATGCTGACCGCCATGCACTACCCTTGCAACTACGGCTACGTTCCGCAAACCATTTCGGACGATGGCGACCCGGTTGACGTGCTGGTGATTGCTCCTTTCCCAATCCAGATCGGTGCCGTGATTCCTTGCCGTCCCATCGGCGTGCTGCATATGGACGACGAAGGCGGTGGCGATGCCAAACTGCTGGCCGTGCCTACCGACAAGCTGTACCCCCTGTACCGCAACGTGAAGTCGCCTGAAGATCTGCAGCCTGAAGAGCTGGAGCGCATCAAGCACTTTTTCGAGCACTACAAAGACATCGAAAAAGGTAAATGGGTCAAGGTCAAGGGCTGGGACGGTATCGAAGCTGCCAAGAAAGAGCTGGTAGACGGTGCCAAGCGCTTTGCTGACGGCCAGGCAAAATGAGTACCGTCATTCCCGCACCCGCCGTTGCGGCCTTGAACGTACAGGGCAGTGAGCAGGTTTTTCCTGTACGCCGCATTTACTGCGTCGGCCGCAATTACGTCGAGCATGCACAGGAAATGGGCTTTACCGGTCGCGAAGATCCTTTTTTCTTCTGCAAACCGGCGGACTCCATCTTGAACGTGCTGCCCGGCCAGGTCTGCGACATGCCTTATCCCTCTCGCACCCAGGATCTGCATCACGAGATCGAACTCGTCGTGGCTTTGTCCAAGGGCGGGCGTGATCTGACTGTGGAGCAGGCTGCTGAATGTGTGTGGGGATACGCGGTGGGTCTGGACATGACCCGCCGGGATTTGCAGACGCAAGCTAAAAAAGCTGGTCGTCCCTGGGAAGTGGGCAAAGCCTTTGACCACTCCGCGCCGACCGGCCCTCTGGTCCCACGCAGCCGTATTGGCGAGCTGTCCCAAGGTGCTATCACCCTGGACGTCAACGGCGAGCGTCGCCAGACCGGCGATTTGAATCAGCTGATCTGGAATGTGGCTGAGTCCATCGCTTACCTGTCGGGCCTGTTCGAATTGTTCCCAGGCGACATCATTTTCACGGGAACCCCAGCCGGTGTCGGCTCGGTGGAACGTGGCGATGTGATGCACGGGGCGATCGACGGTCTGGGTAGCATAGAGGTGCGTCTGGTCTAAACCATCGGCTTGAAGAAAAAATCGCCTCCAGGCGTAATGCCAGTCAGTTAACACTGACTGGCATTTTTATTGGCCGTGCAGTGAGCAAGTTGTTTTTTGGGGTACGCGGTCACTACTCATGAGTAACATGCTTTTCGGGGCGTAATGAGCCCATAGGTATTAAAGCCGGACAAACCCATCCCGCTCGGCTTTTGCGAATATTCTGGCCCGCTGCCAAGGGGCAGACTGTGAACTGACTTTTGGGAGATTCCAATGAGACAGTTCATCAGACGGCAGCGCGGCCAGGGCATGGTCGAGTATTTAATTATTGTGGCTTTGGTCGCGGTGGCGGCTATTGCCGTTTATCAGTCCTTTGGTCAGGTGATTCGTAATCAGACCGCGGCCATGGCCAAGGAACTGGCGGGGGAGGATGGCTCCGAGCAGACTCAGCAAGCGCAATCGGCCGCTTCTGCTGCGGCCGCTCAAGGCAGTGCCAAGAGCCTGAAATCCTTTACGGGCAATGCGCAATGACGCCGCCCAACCGACCACAAGAGGGGGCGGTGTTGGCCTGGGGGCTGATAGCGCTGGCACTTCTGTCTGTCGCCTGGGGCGGCTACTTTCATGTGAACCGGATTGCCGAGCAGCAAGGGCGTTTGTCCCTGGTGCTGGATGCGGCTGCCTATGGTGCGGCCACCGAGCAGGCACGTACCTTGAACTTGCTGGCTTATATCAATCGGGCGCAGTTGGGGCATCAACTGGCTTTGGGGCATTTATTGACCTTGGCAACATGGGACAGGGCAGCGCAAACCCAGTCCGGGCAAGCGCGTAGGGCGAATCCGCCTGTGCACTTGGTCGCCATGATGTTTGGCCCTGCACAGGGGCTGGCGTATACCCAGGCGCGCTCTGCTGGAGACAACCAGCAGGCTTTGGAGCAGGCTTTCCATGCCCATCAGCGTTTGATTCAGGACGTGCTGGCGCTGGCCCAAGAGCAATTGGTAGAGGGTTTACCGCAACGGCGACAAGCCATTATTCAGGCGACCTTGGATGGCAGTTTGCCGGATTGGCCGGCTCAAGCCATTCGCTGGCAGTTTGAGCAGGACGATTGGCCGCAGTTTCTGTTGCTACAGTCCGGACAAGCCCAATGGCAGTCGGGCTTGGCGCATCTGGTGTCTTTATACGGGTTTCTGTCCCCACGGGATTACGAGGCTCGCTCTTATCCCGGTGTCGATCGGCGTTGCCCTTTGAGGCAGCATCGTTTGCGTCGTGCTGGTCGTACCGAGTTTGACCGTTCGGGCCGCTGGCATTCCAACGATACGCAGTCCATGCATATGGTTCGCTCCAACCGTTGGATAGGCTGTTATTTCCGTGAATATGCCATGGCGTGGGCCTTGCAAACGCCAACTCATGCGTCCGGAATTGATGCGCCAGACGACTTTTCAGGGCAGAGCTTCTGGAAGTGGGCGCTGGAGCAGGGCAATAGCTCTTTGCTATCGGCTCAAGGCAATACAGTGGCGCAATCCTGGGCGCGGCGAGATGCCAGACCCTGGAGTCAAAGGTCATGGGTAGACGGGTATGCCTTGGCTGATTCTGAAAAGAGAGCAGGCCCCGATCTGGTGCTGACATTACAGGCTCAAGGCCATTGGGGACAAACCGTTCATACACGGGCGGCGGCGCAATCATTTTTCTCCCTGCCACCGGATAGGGCAGATTCTGGTGTGGATGCCAAGCCCAGCCTGTTTTTGCCCTTTTGGCAGGCACGGCTGATGGATGCAGGAGGCCGCCAATTATGAACACGCGACAAAAAGGGATCGCACTGGTCGAGGCCTGTTTGCTGGGTGTGGTGTTGGGCCTGATGGTGATGGCGGGACGTTGGCTGATGCAGCAGCAGTATCGCTTGCAGCAAATGCAGCAGAGTACACACTTGAGCCTGTTCACGCACGATGCCCATGGCAAGCCAGTTCGAGCAGCGAGCAGCCCCGTTCAAGAAGCAGTACCGACCCGTTTTTCGGAGTCGCCGATAGCGACAACCCAGCCCTTGCAATGGGAGCTTTTGAGCTTGCGCAGTGGATTCTGGACGGCACAGTCGCGTGTTTCCATTCCGTGGCCGCGTTGGCTGGCAACTCTGTCCATCAAAACACAGTTGCAGCGCCAATCCCGGCTGTGGGCGGCTGCGGGGCAGGCTAGCAGTACACAACAAACACGTCAGCGTCTGGAAAACAGTACGACTGCTTGGGGTGAGGCCATGGCCTCAAGCCGGCCCGCTGCCAGAGAAACGATACGGCAGGCAGGGCGTATGGACGCGGCCTGGGGGCGGACACGAGCCGATTTGGATTGGCTGAGCCGGTGGCAGGATTACGTGCCGGATCATGGCCCCAAGGAGCGACCATGAGACAGCTGCTTGCCTTGATCTTGCTGTTTTTCTTGATGTTCAGCCCTTTGCCGGCCAAAACGCGGCCCTTGCTCCTACCTTTGCAGGACTCCCAAGTTCAGTGGGGTCAAGGGCAAATGGCACAGACCGATGTTGGACCTGTGTATAGCTGGGGACTGAGCACAGACCTGGATGCGCAGACTTTGGCTTCTCGTTTGGAGCCATTCTGTGGAGCTCATTACGGCGCAATCAGATTGGAAGGGCAATGGGTATTTCTGCGTGCCAAAGATGGCAGGAATTGCGTTTTGTGGTTGGAGGATATACAGGCCTCGACCTTGTCGGGTTTGTTAAGTGTTTCCGAACACAGTCAGCCTGTTTCCCCCTCATCGGTTTGGTCAGCGCCACCCGTTGCTGGTGCCGTCCTGTGGCAACACGAACAGCCAGGGCAAGTGCAAAGCTGGCTGTTGAAGGCCGAGCCTGGATGGCGAGCCGATTTGCGGCGCAAGGACTGGGGAGCCGAGGCGGGCGAGCGTTATTGGCGCAAAGGCCCGGCCGAACTGGATGTCATGGAGCTGGAGCATGAGCGGCAGCGCTACTTGCTCTTGATCTGCCGTGCCTGTGGAAAGGAGGCCTCATGATACGGGTGAAATTCTTGTGGCTATGCCGTCATCCCAGCGCAGGGTTTGGCCTGCTGGCCTTGGTGGCTGGTTTGATGGCCGCCGGGACCAGCAGCCGTTACTTGGACCGGCAGGAAGAGGCTCTGCGGCAAGCGGCGCATCGTGTGCAATTGGATAGGGTGGTAGCCGCCTCCAGTCTGACAGCGGGGACGGTGTTGCAGGCGGAGCATTTGGCCGCCCGCGCCTTTCCTGCTGAACTGGTGCCTAGTGACAGCTGGGATGTAGCGCAGTTTGAGAGTCTGCTAGGGCAAGTGCTCAGCCAGCCTTTGCGGGCAGGGGATTTGATCAGCAAGGCGCATGTGCAGGAGGTCAGCAGTCCATTTTCACAGCAATTGCTCTCTGGCAGGCGTGCCCTGACTGTGCCGGTGGATGCGATCAGTTCGGTGTCGGGGTTGATCCGGCCAGGAGATCTGATCGATATCTATGTCAGTTTTGATGATCGGCAGCGGCGGGTAACGGCCCCCTTGCTGCAGTCTGTTCTGGTTCTGGCGACCGGACAAAGGTCGGGTGAAGGCTCGACCACGGCCAGATTGGATCAGGACGTCTACAACACCTTGACCCTGGATGTAGGCCCGGACGATGCCTTGAAGTTGCTGGCAGCCAGGCAACATGGACGCATCAGTGCCTTGCTGCGCAATCCGGATGACCATACACCCCATCAGGCTGCCGTGCGGGGTGAGCTGGCTGACATTCTGGGTCTGGGGCCGGGTGCAAGGCCCAAACAGCCTGTACAAGTTTTGTACGGCAACAGACCGGCAGGGCAACTTGGCCAGACAGAAGTGGAGCGTCTGGGTTGGCTGGATATGCCGGACGGCTTTTCTGTGGGGCAGCAGCCATGAGCAAAAATCGCTATTGGTGTAGGCGGGCCGCTGTGAGTTTGCTGTCTGGTGCCCTGTGTAGTGCAACTTTGCAAAGCCAGGCCCAGGGCTTGGGGCTGCAAGTCGGTGAGTTGATGGTTCTGCCTGACACGCAGGTGGAGCGGGTGGCGGTCGGCGACGGTGATATTGTTCACGCTGTCACCACGGAATCGGGCGAATTGATTCTGTTTGCACGCAAGACGGGCAGCACGGTGGTGCAAGTCTGGTCCCATTCCGGGCAAAGCCAGTCCTACCAAATTGAGGTGTCGCCAGAAAATCATAGGCAAACCTTGGCGGAGCTACGAAGTTTGCTGGAACGCATTCCCGAGTTACGCATCAGCGAACTGGGTGGCAAGCTGGTGCTGGAAGGAGAAGGTTTAAGTGATCAGGACAAGCAACGCATTCAGGCATTAAGTCAGGAGCATCCTCAATTGCTGGATTTCACGCAGCAGGACGGTTGGGAACCGATGGTCTTGCTGGATGTGCAGGTAGTGGAGGTGCCGCGCAACAGTCTGCGAGAGCTGGGAGTGCGTTGGGATGGGAGCTCTCAGGGTGGTTTGAGTATGGGCGGTGCCTGGGATGCGGCTACTCATCAGTTTTTGGACAGGCCAGGTGAAGCTGTTTTGCCTTTGGCGTTTCCTGCCAAGCAGGGGGCAGCATTCTTTGGTGTTGGCGCCTTGATGTCTGCTCGCGTTCAGGCCATGGCACAGGAAGGACATGCGGTTGTACTGGCGCAACCGCAGCTATTGGCACGCAGTGGTTCTCAAGCCGAGTTTCTGGCCGGGGGCGAGCTGCCTTACACCACCACGGACGACAAGGGAAACAGCAAGACCAGCTTCAAGCCTTACGGTGTGTCGCTGCGCATTGTGCCGCGAGTCGAGCGTGGCGGGTTGGTGCGTTCGCAGATCGAGGTGGAGGTTAGCTCCCTTGATGCCAGCCTGTCCCAACCCGCCGGGCCGTCTTTGAAAACCCGACGAGCTTCGACCGAGTTCAATGTCCGTTCAGGACAAACGCTGGTGCTGGCAGGGTTTATCTCGCGTGAAGAGTCCCGGCATGTGGATCGTCTACCGGGATTGGCCAGTTTGCCAGTGTTGGGCGCCTTGTTTCGTTCCGAACGCTTTGCCCGACAGGAAACGGAGTTGGCGGTATTTGTGACCCCGACTTTGGTGGCGGCAGAGCATCCTGATTTGCTGGCTCGGCAGGCGAATGCTACCCAGTGGTTGGATCAAAGCTTTCCTGATGCTCCACGCTTGAATACACCTGTGCGTGCCATCCCCAAGGGAGCAGGGCGAGGTACCTGGTCGCAATGGGTAGAACCTGATAGTGAGGTATTTCGTGTTGAACCTTGAGCTTGAGTCGGAGCTGGGGACGACGCGCCCCTGCACGGTCAGTTTGCCGGCCTTGATAGGGCGTGACCCGGCCTGTGATGTGGTTCTGCCGTCCTGGCGTATCGCGCGCCAGCATGCCAGTTTTCTGAAGCGGGCGGGGGCGGTGTACATCCAGGATCACGGCTCTTTGACGGGCGTACAGCTTAACGGCAAACGGGTTTATGACGATGGGCCTTTGCGCTTGGGTGATGTCCTGGTGCTGGGAGGGTTCAAGTTGCGGATTGCCGGTTTTGGGCAGAAGGTTCAGCCCAGAGTTGATATGGCCGTTTCGGACTTGGGAAACCCACCGGAAACCTCAATACCGCAGTCCTTTACGATGGAAGAACCGCGTCAGACACCACAAGGTGAGCAAGGTTTTTTCCCTCCTGGGCAAGCTGATCTTCCGGTATCCGATAGTGATCTGTTCAGACAGGAACAGCAACGCCTACATCAAGCCTTGTTGAGTGCGTTGGAATTGGAGCGTCGAGACCTCTCCCGCGTCACAGACAAACAGTTGGAGCAGGAAGCCTTTGATTGCTTGGGTCGTTTGATCCAGGCCCAATGTGCTGTCCCCAAGCATGAGCAAGCCAGACTGCAAGCCAGTGTTTGTGCCGAAGCGGTGGGTTTGGGTCCTCTGGAGCTTTTACTGGCTGATGCCTCGGTCTCGGAAATTATGGTCAATCATTATGATCGGGTATTTGTTGAGCAGGCGGGGCGGCTTGAGGCCCATCCTCTGGTGTTCAGCAGCGAGTCGGCCTTGCGGGCGATTATTGACCGCATCCTGGCTCCCTTGGGTAGACGGCTGGATATCAGCTCGCCCGCAGTGGATGGGCGCTTGGCCGATGGCTCGCGTTTTCATGCCGTACTGTCGCCCATTGCGGTCAAGGGAACCTGCGTGACCATACGCAAGTTCCCCAAACGACGCCTGGGGCTGGAGGATCTGTTGCAGACGGGCAGTTTGTCGCCGGAGATGGCCGCTTTCCTGCAACAGGCGGTGCAGCGACGCTGCAATATTCTGGTTTCGGGTGGAACCGGGACAGGCAAAACGACTTTGCTGAACGTGCTTAGCACCTGCATTGATTCAGGTGAAAGAATCGTGACCCTGGAAGACGCGGCTGAGCTGCAGTTGCAGCACAGTAATTGGGTGGCTTTGGAGTCCCGACCCGCGAATGCAGAAGGTCAGGGGCAAGTGGATATACGGAGCCTGTTACGACAAGCCTTGCGAATGAGGCCAGACCGGATTGTGGTGGGGGAGTGCCGGGGCGCAGAAGCTTTCGATATGTTGTCGGCCATGAACACCGGCCACGAAGGCTCGATGGGGACCTTGCATGCGAATACGCCTCGCGATGCTTTGTCCCGCCTGGAAGGGATGGTGTTGATGGCAGGTCTGGATTTGCCTTTGCTGGTTGTGCGAGAGCATATCGCGCGGGCTTTGCACATTATCGTGCAACTGAGCCGCTTGCCTGATGGCAAGCGTTTGGTGCACGAGATTGTGGAGGTGACCGGCATCGAGGCGCAGCGTATTCAACTGCAAACCTTGTACCGCTATCGCCCGGAGTTCGGTTTTGCCGCCAGTGGCTTGCGTTCCGAACATGTTTCGTCTGCAGAGAGGCAATCATGAGATTTCTCAGTATTTTGCTTATTGTCTTCGGTACCACGGCGTTGGCCTATGTATTGCTACGTTCAGGACAGCGTCTTGCCAAGCGTTATAGGCAGCAACTGCTCATGCAGTCCGAGCAGAGTTTGCAATCACATTTTGTATTTGTGCGCAGTCAGTATTTGGCTTTTGGGGCCTGGGCTTTATTGCCCCTGATCTTTTTGACGGCTTGGTGGCTGATGCAGTCGTTCTGGCTGGCAGCGATGGTAGCCCTGCTGGCTGCAGTCACGCCTTTACTGGTTCTGCGCTGGATGGGACAGCGGCGCTTGGCAAGCTTACGACGACAGTTGCCTGACTTTGTTCTGTCTTTGGCCTTGAGCCTGCAAGCAGGTTTGGCCTTGCAAGCGGCTTTGCAGCAGCTGTCTCAATCTTTGCCTGCGCCCTTGGGGCAAGAGCTGCGTTTGCTATTGCGTCAGCAGCGCTTGGGGGTGAGTGCCAAGGACTCGTATCAAGACCTTCTGGATCGAGTGCCGGTGTCAGAACTGGCCATGTTGTTCAGTGCCTTGCAGATGGGCCAGAGCACGGGGGCTGGATTGGGGGAGCGTTTGAAAATATTGGCGCAAACCATTCGGGCGCGACTGACCATCGAGGACAAGATTGTTGCCTTGACCGCGCAGGCCCGTTTGCAGGCGCGCATCATGTTCTGCTTGCCGGGTTTTGTGGCGGGCGCCTTGTACCTTCTGGATGCCACGGCATTTGAGCAGGCCTGGTTCAACACATTGGGTGTTTGGGTGGCGGGGGCGCTAGTGGCCATGCTGCTGATGGGGCTGTGGTGGATGCAAGTGATCCTGCGAGGGGAGGGGTGATCATGCTCACACTGATCTGGATGCTCTCTGCCTTGAGTGCAGCCTTGTTCCTGATGGCATTCCTGTGGGCTTGGCGCGGTCGTTATCTGCTTTTGCTGCAAGGAGGCAGCAGTTTGGGGCAGGCGGCCTGGCAGGCTTGGGAAGCCCCGTTTTCCAGAACTCTGAATCTCTGCCTGTCCTTGCCTTTTATGCATGAGTGGCCCGAGCGATTGTGGGGTTCGTATGCCAAGGAAGTACGGGGGTTTTTAAGCAAACGTTTGGCCTTGACTGGATTGCTCACGAGTCTTGTCAGTGCTTTCTTGTTAACTCAGGGAGCCTCATTGATGGAGCTTGCAGGGCTGGCTGTGACTGGCTTCTTCCTGAGCGTACTGCAAGCTATCTCACGAGGAAGAAAACTGCAGCGTCAGTATCATTTCCGTTGCCGCCGGGACTTGCCATTTTTTCTGGATCTGCTGGTGCTGGCTGTCGAATCCGGACTGGGCTTGCAGCAAGCCTGGGCGCGTGCAACGCAGGCCCTACCGCAAGGCAGTCTGCTGATCAGCTTGAACAAGGTACAGGGCGAGGTTCGGGCGGGACGACGTTTGCCGCAAGCCATGCGCAATGTCGCTTTGAGTTTCAGGCAGGCAGAGCTGGAAGAATTGGCTTTGTCTTTGGAACTGGCACAGGACACGGGTTTGTCTTTGGCTTTGTTGCTACGCGCTCAAGCTGAAAAATTGCGTAGTCATTTGCACTTGGAAGCTGAGCAAAGAGCCCTCAAGCTGCCTGTTTATTTGCTGGCCCCTTTGGTCGTGTGCATTTTCCCCTGCACGTTTCTGGTGATTGCGATGAGCCTGTTAGGCCCTTGGCTGGCAGGGGGAGGCTAGGGCGATGTCTATCTCAGTACTGATCAAACAGCCGCTGCAACAGGTG
Organism: Alcaligenes sp. DN25; assembly: GCF_023674485.1. Taxonomy (NCBI): domain Bacteria; kingdom Pseudomonadati; phylum Pseudomonadota; class Betaproteobacteria; order Burkholderiales; family Alcaligenaceae; genus Alcaligenes; species Alcaligenes sp. DN25. The sequence continues at coordinate 2,367,835 of NZ_CP098408.1, read as the reverse complement.
CCACAGCAGCCCTTGTATCTGTTCGACGCCAATATTTTCTGGGCCCGTTGGCGTGGCTGGAAGGCATTGCCACAGAACAAGAGTTTCGCAGTTGCGGTGTGGCTGCGGCCTTGTAGGGCGGTGCACCTATGGGGAATGCGGCAGGCTCTGGATATCTGCTTTCTGGATGAAGATGATCAGCCCTTGAGGTTTTGTCCGGCTGTACCTGCGGGAGCGATACGTTGGCACAGAAAAGCCAGATCGGTACTGGAGGCGCCGGTCACTTCTCTGTCGGGGCCGGAGCAGTTTTCGCCCTGGGCCGCCGCCCTGCAGGAAATACGTCAAACAGGGGGCGGGGTATGGCTGGACCGGGCTTAGCCTTGTGCGGCGTCGCGCATCGGATCACCAAACACGCTGCGGTAAGCCGGGTAGAAGCTGGCGTACAGGATGGCAGCCATCGCCAGATTGATAGGCGTCAGCACCATGGTGGCCGTGCCTGGGCTTAAACCTGCACCCAGCAGCAATTCGCCCAGGGTCTGGATGGCGAAGAAAGCAGCCGCCCAGCACAGGCCGTACAGCAGGAAGGCGGCCTTGTTGCGCCAGCAAGCCACCATGGAAAAGAACAGGGCTTGCTTGACCGGGATGGCATGCCAGCCTACCAGGGCCGGAGCGTGCCAGAACAGGGCGGACAGGCCCAGGTACAGCACGAAGAACAAAATGATGGGCTTGCGAAAGGCCGCCATGACTTCCTGTGGAGTGGCATTGCTGTTGTCCATCAACTGGGATAGCTCATTCACAAAAGGGAAAGTCGCCACAAAGCCGACGACCAGGCAGGCCAACAAGTAAATGATGCCCAGTTTGATCAGGCGGTTGCGTACCGGGGCGGGCTTCAAGGGCTCGGTCCACATGCCCAGGCGAATGACCTCTCCCTCATGAATGCGGCGACAGGCATTCTGAATGATAAAGGTCATGGTCGGGACCAGCACGATCAGCACCATCTGGCCGATGATGGGGAAAATATTGCTCAGGTTGATCAGGATGGAGGTGATCAAGCTCCAGAAGAACAGAGCAGCCGGTTGCAGCTTGAACAAGCGCAATCCTTCCTGAATCCAGTACCACCCGTAAAGAAAGGGGAGCTTGGCAGCTTGCATATCAGTATCCGTGTTTATCGAGGGAGCGCCGGTACAGCATGGTCGCGACGCTGGCGCAGCACACGCTCAAAGTGCCGCGGGTCATGCGGCTTGAGGGTTTGCGCGGGGCGGGGCAGATAAAAGTCGTACAGGCGCGAGATCCAGAAGCGCAGCGCGGCGGCCTGAATCAGTATAGGCCAGGCGCTGTGCTCGGCTTCGGTAAAGGGGCGCACCTGGGCGTAGGACTCCAGCCAGGCCTGGGCTTTTTCCAGGTTCAGGGCACCGCTCAGGCGGTCGATACACCAGTCGTTTACGGCAACGGCCACATCAAACAGCCAGGTGTCGCAACCGGCAAAGTAAAAGTCGATAATGCCGCCCATCTGGGGCGCTTCCGAGGTGCCGGCAAACAGCACGTTATCGCGGAACAGGTCGCAGTGAGCCGGGCCTTGTGGCAAGGAGCGATAGGTGTCGCTGTCGGCAAAACGGCTTTGCTCTTGCAAGACGGTCTGGATAAGCTCGGACTGGCTCTCGTCCAGAAAGGGCAGAACCTGGGGCACGGTGGCTTGCCACCAGCTCAGGCCGCGCAGATTGGGTTGTTCCAGAGGGAAGTCCTGCGCAGCCAGGTGGGCCTGAGCTTGTGTACGGGCGATCTGGCGGCAATGTTCAACCGTGGGCTCGGGCTCGTAACCACCACGCAGGCGCGTCACAATCGAGCAAGGCTTGCCGTGCATGACACAGATGCGTTTGCCATCGCGGCGAGTCATGGGCTCGGGCACTGGGACACCTTTGGCGGCCAGGTGGTGCATCAGCTCGATATAGAAAGGCAGTTGTTCCAGCGTCAGGACTTCAAACAAGGTCAGAACGTACTCGCCCTGGGTGGTGCTCAGAAAGTAATTGGTGTTTTCAATGCCGGCGGTAATGCCACGTAAGGAAACAAATTCGCCAATTGTGTATTGTTCCAGCAGTTCGCGGGCGTCAAGTTCGCTGACAGAAGTAAAAACAGCCATGCTTTCAGTGAGGGTCCGGTTGTTGGCGCACTATCAGGCGCGCAAGTATGTCAAACGGCCGATTTTAGACCAGTGCGCCCGCTTTTTGGAGCCTTGCGGCGATTTACCGCGCTTTATCTTCATCCTGTGGTCGGCTGAAACCATTAAAATGGGTGTTTTCCCTTTTTCACCAAGCCTGCAATCAGGCTATTTGTTCCCTGTTTATGACTAATTTTGTGATGCCGGACAGCCAGATGTGGCGTTTGAGTGTGGCGCCCATGATTGACGTGACTGACCGCCACAGCCGCTTTTTTCATCGTCTGCTGGCGCCGCGCGCTTTGCTGTTTACTGAAATGATCACCACGGGTGCACTGACGCACGGCGATCAGGCACGTCATCTGGATTTTGATCAGGCAGAGCATCCGGTGGCCTTGCAACTGGGTGGCAGCGACCGGGACGCCTTGGTGACCAGCGCTCTGGCAGGTGAAAAGTGGGGCTACGACGAAATTAATCTGAACTGTGGCTGCCCCTCGGAGCGGGTTCAAAAAGGCGCTTTCGGTGCCTGTTTGATGAACGAGCCGCAATTGGTGGCAGACTGCGTCAAAGCCATGCAGGACGCGGTCTCTGTGCCCGTGACGGTCAAGCACAGGCTGGGGCTGGATTACAACGAGTCCTACGACTTTGTGCGGGACTTTGTGGGGATTTTGTTCGAGTCCGGGTGTCGAGTCTTTACGGTTCATGCCCGCAATGCGGTCTTGAAAGGCTTGTCGCCCAAGGACAATCGGGAGATTCCGCCTTTGCGCTATGACATGGCCATGCAGTTGAAAAAGGACTTTTCTGAAGCACTGTTCATCTTGAATGGTGGCATTCAGGAGCCGGATCAGGCGGTAGAGCTGGAAGAACAGTTCGATGGCGTGATGCTGGGCCGGGCAGCCTGGCATACGCCAGCGGTATTAAGCGAGATTCATCGTCGCCTCTGGCCCGAGCATCCCTTGATGGACGAGGATGCCGTGGTGGAGCAGATGATTGCTTATGCCCGGCACCATGTTCAGGCGGGTGTGCCGTTGCGCATTGTGATCAAGAGCATGTTGGGCTGGCCGCACGGCAAGAAGGGCGCACGTCAGTGGCGTCGTACCTTGTCAGATCACCATTGGTTGGCCAAAAACGATCCAGGCCTGCTTGCGCAGGCCTGGGAAGAATTGCAACGCCGTCAGTAAAGGCGGCCAGATCCAGGGGATCAAGATGCGCTGGCTTGCTCGGAATCGGTAGGCCAGTCGCGGATATAGGCTTTGAGCATATTGTTCTCGAACTGCTGGGCGTGAACAATGGCGCGGGCCATATCAAAGAAGGAAATAACTCCCATCAGCACCGGACCGTCCATCACGGGCATATAGCGTGCGTGGTTGTTCAGCATCAGGCGCTGTACCTCGTCGGCGCTGGTGTTGGGGGTGACGCTGACAGGGGCGTCATCCATGATGCTGCGCACCGTAAAGCCCTGGGCCTTGTCGCCCTGAGCGTGCCAGTGGCGAATGATCTCGCGAAAGGTCAACATACCCACCAACTGACCATGCTCCATGATCACCAGCGAACCAATATCCAGCTCGCTCATGCTCTGTACCGCTTTTTCAACGGTCATTTCGGGGGTGCCTGTATAAAGCGTGTCTCCCTTGACACGCAGGATTTCACTGACTTTTAGCATACTGGGTCTCCTGACCGGGATCGGCGTTTAGTATGGCTGGTTGTCCTGTCAGAATGCCTTGCGGCGACTCAAACAGTTCTTCCAGATTGGATAGTCGCTGATCGAAAAACTGAGAAAGATAATTGAATACATATTCTAGCGGACCCTCGTGGGTATGGGAGCGGTCCAGCAGAAATGCCTTGGTAAGTTGTTTCAGGCTGACCTGACGCAGATCGCAACTCAGTACCCACTGTTCGTCATTGTCTTGCTGGGTGTCAGCAATCAGTCCCATGGACTTGAGCTTGCATAAAATGCTGTAGAGCTCGTCCGGGTCGCGTTCCAGCTTGTGGCTGAGTTCACGTACGCTAAGTCCCTGCTGGCTCTGACGGTTCAGCCACAGCTGGTAGAGCAGGTTCACGGCATCGGTAAAGGCGATGCCGGGCACATTGGTCTTGACCCAGTTGCGGCCACGCCAGTCGGGCAGAATCGCCACCATGGAGGCACCCAGCAGGACGATCAGCCAGGAAATGTAGATCCACAGCAGGAAGATCGGCAGGATGGCAAAGGCGCCGTAGATAATCGTGTAGGTGGGAAAGCGGGTCAGGTAAAAGGCGAAACCGGCCTTCATCAGCTCCAGTAAGGCAGCGGTAACCACCCCGCCAATCAGCGCATCGCGCCACCATACGCGGCGGTTGGGCACATACATGAACAGCGCCGTCAGCCCCAGGGCGGTAAACAGGAAGGGGACGTAAGACAGGGCAAAGGTCACTATGCCGGACAAGTCGCCGATATAACCCAAGGACTCCCGAGCCAGAATGGTCGTGGCCCACAGGCTGGCGCCGGTCAGAATCGGGCCCAGCGAAATAATGGCCCAGTACACCAGCAGGCGTTGTCCCAGTGGGCGTTGCACGTGTACCTGGAAAATATTGTTGAAGGTCTCGTCAATGGTCATGATGAGCATGATGGACGTGACAATCAGGAACAAGCTGCCTACCGCCGTCAGGCCTGACGCTTTGGAGGCAAACTGGTTCAGATACAACATGATGTTTTCTGACACCACTTCGGGCATCAGGTTACGGGTCAAAAACCCTTCCAGGGCACTTTCAAATTCCTGGAACAGTGGAAAGGCCGTGAACAGCGCCAGTACCACCGTCAGCATGGGGACAATGGCCAGGATCGTGGTGTAGGTCAGGCTGGAGGCCACCTTCATCAGATCTTTTTCAGCCACCCGCTTGATGGCAAAGCGCGCCACACTTAAAAAGTGATGCTTGGCGGTGGGGGCGGGCGGGGGCTCCTGCGCGGAGACAGGATCGGTGTTATCTGGGTTCAAGTCTGTTTGTTCAGCTTGCTCAGAGGGCATAGGGAAGTTCTCGTCGTTTTTCATAGCGGTTTGATGCGGCGGACGCTGCTTTTCGACAGGGTTCAGGTGATAATAACAGCATGCATGAACCTTTAAACCCCATACTTCATCGAGTGGCGGCCCTGGCTTTGGTCGCCTTGATTGCTTTGTGCCTGGCCTGGGAGCTTCATTTTGCGCCCTTGAAACCTGGTGGCTCCTGGCTGGTGCTGAAAGTGATTCCTTTGGTGCTGCCGCTGCGCAGCGTGCTCAAGGGCAATTTATATACCCTGCAATGGACGTCCATGATGATTCTGCTGTACTTCGCAGAAGGGGTCATGCGTGCCTGGTCGGACCCGGTGGCTGAAGTTATGCCCTGGGCGATTGCAGAAATTGTCTTGTCCCTGATTTATTATTTCTGCGCCATTTTTTATCTTTGGCCAGCCAAGAAAGCGGCCAAGCAGCGCAGCAAGGCCGAAAAAGCCGAGGCTGCCAAAGCCGCCAAATCGGCCTAAGGGGGTCTGTATGTCCAGCTTGTTCGATGGCCTGGCCATCAGTCATCATTTTGCGGATTTGCCCTCGGCTTTCCATACGGCGGTTCCGCCGCAACCCCTGGCCAATTCCCGCCTGCTGCACGTCAATAAGGAATTGGCGGCGCAACTGGGTCTGGATGTCTCCCGTTTGGGGGAACAGGAATTTCTGGATGTAGTCAGCGGCCAAGCCCCCTTGCCGGGTGGCCTGACGGTGTCGGCTGTCTATAGCGGTCACCAGTTTGGTGTCTGGGCAGGACAGTTGGGCGATGGCCGCGCGCATTTGCTGGGGCAAATCGACACCCCCACGGGCCCGCAGGAATTGCAGTTGAAGGGCGCCGGTAAAACCCCGTATTCCCGTATGGGCGATGGCCGTGCCGTGCTGAGATCCAGTGTGCGCGAATATCTGGCCAGTGAGGCCATGGCCGGTTTGGGCATTGCCACCAGCCGGGCCCTGGCCCTGGTCACTTCGGATACGCCTGTGTACCGGGAAACCGTGGAAACGGGCGCGATTGTGACACGTGTTGCCCCCAGTTTTGTGCGTTTTGGCTCGTTTGAACATTGGGCCAACGACGCAAGCCGTGTGCGTGAATTGCTGGACTATGTGCTGCGCGAGTTCTATCCGGAACTGCTGGTCGAAGGCGATTCGGAGCAGGAGCGCGTCTGCCGCTTCTTGCAGGAAGTGACGCATCGCAGCGCAGAAATGGTGGCCGACTGGCAGACTGTCGGCTTTTGCCACGGCGTCATGAATACCGACAATATGTCCATTCTGGGCCTGACCATTGACTACGGACCGTACGGCTTCATGGACCGATTCCGCGTGAATCACGTCTGCAATCACAGCGACAATCAAGGTCGTTACGCCTGGAATGCACAGCCTGCGATTGTGCATTGGAACCTGTACCGCCTGGCCAGCGCCTTGATGGTGCTGGATCCAGATGTGGATGCGGTGAAAGAGCGTTTGCAGACGTTTGAAGCCAGTTTTCTGAAGCGCTATCACGCCAATTTGCAGGCCAAGCTGGGCCTGCGCACCTGGCAGGCGGATGACGCGCAACTGGTCGATGACTGGTGGCGCTTGCTGCACAACAGCGGGGCGGATTTCACCTTGTCCTTCCGTGCTCTGGCACAGGCCAGCAAGGCACCCGAGGCTTTCCTGAGCCTGTTTGAGGGTTCCGAAGATCAGGCCCGGGCCTGGTGGCAAGCCTATAGCCAGCGTCTGAAGCTGGACGGTTCCGACACGCCAGAGCAGCGCGAGTCCATGAATCGCGTCAATCCTTTATATGTGCTGCGTAACCATTTGGCTGAGCAGGCCATCCAGGCTGCTGCCAAGGATGACGCCAGCGAAATCGACACCTTGCTGATGCTGCTGCGCGACCCATACACCGAGCGGGCCGGTTTTGAGGCCTATGCCATGCCGCCGCCAGAAGGCAGTGCGGAGCTGGCCGTCAGTTGCTCTTCCTGAAAGACCGGGCGCGGCGCATGTCCGGATTCGGGAACAATGCCATAATCGTGCCTGTCTTTCATTTTTCCTCATTTCTTTGCGTTCACTTTCTCTATGTCCGGCAATACTCTAGGTAAAAGCTTCCGCGTCACGAATTACGGCGAATCTCATGGTCCAGCGATCGGCGCAGTGATCGACGGCTGCCCTCCGGGCCTGGAGCTGTCTGAACAGGATATTCAGTTTGAACTGGATCGCCGCCGTCCTGGCACCTCGCGCCACGTGACTCAGCGCCGTGAGCCGGATCAGGTGGAAATTCTGTCCGGTATTTACGAAGGTCGTACAACTGGCACGCCCATTAGCCTACTGATTCGCAACTCCGATGCGCGCAGCAAGGATTATGGCAATCTGCTGGATACCTTCCGTCCCGGCCATGCGGATTACACCTACTGGAAGAAGTTCGAGAACCGCGACCCGCGTGGTGGTGGTCGCTCTTCAGCTCGCCTGACTGCGCCTACCGTGGCGGCCGGTGCAATTGCCAAGAAATGGCTGGCCGAGCACTTCGGCGTGAAGATTCGCGGCTATATGAGCCAACTGGGCCCCATCGCCATTCCTTTCAAAAGCTGGGATGTGGTCGAGCAGAATCCCTTTTACGCGCCAGACATGGACGTGGTGCCGCAGCTGGAAGCCTATATGGACGAGCTGCGCAAAGAAGGCGAATCGATTGGCGCACGCATTGAAGTTGTGGCCGAAGGCGTGCCCGCTGGCTGGGGTGAACCTATTTACGACCGTCTGGATGCCGATATCGCCCATGCCATGATGGGTTTGAACGCGGTAAAAGGCGTGTCCATTGGCGCTGGCTTTGATTGCATTACGCAAAAAGGCTCGGAGCACGGTGATGCGCTGTACCCCGATGGTTTCAAGACCAACCAGGCCGGTGGCGTATTGGGTGGTATTTCCTCCGGGCAGGCCGTGACGGTTTCTCTGGCGATCAAGCCTACTGCCAGCATCCGTACCATGCGTCCTTCCGTGAATCGAGCCGGTGAAGCGGTTGAAGTGCAGACACTGGGCCGTCACGACCCTTGTGTGGGTATTCGTGCCACGCCGATTGCCGAAGCCTTGCTGGCCATTGTCTTGATGGATCATTGTCTGCGTCATCGTTCGCAGTGCGGCGTCTGAAACTGAGGGTTTGCGCAGGACCCTAGCACTTCATTTTCTTGTCAGGTTTGTTTTTTGGAGCTGAGCATGAAAGGTATTGCGAAAGGAAAACGCTTTTTGGCGGCGGGGTTGATACTGGCCATGACGGGCTGTGCCACGGTGCAGACGACGGAAAGCGGGACGGTAGGTGTCGAACGCAAACAATTTATCTCCAATCTGGTGTCCGAGGCCGAGCTCAATCAGGCGGCGGCCCAGAATTATGCTCAGGTCTTGTCCCAGGCTCGGCAGCAAAAGGCGCTGGATACCGATGCGGCCCAGACTCGTCGGGTCAAGTCCATTGCCCAACGCCTGATCGATCAAGTCGGTGTTTTCCGGGCGGACGCCCGTTCCTGGAATTGGGAAGTCCACGTCATCAATGAGGACGAAGTTAATGCCTGGTGCATGCCGGGCGGCAAGATGGCGGTTTACAGCGGCTTGATCAAACGGATTCAGCCAACGGACGCGGAACTGGCTGCTGTCATTGGGCATGAGATTGCTCACGCCTTGCGCGAGCATTCGCGTGAGCAGGTTTCCCAGAAAATGGCGACTTCTTTCGGTTTGACGGTGCTCTCCGCCCTGACTGGTGTGCAGGCTGTGAACGATTTGGGCGGTACGCTCAGCGAAGTCATGTTTGAACTGCCTAACAGCCGCACTCACGAATCCGAGGCCGATCTGATCGGGGTTGAGCTGGCTGCGCGTGCAGGCTACGACCCGCGTGCTGCGGTCAGCTTGTGGCAGAAGATGGGGGCCCTGGAGCAGGGCAGAAGTCAGCCGGAGTTCCTCTCTACTCACCCGGCTTCCTCAACCCGTATTGCGGATTTGCAGGCGATCTCGGAACGCGTCATGCCCTTGTATCAGCAGGCGGCCAAGCCGTGAAAGGCTGGCTTCAGAGGTTCATGATCTGAAATGAACAACACCCTTGATGAGGCTTTGTTGGAGATTGCCAAGCTCAGCTCTCATCATGGAGTGGGAACTGAGATCCAGACCTTGCCGCTCGCAACGGCGCGGGACAGGGACATTGTTTAGTATAGGAAAGCCTGGTTTCTCGATCCGTCGACCTATTTATCTGATTGTTTCCCATACTCACAATGCACTCATGAAATCGCGCCATCGCACTTTTCTGTATGGTTTGTTGATTTGGCTCGGCCTGTCTTTGGCCGGCGCCATCGTGTTGACGCGCGCTGAACTGGCGCGGCAGCAGGAGGCATTCACGGTGCAAAGCAATATAGCCTACCGGCTGCTGGGCCAGCGTCTGGCCCAGCATGACGCCATTTTACAAATGCTGGCCCTGTTGCAGCCGCCCGTGCAGCGCATTGAACGTCTGGGAACGCTGAAAGCCATGTTTCCCCAGATCATGGCGATCTATCGCGAAGAGAGCGACGTCGCGTGGGCCAATCCTCAATGGCAGCAGGCGCAGTTGCAGTCTCTAAAGGCCGAGCGCGCCGTGTTGACGGATGTGCAACTGGCACAAGGGCGCTATGTTCTGCTGGTAGCGGCGCATCCGGCCAGCTTTGCCGTGCTGCTGGATTTGAATGCCGCCATCGCCTGGGACGAATGGCCTTTTCGGCGTGATGGCAGTCCCGTGCGCGTGGTGCTGGAGTGGCAGGACCAACAATGGGTGATCAGTCCTGGGTTGGACCATGCCGGGCCTGTGGTATTCCAGTCAGGCAAGACAATGACTTCCACCAGCCAACCCTTTCAATTGCACACGCGTCGCGTCGTGGGCTATGCCGACCTGCCTTGGGGACAGGCGGCACTGTTCGCCCTGGCCAGTGCCTTGCTGGTGGCGCTGGTCATCTATGTGCGCAAACAGCGTGAACAGACCTTGCGCGCTCAGGAGTTGCTGCGTATCGGTCAGGTGGGCCGTTTGAATGCGCTCGGTGAAATGGCCGCGGGCCTGGCGCATGAATTGAACCAACCTTTGACCTCCGTATTGGCCAATACACAAGCCAGCCTGCGGCTCTTGCAGGATGATCCCCCCGACCTGGAGCCGGCACGTGAAGCCATGGCGCATTCGGTGGAGCAGATCAAGCGTGCGGCCAGCGTGTTGACACGCCTGCGGCACAGCTTGCGTGAAAGCGGTCTGGCTGAGCAGTGCTGCCCGGTGTCCTTGACGCGGGTGTTGGGCGAGGCTGTGCATTTGCTGATGCCGGAGTTGGAGCGGCATGGTATTACCCTGGAAAAACGCCTTCCTTCACACGATGTCGTTGTTGTTGGTGAACCCGTGGCGCTCGGACAAATCATCCACAATCTGCTCAATAATGCCGTATCCGCTTTGGGCGTAGCCCAGATCAGCAATCCGCGCATCTGGCTCGAGGTGTTGCAGCGCCAAGGGCGCGTGGAATTGACCGTGCGTGACAATGGTCCGGGAATAGTCCCGCAGCATCTGGATCGTGTGTTCGAGCCTTTTTTTACGACGCGCTCCGACGGCCTGGGGCTGGGCCTGAGCCTGAGCGAGTCGCTGGCTCAGGCCATGGGCGGCGGCTTGAAGGCGTTCAACGATCCCATGGGGGGAGCCGTGTTTGCGCTGGAACTGCAATTCGTGGATGAGGAAGCATCATGAACCCTACTGAAAATGGCTCTAGCCTGTCGCCCTTGATCCACCTGCTGGACGATGATGCCGCCGTGCGTCAAAGCTTGTCCTTGCTGATCAGCACAGTCGGGTTACGGGTGCAGACTTGGGCGGATCCGCAGCAGTTTCTGGAGTCTTTTGATCGGCAGTCTATCGGGGCATTGATTCTGGATGTGCGCATGCCCGGCATCAGTGGATTGACCTTGCTCGATACCCTGATTGAACAAGGCGTGGATCAGCCTATCATTCTGTTGACCGGGCACGGCACGGTGGATATGTGCCGGCGCGCCTTCAAGGCGGGTGCTGTCGAATTCCTTGAAAAGCCGGTCAGTGACGATGTGTTGCTGGACACGGTTCAGCAGGCCGTGCGTCAGCACGTGCGCCGTCGTGAGCGGCTTGCGGCCGACCAGTGGGTGCGTGAACGCTACACAAGTTTGTCCGAGCGCGAGCGCGAGGTGCTGGCGCTGATTGTCGAGGGCTTGACCAACAAGGAGATAGGTCGTGTGCTGTCGCTGTCGCCCCGTACAGTTGAAACGCATCGTGCCAACCTGTTTGCCAAACTGCAGGTCGATAACCTGGCCCACCTGATTCGGCATTACGCCAGCTTGGTGAGTGTCTCTCCGTAAAACTACGTAGATGCCAGGGTAAGCGTCCGAATAGTCACGTTCGGGCGGCGCAAGTATAGTTTTTCCATGCCGACAGTGTTGTCGGAACTGATAAATGGAGATTACTGCTATGTTGCGCTCTTCCCTTTTGATGGCGTTGTTGTTTGCCGCTGGTGCCGCCCAGGCCCAGGGTGTGCTGACCGAAAAAAACATCTCCCTGGATCTGGCTAACCGTTTGGCTGCTGAAACCGTCAAGCAATGCTCGGCCAAAGGTTACAACGTGTCTGCGGCTGTGGTTGACCGCGCCGGCGTATTGCGTGCGTTTCAACGTGCCGACCAGGCCGGTCCGCATACGGTCAATGCCAGCATCGACAAGGCCTATACGTCCGCTTCGGCCCGCAGCCTGACCAGCGCCATGCTGGAGGGTTCGCAGAAAAATGCCGGTGCCGCCAATCTGGGCGATATCCAGGGCTTTCTGCTGCTGGGCGGCGGCGTGCCGGTCAAGGTCGGCAATGACACGATAGGCGCCATCGGCGTGGGCGGTGCCCCTGGCGGCCACCTGGACGAAGCGTGCGCCGTAGCGGCTCTGGAAACCCTGAAGGCCGATCTGAAGTAGTCGCATTCCTGCAGATTGGGGAGCCGCCCCTGAACTGCCCCCCCCGGAACTTGGACATTACTCCAAGCTTCGGGGGTTTGCTGCATGGCTAGTTCAGGGATCGCTTGATGTGTTTGCGGTAAGGCCTGCGGTAAAGGCGGGATTGTTGGCAAATAAGCTGACCGTTCAGTGTTGCCGCTGAACGGTCGTATTCCGTCTGACGATTGACTTCTGGCGTAGGGTTTTTGATTCTTGCCGCTGCAGAATCATCCTTCGCGTTCACTTGCGCATGCTGATGGCCAAGCGATTGAAGGCGCTCATCAAGGCAATCGCAAAACTCAGATCCGAAATTTCTGTATCGCTGAAATGGGCTTTCAAGGGCTCGAAGTGCTCGTCGGGTGCATGAGTGTGAGCAACATCCACCACGGATTCTGTCCATTCCAGGGCCGCGCGTTCGCGTTCGTTAAAGTGCGCACTGACACGCCAGCCTGCCAGGCTGTCTATCTTGGCATTGGCCACGCCCGAGCTGCGCAAGGAGGCTGCGTGCATCTCCAGGCAGAAGGAGCAGCCGTTGATTTGCGAAATGCGCAAATTAACCAGCTCAATCAACTCTTTGCCCAGAGTGCTTTTGTCCAAAGCAAGCTTCGTTTGCAGCAGGCCTTGATAGGCTTTGGGAGACAGGGTGTCGTAGGGAAGGCGAAGTGTACTCATGGCGTATCCAATCGAAAGTAAGACAGAGGGCAGGGCAGACTTTGGTTCTGTGGCTGTGTTTGATGCGCTGTTTGTAGCAGTCTAGTCATCAAGCCGGGCTATCTGCTTTACTTGTTGATTATCCCTGAGTAATGTCCCAGTCATCAGTGACAAGAAATCAGTAATTGACTAGGACATGGGTATGGATCTACGCCACTGGAAACCCAGCCGGGAACCAGGCATTCCTGTTTATCAGCAGTTGTACGAGCGCTTTCGGGATGCGATTGCTGCAGGCCAATTGCGCCCCGGCGACCGGGTGCCATCCATACGCAGTCTGGCCAGTGAGCTGAATGTGGCCAAGGGTACGGTGGAGCAGGCCTATCAAATCTTGCTGGGTGAAGGCTACTTTCTGGCTCGAGGGCCGGCAGGAACGGTGGTGTCACCGCAGTTGGCCAGTTTGGCTGCGAAAAGATATGCCAGTGTCCCTGCCTCATCCCTGCGTGCCTCGCCATATGCACCAGCAGAAGACTCACCCCCTTTGCCATTTCAGCTGGGCCTGCCGGCTTTGGATGCCTTTCCGCGCAAGACCTGGGCACGACTGGCCAACCAGAATCAGCGCTCTTTGGGGGGCGTGGCAATGCGTTACCCCGATCCGGTGGGCTATGCGCCGTTGCGGCGGGCTATTGCGGCTTATTTGGGCGTATCGCGCGGCATAGCTTGTCTGCCGGAGCAGATCTTTGTGACGGCCGGGTATTGGGGGGCGCTGGAGCTCGTGTGTCGTAGCGTTCTGAATCCGGGTGACGCGGGCTGGTACGAAAATCCTGGCTATATTTTTGCCCGCCAGTTCTTGAAGCAGGCCGGCATGCACGTGCATGCGGTGCCGCTGGATGAAGAGGGCCTGAACCTTATAGCCGGGCAGCAGCATTGCCCACAGGCACGCTTTGCCATCGTGACCCCCACTCATCAGAGCCCTATGGGCATGGCCATGTCCCTACCCAGGCGTTTGCAATTGCTGGAGTGGGCCAGACAGCAGCAGGCCTGGATTGTGGAGGACGATTACGACAGCGAGTTTCGCTATCATGGGCGTCCTTTGCCTGCCCTGAAAAGTCTGGATAGGGACGACAGGGTGATCTATACCGGCACCTTCAGCAAGGTTCTGAATCCCGGTTTGCGGCTGGCGTACTTGGTCGCACCCTTGTCCCAGGTGGAGCGTTTCCAGCAGGCGGCTCACTATTCAGGCGGGCCGGGTTCCATCCTGACGCAGGCTACCGTGGCGGACTTCATGGAGCAGGGCTACTTTGCGCGGCACTTGCGCAAGATGCGGGCTTTGTATGCACAACGTCGGGCTTATTTGGTACAGGCGCTGCAACAGATATTGGGGGAGCGCTTGCAGGTGCAAAGCCAGGCAGGCGGGATTCATGTGCTTGCCAATTTGGGGAGGGCAGAAGATGACCGGCCTTTGGCCAAGGCTGCCCAGGAACAGGGCCTGGCCGTTCAGGCTTTGAGCGACTGGCAAATATCGCCTGCGGTGCATAAGGGGCTGTTGATGGGCTTTGCCAATATTAGCGATCAGGGCATGGCCGATGAATGGGTAGAGCGTTTGAGCTTGGCCATTGCTGAACCTTCTTGAACAAGAGTCCGGCCTGAAGCAATCGCCAAGGCTGACGATGTTGGTCTTTCAGAGCTTTCTTTGACAAGGCTCCGGGGGACCTTTTTCAGGGGCATGTTTCTATTTAGGGTGGTAGTCCCAATACTAGTATGGAAACTGGTCTTGTCCCAGTTACTGCGCCTGTCATAATAAGAAAAAATTAATGTGCAGCCCGCTCTGTGCGGACTGTAATTTCAACTGAATCGCGAGAGCGCAATGGCAAAAACCTTATACGATAAGTTGTTCGACGAACACGTCGTGCATCAGGACACGGATGGCACCTGTTTGATCTACATTGATCGCCACTTGCTGCATGAAGTGACCAGCCCCCAGGCCTTTGAAGGCTTGACTCTGGCCGGCCGCAAGCCTTGGCGCATCAGTGCCAACCTGGCTGTGGCGGACCACAACGTCCCCACCACCTCCCGTCAGAACGGTATTGAAGACCCGATCTCGCGCCTGCAGGTCGATACCCTGGACGCCAACTGCGAAGAATTCGGCATTACCGAATTCCGCATGAACGACGTGCGTCAGGGCATTGTGCACATTGTCGGCCCCGAGCAGGGCGCGACCTTGCCCGGCATGACCGTGGTTTGTGGTGACTCTCACACCAGCACGCACGGTGCCGTGGGCGCTTTGGCCTTTGGTATTGGTACCTCGGAGGTCGAGCACACGCTGGCCACTCAGACCTTGCTGATGAAGAAAAGCAAAAGCATGCTGATCCAGGTGGACGGCAAGCTGCCTTTTGGCTGTACTGCCAAGGACCTGATCCTGTACGTGATCGGTCAGATCGGTACTGCTGGTGGTACCGGTTACGCCATTGAGTTCGGCGGCTCGGCAATTCGCGCCTTGTCTATGGAAGGCCGCATGACCGTGTGCAATATGGCGATTGAAGCCGGTGCACGTTCAGGCATGGTGGCTGTGGACGAGCAAACCATTCAGTATCTGCGTGGCCGTCCTTACTCGCCCAAAGGCGTGTTGTGGGATCAGGCTGTGGCTTACTGGAACACCTTGCACACTGACGAAGGTGCCGAGTTTGATCGCGTGATTCGCATCGATGCCAGTCAGATCACCCCTCAGTTGACTTGGGGCACCTCGCCTGAAATGGTCTTGCCTATCGACAGCCGCGTACCCGATCCAGAGAAAGAAAAAGACGAAGTCACCCGCAATGGCATGGAGCGTGCATTGGAGTACATGGGCCTGACGCCCAATATGCCGTTGACCGACATCCGTATCGACCGCGTGTTCATTGGCTCCTGTACCAATGCCCGTATCGAGGACTTGCGTGCGGCTGCCAGCGTGGCCAAGGGTCGCAAAGTCGCTTCCAACGTCAAGCAGGCCATGATTGTTCCCGGCTCCGGTCTGGTGAAACGTCAGGCCGAGCAAGAAGGTCTGGACAAGATTTTCCTGAACGCCGGTTTTGAATGGCGTGAGCCTGGTTGCTCCATGTGTCTGGCCATGAACGCTGACCGTCTGGAACCGGGCGAGCGTTGCGCTTCGACCTCCAACCGTAACTTTGAAGGACGTCAGGGGCAGGGTGGTCGTACCCACCTGGTCAGCCCAGCCATGGCGGCTGCCGCTGCCATTGCCGGCCATTTTGTCGACGTGCGTTCGTTCAACTGAGGAAATCCACACCATGCAAGCATTTACTACTCATGAAGGTCTGGTCGCTCCCTTGGATCGGGAGAACGTGGATACGGACTTGATCATCCCCAAGCAGTTCCTCAAATCCATCAAGCGCACCGGCTTTGGCCCCAACTTGTTTGATGAGTTGCGTTATCTGGATCACGGCGAGCCCGGCATGGACAATTCCCGCCGCCCGCTGAACCCGGACTTTGTGCTGAACCAGGACCGCTACCAGGGCGCTTCCGTACTGCTGGCGCGCAAGAACTTTGGTTGTGGCTCCAGCCGTGAGCACGCTCCCTGGGCCTTGATGCAATATGGTTTTCGCGCCATTATCGCGCCGTCTTTTGCCGATATTTTCTTCAACAACAGCTTCAAGAACGGCTTGCTGCCCATCGTCCTGAACGAGCTGGATATTGCCCGCCTGTTCGATGAAGTCAAAGCTTTCCCCGGCTACAAGCTGCGTATTGATCTGGCCGAACAGCGCGTGATCACGCCTGAAGGCCGTGAATTGCCGTTCACTATCGATGCGTCGCGCAAGCACAGCCTCTTGAATGGTCTGGATGAAATTGGCCTGACCTTGCAGAAAGCGGACATGATCCGTCAGTACGAAGCCGAGCGTCTGGCCCGTCACCCCTGGCTGGTTGGTCAGCCTTGAGCCTGGGCGCAGGTTTTGTAGAAGCTTAGCTGTTGCTGCCTTTCCGGGGCAGCCAAGATGCTCCGGCCATCAGGCCGGAGTTCTTCACACTTATTCCCTAATTTTTACGTCCTACTCATCATGACTCATAAAATTGCAGTATTGCCCGGTGATGGCATCGGTCCCGAGATTACCGAACAGGCGCAGCGCGTACTGGGTGCTCTGGGCATGGATCTGGAAATGACCGTGGCTCCAGTGGGCGGCGCCGCTTACGATTTGCACGGCCACCCCCTGCCACCTGAAACGCTGAGCCTGGCTCAAAACTCCGACGCTGTGCTGTTCGGCGCCGTGGGTGGCTGGAAATACGACTCGCTGGAGCGTCACCTGCGTCCCGAACAAGCCATTTTGGGTTTGCGTCGTGCCATGGGCCTGTTCGCCAACCTGCGTCCCGCCATCCTGTACCCGCAACTGGCTAACGCCTCTACCTTGAAACCAGAAGTTGTGTCCGGTCTGGATATCCTGATCGTGCGCGAACTGACAGGTGATATTTACTTCGGTCAGCCTCGTGGCGTGCGTACGGTGGAAGAGGGCAACTTCGCGGGCGAGCGTCAGGGCTTTGACACCATGCACTATGCTGAAAGCGAAGTGCGCCGTATCGCTCACGTGGGTTTCCAGGCCGCACAAAAACGTCAGAAGCGCTTGTGCAGCGTGGATAAATCCAATGTGCTGGAAACATCCCAGTTCTGGCGTGACATCATGATTGATGTGGCCCGTGAGTATCCGGACGTGGAATTGAGCCACATGTACGTGGACAATGCCGCCATGCAGTTGGTGCGCGCACCAAAAGAATTTGACGTGATTGTCACAGGCAACCTGTTTGGCGATATCCTATCGGATGAAGCAGCCATGTTGACAGGCTCCATTGGCATGTTGCCTTCGGCATCTCTGAACGCATCCCAGCAAGGTTTGTACGAACCCAGCCACGGCTCGGCACCCGATATCGCCGGTCAGGACAAGGCCAATCCTTTGGCCACCATTTTGTCCGCTGCCATGTTGCTGCGCTACTCGCTCAATGCAGAAGACCAGGCCAAGCGTATCGAAGCGGCGGTTGCCAGCGTGCTCGAACAAGGTTTGCGTACCGGCGACATCTACGAAGACGGTTGCCAATTGCTGAGCACCAGTGCTATGGGGGATGCAGTGCTCAAGGCTTTGCGATAGTATCTTTTATCGTTTTATTTTTTTATATATCCAGGTGGTATTACCATGACTCAAGCGGTAGGTTTGGTCGGCTGGCGTGGGATGGTGGGCTCCGTGCTCATGCAGCGCATGCGCGACGAAGGCGATTTTTCCCTTTTTCAGCCGGTGTTTTTCTCGACTAGCAATGCTGGCGGCGCAGCTCCTTCGTGGGCTGACGGTGCTGGCCCATTGCAGGACGCCCACGATATTGACGCCTTGAAAAAGTTGCCAATTATTGTGACCGCCCAGGGTGGAGATTACACAAGCCAGATCTACCCCAAGCTGCGTGCCGCTGGCTGGAATGGTTTGTGGATTGACGCGGCCAGCACGCTGCGCATGGACGAAAACTCCGTGATCGTGCTGGACCCGATCAACCGTCCTGTTATCGATGCTGCACTGGCCAAAGGTGGCAAGCAGTTCATCGGTGGCAACTGTACGGTTAGCTGCATGCTGATGGGTCTGGGCGGTCTGTTCAACCAGAATCTGGTTGAGTGGATGACCAGCATGACTTACCAGGCTGCTTCCGGTGGTGGCGCACAGCATATGCGCGAACTGCTGACTCAGTTCGGTCTGATCAACCAGTCCGTCTCCAGCCTGCTGGACGATCCCGCATCGGCCATTCTGGATATTGACCGCGGTGTCTTGCAGACACAACGCGACCCCAATCTGCCTCAGAAAAACTTTGGCGTACCCCTGGGCGGTAGCTTGATCCCCTGGATCGACTCCGATCTGGGCAATGGCATGACGCGTGAAGAGTGGAAAGGCGGTGTGGAAACCAACAAAATCCTGGGCCGTGGTGCACAGGACAAGCACATTCCTATCGACGGTCTGTGCGTGCGTATCGGTGCCATGCGCTGCCACAGCCAGGCACTGACCATCAAGCTGACCCGCGATGTTCCGCTGGACGAGATCACCGACATCCTGGCTGAAGGTTCCAAGTGGGCCAAGGTTGTGCCTAACGAGCGTCAAGCCACGGTCCAAGCGCTGACTCCAGTTGCCGTCACCGGCACGCTGGATATCCCTGTGGGCCGTCTGCGCAAGCTGAACATGGGCCCCGAGTACCTGAGCGCCTTCACGGTTGGCGACCAGTTGCTGTGGGGTGCGGCTGAACCGCTGCGCCGCATGTTGCGCATCGCTTTGGGCGAGCTCTAATCATGGCTGGCCGCCTGCATCCTGTACGTACGCTGGGTTCGGCCCTGCTATTGGCCGGGATGCTGGCGGCTGCGCCGGTTTCCGCCCTGGAAATCGGTCATAGTCGTTTTGTGTCGGCTCCTAATCAGGTTTTCAAGCTGGATGTGGGCATTCGACAGATCAGCCCTGAAGAAAGCCTGTCCTTGAAGGTGACACCTGCCCCCTTGTCCGCCTGGCAACAGGCGGGCTTGACCCCTCCGGTTGACTTGGACTCCTTGAAGGCCGTGATCGAGCGGGATGGGCAGGGGCAAGTACGACGCATTCGGTTGTCCTCCGAGCAGATGTTCTCGGGCTCGGTGGCCGATGTGCTCTTGCAGATTCAAAGTGATAGCGGGCAGTTCCTGCATCAGGTCAGCGTACTGGCTCCGGCCCCGGTGGCCGTGAAGGCAGTGGCTCAGCCACAGGCAGCGTATCGGGCACCGGTATCCGTGCAGGCTTCTGCTTCGAGCTCTGCATCCAGTGTGCAGACCCAAAGTGCGGTACGCGTGAAATCGGGTGATACCTTGCATGCCTTGGCGCGCCGCCATGCGGTGGATGGTGTCAGCTCTTATCAGTGGATGATGGCGGTTCAAAAGCAGAACCCGAATGCCTTCATCGACCAGAATATGCATCGCCTGAAGGCGGGCCAAACGCTACAGATTCCTGATGCGGCGGCCATGTTGTCCATTGACGATGCCCAAGCTCGCCGCTTCTATGTTGACCAGGCTCAGGCCTTGCGCTCCGCTGCGCAAGCAGGGCAGGATCAGGCGGATGCGTCTCAAGGTGTAGCACAAACAGGCTCCGGCGAGCCAGGTGCTCAGGTGCAAGGCCAGGATCGTTTGCTATTGTCGGCAGGGGCAGATGCCCGTGACGCCAAACAGCAAATGCAGCACGAGCTGCGCGAGACCGGCGATCGTGTCTCGCAGCTGGAAGAGAATGTCTCCACCCTGGGCCGTGCCTTGCAGTCTCAAGGCGAGGCCGCTAAAGATCTGATCCTGGATTCAGCGCAGGAGCTGGGTCTGGGTGACTCCGGCAGCGATGCTGCTACTGGTAGTACTTCTTCTGGCGCCTCAGGCGCCGCTTCTTCTGCCGCCGTGGCAGGAGCGATTTCCGTGCCGTCCGAGCCCGAACAGGGCAAGATGGCCGGTGCAGTTAACAAGGCAAAAAAGACCGTGTCCTGGATTCAAGAAAATATGTTGGTCGTGATGGCCGTGGTACTGGCGTTGATTGTGGTCCTGGTGACCTGGGTTTTGCGTCGTGCCAATACTGAAAATCGCCATGGCGATGATTCCCCTGCGCCTGTCAGTGAAGCGATGGTTCGGGAAAAGCTGGAAAAAATTAATCTGGACTTGGATCAGCCGCCTTCGGACGAGCCTCCCGTTCGTCAGTAAGGCAAACCCACCATGAGACGTATTGCATTGGGTGTCTGCTATGAAGGGACGCCCTGGCTGGGTTGGCAAAGTCAGGCCGGTGGCAACACCGTTCAAGATGTTCTGGAGCAGGCACTGGGCCGTTTTACGGCCCAGCCTGTTTCTACGATCTGCGCCGGTCGCACCGACACTGGCGTTCATGCCCTCAATCAAGTGGTTCATCTGGATACGGCTGCCGAGCGCAGCCTGGAGTCGTGGGTACGCGGCTTGAATGCCTTGCTGCCGGACTCTGTATCCGTGCAATGGGCACGCGAAGTGCCGGATGATTTTCATGCCCGCTTCTCGGCCCAAGGCCGTCATTACGTTTATCTGCTGCGCCAGCACCGGGTGCGTTCCCCCTTGTTGCATGGTCGAGTGGCCTGGGTGTTTCGTCCTTTGGACCTGGCTCTGATGCAAGAGGCCGCCCAGCACCTGGTGGGCGAACATGATTTCAGCGCGTTTCGTTCCTCGCAATGCCAGGCGGCCAGTCCGGTGCGCACCATGTCGCAGATTCGGATTGAACAGCAGGGCGACTTTTTCCTGTTCCGTTTCAGCGCCAATGCCTTTTTACATCACATGATCCGCAATCTGATGGGCATGCTGATTTATATCGGCCAAGGCCGTCAGCCGCCTGATTGGGTGCTGCATTTATTGGCACAGCGCGATCGCCGCTTGTCAGCCCCGACTTTCGATGCCAGTGGCCTGTATCTGGCCGGGGTGGATTACCCCAAGCAGTTCGATATTCCCGCCAGCAATCCCTACGATTTGCTCTATGAGTTAAGTGGATTGCGTTTTGGTGAAACGGCCTGAAAAAATCATGATTTAGTCCGTTTCTAAAGGGTTTATCCCCGGTATTCGAACCGGCTTCACATGCTTCAATCGTATAAAATGTGAAGCCATTTTCTTCTCTTACATTCTTATCTGTATAAGGCCGACCACCTTCGAGCATTAGCCACAAGCGAATCCTGAAGGCGACCATATCCTGAGCAAGGCCATGAAATTCTTCTTACGATTGTCTAGTTTGATCGACCGTCTGAATACGGTCGTTGGTAAGTCCGTGACTTGGCTGACCCTGATCGTGGTGTTGGTCAGTGCGATTAACGCTGTAGTACGCAAGGTCTACGGCGTCAGTTCCAATCAGTGGCTGGAATTGCAGTGGTATTTGTTCGGTGCAATTTTCTTGCTGGCCGCTGGTTATACCTTCTTTGTGAACGAGCATGTTCGGGTGGATGCCCTGGCGGAACGTTTTCCGCCGCGCGTTCAGATCTGGATCGATATTATCGGCGTGATCTTTTTTCTCCTGCCCGCGACCTTGCTGATTTTCTGGCTCTCGATTCCATTTTTTGAGCAGTCCTACGTGCTTAACGAGCAGTCTTCCAATACGGGGGGGCTGGTACGTTGGCCGGTCAAGTTGCTGATTCCCGTCGGCTTTGCTCTGTTAGCGTTGGCAGGGGTATCCCACCTGATCAAATGCATAGGCTTTTTGCTTGGTGCCTGTCCTAATCCTTTATTAAGGAATGGCGGACTGAGTGCAGAAGAAGAACTTGCCCAGGAGATTCGCGAGATGGCCCAGGCAAATGAAGCGACAACCTCTGTTTCCAAGGGCCAGTAATAATGGAATTTCTCGTTGATAATCTGGCTCCGATCATGTTTTTTAACTTGATCGTATTTTTGCTATTGGGCTTTCCCGTTACCTTCACCTTG
Organism: Alcaligenes sp. DN25; assembly: GCF_023674485.1. Lineage (NCBI taxonomy): Bacteria > Pseudomonadati > Pseudomonadota > Betaproteobacteria > Burkholderiales > Alcaligenaceae > Alcaligenes > Alcaligenes sp. DN25. The sequence continues at coordinate 2,345,675 of NZ_CP098408.1, read as the reverse complement.
TCGGCAATCGGGATTTTGTACGGACTGGTTGCCATTGAACTGGACATGATGCAGCCGGCCTTGTTCCAGGCCTTGCCTCAACGTGTATTTGGTATTGTCGAGAACGATACCTTGTTGGCGGTTCCCTTCTTTACCTTGATGGGCCTGATATTAGAGCGATCAGGCATGGCAGAGGATCTGCTCGATACCATTGGCCAGCTCTTTGGGCCTTTGCGTGGTGGTTTGGCAATTGCTGTGGTGCTGGTCGGTGCCATGCTGGCAGCTACAACGGGTGTGGTGTCGGCCTCCGTCATCTCCATGGGCCTGATCTCCTTGCCCATCATGCTGCGCTACGGCTATGACCGCAAGCTGGCAACCGGGGTGATTGCCGCCTCAGGCACCTTGTCGCAAATCATCCCGCCCTCCATCGTGCTGATCATTCTGGCTGACCAACTGGGCCGCTCCATCGGTGATATGTACCGTGGCGCCATGCTGCCGGGTCTGCTGCTGGTAGCGATCTACATTCTGTACATTGTGGTGATGTCTTACATCAAGCCCAAGTCGGCTCCCGCCTTGCCACCCGAGGCCCGTGTGTATGTAGAGCCTAACGGCAGTCGTGGTTTGACTTCGCTGATCGCCTTGACGATTGTGGCCTCGGCCGTGGCGTATTTCGGCTCGCAGCATTACTTTGCCACGCATCCCAATATCCCGATGGACGAGCACATTGTCGTGCTGCTGCTGTTGTGGGGCGTAACGGCCTGGGTGATCGCGCTGATCAACAAGCTGCTCAAGCTGAAAATGCTGTCCAAGATCGCCGAGCGTGTGGTCTTTGTGATGGTGCCCCCGCTGTTCCTGATCTTCCTGGTGCTGGGTACGATCTTTATTGGGGTGGCAACGCCCACAGAGGGTGGGGCGATGGGGGCGGTCGGTGCCATCATCATGGCGGTATCTCGCGGCCGCCTGTCCTGGAAGCTGCTGCGTCAGGCCATGGAATCGACGACCCGCCTGTCCTGCTTCGTGGTCTTCATTCTGGTGGGTTCGACCGTCTTTAGCCTGAGCTTCCGTGGCATTAATGGCGATCTGTGGGTGGAACACCTCTTGATCGACATGCCCGGTGGCGAGTGGGGCTTCCTGATTATCGTCAGTATCCTGACCTTTCTGCTGGCTTTCTTCCTGGACTTCTTTGAGCTGGCCTTCATTATTGTGCCGCTGCTCGGGCCGATTGCCGACAAGATGGGCATTGACCTGATCTGGTTCGGTGTCTTGCTGGCGGTCAATATGCAGACCTCCTTCATGCACCCGCCCTTTGGTTTTGCGCTGTTCTTCCTGCGTTCGGTGGCCCCCAAAGAGGACTACACCGACAAGGTGACGGGCGAGCGCATCAAGCGTGTGGCCACAACGGATATTTACTGGGGCTCGGTACCGTTTATTATCATTCAGTTGTTGATGGTGGCAACGGTACTGGTCTTCCCCGGACTGGTTACGCACTATAAGCACGGCGAAGTTCTGCTGGAGGATTCGCAAATCCAGTTTGGTACGGAATCGACTTACGGTTCTGACAGCTACGGATTTGGAACGGATGACGCGGCCAGCAGTTTCCAATAAGCTTATTTCATGATTCACACGGGGGCATCTGGCCCCCGTTTCTTATTCAAGGATGTGTGATGTTCAGCCGTACCCGAGTCAAGATTTGTGGCTTTACCCGAGCGCAGGATATTGATGCTGCCGTGCAGTTGGGCGCGGATGCGGTGGGTTTTGTCTTTTACCCGAAAAGTGCCCGTATGCTGAGTACGGAGCAGGCTGTTGCCCTGCGCGCCCGTGTGCCGGCGTTTGTGCAGGCAGTCAGCCTGTTTGTGAATGCGTCCGAGAGCTTTGTTCGAGAAATTCTGGAACAGGTGCAACCGGACTTGCTGCAATTTCACGGTGAAGAAAGCCCGGAAGAATGCCGTCGCTACGCGCATCCGTATATCAAGGCTTTCCGAGTCGGTGCGCCTGGTCTGGATACAGTGGATGGCCTGCTGGAACAATGCTTGAAGTATCAGGATGCCCGTGCCTGGTTGATGGATGGTTATCACGATGCCTATGGCGGCACCGGTACGGCTTTTGATCCGGAGCTGATTCAGGGGCTGCAGGCGTGTCTGGAAGGCCATGACGGGCTGCCGCCGCTGGTCCTTGCCGGAGGCATGCGTATCGACAATGTGGCCGAACGAGTCGCCTTGCATCGCCCCTATGCGATTGATGTCAGCAGTGGAGTCGAGCTGGAACCGGGCATCAAATGCAAAATGAAAATGGGCCAATTCATGCAGATTTTGAGTAGCGCCTCCTGATTGAGGGAATCTTTTAGCAGCGACGCTGTCTGTACTTATTGCCCCGACCCGCTTATGGCGGGTCGATCTTTATTTGGTCTTGTCAGGATTTATGTTTATGCAAAGCATACAGCTCGGTCCCTTTACCTTTGCCACGTCTCTATTTGCTTTTATGGTCGCGGCATTGCTGGGGCTGTTTCTGGCCGCCTGGCTGGATAGACGCAAGCAGACCCGAGCCGAATCGGTGCTGTGGCGCGCGATGATTCTGGGTGTGCTGGTCGGTCGTTTGGGTTTTCTGATCCAGCAATGGCAGTTCTATCAAAGCGAACCCTTGAGCTGGCTGGATTTGCGCGACGGCGGTCTGATGATTCCGGCAGCCGTGACGGCAGGCTGGTTCTATGTGCTGTGGCGCGTGCTGCGTGACAAGGCCGTTTTGCCTGCTGTATCGGGAGGGTTGGCCGTTGGTGTTGCGGCATTTTCGCTAATCATGGTCGCGACAGGGCGAGGGGGAGTGGAAACCGCCATGCCATTGCCCGAGATAGACTTGATCCCTATGCAGCTTGATGTCAGTGCGCCGGAAAATCTGGATTTGTATAAAGGCAAGGTCACGGTCGTTAACTTGTGGGCCAGCTGGTGTCCTCCGTGCCGCCGCGAAATGCCTGCCTTCAAGCAAGTGCAATCCACCCGGTCCGACGTGAATATCGTGTTTGCGAACCAGGGCGAGGAACTGGCCGAGATCCAGAAGTACCTGATAGACGAGAATCTGGAGCTGGATAATATGTGGCGCGACCCGCAAATGCAGCTGGGCCAGGCCGTGCGCAGCCGTGGCTTGCCTACCACCTTGTTTTTGGACGAGCAGGGACGTTTGGTGGATGTCCGAGCCGGGGAGTTGTCTGCTGCAACCTTGAACGACAAGATCAATAAGCTGAAATAGAAATATTTTGCTGCTATTGATTCCGGTTTTTTCTTTTTATTTTTGACTGATTTTTATTTTTTTGAATAAACAAGTTTTTATTCAAATAATATAAAGATGCTAATTAGGCTGTCGCCTTGTTTTCAATTAGTTAATTCAATCGATAATCAAGCTTGGTTTCAGGTTTTTAACAGAATTCGACTGCTACTATAGGCCCTTGTTTTTTATCTGTTTACAAGGGTTTAGCCATGAATTTGACAGAGAAAGGAACGAAGACGGCGAAGCTTTCGGCGCCCGATAGAATTATCTATGCAGATAATCACTTGATCCATGGGCCAGATGATATTACGGCTTATATGAAAGGGGTGTGTTATGACGCCGCTGCTTATATGCGTTATTTATATAATGCGAAAATCAGTTTTGATCAGCTGACTTCCATTTCGGCGCAGAACTGGCTGCCGGTATTCAAGTTTGCTGAAGGCAGAATGTGGGATGGTCGGAATTCCTTGCCTGGCGGCAAGGCCATTGGCTTTTGTCGAGTCAAGGGCATGGAGTTCTTCCATGCTGCCGTCGCGGTTGGAGGGACCGAAATTCGGGCGATCAATGGCGGTTTGCTGGGAGCAGGCTGGCTACATCCGGTCGATTTGCGCAAGGTGCTCACTCAAAAAAATCCCGATGGCTCGTTCAAGTACGGCGGCACCGATATCTTTGTCTACATCTCGAATCTATAAATAAAGAAACCGGCATCAAGCCGGTTTCTTTTTGTGCCGCTGTCTCCAAAGCAAGCCCCACGTGTCGGGGGCTGCTGACGATGGAGTGCTATCAGGCCTTTTGCAAGCTGATCGCTTCCTCAGGAGTCTCAGGCCGTTGCGCATACTTATTCGCAATGAATGCACAAGCCATCAACTGGATCTGGTGGAAGATCATGATGGGCAGCAGGGCTGGGCCAATGGCGGCGCCAGTAAACAGCACTTGGGCCATAGGTACGCCAGTGGCCAGACTTTTCTTGGAGCCACCGAAGACAATCGTGATTTCGTCTTCTTTATTGAAGCCCAGCTTGCGGGCCAGCCAGGTGGTCAGGAACAGGATGATGGCCAGCAAGACCAGGCAGACTACGGCCAGGATAGCCAGGGACTTGGGCGGTACGGTTTGCCACAGGCCACCAATCACCGAGGCGCTGAAAGCGGTGTAGACCACCAGCAAGATGGAGGACTGGTCCACGCTGCGCAGCCATTTACGGTTGCGATCCATCCATTTGCCAATCAGGGGGCGCATCAAGTGGCCGACCACAAAAGGCAACAACAATTGCAGGCTGATCTTCTTGATGGCGTCCAGGGTCGAAGTGGCCGAACCACCGTCTGCATCAAGCAGCAGTTTCAACAAGACGGGGGTGAGCACAATACCGATCAGGCTGGAGGCCGAGGCGCTGCAAATCGCGGCAGGCACGTTACCGCGAGCAATCGAGGTAAAGGCAATGGCCGATTGCACGGTGCCGGGCAGGGCGCACATGTACAGAATGCCCACAAATAAGGGCATGCCCAGCAATGGCAGCAAGATGGGCTTGGACAGCAGGCCCAGCAGGGGGAACATGACAAAGGTGCAGCCAAAGACCAGCAGGTGCAAACGCCAGTGGGTGGCCCCAGCAATGATGGCTTCGCGGGATAGCTTGGCCCCGTGCATGAAAAACAGCAGGGCAATCGCCAGGCCAGTGATCACGTCAAAGAACACCGCACCTTGGCCGTAGGCGGGAAAGAAACTTGCCAGTGCCACTACGCCGATCAGGATCAGGGTGAAGTTGTCAAAAAGCAGTCGCAGTTGAGAGAACATGGGTTTGTTAGAGGCTTGAAAGGCTTGCGTTATGAAAGGCCTCACTTTACCGTAGACCTTTTTGGGGGTTTATCGCTAAACGGATATGGATTATCGACAAACGGACATTCTGATGCCTGCGGAGCGAATTCCGGAGAGTTTGCAGCAGTTGCGCTATCTACCCAGGCCTTTATATGGTCAGGAGCGTACCTTGCCCAATCAGGCCATTGCCCGCCCACACCGGCATCCCTGGGTGCAGTTTTCCTATGCGCTGACGGGGGTGATCGAAGTGCGTACTGCCAGCGGGCGTTTCATGGCGCCGCCTCAGCAGGCGGTGTGGGTGCCTGCGGGTGTGGAACATGGGGTGCGTAGCTCGCCTGATGCGCAGATTCGTAGTCTTTATATTGATGTCAGCGCCTTGCCAGAGGCCCCTACGGTGTGTCGAGTGGTTGTGGTAGACCGCTTGCTGCGTGAACTGATACGCGAGTTCAGCCTTTTGCCTGTGCTGTACGAGCGTGAGGGGGCGCAGGGGCGTCTGGTGCAAGTCCTGCTGGATCGTTTGCTGGCGGCGCCTGAAAGTGGTTTGATTCTGCCTTGGCCTTCGGACCCGCGTCTTTTGCAGGTCTGCGAACAATTGCAGGCCCAGCCTTCGGGCGATTGGAGTTTGCAGGATTTGGCAGAGCAACAGGGTTTGTCAGAAAAAACCCTGAGCCGTCTGTTTCGTCAGCAGACCGGGCTGACGTTCCGGGTCTGGCGTCAGCGACTGCGCGTCATGAGTGCCTTGCCTTTGCTGGAGCGGCAAGAGCGTGTCACTGATGTTGCGTTAGCTTGTGGCTATGAAAGCATGTCGGCCTTTGTGGCGGCTTTTCGGGATTTGATGGGTCAAACGCCCGGCGAGTTTTTCCGTCGGCCATTAGGGCCGCTGGACGAGTAAGCCTGTACAAAATTGCACAGCAGACGATGGGCGTCGGGCGTGTCCTGAATAGGGTCTGCCAGTGTTTGGGGATCTATGCCTTGGGCTCGCCAGGATTCGGCCTTGCGTAGCACGCAGTAACGTAGCAGGCCGGCAAAAAATTCAGGGTGAAACTGAATCGACCACTGCGCGGGGCCATAACGCAATATTTGATGCGGATCATGCGCAGAGCTGCCCAGTATTTCCACATGCTCGGGCAAGCTCAATACGCTTTGTTGGTGCGTCAGCAGGGCAGGAAATTGCATGGGCAGATTGGCAAGCAGTTCATGCTCGTGGGCCTGCTCGGACAAGTGAATGGGCAGGTAGCCGACCTCGGCCCCCTTGGGGTGGTAATCCACGCGCCCGCCCAAGGCGTGGGCCATTAACTGATGGCCGTAGCAAATACCCAGCAAAGGCATTTGTGTCTGATAGCGTTCCCGAATCCAGGCGGCCAGGTTTTCACTCCAGTCCAGTTTGTCGGTGACCATGTTCCAGGAACCACTGATTACCACCGGGTCGGGGCAGTCCGGCGCTGGCAGGGCATCATCCTGATGGACTCGCCAGGTGTGGACATTGACATCCAGGGGCTGCAAAGCGCGTTTGAACCAGGCATTCTGGTTGCCAAAACGCTGCTCGACATCAGGAGGAGGGGAGCCGGCCTGAAGAAAATGGACGTCTATCATGCTTGCCCCCGAAACAGGCTCCACGTGGCCATGCCCAGACCCAGCATGAGCAGGGAACCGGCAACGTGGATGGCAATGCCGCCCATGGCCCACAGATAACGCTGCTGCATCATCAAGGTCATGATCTCGGCGGAAAAGGTGGAAAAAGTGGTCAGGCCACCCAGAAAGCCCGTCATGACGAACATGCGCCAGCCTTCGTGACCCAGGCCCAAGCCGCTGAAATAGGCCATTGCGATACCCATTAAATAGCCGCCAATCAAGTTAGCCAGCAAAGTACCGGGGGGCAGGGTGGGGAACAGGGCATTCAAAGCCTGACTCAGGAACCAACGCGCCAATGCGCCCAGGGCACCACCGGCGGCAATATACAGCATGGCTACGGGCATGAAGAGCCTTCAGGTAGGGGGCAAACTGTCAGCGAGCAGTCAGCCGGTCGCGATATATACCTAGGATAGCGTGTCATTATGCGCCTCTATAGCTAAAAAGGCGATCTTGCCCAAAGGCGCGTAGCCAGCTAATGTAAGAGCGCAATTATCAGACGGACCGCCGTGAATTTCGGTTAGCCCGCCCTTTTTTGGAGACTTTGTGGTGAGTATTTACGATCAGGATTTGCCCCAGACAGACGCCAATTATCGTGTTTTGTCGCCGCTGGATTTCATCGAGCGCAGTGCTTTTGTCTACCCTGACTACCCGGCTCTGGTTTACGGGCCCGCCCAAAACGGCATCAAGATGAGCTGGTCGCAGCTGTATGCCCGTACTCGTCAGCTGGGCAGTGCGCTGTCCAAGGCTGGGGTTGGCAAAGGCGATACCGTGGCCGTGATGTTGCCCAATACTCCGCCCATGGTTCAGGCACACTTTGGTGTGCCCATGTGCGGTGCCGTACTGAATACCTTGAATACCCGTCTGGATGCCAGCACCATCGCTTATATGCTGGATCACGGCGAAGCGCGTGCGGTGCTGGTGGACAGCGAATTTGCCGCCGTCATGAAAGAAGCCTTGAGCCTGCGCGAAAGCAAAGAGCCCATTCTGGTCATCGACGTCGTGGACAATTATTTTGACACCGGCGCAGAGCGTATCGGCTCGCAAACCTACGAAGAGTTCGTGGACGGTGGTGACCCGGATTACGACTGGCAATTGCCCGCCAACGAGTGGGATGCGATTGCCCTGAACTACACCAGCGGTACCACCGGCAAGCCCAAAGGCGTGGTCTACCACCACCGTGGCGCGTATCTGGGGGCCTTGTCCAATGTCTTGGAATGGGACATGCCCAAGCACGCGGTCTATCTGTGGACCCTGCCCATGTTTCATTGCAATGGTTGGACTTTCCCCTGGGTGATTGCGGCCCGTGCTGGTGTGAACGTCTGTTTGCGCAAGGTGGAAGCCCAGGCCATGGTCGACAATATGGTCGATTACGGCGTCACCCACTATTGTGGTGCGCCGATTGTGCACTCTCTGCTGGTCAACTCCGACGAAGCGCTGAAGTCTCGGCTGCCCAAGGGCGTGTCGGCCATGGTGGCAGGCGCTGCACCTCCGGCCACCATGATTGAAGGGATGGAGCGCATGGGCTTTGCGCTGACCCACGTTTACGGCCTGACCGAAACGTATGGCCCCGCCTCGGTCTGTGCGCAGCATGCACCCTGGAGTGAACTGGATATCCAGGAACGTGCGCAGCGCAATGCCCGTCAAGGTGTGCGTTATCACCTGCAAGGGGGCGTACAGGTTTTGAATCCGCAAACCATGGAGCCCGTTCCTGCCGATGGCGAGACTATGGGCGAGATCATGTTCCGCGGCAATATCACCATGAAGGGGTATTTGAAGAACGCGCAGGCCACCCAGGAATCCCTGGGCGGTGGCTGGTTCCATACCGGCGACCTGGCCGTGTGCGAGCCGGACGGCTACGTACGCATCAAGGACCGCAGCAAGGACATCATCATTTCCGGGGGCGAGAACATTTCTTCCATCGAGATTGAAGACGTCATGTATCGCCATCCAGCCGTGCAGGCGGCGGCCGTTGTAGCCCAGCCGGACGAGCGTTGGGGTGAAGCGCCTCACGTTTATGTGGAGCTACGCCCCGGTGCGGAAGTGACGGTGGAAGAACTGCGAGCGCATTGCCGTCAGTACTTGGCTGGCTTTAAAATACCGCGACATTTCAGTTTTATGGAGTTGCCCAAAACGGCAACAGGTAAAATACAGAAATTCGCGCTGCGTCAGCAGGCCAAGCAAGCCGCTTCGGACTAAGACCAGCGTTTTCTAAAAAGCACACAGGTCGCTTCATGCGGCCTGTCTGCACTTAAGGAACAGGACGGTTAGGAATGCCATCTTTTGACGTTGTATCCGAGGTCAACACCCACGAACTGCGTAATGCAGTGGAACAAGCCAGCCGCGAACTGGCTACCCGTTTTGACTTCAAAGGTACGGATGCCAAATTTGAACTCGAAGACGAGAACACCATTTTGCAATCGGCTCCCAGCGTGTTTCAGCTCGAGCAAATGATGCAGATTCTGCGTGGCCGTATTGCTGCCCGCGGTATTGATGTGCGCTGCCTGGAGACCGAGAAGGTTCTGGAAAACGTGGCCGGCGCGCGGCAGAAAGTGAAAGTGCGTCAAGGTCTGGACCAACCTACGTCCAAGAAACTGATCGCCGCCATCAAGAACGCCAAGCTGAAAGTGGAGACGCAGATTCAAGGTGAAAAACTGCGTGTAACCGGCAAGAAACGGGACGACTTGCAGGCTGCCATCGCTCTGTTGAAACAGACCGATGTGGAATTGCCTTTGCAGTACGATAACTTCCGCGACTAAACCGAGTGAAACGGCACGGTGGCGACGTGACGCCGCCGTGTATCAGCTATGAATGTACGAATTGAATTAATGCGTGTGCACGATCTGGGTCAGGTGCTGGAAGTCCAGGCGGATGTGTACGACGCGGATATTCTGGAAGACCGCAGCTTCTATCAGAACCGTCTGGATCTGGCTCCGGATAGCTGCTGGGTGGCACGTGATACCGATAATCAACTGCAGGGTTATTTGGTGTCCTACCCTTGGGCGGGCCTTTTGCCGCCGTCCCTGGGCGATGCGTTGAATAGCCTGCCTTCGCCCGCAGACCAATGGTTTATTCACGACTGCGCCGTGATGCGTCGCGCGCAAGGCCGTGGGGTGGCCGGAGCTTTGTTGCAAGCCGGTCGCCGCTATGCCTGGCAGCGTGGCTTGCGTCGCTGCAGTCTGGTGTCCTTGGGGCCTGCCGTGGCTTATTGGCAGCGTCTGGGCTACAAGCCGATTGAAGGGGTGCCTGCACCCGTGCTGGAAGCAAAGCTGCGTCAGTATGGAGAGCAAGCCAGTTTTATGGATTGCGCTGTGCATCCCGATTGAACTGTTCTGAGGAGACGTTCAGTATCTAGCGGCTGCGTGTCCTGTTCGAGTTCTCAAAAAAAGGCCGGGAAATATTCCCGGCCTTTTTTATTTACGGGCGCAATCGATAGCCCGTTTTGAAAATCCAGCCCGCCACGGCAAGAAACACACTTAAAAACAGCAGTGTCATGCCCAGGCTCAGCCACACATTCACATCGGCCAGATCAAAGAAACTCCAGCGAAAGCCGCTGATCAGGTACAGCACCGGGTTCAGCAAGGTCAGTTTCTGCCAGAACTCGGGCAGCATGTCGATGGAATAGAAGGTGCCGCCCAAAAAGGTCAGTGGCGTCAGAATCAGCATGGGCACGAATTGCAGCTTTTCAAAGTTGTCGGCCCAGATACCGATAATGAAACCCAATAGACTGAAGGTCAGGGCGGTTAAGGCCAGAAAGCACAGCATCCAGATAGGGTGGGCAATTTCGTAAGGCACAAATAGCCGCGCCGTGATCAGGATGATGGCCGCCAGAAACAGTGACTTGGTGGCTGCTGCGCCCACAAAAGCCAAGGTCACCTCGAAGTGTGAAATGGGGGCAGAAAGAATCTCGTAGATATTGCGCGTAAAGCGCGGAAAGTAAATTCCGAAGGCGGCGTTGGAGACGCTATGGGTCAACACCGACAGCATGGTCAGCCCAGGCACGATAAACGCGCCATAGGGCACGCCGCCGATTTCATTGATACGATGGCCCATGGCAGCGCCAAACACCACAAAATACAAGGCGGTGGAAATCACGGGGGCTACGATGCTTTGCAGCAGGGTGCGTCGGGTGCGTGACATTTCGTAGCGATAAATGGCCAGGATGGCGTACCAGTTCATGACTGTGCCCCTACAAACTCAACGTAAATATCTTCCAGACTGCGCTCGCGGGTATGGATGTCGGTAATGGTCAGCCCCGCTTGCCCAACTGCCGCCAGCAAATTGCTCAAGTCATGACCTTGTTCGCGGTTGGTCAAGGGGTAGAGCAGGCTCATGCCGTCGGCAGTGCTTTGCAGTCCCAGCGTTTCCAGCGCAGCGGGCAGGGCGCTGATCGGCTCGGCCAGATTCAGGCTCAGGGTTTTACCGCCCAGGCGGCGCATCAGATTGTCTTTGGTTTCCACCAGTTGCAGTGAACCTTTATTGATGAAGCCGATGCGGTCGGCCATCTCCTGGGCTTCTTCGATGTAGTGGGTGGTCAGAATAATGGTGACCCCCTGGCTGCGCAGCCGTTTCACCAAGGCCCACATGCCTTGGCGCAAGGCCACGTCCACACCGGCGGTAGGTTCATCCAGAAACAGGATTTCCGGTTCATGGGAAAGCGCCTTGGCGATCAGGACGCGGCGTTTCATGCCGCCCGAGAGCGTAATCAAGGGGCTGTCTTTCTTGTCCCATAGCGACAAGTCCTTCAGAATCTGTTCGATCAGGGCCGGATTGGGGGCTTTGCCAAACAGGCCACGGCTGAAGCTGACGGTATTCCAGACTGTCTCGAAGGAATCGGCGCTTAGCTCTTGCGGCACCAGGCCAATTTTCTGGCGGGCGCGCTTGTAGTCGGCGACATTGTCTGCGCCATCTACCAGAACGGTGCCGCTGCTGCGATTGACCAGCCCGCAGATAATACTGATCAAGGTGGTTTTGCCTGCGCCGTTGGAGCCGAGCAGGGCAAAAATCTCGCCCCGCCAAATATCCAGGTCCAAAGCGTGCAGGGCTTGATGCCCGTTTGCGTATTGTTTGCTCAGGCCTCGAACACGCAAAATAGCGTGAGAATCAGGAGTGTTCTGCATAGACAGTAAAATGACCCTTTTGCTGTGCCGACAGGGTTTGAATAACGCAATGGATTTGACGATGCCAACTAGCTTACCACCGCCAACAGAGAGTGACGTTTTGAGTGATGCTCAGGCTATGGCTTTAGCCTTGGAGCAGGCTCAACTGGCGGCCAGCATCGGCGAGGTGCCCGTAGGTGCCGTACTATTGGATGCGGACGGCAGGTTGCTGTCTGTGGGCTCCAATCGCACGGTTTGTGATCACGATCCCACCCAGCATGCCGAGATCGTGGCCTTGCGCGCCGCGACGCGTAAAGTTGGCAATTACCGTTTGCCCGGAGCCAGCCTGTTCGTGACGCTGGAGCCTTGCATGATGTGCTTGGGGGCCTTGTTGCATGCGCGTCTGTCGCGGGTGGTGTGGGCCGCAGCCGATCCGAAGACCGGAGTGTGTGGCAGTGTGGAGTCCTTGCATTTGCATTCCACTCTGAATCACCACACCCGAGTCTCGGGTGGTTTGATGTCCGAAGAGGCGGCCCAGGCCTTGCGGGATTTTTTCCGCGAACGACGCGAACAGAAGAAGTTGCAAAAGCAGGCTCAAACAGTCCAATCGCCGCTGGATGGCGCCCAGTAGTCTCGCTAAAATGTCAGCACTTTATTTTCAAGGTTAATCATGAGCAGCCCCGAGCACGACCATCATCACCATCACCACGAACATGGCCAGTGCCATTGTGGGCAGCAGGACAGTTCGGGCATTTACCTGTTTTCGCCCTCTGGCCAGATCCTTGAACCCAAGCGCCTGGAGCTGGCAAGCCAGCGCCTGAACCAGCTGGGCTTTGCCGTGGACATAGACCCGGACGCCCTGGCGGTGGATGAACGCTTTGCCGGTACGGACGCTCAGCGTCTGGCCGCGGTACAGCGTTCCTTGCAACAGCCTCAGCCCATTGTGATGGCGACACGCGGTGGCTACGGTTTAAGCCGCATTCTGGGCCAGATCGACTGGCGCGCGGTAGCCGACAGTGGCAAGCGTTTTGTCGGCATGTCGGATTTCACGGCCTTCAATCTGGCCTTGCTGGCGCAAACTGGCGCCATCAGCTACACCGGCCCCACCGCCATTGCGGACTTTGGTGGCGATGAAACCGATGAATTGACGACCGAACTGTTTGGCGAATTGATGCGTGGCGAGCTGGAGCTGTTCAGCTTTGAGTCCGAGGGTTCGGATGCCGTCGATGGTCACGGTGTTCTGTGGGGCGGCAATCTGGCCCTGGTTTGCTCCTTGCTGGGCACGCCGTACTTCCCCAATATCAACGGCGGTATCTTGTTCCTGGAAGACGTGGGTGAAGCACCGTACCGAGTCGAGCGCATGTTGACGCAGCTCTGGCATGCCGGCGTGCTCAATCGTCAGATGGCGGTGGTATTGGGCCGTTTTACGGCTTACAAGACAGGCGCTTCGGATAACGGCTTTGATATGGATTCGGTGGTGCGCTGGTTGCGTGAAACCGTTAAAGTCCCGGTCGTAACGGGCCTGCCTTATGGCCATGTGGACGTCAAGGTCAGCCTGCCTATTGGCAAGGAAGTGGGCCTGGCTACCGAGGACGGTATGGCTTATCTGGTTCTGGATGAGCACGAACACTAACGGATTTCGCGCCTGCTTGATACACTACTGGGTTGAACTCAACCTTTTTCAAAGTACGTTTACGTGATCTCCACCGCTAATTTAACGATCCAGTTTGGTGCCAAGCCTTTATTTGAAAACGTCAGTGTCAAACTGGGCGGAGGCAACCGCTATGGCCTGATTGGTGCCAACGGGTCGGGCAAGTCTACCTTCATGAAAATCATTGGCGGCGACCTGGAGCCAAGCGGGGGTAATGTATCGCTGGATCCGGGCGTGCGCCTGGGCAAGCTGCGTCAGGACCAGTTTGCCTACGAAGACAAACGTGTGCTGGACGTGGTGCTGATGGGCCACACAGAAATGTGGAACACCATGCAAGAGCGTGATGCCATCTACGACAATCCAGAGGCCACCGAAGAAGACTATATGAAGGCCGCCGAACTGGAGGCCCGTTTTGCCGAGTACGACGGTTATACCGCCGAGAGCCGTGCCGGTGAATTGCTGATGGGTCTGGAAATTCCGGTCGAACAGCATCAGTTGCCCATGAGCGAAGTGGCTCCGGGCTGGAAACTGCGTGTGCTGCTGGCACAGGCCCTGTTCTCCAACCCGGATGTCCTGCTGCTGGACGAGCCGACCAACAACCTGGATATCAACACCATCCGTTGGCTGGAAGATGTGCTCAACAGCTACCAGAGCACCATGATCATCATCAGTCACGATCGTCACTTCCTGAATCAGGTCTGCACTCACATGGCTGACCTGGATTACGGCGAGCTGCGTGTCTACCCCGGCAACTACGACGATTACATGCTGGCGTCGGTGCAGTCGCGCGAACGTGTGCTGGCGGCCAACTCCAAGGCCAAAGAGCGTATTGGCGAGCTGCAGGACTTTGTGCGCCGTTTTGCCGCCAACAAGTCCAAATCCCGTCAGGCTACCTCGCGCCTGAAACAGATTGGTCGCCTGAAGGCAGAGACCATCGAAGTGAAGCCTTCTTCGCGTCAGAACCCGTTTATTCGTTTTGAACAGAAAAAAGTTCTGCACCGCCTGGCCGTGACGGTCGAGGGCTTGAGCAAGTCCTACGATCATCCCATCATCAAGAACTTCTCGGCCATGATTGAAGCGGGCGAGAAAATTGCGATTGTGGGTGCGAACGGTGTGGGTAAGACGACTTTGCTGCGTTTGCTGGCCGGTGATCTGACTCCTGACAGCGGCTCGGTGGTCTGGTCCGAGAACGCTGATATCGGCTATATGGCTCAGGACGTCTCGGACGAGTTCGATACCGAAGACAATGTGTTTGACTGGATCAGCCAGTTCCGTCAGGCCGGCGACGACGATCAGTCTTTGCGCTCGGTGCTGGGCCGCATGTTGTTCTCGGCCGATGACATCATCAAGCCCGTGAAAGTGCTGTCGGGTGGCGAGAAAAACCGCATGACTTTCTCGCGTCTGATGCTGGGTCGTCACAACGTCATGCTCCTGGACGAACCGACCAACCACCTGGATATGGAATCGATCGAGTCCTTGCAGATGGCCATGGAAAAGTTTGAAGGTACCCTGATCTTCGTGTCTCATGACCGCGAGTTCGTCTCCGGCGTGGCAACCCGCATTATCGAAGTGATGCCAGAAGGCCGTCTGGTGGATTACCGCGGTGGCTACGAAGACTATCTGGCCAGCCGCGAGCAGGACTGAGGCTAGGGGTGGCGGTCTTTACCCTGCGTGAGCCCACCAGCTTCGAGCAGGACATCAAAAAAAGCCGCTTTCTGGCACTGGCTGCGCCTGTAGACAGTGCCAGCCAGGCTTTGGCTTTTTTCCAGGCCAAGGGTGTGCCCGATGCCACGCATAATTGCTGGGCCTACAAGATCGGGTCGGAATACCGCTTTAACGATGATGGCGAACCCGGCGGCACGGCCGGGCGTCCCATTTTGCAAGCCATAGAAGGCCAGGATTGCGACCGTGTTGCGGTACTGGTGATACGTTGGTTTGGGGGCGTCAAGCTGGGTACGGGTGGCCTGGTGCGTGCCTATGGCGGCGTGGCCGCTCAATGTTTGCGTCTTGCTGACAAGCAGGAGCTGATTCCCATGGCGGCTTTGCGCTGCCGTTGCTCCTTTGCCGATCTGGCTTTGGTTCAATCCCGTTTCGACAGCTTTGGCGTTCAGGTTCAGGACGAGCAATTCGATGCTGAAGGTGTGCAGTGGCTGTTGAATCTGCCGCTCGAGCATAAAGCTGATTTTCAACAGTCCTTTATCAATATGACGCGTGGTCAGGGGGAATGTGAACCCCTGGAGCAAGCCTAAGTCATCCTCGGTTCTGCCCAAGGTCTGCAATGGACCTCTGGTCGCCATCCGCCTTGATTGAGCTTTCTGGACGAAAAGGTATCTTTTCCAGACGATTATCCCTCTGCACCGTCCAGGCAGTGGCCATACTAAATACCTCTGATTCCTTCTAAGTCTGTATCCAGCCTGCGGGTATGATCGGGTTTAGTCAGCATTGTGGGTGTAAGCCATGTCCTACGAGATCCATGCCAGCCAGTGGCTCAATACGACCGCTCCATTAAGCTTGGCGTCCTTGCGTGGCCGCGTGGTGGTGGTCACGGCCTTTCAGATGCTTTGCCCTGGTTGTGTCATCAACAGCCTGCCGCAAGCCAAGAAACTGGATACGCTGTTCTCGCGCGATGATCTGCGCATCATAGGCCTGCATAGCGTGTTCGAGCATCACGACGTGATGGGCCCTGCAGCTTTGCAGGCGTTTGCCCATGAGTACCGCTTGAATTTCCCCATCGCCATTGATCAGCCTTCAGACAGCGGCCCCTTGCCGCGCACCATGAAGGAGTGGGGCCTGGGCGGGACACCATCTACCATTATTTTTGACCGTGATGGCAATCTGGCTCTGAAGGAATTGGGCCATCTGGACGATCTGCGTCTGGGTGCGTTTGTCGGCCAGCTGATTGCTCGCCGCCCGGCGCAAGCAGACAAGAAAGAGGGGGGGGCGGACAAGCAGGATTCTTCCTCTTGCGGGCCGACCTGTACCTACTAGGTTTTTTGCTGAAAAGGGTTTGTCATGAAGATTGCGGTGTTTGATACCTACGTTGTGCGTCCTGACGGGCGTCGTATGCACTTTGATATCTTGGTCAGCGACGATGCCAAGGATATGGACAAGGTCTTGAGTTATGGTCAGCGCTATCTGGCGGCCAAAGGGGTGAATGTGGAAAACTTCACCTCGCGCGAGTGCCGCTTCTGCCATACGGAAATGGCTTCTGCGCCGGTCGAAAATGAAATCAAACGCAGTGGCTTCGCGATTATCGAGTTGGAAAACTGCGACTAAATCGCATTCATGCAAAAAAAACGCCAGACAAATCGTCTGGCGTTTTTTCTGGGGCCGGGCAAATCAGGCCTGGTCAGGCTGCTGGTTTTGCTGGGCAGCAATTTCAGCATGGACTTTTTCCATGTCCACAGCCTGGACCTGTTCGATCAGATCGTCCAGCTGGGCAGCGGAAAGGGCACCGGCTTGCGAGAACAGCAAGACGTTTTCACGGAAAACCATCAGGGTAGGGATGGAGCGAATACGCAGGCCAGCGGCCAGTTCCTGCTCTTCTTCCGTGTTCACCTTGCCAAAGGTCACGCCGGGGTGCTTGGCCGCTGCTGCGTCAAAGACAGGGGCGAATTGGCGACATGGACCGCACCAAGGAGCCCAGAAGTCGATGATCAGGGGTTTGCCGTCTTCTACTGCTGCCTGGAATGTTTCTTCGTTCAGTTCGACGATGCTCATGGGGGAGCCTCCGCAATAAAAAAGCGGCTGATGGTGTTCAGCCGCTTCGTTAAACATGCAATCAGTGTACTCGTTTTCCAGGCAGCCCTAAAGCGCCAAACGAGTTTGCTAAAGGGTTTTTCATTCCGTAGCGATTGCGTACTTGATCACAAACAAGATGGCGACAATCAGTGTGGCCAGGTGGATACTGCGCCAGCGGCCGGTTGTCAGCTTCAGGATCACGTAGCTGATAAAACCAAAGGCCAGACCGTTGGCAATCGAGTAGGTGAAGGGCATGGTGAAGGCAGCCAGGGCAGCAGGCACGGCCTCGGTCATGTCGTCCCATTTCACTTCAGTGATCTCGCGCATCATCAAGCACGCCACATACAGCAAGGCGGGGGCGGTGGCGTAACCGGGAACGGTCGCGGCCAGTGGCGAGAAAAACAGGGCCAGCAGGAACAGGACACCAATGGTCAGCGCTGTCAGACCGGTACGGCCACCTGCTTGCACACCCGAGGCGCTTTCCACATAGGCAGTGGTGCTGCTGGTACCCAGCATGGAACCGGCCACAATGGCGGTACTGTCAGCCAGCAGGGCGCGGCCCAGGCGATTGGGCTTGCCTTCTTCAATCAGGCGAGCGCGCTTGGCAACCCCGATCATGGTGCCCGTGGCGTCAAACACCTCAACCAGAACCAGAACCAGAATCACGTGCACAAAGCCGGTGTGCAGGGCACCCATGATGTCCAGCTGCATGAAGGTGGGCATCAGCGAGGGTGGGGTGGAGACGACACCACCAAATTCGCTGTGACCGGTCAGCATGGACAGAATGGTCACGGCCAGAATGCCGATCAGGATTGCACCGCGCACCTTCAGCGCGTCCAGGGCGGCAATAATAAAGAAACCCAGAATTGCGTACAGGGCTGCGGGCTGGGTCAGGTCACCCAGACCAATCTTGGTGGCAGGGTGGGCCACCACAATACCCGAGTTCATCAGGGCGATCAGGCCCAGGAACATGCCGATACCGGCGGCAATGGCGCTTTGCAGGGATTTGGGAATGCCCCGAATCAGCCAGGACCGGATGCCAGTCACCGTCAGAATCAGGAAGATGACGCCGGAAATAAAGACCGCGCCCAGTGCCTGTTGCCAGGTATAGCCCAGGGTGGCGACCACGGTGAAGGCAAAAAAGGCGTTCAGGCCCATGCCCGGTGCCATGCCGATAGGCCAGTTGGCCACAAAGGCCATGATGAACGTGCCCAGAGCAGCAGCCAGGCAGGTGGCTACAAAAATGGCATTGCGATCCATCCCTGTGGACGACAGGATGTCTGGATTCACAAAAATAATGTAGGACATGGTCAGGAAGGTAGTGATACCTGCCAGGACCTCGGTACGGACGTTGGTGCCATGCTCAGTGAGTTTGAAGAGACGTTCAAACATGGGCAGCCTCCTTGTGATTATTAGGCGATCGGAGCGTGAAATTATCGATGCGGGATTTTAACCACGAGTGTGCCACTGCGTCGCCCCCCTTTGTCGCGATGTATCGGCACAACCCAGACACTATCCGCTGATTGTCTTGAGGGGATAAATTCCTATTTTCCCCAATACAGCAGGCTAAAATAGGCGCCATGAATATTCTTGGATTTGAAAGTTCCTGCGATGAAACTGGCGTGGCGCTGGTCAGCACGGAACAGGGCCTGCTGGCCCATGCCTTGCACAGCCAGATCGCCATGCACCGTGAATATGGTGGGGTGGTGCCTGAACTGGCCTCTCGCGATCATATCCGTCGCGTCCTGCCTTTGACACGGCAGGTGTTGGCTTCTTGCCATATGCAGCTCGATCAGGTCGATGCCATTGCCTATACCGCCGGCCCCGGTCTGGCCGGTGCCTTGCTGGTGGGAGCCAGTGTGGCGCAGTCGATTGCCTGGTCGCTGAAAAAACCGACGATTGCTATCCATCACCTGGAAGGTCATTTGCTCTCGCCCTTATTGGCCGAGCCGCGTCCCGACTTTCCCTTTGTGGCCTTGCTGGTCTCGGGTGGCCACACTCAGCTGATGCGTGTAGATGGTGTGGGTCAGTATGAATTGCTGGGTGAAACGCTGGACGATGCAGCAGGCGAAGCCTTTGATAAAAGCGCCAAGCTGATGGGCCTGGGTTATCCCGGCGGCCCGGCCTTGTCGCGTCTGGCTGAACAGGGTGACCCCAGCGTCTACGAGCTGCCGCGTCCCATGATGCACAGCAAGGATCTGGATTTCAGCTTTAGTGGTTTGAAAACTGCCGTGCTGACGCGCTTGCGCAAGCTGGAAGCGGAAGAGGGCGGGATTACCGAACAGCAACGCGCTGATCTGGCTGCTGCGACCGAGGCCGCCATTGTGGACGTGCTGGCCGCCAAGGCGATCAAGGCCTTGAAGCAAACGGGCTTGAAACGTCTGGTGGTTGCCGGTGGTGTGGGCGCCAACCGCCACTTGCGGGCTTATTTACAGAAAGCCGTGGCGCGTTTGAAGGGCGAGGTGTTCTTTCCGCCGCTGGAATTCTGTACCGATAACGGTGCCATGATTGCTTTTGCGGCGGCCATGCGGGTCAAGCATGGTTTGGTGACTTTGGATGATAGTCAGCATGGCTTTGCCATCCGGCCTCGCTGGGATCTGGCCTGTGTGAATCAGCCTGTCTCCCAGCAAGAGCGTTAGTGCTTATTTTTTCTTGGAACCGATCTTGCTTTCTTTGCCCGTCATCAGACGACGAATGTTTTCCTGGTGACGCCAGAGCAAGAAGGCACTGATCAGGACCAGGGCCGTGGCAATAGAGGCATTCATGGGCCAGACCACCTTGGCACCGAGCAGGTAAAACAAGGGGGCAAACACGGCACTGATGATGGCTGCCAGCGAGGAGTAACGGCTGACATAAGCGATAATCAGCCAGGTGGCCGCGGTAGCCAGAGCCAGCCAGGGCAGCAGGGCCAGGATGACACCCAGCGCGGTTGCCACGCCTTTACCGCCTTTAAAGCCCAGAAAGACCGGGTACAAGTGACCCAAAAAGACAAAAAAGGCGCTGACACCCAGTAAAGTCGGTGCCCAGCCCCAGTTGCTGATGGCCTGTTGGGTCAGAAAGACAGCCAGCCAGCCTTTGAAGGCATCGCCCAACAAGGTCAGGACAGCTGCTTTTTTATTGCCGCTACGTAGTACATTAGTGGCTCCCGGATTTTTCGAACCAAAGGTGCGAGGGTCTTGCAAGCCCATGATCTTGCTGACGATTACGGCAAACGGCAAGGATCCCAGCAAATAGGACAAGAGGGCGACAAGCGGGGCGGCCACAGCAAAAGAAACGGCGTTCATGAGGATTGAGCTCCACAATTATTGTTGCGCGGATTCTACCGGCCTTGCAGCAAAATACCAAAGGCAGCGGGTACAATTTGCTGCCCCTGTTAGATTTTTAACGGAAAAGTAAAGCATGCGTATTCTGGTCTCCAACGATGATGGCTATACAGCAGCCGGTATCGAGGCTTTGTATGAAGCCTTGCAAGGACTGGGTGAGCTGACTGTCATTGCACCCGAGACCAATTGCAGCGGTGCCAGCAATTCCCTGACCTTGAATCGTCCCCTGTCGCTGCGCCAGGCCAGCAATGGTTTTTATTTTGTTAATGGTACACCGTCCGATTGTGTGCACGTGGCCCTGACAGGCTTGCTGGATTTCCGTCCCGATCTGATTGTGTCCGGCATTAATAACGGCGCCAATATGGGCGACGACACCTTGTATTCGGGCACGGTGGCGGCCGCGATGGAAGGTCATTTGTTTGGTATTCCCGCAATTGCGTTTTCCCTGATTGAACGCGGCTGGAAGAACCTGGACAGCGCAGCGCGCGTGGCACGAGATCTGGTACAGCGCTGTCAGAAGAAGCCGTTGGCGGCCAATACCTTGCTGAACGTGAATATTCCGTGTTTGCCTTACGAAGCCTTGAAGGGCACGCAAGTCACCCGCCTGGGCAAGCGTCATCCTTCGGAGCCGGTCGTAAAAAGCCAGACGCCTTATGGCGAACCCGTGTACTGGATTGGCCGTGTCGGTGGTGTGTCCGATAGCGAGAAGGGCACAGATTTCGGTGCCGTGGAACAAGGTGCAGTATCCATTACGCCCTTGCGCGCGGACCTGACTCACCACGAGCAACTGGCCGGATTGCGGGACTGGATGCAATGACAAGTAAACCAGGCAAGCGCTATCCTTTTGCAGACGGCACTCGGAACCGGTTCGGCAAGTCCAGCCTGGGCAGTGGCCTGTCTGCCAGCAATAGCAATACCCGTATTGTGCAACGTGGCCAGTTACAACCGACACCCTCGGCCATTTTGTCACCGCAAGTGTCAACAAGTGTCAACCTGGGTTTGAACTCGGAACGCTCGCGTGGCATGATGATCGAGCGCTTGCGCCGTCAAGGAATTACCGACGAACGAGTGCTGGCGGCCATGCAGGCAGTACCGCGCCATCAATTTGTTGATCAGGGTTTGGCCAGTCGGGCCTATGAAGATGATGCCTTGCCTATCGGCTTTGCGCAGACCATCTCCCAGCCTTGGGTTGTAGCCCATATGATCAGCCTGGTGTGTGACCAGAAAATACCGACCAAGGTGCTGGAAGTGGGAGCCGGATGTGGTTATCAGGCTGCTGTTTTGGCACAATTGGTCAAAGAAGTGTATGCGGTAGAACGTATCAAAGGCTTGTGCGATATGGCTCGCGATCACATGCGCCAATTAGGGCTGTCGCAACGGGCTCGAATAATGTTTGGTGACGGAATGCAAGGTTACCCTGCCGCGGCACCATATGATGCTATTGTTGTGGCGGCAGCCGGTCCGGTCATTCCCAGAACCTTATTGGAACAATTAACATTGGGGGGGAGACTGATCGCCCCTGAAGGTACGACACAACAGCGCCTGGTTTTGGTGGAACGCACCGGACAGGCTACTTGGCGTCGTGAAGAACTTGATGCGGTTCGCTTCGTGCCGATGCGAGCCGGGACCCAGATTTAGTCAGATATTCTCAGGAGATTTATATGCAGCATGCAGTCAGGTTACCGTTAACCGCTGCTTCCACCGGTACACAGTGGTTCTTGACGCCCCGTCAGTGCCTGGTGGCGGCTGTGGTCACCAGTACCCTGCTGGCTGGTTGTGCAAGCCGTAATGAGCGCGCTCCAGTCACTGACCTGAGTTCCTCTTCGGCGGCAGGCAGCGTCAGCAGTGCCTCGGGTACCTATGTGGTACGCCCCGGCGATACGCTCTACAAGATTGCACAAGCGCACGGCATGGACGTGAACTCGCTGATCCAGTTGAATCAGATTACGGATCCTTCCATGTTGCGCGTGGGTCAAACCTTGCGTCTGGATGGCAATACCTCGATGGCGGCAGTGACGACTCGCCCAGCCGGTAGCGGTAGCACACAGACCTCACCCGTCAGCCCGGCCACCCCGGTCAAGACTGAAACGCCCGTGTCTGCGCCTCGCGCAAGCGACGCGGCTCTGATCGCCTGGGGCTGGCCTGCCAGTGGCAAGATCATCCAGGGTTTCAATGCCTCGACCAAGGGTATTGATATCGAAGGCAAGGTGGGCGACCCCGTGGTTGCCGCAGCGGATGGCAAGATCATGTACGCCGGTAACGGTGTGCGCGGTTTAGGCTCCATGGTTCTGGTCGGCCACAGCAATGGCTTTATCACTGCTTACGCCCATAACAGTGTCTTGCACGTTAAAACGGGTCAGCAGGTGAAGAAGGGGCAGCGTATTGCCGATCTGGGTCAGTCTGACACCACCTCGCCACGACTGCACTTCGAGATTCGTCGCTCCGGTACGCCGGTCAACCCGATCTCGTACCTGCCTACGCGATAAGCTCGGTATCTAGACTGAAAAAAGCGGCTTCTGGCCGCTTTTTTTGTGCCTTGTCGTTGGCCGCTCGGGGAGGAATGACTCGTGTCATGAAAATCCACCTCCATGCTTGAAGGCCATGCCTCTTGTTCAGCCCGGGTACAACAGATTTTATCGTGTCGCCGAGCCGCTATGGCCGCGTTGTGCTTGTTTTTACCCGTTGTGCCGAATGCTCATTGTAAAATCAGCGATTCGCCATCGTTTGCAGCAATGCAACTGCGCCATTCTGCTTGGCAGGACGCTTATTTAGGTTTTTATCGAATGTCTGACGTATTGTTAATTGAATCGCTGGATCTGGAAGGACGCGGCGTCGCCCACAAAGAGGGCAAAGTGGTGTTTGTGGAAGGTGCCTTGCCCGGCGAGGAGGTGCTGGCCGAGACGGTGCGCTCCAAGGACTCTTACGATAAAGCCCGCATGACGGCCTTGTTGAAAGCGTCGTCGCAGCGTGCTGAACCTCCCTGTCCCAACTTTGGTGTCTGTGGTGGCTGTGCCATGCAGCATCTGGAGCCCTCGGCCCAGGTTGCGGTCAAGCAGCGCGTTCTGGAAGATTCCCTGGGTCATATTGGCAAGGTAAAGCCAGGTCGCGTGCTGGCACCCTTGCACGGCCCTTACTGGGGTTACCGTTACCGCGCTCGTTTCTCCATGCGCTACGTGCCTAAAAAGGGTGGGGTGCTGGTCGGCTTTCGTGAAAAGAATGGTCGCTACGTGGTGGACATGACGGAATGTCGTGTGTTGCCCGCCAAAGTTTCTGCCTTGCTGGAGCCCTTGCGTTCTTGTTTGGCAGGCCTGTCCCGCCCGGATCGCTTGCCGCAGATCGAGCTGGCCATGGGCGACAAGATCACCACCTTGACCTTGCGCCATATGGAGCCGCTGACCAGCGAGGATATCCAGCGTTTGCAGAGCTTCGGTCAGGAGCACGACATTAGCTGGTGGCTGCAGCCCAAGGGCCCGGAAACGGCCCATCCTTTGCTGCGCGAAGATGCGGACAAGCTGGCGTATGCATTGCCTGAATTTGATTTGCGTATGCCGTACCGTCCTACAGACTTTACGCAGGTGAACCACGACATTAACCGCAGCCTGATCTCGCGTGCCTTGACCCTGCTGGACGTCAAGCCCGAGCATCGTGTGGCGGACTTGTTCTGTGGTCTGGGTAACTTCAGCCTGCCGCTGGCACGCCGTGCCGCCGAGGTGGTTGGCATTGAAGGCAGCAGCACTCTGACCGAACGTGCCGGTGAAGCAGCCTTGGCCCACAACTTGCAGGACAAGGCAAGATTCACGACGCTGAATCTGTTTGAGGTGGACGTGCAATGGCTGCGTGACCTGGGCCATTTTGATCGCATGTTGATTGACCCGCCGCGTGATGGTGCCTTTGCGGTCGCCACCGCTTTGGCGCAACTGGAAAAGCACGAGCGCCCCGAGCGTCTGGTTTATGTGTCCTGTAGCCCAGGTACTCTGGCTCGGGACGCCGGTGTATTGGTTCACCAGGGTGGTTACACGCTGGAATCGGCCGGTGTGGTGAATATGTTCCCGCATACGGCACACGTGGAATCAATTGCCGTCTTTACACGCTAAGTACACCTAAGCAGGCTTGAACTAAAACGCCCCGCAAATTGGACAGAGTTCCAGTTTGCGGGGCATTTGTTTTTTCTCGGGGGCTTTGTCAGCTCGTTTGCCCAAGGTGCTGTTGCCTTCAATCCCGACCAGTTGGGTAGTATCACGTTTTGAAGGCTGGCGGAAAGATCAGTCGCGTTCAGGTGCTTTTCTCGAGATGTGGGCATGAGCCAGCCCGTGTCCTTGCCAAGGTGGCCGGCAGCTATATATTTTTTATCACCACGTTTGAAGGCTAGGCTGGCTGATCGGTTTTGTGTGTTTGATTCGGTCCGTTGCTGGTTTTACTGCTTGGTGGCAGGTGTCGCCGCTTTACCAGCATGGGCAATCAAGCCATCATGTATCAGCTCCATCATCATCTTGAATACCTGCTCGGATTGCAGATGCACAAAGCGCGGCAGAATCTGGCGCAGCATAGGCACATCCTCGGCGGGCCATTGTTCCAGTTCGTTTAGCTCTTCCTCAGTGACCGGGCGGATAAGTCCACCCAGCTCGCCCTGAATCAATCCATATAAAGCGGCATACCAGCCCACACAGGCGGCGGGGATTTCGGCATCGCTCAAACCGCCATCGCGCAAGGCCCTGTATACCTGCTCAAGAACCAGATAGTCGGCCTTGCCGGTATTCAGAAAACGCTGCATTTGCTGAAAAGTCTGTGGGTGGCCCAAGGCCAGCTCACGATACTGTCGGGCCAATTCATACAAACGCTCTGTCCACGACAGACCTGTATCCACGGCCTGAATGCGGCCTGTCAAATAATCTGCCATCGCACGCAGCAAGCCGTCCTTGGACTTGAAGTGATAGAGCACGGCCATGGGATCGCAACCGACTTGCTCTCCCAGCTTGCGTAAAGAAAAGCCGCTGTCTCCGGCTTCCTCCATCAAGGTGACGGCGGCGATGACCAGCTCGTCCTTATTCAGTTTGCGTGTGCGCGTGGCGGGTGCTTGGACCAATAGAGTTCCTTTGATAGGGAAAGGGCAGATTTGCCAAGTTTAACTCTACAGAGTAGAATAAATTAATTCTACAGCGTAGAAGAAGATCGTTCCACCCCGTTTTTACAACGGGGTGTTGATAACGAGACAGAACGGAACGCCGCGTTGACGGGGCGTCACCGGAGCATTCCGCTCTGTGATCCAGGCGGCCAAAAGGCCGTAACAGACACAGGACATTTATGCTTATTTCCAAACCGACTCTTTTAAATGATGTTTCCAATGCAGAGAGCCTGCTGGTCAGTAATCCCCGATTGTGGAACTGGCGACAAGGCCATCTGAACGAAGCTGTCGCGCCCGCGACGTATTACGAAGCATCACTTGCCCCCTGGAACCGCTTTGATTCTCTGCAAGCCGACACGCAATGTGATGTGCTGGTAGTGGGTGGTGGCTTGCTGGGTGCCTCTACCGCCTTGCACCTGGCCCGCTCTGGCCTGGACGTGGTGCTGGTAGAAAAAGACAGTATTGGCTCTGCCGCTTCAGGCCGAAATGGTGGTCAGCTGACTCCCGGCCTGGCCCGTTGGGAAGCCGCAGACATGATTGCCCATCTGCCTTTGGATGAGGCCCGTCGCTTGTGGCGCTTTGCCTCGCATGAAGCCATGGATCTGCTCGATCAGATTGCTCAGGATTACGAGCTGGATTTTGATCGTCGTCGTGGCCATTTGACGGCTGCTGTGCACGCAGGTCATATGGGTGCATTGGTAGAGGGGGCGGATGCCCGCCGCTATCTGGGTGATACCAGCGTGGAAGTTGTGGGTAGCTACGAATTGGAGCAGGAAATCCGCTCGCCCTTATATCATGGTGCGGTGGTGGATACCTTGGGTGGTCAACTGCATCCCCTGGCGCTACTGCGCGGACTGGTTTACGGCCTGGTTCAACATGGCGGTCGAGTTTATGAAGGCAGTCCGGTCGAGGAAATCGAGCAGACGGAAAAGGGCGCTTTGGCTATCACCCCCGGTGGCACGATTCTGGCCCGTCAGGCCTTGGTGCTGGCCGTGCATGATACGACTTCGCAGTTCTTGCCGACGCAATCCAATACCACTGTCCCGTTCTATACCTATGTGGGTGTGACTGAACCCCTGGAGTGTCCAGTCAGCGAGCTGTTGCCAACAGACCGTGCGGTGTATGACACGCAATTCCAGATCGACTATTACCGCGCCGTGCGTCAAAACCGCCTGTTGTTTGGCGGGCAGGGTACAGGCACCAGTTGGTCCCCCGAACGTATCAATGACTACCTGCTGGATCGTATTCAGACCGTTTTCCCGCAGCTGGAACAGGTACAGCTGGACTTTTCCTGGAGCGGGATCAGTGACTTTACTCTGAACGGGGCAACTGATTCGCGTAAAACCGAGGATGCGGTACCCGTGTACATGGTGCATGGCTGGAGTGGTCACGGCGTAGCGCAAACCGTGCGTATTGGTAAAGCCATTAGTGACGACGTCATGGGTCGCAACGAGGACTTTGCCATGCTGACGGATATTACCCATCGCAGCATTCCTCTGGGCCATCAGTTGTCCGGCCTGGCGATCCCTGTGGTCAAGGCAGCCATTGGCATGATGAGTGCGGTGAATCCCGGTCGTCTGGTGTCTTTCTAAATACGTTTTCAAGCCTTTGCTTAGCAGCGCTGACTAGGGCAAGCCCTTACTTGTTTTCGATCCTGATTGTTTTACATTGTGATTTCCTATTCGTATTGGCTTCAATATTTTAGGTTCATAATAATTTTCAGTATCATAAAAACAAGGGACAGATATGCAGAAAGGGCTTGTTCGTACAGGGGTTACGGCCGCTGGTTTGATCTTGGGTTTGGCGGGGGCACCGGCCCATGCGCAGGTGCAGTCGGTAGAGGTGATGCGTGACAGCTATGGTGTGCCACACGTCTTTGCCGACAGCCACTATGGCTTGTATTACGGCTATGGTTATGCGGTCGCCCAAGACCGTCTGTTCCAGATGGATATGGCGCGCCGCTCCTTTGTAGGCACAACAGCCGCCGTTCTGGGTCCTGGCGAGCAGGATGTCTACGTCAAGTACGACATGCAGGTGCGTCAGAACTTCACCCCTGCCTCTATTCAGCGGCAGATTGCAGCCTTGTCCAAGGATGAGCGCGATATTTTCCGTGGCTATGCCGATGGCTATAACGCCTATCTGGAGCAGGTGCGCCGTCGTCCTGAACTGCTGCCTAAAGAATACATAGACTTTGATTTCCAGCCCGAGCCGCTGACCGACTTTGATGTGGTCATGATCTGGGTGGGCTCCATGGCCAACCGCTTCTCCGACACGAATCTCGAAGTCACCGCGCTGGCCATGCGTCAGTCTCTGGAAAAACAGCACGGCCCGGAACGTGGCCGTGCCTTGTTTGATGAGCTGCTGTGGATCAATGACACAACAGCCCCCACCACCGTTCCGGCCCCCGCCGCCCAGCGCAAGCCGCAGGCGCAAGCAGGGTCACAGAATTTGACCCATGTTTCTTCACAAGTTCTGGCTGCCGAGCTGGCGCGTCAGGACAAGCATTGGGGTGGCCGTGGCCCGGACTTTGCACCCAAGGCCAGTAATCTGTGGAGCACCCGCCCCGAGCGTGTTCAGGATGGGTCTACCGTCCTGATCAACGGCCCGCAGTTTGGCTGGTACAACCCGGCCTACACCTACGGTATCGGACTGCACGGCGCGGGCTTTGATGTGGTGGGCAATACGCCTTTTGCTTATCCGATTGTTCTGTTCGGTACCAATAGCGAGATTGCCTGGGGGGCGACTGCTGGTCCTCAGGACGTGGTGGATATGTACCAGGAGAAACTGAACCCGGCGCGCGCCGATCAGTACTGGTTCAATAATGCCTGGCGCACGATGGAGCAGCGCAAGGAGCGCATCCAGGTGCGTGGCCAGGCTGATCGTGAAATGACGATCTGGCGCACCGTACACGGCCCCGTGATGCAGTTTGATTATGAACAGGGCACGGCTTACAGCAAGAAACGCAGCTGGGATGGTTATGAGGTGCAGTCCTTGCTGGCTTGGCTGAATGTAGCCAAGGCGCGCAACTGGACGGAGTTTCTGGATCAGGCCAGCAAGATGGCGATTTCCATTAACTGGTACTACGCCGACAAGCACGGCAATATCGGCTATGTCTCTCCTGCTTTCTTGCCCCAGCGTCCTGCCAATCAAGACATCCGCGTGCCAGCCAAAGGGGACGGCAGCATGGAGTGGCAGGGCATCAAGAGTTTTGACGCGATTCCTAAAGCCTACAATCCGCCGCAAGGCTATCT
Organism: Alcaligenes sp. DN25; assembly: GCF_023674485.1. NCBI lineage: Bacteria > Pseudomonadati > Pseudomonadota > Betaproteobacteria > Burkholderiales > Alcaligenaceae > Alcaligenes > Alcaligenes sp. DN25. The sequence goes on along the minus strand of NZ_CP098408.1, from coordinate 2,316,813 downwards.
GGTCAACTGGAATAACAAGCCCGCGCCGGATAAGACCAATACGGATACTTACTACTGGACCTATGGCGACCGCATGAACGAGTTGACCAGCCAGTATCAGGACAAGGACGTCCATAGCGTGCAGGAGATCTGGGAGTTCAATAAAAAGGCGTCTTATAGCGATGTGAACTGGCGCTACTTCCGTCCGCATCTGGAAAAGCTGGCGCAGCAGCTGTCGGCCAAGGATTCCAGCAAGGCGGCACTGGACGTCCTGTTGGCCTGGAATGGTATGGAACGAGATCAGGATGGGCATAATGTCGGGCCAGCACGCGTGTTGTTCAAGACCTGGCTGGAGGAGATGTACAAACAGGTCTTGATGCCGGTCGTGCCAGAGTCGCATCGTGCCATGTATAGCCAGACAGGGTTTGCAACGCAGCAAGGCCCCAATCCAGGTTCGATCAACTTGAGCATGGGGACCAAGGTCCTGTTGCGTGCTTTGGCGCTGGAAGCCAATCCTGATCCCAAGCGTGTGAATGTCTTTGGAGATCGATCTTCTCAAGAGATCATGCATCAGGCTCTGATAGACGCTCAGGTGCGCTTGAGCCAGGAGCAGGGCGCTGAGATGGCACGTTGGACCTTGCCTACGTCAGTGCATCGCTTCAGTGACAAGAACTTCACGGGAACCCCGCAAACAACGTCGGGCAATACCTTTGCATTCACAGGCTATCAGAACCGTGGAACGGAAAATAATCGTGTGGTGTTCAATGCTCAAGGTGTGGAGTTTTGTGATGCCATGCCACCCGGTCAGAGCGGATTCACGGATCGCAATGGCGTGCGCAGCCCGCATTACGAGGATCAGCTGAAGTTGTACGAGAACTTCGAGTGCAAGACTATGGATGTGACACATACGGACATTCGTCGTAATGCGCAAAGCAGCACGATGCTGTTGATTCAGCCTCAGCCTTAACGTCGAGTGCGGCACCTGCACTTTGAGGCGGTGCCGCTTTTCTGATCGTTGCTGGAGGGTTTAGCTGGCCAGGAGATGTAGCCCGAAGTTGTAAATGAGTAAAAATAGCCTGTCAGTATCAGGAGCGAAGCTGAGTATGAAGTCCAAGCTGCAAATCCGTGCAGGATTGGCAGTAGGTTGAAGCGATATAAATGTATTGACTCAGGTTGATCTGACAGACGCTGGCAGATCTATTGGGCAGAAAACGACCCGGAGCGGAAATAGGTGGTGAGCCACGAACTCAGCGAGAAGCTGTCAGCGCAATTTGAGCGGCGCCCATCGCGACGAGGTCCTCCAATTCGTGAACTGTCCGTATCTCGCACTCTTTTAGTATGCTTGGGATCGCCGAGGCTTCGATTTGGGTTTGCGCCTCTGCCCAATATCCAACAAGTTTGAGGGTGCCCCCGCCGACTGAAAGACGATGTGGGTTCAATAGATTGATGATTCCCCCAAGTGCACGCCCAAGAGCGCGTCCTCCTTCCGCAATCACTTCTAATGCCGCCCGATGACCCTGTTGGCTTAACAGTGCTAACTGGTTTGCGTCAACGTTAAGTCTATTGGCCATGTAGCGTCCGCCAGCGATGTCGTCGAGTCTTTGCCACTGTGAGCCAGATGCCTGCACTGGCCAATATCCAAGTTCGCCAGCCCACCCCCTTGCACCGCGGAATACTTTGCCGTCGAGCATAAGACCACAACCAATGGCAGTACCCACCATAACGGTGACGGCTGTCTTGTCACTAGCCAAGTCAATTACAGTAGCGTGTAGTGCTGCATTCGCATCGTTTACCAAGGAAATCTGGTCGACTTTTTGGCAAAGCAGAGTATTTGCTCTCCACCCAGCAAGTTTCGGCAAGACATCACAGGCAACCACAGTATCGTTTTCGACGACGCCAGGTACAGCGATGCCAATTACAACACCTGGTTCGGCGTATTGCCCAATAAAATCCTTCAAGATATCCCTTAGATCAGCAGCACCGAAATCGGGTCCGGTTTCGAACCGCAGGACGTGATCTCGATACCTCAGTAGTAGCTTTGTCCCACCAAGATCAACTCCTACGGCGGACTGGAAAACCTGATTCATCATGTTTTACCTCAGTAGAGTTGTGTCCGCTTTTGGCCTATAGCGTTGAAAAACGTGGGTTAAACGGAATTCGCCAGCCTGCCAGAAACTATGGTCAAATTTGTTATAATAATAGTTGGCCCGAAGCACGGGGCCTGCCTGCCCGAATTGGCGAAGCCGCAAATGGCGCGTGTGGAAAGAGAGTCTCAGTGACCTGGCTTTGTCTGCCGTGGTCTTTGACGGGCACATCGACTTGACGGCATTACTTAGCGAGGTTTCAATGCGAACTCATTTCACCACCAACAGTATCGACCGGCTAAAGCGCAACGCCAAAGACTTGCGTCGCAGCAATCCCTTACTGAAGCAAAGTCAAGCTCTTGACCATATAGCGCAGCAAAATGGCTGGCCAAACTGGGCACTACTCCAAAGGAATTCTGTCACTCCTAGGCTTGAATTGACTCTCCAGCCTTTTAAGCTTGGTTCTCGAGGAGTATTTTTCCTTAAGATTGCCATACGTGACACAAAAACATGTGCCGAATTGGAACGTGCTGGCGGCCTTTCATTCTACTTGCCACGCATACCCTCCAACTGGCTAATCCGCCGCTTCACTGCGGTCCGCGACTACAAGCCAGACCCATACCTGAGTTTTGTTCATGAACGACCACGAGGCAAATTCGTTAATGGCAAATTTCTCTGCATCGTCTCGACTAATGGCGTTCAAGAGCCCGAGATTGAAAACGAAATTAAAAAGGGATTGATGCCAATTGGAGCACAGCTTTGGGATGCGGCTATCGCAATGGCTGAGACTTCTCTTACACCTTCACCCATAGCTACCAATGTTCGACTCTTCTTTAGCCGACCCGGCACTAGCGATGTTTATCAGATAGAAGAGCAAACATTCGAAACACTGGAGGCAGCAAAGAACGCCACGCTGCCTTTAAGGGCTCAGCCTATTGGTATATCTGGGCCGGAAGGATGGTGCTCTTTCAGCCGTCATTTGGCTGGCAGACTCCGCAGTAGTAAGGATTCCCGTCAGTACAAAGGCTGACTCTGTATATCCATAATGCGAATAGCGCTGCATCCGCATAACCGAAAGAAATTGCGGATGACCGCTACTGGCTGATTATGTTGAAAAACTCTGCTGAATTGTAGAACCGTCACGTCGTTCTGGTGTCTTATCCTCATCAACGGAGATGTGCATCATGATGGGTCAAGCTACGGTTCAGGATCAGCTCTTCTACGCGTTCAACCTTGAGGACCATGTCCCACAAGGCCATCTCCTGCGAGGCGTTGACCGCTTTCTCGATCTTGGCGAGCTACGCCAGCATCTGGCGCCGTTCTACAGCCACACCGGCCGACCTTCGATTGACCCCGAACTCATGATTCGTATGCTCGTGATCGGCTACTGCATGGGCATCCGGTCTGAACGGCGACTTTGCGAAGAGGTTCACCTGAACCTGGCCTATCGTTGGTTCTGCCGCCTTGGCCTTGAAGACAAGGTTCCTGATCACTCCACCTTCTCCAAGAACCGACATGGCCGCTTCCGGCAGAGCGACGCGTTTCGCTTCGTCTTCGAGACCGTGTTGCGCCGGTGCATGAGCGAAGGTCTGGTTCAAGGTGAAGGGTTCGCCGTTGATGCCAGCATCATCAAGGCCGATGCCAATCGGGCAGGCAAGATGCCCAGCTCAGAGCTCGTCAATTGGCGTCAGGAGTCTCGGTGCAGTCGTGCTGTGCGCGAGTATCTAGAAGCATTGGATGCCGCTAATCCGGTGACCAAGGACGCTCTCGAGGCAACACCTGGCGCAGACGTTGCGCCTCGGAATATCTCTCCGACTGATCCTGCTGCACGCTGGACTGCCGCATCGGGTGGCCCTGCGTTCTACGCTTACTCCACTAACTACCTAATCGATCTGTCAGCCGGAATCATCATGGATGTTGAGGCCACACCGGCGCACCGCACGCGGGAGGTGGAATCTACCCGCACCATGATCGACCGAGTCGAGCAGCGCTTCGACATTAAACCTCAGCGCCTGGTGGGCGACACCGCTTATGGAACCGCACCGCTGCTGGGTTGGATGGTCCAAGATAAACAGATCGAACCCCATGTTCCGGTATGGGATAAGACGGTTCGCAAGGACGGTAGCCTGTCGATCGGCGAGTTCCAATGGGTGCCTGAACGCAACGAGTATGTCTGTCCGGAAGGACATGCACTGCGCAATGATCGACGCCAGTTCACCACGCCGCGTACACGCATCACCAAGGCAGACACCGTGATCTTCCGCGCGAGTCAGGCTAATTGCACTTCCTGTGTGCGCAAAGAGCATTGCTGCCCCAACACGTCGTTCCGCAAGATCGCGCGCAGCATTCATGAAGACGCGCGGGACGTGGCACGATCGATCGCTCAGACACCGGAGTACAGCCAGTCGCGCAGGCAGCGAAAGAAAGTGGAGATGCTCTTCGCACACCTCAAGCGCATCATGAAGCTAGATCGGCTCAGGCTGCGCGGGCTTAGCGGTGCGCGCGACGAGTTCTTGCTGGCTGCAACGGCTCAGAATCTGAGAAGAATGGCGAAGTGGCTGATGCCAGGGGCAACAAATGCAGGATTGAAGATCGCATGAGGTAGGCAGAGAGGTTTGCCTTGCGATCTACTCGCGAAAACTCGATCATGAATCCTGCGCAGCTGCCGCCGCCAAAAAATTCAAAGCGAGTTTTTCAACAGAATCGGCCGAAAGCGGCGGTTCCAGTCCTAACCCTAACGCAACTGACAAAACACGTCAGATCAAATCTAAGTCAACACCTATAAAAAAAGCCACTCCTGGGACAGGAGCGGCTTTTTCTGCTTTCAGCAGTCGCTGCTTATCAGCCAGGAATACGATCCAGAATGCGCTGTGCTTCAATACGCACCCGCTCAGGTGCGGTGCCACCGATGTGTTTGCGTGAAGCCACCGAGCCTTCCAGAGTCAACACGCCAAAAATATCCGACTCAATACGGCTGTCGAACTTTTGCAGTTGCTCCAGGCTTAGGTCTGCCAGGTCGCAACCCAGTTGCTCGCACTCACGCACGGCCAAGGCCACGGTTTCGTGGGCATCACGGAAAGGCAGGCCTTTCTTGACCAGGTAGTCGGCCAGATCAGTAGCAGTCGCAAAACCTTGCAGCGCTGCGGCGCGCATGGCTTCTGGCTTGACCTTGATGCCGGAGATCAGGTCTACAAAAATGGTCAGGGTGTCGCGAATGGTATCAGCCGAATCGAACAGACCTTCCTTGTCTTCCTGGTTGTCCTTGTTGTAGGCCAGCGGTTGGCCTTTCATCAAAGTCAGCAGGGCAATCAGGTGACCATTGACGCGACCGGTCTTGCCACGGGCCAGTTCGGGAACGTCGGGGTTTTTCTTTTGCGGCATGATGGAGCTGCCGGTGCAAAAACGGTCAGCCAGATCAATAAAGCCCACGCGTGGGCTCATCCACAGCACCAGCTCCTCGGAGAAGCGGGAGATGTGCGTCATGATCAGGGCGGCAGCGGCGCAGAATTCGATGGCGAAGTCGCGATCCGACACAGCGTCCAGCGAGTTGCGGCACACATCGTCAAAGTTCAGCAGCTTGGCAACCATTTCACGGTCGATCGGGTAGCTGGTGCCGGCCAGTGCGGCCGCGCCCAATGGAAGGCGGTTCACGCGTTTGCGGCAGTCTTGCAGACGCTCGGCATCGCGCTGGAACATTTCGGCGTAGGCCAGCAAATGGTGGCCAAAAGTAACGGGCTGTGCCACTTGCAGGTGGGTGAAACCGGGCAAAATAGTGTCTGCCTGAGCCAGTGCCAATTCAGCCAGCTTGCGCTGCATCTGGGCCAGCAGGTCCAGGGCAATGTCGATTTCGTTGCGCAGCCACAGGCGGATATCGGTGGCGACCTGGTCATTGCGCGAACGGCCGGTGTGCAGGCGCTTGCCCGCATCGCCAATCAGCTCGACCAGACGTTTTTCAATGTTCAGGTGCACGTCTTCCAGATCCAGCAACCACTGGAACTGGCCTTGGGCGATTTCGTCCAGAATCTGGCTCATGCCGCGTTCAATGTCGGCCTTGTCCTGCTCGGTGATCACACCGACGGCAGCCAGCATGCTGGCGTGGGCCAGGGAACCCTGAATATCAAAGCGGGCCATGCGCTTGTCAAAGTCCACCGACGCTGTGTAGCGTTTGACGAGGTCAGAGACGGGCTCGGAAAAACGAGCCGACCAGGCCATGGCCTTATTGGCGAACTGGTCTTGGGAAGAGGAGGGGGTGTTTGATGACATAGAGGGCAATTATAGTGGATCGGACGGGCTGACGCAGGTCATCCAGTCCCGCAGGAAACAGACGCTGTGCAGTATATTAGATAGTTTTCAGACTCTAGGAAACCATGCGAGCCCTTTTTGGGGCTGGCTGGACAAGGAAGAATACATGGAGCAAGAACGCACCTTTGCCGATTTGTTGGGATGGCAATGGATCGAAGCGTATTTACCGCAGGATCGCTGGGTACAGATTTTGGCCGGTTTGGCCATGCTGACGGTGCTGGTCTGGATTGTCAGCTGGTTGACCAGTTCCGTACTGTCGCGCCTGGTGCGGCGTTTGCTGAAAGTGGCGGGCAAGGACGATTGGGCGCGTGCCCTGGTCAAGAAGCGCTTTGTGCGCAATGTGGGCTATGCCGTGCCCTTGCTGGTGGTCAGCTCCAATCTGACCTTGCTGCCCCTGGCCAAGACCTTGCTGGAAATCATAGAGCGGGTGGCCTTGCTGGGCTTTCTGGTCTTTCTCATCATGGCGATTGTCAGCCTGTTGGGGGCCTGGCAAGAGGTCTACGCCAATTCCAGCAAAGGGCGCACCAAGTCCATCAAGGGCTATGTGGAAGTGGCCAAGATAGCGGTGTGGGCGATTGGCATTATTGTCATGATCTCCATCATTCTGGATCAATCGCCCGTTCTGTTGCTCTCCGGTCTGGGTGCCTTGTCGGCGGTGCTCTTGCTGGTCTTTAAAGACACTTTGCTGTCGCTGGTGGCCAGCACGCAGATGAGCACCAATGACATGTTGCGCATCGGCGACTGGATCGAAATGAAGCAGGCCGGGGCGGATGGTTTTGTCATTGATATGGCGCTGCACACGGTCAAGGTCCAGAACTGGGACAAGACCGTCACCACCATTCCCACCTACAAGCTGTTCTCCGAGAGCTATCGCAACTGGCGTCAGATGTTTGAGTCAGGCGGCCGCCGTATCAAGCGCACGTTGAGCGTTGATGCCTCCAGCGTTCGTTTTTTGACGCCGACTGAAGTCGATAGCCTGTCACGCTTTGCCTTGCTGCGCGATTACCTGAACGAGAAAAAAGAAGATCTGGAGCGTTCCAATCAGGAATTGAGCCGTGCCGGTCTGGATGCGGTCAATTACCGCCGCCTGACCAATCTGGGTACCTTCCGTGCCTATTGCATGGCGTATATCAAGCGCCATCCTGAAATCCATCAGGACATGATTCAGATGGTGCGCATGATGGAGCCCACGGCGGACGGTATTCCTATCGAGGTGTATTGCTTTACCAATAAAACCGCCTGGGTGGACCACGAGCGCATCCAGGGCGATATTTTTGACCACATTCTGGCGGTGCTGCCTGAGCTTGGCTTGCGTCTGTTCCAGTCGCCTACCGGTCGCGACTTGAGCCTGGGCTTGAGTCTGGCAGCAGAAAGTCATCGCCCGTCCTTGCCGGGCGCTGCCAAAGATCCTCTTTAAATTTGACGTGCGAGTAACCATGAAACAAATTACGGCCATCATCAAACCCTTCAAGCTGGATGAAGTTCGCGAAGCCCTGGCAGAGCTGGATGTTAACGGCTTGACCGTGACTGAAGTGAAAGGCTTTGGTCGTCAAAAGGGCCACACCGAGCTGTATCGCGGTGCCGAATATGTGGTGGATTTTCTGCCCAAGATTCGTGTGGACATCGTGGTGGCGGCCGATCGCTGTGATGCAATCATCGAAGCCATTATCAAAGCCGCCCATACGGGCAAGATTGGCGACGGCAAGATTTTCGTGACGCCGGTCGAGCAGGCTATCCGTATCCGTACTTCGGAGAGCGGTCGCGACGCCTTGTAAGGGGGTCGCAGTTGGGCTGGTTTGGACAGTAGTTATGGAAGGACAAGCTGATGCGATATGAAAAACTAGGGTCGGCACCACGTGTTTCGCGTGTAGGCCAAGGCAGTTGGTATGTGGAGCAGGCCGATTGGGCGCAGAGCGTGGCCGCGTTTCAGGCCGGGCTGGACGCGGGCATGAACCATATCGACACCGCCGAGATGTATGGCGATGGTCAGGCAGAAACCTTGATCGGTCAGGCCCTGCAAGGTTGTCGGCACGAGGCGTTTCTGGTGTCCAAGGTCTTGCCCTTCAATGCGAGCCGTCAGGGTGTAATCCGCGCTTGCGAGGCCAGCCTGAAGCGTCTGGGTACGGACTACCTGGATCTGTATTTATTGCACTGGCCCGGTCAGGTTCCTTTGGAAGAAACCTGCGCAGCCTTTGACAGGCTAGTTCAGCAAGGCAAGATCAAGCAATGGGGCGTCAGCAATTTTGATGTGCCGGATCTGGAAGAGCTGTATGACATCGTTGGGCCGGGTGAAATTGCCTGCAATCAGGTCTTGTATCACCTGAACGAGCGTGCCATTGAACACGCAGTCATCCCCTGGTGTCAGCAGCATCAAGTCAGCGTGGTGGCTTACAGTCCTTTCGGTCACGATGATTTTCCCGAGCCGGACTCTCAAGGCGGGGCCTTGCTGGCCGAGATTGCCAGCCATTATCAGGCTACTGCGCGGCAAGTGGCTTTGGCTTTTTTGCTGCGTGACCCCAATGTGTTTGTGATTCCCAAGGCCTCGCGCGCGGTTCATGCCCAGCAAAATGCCGCTGCCGGGGATCTGGTGCTGCAGCCCGAGCATATTCAGGCATTGGACGCTCAGTTTCCTCGCGGCCCCAAGCCTGCTTATTTACCGATGATTTGAACGCAAGAGGAACGGCCCCCAAGCCTGGATGAAATCCAAGGCTTGGGGGCCGTTTTTCACGAGCCCTTGCTTTGCTTAACTGGCGAAGTAGGGCTGACGCTTATTCTTGAAGTACAACCAGGCCAAAGCCAGCATGACTACCGCCGAGATCGGCAGCGTCCAGGTATTGACCCCATACCAGCCATACACGGCCAGTACGCGGCCCGAGGTGAAGGAGGACAAGGCCACACAGGTAAAGATGATGAAGTCATTCAAAGCCTGCACACGGCCACGCTCTTCGGGGCGGTAGCAGTCCACCACCATATTGGTGGCACCGATGAAGCCGAAGTTCCAGCCCAGACCCAGCAAGATCAGGCTGACCCAGAAATGCGGCACCGTCATGCCCAGCAGCGCCACAATGCTGGCCAGTCCCAGCAAGAGCACGCCCGCAAAGGTGACGGGGATCTTGCCAAAGCGCTTGATCAGATTGCCGGTAAAGAAGCTGGGGCCGAACATGGCCAGAATATGCCACTGAATCCCCAAGGTGGACTCTTTCAGGCTATGGCCGTGCATCACCATGGCCAAGGGCGAAGCCGTCATCAAAAAGTTCATCAGCACATAGGAAGCGACTCCGGCCAAGAGCGCAATGATGAAGTAGCTATTGGAGGCAATCTCGCGTAAGGGGCGTCCGGTGTAGGGGATTTTCTCTTGCTGATTCCGTGTGCCCGGTGCCAGGCGCAGGCCAAAGGCGAAGGGCAGGACCAGGGCTGCCAAGACTGCTTGTGCCAGGAAGGCGGCGGCAAAAGGGTGCTCCGGCCAAATGTCCTGGGTATGGATAATGGTCTGGGTGGCGATAATCGCGCCCAGCAGCCCCCCGGCCATGACCCAGGAAATGGCCTTGGGGCGGAAGGCATCACTGGCGTCATCGGCCGCGGCAAAACGATAGCTTTGTACGTAAGAGGCATACAGCCCGGCCAGCAGAGTGCCCACACAGAACATGACAAAGGACAGGCTGTAGATCCCGGCGGCGGCCAGCAGGCCCGCCCCTATGCCCAGCAAGGCACCGATGATATAGCCACCCTGGCGCCCCAAGCGGCGCATCAGGTAGGCCGCTGGCAAAATGCCCACAGCCAGACCCAGGTTGAAAATACCTACCGGCAAGGTCGCCAGGTCCGGGCTGCTGGCCATTTTTTGGCCCACCAGACTGCTGAGTGCGACCACCAAGGCCGGGTTTGCCCCGCCTAATGCTTGCATCCCGGAAAGAATAAAGGCGTTGCGTCGGCTTGGATCGGCTTGCGTGGACATGGTCTGGTTCTGTATATAACTTTGTTTTATTAGCTAATGCTGAATTTGAGCTAAACCAGTGTAGCACCGCGTGCCCAGAAGGCTGGCATAAAGGATTCGGCCACCAGGAGGGGTTGACCGTGCCGCCAGAAGACGGAGCAGCGCGACAGAATCTGCTGAGCCTGCGGAACCGGCTCGCCACTGGGATTCAGGGCGCGCTCAATCGTGCGAAAAAAGCTCATGCCGCGATTCAAACGGCAGCTTAAAAAGGCGGAACGTTGTATCTGGGCATCGTTATAAAGCATGTCGGCCAGCGGACGGCTACGCAGCCGCCGTATGCCTTGCCAGACGCTGTGTGAGGCGGGCAGGGGAGTGAAACTGCGGGCAATCACGCAGCGGATTCCGTCCACCGCCATGGACACCTCGCGTATCCAGGCCAGCGTGCCTGGCGGCTTTTGAATCAAAGCGGCTTCTTGCGGGTTCAAGCGGCAAGCGTATTCGCTGACCACTTCCAGATCGACCTTGCCCAAGCGGCGCAGACCGCCAGTCAGGGCGCCGGGACGGTGTAGCCAGTACTTTTGAGCGGGGGTAGCAGAGGGGTGAACGTGCTCATGCCAGGGTTTTTTTGTGCTGGAGGGAAATTTCATGTCCTGTATTATCGCCAAAGCCATAAAATAGCGCTCATGGAAAAAGAACGTATCTCAAAATTAATGGCCCAGCGCGGCATGTGTTCACGCCGTGAGGCGGATGCTTTCATCGAGCGCGGCTGGGTTCGTGTGGACGGTCAAATCGTCTCTGAACTGGGGAGCAAAGCCTACCCCAATCAGAAAATCACACTGGAAAAACAAGCGCGTCAGCGTCAGACCCAACGTGCCACTATCTTGCTGCACAAGCCCGTGGGCTATGTGTCGGGGCAAGCCGAAGCTGGTTATCGCAATGCGGTTTCCCTGATCGGCGCTTCTACGCAGTACAAGGGTGGTCGCGGCAGCCAGCGCTTTGATCCGGCGCATTTGCGCGGTCTGGCGCCGGCTGGTCGTCTGGATATCGACTCCACCGGATTGCTGATTCTGACTCAGGATGGTCGTATTGCGCGGCAGATTATTGGTGAAGACTCGGTCATCGACAAGGAATATCTGGTGCGTGTAACCGGCAAGCTGAGCGAGCGTGGCCTGGAACTGCTGAACTTTGGTTTGAGCCTGGATGGCAAGCCCTTGCTGCCCGCCCAGGTGTCCTGGCAGAACGATGACCAGCTGCGTTTCATTTTGCGCGAAGGCAAGAAACGCCAGATTCGCCGCATGTGTGAACTGGTCGGCTTGAAAGTGGTGGGTCTGAAGCGCGTGCGTATTGGCGATCTGGTGCTGGGCGACCTGCCTATGGGCCAGTGGCGCTACATGAAAGAATCCGAGAGCCTGGCCTAAAGGCAAAGGGGCGGCTTACAGCCCCGAGTGACGAAGTTGAAAGCTGGCCTTGTCATCCTGGGCCAGCGTTTTTGTTAACCACGGCATGCTTTGTTCCAGAGCTTTGAGCAGCGTCCAGGGAGGATTGCTGATGAACAGGCCACTGCCATGCAAACCCAAACCATTTTTGGCCGGAGCACGAACCGACAGGCTGACATGCAGCCAGGGCGTATCCAGTTGCTCCAGCTTGCGTTGCAAGGCTTGTACTTCGGGCCGCTGCACAATGGGATACCACACGACAATACAGGCTTGAGCAAAACGCTTGAGCGCGTTTTTGACGCTGTTCAAGACCTGCTGGTAGTCGGATTTGGCCTCGTACGAGGGGTCCATTACCACGATGGCACGTCGCGAGGGCGGCGGTAGCAGGCGTCCCAACTGTTCAAACCCATTTTCCGGATACAGGCGCACCCGACGGTTTCCCTGGGGGAATAGTTGCGCCACGTTGTCGCTCAAGACTTCGAATTCAGATGGGTGCAGTTCAAAGCCGTGAAAGCTGTCCTGCGTGCGCAAGCGCTCCAGCGCCAGCCAGGGCGAACCGGGATAGTAGCGCGCGGTACCGTCCGGGTTCAGGTCGGCAATGGCATCAATATAGTGTTCCACCAGCTCCGGGTAGTCGTCCTGCTGCAAGACCCGGTCCAGGCCGTCGTAGAACTCGCCCTTGGTTTGCGCCCAGTCGTGCTCCAGATCATAGATACCGGCACCACAGTGGGTATCGATGATGCTGAAAGCGCTGTCTTTTTGAGCGTAGTAATTAAAGATATGCAGCAAGGTGGCGTGCTTGAGCACGTCTGCATGATTGCCAGCATGAAAGGCGTGACGGTAACTGAACAAGAGAAATCCTGGTGTTGCGGTTTAATTAAAGAGTGTCGGGGCGAATGGTGGTGACTTTATCAGTGAAAATGCCATTGCACCCCCAATCGAGCAGTTCGCGCACCCGCTCGGCATCGTTCACGGTCCAGACAGCCACGGTGTAGCCTTTTTGTCGAATTGCCTGAACCAAAGCCTGAGTGACAAAGCGGTCATTCAGATTCAGACCCATGCAGCCCAGACGCTCCAGACGTTCGGGCCAGTCGGCCGGAACATCTTCTTCAATCAGCAGGGCACGGGGCAGGGTGGGGGCGGCTTGTTGGGCTGCTTCCAGAGCCTCTTCAGAAAAGGACGACAGCAGCGGCGGCAAGCTGGCCTGCGCCCACAAGGCTTGGGCGGCCAGGGCGACCAGTCGGCCCGTTTCGGCTTCGTCCCCGGTAGTCGGCTTGATTTCGATATTGCTGTGAACCTGATTGGCCAGGGTGAAGGCGGCTATCGAACTTAATGTGGGCATGGGCTCCCCGGCGTAGGCCGAGGAATGCCAGGCACCGAAGTCCAGGGCGGACAGCTCGGCCAAGGTTAGCCTGGAGGCAATACCCTGACCATTGGAAGTACGGTCCAGCTCGTCATCGTGCAGCAGCACGGGAACCGCATCACGGCTCAGTTTGACGTCGTACTCCATCATGCGAAAACCGTTCTGGGCACCGACCCGAATGGCGGCCAGGGTGTTCTCCGGGGCAATCTTGCCGGCGCCACGGTGGGCGATCAAAGCAGGGTAGGGCCAGTGATGATTCATTGAAGACATGGCGGACTCGCAAGAGGCGTGATAAAAAGCCAATGTACTATTTTAACCGGGGCTGTACACTGTACGGTTTTCATATACGGTATATTTTCAGGCCGAGCCGGCTCACCGGCCTGATGCGCCACCCGCAGCGCCCTGCTGCAAGCGAAAGTAGGTGATGATTAATGTTCGAGATTATCCGTAAGAACCAACGCGTCATGCAGCTGGTCCTGTTAGTGTTGATTTTGCCGTCTTTTGTACTGATCGGCGTCAGCGGCTACTCCAGCTACGTTTCGGGCGATAGCGATATTGTCAAAGTTGGCGATAGCGCCATTACGTCCCAGGAATTTGATCGTGCGCGCCGCATGCAGCTGGACGATATGCAGCGCAACAATCCTTCCGGTTTTGATCTGGCCCAGGCTGACAGCCTGGAAAGCCGTCGTGCATTGCTGGAATCCTTGATTGATCAGCGTGTACAAATTGAAGTGGCTACTGCCGCTCGCTTTAACGTCTCCGACATTGCGCTGCGCGACTACATCGCCACTATGCCGGAATTTCAGGAGAACGGTTCTTTCTCGCCCGCCCTTTACAGCCAGGTTCTGGCTTCGGCAGGTATCAATACCCGTGATTTCGAGCAAAGCCAGCGCGGCCAGATGGCCCTGCAACGCGTGCTCGGTCCCGTGGCTGCCAGCTCTTCCATGCTGCCCAGCGTGATGAACAAGCTGGAAATCGCCCTGACCGAAGAGCGTGGTGTACGCACACGCAGCTTCCTGACTCGTGATTTCGAATCCAAGGTTCAGATCAGCGATGCCGATCTGCAAGCCTGGTATGACGCCAACAAGCAATCACTGGAACTGCCCCAGCAAGTCAAAGTGGAATATTTGCTGCTGAATGAAGCGGCAGCCTCCAAGGATCTGGCGACGCCTACCGACGATCAGCTCAAGCAATACTACGAGCAAAACAAGGCTCGTTACGTGCAAGCTGGCCGTGTGAACATCAGTCACATTCTGGTGACATTGCCTGCCGGTGCCTCCGATACCGAACGTGAAGCGGCCCAGACCAAGGCTCGCGAACTGGCTGAAAAAGCCCAGGCCAATAAAGAAGGCTTTGCCGACCTGGCCCGTGCCAACTCCCAGGACGAGGGTAGCGCCCGTGAAGGTGGCGAATTGGGCTGGATCAGCAAAGGCTCCTGGCCGTCCGTGCTGGAAAGCGCTGTATTTGCCTTGAAAAAAGGTGATGTGTCGGGCGTGATTGAAGGCCCCAACGGTTTCCACATTTTCAAGAGTAACGAAGTTCAGCCCGAACAAGGCGAGTCCTTCGAGCAAGCTCGCAGCAAGGTGCAGGACGAAGTGCGCAAGCAGCTGGCTTCCGAGCGCTTTGCCGATATGGCCAGCAAGCTGACCAATCTGGTTTACGACAACGAGGACAATCTGGAAGCCGCCGCCAATGCCTTGGGCCTGACTCTGAAGCAGGCTGAAGGCATCAGCCGCCAAGGTTTGATTCCTGCTTCGCAAGTTGAAGGTGAGCTGGCTGCCGCCAAGAGCCCTGATGCAGCCGTGCTGGATGACAGCCGTGTTCGCCAAGCCTTGTTCAATGCCGAAACTCTGGCTTCGCGCAAGAATGCAGGCGTTGTAGAAGTATCGCCTGACACCTTGATTGCCCTGCGCGTCACCGACGTCACCGAGGCTCATGTGCCTGCACTGGATAAAGTACGCACTATTGCTGAGGAAAACCTGCGCCGTGAAAAGGCGGCTGCCTTGGCGGTTCAGGCCGGTGAGGACTACCTGAAGCAGTTGCAAGCGGGTGCCGAACCTGAGAACTTCTCGGCCCAGTTTGCCGTGAGCCGTGCGGAATTCCCCGAGATGGACGAAGCCTTGCTGAACAAGGTTCTGGCCAACCCCGTGGACAAGCTGCCTGCCTATGTGGGTGATCGCCAACCCCAGGGCTACACCGTGGTGCAGATTCTGAGCCATGAGCCCGGCAAGTCCGGCAACCCTGGGCTGGACATGCTGACAGCACAGTTGACCCAAGCCATGGCCCGCACGGAGACCCAGGCCGTTCTGCAAGCCATGCGTGTGGAAGAGAAGGTTCAGATTCTGCCAGAAGCAGAAAAAGAGTTGACCTCCACAGGTGAAAATGAATAAAGCGGCTTGAATCAGAGCCTGTAACCCTGGAGCCAGCAGGCTCCAGGGGTGTTTTTCAAAGAGCATTCTGATGAATCACACTGATATTTCCCTGGTACGGCGGCGCCTTTTAGGCGCCGCAACTGTTTGGGGCCTGACGGCACCGTACTTGGCCTATGCTGCGCCTGGGCAGGGCACCTTTATCGAGCGCACCTTGCATCGCCCTGTGCCAGGCGGGGTGGCAGTGCTGGACCTGGGAGCGGGTGGCTTAGCGCCGGTGGTGCACTTTAATGGCAACCGTGTGCTGGTGATTCAGGATGCTGATCAGCGTTGGAAAGCGATTGTCGGACTGGACTTGAAAACCCAAGCAGGCCAGTACAGCATATCCGTGCAAGGACAGTCGGGCGTAGCGTTTCAGGTTGGCAGCAAGCGTTACCGCGAGCAGCGCATCACCCTGAAAAACAAGTCGCATGTGAATCCGGACCCGCAGCAGCAAGCCCGTTTTGAGCGTGAATACGAGGAGCAGATGCAGGCATATGCCAGCTTCCGCACAGAAGGCCCCAGCAATGTGGTCTTTGAAAAGCCGGTACCGGGTCGCCTGACCAGTCCTTTTGGTTTGCGCCGTTTCTTCAATGGTGAAGAGCGTAATCCACATTCGGGCCTGGACTTTGCCGCGCCTACCGGCACGGCGGTCAAAGTGCCTGCTGACGGGATTGTCACCATTGTGGCGGATTACTTCTTTAACGGTAAAACCGTATTTGTGGATCATGGTCAGGGCCTGATCACCATGTTCTGTCACTTGTCGGCTTTTGATGTGCGTGTGGGTGATCGTGTCAGCAGGGGCGATGTGGTGGCGCGTTCCGGCGCAACGGGCCGTGCGACTGGCCCTCATTTGCACTGGAATGTCAGTCTGAATAACGCACGGGTGGACCCCGCCATCTTTATTGGTGCATTCCAGGCCTAGACAAGGCCTGCAAGGTTTTTCATGATCATCGGTTCGGCATATCGACGGGGCTTGCGAGACAGCGCCTCAATCGCCCTGGGCTATGTCCCCGTTGCGATTTCCTTTGGCTTGACTGCTGTGCACGCAGGCTTGTCGCCCTGGCTGGCAGTCATGGTGTCCCTGATCGTGTACGCGGGGGCCAGTCAGTTCATTTTGATCAGTCTGCTGGTGGCAGGCGCCGCCTATCCCAGCATTTTGGGTATTGTGCTGCTCATGAACCTGCGCCATGTGTTCTATGGCCCAACCTTGATGGGCTTTTTTACCGGCCCAAGAACTGTCTCCAGTCTGTTCATGGCTCCTGGCCTGACCGATGAGGTCTTTGCCGCTTCTGCAGCCGGAGTAGCCCGCCAACCGGCCCAGGAGCAGGAGTCCTGGTACTGCGGCTTGCAACTGGGCTCTTACCTGTCCTGGGTGCTGGGCACCGCCGTGGGGGCCTTCTTCGCCAGCGATTTGCTGGGTCAATCTCCCGTGCTGGAAAAGACGCTGGGTTTTGTCTTGCCCGCCTTGTTCTTTGCCCTGTTGCTGGAAATCCGCCGATCTGCACCTTTGCCGGTGTTGGTGGCTGCCGCTGTAGGGGCTGTTCTGGCCATGGCTTTCTTGCCATCGTATCTGGCGATTATTGTCGGCATGCTGGCCGGTGGTTTGATGGCCCTGCGCCGCGCTTAAGGAGTGGAGATGGATTGGAGTTTTCTGCTCATGATTGTGCTGGCGGGTCTGGGAACATTTTTGATTCGTTACTTGCCCTTGCGTCTGGGTGGACGACAAGGCAAGGTGGACCCCAGCCGCGTTTCGATCTGGCCACGCCTGTTTGGGGCCATTGGCCCGGCAGGTGTGGTGTCCTTGCTGGTTGTGTCCCTGATCTCCTTGCTGCGCCCTGAACATATGTCCCTGGACTTGCCGCCTTTGCTGGCAGGTCTGGCAGGGGTGCTGCTGGGCCGTCGCTGGCCAGGTGGCATTGCGGGTTCAACACTGACTGGCGTGCTGGCCTATGGCCTGTGCGTGGCTTACGTGGGTGTGTAAGTCGCTTGTCTCCCTGTTTCTGCCTTTGTGATATCTGGTGTCATGAGCCGGATGGGAGTTTTTTGTACGGCTGAAAGCTGATTTGCAAGCGGGTTTAGCCCTTCACACGCACAATCTTCTGAACTTGCGGTACGTGACGGATGGCGCGAATCACGCGTGCCAGGTGGGTACGGCTATCAACCTGAACGGTCAGGTGTAGCACGGAGGTGGCAGCCGATTCGTCCGGCATGGAAATATGCAGGATGTTGGAGTCGGCATCGGTAATTTCAGCAGCCAGACGGCCAAGAACACCACGCTCGTTGATTGCAGTGACATCCAGACGGGTGGACAGGTGGCGGGCGGTATTGCTGTCCCACATGACAGGCACCCAACGTTCGGGCTCTTTGGCCTGGGCGCGTTGTGCCACTGCACACTCAGCCATATGAACAACCAAACCGTGACCCAGACGGATGCCGCCAATAATGGCGTCACCGGGCAGGGGGCCACAGCACGGTGCCAGCTGTACAGCCTGACCTTCGTTACCGTGAATCAGAATCGGTGCAGAAGTGTTGGCGTTAATTTCGTCAAACTCGGCCGCAGTGGTTTCCAGCAAGGGGTTTTCTGGAGCAAAGCGGCGCGCCACGACGGCCGCCAAACGTTTGCCCAAGCCAATATCGGCCAGAATTTCTTCACGGGATGCGGCGCCCGAACCCTTGGCCAGTTTGTCCCAGTTGGGATCGTCGTCGGTGGCATGTGGCAGGCTTAGCTGGTCAAAGGCTTGATCCAGCAGACGGCGGCCAAAAGCCACGGATTCTTCGTATTTAACCGTGCGCAGGTAATGGCGGATTTCCGAACGGGCGCGGCCCGAACGGACGTAGTTCAGCCACTGAGCGCTTGGGCGAGCGGCGGGAGAGGTAATGATCTCTACCGAGTCACCGCTTTTCAGCTCGGTGCGCAGCGGGGCAAACTCGCCATTGATTTTGGAAGCAACAGCGTGATTGCCGATATCGGTGTGAATGCTGTAGGCAAAGTCCACCGGAGTCGCACCACGAGGCAGGGAAATAATCTTGCCTTTGGGCGTATGGACATAAACGGCATCGGGGAACAGGTCAACTTTGACGTGTTCCAGGAATTCTGTGGAGTCGCCTGTCTGGCTTTGGATATCCAGCAAGGATTGCAGCCAGCGGTGTGTGCGCTTTTGCAGATCGTTCAGGGTGACGTCGTCTTCTTTGTACAGCCAATGAGAGGCCACGCCTTCTTCTGCCACGTGGTCCATTTCGCGGGTGCGGAACTGGAACTCGACAGGGGTGCCGTAGGGGCCAATCAAGGTAGTGTGCAGGGACTGGTAGCCATTCACTTTGGGGATGGCAATGTAGTCCTTGAATTTGCCCGGTACGGGGCGATACAGCTGGTGCAGCGTACCCAAGGACAAATAGCACTCGGGCAGGGTATGCACAATGACGCGAAAGCCATAAATATCCAGCACGTCCGAAAAGGACTTCTTCTGCTCGACCATCTTGCAGAAAATACTGTAGAGCGACTTCTCACGGCCGGAAATTTCGGCATCAATTCCGGCAGCAGGCAGGGCGATCTTGACGGCTTCGGTGATCTTGCCCAGCACTTCACGGCGATTGCCACGCGCTGCCAGCAAGGCCTTGTGCAGCACCTTGTAGCGATTGGGGTAGATCGCCTTGAAGCAGCGATCCTGCAGCTCGCGGAACAGGGCGTTCAGGCCCAGGCGATGCGCGATCGGAGCGTAAATATCCAGCGTTTCCTGGGCGACGCGGCGGCGTTTTTCCGGCTTGACCGCATCCAGGGTGCGCATATTGTGCAAACGGTCTGCCAGCTTGATCAGAATCACGCGCACGTCGCGTGACATGGCCAGCAGCATCTTGCGGAAGCTGTCGGCCTGTTGCTGTGTCTTAGTAGCAAACTCCAGGCGTTCCAGCTTGGACAGGCCGTCCACAATCTCGGCCACATCGGTCCCGAACTTCTCAGCCAGTTCCTGCTTGGTGACGTCCTGATCTTCGATCACGTCATGCAGCAGGGCCGACATCAAGGCATCGGTATCCAGCTTCCAGCCGGCACAGATTTCCGTGACGGCAATGGGGTGCGAGATATAGGGTTCGCCACTGGCGCGAAACTGCCCCAGATGGGCCTGATCGGAGAAACGATAGGCCTCCCGTACCCGTTCTACATCTTTCGGGTCCAGGTACTGCGAGATGATCTTGTGTAGCGGAGCCAGTGAGGCAATAGGAGGACTGGCACTTTCCTGGGCAGCTTGTGCCAGTGCCGGGGTGTTCTTGTCTTTAGGCTTGCGACGACCTAGCCGTGAACCTTTTTTAAGGACGGCCAACAGCCCAGACGATGCGCCCCGTAAACCAGAAAATGCCATACCGTGCTCCGCCTGTGCCTATCAGGTAGGAACTTTGCGCAGCATTTCCAGACCGGTCGCGCCGGAGGCGATTTCTCGCAGGGCGGTAACCGTAGGCTTGTTCTTGCTTTCCAGGCGTGGTTCGTGGCCTTGAGCCAGTTCGCGCGCACGGTAGGCGGCTGCCAAGGTGAGCTTAAAGCGATTGGGGACTTGCTCCAGGCAGTCCTCGATAGTGATGCGAGCCATAGTAGACCTGTTATCAAAAAGTAATAAGAAGGAGATCAGCCCTGATTCAGCAGGGCATCTGCGCCTAATTGTTGAAAGAGTTGGCGATGCCGTACTGACTGAGTGGCAGTGCGCAAACGACTGGCCTGCACAATACTCAATAGCTGCTGTAATGCCGTATCAAAATCCTCATTGATAATAGCATATTGACAGTCATGAACATGGGCGATTTCGTGCTCGGCCGCCTCGAGGCGGCGGGCGATGATCTCTTCGCTATCTTGTCCACGTTTGCGCAAACGGGCCTGCAAGGTGGGCAAGGAGGGCGGCAGAATGAAAATGCCGACGGCTTCGGGGAAATGTTCACGCGCCAGGCGGGCGCCTTGCCAGTCAATTTCCAGCAACACATCGCGGCCTGCATTCAGGGCTTTCTGAATGGGTTCGCGGGGCGTGCCGTAGTAGTTGTCATGCACCTTGGCCCATTCCAGCATGGCGTTTTCTGCGACCATGTTTTCAAAACGCGCTTTGTCCACAAAGAAGTAGTGCTGGCCGTCGCTCTCGCCGGGACGGGGGGCACGTGTGGTGGCCGAGATGGACAGCATGATGTTGGAATCGTTGGCCAGAAGGGCGTTGACCAGACTGGATTTACCCGCCCCGCTGGGGGCGACAACCATAAAGACGGTGCCAGGATAGCTCGTGGACATGGAGAGCAGACTCTAGAAGTAGATTTTTATAAAAGAATTAATTGCTGCTTGGGTCGGTTTGCCCAAACTCATTCAAAACGGCCAGGATGCTGGCCTGGTCCGCGCACAGAAAGACCACCGTGTCATTGGGGTTCATGGAGAACAAAACGTCTTCCACTTCCTGCGGGGCATCTTCGGGCTGGGCAATGGCCATCACGTGCACATCGCCACCGGCTTCGAATTGCTCGGGCGGGACAATATGGGCGACCGCATCCAGATCAGGCTCGCTGATGGCCAGATAGGCCCAGACCTTGTGCTCCTCTTCCAAGGTGATCTCAAGCACATAGGCCGAGTCAGTCTGCTCGATGATTTGGCTTTGAATTTGCATAATGAAAAGAGTGTGTCAGCTAAAAGACAAGGTAGCGGTAACGGGAGCGTGATCCGAGGGCTGCTCATTGGCGCGCGGCTCGCGGTCAATATCGCAGGCCGTGCAACGGGCCTTGAGCGCGTCGGACAACAAGGCGTGATCAATACGCAGCCCCGCATCGCGACGGAATGCAAAACGACGATAGTCCCACCAGGTAAAGGGGCTGCCGCTTTGCTCAAACAGACGGTAGGCATCGTGCAGGCCCAGTGCCAGCAAACGCTCGAACGCAGCGCGCTCGGGCGGGGATACCAGAACATCGACTCCCCATTTGACCGGGTCGTAAACGTCCTGGTCGGCTGGGGCAATATTATAGTCGCCCAGAATGGCTAGACGGGGATACTGCTGCAATTCTTTTTCCAGCCAGTCGTGCAAGGCGGCAAACCATTCCAGCTTGTAGGTGTACTTTTCGCTTTCCAGCGATTGCCCGTTGGGGCAGTAGGCACAGATCACACGCACCGGGCCGTCAGGCGAGGGGTACGTGGCGGCCAGCAAACGCTGTTGTGGGTCTTCGTAGTTGGGTAGATTGCGTTGCACATCCGCGCCAGGCTCACGCGAAATCAGGGCCACGCCGTTATAGGTTTTCTGACCCGCCCAGTGAGCGTGATAACCCATTTCCTGAAAAGCCTCCAAGGGAAAACGCTCGTCGGGCAGTTTGAGCTCTTGCAGACACAGCACGTCTACGGGGTTGGCCTTGAGCCAGTCCAGAACTTGGGGAAGACGGACGTTCAGGGAGTTCACGTTCCAGGTGGTGAGTTTCATGGTGTCAGACAATCTCGGTAAATCAGAGAAAGCCGCTTGTACAGGGCTTTGCCGATAAAGGTAGTGCAGAGGCGGCCATCAGCGTGTTGGAAACGGGCAGGATGGCGTTTAGCGTGCGCGAATGCCGCCATCATATCAGCGCTAGCCAGGGACTGGTTTTAAAGCCAGCGCCACCGACAGGATGAAAATGGCCGATGAGCCTGGGCTTTGTTCTAGGTCGTAGTGAAAAACAGACATTTTCAGACAATAAATTTGTCCTCAAACTATCTGCATGTAACAGCCATAAAGTCAGGCGGCAAGACCCAAAGCGCGCTTGGGGCAGATTGATGTTTTTAGGGCACGAAAAAGAGGGTTTTTTGCGCAGATCACGCGCCTGCTTGTGTTAAATTGCAGGCCAAGTTGGAACGGTGGGCCAAAACCGATGGAAGGGCTTGGCCGCAGCGCGTAGTACAAGGATTTGATATGCAGGAAAAGGGAATAAAAAAATCGCCATAATGGCGACTTTTTCTGTGTGATCAAAACCGGAAAGAAGGCCAGTTTTGTCTGTCTTGAATGCAAGCAAGATGGAGGCGTGTGCTGGAATCGAACCAACCTGAACGGATTTGCAGTCCGTCACATAGCCAATCTGTCACCACGCCTTTTGTTTTGTCCTGGGACATGTAGAATTATGCCCAAGGACGTAGGGAAAAGCAAGTGTCACATGACGGGACGTGAAACACGGTACGATCTGCTGCGCAAAAGCGACTGACGTCCCTCCCTTTTTTTGCCGCCCCTGCGGCACTCCCTTGTATTAAGGACATGGCATGCAATATCAATTCCCCATTGTGATCATCGATGAGGATTTTCGTTCTGAAAATGCGTCTGGTCTGAGCATTCGTGTATTAGCAGATGCGATCGAGGCCGAAGGCTTCGAGGTGTTGGGAACCACCAGTTATGGCGATCTGAGTCAATTTGCCCAGCAGCAAAGTCGTGCCAGCGCGTTTATTTTGTCCATCGATGATGAGGAGTTCACGCAAGATGGAGACAGCGCCCCGGCGCTGGTCAATCTACGTGCCTTTATTCGGGCTGTGCGTCGTCGCAATACCGATGTACCTATCTATGTGTATGGCGAGACCAAAACGGCTCGTCATATGCCAAACGATATCTTGCGCGAGCTGCAAGGCGTCATTCACATGTTCGAGGACACGCCCGAGTTCGTGGCGCGCCACATCGTGCGTGAAGCGCGCAGTTATGTGGAAGGCGTCAAGCCTCCATTTCTGAAAGCCTTGCTCGATTACGCCGAGGATGGCTCGTATTCATGGCATTGCCCCGGTCATTCCGGCGGCGTAGCCTTTCTGAAAAGCCCGGTCGGGCAGATTTTCCACCAGTTCTTTGGTGAAAACATGCTGCGTGCCGACGTCTGCAATGCCGTTGAAGAACTGGGCCAACTGCTGGATCACAACGGGGCCATTGGCGCCAGCGAACGCAATGCCGCGCGTATTTTCAATGCTGACCACTGCTTTTTCGTAACCAACGGCACCAGCACCAGCAACAAGATTGTCTGGCACCATGCCGTGGCTCCGGGCGATGTGGTGGTTGTGGACCGTAACTGCCACAAATCCATCCTGCACAGCATTGTGATGACGGGGGCTATCCCCGTGTTTCTGCGTCCTACGCGCAACCACTTCGGGATTATTGGCCCGATTGCGCGCAGCGAATTTGATATCGAGACCATTCGTGAGAAGATCCGCAAGCACCCCTTGCTCTCGCATCTGGATGCCGATACGGTCAAACCCCGTGTGCTGACGCTGACCCAGTCCACCTACGACGGCATTATTTACGACACCCAGGTGATCAAGAATGCCGTGGATGGTTACGTGGAAGTGCTGCATTTTGACGAAGCCTGGATTCCGCACGCGGCTTTCCATCCTTTCTATGGTCAGTTCCATGCCATGGGCAAGAACCGTCCGCGCCCGCAGGAAACCATGGTGTTCTCCACCCAGTCCACGCACAAGCTGCTGGCCGGCTTGAGCCAGGCCAGCCACGTGCTGGCACAGGACTCGGTCACCCGTAGCCTGGATCGTCATTTGTTCAATGAAGCCTATCTGATGCACACCAGCACCAGCCCGCAGTACGCGATTATTGCGTCTTGCGACGTGGCCGCTGCCATGATGGAGCCACCCGGTGGTCGTGTGCTGGTTGAGGAAAGCATTATTGAAGCGCTGGATTTCCGCCGCGCCATGCGCAAGGTCGAATCGCAGTTTGATGAAGACGATTGGTGGTTCAAGGTCTGGGGCCCGCCAACACTGGCAGAAGACGGTGTGGGCAAACCTGAGGACTGGATCATTACGGACGATGCGGAGCATAGCGAGTGGCATGGTTTCGGCCCGCTGGCTGATGGCTTCAATATGCTGGATCCGATCAAGGCCACGATTGTTACCCCCGGCCTGGATCTGACAGGCACATTTGGTGAAACCGGCATTCCGGCTTCTATCGTGACCAAGTTTCTGGCGCAACGTGGCGTGATTGTGGAGAAGATTGGCCTGTACAGCTTCTTCATCATGTTCACCATCGGCATTACCAAAGGCCGCTGGAACTCTCTGGTCACAGCGCTACAGCAGTTCAAGGACGATTACGACCGCAACTTGCCTGTCTGGCGTGTTCTGCCGCAGTTTGCGCGCCAGTATCCTTGTTACGAGGAAATGGGCTTGCGCGATTTGTGCCAGCATGTGCACCAGTTGTACGCCAAGCATGACATTGCCCGTTTGATGACCGATATGTACCTGTCGGATGTAGTGCCTGTCATGCGTCCGGCTGATGCTTTTGCCTGCATTGCGCAGCGTCGCACGGAACGGGTCGAGATTGATCAGCTGGAAGGTCGGGTGACCACCAACTTGATCACACCTTATCCACCTGGTATCCCGCTGCTGATTCCTGGCGAAGCCTTTAACAAGACGATTGTGGATTTCCTGAAGTTCTCGCGTGAACTGCATCGCCAGTGTCCAGGCTTTGGTACGGATATCCACGGTTTTGTGGAAGAGGTGGATGCCTCCGGTCAGAAGCGGTACTACGTGGACTGCGTGGCACAGTAAGGCAGTTTGCTGTCCAGGGCCGGGGCAGGGCATCGGCCTTTGGGTAGAGCAGTGAAGCAAGCGGGCCTGATGAGGGATGTTCAGGGTTCTGGAAGACTTCCAGACTTGAAGTGTCTGTCATCAGGCCCGTTTTTTATTGGCTGTCTATCTGCCACGAATCTTTGTGAGAGGTTCGTGTTGCAGAGGCTTGTTACAGACTTTGTGCTGTGCGCAAGGCACATTCCAGCAGCCGTGAAGTCAGTGCTTGGGGATCACGGTCTGCCCGCAAGATCGCCACAACCCGGCGTTGCAGGGCAGGTTGCTCAATCGGGTATTTATGCAGATTGTGCTCGTTCAGCAGGTTGTCGGGAATGCGGCTCGGCAAGATACAGTCCCCCAATCCTGAAGCGACCAGTCGCAACATGGCATCTATGGTTTCGACCTCCGCCACAAATTCGGGGTGCAGGCCGCTGCTGTGAATCATGCGGCGCAGGGCGTAATGGGGCGGAAAACCGATCAGGCGCAAGGCCTGGTGGCTTAAATCTGCACTGGGAAAAGGCTCCTGCTTGGCGGAGATGCGGCACATTTGGTCGTCAAACAAGGTGTGCGAGATCAAGCCGCCACAGTCCACCGCCGAGTCGTACACAAACCCCACATCGGCTTTACCACTTTCCACTAAAGCCACTACTTCGGGCGAACTGCGTCCCAATAAGGACAAATTCACGCCGGGATGCGAACTCATGAAAGTGGCAGCGACATCGGACATGAAGTAGTAGCTCAGGGTATGGACGGTGGCTAGCCTCACGGTGCCTGAATTGACGCCGTGCTCCTGGCGCACGGCGTGGATAGCGCTATCAATACGGCTATAGGCGGGTTCGATTGCTTGGCGCAGCAGCTCGCCCGCATCATTCAGGCTGACTCCGCGCCCGGTACGGTTAAACAGGGTTTGGCCCAGGCTTTGTTCCAGCGAGCTTAATTGTTTGCTCAGGCTGGATTGGCTTTGTCCCAAATCATCAGCTGCTTTGCTGACCGAGCCTAATTGTGCAATGCGTAAAAAACAGCGCAAGGAGCGATCCAGATGATCGGTGGGGCGGGATTCGTGCATGCCATTGTCTCTTTATTGTTGTACTCAAATGGGTGAAAAATGAGTTTTCAAGGGTGCCTGGGGGGCTATGTGAGCAGTCGCGTATTCAGGGCAGTTATTTTGGCTTGAATTGTCTATGAAAAAGCCTTGTTTTGAATTGCCTTTATTTTGTTCTAACGTCGCCTAATTTGCATTCATAATGCGCCCATATCATGATCAAAATTGATTTGTGGTCTAATCATTGATATAATAAAGAAATCGGGGCGCTAAGGGCAGCGCCCCCTGTCGATATTGAGCAGGAGTTATTCGTGAGCAAATCGAAACCAGTACGTCGTAAACAGGCCTTTGAGGTTGAGCCCCTGAATTGGGTGGCTCCCAAGAAAGCAGTCGTAGAAACCGATCAGGAAGCCAAAGTGGACGCGTCCAGCGACCAGGCTCAGGACAGCTAAGTTCTGACTGAAGGGTTAAAAAGCGCAAGCCTTGCAGCTTGCGCTTTTTTTATGCCTGCCTGTCTTGTATCAGGACCAGCGGCGATGGGCTTTGGTGGCCGGCAGATGCCCTTGCTCCAGCAGTTGCAGGCTGGCCTCTTCAAAGCGGTTCCAGGTGGCCAGAGCCAGTTGTGACCCTGTGCTGACACGGCGTACACCGATGGTGGCCAAATCGGGCACGTTCAGCCCCGGATGAATCAGCAGCACATTGACGGGCGTAGGTGCCAGTGCCTGGACCACTTGGGCAATATCGTCCAGATCGCGTAATCCGGGGGCGTAGACCACATCGGCGCCTGCCTGGGCAAAGGCTTTTAGCCGGGTTATGGTTTGTCCCAGATCCAGCGCGTCAATCAGCAGGCCTTCGCTGCGTCCTATTAACAGAACGTCCTCGCCACTGTCGATAATTGCTTGCTTGGCAGCCTGTATGCGGGCCACAGCCAACTCAAGTTCATACAGTTCGTCGCCATGGCGATCTTCAATGGATAAGCCTGCAATGCCGGTTTCAATGGCCAGGCGGACGTTTTCGGCGACCTGTTCGGGCTCATCGGCAAAGCCATTTTCAAAGTCGGCGTTCAGTGGCAGATTCGTGCTGGCCGCCAGCTCTCGCAAATGCGCCAGCAGGGCATCCCGGCCCACCTCAAAGTCTTCCAATCCCTTTGACCAGGCAAACGCAGCGCTGCTGCTGGCAATTGCCTGTGCACCCAGTCGTTCCAGACGCTTGGCTCCACCTATGTCCCAGGGGTTGGGCAAAATCAGTAAGCCACTTTCATGCAAGGCTCGAAAACGGCGTCGTTTTTCCTGTGTGCTGACGTTCATGCGGGACTCCTGAGAATAAAAAACGCAAACCGGAGTTTGCGTTTTGATGCCTGGCCGCGTTTTATTTTTTCTTGGCTTTCTTGCGGATCACCAGAACGGGGATTTCCGAGTAGGTCAGAACGTGCTGGGTTTCGCTGCCCAAGAGCAGGCGCTTGTAGCCCTTGCGGCCATGCGAGGACATGACGATCAGGTCAGCTTTCTGTTTTTCAGCGGTAGAAATAATGGCATCGGCCACCAGTTCGGACTTCACCACCAGGCCCTTGACCGAGACACCAATGTCTTTACCGGCTTGCTTGACGGCGGCCAGCTCGGATTGGGCGTGCTCTACCCAGGAGGCTTCGATACGGCTATCGAGTTTCTGGTCGATAATGGGGCCGCCCTCCAGGTAGCTTTGGCGATAGCGCGGAATGACGCGCAGGGCCAGCAATTTGGCGCCGCTGGTCTTGGCCAGACTCAGGGCATGGGTGACAGCGTGGGCGGACAGTTCTGAGCCGTCGGTACATACCAGGATACGCTCGTACATGAGGGGGGATCCTATAAAAAGGGTTATCAAGAACGTGTCTTGTGGGTAAGGTATCAAACCATACTGCGAATTACGGTCTTTGTGTCTGCTTTATGGTTTTCCATGGCAGCCGTGTATATTCGAGTGGACGTTTTTGTCAGCTTGGCTTTTTTATGCTGGTCATCATATCCCACCGGGATTGAGGGAGATTCATATGAAAGAAGTGGTTGTAGTCCAGGCATGCCGTACCGCGATTGGTGACTTTGGTGGTGCTTTGAAGAACGTGTCGCCTATCGAGATGGGCGCGACGGTATTGCGCGCAGTACTGGATCGCAGTGGCGTGTCGGCGGCAGACGTTCAGCATGTAGTGATGGGGCAGGTTATTCAGACCGAACCACGTGATATGTACTTGTCGCGTGTGGCGTCGGTGCAGGCGGGCGTGGGACACGGAACACCGGCCATGAACGTCAACCGTTTGTGCGGTTCTGGTCTGCAAGCCATTGTGTCGGCCGCGCAGGGTATTCTGGTCGGTGATGCCAAGGTGGCTTTGGCAGGCGGAGCAGAAAGCATGAGCCGTGCGCCTTATATGTCCAGTGCTCATCGCTGGGGCGCTCGCATGGGGGACTCGGTCATGATGGACATGATGACTGGCGCACTGACAGATCCTTTTGATCGCGTTCATATGGGCATTACGGCCGAAAATGTGGCCCGCCAATACGGCGTGACCCGAGCCGATCAGGACGAGCTGGCATTGGAATCGCACCAGCGTGCCCGTCGCGCGATCGAGCAAGGTTATTTTAAAGAGCAGATCGTGCCCATTATCCAGAAAAGTCGTAAGGGCGAGATCGTGTTTGATCAGGACGAGCACGTACGTCTGGACGCTACGATGGAAAACTTTACCGGCCTGAAACCTGTGTTCATGCCTGACGGCGGCAGTGTTACGGCAGGTAATGCCTCGGGCCTGAATGACGGTGCAGCCGCTGTCTTGCTGATGTGCGCGGAAGAAGCTCGCCAGCGTGGGCTGAAGCCTTTGGCCAAGCTGGTGTCCTGGGGGCATGCCGGGGTGGATCCCAGCATTATGGGTATTGGGCCAGTGCCAGCTAGCCGTCTGGCACTGGAGCGCGCCGGTTTGAGCGTGTCGGATCTGGATGTGATCGAGTCCAACGAAGCTTTTGCCGCCCAAGCGTGCGCAGTTGTGCGTGAACTGGGTCTGGATCCGGCACGTGTGAATCCCAATGGTAGTGGTATCAGCCTGGGCCACCCTATTGGCGCGACCGGCGCCGCTATTACAGTCAAGGCCTTGCATGAACTGCAGCGTGTCCAAGGTCGTTACGCGCTGGTCACCATGTGTATTGGTGGTGGGCAGGGGATTGCGGCGATTTTCGAGCGCCCTTGAACCTTGCTGATTATTTCTCTTTAGGCTTCGTTTAAAGAGCAGGAAAGCCGGAAGTGCTACGAGTCACTTTCCGGCTTTTTTTTCGGCATATACAAGTAAATCTTATAAAAACGCCGACTTGATTGTTTGTTTTTGTAATGGGCCCTAAGTATCCAGCCAATTGCATTGAATTGTTTTAAAAGTAACGCGTGGCTTGTGTGGCTGAGCATGAAGCCCTTGTTTTTTCTCATCGGAATAAAACGGAATAAAAGGAGATTCATATGCAAGAAGTCGTCCTGGTTCAAGCTTGTCGAACTGCTTTTGGTAACTTTGGTGGCTCGTTACGGAATGTGCCTCCCATTGAGATGGGGGCGGCAGTCATGCAGGAGGCGCTGGGCAGGAGTGGAGTAGCTGCCTCGGAGGTGGACCAGGTGGTGATGGGGCAGGTGGTGCTGACTGAGCCCCAGGATATCTATATGGCGCGGGCAGCCTCCATGAAAGCGGGAGTGGCTCATGAGGCTGTCGCGATGAGCGTAAACCGTTTATGTGCATCCGGTTTGCAGGCCATTATTTCGGCAGCGCAAGCGATTGTATTGGGTGAGGCTCGGGTGGCCTTGGCCGGCGGTGTTGAAAGTACCAGTCGAATGCCCTATCTGGCGCCAAGCCAGCGCTGGGGGAGTCGCATGGGCAGTGTGGCCTTGGTAGATGTCTTGTCGGAGATTTTCATCAGTCCTCTGACTCGGGAGCATGTGGGGGTGACGGGGGAGAATGTCGCCAGAAAATACGGTGTGTCCCGCTGTGAGCAAGATCAGTTGGCCCTGGAGTCGCACCGTAGAGCGGCTCGTGCCATTGAAAATGGGTACTTCAAGGAGCAGATCGTCCCGCTGGCGGCCCACGATGGGAGCATCTTCGAGCAGGATGAGCATGTTCGGCATGATGGCAGTCTGGAGCAGCTTGCCGCCTTGAAGCCTATTTTCCAGAGCGACGGGGGGACGGTGACGGCCGGTAATATCTTGGGTCTGGCGGATGCGGCGGCGGTGGTGCTGATGATGGAAGAGGGGCAGGCACGCCGTCAAGGCTTGAAGCCTTTGGGCAAGCTGCGCTCATGGGCGCATGCGGGCGTGGATCCTCAATTTGCGGGAATGGGGCCGGTGCCATCGACTCGCTTGGCGCTCAAGCGGGCGGGACTGACGGTAGCCGATATTGATGTGATCGAGTCCAATGAGGCGTTTGCAGCACAGGTGTGCGCCGTTGCCAAAGAATTGGATTTTGATCCGGAGCGAGTCAATCCAAATGGCGGCAGCATTAGCATGGGGCATCCTTTGGGGGCGACAGGAGCGGCACTGGTAGTCAAGGCCTTGCATGAGTTGCAGCGCATCCAGGGGCGGTATGCTCTGGTCACCATGTGTCATGGCGGTAGCGAGGGAGTAGCCATGATTATCGAACGTCAGTGAGCCGTTCCCCATCAAGTGATCGCTGTTATGATGGCGCCTTGCTAAAAAACGCCGGAAGTGGCGCAATGCCGCCTTCCGGCGCTGTTTTCTCTGTCGTCAGGCCATATCCAGGTTCAGGATTATGTGGGGTGCCACGTTGCTCCCGTGTGAGCCGGGCCGCCTGACTGCTTTGCAAGGAAGAGTTTCATGGCTGGTGAGCAGGGGGACGATAGTCCTACGTTGTCGGAAAGCGAAGGGATCCGTTATCTGCACTTTGGAACGGAGTGGATTCAAGGCGCCATGCGTATTCGCAAGCCCGCTGAATTGGTCTTGGCCTACACACAACAAATGATGGCCTGGCTACTATTTATGGAAGACCCCAAACCCGAGCACAAACTGGCTATTCTGGGGCTGGGGGCGGGTTCCCTGCTGCGTTTCTGCCTGAAGCAGACCAGCAGTCAGGTACAGACGGTGGAGTGGAATCCGTCGGTGATTGGCATGTGCAATGCTTTCTTCCGGCTACCGCGCAGTCCACGGTCTCTGATTGATCAGGCTGACGCCGGTGTCTGGGTACAGGATAGCGATCAGCACAGTCAGTATCGCGCCTTGATGGTGGACTTGTACGACGCGCATGCCGAAGGCCCAGTACGTGACAGTCTGGAGTTCTATCAGGATTGCCGCGCGGTTCTGGATGATGAAGGCATCATGACGGTGAATCTTTTTGGTGCCCATCCCAGCTTCAAACATAATATTGACAACATTCGTGAAGCCTTTAATGGCAAAGTATTGCTCTTGCCTGAAATGGACGAGGGCAATCAGGTGGTTCTGGCCTTCAAAGGCAGCACGCTGGAGATGACAGCCGGAGAGCTGCTGAGTCGGGCCGAACAAGTGCAGGCCGATTATGGTTTGCCGGCTACACGTTGGGCCAGGGAACTGCTCTCGTTCCGTCGCCAGATGCAGGACCAGTAGGGGAGCGGGGCAGGGATTACCTGAAGGGTCAAAGTCCTGTCGTTCGCGTTAGACTAAACACCTAAAATTTTCGTTTTTTTGCATCTAAGGAGTATTGGATGAAACTGATCAGATCGGTGCATCAGGTGGCGGCCGCTTTGGCTTGTGTAGGATTGATGTCGGGCGCTGCAGTTCATGCGCAATCTGTATCGGTATCGTCGATTGTGGAACATCCGGCTCTGGACGCCATTAAGGATGGAGTACACAAAGCGCTGACCGATGCTGGTTATAACGAAGCCTCCGGCTTCAAATGGCAGTTTCAGACCGCCCAGGGCAATCCGGCGATTGCCGCTCAGATCGCTCGTAAATTCGTCGGTGACAAGGCTGACGTGATTGTGGCCATTTCCACTCCTTCGGCGCAGGCCGTGGTGTCGGCAACCAAGACTATCCCTGTGGTGTATTCGGCCGTGACCGATCCTGTGGTGGCACACCTGGTGCCCAGCATGGCACCGTCGGGCACCAACGTGACAGGCGTGTCCGATGCGCTGGCACTGGAAGCCCAGGTTGATCTGATCAAGAAAGTCGTGCCTGATGCCAAGCGCGTGGGTATGGTTTACAACCCTGGCGAAGCCAACTCCGCCGTGGTCGTTAAAGAAATGAAAGAATTGCTGCCCAAGCATGGCATGACGCTAGTGGAAGCCACCGCGCCTCGTACCGTGGACGTGGGGGCGGCTGCTCGTAGCCTGGTGGGCAAAGTCGATGTGATCTACACCAATACCGACAATAACGTGGTGTCGGCCTACGAGTCCCTGGTAAAAGTGGGCGTGGACGCCAAAGTGCCTTTGATCGCTTCGGACACCGACAGTGTGGCCCGTGGTGCTATCGCGGCTTTGGGCGTGAACTACTACAACCTGGGTCTGCAGACCGGTCAACAGGTCATCCGTATTCTGAAGGGTGAAAAACCCGGTGATATGGCCTCCGAGACCAGCAGCAATCTGGAACTGTATGTCAATCCGGGCGCTGCCAAGCGCCAAGGCGTTTCGCTTAACGAGGACTTCGTGAAGTCCGCAACAAAAATCGTCGAATAAGCCTGATTTGACTGCTTCTTGCAGGTGGGTTGCCACAAGCTGCCCGCCTGTTTCTTTTGTATCCTAGACGTCCAACAATATGTCTATTTATTCAATGTGGGGGGCCCTGGAGATTGGTCTGATTTTCGGACTGGTTGCTCTGGGTGTTCTGATTTCTTTTCGCATCCTGCGATTTCCTGACCTGACGGTCGATGGTAGTTTTCCTTTGGGTGGGGCGGTTGCCGCCATCCTGATCAGTCAGGGCAATGATCCTTTCCTGGCGACTGTAGTGGCCACTTTTGCTGGTGCCATTGCCGGCACGATTACTGGCTGGTTGAACGTACGCCTGAAAATCATGGATCTGCTGGCCAGTATCCTGATGATGATCGCCTTGTATTCCATCAACCTGCGCATCATGGGCCGTCCCAATGTGCCCCTGATCATGGAGCCGACGGTCTTCACGATTCTGCAGCCCGAGTCCATCGCTGACTATATTGCTCGTCCCTTGATGCTGATTGGTTTGGTAATCATTGCCAAACTGGCGCTGGATTGGTTCTTCGGTACGCAAACTGGCCTGGCCATGCGCGCTACCGGCGCCAATGCGCGTATGGCCCGTGCTCAAGGTGTGGCAACTGGCAATATGCTTTTGCTGGGCATGGCTATTTCCAATGCCCTGGTCGCCTTGGCCGGTGCCTTGTTTGCACAATCGCAGGGTGGGGCGGATATCTCCATGGGTATCGGGACCATCGTGATTGGTCTGGCTGCCGTGATTGTGGGTGAAAGCATCTTGCCCGCACGCAAACTGTTCTACGCCACCTTGGCCGTGGTGCTGGGCGCGATTCTGTACCGTTTCTTTATTGCTTTGGCTCTGAATGCCGATGTGATCGGCCTGAAAGCGCAGGACTTGAACCTGGTCACCGCTTTGCTGGTTACCGTGGCGCTGGTGATTCCATTGCTCAAGAAAAAGCGTGCTCGTAAACAGAAGGGGGCCCAGTAATGTTAGAAGCAAAAGATCTGTCCCTGACATTTAATCCAGGTACGCCCATTGAAACCCGTGCCTTGCGCGGTTTGTCCCTGACCATTCCGGAAGGGCAGTTCGTGACCGTGATCGGTTCCAACGGTGCGGGCAAGTCTACTTTTCTGAATGCGATCTCGGGCGACCAGTCTGTTGATGATGGCCAAATCATGATCGACAAGGTAGACGTGACTCGCCGCCCGGTCTGGGAGCGAGCCAATTGGGTAGCACGTGTGTTTCAGGATCCGATGGCCGGTACCTGTGAAGATCTGACCATTGAAGAAAATATGGCGCTGGCCACCTGCCGTGGCAGCCGCCGTGGTCTGAGCCGTGCCGTGCGTCACTCCATGCGCGCTGAATTTGCAGAGCGTCTGGAAACCTTGGGTCTGGGTCTGGAAAACCGTCTGACAGACCGCATCGGATTGTTGTCCGGTGGCCAGCGTCAGGCCGTCAGCCTGTTGATGGCGGCCTTGCGTCCTTCCAAGATCTTGCTGCTGGACGAACATACGGCGGCACTGGACCCGCGTACGGCTGACTTTGTTTTGCAACTGACCAATCGGATTGTGCGTGAAGGTGGCCTGACCACCATGATGGTCACGCACAGTATGCGTCAGGCTCTGGATGTGGGTGATCGCACGGTCATGTTGCACCAGGGCAAGGTGGTTCTGGATGTCAGTGGTGAACAGCGTCAAGGCCTGGATGTGCGAGATTTGCTGGAGATGTTCGAGCGGGTTCGGGGCGAGACTTTAGCCGACGATAGTTTATTGCTAGGTTAGGAAGCACTATCCCGGATTTGGAAAACCGCGTGAACTCTGAGGGTTAAACGCGGTTTTTTTATATTCAAGAAACCGTAGGTATATGATAATACGTGTTCTTTTGGCATAGGCAGACAGCGGAGCGGGTGCAAGGGGGTAGCTGGCTAATCGTAGTCGCCAAATAATGGCAAGATCGAAATGAGTCTCATCGCAAATTTTCCTGTTTGATTTGCGCTTTTTCGACATATACTTGCTGCTTGTCCAAACCATACAATCCAGTCAGTTTAAGCGTTAAACTCCCATGCAACGCTTAGCTCAGGAGTTCTTCATGTCATTTCAAAGCTTGTTGGGTCGGCAGACTTTTCGTATTGCTGCCTTCTCTTCCTTGGTTCTGCTCGCCGCTTGCGGCAACAAAGAGCCTCAAGCTCCGGCCGGCGGGATGAAGGTCCCAGTCAGTGTGATTACCGTCCAACCGACCTCTACCGAGTTGTTCTCCGAGCTGCCTGGACGAGTCGAAGCAATTAAAGATGCACAAATCCGCGCCCGTGTTTCCGGGATTGTGGAAGAGATCAACTTTGAGCAGGGCGCTGATGTCAAACAAGACCAGCTCTTGTTTACCATTGACCCGGCTCCGTACCGTGCAGTTCGTAACCAGGCTGCAGCTCAGCTGAAAAACGCCCAGGCTGACGCACAAAGTGCCAAGCAGTTGGCCCAGCGTTACGAGCGTCTGATCAAGGAAAATGCAGTTTCCCGCCAGGATTACGACAACGCCAAGGCCCGCGCCATGCAGGCCGATGCCGCCATTGCCGCTGCACAGGCGACCCTGGACAGCGCCAATATTGATCTGGGCTACACCAAGATTGTGTCGCCCGTGTCGGGCCGTATCGGCAAGTCCCTGGTTACCGAAGGTGCTCTGGTTTCTGCCGCCAACGCCACCCATATGGCCACCGTGCAGCAACTGGACCGTGTCTATATTGACGTGACGCGTTCCACTGCTGAACTGACGCAGCTGCGTCGCGCCATGGCCGATGGCACCTTGAAGTCGGCTGGTGAAGGCCAGGCCAAGGCCAAGGCCGTTCTGGAAGATGGCTCCCTGTACGATCAGGATGGCGCTTTGCTGTTTAGCGGTGTCAGCGTGGATCCATCCACCTCGCAAGTAACCTTGCGTGCCGTGTTCCCTAATCCTGACGAAATCCTCTTGCCCGGCATGTACGTACGCGTACGTCTGGAACAAGGCGTTATTCCGGATGCCTTGCTGGTGCCCGCCCAAGCTGTTCAGTACACCTCGGATGGTGCTTCCAACATTTATGTAGTTCGTGAAGAAAAAGCCCAGTCCGTACCTGTCGTGCTGGGACCTGAGAGCGATGGTCAGTATGTGGTCAACAAAGGCCTGCAAGCTGGCGACCAGATCATTGTCGAAGGCTTCCAGAAGATTCGTCCCGGTGCCCCTGTCCAGACGATGCCTTGGAAGGGCAACAAGTCAGCCGCTGCACCTGCTCCTGATGCGGCTCCCGCACAGGAACCGGCCGCCGCTGCTGAGCCAAACGAAGCCAAGTCTAGCGAGTAAGCGACATGCCTCAGTTTTTTATTGAAAGGCCCATTTTTGCATGGGTCGTTGCCTTGGCGATCACGCTATTTGGCTTATTGGCTTTGCCCAATATGCCTGTAGCGCAGTATCCCGATGTGGCACCACCTTCGGTCACCATCCGGGCGACCTACCCAGGCGCAACCGCGGAAGACGTTGCCAGTACGGTAGCCAGTGTGATCGAAGATCAGCTGAACGGTGCCAAAGGCCTGCTGTACTACGAGTCCGTCAGTGACTCCTACGGCTCGACCGAAATCACCGCCACGTTCCGTCCTGGTACCAATCCTGACATGGCTCAGGTAGACGTCCAGAACCGGGTCAGCAACATTACTGCGTCCTTGCCGACAGCGGTGATGGAGCAGGGCCTGCACGTGGAGCAGTCCAGTACCGGCTTTCTGCAAGTGGTGACCTTGTCCTCCACGGATGGCAGTCTGGATCAGACAGCTCTGGCTGACTACATCGAACGCAATATCAAGAACACGATTTCTCGTGTTCCTGGTGTGGCTCGCTTCCAGCTGTTTGCATCCGGTCGCGCCATGCGTGTGTGGCTGGACCCTGCCAAGCTGGTCGGTTACCAGATGAGCCCAGCGGACGTGACCAACGCGATTCGTCAGCAAAACATGCTGGTGTCTGCCGGTATTCTGGGTGGCCCACCCAATCAGGACAGTCAGCGTGTGGCCGCACCCATTACGGTGAACGGTCAGTTGGCAACCGTGGAAGAGTTTGAAAACATCATTCTGCGCTCGCAGCCTGATGGCTCGACCGTACGTATTAAAGACGTCGCTCGTGTGGAAGTGGGGGCGGACAACTACCAGTTTGGTGCCCGTCTGAACAGCAAGCCAACAGCGGCTTTTGCTATCTCCCTGTTGCCTGAAGCGAACGCGCTGGATACTGCCGCGGCAATCAAAGTCGAAATGGAGAAGTTGGCCGAGTTCTTCCCGGAAAACATCCGCTACGACATTCCTTACGACACCTCGCCCTACGTGGACAAGTCCATCACCCAGGTGGTTTACACCTTGCTGGAAGCCATGGTGCTGGTGTTCATCGTGATGTACGTGTTCCTGCAAAACGTGCGCTACACCCTGATCCCTGCACTGGTGGTGCCGGTGGCTATCTTGGGGGCGTTCGCGGTGATGCAGGTGCTGGGCATGTCCGTGAACGTGCTGACCATGTTCGCGATGGTGCTGGCCATTGGTATTTTGGTGGACGACGCGATCGTGGTGGTGGAGAACGTCGAACGTATCATGGTGGAAGACGGGCTCTCGCCTAAGGAAGCGACCAAGAAAGCCATGCCGCAAATTAGTGGCGCTATTGTGGGTATTACGCTGGTGCTGTCGGCCGTGTTCTTGCCCCTGGCATTCATGGCCGGTTCGGTGGGGGTGATTTACCGTCAGTTCTCGGTGGCCATGGCCGTGTCGATTGCCTTCTCCGGCTTTTTGGCACTGACCTTTACACCTGCCTTGTGCGCGACTTTGTTGAAACCTATCCCCAAGGGTCATCACGAAACCAAGCGTGGCTTCTTTGGTTGGTTCAACCGTGTCTTTACGCGTACCACCAATGGTTACGAAAGCTTTATTGGCAAGACCTTGCGTCGTGGCGGTCGGATGATGTTCATCTACCTGATCATGGTGCTGGTGCTGGGCTTCCTGTACATGCGTATGCCAACCGCGTTCTTGCCCGAGGAAGATCAGGGCTACGTGATTGCCAACATCGAACTGCCTGCCGGTTCGACGGCCAACCGTACGATTGAAACCATCTCCAAGGTAGAGGACTACTTCAAGGAGCAGCCTCAGGTTGAAAACATCATTGCCGTGCAAGGCTTCAGCTTTAACGGTAGTGGTTTGAACTCGGCGATTGCCTTTGTGCCCTTGAAAGATTTCAACGAACGTAAAGGCAAGGAAAACTCGGCTCAAGCCATTTCCGGCAAGGCCATGGGCCAATTGCTGTTCGGTTTGCCCGACTCCATGGTGATCGCGATTGTGCCACCCGCTATTTCTGCTCTGGGTAACTCCTCGGGTATTGATATGCGTCTGGAAGACCGCGGCGGCATGGGTCACGATGCCCTGATGGCAGCCGCGGATCAGTTGCTGGCCCTGGCCAAGGCAAGCCCTGTGTTCGATCCACAGAGTGTGCGTATCACGGGCTTGGGACCTGGCAAACAGATCCGTCTGGAAATTGACCGAGACAAGGCGGCTGCCCTGGGGGTGAACTTCAGCGAAGCTTCTGCCTTGATCAGTGGCGCCCTGGGCTCGTCTTTTGTGGGTAAATTCACCAACCAGGGACGTGTGCAAAGTGTCTGGGTACAAGCTGATGCGCCATATCGCATGACCATCGACGATGTGCTCAAGCTCAACGCTCGCAACAGCGAAGGCAAGATGGTTCCGCTGTCGGCTTTTGTCAGCCAGACGACCGAACAAGGTCCGGTACAGATCGTGCGCTACAACAGCTACGAGTCTGTCCGTATCGGTGGTGGCCCCGCTCCAGGCTATACCTCGGGTGAAGCCATGATCGAGATGGAAAACCTGATGAAGCAGTTGCCTAGCGGCTTTGGTGTGGACTGGACAGGTCTGTCTTATCAAGAGCGTCAGGCCGCAGGCCAGTCCGCTATCTTGATGGGCTTGGCGGTTCTGGTGGTGTTCATGCTGCTGGCTGCCTTGTACGAAAGCTGGGCGATTCCGCTGTCCGTGATGCTGGCCGTACCGTTGGGTATGCTGGGTTCGGTCTTGCTGGTCTCCGGTCTGGGTATGCCTAACGACGTGTACTTCCAGGTGGGTATCGTGACGGTGATCGGTCTGTCAGCGAAGAACGCGATTCTGATTGTGGAGTTTGCCAAGGATGCCTACGCACGTGGTGCTACCTTGATCGACGCCACTCTGGAAGCCGCTCGCTTGCGTTTCCGTCCTATCTTGATGACCTCTTTCGCCTTTGTGCTGGGTGTGGTGCCTCTGGCTACCTCGACTGGTGCGGGTGCTGCCAGCCAGAACGCCGTGGGTCTGGGTGTGCTGGGTGGTATGTTGGCCGCAACGCCCTTGGCTGTCTTGATGGTGCCGACCTTCTTTGTCGTGATCCTCAAGCTCTTTAAAACTAAACCCCGTCTGTTTGGCGAAGCCGCTAAATTGCACGAGGAAGAACAGGCCAAACAAGCTGCACAGCCGGCCGGTTCGCAAGGAGGACAGCACTGATGTCTAGCATGTTTTTACGTAGCCCCTTGGTGCTGGCCGTGGCGTTTGCCTTGTCGGCTTGCTCCTTGGCACCGAAGTACGAGCGTCCTGATTCTCCCGTGCCCGCACAATTCCCTCTGGCCCAGCAGGGCCAGGCGGATGCGGCACAGGCTGCTGATCTGGGCTGGCGTGAATTCTTTACGGATCCGCGTCTGCATGCCCTGATCGAGCAGGCTCTGGAGAATAACCGCGATCTGCGTATTGCCACCCAGCGCATCGAGGAAGCTCGCGCGCAATACGGCGTGGCACGCAGTGACCAGTTGCCCAGCATTGGTGTGCAGGCGGCCGAGCAGGCCACCCACACACCGGCTGAGCTGCGTCCTGGTGGCCCAAATTCGGCCCCCGTAACCCGTACGTTCCAGGCCGGTGTCGGTATCACTGCTTTCGAGCTGGACTTCTTTGGTCGAGTGCGTGATCTGGCCCGTGCTGCTCAAGAACAGTACTTTGCCACCGAGCAGGCTCAGCGTACCGCCCATATCGCCCTGGTGGCGGGCACCGCCGAAGCCTACTTCAAGGTACGTACTGCCGAAGAACTGCATGCTTTGATGAGCAATACCTTGCGCAGCCGTCAAGAGACATTGCGCCTGGTGCAGTCTTCTTACGATGCCGGTACGGTGTCGGCGCTGGACCTGAACCAGGCCAAGGTGCAATACAACACCGTGCGTTCCGATATGCAGGCTGTCGAGCGTGATCGTCAGCGTGCACTCAATGCCTTGCAGGTCTTGTTGGGCGGTGAAATACCGGCTGACTTGCCAGCAGGCTTGCCCTTTACCCGTGCTCAGCTGATGCCTGGCTTGCCTGTAGGGTTGTCGGCAGAATTGCTGGAGCGTCGTCCTGACATTCTGGCCGCCGAGCACGCCTTGCGTGGTTCCAACTACAGCATCGGGGCAGCACGCGCTGCTTTCTTCCCGCGTCTGAGCCTGACCGGTCTGCTGGGCTTCATGAGCCCCGAGCTGGGTGGTCTGTTCAGTTCGGGTAACCGTTACTGGCAATTCCAGCCGCAAATTACCATGCCGCTGCTCTCGGGCAGTACCTGGGCCAATCTGGATCTGGCCGAGGCTCGTCGTGACATTGCGATCAGCCAGTATGAAAAAACCATTCAGGAAGCCTTCCGCGAAGTGGCTGATGCTCTGGCGGGCGAAGCCACCTACGGTCAGCAGATCGACGCCTTGCAAGAGGTTGATCAGGCTGCCAGCGAAAGCTTGCGTCTGGCCAAGCTGCGTTACGAAGTGGGTATAGACAGCTTCCTGCAGGTGCAAACGGCGGAAGTCAGCCTGTACGGTACGCGTCAAGCCTATATTCAGACTGGCCTGGCATCCCTGATGAACCGGGTCGAGTTGTACAAGGCTTTGGGTGGCGGCTGGACAGCTGAAACCGTCAAGCCTGAAACAAAGACCCAGGCCACTGGGACAGCACCGGAGTAAACAGGCGATAATACGTCTGGTCATTCATCCCTGAAACTACGGAGGTCCTTGGGGAATGTTAGAACTGGGCGTCAATATCGATCATGTGGCGACGCTGCGCCAGCAGCGTCTGACCACATACCCTGATCCAATTCAGGCCGCTTTGCGAGCAGAAGAAGCCGGAGCGGACCTGATCACCTTACATCTGCGTGAAGACCGGCGTCATATTCAGGATGCCGACGTCGAGGCCCTGCGCCCCGTACTGCGTACCCGGATGAATCTGGAATGCGCCATCACCACCGAAATGCTGGACATTGCCTGCCGTATCAAACCGGACGATGTCTGCCTGGTTCCCGAACACCGTGCTGAACTGACGACCGAAGGTGGTCTGGATGTGGTCGGTCATCTGGACCAGGTCAAGGCGGCTGTGCAGCAATTGCAGGCTGCCGGTATTCGCGTCTCGCTGTTCATTGATGCCGACCCGGCGCAAATCCGAGCCGCCAGCGACGTGGGTGCCACCGTGATTGAACTGCACACCGGCACCTATGCGGATGCTCAAACGCCCGAGCAGGCCGCCAGCGAACTGGAGCGTATCCGTGCCGGTATTGCTCAAGGTGTGTCGCAAGGTCTGCGTGTGAATGCGGGTCATGGCCTGCACTACGGCAACGTACAAGCGATTGCCGCCTTGCCGGGGCTGACGGAGCTTAATATTGGTCACGCCATTGTTGCCCAGGCTGTCTTTGACGGTTGGGAAAAAGCCGTGCGCGACATGAAAGCCCTGCTGGTGCAAGCGGGCGCTCCTGCTCAAGCCTGACTGAGCCCTGCCATCTGGGCAGGGCACTCTTAACTGATTCTGGAAGCACTATGAGTACCATTGATTCCCTATTGTCCCGCCGCTCCATCAAGCTGGTGCAAGGCCCCGGCCCGAACGAGCAGGAGCTGGACCTGATTTTGCGCGCTGCCATGGTCGCTCCTGACCATGGCCGTTTACAGCCTTGGCGCTTTTGCCTGATCCGCGGTGAAAACGTGCAGGCTCTGGGCGAACTGGCCATTGCCGCCAATGAGCGCGCCGGTAATCCCTTGACCGAGCAGAAAGCTGCCAGCGTCCGCGCCTGGCTGGCCAAAGTGCCCATGCTGATTGCTGTAGCCAGCCACATCGATCATGGTGAAGAAAAAATTCCTGAACTGGAGCGTGTTCTGGCAACGGGCGCAGCCGTCAGCAATATGCTGCATGCTGCTCACCAGTTGGGCTTTGGCGCTTTCTGGAGCACTGGCCTGGGCACCTATGGTGAAGAAGTCCCGGAAGCCCTGGGCTTCGATTCCCTGGATTACCAGTTCCTGGGCTTTGTGTCGGTAGGTACGCCTATTCACAATCTGGGTCCTGCCCAGCGTCCCGAGCCACAAAAGTTCGTGACGGAGTGGCAGCCTGCTTAAATTTGCGGGGTAGCCTGCGCGAGCCAAGTTCGCGATTGTGAAGAAAAAGCCTGAGTTCGTCATTGAACTCAGGCTTTTTTGTCTTCTCTTGCTCAGTAAGTGATGCAAGCTGGAGGAGCAGTGGGAGGCGTTGGCTTCCTGTCCTGTTTCCCACTCTTTGTTTTGGTTCCTGCCTGTCTAAACCCGCTCTTAGGCACTAAAGCTTGGCTGTATTGCTTTTCTGATGGGCAGGTTTATGCGACTGAGCCTTGGTCGAGGCATCTGTATGACAGCATGCCCCCTCCAAACCATCCAGAATCGGACAATCTGGATGTTGGTCCCCCTGGCATTGTTCAGCCAGCACACGCAGCTTGGCGGCCATGTCCAGCAGCAGGGCCGCGCGGCTTTCCAGATTCTTGATATGAGCCTGGGCCAGTTGCTTGACCTCGCTGCTGGGGCGTTGCTGATCGCGCCACAGGCTGGTCAGTTGCTGAATGTCCGCCAGATTGAAACCCAGGTCCTTGGCACGAACAATAAAGTGCAAGGTATCCAGGTCCTGATCCTGGTAGACGCGGTAGCCATTGGGGGCACGGTCACTATTCAAGAGTCCCAGATCTTCATAGTGCCGGATCATTTTGGGTGTCAGGCCGGTTACGCGGGCCGCTTCAC
The DNA here is from genome assembly GCF_023674485.1 of Alcaligenes sp. DN25. NCBI lineage: Bacteria > Pseudomonadati > Pseudomonadota > Betaproteobacteria > Burkholderiales > Alcaligenaceae > Alcaligenes > Alcaligenes sp. DN25. The sequence goes on along the minus strand of NZ_CP098408.1, from coordinate 2,274,058 downwards.
TAATCAGCATGGGCTTTCCTCGGGCAGTGCAAGGGGACTGCGTTATGATTGAAAGAGTCAATTCTGCACATTGTAGAACGGGTGGTCGGGCAGGTCATCAGGCCCCTGATAGCCTTAGTATGGACTCAAGGAGCGGTTATGAAAGAAATTCAGTGTGATGTTGCCGTGATTGGAGCGGGGACAGCAGGCATGACAGCGTATCGTACGGCCAAACGTGCCGGTAAACGAACGCTGATGATTGAATCAGGCCCCTATGGCACCATGTGCGCACGTGTTGGCTGCATGCCATCCAAGTTGCTGATCGCAGCAGCGGACGCTGCCCATCATGCCCGCCATACCGCTCCTTTCGGTGTTCACGTAGACGGCAATATCCGCATTGAAGGCAAAGAGGTCATGGATCGCGTGCGTCGCGAGCGGGATCGCTTTGTGCAATTTGTGGTGGACGATGTGGAAGGCTTTGATGCCGAAGACAAAGTGCGTGGTCATGCCCGCTTTGTGTCCGAGCATGTGCTGGAAGTGGATGACCATACCCGTATCACCGCAGGGCACGTGATTATCGCCACTGGCTCCACGCCCGTGCGCCCCAAGGAGCTGGAGCCGCTGGGGGCTTTGCTGATCAATAACGAGGATGTTTTTGACTGGACGGATTTGCCGGAAAGCGTGCTGGTCGTAGGTACGGGTGTAATCGGTCTGGAGTTGGGGCAGGCGCTGGCGCGCTTGGGCGTGAAGGTGTCCATCATCAACCGCAGCCAGAGTCTGGCGGGTCTTTCCGATCCTGAGGTACGTGAAGCCGGACGGGCGATTTTCAGCCAGGAACTGAATATTCGTGCCGACGTAGCTGTATTAGGTAGTGAAGTCGTCAATGGCAAGGCGCGCGTGCGCTTGCAGGTGAATGGCAAGGAGTTGGTCGAGGACTACGACTATGTACTGGGGGCGGCAGGCCGCAAACCGCAGTTGGATAATCTGGGGCTAGAAAACACGCCTGCGCAATGGGATAGCAAAGGGCGGGTGGTCTTTGACCTGGACAGCTTGCAACTGAAAGGCACCTCTATCTATCTGGCAGGCGATGTGAACCAACGTGCACCCATCTTGCACGAGGCAGCAGATGATGGTCGTCTGGCTGCCTTGCAAGCCGTCAGCAATGGCCAGGATGAGCCTATGGCGCGTCGTGCACGCATGGCTGTGGTGTTTAGTGATCCGCAGGTGGCTGTGGTTGGTACGCCCTTTAAATCCTTGCCAGAGGGTGCGGTGACAGGCAGCGTGAACTTCGGCAATCAGGGCCGTGCTCGCGTGATGCTGGTCAACCGTGGCTTGTTGCACGTTTATGCGGACAAGGCGGGCAAGTTTCTGGGGGCCGAGATGGTGGGGCCTCAAGCAGAACATATTGCTCACTTGCTGGCCTGGTCTTTGCAGATGGGACTGACGCTGGATCAGATGCTGGCCATGCCGTTCTACCATCCCGTATTGGAAGAGGGCTTGCGTACGGCCTTGCGCGGTGCGCAATCTGCTTTGCGAGGCAAATAAGTCAGCCTGAACGGGTTTGATCCCGTTTTCGGGCTCTGGCCCCGAGAGTCCTGATCCTGTATGTGAACTGCTCGCCAAAAGTTGGACATTGATCCGACCTTTGGCGGGCAGTTTGATTTTCAGGGTGCTTTTATTATTTGGCGGCGTTTTGCAGATGCTGCGCGGTGGTCGCCTCGGTTACCGGGTCATTTTCCAATGCGCCCAGCAAGGAGTGCAGCAGACCGGGAAAGCGCTCCTCCAGATCGTCCTTACGCAGCGATAGCAGGTTTTCTCGTCCAGAAGGCCGTTGCCAGATCACGCCGCTATCGCGCAAGACACGCCAGTGATGCGTCATGGTGGATTTGGTTTGGCCTTGCAGTAGCGAGCCACAGGCGCGTTCGCCTTCGGAGGCCAAAGCACGCACAACGGCCAGACGCAAGGGATTGCCCAGGGCAGTCAGTACATTTTCCAAGCGAATCTGTGCGCGCTCGGGATGATTGGGAAGCATATCGAGTCCTGTCATTATTCGTCGCGGTGATTGTACCTGTGTCCACGTACCGTTTTCGCGCTGTGGTGTGGATGCACGACGCGTGGAAAAAATCTTGTTAATAGTACGATTGTAGGCGTACTATCTGATTGTTATCAACCACTGAAACAACAGGAGCCCAGGTGCCTTGCACTGCAAGGCAGGACGACTCCAAGGACAATCATCATGGCTCGCCATACACCCATCACTCGCTATCGGAACATTGGTATCTCGGCGCATATTGACGCTGGCAAAACCACCACGACCGAGCGCATTCTTTTCTATACCGGCGTCAGTCACAAGCTGGGGGAAGTGCATGACGGGGCGGCCACTATGGACTGGATGAGCCAGGAGCAGGAGCGTGGCATCACCATTACCTCGGCGGCCACCACCTGCTTTTGGCGAGGCATGGATGGCTCGCTGCCCGAGCACCGCATCAATATCATCGACACCCCCGGCCACGTGGATTTCACCATCGAGGTTGAACGCTCCATGCGCGTGCTGGACGGCGCGGTCATGGTGTATGACGCGGTCGGTGGGGTACAGCCGCAATCTGAAACGGTTTGGCGTCAGGCCAACAAGTACAAGGTTCCGCGCCTGGCCTTCGTCAACAAGATGGACCGCGTCGGGGCGGATTTCTTTCGCGTACGTCAGATGATGGTGGACCGCCTCAAGGCCAATCCCGTGCCTGTGGTGATTCCTATGGGGGCTGAAGAGGGCTTCAAGGGTGTGATCGACCTACGTTTGATGAAAGCGATTGTGTGGGACGAGGCCTCTCAGGGCATGAAGTTCAGTTTTGAGGACATCCCTGCGGATTTGCTCGCTACGGCCAAGCAATGGCGCGAGCGCATGCTGGAAGCGGCGGCCGAAGCCAATGAAGATCTGATGAATCAGTACCTGGAAACGGGTGATCTGAGCGTGGACCAGATTACGTTGGGCCTGCGCTTGCGTACTATTGCCGGAGAGATTCAGCCCATGCTGTGTGGCTCGGCCTTCAAGAACAAGGGTGTGCAACGCATGCTGGATGCGGTGGTGGAGCTGCTCCCTTCTCCCGTGGATGTACCTGCAGTGCAAGGCGTGGACGAGGCTGGTGAAATCGTCACTCGTCAATCTGACGACAATGAGAAGTTCTCGGCATTGGCCTTCAAGCTGATGACGGACCCTTATGTCGGCCAGTTAACCTTTGTGCGAGTGTATTCCGGTGTGCTGGCCAAGGGCGATAGCGTCTATATTCCCGGCCGTGACAAGAAAGAGCGTATTGGCCGGATTGTGCAGATGCATGCCAATGACAGGCATGAAGTTGATGAACTGCATGCGGGTGATATTGCGGCCTGTGTTGGCCTGAAAGAGGTCAGCACAGGGGAAACCTTGTGTGATCCTTCGGCCATCATCACGCTGGAGCGCATGGAGTTTCCCGAGCCGGTAATTCGTCAGGCTGTGGAGCCCAAGACCAAATCCGACCAGGAAAAGATGGGGATTGCGCTCTCGCGTCTGGCTTCTGAAGATCCGTCCTTCCGTGTCAGCACGGACGAGGAGTCGGGCCAGACGATTATTGGCGGTATGGGCGAGCTGCATCTGGAGATCATTGTGGATCGCATGAAGCGCGAGTTCGGCGTGGAAGCGAATGTGGGCAAACCGCAAGTGGCCTACCGCGAAACCATCAGCAAGACCGTGCGCGATGTCGAAGGCAAGTTTGTGCGTCAGTCCGGTGGTAAAGGACAGTACGGCCATGTGGTCTTCACCCTGGAGCCGCAAGAGGCGGGCAAGGGCTTTGAGTTTGTCGACGCCATCAAGGGCGGGGTGGTTCCGCGTGAATACATCCCGGCGGTGGAAAAAGGCGTGCTGGAGGCCCTGAACAGTGGTGTGCTGGCGGGCTATCCCGTGGTGGATGTGAAAGTGACACTGACCTTCGGTTCTTACCACGACGTGGACTCGTCCGAGCAAGCCTTCAAGATGGCGGCGATCTTTGGTTTCAAGGAAGCGGCCAAACAGGCATCACCCGTGATCCTGGAGCCCATGATGGCGGTGGAAGTGGAAACGCCTGAAGATTATGCCGGTAATGTGATGGGGGACCTGTCCAGCCGTCGTGGCATGGTGCAGGGTATGGATGACATGGTGGGGGCGGGCAAGCTGATCAAGGCGGAAGTGCCTTTGTCCGAGATGTTTGGCTATGCCACTACGCTGCGTTCCATGTCCCAGGGCCGTGCAACATACAGCATGGAGTTCAAACGCTACGCGGAAGTGCCCAAGTCCATGGTGCAGGATCTGGTGGCTGAACGTCAGAGCACACGACACGCAGGCTGATACTAAAGGGGGCGGGTGTTCCTGTGTCTAACCAGGCACGGGAACATCCGCCCCGATGCTTTGCCTGTTGTTGTTGTTGTTGTTGTTGTTGTTGTTGTTGTTGTTGTTGTTGTTGTTGTTGTTGTTGTTGTTGTTGTTGTTGTTGTGCTGAGGGCGCTGTTGGCCAGTCTGATCTGAGGTTTGATTCAGGCCCAAGCCCGCTTAGTTCAGCAGACTGCGTACCCCATCCGCCAGAACCTGCACCGACTCGGTATCCGGTGCTAGATATCGCGCTCGGCCTTGCTGATCGAAGATATACACGCCACGGCTGTGCGAGACCTCGTAGTTTTCGGGTGCTTTGGGATCGGGTTTTTCAATTTGGAAGGCCACTCGGTAACGACGGGCCAGATCGGCAATCTGCTTTTCAGAGCCTGTCAGGCCTGTGGTGTGCTTGCCATCAAAGGCGGCCACATAACGGGCCAGGGAGTCGGGTGTATCGCGGTGGGGGTCCACACTGACAAAGATGATGCGCACCTGCTCGGCATCGTTCCCCAGCTCTTCCATGACCAGGCCCAGTTGAGCCAAGGTGGTGGGGCAAATATCCGGGCAACTGGCATAGCCAAAAAACATCATGACGACGTTATCCTTGAAGTCATCCTGGGTGACGGTTTTGGGGCCAGCGGCTTGCAGGGAAAAACGCAGATCGGGCAGGAAGCCACGTACGGGATGCAGATTGGCAGCGGCAGCGCTGCCTAGCAGGAACAAGCCCAGCGCCAGTGTCAGGCCAAACTGTTTAAACAAGACAAGAATGGACTTTACTGGGCTGGGTGTCATGGACGTCCTCTGGGTTCAAGCTGGCTCTGGAGTGAGCCCGCTGTGACGGAGCAGGGCGGTAATGGAAGGATCGCGGCCACGGAAAGCCCGGAAGGAGTCGGCAGCCGGGCGTTCGCCCCCTACGGACAAAATCTCGCGCCAGAAGCGATGGCCCGTATTGCTGTCGAGGGTATCACGTGCTCCATCCGAGTGGGTATAGGCTTTTTCCTCAAAGGCCGAGTAGGCGTCGGCGGACAGGACTTCAGCCCATTTGTAGCTGTAGTAACCCGCGCCGTAGCCACCCGCAAACAAGTGTGAGAACTGATGCGGGAAACGGTGCCACTCAGGCGGAGACAGCACGGCGACTTCCTGGCGAACCTGATCCAGAATCTCCATGACGGCTTCAATGCTCAGACCGCTGTCACGCGAGTGGATCAGCATGTCAAACAGGGAGAACTCCAGCTGGCGCACCATTTGCATGCCGCTTTGGAAGTTGCGGGCCAGATTGAGCTTGTTGTAGAGCGCACGGGGCAGATGCTCACCGGTTTCCACATGGGCCGTCAACATTTGCACCACAGGCCATTCCCAGCAGAAATTTTCCATGAACTGCGAAGGCAATTCGATGGCGTCCCATTCCACGGCGGAGAAGGCCGAGGCGGCTGGATCATCCACACGCGAGAGCAGAGTGTGCAGGGCGTGGCCGGACTCGTGGAACAGGGTGATCACATCGTCATGCGTGAGCAGGGCGGGGCGACCGGGCTGGGGTTCGGCAAAATTGCATACCAGGTAGGCAATAGGCAGGCACAGCTGTTCACCCAGGCGGCGACGGCTGCGTTCGCTATCGACCCAGGCACCGCCTTGCTTGCCTTGGCGGGCGTGCAGGTCCATGTACAGATAACCCAGAACTTTGCCGTCGGAAGCCATGACTTCAAAGGGGCGTACGGCAGGATGCCAGGCAGGCACGTCGGCGGCGCGCAGTGTCACGTCAAACAAGCGCTGAATGACTTTGAACAGGCCGTTCAGAACGGCGGGTTCCGTGAAGTACTGTTTGACCTCGTCTTCCGAGTAGGCGTAGCGCTGTTCACGCAGGCGTTCAGCGCTGAACGGCACATCCCAGGCTTGCAGGGTGTCCAGGCCCAGCTCCTTTTTGGCGAAGGCTTGCAGCTCGTCCAGGTCCTGGCGGGCGTAAGGGCGAGCCTTGGCAGCCAGATCGCGCAAGAAGCTCATCACCTGTTCCGGGGTGTCGGCCATGCGGGTTTCCAGACGCATATGGGCGTAGCTGGCAAAACCGAGCAGGCTGGCTTCCTGGGCACGCAGATCCAGCAGCGTTTCAATCGCCTGGGAATTATCAAACTGGGCATCGCCCTGATCGGAGGCAATGGTGGTGTAGGCTCGGTACATCAGCTCACGCAAGGTCTGGTTGCGTGCGTATTGCATGACAGGCAGGTAGCAAGGCATTTTCAATGTCAGACGCCAGCCTTGCTGATCGTGTTCCTGAGCAGCGCGTTGGGCGGCGGCCAGCACGTCGTCCGGGATGCCGTCCAGTTCGGCCTGGTCGGTGACCAGGTAATGCCACTGATCAATCGCATCCAGTACATGCTCGGAGAACTGCTGCGAGGTTTGCGCCAACTCTTCGGAAATACGGGCGTAGTCTTCACGCGCCTGACCCTCCAGTTGCACGCCGCTCAAGCGGAAATCACGCAGGGCCAGGGTAATGATGCGTTGGCGCTGGGGCGTCAGGGTGGCAAAGGCCGGGCTGTCGGCCAGCGCCTGATAACGCAGGAACAAAGGACGGTTCAAGCCCACCCAGGTCGAGAACTCGCTCATGCGCGGCAGGCACTGGTTGTACACCGTGCGCAGTTCGGGCGTGTTGACGACCGAGTTCAGGTGACCGGCCACCGACCAGGCGCGATACAAGGTTTCGGTGGCGTCGGTAATGGGCTCGACGATGTTGTCCCAAGTGGGTTCGCTATCGTCGTTGGAGACTGTGTCTACGGCTTGGCGGGCCAAGGCCAGCAGTTGGTCCACCGCCTGCTCGATGTGCTCGGGCTGGATGGCGGGATAGTCAATAAGGCTGTCGATAGGAACCAGTAAGGGATTTGTCGTCATAAACCGTTGATTAAATTAAAGACTGATGTTGGCCGAACGTTCGGCCGCTTCCAAGGTGTTGACCAGCAGCATGGCAATGGTCATGGGGCCCACGCCGCCGGGTACGGGCGTAATGGCCGAGGCCACTTCGCTGGCACTGGCAAAGTCCACGTCGCCGCACAGCTTGCCGTCTGCTCCGCGATTGATACCCACGTCGATCACGACGGCACCGGGCTTGACCATATCGCCGGTAATGATGCCAGGGCGGCCTACAGCAGCGACCAGCACATCGGCACGGCGTGTCTGGGCGGCCAGATCGCGCGTTTTGGAGTTACAGAGGGTGACGGTAGCGCCCGCAGCCAGCAAGAGCATGGCCATGGGTTTGCCCACGATATTGCTGGCGCCCACGACTACGGCTTCTGCACCGCGCAGTGCCACGTTTTCGGATTCCAGCATTTTCATGACACCGTAGGGCGTGCAAGGTGCAAATAGCGGCTTGCCCGTCATGAGCATGCCAGCATTGCTGACGTGAAAACCGTCAACGTCCTTGTGCGGTGCAATGGTTTCAATCACCTTGTGCTCGTCCAGATGGGCGGGCAGGGGCAACTGAACCAGAATGCCGTGCACCGAGCTGTCCTGATTCAAACGAGTGATCAGGGCAAGCAGCTTGGTTTCGGTGGTGTCGGCAGGCAGACGGATGATTTCGGATTTCAGGCCAGCGGCTTCGCATGCCAGGCCCTTGTTGCGTACATAGACCTGGGAGGCCGGATCTTCACCGACCAGCACCACGGTCAAACCGGCTTGAATGCCGTGGGTTTGTTTCAGCTTGGCAACGCGTTCTGCAACGTCCGCCTTGATGGCGGTGGACAGCTTTTTTCCATCAATAATGCGAGCACTCATTTACGCATCCTCGGACTTGGTGAGGGCGATTTTCATGAGGTCGGCAACCGTAGTGACTTCCAGTTTTTCCATGATATTGGCGCGATGCGCTTCGACAGTTTTAATGCTGATGTTCAAGTCCCCGGCAATCTGCTTGTTCAGGCGACCGGCAACAATGCGTTCCAGCACTTGCTGCTCGCGCGCTGTCAGGCGGCCCAGGACTTCTTGTTGATCTTTCTGTGCCTGCGCTTGGGAGGCACGAGCTGTAGCCTGTTCGATCATGCGGCTGACGATGGTGCGCAGATCGGCTTCGTTAAAGGGTTTTTCCAGAAAGTCGATAGCGCCTTTCTTCATGGTGCTCACGGCCATGGGTACGTCACCGTGGCCGGTAATGAACACAATCGGGATAGTCGATTTGCGAGCGATCAGGGCTTCCTGCAGCTCCAGGCCGCTCATGCCGGGCATGCGCACGTCCACAATCAGGACAGCCACCTGGGCCGGGTCGTAGGCGCCCAGAAACTCTTCGCCCGATGCAAAGCAGCGGACCCGATAGCCGTTGGCTTCCAGGAGCCAGCGCAAGGAGTCCCGTACGGCTTCGTCGTCATCGACTACGTAAATGGTGCATGGCATTTGCGGGCTGGTCATTCGGGTATCTCCAGTTTGTTATCAAGGGTGTCCGTTACATCCGGTGCCGCACAAGGTAGACTGAAACGGAAAATCGTTCCACCCTCTGGATTGCCGACAGCCCACAGGCGGCCGTGATGCGATTCAATAATTGTGCGACAGATATTCAGGCCCATCCCAAGGCCTTCGGACTTGGTACTGTAAAACGGTTCAAAGAGGCGCTCGGGGTCTTTCAAGCCATGACCGCGATCGATGACGGCCATCTCCAAAAGCGATTCTTGTTGGGTAATCACCAATTGAAGCACATGATGCTCGCTGTGTTCCATGGCTTCGATCCCATTTTTGAGCAGATTCAATAATACCTGTTCTATGAGAATGGGGTCGGCAATGACGTCAGGAACCGGATCAGGAATGCTCAATTCAATTTCAATTTGGCGCTTGCGGGCGTCGATTTCGGCAAAGCCGACGGCATTTTCCACAATACGCATGACCTTGACCCGGACGCGACGCGGTTCGCTACGTTTCACGAATTCACGAATACGGCTGATGATCTTGCCCGCGCGCTCGGCTTGCTGGGCCGCTTTTTCCAGTGCGGCCAGCAAGGTTTCAGGCTGGTAGCGACCGGATTTCAGCATGGCGACTGCGCCCATGCTGTAGTTATTGATAGCCGTCAGCGGCTGGTTCAATTCGTGCGCCAGCGAGGAGGCCATTTCGCCCATGGTGGTCAGGCGGCTGGTCAGCTGCACCTTTTCCTGCTGAATGCGCGAGGCTTCTTCGTGCTTGCGGCGGTCGGTAATATCGCGCGCCACTTGCAGACGGACACGGCGGCCGTCTGTCCAGGCCAGCATACGGTGATGAACTTCGAACCAGCGAGCCGCCGATTCGGAGTAGATCTCTACGGTTTCATCCGTAAAACGACCCAGGCGGCCACCCAGCAATTCAGCGTGGCCATTGGATTGGGCGCCAAAGAAACGACGATAGGTACGGTTGGCAAACAGCAGTTCCAGACCTTCCGATGTATCGGCCACCACGGAAATGGCATCATCCAGACCTTCCAGCACCGTCATGAAGCGTTCATGGGCGGCGGTCAGGGCTTCGCGAATACGCTTGGGTTCGGTAATGTCCGTCATGGAAGTCATCCAGCCGATCTGCTCTCCATTAGGGGCACGCAAGGGCGAGACATACATACGGGCCGTAAAGCGCGAGCCATCACGGCGCTGAGCCTCCACTTCCAGACCACTGCTGGGCGTGCGGCCGGACAGCAAAAGGTCCAGGGTTTCCTGGTGTTGTTGGTGACGACCGGGTAGCCAGTAAGGGAAGGGGGCGGTGCGACCGACCAGATCGGCCTCGTTCCAGCCGATCATTCTGCAAAAAGCCGGGTTCACATAAGCAATGCGGCCCTGCATGTCAAAAACGCGCATCCCCGTGGACATGGAGTTTTCCATGGCACGCCGGAAACCCGTCTCGGCGGTTTGTGCTGCCTCGGCGTGGGTACGGAAGCGGGTATAGCGCCACAGGGCCAGCAAGCTGACCACAATCACCAGGGACAGGGCCAGAATCACCATCATCAGGCGTTGCTGGCGCGTTTCCTGATCGATGGTCACAAACATGACGCTATCGTTCTGCAAACGCTGCAGCCACAGGAATACCCCCATGACACAGAGGTAGAGAAACAGCACGACAACCGGTGTCAGCCAATAGAATCCACGCCGATTCTGCTTGGCCTGATCATAGAAGGTTGAAGGGATCAGAGACTTTTTGGGATGAGTAGCCATAACAGCAAGAAAAGAAGTATGGCTGGATTGTAATGTAGGGCTATTTTTTTTATTGATATTTCGTATTGTGAAAACACATACCATAAAATGAAATTTTGCTTGAGCGTTTCTGTGTTCTTTCCTAGAATGGTTTGGTGCAGGCGTACCCCGCCTTGAACGCTCACAGTCCGCAAAACCCGCTTCGGTCAGGATCGCTTTACTTCTTATTAGATGGGCGGCTCAGCGTCGAGCAAGACCGGACTACTACCACATATATGGAGACACTATATGTCCTCAACCCAAGACAATAGTTCGGCTCAGGTCAGTCAAGACCAAGCCCTAGAAACAAAAGAGTGGCTTGACGCCCTGGAAGCGGTGGTGGACCGTGAAGGCCCGGCCCGTGCTCATGATCTGATCGAAAAGCTGATCGATCTGGCCCGTCGCTCCGGTGCTCACATCCCGTTCTCGCCCAACACGGCTTACGAGAACACGATTCCTCCCGGTCTGGAACCTGCCCACCCTGGCAATCTGATGCTCGAAGAGCGTATCCGTTCCTACATTCGCTGGAACGCCATGGCCATGGTGGTGCGCGCCAACCGCGAAACCCCTCCTGATGGCGGTGGTCTGGGCGGTCACATTGCTTCCTTTGCTTCGCTGGCCACCATGATTGGCTGCGGTCAGAACCACTTCTGGCACGCTGAAACCGAAGATCACGGCGGCGACATGGTGTTCTTCCAGGGCCATTCCTCGCCCGGTATTTACGCCCGCGCCTTCATGGAAGGCCGTATCTCCGAAGATCAACTGAATAACTTCCGTCAGGAAGTTGATGGCAAAGGCCTGCCATCCTACCCGCATCCCAAGTTGATGCCCGAATTCTGGCAGTTCCCCACCGTATCCATGGGTCTGGGCCCATTGATGGCGATCTACCAGGCTCGTTTCCTGAAGTACCTGCATGCCCGTGGCATCGCTGATACCAGCGGCCGTAAAGTCTGGGTGTTCCTGGGCGACGGCGAGATGGACGAACCCGAATCCCTGGGCGCCATCGGTCTGGCAGCACGTGAAAAACTGGACAACCTGATTTTCATCGTGAACTGTAACTTGCAGCGTCTGGACGGTCCTGTACGCGGTAACGGCAAGATCATCCAGGAGCTGGAAGGTACCTTCCGTGGTGCTGGCTGGAACGTGCTGAAACTGATCTGGGGCGGTTACTGGGATCCATTGCTGGCCCGTGACAAGGAAGGCATCCTGCGCAAGGTCATGGAAGAAACCGTGGACGGCGAATACCAGGCCTACAAGGCCAACGACGGTGCCTACGTTCGCGAGCACTTCTTTGGCAAGCACCCCAAGCTGCTGGAAATGGTCAGCCGCATGAGCGACGAGGACATCTGGCGTCTGAACCGTGGCGGTCACGATCCTCACAAGGTGTACGCTGCGTTTGACGCTGCCACCAAGCACGAAGGTCAGCCTACCGTTATTCTGGCCAAGACCATCAAGGGCTACGGCATGGGCCACGTGGGCCAGGCCAAGAACCCATCGCACCAACAAAAGAGCCTGGATCTGGACGCCGTGCGCGAATTCCGCGACCGTTTCAACATCCCGGTTCCTGATGACAAACTGGAAGAGCTGCCTTACTTCAAGCCAGCTGATGACTCTCCAGAAATGCAGTACCTGCATGCCCGCCGTCAGGCATTGGGCGGCTACTTGCCCAAGCGTCGCACCAAGGCCGATGAACAGCTGACCGTGCCGACCCTGGACGCATTCAAGCCCATGCTGGAAGCCACTGCCGAAGGCCGTGAGATTTCCACGACGCAAGCGTTTGTGCGCTTTTTCAACACCTTGCTGCGCGACAAGCAAGTGGGTCCTCGTGCCGTACCTATCCTGGCAGACGAATCCCGTACCTTTGGTATGGAAGGTCTGTTCCGTCAGATCGGTATTTACGCACCGGAAGGCCAGAAGTACACCCCGGTCGATAAAGACCAGGTCATGTACTACCGCGAAACGGCCAATGGTCAGTTGTTGCAGGAAGGTATTAACGAACAGGGTGCTTTCAGCTCCTGGATTGCGGCGGCCACGTCGTACTCCAACAGCAACCGCATCATGATTCCGTTCTTCATTTACTACTCCATGTTCGGCTTCCAGCGCTTTGGCGATCTGGCCTGGGCAGCGGGTGACATGAAGGCACGCGGTTTCGTGCTGGGCGGCACTGCCGGTCGCACCACCTTGAACGGTGAAGGTTTGCAGCACGAAGATGGCCATAGCCATATTCAGTCCTCGCTGATTCCTAACTGCGTATCCTACGACCCCACCTTCGCTCACGAAGTGGCTGTCATCATGCAGCATGGTTTGAAGCGCATGGTTCAGGACCAGGAAGACGTGTACTACTACGTCACCCTGATGAACGAGAACTACGCTCAGCCCGGTCTGGTCGAAGGCGACGAAGACGGCATCCTGCGCGGTATGTACAAGTTCAAGTCCGTGGCCAAGGACAGCAAGCTGCGCGTTCAGCTGATGGGTTCGGGCACGATTTTGCGCGAAGTGATCGCAGCACAGGAACTGCTGGAAAAAGACTGGGGCATTGGCTCCGACGTTTGGAGCGTGACCAGCTTTACCGAACTGCGTCGTGATGGTCTGGATTGCGAACGTGCAGCGCTGTTGAATCCTGAAGGCAAGGATCTGCCCGTGCCTTACGTGACGACTCAACTGGCTAAAACGGACGGTCCTATCGTGGTCTCCACCGACTACGTCAAGGCCTTTGGCGACCAGATTCGTCCGTTCGTGCCTAAGGATCGCACCTTCAAAGTGTTGGGCACCGATGGTTTTGGCCGCTCCGACTACCGCTTCAAGCTGCGCGAGCACTTTGAGGTTGATCGTCACTTTGTGGTGCTGGCTGCTCTGCGCGCGCTGGCTGAAGACGGCAAGATTCCGTTCAGCAAAGCGTCCGAGGCGATTGCCAAATACGGCATCAATCCTTCCAAGGCCAACCCGCAGCACGCATAAGGGACTGAACCATGAGCAATATCATTCAAGTCAAAATCCCGGATATCGGTGCTGACGACGCTGTCGAAGTGATCGAAATCCTGGTCAAGGAAGGCGAGACCATTGAGGTCGAGCAAAGTCTGATTACCGTGGAGTCCGACAAGGCCTCCATGGAAATCCCCTCGTCCGATGCTGGCGTGGTCAAGTCGATCAAGGTCAAGCTGGGCGACAAGGTTAAGGAAGGCAGTCTGGTTCTGGAACTTGAAGCCGCCGAAGGCGCGCAGGCCGCGCCTGCCGCTGAGCCTGCCAAGGCCGAAGCTGCTCCCGCTCCTGAAGCTGAAGCTGCTCCCGCAGCGGCTCCTGCCGCTGCCGCGGCAGCCCCGGCCGGTGGTGAACAGCAAGTTACCGTTCAAGTGCCTGACATTGGCGACGCCCGCGATGTGGACGTTATCGAAATCATGGTGCAAGTGGGTGACACCATTGAAGTGGATCAAAGCCTGATCACCGTGGAGTCGGACAAGGCTTCCATGGAAGTGCCGTCCTCCCACGCAGGTGTGGTGACGGCCATCAAAGTGAAACTGGGTGACAAGGTCAGCCAGGGTAGCGACATTCTGGAACTGACAGTGCAAGGAGCTGCTGCAGCCCCGGCACCAGCCAAGGCCGAGGCTGCTCCCGCCCCTAAAGCCGAACCTGCTCCTGCAGCAGCGGCCGCTCCTGCTGCCAGCTCCTCGGTGGTGGTCGGTGCTGGTGCGCCGGCTCCAGAGCGTGTTTCGCCCACTGCCGCTTTTGCGGAAACCGAAGGCTCCTTGCGCAATCTGCCGCATGCCTCGCCTAGCGTACGCAAGTTCGCTCGCGAGCTGGGTGTGGATCTGACCAAGGTTCATGGCTCGGGCGATAAAGGCCGTATTACGGCTGACGACGTGCGTGGCTTTGTGAAGCAGGTCATGGCGGGCGGCGCTGCTCCGGTTATTGCTGCCGGTACCGCTGCTCAAGTGGGCGGTCTGGATGTGCTGGCCTGGCCCAAGGTCGATTTTGCCAAGTTTGGCCCAGTCGAAACGCAGGCCCTCTCGCGCATCAAGAAGATTTCGGGCGCCAACCTGCATCGCAACTGGGTCATGATTCCTCATGTCACCAATAACGATGTGGCTGACATCACCTCTTTGGAAGCCCTGCGTAAAGAGCTGAACGAGGAATACAAGAAGTCCGGCGCTCGCGTCACCATGCTGGCTTTCGTCATCAAGGCTGCCGTAGCTGCCCTGAAGAAATTCCCCGAGTTCAACGCTTCGCTGGACGGCGACAATCTGGTGCTCAAGCAGTACTACCATATTGGTTTTGCAGCTGACACGCCTAACGGTCTGGTTGTGCCGGTTATCCGTGATGCCGACAAGAAAGGCATTCTGGACATCGCTCGCGAAACGGGCGAACTGGCTGCCGCTGCCCGTGATGGCAAGCTGAGCGCAGCCCAGATGCAAGGCGGTTGCTTCACCATTTCCTCGCTGGGCGGTATTGGCGGTACGGACTTCACACCCATTATCAATGCGCCGGAAGTGGCCATTCTGGGTCTGTCGCGTTCCTCCATGCAGCCAGTCTGGAATGGCAAGGAATTCGAGCCACGCCTGATGCTGCCTCTGTCCCTGTCCTACGACCACCGCGTTATCGATGGTGCCGCTGCCGCCCGTTTCAATGCCTTCCTGGCAACGATGCTGGCCGACTTCCGTCGCATCGCACTGTAAGGAGTTGTCATGAGTCTGATTGATCTGACGGTCCCGGATATCGGCGACTCCGGTGAGGTAGATGTCATCGAAGTGCTGGTGCAAGTCGGCGATACGGTCGAGGTCGAGCAAAGCCTGATCACCGTGGAGTCCGACAAGGCCTCCATGGAAATTCCTGCCGCTCAGGCAGGGGTGATCAAGGAGTTGCTGGTCAAAGTGGGTGACAAAGTCTCCCAGGGTTCGGCCATTGCCAAGATTGAAGCGTCCGAGAGCCAAGCCGCTCCCGCTGCAGCACCCGCTAAACAAGAAGAAGCGCCTAAAGCAGCGGCGGCTCCGGCCGCTGCCGCTCCGGCTGCGGCACCTGCTCCGCAGGCGGCCAGCCATCAGGGCGGCGCGGATGATTCCGTGGATGTGGTCGTTCTGGGCGCGGGCCCAGGCGGTTACAACGCGGCCTTCCGAGCGGCTGACCTGGGCCTGAAAGTGGCTCTGGTCGAGCGCTACAGCACCTTGGGTGGCGTGTGTTTGAATGTGGGTTGTATTCCTTCCAAGGCCTTGCTGCACACCGTAGCGGTCTACGAGGAAGCCAAGTCCCTGGCAACACACGGTATCAAGTTCGGTGAAGCGCAAATCGATATCGACGCGCTGCGCGATTACAAGAACAAGGTGATCGGCAAGCTGACCGGTGGCCTGGCTGGTATGGCCAAGGGCCGCAAGGTACAGGTTGTGGTCGGTAACGGCCAATTCCTGGACCCCAACCACATCGAAGTGACCGCCAACGACGGCACCAAGAAAGTGATCAAGTTCGGCTCGGCCATTATTGCGGCCGGTAGCCAGTCGGTAAAACTGCCATTCCTGCCTGACGATCCACGCGTGGTGGACTCCACCGGCGCGCTGGAACTGAAGTCTGTGCCCAAGCGCATGCTGATCGTGGGTGGTGGCATCATCGGTCTGGAAATGGGTACGGTGTACTCGGCTCTGGGTGCACGCCTGGACGTGGTGGAAATGCAAACTGGCTTGATGCCAGGAGCAGACCGCGACGTGGTCAAGGTGTGGGAGAAGATGAACAAGCACCGCTTTGATCACATGATGCTGGAAACCAGCACCGTGGCCGCCGAAGCGCGCGAAGATGGTATTTGGGTGACCTTCGAGGGCAAGAATGCTCCGGCCGAGCCGCAGCGTTACGACCTGGTTCTGCAAGCCGTGGGCCGCTCGCCCAATGGCAAGAAGATCGGTGCCGAGAAAGCCGGTGTGCAGGTGACAGATCGTGGCTTCATCCCGGTTGACAAGCAACAGCGCACCAACGTGCCGCACATCTATGCGATTGGCGACATTGTGGGTCAGCCCATGCTGGCACATAAGGCCGAGCACGAAGCGCACGTGGCTGCTGAAGTCATCGCCGGTGAAAAATCCTTCTTTGATGCCCGCGTGATTCCTTCGGTGGCTTACACCGATCCGGAAATCGCCTGGGTGGGTCTGACAGAAGATCAGGCCAAGAAAGACGGTATCAAGGTCGAGAAGGGCGTGTTCCCCTGGGCTGCATCTGGTCGCGCGATTGCGAACAACCGTGATGAAGGCTTTACCAAGGTTCTGTTCGATGCTGAAACCCACCGTATCGTGGGTGGCGGTATCGTCGGTACCAATGCGGGCGAGCTGATCGGTGAGTTGGTTCTGGCTATCGAAATGGGTGTGGACCCGGTCGATCTGGCCAAATCCATCCACCCGCACCCCACCTTGTGCGAGTCCGTCAGCAAGGCTGCTGCCGTCGCAGAAGGGACGTGCACGGACTTGCCACCGACGCGTCGCAAGTAATACCAGTATTCGCCTGATAGTTAAGGCGTATTGGATCACGGCAGGTGCTATCATCAGCGCCTGCCGTTTTTATTTTGTAATTGGTGTTGTCCATGACTCATCCTGTTCTGAAAGCCGACTCCTCGCTGAGTGACTGGCTGTCCTATCTGGAAACTTTGCATCCCTCGGCCATTGATCTGGGCCTGGGCCGGATTCGCGAGGTTGCTCAACGTCTGAACATCAAACTGGATTCTGTCGTCATTACGGTGGGGGGCACCAACGGCAAAGGTTCGACCTGCGCCATGCTGGAAGCGATTTTGCTGGCCGCCGCGTACAAGGTAGGCGTGTACGCCTCTCCGCATCTGGTGCGCTATAACGAACGCATTCGCTTGAATGGCGAGATGGCCGAAGATGCGCAGATCACGGCGCAATTTGCCCGTATCAACGAAGCTCGTGGCGATCTGACCCTGACTTATTTTGAATTTTCCACGCTGGCTGCCTTGTTGCTGTTCCAGGAGCAGCGTGTTGATGTCGCGGTGCTGGAAGTGGGCCTGGGTGGTCGCCTCGATGCCGTCAACATCATTGATGCGGACTGTTCCATCATTACCAGCATTGATATCGACCATGCTGAGTACCTGGGCAATACCCGTGAACAGGTGGCCTGGGAGAAAGCCCATATTTTCCGTGCCGATCGTCCTGCGATCTGTGCCGACCCCGTGCCACCACAGACCATGCTGGATTACGCCCAGGAAATTGGTGCCCAATTGTGGCTGTTTGGCAAAGATTTCAACTATTCCGGCGACCGTCAGCAATGGGCTTACGGTGGCCGCAATCAGCGCCGCGCTGCCCTGGCTTACCCGGCCTTGCGTGGAGCGAATCAGCTGCTGAATGCTTCTGCGGCATTAGCTGCGCTGGAGTCGCTGCACCCACGTTTGGCTGTGCCTGCGCAAGCTGTACGTGCCGGCTTGCTGCGTGCTCACATGCCTGGCCGCTTCCAGATTCAACCTGGCCAGCCTTGTGTGATTTTTGACGTGGCCCACAATCCCCATGCGGCGGCTGCCTTGGCGCAGAACCTGGACAATATGCCGCCTTACCCCAAGACGATTGCCGTCGTGGGTATGTACAAGGACAAGGATGTGGACGGCGTGATCGCCCGCATGGCTACCCGTATCGACCACTGGATGTGTGCCAGTCTGGAAGGCCCACGCAGCATGTCGGGTGAAGAATTGGCCAATCATGTACGCGCTGTTCTGGCCAGTGGTCAGACGCCTGATGATGTGTTGGCACCCGAGGCCGAATCCGGCTCGCATCGCCCAGGTGTTCGGCCGGTTGCCCGCGCTTCGGTCAGTAAAGCGTCAGCGGTCGTATCCAGTTACAACAGTCCTCAGCTCGCTTACGAGGCGGCGTTAAAAGAGGCCAGTGACAATGATAGAATTGTCGTGTTTGGCTCGTTTGCGACAGTAGGACCAATACTTGAAGCCGCAAACGACCGTTCATCTTCCTGAATATCAGTAAGACTGCTTATTTCATAGGTCTAGGGCTCATGGGTTTATTTTCACGTAACGATACTTCCTCATCGTCGGGTCGCCGCGGCAGTGCTTCCAGCGATTCACAATTATCGGAACTGCGTGGACGGGCTCGCCGCCGTCTGATCGGTGCGCTGGCTCTGGTTCTGGCCGTCGTCGTGCTGGTGCCCATGCTGACCGCCGACAAGACCCCACCTGAGCCCGAGCAGTCTTTGGCCCTGGGGCCCATCGGTCAGACAACGGGGCAGGGCACGGTGCAGACTCGTCCTGGCGAGCTGGTGGTGCAAGAAGGCACGCCTGCTCCTGTCATCGAACAACCTGACGAGCCGCTGGTCACTGATCCTTCCACCAGTACCGACGGTGGTCTGGCCGTGGTCAATCCCGGTCTGGAAACTGATCCTGCTCCTGTCACGACACCTAGCACTCCCGCTGCGCCGCCGCCCGTGACCACACGTCCAGAGCCGCCCAAGCCGGTTGAGAAGCCCAAGCCTGTCGAAAAACCCAAGCCAAGCCCAGCGCCTGCACAAAATGGCCGTACCGATGACGGCTCCTACGCGCTGGCCCTGCTGGAAGGCCGTGTACCGAGTAAACCAGCCCCTGCTGCTGCTAAACCGGCTACGCAACAAGGCAACTTCATTTTGCAGATTGTCGCCTATTCCAACCAGAACGATGCCCAGTCGCGTCGTGATCAGCTGGTATCGGCCGGTGTGACCAATGCCTATGTAGAGACGGCACAAAGTGGTGGCAAGCCAACCTATCGTTTGCGTGTGGGGCCATTCCCCACCCGTGAAGCGGCTCAGGCAGCCCAGGCCCGCTTGCGCTCGCTCGGTTACGAGAACAGTTTTATCTCGGCTAAGTGAGCAGCTTCGACTATATCGTCCTTGGAATTGTGGGTGTATCAGGCCTTCTGGGCCTGATACGCGGATTGATCAAGGAAGTTCTTTCGCTCAGCGCCTATTTGCTGGCCTTCATGGCCGCAATCTGGTGGGGGCCACGCACATCAGGCTGGATACAAGTCTGGGTAGAAAACGGCTTATTACGTACGGCTTTGGCCTACGGAGCCGTTTTTTTTATGGTCTTGCTGCTGGTGGGCCTGTTGAACATGCTGTTGGCCAGCTTGATCGAGCAAACGGGTTTGACGCCCGCCGATCATGGCTTGGGCGGCCTGTTCGGACTGGCTCGCGGGGTGCTGCTGGTGCTGATTCTGGTCATCCTGGCCGGGCATACCGATTTACCTAAGGAACCGTGGTGGGAGCAGGCCAAGCTGGCCGAGCCTGCGATCCGCGCGGTGCAGTCGATTAAGGCCATGCTGCCGCCGTCTCTGGCAGAATGGCTGCCTTATTGAGAACACACTAACGGGAACCAATCATGTGTGGAGTTGTAGGGGTTGTTGCGCGCAGCCCTGTAAATCAGTTGATCTATGACAGTTTGCTCTTGCTGCAGCACCGCGGGCAGGATGCAGCGGGGCTGGCGACCTGGCACGACCAGTTCTTCAGCATGCACAAGGCATTTGGCCTGGTGCGGGACGTATTCCGTACCCGCAACATGCGCTCCTTGCCGGGCAATAGCGGTATTGGCCATGTGCGTTACCCCACGGCAGGCTCCAGCCAGAGCGTGGAGGAGGCGCAGCCGTTTTACGTCAACGCCCCATTTGGTCTGAGCTTTGTGCACAACGGCAATCTGACCAATTGGCGTGAGCTGCGTGAAGAACTGTTCACCATTGATCGTCGCCACATCAATACCAACTCGGATTCCGAGGTTCTGTTGAATGTGTATGCCCACGAGCTGCAACGCGCTGCCACGGGTCCTGAGCTGACTCAGGACGAAGTGTTTGAAGCCGTCGCTGCTGTGCACCGCCGTGCGCGTGGGGCTTATGCGGTAGTCTCGCAAATCGCCAATTTCGGTCTGGTGGCTTTCCGTGATCCGAACGGGATTCGTCCTTTGTGCCTGGGTCGTAATGTGACGCCCAAGGGTGAAGAATGGATGATTGCTTCCGAGTCCGTTGCCTTGACCGGTTGCGGCTTCGAGCTGGTCCGCGACGTTGAGCCCGGCGAGGCCATCATTGTGGATCTGGACGGTAATCTCAGCAGCCGCCAGTGCGCCGAGAACCCGCGCCTGAATCCCTGTGTCTTTGAGTATGTGTACTTCGCCCGCCCCGATTCCACCGTTGATGGTGTGTCGGTTTACGACGCCCGTTTGCTAATGGGGGAGTACTTGGCCGAGAACGTCGCCAAGAACCTGCGTCTGGCCGATATCGATGTGGTCATGCCTATCCCTGACTCGGCGCGTCCTTCGGCCATGCAGTTGGCAGCACATTTGAACCTGAACTACCGCGAAGGCTTCATCAAGAACCGCTACGTGGGCCGCACCTTTATCATGCCCGGTCAGGAAGTGCGCAAGAAGTCGGTGCGTCAGAAACTGAGTGCTATTCCCATGGAATTCCGCGGCAAGAACGTGCTGCTGGTGGATGACTCCATCGTGCGTGGCACAACGAGCCGCCAGATTGTGGATATGGCCCGTGCCGCGGGTGCGAACAAGGTGTTCTTTGCTTCGGCAGCGCCACCGGTCCGCTTTCCGAACGTGTACGGCATCGACATGCCTACGGTTTCCGAGCTGATCGCCACAGGTCGTGATGTGGATCAGGTTGCCAAGGAAATTGGTGTGGATGGCCTGGTTTATCAGGACCTGCACGATCTGGAGCAATCCCTGCGTGACTTGAACCCACGCTTTGCCGGCTTTGAGTCCTCCTGCTTTAGCGGCGAGTACGTTACGGGGGATGTGGACGAGGCGTATCTGAATCTGTTGGCAGAAGGCCGCAAAAATGGTCGTGAAGTGCCTGATGTAACGGACTGATAGCTTGATCTTGTGCCTGATTGGAAAAACCCGCTTTTATGGCGGGTTTTTTTGAATTTATGATTGCGGGGTGGTTTTGGATATTTTATTTTCAGGCTTTAATTATCAGCCTCTTATATAAATTAAACCTATTATTTTTTTATTTTTGATGATTTTATAATCTACGAATTAATTTCATATCATTTAATAATCGGCTTATATTTTCTTTGCTTCTTTCGATAAATCATGCGCCTTGGTGTGCATTCTATCTGGAATCAAAGATGAAAAATCCAAGTAAAGATAGCGAGTCTGATCAGGCATTAACAGATCCTGATCCCACTGAGCAGATTCCAGTCAGTATTCAATCTGGTATCGAATTTCCTGCCTTGCATCATTTGCTGGAGCAGGCCCTGGAGCAAAACCGGGTGATGGGTGCCGTGGTGCTGGTGGCTTACCAAGGTGAACTGATATTTCGTTTTAGTGGTGGTTGGGCGAATAAGGAGCTGGCCCAAGCCATGCATGAAGATACGGTCTTCAGTTTGGGGTCCTTGAGCAAGACAATCAGTTCCTGGCTGGCCTTGCGTTTGATTGAGCGGGGACTGCTTTCTTCGAAAGATAGGATCACGCGCTATCTTCCCCATTTCGGCCCCAGTTTCAATTCTATTTGCCCACCTATTTCCATTCATCAATTGCTGACTCACACATCGGGGCTTAGTTATCGTTTTATTGATGGTGAGCAGAGTGCCTACGCTCACGCCCAGGTAAGTGATGGGCTGGATGATCCAGAGCTGAGCTGGCAAGAGAATTTTCGACGTATTTGCTCCGTACCACTACGTTTTGCACCGGGTACGGGCTGGCGTTACTCCTTGGGAGTGGATGTGGTGGGGCAGGCTTTGCAAATTGCTTCGGGACGGGGCTTGTCGGAGTTACTGGAGGACAGCATTAGTCGTCCCTTGGGCTTGAGACATTGTTCCTTTTACAAGCACGATGATTTTCAGATGGCCATGTCGTATCAAAATCATGAGACTTGCTTGACGCGGGTGGATGGTGCGTTGGATCTGGGTATCGGCGTGCTGCGGTTTGATGAGCAGAGCCTGTCACAGCGCTCCAGGCCGATCTATGCGGGGGCATCCATGCTTGGGTCCGGGGCAGATTTGATGCGCATACTTCTGGCTTTGCGAAATGGGAGTTTGCTTTCCAAACCGTATTGCGAAGCGCTGTTTACCGATCATGTGCCATATTCTGCCAAATGCATGTGGCCAAATTGGGGCTATACCTACGGGGCCGCCATTTCACGACAGCCGCCTGAGCGGACCATGCCGATGTCTGCTGGAAGCTTGCAGTGGGTCGGTGCATTCGGGCAGAAGTGGATGTTTGATCGACAGCAGGATCTCATCATTGTCAGCATGACCAATACCGCTCCAGAGGGCCTGTTTGGTGCATTTCCGGATCAGGTTCGTGATGCTGTTTATACCGATTTGGGTTTGATGCCTGATTGAGCGGGATGGAACAAAAAAGCCCTGCTGGAAGGCAGGGCTTCACGGCTGTAGTGGCTGCCCAGGCGCTCAGGCCCCTCGTCGCTTGAACAGCGTCAGCAACAAACCCAGGCCCAGGATCACAAATAGCGCCAAGCTCCAGTAAGCGTATTCAATCCCCAGCAAAGGTTGGCGTGCATCCATGCAGGAGGCATAAATACCAAATAGCCAAGGCAAGCCGCTTTCCAGGCCGGACTGGGTGATGAAGCGATCGGCAAAGGTCTGGTCGCAGCTGAACAGGTGCTGCGCGACCGATACCTGGTACCAGGCAGCCAGAATGCCACCTACTGAGGTAGCCAGACCCAGCAAGCTGGCGACGGTAGAGCTGCGCTGATGCCCCAGTTGACGCAACACACCAGCAACCAGGCTGAATACGCCCAACACAATGAAAATCAGGCGTTGCAGGACGCACCAGGCGCAAGGTGGGATGCTGAATACATGCTGGGAAAGCAGTGCAATGCCTACGCCGGAAAAGGCGAGCAGGGTGATCAGGTAGTAGGGTGCAGCGGACTGGCGGGAGGATGCGGCCATGGTATCAAGAGGAACTTAAAGAATGAAAGGTAGATGCTTCGTGCAGCAAACCCAGGAAAAGTTCATGGAAACCGGCCCAGGTAATCTGCACGCCCAGGCATAAGAGAATAAAGGCGGACAGGCGCATCACGACAGCCGTGCCATTTTTACCCAGTTTGTACAGGAATTGCGATGCAAAACGTAAGGCCAGAAACACGATAAAACTGGCCGCAGCAATAGCTGGCAGCGCGCCAGCCAGCTTGCTCATGGTGCCGGTGACCGAGTTGTCATGCAAGGTCGCCCCTACCGTCAGTGCTGCAGACAAGGAGCCGGGGCCGCAGAGCATGGGGAAGGTCAGGGGGTAGAAGGCTTTGGAGCGAATCTGTTCCCAGGAGTAGGACTCGGCCATGTTCTGGGCGTGCGCCGCATCAAAGTCCGAGGCGTTGATCAATCGCCAGGCCGTGCCTATGACCAGCAAGCCCCCGCCAATACGAATGATGGGCAGGGAAATGCCAAAGAAATTCAGCACGATATTGCCCGCCACCATGGCAATGGCCAGCATGATGAAAATATTGATGGCGACTTTCTTGGCAAGGCGGGCACGGTCAGGCACGCTGGCGCCTTCGGTCAGGGTCAGAAAGATGGGGGCAGCCGCAGGCGGGTTCAGCATGGGCAATAGCGTCGCCAATGCAAACAGGAAGCTGCGGCTGACATCAGCAAATACGGAGGAGATTTCCATTAAGACGGGGTGGCTTGTTGAGAGAGGGCTAAACGTACATCGCGCTCCAGGCGCAATTGATTACGGTTTTGTTCCAGTGCGGCACCACTCAGGATAAAGACGTCTTCCACGCGGTCGCCCAAGGTCATGACTTTGGCGGAGCGTAGCTGCACGTCGTGGTGCTCGAATACTTGGGCGAGACTGTACAACAAACCGCGCCGGTCTGTGGCACTTAGCGTCAAAATCCAGTCCTGACCCTGTTCATCCTGGCGCAGGTCCACGGTGGGTTGAATGGGGAAGACGCGGGCCCGGCGGGAGCGTATGTCGCGGTAGTGGTCGTGGGGGTGCTCGTTGGGGAGCCAATCCTGCTGGAGTGCCTGGCACAGCTCGGTTTCGATCAGCAAGGGATCGCGTCGCAGGGCGTGATCGTAGGTGGGCAGCATCACGACAAAGCTGTCCAGTGCCCAGCCGTGGCGAGTCGTGTAAATGCGTGCGTCCTGGATGCTGACGGCCTGGCTGTCAAAGTAGCGACAGATGCGCAAGAACAGGCGGCTGGCGTCCTTGGTGTAGACCAGCACTTGCAGCGCATCGGTTTGTCCGGCGGGACGTATGCGCACCACCGGTGTCGGGCTGTGAGACTGGTGGTAGAGCTGGATGGTATGCCAGGCGATTTCGCTGGCGTCGTGGCGCAGGAAATAGGGCTTGTCCAACCATTGCCAGAAGTCCTCGCGAGCTTCGTCCAGCAGACCGGCCAGGCGAATTTCGCCAGCGGCGTCACGCTTGCGTTGATCCAGTACGGACACGCCATCCTTGGCCTGCCGTCCCAAAGCTGCCAGTGACAGCTTGTACAGGTCTTCCAGCAGCTTGCCTTTCCAGGAGTTCCATACCGTTGGGCTGGTGGCCCGAATGTCGGCGACAGTCAGCAGGTACAGGGCAGTCAGGCGGCGTTCCGTACCTACGGTCTGCAGAAACTGGAAAATGACATTCGGGTCGCTCAAATCGCGTTTCTGAGCCACTTGCGACATGGTCAGGTGCTCGCGCACCAAAAACACCACCAGTTCTGCGTCTACCGGCATCAAGCCGTGATCCTGGCAAAATGCCAAGGCGTCCTGCGCACCCAGCTCGGAGTGGTTGCCGCCGCGTCCCTTGGCAATGTCGTGAAAGAGGGCGGCAATATACAGTAGCCAGTGGCGATCAAAACCGCTCATCAGCTGATTGGCCATGGATAGCTCTTCGCTGTGCTCGGCCATGGTGAAGCGGCGTAGATTGCGTATGACCTTTAGCGTGTGCTCGTCTACGGTGTAAGCGTGAAACAGGTCGTGCTGCATTTGTCCGACGACGCGTCGAAATACCGGCAAATAGCGTGGCAGCAGGTTCAGCAGATTCATCAGCCGCAAGGTATGCACGATGCCTTTGTTCTGCTGCAGGATTTCCAGAAACAGACGTCGATTCCGGGGCTCGGCCCGGAACTTGGCATCGATCAGGCGGCGGGCGTGCCAGAGGGCTCGCAAGGTGTCGGCTTTCAGGCCACGCAGATTGGGCTGTTGCTGCAAATGCAGCATGGCTACAAAAATCAAAGAGGGGTCTTGCTCGAAGCCATCAGGCTGACGCAGTTCCAGCTGTCCATGATGAATCTGGAAATGGCTGTCCAGAATCAGCGGTTCCTGATCGGTTTGCGGGAACAGGTGTTCCTCGATGCTGCGCATCAGGATCAGATTGAGCTGGCTGACAATCTTGGCGGCCCAGTAGTAACGCTGCATCAGCAGTTCGCTGGCGCGTCGGGTGGCCGTGGGTTGAAAACCGTAAATGTCAGCCAGACGTGGTTGCAGGTCAAACAGCAGTCTGTCTTCGGCGCGGCCAGTCAGTAGATGAAGCTCAATGCGCAGACGCTTGAAGGCTTCTTCCACGCGTTGCAGAGCTTTCAGCTCGGATTGCGTCAGTAGTTCGGATTGCGCGACATCCACCCAGCTGCGTCCCAAACCGGCTGCCCGTGCCATCCAGAGCAGCACCTGCAGGTCGCGCAAGGCGCCAGGAGACTCTTTGCAATTGGGTTCCAGGGAGTAGGGGGTGTCTTGCAGATGCGCATGACGCTGCTGCTGTTCGGCCTGTTTGGCCAGGAAGAAAGCCTGCGGGTCCAGCTGGCTTTGCAGTTGCTGTTGGGCATGGCGTAGCAGCAATCGGGAACCCGCCAGCCAACGGCTTTCCAGCAAGGCGGTTTCGGTGGTGATGTCCTGGCTGGCTTGTTCCAGGCATTGGGCGGGCGTGGCCACATTATGGCTGGGAGCCAGACCTATATCCCACAAGGCGGCGACCAGAGCCTGAATTCGGTCTATATCCTCTGCATTGGGCTCGCGCTGCAACAGGATCAGCAAGTCCACATCCGAATGCGGATACAGCTCCCCGCGACCATACCCCCCCAAGGCCGCCAGGCTGGCTTGGCGGGGCAGGGGGTAACGGACCAGAAGTTCACGCAGACCTTGGTCGCAAATCTGGCACAGGCTTTTGAGCAGGCGATCGCAATGCAGGTCTTGTCTGAAGCGCTCGTAGGCCCTGGCCCGGCGGCAAGCAATTCTGTCGCGAAGCTGGGCCAGGAAAGACATGGTTCAGGCCTTGTTGATGATGGCTGGAGGGGCAGGCATGCCGGGCGAGACGGTCAGCACTTCGTAGCCGGTATCGGTTACCAGCACCGCGTGCTCCCATTGGGCCGACAGGCTGTGGTCGCGTGTCACCACGGTCCATTGGTCAGCCAGCGTGCGCAGTTCGCGACGACCGGCGTTGATCATGGGCTCGATGGTGAAAATCATGCCGGGTTCCAGTTTTACGCCGGTGCCGGGTTTGCCGTAGTGCAGCACTTGCGGATCCTGGTGAAACTTCTGGCCCACACCATGGCCGCAGTATTCGCGCACAACGGAAAAACCTTGTTTTTCAGCGTGTTGCTGAATGGCGTGGCCGACATCACCCAGGGTGGCGCCGGGTTTGACTTGATCAATACCCAGCCACATGCATTCGTAGGTGGTTTCAGTCAGGCGGCGGGCCAGGATGCTGGGCTCGCCCACGTAGTACATACGGCTGGTGTCGCCAAACCAGCCGTCTTGAATAATGGTGACGTCCATATTCAGAATGTCGCCATTTTTCAACACTTTATCGCCGGGGATGCCGTGACAGATGACGTGGTTGACGGAGGTGCAAATAGAGCCTGGAAAGGGTGGGTAGCCAGGAGGCGCGTAGCCTACGGTGGCAGATTTGACCCCCAGTTCATTGATGCGCTCCATGCACAGGCGATCCAGTTCGCCGGTCGTGACACCTGCTTTGACAAAGGGAGTCAGGTAATCAAGGATGGATGCCGCGGTCTGGCAAGCAGCGCGCATTTTTTCGAGATCAGTGGGGTCTGTGACGAGAATACTCATAGCAACTTGAACAGGTCTATTGAAAAATAGTAGAATTATAGGCTTTTGTGAATTTTGCAGTTACGCTCCGTCCCGTTTGGGGGGATCATGTGTCGCGGAACACCGCGCCAAATCTGGGCTTTCCTGGTTTGACCAGTTTTTCTTGGGCCGCCTGAATTTTCAGGCTGGATGAGCCAAGCCAGGCATCAGGAAATCGTGCCCCAAGATTGGAAGAAGCCTCGGGCCATGGCCAGCCAGCAAAAACACGCAGAATTCACAACACATACAGGGTCAACACGATGACAAGCGTTGCGAAAGCAACAGGGCGGCAGCCCGGTTCTTGTTCAAGTGATGCTGACCAAGCAATCCTCTAGGATACACCTGCGAACAGTACCCTGTATGCAGGCGGTAGCCAGAAAAGTTTCAGGCTCGGGCCCGGATGGCAGATATCTTGTCTGCCTGCAGGCGTGAGTCCGTTGCAGTGCAGGCGTTCGCTCATGCTGGGCAACGTTTTTATGTTTTAAGTTGTAAATCGCGTGACTGTCCGTCTCGGGGTGTCTGGAATGCAGCACAGGCTGCGGCCCTTACCGGATACCGGGCAGTTACAAGACCAAACCCTTGGAGAACTTTATGTCTTTAATGCGTGAAATGCTGGAAGCTGGTGTGCACTTTGGCCACCAAACCCGTTACTGGAACCCCAAGATGGCTCCGTTCATCTTCGGCCAGCGTAACAACATCCACATCATCAACCTGGAAAAAACGGTTGTTCAGTACGAAGAAGCAACCAAATTCGTGCGTCAACTGGCTGCCCGTGGTGGCAACGTGCTGTTTGTAGGCACCAAGCGCGCTGCTCGCGAACTGGTGGCTGCTGAGGCTGAACGTTGCGGCATGCCTTACGTCGACAGCCGCTGGTTGGGTGGCATGATGACCAACTTCAAAACGGTCAAGACTTCCATCAAGCGTCTGAAAGAAATGGAAGCTCAGATGGCTGAAGGTCGTCTGGAAACCATGAGCAAGAAAGAAGCCTTGATGTTCGAACGCGAACTGGAAAAGCTGAACAAGGCCATCGGCGGTATCAAGGACATGAACAACCTGCCTGACGCCCTGTTCGTGATCGACGTTGGCTACCACAAGATTGCCGTGGCTGAAGCCCGCACTCTGGGTATCCCTGTGGTGGCCGTGGTTGACACCAACCACTCGCCAGAAGGTCTGGATTACGTGATCCCTGGTAACGATGACTCGGCCAAGGCTATCGCTCTGTACGCCCGTGGCATGGCTGACGCCGTGCTGGCTGGCCGCGAACAGAACCTGAACGGTCTGGTTGAAGAAATCGCCGCTGACGAAGAGTTCGTCGAAGTTCAGGCTGACACCCAGGAGTAACAGGCTCACCGCTGTCTGCCAGACACCATCAGTTGTCATGGCAGACAGCTACAGTGATCCTTCGTATCGCCCCGGCTTGCCGGGGCATGTTCTACAGAATTGGAGAAAACCGTGGCTCAAATCACCGCATCGATGGTTAAAGAATTGCGCGAGAAAACCGACGCGCCCATGATGGAATGCAAAAAAGCACTGACCGAAGCCGACGGCGATATGGCACGTGCTGAAGAAATCTTGCGCGTGAAGCTGGGCAGCAAGGCTAGCAAAGCAGCTACCCGCGTTACCGCTGAAGGCCTGGTTTCTGTTTACATCGCTGACGATGCCAAGACCGGCTCCGTAGTTGAAGTTAACTGCGAAACCGACTTTGTTGCCAAGAACGATGACTTCATCGGCTTTATCAACGACGTCGCCCAACTGGTCGCCAAGAACAACCCGGCAGATCTGGCCGCTTTGGCTGAACTGCCACTGGCCGACAGCAATGTCGAGACCGTGCGCGCTGCTCTGGTTGGCAAAATTGGTGAAAACATCTCTATCCGTCGCTTCCAGCGCTACGAAACAGCCGGCCAACTGGCCAGCTACGTTCACGGTGGCAAGATCGGCGTATTGGTTGATTTCGCCGGTGGCGACGAAGAAGTGGGTAAAGACCTGGCCATGCACATCGCCGCGACTCGTCCTAAAGCCATGGACGCTTCGGGTGTTGACGCTGCCGAGATCGAAGCCGAGCGCTCCGTGGCTGCTCAGAAAGCCGCTGAATCGGGCAAGCCTGCTGACATCGTCACCAAAATGGTTGACGGCGCTGTTGCCAAGTTCCTGAAAGAAGTGACTCTGTTGAGCCAGCCTTTCGTCAAGAACGACAAGCAAAGCGTGCAGCAAATGCTGGACGAGAAAAAAGCATCGATCGCTGGCTTTACCCTGTACGTTGTGGGTGAAGGCATTGAGAAGCGTGTTGAAGATTTCGCCGCTGAGGTAGCTGCCGCTGCCGGTCAAGCCTAATCTAGCTTGTTTTTTCAGGGCAGGCACCGTAGTGGCGGTGCCTGCCCTGCTGCTTTACACTCTCTTCTGTCTTCGTCACTTGGAATCCCACCCATGACTACCCCTCATTACAAACGTGTTCTGTTGAAGCTCTCCGGCGAAGCGCTGATGGGCGAGGACTCGTTCGGTATTAATCGCAGCACAATCATTCGCATGACGGAGGAGATCGCCCAGGTTGCCCAGTTGGGGGTACAGCTGGCTATCGTGATTGGCGGGGGCAATATCTTTCGCGGCATCGCTCCAGGTGCCCAGGGCATGGATCGTGCGACAGCCGACTACATGGGCATGATGGCTACCGTCATGAATGCGCTGGCCTTGCAAGATGCCTTGAAGCACCGTGGCCTGGATGCCCGTGTGCAATCTGCCCTGAATATTGAGCAGGTCGTAGAGCCTTACATTCGTCCCAAGGCACTGCGTTACCTGGAAGAAAACAAAGTTGTTATTTTTGCAGCCGGTACGGGCAACCCGTTCTTTACCACCGATACGGCAGCAGCCTTGCGCGGCGCCGAAGTGGGTGCGGAAATCGTACTGAAAGCGACCAAAGTCGACGGCATCTACAGTGCCGATCCCAATAAAGACCCAGGTGCGACGCGTTACTCGCGTATCAGCTTTGATGAGGCTATCGTACGCCGTCTGGAAGTGATGGACGCGACCGCCTTTGCCTTGTGTCGCGATCAGAAACTGCCGATCAAAGTGTTCTCCATCAACAAGCCCGGCGCCCTGACGCGCGCGGTCTCTGGTGAAGATGAAGGCACCCTGGTTCACGTTTAAAGTTATAGGAATTTAGTCCATGAGTCTTTCCGAGATTAAAGCATCGACCGACAGCCGGATGGGTAAGTCCCTCGAGTCTCTCAAGACAGGCCTGGCCAAAATTCGCACTGGCCGTGCTACTGCAGGCTTGCTCGATCACATTCAGGTTGAGTACTACGGCTCCATGGTGCCGGTCAGCCAGGTGGGCAACATCACGGTGGTGGATGCTCGCACGCTGAACGTGCAAGTGTGGGAAAAGCATATGGCTGGCCCGATTGAAAAAGCCATTCGTGACAACGAGTTGGGTCTGAACCCCATCTCGATGGGCGAGAGCATTCGTGTGCCCATGCCTGCGCTGACCGAAGAGCGCCGTCGCGATCTGGCCAAAGTGGTGCGTGGCGAAGGCGAAGATGCCAAGGTCGCCATTCGCAACCTGCGTCGTGACGCCAATGACACGCTTAAAAAGCAAGTCAAGGACAAGGAAATCTCCGAGGACGACGAGCGTCGCGCCCAGGACGAAATCCAGAAGCTGACCGACAAGTATGTGGCTGAAGTCGACAAGCTGATCGCCCAGAAAGAAGCCGAGATCATGACGGTCTAACGGCTTTTGCACAGGTGGCTAGGTGATTTCTTTCAGTTCTACCCAAACTATTCCGGAACACGGTCAGGTTCCTGGCCACCTGGCGATTGTCATGGACGGCAATGGACGATGGGCAACCCGTCGTCTTTTGCCACGCACGGCAGGGCACTTGCGTGGTGTGCAAACCGTCCGGCGTATTGTCGAGGCCTGTGGCGAGCTCGGCGTGCGTTATTTGACCCTGTTTGCTTTCAGCTCCGAGAACTGGCGACGCCCTCCTGAAGAGGTGTCTCTGTTGATGGGGCTGTTCGTCAAGATGCTGCAAAAAGAAGTGGCAACACTGAAAAAAAACGGCGTCCGACTTCATATTATTGGTGAGCTATCCGCATTTAGCGAAGAATTGCGCGGGCTGATTGCCGATGCAGAAGAACAAACGCGTGATAACGACACCTTGCATTTGACGATTGCCGCCAATTACGGTGGTCGTTGGGATATTTTGCAGGCGACCCGAAAGGCCTTGGCTGCCAATCCCCATTTGGTCGATCATCCTGAACAACTGGATGAGGCCATGTTCAGTCCCTATTTGGCGATGTCTTACGCCCCCGAACCGGATCTGTTCATCCGCACGGGCGGAGAGCGCCGCATTTCCAATTTTTTGATCTGGCAGATGGCCTATACCGAACTGTACTTTACAGACGCGTACTGGCCGGATTTTGACCGGGCGCAGCTGGAGCAGGCCTTCGAGTGGTATCGTGGGCGCGAGCGGCGCTTTGGGCGCACCAGTGCCCAGGTGCAGGGTAGCCCCGCGCCTTGACGGAGCCTTATCTATGTTGAAACAACGAGTCATCACCGCCCTGATCCTGCTGGTCATTCTGGGCGCGGCCATGCTTGCCCCCGTGCGCTGGCCATTGCTGGCTATTTTTGTCCTGATGAGTACGCTGGCTTGCTGGGAATGGGAGCGCCTGAGTTTGACCCAGGAGCAGCAGCGTTGGGCCTGGCCCCTGGCCATGCTCAACGGTGCCTTGATGCTGTGGCTAAGCGTGCACTGGTATCACACCGGCCCGCAAGGGCAGGCGGCCGATTTGGTCTACCGTGGTCTGGTGCCCCTGATGGCGGTCTTGTGGGTCGTCGGCGCTACCGGGCTGGTGCTGCAAGCTCAGGCCACACAGCGTGCGCAAGGGGTCTTGCTCAGCGTGATGGGTGTACTGGCTCCTTTGGTTGCCTGGGCCAGCCTGTATCTGTTCCTGCATACGCAGGGCATTGTCTATGTGCTCTCCTTGCTGGTCCTGATCTGGGTGGCAGACATCGCTGCTTATTTCGCTGGACGTGCCTTCGGTAAAGCCAAGCTGGCCCCGCGTGTCAGCCCTGGCAAGACCTGGGCTGGAGCGCTCGGTGGTATGGTTGCCGCTGCTGCATGGATGTTGATCAGCGCAAATTGGGCCGGCAGTTTCGGTGCCGATGTGCAGCAGCGCTGGGGCTGGGTCGCCACGGCTGCTTTGGGCCTTGCGCTGGCGGCTCTGTCTATCGTGGGTGACTTGTTCGAGTCCCTGCTCAAGCGTCGTGCCGCTGTTAAAGATTCCAGTCAATTATTGCCCGGTCATGGTGGGGTGTACGACCGTATCGACGCCTTGCTGCCGGTTGCTCCCGTGGCCTTGCTGCTAAGTGGGGCGTGGCTCTTTTAGTCCTGCGTGGATTCAAAGTGTTTGCGTCAAGGAAGAACTCATGAGTTTCCAGCATGTATGTGTGTTAGGGGCCACTGGCTCTATTGGTATCAGCACACTGGATGTGATTGCTCGTCATCCCGATCGGATGGCGGTTTATGCCGTGAGCGGCCACACTCGCATGGAGCTGTTGGCCGAGCAAGCTCGTAACAGCGCAGCCCGTGTTGTCCTCGTGCCGGATGAAGCTGCGCGTAGCCGCTTTCTGGCCGCGTGGCAGGGCGGTGCCTTGCCAGAGATTCGGGTAGGTGCTCAGGCGCTGGCCGACACGGCTGCCGATCCGCAAGTCACTACTGTCATGGCCGCGATTATCGGCGCCGCAGGTTTGCCCTCGGCCCTGGCCGCTGCACGTGCTGGCAAGCGTGTGCTGCTGGCTAATAAAGAGGCGCTGGTTGCCGCAGGTCGTATCTTCATGCAAGCCGTGCAAGAGGGTGGGGCGCAGTTGATGCCCATTGACTCTGAGCACAGCGCCATCTACCAATGCCTGGCGGGTGAGCTGCCGCCAGAACCCGGTCAGCCAGTTGCGGCTCTGCGCCGTCTTCTGGTAACCGCTTCCGGTGGACCTTTCCGCTCGCGCAATCTGTCCGAGCTGGAGGGAGTGACCCCCGAGCAGGCCTGCGCGCATCCTAACTGGAGCATGGGCCGCAAAATTTCGGTGGACTCGGCCACCATGCTGAATAAAGGTCTGGAAGTAATCGAGGCGCATTGGCTGTTTTCAGTGCCTGTTGACCAGATTGATGTGGTGGTGCATCCGCAAAGCGTGATTCACTCCATGGTCGAGTACATAGACGGTTCCGTCATGGCGCAATTGGGTCAGCCTGACATGCGTACGGCGATTGCCTACGGTCTGGGCTTTCCGGAGCGTTTGTATAGCGGCGTAGGCTTGCTGGATCTGGCCACAATGGGACGTCTGGATTTTGAGCAGCCCGATTTTCTGCGTTTCCCCTGTTTGCGACTGGCCTATGATGCCTTGCGCAGCAGTCAGGCCGCCTGCGTGACCTTGAACGCCGCCAATGAAATCGCCGTAGACCGCTTCCTGGAGCGGCAGATTGGCTATACTCAGATTCCGGCTGTGATCGAGCATTGTCTGGACAAGCTCAATGGCCGTGCCAGCCAGGCCTTGGATGCTCTGGACGGGGTCTTGGAGCTCGATAGCGAAACCCGTTCGCTGGCGCTGGATTACTGTCGAAGCTCTGCGCGTATTTAACAGGACTTAACATGCTCTTTACCGTGCTGGCTTTCTTGGTGGCGTTGGGCGTGCTGGTGACCTTTCACGAGCTGGGCCACTACTGGGTGGCCCGTCGTTGCGGGGTACGGGTAGAGCGGTTTTCGATTGGTTTTGGCAAGGTGTTGTACCGCCGTTCTGACAAGAATGGCACCGAATGGGCCGTCTCGGCCTTGCCCTTGGGCGGCTACGTCGCCATGCAAAATGATCCGCCTGCTCATGCCACGCAGGCGCAGATCGACGAATCTTTCAACCACAAACCCCTGCGACAACGTGCCGCGATTGTGCTGGCGGGCCCGATGGCCAACCTGATTCTGGCCGTGGTGATCTATGCCTTTGTGGGCTTGCTGGGTACTCAAGAGCCTATTGCGCAAATTGGCCCTGTTCCAGAAGGGACACCCGCCGCACAAGCTGGGTTCGAGGCTGGAGATCGCCTGGTCTCTGTCGATGGCAAGCCGGTGGACTCCTGGTTGCAGGCGCGTTGGGCCTTTATGGATGCCTTGTCCTCGGGTGGCGAGCTGGAAGTGGGCGTCAAGGACCCGCTTGGACAGGAAAAAAATCGTTACTTGAGATTACCGGCGGGCGAGATTTTGCCAAACGGGCAGGACTTGATGGCCCAGGCAGGATTGATGCTGCGTCCGGCGCGATCCATCGTCCAAGAGGTGTTTAAAGATACGGCAGCCGAACAGGCAGGCCTGCGGGAGGGTGACCTTATTATCCGGCTGGATGATTTGATCGAGCCCGGGATCACGGCTTTCGTTCAAAAGGTGCAACAATCCGCAGGCAAGACACTGGAGCTTGAAGTGCTGCGGGACGGCGAAATTCAACGCCTGCTCCTCGCTCCTGAAGGTGATGCCAATGCGCAGGGGCGTATCGGTGCAAAAGTGGCTATGGATATGCCCATGACACTGGTGCGTTATGGGCCGATCGAGAGCGTGGAACGCGGATTTACCCGTACCGGGCAGACCTTCTGGTTCTCTTTGAAGATGATCGGGCGCATGATTACGGGGGAAGTCTCTGTACGTAATGTCAGCGGGCCGGTTACTATTGCGGATTATGCGGGCCAGACAGCACGTATTGGCTTGATCGCCTACCTGAATTTCCTGGCCTTGATCAGTATTAGCATCGGTTTACTGAATTTGTTGCCCGTACCTATGTTGGACGGGGGACATCTACTGTACTATGCCATCGAAGCTGTGCGCGGCAAGCCCGCTTCGGAGCGTATGATGCTTGTCGGTCAGCGCCTGGGCCTGGCCTTGTTGGCCCTGCTGATGAGTATTGCTTTTTTTAATGACATCACCCGCCTTTTCAGTTGAGGGCGGGTGGCATACAATTTCCAACCATTTGACCGACCAAGGATTGTCCAGGATGTCGTTTAGCCGGAAACCTACTTTTGCGTTGCGTGTTCTGCCCGTATTGGTGGCAAGTCTGCTTGCTCCCGCCTTGGCGAATGCATTTGCACCGTTTGTCGTGCGCGATATTCAAGTCAACGGCATCCAGCGGGTCGACCCCGGCGCCGTGTTCTCGTCCTTGCCTGTCAAGGTCGGTGAGTCCTTCTCGGAAGAGCAGGCCGCAGACGCGATTCAGCGTTTGTACGCCACAGGCTTTTTCAGCGACGTGCAAATTGACACCAGCACCAATGTGCTGATCGTCAACGTCAAAGAGCGCCCAACCATCGCGTCGGTGTCCTTTAATGGCATGCGCGAGTTCGATGCGAAGAATATTACCAACTCCCTGGCTCAGGTAGGCTTTGGAGAAGGCCGGGTTTTTGACCGTTCCATGCTGGAACGTGCCGAATTCGAGCTGAAACAACAATACCTGTCCAAGGGCAAGTACGGTGTGGAAATCACGCCCATCATCACGCCCTTGCCACGTAACCGCGTCGGTGTCAGCTTTGACATCTTTGAAGGCGGTCTGGCCAAGATCAAGGAAATCCGCATCGTCGGTACGGAAGCCGTCTCGCAAGGTGACTTGCTCGATCAGATGGAACTGACGACTTCGGGCATGATGACCTGGTACACCGGTACCGATAAGTACTCCCGCGAGAAGCTGGAAGGCGATATGGAGCGCATCCGCTCCTACTACCTGAATCGCGGCTTTCTGGAGTACTCCGCCGAGGCTCCTCAGGTTTCGATTTCCCCGGATCGCAAAGATATTTTCATCACCTTGACCATCCACGAAGGCCAGCCCTACAAACTGAGCAGTGTCAAGCTGGCGGGTGATCTGCTGGGTCTGGAGGACAAGATCCAGCCTCTGGTGCAGCAGAAAGAAGGCGAGGTCTTCTCCTCGGACAAAACCAGCGCCACTGTGAAATCGATTACCGAATACCTGGGTGGCTTGGGTTATGCGTTTGCCAATGCCAACCCGAATCCGGTTCTGGATCGCGAAAATCACACGGCTGACTTGACCTTCTACGTCGATCCCGGTCGTCGCGTGTATGTGCGTCGTATCGAGGTGGGCGGAAACGTCCGTACCCGTGATGAAGTGGTACGTCGTGAAATGCGTCAGCAAGAAGCGGCCTGGTATGACTCGGACGCCATCAAGTTCTCGCGTGACCGTATTGACCGTCTGGGCTACTTCAATGAAGTGGACGTGAACACCAAGCCTGTGCCTGGTTCGCCTGACCAGGTCGACGTAAACGTGGACGTGAAAGAAAAGCCCACCGGCTTGGTTAACCTGGGTATTGGTTACGGCTCCACTGACAAGTTGATGTTGTCGGCAGGTATCAGCCAGGACAACATCTTCGGTAGCGGTAATAGTCTGTCCTTGCAGGTCAATACCAGTAAGGTGAACCGTGCGGCGGTGATCAGCCACACCAATCCTTTCTGGACGGGTGACGGCATCAGCAAAACCACCTCGATTTACTACCGTCGTACCACGCCTTACCAGTCCAATGATGGTTGGGGTGATTACCAGAACACCGCCATTGGTGCGGGCTTGAACTTTGGCGTGCCTATTTCCGAGTACGACCGTATTTTCATGGGTGTGAACTTTGAGCAGAACAAGCTCTCACGCCTGAGCCCCCAGTACACGCCACGTGCCTATCAGGATTATGTGAACGAGTACGGTGAGCGCACCAATACGTTTATTTTTAATCTGGGTTGGTCCAAAGACACCCGTGACAGCGCGATTGCTCCCAACAAGGGTAGCCTGACCAGCTTGTCGGCGGATATGGGTACCGTGGACCTGCGCTACTACATGCTGCGCGCCAGCCACCAGCACTACATTCCATTGGGTCGTGCGTATACATTGGCTCTGAATGGTGCCATTGACTATGGTCGCAGCATTGGTGGCAAGACCTTCCCGGTCATCAAGAACGTATACGCCGGTGGTATCGGTTCGGTACGTGGCTATGAAGGCGCATCCTTGGGTGGTCGAGACACCTTGACCGGTGACTACCTGGGTGGTTCGCGTCGCATGATCGCCAACGCCCAGCTGTACCTGCCTTTCCCGGGCGCGTCACGTGACCGCACGTTACGTTGGTTCGTCTTTGCCGATGCCGGTAAGGTCGACAACACTAGCGGTGGTTGTGCAATGGGTCGCCCTGATCGTTTGTCGGAAGACCCATGCGGTTGGAAGTACGCTGCAGGTCTGGGCTTGTCGTGGGAATCCCCGCTCGGTCCTTTGCAGCTGTCCTACGGTCGCGCCTTGCGCGCCAAGGAAGGTGACGACAAACAAGCCTTCCAGTTCCAGATTGGTACCGCTTTCTGATGTTCGTGTTTAGTGGCACAATTGCACTATTCTGCAGCCTAATTAGCAAGGTAGATTTTTCATGAAGTCAAACATCGCATTAAAACTTACAAACATCGCCCGCAGCTTGTCGCGTGGCAATAAAGCGCTCGTTCTGGCTGCCGCGCTGGGTGTCGGCGCCATGACCGCTGCACCTGTTGTTCAGGCACAGACCAAAATCGGTTTTGTCAGCACAGAGCGTATCTTGCGTGATTCCAAGCCCGCCAAAGCTGCCCAGACCAAAATCGAAGCAGAATTCAAGCGTCGCGACGAAGAACTGGAGCGCATGGCCAACAACCTGCGTTCGCAAGCTCAGAAGTTCGACAAGGACGCTCCTGTTCTGTCCGAGTCTGACCGTGTGAAGCGTCAGCGTCAGCTGGCTGATCTGGATTCCGATTTGCAGCGCAAGCGTCGCGAATTCCAGGAAGACTTCAACCGTCGCCGCAACGAAGAGTTCTCGGCCATTGTTGAGCAGGCTGATGCCGCCATCAAGCGTATTGCTGACTCCCAAGGCTACGACCTGATCATTCAGGACGCCGTTACGGTTAGCCCACGTGTGGACATCACCGAGGAAGTTCTGAAAGCACTGGGCGGTTGATGCACTATGCCGGTATTGCTGAACGTTGATCAGGCTGTACAGCTGTCTGAACTTATAGACGCCATCAACAAGACCGGACTGGATTGCAAGCTGCCAGAAGGCATTAAAGAGCCTATGCCCCGGATTCGGGGCCTAGGCTCTTTGCTTTCTGCGGGCCCGGAGGAAATCAGCTTTCTGTCCAATCCCAAGATGCAGGATCTGCTGGAGCAGACCTCTGCTGCGGTGGTGATTCTGACGCCACAAGTCTATGAAGGTCTGGGCTTTGCACCGTCTTTTATCCCGGTTTTGTGCTCGCAACCTTATCTGATGTACGCGCTGCTGGCGCAACGTTTTGATCAGGTACGCATGGCGGATTTGCCTCAGGGCATTCATCCCAGTGCGGTGATTGATCCCAGCGCTGACTTGGGCGAAGGCGTGTCGGTCGGGCCATTCTGTGTGATCGAGGCCGGTGTCAAGATCGGACGGGGCACCCGTTTGGGCGCGCATTGCGTAATTGGCGCAGGCTCCACCTTGGGTCAGGACTGCTTGCTGCACGCACGTGTCACTCTTTACCATCAGGTGCATATTGGCGCACGCGCCATTCTGCATTCGGGTGTGGTGCTGGGCGCGGACGGTTTTGGTTTCGCACCGGATCCCGTGAAAGGGAAGGGGGCGTGGGCCAAGATCGCGCAGATCGGTCATGTACGTATTGGTGACGATGTTGAAATCGGTGCCAATACCACGGTGGATCGCGGCGCACTGGACGACACGGTGCTGGCCAACGGCGTCAAGCTTGATAACCAGATCATGATCGGTCATAACGTGCAGGTCGGTGAGCATACCGCCATGGCGGCGTGTGTGGGGGTGGCCGGCTCTACCCAGATCGGGGCACGTTGTACGATTGCCGGGGCAGCGATGCTCTCGGGACACCTGGTTCTGGGGGATGACGTGCACGTCTCTGGTGGTACGGCTGTCACTTCCAGCATCAGCCAGCCCGGACGTTATACCGGGGTTTATCCCTTTGCAGGACACCAGGACTGGCAGAAAAATGCTGCCGTGTTGGGACAATTGAGCGGTTTGCGCCGTCGCCTGCGTTCTTTGGAACGTCAGCAGGCGGATGGGGCAAATGAATCATCTGAACATATCAATAAACAAAAATAAGCAGGACAGGACATGGAACTCGACATTCGACAAATTATGGATCGCCTCCCTCATCGTTACCCGATGCTGTTGGTCGATCGCGTCTTGGAACTGGTGCCCGGCAAGAGCATCGTCGCCATTAAAAACGTGTCGATGAATGAACCCTTTTTTACAGGTCACTTTCCGCATATGCCGGTTATGCCTGGGGTCTTGATCATTGAAGCCATGGCTCAGGCAGCCGCACTGTTCTCTTTTACCGATCCCGAGGATCCGTACGCCAAAGTGGACAACAAACTGGCCTATTACCTGGTCGGTGTGGATGGCGCGCGTTTCCGCAAGCCCGTGATGCCAGGCGATCAGTTGCGTCTGGAAGTGACGGCTGACCGCATCAGCCGCGCTTTGTGCAAGTACACAGGCCGCGCCCTGGTCGATGGCCAAGTGGTTGCCGAAGCCAAAATTATGTGTGCTATCCGTCAATTGGAAGAATAGTTTATGCGTATTCATGAAACGGCCATCATCGAAGCAGGCGCTCAGCTTGCAGATGATGTCGAGGTCGGGCCTTACAGCATTATCGGGCCCAATGTCACGATGGGGGCGGGCACCAAAGTGGGCCCTCACTGCGTGATAGATGGCGTGACCACGATTGGTCGCAACAACCATTTCTACCGTTTCTGCTCCATCGGGGGCATGCCGCAGGACAAGAAGTACGCTGGAGAACCGACTCGCCTGGAAATCGGCGATGGCAATATGGTTCGTGAATACGTCACCATCAATACCGGCACGGTGCAGGATGTAGGCGTGACCCGTGTTGGCAATGACAACTGGATCATGGCTTACACCCACATTGCTCACGATTGCCAGATTGGCAATCACACGATTATTGCCAATAGCGTCCAGCTGGGCGGTCACGTACATATTGGCGATTGGGCCATTCTGGGCGGTTTGACTGCCGTGCACCAGTTCGGTCGTATCGGTGCGCACAGCATGATTGGTGGTACCAGCTCGGTGCGTCAGGATATCCCTCCTTACGTCATCGGTGCAGGCGATCCTTTCCGTCCTGTCGGTGTCAACAGTGAAGGCTTGGGCCGTCGCAACTTTTCGGCTGAAGCGATTTCGGCGGTGAAGGAAAGCTACAAGCTGCTGTATCGTCGCAAGCTGACGGTGGAGCAGGCGGTAGAGCAAATGCAAGCCTTGCAGGAAACGCAGCCTGACTGCCGTGCCGCGGTTCAGGTCATGATCGACTTCTTGAATGACTCCAGCCGGGGTATTTGCCGACCATGAGCAGCGCCTCCAGCCTATTAGCGGCACGTTCAGACGGGTCGGGGCAAACAGGGGCCAAGCGGGATCTGCGTATAGGAATGGTGGCCGGGGAGCCGTCTGGCGACTTGCTGGCGGCTCGCATCATTCAAGGGCTGCGCCAAGGCAGTCCTGGCGTGCAGGTAGAAGGCATAGGCGGCCCCGAGATGGCCGCCCAGCAATTTCACCAATACTATCCTATGGACGCCTTGACGGTATTTGGTTACGTCGAGGCGCTCAAACGTATTCCGGGTCTGGTCTCCACCTATTTGGGCATGCGCAATCAATGGTTGCGGCAGCGTCCCGATGTGTTTGTG
This sequence comes from Alcaligenes sp. DN25, assembly GCF_023674485.1. Taxonomy (NCBI): domain Bacteria; kingdom Pseudomonadati; phylum Pseudomonadota; class Betaproteobacteria; order Burkholderiales; family Alcaligenaceae; genus Alcaligenes; species Alcaligenes sp. DN25. Next base: position 2,232,867 of record NZ_CP098408.1, on the reverse strand, counting down.
GGTATTGATGCCCCGGACTTCAATTTGCGCCTGGAGCATCGTTTGCGTCAGGCTGGTGTGCCTACGGTGCACTTTGTGGGGCCCTCGATCTGGGCCTGGCGCTACGAGCGTATCCACAAAATCCGCGAAGCGGTTTCCCATATGCTGGTGCTGTTTCCTTTCGAGACCGAGATCTACGAAAAGGAAGGCATTCCGGTGACCTATGTGGGCCATCCCTTGGCAGCGAATATCCCTTTGCAGCCGGACAAGGCCGACGCTCGTCGTCGCCTGGGTTTGCCCGAGACGGGTCGTATTCTGGGCGTGTTGCCTGGCAGCCGCTCCTCCGAGGTCAAGATGCTGTCGCCGCGCTTCTTGCAGGCCGTACAGATTTTGCAGGACCAGGACCCGGATCTGATGATTCTGGTGCCCATGGTCAATCCCAAGCGCCGTCAGGAATTTGAAGAGGCTCTGGTTCAGCATCCTATCCGTAACTTGCACATTATTGATGCCAACACAGCGGGTATTCGTCAGCCGGATTCGGAAGGAGTGGTCCGTCCACCCGCCTGGACGGTGATGGAGGCCAGTGACGCGGTGCTGGTGGCCAGCGGTACCGCCAGCCTGGAAACGGCCTTGTACAAGCGTCCTATGGTTATTTCGTATGTGCTCAGCCCCATGATGGAGCGCATCATACGTTGGAAGTCCGGCCAGGACAGACCGTATGTGCCTTGGGTGGGCTTGCCTAATGTGCTGGCTCGCGATTTTGTCGTGCCTGAACTACTGCAAGAAGATGCCGAACCCCAGAAGCTGGCGCAAGAGTGCTGGAAAGCCTTGAGCGATCAGGAGTATGTAGCTCATATCGAGCAGGTCTTTACCGAGATGCATTTGACCTTGCGTCGGGACACCCCCGCCTTGGCGGCTGAGGTCATTTTGAATATGGCGCGTGCATGAAGCAGCTGGATTTATTAGTCAGTGATGTCTCGGCAGGTTTGGTGGCGGGGCTGGATGAAGCAGGACGTGGTCCCTTGGCCGGTCCCGTTTTTGCCGCTGCCGTTATTCTGGACCCGAACAATCCCATTGAAGGCCTAAACGACTCCAAGAAGCTGACCGCCAAGCGACGTGAAGCCCTGGCTGTGTTGATCAAGGAAAGAGCCTTAGCCTGGGAAATTGCCAGTGCTACTGTGGCAGAAATTGATGACATCAATATCTTGCACGCCGCCATGCTGGCGATGCAGCGGGCCTGTAATGGCCTGAGCGTCAAACCGGAACAAGCCTTGGTGGATGGCAATCGCATTCCAGGCGGCCTTTGTTGTCCGGCAGAGGCCATCATTAAAGGCGACGCCAGCCATGCCGCCATTGCGGCCGCATCGATTTTGGCCAAAACAGCGCGGGATGCGGTCTGCCTGGAATTGCACCGAGACTATCCTGAATACGGTTTCGACCAGCATAAAGGCTACGGGACGGCCTTGCATTTGGATCGTTTGTCCCAGCACGGACCTTGTCCCGAGCATCGTCGAAGTTTCGCGCCGGTACGCGCATCTTTAGTTAGGTAAGTTGAAGACAATGAGGCTGATTGAATCCAAAGATAATGCGCTGTTCAAACGAGTACAGCGCTTGGCTCACGATAAACGCGAGCTGGACGGGGGGGATCAGCTGATTTGGTTGGAAGGCATTCATCTGTGCCAAATGTGGCTGGAACGCCGTGGTTTGCCGGAACTGGCTGTTTTCGAGATGGACCGTCACTCCGACGAGTTGCTGGAACTGGCGCGTTTCTTGCCAGGCCATAGCAGCGTGACGTTCAATGCCACGTTGATGAATGCGGTGTCCCAAGTAGGTCAGGGGCAGGGCATAGGCTTTATTGTCCGCGTGCCTCGTGGACAGACTTGGACGGCTCCCACGAAACGCGCCATCTTGCTGGATCAGGTGCAAGATCCGGGCAATGTAGGCACGGTACTGCGCACTGCCGTAGCGGTGGGCCTGGAAGCGGTGTATCTGACACCGGGCTGTGCTAGCGTCTGGTCGCAGAAAGTGCTGCGTAGTGCGCAGGGCGCTCATTTCTCCATTCAAATCCATGAGCAGGTCGATGGCGTAGCATTGCTTGAACAAGCGGCCTTGCCGGTGCTGGTGACTTCTCTGGGCCCGGATACCCAGGACCTGTACGAGTCCAGCCTGCCAGACCAAGGGATTTGGGTTTTTGGTAATGAGGGCCAAGGTGTCAGCCCGGCCTTGCTGGCTAAGGCAAATCAACGCCTGTTTATCCCCCAGGCGCCCGGTGTTGAGTCCTTGAACGTGGCCATTGCCACCGCACTGTGCCTGTACGAGCAACGTCGTCAGCACAGCCGCTAGTTCCAGCGGCTTTATTTCACAGCATCAAGCAGAGTTAGCCTGTAAGCGCTAATTCTGTCTTGATCTGGCACTTGTCTCCACTTGTAAAATCAAGTAAATCATCTAGTAAGGCGCCTGCTTATCGGTACGCTAGTACTGAGTGCCTGGCGCAGTAGACGCTTGTCTGCTAGCGGCTCGTGCAGAGCCGTCTTTCCCTCCCTTTATCGCTGCATCGTTGTATCCGGCTGGATTCCTAATCTTTTTCAGATGAGGTCAACAATGAAACTTAGCGAATACGCGACCTATGATGCCCTGGCTCTTGCTGAGCTGGTCGCCAAGAAACAAATCAGTGTTCAAGAATTAAGCCAAGTTGGCAAAAAAGCCGTCGACACCTTGAACAGTAAAATCAATGCGGTTGTAGAGAGCTGGGACGGGGAGATTGACCCTCATGCTGACCGGGACTCCGTACTCTACGGCGTCCCGTTTTTGATTAAAGATTTGGCGATCACCATGAAGGGCAAGCGCTACGAGCTGGGCAGCAAGCTGGCGCAAGATATGGTGATGGATGCAGACAGCACCTTGATGAGCCTCTACAAGGAGGCGGGACTGGTCACGCTGGGGCGCACGACCACCTCGGAGTTCGCCATCAGTACCACGACGGAAGCGCGCTGCGTAGGCCCTACGCTGAACCCTTGGAACCCGGCTTTTAATGCTGGCGGCTCTACAGGAGGTTCGGCCGCTGCAGTGGCGGCAGGGATGGTGCCAGTGGCGCATGCAACTGACGGCGGTGGCTCTATCCGTGTCCCTGCAGCAGTGAACGGCCTGTTTGGTTTGAAGCCCACTCGGGGGCGTGTCTCCAGCGGCCCTCAGCAAGATGAAGTGTGGAGTGGTCTGCTGGCCCATCTGGGTGTCAGCCGCAGTGTGCGAGACAGTGCGGCCTTGCTGGATGCGATTAGTCGTCCCGGTATCGGCGAGCCCTATTACACCGCAGCGCCCCCGCAGAGCTTTTTATCGGCCGTCAAGAAGAATCCGGGTTCCTTGCGTATCGGCTTGATGATGGACCCGCCCAGCGGCGATAAAACCCAATCTGCCATAGCGGCCAAGGCGATTGATATGGCCTCGGTGTTGGAGTCCTTGGGCCATCAGGTGGAGCCCCTGGTGTTTGACTCCGGCGTCAGTTGGGAGGCTTTTGTGCACGCCAATGCTCAGTTCTGGAACGTGAATACGGCTGCATGGATAGACAGCATTGCAGCGGCGACAGGACGCCCGGTGAACGAGGAGTATCTGGAACAGGCCACGCTGGCGGCCTACGCCTACGGCAAGAAGATTAGCGGGATTGATATTCTGGGGGCGATTGCCGTGCGTAATACAGTTTCACGGAATTTGGGGGCGTATTTCCAGAAGTACGATGTGCTGATGACACCCACCGTGCCTACGCTGCCCATGAAGGTGGGCGAGTACAACAAGGTACAGGATCAGGTGGATGGCCTGGGCTGGATTGCCCACGTCTTCCGGCAAGCGCCTTTTGCTGCTTTGGCCAACATCAGCGGTTCGCCCTCCATGTCCGTGCCTGCTGGGCAGGATGTGGCCACCTCTTTACCCATAGGCATGATGTTTACAGCCGGCTATGGCCAGGAATGCCTTTTGTTCGGGCTGGCTGGCCAATTGGAGCAAGCCTTGCCTTGGGCCGATCAGCACCCGCAGGTTTGGGTGGGCAAGCTGGTCTAAGAGGGGGCAACAATAGGGGATGCAAGCCGGTATAGGCAAACCGACACCCGTAGAGGCGCAAGTGGATGCGCAGCAGACCTGTTACCGTACCCGCAGCAAACAAAAAGGCCTGAGCCAGGTATCACACCGGGTTCAGGCCTTGATGTTGAGGCTGTCCGAATACGCCCGAACGGGGGGCGCTTGGACCAGGAGTTCAATCCTTAGTAGGAGCGGCGGTCCAAACCGACATCATCCAGAATCTTGGTGGAGATTTCCTCGATGGATTTGGTGGTGGTGGACAGCCAAGGGATACCTTCCATACGCATCAGGCGCTCGGCTTCGGCCACTTCCATGCGGCACTGTTCGATGGTGGCGTATTTGCTACCCGGACGGCGTTCATTACGCACTTCGGACAGGCGGTCTGGATGAATGGACAGGCCAAAAATCTTTTTCCGGTAAGGAGCCAGCGTCGCGGGCAGGGTACCGCGCTGGAAATCCTCGGGAATGATGGGGTAGTTGGCGGCCTTGACGGCATACTGCATTGCCAAGTACAAGCTGGTAGGCGTTTTTCCGCAGCGTGACACACCCACCAGAATCACGTCGGCTTGTTCCAGACCATTCACGTATTGACCATCGTCGTGCGCCAGGCTGAAGTTGATGGCCTCGATACGGTTGTTGTAGCGCTTGGACATGCCACCGGAGTGCGAACGACCCACGGAACGGCTGGATTTCACCCCCAGGGCGCGTTCGATGTGTCGTACAAAGGCACCAAACAAGTCCAGGAAGGTGCAATTGGCCGCGCCAATGATGTGCGCCATCTTGGGGTCAACCAGGGTGCTGAAGACCAGAGGCTGCTGGCCCTGTTCCTGCGCGCATTGGTTGATGCGATCAGCAACAGACTGGGCTTTCTCGATGGTATCGATGAAGGGGATCCGGATGGCCTGAAATTCGAATTGAGCGAATTGCGACAGGACGGAGTTGCTGAAAGTTTCGGCGGTAATGCCCGTGCTGTCGGAAACGACAAAGACGGTACGCTCAATAGGAGAAGAAGACATGGAATAAGTCGTGCACAATGCTCGGGAAACGGTACAATTTGCAAGATTACCATTTACCGCTCGAATCGGGGGATGGAAAGGCAGGTTTGCTTAGGACAGATCACACAGACAGCGCTGCTGGGATCACTGCCTTAAGCAAACACGCTTTTTTTTCTATTCAAGGTGACTTATGTCTTACGTAATTGGTTTCGACAAGCTCCGCATGACGGACGTCGACACAGTGGGCGGTAAAAACGCTTCGCTGGGTGAAATGATCAGCCAGTTGGCTGATGCCGGTGTGCGCGTGCCAGGTGGTTTTGCCACAACAGCCGAAGCATTCCGCGTTTTCCTGAAAAACAAGGATCTGGACAAGCGCATTCAGCAGCGTCTGGACGCGCTGGACGCCGACGACGTGCGTGAACTGGCTGCTGCCGGTGCCGAAATCCGTCAGTGGATCATCGACACTCCGTTCCCAGCCGAGTTTGAACAAGCCGTACGTGACGCGTTTGCTGAGCTGGACGCCGATGGCAAAGGTTCCTTTGCCGTGCGTTCTTCCGCAACCGCCGAAGACTTGCCTGACGCTTCCTTTGCCGGTCAGCAAGAAACCTACCTGAACGTGGTGGGCATTGACGAGGTGCTGAGCAAGATTCACCACGTATTTGCTTCCCTGTACAACGACCGCGCTATTTCCTACCGCGTGCACAAGGGCTACGCCCACGCTGAAGTGGCTCTGTCCGCTGGTATCCAGCGTATGGTGCGCTCCGATAAGGGCAGCGCCGGCGTGATGTTCACCCTGGACACCGAATCGGGCTTCAAGGACGTGGTTTTCCTGACCTCCTCCTACGGCCTGGGCGAAACCGTGGTGCAAGGTTCGGTCAATCCGGACGAGTTCTACGTTTACAAGCCAACGCTGGCTTCCGGTCACTACCCCATCATCAGCCGCCGTATCGGCTCCAAGCTGATCAAGATGGAATTTGACGAAGGTCGTACCACCGATCACGCTGTACGTACCGTGGACGTGCCTGTGTCCGAGCGCAATCGTTACTCCCTGAGCGACGAAGAAGTGATCGAACTGGCTCGCTACGCCACCATTATTGAAAAACACTACCAGCGTCCCATGGACATTGAGTGGGGTCGTGATGGTATCGACGGCAAGATCTACATTCTGCAAGCCCGTCCTGAGACGGTTAAGTCCCAGCAAGGCAGCAACGATGTGCAAGAGCGTTACCGCCTGAAAGCCACCGGCGACGTGCTGGTCACAGGCCGCGCCATTGGCCAGAAGATCGGTTCGGGCAAAGTCCGTATTGTGGCGGATGCCTCCGAGATGGATCTGGTCAAACCCGGCGACGTGCTGGTGACCGACATGACGGACCCTAACTGGGAACCCATCATGAAGCTGGCTTCGGCTATTGTCACCAACCGTGGCGGCCGTACCTGCCACGCGGCGATTATTGCTCGCGAACTGGGCATCCCTGCCGTGGTCGGTTGCAACAACGCCACAGACGTGCTGAAAGAAGGCCAGGAAGTGACGGTATCGTGTGCTGAAGGCGACGAAGGCCGTATTTACGACGGTTTGCTGGAAACCGAGATCGAAGAAGTCAGCTGGGGCCAAATGCCCGAGATCGGCCTGAAAGTTATGATGAACGTGGGTAACCCACAACTGGCTTTCGACTTCTCGCAAATCCCGAACGATGGTGTGGGTCTGGCCCGTCTGGAATTCATCATCAACAACAACATCGCGATTCACCCCAAAGCCGTTCTGGACTATCCCAATGTGGATAGCGACCTGAAAAAGGCGGTGGAATCGGCGGCTCGTGGCTACGCCAGCCCACGTGCTTTCTTCGTGGAAAAACTGGCTGAAGGTATTGCGACTCTGGCCGCTTCCTTCTACCCTAAGCCCGTCATTGTGCGTTTGTCGGACTTCAAGTCCAACGAATACCGCAAACTGGTGGGTGGTTCGCGCTACGAGCCCGAGGAAGAGAACCCAATGCTGGGCTTTCGCGGTGTGGCTCGCTACCTGTCCGAAGACTTCGCAGAATGCTTCAAGATGGAATGCGAAGCCCTGAAGAAAGTGCGCGACGAAATGGGTCTGACCAACGTCGAAATCATGGTGCCATTCGTGCGTACCCTGGGTCAGGCAGAGCGTGTGGTTGAGCTGCTGGCTTCCCACGGTCTGGCTCGTGGCGAAAACGGCCTGCGCCTGATCATGATGTGCGAAGTGCCTTCCAACGCTATTTTGGCCGAGAAGTTCCTGCAGTACTTTGACGGCTTCTCCATCGGCTCCAACGACATGACTCAGCTGACCCTGGGTCTGGATCGTGACTCCGGTATGGAACTGTTGGCTGCTGACTTCGACGAGCGCGACGAAGCCGTGAAGTTCATGTTGAGCCGTGCCATCAAGGCATGTCTGGCACAAAACAAATACGTCGGTATTTGTGGCCAAGGCCCTAGCGATCACCCCGATCTGGCCAAGTGGCTGAGCGAAGAAGGCATTATTTCGCTGTCGCTGAACCCTGACACGGTTGTGGACACCTGGCAGCGTCTGGCCAAGGCCTAAGACCAAGACCTAATCCACTGCCAGGGAAACGTCTCTGGCAGTAAGCTGGTCAAGCCAGTCAAGATTCAACACCCCGACATGGAGCTTCCATGTCGGGGTGTTGTCGTTTTTGGGGCGCATCTTTTGCCAGCGCTTCTGTTCTTGCTCCTGCGCGTGCTCAGGCGATTTCGTTTTGTGGTTCTTTTAGCCTGATAGTGCGTCTATGTTGGCGTATTGGCAGGCTGGAGTCGGTGTGCGAGCTCGTACAGGTATCGCCGAGTGCTCGTGGTGTAGGGCAGTGAGAAGCACAGGTTCAATCCTGACAACCGGCACCGATCAGGGGCAGGGAGCTGGTGAAAGGTAGTGATGGGGAAAAAGGAGTCGCCGTCACCGCCCTGGATCGGGCGGCATGGATTCAGATTGTCTTGAAGGGTTCGCTGTCAGCTGTAGAGCATAAAGCCGGGAACCGTAAGGAGATGGCAATCAGCGGTTGCCGCCGATTGATGCAGCCTTAGTTTGCCGTGTCGTTTTGATAAACGTGCAGGAACATATCCAGAATATGTTCGGTTTCGCTTTGAATGTGTTCTTCGCTCCAGGGCTCCATGGCGCCCATCAGCAGGAGAACGATTTCGCCTTCGCTCAGGCAGCGGAAGTGTTCCACCATCAATGCCGGGTCCAGCTTGCGCAAGGTGCCGCGCTCGATGTGGTGGGCAAAAAAGCACTGCACGCCGTCCCAGATCTGATCATCCAGCATCTCCATGAAGCGCTTGCCGATGTCGCTATGGCCACCTACAGAGACGACGATACGTAACAACTGGGCGGTTTGCTTGGAGTAAAGATTGCGCAGCATGGGCAGCAAAAAGCGCTTCAGTTCTTCGCGAATATCGCCTTCGCAGTCCAGCTTGGTCAAGACCTGTTCGGTAAAGTCCTGGGCGCCTGTCAGCAAGACAGCCAGCAAGAGGTCTTCTTTGGACGGGAAGTAGTTGTAGAGTGTGCCCTTGGAGCCGCCTGCCAATGCAGCGATTTGGGACATGGATGTGGCCTCAAAACCATTCTCGCGAAAAACCTCGGAAGCCACTTCCAGGATTTTGTCGCGGCGTTCGCGCCCTTTTCGAGTCGCGCGTTGGGATTTTCGGGGAACATCGTCGTGCATAATGGCAGGCAAAAAATAAGTGAATAGGACAAAGTCAGCATCATACCGTATCAATAGCTGCTGTGCTGTTGCTCTATTTCGATCGTTAAGGGCAAGCAAGACCAAACCCCTTGATTTTACGACATGCACTGCTGCTGGACCTATTTGTTTGCGCCAGTCTTTGATCTAAGGCCTATTAAAGCGCAAAAGAGCCACATATTCGGGTGGTAGCGCAGGCCGGCGCTTCTGGGCGCGCCTGGCGGCGTCTACAGATCGCTATAGTCCTTATCTGTTTTGATTTAAAGTATAAGGCGGCGGTTCTGATACTCTCTTTGCTCAAGACAAGTCCCAAGGAGTTCTGGATGTCTACTACGCAGTCGTATCAAGTGGTGATCGTGGGGGGCGGGGCAGGTGGCCTGGAGCTGGCTGCCAAATTAGGACGTCAGTTCGGGCGTCAGCATATCTTTCTGGTCGACAAAGACAGTGACCATATCTGGAAACCGTCCTTGCACGAGGTTGCCGCCGGCACCTTGGATATTCACCGCGAAGGGCTGTCATATTTCATGCTGGCACGAGACTGTGGTTTCACTTTTATTCAAGGTGAAATGACCGGTATAAATCGCGAGCAGCGCAGCATTACGCTGGCTCCTGTCCTGGGGCCCGATCATGAAGAAGTCTTTCCGGAACGCAGCCTGTCCTATGGCACCCTGGTGATGGCCGTGGGTAGCAAATCCAATTTTTTCAATACGCCTGGCACCCATGAACACGCGCTGGCCTTGGACTCGACCCATCAGGCAGAGCGTTTCCGTTTGAAATTGCTCAATGAACTGATCAGTGTGACACGCCGCGCGCAGCGTGAACCGGGGGCACCGCTGTACATCAATATTGTCGGGGGCGGGGCAACGGGGGTGGAACTGGCTGCCGAGTTGCTGGAAGCCCGTGCTGATTTAAGCATTTACAGCATTCCGGGCAGCAGTTCGGACCGCGAAGTGCGCATTACCTTGCTGGAAGGCGCCGATCGCATTCTGTCTGCTCTGCCGCCCAAGCTGTCCGCTACCGCTCAAAGTCTGCTGGAGCAGCGTGGCGTAGCGGTACGGACCTCGGTGCGGGTCAGCCGTCTGGCGGCGGACCACATCGAGGATGCGAACGGTGGTCAATATCCCAACGATTTGTGCGTTTGGGCGGCGGGGATTGAAGCCCCTGCCTTTTTGGGCCAGTTGGGTTTGCCCGTCAACCGCATCAATCAGCTGGTGCTGGATTCCTGTCTGTCCACACCCGATCCCTATATCTGGGCCTTGGGCGACTGCGCACAAGTGCCCTGGGACAAGGAAGGTCAGTTCCTGCCTGCACGTGCCCAGGTCGCGCACCAGCAAGCCAGTTACTTGCGCAAACGTCTGGCCGCTCGCATCCAGGGCAAGCCTGTGGATGAAGCACCCTTTGTCTATAAGGATTACGGCTCGCTGGTTTCCGTGGGCCACAGCCGTGGGGTAGGGAGCCTGATGGGGGTCTTGTCCGGCAAGAGCTGGTTTGTGGAAGGTTTGCTGGCTCGCATCATGTACATGAGTCTGCACCTGATGCACCACATGGCGATTTTAGGGGTTGCGCGAACGGCAACCTTGGCTTTGGGCCGCTTGCTCAGCAAACGGGCCGCCCCTCGTGTTAAATTACATTGAGATTTGGAACAAAACGGGCTTTTTAGCCCGTTTTATTCATTCGTCTTACGGCGGGTGTCGTGTTTCATCAAGCGTTCTTGTTCGCGCTTCCAGTCTTTGTCGCGGGAAACATCGCGTTTATCGTGCAGTTTTTTACCGCGTCCCAGACCGAAGTCCAGCTTGATACGACCTTTCTTGTAGTGGAGGTTCAGGGGAACCAGGGCGTAACCTCGTTGTTCAACCTTGCCGATCAGCTTGCTGATTTCTTCGGCTTTGAGCAGCAGTTTACGTGTACGAGTGGCATCGGGCCGGATATGAGTGGACGCTGTCGGCAAAGCGCTGACGTGCATTCCTAAAATAAACAGCTCGCCCTCGCGTACGATGACATAGCTTTCTTTGAGCTGAACATGCCCAGCTCGGATCGCCTTGACCTCCCAACCCTCCAAGACCAGACCGGCCTCAAAGCGCTCTTCGATAAAATATTCGTGGGTAGCCTTGCGATTATCAACAATACTCATGAATTAATTGCCAACCATAGATTGTAAAATCAGAACATTCTATCTATTAACCAGACCTGATGCATACAGTAAAACGCTCCGTCCTCCTTCCTTATAGCTGCGAACAGATGTTTGACCTGGTTGCAGAGGTGGAAAAATACCCTGAATTCATGCCGTGGTGTGGTGGCGCCAGTGTCAACCAGCGTGACGAAAAGGGGATGGAAGCCTCGGTTACCATCAGCATTGCGGGTATTCGTCAAACCTTCACCACACGTAACGAACACGATTATCCCAATCGGATTGTCTTGCGCCTGGTCAAAGGGCCTTTCTCGGCCTTGACGGGGGATTGGCAGTTTACTCCTTTGGGCGAAGACGGTTGCAAGATCGTGTTCACCATGGAGTACGAGTTCTCCAGCCGCGCGCTGGAAATGGTAGTCGGTCCCATTTTTAACCGCGTTGCCAACAGCTTTATCGACTCCTTCACCCGCCGTGCCCAAGAGGTCTACGGTGACTGAATTATCCGTCAGCGTGATTGTGGCTACCCAGGCGCAGGTCTGGAAAGCCGCCCTGCATTTGCCTGCGGGCAGTTGTGTGCGTGATGCCCTGTTAAAAGCTGGCATTGCCGAAGGCCTGCGTGAATGCGGCTTGCCGCCGCTGGACGATGAACAGGGCCTGGACGCGCTGCACGTCGGTGTCTACGGCCAGCGCTGCCAGCTGGACCAACTCTTGCAGGATCAGGACAGGGTAGAAGTCTATCGCGAGCTGGTCTTTGACCCCATGGATTCCCGCCGTCGCCGTTATGCGCACAAGCTGGCCGCCCGCGCTGCCGCCAGACCTCGCCGCAAACCCGCCCGCACCTAGTTTTTCTGCGCCTGATCATCAGGCCGCTACTTTCAGCTAGACTGTCGCCTCCTGCCTTGCACTGCCCCCTATGAAACGGCTGATTGTCATCAGCACGACAACTAAAGGGGGCGGCACGCATTATGGTGGGTGAAAATAAGGAGACAGACATGATACTGACTGACGATCAGAACGCTTTTGCGCAAGCGGCTCGCGAGTTCGCACAAGGGGAACTGGCACCGCATGCGGCACGTTGGGATGAGGAGCAGATTTTCCCGATCGAGGCGTTCCGTAAAGCCGGTGAGTTGGGTTTTTGTGGCTTGTATGCCCCGGAATCCATCGGCGGCCTGGGCCTGGGGCGTCTGGAATCCAGCCTGGTGTTCGAAGAAATGGCGGCAGTTGATCCCTCGACCACCGCGTTTCTGACTATCCACAATATGGTTGCCTGGATGGTCGGCACCTGGGGTACGGACGAGGTCAAATCCCAATGGGGCGAGCTGCTGAGCAGCGGCCAGAAACTGGGCTCTTACTGTTTGACCGAACCGGGCGCAGGCTCGGATGCTGCCTCGCTGCGGACACGTGCCGAGCGTGATGGCGACGACTACCTGATCAGCGGTAGCAAAGCCTTTATCTCCGGTGCCGGGGACACGGACTTGTTGGTGGTTATGGCTCGTACCGGCGGGGACGGCGCAAAGGGGATTTCCGCTTTTGCCGTACCTGCCGATGCCGCTGGTATCACTTACGGTCGTAAAGAATTGAAGATGGGCTGGAATAGTCAGTCCACACGGGGCATTACCTTTGAGCGCGTACGCGTTCCTGCCTCGGCCATGCTGGGCCAGGAGGGCGAGGGCTTCAAACTGGCCATGAAGGGCCTGGACGGTGGGCGCATCAATATTGCCTGCTGCTCGGTAGGAGCCGCCCAGGGGGCTTATGATGCTGCCCGCCAATATATGCAGGAGCGCCGCCAGTTCGGCAGGCATCTGGACCAGTTCCAGGCTCTGCAGTTCAAATTGTCCGATATTCTGACCAGCGTGGTTGCTGCCCGCCAAATGGTACGTTTGGCCGCTTCGCACCTGGACGCCGGTAGCAATCAGGCCAGCACCTACTGCGCCATGGCAAAGCGTATGGCCACGGATCTGGGTTTTCAGGCTTGCGTGGATGCACAACAGCTCTTTGGCGGTTATGGTTACCTGAAGGATTATCCTGTTGAGCGACTGGTGCGCGATACTCGGGTGCACCAGATTCTGGAAGGCACAAACGAGATCATGCGTGTCATCATTGCACGACAAATCATTGATCTTGGAGCTGATATTCGATGACGGATTCTGTTTTGTTTGATCGCCTGCCCGGCCAGAACGGAAAGGCGATTGGTGTTGCTACGCTGAACCGCCCGCAAGCCCTGAATGGGCTTAATTTGGAAATGTGCCAGCTGCTGTTCAAGCAGTTTCAGGAATGGGCGCGGGATTCCAGTATTGCCATGATCGTGTTGCATGGCGCCGGAGAAAAGGCCCTGTGTGCCGGGGGCGATCTGCATTCCCTGTATGCCTCCATGCAAAAGAATCAGGGTGGTTCGGCCTGGGATAACGAGTACGCCCGCGAATTCTTCGATGTGGAATACCGCCTGGATTATCTGATCCATACCTTCCCTAAACCAATTTTGTGCTGGGGTGACGGTATTGTGATGGGTGGGGGCGTGGGCTTGTTCAACGGTGCCAGCCATCGTGTGGTGACCGATACCACGCGTTTTGCCATGCCCGAGATCTCCATTGGCCTGTTCCCCGATGTAGGTGGCACCTGGATGCTGTCACATCTGCCTGCGGGTATCGGCCATTTCCTGGCACTGAGCGGCGCCCAAATCAACGCCTCGGATTGCTTGTTCCTGGGCTTGGCCGATGCCTACTTGCCACGGGTGCATTTCGATGCCTTGCTCAAGGCCTTGCAAGCCACGAACTGGTCTGATGAACGCGCCGCTTGTGACAGCAGCCTGCATCAGGTCCTGCGTGGTCTGGCAGAGGGTGCTCGCCCCGATACCGGCCCGCTGGAGCAAAACTACGCCATGCTGCGTGATGTCTGCGCCAGTCGCGAGTTTGAACGCATTACACAGGCTTTGCAGCAGTGGCAGGACAGTGCCGACCCCTGGCTGTCCCGTGCCGCACAGACCTTCGCCAAAGGTGCTCCAGGTTCGGCTCGTTTGTCCTTTGAACTGCTGGAGCGTGTACACCACCTGTCTTTGGCTGATGTCTTCCGCCTGGAATACATTGTGTCGCTGCAATGTGGCGTACAGGGTGACTTCCAGGAAGGCATACGCGCACTGCTGATTGATAAAGACAAACAGCCACGCTGGAATCCGGCCTCGCTGGAACAGGCTGATGCCCGCTGGGTGGAACGTTTTTTTGTTCCCGCCTGGCCCGCAGAAACGACTCATCCCTTGGCTGACCTGTGATCCAGGCAGACCGCTGCGGCGCCTGACGGCGCCGTTTTCATAATGACGAGGAGACAAAATGAGTAACACGATTGCATTTATCGGGCTGGGCCATATGGGCAAACCCATGGCGCTGAATCTGCTCAAAGCCGGCCATAGCCTGAAGGTCTTTGACCTGAATGCAGAAGCCATGAAGGAGCTGCAGGCAGCGGGAGCGCAAGTGGGCGAGTCGGCGGTGCAGATCGCCAAAGACGCGCAGATGGTCTTTACCATGCTGCCTGCTGGCCGCCACGTTCGTCAGGTTTACGAGGGCGAGAACGGCTTGTTGCATGCCGTGGCCCCCGGCACAGTGCTGGTCGATTGCAGCACGATTGATGCTTCAACCAGCCAGGATCTGGCGGCCAAGGCGGCCAAGCTGGGTCTGTTGATGCTGGATGCGCCTGTTTCCGGTGGTACTGGTGGCGCAATGGCCGGCACCTTGACCTTTATGGTCGGGGGCGAGGATCCAGCGCTGGAAAAGGCGCGTCCTTACCTGGAAGCCATGGGCAAGAACATTTTTCATGCTGGTAAAGCCGGTGCGGGCCAGGTTGCCAAGATTTGCAACAATATGCTCTTGGGGATTTTGATGGCAGGTACCGCCGAGGCCCTGGCTCTGGGCGTTGCTCACGGTCTGGACCCGGCAGTGCTATCGTCCATCATGGCGCGCAGCTCCGGCCGTAACTGGGCGACCGAGCTGTACAACCCCTGGCCTGGCGTGATGCCGGATGTACCGGCTTCGCGTGATTATCAGGGTGGGTTTGCAACAGGTTTGATGCTGAAAGACCTGGGTTTGGCGGCCGATGCAGCCGTGAGCCAAAACAGTGCGACACCCTTAGGCGAACTGGCCCGTAACCTGTTCGCCTTGCATGCCGCACAGGGTCAGAATGCAGGGCTGGATTTCTCCAGCATTCTTAATTTGTACCGTCAGAAGAGCTAAGTTCTGGCAGAGCGTAGGGCAGGGGCTGCAATTCCAGCGCCTGTCCTTGCTCCAGTTGAAACTGGCCTTGTTCCAGGTCCGCCAGTACCACTTCCATCAAGACATACAGACGCTGCTGCTCGGCTTGCCAGGCGCGGTTGATAATGCGCGCAGCGGCAACCGGCTCTGCATCTTGAGAGACCAGGAACACATCGGCGGCTTCTTGCACCTGTGGTGCCGTGTCCAGAATGGCGCTGCGGGCGGCCATCATGCGGCGCTTGATCGTGCCTCGATAGTGGCTGCGTGCCACCACTTCCTGGCCGGGATAGCAGCCTTTCTTGAAGTTGATGCCGTCGATCAGGTCCAGGTTCAGAGTCTGGGGAATGAACAGATCCTGCGTGTCGGCGCTGATCCAGGGCAGGCCCGCCAAAATATCCGCCGTTTCCCAACGACCCTCAGAAGCCTGAGCGTTCGTATCCTGCTGGGGAGAAATCCGCCAGTAGCGATTCAAGCCTTCCAGCTCGCCGGGGGCTTGGATTAAGGTGTCGTCACCATCGCGCTGCAAATTCCAGACCGCTTGGGCAGCGGATTGATCCGCTACACCGTAAACCTGCAACTCGGCCAGACTGATCGTCACTTTGCTGCGCAGCACGAACATGCGCAGGCGCTTGATCAGGGCCTCGCTCAGGTCACGGCGCACCAGGGCATAGACGGTCTCGTCCTGTTCACGCCACAAGACCATGGTCGCCAAACTGCGACCTTTGGCGGTGCAATAGGCCGCGATGCAGGCGCGGTCGGCTGCCAGATGCTCCAAGTCATTGCTGACTTGAGCATGGAGAAAGGACACGGCATCGGCTCCCTGAAACTGGAGGACGCACAAATCAGGCAGGGCGAAAGAGGAGGGGGCTGGCATTCCGGTCATGGCTGAGCGAAAAAAATAAATTTAAACATCAATGATACCGTGTGTGAGGCCGGTTTCAGGGGCATATCCCCGCTGGGATCAGGGCATGAGCTGGATAGCGCAATCCGGTAGCGCGGGCCTGTCCCGGTTTCTGTGTTTGACTGTGACACATATTCAGGAATATGCCGCCTTATTCTGATTACAATAGCGCTCGCATGAAAAAAACTGTCAAGATCTTCTTTGCCCTGTTGGGCCTTCTGGTGGTCGTCGCCTGTGTGATAGCGGGTGGCGCCTGGTATTGGGCCAAGAAGCAGCCCGTGACGATGAGTGCTGAACGCATCGACTATGTGGTGCCTGCAGGCTCTGGCCCCCGTGCGATTGCACGCAGCATGCAGCAGGCCGGGATCGGTATCCAGGAAGATGCTTTTGTCTGGATGGCGCGTTTCTCTGGCCTGGATACCTCCTTGCAAGCGGGGGCTTACGAGGCCGTGCGTGGTGATACGCCATGGATGGTGATGGAGCGCATGTCCAGCGGCAATATGCTGCAAACCCGCCTGACCATTCCTGAAGGCTGGACCTATCAACGCATTCGCGAGACGTTGGCGAGCAATCCCCAGGTTCGCCAAACCTTGAGTGATGTCAGTGATGCAGACTTGCTGCAGCGTTTTGGCTTGAACGCTGTACATCCTGAAGGTCTGTTCTATCCCGACACCTACGTTTTTGTACCGGGTACTGCAGATGTGGATATCCTGCGGCGCGGGTTTCAGGCTCAGCAGGAACTGCTGGAACAGCTATGGGCGGACCGGGATGCGGATTTGCCCTTGAAGACGCCATACGAGGCCTTGATCATGGCTTCTATCGTGGAGCGTGAGACAGGCCACAGTCAGGATCGAGCGCGTGTGGCCGGGGTGTTCATGAACCGTTTGCGCGTAGGCATGCCATTGCAGACAGACCCAACGGTTATTTACGGCATGGGTTCAGCCTATGACGGCCGTATTCGCAAGCGCGATTTGACGACGGATACCCCCTGGAACACGTACACGCGCAATGGATTGCCTCCCACGCCGATAGCCAGTCCTGGCAAGGCTTCCTTGATGGCGACTTTGCATCCCGAAAAGCATGATTTCTATTATTTTGTATCGCGTGGCGATGGAACCAGCGAGTTCTCGACGAATCTGTCTGCACATAACCGGGCCGTCGCCAAATATATTCTGAAACGCTAAACCATTCAGGCCCTATCAGGGGCCTGAATGGTTTTTGGGGGCGGTTTGGTGACACTTGGACGGCTGAGCGCTATCCAAGGCCAGGGAGTCAAAGCTTCAAGCCGTGCCGTTGCGTGAAGCCCGTCCACAAATCATGGACCTTGCTGGCCAGTTCTTCCAGGCCTGCGTCATTGCGAATCAGATAGTCCTGGGGGGCGCGTTCTACACCCCATTCGGAAGAGTGCTGGCTGATCACTGGATTGCCAGGGCGTTCGATATGCCAGATTTCCCCACCATGTTCACGGATGAAATTGGCCTCGTTTTCGTAACGAATGTCTTTAATCAGCAGACAACGGGCCTGACTCATATCAGGAAGCTGGTGGCTGGGCAGGAACAGGGGCAAGGTTTGGCGACGGTGCTCGTAATCCGGGTATTCGGCCAGAACCTGATTGCGTAGATGTTCGGCCGCCTGACGCGGACTCAAACCCCAAAAGGCATCCACATTATCCGCCCGCTCATCATCCAGGTGCTCAGGCACCATGCCGTAAATCGCGGCCAGAGCCAGCGCCCAGACCGAGTAGTTCTGAATGCTTCTGGCAAGGGGGGAGCCCGGTCCAAACTCCAGCACATGTTGGGCGCGGCGTAGCCAATGATCGGGATCGCGCTGGCGCATCCAGTCCGTTCCCAGTAGCTGGAAACACTGTCTGGGGGAGCGCTGCCAAAGGGCAATAGGCACTTCTTTCAGGCTGTCGTCTGTCCAGGCTTGGGCTGGACTTAGGCCAAACAGCACTTCACAGCCCATTTTCACGGGGTCGGCCAGGGCATAAGCGGCCAATAAAGGGTTTTGTGCCAGTAGTAGATTGGCGACGGTATCTTTGCCTGAACGCGCTTTGGCGGCCAGCCCGATCAATAAGCTCACTTCATCATCCTTGGTAGTGGAGCAGGCATTTTACCGGTTCATATTACAATGTGCGCTGAGCTGTTCAAGCGGGGGCGATTGCCTGGTCTTTCCTGCGTGAATCAGGCCTTTTGATGTGCAACCTTGAGGCAATACGGTGTCTGATAGTTTGACTTTTCTACCTTGGCAAATCGCGACCGCCCAAAATTGGCTGGGCAATCAGGAGCGTTTTGCCCATGCCTGGCTGATCCACGGTCTGCCGGGCATCGGCAAGACGCGATTCGCCCGTGCGGCCGCCGCCAGTTTATTGTGCGACCAGCCGGTGCAGGGTCTGGCTTGTGGCCACTGTCAGGCCTGTCAGTGGGTGCGGGGGGGAAATCACCCGGACTTGCGCCTGCTGCGCCCGGATGCGGTTGCGCTGGAAGAGCAGGGGCCAGACACCCAGGAAGGGGACTTGGCCAAAGACTCGGCTGCCCGTAAAAATCCTTCCCGGGAAATCCGGGTGGAGCAATTACGCCAGTTGCAGCACTGGTTCAATACGGCCACTCATAGAGGCGGGTGGCGAGTGGCGGTGCTTTATCCGGCTCAGGCTCTGAATCTGGTATCGGCCAATGCCTTGCTGAAGGTGCTGGAAGAACCTGCGGACCGCACAGTTTTTCTGCTGGTAGCCGATGCGCCAGATCGGCTGTTGCCTACACTGGTATCGCGTTGCCGCCGTTTGCCTTTGCCCGCACCTGATGCTCAGCAATCGGTGCAGTGGCTGGAGCAACAAGGGGTGGATCAAGCCTCGGACTGGTTGGCTGCCTGGGGTGGTGCTCCACTAAAAGCGTTAAGCGCCAGCCAGGATATGAATGCACCGTGCCCAGATTGGTTAAGCGTCTGGATGGATGGGGTATTGAAAGCAGGCCGTGAGGCGGATTTGTCCTTGGCCGATACGCTGGAAAAACTGCCTGCTCAAGAGTGGATTGACCATTGGCAACGCTTGTTTGTCGATATTCAGCTGGGTGGTTTTGCCCAACCGGCGCGTTACTATCCTTCCCTGCAAAAGCGCATTGATGCCTTGGCAGCCCAATCCAACACCACAGCGGTGACGGAAGCCCTGAAGTGGCTGGTGCAGCAAAAGCGGCTGGGGAATCATCCGCTCAATGCTAAATTGTTTATTCATCATGCCCTGGACCGTTTGCACCAGGCATGTCGTCGTGTTTAAAAAAGTACCGTCTAATCATGTTTGTTGATTCGCATTGCCATCTTAATTTCCCTGAACTTGCTGAAAATCTGGACGACATCCTGGACAAGATGCGCCAGAACCAGGTGGGCTGTGCGCTGGT
Organism: Alcaligenes sp. DN25; assembly: GCF_023674485.1. Taxonomy (NCBI): domain Bacteria; kingdom Pseudomonadati; phylum Pseudomonadota; class Betaproteobacteria; order Burkholderiales; family Alcaligenaceae; genus Alcaligenes; species Alcaligenes sp. DN25. The sequence goes on along the minus strand of NZ_CP098408.1, from coordinate 2,213,462 downwards.
GGTCAGCGTGGATATGGACGACTGGCCCGGTTTGATGGAGCTGGTGCGTCCCCACGGCCATTTGTTTGCCTCGGTTGGCGTGCATCCGGATTATGAGAAAGTCACCGAGCCTACCGTCCAGGAGCTGATCAAACATGCTCAAGATCCCAAAGTGGTGGCTATTGGCGAAACGGGTCTGGACTATTACCGCTTGCAAGAGCCCCTGGATTGGCAGCGTGAGCGTTTCCGCACCCACATCCGTGCCAGTCGCGAGTCGGGCCTGCCTTTGATCATCCATACTCGCTCGGCCAGTGAGGACACCATTGCCATCATGCGTGAAGAGCAGGCGCAGATTGCCGGGGGCGTGATGCACTGTTTCACTGAAACTTGGGAAGTGGCACAAGCGGCCTTGGATCTGAATTTCTACATTTCCTTCTCCGGGATTGTGACCTTCAAGAACGCTACCCAGCTGCAGGATGTGGCGCAACGCGTGCCGCTGGATCGTCTGCTGATCGAAACGGACTCGCCGTTTTTGGCTCCTGTGCCGTATCGAGGCAAAACCAATGATCCTTCCCTGGTCATTCATGTGGCTGAGAAAATTGCGGAGCTTCGTGGGATCTCGGTGAAGGAAGTGGAAGAGGCTAGCGCAGAGAATTTCTTCAAATTATTCAGTAAGGTATAGCTTTAAGTTAATCTCGTTTAGAGGTTCTGGTAAGGCTTTTGTGACTGTTTGAGCCAAGATTCAGGATCTTGCACAAGGGCGGTTTAAAGTTGATTTAAAACTTTAAGAAGATGATTTAAGTATTTGATTTTAAGCGTAAAAATAGAATTTTATGGTGTTTTCTCCGTCTTTCGGGCTTGGTTGGGATTCACTTAAAATATTCAATTTTTGTTAGTAATCAAAGATTTATTGATTATTCTTAAACCTGTTTATAGTTAAATGCTTCCTGCTTGGATAGAGAGAAGCAATTTCTGAAGCGGCATCTATCTGTACTTTCATAACCTGATAAAGCACTTTATGAAAAGGATTTAATAGCATGATTTTTAAAAGAAAAATACCCAATAAAACCATCCTTTCTGTGGTGCTTCCTTTGGCCTTTCTGCTGTCAGCCCCTGTGTCGGCGCAGGAACCGGAGCTTGAAAGCCGAAATTGGTATTTGGCGCTGGAAAATGACCGACCCAACATCATCGAGCAGGAGTTCATCAAGGGGGCGAACCCCAACGCAGTCGATTCCAAGGGCAATCCTTCCTTGATGCTGGCGATCCGCAACAAGTCCTGGAAAGTGGTGGACACTTTGCTGGCTAACCGACAAACCAATGTGAACATCGAGAACGAGGCCCGCGAAACTCCCATGATGTATCTGGCCCTGATGGGGGAGACCGCTCGTTTGCGTGATCTGCAAGCACGAGGGGGGCAGGTGAATCGGGTGGGCTGGTCACCTTTGCACTATGCCGCTTCCAAAGGACATGAAGAGACGGTGCGCTATCTGCTGTCTCAGAAAGCGATTGTGAATGCACCTGCACCAGACGGGACCAGCCCCTTGATGATGGCTGCCTTGTCGGGCAAACGGGCTGTAGTCGATGTGTTATTGGCAGCGGGTGCTGATCCGAGTATGCAAAATGCCCAAGGCCTGAGTCCGGCAGACTGGGCTCGTTCGGCCAATCATGAACAATTGGCCAGTTATCTGGATCAAGCTGTCGCTCGTAAAGCGGCCGCTGCACCAGCCGCAGCGGGGACTTACTCCGGTGGAGCGGTAGAGACTTATGGTGTGCCAGAGCGGGTAGAGCAGCCTGATTTGAATCGGGTGCAAACGGTGACGGTAGAGCCCGAGCCAGCTCCTGCAGAAGACAGCTCCAGTTCGAAACCTGCTTCGTCCAGCAGTACCAGTCGCTATTTTGACCTGGATCGTTTCGACAAGCCTGTACAGCCTTAAGTCTGGGGGCAGGATGTAAAAAGGAGCCTTGAGGGCTCCTTTTTTGTTACGGCAATAATCGGGAATGGTTGTAGTGATACTGACGTCCTGCACTGCGTTCGCAGCTGTGGTGACTCAGTATTTCTACAGGCAGGAAACCAAAACCCTTTTTATCTATTGCCGCTTAATTGCCCTTTTCTTGCGCCTTGGCCATATGGGAGGCATGCACAAAGGTCTGGAAACCTTGAAGGTAGTTGCTGAGCATTTTCTGGATATTCTCATCTTGCAGTTTGCCTTCCGCATCAAAGGAATTCTGCGCACGAGATACCAGCAACGAGCCGCCGCTGTATAGGGACACACCCAGCATTTTCAGCGTAGGTAACCAGGCTGCCTGGGAGGAGATCGTGCCAAAGCCCCCCATGGAAGCGCCAATCAGCCCGGTGATACGGCCCGAGAAGATGGCTTTCATGTCTGTGCGAGACAGCCAGTCGATTCCGTTCTTGAATACGCCGGGTACGCCATTGTTGTATTCCGGGGTAACCAGCAAGAGAGCATCGGCGTTCAGGATCTTTTCTTTCAAGGCCAGTACGGCTTCTGGAATGCCGTCCTTGCTTTCGAGATCGCCGTCATACAGGGGGATGCCGTGTAGGGTGGCGACTTCAATCTCCATGCCTTGGGGAGCCAGGGCTTGAGCGGCGTGTGCCAAAGCGGTGTTGAAGGAGCTTTGGCGCAGGCTGCCTGATAAAGCCAGAACGCGGCAAGGGCCGGACAGATTCACCACGCCAGTCGTTTGACGCAGGGCCTTGCTTAACTGGTCAATGATCTGGATCCATTCCGGGGAATCCTGGAGTCGTTTTTCCCGAATGAACTCGGCTTGAGACTCGTTCCAGAAGGGAGCGTCAGCCAGCAGCACGTCATTAGGCAAAGGGCGGTGTTTTTCCAGAAAGCTGGCAATCGCCTCGGGGGTGTTGGGCAGACCCAGTTGAGCAAACAGGTCGTGAAAGCGGAACAAGTTATCAGACATGGTGGTAGGGGAGCTTGGAAGAGGGGATGATCGGACGCTAAGGACGGGCGTGGCTCCAGCATGTATGGCTAAAGGCTCCGGGCTTTGAGTAGCGCACAAAAAAACACTGTTTTTATTAACAGGCAGCCTGATATACGCTGCCTGTCTATTTACGGTGACCCAAACGCTTAATTGGCGGGCAGGTAGTCAGGACGCAGAATGCCACGCAGTTCCGAGTAGGGCAGCAGTAACTCTGGCTGACCGAAGGAATACGGGGCGACCTCGTACGGGTTGTACTTCACCAGCAAGCCCTGATCGGTCAGAGCAATGTTCTGGGCGGGCTGGAAGGGCCACATTCTGTCCCAACCGGCTCGGTCTTCACGTGCTTCACTCAGGCTGGAAACCCAGTTGTTGTGCGCATGGCGTACCAGTTCCTGGAAAGGCTTGATCTTGCCGGGGGCAATAATGCGGTCCAGAGGTAAAGCTGTCTTCAGGCGATTGTCCCAGTTGATGAACTGGGTTGCTGTAATGCCGTGGGCCGCACCCGTCATGTAGATGCCCGAACTTAGCTCGACGACCGTCAGATCCCGGTTACGGTAGCGCGTACGGGCGGATAAATGTACTTCGTCACGATTATTGGCGGTAGCCCAGTAGTAGTTCTCGAATTCCTTCAAACCGCGATAGCCAGGATGGCGGTCAGAGATAACCGTCATATGAGCCAGGCTTTCATCGACCAGTTTGGTCAGCTCGGCATTGCCGGGGAAAATCAGAGATTTCACTTCCAGGCGCGGGCATTCACCGGTACAGCCTGGTTTGACGTGCTTGTAGTCCAAGGGCTGGGTAAAAACGCCATCTTTTTCAGTTTGATCCTGGGTTTGCGTTGGAATCAGGGAGATATTGCTGGGCGTGCTGGAACACGCAGACAGAGCCATGGCTGTCAGGCCAATAAGCAGCAGCTGATAGGGGCGCTGTAAGGTCATGGGATCGTAGTCCTATCGGATGGTTTTAGAATCTTGGCCAAAGAGGATTTGACGGGCCTTGTCGTCATGGACGGGCGAGCCGGGGTTGATCTGTTCGACCAAGGCATAGGCACGCTCAGTTGCGGGACGCGCGCCAATACGCTCAAACCAACGCTTCAGATGTGGGAAGTCGTCCAGATTCTGGTTTTGACGCTGGTGGGAGACAATCCAGGGGTAGCTGGCCATATCGGCAATGGAGTAGTCCCCAGCAATAAAGTCGCGCTGCTCCAGATGTTTGTTCAGCACGCCGTAGAGACGGCCAGTCTCACGCACATAGCGGTCGATCGCGTACTCGATTTTGACGGGTGCATAGACATTGAAATGGTGGTTCTGGCCTGCCATGGGGCCCAGGCCACCCATTTGCCAGTACAGCCACTGCAAGGTTTCGGTACGCACTCGCAAATCGGTCGACAGGAACTGGCCGGTTTTTTCTGCCAGATATTGCAGGATGGCGCCGGACTCGAACAGGGAGATAGGTTCGCCACCGTCTTGCGGAGCCTGGTCAACAATGGCGGGAATGCGGTTATTGGGGGCGATACGCAGGAATTCAGGTTTGAATTGATCGCCTTGGCCAATATTGATGGGGTGGATGGTGTATGGCAGACCGGACTCTTCCAGAAACATCGTGATTTTATGTCCGTTGGGAGTGGTCCAGTAATACAGGTCGATCATGTGTTCTCCTGGCTAAGTGAAGACGCTGGCCTGTCTGCAGCAAGCTACCCAGATGACGTATCCGGCGGCGCTGGGCTACTATTGTTCGCCTGAATACGGTTTATAGGAAGTCAAAGACTGTCATGAGCAAAATCTATCATAATCCGCGCTGCAGCACTTCGCGTAATGCCCTGGCCATGATGCGTGAAAAAGGTCTGGAACCCGAGATCATCGAGTACCTGAAAACACCTTTGTCACGCAGTGAACTCAAAGCGCTGATTGCGGCAACGGGCTTGACGGTACGCGAGGCCATGCGCAGCAAAGAGGCTGTTTACAGCGAGCTGAACCTGGGCAATCCCGATCTGAGCGACGAGGACTTGCTGGCAGCGATTGAAGCCAATCCTGTTTTGTTGAACCGTCCTATCGTGGTGACAGAAAAAGGGACGCGTCTGGCGCGTCCCCTGGAAGTGGTTCAGGAAATCCTTTAAACAGACTTCCTGAGTAGCGAGTGCTTCGCTATTACTGGGCAATGGCTTCCAGCGCAATGCGGATAGTGACTTCGTCGCCCACGTAAGGCACGTTGGCAGCCATGCCAAACTCGCTACGCTTGATCTCAATCTTGCCGTCCGCGCCCAGAGCGGGTTTGTTCATCATGGGGTGCTTGGGCATGGTCAGGAAGGACTCGATGGTCATGGTCACGGGTTTGGTAATGCCCTTGATGGTCAGATCTCCCTTGGCGGACACAGGCTTGTCACCGTCGAACTGAATGTCCTTGGACACAAAAGTTGCTTCGGGGAACTGCTCGGTGTCGAAGTGATCCTTGCCCTGGATGTGTTCGTTGAACAGGGGAAAGCCGGTGCTGACCGAACGGGTGTCGACTTTCATGTCGATGCTGCCGGTCTTGGCTTCCTGGTCCAGTGTAACCGTACCTTGTGCCTTGTCAAAACGCTGGCTTTGCGTGCTCAGGCCCAGGTGCTTGTAGCTGAAGTGCACAAAGGTGTGGCTGGGTTCAACCTGATAGGTGACTGGAGCCGCCTGGGCAGCAAAAGCAAACATGAAACTGGCGGACAGGGCAATCACTGGCTTGATCATGAGGGTGTAATCCTTGTTATGCAGGGAGAGGGAGGGGGCGCTGATGCGTCTGCTTACTTGGCATCAATCTTGAAGTTGACGGTGATCTCGTTGGCCACGATGTCGTAGCTGGACCAAGAGCCTTCACCGATAGAAAAATCGCCACGCTTGATTTCAAAGGCACCGCTAAAAGTGGCTTTGTCGCCTTCGGGAGCCATGGTCGCCATGACAGTGACGGGTTGCTCACGGCCTTTGATCTGCAGCGTGCCTTGCACTTCATATTGCTGGTCGCTGACAGCGCGGAAACTCTTGGAGCTGAAAACGGCCTGGGGATGCGCGTCAATATCGAACCAGCGCACGTCTTGCAATTCATCATCGGCTTCTTCTGAGCCGGTATCAACGCTATCCAGGGCGACCTTCAAGACCACCTTGGACTGATCCAGGGCGTCGGGGTTGAAGTTCAGTTCGCCTTCAAATTTACGGAACTGACCATCCAGCTTCACACCCATCTGGGAATACTGAAAGCCGATTTCGCTATTTTGGGTGTCCAGAGCCTGGTAGTTCTTGGCGTTGACGGCCAGACTGGTGCCCAGGCCCAGAGAGCCGATCAGCAGGGACACGAAGACAGATTTTTTCATGATTTGGCTTTGCCTAAAGTAAAGGTGATGCGGCCAAGCAAGCCGTCACGGTCTATGAACTGATGCTTCAAGGCCGCCAGAACATGCAGGCTGACCATGGCAATCAGGGCGTAATTCAAAAAGATGTGGACTTGGACCAGCAGCTCGCCCAAAGGTTTATCTTTGGAAACCAGATCGGTCAGGGGGATCACGCCAAACCACACTGTCTGAAAGCCTTTGGCAGAACTCATCAGCCAGCCTGTCAGGGGAATACCAATCATCAACAGGTACAACGCTGCATGACCACAGTGGGCCAGAGCCCGGCTGAAAACAGACATACCAGGGGGCAGAGCAGGGGGGCGGTTGAACAAACGCCAGAGCAGGCGCAGGATCACCAGTACCAGCAAGGAAATACCGGCCCATTTGTGCCAGGAATAGACTTGCAGTTTCAAAGGGGACAGGGGCAAGGTTTTCATGGTGTAGCCCACGGTCACTAGGGCGGTCAGGGCCAGTGCCATCAGCCAATGCAAGATGCGTGCGATTCGGGTGTAGCGTTGGCGATTCACTGGAACAGGGGTGATGCTCATTGATAATGCCTTTCATTTACGAAGCCAAGAAACTTTAACCTGTTTGTAAGCATCGTAAAAGACCAGATTTTGCAATGCAGTAATGCAATATTGGGGGGTATTGGTCGTGCATCTCTTGCAAGATGACTATTTTCTTGCAGCGTGTGACAAGGCTTTCAGGGTGGGGTGGGGGCGGGCTAAACTCCTTTTTTCAGCTCGCAAGCAAGGAAGTCTCTATGTGGAAAACAGCGTTGGTCGTCGTGGTAGCCGGTTTGTTGGCAGGATGCCAGGACTCGAAAAAGGCCAATGAGGAAAATTTCAGCACGGCAATCCAGAGCTATCTGGATACGCGAGACGGCTTGTGTGTAGGAGTGCCTGGACGTGTGTATCCCTATCAGGCCGAGCACGATTCCCCCTTGATTGTGGAAGATCGAGCTCGTCTGGCCGCCTTGGCCAAGGTAGGTTTGTTGCGTCAGGTAGGAAAGGAAGAGGCACCGCGCTACGAGCTGGATGCCAATGCAGACACCTATTTGCGTCGTTCCAGCTCCGAACAGTCGCAGGGCGAGCATGATGCATTTTGTACAGGCCGCCTGGTTCTGGACCGTATCAACTACTTTACCGAACCGGCCAGCGCAGACGGGTTTACCGTCAGTCAGGTGAGCTATGTCTATCATCTGGCCGATGCGGCAGGCTGGATCAAAGATAGCGCGGTTCAGGATAGCTACGAGGATCTGCGCGCGTTGACGGCCCAGGAAGTCGAGGGACAGGCACGAATGATTCTGACCAATAAGGGCTGGGTTCATCAGAACCTTTATCGTTAAGTGATGCCACACGGCTGCATGAAAAAGGTGGGGCAGTACGGTGTGGTTCGGTCTTGAGCAAGAGGAGCAATCATATGGCTGTGCCTCAAAACAAACACGATTTATTAGTGGCCATTTGCAGCAATTATCAAAAGTTGGCTGCAGATCTGGCTACTGTTCCCATTACGCGGGCTCGTGAAAAAGACCTGGAAGGTCATACCAAGGGGACGCAAATGAGTGTGGCTGATCTGGTCGCTTATTTGATCGGATGGAACGAACTGGTTTTGAAGTGGAGCCAGGCCAAGGCCAAAGGTTTGCCGGTAGATTTCCCTGAAACCGGTTTTAAATGGAACGAGCTCGGGCGTCTGGCACAGAAGTTCTATGCCGACTTTGCCAATGTGTCGTACTCGGACTTATTAAATCGCCTGGAGGAGGCGCAAGCTCGTATTGTTGCCTTGGTCGAGCAAAGTACAGATGGTGATCTGTATGGAGCGCCTTGGTACAAGAAGTATTCTCTAGGGCGCATGATTCAGTTCAATACGGCCTCACCTTATGCGAATGCTCGGATCCGACTGCGGAAATGGAAGAAAATACATTCCATTGTCTGATAAGACGAAGTTGCATCAATCCACCGTAAGGTTTTATTATATAAATGCAATTAACGGAAAAGATAAATAGGGAATGAAAAAACGGTCTACAAGAGAAGAAGGGCAGTTTGACCTGCCCATTTTGGGCTCGCAGGCCGCCGATATATCGGCGGAGGCCTTGTTTGACACGTGGTTGCAGCATCAACGCCCGCCCATGGCGCCCAGCACGCAGCGGGTTTATCGCACCTTGTGGCGACGCTTCTTGCAGGCGCTGCAAGATCACAAAAAGCAGTACACCCAGATCAAGCCTGTGGATATACGGGACTTTTTGAGCAATCTGGACGAAGTGCGCCGTCCGCAGCGTGAGCGCTATCAACAAGTCATTGCCCGTGCTTATGAAGAGCTCTGCCGCCAGGATGGCCGCTCGGAAAACCCCGCACTGGCCCCCGCCATCAATGATCCTTTCAAGGAAAGCTGGCGTCAGGCGCCTGACAACCAGGCCACCCAGTTTCTTTCTGTCGATCAATGCTCTGCCACCATCAAAGCCTTGAATACCCGCCTGCGTGTCCTGGAGTTGACCAGTGATATGACCATTGCTGCCCGTTGGCGTGAATATCGGGATATGACGATTGTGGCTGTGATGCTGGGCACAGGCTTGCGCCCGGTGGAGTTGGGGCAGTTGCACCCTTGCGCGGTAGGCGTAGCCAAACGCACTGCAGAGTCTTCAGAAACAGACGACTCAGATCACGAGGAGACAGCTCTTTGGCGGGATGGCACTCTTCTGCTCAGGCTTGCTGGCGCGGCAAAACGCGACGTTGTTGTGCCTGTCTGGTGCGAAGGCATTTTGCGTAGCTGGTTGATCTTTAGCGGAGCCGAAGATGCTTCCGCTTGGGTAAAAGATAGCCGGGTCTTTCCTGGTAGCCGTCAGATCAGCGCTGCGCGTCCCCAGGCACAGATGAATCCTGCCACGCTGGCTCGTATCGTCAGCAAATGGGGAATCAAGCAGATGGATCTGTTGATGACGCCACAGCGTTTGCGTAATACCTTTGGTGCAGGTTTGATCGAGCGTGGTTTTTCTCTGCCAGAAATCGAGGAAATCATGGGCTACGCTCCCGGTGCTGCCAGTGCATGGCGCCTGCAAGCTTCCTGGCTGGCTTGGTTGGATGCACAGAGAACGCCTGATAAGCCAGCAATTACAGAGAATACGCAGCCGTAATGAAGGGCTAGTCACGGATTGGTCAGCTTCAGGAGGCATAATTTCAAGTCCATTCCGTCTATTTCTTGATGAGGAGTTTGAATTGACGTCTACCCCTGTTTTTCGTCGTGCTGTAGCAGCAGATCTGGAAGCGATCGTGGCCATGTTGGCCGACGATATTTTGGGCCATGAGCGTGAAGATACCAGTCTGCCCCTGGCGCAGTCCTATCTGGATGCCTTTGCAGCGATAGAAGCGGATCCAAACCAGTATCTGGCCGTTGTAGAGCTGAATGGCGCTGTGGTCGGAACCTTGCAGATCAGCTATATGCCCGGCTTGTCGCATCAAGGTGCCTGGCGTGGGGAAATTGAGTCCGTACGCATCGCCAGCTCGGCGCGTGGCTGCGGATTGGGCCGTTTGATGATTCAGTGGGCGGTCGAGCAATGCCGTCAGCGTCAATGCCGCATTGTGCAGCTGACCTCGGATAGGGCTAGAACGGATGCTCATCGGTTTTATGAGCAACTGGGTTTCACGGCCAGTCACAAGGGTTTCAAGCTAACTCTGTAAGACGGTTTTCTCTTGAGTAATCAGCCCTGACGCGGTGCAAAAAAATAACTATAAAAAGCCGCATAGGCTGAATGTTGTGCTCTGTGCTCTGTGCTCTGTGCTTTTGGAAGCCCTCTGTCGAATATTGGATGTAGCAAGAGCATTATTGATAAACGCTACGCGATTCCATTGATCGAATACAGATCACATTTTTTGCTGCTAAAGCGGCTCTGTTTGCAGATGAGTCTGGATTAAAAATCTGTAAAGATTTTTTTCTCTGAAGGTGAAGGGGTAAAATTAATACGCTTGCTGATAGATTAAAGTTAGTTCCTTAACTGGCTGATTATATGGAATAAATAATTTTAGTTAGTCGCCATGATTGGTTGACGGGTTTTGTCTGGTTAATATATCTTTGCTGTGGTGTTTATTTGATTTTATTAATAATAAAAAAAATATAAATATCGGGGGCCATTAATATTGTATTGGATATCCTTGATAGGGAGATATTGAGATGGCCGTTAAAGCGAAAATAACGAGTATTGCCATACAGCCAGGGCCCACATGCGTATTTCTTGGCTACAAATCCTCTGGTATTACTGCCAAGAGCCTGAACCACCGAGAAATCATAAAATCTTATCCCGAAGGGAAAAAAGACGATTGGGCAGGGCTTTATATCGCCGAAGACCGGGCTACCGCGGAAGGTTATCTGCCGGATTCTCTACCTGGAAACGGTACGGGCGATGCCTATATCAACCTGATCTATATTGAAGCGTCTACCGTTAAAAATTTTGACGGCAAGGGCAGGAAAACCCAGTTCGTTGACATTACTGGCAGCGAAATAGCGGATCCTAATGTTCCACAAAAAGAAAAAGCCAGGCTGGTCAGGAAAGCATTGAGCGACATAGGGGTTCAAATCCCTGAGAGCAAACCGCTGATTGAAACGCTGGGATTACAGGGGTATCTCTATCGGGGGCCGCATACGAGCACGGAACTGGAAATCATCGTTCCCTTCAACTTTATCAACGCCAAGCTGGCTATCTCTTTAGCCAATTTGCAGTCTTTTAAATTCAAGGGTCATTTGCCGGTCGGTAATCCCGTACTGAATCCGGCGCTTGGTATCACAAACCCCGATACTCCCATGAATACGAGACAGGCTTTGTCCCTGGCGCCTTGAGACAGACAGGTCGGAATTGCTCCGACCTTTATACGCAATACCTTCGGATGGGGGCCGGAGCCGATGCGCATCGGTTTTACGTCCAACCTGGTTTTTCGCCTTATCATGCCTTCAAACAGTACGTTGGAGATAGGCTAATGGGTTTGGCGTCAGATTATCCAGTTATTTTGATTACCGGCGGGAGTCGTGGCATAGGAGCGGCAACGGCGCTCCTGGCTGCACAACAGGGCTATAACGTTGTCCTTAGCTATGTTGCGCGCGAATCAGATGCCTTGGCGGTGGGCAGTGCAATAGAGGTGGCAGGTCGGCAAGCTCTTGCTGTCAAGGCAGATTGCGCAGACCCTGAGCAGATAAGCCGGCTGTTTGAGCAGATCGACCAAAGGTTTGGGCGGATAGACGTCCTGGTGAATAACGCAGGCGTGTTGTTTCAGCAGTCTCGCCTGGAAGATCTCAGCTTCGAGCGTATACAACACACTTTTGCGGTCAACACGATTGGTCCCATGCTTTGTGCGCAACAGGCGGCCAAACGCATGGCTTATCGCTATGGTGGGAAAGGCGGTTCTGTCATCAATGTTTCCTCGATAGCGGCCAAGCTTGGCAGTCCAAACGAATACGTGGATTACGCCGCTTCGAAAGGAGCTCTGGAGACTTTCACAACAGGTTTCGCTAAAGAGGTGGCCCGAGAAGGGATTCGTGTTAATTGTGTTCGGCCTGGGCATATTTATACCGAGATGCATGCCAGTGGCGGCGAGCCAGACCGTGTAGACCGATTAAAGGACAGCATCCCGATGGGGCCGTGGTGGCCAAGCAGAGGAAGTGGCGCGTGCAATTTTATGGCTAGCCAGCTCTGAGGCGTCCTTTATCACGGGAACATTCCTGGATGCGAGCGGTGGCAAGTAGCCATTGAGGGTGACGAGGTTTTGGGCCTTGAAATACGATGTTCTGGATAATTATAAAAATCGCATAATGTATATTATGTAAAGTCAGTAATCGATAGACATTAGCCCCATTCCCTTAAGCACCTGTTCTTATCGCTTGTCACTCCTCTCTCTTCTTCCGGATTATTTTTGCTCTGAAGGTAGTTAAGTGTTCCCTTGCATGGTTATAGTGAGCAGCTATGTAAATCGGAGCAAAGCACCATGGGCCATGTACTACAGTTTGCCGAACGCGATCCCAGCTTGAGTGATGACTTGGCCAAGGCGCAGATTGAAATCCTGCGTGAAGCCTTGCTGTCAAAGCAGTACGAACGTCTGGATAAGGCAGATCAAACCCTGCTGATCGTGGTGGCAGGTATGGACGGTGTGGGTAAAGGCTCTGCTATCAATACCTTGAACACGTGGCTGGATCCGCGCCATGTGCACACTCTGGCGTTTGGCAAGTTAAGTGAAGAAGAAGCCATGCGCCCTTTGATGTGGCGTTATTGGAATAGCTTGCCCGCTCGTGGTCAGACGGGTTTGGTGTTTGGGTCCTGGTATGCGCCTTTAATGAAAGAGCTGGGCCGTAAAGCACCGGATCCGGCCAAGATTGCTTTGTATACCCATCTGATCAATCGTTTTGAAGCGCAGTTGGCCTATCAAGGCGTGCAGGTTTTGAAGCTGTGGTTCCATCTTTCTGCGCAGGCTCAACTGGATCGATGCGCTACCTTGATGGCTGATCCTAGTACTGCCTGGCGTGTCAGCAAGGCTGACCTGAAAGTTCATAAGCAATTCAATCGCTTGCGCAATGCCGCGACGCAAACTATCAATCTGACCCATCGAAATTACGCCCCTTGGGTTGTTATCCCTAGCGCAGATAAGAACCTGCGTGATGTGTCTTTGGCCAAGGTGGTGTTGCAGGCCATGGACAAGCCTATTGTCCCGCGTCAGGTGAAAGAGCCGCATGCCTTCCCGTTTCGCTTGAACGTCCCGACTGCTTCGCTTCAGTCCCCTCCTCCTGAAGAATCTGTGCAGGATTACGACGCCGAGCTTTTGCATTGGCAGGGCCGTTTGTCTTGCGCGGTGCGTAGTAAAGCTTTCCGCAAGCACTCTTTGGTACTGGTGTTTGAGGGGCGGGATGCAGCGGGTAAAGGCGGCACTATCCGCCGTTTGACCGAAGCCCTGGACGTCCGTACTTACGATATCCACCCTATTTCTGCTCCTAATGCTGTGGAGCTGGCACGCCCTTATCTATGGCGTTTCTGGCGCAAACTGCCGCGTCTGGGGGAAATTTCGATTTTTGATCGATCCTGGTATGGTCGTGTGCTGGTGGAGCGGGTGGAAAAATTGATTTCCCGTGCCGCCTGGCATCGTTCTTACGAGGAAATCAACGAATTTGAGGCACAGTTGCTGGCCAACGGTACGGCTGTGATCAAGTTCTGGCTGGATATTGATAAGGACGAGCAGCTCAAACGATTCAAGGCCCGCGAGGAAACGCCCTTCAAGAATTACAAGATTACGGAAGACGATTGGCGTAACCGGGAGAAATGGACGGCGTATCAACGCGCTGCGGAGGAAATGTTCGCCCAGACCGATACTCACATGGCACCTTGGCATATTGTGCCCAGCAAGGACAAAAAAGCCGCCCGTATTCAGGTTCTGCGTACGGTCGTCGAGACGCTGGAGTCTTTGGATGAGCACATGATCAGCCTGAATGAGCCGGCCTTGTCTGACCAGGTGAGTGAGCAGGTATAAGGATGCACGTGCTTTTTTACCGACAAGGCTTTACTTCGGTTAGGCGTATTGTCGATTTGCTTTGACGATGAGCCTTATAAATCCTGCCGTGCTGCCAGGCTAAGGATTTTGCGCCAACGTTTGGCTTCTGCGGTATGGGCAGGCTGGATTTCCCAACTTTGCGTTGGGTTACGCAAAGTCAGCGTCAATCCCCTGCCCTGCAGCTCGACCGAGTCTATATCCGCAAAAATAAACGCTCGTGTTCCCTGCCCCGTTTGAATCTGACCGCGTTTTTGCAGGGCATCCAGGCGTATTGAACCGTCGGGTAAGGCCAGCTCCAGAATGCGCTGGCCTTGCTGCTTTTTGCCGTGAATGGCCAGATAACGGCGTCGCCATACGATGAAGGGGGCCACCAGAATGGCCGCTGCGATCAGCAGGCTCAAGATCGCGGCAATAACTCCGGCACTGGCACTGACCAGGCTAAAGAGCTGCATTCCACCATACACAAGCGCCGCAATAATCCCCAGGAACAGCAGGACGACGATGATGGGCATGGTGGAAAACTCCTTGTTTTAGCGGGCTTGGACTTTTACGGTGGCCGCGGCCTGGCGGGCGTTTGCACGGGCCGTTTCCAGATCAGCGTCTGCGGCCAATGCGACACCCATGCGGCGCTTTTCAAAGCTCTCGGGTTTGCCGAACAGACGGATATCGGTTTGCGGGATGCGCAAGGCTTCAGCCACATTCAGGAAATTCACGTCTTTTGCATCTACACCGCCGTAGATCACGGCGCTGGCGCCGGGCATACGCAAGGCGGTATTCACAGGCAGGCCCAGAATGGCGCGTGCATGCAGTTCAAATTCTGACTGCCATTGGGTGGCCATGGTGACCATGCCGGTGTCGTGTGGACGGGGGCTGACTTCACTGAACCAGACCTGATCGCCCTTCACGAACAGCTCAACGCCAAACAAGCCCTGGCCGCCCAGGTTCTGGGTAACGGCTTGGGCAATATCGCGTGCGCTTTGCAGAGCCGCGGGACTCATGGGCTGGGGCTGCCAGCTTTCAACGTAGTCGCCATCTACCTGCTTGTGGCCGATGGGATCGCAGAACTGGGTTTCGATCTGGCCGTCTGCGCCTACGGCACGGACAGTCAATAAGGTGATTTCGTAGTCGAAGTCGATAAAGCCTTCAACAATGACGCGGCATTGGCTGACGCGGCCACCCGCCATGGCGTAGTCCCAGGCTTTGGCAACATCGTCCGGGCCGCTGATCTTGCTTTGACCCTTGCCCGAGCTGCTCATCAAGGGTTTGACGACGCAAGGGTAGCCAATCTTGTCGTCGATAGCGGCTTGAAGCTCTTCCAGCGATTCGCAGAACTGGTAGGGGCTGGTAGGAACACCCAGGGTTTCAGCGGCCAGGCGGCGGATGCCTTCGCGGTCCATGGTCAGGCGAGCGGCACGGGCCGTCGGAATGACGCGTACCTTGCCTTGGGCTTCCAGCTCTTCCAGCACGCCGGTGGCAATGGCTTCAATCTCGGGCACAACCAGGGTGGGCTTTTCTTCTTCGATCAGGGCGCGCAATTGTTCGGCATCACTCATGGTGATGGTGCGCGAGTGATGGGCGACCTGCTGGCCAGGTGCGTTCTCGTAGCGGTCCACCGCTATGGTTTCTACCCCCAGGCGTTGCAGCGCAATCAGTACTTCTTTGCCCAGCTCTCCCGAGCCCAAGAGCATGATTTTGTCCGACGACGACGATAAAGGGGTGCCCAACAGGCTCATGGCGCGTGCTCCGCTGAAAATGAGAAATTCAAAAGCGGTATTGTAATGCAGGCGACGCCGGGTTTTTTTCAAGCAGGACTGCTTTGTCCGCCCTGCTGGCATACAGGCTTGCAGGGCGGATGTTTTCAAGGCTCTACCTCAGGGGTCAGGCTACTCCACCATTAGCTGCGCCATCATGCCCAGGTCCTCGTGCTCCAGAATGTGGCAGTGGAACATGCGCAGGCCGGGCAATTCCTGGCGGAATGCTAGCCGGACCGTCTCATTGGGCCGCAGATTGACCGTGTCGCGCCAGGCCCGGAACGCCTCCGGTACGGACTGCATCCCGGTTTGGCGCGCCAATACCTGAAACTGTGTGCCGTGCAGATGGAAAGGATGGTCCATATGGGAATCGTTAATCACATCCCAGTACTGCCACTGCCCTGTTGGGCAACGCAGGTCGATGCGGTCCATGTCGTAGACCTGATTGTTGATACGGAACATGGAACGCATGGCAGCCATACCGGGCATCATATCGTTATCCATGCCTGCCATACCCTGGTGGTTCATCCCGGATGAGTTTGTCATACCAGAACCGTGCCCAGACTGCATGTCATGGTTCATGGGCATGACTTCGCTGAACACGACTTTTGCGGTACTGGCGGCTGCTGGAATGGCAGGGATTGCGCGTAATTGCTTGGGCAGTTCGATTTCCTGATGGTGGATTTTCAGTGTTGCCAGCGTCAGGGTTTCGGGACTTTCCTGCACCATCATTTTTTGCCGATCGTAATACAGTGCTTGCAAGCTGCTATCCAGATCTTTATCCGCCTGGATAAAGAACTCCACCCGTTCGGCCGGGGCCATCAAAATCGACTCGGCCGCTGCCAAGGCTTGCTCTAACAGTCCGCCATCTGTACCGACTTGAACCAGCCGAGCGCCGGGGATGTGCAGCTTCAAATAACGGGCAGAACACGAGTTCCAGACACGGATGCGTTCTGCTGTGCCGGCCTGGATAAGGGGTTGGCGTTGACCATTCAGCAGCACGAACTGCCCTTCCCTGCCGTTCATCCAGTCAGGACCTGTGTTGACCGGAATATGGCCATTAATGTCCAACCGCAGATCGCTAATGGCCCAGTGTTGCTCCGTATAGTCTTTCAATGGGTCTTTGGGAGAGCGGACAATAATTGTCCCGCCCAATCCGTGGGCGACTTGCTCACCGCTTTTGCCATGAGGGTGTGGGTGATACCAGTACGTACCGGCGCAGCCTTCGGGCAAGGTAAAGCGGTAGTAGCGGCTTTGTCCTGGCATCACCGCGTCTTGTGGGTTGCCGTCCTGATCAGAGGGAACCGGCAAACCGTGCCAGTGGATGGTAGTGGCCTGATCCAGCTGGTTTTCAAACTCGATTTCTACTTGGTCGCCCTCATACAGTTCGATCAGCGGGCCGGGAGCTTGGCCGTTGTAAAGCCAGAGTTCGGTGCTTTTTCCATCTGCCAGAACGCGTTGATGGGCAGCAGCAGTAATTTTGGCCTGGAAAAGCCCTTTTTTCTGACTACTGTTTTTAAGTACAGATAGAGCTTGCAGAGCCTGGCCAGCCGGCATTTTTTCTATGGGCATCAGGCCTGGGCGGGTGCTCATGCCGTGACCGGGCATACCTTCAGACATGGAGCCGTGGTGCCCCATCATGCCCTGCCCCCAGCTTCGCATAGGCAGGCTACTCAAGAGGCTGGCACCCAAAGTCAGTTTAAAAAAATCGCGTCGTTTCATGGGTTTATCCCTATCAATCATCAATACACACGTACCACCCAGGCTGGATCAGCACAGGCTTTTAGCGCTTGGGCGGCAATTAGAACGGGAGGATCAGGACGAGCGCGGAGGTGGCTGGGCGGGGCCAATCAGCCGGGAGACGTAGTTTTGATGCAGGGGGACGGGAGGGAAAACGGGCTGTAATGCCACCGCTTCAGGTGGTGGAGCCTGCGTCGCCAGACAAGCGCAGCAACCACTTTTCATTGGAGTGCTGCAATGGTTGGGAGCGCTATGGTGAGATTGCCCCGACGAGGCATGTTGCGCTTGAACAGTGCTGCGATCCGTATTTTGAATCGTGGCGTGTGCGGCAAAGCTGCTACTCAAACCCATGCTGGCAAAAAAAACAAGCAGGCCGACTAATAAAAGCCAGCCTATTGTTTTGCGAGATGAAATGGGTGCGCGCAGCATGGGCAAAAGCTTAGCATAAGCCTTCTGTGCATCGTTTACGCTAAAACAGACCGTTACACGCAGTGGTCTATCCAGGCGATTGCAAGCGTAGCAAATCAGCCTTACGGATGGCTGGCATAAGCTGCTAAATAGATTTTATTATTCAGGATCGTTCTTGATCAGGCGTCGCTTCAACCGCAGGGGGCGTACAGGCTGGCTTTGGGCTTGTTCCAGTTCCTGGCTGAGTCGTTGGGCTGTTTTGCGCGCCTCTTCATTCTCCCGCTCCAGCAAAGCAGCGCGAGTACGCAACATTTGCAATTGCCCCTGCATCTCTTTGGCCAAGTTATGGCTGATATCCATAGCCGCTTGCATCGCGCGGCGCTCGCCCTGCTCTTGCCCCAACTCCTGGCGCAGTTTCTGCATTTGATCCTGCTGTTTGTTCAGCTCCTGTTCGTGAGCTTGACGCTGGGTCTTGTTTGCTTGCTCGGCCTCTTCTATTTGCTGACGCAGTCGCGTTTGAATGGAGCGTTCCTTGTCGATTTCCAGTAAGGCACGGCGCTCGTTGGCCTGGGCGCGTTCTTCGGTTAGCTCAATAGCCTTTTGCAGCCGCTCCAAGTCCTGGGTGAATTGCTCACCTTGGCGGCGCAGTTCTTGTTGAACCAATTGTTTTTCGGTTTCCAGCTCGTTTTGACGTTGTTTGGCGTGCAGCAAGTCTTGTTTCAGAGCTGCTTGTACCTGACTGGCTGCCTGTAGTTCTTCTTTCTGCTTTTCTATATGGGCTTGGGCATTTTTCAAGGCGCCCTGCTCTACTTCCAGCGCCTGTTGGGCCTCCAGGGTTTGGGCTTGGGCCTGTGCGACGCGTTCATCAGCCTGAGTCTGGTAATGCAGCATTTGCTGCTTCGAGTGCCCCATCGCTTCTTGCCAGATACGACCCAGCAGATCCCCCGTCAGGGCTTGTAGCTCTTCAGGCATGTCGGCCACATCCAGCCGAACTCGACTTTTATCCCGCAAATCTTCCCAGAACGTCTGTAGTGCCTGAGCCGGAGCGCTCATGCTGCCTTTGCGCACCAATTGGTACAGCTTGTTGGCCGTAGGTGTGACGCCATAGCGGAAAAACAGGAGTGCGGCCACTTCTTTGTACAAAGTCTGCGTATGGCTGAAGCGATCACGTAATTGGGCAACATCGGCCAGGATTTGCCCCTCGTTTGGCTGGTTTTGCTCCATTTTTCCACCTTTGTTGATAATTTAATTAATAATACAACGTAATATATAAAATTATCAACAAATTGGATTTTATAATTTGACATTATCTCTATAATGTCAAATATCTGACCCTAAACAGACTGATTGGCACAGGCACGGGTTTGAAAGCCCTTCCCTGCTCTCTTATCGCCTTCGTTTTTCTGCTTATTCATGGAAATAGCCAACACTTCGCCCTCAACCGACCTGGGATCGGACGATATTGCTCAATTGCTGGCTCGTTTTGACGGGCGGCAAGGGGCCAACCGGTCTATCGGCGGACGTGCACAGATTGAGGCGCAAACAGATATAGAGGCGTTGCGGGCTTGGTTGGCGCGCTATATAGATAGTCCACGCACCTATGCGAACTACCGCAAGGAGGCGGAGCGCCTCTTGTTATGGGCGGTATTGGAGCGTCACAAGGACTTGTCCTCGCTTAGCCTGGAAGACATCCTGGCCTATCGTTTGTTTCTGGCGGACCCTCAACCCGCTCATCGCTGGGTGGTTCAAGGGCGCTCCCGCCCTGCCCGTCACCATGCGGCATGGCGGCCATTTGCGGGGCCCTTGTCTGAAAGCAGCCGGAATCAGGCGTTATTGATTCTGAACTCTTTATTTAGCTGGCTGGTACAGGCGGGGTATTTGGCGGGCAATCCTTTGGCCTTGTCTCATCAGGGCCGACGTCAAAAGAAAACCACCGCCCCCCAGCAACGGTACTTGACCCGGTTGCAATGGCGTTGGGTACAGGATTACATCCAGGCCCTTCCTGAAGATACGCAGAGCGAGTTGCGCTATAAAGCCCGCGTACGTTGGCTCTTTTCCATTCTTTATGGCGGCGCCCTGCGCATTTCCGAACTGGTTCAGGCGCGTATGGCCGATGTTCAGGAACGTGTTGATGCGGGAACGACGGCTCAGTGGTGGCTGCATATCCACGGCAAGGGCGACAAATGGCGTCGTGTGCCTTTAACGCAAGAGCTTTACGGCGAATTGATGCGCTACCGACAAGCGCATGGGCTGGAAGGACCGCCCCAGGCTTTGGAGCCCTATCCTTTATTAATGTCCGCCGGTGCCAGCGACAAGCATTTGACGCGGGCCATGGCGCATGTTTTGGTCAAACAGGTTTTTCAAGGTAGTGCGGATCGTTTACGGAGTCTGCATCCCGATCAGGAGTCCCAGGCCCGTATTCTGGAGCAGGCCTCGGCTCACTGGCTGCGTCACTCGGCAGGGTCTCACCTGGCTGATCAAGGGGTGGATCTACGTATCATCCGTGACACCTTGGGCCATGAGTCTATCGCTACGACCAATATCTATCTGCATGCGGATGATGATCAGCGTCACCAGGCTCTGGAGCAATCCCATAGCCTGGGTTGGAAATAAAGCACCCGCTTCGAGACAAGAAAATCAGACGCAGACAGCCCCCGGCAATGCGGTAGGATACGATTCCTGTTGGGACTGCGTTCCTGTTTTCAGACATGCTCCCCGCCCATGCCTTGCTATAGCTGATTGTTGGAGTACCTATCCCTTATGGACACTTTTAATGTCATGCGCACCTTCCGGCGCATTGTGGAGCTGGGCGGACTTGCCAAAGCCGCGGAGGATCTGGGGATATCCGCAGCGGGTTTGAGCAAGCAACTGCGTACCTTGGAAGCGCATCTGGATACGGTGCTGATCCAGCGCACTACGCGCAGCATGAGTCTGACGGAGACTGGCCGCAGCTACTATGCCGAATGCTGTCGGATACTGGATGAGCTGGACGCTTTGGAGCGCTCGGTCAAACAGCAGTCCCAGCGCGTGACGGGGACCTTGCGCGTGAATGCCCCCTTGTCGTTTGCACTTAGCGTCCTGTCGCCATTGATGACGGATTTTCTACACAAGTATCCGGAACTGAAGCTGGAGCTGGTGATGGAAGACCGGATCGTGGATGCCGTGGCTCACGGTTTTGATGTCTCGGTGCGTTTGCGTAGCAGCCTGGATGATTCCACCCTGATTGCTCGTCGCCTCGCCACCATCGAGCAAAAATTATGCGCCGCCCCCACCTATTTGAAGCAGCATGGCCTGCCTCAGACCTTGCAGGATCTGCGCAATCACAAAATGATCAGCTATAGCCTGGCACATACCCAGGGCCTTGCTTTTGATAGTGATTTCGACAGCAATCCTCAACAGCACCCCCCCAGTGGTACGGCTTTGCTGTTTTCAGGCGAGCATAGTCAAGTGAATAACAGCCTGATGCTGCGCGACTTTCTGATTGCCGGTTTGGGTATTGGCGCCCTGCCTTCCTTTCTGGCAGATCCAGCAATTGCTTGCGGGCAGTTGCAACGCGTTTTGCCCGAATTGGTGAATGAGCCCCGCCATATCTACGCCGTGTATCCAACCAACCGACACCTGCAACCCAAGGTCAAAGCCTTCGTGGATTATCTGGCCGACCAACTGCCCCATGCCATGTCCAACGCCCTTTAAACAGACCTTTATGAACTCGGAGTAAAAACTGTCTGCACCGCCACGTGCTTATTCTCCGCTCCGGGGAACGCTATTGTGATGACCATCTTACAAGGACATCACAATGCACGATCAAACACACCCGACCCAGCCGCTTGTCTCCCCCCTGATTATTGATTTCTTCCATGATGCCGTCTGCGGATGGTGTTATGTCATGTCGCCACGCTTGCGGCAAGTTGCCGCCGAACTGGGCATCCAGGTCCGCCACCATACCTTTGTTCTGCAAGACAGCCGCGAGCAGATGCTGGAAGCCTTCGGCTCCATGGAGCGCGCCAAGCGTGAAATCCTGGGCCACTGGGCCGCCTGCGCCCAACACGACGATACGCAGTCCATCAATATCGAGGGCATGCGAGCACAGAACTTCGACTATCCCCATGGAATGTTGTCCGCTCGGGCGTGTCAGGCGGCGCAGCTACTTTCTGGCGATAACGCCCATTGGGATTACTTCGATGCGGTGCAGCGTGTGCATCTGGCAGAAAGTCGCAATATCGGCGATATGGACACGCTACTGGAGGTCGCCATTGCGCAAGGCTTTGAGGGTGAGGCCTTTCTGAATGCTATGGATAGCGATATCGCGCAGCAGCGAGTTCAAACCGATCGCGCCGAAGCGGTACGGCTAGGGATCCAGACCATCCCCACTTTATTAGTCTCCTCACGCGAGACCGGCCAAGTGTTGGCTCGTTTGCAGACCCAATCCGCCGAAATGCTCAAAAGCCGTTTGCGCGCTTTGCTGTAAGCGCTGCCCCTTTCTTTCTTATCTACGCTTCATAAAAGGACATCCATGTCGATTCGTTTTTCTCACCGTCTTCTCGGTTTACTGCTGGTTGGTGCAAGCAGCATGAGCGTCTCTCTGGCTCATTCCACTCACCCAGCGAGCAACCCTTTGCCCCTTAGTGCTCAGGAAGTGGGCATCAGCCCCTGGGGGCCGGACGATGAAATTGGTCGCTTGAACCTGATCACCCCTGCTTCCCGGGCTGCCATCTTGTCCCGTCTGGATGGCAGCAAAGTCTATGACCTGGCAACTGACTACTACTTGGGCATGCCCAGTTGGCAGGACGCGGGAGACCCGCACTATCAGTTCTGGATGACCCATACCCCCCGTGGTACCGCAGTGGATGACCCGATGGGAGTTGGCGATGAGATGAACGCGGTTCGTAGCTACACAGGCACGGCTTTTTCCATGTACAGCCATACGGGCACCCATATCGATGCCCTGAATCACTTCGGCATTCATGGAAAGATCTGGAATGGTTTCAAGGCTGATGAGCATCTGGGTGACCGTGGCTGGAACCGTACTGGTATCGAGAAATTCCCGCCCTTGATCGCCCGTGGCGTCTTGATTGATGTGGCCGCCGCCAAAGGCGTAGACATGCTGCCCGATCAATACCGCATCACACGCCAGGACTTGAAGGATGCACTGGCCCGTCAGAAAACGGTGCTGAAAGAAGGCGATATTGTCCTGATCCGCACGGGCCGCATGAAGCTCTTTAATGATCCCAAAGCCTATATGAACGCGCCACCTGGCATGGGCCTGGATGCTGCTCGTTATCTGGTGGAGGAAGGCGGTGCGATGATTGTGGGTGCGGACAACTTGAGCTTTGAAACCTTCCCTTCCGAGGTTCCTGATGACTACGTCCCCTTGCATACCTATCTATTGGCTCAACAAGGTGCACCGATCATTGAATTGATTGCCCTGGATGAATTGTCCAAGGACAAGGTCTATGAGTTTGCCTTTATTGGTGGTCCGCTCAAGATCCGGGGCGGTGATGCGGCTCCGCTGCGTCCGGTTGCCATTCCGATTCGCTGATCCACAGGCTTCATAAAGAAACCCGTTTCTTTACCCCCCCTGATGCGTTTGCGAATAAGGTTTATTGCGTTTGCCTGCTGTTAGGTGCCGCTCAATATGCTACTGTTGGGTGGGTTTGAATGCGCCGGGCGCCTGTTAAAGAGGCGTCCGGCTTTTCTTTATGGAGTATGTAATGACTTACACCGTTTATCTGTCCGGCGAAATTCACACGGATTGGCGCGAGCAGATTGCTCAAGGTGCAAAGGCCGCTGGATTGGATATTACCTTTACCAGCCCTGTTACCGATCACGATGCCAGCGATGCCGCCGGCGATCACCTGGGACCGGCCAGCGAAGGTTTCTGGCGTGATCACAAATCCTCCAAAATCAATGCCATCCGTACCAGAACCCTGATTGAACAGGCGGATTTGGTCGTGGTGCGTTTTGGAGACAAGTACAAACAGTGGAATGCTGCCTTTGATGCCGGTTTCTGTGCCGCCCTGGGCAAACCGTACGTGACGTTGCACGCCGAAGACATCATCCATCCCTTGAAAGAAGTGGATGCCAGTGCGCAGGCCTGGGCAACTAGCCCCGAGCAAATCGTGGAGATTTTGCGCTATACGCTGAAAGCCTGATCGGTGAAGTCTGATGAGTTTGGCAATATCGCCTTGCTGAAAAATGCCGCCCAACCGGGGCGGCATTTGTTTCTCTGCTTGAAAGAACCTCTTGGTTTACACCGGGTTCTACTGCGCGGCAGTGAAACGTGTTGTGCGGGTACCTTAGTTCAGCTTCACCCGCCGCAAACGCAAGGCATTGCTGACCACAAAGACACTGGACAAGGCCATGGCGCCAGCGGCAAACATGGGCGAGAGCAAAGTGCCGTTAAAGGGATAGAGCACGCCCGCTGCTACCGGAATCAGTGCCACGTTATAGGCAAAGGCCCAGAACAGGTTTTGACGGATATTGCGCATGGTGGCGTGGGACAAGGCAATCGCGGTGACCACGCCTTGCATATCGCCCGACATCAAGACTACATCAGCCGCTTCAATGGCAATGTCCGTTCCGGTGCCAATTGCAATCCCCACGTCTGCTACAGCCAGAGCGGGTGCATCGTTGATGCCATCGCCGACATAGGCCAGATGTTGATGGGTATCGCGCAAGGCCTGAACCGCTTGCACCTTGCCTTCAGGCATGACTTCCGCCACCACTTCGTCAATATTGAGACGGCGGGCAATGGCATTGGCTGTGTGGCGGTTATCGCCGGTAATCATGACGACCTTGATGCCACGGGCATGCAACTGCTCGATGGCGCGCGGCGTGGTTTCCTTGATCGGGTCAGCCACGGCCAGCAAGGCAATGACCTGCTTGTTGCGGGCGGCGTACATGGGGGTTTTGCCGTCCTGCGCCAGCGTCTGGGCTTGCTCGGTAAAGGCTGACAGGTCCGCCCCTAATTGCGTCATCAGGCGATCTGCACCCACATGCCATTGGTCAGCTCCGATTTGGGCGGTGACACCCAGGCCTGTCAGGGACTCAAACTGCTCAGCCTTGGGCAAGGTGATTTGCTTTTCCTTGGCGGCGCTGACAATGGCTTGGGCAATCGGATGCTCGGAGTAGTTTTCCAGAGCGGCAATCGCTGCCAAAGCCTGATCCTGGTTCTCACCGGGTGCGCAGACAAAATCGGTCAGTTCGGGCGCGCCCTTGGTCAGGGTGCCTGTTTTATCCACGGCCACGACTTTTACATCACGCAGTGCTTGCAGAGAGTCCCCTTTACGGAACAGCACGCCAGCCTGTGCGGCTCGGCCCGTCCCCACCATGATGGAGGTTGGCGTGGCCAGACCCATGGCACATGGGCAAGCAATAATCAGCACAGCGACGGCATTGACCAGTGCAAAGCTCAATGCGGGCGATGGGCCAAAAATCAGCCAGACAATGGCGGTCAAGACGGCCAGTGTCATGACGGCGGGCACAAACCACAGCGTGATTTTGTCGACCACGGCTTGAATAGGCAGCTTGGAGCCTTGGGCCTGCTCTACCATGGAAACAATATTGGCCAGTACGGTGTCCTGCCCCACGGCGGTAGCCTCAAATTCCAGCGAACCTTTTTGGTTCACTGTGCCACCAATGACTTTATCGCCCTGGGATTTGGACACGGCAATGGATTCGCCTGTCACCATGGATTCATCCACATAGCTCTGACCGGCAAGAACATCTCCATCAACGGGGATACGCTCGCCGGGACGAACCAGCACGACATCGCCCGTATGCAGGTCTGCCAGGGGCAGCTCAATTTCCTGACCGTCGCGACGTACACGAGCGGTAGGCGGCTGCAGGCTGAGCAGGCGTTGAATGGCTTCAGACGTGCGACCTTTGGCGCGCGCTTCCATGACACGGCCCAGCAAAATCAGGGCGACGATGACAGCGGCAGCTTCAAAGTACACGTAGACGGATTCGGAAGGCAGCCACTGTGGCGCAAAGGTAGCCACCAGCGAGAAGCTGTAGGCCGCCAGGGTGCCCACAGCGACCAGCGAGTTCATGTCCGGACCACCGCGCAAGAGAACAGGAATCCCTTTGGTGTAGAACTCGCGGCCTGGGAACAGCAAAACCAGCGTGGTCAGCACGAACTGGATCAGCCAGCTGTTTTGTGTACCTATGGTGCTGGCCACCCAGTGATGGAAAGCAGGCACCATATGGCCGCCCATTTCCAGAATGAAAACGGGCAAGGCCAGTACTGTCGCCAGCCAGAAACGCTTGCGCAGCGTTTCGTAGGTTTGTTCGGCACGCTCGAACTGGTCATTCGTGACAGCCGCTTCGGCAAGGCTGGCGGGATAGCCCGCTTTGCTTACCGCCTGGATCAGCTCAGGAGCTTTCACACCCTGCGCCACTTGCACGTGCGCTTTGGCGGTTGCCAGATTGACCGAGGCTTTTTGTACGCCCGGCACCTTCAGCAAGGCCTTTTCAACGCGGCCCACGCAGGAGGCGCAGGTCATGTCCTGCACGTCCAGCACAATGTCTTGCTGGGAAATTTTGTAACCACCCTTTTCCACTGCCTGCATAATGGCGTCGACCGGGGCGGCACCCTCAAATTCCACGGTGGCCTTGTTGGTGGCCAGATTTACCTGGGCCGATTGCACACCGGGGACTTTGCCAATAATCTTTTCAACCCGACTGACGCAGGAAGCACATGTCATGCCTTCCACATCTAAAGTCAGGCGTGAGCCCTTGTTTGAAGCGCTGCTTGTCATCGAAATCACCCTTCAATGGATCGTCAATGAAGCCACTTTAGGGCTTGACCCGATGGGAAGGTCAACAGCTGATAAAAAAAACGCCTCCGAAGAGGCGTTTCAAGGGGGAACTACGACTAATTAGGGATCAATCAGCAGCTTAGTAAGCAACAAAGGTGCCGTTGTTGTTGTTCCAGTCTTTGGCTTCTGCTGCAACCTGATCACGGCTCAGCTTGGAGCTGGTATCGATACGTGGGTAGTCGCCCATGGAACCCGTGCTAATGTAGCCTTGCTCTTGAGCAGCAGCCAGTTCTTGAACGACTTGCTGACGGCTCAAAGGAGCGTCGGTCGATTCAATTGCTGGGTAGTCCAGGTTTTCGCCGGTAGCGACATTGTTGGTAGCTGCCATGGCAGTGCCGCTCAAAGCGGTGGCACCAAGAATCAGGCTGGCGATAGTTGCGCGTGCGATGTTTTTCATTCTTTACTCCAAATCTACGGTGTGTTTTTCAGTGGTTCGCTGTTGTGTTTAGCGAATCGTTAGATGGAGTATGAGCCTTTCTAAACTTGGTAAAAACCCTTAATATTGCAAACGTATTTCCATTCATGGAACAATTCAAATGAGTACCATTATTGCCGGTCCCCTGCTCAACGACATCGCGATCTTCGTGGAAGTGGCTCGTGCCCGCCACTTTAGCCGTGCTGCCCAAGCCCTGGGAATGCCGGTTTCCACCGTGTCACGCCGTATCCGTGAACTGGAAAAAGAAGTGGGTGTGGCCTTGCTCAAACGCAGCACGCGCAATGTAGATGTGACCGACGCGGGACAAGTGTATTTTGAGCGTTGCCTGGCTGTCGTCGAACAGGCTCGTCTGGCTCATGAGCAATTGCTGGATGTGGCTCAGACCCCCAAAGGACGTTTGCGGGTTTCCATGCCTGCCAGTTTCAGCATTGTGCTGATGCCCGCCATTATCCGGGGCTTTAATCAACAGTACCCGGATATTGAGCTGGAGTTTGACCTGACCATACGGCCTATTGATTTGCAGGCCGACAACTACGATTGCGTCATCCGTGTGGGTGCCCAGCCTGACTCCAGCGCAGTGGCCACCATGTTAGGACAGATTCGCCTGGGGCTGTATGCCACCCGCAACTATCTGGACCGCAAAGGGCGACCCAAGCATCCTTCTGAACTGGCAGGTCATACTTGTATTTGTGCCCGCCCCGCCAGCTCGGATCGAGTCTGGTCCTTGCGTGGTCCGAATCAGGAGCGCTATGACGCGATTGTGGAGGGTTCCATTACCGTCAATAACGCCATCATGATGCGCAAACTGGCCGTGCATGACTTGGGTATTACCTTCTCTTCCTTGCTGGAACGAAAATTGGATCCGGATTGCGCACACCTGGAGCGTGTCTTGCCGGATTGGGAGTTTGCCCCCTTTCCTATTCTGGCTTTGCTCCCCTCGCGTCTGATGCCGCAAAAGACGCGCGTGTTCCTTAATTATCTGCGTAGCGAGCTGGATAGATTGATGTCTCAGCCCGAACTGGATGTGGCCGCAGCCGGTCAAGCTTATCCGTAAGAAAATAAGCAGTATGCTTATGAATCGGTGTTGCCCAAAGCCTATCTATGCTATTTATAAACGTTTGGTCCTGTGGAGCCAATGCCATGACGGGGGGGGAAGCGCATGAAAGCAGCACTGCAAAGCTTGCTGGCTGGAATGGTGATGAGTTTGGCCTTGGGGAGTGGCAGCGTGTGGTCACAAACAGTATTGCTGGAAGCGGTAGAGCAAGGCGATAGCGCCAAAGTGCGCGAGATTCTTTCAGAAAAGCGGGCTCGCGCCAGCGTCAGTGTCAGCGACGATCAAGGGCAAAGCCCCTTGTTACGTGCAACCTGGTTAAACCATATTGATATTGCCCGGCAGTTGATACGTGCCGGTGCGGATGTAAATCAGGCCGACTCCATTCACGACAGCCCTTACTTGGTCGCGGGTGCACAAGGTCGTCTGGAAATCCTGCGCATGACTCTGGAGAACGGAGCCGATCTGCGTAGCGTGAACCGTTATGGTGGTACGGCGCTGATTCCAGCGGCTGAGCACGGTTATGTCGATGTTGTGCGCCTTTTACTGGCGGCGGGGGTCGACCCTAACCATGTGAATTACTTGGGCTGGACTGCCTTGCATGAGGCGATTGTGCTCTCTGATGGCGGGCCGGACCACCAGGAAGTGCTGCGTTTGCTGATCAAGGCCGGAGCGGATGTGAACCTGCCGGATCGTCAGGGAGTGCGTCCCTTGAGCCTGGCTCGCCAGCGCAGCCAGACAGAGATGGCCGAGATTCTGGAACAGGCTGGCGCGAATCCTTAAACGTCGCCGACTCGGCGGCTGCATTTTTCTTCCAATCACAACAATAACGATTTTATGTCTTCTACTCAGACTGCCCCGTCGTCGACGGGTGTTCAAGCCAGCCCAGCTTTGTGGCTGGCTTTCGTCATTCTGGTCGGCTTGAACCTGCGCCCTTTTCTGACCTCCAGCGGCACCTTGGCACGACAGGTGGCCCAAGGGTTGAATATGCCCTTGAGCAGCCTGGCCTGGCTGACTTTGCTGCCCATGATGGTGATGGGACTGGGCGCTTTCTGCATGCCCTCCTTGCGGCGCGTCCTGGCACTGCGCCATGTCTTGATTACATCCTTGCTCTTGCTGTGCCTGGGCTGTGTGCTGCGCTGGTTTGTGCCTAATGGGGCCAGCCTGATTGCAACAGCGCTGATCTGTGGTTTGGGCGTGTCCTTGCTGCAAGCGGGGATGCCCGGTTTGATCAAGGAACAGTTTCCGCGCCATATCGCTCAGGTCACCGGGGTGTACTCCGCGACCTTGATGGGTGGGGGTGCTTTGGGTGCGCAGATTACGCCGTGGGTCAGCTCCTTGACGGACAGCTGGCGTATCGCGCTGGCTTTCTGGGCCTTGCCGATCAGCGTGGCCTTGTGGATTGCCTGGAAAGTGGTGCCGCGTGAAGCTCCGGGCGCGAATTTGTCTCCCCCGTCCTTGTCCTTGCTGGCTCGCCCTCGCACCTGGACCTTGATTGTGTGTTTTGGCCTGATCAATGGCGGCTATGCCTCTTTGGTGACCTGGCTGGCGACGTTCTATCAAGACCGGGGCTGGACGGCTGAAGCCAGCGGTAGCCTGGTGGCGGTCCTGTCGGTGGCACAAGCCATTGCCGCCTTTGGCTTGCCTACCTTGGCGGCCAAGAATAAAGATCGCCGCATGTGGGTATGGCTGGCGCTGGCGTGTCAGTTCGTGGGCTTCCTGGCCTTTGCCTATATTCCCGATATGGCCCCCTATCTGTGGGCGATTATTATCGGCATCGGCTTGGGCGGCTGCTTTTCCTTGCTGCTGTTAGTGGCTCTGGATCACTTTCCGGATGCAGCCCGTGCCGGGACCTTGAGTGCCTTGATGCAAGGCGGTGGCTTTCCGATTGCCGCCCTCTTTCCCATGATCAGCGTGCAGTTGCGTGAAATGAGTAAAGGCTTTCAGGCAGGCTGGATGTTGCATGCGGCAATGGCGGTATTGGTGGCCATCATGGCCTGGAGCTTTCAGCCTGCGCGATACGCCCAAAAGATGAGTGGGGACGACAGCCTTTAAGTCAATCCGATAATGGCGAAAAGCCTGGTTATGGATGCACCCAGTTTTTTATTGTTTTGAGATTTTGAAGTCTGGCCATTGACCGCAGCTGCTGCGCTTGTCTTTTTCCATCAAAACGATGATCGCAGGATTGCGTGGACAACCGCAATCCTGTTCAGCCAATAAAAACGGCCATCCCTGGATGACCGTTTCCCACCGTGTAAACACCCTGCTTACTCTTTTGGCGCACCCGCCATGATCCAAGCCACCACCGCCTTGATGTCGGCATCAGAAATGGCTGCATTCGCAGGCATGGGCAGCGGTCCATAGACGCCCTTGCTGCCTTGACGGATATGTTGGGCGATGATTTCAGCGTTGGCTGGATCGTCCTTGCGCATGTTGGCTATGTCTTTATAGGCGGGGCCGACCACTTTTCTGTCTACGGTATGACAGGACAAACAAGCATTTCTGGTCAGCACATCCTTGACCGAGTCAAAGCTGGCCTCGGCCGCCTGGGCGCTGAAACCGGCACTGAACAAGGCCGTACAGACCAGTAGCTGCTTCAAGCTCATGAGGGATATCTCCTAAGAAAAACGGGCTCAAGGAATGGTGGGACGACAGGATGTGGCGCTTGTTTTTTTTCCACACATAAACGGGGTGATGTGGCATCCATACCGAGATCATACGGTTATGATAGAACAGTCTTTAGCAAATAGCGGTGGGTCTTGATACTGATCAAGCTGGTCTGCGCGCTTATTCTGTAATGTCCTAGTAGAAGTTATTGCTTCATACTTAAACAGTTCACACACTACAAGAGGTCTTCATGCTTAATGTTCTCGTTCCTGTCGATGGGTCTGATGCTTCCACTCGTGCTTTGAAAACCGCCGTGGACATCCTAACGGGCAAACCAGAAGCCACTTTGCACGTGCTGGCTGTTCCTACTCCGATCGTGTCGGGTAACGTCAAACGCTTTTTCTCGGAAGATGTGCTGCAGGCTTACTACCAGGACGAAGGCAGCAATGCGCTCCTGCCCGCTCGTTCCGTACTCGCCGGTTCTCCCCTGAAAATCAAGGAAAGCATTATTGCCGGTAATGCCGCCCAAACGATTAAAGAATATGTAGAGAAGAACCAGATCGATCACATTGTGATGGGTACGCGCGGCTTGAGCGCCCTGCCCGGCCTGGTTCTGGGTTCGGTCACGACCAAGGTGCTGAGCCTGGTGAATGTGCCAGTAACCTTGATCAAGTAATTGAGCTGACTGCTCAGTCTGTACAGGCCGTCCTTGTGACGGCCTTTTTTAAGGGCTCAAGGCTTGGGCTGAATGCGCAGTAGCTGGCCGTCGCTTTCGTCGGTCAGCACATAGACATCGCCATCCGGCCCGACACGCACATCCCGGATACGCTGCTTCAAGTCTTGCAGCAAGCGCTCTTCACCGACGATGTGGCCGTCCTCTTCATCAAATTCCAGACGAATCAAAGCTTGTTCTTTCAAGGCACCTACAAACAGGCTGTGCTGCCAGTCCGGGACGCGTTCGTTGTTATAGAAAGCCATGCCGCTGATGGCGGGCGAGACTGACCAGTAGTGGAAAGGCTCGGTCAGCCCCTCAAGCGGTGTGGGGCTGGCGTTGGGAATGGGTTTGCCGTCATAGCCTTGCCCTTCGGTACGCAAGGGCCAGCCATAGTTGGCGCCGGCTTGAATCCGGTTCAGTTCATCGCCGCCTTGCGGGCCATGTTCAGCCACCCACAACTCGTTTGTCCAAGGGTTCCAGGCCATGCCTTGCGGGTTGCGGTGGCCATAGCTCCAGATTTCTGCTCTGGCACCACGTTGACTGCGGAAAGGATTGTCGCGCGGCACAATGCCATCCGGGCGGATACGCACGACTTTACCTTGCAGGTGATCCAGTTGCTGAGCGGTGGCTGGCTGATTGTTCTCGCCCAGGGCGATATACAGGTCTCGTCCCCCGGGATCAAAAGCCATACGCACACCATAGTGCTGTCCGGTGGACAAGGCCGGTTCCTGACGGAAAATCGGGCGGAAGGCGTCGATGCGTTTCAAGTCCGACGACAGCACGCCATAACCGACGGTGGTGGCCGAGTTCTGTTTGTCGCGGCGCTCGGCATAAGCCAGATAAATACGACGGCTACGGAAAAAATCCGGGGCCAGAGCGACATCCAGCAAGCCCCCCTGGGACTGCGCATGGACTTTAGGTACACCGGCAATCGGTTCGGACAAGCCGTTTTCCTGAGTCCAAACACGCAGGCGGCCTGGGCGCTCGGTAATCAGAATGCCGGCATTATTTGGCAAAAAAGCCATGGCCCAAGGGTGTTCCAGCCCACTGACCAGGGTCTCAACCGAGACAGCCGGTCCGCTGATGGCAGGAACAGGTTCAGATTGTGCCTGGGCCGATACTGTGGCCGTGGCTACGGCCAGACCCAGCACGGTGGCTGCAAATGCAGAGGACAAACTGAAGGTTTTCTTTATACGCATAAGGCAGTGAAAGGCAGATAGGTGGGATGGAACACTCCCCTACTCTTTCATAGGGACAAATGGCTACGCTGTTTACGTAGTCG
Organism: Alcaligenes sp. DN25; assembly: GCF_023674485.1. Classification (NCBI taxonomy): domain Bacteria; kingdom Pseudomonadati; phylum Pseudomonadota; class Betaproteobacteria; order Burkholderiales; family Alcaligenaceae; genus Alcaligenes; species Alcaligenes sp. DN25. The sequence continues at coordinate 2,180,844 of NZ_CP098408.1, read as the reverse complement.
CCCCGTTGAAGGGGCGAATACGCTCAAGCACAAGCGAGGCTGAATTTAGCCTGGGTGGGTCATATCCAGTGGCACAATCCACTGATCGTACTGCTCGTTAGTCAGATAGCCGGATTTCAGGGCGGACTCACGCAGGGTCAGGCCTTCCTTGTGGGCTGTCTTGGCGATGTAGGCGGCCTTGTCGTAGCCGATGTGACGGTTCAGGGCGGTGACCAGCATCAGGTTCTGGTCCAGATTGTGCTGGATCTTTTCCATGACAGGCTCCAGACCTTGAGCGCAATGCTCGTCAAAAGCCAGGCATGCGTCGCTGATCAGGGCAATGCTTTCCAGCACATTGTGCACCATCACAGGTTTGTAGACGTTCAACTGGAAATTGCCCTGGCTGCCGGCAAAGCCCACCGCCGCGTCGTTACCGTACACCTGCACGGCCACCATGGTCAGCGCTTCGCACTGAGTGGGGTTGACCTTGCCGGGCATGATGGAGGAACCGGGCTCGTTCTCGGGAATTTGCAGCTCGCCAATCCCGCAGCGAGGGCCGCTGGCCAGCCAGCGCACGTCGTTAGCCATCTTCATCAAGGCACCGGCCAGGGTACGCAGGGAGGCGGACAGATTCACCAGCGCGTCGTGAGCCGACAGCGCAAAGAACTTGTTTTCAGCCGCCTGGAATGGCAGGCCTGTGATCTTGGCAATATGGGCTGCTGTGCGTTCGCCAAACTGAGGGTGGGCGTTCAGACCCGTACCCACGGCGGTACCGCCAATCGCCAGTTGGTAGATACCGTCCAGAGCCTTGTCCACGGTTTGCAGGCCGAAATCAATCTGCGCCACCCAGGCACCAATTTCCTGGCCCAGCGTGATGGGCGTGGCATCTTGCAAGTGGGTACGGCCGGTTTTCACAATGCTGTTGAATTGTTTGGCTTTGGCGGCCAGAGTGTCGCGCAACTGACCTACGTCTTTGCGCAGGCGGCGCTGACATTCCAGACCCACAGCGATGTACATGGCGGTGGGGAAAGTATCGTTGGAGGATTGGCCGCGGTTCACGTGGTCATTCGGGTGGACGGGCTTTTTGCTGCCCTTCTCGCCACCAGCCAGCTCAATGGCGCGGTTGGAGATCACCTCGTTCACGTTCATATTGCTTTGTGTACCAGAACCGGTCTGGAACACAACCAAGGGGAACTCGGTATCCCACTGGCCCGCAATTACTTCATCAGCCGCTTTTACAATCAGCTGGGCCAGTTCGTCGGGCAATTCGCCCAGTTCCTGGTTGGCCAAGGCTGTGGATTTTTTCAGGATGCCCAGCGACTCGATCATGCTGCGGCCCCACTGGAAGCGGTCACGGCCAATTGGGAAGTTCTGGATCGAGCGCTGTGTCTGCGCGCCCCAATAGTGGTCGGCGGGAACCTCAATGGTTCCCATGGAATCCTGTTCAATACGTGTCGTACTCATCATGGCTCCTGTAAGAATTCGGAAGACAGTTCAGTTTGAAAATGGGGTGTTCACGGCTGGCGCAAGAAGCGCGCAGCCCACACACAGGCAATATCAAGCATGCGGTTGGAAAACCCCCATTCGTTGTCAAACCAGACCAGCATATTGACCAGCCCGTCCCCATTGGTTCGGGTTTGCGAGCCGTCCACGACTGCAGAGTGTGGATTGTGATTGAAGTCGATCGAGGCGTGGGCCTGATCGGAGTAGTCCAGAATACCAGGCCATTGCTGCGCCGCTTTCTGGAACAACTGGTTGATTTCATCCCGGCTGGTGTCGCGTTCCAGGTTGACCATCAGATCAATGGCCGACACGTTCAAGATAGGGACGCGTATGGATTTGGCCTGAACTTTGCCTTTTAGCTGCGGTAACAGCCGCTCTACGCCAGTTGCCAGCCCGGTAGAGACTGGAATCATGGATTGCAAGGCGGAACGGGTGCGGGCCAGATCGCTGCTATGGTAGCCGTCGATCATGGGTTGATCGTTCATGACTGAGTGCAGCGTGCTTAAAAAGGCGTGGCGTATGCCGAAGGTCTTATCCAGTTCAGCCAGAACCGGGATGATGGCATTGGTGGTGCAGGAGGCGTTGGAGACAATCCGCTCGTCGCCTTGCAACTGTTCATGGTTAATACCCAGCACAGCGGTGAAATCCACGTCCTGGGCACTATTGCCGGGATTGGATAGCAGCACACGCGGGCAACCGGCGTCCAGAAATTGCTGCAGCTGGGCTCGACTGCCAAAGGCGCCACTGCATTCGATCAGCATGTCCAGATCCAGCGCCGCCCAGTCTATGGATTTGGGGTCGGTTTCATGCAGCACCCGGATGGCCTTATCCCCCACAATCAGCTCGTGTTCGTTGTGCTCTACCTGGGCCGGAAATACGCCATGGGTCGAATCAAAGCGCGTCAGATACGCCATGGTGGCTATGGTGGCGGGCTCGTTAATGACCACGACATCAAATTCCTGGCGTCGTGGGGATTCGTAAATGGCGCGCAGCAGGCAACGGCCTATGCGGCCATAGCCATTGATCGCGATGCGGATGGGACGAGGTAGCGGCATGGTCAGGGAACAATCAGAAAGTAATGGAGAAACCGCCGTCTACAACCACGATATGGCCATTGACATAGGAAGCAGCCGGAGAGGCCAGAAACACAGCGGCAGCGCGGATTTCGTCCGGCTTGGCCCAGCGTCCCAAGGGGTTGCGACCAACCACTAAAGGACCTTTGACGGGGTCTTGAGCCAGGGCGGCATTGGTTTCCGTGGCAAAGGTGCCGGGGGCGATGCCATTGCTGGTAATGCCCTGCCCGCCAAATTCTACGGCCAGTGCTCGTACCATGCCGGCCAGACCCTGCTTGGCAACCGGGTAAATAGCGTCGCCTGGGCGAGCCAGCGGGCCTGCAATGGAGGTCAAGGTCACAATACGGCCGTGCCGGGTCTGAGCCTTGAGCATGGCTTGGGCCGCGTACTTGGACAGTTTCAGCGTGGCCAGCAGGTCTACATTCAGCAAATGTTCCACATCGTCCCAATCGGCATCCTGCAAGCGGCTGCGTAGTCGCACGCCCACATTGTTCACCAGAATATCGGGAGTGCCGACGCGCTGGCACAGGGCTTGATAGGAGTCTGGCAAGGAGTCCAGATCGGCCAGATCATGTTCCCAAGTATCAACCTGGGCACCGCCAGTTGCAAGCTCGTTGGCAAGAGGCAGGAGTTTACTGGCCTTACGACCATGCAAAATCACATGGGCGCCATGGGCGGCGTAGGCACGGGCGATTTCCAGGCCCAGACCGGCGGACGAGCCGGTCACCAGAGCACAGCGACCAGCGAGGGAGAAATTGGCTTGGTAGGAGCTTAAATCAGTCATTATTTACAGCGTATGGCGTGCTTGGCCGCGGTGGAAAGCAACAATGTTTTCGATCAACTGGTTTGCCAGGGCCTGCATGGCCTCCTGACTGGCCCAGCCTATATGCGGCGTCAAAATGTAATTGGGTAAGTCTAACAAGCGCATCAGGATATGGTCAGCGGGTGGTGGCTCGGGCGTGCAAACATCAATGCCTGCACCACCCAGCCAGCCCTGTCGCAAGGCGTGCTCCAGTGCCTGATTGTCGATCAGCCCGCCACGGGCGGTATTGATCAGCAAGGGGCGGCGTGGGGCCATACGCTCGAACTCGGCCATGCCCAGCATGTTTTGTGTTTCAGCAGTCAGGGGGCAATGCAGGGAGAGGACGTCGGCTTGCTCCAGCACTTGCTCAAAGGGCAAGCGGTCATCCGCATTGCTGACGATGGTCTGGCCACGGCGTTGAGCAAAGATGACTTTCATGCCCAGGGCTCGACCCATGGTGGCGACGGCCTGCCCCAGAGAACCAGAGCCAATCAGCCCTAAGGTGGAGCCTGCCAGATCACGGATGGGATAGTCGAAATAACAGAACTGCTGGGCATCTTGCCAGCGGCCTTCCTTGACGGATTGGCGGTAGGCGCAGATATTGCGGCGTAGGGCAAAGATCAGGGCAAAAACATGCTCCGGAACACTACGCACGGCGTAGTCGCGGATATTGCTGACCACAATGCCGCGTTCACGGGCGGCATCCAGATCAATATTGTCGCTACCTGTGGCGGCCAATGCGATCATTTTCAAGTTGGGCGCGGCCTGCAAATGCTCGCGGCGGAGTGCCACTTTATTGCTGATGACAATGTCGGCATCGGCAATACGTTCGGCCACTTGATCGGGAGCGGTACGTCCGTAAACTTGCAGTTCATGCTTAAAGGGAACCTGCGGCAGCTCTACGCTGTCTGACAGTGTTTCCCTATCCAGAAAAACGATACGAGTCAAAGAAGTCATGCCTGTCCTTGTCCTTGAGCTGCCCCTGGCATTCTGGCCCTATTTTCAGAGGGTTCTTGCCTTTGCTTGGGACCATCATCCGATATAGTAATGGGATTGATACAGGCTTGTCCCTGGTCTCACCCTCATAACCCTGTTTTATAGGTTATTGCTTATGCTCTTGTCCCTCTTGCTCTCTTTGGGCGCCCACGCCCTGATACCGGATAACGTCGCGAGCACCACTCCCCCACTGTACGACATTCGGGACTTCTTTCAGAATCCCAAGCGTAGCGGTTTCCGGATTTCGGATCAGGGGCGCATGATCGGCTTTATGGAGCCCGTCAAGATCGACGGTCACCCCGCCCGTCAGAATATCTTTGTGCAAGAGTTAAAAGGCAGTGAGCCTGTGGGCGAGGCTCGCCGCGTCACCGCCGAACATCAGCGCGATATTGCCGAGTACTTCTGGAAAGGCGATGAAACCGTTATTTATGCCAAGGACGTCAATGGCGATGAGAACTATCACGTTCTGGCGGTGAACGTGCTGACTGGCAAAGTCACGGACCTGACGCCGCTGGAAGGCGTACGTGCCGGGGTGCAGGACGATTTGCCGGACGACCCGGAGCATATTCTGGTGTCGCACAACGGCCGTAATCCGGAAGTATTCGACGTCTACAAGGTCAATGTCCTGACCGGTGAAAGCACATTGGCGGCCGAGAACCCCGGTGATGTACTGGGCTGGAGTACAGATCATCAAGGTCGGGTGCGCATGGCGATTTCGATATCGGGCGTGGATTCCGAACTGCGTTATCGCGACAGCGATTCCGAGCCGTTCCGCAGCATTTTGCAAACGGACTTCCGCACGGAAGTCAGCCCTCTCTTTTTTCATGCCGACAATCAGCGCTTCTACGCCTTGAGCAACCGTGGTCGCGACACCTTGGCCTTGGTCTTGATTGACCCTGCCAAGCCGGATGAAGAAGAAAAAATCTACGAATTACCCGATCACGATCTGATGGGAGCTGGCTATTCTCGCCTGCGTCAGGTGTTGACTTCGGTGGATTATTACACCGACAAACCCGGTCAGCATTTCTTTGACGAGCACAGCGAGAAAATCCACGCTGCCATCGCCCGCCAATTGCCGGGCTACGAGATCAGCATTCAGTCCATCACACGCGATGAAAAGAAAATGATTGTGGCCAGCTACAGCGATCGCAATCCAGGCTCACGCTACCTTTACGATGTGGACAGCAATAGCTTGCACAAACTGGCTGTAATCAACAGTGCCTTGCCGGAAAGCGATATGGCGGTCATGCACCCTATCGAATTTACGGCACGTGACGGCATGAAGATTCACGGCTACCTGAGCCTGCCTTTGGGTGTCCCCAGCCGTAATCTGCCGGTGGTCATCAACCCGCACGGCGGCCCGTGGGCGCGCGATTACTGGGGCTTTAACCCCGAGGTGCAGTTCCTGGCCAACCGTGGCTACGCCGTCTTGCAAATCAACTTCCGCAGTTCGACCGGTTATGGACGCAAGTTCTGGGAAGCGGGTTTCAAGCAATGGGGCCTGAGCATGCAGGACGACATTACCGATGGCGTTCAGTGGCTGATCGATCAAAAGATTGCTGACCCCAAGCGCATTGCCATTTACGGCGCCAGTTACGGTGGATACGCGACCTTGGCCGGTATCGTCAAAACCCCGGACTTGTACGCTGCAGCGGTGGACTATGTGGGCGTGTCCAACTTGCTGACCTTCATGAATACCATCCCGCCGTACTGGAAGCCTTTGCTGGTGAAAATGCACGCCATGGTAGGTGATCCGGAAAAGGATAAAGAGCTGCTGGAAGCCAACTCCCCCGTTTTACATGCCGACAAGATCCGCACTCCCTTATTTATCGCCCAGGGCGCACACGACCCACGGGTGAACAAGGCAGAAAGTGACCAGATGGTTGCCGCTTTGAAAGCGCGTGGTGTGGATGTGGAGTACATGGTCAAGGATAACGAAGGCCACGGCTTCCATAACGACGAGAACAAGTTCGAGTTTTACGAGCGTATGGAGCGCTTCCTGGCTCGCCACCTGCAGCCTCGATGATTTTGGAGTGGCGCGACAAGCTCGCGCCATTTGTTTATCGCACTTTTGGAAAGAGAGCTTATGAAACTGTATTACATGACTGGTGCTTGTCCTTTGGTGACCCGCATTGCATTGGAGTGGATAGGCAAGCCGTTTGAATCCCAGCGCGTCAGCCGTGACGAACTGCAGCAAGAAGAATTCCTGAAACTGAACCCCAACGGCGCTGTGCCTGTTCTGGTCGATGGTGATCTGGTTCTGACACAAAGCATCGCCATTCTGGAATACCTGAACGAGAAGAACCCGCAAGCCAATTTGATTGGCAGCACCATCGAACAACGCTTTGAAGCCCGCCGTTGGCTGGCCTTCCTCAACGCCGAAATCCACCGCAACGTGGGTGTGGTGTTCGGTACGCATCGCTACGCGGATCAGGAAGCAACTCAGGCCGAGGTCAAGGCCAAGACCGCTGCCTTGCTGACCAAGCAACTGGGCGTGATCGACAAGCACCTGGAAGGTAAAGAAACCTTGTCGGGCTCCTTGTCCGTGGCTGATGCTTACCTGTACGTGGTACTACGCTGGGCTGCTCTGATGAAGCTGGACCTGTCGGGCATGAAGAACCTGAACGCCTTCTTTGCTCGCATGGAGCAGAACGAAGGTGTGAAGGCGGCACTGCGCGGCGAAGGCTTGTTGAAGGATTAAGTCGTTTCGCAGCTAGCGATATCAGGTTTCAGGGGATGCTGTCGTGTTCTGCTCCCCTGAAGCGTACGGCAAGCATATCGATAGCTTTTAGTTCTGGTGCGGATGGCCTTGTGTTGACTTGTCACCCGAAAAAAAAACCTGAATCCAGCAAAAGCTGCGATTCAGGTTTTTTTTCAAGCACGTAAATTAAAGCGGTGCTTTAAATCGATGACGCTCTACCGCTTTGAGGCTGCATTCGCTGGCTGTCTAAGCCCCCAGATACGCCTTCCGAATATCCGGATTCGCCAGCAGATTGGCGCCGGTATCCTGCATCACTACCTTGCCGGTTTCCAGCACATAGCCACGGTCTGCGACTTGCAGGGCCTTGTTGGCGTTCTGCTCTACCAGAAACACCGTCACGCCTTCATCTCGAATGGTACGGATGATGTCAAAGATCTGCGCAATGATCAGCGGGGCTAGGCCCAGCGTAGGTTCGTCCAGCAGCAGCAAGGACGGTTTGCTCATCAGTGCACGACCGATAGCCAGCATTTGCTGCTCACCACCTGACATGGTTCCTGCTCGTTGCGCAGCGCGTTCTTTCAGGCGGGGGAACAGTTTGTAGACGTGTTCCTCTCCTTCGTCGATCTCGCTGCGGTTCAGAAAGAAACCACCCATCTTCAGGTTTTCCGACACGGTCAGGTCTGGAAAGACGCGACGGCCTTCGGGAGAGATGGCGATGCCTTTGCGCATGATGCGGTGCGTGTCGGCGTGGGTGATATCCTCGCCCATGAAGCTGATGCTTCCCGAGCTGGCTCGGGGCGAGCCGCAAACGGTCATGAGCAAGGTGGTTTTGCCAGCGCCGTTCGCGCCAATCAGGGTGACGATCTCGCCCTGATTCACGTCCACGCTAACTTGATCCAGCGCCTGAATAGCGCCGTAATGGGTAGATACGGAGTCCAGCTTAAGCACTTATTCTTCCCCCAGATAGGCTTTGATGACGCGCGGATCATTGCGCACTTCTTCAGGCAGGCCGGTGGCAATGGGTTTGCCATATTCCATAACCAGGATCCGGTCTGATACGCCCATAACCAGGCTCATATCGTGCTCGATCAGCAGGACGGCCACGCCAAATTCGCGGCGCAGTTGGTCGATCAAGGCTTGCAGATCACGTTTCTCTTGGGGATTCAGGCCCGCCGCAGGTTCGTCCAGCATCAGCAAGCGCGGCTGGGTGATCATGCAACGTGCAATTTCCAGGCGGCGCTGGTGGCCGTAGGCCAGATTGCCCGCTTCACGGTTGGCCAGATCGGTCAGGCCCATGAAGTCCAGCCATGTCACCGCACGCTCTTTAGCTTCCTTTTCGGACTGCTTGTAGCGTGACAGGTTCAGCAGACCGGACAAAAAGCCGGCCTTGAGCTGGCTGTGCTGGGCGACCAGCAGGTTCTCCAGCACCGTCAGCTTCTTGAACAGGCGCACGTTCTGGAAGGTACGTACCAGGCCTTTTTGTGCCACTTTGTGGCTGGACAGGCCGTGGATGGGCTGGTCTTCCAGGGTGACGGAACCGGAGGTGGGCTTGTAAAAGCCGCCTACGCAGTTAAATACCGTCGTTTTCCCGGCGCCGTTGGGGCCGATGATGGCAAACACTTCGTCTTTAGCCACATCGAAGCTGACGGAATCCACCGCCAGCAAGCCACCAAAACGCATCGACAGATCGGATACTCGGAGTAATGGGCTCATGTACGCAACTCCACATGAGGACGTTGCACAGGCAGCAGGCCCTGTGGACGCCAAACCATCATGGCCACCATGACCAGACCAAAAATCAACATCCGATACTCCGCAAACTCTCGGGCCAGTTCAGGGACCACAGTCAGCACAATGGCCGCCAGAATGACGCCGATTTGTGAACCCATACCACCCAGCACCACGATGGCCAGGATCAAGGCGGATTCAATAAAGGTGAAGGACTCCGGGTTGACCAGACCCTGACGGGCGGCAAAGAAAGCACCACCAAAACCGGCAAACATGGCACCCATGGTAAAGGCGGACAGTTTGATGGAAGTGGGGTTCAGACCCAGCGAACGGCAAGCAATCTCGTCCTCGCGCAGGGCTTCCCAGGCACGACCAATAGGCATGCGCACCACACGGCTGGACACCAGCAAGGTGATCAGGGCCAGCGCCAGGGCCATCAAATACAGATACACCACCACGTCCTGATTGCTGAAGGTCCAGTCCATCAGGTCGTGGAAGGTGGTCTGCCCTTCTGGCGCACGGCGTGCCATGGGGAAACCGAATACGGTTGGCTTGGGGATACCGGAGATACCGTCCGGGCCCCCGGTCAGGTCATACATATTGATGAGCAAGAGGCGAATGATTTCACCAAAACCCAGGGTGACGATAGCCAGATAGTCGCCGCGCAAGCGCAGCACGGGGAAACCCAGCAGGAAGCCGAACAGGGCCGCCATACCACCCGCTAATGGCAGTGCTTCCCAGAAGCCCCAGCCTGCGTAGTGATAGAGCAAGGCGTAGGTGTAGGCACCCACGGCGTAAAAGCCCACAAAACCCAGGTCCAGCAGGCCGGCAAAGCCCACCACGATATTCAGCCCCAGGCCCAGCATGATGTAGATCAGCACCAAGGTGGCAATATCCACCTGAGCACGACCACCAAAAAAGGGCCAGACCACGGCACAAGCGATCACGATGTACAGCAGGATCTTCTTGTGCTGCATGCTCAGTTTGGGCAGCGTCCAGCGGCTTTCACGTATCTTGGTGCGATTGACGTTAGGACGGATCAGCTGGACCACAAAGACCAGTGCCATACCGATCAGAATGATCTGCCAATCGCTTTCCAGATGGGTGTTCATCCCGGCGCGCACAATTTGCAGGCCAAAGACGGGAGCCACAATAATGCCTGCCAAGACAGCGGCGATAAATGCATTGCTAAAGCGGTTCATCATCAGACTTTCTCCACCTCGGGTTTACCCAGCAGGCCCGTTGGGCGGAACAGCAGGATAAAGACCAACAGTAAAAAGGCCACGATGTCCTTGTACTGCGACGAAATAAAGGCAGCGGCAAAGGTTTCTGCCAGACCCAGCAGGACACCGCCCAGCATGGCGCCAGGGATGCTGCCAATACCGCCCAGCACGGCTGCCGTAAAGGCCTTGATACCGGCAATAAAGCCGATGAAGGGGTTCAGCTTGCCAATGGCGGTGGCAATCAGCACGCCGCCCACGGCAGCCAGCATGGCGCCGATGACAAAGGTAAAGGAGATGATTTTATTGGTGTCGATACCCAGCAGGTTGGCCATGCGCAAGTCTTGTGAACATGCACGCGAGGCGCGACCCAGACGCGAGTACTTGATGTAGAGGCTGAGCATGATCATCAGCACCACGGTCACGACAATGATCATGACGCGTGAGTAAGGCGCCGTGACGGTAAAGCCGTCTGCGCCCAGGCTGAACTGAAAGGAGCCGGACAGCAATGTGGGCACTGCCATATCGCGTGCGCCCTGGCCCAGGGCAACCCAGTTCTGCAAGAAAATTGACATACCAATGGCCGAGATCAGCGGGACCAGCCGAGGGCTGCCACGCAGCGGCGCATAGGCAACTTTTTCAATCGCATAGCCGTAAACCGCGGTTACCAGGATGGCAACCAGCAACATGATAAGAATGATCAGCCAGATAGGCAGACCCGAGCCTACGCCAATCGCAGTCAGGGTTACCAGCCCGACATAGGCACCGATCATGTAGATCTCGCCGTGGGCAAAGTTAATCATTCCGATAATGCCATAGACCATTGTGTAGCCGATGGCGATCAGTGCATAAATAGCGCCCAAGGATAATCCATTGAACAGCTGCTGCACGATCTGAGGGAGTAAATCAGACATGCTTGTTTTTTTCCGTTGAGTCCGTCGTTTTGTTCTAAGGCTTTGTGGGCATCCAAAAGCAATGCCCCCGTTCTTCGTAAAGAGCGGGGGCACATAATCCAGTCTTATTTCTCAACTAGATCAAAGTTACCTTCTTTATCCCACTTGAAAACGGCAAATTCGAAATGCTTCAAATCACCCTTGGCGTCGTATTCTACCTTGCCAATGGCGGTATTGAACGCATTAGCGTGCATGTAGTCGGCTCCCTTGGCCGAATCTTCGCCTACCGCATTGATCGTGTCAGCAATAATTTGTACCGCCGCGTAGGCCGGGAAGGTAAAGGCCCCGTTAGGATTGCGCTTGTATTTGCTGAAGTTCTCCATCACGTCCTTGTTGGCCGGCATCTTGGTGAAGTCGGTTGGCAAGGTCACCAGCAAACCTTCCACTGCCGGACCGGCAATGGCGACCAGGTCGCGGTTGGCAACGCCTTCCGGACCCATGAAGGTGTTGGTCATGCCTTGTTCACGCGCCTGACGCAGCAGCAGGCCCAGCTCGGCATGGTAACCACCGAAATAAATCAGATCGGGGTTCACGCCCTTGAGCTTGGTGATTACGGCCGAGTAATCGCTGTCACCGACGTTAATGCCCTCGTACATGACAATGTTCATGTTCTTTTTCTTGAGCGCGTCACGCACTTGCGTGGCAACACCGGAGCCGTAAGTCTGCTTGTCGTGCAGGACGGCAATGCTCTTGGGCTTGAGGACGTCAGCAATGTAGTCGGCCGCAAAGGGGCCTTGCTGGTCGTCACGACCAATGGTGCGGAAAAAGTAATGGGGCTTGATAGTGTCGGTGACCAGAGGCGAGGTCGCACCGGGAGTAATCGCCACAATGCCTTCCTGCTCGTAAATGTTCACGGCAGGCACCGTGGTTCCCGAGCACGCGTGGGCCACGGCGAATTTCGCGCCGGAGTTGACCACACGGTTGGCTGCAGGCACCGCCTGTTTGGGTTCGCACGCATCGTCAATCAGGACGGCTTCCAGCTTTTTGCCTTTGACACCCCCTGCTGCGTTAATCGCGTCAATTGCGGTCAATGCACCGGCCTGGATTTGGTCACCATATTGGGTGGAGGGACCAGTCATGGGTTGAGGGATACCAATTTTGATGGTGTCCGCCGCATAGGCGGTGCCCATGGCCAGTACGGTGGCCAAGGCGGTCAGAGCGGGGGTAAAGCGTCGAGTAAGGGTCATAGCAGCTGTCTCCCGAGGCCGGGGGTTCCCGGCATTGCTTTTTAGAAAGTGCTTATTCTGGGGTCTGGATAGGCATTGTTATGCTCCAGGGGAACCCATTTTGGGGTAGCTGCCTAAAACTTGTCACTTCGTATAAGCCCTAGCGCCCTGCTTATTTATTTTGAAAATAACGAGGCATTGTTAACAGGGTGTTTCCAAAACACGCTCGCATACTAAAAGCCTTGTTTATAAAAGAAAAGAGGAGCTCTCTTGAGAACTCCCCTGCTTTTTGTTTTACTGCTTTTTTATTGCGCTATATCAATTTTTGACGATGCTATAGGGAGTAATCCGGGGATCAGGAAAACTCTTGGGCCAGCTCTCCGGCACGCACTTTGGCAGCATTGACTGCTTTTTGGACCAGTGGTGTAAAGCCGCCTTCGTTAAAGACATTCAGGGCGGCTGCCGTAGTCCCCCCTTTGGAGGTGACGCGCTCGCGCAAGACCGAAGGTTCTTCTGGCGACAAGGTGGCCAACTGGGTGGCGCCGTGCAGCGTTGCCAGGGACAGCTGGCGGGCCTGTTCTGGCGACAAACCTTGCTCGATACCGGCTTTGATCAAAGCTTCGATAAACAAAAACACGTAAGCTGGACCACTGCCTGAAACCGCCGTGACGGCATCAATGGCGGCATCATTTTCAACCCAGACCACTTCCCCCACGGATTTCAACAATTGCTGCGCAATGGCTTTATCGCTTTCATCTACCTGTTCCAGGGCCATCAGGCCGGTAATGCCACAACCAATAAAGGCCGGGGTATTGGGCATACAGCGGATTACACGCTGGTACGGCTGGCCGGGTTCGCCCAGCCATTGGGCCAGAGCAGTTGCCGGAATGCCAGCGGCCACGCTGATCACCAGGGTGTCCCCTTGCAGATAGGGTTTGCAGGCCAGCACGGTTTCTTTCATGACCTGGGGCTTGACGGCAAAAACCCAGATACGCTGCTTGGACAAGGCCGGGCCGGGTTCATACGCGGTTTGTACACCTTGCTGGGCCCACGACTCCAGGGCGGGCGGGTAAATATCAATCGCCAAAACGTCCGAGCCGCCGCAGCGTTTCCCAATTAAACCAGCCGCCAAGGCACTGGCCATATTGCCCGCGCCGATAAACGCCAGCTTAAAAGAGGTATCGTGTGGATTCATCATCGCTCCCATTAAAAATCTGTCCTCTGACACGTTTTCTTAGCGTTTGAGGGTAATTAGTCATTGCTTATATAACGCTGTCATGGATACATTCACGAGAGCGTCATAAACAAGTCATAAGCTTGAGTTTTAAAACCTGCTACACCTTAGCGGCACCTTTTATACAGGAGAAAGCCTGATGCGAACAAAACTATTTGCTCTGTCTCTAGCCGGTCTGATTGCTTCTATCGGCACTGCGCAAGCGGCCACAGAAATTCAGTTCTGGCATTCAATGGAAGGAGCCTTGGGCGAACGGGTTAATGCATTAGTCAAAGACTTTAACGCATCTCAGTCGGACTACCAGGTTAAAGCCTCGTATAAAGGCAACTATGGCGAGTCCATGAACGCCGGTGTCGCCGCTTTCCGTGCCGGTAATGCCCCTGATATTTTGCAAGTATTCGAGGTGGGTACTGCCACCATGATGGCCGCCAAGGGCGCCATTCAGCCAGTTCAGGAAATGTCGGAGAAAGCGGGCAAACCTATCAACCCGGATGACTTTCTGGGTGCGGTTGCCGGTTACTACTCCTCCAACGAAGGCAAGCTGATTTCCATGCCTTTTAACAGCTCCACCCCGGTGCTGTACTACAACAAGGACGCCTTCAAGAAAGCTGGCCTGGATGCCGAGAAGCCACCCAAGACCTGGCAGGAGCTGCACGAAGCCGCCAAGAAACTGCGTGAGTCCGGCCAAGAGTGTGGCTATACCTCTTCCTGGCCCTCCTGGATTCTGCTGGAGAACTTTGCCGCCTGGCACAACATCCCCTTTGCCAGCGAGAACAACGGTTTTGGCGGCCCCAGCGCTCGGCTGCAGCTGGATAACCCACTGTTCCTGAAGCACATGACTTTCCTGGCAAATATGTCCAAGGATGGTTCCTTCTCCTACGGCGGTCGTGGTGATACGGCCAACGCCCTGTTTACCAGCGGCAAGTGCGGCATGTTTACCGGCTCCAGCGGTAACCGCGCCAACATCATCAAAACCGGCGAATTTGAATTTGGCACCAGCAGCCTGCCCTATTACAGCGATGTACAGGGCGCGCCTCAGAACTCCATTATTGGTGGTGCTTCCCTGTGGGTCTTTGCCAAGAAATCGGATGATGTCTACAAGGGCGTGACCGAATTCTTCCACTTTATCTCCAGCCCTGACCAAGCGGCGGCCTGGCACCAGGACACCGGCTATGTGCCTGTGACCAAAGCAGGCTTTGAAAAGACCAAGGACTCCGATTTCTACGCCAAGAACGTGGGCGCAGACGTTGCCGTCAAACAGCTGGACGCCAGCACCACCGAGAACTCGCGTGGTATTCGCCTGGGTTCCTTGCCGCAGATTCGTGACATCGAAGACGGTGTGATGGAACAGATTTTTGCTGGCAAAGTCACCCCTGAAGAAGGTTTGAAAGCCATGCAAAGTCGTGGCAACGAACTGCTGGAGCGCTTTGAAAAGAGCGTGAAGTAAGCCCTGCCCGCCTTGCGCGGGTGGTTTACAATCGAGCGTATGAGTGTGCGGACGGCGTCTTGTCTTGGCCTCAGGCCGGCAAACTGTCACCATCTTGTCCAAGCCGCTCATACGCTTTTCGTTTCATTAGAAGTCTGTCCACCCTGATGGTGGCGCTCCCTTCCCATTGCGCGCAAACCTATGGAAAAACGTGTCGTCTTTCGTCATAAGACACTGCCCTATTTGCTACTTGCTCCGCAGCTAGCCATTACTCTGATCTTCTTTTTTCTGCCTGCCGGTCAAGCGCTGTGGCAGGCTTTTCATTTGGAAGACCCCTTTGGCCTGTCTTCGCAGTTTGTAGGCCTGGATAACTTTGCCGAGCTGTTCAATAGTGCAGAATATATGGCCTCGTTCAAGACGACGGCGGTATTTTCGCTTGCCGTGTCAGTGTTGGGCCTGGTCGTGGCTTTGGTTCTGGCCGTGATGGCGAATAGAGTGATACGAGGCGCGCTGCTGTATCGCAGCTTGCTGATCTGGCCTTATGCCGTGGCAACGGCGGTGGCCGGGGTGTTGTGGTTGTTCCTGTTCTCCCCCTCTGTAGGGATTGTGGCCGTGTTCCTGCTGGAGCATGGCATTCAGTGGAATCCACGCTTGAATGGCAATGACGCCATGTTGCTGGTGGTGATTGCTTCGGTCTGGAAGCAGATCTCCTACAACTTTCTGTTTTTCCTGGCTGGCCTGCAAGCCATCCCGCGCTCCCTGATTGAAGCGGCCGCCATGGATGGTGCCGGTCCCATGCGCCGTTTCTGGGGCATTGTGTTTCCTTTGCTGGCCCCGACGACTTTCTTCCTGCTGGTCGTGAACATTATTTATGCCTTCTTTGACACCTTCGCCATTATTGACGTGGTCAGTCAGGGCGGGCCGGGTGAAGCCACCTCGATTCTGGTTTACCGGGTCTACAACACGGGGTTCCGTGGCCTGGATATTGGTTCTTCGGCAGCCCAGTCTGTGGTGCTGATGGCGGTGGTTGTGGCGCTGACGGTGATTCAGTTCCGCTATATTGATCGCAAAGTGACGTACAGCTGATGCGCAGCAAGGAACATAGTCATGGTTGAACGACGCCCTATTCTTGATTTTTTCACGCATCTGACCCTGATCCTGGGTGTGATCGTGATTGCTCTGCCCCTGTACATCACGTTTGTGGCTTCCACCCAGACCAGCGCGGAAGTGGCCCGTGCGCCCATGTCGCTCTGGCCGGGCTCGCACATGGTAGAGAACTACATCACCGCTTTGCAGGGGACGGCCACCAACTCCCCACCAGTGGGACGCATGTTGCTGGTCAGCATGGTGATGGCGCTGGGCATCGCGGTTGGCAAGATCATTATTTCCATGCTCTCGGCCTTTGCCGTGGTGTATTTCCGCTTCCCGTTCCGCATGCTGTTTTTCTGGATGATTTTCGTCACCCTGATGCTGCCGGTGGAAGTGCGCATTATGCCCACGTACAAGGTCGTGGCGGACCTGCAGTTGCTGGACAGCTATGGGGGCCTGATCCTGCCCTTGATCGCTTCAGCAACCGCGACCTTCCTGTTTCGTCAGTTCTTTCTGACGGTGCCCGATGAATTGATCGAGGCCGCCCGTATTGATGGTGCCGGCCCGATGCGGTTTTTTAAAGATGTTCTGCTGCCCTTGTCCAAGACCAGCATTGCCGCTTTGTTTGTGATTCAGTTTATCTACGGCTGGAACCAGTATTTGTGGCCGCTGATCATTACCACCAAAGAGGATATGTACCCGATCGTGGTCGGTATCCGGCGCATGATTTCCGGTGGTGACAGCGTGACCGAGTGGAACGTGGTGATGGCCACGGCCCTTTTGGCCATGATCCCGCCTGCCCTGGTGGTGATGCTGATGCAAAAGTGGTTCGTCAAAGGTCTCATCGACTCTGAAAAGTAATTCTCTACAGGCTTTATTGAATGGCTAGCTTACGATTTGAAGGCGTCAAGAAAACCTACCCGAACGGGACGGTCGTTATTCACGGCATTGATGTGGACGTGAAGGATGGCGAGTTCGTGGTGATTGTGGGCCCCTCTGGATGCGGTAAATCGACCCTGATGCGTATGGTGGCGGGGCTGGAATCTGTCACGGCAGGTCAGGTGCTGATCGACGGCAAGGTCGTCAATGATCTGGAACCGGCTGAACGTGACATTGCCATGGTGTTCCAGAACTACGCGCTCTACCCCCATATGTCAGTCTTTGACAATATGGCGTATGGCTTGAAAATCCGTAAGTTTTCCAAGGATGAAATCAAGCAAAGGGTCAATGCCGCCGCTGCGATCTTGGAATTGGGTGCCCTGCTGGAACGTCGTCCAGGGCAACTGTCGGGGGGCCAGCGTCAGCGTGTTGCGATGGGCCGTGCGATTGTGCGTGAACCCAAGGTGTTTCTGTTTGACGAGCCCCTGTCCAATCTGGATGCCAAGCTGCGAGTGCAGATGCGTCTGGAAATTCAGAAACTGCATCGTCGCCTGAAAACCACCAGCCTGTATGTGACTCACGATCAAATTGAAGCCATGACCTTGGCCGAGCGCATGATTGTGATGAATCAGGGCATGCCTGAGCAAATCGGGACACCCGCCGAGGTATTCGAAAAGCCTGCTTCCGTTTTTGTGGCCACTTTCATTGGTTCACCGCCCATGAACTTGTTGCCAGTAGAGGTGGATGCACAAGGTCAGATCACGCAAGACAATGGTCAGCCTGTGCAGTTTGGCCCGGAAATGGTGCCCGCTGCGGTGCGTGGCCGCAAGGTGTTCCTGGGCATACGACCAGAACACATCCAGCTGCATGTGCCCGGTGTGACTACGCAGGTGGAAATGGTGGAAATTCTGGGTTCCGAGCAGTTGCTGCATCTGGGTTGTGGCGACTATCGCATCATCGTGCGCTGCCCGATTGAGCAGACTCGCGAATATCCAATTCAAATTGGCGAGGCTATCCAGATTGGCTACATGCCACCCCACCCTTTGCATTGGTTCGACCGCGATACGGGTTTGCGTATCGAGGCCTGAGCAGCCTGCCTGAAACAAGGTGCTCCAAGGCGATACATAATAAAAAACCGGCCCGAAGGCCGGTTTTTTTACGAGCAAGAATCAGGGATTACTTGCCGTAGACGGTCTTGGAACCGTCAGCGTGCCAGCTGAAGACGTCAAATTTGAAGTCGTTCAGGTCGCCCTGCTTGTTCCAGCTGATTTGACCGATAGGCGTTTTCACGCTGTTGGCGTGCAGGTAATCGGCCACTTTGACTGGATCGTCCTCGCCAGCGCCCTTGATGCCTTCGGCAATCGCAATAGTTGCGGCGTAAGCGGACAGCTGGAACGCACCGCTAGGATCGCGCTTCTTGTCCTTGAAAGCCTGGACGATGGCCTGGTTGTCCGGATCTTGCGAGAAGTCCGCAGGCAAGGTCAGCAACATGCCTTCAACGGCTTTGCCGGCAATGGCGTTAATGTCGGGGTTACCCACGCCTTCCGGTCCCATGAAGTGGACTTTTACGCCTTGCTCGGCGGCTTGACGCAGCAGCAGGCCCATTTCAGGGTGGTAGCCACCAAAGTACACGAAGTCCACGCCGGTGGATTTCAGCTTGGTGATGACGGCGGAGTAATCGCTGTCCCCCGCGTTAATGCCTTCAAACAGGGCAACTTCGGTACCGGCTTTTTGCAGTTCGGAACGAACCGAAGCGGCAATACCTTGGCCGTAGGACTGTTTGTCGTGCAGGACGGCAACTTTAGTGGGCTTGATCTGTTCCAGGATGAACTTGGCAGCGGCTGGACCTTGCTGATCGTCGCGACCAATGGTGCGCAGGATCATTTCGTAGCCTTTGCCGTCGGTAACAGCAGGTGCTGTTGCCGATGGAGTCACCATCAACACGCCTTCGTTGTTGTAGATATCGGTGGCCGCGATGGTAGCGCCCGAACAAACGTGACCGACAACATAGTGGATCTTGTCATTCACGATACGGTTGGCTGCGACGGGACCTTGCTTGGGTTCGCAGGCATCGTCAACAGTGACCAGTTCGAGCTGTTTGCCCAGAACGCCACCGGCAGCATTGATCTGTTCAATGGCCGTATCGACGCCTTGTTTGACCATGTCACCGTATTGGGTAACCGAGCCTGTGAAAGGACCGGCCAGTGCAATACGGATGTTGTCAGCGTGAGCAGCACCGGACAAGAGCAGACCCGTTGCCAGGCTCATGGCCGCTGCAACAGGAGTGAAACGAATTTTCATAGAAAACACCTCCGTGAATATGCAGGAAAGCATACACCGATAACAGGGCTTTATGCCTGCCTGACGCCTGAATTCAGGGTTTTCTATAGGGGGAATAGGAAAGGCCACCGTTTGGTGGCCTTTTTTTATCGCTATTTGAGGGCGATAAGATGGAAATTACTGCAGCAGGCTACGCAGCATCCATGCATTTTTCTCGTGCACGTCCAGACGCTGGGTCAACAAGTCAGCGGTAGGCTGGTCGTCGGCCGAGTCGGCACGGTCAAAAGCGGTGCGTGCAGTACGAGCCAGCGCTTCGTTACCTTTGACCAGCAGTTCGATCATGGTGGTAGCATCCGGCACGGAAGCGGGCTGGGTGATGGAGGACAGCTTCTGGAATTCGGCATAGGTACCAGGGGCGTAGTGACCCAGGGCGCGGATACGCTCGGCGATGTCATCCAGGGCTTGCCACAGTTCGGTGTACTGCGTCATGAACAGCTCATGCAGAGTCTTGAACATAGGGCCGGTGACGTTCCAGTGGAAGTTGTGCGTCATCAGGTACACGGTGTAGGAGTCGGCCAGTACCTTGGACAACTCTTTAACTACAGCAGCACGGTCTGCCGTCGAAATACCGATATCAATTTTCAGAGCGCTGCTGGCGGCGCTGGCAGGAGCAGCGGGTTTGGCGGCGGCAACCGGCGTGGTTGCGGCAGGCTTGCGAGCAGCGGCTGGTTTGGCAGCTGGCTTGGCCGCAGGTTTAGCAGCCGCCTTGGCGGGAGCTTTGGCTGCGGTGGCAGGCTTTTTGGCGACGGCCTTTTTAGCGGTCACTTTTTTGGCGGGGGCCTTGGCGGCTGCCGGTTTTGGTTCAGCCTTTACATCGGCTGCAACTGCGACCTTGGTATCAGTGTTCGGGGCTTCTTCGGCCTTGCTGACCTTGGCGGTTTTACTGACTGCTTTCACGGCTTTTGCCATAGTGGACTCCTGTTGAACAGAGGGCTAAATAGGTACTGAAGCAGAATAACACGCAGTAGGTGTGCGATTTACGCTAGTTCAGGATACGGGAAATTGCTGTTGTATTCGACTTTTAAGTAGTTGACCCCAGCCAAGCCACTTTCCATGATCCCACGGGTCAAGGCGTCAATGGCCGACGTACGTGGAAAACTTTTGCGCCAGACCAAGGCAATGCGACGATCTGGAATGGGTTTTTTGAAGGGGACATAGGCCAGCAGTTCGTTGGCCTGGCCGGGGGCTGTCAGAGAGCTGGCAGGCAGGACAGTCAGACCGATGCCTGTGGCCACCATATGACGGATGGTTTCCAGTGAAGAGCCTTCAAAGGTGCGCTGTATGCCTTCACTGGACGCTGAAAAGCGCGATAGTTCCGGGCAAACATCCAGCACCTGGTCGCGGAAACAATGGCCGGCACCCAGCAGCAGCATGGTCTGATCTTTCAGCTGTTCGGGATCAATTTCCTTGCGCTTGGCCCAGGCGTGTTCATGGGGCATGGCCACCACAAAAGGCTCGTCGTACAGCTCGCGGATAACCAAGCCTGTTTCAGGCAAAGGCAGGGCCACAATGGCGCAATCAATCTCACCTTGGCGCAGCAATTCCAGCAGACGCACGGTAAAGTTTTCTTGCAATAAAAGTGGCATTTGCGGGGTCAGCTCGATTTGCTTGGGAACGAGCTTGGGCAGCAGGTACGGTGCCACGGTGTAAATAATGCCAACGCGCAAAGGGCCTGCCAAAGGATCGTGGCCCTGGCGGGCAATCTCGCGCAGGTTGGCACCCTCTTCCAGGACTTTCTGTGCCTGGGTGACAATGCGCAGCCCGATGGGAGTAATAGCCACTTCGGGCCCGCCACGCTCGAAGATGACCACGCCTAATTCGTCTTCCAACTTCTTGATGGCCACCGACAGCGTCGGTTGGCTCACAAAGCAGGCTTCGGCAGCACGTCCAAAATGACGCTCGCGTGCTACGGCAACGATGTATTTCAGCTCGGTCAATGTCATGACAATTCCTTGTGCAAAACAGCATTAAGACCTTGGGTTAACTACGGAGTAATTCTTCCCGGCCCTTCATCCAGCGCTGTAAATGGTGGTGAGCGTGGTCTGGATAATCACGGCGAAAGGTGCTGGCCAATGTTTGGGCCTGCTCGATCAAATCTTCATCGGACTCCAGGCTGGCAAAACGCAAGCCTGCCTGCCCGGATTGGCGCATGCCCATGAACTCGCCCGGGCCGCGTTGTTCCAGGTCGCGGCGGGCAATTTCAAAGCCATCGGTGGTTTCATACATGGCGCGCAAGCGCAGGCGGGCAATGGCCGACAGCGGTGCCTGATACAGCAAGACGCAGACGGACTGAATCTGCCCCCGCCCTACCCGGCCGCGCAACTGGTGCAGCTGGGCCAGGCCGAAGCGCTCGGCGTGTTCAATAATCATTAAAGAAGCGTTGGGCACGTCTACACCGACTTCAATGACAGTGGTCGCCACCAGCACGTCCAGATTGCCGCTACGGAACGCTTCCATGACCTCGGCTTTCTCCGAGGAAGACAAGCGGCCATGAATCAGCCCTACCCGCAAGGGGGCCAAGGCTTGCTCCAGAGCAGCATGGGTATCGACGGCGGTTTGCAATTGCAGGGCTTCACTTTCCTCGACCAAGGGGCAGACCCAATAGGCTTGTCTACCTTGGGCAACTTCAGCCCGGACGCGCGCCATGATTTCATCACGGCGATTATCGGCGGCCAGCTTTGTAATGATGGGACTGCGACCTGGGGGCAACTCGTCAATCGCGGAGACATCCAGATCCGCGAAAAAAGCCATGGCCAAGGTACGAGGGATAGGTGTGGCACTCATATTGAGCTGATGCGGCAAATAAGCCTGACCTTTCTTGTCTTGCGCATCCCCTTTACGGTTCAGCTCCAGACGCTGGCCAACACCAAAGCGGTGTTGCTCATCCAGAATCACCAATCCTAATTGCTGAAATTGCACATTGTCCTGAATCAGGGCCTGGGTGCCGATGGCCAGTCTGGCCTGTCCGGAGCTGATGGCTTCATAAGCCAAACGTTTGGCCTTGACGCCCAAACTGCCGCTTAACCAGGCCAGCTCGACGCCCAACGGCTCCAGCCAGGCGCGCATCTTCAGATAGTGCTGCTCGGCCAGAATTTCGGTGGGTGCCATCAGAGCCACCTGAAAACCGCTGGCAATGGCTTGCACGGCGGCAATGGCCGATACAATGGTTTTGCCGCTGCCTACATCTCCCTGCAACAGCCGGTGCATGGGATACGAGCGCTTCATGTCCGCGCTGATTTCCTTGATGCAGCGTTTCTGAGCGGCCGTTAACTTGAAGGGCAACGAAGCCAGCAAGGCTTTAGCCAGATCACTATTGCCTTCACGCATAGGCTTGGCACGTTGAGCCTGACGCGCAGCACGAGCCTGCGCCAGAGACAATTGCTGAGCCAGCAATTCATCAAACTTGATGCGGCTCCAGGCCGGATGGCCGTGTTCGAACAAATCGTCGTAGCTGAGCTCGGGCGGTGGGTAATGCAAAAGCCGGATAGCCTCGTTAAACGGCATCAGGCCATATTCGCTACGAACTTCTTCAGGCAGGGTGTCGCGCAGGTCCGCATTATTGAGCGCATCGGCAATGGCTTTGCGCAGCTGTACCTGGCTCAAGCCATCAGTCGTGGGGTAAACAGGGGTCAAGGCGCGGGCCAGGGGTTGGCCGGCTTTGGTGACTTTGGGGTGCACCATTTCCAGGCCATGAAAGCCCTGGCGCACTTCGCCGCGTACTCGCAGGGGCAAATCCCCTTGCAGCTGCTTGAGCTGGCTGGGATAAAAGTGCAGCCAGCGCAAGGCCAGCTCGCCACTTTCGTCGGCAATACGAGCATGGAGCTGCGCACGGGGACGAGCCTGAACATCCGTACTAAGAATACGCCCTTCAATTTGCGCCATCTTGCCAGGGTAGAGATGGGCGATGGGCTCGACCTGAGTCTCGTCCTCGTAGCGCAAAGGAAGATGGACCACGAAGTCGGCAGGCTCTCGTAGGCCGAGCTTTTCAAACTTCTGGTCCAGACTGAGCGCCTTGCGTGGCGCAGCCCGTTTGGCCTGAGGCGCAGGCCGACCTGCGGTCATGGCAATACGTCTTTAGAAATTGAGGATAGCCTCGACCTCGAACTGAGCGCCTTTGGGCAAGCTGGCCACACCGATGGTGGAGCGTGCGGGGAAAGGCTGGGGAATCAGTTCGGCCATGATGGCGTTGGCGCTGGCAAATCGGGACAGATCTGTCAAAAACAAAGTCAGTTTGACGATGTCGCTCAGGCTAGCGCCAGCTTCTTTGACCACAGCTTCCAGGTTGGCAAATGCCTGACGTACCTGACCTTCAAAATTTTCAGATACCAGTTCGCCTGTGGCAGGCTCCAGACCGATTTGGCCAGACAGAAATACTGTCTTGCCACCCGAAGCAATAATGGCCTGAGAGTATGGGCCTACGGCAGCCGGAGCGGCATCGGTGAAGACAACTTGCTTAGTCATAAGAAACCTCTGATGAGTGTTGTACTATCAGAGTTTAAGCGCCTATAGCTAAAATTAACAGATCTTGGCGTGATTATTTTTCCACGAAGGCGCGTTCAATCACGTAGTCACCGGGTTGACCTACACCGGGCGACACTTCAAAACCGCGTTTATCGAGCATGGCGCTGATATCGGTCAGCATGGCGGGGCTGCCGCACAACATGGCGCGATCCTGAGCGGGATCCAGTTGAGAAATGCCCAGGTCTTCGCACAGCTTGCCGGTCTCGATCAGGTCGGTAATGCGGCCGGTATTGCGGAACTCTTCGCGGGTGACAGTGGGGTAATACAGCAGTTTTTCGCGTACCACTTCACCAAAGTATTCGTTCTGCGGCAATTCATTCTGGATGAAATCCGAGTACGCCAGTTCGCTGACAAAACGCACGCCGTGAACCAGTACCACCTTTTCAAAACGCTCGTAGGTGTCGGGGTCCTTGATGATGCTCATGAAAGGAGCCAGACCGGTGCCGGTGCCAAACAGGAACAGATTGCGGCCTGCGCGCAGGTCGTCAATTACCAGCGTACCAACGGGTTTGCGGCTGACCAGAATGGTGTCGCCTTCTTTCAGGTGTTGCAGGCGCGAGGTCAATGGACCGTCCTGTACCTTGATGCTGAGAAATTCCAGATTTTCTTCGTAGTTGGCGCTGGCGATACTGTAAGCGCGCATCAGCGGCTTGCCATCGACTTCCAGACCGATCATTACAAAGTGCCCATTATGAAAACGCAGGGCGGCGTCGCGGGTGGTGGTAAATGAGAACAGGGTGTCGTTCCAGTGGTGGACGCTGAGCACTTGTTCGGTATTGAAAGCTGCCATGTTAGTTGTCGTATAGAGGGGCAACATTGCCCGGATCAGTAAGCAAATATTTGTCCATTGTACCGAGTTCCCCAGGTAAATCCATGCTGATTCACCAATACGATTTGATCGCAATCAGGACTTACCATTAAGTTCCATGAGTCGCCATTCTCCTGCTTTGGCACAGATAGTACGACGATTTCCAGCCTGGAAACGGGCCCACATTCAAATAGCTCTTGCCTAGTTCCTGCATACGTTTGATAATCATTCACATTTTCTGGCTTACAGCCGATTTTTACGCTATTTACGCCTGTTTTGGAGTGTTGATAATGCGCTTTACTCTTCGTAGCCGTGCCCTGACCCAAGCTTTGCTTCTGTCCGCTATGGGCACTATGTCGATGGCGGCTTTTGCCTCTGGCGAAGTCAACCTCTACACCACTCGCGAACCTGGCCTGATTACTCCCCTGCTGGAAACCTTCAGCAAAGACACAGGCGTGAAGGTCAATACCGTGTTTGTGAAAGATGGCCTGATCGAGCGCGTGAAAACCGAAGGCGACAAGTCCCCTGCCGACATTCTGATGACGGTGGACATCGGTAATCTGCTGGATCTGGTGGAAGCCGGAATTACTCAGCCCGTTGAGTCCGCCACTCTGGACGGCGCCATTCCCGCCAATTTGCGCGGTGCCGACAAACAGTGGTACTCCCTGTCCTTGCGCGATCGCGTGGCCTATGTGGCTAAAGACGTGGATGTAAAGAGCATTCACTACGAAGATTTCGCCGATCCTAAATGGAAAGGCAAGGTGTGTATTCGCTCCGGCCAGCACCCCTATAACACAGCCTTGGTGGCTGCCATGATTGCGCATAATGGTGCAGAAGCGACGGAACAATGGCTGCGTGGCGTGAAAGACAACCTGGGCCGCAAGGCTGCCGGTGGTGACCGTGACGTAGCGCGCGACATTCTGGGCGGCATTTGTGATGTGGGTATTGCCAACGCCTACTACGTGGGCCGCATGAAAAACGCCGAGCCTGGTAGCGATGCCTACAAATGGGGCGAAGCCATCAATGTGGTGCGTCCAACCTTTGCTGATACCAAGGGCGGTGGCACACATGTGAATATTTCCGGTGCCGCTGTGGCCAAGCACGCTCCTAATAAGGACAACGCTGTCAAACTGCTGGAGTACCTGGTTTCCGAGAAAGCCCAGAGCCTGTATGCCAAGGCCAACTACGAATACCCCGTGCGCGCCGGTGTTGAGCTGGACCCCGTGGTGGCCAGCTTCGGCCCCATGACGATTGATCCGTTGCCATTGACTGAAATCGCCAAACATCGCAAACAAGCCAGCGAGCTGGTAGATAAAGTTGGCTTCGACAACTAAAATCGCCCTACTCTTTTTCTACGACCGCCAGCTTTGAGAAATCAGAGCGGCGGTCGTCGCGCATTTAAGCGCCTGTAATACCTAGCCTTTCATAATGCCCTTTTTTCGTCGTCTGCCCTTTTGGTCCCTGGCTGCCGCTGTGATTGCCCTGATCGTGGCAGCGCCTGTGATTACCCTGCTGACCCACGCCTTAGGCGGCTCGACTGAGCACTGGTCGCATTTGTTCCAGTTCGTTCTGCCTCAAGCCATGAGCAATACCTTGCTGCTGCTCCTGGGGGTCGGCGTGGTGGTGAGCTGTCTGGGAGTGGGGTCAGCCTGGCTGATTACCGCCTACGAGTTTCCCGGACGACGGGTCTTGCAATGGGCTTTGTTGCTGCCGCTGGCAGTGCCGACCTATATCGTGGCCTTTGCGTATCTGGATTTGCTGCATCCGATTGGCCCGATTCAGTCTGCCATTCGCTACGTCTTGGGCTATAGCAACCCGCGTGAATTCCGTTTGCCAGATCTGCGCTCCTTGGGTGGCGCAATTTTTCTGCTGGGTTCGGTGCTCTACCCCTATGTATACCTGAGCACGCGCGCCATGTTTGCGACACAATCGGCCAGCTTGCTGGAGGCTGCCCGCATTATGGGTGAATCGGGCCGCAGCGTATTTTTTCGGGTCGTGTTGCCCATGGCCCGCCCCGCGATTGCAGTGGGTGTCAGCCTGGCTTTGCTGGAAACGCTGAACGATATTGGTGCTTCCGAGTTTCTGGGCGTGCAGACCCTGACGGTGTCTATTTACACCACCTGGGTGACGCGCTCGGATTTGGCGGGTGCCGCGCAAATTGCTGTTTCCATGCTCTGTCTGGTGGCGGCGCTGATCAGCATCGAGCGTTATGGTCGCCGCCGCCAAGCCTATTCCAGTAATCAGCGTTCCGAACCCATTCGACCTACCCGGTTGAAAGGCTCCGCTGCCTGTATCGCCATTGCTTTGGGTGTAGCGCCCGTGCTGGTGGGCTTTGTGGCCCCCTCCCTGTATTTGTTGAATGAGACCATCAAGCATGTGAGCTTGGCGGGCGGTGTGTCGGCGCAATTGCTGAGCAGCGCCTGGAACACCTTGTATATCGCAGCTCTGGCCACTATCGCGACCCTATCTTGTGGCTTGGTCGTCGCCTGGGCTGCTCGGGCAGTACGTTCGGGACGCAAACCGCGTCTGGCTCGTTTTCTGGCAGGTGTCAGCAGTCTGGGATACGCCATTCCGGGAACCGTACTGGCGATTGGGCTGTTGACGCCCCTCGTCATGTTTGACTCTTTCTACAATCAAGTCATGTCCTGGTTTGGTGTTTCGGCGACGGGTTTGTTGTTGATGGGTTCAACGCTGGCTTTGGTTTTGGCTTATACCCTGCGCTTTCTGGCGATCTCGGTTGGCGGTATTGAAGCCGGGCTGGCTCGAATCCCGGCATCGCTGGAGCAGGCTTCCCGTTTATTGGGTGAAACCCCGGCGGGGACGCTGAAACGTGTGCACTTGCCCTTGCTGCGCCCCGCTATGGGCGCGGCTGCTTTGCTGATTTTTGTTGATGCCATGAAGGAGCTGCCTGCGACCTTGTTGCTGCGTCCGATGAATTTCGAGACCTTGGCAACCTGGCTGTATGCGGAAGCGGCTCGTGGGACTTATGAGGAAGGCGCGGTTGCCGCCTTGGCCATTGTGCTGGCCGGTTTGATCCCCGTTATTTTATTGGCACGTACTCAATTGATGGCCTCTGGCCCACGCGCATCATGAACGATTTTCTGGATTTGCAGGCGATTACCCTGTCCTACGAAACGTCTGAAGGTTTTCGGCCGGTTGTTGACCAGCTCAGCCTGCATTTGCCCCAAGGGGAAATCGGCTGTCTGCTGGGGGCCTCGGGCTGTGGCAAGACCACGGTCTTGCGGGCCATTGCCGGTTTCGAGCCTTTGCGTGCCGGACATATTCTGTTGAATGGCCGTGTCTTGTCGGCTGTGTCTCAGCAAGTGCCGCCGGAAGACCGCCATGTGGGCATGATGTTCCAGGATTACGCCCTCTTTCCTCACCTGACGGTAGAAAAAAACGTGGCCTTTGGTCTGCGCAAATGGGATAAAGCCCAGCGTCAGGCCCGAGTACTGGAAATGCTGGAACTGGTCGATCTGGCCCGTTTGGCGCAGCGCTATCCGCATGAATTGTCGGGTGGCCAGCAGCAGCGCGTGGCTTTGGCACGCGCCTTGGCTCCCAAACCCTCTCTGCTGTTGCTGGATGAACCGTTTTCCAATCTGGATGTGGATACCCGCGAGCGCTTGGCGTTTGAGGTGCGCGACATTCTGAAAAGCGCGGGCATTACCGCGATTCTGGTCACCCACAATCAGGCTGAAGCCTTTGCGATTGCCGATCGTATTGGTGTGATGCAGGCTGGCAAGATCATCCAGTGGGATACGCCTTACAGCCTGCATCATCGTCCTGTGAATGACTTTGTGGCGGACTTCATCCGCCGCGAAGCCATCATGGCGCAACGGGCCCAGGCCTTTTTGCGTGGCGAGCCTGCGTAGTTGCAAGTACGGCAGATCTAGCGTGCGCCATGCTGTCCTCTACGCGCTGATCAAGGACGGCTTGATCAGCATCCAGACTGCCATCGCCACCATCATCAGGTTTTCAGTCAGAGAGACAAAGCCCAAGGGCACCTTGCTGTCACCACCTACGCAGGCACATTTCAGTTCGCGCTTGTCGATATAGACCGCCTTGAACACTGACCAGGCACCGATGCTGCCAATAAATAAGGCGATGGGCACAGACAGCCACATCAGGGCACCGGCCAGCATCAACACGCCGGCCACTGCTTCTCCAAAGGGGTACAGATAGGCGTAGCGCACCCATCGTTGGGCAAGCAAGTCGTAGTTCAGGAACATGGTGGCAAAGCCGTCCACATCTTTGAGCTTCTGCACGGCCAGCAAACACATGGCAATGGCAATAAACCATTCCAGCGCCTGGAGCAGGACAATCTGTCCGAATGCCGCCCAGGAAACGGCTAGCGCCATCAAGCCAGCCATCACAAACAAGGCGATCACGGGCGTGTAGCTGACGGCATCCTTGTCCTTGACCTTCCCACCGAAATACTCGACCAGTTCGTCATAGCCCCCTATCCGTTTTCCATTGATAAAGGTCTGGGGGGTTGTGCTGACTTGATGCTTGGCCTTGAAAGCGTCAATCTCTTCGCGATTCCTGAGCCAGTGATCGTCCAGCTCGTAGCCTTTGCGTTTGAGCAGTGCGCGTGCTTTAAGCCCGAAGGGACAGATATGTTCTGCCGTCACCATGCGGTAAAGCTCGGCGTGTTTGGCGGTGTGTGTAGCCATATGCGACTCCTTTGACGTGATGCTGTTTGTCGGAAGCCCTCCCCTGACGCTCATGCAAGCGTTTATCTGACACCCTAAACCAGGTGTCAGGAAGTGTGAGTAAGCAGGTGTAGTGATTTAGTAGTGTTAGTGATCGATTGTTTTTGCCTGATCGTAAGGTCTCAGGGGCTGGGGGGTAGCGCATCGCATGAAAATGGGCAGAACAAGGGCAACAAACGCTGTCAGGAGCAACAAGACATGAAGGTCTGGCACGGATACATCCAGAGAGCGGAGCAGTAGGGAGGGAATAGCCAGAGCAATAAAGCTGCCGATGTGGTTGCCTGTGGTTTGCAAAGCCATGAAGCGGCCCCGCTGAGCTTGAGTGGGGTAGCTTGTACTGCGGGCGCTGGCGCAGACTAGACGAGTGTAGCTGCCCGTCATGAACAGAATCATGAATATGTGAGCTGTTCCCCGCCCCAGGGCCAGCATGATCAAGGACAAGAGCAAGATCAACGTACCCAGATCAGAGATACGGGTCTCGCCCCATTTTTTGATGCCCGTAGCGGATAGGCGGGAGGCGATCAAGGCGGCGATACCGCCCAACATGAAGATCACAGGCATTTGCTGTGCTTGAGTGTCGTAGCGTAGCGCCAAAACGGGGATCAGGACCGGGATCAGTAATAGTGAGCCTGCCTGCGCAATAGCCGGCAGGCTTAGCCAGCGCCAGGCCTCTTTACCTAGAGCTAGTGGTGAGGGTTGCGCTGCAACGCAAGGGTTGGAAGGCAGATAGCGATGAGCAATTGCGACGGCAAGCAGGCAGAGCACGGCCAGAGTCATCAATGCGATACGCCAGCCCAGTTCCACGGCGATGAACAAGGTGGCGGGCATTCCGGCGATACTGACCAAGGCAAAGGCGCTGACCACAATGGCAATCGCGTCGGTACGTTGCTCGGCATTCATGCCATGCAGCAGTAAAGTCGTTGCGGCGCTCATTAAAAAACCACCTAGCAAACCAGCTCCCAGACGCAGCAGGATAAATAGCCCGAATTCGGAGCTGATGGACCCCAAAGCGGTTAATACGGCCAAGAGAATCAGTGCCAGGAGCAGTAAAGGCTTTAGTGCCGCGCGGTGCATCCAGCGTGCAGCCAGGACGCCCGATAAAGCGGCGCCGCCCATAAAGGCGGAAGCGGCATAGCCGGCGTAGGTGGCAGGAACATCAAAGTCCACTGCCATCCAGACAAACAAAGGCGTCAAGGCCATGAATTCCAGAGCATGAACAAACTGGATAAAAGACACGGCACGGGCACGCAGCCGGGGACGAAACACTTCAGAATCAGACATGATGATACGCATAAAGAAAGAGGCCTCTAGCCTAATTCTTCGCGGTTTTGATATGTAGTCTCTATAATTCGAATATTAAATTATCAAAACCGGGATAATTCCATGGCTCCTCAGCTGAATTTGAATGCCTTGCGGGTTTTTATCCAGGTAGCTGAAAGTGGCAGTTTTACGGCTGCAGCTCAGGTGCTGGATTTGCCGACCTCCAATGTCAGCCGTTATGTGGCGCAACTGGAGCGGCAGATTGGTCAGCGCTTGCTGGAGCGCAGTTCCCGGCAACTGCGTTTGACCAGTGTGGGCCAGGGCTTGTTTGATACCGTTCAGCCCTGGTGGGGAGCCTTAAAGCAGGCTGAACAGGATTTGCTGGATCAACGCACCCGTTTGTCGGGACGCTTGCGGATTTGTATTCCATCCGAGGTGGGGCCGTTTCTATTGGCGGGTGTCCTGGCAGATTTTGCGGCCCAGCATCCGGATCTGGAACTGCATTGTCAAACCAACCTGGAAGGCCCTGGTGTGCTGGCGCAGGATTTTGACCTGGCCTTATTGATGTGTCGGGGTGCTCTGCCAGACAGCAGTCTGGTGGTGCAGGAATTGTGTTCTTTTGATTGCCAGGTCGTGGCGGCACCTGCCTTGATCGAGCAATACGGTATGCCCAGCAGCCTGGAAGAGTTGGAACAGTTGCCCTGCATTACGACCGATACAGCTTTGGATGGCCAAGCCTGGCAGTTTGTCTTGCCCAATGGTCGCTTTCAAATTTTGAACGTCCCCAGCCGCTTTCGTGTGAATAGCGGTTTGCTGGCGGGAGCTGGCGCCGTCAAAGGGCTGGGTTTTGCGATTCTGGTGCGGCAGGGATGTGAGAAGGAGATCGCCCAAGGGCGTCTGATTGCCGTTCCCCTGCCCTTGCCGCCTGCCCCTTTGCGTCTGGTACTGGCGTATACGCATCGACGACACTTGTCGAACTCGGCACGTGCCTTGATTGAGTATCTGAAGGCCCAAGCTGATATCGGCACCTTGCCTGGATTAAACACCCATTAACTTGGGGGCCTTGTAGGGTTTGAGCTTGGGTCGTCGTTGCAGCAACCGACGCTATATCAAGCAATGACGGCTGCTTTGACCATATCAATATGAGGAATGCCGTCCTCGTCGTAGATCTCGCCCACAGGCTCAAAACCTAAAGAGCCGTAGAACTTCTGCAAATGCGCCTGTGCGCCAATGCGTATGCCTGCGCCAGGATAGTGGGCTTCCGTAAAGCGGATCGCTTCAGCCACTAGCGCGTAGCCGATTTTCAGGCTACGGAACTTGGCCAAGGTCAGGACACGGCCAATGGAAGGCTCATCATATTTCAGGCCCGGTTCGACAACGCGAGCATAAGCAGCCAGCTCGCCGTCCTTGAGCACGGACAAATGCCAGGAATCCAGGTCCAGGCCGTCCACGTCCTGGTAGGCACACTCCTGCTCCACCACAAACACCGCCTCGCGAGCCTGGATGATTGTGTACATTTCCCGCGTGGACAGATCGTCCAACCGTTTCCATTGAAAAACCAGGTCCATCTTTACTTCCATGACGATAAGGTTTGGGTGACTGCGTATGGTAATCGTCCGAGGGCAGAATAAAAAGAGCGGCCCGAACGCCGCTCTTTTTGATCGTACTGGCCAAAACCAGTGCCTTCGATCTTACAGGCTGTAGTACATGTCGAATTCGACCGGGTGCGGAACCATACGCAGACGGGTGATTTCGGCTTGTTTCAGCTCGATGAAGGCGTCCAGCATTTCATTGCTGAACACACCGCCACGGGTCAGGAATTCGCGATCTTTGTCCAGGGACTCGATCGCCTGTTCCAGCGACACGCAAACGGTTGGGATTTTTGCATCTTCTTCGGGTGGCAGATCGTACAAGTTCTTGTCGGCTGCATCGCCGGGGTGAATCTTGTTCTGCACACCGTCCAGACCGGCCATCATCAGGGCCGAGAAGGCCAGGTATGGGTTGGCCATTGGATCGGGGAAGCGGGCTTCCACACGACGCGCCTTGGGGTTGCTGACGTAAGGAATGCGGATCGAGGCCGAGCGGTTACGGGCGGAGTAAGCCAGTTTCACTGGGGCTTCAAAGTGCGGAACCAGACGCTTGTAGGAGTTGGTCGTGGGGTTGGTGATGGCGTTCAGGGCACGGGCGTGCTTGATGATGCCGCCAATGTAGAACAGCGCGAACTCGGACAGACCGGCGTACTCGTTACCGGCAAACAGGTTCTGGCCGTCTTTCCAGATGGACTGGTGCACGTGCATGCCGGAACCGTTGTCGCCGACCACGGGCTTGGGCATGAAAGTTGCCGTTTTGCCATAAACGTGAGCCACGTTATGGATGGTGTACTTCATGATCTGGTTCCAGTCCGCACGCTCGACCAGAGTCGAGAAGCGCGTACCGATTTCCAGCTGGCCGGGAGCGGCCACTTCGTGGTGGTGGATTTCAACAGGAACGCCCTGCTGTTCCAGCAGCAAACACATTTCAGCGCGCAGATCGGCAAAGGAGTCTGTAGGCGAAACAGGAACGTAGCCGCCTTTGACGCCAGGACGGTGACCCAGGTTATTGCCATTGAGTTCCAGACCACGCGACCAGGGAGCTTCTTCAGAGCGAATCTTCACGAAGCTGCCCGACATGTCGTCGTTCCAGGTAATACCGTCGAACACGAAGAATTCCGGCTCGGGACCAAAGTATGCGGTATCGCCCAAACCGCTGGAGCGCAGGTAGGCTTCAGCACGCTTGGCCAGCGAACGTGGGTCGCGGTCGTAACCTTTCAGATCGGAAGGCTCGACCACATCGCAGGTCAGAATCAGGGTGGGCTCTTCACGGAACGGGTCCATACGGGCGGTTTTGGCGTCCGGGATGAGCAACATGTCCGAGGCTTCGATTCCTTTCCAGCCAGGCAAGGAAGAGCCGTCAAAGGCGACACCAGACTCAAAGCGATCCTCGTCCACCGCGTGTGCGGGGGTGGTCAAGTGGTGCTCACGGCCCAGGGTATCGGTAAAGCGGAAATCGACAAACGTGATTTCGCGTTCGGCGATGATCTTCAGAACATCTTCGGGGGAGGACATGGTTACTCCAGCGTCAATGACGTTAACAAAAAGTGAGGAGGAGTGGCGCGGATCATTGTGTAACCCACTACGGCAGGTCTTAATTACGTTTATCGGGATTGCCGCTGAATCTGATCCAAACAGCGCAATACCGATAAAGTAGTTATGGCATAGGACTTACCAGAAATTAATTGTAGAGCAATTGTGCAGATGCACAATAAAAAATGTCTTAAATAAACAATTAAATGTCAGGAACCTTCATCAGGAAGGAATGCTTCCTGTAAATCATTTAAGAATCGCCAGCCTAAATCGGTGGTTCGAATACGAACCGGATCGGAAGCCAGCAAACCTTTCTCGATATTGCGCTTGATCACGGGCAGGATGTGCGCAAGGGGCACACCCGTGCGTTCCTGGAAGTACTGGGCTGGTACGCCCTCTTTCAGGCGCAACACGTTCAGCATGAACTCAAAGGGCAAGTCTTTGGGTGTGACACGGGCATTGTGCGCATAGTGGCTGCCGTCGCGCTTGATGGCGTTCTGCATCCATTGCGCCGGGCTGCGGGTGGTAGCAGTACGGATAATGCGGTCGTGAAAGGACAGCTTGCCGTGGGCTCCCGGGCCTATTCCGATATAGTCGCCAAATTCCCAGTAATTCAGATTGTGGCGGCTATGGCCACCGCGCTTGCTGTACGCCGAGATCTCGTACTGGTTCCAGCCACGGCTGGCGGTCAGCTCGATCAGGCGGTCCTGCATGGCGGCGCTGTCGTCGTCATTGGGCAAGACCGGCGGGTATTTCGCGAAAACGGTATTGGGTTCCAAGGTCAAATGGTAGAGCGACAAGTGCTCGGTCTCATAAGACATGGCCTGCAAAATGTCCTGCTCGGATTGCGCTGGGGTCTGGCCCGGCAAGGCGTACATGACATCCAGATTCACGCGATCCACGGCTTTCATGGCAGCTTCAATGGCCTGTTGTGCTTGCTGGCTGTCGTGAATGCGGCCCAGCGCTTTCAGGGCCTCATCGTTAAAGCTCTGAATGCCCAAGGAAATCCGGTTCACGCCACTGTGTGCAAAATCCATGAAGCGCGAGGCTTCGGAGGCTCCAGGATTGGCTTCCAGCGTAATTTCTGCGTCGGGCAGCAAGTTCAGGTGGGAGCGCAGCAAGGCCAGCATGCGGTCCAGCGCCTGGGCTGACAACAGACTGGGCGTGCCACCACCGATAAATACGGAAATTACCTGCCTGCCCCAGACCAGCGGCAGGGTTTGTTCCAGATCGGCCTGCAAAGCGTCCAGATACTCGTTTTCGGGCAGTTCAGCGGGTGCTTCGTGTGAGTTGAAGTCACAGTATGGACATTTGCGCACGCACCAGGGCACGTGCACGTAGACGGACAAGGGCGGCAGGCTGGGCAGCAAGGTGGCCGGGCCGGAGCCAGGCCGGATGCGTACCTCGGGAGAGAAAACAGTCATGGTGTTACTCGGCGGCCAGACGGGCCAACAAGGCTTGCATGGCTTGCGCCCGGTGGCTGTATTTGTTCTTCACTTCAGGAGAGAGCTGCGCCGCAGTTTGCTTGAGCTCTGGCAGATAAAAGTGAGGATCATAGCCAAAGCCGTGCTCGCCAGCGGGTTGATCCTGAATCTCCCCTTCCCAGACGCCTTCAATCACGATGGGCCGTGGGTCCTGGGCATGGCGCACATACACCAGAACAGCCACATAACAGGCGCGACGGTCGCTTTGTCCTTGCAGACGCTGGACCAGCAAGGCGTTATTGGCTGCATCGGACTTTTCACCGCCCAGTTCGCGAGCGGCAAAACGGGCGGAATATACGCCGGGGGCTTCGTCCAGGGCGCGCACACAGAGGCCGGAGTCATCGGCCAAGGCGGGCAAGCCGCTTAATTGGCTGGCATGACGGGCCTTGGCCAGTGCATTCTCGATAAAAGTGGCAAAGGGTTCCTCGGCCTCGGGAATGTTCAATTGGCCTTGAGGAACCATGCTGATACCGGCCTGAGCCAGGATGGCGGAAAACTCCTTGAGTTTGCCGGCATTGTTGGAGGCCAGGACGACACGCTTGGATTCAGTGTTCATAAGTCGCAGCAGGCGGCAAAGCGCCCTGTTCAGTAAAAATGGCAAGGCGCCGTGCCAGGCAGTGTGTGCTGCATGGGACGGCGTCCCAATAGCGGTTTGTCCCGCTGCCTGGCGGTGTCGCGCAGGGAGCAGGACAGACCCGTTTCATCGCGATCAGCCCTGCAAGGCTTGTTTCTGGGCTTGCATCAGCTCGGCAATGCCCTGCTCGGCCAGATCCAGCAAGCGATTCAAGGTGGGGCGTGCAAAAGTCTGGCCTTCGGCGGTGCCCTGCACTTCCACCAGATTACCGCTGCCTGTCATGACGATATTCATGTCCACGCCGCAGGCGGAGTCTTCCAGGTAGTCCAGGTCCAGGACGGGGTTGGATTCGAACACGCCGACCGAGACGGCCGCCAGTTGATCCAGAATGGGCGAGGCTTGCAGCTTGCCCTGCTCTTGCAGGCTGCGTACGGCCAGGCTGGCTGCGACCCAGGCCCCAGTGATGCTGGCGCAGCGGGTGCTGCCGTCGGCTTGCAGAACGTCACAGTCAATGTGAATGGTGCGCTCGCCCAGGGCTTTCAGATCAAAGACAGCGCGCAGGCTGCGGCCGATCAGACGCTGGATTTCCTGGGTACGGCCATTTTGCTTGCCACGGGCCGCTTCACGGTCCGAGCGCGTGTGCGTGGAGCGAGGCAGCATGCCGTATTCCGCCGTTACCCAGCCCTGTTCCTTGCCTTTCAGAAAGGGAGGGACTTTGTCGAGCACGCTGGCATTGCACAGAACATGGGTTTCACCCAGACGGATCAGTACCGAGCCTTCGGCGTGACGGGTAAAGCCGGTCACCAGTTCGATAGGACGGCATTGTGCAGCAGATCGACCCGAGGGACGTGCAATCGTAGCGTTTTCAGACAAGGCTAGGCTCCGGACAAAATTCAAAACGCCTATTGTACGCCTTGCGGGACGGGCCGTAGCGCAACACCCATGTCCATCCACTTATCGGCCTGGCAGGTGAAAAGCAGGATCTGATGGCGTTGGGCGGCGTCGTGAATAATGCGCTTCATGGCCCCCAGGCGATCGTTGTCGCTGTGGACCAGCACGTCATCCAGAATCAGCAAGGTGGGACGGCCTGCCTGTTGCAGCAAATCTGCATAGGCAAGACGGGCGATCAGGCCGATTTGCTCGCGTGCGCCAAAGCTCAAGCCGTCAATGTCGTCGGCCAGCCCTTGTCCGCTATCGCGTTGCAGCCAGCGTGGGGCCAGGTATTCGTCCAGCTCCACCCGTGCCTTGCCCAAAAGCAGACGCAGATAGTGGTTAATGTGCTTTTGCAAAGGCTCGTGCAATTGCTGGGTCAAGGCGTTGCGCTGCTCTCGCAGGACAGACAGCAACAGGCGCAAGGCCGCGACACGGCGCTCGTAGGTGGCGCAACGGCGCTGGCAGTCGTGCAGACGTAGCGAGGTCTGGTCGATCTGCTCTTCCAGGCCTTGCGCTCCGTGGGTTTCCAGCTTGGTTTGCACCAACTGCGCGGCCAGTCGGGCCTCGTTATAGCTTTGCTCCTGTTGTTGAGCGCTGCGCTCCAGACGTTGCAGGTCCTGCTCCAGAACCGAGACGGGCAAGGCGGCCAGCTCGGCTTCCAACGCCTTCTGATCGGCCAGTTGCTGCTCGCGTTGCAAGCGCAGTTGTCCCCACTGCTGCTCGCGCTCCTGCTGCGCTTGCTGGCGTTGTGGGTCAGCCCATTGTTGCTCCAGGCTATTGGCTTCGGCCTGGGCCTGTTCCAGACGGGCCTGAGTGCGGGCAACAGCTTCGCGGGCATCATGCCAGTCGCTTTCCAGCGCACGGTACTGCTGCTCGGCCATGGTGGCGGCCTGGGCGATACGGCCCAGTTCCGAGGCCTCGATGGCCTCGCCTTGCGGGCGTTGCGGGGCGATGCGTTGTTGAGCCGCCTGAACCAGACCTTGCAAGTGTGCTTTGCCTTGAGGGGCCAGTGCTTTCATGGAGCTGCGTAACAGCCGGTCCTGCTGCTCTTGTTCCCGATATTGTTCGCGGCGGCGTTCCAGTTCTTCCAGGCTTTTTCCGCCCAGTTGGCCAAGCGCCTGTGCGTATTCCTGCTGGGTTTGCGCCAATTGCTGCTGCACCTTGCCCAGATCGCGGCCGCCGGGAATGATGCGCAACTGGCCCATTCCGGGAAGCTCAATCAGGGTGCTGGCGCTAAGGTGGGCGCGGTGCTGGCCCTGAATGGATGCCCCATCCAGCAACAGGCTGGCGCCGTCTTGCAGTTCGATCTGCAATTCGGTGGAAATCGTCTCAAGTTGGTGTTGCAAACGCTGAATAAGCTGGTGCTGCTGGCGTAATTGGTCCAGGGCCTCGTCGCTGATTTTCAGCTGCACCAAGGCGGCCCCGCATTGCGCTAGTTGGGTTTCCAACTTGCCCAGTTCTTCCAGTTGCCCTTGCACCTGCTGCAATTGCTGCTGCGTGCCTTCAAAGCTGGCTTGATCTTGAAACCATTGCTGCCAGGTACGGGCGCGTTCCTGCTCCTGCAGGCTGGCGTCTTTATGGCTGCGCGCCTGCTCCAGACGCTGGTTCAAGCTGTTGAGCGTGCCCTGCTCTTGCTCCAGCTTGGCACTCAAGGATTTGACCTGCTCGGCGCGCTGGCTGCGTTGGCGAGCCCACTCCAGGTCGCGTTCCCCAGCTTGTTGGTAGAGCTTTTCTCGCTCGGCCAACATGTTCAGCGCCTGTTGCAGTTCCTTAGCCCGTTCCTGCAATTGGCGGGCTTGAAGTAACTGAACCTGCACTTGTTTGGCTTGCTCACGTAGCTGCTCCCACGGGCGCTTAGCCTCGGCATGGGCAATTTGCCTACGGGCCTGCGCCAGTTCGTCCACCCATTGCTGGTACTGCTGCAAGGCGGCTTGCTGGCTCTGTAACTGCTCTTCCAGCTCCTTGGCTTCTTTCTGCGCTGCCAGCCAGACGCCGCGTGGCTGTCCTTGAGCCTGGGTCACATATTGGTCCAGCTGTTGCTGGGCCTGTTCGATCAGATAATCCCCGTCTGCACTAGTCAAATCGGCGATTTCGCTACCCAAAGCCTGCTGCAAGGTGCCGCTGGCGTGCTCAACGGAGCTGCGCAAATCCTGGCCCTGCCCTTGTTCAATCCACAAAAGGCCCGGCACGCCCCAGTTGCGGGCCTGGCTGCTGCCTTTAGCGGCATACTCAAAGCCCATTTGCTGGGCCAGGAATTGTTCGGCCTCGTCATTGTCCAGATGCTGATTGCCAATGTATAAATCGCAGCGTTTGCGCTTCAGGAAACGCTTGCTCAGTCGCATGTCCTGGCCGTTCAGGCTGAAATCCAGCTCGATTTCCGGTGCGGCCGAGGAATCGCCCCAAGGTAGGATTTTTGTCAGACTACCTGTGCCATAACGTTCGAAAAACACCGTGCGCAGGGCTTCGGCCAAAGTGCTTTTACCGGCCTCGTTCGGGGCGCTGATGATGTTCAGGCCCGGTTCCAGCTGGTCCAGTGAGACGGGCTGACGAAAGCGCTTGAACTGCTCGACGCGCAGGGACTTAATGTGCATGACCACCTTCCTTATCGCGCAGCAAACCGGCCAGAATCAACAAGGCATTTTCAGCGGCTTGCTGCTGGCTGCCGTGACGCAGTTCCTGCAACTGTTTCAACGCGGCTTGCAAGTAGCCATCGGCTTGCAAGGCGTCCAGATCCTCTTCAGAAGGTGCCAGACGCAAGGCCTCGCGCTGGCAGTCCCAGGCGCGGCAACGGGCTTGGGACTGCCCCAAAATACTTTCCAGACGCTCAAAACCGCTCAGGCTTAACTGACCTGATAGCTCCAGCTCGACCACGCTTTGATCGGCCAAGGCATTCAGTTCCCGCTCCAGCAGGTCCAGATCCGTGTCGTCATTCAAATGGTGCTGAATGCTGCGCCAAGGGTGTTGGGCAACCGGCAAGGCTTGAACCACAGGTGTTGCGCCCGGCTCGCTGATTTCCACCAGCAGAGCCTGGCCAGAGTCGTTATCCCGAAAGCGGTCCGGCTCGGGCGTGCCGCTGTAGTAGCAGCGCTCGTTAATTTTGACGGTGCCGTGCCAGTCCCCCAGTGCCAGATAGTCCAGTTTGGCGCGTTGTACGCGGTTTTGATCGATCAGGTTATGGCTGTCCAAATGCTCCAGCACCCCACTGACGCTGCCATGCGCCAAGCCCAGACGCCAGTAACCCGCCGGACTTTCGGCCTGATCGAACCAGTCGCTCAAGTCCTGATAAGTCTGGCGTTGTGTCAACGGCGCTGGCAGGACCGCAAGCTTGAGCTCGTCCAGCAGAAAAAGCTCCGGTGTATCAAGCACATGCACATAATCTGGAATGCAGTTCAAGCGGCGCGCGCGTGTCCAGACACTTTCGCTCAAGGCCGCGTCATGGTTGCCGGGCAGGAGCAGCCAGGGGCCGGTGAAACCCGCCATGGCATTGAAACTGCGGCGCAGATTGCGATCGCTCAGGGTTTGCGAATCAAAGACATCGCCCGCTACCACAAGCAGATCGGCGCGATGTTCGCTGGCCATCGTTGCCAGCTTCTCAATGGCCTTGAAACGTGCCTCAGCCAGGGCGGCCGCGTCCTCCAGCTCGAAACGCGAATACTGGCGACCTATTTGCCAATCGGCTGTATGCAGGATTCGTAGCATGACTGCCCTTAGATTTGGTAAAAAAATCGGCCCTTACAGGCCTTGAATGCCTAAAGTATAGAGCTTTGTCGCGGCAAGAGGCGCGGCCAAAGCCGGGACCTGAGAGTACAATTGGCGGCTTTATTCCATTCTTAAAGTGACCCACCCATGATCCGTAGCATGACCGCGTTTGGCAGCGCCAAGGCCGAGTCCGAAGCAGGCACCATCAATATCGAGATGCGCAGCGTCAACAACCGCTTTCTGGACCTGAATCTGCGTTTGCCCGAGGAACTGCGTTTTGCGGAGAATCTGCTGCGCGAGCTGGCCGCCCAGGGCGTACAGCGTGGCAAGCTGGAATTGCGGGTCAACTTTGCCCGTAGCGGCACGGATCAGCAACGCAGCCTGGATATGGAGGCGGTGGAACGCACGGCACAGATGCTGCAAGTGGCACGCGTGGCCATTCCCGATCTGCCTGCACCCGAGCTGCATACCTTGCTGAGCAATCAAAGCGGCAATAATTCGGGCATGGATCCCGAAATCTGGCTGCCCATGATCAGCCAGGCTTTCGAAGCGGCCTTGCAGGATTTTCAGGCGACCCGAGAGCGTGAAGGCCAGCGGCTGGCACAAGCCATGCTGGATATTCGCCAGGACATGAGCGCCATTGTGGACGAGGTTGAGCAGCACCTGCCCTCGATCCTGACGGAGCAGAAGAACAAGATTGCTACTCGCTTGCATGACGCCTTGTTGCAAGCCAGTCCGGACGGTTTCGCCCTGATTTCGGGCGAAGAACTGTCTGCCCGCGTCGCGCAG
This sequence comes from Alcaligenes sp. DN25, assembly GCF_023674485.1. Taxonomy (NCBI): domain Bacteria; kingdom Pseudomonadati; phylum Pseudomonadota; class Betaproteobacteria; order Burkholderiales; family Alcaligenaceae; genus Alcaligenes; species Alcaligenes sp. DN25. Next base: position 2,139,853 of record NZ_CP098408.1, on the reverse strand, counting down.
GAAGCGGCAGTTTTCTCCTTGCGTATCGATGTGGCCGAGGAAATCGCCCGCTTGCGTTCGCATTTGACCGAGCTGGAACTGATTCTGAACGGCGATACCTGCGTGGCGTCCAACAAGAAAAGCACACGCCAAGGCAGCACTGGCAAGCGTTTGGACTTCCTGTTCCAGGAGATGAACCGTGAGGCCAATACCTTGGGTTCCAAGGCAGGCAGCATGGACATGACGCGCGCTTCTATCGACTTGAAGCTGTGTATTGAGCAACTGCGCGAACAGACCCAAAACATCGAGTAAACCAGCCAGTTCCTTATTTTCTGCCTGCCAGTATTTTTTTCAGCAGGTGCTGTCTGCTTAAACCGCGTGAAACCTCAGGTTTTATGGGGTTTTTTCAAGAAAACCGTCTTGCTCAGGCCAGGCGGTTTTTTTGTGGACTTTTCTGATCATCCTCAAACTCCCTAGGGCTATTTTTTCTGAAAGTGGTCTAGTGAAGCCAGGAATAAATACAGACGCTTTATAAGCTGCCTTAATATATAAAAATAAAATAGCGATTTTTAAAATAAAAAAATAAAACAAAAATAAGAAATAATTTTTATAAATAATTAATCCGGTTTTAAAAGTTTAAAAACGAATCACTGATTTTAAATAAATTCATGCTTAATTATCTGTCTGCTAATTAGGTGGCTTGCCGGTTTTGTCCTGGGATTTGCTCGACAAGGCCAGGTAACACGTCACCTTTTTGACAGTTGTGTTTCTGGTTTTAAAACGGCGGTTTTTTCTGGCCGCTGTCTGAATGCCCTGCTCGGCCCCTTGGGTTTTTCTCCGCTTTTTTCTGCCTCCGTCCTTCCCGTACAATAGCCAGCGCTGTGCTGCTCTTAAGCGGCTTATTAAAGGACAGAAAACACATGAATTTCATTTTTCGTGGAAATGAAATATTGGTCAGCAGCCAGGAAGGACAAGCCTTGATTCCCGCCAAACCCGCACTGGATTTAGCGCCGGCGCAATGGCATGCTCTTTTTCCAGGTGACGATTGTCAGGATTTTGCCTGCCACGTAGCGGCCGAGACCCCGGCTCCGGATGGCTTTACCTTCCGTCACTTGCGCGGTGTGCTGTCGCAATTGGGAGATCAAGCCAGTATGGTGAATCGGGCTTTTCAAGTCTCGGAATGGGCGCGCAGCCATCGTTACTGTGGTGTGTGCGGTTCGACCATGGAGCGTGTGAAGCATGAACTGTGCTTTCGCTGCACCTCTTGTGGTTTCTCGGCCTATCCCCGAATCTCCCCGGCCATGATGGTACTGATCCGCGACAAGGACCGTATCTTGTTGGCCAGTCACTCCACTTACGCGACGGCGCGCTACACGGCTCTGGCCGGGTTTGTGGAAGCCGGTGAAAACCTGGAAGAAGCCATTCACCGTGAGGTTATGGAGGAAGTGGGGCTGCGCGTGGACAATATTCAGTATTTCGGCAGTCAGTCCTGGCCTTTCCCACATTCTTTAATGGTGGCTTATACCGCCGAGTACGCCGGGGGTGATCTGCGCATTCAAGCTGACGAAATCAATGACGCGCGCTGGTTTGGCCCGGGTGACGCCCTGCCCGATCTGCCCCATACAGACTCCATTGCGGGCCGTTTGATTCGGGCCAATTTACCGGGCCTGGCCAAGACTTAAAGCGTGACTCAGGTCGCTAGATGGGCGGCGACATTGCGCAGCATACGGCCCAAATCCTCGCGCTCATTCGGATTGAGCACTGACAGAGCATCATCAATCATTTCTTTGGCGGCGGGCCAGACTTGCGCATAGCGCTCACGGCCCGTTTCGCTCAGATACACACGCATATAGCGGCTGTCGTTTTCGTCCGTGCGGCGCTGCACCAATTCGCGTTCTTCCATTTGGTCAATCACCCGGCTCAAGACCGGCTGATGCACCACGATGGCCTTGGCAATTTCCCCGATGCTGCGCCCGTCCTTATCCCACAGGTACTGCAAGACCCGAAAGTGCACATAGGTCATATTATGTTCACGCAGGGTGGTCGATCTTAGCGTTTGGTCCAACTTGTAGATAATGTTGGCCATCTGGAAGGCCAGATTGGTTTCTACGCTGCTGTCAGGGATGGAGACGGGAGTTTTGCTCATAATGCCTTGGGAGAGTCAATCCTGCGCTTGTCGCTCCATGAAATCGGGGCGACAAGCGGACCGTCAGTATACTAGCAGAGCTCTGCCTGGACGGTTCCCGTAGGCGTGTGACTGGCAGCGCGGAAAATCTGCGCGTAGCTCCAGGGATTGGCCATGGCAGAACGCACGACCTGAGTACGCACGGCATCGGGCAAGGCGCTGATCTCACCATATAGACAGGACCACTTCTGGCAGTGCTCTACAATCTCGCGCTCATTGTTTTCCCAGGCTTCCAGGGCTTCGGGGATATCGCGGGCATCCTGCACTTTTTCCAGGAATGTAGCCAGAGCCAGACCATTTTGCATGGCCATGCCCCCACCCTGCCCCAGGTTCGGCGGTTGCGCGTGGGCGGCGTCGCCCAAAATCGCGGTACGGCCACTGGACCAGGTTTTGCAGCGCGTCACACTGTAACGACCCCAACTGACCGGGCCATCTGCGCGTTCAATCAAGTGTGCCCAGTGTGGGAACAAGGCAGACCAGTATTCCTTGTCGATCTGGACATTGCTGGCTCGCACATCGTCGTACGGGCACGTTAAGGCCAGATAGGTTTGGGTTTCGCTGACGGGCGTAATCAGCAAGCGATGCAGACCGTTCCAGTTCTCGATGTATTTTTGAGCGTCTTGCTCCGGAGTGTCGTCTGGCTTGCGGGTGATCATGGTACGCAAGGCCCCTTCGCGGGTTTGCTCGTGCACCAGTTCCAGACCGAGAGATTGGCGGATACGGGACCAGATGCCATCAGCACCCACGACCAGATCGGCACGTAAACGCTCGCCCGAGGCCAGTTGAACTTCGCCGCGTGCGCTGGCGGCGATGACTTCCACATTCGTGCGTACCTTTACGCCGGCGCGTTTGCCCGCTTGCTCCAGGGATTTCAGCAGTTGCGAGCGCATCACGGTAATCAGACGGCGATCGGGCGGTGTGGGGCCGCAATCAATGACCTCGTTATTCAGATCGCGCTGCTCAAAGTGACTACCGTAGAAAGCGCCTTCAATCGCTTGTTCGTACGCTCCCAAGGCTTTGAGAACGCGCAGGCCGTTTTCCCAGATATAAATACCGGAGCCATTGGCGCGCAATTCAGACTGGCGCTCCAGCACAGTGACATCCCAGCCGCGTTGAGCCAAAGCGGCGGCGGTTGCCAAACCACCCAGGCCACCGCCTGCGATCAAGGCACTTAGTTTTTTATCGGACATGCTGGTTTCCTTAAACTTGCGCCCACAAAGGCAAAGAGTGATTGCTATCCAGAACACGTTCGCCAGCCAGAGTCACGTACCACTCGCTGAGCAGACCATCCGGGTCACGCAAGAAGAAAGCGCGCTTCCAGGGCAGGTTCACGTTGTGAACGGGTGTGATGTTCCGGGCTTTCAGGCGCTCCAGTGTTTGTTCCAGATCCTGGACGCCGGCCAGCTCGAAACTGCCATGCGAGAAGGAGGCCTCTTCATCACGTACCAGGATCAGGCTGTAATCATAATTGGCCAGACCAGCACGCAAGTAGACAACCTGCTCGTTTTCATAAACCACTTCCAGGCCGCCGACTTCGGTGTAAAAGCGGCGCATGGCGTCCAACTGAGCGGTACGCAGCACGGCATGGGTGACACGGCGTGGTTGGACCGGAGCGTCGGCCACTGTTTCCAGAACCGGGTCGGAGTCGTAACGGCCTTCGGTAAAAGGCTCCTGACCTTCAGGATCCCAGCGGCTGGTCAGTAATTCCATAGGGCCACCCAGTACGCTGCGCCAGTCTTTAATGGTGTCGCAGTAGAACTCGTTGTAGTTGCCATCGGGGTCAAACATATAGACGCTATGGGCAACCTGATGGTCCACTGTCATGTCAATGTCGCGCCCTTGCTCTTTTGCGCGCTTCCAGCCGGCAACCAGTTCAGCTTCGTTTTCCAGCTCCCAGGCCAGGTGATTCAGACCGGGCTTCAAGCCAATTGTGCCGGGCAGTTGCAGCAGACCGTCACGGCCATACCGGTTCACGCCTTTGGTTGTTTCCATCATGCCCAGATCATGGGGCGTGTGGCCGGTGCCCAAAAAGGTCGCTACCAGATCCGGTTCGGTAAATTCCACTTTCAGGCCGCAGACCTGGCTGTAAAAATCTTCACCGCGTTGCAGCTCGTCAACCCACAGGTTGACGTGGCCCAGACGGCGGGGCTCAAAGCACGCAGTTTGGATGGAGTGGGAAGTTGCTTGTGTCATAGTCTCTTCTCCTGGGTATGACGATTCATGGTCTGCAACACGGCTAGCGTCAATGCGCTGTCGCTCTGCTCCAGATCCATCAAGACGTTGAAATGATTACGGTTTGGCATGGCCATGCTTTGCACCAGGCAGCCCGCCAGCTCGCATTGGCGGGCGTAGTGACGGCTTTGTTCTTGCATGACGGCAGGCTCCAGTGCCCCCCAGGCCACCAGCACGGGCGTTCCCCTTGCTGGTGGGTGCAAGGCCGGGCTATAGCGTTGGGCTTGTTCTTCGTTAAGCTGCAGCCAATCATTCACGGCGGTCTGCAAGAGGGGATGCAAATCCATGACGCCGCTGATAATGCTGGCGCTGTGGATCAGACGCTGTTCACGTCGGGTATCGGCCGCCAGCAACATGCCGCTTAAATGGCCCCCTGCCGAGCTGCCACTAATATGAATACGCTGCGGGTCGCCATTAAATTGCGTGGCGTGCGCGTGGACCCACTGCAAGGCGCGTTCGCATTGCGCCACGATCTGCGGCAGGCGGTAAGCCGGAGCCAAACCGTAGTCCAGGCAAATCACCGTGGCACCGGCGGCATGCAGGCTTTGCGCCATCATGGCCGAGTCATCCTTGGACAACATGCGCCAGTAGCCCCCATGAATGAACAGGTATACCGGGGCGCCAGCCTGGCTGGCCGCATAGATATCCAGTTTTTCTGTCGGGTCATCGCCATAGGCGTGGGTGCTGAAACAGGCTTCCAGAGCTGCACGGGCCCGTTCACTGGCCTGCTTGTAGGCGGCCATCTCAGCGTCAAAATCAGCCACCGAGGCCTGGAGCCGGTATTGCTCCAGGTCTGCTGGATCGAAAACAAGTTTGTTCATTGCTTATTCCGCCTGCGCCGAAGGCAAGCGATTCAAGAGGAGGAAACCGATGAAAACCAGCACTTCCAACGCCAGGAAGCTGCCAAAGGCCCAGATGTAGGAACCAGTCAGGCTCAGCAAGAGGCCCAGCAGGGACGGCGCGACAAAGGTGGCGAACACACCGCCCATTTCGGCATAGCCAGCAGCGCTAGGGCCCAGGTTCACGCCATAGCGCTCCCCCACGTAGCTGAAAATGGCACCACCATGAAAGACCCCTACGCCACAAAGAATGGCCACGATCAGCAGGCCGTTGTAGGGCAATGCCTGCCAGGCAACCAGAACACAGGCGCTAGCCGCCAGAATGGTCAACCACATGCCCACACGCATTACCCCAACACGGGTGAAGCGATCGCTGACATAACCGCCCAGAATCAGGAAGAAGACTTGGGACAAGCCCATGATGGTGCCGAACAAGGGAGCCTGTTCGGGGGCCATTTTCTGCACATCAATCAGCGCTGGAATCAGCCAGGTCGCGGTTGCCGCAACCGAGAACAAAGCCCCAAAAATGGCCAGAATGCCTACCCAGATCCAGGGGCGTGCGGCGATGGAGCGCAACACACCGGCATCGGTTTTGATCTTGTCGTGTGGATCTTGATAAGGACCGGCGCGTACCACCAGCTGCGTGATTAAACAGGCACTTAAGGTCAGCCCGCCCAGGACCAGGAAGAAAGCACGCCAGCCATGGGCCATGGCGTAAGGCAAACCCAAGGCAAAGTCCAGGGTAATGGCCAGCGAATAGGCGGCCAGAATAATGCCCAGCACCAGACCCTGGCGGCGTGGCGCAAACCACTGCATGACGATTTTCATGGACCCGACCCAGACTGCAGAGTCAAAAAAGCCCACAACCAGACGCAGTAAAAATAGCTGCGTGAAATCCTGTGCCTGAGTCTGCAGCAGCATCAGCAAGCCGCTGCCACCCAAGCCAATCAGGTACAAACGGGCCGAGCTCATGGAGCGACCACGTGGTGCCCAGAACAACATGCCCAGTGCAAACGAGACACCGAAAGCACCCTGCACCAGCCCGGCTTGCGCGGGGCTCAGTGACAGGTCTGCCGAGACAATTTTGATAACAGCTGCAAAGCCGTAAAAGTCGGCCGCCAGGCACATTTCGCCCATCACGGCCATCAACAGCATGAGCAAGGCCACTGTGCCGCGTGGCTTGACCTTGTCGAGCGGATTGCCCATAACCCCCTGTTCCACCATGTCATCCTCTCCTTTTGGATAAATGTTCAAGCTGAGTGTTTGTCAGGCACACTCTTCAATTGCTTTAAACATGAAGGATTATGGTGATTTGACTTAATCTATGTCAATACATATGTATTGGTATATACCCTATGATGAGGCGGCTTACGAATGGCGTATCAGGGTTTTTCTCAAGCCTTTTTCAGGGGCAAGGCCAGACAAATAGCGGCCAGCACAGCACAAACAACAGTCACGTCAGCCAGACTCCCCCACCAGGCCGACAAGGCCAAACCGATGCCTAGCAACAGGCTGTACATCAGGCCAAAGACAGCACCTGCCTTCCCTGCCACCGAGCGATAGTCCTGCAAGGCAGCCGACAAAAGATTGGGGATGGCGATGGCGTAGGCCAATGCCAGCAACATGGCCGGCAGCAGGAAAATCAGATGTGGTCCCGCCAACTCCAGGCCGGTAGCCGCCACGGCCAAAATCAAAATCCCCCGCCACACCAAATGCCGGGCACGGTGTCCTGCCGCCAGCCAGCGGCGATTCAGAAAAGCGCCCATAAAGGTTCCGGCAGCCAGTAAAAGGCCGGCCACCATCATGGGACGGTTATCGGAGCCCAGGCCTTCCAGCAGGAAAGGTGCCCATTGGTAAAAGGAAAAAATCGTGACGTTGAACAGAGCCACCAGCATGGCGGACTGCCAAATTGCCGGGTCACGCAGCAAGCGGAGCAGCACATTCACCATGCTGGCCTGGCTGTGTTGAAGCGGGCGGGTTTCAGGAAGCTGAAACAGGCAAGCAGCCAACAAGATCAAGGCCAACACGAACAGCCCCAGAAAGACGGGCATGAGGCTTGCGCTTGTTGTCAGAGCGACGCCCATTGCCAGACCTAGCAAGGGACTTAATGCCAGAGCGGCGCCTATGGTGCCAAAGATCCTGGCCAGATCTTCTGCCTGGTAGCGATCGCGCAACATGGTTTGTACACCGATCGAGCCGACCGCTGCTCCAAATGCACTGATCATGCGGGCAGCCAGCAAAACACCGAAGCTGGGGCTGAACACAGCCAGCAGGCAGCCCAGGCCATAAACCGCCAAACCGGCCAGAACAGCGGGCCGACGCCCGGCCTTGTCGCATAGCCAGCCCCAGAACAGCACGCCTACGGCAAAGGCTATGAAGTAGACCGATAAGGTCTGCCCGGCGCGGCTGGCCGACACGGAGTAACTGTCGGCGATCAGGGGTAAAGCCGGGCTATAGGCGGTTTCCACCACCTGCGGAAACATGATCAAGGCGATCATCAAGAATAGGAAACGAGACATGCAAACCACACTGAATTGGGAAAAAAGAATCAGCGTAAGTCTGGCTGGATTTTTCTATTACAAGTATTCTGATAAAAAACCAATGAAATCGGACAATCATGCCTTGGTTAGATGCTAGTGACCCCTTTCCCGACCTGACAGATCACCATGTATTGGGTATTGCTGCCCGTTTGGCGCAACATGATTCCGGCCTGCATCAGCACCCCTGGGGCCAGATCCTGTACACGCACAGCGGTTGCATTACTGTCACCCTGGATCAGCAATTGTGCTTGTTGCCACCGGGACGCTTGATCTGGATCCCTCCCTTGCTGCTCCATCAGGCACAGATGAGCGAGCAGGTGGATTACCGATCGGTGTATCTGGACCCGACTCATTACCCTGACTTGCCCTCTCAGGTTCAACTACTGGCGGCGAACGATTTGCTGACTGCCGCGCTGGACCGTATTGCCCAAGCTGATTTGGACGAGGACTGGGATCAGCCGCCGGGCCATCATGTGATGCTGGTCTTGCTTGATGAGCTGCAACGGGCGCCCGATCAGGCTTTGTTTCTGCCCTTGCCGCTTGATAGCCGCTTAAGACAAATTCCCTTGGACAGCCTGCCTCCCGCTCTGAATGAATTAGCCAGCTATCTGGGCGCCAGTGAAAAAACCATCAGCCGCCTTTTCAAGCGAGATACTGGTCTGAATTACCAGCAGTGGAGACAACAGTGGCGTTTGCTTAAGGCGATCGAGCAGCTTTCTATCGGGGGCCGTGTCACCCGGTTAGCTTCAGACTTGGGCTTTGCCAGCGACAGCGCTTTTATTGCCTTTTTCAAGGAACAGACGGGCCTGACTCCCGGCCAATATGGTCGCCAGAAGCGCTATTTTGATTAGACAGTAATGGGCGAGTGCACCCGGGGGTTCTAGTTAGTGGAAGTGTCAATAATTACTCCGTTCACTGTATATACCGGTGCTATGATCAGTCGCTATTACTACTAAAAAGAGAGGAGACTGTATGAAGCATTCATTGCGCCTGAGTTTGTTGGCAGCGACATGTTTAATGGCCGGTACCGCGTTGGCGCAAGCCAGCAATCCCATCATGGATACTGCATTAAGCAAGGCCGACGCCTTGGAGCAGCAGGTTATTGAGTGGCGTCGTCATATTCACCAGAATCCTGAGCTGTCTTATCAAGAGCACGATACGGCGGCGTATATCAAAGCCGCTCTGGAAACCATGCCCGGTTATCAGATCCAGACCGGCATTGCTCAAACCGGCGTCAAGGCAGTATTGAAAGGTGGCAAGCCTGGGCCAGTTGTGGCCTTGCGAGCCGATATGGATGCCCTGCCCGTGCAGGAACGTAATGATTTGCCCTTCAAGTCTGTCGCCAAAGGCACTTGGCAAGGCAAGGAAGTGTCGGTATCGCATGCTTGCGGCCACGACACCCACGTTGCCATGTTGTTAGGTGCGGCCAAGGTCTTTTCGGATATGCGCGACGAACTGCCTGGTACGATTGTGTTGCTGTTCCAACCAGCTGAAGAGCAAGGCCCTGGCAAACCGTTAAGTGGTGCTAACGCGATGATGGCTGAAGGCGTGCTGGATCAACCTAAAGTGGATGTAGTGATGGGCCAGCACATTGGTCCTTCCTACCCTGCCGGCAGTATTGGCTACCGTCAAGGCAGCTTGATGGCCAGTGGCGATGTGTTCTCCATCTCTTTGGCAGGTAAAGGTGGCCATGGCTCCTCTCCCTGGAGTGCTGCCTCTCCGGTTGTCGCTGCAGCTGAAACCGTTGTGGCCTTGAACAACATTATCGCCCAGCGTACCAATCCCCAGGACGGCACTACTGTCGTGACGGTAGGTTCGTTGCAAAGCGGTAATCGCCCCAATGTTCTGCCGGAAAGTGCCGACATCAGTGGTACGGTGCGCTCCCTGTCCAAGCAAAACCAGGCAACCGCACATGAGCTGATTCAGCGCTACGCGCAAAACATTGCTGCGAACCACGATTTGAAGGCCACTGTGCGTATCGATACTGGCTACGAAGTTTTGGTCAGCGATCCTAAGGCTACCCAAACTGTGATTCCTGCTCTGGAGCTGGCAACGGACGGGATTGGGGCCAAGGAAGTTGCCCCTGGTATGGGCTCCGAGGACTTCGGCGCCTTTGGCAAGAACGTGCCCGTGGTTTTCTGGCGTCTGAATGCCTCGACATATTCCGACAAGATGGGAGCACCTAACCATTCGCCTGAATTCATGATTGATGAAAAGGCTTTGCGCATCGGTACTCGTGCTTTAGTGGCCAGCTCTTTGACTTATATGATGGATCACAAAAAACCGTAGCCTCTTGATGGTTTCAGATGGAGAACAAAAAAACCGCGCCGTAAATGGCGCGGTTTTCAATTTAACAAGCTTATTTAGCGGATTTCCAGCTTCTTGGCCCCTGTTCCACTCTTTTTCTTGGGCAGAATCAGCTCCAGTACGCCGTTTTCGCATTTGGCGCTGGCCCGGGACTCGTCAATATCCTGCGCCAGGCTGAAGCGACGTGTCTGCACCCCGTAATAGCGCTCACTACGCAAGACCGTATCGCCGTCCTTTTCTTCCTGAGTCCGACGGCTTTCCACGCGGATAGAAACCACATTGCCTTCGACGCTGACATGCACGTCTTCCTTGTTGATACCTGGCACTTCCGCGCTGACTTGATAGGCCTCTTCGCTCTCGCTGACATCCAGACGAATGGCGGGCGGTGTATTTCCGGCCAGGGAGCCGACAACAGGAACGCGTCGGAAGATGTCTTCAATATCTCGCCACGTGTCCAGGCCCGCCAGATCACCAAACGGATTAAAACGTGTCAAATTATTTGCCATGCTTGATCTCCATTTTTCCTTTGCTGAGCCCTGCTGCAATGGAAGGCGTGGGCTCGATCGCCTACATAAAAAGAGATGAGGCTAGTTCCCGATATTTCAAGTGCTTAGCTAAAAAAAACCGCCTTGCTCCCTAAAGAGACAAGGCGGCCAAAGGTACGATCTTATGTTCTTTTAGCAATGTTTCTACTTGTTCAGGTACTGCTTAAACTCGGTTTCGTGTGCAGCACAGGGGCCTGTTCCGGTGCGGAGTGCTCATCAGCAATAATCGGGATCTCCTTGCCGTCCTTGTCCATGACCTTGCCGTTTTCAACATAGTCCCCTTCGTTCAGATTGGCCACGTCCGAGACCCGCAGATAGCGGCCTCCACCCGCAGCAAACACAGAGGGCTGATCCGGATTGCCCAAGGTGAAGTGGTTGAACAACAGGTTCAGCACAATCGCCACCAGGGCCGCCGAGCTGATGCCGGAGTGGAAAATCGTCGCAAACCAGGTTGGGAAGTGCTCGTAGAACTTGGGGGCCACGATAGGAATCATGCCGGCGCCGATAGCGGTGGCGACGATGATCAGGTTCATATTGTTTTCGTAGTTCACCTTGGCCAGCGTACGGATACCGCTGGCAGCGACGGTGCCAAACAGGACCATACCCGCGCCACCCAGTACCGCGGGTGGGACAGCGGCAACCAGACGGCCCATGATGGGCAGCAAGCCCAGTGCGATCAGAATCAGGCCACCAAAGGCTACGACGTAACGGCTTTTCACGCCGGTGACCGCCACCAGACCGACGTTCTGGGCAAAGGCACTTTGTGTGAAAGAGCCAAATACAGGGGCGATCAGGCTGGAGAGCATATCGGCACGCAGGCCATCACCCAGACGACGAGCATCCACTTTGGTTTCAATAATGTCGCCCACGGCCAGAATGTCGGCCGAAGTTTCCACCAGCGTCACGATGATCACAATGAACATGGAGATAATCGCGGCAGTCTGGAAAGTGGGCATGCCAAAGTGGAACAGGCTGGGCAAGGCAAAGACCTCGCCTTCGCTGACGGCAGAGAAATCTGCATGGCCCATGGCGACGGCAATGATGGTGCCGATAATAATGGCCAGCAAGATAGACAGGCGGGAGATCGTGGCGCTGCCCAGCTTGCTGAGCAAGAGCACGATCAGCAAGGTCATGGCGGCCAGGGAAATATTACCTACGCTACCAAAATCCGGTGCGGAAGGATTACCGCCCATGGCCCAGAATGCGGCCACTGGCATCAAGGTCAGACCAATAGTCGTAATCACGCAGCCCGTGACTAAAGGCGGGAAGAACCGGATCACCCGTGAAAAGACCGGCGTAATCAGCAGCCCTAGCAGGGACGCGACAATGACTGCGCCAAATACGGCTGGCAAACCGCCGCCCGTACCCAAAATGGCGATCATGGTGGCTACGCCAGAAAACGATACCCCTTGAACCAGCGGCAGACGGCAGCCGAAAAACGGCACGCCCAGCGTTTGCAGCAAGGTCGCCAGGCCGCCCATGAACAAGCAGGCGGTAATCAGCAAGCCGGTTTCATTGGCAGGCAGGCCAGCGGCCTCGCCAATGATCAGGGGTACGGCAATAATGCCGCCATACATGGTCAATACGTGTTGAAAACCGTAGGCAAGATTCGCGCCCAGGCCCAGATTCTCGTCTTCGGGGCGCTGCGCAGTCGCTGCACCCGTCGCCCTTGTAGGTGTTGTCATTGTTTGTCTCCGAAAATAGATAGGCAGGGCTCTAGGGGCCCTGTCACTACCGAACTCAAGCTGTCGCTACGGTATCCAGTACCTTGTCGCGCAAACGACGCGCAGCGGCTTGATGGCGTTGCATCAGGTCTTGCAAATCAATGCCGCAGGCTTGGCCGTCAATCACGCGCCACTGGCCGGCGACCATCACGCGGTCGGCCCGGTCTGCGCCGCAGAGCAGCAAGGCCGCCAAGGGGTTCTCAGCGCCGGAAAAGCGCAATTCATCCAGGGTGAACAAGGCCAGATCGGCCTGCTGCCCGACGTTCAGGCCACCAATGTCCTCGCGACCCAAACAACGGGCCGAGCCTTGAGTCGCCCAACGGATAACGGCTTGATGGGTAACCTGGCCCGGCTCGTAGCGCAGCCGGCCCAGCAAGAGTGCCTGTCGCATCTCTTGAGCCAGATTGGAGTGATCATTGGAGGCCGAGCCATCTACGGCCAGCCCCACGGGTGCACCAGCGGCTTCCAGCTCGATGGTGCGGCACAGGCCGCTGCCCAAGACCATATTGGACGAGGGACAATGGGCAATACCTGTGCCTGCCCGGCCCAGACGCTGGATTTCTTCGTCGTTGAAGTGAATGCCGTGTGCCAGCCAGGTGCGATTGCTTAACCAGCCCTGCTGATCCAGATAGTCCAGTGGACGCATACCAAAGAGGCGCTCGCAGTAGGCAGTTTCGTCGTCTGTTTCAGCCAGATGCGTATGCAGGCGTACGTCCTCGCGTTCAGCCAGCTTGGCGCTTTCGCTCATCAACTCGCGGCTGACAGAGAAAGGCGAACACGGAGCCAGGGCCAGCGTGATCATCGCCCCATCCTCGCGTTGGTGATATTGGCGAATCAGGCGCAGGCTGTCGTCCAGAATGGTTTGTTCGTCCTGTACGACGTTTTGCGGGGGCAAGCCTCCCTGATCCCGGCCCACACTCATGGAACCACGGGTCAATGCGGCGCGTACACCCAGGCGTTGAGCGGTTTCAGCCTGGCAATCAATGGCATGTTGCAAGGCGCCCGAAAACACATAGTGGTGGTCGGCCACCGTCGTACAGCCCGACTGCAACAGTTCCACCATGGCCAGCTCGCTGGCCACCTGCATTTGCTCGTCGTCCAACCCGGCCCACACGTCATACAAGGTGGTCAGCCAGGGGAACAAGGGTTTGTTCAGCGCTGGGGTATAGGCCCGTGTCAGGGTTTGGTAAAAGTGATGATGCGTATTCACCAAACCGGGCAGCAAAACGTGCCGGGAGGCATCCCAGCTTTGGTCGTAAGCCTGCTTGGGCTGCTGACCGGCGGCCACTTTTTCGATAATGCGGCTATCTTGCACCAGTACGCCACCGGCAGCTTGTGCATCTGAACAGGCCAGTGGATTGCGAATCCACAGGATCGGGGAACGGCTAGTCATTATTGTGTCTCCTGCGTTTTATTGCTTTTCATTGTTGTCAGTTCGACTAGCCGACTTATATACCTGCTGTGATAAGGGTTATTTAGAGCCAGGCCTTAGCCGTGCCCTTTTTCGCTCCAAGCCTTGAGTCCTGCTAGGCCATTCAGGAACTCTTATGCCTTCTATAAGGTTTGTCGTATAGAGAGCAGCCCGTTTTTTTACGGTATTCCGGGACATAAAAAATTTGCTCAAAATCAGGATTTATCCTCTGGACAAAAACCTGGGACTATTGTCCTTTAATCACTTAAAGCCTAAATCATTGACTCGCTTAAGAATTTATTTATTGGCATAAAAAAACATATAAAACCGCTTATCCACACATTTTGACCGTGCCAGTCCAGTCGTGTTAATTGTGTCGCCAAGCGCACTAAAAGCGCCGTTGTGCTGACCTCGCACACATTATTCGGAGAACACATGCAGCATATAAAAATCAAACCCGGCGCACCCCTGGCCGAACAAGCTGAAATCGGGCACAACCGATGGCACCCTGATATTCCAGACCTGACCAGCGTGAAGCCTGGCGAGGAAATGATTCTGGAATGCATGGACTTTCTGGACGCCCAGATCAAAAACACGGACAGCGCCAACGACGTACGCGACGTTGACCTGACCCGCGCCCACCCATTGACGGGCCCCATCCACGTAGAGGGCGCTGAGCCAGGCGATATTCTGGTGGTGGATCTGCTGGATATTCGCGCCATTACTCCTGTCGGTTTCTCGGGCATTTTTGCCAAGGAAAATGGCGGTGGCTTTTTGGCCGAGCATTTCCCCGAAGCCGACAAGGCCATCTGGGACCTGCATGGTGTTTACGCCACCTCGCGTCACATCCCTGGCGTACGCATTGCGGCCATGATGCACCCTGGCTTGATCGGCACCCTGCCCTCGCACGAACTGCTGCGCGAGTGGAACCGCCGTGAAGCCCTGCTGGTGCCCAAGGGCCACGCCAATCCGCCTGATGCCAAAACCGCTGTATTGCGCGGCGTTAAAGGGGCCGAGTTTGACCGCATGGCGGCTGAAGCTGCTCGTACCGTGCCTCCACGTGAGCACGGCGGCAATCTGGATATCAAGAACCTGACCATTGGCTCGCGGATTTACTTCCCCGTCTATGTGAAGGGTGCTGGCCTGTCCATGGGCGACTTGCACTTCTCCCAGGGCGATGGCGAAATCTCCTTCTGTGGTGCCATTGAAATGGACGGCGCAGCCCACCTTGGCTTTGATCTGATCAAAGGTGGCATGGCCAAATACAATCTGACCGCGCCTATCTATGTTCCAGGCCGTCATGATCCCAAGTACGATCAGTGGATGCACTTCACGGGCATCAGCGTGGAAGAAGGCGTCAACTACTACCTGGATTCTACGGTTGCATACCGTCAGGCCTGTTTGGCTGCGATCGATTACATCAGCCGCACGACAGACCTGTCGCGTGCGCAAGCCTATATGTTGCTGACTGCTGCTCCCGTTGAGGGCCGTTACGGCGGCGTGGTGGATCTGCCTAACAGCTCCGCTTCTCTGGCCTTGCCTACCGGTATTTTTGATACCGATATCCTGCCTAAAGGTGCCTTGAATGACGCGGCCCGTTTTGGCCGTCCAGGCACACGCTGTAACTTGACCTGATCAGTCTCTGGCCCTGGCTTCGTCTTGGAGTCAGGGCTTGCTTTACTCGGATTTGCCATGCCTTTGTACGACTATCTTTGTAATCATTGCCTGCAACGCAGTAGCCATTTGCGCAGCATTGCCACCCGCAACGATCCCCAGACCTGCCCTGCTTGTGAAAAAGGCAGCCTCTTGCTGCAACTGAGCGCACCACGACGCCTGTTCAGCAAAGCCAGCCCCACGCGCGGTCTGACTCCTCAACAAGCTTTGGCGGGCAATAATGTGACCGGGCCCGGCACTCGTTCCAGCACCCGGAATTCTGTCATCCATACCTGTATGGGTCCTGGCTGCAGCGTTTGCGCCTAAATACAATCAGCCCCTTTGCAGCGCAAGCTGTCAGCCTTGACAGGCCGCAGCTTTAACGTTGGCGGGCGTAGTTCTGGCTGAATTTGCCCAGACGGATGTGTTGGTTTTACGAGATTCACGCTCGGTAACATGAAACATTCTGTTTATAATCAAGAATCAATCTCATTATTACTGGGTGTTCATTATGTCGGTGTCCTCGTCTCTCGCCGCTAAGCGCCAGGTGCCTAGCGGCGTATCTTTTATGCCTTTAAGCAGTCTGGCAGTGGCTTTATTGTTGGCCTTTCCCTATCAGACGCAAGCGCAAGAGGTCGAGGAGCTGGACCGCATCGTGGTCAAGGCCGAGCAGGAGCTCAAGCAGACCTTGGGCTCTTCCATCATTACCACCGAAGACATCCAGAAGTCCCCTCCCGCCAACGATATCTCCGAAGTTCTGCGCACCATGCCGGGCGTGAACCTGACAGGTAACTCGGCTAGCGGCCAGCGCGGTAATAATCGCCAGATCGACATTCGCGGCATGGGCCCGGAAAACACCATGATTCTGATTGACGGCAAACCCGTCAGTTCGCGTTCTGCTGTGCGTTTCGGCTGGCGTGGCGAGCGCGATTCGCGTGGGGATACCAACTGGGTACCTGCCGAGCAGATCGAACGCGTGGAAGTGCTGCGCGGCCCGGCAGCAGCACGTTACGGCAACGGGGCTGCGGGTGGTGTGGTCAACATCATCACCAAACCCACAACAGACAAATTCCAGGGCACCTACTCCTTGTATGGCAACTTGCCCGAACATAGCGATGAAGGCGCCACGCGACGCATGAGCTTTGGCTTGAGTGGCCCGATCAGCGAATCTTTGTCCTTCCGTTTGTACGGAAACCTGAACAAGACGGATTCGGACGATCCGGAGATCAATAAAGGACACCAGACCGAGCGTGGTGGTGCCAATGCGAACAGCTTGCCTGCTGGACGTGAAGGCGTACGTAACAAGGACATCAATGGTTTGCTGTCCTGGCGTCCTGATAGCCGTCAAACGGTGGATCTGGAGGCCTCCTATAGCCGCCAAGGCAATATTTATACGGGTGATACCCAGAACACGAATACCAATGACGAGGTGAAACGTCAGCTGGGCGACGAGACCAACAAGATGTATCGCCAAAGCTATTCGCTGACGCATCGTGGGGACTGGAACGATAAGACGAACTCCCTGGCCTACTTCCAGTACGAAAAGACGCGTAACTATCGTTTGCTGGAAGGCTTGGCCGGAGGGACTGAGGGTGCTTTTAATGATCCATCCCGAGTCAAGGATGGAGGTTTTGGCACAGCGGACCTGACCACCATGACGGCCCACGCTGAGGCCAGCCATCAATTCAAGACCGGTAGCGTCGAGCAATACGCCACTATCGGTATGGAGTGGGTTGGGCAGGAGCTGAACGACAAGTCCTCGGACTTGGCACAACGTAACCCGACCCGTATTCCTGGTGTCCCCAACAAATACAAACCCAAGTCGCGGGCGAATATTTACTCGGTTTTCGCTGAAAACAATATTTATGCCACCGACAAGACCACGGTTACCCCAGGTTTGCGTTTTGACTATCACGACAAGCATGGCAGCAACTGGAGCCCATCGCTTAACCTGACTCATGCCGTGACGGATAACTGGCTCTTGAAAGCCGGTATCGCCCGTGCTTACAAGGCACCTAACCTGTATCAAAGCAATGACGGCTATACCTTGTACAGCCTGGGTAACGGCTGCTGGGGCAATACCACGGGCAGTAGCACGGGTTGCTTCCTGCAAGGTAATTCGGACTTGAAGGCCGAAACCAGCATCAATAAAGAATTGGGTGTCGAGTACGTGGGTGACAACGGCCTGGGTGCCAGCCTGACCTACTTCCATAATGATTACCGCAACAAAGTAGAAGCGGGCCGTTTTGCAATCGATAGCTTCACGGCCTTGAACAATCAACAATTGATTCTGCAATGGGAAAACATTCCCAAAGCCGTAGTTTCGGGTTTGGAAGGTAACTTGACGCTGCCTTTGGCCGAAAACTGGCTGTGGTCCACCAACTTCACCTACATGATCGAATCCAAGAACAAGACTACGGGTGAAGCGCTGTCCACTATCCCTAAATACACGATCAATACGACTCTGGACTGGGATGTAAATGCCGATTGGTCCTTGCGCGCCAAGGCAACCTTTTACGGCGAGCAAAAGCCACCGAAGTACGACTACTACGGTCAGCCTTTGACGGGTTCTGCAACCGACAAGGTGTCCCCTTACGCCTTGTTTGGTCTGAGCACGCAGTACAAGATCAACAAGCACTTCCGCATCAATGCAGGGGTTGATAACCTCTTTGATAAGCGTCTGTTCCGTCGCGGCAATGCCATCGGCGTGAACCTGGGTACCCCCAATTACATCTACGGTGCTGGGGCCTACACATTCAACCAACCCGGCCGCACTTTCTTCCTGGGCTTAAGCGGAACGTTCTAAGCGGTTTTATCCACAACTCAGGTATATAGCGCCCCTCCCTTTCCTGGAGGGGCTTTTTTTGTGCCTGAAAAATACAGCCGAGCGTCAACATTTCAACCTTTAAATGTTCTTTTTGACCTTCATCAAGACCGGAACTTTGTATTCTTCATATGCTTATAACTACAAATAATGTAAATGGGTTCAACCCAAGCATAGGAAAGGAAAACACATGATTCCAAGCGCCGAGCCCAAAAAGGGCAAGCGACGTTTTCTTAAGGAATTGCTGGGCCTTAGTGCCGGGGCCACGATTATTCCTATTCAGCCTGTTCATGCTGCCATGAACAGCCAGCCTCCACGACGTAGCGGTGGGAAAGATGGGGCCCGCTACGGCATGGTGGTTGATCTAAGAAAATGTATCGGTTGCCAGGCCTGTACGGTCAGCTGTTCTATCGAAAATGCACCCCCTATCGGGCAGTTCCGCACCACGGTTCTGCAATATGAGGTGCTCGATGAACAGCAGCAGGCGGCCATGCTGAGCCTGCCACGCCTCTGTAACCACTGCGACAACCCGCCCTGTGTGCCGGTCTGTCCTGTGCAGGCGACGTTCCAGCGCGAAGACGGGGTGGTGCTGGTCGACAACGAACGATGTGTTGGCTGTGCCTACTGTGTTCAAGCCTGTCCTTACGATGCCCGTTTCATTAACCATGAAACCCAGACCGCCGATAAATGCACCTTCTGCGAGCACCGCCTGGAAGTGGGTCTGCTGCCCGCCTGCGTGGAAAGCTGCGTGGGTGGCGCACGCGTCATTGGCGATATGAACGATGAAACCAGCACGATTTCCCAGCTGCTTAAAGAGCACAAAGAGGAAATCCGTGTACTCAAGCCCGGCATGAACACCAACCCGCATGTGTTCTACATCGGTTTGCCCGATGAGTTCGTCGATGGTGTGGATGGGCAGGCCAGTGTGCGTCTGACCAATCAGTTCTAAGGGGCCGTTATGTCTATTATCGAAATTCTGACCCCCGCCTACGAAGTTGCCTGGTTACCTTGGGCGGTTCAATACTTTTTCCTGGTCGGTATGGCTGCCACCAGCACCGTCTGGGTGTGGCGTTGCGCCTGGTCCAGCGACAGCGCTTTGCGTCGTCTGGAGCCTGCGCTGATGATTGTGCTTCTGTGCAGCAGCATTGCCGCTCCTGTGTCCTTGCTGGCTGACTTGCACCAACCTGGCCGTTTCTGGCATTTTTATGCCCACTTCACTCCTTGGTCCTGGATGTCGCTGGGTGCTGTGCTGCTGCCCCTGTTCGTTGGCCTGTCCATGGCCAACGTGCTGGCCTGGTGGCTGAATAAACGTGCTCTGTGGCGCTGGTTGAGCCTGGCTTTACTGGTTTCGGCCTTGTCGATTCTGGTTTACAGCGGTTTTGAAGTCATGGTGCTGCGTTCACGCCCCTTGTGGAATACCGCGTTCTTACCCATCAACTTCGCGTTGACAGCTGCTTTGGCCAGTCTGGGCGCTATTTTGCTGGTTGCTCGCTTCTTGCCTGGCGGCGTGGCCAATCTGCCGCTGGAGTACGTACGCCGTTGGTCTTTGGGCGTGGTATTGACCTTGATCCTCGTGGCCCTGTTCTGGGTGGGCTCCGGTCTGATGGGTTACAGCCACTCCTTTGGTTCGGCCTGGGAACTGTTTCAGACCTATCCCGTATGGCGTTTGGGCTTCCTGGGTTCCTCGGCGTTCGGTCTGCTGCTTCTGTACATGCTCAGCCGTCCTGTCCATACCTTGCAAGGCAATCTTTATAGCTTGTTCTGTGCTGCTTTCATGCTCGGCTCTGCCTGGATGTTTCGCTGGATTATTTTCATGGCGGTACAAGGAGTGCCTAAATACGGTGCCGGTTTGTACCTCTACACCATGCCCTTAGGCAGCGATGGTCTGCTGGGGATGCTGGGTGTGCTGGGCTTGTGTATTGCCTTGCTCGCCGCCAGCACCACCCTGCTCTCTCTGTTCCCGGCCCGCCGTTCGTCTTTGACGGCCTAGGCCCTACAGACTCACTAGCTTTCAGGTACTTATCGTCATGAGCAAGAAAAAAGAAACCCCTAACCTGTCGCGTCGACAGGTATTGACCCGCGGCGGTGCTGCTGTGGGTGGTCTGGCTGCCTTTGCGGCTGGTTATAGCGACACGGTAGTCAAGGCGGTCCAAGGTCTGGGCCAAGGTACAGCCGGTGTACCCACCGCACACGCAACCCGTGGCAACTCCTTGCAGGCTGAATTCCGTATTGATCCGATCACGGGTCTGCTGGATACGCAGCCCGGCCAGATTGTGAGCCCGTCCAGTTGCCTGGGCTGCTGGACGCAGTGTGGTGTGCGCGTACGTATTGATACGGAGAACAACAAGATTCTGCGTATCGCCGGTAATCCTTATCATCCTTTGGCAACCACGCAGTCTGCTCCCATGGAGCAGCCCGTACGCGAGGTTTACGCCATGCTGGGTGGTGAAAACGGCTTGGAAGGCCGTGCCAGCGCCTGTGCTCGCGGTGCCTCCATGCTGGAACAGCACAGCAGCCCTTACCGGGTTCTGTCGCCGTTGAAACGCGTCGGCCCCCGTGGCTCAGGCCAATGGGAGCGCATCAGTTTTGAACAATTGATTGAAGAGGTCTGCGAAGGCGGCGATCTGTTCAAAGAAGGTCATGTCGATGGTTTGCGTGCGATTTGGGATCACGAAACCCTGATTGACCCGCAAAACCCCGAGTTCGGTCCATTGGCCAACCAGTTGTTGTTCACGGATGCCGCGAATGAAGGCCGTACGCCACTGGTCAAACGCTTTGCCGAGCAGGCTTTTGGCACGATCAACGTCAGCAACCACGGTTCTTACTGTGGTCAAAGCTTCCGTGTCGGTACAGGCGCTGCCATGGGTGACATCAAAGGTATGCCTCATGGCAAACCTGACTGGAAAAACGCCCGTTTTGGCCTGTTTATTGGTGCAGCACCGGCTCAGTCCGGTAATCCCTTCCAGCGTCAAGGCCGTGAGCTAGCAGAAGCCCGTTCGCGTCCTGAAAACACCTTCAAGTACGTGGTTGTTTCCCCGATCTTGCCAACGTCCTCCAGCCTGGCTTCGGGCAGTGGCAACCGCTGGCAACCTGTTCTGCCCGGCACTGACTTGTCCCTGGTCATGGGCATGTTGCGCTGGATTCTGGAACAAGAGCGTTTTGATGCAGAACACTTGTCCCTGCCCCATGCGCCTGCGGAGCAGGACGAAAATACCGCTTCCTGGACGAACGCCAGCCATTTGTTGATTGCGGATCCTGAGCATCCTGGTTTTGGCCGCTATTTGCGCGGTACAGACCTGGGTTGGGAAGTAGCTGAAGACACTGAATCGCCCTTTATTGTTCAGGACGAACAAGGCGAACTGCGCGCCCATACCGATCTGGATCGTGCGACGCTATTTGTCGACCGTACCGTTGAGCTGGAAGGCAAGGATGTACGTGTCTGTACTGCGCTGAACATGCTGCGCGAGCGCAGTCAGGAAAAATCCATTGCCGAATACGCCAAAGGCTGCGGCATGGACGAAGAAACCCTGATCGAACTGGCCCGTGAATTTACCAGCTACGGTCGCCAAGCCGTGGCTGACGCACACGGCGGCACCATGAACGGTTCCGGTTTCTACACGGCTTATGCCATTGCCATGTTGAATACCTTGGTGGGTAACCTGAACCTGAAAGGCGGTTTGGTGCTGGATGCGGGCCCATTTGGTCCTTTTGGCCCCGGCCCACGCTACAACTTTGCTCAATTCCCCGGAAAAGTGGCGGCTAAAGGCGTGTCTTTGTCGCGACATCGCTTCGCTTACGAAAAATCCAGCGAATTCAAGCGCCGCCAAGCGAATGGGGAAGCGTTGTACCCCGCTCCTGCTCCTTGGTACCCCGCTGTAGGTGCCTTGAGCAGTGAAATGATTGCATCAGGCCTGAATGGCTATCCATACACCAGCAAAGTGTGGATCAACCACATGAGCAACCCGGTCTATGCGATTGCTGGCTTTAAAAATGCCTTGCTGCACAAACTGAAAGACCCTGCGGTTCTGCCCTTGTCGATTTCGGTCAATCCCTTTATCAACGAAACCAATGCCTACGCAGACTACATCGTGCCAGACACGGTGACTTACGAAAGCTGGGGTGTTTCGGCACCTTGGGCTGACGTGATCGCCAAGTCCTCGACCTTGCGCTGGCCTGTGGTCGAGCCACGAGTGGATCGCACGGCTGACGGTCAACCTATCAACCTGGAAAGTTTCCTGTTTGCAGTAGCTTTGCGTTTGGGATTGCCAGGTTTTGGTAAAGGCGTTCTGAAAGACAAGGCAGGCAATGCCCACGACTTGCTGCGCGCCGAGGATTTCTATCTGCGGGGCATGGCCAATATTGCCTTTGGTGCTGGCCGCCCGGTTGGCGACGCATCCGACGACGATATGCGCATCACCGGTGTGGATCGACTTTTTCCTGATCTTCAAGCGCGTTTGCATCCTGAAGAGCAGCGCAAAGTGGCGATGTTGTTGACACGCGGTGGCCGATTCGACCGGATCGAAAACGCCTGGAAAGGAAATCAGCTGAAAAATCGCTACAGCAATGCTTTGCAGATCTGGAATGAAGACCTGTCCAAGATGCGTCACACCATGACGGGTGAACGTCTTAGCGGTTGCCCTACTTGGTACCCCACTCGTTTGGCTGACGGCAGCCCAATGCGCGAGCATTTCTCGGAACAAGAGTGGCCATTGCTGATGAGCTCCTACAAATCCAATTTGATGAGCTCCATGTCCATCGGGATGTCCCGCCTGCGCCAGGTCCACCCGCACAATCCGATTTCCTTGAATCTGGATGATGCAAAGAACATGGGCATCCGTAACGGGGACCGTATTCGTGTCAGTACACCAGGTGGTGCGGTTGAAGGTGTTGCTTTGGTGCGTGGCGGTATTATGCGCGGGGCCATTGCAATCGAACACGGTTTTGGGCATACCGAACTGGGTGCGCGTTCGCACCAGATTGATGGTCAGGCTACGCCTCACCTGAACGATCTGGCTGCAGGTGTGAACCTGAACGAATTGGGTTTTGCTGATCCAACCCGTGGCGATGGTCAGGACAACGTCTGGATTGACTGGGTTTCTGGCGCGGCCGTGCGCCAAGGCCTGCCAGCCAAGGTAGAAAAGTTGTCGGCTTAAAAGCGCCCCCTCTTTCAAGAGGTTTTTGAAAGATAAGAACGCCGATTGTCCTTTGGATGATCGGCGTTTTTCTTTGCTTGCTTATGGATGTATGGAGGCTTGTTTGTTCAAAGCTCCGATTTGGTTTTGAAGCAAGCCCTTGGTGTGAATGTGTGGGAACAAGAGTATGAGAACAGGAATGCTCCCTATCGCTGTGCTTCCCTCTGATGTCGCATCAATAAGCGAGCCGATGGTAAGTAAATTCGCCCTCTTCTTGTTGAAGACTATCTTTTCAATGAGAAAAACTCTTTTCCGTTAATTGCATTTTATTATTTCAAGTCGGCTGGTCACTAGCTGGCTGGGTGTGGGAGTATGGAAATGCAGAAATACGCTAAACTTGCAAAATCTTCGCGGGTATCTGGTCCAGACTTCCCCACCCTACATCCCTACATCCCTACATCCCTACATCCCTACATCCCTACATCCCTACATCCCTACATCCCTACATCCCTACATCCGGCTTCAGTTTCGGGGCGTGAACACGCCTGTACAAGTCTTCATCTTCTACTGACCTACTCTTATGAACCCTTTTGTTCTTATCTCCGGCTGCTCTGGTGGCGGCAAATCTACTTTGTTATCGGAGCTGCAAAATCGTGGCTATACGGTTATCCAGGAACCTGGGCGACGCATCGTGCAGGAACAACTGGCCAGCGGTGGCTCTGCCCTTCCCTGGCTGGATATGGAGGCCTTCCTGTATGAAGCGATAAAGATCGCGCAAGATGACTATTCCAGCGCTCCGAAAGATGGTGGATGGGTATTTTTTGATCGAGGTTTGATTGATGCAGCCGCGGCTTTGCAGGAATTAAAGGGAACGCCACTGCTGGATGAACTCGACAAGACCTGCCCTTATCATTCACAGGTGTTTTTAACGCCTCCCTGGCCTGAAATATACGAGGCTGACCCAGAACGTCGTCACGATATGGACGCTGCTTTGCGTGAGTATGAGCGCCTGGAGCGTGTTTATCCCCTCTTGGGATACCAAGTGAGCCTGCTGCCCAAAACAAGCGTAGAAAAGCGTGCTGATTTTGTCTTGAAGGCGCTAACTCAAGTGTGAGTGCAGCTTTATTATGGAAGGTGCCGATCGCTAGAAGGGGCAGGCTCACACGGCTCCACACTCTGCTTTCGGGCTGCGTTTCACTCCAGACTTTGTCCACAAGCCCCAAAGCATCCAGTACCGCAACAGAGACAGTAAAAGCCCCGCATAAAAAAGAGCCGCCAGTCTTGAAACTGACAGCTCTTTTTACTTCATTTGGGCGTCAATCAGCCTTTCAAACCAGGCATCACACGTGTCAACGTGCCTGCAACCGTACGCTCCAGCACATCGACCAGCACAACCGTCTGCTGATCCACTTCGATATTGAGCTTATCGCCCACCTTGTAGCGTGAGAACGTCGTCTGGCGCAAGGTTTCGGGAATCAGGTTGATGGTCACAACACCGTCTTCCACATCAGCCACAGTCAAGCTGCAGCCATTCACGCCCAGAAAACCACGTGGAAACACGTATTTCGCCCAATCTTCCGGCATCTGAAAACGGAGGCGATTACCGGCCTCGGTAATGCTCAGTTCCAGCACTTCAGCCGTCGTTGCGATATGGCCAGCCATCACATGGCCGCCAATTTCCTCGTTCAGCTTGGCCGACCGTTCGATATTGACCAGATCACCCATTTTGAGTGTGCCCAGATTTGTGCGCTCCAGCGTGACGGGAATCGCATCAAAGGTGACTTTAGGGCCAGAGATGCTGGTCACACTCAGGCACGTGCCTTCCACGCTGACACTGGCACCCAGTTGCAGATCCACCAGCAGCTCGTCGGTGAAGTCGATTTCAAACTCGGTACGGCCCAGCTCGGCCTTGACCGCTGTAAGAGGACGAACCGCTTTAACAATTCCGGTATACATCAGCACGCTCCTTCGCAGAATTCATGCAAAAGACCAACGGCTAATGCAGGGGAGATTTTCAGATTTTTCATTTGAACGCATCCTTGATTAAACAATGCGTCCTCCGGGCAGCAATAAAACACGCCGCTGCCTTGATCACAAGGCAGCGATGCTTCATCTTCTTTCATCCGGACTCTGACCGTCGGCCCAGGTTTCTCACCTGATCTGCTGACCTTTCCCTGGCGGAAAGCGCTCGCGGGCTGGGGAATGGCTCCCTTACCGCCGGTGGGGAATTTCACCCCGCCCTGAAGACGTTTGCAGTGTAAGACCGGAGCCCAAGTCTAATCAAGCCAGACCCGCGCCGGTCGCCACGCTTAAGCCTTGCGATGCACGCTCAAGCCTGCAAAGCTTTGCGCCACTGGCATCAACTCGATGTAGTTGACGTTCATATGGGCAGGCGCGTTCATGATCCAGGCAATGGTATTGGCGATATCGTCAGGCGTGAGCGCATCCACGTTCTGGTACAGCGCTGCGGCTTTGTCTTTATCGCCCAGACGCACAGTCGAGAAGTCCGTACCGGAACACAGGCCAGGAGCCACGGTAGAAACACGAACTGCGGTACCCGACAGGTCGGCGCGCAGGTTCAGGCCCAGTTGATGCACAAAAGCCTTGGTAGCACCGTACACATTGCCGCCTGCATAAGCGTATTCGCCCGCAGTCGACCCCAGATTAATGATGTGGCCCTGATTGCGCTTGACCATACCCGGCAGCAAAGCGTGCGTAATGTGCAGCAGCGCGCTGATATTGGTGGCCACCATGGTGTCCCACTGATCCATCTTGGCGTCTTGCGCCTTGTCCACGCCCAGTGCCAGACCGGCATTATTGATCAGCACATCAATATTGGGAAAACGAGCTGTCAGATCAGCCAGCACCGCTTCTGCTCGCGCACGATCGGTCAAATCCACGCTGACCGGTACAAAACGCTCGCCCAGTTCGGCGGCCAGGGCATCGAGCTTTTCCTGACGACGCGCCAGACCCAGCACGGTGTGTCCTTCAGATACCAATTTACGGGCAAGCGCAGCCCCAAACCCTGAGGAGGCCCCGGTGACAACGGCGGTTTTCATAGTGCGATCCCTATACAGCTCGCTGCTCGTTAAGCAGGCGACAATTAAAGCATTAAGGATAGCAAACTTCAGGCACGTCGTAGCCTCTTCACCCTAGGGAAAAAGCGGACAAATCCGTCTATGGAAATGCCCGCTTTTTTCTTGCCCTGGCATCAGGCGGCAGGCCGCTCCAGGCCCAGGTGGCCGCGCAGGGTCGCATGCTCGTATTCCTGACGGAACAGCCCGCGTTTTTGCAGAACCGGAATCACCTGCTCAACAAAGTCACGAATGCCATTGGGCAAGGAAGGCGGCATCAGGTTAAAACCATCCGCTCCTTCGTTGCGCCACCATTGCTCAATCTGATCCGCAATGGACTCCGGCGTACCGACCATGGTGCAGTGACCGCCGCCAGCAGCGATTCGGCCCAGCAACTGGCGCACTGTCGGTTTTTCCATTTCCACAATGCGCAGCATGGTGGCATAGCGCCCTTTGGGGCCTTTGAAGCTTTCCAGTGGCGGCAGTGGTGGCACTGGCGCATCCAGCTCCCAATTCATGCAGTCCTGGCCGACAAACATGCCCAGCTGACGCAAGGATGTCTCGGCGGGTAGCAATTCGTCCAGCTCTTGCTGCTTGCGGCGCGCCTCTTCCATGGTGGAGCCCACATAGGTCACCAAACCCGGCATCACAGGCACATCCACGCCACGGCCCGCTTCACGCACGCGTCGTTTGATATCGCGGTAATAGGATTGGGCCGAGGGCAAATCATAAGCCACAGCGTAAATAGCCTCCGCTTTGCGCGCGGCCAAATCACGGCCTTGCTCAGAAGCACCTGCCTGAAACAGCACCGGCTGGCCTTGCGGCGAACGTGGCAAGGTCAAGGGCCCATCCACCAGGAAGTGATCGCCCTTATGCAGGATCTGGCGAACCTGATCCACTTTGGCGTAATCGCCCTTTCTGTCCATGACCAAAGCACTGTCGCTCCAGGAGTCGAACAGTTGCAATGCGGTATCGACAAACTCCTCAGCCCGCGCATAGCGCCAGGCATGATCGGGCATGGCTTCGTAGCCGTGGTTACGCGCTTCCGAGTCAAACATGGATGTCACCACATTCCAGCCCATCCGCCCATTGGATACATGATCCAAAGAGCACAACATGCGTGCCGCCACAAACGGCGTGTAGAAGGTACTGGAAACGGTACTGATCAAGCCGATACGTTCGGTGGCTCGCGCCAGCGCAGCCATCATGGTCAAGGGTTCCAGAAACCAGCGCGGACCATCGGACACGTTATCGCTGGACTGACCATCGGCAAAGAAAATAGCGTCCAGCTTGCCGCGCTCGGCAATTTGGGTCAGCTCTTCGTAAAACCGGACATCGCCCAAACGTTCGACCTGCGAATCAGGATGGCGCCAGGCTGCTTTGTGGTGCCCGCAGCCCATAATGAACAAATTGAAATGCAGCTGTCTCATCCGTTTTTCACCAATCCACCGTCAACAACCAGATTCTGTCCTGTTACGGCACGCGCCCACGGACCGGCGAAGAACAAGGCCGCATCGGCAAACTCCTCGGGCGTGGTCACGCGGCGCAAGGGGGTGCTGGCCGCAATCAAGTCAAACACCGCTTCGGGCGTGGCCGCGGACGCGTCGGTTGTACGCAGCAAACCACCGGAAATCATGTTCACGGTGATCTGATCCGGCCCCAGATCGTGCGACAAGGTGCGTGTCATGGACAACAAGGCCGCCTTGGCCGCGGTGTAATCGTGGTAAGGCACCACGGGGTTCTGAAACAGGTTCGTGCCGATATTGATAATGCGGCCAAAACCAGCTTGTTTCATGCCAGGCAGGGCGGCCTGTGTAGTGTTCAAGGCACCGCCCACAATGCCTTCCAGTTGCTGGTTCAGTTGAGCCCACGTCAAGGTATCGGCATGGGAACGGGCATCGCCGTTGAAGGAAAACTCGGGCAAGGCGTTATTGACGACGGTGGTGATGGGCTGGCCAAAGTGCGCCTGCGCCTTGGCAAACAAGGCTTGTACCGAAGCCGCATCCGTCACGTCCGCCTGCACGGCCAGACATTGCTGCGGAAATTCGTCCGCCAGCGCCTGAGCGGCTGCTTCACTTTTCAGGTAATTGATCACAACTTTTGCGCCCTGGCCCGCAAAGGCGCGTACCAGACAAGCCCCCAGGCCGCGTGCGCCGCCGGTGACCAGAACAAGTTGTTGAGAGAGTTCCGAGACGTGTTCCACAGACATGACATTCCTTGCAAAAATTCGGCGAGGATGTCGGCCCAGTTCGGACGCAGGGCCATGGATTCGGACATCCCTTCGCCAGTATGAGCTGGATCAGGTTCGACGGGTTTTATCTCAGCCCTTTCCAAGAAGGACACCCCGTGCCGCAGGCAGACCATAGCATAAATCGGACTAAACCGTATTATTGACATTTGAAAGAAGCTCTCCTACTCTTCTAGCCTGTTCCTGGGGGAGTCCTTAACGGGCTGAGACTCCGCATTCAAGCGGTAACCCTTAGAACCTGATCCGGATCATGCCGGCGAAGGGAAAGGAAACGCGGCCTGGCAGCCTGCCCGCTCTTGTCTGAGCGGCGCATTCACAAGCTCACACGCCCCATTTCAATCCCTCCATTTTTCTGCGCCCTGCTCTGGCACCCTGCCAGACTGGCCGGTTTGTGCCTGTTCAAGCAGGCTTTTGGGGAGATCTCATGCTGGACCAAAGTGCCACCCTCCTGTGGCTCATCGTTTTTTCCGCCGCTTTTGCCTTGGCCGGGGTGCTGTACGCCCGCCACTACAACAGTTCCCTGGAAGACTTTGTGGTGGCTCGCAACAGCCAAAGCTCGGTCGCTACCATTCTGACTTTATTGGCCTCCTCGCTGGGTGCCTGGATTCTGTTCTCGCCCGCACAGGCAGCCAGCTGGGGCGGTTTAAGCGCTGTCATCGGCTATGCCATTGGCTCCATGTCGCCCCGTCTGGCCATGATTCCACTCGGCAAGCGCATGCGCGAATTGCTGCCTCGCGGCCATAGCCTGAGCGAGTTTGTCATCGCCCGCTACGGTCGCCCCATGTATGCGCTGACCCTGGTCATCATGCTGTTTTACATGTTCATCTCCATGACGGCAGAAATCACTGCCATGTCCAAGATGATCACCCTGATTGCCCCGATTCCTTTATGGGTCACTGCCAGCATTGTGTTGCTGGCCACGCTGATCTACACCTCTTACGGCGGTTTGCGTGCTTCCATCTTCACCGACAAGGTGCAGATGTTTGTGATTCTGCCCATGCTGTTCCTGATCGTGATGTTCGGCTGGCAAGCGGTGGGCGGCCCGGTACAGTTGTTTGACAACGTGAAACTGGAAGCTCCTCGACTGATCGAGCTTAGCGATCCCGTAGGCGTGAAGGCTGGCCTGACGTTCTTTGTCGCCATCTTGCTGACCGGCCTGTTTCACCAAGGTAACTGGCAACGCATCTATGCCGCCAAAGACACCAAGTCCATGCGTCGCGGCTTTTTGTTGGGTGGTTTGTTTGTAGCGCCCTTCATCTTCCTGATGGGCTTGTTTGGCCTGGCCTTTGTTGGTCTGGGCTCGCCCGGTGACAGCTCCGTGGCCTTGTTCAATGTAATTTTGCCGCACGTACCTGTCTGGTTCCTGGTGCTGCTGATTCCGTTAGGCCTGTCCCTGGTCATGAGCAGTGCCGATACCGCAATCAGCGCTGTCTCCAGCCTGATTGCCGTGGACTTGAGCCGCATCATGCCGCATCGCAACACCGCCCAAATGATGAGTCTGGCGCGTTCCCTGATCTGGATTTGCTCCATCCCTGTGCTCTACGCCTCCTCACAAGGCTTTAGCGTACTGTACTTGTTCCTGTTGGCAGACTTGCTGTGCTCGGCAGCGGCCTTCCCGGTTTTCTTTGGCCTGTACAGCCGCCGCTACGATGGCTTTACGGCCACCATCAGCACCATCGGTGGTCTGGTCGCCGGTCTGGCCGTATTCCCGCGCCCCAATGGTCCTATGGATTACTTGCTGGAGTCCTTCCTGCTGGCCGCGATTGTGCCGGTAGTGATCAGTGTTCTGATCATGCCCTTGCGTCGTCACCTGCCCAAGTTCGATCTAGGCTCTCTGGCTTCCTCCACGCGCGTACTGGACTAAGTCAGACGCGTTGAATTTCGGCTCAAAACAAAAACCCCGGTTTGCAACATACAAACCGGGGTTTTGTGTTAAAGGCTCATGGGACGGGGCTTTCAGGCTGTGCTTGGGGAGTCTGCACAATAATTTCAACCCGTCGATTCGTCGCACGGCCTTGCGAGGTGCCGTTATCCCCCAAAGGCCGGGTATCGGCATAACCGACAGCGCTCAGTCGCTGGCTGCCAATTCCGTTGGCTTCCATATAACGCACTACGCTACCGGCACGCGCACCTGATAGTTCCCAGTTGGATGGGTAGCGATAACTACGAATCGGCACCGAGTCCGTATGACCTTCAATCACAATAGGATGGGTGGATTTCTGCAGTACGGCAGCCAGTTGGCGTAATACCGTCAAACCTTCCAGCCCCAGATCCGCACCGCCCGAGTTAAACAGAATTTCGCTATTGATACGAAAGCTCACGGATTGGTCGTTCATGACCACATCGATATTGTCACCCAAGCCGTCCAGATCCAGACCGTGATTGCCTTTGCCTTGTCCCTCACCCTGACCAGCGTCCGGGAAAAGGCCCGCCCCAGCAGGCAACAAACCGGCTCCGTCCTTGCCTGCTTGGGCCACGACTGTAGCCCCTCCCTGCCCTTGTCCCTGCGCCGCCGTTTGCGCCCGCTTACCCGCAAAGGACAGCATCACAATCATCAAGACCAGCAACAAGGTCATCATGTCCAGATACGTGGTCAACCAGGCTTCTTCTTCCTCGGGCACCGCCAGCCCTGGATCATTCCAGGGGCGGCTACGACGACGACTGCCCAGATTGCTGGCCAGTTGTTGTTCGATTTTGGCGCCGCGAGCTTGCTCCAGTTCCTTTTGCAAGGCTTTCTGGCGGTCAGCAAGTTCACCCAAAGTCAGGTCCTGCTCCATGTTTCCCATGGGATCAGCCCCGTTCCGGAGCCGGGTCCGCATCATCATCGCGGCCGCCCCGGTCATTGATCTCGTCCTGATACTGAGCCATGAAGGAGTTCAGCGTCTCACGCATCAAGGCCGGGCCACGGCGCTGGCTCATCATGGACACACCTTGCATGATCATGTTCATCAGAACCACACGCTGTTCGGTACGACGCTCCAGCTTCACCGCCACGGGCTTGAAGACCAGATTGGACAGCAGCACGCCGTAGAACGTCGTCATCAAGGCCAGAGCCATTTGCTGACCAATAGACGTAATGTCACCATCGCCCAGCAAAAACATCAGGTTGACCAAGCCAATCAGCGTGCCGACCATACCGAAGGCCGGTGCAAAGCTGGCCATCAAACGGAACAATTGCGCTTCTGCATGTTCACGAGCACGCAAACGGCTGATACGCCATTGCAAAAGGTCTTCAATATCTTCCTGGGGTGCCCGATCAATCACCAGCTGAACGCCGGTTTTCAGAAAAGGGTTGGCCACTTTTTCCAGCGCCTCTTCCACCGCGCGAATATCCCCCATCATCCACAGGCGGGAGATATTGATCAGCTCGTCCATATCCTGCTGGGTATACAGGCGTTCATTGCGCAGCACAGTGCCGATCAGACCAAAAATACGGACAACTTCGCTTAAGGGATAACTGATGAACGTCGCGGCCAAGGTACCTACCAGCACCACGGCCAGACTGGGCAGGTCCACAAACAAGGCGGGATTTTCTGCCGTAAAAAACAAGATCACGGCAAACAGCAGCACGCTGGCTACGATGCCGATCAGAGTAGAGGGGTTCATGCACAAGTCCTGGTTATGGCCCGATGGGCATCAGGACTACATATCGGCAGTACGGCAGGTTTCTTTAGGCCTGGACTTTGAGGTGGATCAAGTACAAGAGTAATTAAATCGTTTATTGGGAGACCGCCTCATTTCAGGCTAGCGCTGGTAATTCACCCGTATCGAGGCCTGCACACGCACAGGCTCTGTGCTACCCGCCCAGCTCCACACCTCATGCACCAGCACAAAGCCAAGACGCGCATCCTGACCGGCAAAGGCCCTGGTACTTAATACCGAACCATTCATGTCCACACAGGAGCCGCCTTGCAAGCACAAACGGCTTTTCAGAATGGCGCGCCCATTGTGGTGATAACTGACTTCCACCTTGCCTATGCTTGAAGCCTGTGCTCGCACCGCCTCTGCAGGCAGGAAGCTTTGCTGGGTGCTGGGCGAGCTGGTGGTGATGGCATTGCTAAGCTGTTCCCCGTCCCAGGCCAAGGAGGCAGCATGACTGGCCAGCGGTAATGAAACCAGGACGATAGAAAGCAGGAATCGATTTAAAAAACTGTTTATAAAAACAGGTTTTTTATTATTTTGGACTTTCAGAAAAAGCATAAGCTGTGTTTTTATACAGATAAAAATAAGTTTCTTAATGATACCGCGCAGACATCTTAATTTTTTTTTAACTTTGAGCCGTAAGATACTAATATAAAGAGGATTTTTTCTGGTAGCATAAGCGCATAAATTCTCTCCGCCCTTCTGTTTCTCGCCTACCGGGAACTGAAAAATGCCTCAGACCAGAACAAATAAATTCATTCGACGTGCGCTATGTGTTTTATTTTTAGCGCCTTTTTCGATTTCGTCCTTTGCGCAGACACTGGCGCTGGCCGAGCCATCCACACTGGATGAAGCCACAGCCGCCATCAGCTACAACGTGCCGCATCTGGTTTTCGAGAAAAACCTGCAGCCTATCAGCTATAGCGAGAACGATAGCCGCCGCGCGCTTAATGCCCTTAAACACGACGCCCTGATCCAGCACGCGGCCCTGCGTTCGGAAATTGCCTTTGTGCAGGATCTGGAATCGTCTACTGTGCTGTACCAGAAAAACAGCGACGCCGTTCGTCCCATTGCCTCCATCTCCAAGCTGATGACAGCCCTGGTCGTAGCTGAATCCGGCCTGCCCATGGATGAAATGCTGGAGATCATCGACGAAGATGTGGACCGCGTCAAATATTCCAGCTCGCGTCTTAGCGTTGGCTCCAAACTGAGCCGTGCCGACATGATGCACCTGGCGCTGATGTCGTCGGAAAACCGGGCTGCCCACGCATTGGGGCGCAGCTATCCTGGTGGCTTGTCTGCTTTTGTGCGCGCCATGAATGACAAGGCACGTGCCTTGGGTATGCGCAATACGCGTTTTGTAGAGCCTACCGGCTTGTCCAGCGACAACGTATCCAGCCCGCGTGATCTGGTCAAGTTGCTGACGGCCACCAGCCAGCATGCCCGTATCCAGCAATACACCACGAATGATCAATACTCCGTGCAGCCTATACGTGGTCGCCAACTGGTGTTCAACAATACCAATCGTTTGGTGAAAAACGCCAATTGGGATATTCAGGTCTCCAAAACCGGCTTCATCAACGAAGCGGGCGAATGCCTGGTAATGCTGACCAAGATCGAAGATCGTGAAGTGGCTATTGTGCTGCTGAACTCCTCGGGTCGTTACTCGCGTATTGGTGACGCCGTACGTATTCGCGATCTGGTTGAAAAATCCAACGGCCTGGCCATGCTGTAAGACGCCCTTCGTGCCCCAGCTAAAGCTGCTTGAAGACTTTGTAACCCTGGCTCGTGCGGGCAGTTTTGTTCGGGCAGCAGAGCAACGCCACGTCACACACCCAGCATTTGGACGTCGCATTCGGGCCTTGGAAGCATGGGTGGGAACACCCTTGGTGGAGCGCAGCAGCCTGCCCATCACGCTAACGCCGGAAGGACAGGTGTTTTACAACACGGCTAATCAAGTGCTGGAACAACTGAACCGCGTTCGTCGGCAATTGCAGGCCTCGGATCAAGCCGGACAAGGCAGCTTGCGCATTGCTACCGGCCGTAGCCTGGCACGCACCTTGGTCACGGATTGGGTCAGCCGTCTGCAAAAAGGCAGCCACGCCCCTTTGTCGGCCCATGTGCCTATCGACATCAGCACCGGCATGATGGCCGACATGGCCAAGCTGCTGGCCCAAGGCAAAACCGACTTTCTGTGCTGTTATGAACACCCGGCCTTGTCAATTGAACTGCTGGCCGAGCAAGTGACGTATATGACCATCGCCACTGACAAATTGGTGCCTACCTGTCAGCGCCGCAAGAACGGCACACCTTTATATGAACTCAATGCCGATAGCGGACGCAGCATTCCTTTGATTTCATATTCAGGCGGCTTGGCCATGGCCCGCATTCTGGGTGACAAGCTGCACCACTTTCCCTATCCCCTGGTCAGCACGGTGCGTTGCGATTCTCTGGATACGGCAATGGGCTCGGTATTGAAAGGCATGGGCGTAGCCTGGTTACCCCTGTCCATGATTGCCAATGAATGTCGTCGCGGCACGCTGGTGCAATTGGGCGGCAAAGGCGACGAGATTGCCTTTGAAGTTCGGCTGTATCGCTCCCGAGCCCCGCTCTCGGATCTGGCAGAGTCCGTCTGGGCCTTCACCCAGCAGGGGCGATAAACGCACAAGCAACCGAAAAAGCACGTCCATGTGCCGCAACAGCACATCGCAAGTAGCCGCAACAGACACAATACCCTTTCATAACTAAGGATAAACAGGCCCGCAGCGCGCACACCGGCCGCTGCTTGGAAACCTATCTATTGAACGGGGAGCACATCATGTCTTTTTCTTTTCCCAAGCGCAGCTTGGTCCTTGGCATTCTGGGCGCCTGTAGCCTCTTGCAAGCCTCAATCAGCCACGCCGACACCTACCCCTCACGCAGCCTGACTCTGGTCGTGGGTTATCCCGCCGGAGGCAGCGTGGATCTGACTGCCCGCCTGTTAGCTGAAGAGCTGAGCAGCCGTTTGGGCCAAAGCGTCGTCGTGGAAAACGCAGGCGGTGCCGGTGGCACCATTGGTGCTCAACGCGTACAACGTGCAGCCGCCGACGGCTATACCCTGCTGCTGGGTTCTACCAACGAGATGATCATCGCCGGCATGATCAACAAAGCCGTGCGCTACGACGGGCAAAAAGACTTCACGCCTATTGGCATGATTGCCTCCCAGCCCTTGTTGCTGGCAGCCTCCAAAGAGTCCGGTATTCGCTCCGCGGCAGACTATGCGCAAAAGCTGCGGGCGGCCAAACCGGAAGCCTTCAGCTTTGGTTCCTCCGGCGTAGGTACTACCTTGCACCTAGCCGGTGAAATGGTGAACGCCTCGACCGGTACCACCGCCATGCACGTGCCCTACCGTGGCGTCCCACCCCTGGTTTCGGATTTGATGAGTGGTCAACTGGATACGGCTTACCTTGTGCTGTCCTCGGGCCTGTCGCAAGCTCGCGCAGGCGCCATCGTGCCTTTGGGCATTACCGAAACCCATGCCTCTCCTGCTGCCCCGGAGATCCCGCCGCTGGCCGATACACCCGGCTTTGAAAAGGTCGACATCAACGTCTGGTTTGGTTTGTATGGCCCCAAGGATTTGCCTGAATCCGTCACCAGCACCTTGCGTCAGGCTCTGGACAGCAGCCTGCAATCGGCCAACTTGCAAGAGAAAATGCAATCCAATGGAGCCACGCTTTACGCACCCGGCATGAACGCGGCAGAGTTCCAGGCCAAAGAGGTCGACAAATATGCTCGTCTGGTCGAACTGGCCAAGCTGCAAGCCGAATAAAACACATGCGCCCCGGCTAGCTGCTGGGGCGCTGGAGTCTTTCCATGCAATTTTCTCTTTCCTTGCCTGACATTCAAGAAGAGCGTCAGGGCAATACCGGTGTCCCTGGACTCTGGTGCCTGGACTCGGGCGAAGCGGGCCGTACCGTAATGATCAGCGCCCTGATTCATGGTAACGAACTTTGTGGGGCCTGGGCCTTGAAAGCCGTGTTGGCCAGTGGCCTGAAGCCCCGTCGTGGCAAGCTGATTCTGGCCTTTTGCAATCTGGACGCCTTTGATCGCTTTGATCCTGAGCAGCACGATGCCAGCCGCTACGTGGACGAAGACATGAACCGCGTCTGGAGCGATCAGAAGCTGGCTCAAACACAGACACAAGAACAGCGTCGCGCACGAGCCATTTTGCCTTGGCTGGAACAAGCCGACTGGTTGCTGGATCTGCACTCCATGCATGAACCCAGCGCCCCCTTGTTATTGACTGGCACCTTGGCACGCAATATCGAGCTGGCTCGTACTCTGGGCGCTCCCGAGCATGTGATTGTGGATAGCGGCCATCAAGACGGCGTACGCATGCGCGATTACGGTCGATTCTCGGACCCTGAAGCACATGAAGCGCGCTCCTTATTATTGGAATGCGGCTTTCATGGCGATCCTGATACACCGGCAATCGCACTGGACCTGATTGCCCGCTTTCTGCTCGCCTCCGAGATTGTGGAAAAAGAGGATTTGCCCTCGGACTGGCGTCGAGCGTCTCCCGATACGCAACGCGTTCTGCAAGTCACCCATGCGATTGTCGCCCCTTCCATGCAAGTCAGTTTCGATCAGAACTGGCAAGGCCTGGAAACCTTGGCCGATGCCGGCACAGCGATCGGCCAAGCTGATGGTCAAGCTTTGCTGACGCCCTACGATAACTGCACCTTGGTCATGCCTTCGCTGCGCCAGCTACGTCCGGGTGTCACCGTCGTGCGTCTGGCACAAAACTACGACGCCCTTTCATAGATCGCTTAAATCTGACGTTCAAGCCCTGAATGCCAAGCCTAAAGAGGCATTCTCAATACCGAGAAAAAAAGCGGAACTTGGCGGTACTTTGGCTACCAAAGCCTGCATAGCCATCCTACAATCGGCACATGTGCATCGCTTATATCGCCGTCGGAGTTAATGCGGATTGGCCGCTGATTATTGCTGCCAATCGCGACGAATATCATGCTCGCCCCAGCCAAGCGGCTCAACCTTGGCGGGACGAGCCCGATATTCTGGCGGGTCGGGACCTGCAAGCCGGGGGCACCTGGCTGGGCCTGACACAAAGCCGTGGACGTCTAGCCTTGCTGACCAATTACCGCGAAGCCCCCAGCAACAAAAACAGCAAGCAACGCTCACGCGGCGAGCTGATCCCCCAGTTTCTAAGAGACGAGCGCAGTCCCGCCGACTATCTGGAACAACTCGCCCAGGAAGGAGCCGATTACGCAGGCTTCAATCTTTTTGTGCTGGAATGGCCGGACAAGCAACAGCCTTTACGCATGGGCTATTACAGCAACCGTCATCCCAGTGGCAGCCCGCACATGCTGGAACCAGGCGTACATGTTCTGAGCAATGCCTGGCTTAATACTCCTTGGCCCAAAAGCCTGTTCCTGAAAGAAACCCTGCAGGCACAGCATTTTGATGGCTCGCCACCAGCGGTAGAAGGCTTGTTTCAGGGTTTACGCAATCAGGAAGTCGCAGCCGATGCCGACTTGCCCCAAACCGGCTTAAGTCTTGAGCACGAACGCTTGTTAAGCAGCCCGTTTATTGTCAGCCCCAATTACGGCACTCGCTGCACCACCGTCATCACTATTAATCAGCGCGGACATGGAATGCTGCGTGAACGCAGTTTCAATCCGCAGGCAGAACCGACCCGTCAGCATGACTGGCCTTTGTTATGGCCCAGCTTTCATCCTGACAGCCAGCCCCACCCCTCTCATAACAGCAACAGGGCCCCTGAGGGCCCGCTTAGCCACCTTACTTCAAGCAAGGAAACCTCATGAGTCCTCGTCTTTCATTGATCGGCATTGCCATGTCGCTGGCCTTATTGAGCAGCCCCATTGTGCACGCCCAGGAACTGCCCCCCAGCCAGTATTACGGTTCAACCGAATACATCAGCGGCGGCATAGGTAGTGATGAAGCCCAACTGTTTCGCATGGTGCGCAACACCTTTCCCTTGTCCGTGAACTTTTCAGCCAACCAGGGTGAGCGCGTCGGCTATATTTCCGATGTGCAGCTGGTTATCCGTAACAGCAACGACCAAACCGTGCTGAACAGCCTGATCGACGGCCCCTACTGCCTGATCCGTCTTGGCCCCGGCAATTACAAGGTATTTGCCACTTACCAGGGCCAGACCCAGGAGCGCCAGGCCACTATTGTTGAAGGCCAGCCCCGCGAACTGAACTTCACCTGGAAGTAGGATAGTTACGCTGATACGTATCCAGGCCCATAGCCTGGATTTGTTCTTCAATCAACTGCTCGAAGGGCCGGAGCAAAGGGCTGAAATCCCGCTCCGGCTCCATAATCTGCATCAGCCGGACAATTGCTTCCAGGGTCGACACAGCCTGCGGGTCGGGCGCTTTACGCAGTCTGTAGCGCGACGCCTGTCCTTCAGGCAATACCCAATACGGCAGGGCTTGCAAAACCGGATTGCTGTGCAAGATCAGGCGTGCCTTGCGCCAGGTGCCATCTGGCACCACGATCAGATCCGGCTTCTCCCCTGGGCCTGTTGAGCCCGCCACCTTGGCTTCTGGTCCCGGAAACAGCAAAACAGGACGATGCGCCTGTGCCAGCCGGGCCTCCAGCCCAGCAAACTGTTCTCCCACCCATAGCTCTGTCCCCTTCAAACCCAAATACGCCAAGCGCGCAGTATTAAGCGCATGCCGGACTTCGGAATGGTGCTGCAAAATCAGCACAGGACACGCTGCTTCTATCGAAGGGATCAAGGGACACAAGCAACGAGCCAAGGGCCGCTGACACTGTGCACAGCGGCCTGGTCGGGCAGAAGGGGAAGAATTCATGCGAGAGCGCCAAACAGAAGGCCACAGTATATAAAAGTTCTGCTTTGAAACAGATGCCTGGTTTGCTGGCAAACAGATTTACTGTATATTTATACAGCAATCAGGAGCATACCTATGGCAAGCGCACTTCGTTCCCTTTTAGATCTTCACCCTTCCCTTTGGACAGGCAAGCATTATGCACATGCCGCAGGCACTTGCCTGCCCAGCGGGTTTGCCGCCCTGGATGACGAACTGCCAGGAGGCGGCTGGCCTGTGGGCAGTCTGATCGAACTGCATGCACAGCAAGACAGCAGTGCCTTGTCCTTGTTGTTGCCAGCCTTGAATACGCTGCAGGCAGAGCGCTTGCGTGTTTTAGTCGCCCCGCCCTATCAACCCATGCAACAACTGTGGCGTGGTACTCCTGTTACGAACAAGCAAAACAGCTCATCAGAAAACGCCTTGCCCGCCCGCATGCTCTGGATACGCAGCCAGCACCTGAACGATACTTTGTGGGCCAGTGCCCAGGCCTTGCGTCACGGCCACTGTGCGGCTGTGCTGAGCTGGCTGCCTGCCCATGTGCCTTTAGCGGCCTTGCGTCAACTACAGCTATTAGCCAGCCATAGCGACAGCCTGTTTTTTTGTTTACGTCCGGCGCACAGTCAGACCAACAGCCCCGCCCTTTTGCGTCTTGAACTTCAGACTCGCCAAGACCAGCAGGGGCAGCCCTGGCTGGATGTTCATATCCGCAAACGACGGGGGCCTCCGTGCAAGGACAGCATTGCTTTGGCCCCTCACCACACCCTGATGCCGCCAGCGGCCATTCCGTCTCATGTACCTGTGCCTGCGACTGCCCCAGAGCCTGCTTACGCCTGAGGCCAGCCCAAAACAGCAGAACGGTATTCAAGCCGTTCTGCTGCGCTACAGCCCCCAGCTGGCACAGGTTCAAGCCGATTTATGGGTACTGAATATCAGTGCCAGCATCCGGCTGTTTGGTGGTTTGCGTCGTCTGTACCAACAGGTCCGGGCTGACTTGCAAGCCCTTATTCCCGAGCCCTGCCTGGCCCTGGCACCCACTGCCCGTGCGGCCTGCTTGCTGGCTTTGTCCGGACGCAAGCAGCGTCGTTGTGCACGACGTTTGCAGGCCTGTCTGAACCCGCTTCCCATCCACTTATTGGCTCCGCCTGCCGACCAGCTGCAATGGTTGCATAGTCTGGGCTGCCATACCCTGGGCCAGTTGCACCAACTCCCCCGCGATGGTCTATCCCAGCGCGGGCTGCGTGCCCTGCTGTTGCAGTTGGACCAAGCCTACGGCACACAAAGCTGGGCGCTGGAATGGGTGCATGCCGCCCCGCAATTTACAGACAAGCTGGAGATGGATACGCCATCCAATAACAAACCCACCGTCTTGCGGGCCGTAAATCGCCTATTGATCAAGCTGGAGGCCTGGTTGAATCAGTACCAGTTGGCTTGTGGACGTCTGGAACTAGTACTACGCACGGAAAGATACAAGGACTACCCCACGACCACCCGCCTGGAGTTGCAAATGGCCCGGTCCTGCTGGCGTAGCCAGGACTTTTTGCCCGTATGGCAAGAACAGTTCCAGCAACTGCAATTACAGGCGGCCGTACAGAGCATGGTGCTGCAGGCACAGCAACTACACCCGCGCCAAACTCATGCCAGCAGCCTGTTTCCCGATGCGCGTCATTGGCAAGAGCAGGATCAACAACTGTTGGAGCGCTTGCAGGTCAGGCTGGGGGCTGAACAGATTTTGACACCTGCCGCCCAAGCCAGCTATTTGCCTGAACAAGCAAATCAATGGCTCCCCTTGTCCCGCAGCCAGCCCCCCGATGCGAACCGTCCGTCTTTGCAACGTCCATGCTGGATGCTGGACCCGGCTCAGCCCTTACAACACGATCAGCAATCTCCGCTTCTGGATCAGCAGCGCTTGCGCCTGGTTCAAGGCCCGGAGCGGGTACAGACAGGCTGGTGGAGCGGCACCGGGCATCAGCAGCGGGACTACTTTATTGCCCTGTGTCCGCAGGGACGCTTGTATTGGGTTTATCGGGACTTGAGCCAGGAGCATGCCTGGTATCTGCACGGAGTCTTTGGATGAAACCCCATATAGACCTGCTGTATTCCGAACTGGACTGCCTGTCCAATTACAGCTTCTTGAATGGCGCGTCCCACCCCGAAGAGCTGATCAGCCGCGCTGCCGAATTGGGCTACAAGGCGCTGGCCTTATGCGATTACGCCTCCATGGCCGGTGTGGTGCGCGCTTATGCGCAGGCCAAGTTGCATCCGGAAATCCGCCTGTTGGTTGGAAGTCGGTTCCGCTTTACGGGGGTTTGGGACAATCAGCGCCCACAAGTCGCCAAGGCTGAGACAAGAACCTGCAACGGCACTCAGCCCCATGAGCTGCTGATTCTGCCGCGCAACAAGGAAGGCTACGGCAATCTCTGTCAATTCATCTCGCACCTGCACCAATCACTGGACTTGAAGCAGGAAGCCTCGATTGACTGGTCTTTTTTGCAACAAGCCCGCCAAGGTTCCCAACAACAGGTTCTGCCAGACTGTCTTGTCATCTACAAGCCGGCCTATGGCTTGGATAGCGAGCACATCCGTCTTCAAACACAGCATTTGCTGGACCTGTTTGCAGGCCGACTGTTTTTAGGCATCAGTCTGCATAGGCGCGATCAGGACATGCAGCATTTGCGCGCCGTCAGGCTGGCAGCGCAGGCATGTGGCTTGCGCTGTGCCGCGTTGGGTGGTGTCCATATGCACGTGCGCTCTCGCCAGCCTTTGCACGATACTTTGGCAGCCATACGCCTGAAAACACCTGTGCAAGAATGCGGCTGGTCCCTGGCCAGCAATGCAGAACATCACTTACGCAGTCGTTTCCAACTGGCCAATCTTTACCCGGTCGAACTGCGTGAGACCACCGATCACATCCAGGAGCTATGCCAGTTTTGTTTAAGTGAAATCAAGTACGAGTACCCGGTCGAGATTGTCCCGCCCGGTCTCAGTGGCATTGAGTATCTGCGACAGGAAACCGAGCGTGGCGCGCAAAAGCGCTACCCCAAAGGGATTAGCGACAGCTTGCGCACGCGCCTGGAAGAGGAACTCAGCCTGATTGCAGACCTTCAATACGAGTCCTACTTTCTGACTTTGCATGACATCGTCAGTTACGCGCGCAGTCAGGGGATTTTGTGCCAGGGCCGAGGCTCTGCCGCCAACTCGGCCGTGTGCTACTGCCTGGGCATTACTGAAGTTGATCCTGCCAGCAGCCATACCTTGTTTGCGCGCTTCATCAGCCGCGCACGGGCTGAACCGCCCGATATTGATGTGGACTTCGAGCACCAGCGTCGCGAAGAGGTGATTCAATACATTTACCGCAAATATGGCCGGCAACGAGCGGCCTTAACAGCGGTGATCACCACCTATAGACGCCGCAGCGCCTTGCGGGACACCGGCAAGGCGCTAAGCATTCCTTCCGCCTTGATCGAGGCCTTGATTCAATGCGACCGTGCCTGGCTTAAAGACAGCCACATTCAGGATGAAGTCCTGGCACGCTTTCCCGAATGCCCGCCAGAGCAAGCGCATCAATGGTTGTCCTTGACCCGCCAGCTGATGGGCTTTCCACGTCACCTGTCCCAGCACCCTGGCGGTTTTGTCATTTCACAAACACCCTTGCACAGGCTGGTGCCAATTCAAAACGCCGCCATGCCAGGGCGCAGTGTTGTGCAATGGGACAAGGATGATCTGGATGTGCTGGGTTTGCTGAAAGTCGATATTCTGGCCTTAGGTATGTTGAGCGCCTTGCGTCGCTGCCTGGACAGTATCAGCCAGCAAAAAGGCAAACCATTCCGCTTGCAGGACATCCCTTTGCAAAGCGCCAAAACCTTTCGGATGATACGGCGCGCTGACACCATAGGCGTGTTCCAGATCGAGTCCCGCGCCCAGATGAGCATGTTGCCGCGCCTGCGTCCCCAATGCTTTTACGACTTGGTGGTGCAAGTGGCCATTGTGCGCCCCGGCCCCATTCAAGGGGGCATGGTGCATCCTTATCTGGAACGCCGTCGCGACCACAGCAAAGTCGACTACCCCGCTCCCGAAATCCGCCATGTGCTGGAACGCACCCTGGGCGTGCCTATTTTTCAGGAGCAGGCCATGGAACTGGCCATGGAGGCGGCGGGTTTCTCGGCTGACAAAGCGGACGCCTTGCGGCGGGCCATGGCGGCCTGGCGTCGTCGTGGTGGTTTGGGCTCTTTTGAACAGGAGTTGCTGGATGGTATGGCTGCCAAAAAATATTCTCCAGAATTTGCCAAGCGCCTGTTCGATCAGATCAGCGGTTTTGGGGAATACGGTTTTCCGGAAAGTCACTCGGCCAGCTTCGCCAAACTGGCCTGGTTCAGCGCCTATCTGAAAGCACGTTACCCGGAGCACTTTCTGGCGGCCTTGCTGAACTCTCAACCCATGGGTTTTTACGGCCCCAGCCAATTGGTCCAGGATGCACGCCGTCACGGCGTTCAGGTCTTGCCTGTTGATGTGCAATACAGCCTGTATGACAGCCACGTGTGTTCCGAGCTTGGCGGCCCGCCTCAGGTACGTCTGGGCCTGCACATGGTCAAAGGCTTGAGCGAACAAGGCGCACAAGCCATCGTAAGTTACCGGCAAAGCCACCCGGAACGTACGCTGAATCTGGCCTGCTTGCGCCAGGAGCTGGCTCTGTCAGCCCACGATCAGCAAGCGCTGGCCCAGGCCCATGCTTTACGCAGTGCTTATAGCCAACGCCGCCACAGTGTTTGGGACGCCCGACGCCCCAGTCAGGCAGGATTGCTTAGTCATGCTGAAACGCCGGAGCACACCCCGAATTTGCCACGAGCCAGTGTGGGACTGGAAGTGTTAAGTGATTATCAGGCCGTGGGCTTGAGCCTGAATCGTCACCCCCTGTCCTTGCTACGCACACAGTTGTCCCCCTTGCGATTCTCCACCGCAGAACAACTCAACCAAGCTTGCCCGGATAGGCGGCTGGCACGAGCCTGCGGGCTGGTGACCACCCGCCAACGCCCCGGCACCGCCAAAGGCACCGTATTTGTAACGCTGGAAGATGAAACCGGCAGTGTCAATGTCATCGTGCGTGAAGAGTTGGCGCAGGCGCAATCTCAGGCCTTGCTTCAATCTCGCCTGCTGGGTGTCTATGGTGTCTGGCAACGGGATGGAAGCGTTTGCCATTTAATTGCCCGCCGTCTGGTATCCATGAATCACCTGATTGGTGATCTGGTCGCACGCAGCCGG
Organism: Alcaligenes sp. DN25; assembly: GCF_023674485.1. NCBI lineage: Bacteria > Pseudomonadati > Pseudomonadota > Betaproteobacteria > Burkholderiales > Alcaligenaceae > Alcaligenes > Alcaligenes sp. DN25. The sequence goes on along the minus strand of NZ_CP098408.1, from coordinate 2,095,402 downwards.
GATTTTCAATAATCGGATTTTTCCCTACCCCCGCCCTGCGTTAAACTAGGGCTTTGCCCGTTCAACCAGGAACCACCATGAGTCAAACACTCAAAACCCGTTTAGCTGAAGATATCAAAACGGCGATGCGCGCTCGCGATAGCGGACGCCTGGAGACCTTGCGTTTTCTGCAAGCCGCGATCAAACAACGCGAAGTGGACGAACGTACCGAGCTGGGCGATGCTGAAGTAAGCAGCATCATTGAAAAACAAGTCAAGCAACGCCGCGAATCCATCCAGGCTTTTGAATCTGCTGGCCGTACCGAAAGCGCCGAGAAAGAAAAATCCGAATTGCTGATTCTGCAGGAATACCTGCCACAGCAAGCCGATAGCGCCGAAATTGATGCGACCATTGCCGATGCGATTACCCAGGCTCAGGCTGACGGCGCTCAAGGCCCCGCATTGATGGGCAAGGTCATGGGTCTGGTGAAAGCCAAACTGGCTGGCCGTGCCGATATGTCCCAGGTTTCCGCTCAAGTGAAGCAAAAGCTGAACCCATGAAGCATTTGCAGGCCGAACTGGCGCAGCCCAAACAGGACTTTTTCGGCACACATATCCCCCTGATGCAGCACCTGGGCCTGCAAACCGTTAGCAGCACCGAGCAGGAAGTGATTACTTTTCTGCCCTGGCAAGCCTGTAATGCCAACTCCCGTGCCGATGTGCACGGGGGCACCTTGATGGCGATTCTGGATTTCACCCTTAGCGCCGCCGCACGGGCACAACGTCCTGGCTCAGGGATGGCCACCATAGACATGAACTCGCAGTTTCTACTGCCTGCTCGTGGCGATGTCTGGTTCAAGGCCCAATGCCTGTATCTGGAAGGCGATACCGCTTACTGCGAAGGTGGCGGGTATGACGAGAAGGAACGCTTGCTGGTTAAAGCGGCAGCCACTTTTCGAGTGGTGCGCGGTAGCTGAACACCAGGTGCAATACACCTTGGAAAGTGGCACGCTGCCCCAAACTGCTACCGATCTACAATAAAGCCCATTAAAAAAGCCCGTATCAAACGGGCTTTTTTATTTCCACCTACTTAATCACAGGCAAGCTTAATGCGCCTGCAAATCCTCACCCACAGGCTGATCCCATTCCGGGTTGGATTTCAAAAATGGATAATCCGTATAGCCTTTAGGCCCCTGGGTGTAAAACGAATCCCGATCCCAGCCATTCAAGGGCGCACGCAACTGCAAACGCAAGGGCAAGTCCGGATTGGACAAAAAAGCCTTACCGAACGACACGGCGTCTGCCATGCCTTTGGATAAAGTGGTCTGTGCTGTCGGCAAATCGAAATGTTCGTTAGCGATAATCGCTCCACCAAACTGGCATTTGATCATGGGCAACAAGCTGTCCGAAGCCGGGCTTTCGCGCAGGAACAAAAAGGCAATATCACGGCGATCCAGTTCGCAAGCCACGTAAGAGAACAAACGGGCCGGATCGGAATCCTTCATGCCATGCAAGCCACCACGGGGGGACAAATGCACACCGACTCGGCCAGCGCCCCAAATGGCGACACAGGCGTCCACAATCTCCAACAGGAAACGAGCCCGGTTTTCAATCGAGCCACCGTAAGCATCCGTGCGGGTATTGGAGCCATCATGCAGGAACTGGTCGATCAGGTAGCCATTGGCACCGTGTATCTCCACCCCATCAAAGCCGGCGCTCAGCGCGTTTTGAGCGGCAACGGCAAAGTCGTCCACAATATCGGCAATTTCTTCACTGCGCAGGGCACGCGGCACCACAAAAGGACGTTCCGGGCTTAAATGACTGACCATGCCCTCACAGGCAATTGCGCTGGGCGCAACCGGCATTTGGCCATTCAGAAATTCCGGATCAGACACACGCCCCACATGCCACAATTGCAAGACAATACGGCCACCCTTGGCATGGACGGCTTCGGTAATCGTGCGCCACGCATCTACCTGTGCACTACTCCAGATGCCCGGCGTGTGGGCATAGCCCACACCTTGCGGCGATACCGAAGTGGCTTCGGCTACAATCAGCCCCGCGCTGGCCCGCTGGCAATAGTACATACGCATCAAATCATTGGGCATACGGCCCTCCGAGGCGCGTGCGCGTGTCATGGGCGCCATGATGATGCGGTTCATGAGTTCAATATCACCCAGTTTGATTGGATCAAACAAACTAACCATTGTTTTACACTGTCCACTATTGATGTTTCCGCCAGGGCTTGAACGACACGCGCCCAAGGGAATACCCGATAAGGGTTTTTACCAGATATGTCTTTATACCATCAACGCTTAATTTGGCTTGAAATTGTTTCAAGCATCAAACGGATCAAATAAGCTATGGCACAGTTCGCCGTCATAGGATTAGGCCGCTTCGGTTCGGCCTGCGCCCTGGAACTCATGAAAATGGGCCACTCCGTACTGGGAGTGGATACCAATCCGAAACTGGTCAACAAATATGCGGACCAATTAAACCGTGCCGTCATTGCCGATGTCACTGACCGCCAGGCTCTGGAAGAGCTGGGGCTGGACAATTATGACGTAGTTCTGGTTGCGATTGGAGCTGATATTGAATCCTGCCTCGTTTGCGTGGTTCACCTGAAAAGTTTTGGTGTCCCGACAATCTGGGCCAAAGCCATTTCCCATACCCAGCATTTGATTCTGGCCAAGATTGGTGTGAACCGGATTATTCACCCCGAAGAAGAAATGGGCATACGAGTCGCCCAAATGCTCAGCTACCCCATGGTCAACGATTACATTTCCCTGGGTAACGGCGATTATGTTGTGGAAGTCACCGCCAGCGACAATATGAACGGCCAGACCATCAAGGACATATTGCGCGAGCAAATGGCCGACGTGCAGGTCCTGCTGGTCAAACGTCGTGGCCAAACCACCATCCAGCCCGATGCTGATTTTGCCCTGCATGCCAAGGATCTGCTGATCCTGCTTGGACAACTGCAAGCACTTCGTACCGCCGCCCCCAAATTGGTCTGATGTATGCGCAATTGGCTGCCTAATAGTCTGACTCGCCGTCTTGAGGTCAATCCTCATACCCGCACCCTGAGCGCCAGCCCGCCACTGGTGCTGGCGCTGGGTTTTATGGCCCTGATTATTCTGGGCGCGATTTTGCTGAGCCTGCCACAAGCAGCTACGCCCCGGCTGGGGATTTTTCAGGCGCTGTTCATGGCTACCTCGGCCGTCACTGTCACGGGCCTGGCGGTCATTGATCCGGCAACAGACTTGACGCACTTTGGGCAAATTGTGCTGGCGCTGCTCGTGCAAATTGGCGGTATGGGCTTTGTGACCTTTGCCGTGATTGCGGCCATCACCATGCACAAACGCATCAGTGTCAACCAGCAGGCACTGGCACTGGAGGCTTTTAATCAAACCAGCGTGTCCCGCATCCGCAGTACAGCCTTTCAAGTGTTCAAGATTGCTGCCCTGATTGAGCTGATCGCCGCCGCCATTCTGTTTCTGCGATGGACCATTGATTTACCGTGGACCACAGCCCTTTATCGCGCCTTGTTCCATGCGGTCACGGCTTTCAATAATGCGGGCTTCTCGCTATTTCATGACTCCTTGATCCCCATTTCCGGGGATTTCGTGTCAGTCATGACTTTATCCGGCCTGATTATTTTGGGCGGGATTGGCTTTACCGTACTGGCCGACGTAGGCCAGAAAAAACGCTGGCAAACACTTTTGCCGTACACAAAGCTGATCCTGATCGGAACACTCATCCTGAACCTGATTGGTTTTTTCAGTCTCTGGGCGCTGGAATTCACGAATCCAAACACCTTGGGCATGCTGGGCCTGGGCGATCAGGCGCTGGCCGCCTGGATGCAGAATGCGGCCACCCGTACCGCGGGTTTTACCACCATGGACATTGCCAGCCTGCGCGACAGCACTCAGTTGACCCTGATTGTGCTGATGCTGATTGGTGGCGGCTCGCTCAGTACGGCCAGCGGTATCAAAATCGGCACCCTGATTGTCTTGCTGGCGGCGGTACGCTCCTACATCCGTCAACGCGAAGAAGTGGTCTTGATGGAACGCAGCGTGGCTCCAGAAACCGTACAAAAAGCCCTGGCCCTTTTCCTGATTACCGGCGCACTGTACTTCATCAGCGTCTTGCTGCTGACCTTGTTTGAGGACATGCCCATTACCAGCCTGCTGTTTGAAGCCGCGTCGGCCTTGAGTACCACCGGCATGAGTCACGGCATTACCCACAAGCTGTCCACGCCTAGCCAGATCCTGATCATGGTGCTGATGTTTGCAGGCCGACTCGGGCCTCTAACCTTGATTTACTCGCTGGCCACACGCAAACGCAGCCGTATTCGCTACCCGGAAGGCAACTTCCAAGTGGGCTAGACCTGTCGCTAAACCACAGATATACAAGAAGTTTTAAGAAAAACGACTATTGTCACCGAATTTTGGTATGGTTAATGGATGTAAACATCGAACAACTACTGATCAGGATGCAGGCTTATGGATCACAGGAAGATGGCTACTTTAACCAAGCGCGCTGGCACCGGGCTTAGCGCGCTTTGCCGGGAACTGACCAGCCGTGGGATTAGCTACCACCCGCTGGTCGAAATGTATCAAAGTCAAATGGCCGTTATTGGTTTGCTCAGTGACGAAGTTGTCGCCCTGCGCAAAGAGCTGGACGATCTAAAAAAAGTAGTTAAGAAAAACGGCTCATGAGCCGTTTATTTTTTTGCCTGCGATTAAGGCCCCCATTCCCCTGCCTACACCTCTTGAAGCGGCCCTGTTCACATCCATGACTGTCACCCTGCCCCGTTTTTGGCTGTGCGCCGCTTTAGCCTTGTGTTCTGCCACTGCCTACAGTCAAAACGATCGGGTTCTATCTACACAAAAGCAGCCAGGCTCCCTTCCCGGCATTGCGCCTATCCCGCCTGCGGCCCCCGTTCTGAACTACGGGACGACCTTGTTCACGCCCGACTATCAGGGTGTGCGCCTGCATACTTACCTGGATGAATGGCAGCGTCAGACTCAGCTGGACTCCGGGGAACTGGCAACTCCGGCGCGTCAGGACAATCTGTTTATCGTCTTGCACTACCGCTACACCAACACCAGCCCACGCCCACTGAGCCCGCAGATCCATCGGCCACGCCTGTTTCTGGTTGACCCTTCAGGCCAGAAAGTAGCGCCCAATCAGCGAGCGACACAGGACTATCGCTACGCTCATGATCTGGACACGGTTGGCCCTGACAAAATCAACCCCTTGGTGAGCGTTTCGGATGTCGCAGTCTTTGAGATCAGCCCAGCCTTGTTTGATGCCACTCGCTGGCACTTTATGATCCAGGAAGGCCAGGCTATCCGCATTCCTTTGACGGTTGTCCCTGAAAAACCGTCTAAAAACGCTGAATAAACATAATAGACGCCCCCTCCATACCAATAAATCATTAAACTCTGCGCTCAGACAGACCCGTCTTATAAACAGGCATGGAATAATACGGGGCCATATAAGCGAAATTAATCGACAAAGCTCTCAGCTCACATGCGGTGAGAGCAAGGAAACAAGATTGCGTCATACCCCCTTTCGGATCAGCGCCACCCTCATCGTTGCCAGCGTCCTGCTCCTGCTGGTGCTGAGATCACTACCCACGCGCCCCGAACCCGGTCCTGAACTGATCCAGGTAGAAGGCGGCTCTTTTATGGCCGGCAATTTTCAGGTTCCCATGCGTAACTCCGACGGTGAGTTGTCCGTGCAATGGGTGGCGCAGCCGGATCAGGGGGCTCTGGAGCCCTACCCGGTAGAGGTCAACGCCTTTTCCATCATGAAAAAAGAGGCAACTAACGCCTTGTATGATCGCTTCTTGAAGCAAACCAAGCGCCCTGCGCGCTGGCAGCCGGTAAAAGGCGATGGCGAACAAGTCGCCAATATGCCCTACGACGAAGCGGAAGCCTTTTGCGCCTGGTTAGGAAAAAACACCGGCCTGGACATGCGCCTGCCTACAGAGGCTGAATGGGAATACGCGGCCCGCAGCCGTGGCCAGCCCTTTCCCTGGGCAACCGACAACGGCCAGTGGCAGGCAGGCCGCAACGTGCCTGAGCAAGGCAATGAAGCAGACAAAAACAAGACGGGCGCCTTCCCACCCAATCCGCTGGGCATTCAGGATATGGCCAATGGCCTGCATGAATGGGTGATCTCAGACCCGACCCGGGATCCAGCCCACGTACGGATTTTCAAAGGCGGCAGCAATGAGGGAGCCAGCTCACGCCACACCATCCCCACACGCGGCATTGTCTTTCCCTTGTCGGAAGCGGCTATTGACGCCAAGCCCGAACTGGCTCGTCTGAAAGGCCGCCCAGTAGGCACGGTGTATTTCCAGCACGCCACCGCGCGTTGTGTGGCCCCCTTGAAAACCAACGGCACGCCACCCGTATCGGCCACGCAAAACACCATCCTGCCAACGATTTTTGATGATGTAACGGACAAGCGCAAACCAAGCGACGAACCTTAAACAATCCCCGGCGGCAAGCCGCTGGTACAGACAGCCACAACCTTGGCGTCGTCTTCGCTGGTGGATAAATAGATATGTCCGATACCGCTGTCAAAATATGCTGACTCGTGGGCTTCCAGAAACAGGGTTTCGCCAGTTTCAAACTGAATGGCAATAGAGCCTGACAGCACGATCACAAACTCCTGCCCAGCGTGACGGATATAGTCGTCAAACTCGCTGGCATCGCGTGAATCAATCACGGCCAGAATCGGATTCATGTGCTTGCCGCTGAGCTCGCCAAACAACAGGCCGTATTCATAGTTGCGGGTGGCATAGCCAGGGGTGGCCGTAGATTTATGGCTGGAAATGCCCACTTCGGTGGTGGGCAATGGCTGCGCAGTTTCCTGATCGGGAACGGCAAACAAAGAACCGACTTCAATATTCAGGGCACGGGCCAGGACCACAAACTTTTCATAGCTTAAAGTGACCTGCCCCAACTCTGCTTTGGAAATGGTAGATAGCGCCAAGCCGGTTTTTTCAGACAACTGCTTGAGTGTCTGTTTTTGATTATGTCGGGCTTGGCGCAGGCGGGTTCCTACCTGTTCCTTGCTGAGCAGTTCATTACGTAGCATTCCTGGATTGTAAGCGGCGCAAACGGAACCAGGCAATCAGAATCCAGGCCATCAAAACAAAGCCCAGGTAGCCGAAAAACGGGTATACCGTGCCCACCAGATTGATGAAACCAATCTTGGCGCCCACCAGTCCCAGCACCCCGGCAATAGCCGTACCGATATTGAATTTACGGGTATTGGGCGTAAAAATCCGGGCCGAGAAGGAATACAGCACACCCACCGAGGTTGTCAGAATCATGGCGAAAATCACCACGGACATAATGGTTCCCAGCAGTTTGGACTGTTCAGTAGCCAGCATCAGCATGGGCAAGGCCGCCGAGCCAATCGTATCGATACGGCCAAACACACCGGCGCTGATCAGCACGATCAAAAAGCCCAGCAACAAACCACCTACCAGTCCACCGAGCAAGGCATTGCGCCGAGAAGTCGCTTGCGCACCGGCAATCATCAGGAACGGTGCCCCCACCACCATGTTGTAGGACACGTACAGCAAAGAGCCAACCAGCCAATGCCCCGCACCTTGTGGTTTAGTCTGCGCAATCACATCCAGTTCTTCCAATGGCAAATCCCGCGTATTCCAGCTGTAAATACACAGGAAAATCATCATCAGAACCAGGATGGGCGTGATGCTGCCAATAAAGGCCATCACCCGATCCACGCGCAAGAACACAATCAGCACGGTAATCAGCATGACGGCGATACTGCCGTATTGCGCCGGCACGCCCCATTGCTGCTCCATCAGCGAGCCGCCACCAGCAAACATCACCACGGCAATCGCATACATGAAGAAGGTAATCATGATGTCGACCACCACACCCAGACGCGGCCCACAAATCAGATACAAGCCCTCTTTGAAGGAATGCGATACCGAAACCTGGCTAAGCTCCCCCACCGCCATGCCCAGTATCGTGAAGCACAGACCACTGACCACCCCTCCCAGCAGCCCCCAATACCCAAAGCTGCTGAAAAACTGCAATATCTCTTGTCCTGATGCAAAGCCGGCCCCCACCACCACACCGACAAAGGCCATCGCAATGCCCAGGATATTTTTTATATTCGACATGCTTTCTCCTCCGGGAGATCAAAGTGCTGCTGTTTTTATGTTCTGAAACGAGCGGGTGATACCACTGCCGGATCAATATTCAGGGCCTTCAAAGAATCGGGCAGATCCTGCTTTTGCAACAAACTGGCCGCCAGCAAGGACGCGCCTGCGGCGGTCTGAATCCCATAGCCACCTTGACCGGCCAGCCAGAAAAAGCCGGGGCAGTGTGCATCCTGACCAATCACCAGCTCGCCATCAGGAGCAAAACTGCGCAGCCCCGCCCAAGTGTGGCTAGGACGACGGATACGGAGCTGAGTGCGCTCTTCAATACGGTAAATACCGGTGGCCACATCCAGCTCTTCAGCCACGACATCATGGGCATCCACGTCGTCGGCATTGGCAGGTGAACCCAGCAACATGCCAGCATCGGGCTTGAAGTAAAACTCTTCGCCAATATCAATGACGGCAGGCCAGTCACGATGATCCACACCTTCGGGCGGCGAAAACAGGAAGGCGGAACGACGTTTGGGTTGAATGCCCAAGGCCTGCACGCCACAGCGTTCTGCCAAGGTATCAGCCCAGGCCCCCGCCGCATTGACCAGCACACGAGTGCGCAAACTTGCAGGCTCGGCGTTGAGCTGAACTTCCCAACATTCGCCATCCCACTTGGCCGACACCACTTCCGTATCCAGACGCAGTTTCACACCCTTGGCTTGTGCACCTTTCAGAAACCCTTGGTGCAAGGCATGTACATCCATGTCCTGACCCTGACCGTCATACAAGGCACCGGCCAATTGCGCAGGGTCCAGACAGGGCACCATGGCCAAGGCTTCTTCGGCACTCAAGCGGCTAACATCCAGACCTTGTTCATGCCAATCCTGATACTGGCTGTCCAGCAAATCCTGCTGATCGGCGGTCCCCACATACAGCACACCGCGCGGCAGCAAAATTGGCTGATCGCTAAAGCCCGCGGGTGGATGGCTGAAAAAATCATTGCCCGCAACAGTCAAGGCACGAATCGTTTCCGTACCGTAGGTTTCAACAAACATCGCGGCCGAGCGTCCCGTGGAGTGATACGCAGCATGGGACTCTCTTTCCAGAACCAGCACTTGGGCACTTTCGGGCAAACGGTAGGCCAAAGACACGCCTGCCATCCCGGCTCCAACAATTACGTAGTCGTACACCATAAAATTCTCATATCCGATAATTGAGGGCTAATAGTAGGTCTTTCCAAGAAAAACATCCAAGAGGGTTTTTACTAGGCGGACACTTCGGGCTTCGTGGGCAAAGCCATGCAGCGTCTGATCGACGGCTATTACACCGTCACGGACGAAGAGTTATACCGTTTGATGGTCATTGCCTATGAGCAGGACAAGGTCAAACTGGAACCCTCCGCCCTGGCTGGCGTGCCCGGCATGGCGCGGGTATTGAACTCGCCTGAATATCTGCAGCGTATGGGTTTTACGCATGTTCAGCTGGAGAACGCTACCCACCTGGTTTGGGGAACGGGCGGTAGCATGGTGCCGGAGGCGGAGTTTCAAACCTATCTGGATAAGGGGCGCAGCCTGTAAGCGGAAACTGACAGAACAGGCTCTCAGGCAAGGCTGCGCCTGTTCAATCTTCTGACGTAGGGCCGGACATCAAACTCCGGCTCTTTGCCTCTGCCGCCACACACCGGGCGAGACTCCTTCCAAACGGCTAAAAGCACGGCTCAGGCTGGACTCATTGTCATACCCCACCTGCGCGGCAATTTGCCCTATCGTCTGCGAACCGGCTGCCAACAAAAGCTTGGCTTTATAGATACGCCAAGCCGTCAGATACGCCAAGGGAGCTTGCCCGACAGCCGCCTTGAACAAAGCAGAAAAGGTGGACCGGGACAGCCCGATCAGTGCGCCCATTTCCTCCACCGACCACGGACGCGCAATCTGCTGATGCACAGCTTGCAAGACCGGGGCCATCCTGGGGTCTCGAATACCCGCCAACAGCCCTGCCCCCAAGGAGGCACAGTGCGATAAAGCCCGCATCACCTGAATGAACATCACATCAACCAGGCGGGCGTTAATCAGCTGAGTTCCGTAATCCCGGCTTTGCGCTTCGGTTTGCAGCACATGCAGGATGCTTTTTATGGCGACAGCATCTTCCGCCCTCAAGCGAGTGTGTACCAAGGGGCCAAGCGCACTGAACAGGGGTTCGGCAGCCAACTTGTTAAAAGCAAAGCGGGCCGTCACGATTTCAGTCACAGCCCCATCGCCCCCATGGATGATCGGCTCAGCATGCGGATACCGAGCCAAAGTCTCACAGGAAACCAGCGGATTTTCCTTGCCGTCACACAGCGAGAATTGCACCCCTGGTTGAACAAGCATGCAGGTGTCCGCTTCCAGCAGCACGGGATCGGCTCGCTGCTCTCCCTTCAAATAACACCCCCCTTTGCTGACAATCAACAGCCGCGCATACTCGCCGGTGTCAAAGCTGACGCCCCAAGGCGCACGCAGTTGGAAGCACGCATACAAAGCATGCTGCAAACGCATGCCATCCAGGATTTCATCAAAGGGGTTCATGACTATCAGACGATAAGACAGGAAAATTGGATTTTTAACTATAGATCGTCTGAAGCCTCAAGCCTAGCATGCTCCATGTAAGTATCAACAGGAGCATGCATGGACACCTACCGTTTTACACGATATGGCAGTTTGGACTACCTGGCACGAGGTCAGGAACCGCTTCCCGAACCAGGTCCCGGACAAGTGCGGGTTCAAGTCATGGCCTCGTCCTTGAACTTCAGAGACCTGTTGGTCATGAAAGGTACATTGCGCTATCCCACTACGCCAGGAGCTGTACCACTGTCAGATGCAGCAGGAATCATTGATGCCCTTGGCCCCGGCGTGCAGCGCTTCAAGTTGGGCGACCGTGTCATCAACAGTTTTTTCCCGAACTGGTTCGGTGGCCCAGCCTACGCAGGCCGGGAACAATATGGTGTTGAGCATGACGGCTGGCTGACTCAATACAAAGTCGTGTCGGCAGAGGCCTTGTCGCCTATGCCCGCCCATCTGAGTTTTGAAGAGGCAGCAACCCTGCCTTGCGCAGCCTTGACGGCCTGGTCCGCACTGGCCGGTATTAATGCAGGCGATACAGTGCTGACACAAGGAGCAGGTGGCGTGTCCATTTTTGCCATTCAATTGGCCAAGGCAATGGGAGCCTACGTCATCTCCAGCACTTCTTCAGACAATAAGTTCGACAAGCTGCTGCAGTTAGGGGCTGACCAGGTTTTCAACTACAAAGACACGCCAGAATGGTCCGAGCTTGTACGAGACTACACGCACGGCGAAGGCGTCAATCGTATTGTCGATGTCGGTGGTCCGGTGACAATTGCGCAATCCATCAAAGCGATTGCTGTAGGTGGGCAAGTGTCCTTGATCGGCTCCTTGGGAAAATCCGTGCAATCGCTGGATGTCATGGATCTGGTCTTTAGTCAGGCCAACTACAAAGCCATTGGTGTGGGTAGTCGCAGTGATCTGGAAGCCATGAATCGAGTCATTAGCCAGCACCGGATCCATCCGGTAATCGACCGGGTCTTCGATTTCAACAACGCTCATGAAGCCTACCGCTATCTGCAACAGCGCGATCGCTTTGGAAAAATCGTGATCCATCACTAATGACGGAGTCCGGGCATAAGATAAATCAAAGCTAATTGAGAAGCAGTTGTAATACAATCCCGCCATGTCTATCCACCGGCACTGCTCTCTCGCTAAGAATGGCATAGCCTGGCAAATTCTTTTTTGCCTGGCGATCCTGTCATTTCTGAGCCGTTCGCTGGTCCCGGCAGGCTACATGCCCGATAGCTCGGGTGAACAGAATGGCTTCTTTTCCGTCACGCTTTGCGCCCCCGGAGGAACGCCCAGCACGATCTGGATGAGCCTGACAGGACAGGCCGATCCGCCGCAATCCAATGAACAGGCGGATATGCAGAAGTGCCCTTACGCACTGGTCCTGTCTCAAGTAGCCCTACCCAGCGCTGATATGGCAAGCCTGGATGTCCCGGTGGTTCACCAGCCTTTGTTGCTAGTACACCGTAATCAGAGCTTGCCGCCCCTGCCTGCCTTGGGGCCACCACTAGGGTCACGCGCTCCCCCTGTCAACCTTGCTTGATCTCTCGTCGTCGACTGCCGTATGTGCAGTCGCCTTTCAGCGAAGTCATTCAAGGTTTTTTTATGTCCATTTTTTGTGTTTCTGCACAGGCATGCGCCGTGCAGACCGCCCCTTTTTCGCGCTCTCGTCACTCGGCACAAACATCACCACGCACACGAAGCAGCGTCCTGGCTCTGACCTTGCTGTTTTCCAGCTCCTGGACCAGTCTTGCACATGCACAGACGCCAACACTGGCTCCCGTCATCGTCACTCCAGAGCGTGGTAAAAGTCTGACCGTTCCAGACCTGCAAAGCGCTCAAAAAACCATTGAACAAGTCGCGGGCGGGGTGGCGCTGGTGCCCGAGAGCGCCTGGCGTGACACTAGGGCCGCCACCGTCAAAGACATGCTGGACTACACAGCCGGGGTGTTTGCACAGCCCAAATGGGGAGATGATGCACGTCTGTCCATACGTGGCTCGGGTCTGTCGCGGTATTACCATCTGCGCGGCATCAGCTTGTACCAGGATGGCATTCCATTAAATGACCCGGACGGCAGCAGCAATTTTCATCGCATCGACCCTACAGCCTACCGCTATACCGAGGTCTATAAAGGCGCCAACGTCTTGCAGTACGGAGCCGCTACTTTAGGTGGAGCCATCAACTTCGTCACCCCTACCGGCCATGATGCCGACGCCTTTCAAGGGCGTCTGGATACCGGTAGCTTTGGCTGGCGGCGCGTGCAACTTGGCAGCGGTTTTGCGGGCGAGAAGCTGGATGGCGTGATTTCCGGCTCCTGGCAAACTCAAGATGGCTACAGAGAGCAAAGTGCTGGCCATTCCTTGCGAGCCAGCGCAAACCTGGCTTGGCGGCTTTCAGACCGGTCAGAAACCCGTTTTTACTTGAGCGGCTATCAAATTCACCAGGATATTCCCGGCTCGGTCAGCCGCGATCAGGCTCTGAATAATCCACGGCAAGCTGCCAAAGCCAATAAAGAGCACGACTGGCAGCTCAACCTGGACGGAGGCCGCATTGCCAACCGCACAGTGCTGGTCATGGGAGAGACTCAATACGAACTGGGTGGCTGGTTCGAGCAAAGCTCACTACGGCACCCTATTTATCAGTTTGTTGATAGAGACACGAGCAGCTACGGCGCTTACGGCAGGCTGGTCAACACCAGCCCGCTTGCAGGCAGAGACAACCGCTTCACGCTAGGCTTGACTTGGTCGGCAGGCAAGATTGATGCTCAAAACTCTGTAAACGCAGGAGGCAAACGGCAGGAGAAGCTGTCTGCCAGCAAAGACAGGGCCAGCAACCTGAGCGCCTATGCCGAAAACGCCTGGAGTCTTGGTTCGGACTTATCCCTGATTACCGGCCTGCAGTACATGCACGCCCAACGTAAGCGTCAGGACTTGTATAACGGCGGCCTGCCCGCCACCCGATCCGGGGACAAGAGCTACAACTTCTTCAATCCCAAATTAGGCCTGTTATGGGATGCAGGTCCGCAGTGGCAAATCTACGGCAATATTTCCCGCAGCGCCGAGCCGCCAACTTTTGACGATATGACATTCTCGACCCGCAATGATCTGGATCGTCTGCAAGCTCAACGTGCCACCACCTTCGAAATAGGCACCCGGGGGGAAAACGGAAACGTGGCCTGGGACGTCTCCCTGTACCATGCCCGCGTCAAAAACGAGCTGCAATGCATCAGCGCGCCTTGGAACATTTGCGACAAAACCGTCAACGCAGATCACACAACCCATCAAGGCATAGAACTGGGTGTGCAGTGGACGGCCGCTCGTGGCTTGTTGGTGCAAGGTCTGCAAAGTGACAGCCTGGACATCAAAGGCGCCTACACCTACAGCAACTTCAAATTCGACAATGATCGGGACTGGAACAACAATCAAATGCCCGGCGTACCCAAGCATTATCTGCGGGCAGAGATTATCTACAAACACCCGTCGGGCTTTCACATTGGCCCCAATGTGGAATGGGTGCCCCAGGCCTATTACGTCGACAACGCCAATACCACCAAGACCAGCTCCTATGCCTTGCTCGGCTTGCGAGCCGGATGGGAACTCGGCCCCTACTCCTTCTATATAGATGGCCGCAACCTGACAGATCGTCGATACATCGCCAGCGCCAGCATTACCGACTATGCCACAGCCTCCTCGCCCTTGTTCGAGCCGGGCACAGGGAGATCGGTCTTTGCCGGTGTGCAGATCCAGTATTAATTCCACTTTTTTTATCTTGCTAAGGGGTTTGTCATGCCCGTCAAATCGCCACTATCGCGCTTTATATGCCAGATCACTGCCTCTTGGCTGCCAACAAGTCAGCTGAGCACTCTGCTTGGGGCGACAGCCCCACCCTGTCTTTTATTAGCTTGAAAAACAAGGAGTCTTATGAAAACCGCTTCACAACATCGCCAGACCTTCAAAGTGGCACTCCATGGGCTTTTCTTCGCCATGGCTTTATTCATCTTGTTCGCTATGTTCACGGGCATGGCTCACGCTGCACCATCAGAGGCCGATCGCATCTCCCAAGCCATGAAGGCGATTTGGGACAGCCCCGAAGCCCCTCTTGTGGTGGAGCCTATCGTAATCGAGGGTGACTACGCCCTGGCGGGTTGGACGCAACTGACACGTGGTGGTCGTGCGCTATTAAAGAGTCGACATGGGGAATGGAATGTTCATATGTGTGGTGGCGATGGCTTGAACGATGTCGAGACTCTAACCATGGCAGGCATGAGCGTTGAAGCGGCAGAACGCCTGGTCAAGAACACTAGCGCAGCAGAAGCCAAACTGCCCGCCGAAGTGACCGCCAAATTCTCCACCTTTGGAGACAATATGGTGGTGGATCACAACCATCAACCCGACTAATCCAGGAAGGAGAACCCGCTGCGCAAGGACTGAGTCAACAAGGAATCAGTGCACCGGGCCGGGCCGCCGGGCCGCCGGATCGCAACTTGCCCTACTCAGTCTGAGTGTGGTCATGCCCGCACTGTCCACACTTCTTGCGCGGAAAGGGCGAATAACTGGTGAACAAGCTCTGGCTACCCATGAACGGCGACAAACCGCACTTTGGGCAAGTAAAAACGGTCATGGCTACCAAGCCCTGGCCCAGAATATAAAAGCCAAAGACTAAAAACCCGAAGGTCCCCAACACACGGTCGAACACAGGCAGCCCAAAATACAAGGCGACCAGGAGCAAGATATTGAACAAGGTGAACAGCCAGGCTTTTTTGTAGAGCGACATTAATGACCTTTTAAAACCAGCTCCCACAGCCAGGAAGTGATTTAGCGATTTAATTCAAGCGTGGACAGTTTACGGGATTCAGTCCGCATGGGAGAGGACTGAGCAAGCTGGTCACAATTTCGCCCCGGCCGTGACAAGCGGGCAGCTATCCCGCACAAGCGATGAATGTTTCTGAATGCAATGTTCCGGCAATACCCATCCCTCATGATCTAGGATCTTCCAACAAAATCCCCAACGGACCATGAACCTCGCTTCTTTGCACTCTCTTGTCCCCGCCCGACAACAGCTTCTGCGTGCCCTGGGTATCGCCCTGTTGCCCTTGGCCTTGGCAGCCTGCGACAGCGGCTCCAGCACAGGCGGCAGCCACTCCCCCGAAGCCCCCGTCGTGACGCCACCCGTCACTGAAGACCCGGAACCACCTCGCAACACCGCCTATCTGGACAGCAAGGCAGGCGATGTCATCAAGGTCCGCATCGAAGAACTGCATCCCACCCAAGCGGCCATTGGCTACGATCAGGTTTACTACAAGCTGGGACGCTGGCAAGGCGATCTGGATCGGCCCACCTGGGCTAAGGACCCCAAACAGCAACTGGACTACCTGAATCGCACCATCGGCAAGAAGTTTGACGACTACTGCGAGGATATGGGCGGAACCGAACGTGCTCAAAAATTTCTGACCATCGCTGAGGTTCAAGCTGCCCGCCTGGACCAGCCCACCACCTATCTGTGCAAAGACCCTCTGGGCTCGCAAACAGAAAACCTGAAAACCGTGGTCGTAGGCTGGGACGGCAATCTCTATCTGACCGATGGCCACCACACCTTCTCATCCCTGCGCGAAATCCCGGACGGCGGCCCCAAACTGCCCGTCTGGGTAAAAGTCAGCGCCAACTACAGCGACATCCGCGAAGCGTCCGCCTTCTGGGAGCGCATGAGCAAAGAGAAACTGGTCTGGCTGCGTGATGGTGAAAACCAGGCTATTACTGTCGAGCAACTGCCTACCCGCGTTGGGCTGGCCAGCGAAAAAGAAGCCGGTGGCATGCAGGAAGATCGCTATCGCTCCCTGGTGTATTTCACCCGCGACCTTGCCTATAAAAACGGCAAGCTGCCTGAATACGCAGAGTTTCTGTGGGGCGACTGGCTGCGCCGCCAAGCTTCCGAGGGCCAACTGCCCAAGCTGGACGAATACCAGATGGCCCCACCCGCCACACCAGCCCAGATTCTAGCGGTGAGCACCTTGAACAAGACCTTGAAACCCGGTGGTTCAAACGACAGCTACGCGGCTGCCGTGCGCGATGCAGCCTTGAAAATGACGGCTCTGAAAGACACGGATCTGGTCTTTGAAGACCGTGATGCAGCAGCTTTAGGCCGTATCGTCCTGGAACCGGACGCTGCCAGTGACTCCGACACTAAAACAGCGCGCGACACCTTGGAAGAACTGCCACGCAACGACGTCAAATCTGACGGTAGCCCACGGGGTGCAGGAAAGCTGTGGTTTGCAGTGAACTACCGCAATTGCGGCAAGCCTGCGGCGGGGACTTGCTGGGGGTGGTAATAAAGCTAGTCAGAACCTGATCAAATAAAAAGCCCGCAATGCGGGCTTTTTAAATAGCTAGACGCACCGCAACAACTTGGACTTTCCCCACTCTTGAGACAAGCGAGCAATCCCTTTCACCAATACTCATCAAATCAACAAGAATAACTCCATCGCCATTCAAGAAGAAAATAGCTATGATCGACAGGCTATTGATTAAGGGAACAACAAATTGCTCTATGAAACAACATCAAGAAATTCATAAGGCGCAACGATTTACTGCGGAAAAAATCAAGAAAAACATCCTGAAATCTCATGCCCCTATCAATCTTGAGAATATAAATCGAACGAACAAGCAATGACGACGAACGCAGTTCAAGCTTTGAGGACTTTACACAAGAAAAATTAAGCAAAAGAAGAAAAGGAGCAATTCGGCTCCTTATTTTTTAGAAATCAAGTAACAAAATTTTAGTTTGATAGAGGAAGGTGAGATAGCGTTATGAAAACAATCGCAGTTTTAGCTCTTTCGACCGTATTGGTTGGTTGTTCTACTTATGCTGTTCCACGATACAGCATCTCTACCGATACAGTAGTCGCTCTACGGGCTGTTGGCGATGTAAAGGCCAGTGTTGGGGACTTCCATAACGACAGTCCCACAAATAAAGACAGTCAGCCTGGGGAAATCATGTGTCGTGCAGTCGGGCCCATCAAAACACCTGATGGAGAAAGCTATGCCGACTATGTTCGCAAAGCGCTAATTAGCGAATTGATCATCGCAAATATTTATGAAAAAGAATCCACCCTTGAACTTACAGGCAGGCTGACTACCCTGGATTTTGACTCCATGGGCGGAACATGGACAGTGGGTATGGAACTTAGCTCTTCAAATGGAAAGTCAATTGCCGTCAACAACACCCATAAATACACCTCCAGTTTTTATGGTGAAACGGCATGCAATCAAACGGCACAGGCAGGCTTGGGTGCCATTCAGGATGCGATCCGCGCACTGGTTACCCACGCGGATTTCAAAACACTTCTGGCGGAAGACTCCAAGTAGGCCAAACACAGGCACACAGCCTCCAAATCATCTGTCTGACAGGGTTGGCCTCAATCCTTGCACAAGGTACACCCTGGAAAACTTCCTGCAGCACAGACACCATTAAAGAAGCCAGGAGCCACCTGGCTCCTGAGCTTTACAAGCAAATCATCATTGGAGAGATTATGAAGATGAGAACAGCCTTGATCGGAGCCACTGCTTTTTGTATGTCATCAGCCGCGTATGCTGCTGAGCTACCCCGATACGACCCAAACTCCTACTGTGAAAGCGTCTCCGCTGTCTCAGGAGGTTCGGCAATGATCACAAACGAATGCATCAAAATGGAGCAGACTGCCTACAACAACTTGAAAAGAATTTGGGAGTCTGTCCCTAGCAAGACAAGCACTTATTGCGACCGCGTGGCACGCACGACCGGCGGCAGTTATTCCATTTTAGAGAGCTGCATCGAAATGGAAATAAGCGAATCCGGTGCTCCCCAAAAGTTCCAGTTTTAAAACAGTCACTCCAAATAGATAAGCGGCCGTAGGCAGATGACCAATCAAGCTCAAAACTCCCCCATCATTCTTCATGAATGCACCGTCCTGGGCGCTCCCGGATTTCCGTTTCTACCCGGCGATAGTGTCAATCTCGTTTTTGAAGGTGACACGGTAAGCTGCAACTCGGCTACCAGAACCATCCCCTTCTCTCTAATCGAAGTTGCCGATCTCTCTGTCAATGGTCCCGGCACAGTCGTAAGCGGCGGAGGTTTTATTGGAGGTGGATTCGATGTCGATGGGGCACTGACCGGGATGGCAATAGCAGGTGTCTTGAATGCCTTAACCAGCAAGAAAACGACACAAACATTTATTGTTTTGACCACGAATTTTGGTGAACTCCATCTGCACTACAGCCTGATGGAACCCGCAGCGCTACGCATATTTCTGGGCGGTATCTTTGTCCGCCTGCGCTTTCTGAACACCCAATGGCGCCATGAAAGAGCAAGAGTGATCGAGGATCAACTGATCAGCGGCACAATTTCCGACGCAGAAGCAGAAACCTTCAAGGCAAGACTGCTCTCTTCGCCAAATTGGCCAGACCCGGCTCTGGAAGCAGAACAAGCGCGTCGGGAAAACAAGCGACTTGCTGACCTCGGTCCGAAAGGCACATGTCCAAATTGCGACCAAATAATCCCTTTGCTCAGCGAAACCTGCCCGCATTGCCGGGCGAATTTTGGAGAATACGCCTCCTGGAGCGTTATTCCTTTGAAAGCCTGATCCTGCTCTACCCGCCATTGGCGGGCACATCCCATAAAACCACTACAGCAATAAAAAAGGCCTACAGCAAAAATGCTGTAGGCCTTTTTAAATTTGGTCGGAACGGAAGGATTTGAACCTTCGACCCCTTGCACCCCATGCAAGTGCGCTACCAGGCTGCGCTACGCCCCGAAAGAATTAAACTATAACCCTGTTCTTCCTTTCTTGCAAGTGTTTTTTAGATTTTTTCTTTCGATTCGAGATTATTGATAGTTAATCCCGGTGTCGATTGAAATCTACACTTGTCTGAACAGGCGGTCTGATTTTTAAAGCTCGTTTTACCGAGCTAATCCGCATCAAAACCGTGAAGGCAGGAGTATACCTACTTAGGTAAAAAATGCAAAGCTATTGTGAACAGGCCTGCCCTTCTGATTGCATGATTCGCCATTGAGACAGGCTGGGGCCACCGGGATACAGCAGGCGCTCTGCCGGCAAGCGCTCCCATGGCAGGTCTGTCGTGCGCATGGAAACGCCTCCCGGGGCGGCTCCGACAATGATACGGTCACTGATACAGCCAAAGTCCGCCCTGAAATGTACAGCGCTTTTCAAGACCAGTATCTTCATTTGCTCCGGCTCTATCCCCACAAAACGGAACATGCTTTGATCTGCCATTTGCGACTTGTAGGAGGCCAGAACGATACGCACGCCCTCTATGCGCAAACAGGCACTAGGCCCCAGGTTCATGGCACAGCCTGCGTAATACGGACCGGTGGCGGAGAACTGACCATCGGATACGGACTCGATATAGAAGCGTGCATGCAAGGGCATATCACCGGGAACACCGGATTTACCGCCCAGGGACAGCTCGATGCTTTTACCAACCCCTGCCTGGTGAACCAGAGCAGCGCTTTCCGGATCCACGATCAAGCCTAAAGCCGCATCGGATACCTTGGCTTTCAGCAAGGCACGCAAGAGCCCACAGGTATCGGAGCTGGCACCGCCTCCGGGGTTATCGTGCGCATCGGCAATAATCACCGGGCCTTTGCCGGGATGACTCAGCGCCCATTGCACAGCTTCGTCCGGTTCGTACAGCTTGCCTTGGAAGCCTTGGGCTTTATCAAGCACCTCGTCCAGAAAGCCTGCTAAACGGCTATCGGCTTCTTCCTGCGTCTGCGCATAGGCCCACAAAACCGCTCCGCATTCGGGCACGTCAGCAGCAGGAAAGCCCATGGCGAAGGACAAGCTCCCCTCGCCTTCTATTTCTTCCAGCGATGACAAGTGACGGTACAGGCTGGCAGCCGGTTCCATCTCGGTGCTTTGCCAGATCGCCGGGATCAGGAAGGGCAGTCGATGCCAGGCCAATTCCGGGCGACGATCGCTTTGCAGACATCGCATCAGCGCCTGAAAAGTACGCTCACCCGTTTGCGCCATATCCACATGCGGGTAAGTTTTGTACGCCACCAGCATATCGGCCTGCGCCAGCATGGTGTCGCTGACATTGGCGTGCAAGTCCAGACTGGCGACCACCGGCACGTCCGGCCCCACCATCTCGCGCACCAGAACCAGCAAATGCCCTTCCCCATCGTCCCGATGCTCGGCCACCATGGCGCCGTGCAAGTCCAGATACACCGCATCCACGGGCAAAACTTGCTCCAGGCGGTACAGAATCTCCGCCACGATCGCCTCATACGTCATGGCTTCGACGGGAGCGGAAGGACTGGCCGCGGCCCACAATAGCGGGACGCACTCGACCCCGGCTTGTGAGGCGGCAGCCATAAACCCGGCTGCCGGGATGTTGGCACCACGCAAGGCAGGTTCAATCGCCTCTGCCCGGCACATTCCCGGCCAGCCGCCCCCATGCTCAAAGTCCGCCATCGTTGCCATGGCCGGGCCAAAGGTATTGGTCTCATGCTGAAAACCCGCTACTGCAATACGCATCACTTGTCTCCGATTGCTATTACGCTTGTCCCGCCAGTTGGATACACAGCTGCTCGTAAATGTCCTTGGCCCCCAGGACATCGTCGATCGCTACCGACTCGTCTGCCGTATGTGCCTGTGCCTCCTCGCCCGGTCCCAAACCGATGGTGGGAATGCCACGTCGCCCGGCGGACTCGGAGCCATTGGTGCAAAACCACCAGGTATCCATTTCCACCACACGACCAGCTTGCTGGACCGCTTGCACCATGGCCTGCGCCAAAGGAGCCGACTCATCCAATCGCCAGGCGGGCAAGTCCCGCCCCGGACTGGCCTGCTGACCTGTATAGGTTTGTACCTGACTGTCCACCAGTTCCAGCGAAAAGCCCTCCACCCCTGCGGCTTGCAAGCATTGCTCCATTTGCTTGAGCACCGATTCACTGCTTTCTCCCACCAGGGTGCGACGATCAAAACGGACGGTAACGGAAGAAGGAATCAGCGAAATGGACGGATGCGGGTCAGAAATAATGTCGGTCGGCACCAGCAAAGCCTGCCCCACCTGCGCATCCTGCGGCAATTCCAGCGTCTGTAGGGCCGAAATCGCCCTGGCTGCGGCCTGAACCGGATTAACTCCCAGGTGCGGCAAGGCTGCATGGGCAGGACGGCCTTGCAGACGCAACAGGATCTCCTGCCGCCCTTTCTGACCCACCATGATGCGCAAACGTGATGGCTCACAAATCACCACGGCGGCTGGCGTGCATTGTTCCAGAGCGTGAGACAAGGCATAGCCTTCGATCACCTCCTCCATCACGCTGGCAGACACGGCAATACGCTGTTTCAAGGCGCCGTTACGAGCCGCTGCCGCCGCGCCACACAGAGCAGCGGCCAAGCCTGCCTTCATGTCACTGGTGCCGCGCCCATACATGCGACCGTCCTTGATCTGCGCTCCAAAAGGCTCCACCGTCCAGGTTCCAGCAATAGGGACCACATCCATATGAGCATCGAATAACAGCGCCAGCGGGGCCTGGGCCGGGCCCACAAAGCCCAGCACCGAACCTTTTTCATCAACACTGATTTGATCAAAGCCCAAGTCCCGCATGACTTGCTGCACAAAGTCCGCCATGGCCTGCTCTTGTCCGGACAGGCTGGGGATGCGCACAAAAGCCTGTGTCAGGCTGACCGCGTCCCAGGCCAGATCCATTTGCTTGCGTTCGCTCACGCCCATGGCACTACCGCTCCACGTTGCGAGCTGATCAAACCATAAGCCTCTGGTCGACGATGACGCTCAAAGTTGAAGGTCGTGCTTTTGTAGGAATGGCACAGATCCAGATCGCAGCGGGCAATGGCCAGCTCGTCACCCTTGGTCGAGCAAGCCGCAACAATCTCCCCAGACGGCGCAATGATGGCGCTGCCGCCAATCATCTCGATGCCCTCTTCGCTACCCGCCTTGGCCACGCCCACCACCCAGGTGCCGTTCTGATAGGCCCCGGCCTGCATCACCAGATGGTTGTGGAACATGGACAGATCGTCGTGCTCCGGGGCGGGCGGGTTGTGAACCGGCGTGTTGTAGCCCAGCATGACCATTTCCACGCCCTTCAAACCCATGACGCGGTAGGTTTCTGACCAGCGGCGGTCGTTGCACAAAGCCATGCCCATCACGCCCCCAAAGGCCGACCACACACCGAACTCGTGGCCGGGTTCAAAGTAATATTTCTCCAGATGCTGGAAAGCACGCCAGGGCTCGTCCTGGCCGTGACCGGGCAAATGCACCTTGCGATACTTGCCCACAATCGTGCCGGTTTTATCGACCAGAATGGATACGTTAAAGCGACGCTTTACGCCGTTTTCAATGACCAGCTCGGCATAGCCCAGGTAGAAACCTATCTGCAATTTGGCAGCGGCATCAAACAAGGGCTGGGTGTCCGGCCCCGGCATCTGGGTTTCGTAAAAACAATCAAAATCGGAAATATCCTCGCTGAACCAGCGCGGGAAAAACGTGGTCAGTGCCAGCTCGGGAAACACCACCACATCAACATCCATTTTCTTGGCTTGATGCAAATGGGCCAGCAAGCGGTCCACCACCTGTTTTTTTGTTTCATTGCGTGCGATAGGACCCAATTGGGCCGCAGCTACATTGACGAACCTGGACATGAAATATGAACTCCATCAACAATTAAGATCCGCCCTGGGCGGGATTCGGAACGCCCGGCCCCTCTCAATCAAGGGCCAGAAATCGAAAACAGACTGCGCGCCGGGCTGCGCACAAGGCTCAGCCCCCAGTTGCGCTGACACGCGCATCAATCAGGCATAAGCACAAAAATTCTGAAAATCCCAATGCACACCGGGTGCGGATTCCACCAGTTCACGGGTGTAAGCCTGACTAGGCTGGCTAATGACACGGCCTGGGTCCCCGGCCTCCACAATCCAGCCTTTTTGCATCACCACAATGCGATCGGAAATCTGGGCCGCCACCCTTAAATCGTGCGTAATAAACAGAATGGCCACACCAGTTTTGCGCTTGATATCGACCAGCAACTTGAGCACTTGCTCTTGCACCAGCACATCCAGCGCCGACACGGATTCGTCCGCAATCAGGACATCCGGCTCCATCACAATGGCGCGGGCCAGACAAAGCCGTTGCCGCTGACCACCCGAAAATTGATGCGGATAGCGTTCGAGCACATCCGCATCCAGCCCCACAATGGACAAGACCTGGGTCACGCGCTCGATAGCGACTTTGGGATCGACGCCGATGTTGTGCATGCCCTCTGTCAAAGATTGGCCAATCGTTACGCGGGGATTCAGCGAGCGATACGGGTCCTGAAACACGATCTGCACTTTGCGCCGCTGCGCCAGGCTGCGGTCCTTGCAGGCGGCGGGCAAGGTTTCACCGTTCAGGGTGATCTGCCCCGAGCTGGCCTCGACCAGGCCAATAATGCAGCGCGCCAAGGTGGACTTGCCCGAGCCGGACTCCCCCACGACACCCAGCACTTCATCACGGCGTATATCCAGATTGATATCGCTAAGCGCATGCATCTTGCGACCTTTGGAGAACCAGCAATCCGAGCCATAGACCTTGCCCAAACCACGGGCGCTCAACACGATCTCGTTTTGCACTTCCTCTTTTGCAGGCGGATGCACATTGGGAACGGACGCAATCAGGGAGCGGGTATACGCTTCTTTGGGATTGGACAGAATCTGCTGACACGTCCCCATCTCCACACTATCGCCACGCTTCATCACCAGAATCCGGTCAGCAATATCGGCCACCACACCAAAGTCGTGCGTCACGAAAATGACCGAGGTGCCGCATTCGCTTTGCAGTTCCTTGATCAGGCTTAGAATCTGCTTTTGCGTGGTCACGTCCAACGCCGTGGTAGGCTCATCCGCAATCAGCAAACGTGGCTGCAGGATCAAGGCCATGGCAATCATGATGCGCTGGCGCTGACCGCCGGACAGCTCATGCGGATAGGCCATGAAGAGTTTTTCCGGCTCCGGCAAACGCACGCGCTCCAGCATATTGATCACACGCTGGCGACGCTCCTGCCGGGAACTGTTCTTTTCGTGGATACGGATCACTTCGTCGATCTGCTCGCCCACCCGCTGCACCGGATTCAGCGCGGTCATGGGCTCCTGAAACACCATGGACATGGCCGAAGCCCGCAAGGACAGCAAATGCTCCTTGTTCATGGTCAGCAGGTTCTCGCCCATCAGCTCGATACTGCCTTGGCTGACACGCAAGGTATCGGGCGGCAACAAGCCCATGATGGCAAAGGAACTCAAGGATTTGCCCGAGCCGGACTCGCCCACAATGCACAGGGTCTCGCCTGCATACACATCAAAGCTGAGCTTGTTCACCAACTGGCGGGGATTAGTCGCTTTAGTTTCGATGCACAAGTCCTTCACCGACAAAACACAGTGGGGCTTGGTCGTAGAGGTATTCATTGTTATGTCTCCTGCCCTCGTCATTTACAGCCGTGTGACCAGCTTGGGATCCAGAGCATCGCGCAAGGCGTCGCCCAGGACGTTGATACTGAGAATGGTGATGGACAGCACAATGCCGGGGTACAGCACGATGCCGGGAATCAGCTGAAAGTACAGGCGACCTTCGGCAATGATGTTGCCCCAGGAGGCCATCTCGGGAGGGATGCCCGCCCCCAGGAAACTCAAGATCGCTTCCAACAACACCGCCGAGGCAAACACATAAGTGCCCTGCACAATCAGAGGGGCAAAGGTGTTGGGGAACATATGGCGCGACAAGATCACGTAGGCCGAAGTCCCCACTGTCATGGCCGCTTCCACATAGGGCTCGGAACGCACGCTAAGAATCACGCCCCGCACCAACCGTGTCATGCGTGGGATCTCCGGGATGGCAATGGCGATCAGTACCGTGGTCAGGCTGGCACCGGACACCGACACCAGCGCAATGGCCAGCAAGATGCCAGGGATGGCCATCACACCATCCATCACTCGCATGATGACGGCGTCCAGACGGCGGAAGTAACCCGCCAGCGAACCCAGAATCACGCCAAAGAACACGCTGATGGCCAGGACACCGAACCCCACCATAAAGGACACTTGCGCCCCATACACCACGCGGGAATACAGATCCCGACCCAGTGCATCCGTCCCCAGCCAGAACTGCTCGGAAGGCGGTTGCAGACGCACACTGGGGTCCAGTTGGGTGGGATCTTGCGTACCCAGAAACGGAGCAAAGATCGCCATGGCGGCCATCAGGATCAGGAACAGCAAGGCAGCACGGGCCGAATTGCTGGCGACCACTTTCTTCAATTTGTTGAGCTTTTGCATATTGTTCTACCTGTAAAAAGCGAGGGCTCAATAATCGATACGGGGATCGACCAGCATGTAGGAGATATCAATCAGCAGATTCACCCCTACATACACCAGCGAAAACAGCACGATCAGGCTCTGAATCACCGTAAAGTCGCGCGACAGCACCGCATCCAGCACCAAGCGCCCAAGCCCCGGAATGTTGAAGACCGATTCGGTCACCACCACCCCGCCGATCAGCATGGTGATGCTGATGCCGATAATCGTCAGGATGGGAACTGCCGCATTGCCCAGGGCATGACGTGTCAGGACACGACGCTCGTTCAAGCCTTTGGCACGGGCGGTGCGGATGTAGTCCTCGTTCAAGGTGTCGATCACACTGGTGCGCACAATGCGGGTAATCAGGGCGATGTACACCGTACCCAGGGACACCGCCGGCAGAATCAAATGCCGCAGGTGTTCCCACAGGCCTTCACTCAAGGGCTTGTAGCCCTGTACCGGCAACCAGCGCAGCTCCAGCGAAAACAGCAGGATCAACAAATAAGCCACGATGAATACCGGCACGGAAAAGCCCGCCACCGACCCTGCCATCACAAAGCGATCCAGCGACTTGCCTCGATACCAGGCCGAGCACACCCCTAGCGGAATGGAAATGGCCAGGGTGTAGGCCAGGGTCAACAAGGTCAGCGAAACCGTAGGCCCCAGACGATCCAGCACCAGATCCTTGACCGGGCGGCTGGAGATCAGGGACGTGCCAAAGTCCCCTTGCACCATGCTGCCCAGCCATTGCACAAACTGCACCGGCACTGGCTGGTCCAGCCCCATCTGATGACGGATTTCCGCGATCTGTGCATCCGTCGCGTTATCACCCGCCACCAGTACAGCGGCATCGCCATGTGTCATGCGCAGGACCACAAAGATCACCAGCGCCACAATCAGCAATACCGGGATGGTGGCCAGTACGCGCTTGAAAATAAGCCCAATCATCGCTTCTCCACATTCCAGAAGACCGGAACCGGCGTTTGCAGAAAGCCATTCAGGTTCTTGCGCACGGCGCTGACCATCTTGAACTCACCCAGAGGGACGATCACACCTTCATCCATGATGTGTTTTTGCAAGTCCGTGGCCAAACGCACCAGCTCGGACTCGCCACTGGCGCGGGCAAATTCCATGCGTGTCTTTTCAATGGCAGGGACATCCGGCCAGCCAAACCAGGCCTTGTCGCCGTTGGAGGCCACCGCCATGAAGCTCAGCGGATTGCTGACATCCACCAGCCCGGAATAGGTGGTGATGATGCTCCAGCCCCCCTCTTGCACGGGACGCTTGGAGGTGCGGCGAGTCTGCACGGTTTGCCAGTCCATGGCTTCCACATTGACGGTGAACCCGGCATTGCGCAGTTGCTGGGCAATCACAGGCACCACGGGCGAAGTCAGGAAGTCGGTGGGATGCAGCAAGACCACGGGCTCGCCCTTGTAGCCGGCCTGCTCCAGCAGCTTTTTCGCACCGGCAGCATCCCCCTTGAAGTAGGCTTCAGAACCGGCTTGTGACGGGAAAACGCTGTGGCATCCAAACACGGCACCACACGTTTCAAAGTATTCCGGGTTGCCCACTTGCGCCTGCATCAAGGGCTTCTGGTTCAGCGCCATCATGGCGGCCTGACGCACTTGCTTGTTATTGAATGGCGGCTGCAGGAAGTTAAAGCGCATCTCGGTCTGCGCGCCCCGAGCCGTAGAAGCATTCAGAACAATGTCCGACTCGTTTTGCAGCAGGGGCAAGAGGTCCAGCTGAACCTGATCGATCACATCAATCTCGCCACTGCGCAGCGCGTTCACCCCGGTCATGGCATCGGGCATGGCCACCCAACGCACACGATCTACCTTGACCTGTTTGCCACCGGCCAACCCGCTGGCAGGCTCATTGCGGGGCACGTAGTCCGGGTTTTTCTCGAACACAGCCTGCACACCTGGGCGATATTCCTTCTCCACAAATCGGAATGGTCCCGAACCCACCGTAGAAGTAATCGCCTGACTGACCGGCGTGCGTGCCACATCCTTGGGCATGACAAACAAGGGCAAGGAACTGGGTTTGCCCATGGCGCGCAACGCGATGTCGGTCGGGAAAGAGAACTGCATCACAAAGGAGCGGTCATCCACGACCTCCATCTTGGTCAGGAACTCCGTCATGATCTGGCCCATCTTGTCCAGCTGAATCCAGCGCTTGATGGACTCGACCGCATCTTCAGCCGTCACGGGCGAGCCATCATGCCAGCGCAGGTTTTCACGCAAAGTCATGGTGTAGGTCTGACCGTCCTCGGACACTTTCCAGCCTTCCAGCATCTGGGGTTTGACCTGCCCCTGCGCATCTTCCGCCAGCAAGGTGTCGTACACCATATAGCCGTAGTTACGCACAATGTAGGAGGTAGTAATGACTGGATCCAGGGAGCGCAGTGGCGCTTCCATTACGGCGGTCAGCGTGGTTTGCGCACTGACGGCCGCAGGGGCAATCGCCGTGATGGCAAGGGCAGCCCAGACAGCGGCTAACGATTTGGCAGGACGCAAGCGGTCCTTAAGCAGGTTGCTCATGTTTTGTCTCTCCAGGTAGTTAAAAGCGGTCCGCCTTTGCTCTTGTGGCGGCGGTCCCGTCATCAGGGATTTACTGCTTATTCACGGGCCAGCTCCACCAAGGTCGATAGCAGAATCGAACATCCCGCTATCAGGTCTTTATCGTGGGTAAACTCTGCCGGGTTGTGGCTCAAACCACGTACACTCGGTACAAAAATCATGCCTGTGGGGCAAGAGCGCGCCAGCATCTGCGCATCGTGCCCGGCACCGCTGGGCATGCGCTTGACCGAGCAGCCCAGATCCTTGGCGTGTTGCTCGACCTTGCTGATCAAGCGTTCATCAAACTGCACAGGATCAAAGCGGGCCAAATGGCGATGCTTGATCTGCACACCCTCACGCTCGGCCGCCTGCCGGGCGAAATCCAGCACTTCCTGTTCGGCCTGATCCAGGCTGGCCTTGTCCACATTGCGCAAATCCACGGTAAATACGGCTTTGCTGGGGATCACATTGACCAGATTCGGAAACAGCTCGCAGCGCCCTACTGTGCCCAGTTGCGGCGGGCCGTAACGCTCAGTCAACTGGCGCACAAAACTACCAATTTGCTGCGCCACGACACCGGCATCATGACGCAGGTGCATGGGCGTGGTGCCCGCATGGTTGGAGACACCATGCACCTCAAACTCCAGCCAGCAAATCCCTTGCACGCCAGTCACGGCACCAATATCAATGCTTTCATGCTCCAGAACCGGGCCCTGCTCAATATGCAGTTCCATATAGGCATGCACATCAGGTTGGCCGCAAGGCACGGAACCGGCGTAGCCAATACGCTCCAGATTCTCGCGCACGGTGCTGCCATCAATGCCCACAGTGTCCAGTGCTTCCTGCAAGGACAAGCCACCTTGAAACACCAGACTGCCCATCATGTCCGGAGCAAAGCGCGCTCCTTCCTCATTGGTAAAGGCCACCACTTGCAAGGGACGATCCAGTTGCACATCGGCATCATTCAAGCTGGCCACCACTTCCAGTCCAGCCAGCACACCCAGATTGCCGTCGTAGCGTCCGCCAGTACGCACGGTATCAATGTGCGAACCCGTCATGACCGGCGCCACATCCAGACGGCCAGCGCGTGTCCCGATAATGTTACCGATCTGATCGATCTCCACACGCATGCCCAGATCACGCATCCAGCTGACCACCTGATCGCGGCCCGCCTTGTCCTCATCCGTCAAGGCCAGGCGACAGACACCGCCCCCGTCGATTGCACCAATCTGCGCCAACTGCGCAATACGCTGCAGCAGGCGTTCGCCATTAATGGCTAAACAAGTGCTGGCTGGGCTGTTCATACCGGCTCCTGAGCCAGCACTTCTTTGGCGCTCATACCGACAATGCGCTGATACAGCTCTGCATCGGTATCACCTTCGCTGGCAAAAAATAGGATTTGGCTGTTTTCATCAATACCCAATGCCTGACGCCAGTCCGCTTGCTCGCACGCAGCCATGCAAGCCGCCACACCGGCCACGGCAGACTCACCCGCCACAATCGGCGCATCACCTTTATCGGCACGGGCCAGACGGCGCATGGTTTGCAAGGCGGCATCGTCTTCCAGCGTCATATAGGCATAGGTGCCGGGATCCAGAATTTCCCAGGCCAGCAAGGAGATTTCGCCGCAAGCCAGACCGGCCATCACCGTATTCAAATCGCCGGTGACCGTGACGGGCTTACCTTGAACAGCACTTTGGAACAGGCAATCGGCCTTGTTGGGTTCCACCACAATCAAGCGAGGGCGCTGCGCACCCAGACGCTCCCACATATGGGCGCATACGGCCGCCGCCAAACCACCCACACCACCCTGAATAAAGACGTGAGTCACCGGCTTGCCCGAAGCAATCTGATCCAGCGCTTCCTGCACCATCACGGTGTAGCCCTGCATCACATCCTTGGGCACATCCATATAGCCCGGGTAGGACGTATCGGACACCACAAAATAGCCATGCTCTTTGGCATCTTCAGCAGCTTGGCGCACCGAATCATCGTAATTGCCGGGCACGCGTACTACCTTTGCCCCGTAAGAGGCAATGGCCTGCTCACGACCAGTACTGACATGCTCATGGATATAGATCACGCACTGACAACCGGCATTCTTCGCCCCCCAAGCCACCGAGCGGCCATGATTGCCATCGGTCGCGCAGGTCACGGTCAAACCAGCAATAAAGTCCTTGTAGGCAGGACTCTTCAGATCATCCAGCGTCAGGCTGGCATTGCCGGTATGAGCTTGCAACTGACGCAACAGCAAACGATTGACGGCATAAGCACCGCCCAAAGCCTTGAAGCTGCCCAAACCAAAACGACCGGCCTCATCCTTGTAATACACCCCGCCCACCTTCATCTGCGCGGCCAGGCCGGGCAAATGACGCAAAGGAGTAGGCGCGTAACCGGGCCACTGCACGATGCTGGCCTGAGCCTGCTCGTAGGCGGCCACCGACAAAATCGATTGCAAGGAGGCGTCATATTCCTGGCTATCCTGAACGCAACGAGGGTTCAGATACAGTTGCACCGCGCCTTGCTCCCGAACGGCATGTTTGTTCATGTCTGCTCCACTTTTATGGGTTTAATTATTGGACTTCAAGTCCTGAAAACTGCGATGAATGGATTCAATCTTCTGTAACTTGCGAGCCACCTGGGTCTCGGCCTGCAGGGCCACCCGGCTGACCAGGTAATTGATCAGGCTGAGCGTGCCGGTATGCGAGTCAAACAAGTACTCCCCGCGTGTCGCCACCGTGAACGCGATGTCTTGCGAACGCAGCAAGGAACTTTCCAGACCATCCGTCAAAAAAGCCATCTGTACCGACTCGCCCCGCAGATGCTCCACCAAGGAAGGCAAAAGTACCGAGCGACGACGAAAATCCATCACCAAGGCCAGATCCCCTGCTTCTACATCGGCCAGTTGCTCGGTCAGATGGGCCACCGTGCCCACCGCCAGATGCACATCCGGGCGCAGCTGCTGCAACAAGGAGTGGGCGTAGCACGCCAGGATCTGGCCATTGCGGAAACCAAACACCCAGATGCGTCGTGCTTTCAAAGCGGCTTGGGTGAAGTTGTCCAGATGCTGTTCAGTGATGTTCTGGAAGGTGGTGGAAATGTTCTGTACATCCGCATTGATAAAGGGCGACATATCGGCCTGAATACCGCTGCTGGACATGGAATGTAGACGCTTGAAAGGAGCGCCATCACCCATTTGCTCGCGAGCCGTAACCCGGAACTCGTTAAAACCGTTAAAACCCAAACGCCGGAAAAAGCGCACCGCGGTAGCCGCCGATACACCTGCTTTCTCGGCCAGTTCCTGGGCGGAGTAAGTAGCCAGCTGCCCCATATGAGACAGAACCACATCGGCCAAACGCCGCTCCGCACTGGGCAGGACATCGAGAATATCCAGGATCGAATCTTTGATGACCATGACACAACCTAAAATTGAAATTTGTTTTTCACATAATACTTAATAAAATTTTAATTTCAATTATGGATGCAATGATTTGGCTCCGTATTTACCCTTGGGGACAGGAAAAAAGAAAGAAGGTCATGACCTCACGCCCACCAAGAGTGGCTTTAAACAAGGCCTACAGAGAAAAACAAGGGATAAACCCTTATTGGGATAAATTTCTGTTTCTTGGCAATGAAAGCATAAAGCCCATGATGAAATTTAAATTTCATCATGGGCTTTGGTAAGAGAAATTTCAGCACCAAGGCCGCTTGCAGAAGCCAGAAAAAGCCCGTCAAGTGAGCCTATTGCGCTGGCAACAAAGACAAACAGCGCGTAATCATGATATCGGCCAAGGACAGACTTCTGGCCACACCCCGGGACCAGAGCGCATACATCTGGCAAGCCAGCATGGCATCCTCAACATCAAGCGCCAACAGTTCACATCGATACGCGGATGCCTCTTGCAAGGCTTGTCGCATCACGCCCCCATTTTTAACGATCGTTAGAAATGGGGGGGATTACCCGATGACAAGTACTGAGACAGCTCACGCCACTCCTTGGCAAAGTAATAGTGCAGGAAACGCTGCTGGGCATGCCAGCGCACCCGTCTGAACAGACCGGCACCGGCACGAGCCTGGCGATGCGCCACAATATCGCGCCAGAGTTGGTCGGGTTCAAACCCGGTCCAGATTGAAGGGATGGGGGCAAGCGCGTTGGAATAGCAAACCGGCGCCACCCACTCGAACAAAGCCCTTTCTACATGGTGGACCGAAAAGTACTTGGCCACGTTCGCAATAGCCTGGTAATTAACCGGCCTATCTACAAACAATTCCGACAAGGCTTCACACAACGCCTTATCGCTTGGCTGATCACTCAAGATGTAACTCCTTCTCTCCAGCCATTTCCCCCTTTGATAATGAAGGGAACTACCATAACATCCAGCGACACACCGTCCGGTGGTCCAGACGATACTGGGCAGCTAAGGATCACGCCCCTATCTGCGTTGATCAATACGTCTGTGCAACTTCTAGCTTGAATGCTTCCGTATGCTTCGCCATATAAAACACCCCAAAGCTTGGATGGGTATCAAACTTTTGGGGTGCAGTTCAATTTTTCAACAGGCGGGCATTTTTGCGTGTGGAAATGCTTAATTCTTCCAGCATCCGCCGTTGAAGCCTTGCCAGGTACCAAGCTGTCTCCAGAAATTAACCCGAATGTGCTCGCTTGCCGGGATTTTTCTTGCTGCGGGTATGCGCACCACGTTCCTGGCTAACACATTGGCCCCGGAATTTCGTGCTGAGGTTCACGCCTTTGGGAGTGGCAGGAGGAGGAGTACGCTTACGGTCGGCCTCGGTAACAATTTTGGTGCCCATGGGAATCTCTCCAGTTTGGTCAACTTGCGTTTATTTTGCGTTCGCTCGGTTTAATCTCGGCCACAGGAATCATCACGGATAACCTGTCACCTCATCCAGCATAACAGGCATTGAACCAACCGGCCCCATAACCATGCCCCCCCCTCGCAAGGCCAGATGTCTGGACGTACACGCACTTTGGTATGGTTGCAGCAGTAGCCCCTACCCTTTCAAGGCACGAGCCGTATGTGTTTTTCCATACAAGGGTGAACCCATAGCGAAATGAATGCCTCTGGTGGGCTGCCAAGTGACGAGCGGCCCAACCGTGAGAGGATTTGTACCAATGTCCAGCCAATGCCGGTTTCAGCGCAGTGCGAGTACATGACTTAAAGCACACATTTGGGCGACGGCTGCGTGCTGCGGGAATGCATTTGGCAAACAGGCAAGTTCTGCTAGATCCCACGAATGGGTCAATCACAACCGACTATTCAGCCGCTGATTTGTCCAAATTGCTGAACGAAGTTGAGAAGCTTGCCCACAATGCCGAAAAAGCGCCGGCGGTTACGCTTCTGAGAAGACGGGGTGATCGGTGAAAAACGAGTCCCCACAGAATCCCCACAGCAATGAACAAGGGCTTACAGCAATAATGCTGTAAGCCCTTGATAAATATGGTCGGAACGGAAGGATTAGAACCTTCGACCCATTGCACCCCATGCAAGTGCGCTACGCCCCGAAAGAATCAAGCCCCGACCCTGTTTGCTCTGTTGTGCAAGCTTTTTCTTAAGAAGCATCTAGCTTAGGCCGAGTGGCTTACTACAAAAAACCTGGTGGTTTACATCAAAAGGCCAATTACCGCCAGAGGCCCAGACTCCTAGGATACCCCTTAAGACCCTTCTGTTCGCTCAGTAACGAACAGTGGCAGGACGTACACACAAACAACAAGGGGAAGAGAAGTGTCCAGGCGATCAATAAAAAGACAAGCTCTGCAAAACGTCGGTCTCTTCCCAGCCAGAACCTCGTTTCTGCGCCGGTTCTGGCTGGATTCCTTTACCCTGCTGGTACTGACCGCGTGTAGCACCAGCCTGTATGCCGCCTCCTACGAGGATTGGATCAAACAGGCACGCCAAGGCCAATACCAATCCGCCATTGCCGGCTTGCAGCAGTACCGGCAACAGCATCCGCAAGAGACACGTGTCCAGCTTGATCTGATGCGCATTCATGCCTGGGCAGGCCAGCCGCAAGAGGTCATCCGCCTGTACCAAAGCTGGCCGACCAACCTGCCCTTGCCGGCCGATGTATTGCTGCTGACAGCACGCGCCTACAAAGATGCGCGCCAATGGACACCGGCCCAAAACCTGTATCGGGAAGGAATGCGGCGCTTTCCACAACAAGCCGCCTTCACCATGGGCCTGTGCATGAGCCTGGCCGATGCCGGACTGACTGCCCAGGCCTTGAGCTGCGCCCAGCAACTGCAGCCGGCCACACGCCAAAACACCATGTACCTGCTGACGCGCAGCTACATCTACCGCGCTGCCGGCCAGAACTACGAAGCCCTGCGCGTCAGCCAGGACGCTCTGGCTGTCCAGCCAGACAAAACCGATGTTATCCGGGATTATGACCAGTCCCTGCATGCCGCCGGACTGCACCGCCAGGCGATGGAATGGCAAACACAACATCCCGACATCTTCTCGAACGCAGACCTGGCTGACCGTCAAGCCGACTATGCCGCTGAATTGACACGGCTGTCGCCCCAGCCCACACGCACACTACCCGAACGTTTTCTGGTCGCCAATCGAGCCATCGCGTTGCAAGACAAACTGGCTGACAGCGCCAGCTTTCTGGGTAACCCCGCTTTCGCCCGCCGCATCCGTGGTGACCGTCTGATTGCGATGGACACACGCGAAGACGCACCCTCTACAGTAGACATTGCTCCCGAACGGGCGGCCCAATATCCAGGCTATGCCTATGCCTCGCTAGGAGCCCTGCAACTGCGCGCCCGTCACCCCGAACAAGCCGTATCCAGCTACGAGCGGGCGTTGGCCGAACCCTCGCTGGACGCAAAAACACGCACACGCTATCAAACCGGATTGGCCTTTTCCTTGCTGGAGTCTGGCCGCGAAGATCAGGCACTGGCATTGGCCGAGCGCATGGAAAAAGACATGCCCGCCACTCGGTGGCTACGCGGGAATCCAATCCCCCAGCCCAATCCAGGCTATACCGACGCCTTGATTTTGAAAAACTCGCTCTATACCTATACGGGTTTGCTCAAGGAGGCGCGCGAAAATCTGGGCAAGGCCAGCGCACAGGCACCGAGTAACGTCAACCTACGCGTGCCGCTGGCCGATGCCCAGCGCATGTCGGGCATGCCACGGGCGGCGGAACGCAATCTGAAGATCGCCGAAACCTACGCGCCGCGCCAAGAAGACGTCATCATCAGCCAGGCCCAGACCGCCCTGGATCTGCACGAATACCGCCAGGCCGAAGAACTATTGGCGTATGCCAAAGCGCACTACCCCACCAATATGCGGGTCGCGGAACTGGAAAAAGACTGGCAGTCCTACCGCAAGAATGAATTGATCCTGCGCAGCGGTTTTGAAACCAGCAACGGCGGCGATATCTCGGGCAATGACGGCATTCGCACCGAGGCGCAATGGTACAGCGCCCCCATCAACTACAACTGGCGCGCCACCGCCCTGGCCGGTCACCTTGATACCAGCGACGAGCTTGGTCACAACGTGAACTGGCAGGGAGCCGGCCTGGAGTACCGCGGCCGCGACTGGCAATCACAGTTGACAATCAACAACCAGAACTGGGGTCAGGGCAACAAGATGGGAGCCAGCCTGCAGCTTGATCACGAGCTGAGCGATCACTGGAGCATCGGCGGCACCCTGGACTATCGCACCCTGGATATTCCGAATCGCGCCCTGGCCGCAGGCATCACGGCCAACCAGGGACAAGTACGGCTGCGCTGGAAAAACGGCCCCGAACAATGGGTGCAAGCCGCCTATACCGGGACAAAATTCTCTGACAACAACGTACGTCAGAGTCTGCAGATCACAGGTAACCAACGCATCTACACCAGCCCGCGCATCAAGGCCGACGCCCAGCTGGAACTATGGGCTTCCGGCAACAAAGACGAAGACAGACCCTACTACAGCCCACGGCGCGAATACATGGCTGTGCCTGCCCTACGTCTGGAGCACCTGCTTTACCAACACTATGACGAGCGCCTGACCCAAGCCCTCACACTGGGTGTGGGCTTACATCACCAAAGCGGCTATGGCAATGGCACCGTAGGTTCCGTCGCCTACGAACTGAACTACCAGCACGACCGCAATCTGGAAGTCGGCCTGCGCCTGCAGGCCCTGTCCCGCCCCTATGACGGCCAGCGCGAACAGCAGTACAGCGGCATGGTTGAACTCAAGATCAAATTCTAAGCGGCCACGACAATGAGCACACGAATCCTGACCCTTCTGATAGTGGCCTTCAGCGCCCTTTTATCCGCCTGCAGCGCCAGCCCGCCGGCCCTGTATGTACCGCCCGAGCAGCGTCGCCTCGAACAACAAGAGCAGCCCTGGCGCAATGACGAGCTACTCATCATCGCCTACCACGACGTGGAGGACCACGATCCTAACCAGGCGTACCTGAGCGTCAGTACCGAGCACCTGCGCCAGCAGTTTTCCTGGCTACAGGAAAACAACTATGTGCCCGTCAGCGTAGAGCAGATTATGCGCGCCCGCCAAGGTGTGGAGCCTCTGCCTGAAAAGGCAGTGCTGCTGTCATTTGACGACGGGTATCAAAGTTTCTATACCCGCGTGTTCCCGCTGCTAAAAGCCTATCACTGGCCTGCGCTGCTGGCCCCGGTCGGCAAATGGTTGGACACCCCCGACAACGAAAAAGTGGACTTTGGCGGTCTTCCCACCGAACGTTCGCGCTTTTTGCACTGGGCACAAATCGACGAAATGGCCAAATCCGGTTTGGTGGAAATCGGCGCGCACACCCAAAACATGCATTACGGTGCCATCGCCAACCCACAAGGCAATATCCAGCCAGTGGCTGCCGCACATCGCTACCTGACCGATCAGAAACGCTACGAGACCGATGCCGAGTACACCGCCCGCTTTCGCGAGGATGTGCGCGCCATCAGTGCCCGCGTCAAACAGCACGCCGGTAAGCCGCCGCGCGTCTGGGTCTGGCCCTATGGCCGGATCAGCGGCCTGGGCCTGCAAATTCTGGAGCAAGAAGGCTATCAGATGGCCCTGACGCTGACCGACGGCGTGGCCAATGTCCACGACCCGATGAATATGCCCCGCTATCTGGTGGATAACGACCCGGACATCAGCACCTTTGCAGGCTTTATCACCGCCCGTGAAGACCGTCAGGCCGAGCGCGTGGTGCATGTGGATCTGGATTATGTGTACGACCCCGATCCGGCGCAGATGGAACGCAACTTGAGCGCCCTGGTGCAACGCATCGCAGACCTGAAACCACGTAGTGTCTATCTGCAAGCCTTCGCCGACCCCACAGGCGATGGCCTGGTGCGCGCGGTCTACTTCCCCAACCGCCACCTGCCCATGCGCGCCGACCTGTTCAATCGCACGGCCTGGCAATTAAGTTCGCGCGCCCACGTCAATGTCTTTGCATGGATGCCCGTGCTGGCCATCGAGACGTCCGAGCCGGCGCAACGCGTGCTGCAATGGCATGCCGACGGCAGCCCACCTTCCCTGCCCACACAAGGCTACCGCCGCCTGTCCCCCTTTGACCCTCGCACTCGCCAGATCATGGGCGATCTGTACGAAGACCTGGGACGCAGCGCCATCTTCTTTGGTGTCGTATTCCATGACGATGCCACGCTGACCGACTTTGAAGATGCCTCGCCCGCCGCCCTGGACGCCTACGAAAACGCCGGCTTTGGCAGGGACATCAGAACGATACGAGCCAATCCCGAGCAGTTTGAGCGCTGGACGCGCTTTAAATCACAAACCCTGATCGACTTGACCCGGGAACTAGCTGATCGGGTACGCAAGCAGCGCGGCCCGCAGATCAGTACGGCCCGCAATATGTACGCTCTACCGGTTCTGAAGCCCCAGAGCGAACAGTGGTTTGCCCAGAACCTGAACGATTTTCTGCAAGCCTATGACTGGACTGCCGTGATGGCCATGCCCCGCATGGAAGACATCCTCGATCAGCATGCCGTGACCTGGCTGAACGAGCTGGTCGATAAGGTGGCCAGCCACCCAGAAGGCCTGCGCCGCACCGTGTTCGAAGTGCAATCGGTCGATTGGCCCGGCCAAGGTCAACCATCCCGTCCGCTGGACTCCCATCTAGTGGCCGGCTGGCTCAATGCACTGACGGCAAGAGGGGCGCGACATGTCGGCTATTACCCCGACGACTTTGTCAACAATCAGCCCAAGATGAACGTGATTCGTCCGGAAATCACGATTGAATGGTATCCAACAAAAAATGATTGAACGACTGATCGCCCTATTGGCCCTGTGCCTGATCGTCGGAATTCCCCTGGGAATCACCGTCGCCCTGACCAGCCACCTACTGCTCTACTTCATCTTCATGTACCCGCTGTTCATGTCGGGCATATGGATAGGCGGCGGCTTGATCTTCTGGTTCCAGCATGAACGCCGCTGGACCTATAAACCACACGCCCCACCCGAACTGGAAGGCATGCCGCTGGTCAGCATCCTGATCCCCTGCTTTAACGAACAGGCCAACGCCCGCTCTACCATCCTGTCCGCGCTGAACCAGGTCTATCCCAACATCGAAGTCATCGCCATCAACGACGGCTCCAGCGACCGCACCGCCCAAGTGCTCAATGATCTGAGCGAGGAGTACGACAAGCTGCGCGTCATCCACCTGGCCCAGAACCAGGGCAAGGCACTGGCCCTGCGCATGGGAGCCCTGAGCGCCAGCGGCGATTACTTCGTGTGTATAGACGGGGATGCTTACCTGGACCCGGAAGGCGTCAATTACCTGGTCGCCCCCATGCTGCGTAACCCGGAAGTCGGTGCCACCACCGGTAATCCGCGCATCCGCACGCGCTCCACCCTGATCGGCCGCATCCAGGTTGGCGAGTTCTCCTCGATCATCGGGCTAATCAAGCGCACGCAGCGCGTCTACGGAAAAATCTTCACGATTTCCGGCGTGATCGCAGGCTTTCGTCGCCAGGCCTTGGACGAAGTGGACTACTGGAGTCTGGACATGATCACCGAGGACATCGATGTGACCTGGAAGTTGCAGCTGGCCGGCTGGCAGGTGTTCTATGAGCCGCGCGCCCTGTGCTGGGTGCTGATGCCCGAAACACTGAAAGGCCTGTTCAAGCAGCGTTTGCGCTGGGCTCAGGGCGGTGCGGAAACCTTCCTGAAATACACCCCGCAGGTGCTGCGCTGGGAAAACCGCGGCATGTGGCCCCTGACCCTGGAATACCTGTGTTCGACCTTATGGAGTTTCGCCCTGGGCGTAGCGATGCTGATCTGGTTGCTTGGACAAATGCTCCACTTGCCTGCCGCCACCCAGATCGACGGCCTGTTCCCGCCCTCGTTCACCGGTATGGTGCTGGCCGGCATGTGCCTGCTGCAGTTCGCCGTCAGTATCTGGATCGACCGTCGCTACGAGCCCGATCTGCCCCTGACGATGTTCTGGATCATCTGGTACCCATTTGCCTACTGGTTGATCAATTTTTTAACCACGCTGTGGAGTTTCCCCATGGTCATGCTGCGCCTGCGTCGCAAACGCGCCCGCTGGAGCAGCCCCGACCGGGGTATCAAGGAGCTGTCATGATCATCACGACCCAACGCCATCCCATCACTCGCTGGATAGACCGTCTACTGACCATCGCCGGCTGGTTCGTCTTCAGTTACCTGATCGCCAAAGGCTTGCTCCTATTGATCGGTCACACCATGGACAAAGCTGGCTACGAACAGATAGATCCGATCTTCCCAACCCTGACCACCTTTCTGTTCTACGGGGCGGTTCTGCTGACCAACGGCCTGCTGCTGTTGGCCTGGTCACGCTGGCGACGCCAGCAGCGCCAGCAGCGCCACCTGCGCCAGGCCCTGTACCGCCAACGCAGCCGCTCGCATCGCGTCAAGCAGCCCCCCCTGCCGCACTTTGATCACGAGCAGATCGATACCGTGCGCCACAGCCGCATCGTCGTGCTCTACAACGCCCAGGACGGCGCGGTACAGCATGTAGAAGCAGCCAATCCGCTACCCATGCAGCAGGCAACCGGCCCACACGACGGAGAACCACTGACACCGCTGATCTTTCGTCCGCGCGCCTACCCCAAACAGCCTACGCCGAATCAGTAGCACCGACGCAAAAACAGCCCTGTGCAAGGGCAAACAGCCTAGGAAATGCGGCTCATGTAATTGCAGATGGCCGTCTCTACCATAGTCAGTAACGCCGATGTATCAAGCCGTAAGGCGAAGGAACAACAGGTGCTGCAATGACAAAACCATACCAACAAGGGGCCGTGCTCCTGGCAATGCTGTGTGTCATGAGCAGCGCCGCTGCGCAACCAGGCAGAGATACCAGCAAGCCCAAACCGGCCAACTTCATGGAAGCCATCCGGCAGGCTGAAGTAGTTCGCAAGAACCTGTTTGACGATCCGCTCGCGGGCATCGTCATCAACCGCACCGTAACGGTGCAAGGACAAGACTTTTACCGCTACTTCAGCAATCGCTGGCGCGAGCTGACCGGGGCCAGTCCCTTCACCCTGACGGTGGTGGAGCGCCCGTCGGCCCGCTGGGGCAGCGAAATTTGGGTCGAATACCGCCGCCAGCGCATGTATCACGCTTTTCTCACGCCCGCGCGTTCCGGCACAAAGAAGGCCAGTGAGCGGGCTGTGGATCTTGTTCTGGAAAACGTCAATAAAAGCGAGATCGAACGCGTACTCACCAACAACCCGGACCTTGCTCCGGACGAACTTTAACAAGAGAGACATAACGTGAAGACCTTCCTGCCCCTTGCCTCTGTTCTGCTGACCGGTGCGCTATTTGCTCCCGTCCACGCAACCGAACTGATATATACCCCCGTCAATCCCAATTTCGGCGGCAGCCCGCTCAATGGGCAATGGCTACTGAACTCGGCCCAGGTCACCAACAAGCACACGGACCCCGACGCCGAAGACCTGGGCTCATCCTTTGAGCAGCGCACGCCCTTCCAGGACTTCAACGATCAGTTGGAGCGCTCGGTACTCAGTCGCCTGGCCTCGGCCGCGTCCTCGCAGTTTGTGGACAGCAACGGCAAATTTGTACCCGGGACCTTCGAGACCGGCAGCTTTACTGTCAGCGTCGTCGATATCGGCGGCGGAGCACTGACGATCACCACTACGGACCGGATCACCGGCGCTTCCACTACTTTCCGAGTGATGCAACCATGATGAGCACAGTGACCGTCCTGAACGCGCGCCCAACACGCCTGTTAAGCGTGCTGGCCCTGACCTGGGCCCTGGCTGCCTGCGCCGTCCCCTCCACCCCGGCCGAAGTCAAAGGCTCTGCCTACCTGACGCCCGCCTCGCCAGCCACACACGATCTGCTGGAGCTCCCCGCGCCCGCCCAGCGCCTGACCGTGGCCGTCTACGGGTTTCGTGACCAGACCGGCCAATACAAGCCCAATCCGGACAGTTCCTTTTCCACCTCAGTCACCCAGGGAGCCGCCGCCCTGCTGGTCAAAGCCTTGCGTGACTCGCGCTGGTTCACTCCGGTCGAGCGCGAAAGCCTGCAGGAACTGCTGACCGAGCGGCGCATCGTGCGCGCCCTGGACGGATCGCAGGAAAACGGCCAGCGCACCGCCATTAACATCCCGCCGCTAGCCCCGGCCGAAATCATGATGGACGGAGGCATCATCTCCTATGAAAGCAATGTGCGCACGGGCGGCGCGGGCGCACGCTTTCTGGGCGTAGGCCTGTCTACCCAGTATCGGGTGGACCAAGTCACGGTCAACCTGCGGGCCATCGACGTGCGCACCGGCAACATTTTGCAAAGCGTGTCCACGACCAAGACCATCTTTTCCTACGAAGTCCGGCCCAGCGTCTACAAGTTCGTGAACTTCAAAGACCTGCTGGAAATCGAGGCTGGCGTAACCAACAACGAACCGGCCCAGCTCTCGGTCAAAGAGGCCATTGAATCGGCGGTGGTGCATCTGATCGTGCAAGGCATGAAGGAAGGCCAATGGCGACTGCAAAACGAGGCCGACCGTAACAACCCCATCGTGCAGAACTACATGAAGCAAAACGAAACCTATCGCAGCATGCGCACCCAGACCGCTGTGGCCGCTCCTGAGGCCACGCAAGCCAATGAGGCCACAAGCGATGAGGTGCAGACAGCTCCAGTCACCGGCAGTTGAACACGAGCAGACAGCGCGGTGGTTCCGAGAAGACCGGCCACCGCTCTCTTTCCTAACAACGGTCTTCGACATGCACTGAGGAGAAGTATATGAACGGCAAACTGTCCACATTAGCTATTGCCCTGGGCACCGCGCTGGCCCTGCCCACACTGGCGCTGGCTGACAACGCCACCGTGACGCAGACCGGCAATTTCAACAAAGGCGTAGTTCTTCAAAACCACAACGCCAACGCCAACGCGACCATCGACGTGAAGGGAGACCGCAACGACGATTACATCAACCAGTGGGATAACGGTACGGTTCGCACCACCGTGAAGGTCATCAACGGCAACGACAACAAGGCCGTGGTGGAACAAAGCCGCAGCGGCGGCAACTCCACGATCACCATCACCCAGTCACGCAACCGCAACGACGCCTTTGCCAGCCAATGGCAGGCCAACGGATCGCAAATCGGCATCAAGCAATTACGCTCGGACAACAAGGCGGTTGTGGAACAAGTCCGCAGCACTGGTGACCAGGCCTGGGTAAACCAAACGGGACAAGCGGGCGATGCCTATGTCAATCAATACCGAACCCGTGACGCACTGGCTGTCATCAACGACAGCGGCGCGCGCAACGACTCAGTCATTGAGCAAGACAACAGCAGCCATGTCAACGCCTTCATTACCCAATCGGGGTACAAAGGAGATGCGTACATCAATCAATACAAAAGCATGAGCTCGACCGCCAGCATCACCGACAGGGGCAAGTACGACAAAGGCGTGATCGATCAGTGGAATGTCTCCAACTCGAACGCCTCCATCGTCCAGGGCGGTGGCCACAAAAATGATGCCACTATCAGCCAAACCGGCACGTGGTGGGGCAATTCGGATCGCCTGCACGCCAGTATTGTCCAGATCGGCTCGCATAACAAAGCCGTTACTGAACAGACCGGCTACAGCAACGACAGCAACATCATCCAAAGTGGCCTGGGCAATGACGCCTATAACTCCCAAGCAGGCATCGGCAACGATTCCTACATCAGCCAGAGCGGCGGCTATAACAAGGCCGTGGTTACCCAGGTCGGTTTCAACCTGGATTCGTCGGTTATGCAGAACGGTTGGGGCAACCGTGCCCAAGTGGTGCAAAGCGGCCTGAACCACAACAGTACCGTCACCCAGACGGGTAATTTCAACAATGCGTATGTCAACCAACATTAACCGGCTGACGTAAGCCAAATGTCAGCGGCAATATGTTATATAGTAGGCGCCGCTGACAACACTCAAGCTATTGATATGTAAGCGGTTTAGGGATTATGGAGCATAGGAGTAACCCGAGTTTATAAGGCTTTCCAGATACCTGATCCGCGCTTTTGGGCACGGTATGGCGTTTAAAACATCAAAATTTAACCAAAACAAACAATGATTAACAATTTCACATGATTCGCCCGTTCTGAATGCGGCTAGCCATCTGAAAATTAGGCTGCCAATAGGAATGAAAAAAGAAAAT
Organism: Alcaligenes sp. DN25; assembly: GCF_023674485.1. Classification (NCBI taxonomy): domain Bacteria; kingdom Pseudomonadati; phylum Pseudomonadota; class Betaproteobacteria; order Burkholderiales; family Alcaligenaceae; genus Alcaligenes; species Alcaligenes sp. DN25. Next base: position 2,051,125 of record NZ_CP098408.1, on the reverse strand, counting down.
ACCCATAACTACCAAAGACAATGACACATGCAATCGAACCAACAAAAGGCTTATTCAACGTAATGACATAGAGCCCATGACGCAGCGAGGGAGACATAAAATGACAACAATTATCATCGTAGAGCCACACACCTTATACAGGTTGGGTATCGTACGGCTGCTGGCAGACACCCTGCCCAGCGCGGAACTGCTCAGCATGGACTACGAATCTATGGAAACCGGTCTGCAGACACGATGTTGTGAGCTGCTGCTATTGTCGGTGCCATCGGCCAAGGCCTGTTTGAAGCTGCTGGCTGATGCGTACCGCAGCCTGCAACCCAGCGCCGTACTCCTGATAGCCGACTCCCACTACGCCTTGCCTGCGCTTCAAGACATGCCTGCCGGCGTTATGGGACATTTGCTCAAGACCGCCACACCGGAATTAATGGCGGCTTCGATCAATCTGGTGTTGGCCGGCGGCTCCTGTTTTCCATCGCCTGCGCCCCAGCGTCAAACGATGGCAATGACCACGACTGTAACCCAGCCATCGAGTCCATCGCCGTCCCAAGCTCATTCCGACAAGCTGATTACGTCCTACGAGCCCATACGCTGGCCACCCGCCGATCCTGAGACAGACCATCTTGACGAAGCGCGGCTGCTGGGCCTGACACCGCGCCAGTATGAAGTGCTGGTGTTATTGGCACGAGGCATGACCATCAAGGGCGTGGCCCGGCAGTTGAATATTTCATCGGCTACAGCCAAGGCGCATGCTGAAACCCTGTATATGCGGATGAACGTACACAACCGTAACGAGGCCGTCTATCACGCGGTCTCCAAAGGAGCCAGGCTAGGGATGCCCAACACCCACATCGAAAAAGCCTGCTAACCGCAGGCTTTTCTATTACAGCATTCCTAGTTGCAAGCGAGCTGATTCACTCATACGTTCCCGGCTCCACGGTGGATCCCAAACCAGATCCACTACGGCCTTCTCTACGCCCTGGATAGTCTCCAGCTTGTAGCGGGCCTCATCGGCAATCATGGTGCCCATACCGCAACCCGGAGCCGTCAGCGTCATTTCCATGGTGATGGAGAACGCTTCTGGACCAGTCTGCTTCACGTGACAAGCGTACACCAAGCCCAGATTAACGATATCGACCGGAATCTCCGGATCATAAACGCTAGCCAGCACAATCCAGGCGGCGTCTTCAATGGTTTTTTCGCTCAGGGGCAGCTCGGGTACAAAAACCTCGGGCTTGTCCTGGGCCTCAAAACCCAGCGCATCGGCATCGACACCTTCAATTCGGTACAGGTTGCCCTCTACCATCACGGTATAGCTGCCACCCAGCTTCTGGGTAATCGTTGCTGTACAACCCGCCTCGATCGTAACGGGAGCACCGTAAGGGATACTGACAGCCGGACAATCCCGGCTGACCAGCACATCATGTCGTTCAAAGTAGCTCATGGCTTGTTTGCGCCTTTATTCGGTTTGCGCGGTTTCTTTGGCCTGATTGATGGCGTTATGCAGGGTATGCCAGGCCAGAGTGGCACATTTAACCCGTGCGGGGAATTCACGCACACCAGATAACACTTCCAGCTTGCCCAGATCTCGATCGGGATGGGCCTCTGTCAACATGGCGTGCATATCTTGAAATAGAGACTCAAACTCGGCCAGACTCAGGCCTTTTACGGCTTCGGTCATCAAGGATGCCGAAGCCTTGGAAATAGCGCAGCCATGCCCCACAAAGCTGACTTTTTGCACAATGCCGTCTTCAACCACGGCGTACACAGCCAGTTGATCCCCACACAGCGGATTGTGGCCATTGGCAAAATGACTGGCGTTTTCTATTACTTCAAAGTTACGCGGGCTACGGTTATGGTCAAAAATGACCTCTTGGTAGAGCTCGCGCAGCCCGTTGAAATCTTGGCTCATTTAGCCAACTCCAAATAGTTTTTGAGCTTTGCGCAGGCTGCCCAGCAAAGCATCAATATCAGCGTAATCGTTGTACAAGGCAAAGGAGGCACGAGCCGTACCTGGAATGCCAAAGCGCGTCATCAAGGGCATGGCACAGTGGTGACCGGCACGCACAGCAACGCCGTCCATGTCCAGAATCGTGCCCAGATCATGCGGGTGAATACCGTCGACCAGGAAGGACACAATGCCTGCCTTGTGTGCGGCCGTACCAATAATGCGAATGCCAGGCATGGCCAGCAAGGCTTCGGTGGCGTAGTCCAGCAACAGCGCTTCATGGTCGGCAATACGCTGCATGCCTATACCCATCAAATAATCGATAGCGGCAGCCATGGTAATGGCACCAGCGATATTGGGCGTACCTGCCTCAAAGCGCTGTGGCACAGGGGCGTAATTACTTTGCTCGAAACTGACGGTGGTGATCATGTCACCGCCGCCCATCCAGGGCGACATGCTGTCCAGAATCTCGTAGCGCACGTACAAGGCGCCCATGCCGGTAGGACCGTACAGTTTATGGGCCGAAAACGTGTAAAAATCCGCATCCAGGGCTTGTACGTCCACCACACCGTGGGGAACGGATTGGGCACCATCCACCAGCACCTTGGCGCCGACGGCATGCGCCTGACGGGTCATTTCAGCGATGGGGTTGATCGTGCCCAAGGCATTGGACACATGGCCCACAGCCAGCAGGCGGGTTCTCTCGTTGAGCAGTTGCTTGAAGGCTTCCTGATCCAGCTCACCGTTATCCAGCACAGGCACCACGCGAATAACGGCACCGGTACGCTGGGCAACCAATTGCCAAGGCACGATATTGGAGTGATGCTCCAGGCCGGTCAGCAGAATCTCGTCGCCTGTTTTCAGGTTGTCCATGCCCCAGCTATAGGCCACCAGGTTGATGGATTCTGTGGTGCCACGCGTAAACACAATTTCTTCGTCGCGCGCGGCATTCAGAAATGCCCGCACTGTACTTCTGGCCTGATCGTACAGCTCAGTAGCATGCTGAGACAGCCAATGCACACCACGGTGGATGTTGGCATTGGACTGCTCATAGAATCGCGCCTCGGCTTCAATGACCGAGCGCGGCTTTTGCGTCGTCGCGCCATTGTCCAGATAGGACAGGCGTTGGCCCCGGATGGGGCGAGCCAGGATAGGAAAATCCTCGCGGTGATTCAGCAAACCAGCAGCAGTTACGGGCATAGGCGCATTCATGCAAGATCTCCAAGGGCAAGACCGCCAGGCAACAAAGCATTAATACCGACTGTGGCACGGCTACGCAGGCTCTCGGACGCAATGCGCTCCAGAGACTGAGCGGCAAATGCGTAAATCAGCATATTGCGTGCATCTTCCATGGTCATGCCACGCGAGCGCAGGTAGAACAGGCTATCTGCATCCAGCTGACCCACAGTGGCACCGTGTGCACACTTGACGTCGTCGGCGTAGATTTCCAACTCAGGGCGGGAGTCTGCACGTGCCATCTTGGACAAGAGCAAGCTGTCCGAACGCTGTACCGAATCCGTACCATCCGCGCCCTTGCCTACCAATACGCGACCACTGAACACACCGCGGGCGGTGTCGGCCAAAATGCCACGGTAGAACTCACGGCTTTGGCAGTTAGGCTGAGCGTGATCAATGATGGTGTTGTGGTCCACGTGACGGCGGCCATCCACAAAATACAAACCATTGAACAAGGTTTCGCAGCGCTCGCCGTTGAAAACAGTAGCAATATCGTTACGGGCTATACGGGCACCGAAGGACAGGGAGTGCGAATTGAATACCGAGCCACGACCTTGCTGCACATCGATTGCGGCCAGGTGGAAGTCTTGCAAGGCTTCCTGCTGCAACTTCATGTGTGTCAGCTTGGCATCAGGCGCCACGTTCAGGCGAGTCACGACGCTGCTCAAGGAAGCATCCGTTCCTTCCTGACCTACATAGTGTTCAACCACCGTTGCACTGGCACCGGATTCCAGAGAAATCAGGTTACGCGTGAAGCTGGCGCTGCCACCTTGGGTGCGCACAAAAACCAGATGAACAGGCTGCTCCAGGTGCTTGCCCGCAGCGATGTGCAAGGCCGCGCCATCCTGGGCCAAAGCCAGGTTCAAGGCCGCGGTCGAGGCGCCCAGGGACTCATCCCCGTAAGCCTGCTGCAACCAATCTGCATCTTGCTCCAGACAGGTACTGAGCGAGGCCAAACGCACGCCTGCTGGCAACTCATTCAGGTGCGACAAAGCCGCATCGTAGTGACCATCCACAAAGACCAGGAAGTACCCGTCTTCTTGCTGGCGCACTGACGCCACCAATTCCGCGGCCGAAGCCGATTTCTGAGGAGCAAAGCTTTGCTGTTCCAGCAAAGCCAAGGAAGTGTGATGCCAGGCTTCAATACGCGTGGTTGGCCAGCCCTCTTGAGCGAAACGATCCAGCGCGCGCTGACGCACGGCGCTTAGCCATGGCAGGCCGGCTCCAGGTGCTTGTGCAGCCTGAGCGGCAAAGCTGTTGACCCAATCCGGCAGACTCATACCGCAGCTCCCTTGGCTTTTTGTTCGGCAGCTGCTTGCTCCAGCACCCAACCGTAGCCACGCTCTTCCAGTTCCAGAGCCAATTCACGGCCACCGGAACGAATGATCTTGCCGCCGGCCAATACGTGCACAAAGTCAGGCACGATGTAGTCCAGCAGACGTTGGTAGTGAGTAATCACCAGCAAGGAACGCTCGGGGGAACGCAGACGGTTCACGCCGTCAGCCACCACACGCAAAGCGTCAATATCCAGACCGGAGTCGGTTTCGTCCAGGATGGCCAGCTTGGGTTCCAGCAGGCTCATTTGCAGAACTTCGTTGCGTTTCTTTTCGCCGCCGGAAAAACCTTCGTTCACGGAGCGGTACAGAAACTCTTCGCGCATGCCAACCGTCTTCATTTCCTCTTTGACACGCTTGAGGAAGTCCATGGCGTCCAGCTCAGGCAAGCCCTGATGACGGCGCACGGCGTTCACGGAAGCGCGCAGGAAGTAGGCGTTGGACACACCGGGAATTTCGATGGGGTACTGGAAGGCCAGGAACAGACCGGAACGGGCACGGTCTTCAATCTTCATTTCCAGCAGGTCTTGACCCAGCCAATCAACCGAACCGCCTTCCACGGTGTAGTCTTCACGACCGGCCAGAACTTGGGACAAGGTGCTCTTGCCCGAGCCGTTCGGGCCCATGATGGCGTGGACTTCACCGGGCTTGATTTCCAGGTTCAGACCTTTAAGGATAGGTTTATCTTCAACCGAAGCGCGCAAATCTTTAATCGTCAGCATTTCATTATTCTCCTTAACCTACACTGCCTTCCAAGCTGACGCCGAGCAAATTCTGTGCTTCGACCGCAAACTCCATGGGCAATTCTTTAATCACTTCTTTACAAAAGCCGTTCACGATCATGGAGACGGCATCTTCGGCAGTCAGGCCGCGCTGCATGGCATAAAAGAGCTGGTCCTCGCCAATGCGCGAAGCGGTTGCTTCGTGTTCCACACTGGCGCTGGGGTTCTGCACTTCCATAGTTGGGAAGGTGTGTGCAGCGCAGCGCTTGCCGATCAGCAGCGAATCACACTGGGTGTAATTGCGGGCGTTTTCTGCCTTGGGGGTAATACGAACCAGACCGCGATAGGTATTGATACCTTGGCCAGCCGAAATCCCCTTGGAGATAATCGTGCTGCGGGTATTGCGACCCATATGAATCATTTTGGTGCCGGTATCGGCTTGCTGGCGGTGGTTGCTCAGGGCGACCGAGTAGAACTCGCCTTGGGAATCATCGCCGCGCAGCACCACGCTGGGGTATTTCCAGGTGATGGCCGAGCCAGTTTCAACCTGCGTCCAGGAGATGTGCGAACGTGCGCCACGGCATTCGCCACGCTTGGTGACGAAGTTGTAAATACCGCCTACGCCGTCTTTATCGCCGGGGTACCAGTTTTGCACGGTGGAGTACTTGATCTTGGCGTCGTCCAAGGCGACCAGTTCCACGACCGCTGCGTGCAATTGGTTTTCATCGCGCATCGGCGCCGTACAGCCTTCCAGATAGCTGACCGAAGCGCCCTCTTCCGCAATGATCAAGGTGCGCTCGAACTGGCCGGTGTCGCGAGCATTGATACGGAAGTAGGTGGACAGCTCCATCGGGCAGCGTACGCCTTTGGGGATGAACACAAAGGAGCCATCGGAGAATACGGCCGAGTTCAAGGCGGCGTAGAAGTTGTCGCTAGGAGGGACAACCGTACCCAGATACTTTTTCACCAGTTCCGGATATTCACGCACAGCCTCGGAAAAGGAACAGAAGATCACGCCCACTTCTTCCAGCTCTTTGCGGAAGGTGGTGGCCACCGAGACTGAGTCAAACACGGCGTCAACTGCCACACCGGCCAGACGCGCGCGCTCGTGCAAGGGCACACCCAGTTTTTCATAGGTGCGCAGCAATTCAGGATCCACCTCGTCCAGGCTCTTGGGGCCGTCGGCCTTGCTCTTGGGCGCGGAGTAGTAGCTGATGTCCTGGAAGTCGATAGGTGGATATTCCACAATCGACCACTTGGGATACTTCATGGTCAGCCACTGGCGGTAAGCAGCCAGGCGCCATTCCAGCATGAACTCCGGTTCGCGTTTTTTCGCGGACAGGAAACGGATGACGTCTTCGTTCAGACCTTTCGGTATGGTTTCAGACTCGATGTCGGTGACAAAGCCTGCCTCGTAATCACGATCGAGGAAGGTGTCCAGATGTTCGTTGACGGTACTCATTCGGTTAACTCCACGTTGGAGGTGTTCGCCTTGTTTCTGTTTTTCAATTCGGGACCCGGCTTGTGTGTCAGGGGAAATTCGTTAACGGGCACGCGTATCATGTCTGCAACACTGACCTCTTCCAAGGTGCGTCGGACAATATCGTTGATACGCTGCCAATTACTGCGTATATGGCAATCTGACTCCACGGAACAGGCTCCAGGAGTAGCTACACATTCAGTCAAGCCAAAGGGCTGATCTTCCAGTGCATCAATAATCTGCGCTACACTTATCTGTTTGGCGGGGCGGCCCAACACATACCCTCCGCGTGCGCCTCTGCTGCTGATGACCAGCTCGTGCTGGCCCAGCAGTTTAAGCACCTTGCTGACAGTCGGTTGGCCCAAACCCAGGATGGCGGCCAAGTCAGACGCACTGAACACACGGTCTGGATCGCCAGCCATGTGTGTCAGCACCAAAGTGCCGTAATCAATGATTTTACTGATTCGCAGCATTCCTTCTCTCTGAACAGGTCGTAGAGCCATATAGTACCGCTTTGGTACTATATGGTCAAATTATCCCTCCAGACTTTGCTGGATATTCCACATCCGGGCATAGGCGCCATCCAGGGCTAAAAGCTCGCTGTGCGTGCCCTGCTCCACGATCTGTCCGCGCTCCAGAACCAGAATCAAATCCGCGTCCGTAATCGTGGATAGACGGTGAGCAATGATCAAGGTGGTGCGGTCGCGGGCAATCTCGTTCAACTCCGCCTGAATCGCCCGTTCCGTACGTGTGTCCAGCGCACTGGTAGCTTCGTCCAGAATCAGCACCGGTGGGTTCTTCAGCAAGGTACGGGCAATAGCCACGCGCTGCTTTTCGCCCCCGGACAACTTCAAGCCGCGTTCACCCACGATGGTCTCGTAACCATCGGGCAGGCTTTCGATGAAGTCGTGGATACTGGCGGCCCGTGCTGCTGCCACGATCTGCTCTTTACTGGCCTCAGGACGGCCATACGCAATATTGTGCAAAATCGTATCGTTGAACAGGACCGTGTCCTGGGGAACGATACCGATATGACGGCGCAAGCTCTCTTGCGTCCATTCGCGCAGCTCGCGATTGTTGAACAGGATGCGACCTTCCGTCACATCGTAGAAACGGAACAAAAGACGCGACAAGGTGGATTTACCTGCGCCCGAAGACCCTACCACCGCTACCGTCTTGCCGGCGGGAATCTCGAAACTCAGGTTTTGAATGACTTTGCGACGGCTGTCATAGGCAAAGTTGACGTTCTCGAAACGCACACCCGCCTGGTCACAGGACAAGACCTGGGCATCCGGCGCATCTTTCACCTCTTGCTTGCGACGCAGCAAGGAGAACAGGCGCTCCATATCAGCCAGTGAATTCTTGATTTCGCGGTAAACAAAACCCAGAAAGTTCAAAGGCGCATAAAGCTGAGTCAGGAAGGCAGACACCAGCACAACGTCACCCACCGTCATGGTTCCGGCCAGCACACCTTGCGCCGACATGAACAGCAAGGCCGTCACCCCAACACTGATAATCGAAGCCTGACCAATATTGAGCAGGTTCAGCGATACCTGATTACGCACGGCAGCCTGGACCCACTGGCCCATATTCTGATCGTAGCGATTGATCTCGTAATCCTCGTTACCGAAGTATTTGACTGTCTCGTAATTGAGCAAGGCATCAATCGCGCGAGAGTTGGCACGACTGTCCAAGTCGTTCATGGCTCGCCGATAACGCATGCGCCGCTCAGTCACCAGCAAGGTGAACACAATATAGGCCGCAATCGTCCCCAAGGTCACCGCCGCGAAGGCCCAGTCGTATCGCCAGAGCAAAATGCCACAGACCAGAGCTATTTCCAGCAAGGTTGGCAAAATATTGAAGACCAGGAAATTCAGCAGAAAGCTAACGCCTTTGGTGCCCCGTTCAATATCCCGGCTCAAGCCACCTGTCTGGCGTTCAGTATGAAAGCGCAAGGACAGATCCAGCAGGTGCCGAAAGACGTGGTTCGCAATCAGCCGCACCGACCCTTGCGTGACTCGCGCAAACAGGGCATCCCGTATTTCACCAAAAGCGCTGGAGGCCAGACGTACGGCGCCATATCCCAACAAGGCGGCCACCGGCAGCATCAAAGCCGTAGCGGGCAGGCTCAACGCATCGATTACCTGCTTCAGGTAGATCGGCATCATCACGGTGGCGACTTTTGCCAGCAGCAAACAGGACAAAGCCAAGACCACGCGAGTCTTGAATCGCCAAACGTAAGGAAATAAGGATTTCAGGGTGCTCAGACCACCGGAGACACCATCAAGCACTTCAGGACGAGGAGGCACACGCAATAGGTCCGTGTTCAACAGCACAAAGCCGAAAAACCGCGGACAGCTTAAAAATAAGTTGCAGCACAACGCTGAAATCAAGGCAGGACAAGCAGACTACGCTTTCCACTGGCAGGCAGGCCCTGCCATGTCCTTGATGCGAATACAGAAATGAGGTTCTACGCCTGGGTAATTATCAAAACTGCCAGGTAGCACATAACGAATAAGTATAGCCTTTTGAACTGCTTATCCTTGCCAAGACCCTGCCGACGGCATGCTTGTTTGGCTGATTATTGACCTGCAAACCACAGTCACACGAATAAGGGACCTGACCAGCAAGCATCCAGTGCTGAAAATCGGGAAATTCAAGGCTTGTCACTGCAAAGAAAATGCTGGCAATCCAGCACTTTGTTACCTTCAAGCCTTCAACGAAAGGCATACAATACCTGCTTGTCTGAAACTGGCGCAGACACAGTAAAAATAGCGCCCGATACCAGACATCTGGCTCATGAATCCCTTTACCGTGCAAAATCCATCCATGCCGTCTTCTTCTTTTTCGTATTCTTCTTCCCTGGACCAGTTAGCCGCACAGGACAGCCAGGCGCTGGATGTGCTGTACGACCAGGAAGCCCCCTTGATGCTGGCTTTGGGCCAGGCCGTGTTGGGCCGCCGCATTGATGCCGAAGAGGTTCTGCGCGATAGCTTTGTTTTGTTATGGAAAAACGCTGCCGGCTATGACCCCGATTTAGGCGAAGGGCGCGCCTGGATTTACAGCATTCTGCGGTTCAGGCTACTGGCTCGCCTGCGTCAACGCGCGCAAAGCGGCGATAACAATTACGCCCTGCCTGCCATCAAGCCGCAAGCCGGACAGCGTTTCATCCCTGCCATGGGCAAGCTGGATGGCACCAGCCAACGCGCCATGATCCATGCCTATCTGCACGGCAATAGTTACGAACAGTTGGGCCCTCAGCTGAACCGCTCCCCCGCACAATTGCGTGCTGTGGTCCAGCATGGCTTGCAACAGCTCACTCCCCTGATTAATGAGGGCAACGCCAACGATCCACGCCATGCAGTGATGATTGGCGAATATACCTTGGGGCTGCTCAGCCAGCATGAATTGGCCCAAGCCCACACCCTGATGCAGCAAAATGATCAGGCAGCGCGTCTGGCATTGGCTTGGGAGCAAGCGTGGCTGGAGCTAGTGGACTGCCTGACCCCAACAGTGCCTGCCCCCACTAGTCTGGCTCACATTCACCATACCCTGGGCTTGCCTCCACCTGCCGCACGTCGTCAGGCTGGGAGCACAAGCAGTCCGGCTGCTGAAGCTCCCAAATCGGAAAGCACTGGCAACGCCAGCACAAGCGCTCCAGCTATCAAAGCAGTGCGCCAGGAACCTAGTATCAAGATCAGTATTTCGGCAGACCAAAGCACTAAAGCGGAAGCTGCCACTCGCACTGAACCTCGCTGGTCCGCCAACAGCTCGAACGACAAGGCTGACGATCACACACCGCCCTTCCCCACCTTGCTGCGTGCAGAGTCCGACCCAGCCACCAAAGCAGCTGCTGTCACAGCCGAAGCAGCGCCCACAGCACCAGCCAAGGTCGCCGACAAGAAAAAGCCCATCAAAAGCGAGCCTGAGTCAGTCACCTTAGAGAAAAAACGCAAACCCGAACCTGTTGATGGCGAACGCAAGTCCCGTGGCTTTGCCATGCCCATGCCTGTTTTGTGGGGCGGCTTGGCTGCGGTCGTGATTCTGGGCCTGGTGATTGCCCTGCTCATGAACATGAACTCGGAACCGCCTGTCAATGTTATTGAGATGAAGCCACGTCAGGCGGCTATCCTGCAGGCCCCTGGCCAATCCTCTACTCCGGCCTGGATTGCAACAGTAGACCCACAAGGCAATGTCCTGCTGGTGCCCAAGGTCAGCACTGAAGTCAAAGCAACACAGTCGGTGCAGCTATGGACACACACCCCACGCGGCACACAAATTCGTTCATTGGGTTTGATTGATCCCAATCGCCCCATCACCGTTCCTGCGGCCTTGATTGGCACCGTAGAAGATGAGCAGATTTTTGAGATGACACTGGAAACCGAAGGCGGTTCCAATAGTGGTGCACCGGAAGGCCCCGTTCTGTATATTGGCCGCATCGTAAGCTTTGGGCAGCTGGATAACCTGCCCAAGCCCAACACGGAAGCTAGCTCGTCGGCAACCCGCTCTTAAAAGCGGCATCCAGCCGTTCCAGCTCGTCGATTTCCTCGACAGTGAAGCCCGCCTCCAGGCGGGCTTCACGATTAAAGGGGCCGCGCAAACGCGGTGCGCGATAGCGCTGCGCCAACTCGCCATACGTAGCAAAATCAGGCAAGCCTTGTTCCCGGCAGACTTTGCGATACCAGTAATTTCCCAACGCTACATGCCCGACCTCATCGCGCAAAATGATGGCAATAATCGCGGCGGCTTTTTCATCGCCAGCATCCAGCAACTTCTTATGCACCAGGGGGCAGGCATCCAGCCCCCGTGCTTCCAGAGTACGCGGCACCAAAGCCATACGCGCCAGCAGATCAAAGCGTGTTCGCTCTGCCATCTCCCACAAGCCGTCATGGACAGGCAAATCCCCATAGCGGACACCCATCGTTTGAAGATGATCGCTCAGCAGCTCAAAATGCAAAGCCTCCTCCACCGCCACCTGTAACCAGCCCGCATAGAATGCGTCGGGCAAACCGGGATAACGCCACAAGACATCCAAGGCCAGATTGATGGCATTGAACTCAATATGCGCCAAGGAATGCAATAAGGCTGCTCGCCCCTGGATCGTACGCACGGACCGCTTGGGCACATGCTGAGGGCTCACAAAACGCAAACCCTCGGGCCGTCCCGGTACGCCGGGCGGCTCTTCCAAATGCTCATCTGCCCCTACGGGCAAGCCATGGGCAATTGCTCGTACTGCTGCCAGCTTGGCAGCCGGCTCTTGTACTAACAAAGCCTTTAGAGCCTGACTACGTAAGTTCACTGCTAATCCCTTCCATGAAAAAAGGCCGGCACCAAGGCCGACCTTCGTTCCTGCTTAGCAACCCCGGATTACTGAGCCGAGCCAGGATCCGTGATTGCCAAGGCTTGATCCAGCATTGCCTGGATCTGACCCAAGTTGGTGCGCAAGGCCTGCATCTCCTGACCGGTCAGACGCACAGCGGCTTCCTGGTCAAAAGGCATATCCGGACCATCGCCCAGACGATTGCGCGCACCACTGATCGTAAAGCCTTCGTCGTACAGCAAACCGCGAATCCGGCGTATCAGCAGCACCTCATGGTGCTGGTAATAACGTCGGTTACCGCGTCGCTTGACGGGCTTTAACTGCGTAAACTCCTGCTCCCAATAACGCAGGACGTGGGGCTTGACCAAGCAAAGCTCGCTGACTTCACCGATGGTGAAATACCGCTTGGCAGGGATAGGTGGCAAGGTCGCCGTCTTTTCGTTTGTGCTCATAGCCACTGATGCTCATCGACAATAGGAGTGATTTTACACGTTCAGTCAGGCAAAACTGTACGCAAACGTACCAGGGCTCAGTCCTGGTCATCCTCGGGCGCCACTGGCGCCCCTTCGACTACACTTTTGAGCTTCTGACTGGCGTGGAATGTCACCACGCGTCGCGCCGAAATCGGGATGACCTCGCCCGTTTTGGGGTTGCGACCAGGACGCGGGGGTTTGTCCCGAACCTGGAAATTACCAAAACCGGACAACTTGACCTCGACACCGTCAGCCAGGGAGTCGCGGATCTCGGCAAAGAAAGTATCCACAATATCTTTGGCTTCGCGTTTATTCAAGCCAACACGTTCAAACAAGAGTTCGGCCAGATCCGCCTTGGTCAGAGTACGCTCTACGTTCATTGTGTCTCCTTATGCTCGTGCCCGTGCGCCATGCGCAGACACCAGTGCCGCCAACAATGCATCCAGGCATTGCTCGACGCGTTCATCGTCCAGCGTGCTTGCGCTGTCTTGCAGCCAGAATCGAATCGCCAGACTCTTTTCCGATGCATCGTTCTTGTCGCGCCAGACGTCAAACAACTGAATATCTTTGACGATAGCCGCTTGCGGTGCCGTGCTGCGCACCTGGTTCAGTGTATCCAGCACAGCTTGATAGGATACGTCCTTATCCAGCCAAACCGCTAGATCTCGTTGCACAACGGGTTGCTTGGATACTTCCTGAGCGTGTACCACTTCGTCGTGAGAGATGGCATCAACGTCCACCTCAAAGACGACCGGCGCTTGATTCAAACCAAATTCGCTCAACCACTGAGGATGGATTTCACCGATCCAGCCTATGGTTTTACCATCCAGTTTCACACTGGCGCTACGGCCTGGGTGCAAGGCCGGGTGAGCTTCAGGCTCGAAACGGACTTGAGCAGCACGTTGACCCAGCAAAGTTTCCAGATCGCGCTTGACGTCAAAGAAGTCGACAAGACGATCGGGCTGTCCCCACTGCTCGGTCACAACAGGGCCCCAGGCTGCGGCCGCAATGCGGTTGGGCTGATGGATACCGGCCACGGTCAACGGACCATTTTCTTGAGAGGCATCGCGCATGAAGACGCGGCCAAACTCGAACACACGCACGCGCGACTGACGGCGGTTGGCGTTGCGTTCAATATTGGCCAGCAGACCAGGAATCAGGCTGGTACGCATCACCGCCAACTGGCTGGCAATGGGGTTCAACAAACGGATAGGGTCAGCCTGTCCGTTAATATCTTTTTCCCAAGACTCTTGCACAAAGGAGAAGTTGATCACTTCCTGGTAGTCCTGGGCGGCCAATATAGCGCGCAAGGCGTGCGGACCACGCAAGGACTCGACTGGCACACGCATTTGTGCAGCAGCGACCGGAGGCAGATCAGGAATATTTTCAAAACCGTAGATACGGGCAACTTCCTCGATCAGGTCTTCTTCAATCGTCAAATCAAAACGGAAGCTGGGAGGATTGACCGTAAAGACTTCGTCAGCCACCGAGAAGTCCAGGCCCAACAAGGTGAAGATGCTCTCCACCTGCTTTTGATCCAGAGGAATACCCAGAACACGGCGGCAACGCTCCAGGCGCATGGCAACGGGCTTGCGCTCGGGCAAGGCCACAACCTGGTCATCCATAGGTCCCGCTTGGCCGCCGCAGATTTCCAGGATCAGCGCTGTGGTGCGTTCCAAATGCTGGGTAATGGAGTCGAAGTCCACGCCACGCTCGAAACGGTGGCTGGCGTCGGAAGAAAACTTGTAGCGACGGGCACGGCCCATGATGGCTTCTGGCCACCAGAAAGCGCCTTCCAGATACACATCCGTCGTATCCAGTGTGACAGCGCTTTGTTCGCCGCCCATGATACCGGCCATGCTTTGCGGCACATCGTTAACCGCAATCACACCCACATCGGTATCCAGCTCGACATTCAAACCGCTCAGCAGCTCCAGCGTCTCGCCTTTACGTGCCCAACGCACTTCCAGACCAGCCTGTACGTGCTGCAAATCGAACACGTGCGTAGGACGGCCCAGTTCCAGCATGACGTAATTGGAGATGTCCACCAATGCGGAGATTGAACGCTGGCCACTGCGCTCCAGACGAGTTTTCATCCAGTCCGGGGTTTTGGCACGCGCATTGACGCCACGAATCACACGCCCGGCAAAACGGCCGCACAAATCAGCGTCTTTCACGGTAACGGAAACACGATCCTCAATCGTGACAGGAACAGGAGTGAAGTCTGGCAGTGTCAGTGGCTCGCCAGTCAGGGCGGCTACTTCGCGTGCCACGCCCAGCACGGACAGGCAGTCCGCACGGTTAGGCGTCAATTTCAATTCGATGATCTGGTCGTCCAGATCCAGCAGTTCGCGCAGGCTCTGGCCCACGGGCGCATCAGCATCCAGTACCAGCAAACCATCGTGATCTTGCGACAGACCCAGTTCGCGACCCGAGCACAACATGCCGGCGGACTCCACGCCACGCATTTTGACCGGGCCGATTTTCATGCCACCGGGCAGCTCTGCACCCACACGTGCGACCGGGATCTTGATGCCTTGAGCCGCATTGGGTGCACCGCACACAATCTGCAGCAGCTTGCCCGAGCCGTCATCGACCTGGCATACGCGCAGGCGGTCAGCGTCGGGATGAGGGGCAATCTCGGCAATAAAGCCGACGACAACATTCTCGAACGCTGGCGCGGCGGCTTGAATTTCTTCAACCTCCAGGCCAGCCATCGTCAGTTGATGACCCAGTTCTTCAGTTCCCAGTTTGGGATTCACAAAGCGGCGCAGCCACGATTCGGAAAATAACATGATGCAAAGATGGAGACGTAAAACGGCGTATACCGGAACCGACCGGGCCTAAAAGGCCCAGCGGCGCGAAGTAGGAATCAACGATTGAACTGCTTCAGAAAGCGCAGATCGCCTTCAAAAAACTGGCGCAAATCGTTAACACCATAGCGCAACATAGTCAGGCGCTCCAGTCCGGAACCAAAGGCGAAACCGATGTAACGCTCTGGGTCCAAACCGAAATTGCGCACCACTTGCGGGTGAACCTGCCCGGAGCCGGAGATCTCCAGCCAACGGCCCTTGTTGGGGCCGGAGGAGAACATCATGTCAATCTCGGCGGATGGCTCGGTAAAGGGGAAGAAAGAAGGTCGAAAGCGCACGACCAGATCGTCGCTTTCAAAGAAGGCGCGCAGAAAGTTCGTGTAAACGCCTTTCAGATCGGCAAAGGAAATATCCTCGGCAATCCACAGCCCTTCCACCTGGTGGAACATGGGCGAGTGGGTGGCATCACTATCGACACGATAGGTGCGGCCGGGAGCAATAACCTTGATAGGGGCCTTATTCATGCGTGCATAACGCACCTGCATGGGACTGGTGTGCGTACGCAGCAAATAGGGCAAACCCTGCTCGTCGTTCATATCGATATAGAACGTGTCTTGCATCGAACGAGCGGGGTGATTCTCTGGATTATTCAGAGCGGTAAAATTTGTCCAGTCATTTTCGATTTCAGGGCCGTCAGCCACATCGAAACCGATAGAGCGGAAAATGGCTTCAACACGCTGCCAGGTCTGGATCACCGGGTGGATACCACCGGTGCCACGACCACGGCCGGGCAAAGTCACATCAATTTGTTCTTGAGCCAGTCGCTGGTTCAATTGTTCTGCCGCCAGGGCAGCACGACGATCGTTCAGCAGATCTTCAATTTCGCGCTTGAGCACGTTGATGCTGGCACCGGCTGCTTTTTTCTGCTCCGGCTCCATCTGGGCAAGGCCTTTCATCAAGGCAGTGATGGCACCTTGTTTGCCCAAAAATCGAGCTTTAGCGTTTTCCAGCGAAGCGGCGTCCTGAGACTGCTCAAATAAGGCCCGAGCCTGGGCAATCAGATCGTCGTGGGAGGAAGTCATGGCGTGTTACTTTCCAAAAACAAACGGAGCCCCAAAGGCCCCGTTTGTGAACTATACAGTCAGATACCGCTTAAGCAGCCAGAGCGTTCTTAGCCTGTGCAACAACAGCAGCAAAACCTGCCTTGTCTTTAACAGCCAAGTCAGCCAGAACCTTACGGTCCAAAGCGATGGAGGCTTTGTTCAGGCCGGCGATAAACTGGCTGTAGCTCATATCCAGTTCGCGGCAAGCTGCGTTGATACGGGTAATCCACAGCGAGCGGAATACGCGTTTCTTGTTACGGCGGTCACGGTAGGCGTACTGACCTGCCTTCATGACAGCCTGTTTGGCTATACGGAATACATTACCGCGACGGCCGCGAAAACCTTTGGCCTGGGCAATTACTTTCTTGTGGCGTGCGCGTGCGTTAACACCGCGTTTTACTCGTGACATGTTCGATTCTCCCTAATCAAGCGAAAGGCATCATTGCTTTTACGGAAGCGACGTCGGCTTTATGAACCTCGACGGCACCGCGCAACTGACGTTTGTTCTTGGTCGTCTTCTTGGTCAGAATGTGACGCTTGAACGCTTGGCCCCGCTTGATGGAACCGCTACCACGAACCACAAAGCGCTTGGAGGCGCTTTTTTTGGTTTTCATTTTAGGCATGAAATTACTCGACTAATTTGTGTCTGCGGGTGGTCGCCTAGGAAGCTGGCGGACACTTGTATGACCCAAAACAGGCACTTATTTTTTTCTTTGTCCGCTGCCAGAACAGATCCAAACAGGGGAAAAGCTCTTGATTATAGGGTGATCCCTGAAGGATTGTCCAGATATCAAAGGGATTTTTGTAGGAGGGCCGTTGTCGGCAGGCCATAAAGGAAAACCAGAAACAATGACCCAGCCGGATGCGCGTCAGCACACGCGATCCGCTCAATCCTTGCGGAAGACTCCACCCGCCTCTAAGCATTTCACAAGCCCTCATTACTACGGGTGATCCCAAGGCATGGATCAGCCCACGCTTTACAACACCTTGTTGTCAGTGCTTCCCCACCATCACCACCGTTCGACCTTTGATCAAACAGTCGCTGCGCAGCTGTTTATTGCATGCATCGCATGCGTGGTATCTATTTTCCAAAAATCCACTCCACACCTAAAAACGAACTTTAAATATAAATAAATAACGCACAGACCGTTAATAAAATCAAAATATAACCAAACAAAAAAATAATCTTCGATTAAATTAAATATTGATTAACTTGAAAACCAAAGCAGCCAGCACACCATAGGCAGCCAAAGCAATTCAAGTAAGATCACATATTGCAAGCCAACTCATAACTGGTAACGCTTGCAACCTTTTCATATATTTCGGAAACGTCTTTGACAATAATTTTGCAATCGACTTAACTAATAAATAACCAAAAATAAAACCAAATTAAAAATTAAGGTCTTTTAAAAATCGATTATCTCAAAAGGAAAATCGAAAAAGACTTTTTGATGCAGTAAAAACCCTTTTTAATTTCGGAGTATTACCATGAGCACGATTACTGACCACAAGCAGGTATTGGCATGGATTAACGCCCTGGACATTCCCGACGCCCCGGCCGGCGGCAACCGTGTAACCGCACGAGCGACCAGCAGTGCCGACGAAGATGGTGCCGTCGTTGCCAAAGCCAGCATCCCTTGCTTTGTCAGCGGACTGACCGAACAATCCCGCGCCGACGTGCAAAACAGCACCTTGTTGATGCAACTGGCCGCTGACAAGAAATACCCCAACGAAAATGATCGCGAAAAATGGTTCAAGTTTTACTCGGATGGGCTGACCAACCTGGGCTGGGGTAGCAGCAGTAGCTTCTTTGAACGCTTCCAACCCAAGAATACGGACGTCACCATGGACCAGGTCGTACTGGAGGTGATACTGACAGTGGTTAACAACGTCAATAATCCGCTATACAAAATCGCCCAGGAAACATTCGGCGCCTTGAACAAGCCTGCCAATCAAAAACCCATGAAGCTGTTTGACCACAGCAGCACCAAAGAAGACCGCGGCAAATTCCAGATTCTGCCTGCTGGCCAGGACCAGCACGGCACCGTCAGCATGGTGCTGACCGCCATCAATGCACGGACCGACATCCAATCCGGCAGCTTCCTGTTCTGGAAATGGAGCAAATCCACCGCTTGGCTCTACCGCGCAGCCAACCTGATTGTGCTCAATGAATCGGTGTACTCGAAAGTACGCCAGGCAGTCATCGACAAGCTCGGCGATAACGCCGTGAACTTTGTGCTGGATCTGGATATTTAAGCACTGAATCAAGCCCGGCCTGTAAAGCCGGGCAGTGCGCTTGCAGACACTGGATTCAACAAAGGAGAATCAAGATGGCTTTTTCTACTGAGCAAACCTATGTGGTGTCAGGCAATCTGATTTCTGCCACCACGGAAGACACCAATACGCTGAGCTATGAAGACTTTATCCATTCCAACCTTTTGGCCCAAATGGGCGCCGATAAAAAACTGGGCTCCCGCTTTGTTGACCCCGCAGGCTGGCTGAGTTTTTTCAAGAATACAGTAGGCAATCTGTTCTGGAACCTGAGCGAGCAGGGAACCAGCACGCTGAAAATCTCAGCCGGTACCGCAAGCATCACCGTGCTGCAAATACTGGAGCAGAGTTTTTTCAAACGGCTCAACCAAGCGCAAATCGATAGCGCCACGGCAAGTGTTGATCTGTTTAGTCAACTCTCTGAAGATGATCCTGCCTTCATCCTCTATAACGCGAAATCACATGCCCAGATCTCTGCGGCTACCAAGGTGATCAAACCGCCCCAAAAAGAGACTTATAGCGTCAACTTGCAAATCAGTATTGCCCATACAGGGTCGGAAATCGCACTGTGCAATATTTTCTTCCAAACCAGCCAGGCAGTCAGCGACGAATTATTCACACAGAAATTCGCAATCAAAAATCTGATTGGAAACATTAATGTGTTTTATTTAAAGGCTCTACTCTCCGAGACCAATTACGGCCACATCAGGCAACAAGTTATCGAAAAGCTGGGTGAGAACATCAACACCAATATTGTGCTGGTAGCCGATAACAGCGATAAGCCCTCCCCCCCTTCCCCCACAGAGGCGCGCAGTTTCATACGCAGCCTGAAAATTTAATCAAGCAATGCACAGGCCAACCATGGAAGTCATGGCGCCTGTCGCCCTCAGCCTACAGTCAGCCCAATCCTGCCACACCTAGCGACACCCGCCTTCTTCTTACCTCGATTCAAGGCAATTCAGGCCGGAACTGCAATGCTTCCGCGATATGAGGTCTGGCAATCTGCTTTACTCCGGCCAGGTCCGCAATTGTCCGCGCTACCCGCAAGACTCTACCCTGCACTCGCTCTGACCAATGCCAGCGCTTGCGTGCACTGGCCAGTAGCTGCAAGGCCTCCGCAGACAAGCCCCCATGCTCTTTCAAACCTGCCACTGACAGACGAGCATTTCGTACCGCCTGACGTGCCAACTGCCTCTCGATCGCCTCCTGTACCCGCAGCCTGACCTGACTGGACGCCTGTGCTGCTTGATCACGCTCCGGCTCGGACTCGCTTAAGGTCACCAAAAGATCAATCCTGTCCAGCATCGGTCCCGACAAGCGCTGCCGATACAGCTCCCGTTGAGCAGGAGAACACCGACACGCCCGATGACGGCTCGCCGCCCAGCCACAGGGACATGGGTTCATGGCAGCCACAAACTGAAACTGCGCCGGAAAAACCGCTTGCTTCTGGGCACGAGAAATATGCACGCAGCCCTGCTCCAGCGGTTCGCGCAACGCCTCCAGTGAACGCCGACTGAACTCAGGCAACTCATCCAGAAACAGTACGCCATGATGAGCCAGCGAAACCTCCCCCGGTCTTGGGCGGCTACCACCTCCAATCAAGGCAGGAGTAGACACACTATGGTGTGGGGCACGAAAAGGGGGTCGCCTGCTGAAAAAATCCTGTTCCTGCACAAAGGAATACAAGGCGGCTACTTCCAGCTGAGCGTATCGCTCCAGGTCTGGCAATAGACCCGGCAGACGTTGAGCCAGCATGGTCTTGCCCACACCCGGCGAGCCATTCAACAAAAGGCTATGGCCACCCGCAGCGGCCACTTCCAAAGCACGGCAAGCCAAAGGCTGCCCCAGCACGTCCGACAAGCAAAGTTGTTGGCCATCATTCCACTCTTCTGACCACGGCCTGGCCAATGCGGGTTCCAGCTCCTTGTCCCCTCGCAGATACCTCGCCGCCTCTGCCAAACTGGCAACCCCGTAGACCTGCAGGTCAGGAACATGGGCCGCCATTTCTGCACTCTGCGCAGGCAAAAGCAAACAAAGCTCCGGATGCCGACGCGCCATACCCAGGGCAATCGTTAGCGCACTCTGCACAGGAACCACGGCCCCTGTCAAAGACAACTCCCCGGCCATGACATAGCGCTCCAGACCGGTGATCGCTTGCTCACGCTGCTTGTCATCCGGGCGGCTCAGCTGGCCGCTGGCCAATAAAATCGCCAAAGCCACGGGTAAATCAAAGCGCCCCGAATCCTTGGGCAAATCAGCAGGCGCCAGATTGATAGTCAGTCGGGCTGCAGGAAAGTCAAAGCCACTGGCCTGCAAGGCGGCCCGTATGCGCTCCCGGCTTTCGCGAATACCGGCATCGGGCAAACCAACAATATGGAAGGCGGGTAATCCTGGAGCGACATGCGCCTCGACACGCACGTCGATAAAATCCAGGCCCGACAAGGCACAACTGTTCAACACGGCCAAGGACATATGCCCTTCTCCCTTTCCAAGGCAAACATTCAGTCTGCCCGTCGGGAGAAATAAGCTCCAGATGCCTGCCTTAAAACATCACTGCGTACTTGTACGGTCCCAGGATCCTACTGAACCTGCACCCCCATGGAACTGACCAACTGGACGGCCTGCTCTACGGACAAACATGCGCCTTGGAAAGAGTTATTCAAGTCGTACAAGGTGATGCTGCCCAGTTCCACACTGCGCAGGTCTGCTCCCTTGAAGTTCACCCCTCTCAAGCTGGCGCCCCTCAAGCTGCCGCCTTCAAATACGGCATCCTGAAAATTGCAGCCGCCCAAGTCCGCATAGGAGAAATCCAGTTGCACCAGATTTTGCTTACGGAAATTAATGGCGCGCAAAGTTGCACCCACCAGCTTGCACTCGCGCAGGCTCAGGTCCAAACCACGGGTTTCGTTGAAAACAGCACCGCTTAGCTTGGAATCCTCGATCTGCAAGGAAGCGATCTGGGTGCGCACCCACTTGCTCAAGTGCAGATCACAAACCCTAAAACACGCCGAACTGAGATCAGCCAAGCTGAAATCCGCTTGACCCAGCTTGCAACGCTGCCAGACCGTGTCTTGCAAATGCGCCCGTGTAAAGCGGGCATTCAAAAAGCTGCAGCCCGAAAACTGCGCACCATCCAGCTCCAGACCCGACAGATCCTCATCATCAAAAGTGCAGTTCTCGAAACTCAAAGACTCATGGGAGACGGCCAAAAGATCAGCCAACTCATCTCTTGTGATCTGGACATTACTGACGAGCATGCTGCTTTCCCTTCCAAAAAAACTGAGCCAGCTTTATTGAGCTGGCTCTTTCATGATCTCTTTCATCTAATCCGGCGCTGATCTGAGCAAGGCCTAACGGCCATTAGGCAGACCCAAATGCGACAAGCGCCAGGCAATGATCAAACCCAATACAGCAAAACCAACCGTCGCGACCCAAGCCCATTGCCATCCACCCAAAGCATGTACAACCGACGCCACAACAGGGGGGCCCACAAACTGCCCCAGTGAAGAACATTGCTGTACCCAGCCCACCGAGGTCGAGGTGGTCTCCGGCGAAGGTGCTGCCGTGACCGACAGGAAGAACAAGGTAGCTGGAATCAAGCCGCCCACAATCGAAAACAGCAGGATGGCAACAAACTGAACCACCAAGCTTTGTGTCAGCCCGAACGCAACGATGGCACATGCGATCATACCCAAGTAGCCTGCTTGCAGCAGTCTATGAGGTGGGATACCGGCATGCAAACAGCGCCCTGCCCCCAGATTACCCACGACATTCCCAGCAGCAATCAAGGCTGTCAGTAAGCCGGCAGTGCCGACTGCTATCTGCGCCTGATTGTAAATAGTAGGCATGAAGCCCACGACTGCCGCCCATTGCGCCGCATACACACCAAAGGCCAAAGCCAGCAACCAAACCCGGCCGGAGCTTAAAGTCGTGCGCAGCAGTCTGGTCCAGCGATGAGCAGAGGTATGCTGCGCCGCACTTCTGGTTTGAGTCTGAGAATCCGGTGGCACCAGAAGGAAGGTCAAAATCATGAAGATGGCTGTCAATACACCGAGAACCACCCACAAGGTACGCCAGGAGCCAACTGCCAACCAGGCAGCGCCAGCCCACAGCATCAAGACAGCCCCCGCGGGCATGTAACAGCCCCACAAACCCATGACTCGGCTCAACCGCGCCGCATCAGTAATACGTTTGATCAAGGCGGGAATGGGCAGTACCACCATCAGAAAGCCGCAGCCTTCTATCATCCGCCCCAACAAAACCAGAGCGCTATGTTCAAACAAGGAGCCGATTAACGAGGCCAGACTCAAAATACCCAGCCCCGTCAAAATGCAGCGACGCAGACCAATTTTCTCGGAGATCAGGCCTATGCATAGCCCCAGCAACATCCCGGCCATTTGCACGCTGGCCAGCAGAAAACCTGCCTGCACCAGATCCATGCCCAGTTCGCGCTGCATAAAAGGCAAGGCCGGGGGTACTTTCCACACATGTTGTGCGGCGCACACCCCGGTCAAGACCAGAAAAACAGCAATAAAAAAGGGGCTGGCCGATTGTTTGCCCCCAGGCCTGGTGACTGTATTCAAATGAAGTGATCAGCCTTGGCTGCCCTCTTGAGCAGAGGTGTCACCATCTTGAGGAACAGGAGTTTGCCGCCCTTCCAAGGCTTGCAAACGTGTTTCCAGAGCCGCCACACGAGCCAGTGCGCGTTCCAGCATCAGCTTGTAGGTATCAAACTCTTCACGAGTAACCAGGTCCATACGGTTGAAGGCCTGACCCATAAAGGCTTTTACATTGCGCTCAATATCGGCAGCCGGACTTTTGGCGATCAGCTCCGAGACGTTTTTTTGCAGATCTTCCAGCCATTCGCTACGATTAATCATGGTCCCTCTCCTTAAAATATTGACACTACCAGCAGTATAGAAAAAGCGGGTGCCAAAGGCACCCGCTTTTTGCATTTGGCCAGACAATCAGCCGAATTATTCAAGCCTTAAGGTTTGGCTTGTTCCGAAGGCACGGAAGATGGCGAGGAGTCAACACCATTACCCAGCTTGTCCTGGATGGCTTTGTCAGCCTTGGCAGCGCCGTCTTTAATGGCATCGCCCGTACGGCTGGCAGCATCGGCTACTGCATCCTTGGCTTCACCAGCTTTTTCAGCGACTTTATCGCCAGCAGCCTTGGCATCTTCCTTCAAGGAGTGGGTATTTTCCTTGGCGTTCTCTTTCTGTTCCTCTGCTTCTTTTTTGACGTCGTCAGCAACTTTAGCGGCGTCCTGCTTCAGTTCTTCCGTTTTTTGCTCCAGGGACTTGTCAGCCTCTGGTGCGGGTGGAGTGGCAGGTGCTGTCGATTGTGGAGCAGCGACAGGAGCAGGTGGCGCGCTCGTAGCGGCTTTGTCGTCCTCTTTGGAACACGCAGCCAAAAGAGTCATCGAAGCAGCAGCGGCCATGACAGCAAAATGAGCACGAGTCAGTTTCATAAGATTTCCTTCCTACTATTCCAAGGTCGCTAGATAGAATGGGCCGATGCCTGGTGCGACTTCCGGCTCGGCCTTGGGTCTGTTACAACTCCCCTAGAAGCCATTCTATCGGTGCTGAGCACACAGACCAATCTATTAGTGTAAATCCTGATTTCAATTATTCTGACGATATAGCTCAAGCTTCATGACAAACCCTTTAACAACAAGCATCTAGAGAGCGAACAGGTCCAGATACGTTGTTACAAATGGAATCCCTCGTAGGACTACAGCTGGGCTTTGTTACATATTTGCCAACTAAATTGGCCTGTTTTCAATTACTTAGGCGGCTAAGGTAGCCAGATCGATGCGCTCGGCACGGTTCAAGGCACTGGCCACTTTCACGCGCAAGGCATTGGAATGCGATAGGCGCACTTCTTTTTTCACATCCAGCAGTTGCTGCGGATGCATGGAAAATTCTTTCAGGCCCAGCCCCAGCAACATGCGAGTCACCGAAGCATCCCCCGCCATTTCCCCACAGACCGCCACCGGTTTGCCAGCACGATCAGCCGCATTGATCGTGTGTGCAATCAAACGCAAGACGGCTGGGTGCATGGGGTCGTACAGGCTGGCAACCTCGGCATCGCCCCGGTCTACAGCCAGAACATATTGAATCAAGTCATTGGTGCCGATGGACAGAAAATCCAGTTCCTGTACAAAGGGCTCAATGGCAATGGCTATGGCGGGCACTTCCACCATAGCCCCCAATAAATAGTTGCGTGCGAATGGGGTACCGGATTTTTCCAGTTCCCGAGCTGCCGACTCAATAGCCTGACGACTGGCATGCACCTCGTTCATGGAGGAAATCATGGGGATCAAAATACGGATTTGTCCATGCAAGCTGGCACGCAACAAGGCGCGTAGCTGGGTGGCAAACATCTCGGGCCTGTCCAGACAGTAGCGAATTGCACGCAAGCCCAAGGCCGGGTTAGTCGCTACCGTGGCATCTCCATCCAGGGTTTTATCGGCCCCAATATCCAGTGTACGGATAGTGACGACCTTGCCCTTCATGGCTTTTACTACACGGGAGTACGCTTCGTACTGTTCCTGCTCGGAAGGCAAATCCGTGCGTCCCATGAACAAAAACTCGCTGCGGAACAAGCCAATGCCATCGGCGCCCGCTTTCAAAGCCAGCTCCGCCTCCTCGGGAAGCTCGATATTGGCTTCCAGGCGGACGTTAATCCCATCCAGCGTCATCGCTGGCGCATCCAGCAACTCTTCCAGTTCAGCCCGTTCGCGACGATAAGCTTCCTGACGCTCCCGGTATTCGGCCAACACTTGCTCCGACGGATTCACAATTACCGCACCCGAGAAGCCGTCCACAATCAGAAAGTCGCCATCGCGTATCAGACTGCGAAAGCTGCCCAAACCCACTACAGCAGGAACACTCAAGCTGCGAGCCACAATCGCTGTATGTGAGGTGGGCCCACCCAAATCCGTCAGAAAACCAGCGAAATGACCACCGCGCAAGCGCAGCATATCTGCCGGGGAAATATCGCGTGCTACCACAATCAGCGGCTCTTCCTGAGCGGCTGAAAAACCAGGCAGCAAAGCAGGCTTGCCTGCCAGAACGCGCAATACGCGCTCGATAACCTGGCGCACATCAGCACCACGCTCGCGCAGGTATTCGTCTTCCATTTGGGAGAACTGCTCAACCAGCATCTGACCTTGCGAGGTCAGAGCCCATTCTGCGTTGTAGTGACGCTCGGCAATGATGGCGCAGGTTTGCTGCGTCAGCATGGGATCGTCCAGAAGCAGACTGTGCACTGTCAGGATAGGCGCAAGCTCGCGTGGTGCATCCACAGGCAGCTGGTCCACCATGGCACGAAGCTCGTCACGGGTACTGGCCATGGCGCTAAGCAGGCGCTGGCTTTCAGAATCGACGTCTTCGGCGGCAATCCGGTAATGAGGGACTTCCAGTGCTGCTGCGCTCATTACCACGGCCTTGGCAATGGCATACCCCTTACCGACTGCTTGACCTTGAGCGGTAAACATCGCGGACAAATCAGACGCCGGGGTTCGAGCTGCAGCACTATTCATGACCAGATTTCTTCCTTATTCGTTTTCACCAAACTTGGCGTCAAACAACGCCTGAATATCATTGAGGGCCTGATCGGCATCGTCACCCTGGGCATCGACAACCACAGTGACCCCCATTCCGGCGGCCAGCATCATGACACCCATGATACTTTTTGCATTCACGCGCTGAGAGCCACGCGCGATAAAAATCTCACTGCTATAACGGCCGGCCAACTGGGTAAGCTTGGCTGCTGCCCGTGCATGAAGACCTAATTTATTACTGATCGTGATGGATACGCTAGGCATAAGGGCAACTGGAAAAATGAAAGTGAAAATTCAAATTAGCAATGGCAGTCGGCGTGAACAATGCCACGCAATGCGCCTGCCATGACATCCTGAGCGAACTGCTCGGGATTGTCACGTCGCTCGGTCAAGGCTTTCAACACCATGCACATATTGGTGCCGGTCAATAAATAAGCGCCCTGCCCTTGATCTTGCAAAGCTTGCTGGACTCGACGTGCCACGTTAAAGGGAGTGGCACCGTAAAGATCACACAGTATCAGTGTGGCGGGCGAGTCCGGCGCTTGCGTTTGCAACAGCCCCAGCAAGCGGTCTACCGCCGTATCCGTGCATTCGTCGGCCTGAATGTCAAAGACAAACAGATCGGGCTTCTCGCCCAGGACGTGCTCGGCACAGCTGGCAAACGCGCTGGCCAGGGGCTCGTGCATGATCAAGGCAAGGCGAATCACGCGCGTCCCGTCGCTTTTTCGACGGCCTCGGCAAAACGCTGCGCAACATCAAAGCCGGTCTGTTCAGTAATTTCAACGAAACAGGTTGGGCTGGTCACATTGATTTCCGTGACGTAGTCACCAATCACATCCAAACCAATCAGCAACAAGCCACGTGCGGCCAGCACAGGGCCCAGCGTACGGGCAATGTGCCAGTCGTGTTCGGACAATGGCTGGGCAACCCCGCGGCCACCTGCGGCCAGATTGCCGCGTGTCTCGCCGGCCAGGGGAATGCGAGCCAGGGCGTAAGGTACAGGTTCGCCGTCAATGATCAGGATGCGCTTGTCACCCTTGACGATTTCAGGGATGTAGCGCTGCGCCATAATGGTTTGCGTACCATTGGCTGTCAGCGTTTCCAGAATCGCACCCAGGTTGGGTTCGGGATCTTGCAGACGGAAAATACCCATGCCGCCCATGCCATCCAGCGGCTTGACGATCACATCCTTGTGTTCCTGGTGAAAGGCGCGCAAGCGGGCCATGTCACGGGTGACCAAGGTGGGTGGGGTAAATTCCGGAAATTCGGTAATAGCGAGTTTTTCAGGGTGATTGCGAATGGCCGCGCCTGAATTGAATACCTTGGCCCCCTGCTCCTGCGCAAAGCTGAGCAAGTGCGTGGAATAGGAGTATTCCATATCGAAAGGCGGGTCTTTACGCATGATGACTGCATCAAAGACATTCAATTCCTGCTCGGTGGCAGGCTCGGGATGTGTCCACCACGAAGGCGCACGCAAATCGGCATCTGCAGCAATACTGACAGCCTGACTGCGCGTACGAACCCGACTTTGGGAAATGTACAAATCAGACTGCAAGGTCACGCTGACGCGATGACCACGCGCCAGAAATGCACGCATCATGGCAACGGAGGAATCCTTGTAAGCCGACAGGCTGGGCAAGGGATCAATGATGAATAAAACGTGCATATGACACCTAGAGAAAAACGCCTTTGCAGCCGGGCTGCAAAGGCGATTGTGCCCGACCCGCTACTTGGGAGCGAGTCGAGCGACGCATAATGCTCCTGGGCGGATCCAGGCAGTATCGTGCAAGAGTATCAGGACGCTTTCTTGCGAGGCGCCAAGACCATGACCATTTGACGGCCTTCCAGCTTGGGCATGGCTTCAACCTGACAGATTTCGCTGACTTCGTCGCGAATCCGTTCCAGTACGCGCATACCCAGTTCCTGATGAGCCATTTCACGACCACGGAAACGCAAGGTCACTTTGACCTTGTCGCCATCATCAATAAAACGCTTCACATTACGCAGCTTGACCTGGTAGTCGCCTTCGTCCGTACCAGGACGGAATTTGACTTCCTTGATCTGAATGATTTTTTGCTTGGCCTTGGCTTCTTGTTGGCGTTTCTGTTCCTGATAGCGGAATTTGCCGTAATCCATCAAACGGCACACCGGTGGTACAGCCGCAGGGGCGATTTCCACCAGATCCACATCATGCTGTTCTGCCATTGCCAAGGCGTCAGGCACCTTGACGATACCTAGCTGCTCACCCTCGACTCCAATGAGTCGCACCTCTGGAATACGAATTTCACCATTGATGCGATGTTTTTTCTCGGTTGCGATGTCGAAAACTCCTAAAAATGTCGATAAAAACGATAGCGTTCCTGTTTTACTGACGGCTATCGATCTCTTGCTTCAATCGTGCTGAAAAATCGGCTATTGGCATGACGCCCAAGTCCACGCCACCACGCGCACGCACGGCGACTGCGCCGTTTTCACGCTCTTTTTCACCCACGACCAGAATATAGGGCACTTTTTGCATACTGTGCTCACGGATTTTACGAGTGATTTTTTCACCACGCAAATCAGAGGAGGCACGGAATCCCATTTTCTTCAGGTTTTGCGCCACGGATTGAGCATAATCGGCTGAACTTTCGGAAATGCAGCATACCACCACATGCTCAGGAGCCAACCAGGCAGGCAAGGCACCGGCGTGGTTTTCGATCAGCATGCCGATAAAGCGCTCGAAGGAACCCAAAATAGCACGGTGCAACATGACAGGCACACGACGCTGATCCTGGGCATCCACATACTCGGCGCCCAAACGGGCTGGCATGGAAAAGTCCACCTGGATGGTGCCACACTGCCAATGACGACCAATGGCGTCTTTCAGCGTGTACTCAATCTTCGGACCGTAGAAAGCACCCTCGCCTTCCGAGATCTCGAACTCGCAGCCGGTACGGCGCAAGCTTTCGATCAGGGCTTGTTCAGCCTTGTCCCAGACCGCATCGTCACCGATGCGCTTTTCTGGGCGAGTAGCCACTTTGTACAGAATTTCGGTAAAGCCAAAGTCCGCGTAGACGGCTTGCAACTGAGCAGTAAAGGCAGCGCACTCGTCTTGCAGTTGGTCTTCGGTACAGAAAATATGGCCATCGTCTTGGGTAAAGCCGCGTACGCGCATCATGCCGTGCAAGGCACCCGAGGGTTCGTTACGATGGCACTGACCGAACTCGCCGTAACGGATAGGCAGTTCACGGTAGGAATGCAGACCGGAATTGAAGATTTGCACGTGACCGGGGCAGTTCATGGGCTTCAAGCCATAAACACGATTCTCCGACTCAGTCGTGAACATGTTTTCAGCGTAGTTGTCCCAGTGGCCAGTTTTCTTCCACAGCGACAAATCCAGAATTTGCGGTGCTTTCACTTCCTGGTAGCCATTGTCCTGATAGACACGGCGAATGTATTGTTCGACCTGTTGCCAGATCACCCAACCTTTGGGATGCCAGAAAATCAGACCAGGGGCCTCTTCCTGGAAGTGGAACAGATCCAGCTCACGGCCCAGTTTGCGGTGGTCGCGGCGCTCGGCCTCTTCCAGCATGGTCAGATAAGCTTGTTGATCTTCCTTGGTCGCCCAGGCAGTCCCGTAAATGCGTTGCAGCATTTCGTTATTGCTGTCGCCACGCCAGTAAGCCCCGGCTACTTTCATCAGCTTGAATACTTTCAGCTTGCCAGTAGATGGCACGTGAGGGCCACGACACAAGTCAATGAAATCGCCTTCGCGATACAGGCTGATCGGCTCGTTGGACGGAATGGAGGCAATGATCTCTGCCTTGTAGTCCTCGCCAATGCTCTTGAAGAACTCGACGGCATCGTCGCGCAACCACTCTTCGCGGGTAACCACTTCGTCTTTCTTGGCCAGTTCCGCCATTTTCTTTTCAATGGCTTCCAGATCCTCGGGCGTAAAGGCACGCTTGTAGGAAAAGTCGTAATAAAAGCCATTGTCAATCACCGGGCCGATGGTAACTTGGGCATCCGGAAACAAGCTCTTGACCGCGTAAGCCAGCAAGTGAGCAGTGGAGTGACGAATCAAATCCAGACCGTCAGCGTCCTTGGCGGTAATGATGGCCAAATTGCTGTCCTGGTCGATCACATACGAGGTGTCCACCAGACGCGACTCGGTGCCGGGCGTGCCGACACGGCCAGCCAGGGCGGCGCGGCCCAAGCCAGTACCAATCGAGTTCGCCACTTCGCTGACGGAAACCGGGCCCTGAAACTCTCGCTGGGAGCCATCGGGCAGTGTGATTCGGACCATAACACTTCCTGAAATAAAAAACGCGGCCTTGAAAAAGCCGCGCTTTTGAATTGAACGTTCTTGGAAAGCAAACGAAACGCTACGCGGCCACGGCTAGATTTGCCGACGGGTAGTTCGCGTTGAGTTCATAAGATTCTGCTTCCCAAATAACACATTTGATTGGATAAGTTTATCACCTTCGCCCGCTATCGCGGCGTTGTATCGCCACAAAAACCACATTTGGCAAAGAATTCAGTCCATCCGGGGATACCAGCTACGGTAAAAGGCCCATTCTTCGGATTCCGAACCATCTTTCATCAAGCAGGTTCCATAGGCACCACGTCCACTTTCATGAACAATGGTTTGCCCGCCCATGCGCTGACAAAAACTGGAAGCCAGATTGGCCTGCCCGACTGGTTTGGTGGCCGTTTGGGGGGAGCTGGCGCATGCCGACAACATCAAAGAACCTGCACAGGCAGAAACTAAGCGGAAAAACATGATTTCCTTCTCCTTGACCTGATGTTTGCTGATGCCTGACAAATCATTCGAGATGAAGACTGTCCAGGCCGCGTCTGCTGTTAGCGCAGGGTTAAAACCCTCAAGCGCTGGTCGCGAAACAGATCGTGGAAGTAGCTTACTACACTTGTTTGATATGAAAAGTGTACGAAGGCAAGCGTGCAGCAAAAGCAACACGTCAGGTAAAAGAAGCTGCTGAAATCAAGCGTAAATATCGGTGCTTTATTGCAAAGCACGACAAGGCTGGGTGTAGATCAAGAGCGATGCAGCCAAAAAGACAACAAAATAAAGCCCAAAATACCGCAGCCAGCCAGCATTAATACCATAGGTACATAATCGATCAGATTCGAGGCATTAATCATGGCATACATCCCAAAGTCCCAACTAAAACAAGCTTGAGAATATGGTAGCGGGCCACCTTCAAAACATGAAGTCAACGATTGTCAAGATCCGACACAGAGACAACACAAAGACTAGGATTAGACTACATAAGCTTACTTTTGCGGCAAAAATCTTCGCAAAAGCGCATAACATGCAACAAAATGCCAGGAAGAGACGTTTTGTGCCTGCCCCCTATCCATTGAGCATTGTGAAAATGGCGTAAACCACAGGGACAGCCAAGGGGGTAATCATTAATAAAGCCGTATCACGCTTCCATGTCCTGGGACGGGTATGACAGAGTGTGACTCCCAGCAGGACTGTCACCAGCAGATACAAGCCAATAATAATGATAGTGGCTGCCATATCCTCTCCCCTTTGTGATTTGTTTTGCTGTGCTTTTGGTACTTACAAAGTCAGAGCTTGCGCTGCGTCTTGTCCGAACATGGGCGGAAAGGTATTGGCCGCCCACTGCCCTAATCGTGCCGCCGCTGCCTGGCTAGCCAACTTTAGGGCTTCTGATGGCTCCAGCCCCCTTTTCCAGGCCAGGGCAAAGCTGGATAAAAAGGCGTCTCCTGCCCCCACCGTTGAGCACACCGCCACCTTGCACGCAGGTTCCACATACTGCTGACCATTAACAGCCAACACCGCCCCCTGGACACCCAAAGTGATCAGCAAGGCTTGTTGAGAATGGTGTTGCAGACGCGTAGCCAGCTCGCACGCTTCCTGAATCGATAGCTCCAGCTGAATATCGGCACCCTGAACGCCTGCCAGCATTTGGGCCTCTACTGCATTCAAGCCCAGCACATCTGCGCGTGCGTAGACCTGCTTGAATCCCTGACCTTGATGCTGCAAACACGCCACGCTGGGATTCACTACCAGGCAGGCCGAAGTATCATTTCTGTCTGCCAAGGCCTGCGCTAAACTTTCCATAGGCTGCAAGGCCAAGGGAGCCACATAAATCAGGTCCGCTTGCAGATCTTGAGCCTGAACACGCAGGCAGGCATTTGCCCCACGTCGTGCCAGCACCGAAGCACTCCCGGACGGTTCAACCAGAACGATGGCTTTACCAGTGGGCTGATCAGAACAGACCTGCATGCTGCTGACATCAATCCCCAACTGCTCGATATGTGCACGCAAACGATCACCCAGGCCGTCTCGACCCAGTGCCCCAAGCAGGCGAACCGATTCTCCTTGCTCCATGAAGCTCGCTGTCGCATTAAGCGCCCCACCACCTGGATACAAGTCGATCGAGCCCACTTCCTGTTTGTCACCACGCGCCAGCTCGGCTGGCATGCCTGAGACCACAATATCAACGGTAATACTGCCAATCGCTACAAGCTGCACCCTGAACCTCGGCCATGAAAAAAGAGAGCATGAATCTGCTTGGAGCAGTATACCCACGGGCGCAAGCCGATAGTCTATGGTGGAAAATCAGAGCTGGGCCAGTCGTGCAAAGTCGAACAAGCGCACACATCTTTTCAGCCTGTTTGGAGGCGCAGAAGAAGCCGACTAATAGTTGATGCAACAGACATCAAAAAAATCTGGCTCAAGATAAAAAGACATGCTAAATTACTGTTCATCCATACAGCAAAAAGAAGCATCATGTCCTATACCATCACTTTGCACGACGCTCCTTCCGATATCACCGAACGCGGCCGCCGCGAGGCTGAGGAGCGTTTTCGCCGCAGCTTAGAAAAAGTCATGCAAGGCCCGGAGGCCGTGGTCCAGGCCTATCGAGCGTGGCAACTGGCCGAAGAAACGGCAGAGACGGAATTGTCCGGGGAAGACATTGCCCTGGCCAAAAAATGGATTGCCGCCGCCACGCGCGCCATGAGTGATGGCTTTCGTGATCTGGGCGAGTCCGAAGCGTACTTTGAGGTCCGTATCGAACGCTAATATAAAAGCCAGCAAATAGCTGGCTTTTATGATCTGGCATCAGGACTTTGCCGAAGGGTGGTCACGGCGCATCAGCTCCCACTCCTCGATCACCGTGCCATCCGGCAAGGTGCACATGCCCACTTGCCCTGTTGGTGTGTTGACGATATCCAAACGCCCGCCCTTCTCCACGCAATAAGCCGAGGCCGGATTGGCAATTCCCACGGGTGACTGTGTCGAGGCTTGATTGGCGCAAGCAGCCAAGACGCCGACCAGTCCCAGGATTCCCCATTTAGTCATCGTGTTCTCCGGATAAATTCTGTACTGCAGTGTACTGTGCACGGACTAGTTTTCAGGTTGATCTTTTGGTGCTGTCAAAGGATTGGAAATATTTTCCCAGTGCTGGCAGTGAACTGAATGGTGTTCACCGTGTGGAATGAGCTTGCAATCCATGCCGACCTTGGCTTTGCCATCCACAAAAGGAAAGGCGAAATCGTAACGGGCCGGAATCCAGATTTTCAGTGACTGGTCGTGAAAGCCCATCTTCCCCTTGGCGACGAAACGGGCCAGACCTTCTTCAAAGTAATCAGGGCCGTTGTCGTAAATAAAGGGACGCAGAACTGCTTCGCCCCTTTCATTCACATAAACCCAGCCTTGTTCATCCTGTATCAGGCTTTGCCCTTGTGCGATGGGGCTGAATACAGGTAGTAGAACCAATATAAAAGCAGATAGGGCTGAAAGAATCCGTCGTCCGGATCCAAGCCCAGCAGCTTGCAATCCTGCAATTGCGGTTGCGGTTGCGGTTGCGGTTGCGGTTGCGGTTGCGGTTGCGGTTGCGGTACCAGTATCCACGCATGAACCTATGCCATTGCTCATATCGCGTACAGTTTCCACCTTAGCCACCACACTAATACGATTACTGGCACCAAGCCCAGTCCCAGCCCCAGTCTTACAGCTTGCGCGCTTCAAACGAAATAATTCCGTCAGTGTCCTGCGGTGTCTTGCCGTACTGATACCCGCCGGAGATAACAATCTCGCCAAAACCCACTTGCTCCAGCGCCATGCGCAGTTCCTGAACACCCCACCAACGCAGCGAGAACTGTTCCAGCTGGGTTTCCAGCAAGACACCATGCTCCCACAACTCGTAGCGATGCATTTCACGGCTTACCTGAGCGCAATAGTCCTTGTCCAAGGCGGTGGCATTGAGAGTAATAAGCCCATGCGGAGCGGCCGACCAAGTCCGCATGCCTGGATGCACACTCAAAATCGCCGCCACCGGGTCCAGATCCAGCAACAGTCGCCCACCTGACTTCAGGCTGGCATGAAAACGGCTTAGCGCGGCCATGCCTTGCTCAAACGAATCCAGAAGCTGAAAAGAGCCAGCCGGCACCACAATCGCCTCCAAGGAGCGGTCTGCTGTGAAATCCGTAAAACCGGCCAGTTGAAGCTGTGTCGTCAAAGAACGCAGTTCCAATTCACGGTGGCAATAATCCAGCATTTCCTGCGACAGATCGAAGCCGCTGATATCCAGCCCCGCCTGCAACAAGGGAATCAGAATGCGCCCTGTGCCTACTGCGGGTTCCAGAATGGGTCCGCTTGTGCCTTGCAAGCGCTCCAGGTAGTACTCCACATCCCCGAAAGAGCGTCCTACCGGCTTGTCCAGGTGATATACCAAAGAAGCCAGCTTGCCGTAGCGATTGTTCATCATTGTTCTACATCCTGCTATTTGTCTTACTCAACAGCCTGAACACGCATTTCAGCGCCTTCCACCGCCAAGACCACAACCGCAGCGCCCTGCTCCAGATTTTGGGTCGCTGTGGCACTGTAATAACTATCGTTGAGCCGAATACGTCCACGGCCGTTCACAAAGCTTTCGCTGACCTGCGCGCGAGCCCCCACATAGGCACTCAAGCCGGTATTCAAAATATCAGGCTGATTGGCCCGGCTGCGCCGTTGCCAACGTACACCAACGACCACCCACCCCAACATGGCCACGGCCAGAATCAACCATTGCAACCAGGAGGGAGCATCCGGCCAGGCGGCGGCAAACAAGCCCACCGTCAAAGCCCCCAAACCCAGCCACAGCAGATAGACGCCAGAGATGACGACCTCGGCAGCGATCAGCACGACGCCAGACACCAGCCAGTACCAAAAGGAATCAAAAATGAATGACAAGATCAGCACCTCCAGCTATCCGCTTAGCCTTGTCCCAACTTGCTGCCGGTGGTCTTGAGCAGCTCGGTCACACCTGCCACCGCACCGGTAATGCCGCTGGCCTCCAAAGGCATCAGAACCAGCTTGCTATTGGGGCCCGTGCCCACATCACGCAAGGCTTCCACATACTTCAGGCCCACAAAGTACTGCAGGGCTTGTACATCACCGCTCTTGATGGCTTCGGACACTTCGCGGGTTGCACGGGCTTCAGCCTCGGCTTCACGCTCACGCGCTTCAGCACGCAAGATAGCGGATTGCTTTTCACCCTCCGCACGCAACACAGCCGCTTGCTTCTCCCCTTCGGCTTGCAGCACTTCGGCTTCTTTCTGGCCGCTGGCCTTGGTCACGGCAGCACGACGATGACGCTCAGCCGTCATCTGCAGGTTCATGGCTTCCTGCAACTCGGGAGCCATATTCAAATCACGGATTTCCACGCGGGTAACTTTCACCCCCCAAGGTGTCGTCGCTGCATCCACCGCTGCCAGCAGGCGATCGTTAATCACTTCGCGATTGGACAGCATGTGATCCAGTTCCATCGAACCCAGGACCGAACGCAAGTTGGTGGTGGTCAGGTTCACAATCGCCATTTCCAGGTGATCAATCTCATAGGCAGCCTGGGCAGCATTGTCGATGCGATAAAACACGACACCGTCAGCCGTCACGGCCACGTTGTCGCGGGAAATCACATTTTGCGAGGGAACATCCAGCACGGATTCCATCATTTTGAGCTTGCGACCCACGCGGTCCATAAAAGGGACCAGCAAGGACAAGCCCGGCGTCAGGGTGCGGGTGTAGCGACCAAAGCGCTCGACCGTCCATTGCTGGCCCTGAGGCACAACTTTGACCCCAGCCATCACCACGACCACAGCCAAGAACGCCAACATCACCACAAAAGTAAAGGAGCCACTCATGTCGTCACCATCTCCAAGAACACAACTAAAAAAGCGATTCTAGCCCAGCCTTAATGACAGATCTGCTAAAGCGGATGTTTGACCGCCCTATAGCCTATCCATTCCCCATTTGACCGGGCAGGAGCTAAAGAGAAATGCGGACAAGCTAGACGAAAGGGGCGCAGCCGGAGAAAACCGTTGCGCCTTTAAGGACAGACAGAACCCGAAAAAACGAGCGGCTGACTCAATTCAAAATATCGTACAAACGGAAAATCCACAGCCCTTTATAGACTATCGTCAGCACCACCAAGGCCGCCTGATAGCGCTTGCTGGGCACCAGCATGGCGATCAGGCCCATGACAATGAACACGGCTTGCTGCAAGGGGTATTCCACACCCAGCGACAAGAAATACTCTTTTCCTTTAATGGCTGTATCGACCAGGTCCATAAGCTGAATCAGCACAAAAAAGCCGTAAAGCGAGCGCCGCCGGGTCTGGAAATAATCCTCGAAACCGCGGTATTCCTCCATATTGGACGGAAACAACAAGGACGCCATGATGGCAAACACACAGGTATACAAAATCAGGAAAAAATACAGCTGAAAGGACCAGACCTGCACTTTCACCAGACTGAATTCATACCACCAAAAATGGATAATCGTCAGGAACAGATACAGCACCCACCCCAAGTGAATGGGATAGATACGCTTGGCTTTGGGGTGTTGGATGAATTCAGAGACGCCTACGATCAGTCTGGAAATGCTGATACCCAGCACCATGCCAATGATGATGCGTACGTGGACAAAATGCTCTGGATGGATCAACTCTGGCGGCACGCGCTGTCCTTGCAAAGTGGCTAATCCTGGCACACCTTAACAGAGTCATTGCAGGGCTCCAAGCGCGTAATTTCCCGCTAAGAGCCCTGATATTTGCGTGAATATCTTTCGTCCCTTCGTCAAAATCCGACTGCTCTTTTGCCGAAGGAAACGGTCAAGTCTTAATAACGCGGCGCAGGCGCGTATTGCCCATTGCCTTTGTCAGCAGGAAAAGGATTGGGCGACGGCACGGTAGCTTGAGTCGGAGTCACCGGGCGTACTTCGTAAAGCACCGTACCGATCACACCGATATTGCGTTTGTCACCCGCCAGAGTGTTCGCCGCGTAAGCCCGGTCCTTGCCCGAGAAACGAAAAGCGGCCACTTCGTCAGCACTTTTACGAAAGCCCTCGATACGCAATACGGCCCCGGCCTGCAAGAGATAGCCGTTATAGCTGCGGCTGCCCGGTTTGCCCGACAAGACATCCAGACCATCTACCGTGGTGATGATTTCATAAGGCGTAGCGCTGCGATTGGTATAGACCAGAACGTAACGTTCCCCTGCTTTACCCGCCAGCTGATAGTTTTTCTGCCCGATGCTGCTGAAAATTGTCAAAGGTGCGTCGCGCCCATCATGCACAGACAATTCCACCTTGCCTTGATCCAGCAAAATACTGCGCTGGGCATCCAGGTTTTGGCCCAAAGCCTGGCGAATACTGCGTTCATCGGAATAGGCTAATTGCAGCTCATCACGCAAAGGCTCGACGCGCTGAGCCTGAACCGAATAGGCCCGTGACTCACGCCCTTCTCCCCATTGCGTACCCAAAGTCGAGGCCGTTTGTGGGGCTGCCGCTGAGACCGCCTCACGCTGTGCCGATTGTTGAGGCACACTGCTGCAAGCTGATAGCAACAAGGCAACGGCCAGCACGCCCCACCGTCCACGGTGCCGTGCGAATAATGTTGATTGAAACAGACTCATGCGCTTCCCCTTTTTGT
Organism: Alcaligenes sp. DN25; assembly: GCF_023674485.1. Lineage (NCBI taxonomy): Bacteria > Pseudomonadati > Pseudomonadota > Betaproteobacteria > Burkholderiales > Alcaligenaceae > Alcaligenes > Alcaligenes sp. DN25. The sequence goes on along the minus strand of NZ_CP098408.1, from coordinate 2,012,907 downwards.
CAGTACAAGTGCCATGACAAGCCCCTGTTGAGCGCGAGTATTCCTGATCTCTCTGCGTTTGTGACGTCAGCAAATTTCTAAATTGAAATTGCCTGTATCAGGAAGAATCAGTAAGGCAACAAACCAAACCTCGCAAAGAGGCCTACTATAAACGTCATTCCTCCTCACGAGCCGCAAGCATGGATATTCAGAACCTACCCTTTTGCACCGTTAACTGGTCCGACATTACTCCTACAGAACACAAAGGCGAAACAGGTATGGCCCTGTGGCGCACCCAGCAATTTGGCCCCATTCGCGTACGCATGGTGGAATACAGCCCCGGCTATCTGGCCGACCACTGGTGCGTAAAGGGCCATATGTTGCTGTGTCTGGAAGGCCGGCTGGATACCGAACTGGAAGACGGCCGCCGCTTCACCCTGGAACCGGGACAGTCTTACCATGTGGCTGACAATGCCGAGCCGCACCGTTCCTCCACTCAGACGGGCGCCAAACTCTACATCGTGGATTAAAGCCTGTTACGTAAAAACACCCTTTAGATGATCGTAACTGGCTATCTAAAGGGTAAACAATCCCTCTGTGCTGACGTTCATTTTTGTCATCTACACCTCATAGTTTGCCCCTCCCGCTTTTTAAACCAGCGATCGCCTCACTCCCCGTAACGATGGCCCTCGCCATGCCGCGCCCTGCATCTGCATAAGATCGCCAGGCAGGCTGCCCAATGCCCCGCTCTGCCTCTGCCTCTGCCTCTGCCTCTGCCTCTGCCTCTGCCTCTGCCTCTGCCTCTGCCTCTGCCTCCAACAGGCTAGTTCAGCCTGCAGAAATAATCCTTATTTGATTTGCGCATCGACTTTTCAGCTAAGCATAAATACAATACCAAAACGTTTTGGTTGAGCATAAAATCAAAACCAAATCGTTTTACTCATAAATTCGATAAAAACCTAAAGGACTGCAGCAGGCTCTTTAGCACCTGACAATGCAGCACAGGAGACACTTATGAAAGACACCCCCACTGCGCAAGTGGATGAGCTGTATTCCCCTCAGCGCATGATTGCCTTCGGGCTGCAACACGTACTGGTCATGGCCGCCTCCCCTATCGCCGCCGTGTTCTTAATGAGCAAGGCCCTGGGCTTTGATGCTGCCCTGACCACTCAGCTGCTGAGCGCCACCTTTCTGGTCTGTGGCATAGGCACCTTGATCCAATCCTTCGGCCCAGCCGGTATAGGCGCCAAACTACCTTTTGTGATGCTGCCCGGTGGTGCGCCCATCATCCTGTTCATTCTGATCGCGCAACAAACTGATCTGCCCACCGCCTCCGGGGCGGTGATTCTGTCCGCCCTGCTGTACTTTCTGATCGTCCCCATCTTCAAACGCTTTTTGCGTTACTTCCCTTCGCTGGTCATCGGCATCATGCTCTTGCTGGTTGCCATCAACCTGGCGCAAATATCCGGCAAATTAATTGCCGGCACACCCGGCTCGGCCAATTTCGGTAATACCGACAATTTGCTGCTGGCCCTGATCACCATTGCGTCTACGGTGCTGTTTGCCCGTTTGCTCAAGGGCATGTGCCGCCAGTTGGCTATCTTGCTGGGCTTGATTGTGGGTGCCTTGTCCGCTGCCTTGATGGGCGACATCAGCTTGAGCGGCGTGGGCAGTGGCCCACTGCTGGCCCTGCCATCACCTTTCCCCTTTGGCCCGCCCAACTTTGATCTGATCGCCGCTTTGCCGCTGCTGCTGTTCACCTTGATTTCCATGGTGGAAGCCACTGGCCAGACCATTGCCTTGAATGAGGTCCTGGGCAAGGAAAACGAGGCCGAACAACAGGCACAAGTGCCCAATACGATCCGTGGCGACGGGCTGGCTTCTTTGCTGGGCGGTATTTTCGGGACCTCGCTGATCATTACCAGTGGTGAAAACATCGGCATCATTCGCGCGACCCAAGTGCGCTCCCGCTATGTCACGGCCGTCGGCGGACTGTTCCTGATTCTATTTGGCGTGTTCTCGCCGCTCTCCGCGCTGATCAGCGTCATTCCTGCCTCTGTCATTGGCGCAACTGGGCTGGTGGTCTTTGCCATCGTCGGCACCATGGGCATAGACATGTTGCGCAAGGTAGACCTGCGCGGCCATGCCGCCATGTATGTGGTTGCCACGGCCCTGGCGGTCGGTTTGCTGCCCATCGTCGTTCCCGGCATTTACGACCAACTTCCCTCCCAAGTGCGATTGCTATTGTCCAACGGCGTTGCTATGGGTGCGCTGACGGCGGCTGTTTTGAACTACCTGTTCATTCACCTCGGCCAGCGCTCGCCCAAACCCGCTCCCCTTCAACATTCTTGATGAGCTGTGCCATGAATCACGCTTCTTTATTCCAATCCCACGACCTGGCTCAGGCCCGCATTCTGGAACCCGAACACCTCTTGCTGCCCCAAGGACCTGTCAGCGGACACGCTGTCCTGATTGAAGAAGGTCGCTTCAGCGATATTGGCACGGTAGAAGAGATAGCCGCCCGCCACCCTGGACTGCCACGTCTGAGCTTGCCCGGCCATTTGCTGATGCCCGGTTTTGTGGATGCACACCATCACGTCACCCAGTCATATGGAAAGTCGTTGGTATATGGCGAACCTTCGGAAATTTTCCGCCGGGTCTGGGTGCCGCTGGAAAGCACCTTGAATGCACGCCATCTGTATGCCTCCAGCAAGCTTTCTGCGCTGGAAGCCTTGCGGGGCGGTTTCACGACGGTTTGCGACGCTGGCACGCGATCGTCCGAGGATCTGGACGCGATTGTGCAAGCCACCACAGACGTAGGTATACGCTGTGTTTTGGGGCTGATCTGCAACGACAAGCACAGCGCGGTACTATTGGATGCAGAGCCTATTGTGGCTCGCGCCCAGGCCCACCTTCAGCAATGGGAGCACCATGCTTTGATCAGCCCTTCACTGGCTATCTCTATTCCCGAAGCCGCCAGTGATGCGATGTTGCATCGTATCTATTCCATGAGCGAAGAAGCGGGCCGTGTATTCCAGACCCATGCCAACGAGCATTTGGTCGCGGTGGAGCGTTCCTTGAATGCCCATGGTCGTCGCCCGATCGAGCATCTTGCCCATATTGGTGCCCTGGGTTCGGCTTCCTTGCTGGCCCATGCCACCTTGGTTACCCCCAGCGAAATCCGGCTGATGGCTGATTTGAACGCTGCCGTTTCCTACAACCCGGTTGCCAGCGCCTGGAAAGGCAATGCCGTCGCTCCTGCCGAAGCCATGCGCGTTCAAGGCATACGTTTGGGCATGGGGACGGACGGCACTCGCAGCGATGCCTTTCGCATGATGGATTATGGCGAGGCGGCGCAACGCTTTGCCTTCGGCATGATGGTGGGCGACTCCTCTTGCGGTGCGGGTTGGACCTGGCTGGATATGGCGACCCGAGGGGGGGCCGAAGTCATAGGCCTGGGAGCTCAAACCGGGCAGATTCGGGTGGGCGCCCAAGCCGACTTCCTCGTGGTCGATCTGCAAGTGCCCGAGATGACACCCTCCTGGGATCTGCCTTGGGAACTGGTTCGGATTGCTGCTCGCGATCAGATTCGGGCTGTCGTTGTCCAAGGCAAGCTGCGTCTGTGGGAAGGCCAGCCTGTGGATTGGGATCCCCTGCCCTTGTTGGAAGAAGTGCGTGAGCTGGCTCGCCATGCGGTCGCGCAATCGGATATCCGCAAGCTGCACGCCCCATCCACCGAACACCTGGCTCGTCACGCCGAGCAGGAAAAGGCCTTGGCATGACAGTGGGTTTGCTGATTGCTTTTGCCGCCGTGCTGGCGGGTGCCTTTATTCAGGGTGCCAGCGGGATGGGTTTTGCCCTGATCGTAGTCCCGGTACTGGCTTTGGTTCATCCCGAGGCCATACCAGGAGCGCTCCTGTTTCTGATGCTGCCGCTGAACGCCTATGTTGCCTGGCGTGAACGTGGGGCGATCGACCGCTGCGGCGCGGGCTGGATCACCGTCGGACGTTTTGCAGGGACTTTTGCCGGTTTGGGGATTTTGCTGGTGCTGTCGACTTACTGGTTAAACCAGTTTGTCGGTATCAGTACCTTGCTGGCTGTACTGGCGTCGGTGCTGGCTCCCAGCTTCACGCCCGGCAAGAAGGCCTTTATTGCCACAGGTCTGGTCACCGGCATCACTGAAACCGCCACTGGCATTGGTGGCCCGCCTTTGGCTCTGGTGTACCAACACGCCCCTGTCGCCACCTTGCGCTCGACAGTTGCCTTGTGCTTTCTGGTGGGAGAAGTGATTTCGCTGGCCGTGCTGGGTATCTCCGGCGCGCTACAGTGGTCCCACCTGAGCTACGCCGTGTTGTGCCTGCCCGCATTGCTGCTGGGGATGGGCTTGAGCAGCCTGGTACATCACAAGCTGGATCAACGCCGTTTGCGCATTGGCGTTCTGATGTTTGCGACCGTCTCCGGTCTGGCCGTCATGCTGACTTAATCGTCCAGCTGTGTAGAGGCACGGGCCCGAAGTTCCGGCTTTGGGCCCAAAGCCGACAGGCGGCTCTTATCACCCGATAGATGCTCGAACAGCAGTTCTACCGCCAGGGTGGCCACTTGTTCCAGATGAAGATCCACAGCTGTCAACGCCGGTTCTGCGGTACGGGCACGCAAGCCATCGTAACGAGTGGCGATCATTACATCCTGCGGGACACGCAAACCGGCCTGCTGCACAGCCGCCAAGGCGCCCACTGCAAAGGCATCCACAGGCACACATAAGGCATCCGTATCGGGATACTGTGTTAAAAGCCGGGCGCAGGCATCAAATCCACCGGCTTCACCCAAGCTTTCCTCTACCTGCATATAGCGCACTGGCATGGCGTGCGCTGCAGCGAAATTCTCGTAGGCTTTTTTATGGCTGGCGTAAGAGTCACGTGCGGCACTGCTTTGCACCAGGGCGATACGTCGCCGTCCTTGCTCCCACAAGTGATTCAATAACAAATGCGCGGTTGCGGTCGATTGCAGATCGATAAAGGGAATGTTGTCTACGCTACCGCCTTGACGCCCAATCGACACCAAGGCCACGCCACGCTCTTGCAACAAGCGCACATTGGGATCATCCGTCATGGGCTCCAACAGAATCGCCCCATCAATATCCAGACCTTCCAGAAAGGCCTGGGCATTTTCCAAGGGCGGCACGAACACCAGAGCCAGGCCACGCCGCATAGCTGCCTCGGCCGCAATGCCCGCCACTTCCATCATGAAGCCCAGACGCGAAACGCCACCCGACACGGCAAAAGGCATGGACGATACCAGGGCAATGCTGTTGGCCGCCCCCGAGCGCAAGCGCTGCGCTCGTACATTGGGCCTATAGCCCATATCAGCCGCGATCTGTTTGACCTTGGCACGCGTTAACGGGTCCACCACCCCTCTGTCATTCAAGGCGTGTGAAACCGTAGTCAAAGACACCCCTGCCGCCTTGGCGACATCGCGGATGGTGATACGACGAGGGGGGGTAGCAGAGGAACGTGGCAAGGCTGGATCAATCAGAAAAGGGAGAGAGAGGAAAATAGCATAGCGCTGGGAGCTTGTTTACGTAGAGCAAAGCAGTGAATCAGCCAAATTTTAAAAACAAAGAATCTTAGCTAGAGTGTTTGGCCAAGCTCGTTCAGGAGCCATATTACAAGTTAATACCTACTCAAGGGGACACTAACATTTCGACGCCCCTCCAGCAGACTGTTAATTGTCAGTGGCGTCTCGCCATAGGCACTGCCATTGCAAACAACAGTGGCTCCTTCGGGATCGCCAGGATAAGTGACGGCGATACAGGAACAAGCAGCAGGAAGCAGGGAAAAACACAAAGCAAACAAGGCCTTGATGTCATTCATTCTTTTTCCGCTCCGTATTTTTCCAAGCCACTCCATGCATTAAAATGCAATAAAACCCAATTTCAGGTAGCCCAGTGAAACTTTCCAATCCTGAGCAATTCAGAATTTGAATCTTATCAATAAACGGGCAGCTCAATCTCAAGACATATCGATCTAAAAATCATAACAGTGAGGCGCCAATGAAAAAGCCGCCCATAGGGCGGCCTGGCTAGTTAACGGTCTCCGTTTTTTTTGAGGTTTTATATTGAATCGTGTTTGCTCGGAAAATCACTGGGCCAGTTCATGGGCGTGTCATTCATATCCAAACCTCCTGCTGTTTATTTAATCGAGAAAGCCTAGAACGAATTTTTATCCTAACAAAAAATTTACAAACTTCAAGCACTAAATAGCATATTCAGTGTTTACCCTGTACAAATAGAAACATCAAAAAGGCTCTCGCAAGGAGAGCCTTTTATTTTCCGACTTGTGCCCCCAGATCGGGGCTTACATCAGGAGCGTCGAGCCATGGCCAGGATCACGCCAAAACCTATCATCATGCTGCCGCTAATGCGGTTCACCCAACGCAGACCACGCGCATTTTGCATCACGCCGGACAAACGAGTGCCTACATAGGCATACGCCGCAATCGCGATCACTTCCAGCAGCAGGAAAATCACACCCTGTGTCATGAAGCTAGCCCAATAGTTGTTCATATCTACAAACTGCGGGAAGAAGGCGGTGAAGATCAGAATGGCTTTAGGATTGCCGATAGCCACAAAGAACTCCTGGCGCACCAGGCCCCAGATATCTTTTTTGCTCACCTCGGTTTGCTCTGCTGATGTTTTGTTACTGGCACGCAGCACCTTGATACCCAGCCAGATCAGATACGCCGCTCCCGCAAGCTTGACCACGGTAAAGGCCGTCTCCGAAACCATCAACAAGGTTCCCATTCCCAAGGCCGCCACCACAATCATGATGGCAAAGGCGACCAGACGCCCCATGGCCGCTACCATGGCAGTCGACACCCCTTGCTTGGCCCCTACCGTCATGGACAGCAGATTATTGGGTCCGAAGGCCATATTCAGGGCAAAACAGGCGGGCAGAAACAGCAAAAGACTACTAGCGGTCATGATTCCGGCAGGCTCCATAGATAATGCCAGCCATTCAATTTGAAAGGCTGGCATTCGTCGATTGAAAACAGTGTGTATGAACTTTACTCCAGTCAGCTTTAAAATTCAGCCCTCTCAACCGGCCACGGCATTCAGCGCCACTTTGGGCGATGAACGCAAGGACACCATAAACACCAGGAAAGCCAGCATTGCCACGACACCCGGCACGGCAAAGGCCATGAAATTCATCTGCAAGGGCAACTTGGCCGCCATTAGCGTGCCGCCCAGAAAAGGCCCGGCAATCGCACCGATCCGCCCCACGCCTGAAGCCCAACCTAGTCCCGAGGAACGCATGGACAAGGGATAGAACTGCGCCGTATTGGCGTACAGCAGGATCTGCGTGCCAATGGTGGTGGCACCGGCAATCACGATCAACACATACAGCACCAGAGTCGGGCTCTTGAAACCCAGCAAGGTAATGGACACCGCCGACACCAGAAAGAACCAGGCCACCACTTTAGGCAAGCTGAAACGATCCCCCAGCCAACCACCCAGAATCGCACCAAACATGCCGCCCAGGTTCAAGGCCACCAGGAAAGACAGGCTGGAACCCAGGCTATAGCCCGCGTTGGCCATCAATTTTGGCAACCAGGAACCCAGGGCATAAACCATCAAGAGGCAGCAGAAAAACGCCACCCAGATCATCAAAGTGCCTAGCAAGCGCCCTTCCTTGACCAGATCCAGCATGGGCACTCCCGTCTTTTTCTGCTCATGCAAGGTCAAGACGGTATCGTGGGACACACCCATTTCTGGGGCCAAGGTCTGCACAATGCGGCGTGCTTTTTCCTCTTGCCCTTGGCGCATCAAAAACGCCAGTGACTCCGGCAGCTTCCAGACGATAAACGGCAGCAGCAACAACGGAATGGCTGCACAGAAAAACATGGACTGCCAGCCAAAACGAGGCAGCATGTAGATGCCAATCGCTGCCGACAACAAGCCACCCAATGAATAGCCGCTGAACATGATGGCGACCAAGGTGCTACGCGAGCGCTTGGGCGAATACTCGTTCATCAAGGCCACAGCGTTGGGCATCAAGCCGCCACAGCCCAAGCCGGCCAGAAAGCGGTAGACACCAAACTCGGTCGGTGAGCTCGCAAAGCCATTCAGGAAGGTAGCCAGACTGAACAAGGCAAAGCAGATCGTCACGCCCTTTTTACGGCCAATCTTGTCTGCCAGCGGCCCAAATACAAACGCGCCAAACATCATGCCGAACAAGGCGTAACTACCCAAGGCCCCGGCTTGCACCGGCGTCAAATTCCACTCGTCCATCAGCACCGGCAAAACCACACCGTAAATAAACAAGTCATAGCCATCGAATATCAACAACAAGGCGCACAGGCTCATCACCATCCAGTGAAAGCGCCCGAAGCGCGCCTGCTCAATCACTTCATTAACGTCTAGTGTTTTCATGATTTGTCTCCCCCAAATGGAGTTTTTTGTCTTGATGCCCTTCGCTCTACAAGCCGCCTGCATCGTTTGATCAGCCCTGGTCGCCGCCTCCTACTGGCAAGACAGTGCCGGTGATATACGAAGCCTCATCCGAGGCCAAAAACAAAATGCTGGCGGCCTGTTCATCCAGGCTCCCGTAACGCTTCATCAAACTGCTGGCCACGGTCTGATCCACAATCTGCTGATACCAGATCGCTTCTTGGGGATCATCCTGGTTCTGGGTATTGCGGGGAATACGCCGTGGCGGAGCCTCGGTCCCGCCAGGCGAGACAGCATTGACCCGAATGCCGCGCTGGGCATTCTCAAAAGCCAATGAGGCGGTCAAGGCATTGACGCCCCCTTTAGCCGCTGCATACGGCACGCGGTTAATGCTGCGAGTGGCAATCGAGGACACGTTCACAATGGCACCACTACCCTGCTCCTGCATGCTGGGTAAAACGGCATGACAGGACCACAGGGTTGGAAACAGGGAACGGCGTATCTCGGCCTCGATCTGTGCCGGTGTGTAGTGCTCGTAAGGGCGCGTCCAGATCGTTCCCCCGACGTTATTGATCAAAATATCAATACGTCCCCATTTATCCAGCGCCGCCTGGGCCGCAGCCTGAGCACCTTCAACGGTTTCCAGATCCACTTCCAGTGTCAGGACCGCCTCGCTGGCCAGTTCCCGCACCAGCTCGGATCGGTCTACGGCCAGTACCCAGGCTCCTTCAGCCTGCAAGCGCTCGGCAACACGACGGCCAATGCCTTGGGCCGCGCCCGTCACAATGGCCACTTTTTGATGAAAACGCACAGGCGCAGTCATGATCTTTCCTTGTAGGAGTCATCCAACACAGGGCGCCCCGCAAAGGGGCGCTGTCTGAATACATTTATTGGCTGGTGATGAATTTTTCGTAATAGAAATTCGCGGGAGCATGGGCTTGCGCATCAATGAACTGGCTGACGGCATCCACCATGGGTGGCGGCCCGCACAGGTACACATCCACCTGCCCTTCATGCCAATGCGCCGGATCCAGATGCTGGGTCACGTAGCCTTTGCGCTCGTGGCTGGATTGCGGGTCCACCACGCAGGTGGTGTAGCTAAAGCCGGGCAAACGCTGGGTAAAGGACTCCAACTCTGCCAGCATCACCAGATCCTGATCACGGGTGACGCCATAGACCAGATGCACAGGCTCCGTACAGCCTTGCTTGACCAGGACTTCCAGCATGGACAAGAACGGAGCCAGGCCCGTGCCGCCAGCCAGGAACAACAAGGGGCGCGTCACCTGCCGCAGATAAAAACTGCCCAAAGGCCCCGTCATTTCCACCTGCTGACCTAACGGCTGCGCCGCCAGCCAGGAACTCATCAGACCGCCCGGAACCTGCTTGATCAAGAAGCTCAAGCGCGACTCGCCCGGTGCAGAGCTAAAGGAATAGGAACGATGCGCCTGCCCGCCAGGCACCGTAATGTTCACGTACTGCCCAGGCAGAAAAGGCAAGGCTTCATCGGCGGCATCAATCTTCAGCTCGTACGCCGCGTCCTCATACTGACGGCATTCCGACACCTGCCCCTGCCACTTGGCCACGGCCGTCTTGCACACGCCCGATGAAATCGGCACAGCAATCACGCAGTCAGACTTGGGAATCATCTGGCAGGTCAGAACCAAACCCTTGTCCGCTTCTTCTTGCGTCAGGGCATCCTCGATGTAGTCATCGCCCTGCTCATACTGACCACTTTCGGCCTGACATTTACAGGTGCCGCACACGCCGTCCGAGCAATCCATGGGTAGATTGATCTGATGACGATACGCAGCATCCAGCACTTTTTCATGTTCACCACAGTCCACGAAACGGGTGACGCCGTCCTCAAAATTCAGCGCAATACGATAGCTGTTCACGACTAACCCCCAGCTTTAAATGTGATACACATCAATCACTTGACGGATGTAGTCGTTCTTGAGCACTACCTTTTTTTGCTCGATCAACCAGCCCTGCTCCTGAGGCGACAAGGTCAGGTAAATCGTGCCGAAGAACTGGTCCGTCACCCGGTAGCGATGGTTAAGCGTCAAAAAGTTGTAGCGGACGTCCACCTGCCCATCGCGCTCGGCCAGAATCTCGATATTGCTGAGCATGTGAGCGGTACGCGGCTCAGGTGTGGAGGCACCGGAGCGCTCGGTCTTGATGCGGAACACCCGATCCTCCAGACCGTTACGGTTGGGATAGAAGATCAAGGAAATCTCACTATGCGGATCTTCGGTCAACTGATCATCATCATCCCAGCAAGGCATCCAGTACTGGGCGTTGGGGCTATAGCATTCCAGCCATTCATCCCACTGACGGTCATCCAGCAAGCGGGCTTCGCGATACAGGAAAGCGCAAATAGAGTGATACGTTGCGTTCATGGCTCAGGCCTCCCCGTTTTCTGCTTTTAACGCCTGGCTCATGGTCTTGGCCCAGTACTCGTGCTGGCAGACAAACAAGCCTTCATCTTCACTACGCCCGCCACTGATCAAGGGCTTCATGCCCATGGCTTTGGCATTCTCGTCCGGCCCGTGCACCCACAAAGGCGCACCTCGGCTCAAATCATTCCAGGGCGCCGCAATACCCGCATAGCCTTCCTGACAGGCGCGGAACTCCTCCAGATCGTCTGCCGTTCCCATGCCGGACACATTGAAAAAGTCTTCGTATTGACGGATACGGATGGCACGCTGCTCAGCGCTTTCCCCTTTGGGACCAAAGCAGTAGATCGTGACTTCAGTCTTGTCCACACTGATAGGACGCGTTACCCGAATCTGGGTAGAGAACTGATCCATCAGATACACATTCGGGTACAGGCACAGATTGCGAGTCTGATTCACGATGAACTCGGCACGGTCCTCGCCCAAACGCTGCTTCAGCTCCTCGCGATGCTCGTAGACCGGACGCACGCTTGGATTCATGGTTTTGGTCCACAGCAAGATATGACCGTAATCAAAGCCATACACGCCACCCAGGCTCTTGCTCCAGCCGTTCGCATCCACCGCTTGCGTGCCGCCCTCTTTTCGGCGACCCATGGTGGCGGAGTAATTCCAGTGCACGCTGCTGACGTGGTAGCCATCCGCGCCGTTTTCCATCTGCAGTTTCCAGTTGCCATCGTAGATATAGGAAGAATTGCCACGCAGCACTTCCAGACCTTCAGGGGCTTGATCCACGATCTGATCTATGATGACCTTGGTTTCACCCAGATACTCGTCCAGAGACACCACATCCGGATTCAGGCTGCCAAATAGAAAGCCGCGATAGTTCTCAAAGCGCGCGACACGCTTCAAGTCATGCGAGCCTTCGGTATTGAACTGCTCGGGATACTGAGTGTTTTTCTCGTCCTTGACCTTGAGCAACTTGCCCGCGTTATTGAAGGTCCAGCCATGGAAAGGACAGGTAAAGCTGCCCTTATTGCCATGCTTGCGGCGGCACAACATGGCGCCGCGGTGAGCACAGGCATTGATAAAGGCATTCAAACCACCGTCCTTACCACGCGTCAAAAACACGGGCTGACGACCGATATACGTAGTGAAGTAATCATTCACATTGGGCAGTTGGCTTTCATGCGCCAGGTAGACCCAATTGCCTTCAAAAATATGCTTCATCTCCAGCTCGAACAGATCCGGATTCGTGAAGATGTCACGACGGCAGCGATACACGCCTGTTTCTTTATTTTCTTCCAGGGCGGTATCAAGCAAGTGCCTGATATCTTTAGTTTTATCCATAAGGACTGACATAATGTGGCCTTTATGAGAGTTGCAGCCGTCCCTGCCCATGCCCATGAAGGCATAGCAAGTACGCGTGATAGAAAAGAAAAATTGCTCCGGATTGAGACCGGACTGACTCGTGGCAGCGTATTGCTGGCTTAGCCTTGAGCCTGACTCAAACCCGATAGGGACACCGTCGGGCCGATATTGCCCAGCCCACTTTCGCAAGGAAATTCGGGGCTGCTCTGCATGACGTTCATTACAGTCTTTGCTCCAGCAGGCTTCCAATACAATATCGGTCCCGCTCTATAGCAAAATGCTATAGTTTGTTTTTTTTCCAATAAAATCAGAATCTTGCAGGGCATGAAAAACAAAACCTATCGTTAACCCTAGAGCTTGTCAGGTATATGCTTGAAGCTTGGATGGTCGAGATAGGTGATATATTGGTCCGGATTTTCTGGACCTGGACCACGGGCAAAGCATATGGACTTGAAACAAATCCGCTACTTTGTTGCGGTCGCCAAAGCGCGCAATTTCACTCGCGCTGCCGAGCAGTTGCACATTGCCCAACCTGCACTCAGCAGACAGATTCAGTTGCTGGAACAAGAGCTCAATGTTTTGCTGCTGTCACGGGAGAGCCGCCCCCTGCAGCTAACCGAAGCGGGCCGCATTTTTTACGAGCAATCCCTGCAATTGCTCAATCGTGTGGAGGTCATGAAAGCGGCGACCACTGAAGTCGGCCTGAACCAGCGCCCGCAATTGTCGATTGGCTTTGTAGCTTCCACCTTGTACGGCGGTCTGCCTATCCTGATTCAGAAGTTCCGCCACGCCTACCCGGATATCCGCTTTCACTTTCTGGAACTCACCAGCAGCCAGCAGATCGCCGCCTTGCGCGCCGGACGCATTGATATTGCCTTTGGACGTGTGCGTATTCATGACAGCGCGGTGTGCCGTACTGTCTTGCGTGAAGAGCGCCTGGTGCTGGCGATTCCGCCGAAAATTGATTTGGCCAAGGATCGGGGGCCGGTGTCCTTGCAGGTCATCGCCGATCACGCCTTTATTGTGTATCCCAAGTCCCCACGCCCCAGCTTTGCCGATCATGTGCTGAATATCCTGCATGACAACGCCATCTTTCCCACCGAAGTGCATGAAGTACTGGAGTTGCAGACGGCCATGGGACTGGTCGCCGGCGGCGTGGGCTTGTGCCTGATTCCTTCAGCCGCACAGATACGCAGTGATCTGGTCTACCGGCTGATTGACGACGAGAAAGTAACGTCGCCGATTATTTTCAGCCACAGGAAAAACGACAACTCCTGGTACATCGCCCAGATGCATGCCTTTATTGAGGAAATGTATGCGGAGAAACCGCCCTGGCTGATTCCGGGACACAGCGCCTTGAGTAACGGGCTGCCACCCGTCTAATACAAAAAGGCCCTGCAAAGCGTCGTTAACACTTCTTGCAAGGCCAGAAAGATGCGGCGTTCACGACCACCAGCCGCAGACCTTTTCACTGAAAAAAGGTCTGCTCGGCAGTCAGTTAAAACCGCTTAGATACGCTTGAACAGCGCTGAACGTACCTTGCCGGTTGCGCCATCCGCGGCTGTCAGGAATTGTTCCATGTGAATATCGCGCTCGAAGAGCCGGCTTTGCATCAGGGTGGAAATGGCCGCTTCAATCATGGGGGGCGGGCCACACAAGTAGGCCTTGTTACCCGAGCAACGCTGCTCAAAGAACTGCCCCACGGCTTCATGCACAAAGCCCACAAAGCCTTCCCAGGCATCATCCGGCAAAGGCGCATTCAAGGCCGGAATGTAGTGGAAATTGTCGTGCTTTTCAGCTAGTTGATAGAAATGATCCGCGTGATACAGCTCGGCTTTATTGCGCGCACCCTGGAACAGATAAATAGGACGGGTATCGCCCTCTTCCAGCAAGTCCATAATCATGGATTCGGGGCTGGACAGGCCCGAGCCACCGGCGATGAAAATGGCGCCTTGCGGGTCGGACTTGCGCACAAAGAATTGGCCGTAAGGGCCGGACACGTCCAAAGACTGCCCCACTTCCAGTTCCTCGTGTAGCCACGTCGTACCTGCGCCCCCCTCTACCTTGCGTACATGCAAATCAATAATGCCGCTCATGGACGGCGGATTCGCGATGGAAAAGGCACGGGTGCTGTCAATGGACGGCACATGAAGGTTGATGTATTGCCCGGCCTGGAACGCCATTGGGCGATCCAGTTCCAGACGGATGTGCTTGATCGTGGGCGACAAGTCTTCAATCAGGACGACCTTGCCCTGATAGTCCTCCACCGGCAGGCCCTGGAAGTCCGGGTCTACGTCGATATCGGCCTCGATGACCATATCGGATTCGGGCAGGCAACAGCAAGCCAGCAGCTTGCCTTCGTCCCGCTCCGAATCCATCAGGGCAAAGCTGGACGCATCACCTGCGTCTGCATAGCCTTCCAGCACCTGCACCTTGCAGGTGCCGCACGTGCCATGTCCACAGGCAAAAGGCAACCAAACCCCTTGTCGCAACGCAGCGTCCAACAAGGTTTGTCCATCTTCCACCTCTACCACATCACCTGTGGGTTCTACGGTTACCTGATACGTCATTGCTGCCTCCGCCTCTTATACGCCCGTACCCTTGTAGCCATTCAGGCCCGGGGTCTTGAAACGCAACAAGGATTTGTGATCAAAGCCCTTGGAACCCAGGGTGTCGTCAGGATTCAGTTCAACCGCCTCGCCATTCAAATTCCATTGCACCTTGCTCCATTCGATCTGCTCGAAGTCAGGATGCTGGGCAAAGCCGGCAGGCAACAGTTGCTGGATCATCTGGGACACGGTCATGTCGGGCTGAACCAGAAAGGCCTTGGCCGAGCAGAACAAAAGGTGCTCGTCCCAGCCGATATACAGCAACATGCTGTCGCCATAGTGCGACTGCTGGTCGCGCGCATAGCCTTGGTAGTCCGGGGTAATTGCAGTAACTGCCATATTGATCTCCAATTTTTATAGGTAGTGGCAGTGCTCACCGAGGCACTGCCCTTTTTCTCGTGTGACTAGGCCGTCACTCCTTTCCATTCGTTCCAGCGTGCCTCGTCCACCGAGCCCTTGAAGTCCATATTGTCGACACCCACGTTCAGCTGGTAGTAGTCGCTCAGGATCTTCTCCAGCTCGGGACCACCGCAGCCACCTTGCAGGATCTGGTTCACTGGCAGCCAGGCCTGGATGTACTTTTCGGGCTCGTGCTCGAAAATGTCGCGGCAGCCGTCCGAGCAGGTGTGATAGCGCTCGCCCTTGTACTGGCTTTGACGGTAGGTAATTTCGTCGGGTTTTTCCATGTCGGTAAAGGTCATGGGCACCTGACATACCTGACACAGCTGCGGCAGACCGCTGGAGTAAAAGCGCTTGCCTTCGGCTTCCATCTTCTTGGCCATTTCCCAGCGTGGGCGGTAGTACTTGTCGAAAGTATCGGGGTACTTGGCGCTCAACCAATCCAATTCCTCGTCGCTAGGGATCCAGGTGTGGAAACCGGCAGCGTGACCGAAGTTGTAGAAGATCCACCAGGCCTGGTGCGAGATGTGCTCTTTCTCTTTTTCGATCACTTCGCTGTACTTGGGCATGCGGATGCCGTAGCGGGCCAGATCCTTGAACAGTGCACCACCAGCCTGTTCGAAATAGACCTCCCAGGCTTCTTTCCAGGACATGACCTTGTTGGGCAGCATGTAGTCCATCATCATGCCGACCACGGACAGCAGGCGGGTGCCGCGCCAGAACCATTTGTCGATCCACTGCTGAACGATAGGCACGTTGTCCTCGTGCTGCTCCAGCAGGAACTTGATCACTTCCAGGCCCAGTGTCATGTGGCGTGCTTCGTCAGACTGCGAGCTGAAACCGAAAGTCACCGTGGCCATGTCGCCGTTGTAGGCTGCACCCGACATGAAGGGCACGAACAGCAGGTTGGTCAGCACGTACTCGAAGGAGAAGCTGATTGCCAGCAGGAACTCGAAGGGGCCGGCAGCGCGGGCATCTTCAAAAAAGGACTTGGGCACCGACAGGTACCAGACCCGGTCGTGCATATGGCTCCAGTCCTGGAAGCCATTGAAAAACTTGTTGTAATGGCTCATGGCGTGAACCTGCGTCTGGACGTGACGCAGCTCGTCAATCGACTGCATCTGACACGCAATACGTGCGCCGATGCCGCTGAATTGACGTCCCACATGGGAGTAGCCCTGGTAAGCCTGGTATTCCAGCGGGGTCACCGCGGTCAGAAACACCTTGATCGCGTTCAAGTAACGCGGGTCGGAAATATTCATCTGGCCATTGTTCTGCGCGAAGGCATCAAAAATGGCGTACAGCTTCTTTTCTTTTTCGGCCTGGTATTTCCAGTACGCGTCCATTGTCAGACGGAACGGATCTTCCCATTTGGACCAATCGGTAATCTTGATGCCCTCAAACTCCTCGTAGGGGAAGGCGTCCTTGCGATCCTGGTAGCTGAATTCCCAGTCCAGATCACGAGTCAGATAGCGATATTTGTCTTTGATATTTAGTTTTTTCGTGGCCATGTTGCCCCCTTTTCTGATTTAGCTGTTCCAGTGCAAAAACAAGCGGTCTTCATCTTCATCCACGTTGCCACCCAAGGTGATCAGATTCAGATGCAGCTCCTGCATGTCCCACTGCTGCCCATACTTTTCTTCCACGGTCTCGCGCTTGACGGTCAGCTGGCCCACGCACTCAATGCGAATCATGGCTGGCTGATAAATCACCGTGGCGTCCGGGTTGTCCTCTTCGATTGCCTCGACGATGTAGCGCGACATGTCGTTGTCTTGCAGACCGATATAAACCTTGGATGTCATCAGGCTTCTCCACCCAGGCTCAAGCCTGCTTTCGTGACGCGTTTGGCAATGGTTTCCTGCGCTTGCTCCCAGACCTGATCCGCCTGGTCGGCAAAGGCAGCCTGGATGTACGGCATGAAGGCGGCTTGCACTTGTGGCAGCCACTGATTCAGCCAGCTTTGCAGTTGCTGCTTGTTTTCCTCACTTTCAGCCGCCGCGATCTTGAAGACGCTATCGCTCCAGTTGGACAGGTCTTTATGGCACTCCAGCATGAACTCCAGCAGCATATCCAGATCGCGGCCGCCTTCCTTGGCCAGATCCGCGACCAGACCCTGATACACCACTTGATGCACCACGGTATTGATCAGCAAGGACTGCACCAACAGCAGTTCAAACCAGTCTTTCTGGACCAGCGTTTTTTCGCACAAGGCGCGCAGACCTTGCCAAGCCGCATCCTGCATCCAGGCCTCTTTGGCTTGGCTCAGGGAATCGGCGCTATTGCCATCAATCAGCAGCCCAATACGGGAGACGTATTGCGCCATACCCAGCGAGTCCATCCCGGCATAGAGACAGGCTTGGGTAATGGTGGTGCCATACCCGTAAGCCGAGCCGGACATGAAATTCAGGTTGGCGGTTTGCTCGATGTGACGCAAAGGCAGCAGCAAGCGGGTGACCTTGGCTTTGACGTCCTCGCTCAGATACTGAGCCAGTTCCCGCTTTTCAAAAAAGCCGTAATTGGTTTCAGCCGATTCCTGCATGCGGGCACGGTTTTGCACGTAAGCACCGTAGTAGAACTGACGAGGGTCACGGAACACATACCAGTCCTTCATTTGAATGGCGGTGTGTGTGGGGTCGTTCAGGGTCTTGTCCGGCATCCACAGGGGTCGGTAATGGAAGTTGGCCGTCGCCTGGGCGTCGTATGTGGCTTCCTGGTAGCGCGTGGCCGGTTTTTCGCCAAAGCGGCGGGCCACGTTGGCAAAGGTTTGCCGCACGGGCTGCAAACTGGCCGTTTTAATTTCTAATGTCATCCTCTTGTTCTCCTGAATAAAACCTACTGGGCTTCAGCCTGACGACTGTTGCCGACCAAAGTGTCATAACCAAAACGCCATTTCTCTTCGTTCTCGTCATTGACCCGCATTTGCTCATCGCTCATGGGCTGGACATTGTTTTGCAGACAAAACTGCTCAAACGCCGCCGGGGGCATGACCAGTTCCACAAACAGGTCCGGCTGGCCGATGGCAAAATCAAACTCCACAAAACGGGCGTTGGCCGGACTGCGTACGCGTACGTACTTTGTCAAAGTGGGCAAGCTCGTGTCTGACATCTGTTCTCCTCCTGATCAAGCTGTTGCATGAGTGTCCACAGCCTGTTCATAGCAAACCGCGTGCCAACTTTAAATTTGAAGGATTTAACCCTTTAGGATTAAAGAGATAGCTGAAACCCGGCCTAGAAGGAATGCGGCCTGCGAAGGGGTGGCGGCAGGAAAATTGATCATTTGATCAAGTGCTTAGCGCCGTTTTCATCAAATGCTGAGTTAGGGTAAAACCTTAGCAAAATCCCTTTTATCCGTCCTCTGGACACTATTATGTTTTCCTTGAGTCACTGGAAAGACAGGCGGCATACTGGTTTTAGAACACTCAAAACCACAATAAGAAATCACAGGATGGAGACAGCCATGGGGGCTACTGAACTCACACTGCCATTAAGTCAGGACCTGATCGACGCCATTCGTTTTGATGCGCGGGAAGGCAAAATATGGTTTGGCGAGCAGCGCATGCTCTTGCTGCACGCCAGCGGTTTTGGCCAGCTACGCAAGGAGCTGATTGCCTCTTTGGGCAGCGAGCGCGCCAAATACTTTCTGATGCGCTTTGGCTACCACGCGGGCATGAAAGATGCCGAGGTCTCACAAAAAGTGCGCCCGGACCTGTCACTGAAAGAGACCTTTTTGGCTGGCCCGCAAATGCACACCATCCGCGGCATGGTCAAAGTCGTCCCTACCGCCCTGACCTTTGACCGCGACGCAGGCCAGTACTACGGCGAATTTGACTGGTTTGACTCCTATGAAGTCAGCAATCACCAGAAAGAACATGGCCAGTCCAGCGAGCCGGTCTGTTGGAGCTTGCTGGGCTATGCCAGCGGCTACACCAGCTTCTATATGGGCAAGAGCATCATTTACAAAGAAACCCAATGCGGCGCCATGGGCCATAGCCACTGCAAGATCGTGGGCAAGCCAGCCGAGGAATGGGAAGATGATGACCCCGAGATTGACCGTTTCATGCTGCCCGATCCAGTCCAGGACGAACTGTTTGCCTTGCGATGTGAGCTGGTGAAGTTGCGCGAACAGGAGTTCAAGCACTCCAGCGCCAACTTCACCTTGCCCAACTCCATTGGTCAGTCCGCCGCTTACCAGGCCGCCTGTCATCTGCTGGAAAAGGCGGCGCAAAGCAAAGTCTCCGTGCTGCTGCTGGGGGAAACCGGCGTAGGGAAAGAAGCTTTCGCACGCGGCCTGCACGCCGCCAGCGACCGGGCTGATCAACCCTTTGTTGCAGTGAACTGTGCATCCATTCCCCCGGAGCTGATTGAGTCAGAGCTGTTTGGTGTCGAGAAAGGCGCTTATACCGGCGCACATAAATCCCGCCCCGGACGCTTTGAGCGTGCCCAGAGCGGCACCATCTTTCTGGATGAAATCGTGGAGCTATCGCCACGGTCCCAAGCCGCCCTGCTGCGTGTATTGCAAGAACAGGAACTGGAACGCGTGGGTGATGAGAACACTCGCCATATCGACGTGCGCGTGGTGGCGGCCACCAACGAGGATTTGGCCGAAGCCGTACAGAAAGGCACCTTCCGTGCCGACCTGTACTACCGCCTGAATGTCTTTCCCATTCACATTCCGCCGCTGCGCGAGCGTAAAGAAGACATTCCGCTGCTGACCGAATACTTTCTGAACAAATACTCCAGCATGTACAAAAAGCACGTGCTGGGAGTGAGCGACCGCAGCCGTGAATTACTGATGCAATACGACTGGCCAGGCAATATCCGCGAATTTGAAAACATGATCGAACGTGGCGTCATCCTGACCGAGCACAATCACGAAATCGAAACTCACCACCTGTTCCCGCAACAGAAAAGTGCCTTGCAGTATTTGAGCAGTTTGAATACGCAAGGCTTTATGGCGAAAGAGTCCTGTTTCAGCGCAAACCAGACGCAATATCTGGAGAACCTGCTGGAAACGCCCTTCAACCTGGACGACCTGGAAGAACAGATCATCCAGCTGACGCTGAAGAAAACGAACGGGAATATTTCAGAAGCTGCGCGACGACTGGGGCTGACACGCCCTGCTTTGGCATACAGGCTGAAGAAGGTAGCGATACCGACATAGGGACAACAGCGCTGCCCAGGCTATCGGCTAAGCCCGACCAAACCTTGCCTCTGCAACAATTTCCCAGTTTTGGCACTTAACCAAAAATATGCTGACCTTGCAGCAACCTGGCACCTATGCCGAAGGCCCCCAGCATGAACAAACCAATCAAAACGGCATAGAGGATACTTAAGGACCAGCCCAGAAGCCGGGCGTCACGCCTTGCACCCATCGATAAGGATCGACAAACCCTGCCGTAATACCTGTTCACCACAAAGATCAGCCAAGAAAAACCGACACCGATACTGGCAAATATATAATTGATTGCCCCATACTGGACTTGTGGATTGGCCAACCCATCAATTAAAAAGATCAGAGCCAGAATAAATACGAGCGAAGAGAGAGCTGTTGCCAGCACAGAGGCCACTTGATGAAACGACGACTCCCACTTAATGCCCATGCCCTCTCCTTACAGCCGCATACATCCTTAACCAAGCCAGACCAGACCTAACTCCCGCTGCATGCCTCGGCCCCCACTTTTTTAACATCACTGTAGCGCCCTTGGCTAGTTTTAACAGTGATACATGTCTGGTTTGAATCGTTCCACCACATGGCACTTAAACCCTGCACTCTCACTGGCACGTACCCTTCTTTTTGCAACCGCATTTCCCCGCCTGCCGCACGAGCATCTTGCAAGCTAAGCGGATTGAACTCAGAAGAAGGCCTAGAGCTTGGCTCAAACTGCACCAACTCTTGTGCCAGCACTTCAATCACAGGGCCCCGTCTACGAATAACAGCCTCCTGAGCATGTATGACGCTCTCCTTGCCGGTTACTGTCACATCACCCGAAGCTTTCAGCTCATGCGTGCTCAACACGTCAACCTGGTCCGCCTGTATGTGTATCCGTCCTAGTTGAGCACTCTCTTGCATACTTGAAGCGAAGGCTGGTACAGAGGCAAAGGTCAGGCCCAAAACCAAATTAGAAAATAACTTATGCACTGTTTATCCTCGACATTTTCAAAATAACACTTGATTACCCCCAATCCCAAGACTATTTATACTCCAGCAGCCAAACATCAACCGAACACCGTGCTACGCCCAACACTGGCATGATTCACCCCACCTACTACAATGGGGGCTTATCTAAGGAGTCTTATGTTGGAATTTCAGCCCCGTGAACGGGCGTATTTATCTGGTATCCGTGCCCTGTCCCAAGATCAGGACGACAATGACGTGTTTGTGGGTATGACCGTAGCCGAGTCCATCTGGTACGCAAACTACGTAGCGCAGTCATACAACGGGGATGTAGCGCGAGGCGATGAGGCCGAAGCACGTTACCTGGCCCTGCATGATCAGCACGAGCAGGCACGCCGTGCCGTACTGGCATCAGAAGCTCTGCTGCAATCGTTCGACACAGCCACTCAGTCATCCTGAGCACATAGCGACACTCTCCAGGCCGGGCAAGCATGCCAGTAGCCCAGTTTCATCAAGCCTGGTTTGCTCGCCCATAAAAGAAGCTCGCCCATTTTTAAACAGGCGGGCTTTTTTTATGGATGCGGACTCCAGCTTCTGCTACGCGCAGCTTGGCTTGGCTTGGCTTGGCTTGGCTTGGCTTGGCTTGGCTTGGCTTGGCTTGGCTTGGCTTGGCAACATCAAACTAGCTGCCGTACAAAGAAACAAGCTACAGCCGCAACTCCTTGGACAAAAAGGTTTGCACCCGCTGCGGCCTGCCATCCAGATGACCAAAGAACACATCCGTGGGCACATCTTCCAGAATCTGACCCTGATCCATGAAAACCATCCGATCCGCCACCTTGCGGGCAAAGCCCATCTCATGGGTCACGCACATCATGGTCATCCCCTCTTCCGCCAAACTAACCATTACGTCCAGCACCTCGTTGACCATTTCAGGATCCAGAGCCGAAGTAGGCTCGTCAAACAACATGCAGACCGGATCCATGCACAAGGCCCGCGCAATGGCGACACGTTGTTGCTGCCCGCCCGACAAACTGGCTGGATAACGATCCGACAGCGCTTTCAGGCCCACCCTGTCCAGGTACAGCAAGGCCCGATCATTCGCTTCGTCCCGCTCCCTGCCCAGCACTTTACGCTGCGCCAAGGTCAGATTGGCCAAGACGTTCAGATGTGGAAACAGCTCGAAGTTCTGAAAAACCATCCCGACCCGACTGCGCAAGTCGGACAGATTCGTTGCCGGATCACCGACAGAAATCCCATCCACAACAATCGTGCCCTGCTGAAACGGTTCCAGACCATTGACGGTTTTCAACAAGGTGGACTTGCCCGAGCCCGAAGGCCCGCACACCACCACGACTTCCTGACGGTCCACCTGGGCCGTGCAGTTCTTGAGCACCTGAAACGTGCCATACCACTTGGAAACACTATCGATACGGATCATTCGCCATCCAGTCGCAGATGTTTGTCATAACGTCGAGCCACACGATTCGCAATCAACTCCAGCGTTGCGCAGATCACGTAGTACATCAGCCCGACAAACAAGAAGATTTCAGTGGGGTGCACCATAACCCGGTTGCTGACCTGGGTGGCCACAAAAGACAGTTCCGCCACGCCAATAACGTAGGCCAGCGACGTGTCCTTGATCAAGGCAACCCACTGATTAATAAAAGAAGGCAGCATCACCGGCAAAGCTTGCGGCAGGATGATGGACTTCATGATTTGGGCAGTTTTCAGGCCCAGGGCCTTGCCCGCTTGCCATTGCCCCGCCGGCAAGCTGCTGATGCCCGCAAATACCGAGTGCGCCAGATAGGCGCCACCAATCAAGGACAAGGCGCAGACGACGGTAAACAGGCCCGGCACATCCACCTTGAACAGAATGGGCAGCAGAAAATACACCCAGAAAATCAGCATGATGACGGGGATAGCGCGGAAAAAGCCCAGAAACAGCAGCAAAGCGGTATGCGCCACACCACGCGTCAAGACCAGAGCTATACCAAAAGCCAGGCCCAGAACGGCCGACAAGCCTGCTGAAAGCACGCTTAGCAAGAGCGTTAACGCAGCACCGCCCAAAGGGCCATGCGGATACGCCCCCACCAGGAAGTACAGCAAATTGTCATGAATTACGTCGAAGTCCATTACAGCCCACCTCGCACTTGCAGACGGTGGCGTTGTAACCACTGCCCAGCCACTTCAACCAGCATGACCAGCAAGACATACAACAGCGTTGCAATCCCAAAGGACTGGAAGGTCTTGAAAGTTTCAGTCTCCACCTGACGAGACGCATAAGACAGCTCTGCCAAGCCAATGGCCATGGTCAACGAGGTGTTCTTGATGACATTCATGTACTGCCCGATCAGCGAGGGAAAGGTATTGCGCAAGGCCTGCGGCATCACCACATAGCGCCAGACCTGCATGGAAGACATGCCCAAGGAGGCTGCTGCGGCCCACTGCCCTTTGCGAACTGCCCGCACACCAGAACGAAATTCTTCTGCAACAAAAGCCGTGGTGTAGATCGTCAAACCTGCAAAAGCGGCCAGCATCTCGAAACTGGGCCAATGCACATCGAACAAGACCAGTTGCAAGACATGCTGGGTGTTCAACCATTGAACCAGCTCCGGCGGCATCAACACCGAGGCACCGAAATACCAGAAAAACAGTTGCACCAACAAGGGCGTATTACGGAACAGACTCAGGTAAGCACGTACTGGCCAGGCCAGCCAGGCAAACGGCGAGAGCCTGGCAATACAAACCAGAAAACCCAAAACAGTTGCAGCGAAGGAGACGACTAAAGAGAGCTGGATCGTGACCCAGAACCCTTGCAGCAACCAACCCACATAGTGGGGTGCCAGCCAGAAATCAGAAGACGGCATAGCAAACACCAAAAAGCAGGATCAAGTGATCCCGCTGTTAAAAACACAAACAGGAAAAGGCCAGCCTGAACATTCAAGGCTGGCTTGCAAGCAAGTGATGACTTACTGTTGCTGACCGATGCGGTACAAGCGCTCCAGCGGTGTTTTGGACTGAGGGCCAAACCAGGCGTCATAAATGGCTTGTGCCTTGCCCTGGCTTTCCAGCTCCAGCAAAGTTTCATCCACAAAAGACTTCAGTGCTGTCTCGCCTTTGGGGATACCAATGCCGATCAAGTCCTCGGAAATGCTGAAGGCCGGGATTTCATAGTTTTCCTTGTCCGGCACGTTCGCCAGCAAACCGATCAGCTTGGGACCATCCTGAGTGATGGCCTGCACGTTACCGTTACGCAAAGCGGTGAAGGCGAAGGGCGTATCGTCATAGGCAAGCAGCTTGGCCTGGGGGTATTTTTCACGCAGAACGATCTCATTGACCGTCCCTTTATCCACACCAATACGCAGCGAGTTCAACTGCTCGGGCGAGGACAAGACGCCTTTTTTAGCCAGGAACTGCTGGCCCGATGCAAAGTACGGAATGCTGAAATCTACCTGTTTGGCGCGCTCTTCCGTGATGGTGAAGTTGGCCAAAACCAGATCTACTTTATTGGACGTCAACAGCGGCACACGATTGGCCGGGTTGGTTGGCAAGACTTCCAGCTTCACGCCCAGCTTGTCAGCCAGAGCCTGAGCAAAATCCACATCCAGACCGGTGATCTGGCGGGACTTCTGATCCACAAAACCAAAAGGTGGATTGCTGTCGAAAGACGCTACTTTCAAGACACCCGTTTTCTTGATGTCATCCAGACGATCAGCCTGGGCCACTCCAGCCACCAACGCCAGGGTAAGGGTCGCGGCAATGCTTAAAAACGACTTCATAGTAAAAACATTCCGATAAAAAAATGGCACGTCCGATACATACCGTCGTGCCATTCGACCACAGCCGCAAGCTCTTCAAAACGATCTAATTTCCCCATGCTTATAACTAAAAACGCTAAGAGGATATACTGTTTTATGCAGGCGCAGAAGCCTCGATCATCGAATGCACGCTACTGCTTGGTGGAAATCACCTTTTGGACCGCAAAGCCTTGGGATGCCGCGTAATCCAGCAAGTCACTGACAAGCTGCGGATCAGCCTGTTTTTGTCGGGACAAGACCCAGAGATATTTTCGATCCGGCGTACCGACCAAAGAATACTGGTAGTCCCCTTCCAGCTTCATGATCCAGTAGTCACCCCACACCATAGGGAACCAGGACAGCCATTTCGGAGCAAAACGCACTTCTAGTATCGCCGGATCAACAGGCTCCACACTCGTCGACAAGCGCCCCTGCCCGATGGCTTCCTTCACCTCACCGTCCGTACCCTGACAACGATTGGTAACGGTAATCGTCTTGTCCGCTTCCATCACGTAATTAGCTTGCACATCTCCGGCACATTCACGCTGAAAGTTATTGGGTAGACGCGCCTGCTCGTACCAGGTGCCCATGTACTTACCCAGGTCTACATCTTCCTGGGTCGCCAGATCGGCATTGGAAGAAGCACAAGCGACCAATAACGTAGACAGCGACAGGAAAAAAATTCTTTTCATTACGGAGTTCTCCTTATAGATGACCCAAGATCGAGTTTATGGAATCGTCCTTTGATAGTTCGACCAGTCCAGTTTTCAGCAAGCACTGCCCTGGCCCCTGCATATGCATCTGGCCAGTCATAGCATCACGAAAACAGCTTAACCACCTCTTCGCCCGTCATCTCTCGCGTTTTGTTAGCGAATGCGTAGTTGTCAGGCTTGTCATCAATAAAGACCTGCAGCTCGAACGGCCAGCTCGCGCTGTCCTTGAACAAGCCAGCAGAAACAGCATGGAAACCACCGGCCTTGAGCTTGTAAAACAAGTGCGTACCGCATACATCACAGAAACTGCGCTCCGCCCACTCCGAAGAAGCATAGGAACGCACATGCTCCGCGCCTTCAATTACTGGGGCCTCATGGGACTCCAGCGACAAGAAGGGGCCACCGGACCAGCTGCGGCAGATGCCGCAATGGCAAGCGCTGATCGAAGGTTTTTGCTGCTGAAAACTGATCGAGACGGCACCGCACAGACAGTTGCCGTGAATCGTGGATTTATTGTTTGCCATACGAGCCTCTGTAGGTAGATGGATAAGCAATTCTAACGGCTGAATCGTCCCGTAATGGAAATTCGATATGAGGCTTTCCCAAGGCCAGGTGCAACAAAACCTGGGCCCCAGAAACAACATTGCCCGCTACAAAGCGGGCTTATTCGTGCAGTCCGCCATAACGGACCCTTACTCATTTACTGCTGCTTGATGCTCATGTTTTCTTCAAGGCTAACGGTGCAAGACCTCCCTTTGCCAATCGTCCTGATACGGCCTTTAATGGTCACCGTGTCACCCATATTGAACACATTCAGTTGCTCGGTGCGGCGGTTGATCAAGGAAGAAAAGACGATAGGCCCACTGCTGACTCGAACGTCAAACTGTTTGGCACTGCCCCATACTTTTGAGTTCATGCCACTCATGGCCTCAGCCAATGTGTTTTGCTCCATGGCCACCAATTTGCCAGTTACCTCAACGGTTTTCCCACTGTACTTGTTCACAGCACGCGCATGATTGGAACGCATCTCTGAACAAATCTGTGCCGGAGTGTCAGCAATCGGGCCCGCCCCCATCGCTTCATTGACACTGGCAAACGCATCATCAATGCCTTTAGTCATGGAGTTCATCGTTTCACATCCCGCCAAGCCCACTGACAGGGCAGCTATAAATACGATCTTCTTCATTTCCCGCTTCCTTTATTACCAAAAAAAATAAGCGGCGAGTATAGCAGGAAGGGTCGGCCTATTAAGGACAAAAAAGCATAAAGCCAGACGATGGACACTTTACATAAAACTTAATTAATTTTGAAGAATTTTTCCTACCTTTTTCCGTTGAAAACCAGGCTCAACACTCCCTTATCAAACCCACAAAAAACCTCCTCAAAGACAAGCCCTTGCTTTCCAGCGTAACGCCCCAAAGTAGGAGTGTGGTGTGTAAATACACCCACTCAACTTTTAATGAATTTATCAAGATGACAAAAAGCGCTATTAATCCCTCCACCGTATTCAATTCCCTGCAATACGGTTTCAGCCAGGGCCTGGTGGTCACTGGCAACCGCCGTGTCATGCTGTCTGGCCAAGTAGGCGTAAATGCTCAGGAGCAAACCGTAGCTGGCGGTATGCGCGAGCAAACAGAAGCCGCCTTGGACAATATTGAACTGGTCCTGGCCGAGGCTGGCGGCAAGATTGATCAGGTAATCATGCTGCGGATTTTTATCCGGGAAGATGCAAGCTCACCACAAGAGCAGGACGAAATAGCCGCTGCGCTGCTGAAACGATTTCCCGTCAATCCACCACCCTCTTCCTGGATCTTGATCAGTGGATTGGCCAAGCCTGAGTGGCTGATCGAGATTGAGGCTGAAGCGATGCTGGATTGATCGCTGCTGTTGAGTCGCCTCCCGTACGGAGTCGACATAAAAAAGACCTCGGATCTTGACGAGGTCTTTGGGCTCCCTTTTCGCTGGGGAGCTTTTTTTATTCATAAGTCTACAAGCTGTGCGTAAAAACTTAAGGAAAGTCTCTGCTTACTCCTCGACAACCGGAGCATCAGCCATCCCTTTTTTCACAGACTCAATACTGTGTTGTGCGCTCTGCTTACTGCTGTAGCCCTCGGAGCTAACGCAAATAATGTTCCCATTCGCGGCCTTGAATCGCCACCGCCATTCACCACTTTTGTCCTTGTAAAGCACAAATTTCATGATGACCCTCTTTAGGTATGAGCGCACGTCGCGCAAACCGTATCCTAAAACTGGAGTTGGTCAGCAGGTATTGGGGTTTACGTGGCAGGCCAACAAGTGACTGAATTTCCATCAAACCACACCTCTTTTACTGACAACGCAAGAGATATGACATCAAGTCAGGCAAGAACCCAAACAAGGAAAAAAGTGCAACTCATCAGGTTTTGTGTAGTGGACACTTCGACCGGCATTCCTCATCCAAAGCGGCGAACGAATGTCCCGCATTGAGCTAACAGAGATCAATACGAGAGCTTGATTTATGCGCTAAGCTTTTCCGACCACGTCGACGGTCTTGCAATCGGCGTGCCGAATGTTCGGAGAGAATAAAGCATCATGTATTACGGTGAACGTTTCAATGCCTGGTCACATCTGATCGGTGCAGTTCTGGCTGTAGGCGGCGTATCCTGGTTAATTGTCATGGCGAGCTTTACCGGGGACCCCTGGCGCATCACCAGCACGGCCATTTACGGCGCCACACTTATCCTGCTGTACCTGATTTCCACCTTGTACCACTGCTTCAAGGGGCGGGCCAAAAACGTCTTCCGCAAGCTGGATCACTTTTCCATCTACCTGTTGATTGCTGGCAGCTACACGCCCTTCTGCCTGGTAACGCTGCGAGGCCCTTGGGGATGGAGTCTGTTCGGCGTGGTCTGGGGTTTGGCACTGATTGGCATTCTTCAAGATATCCGACCACGTTCGCCGGCACGCATACTATCGCTGGTGATCTATGCCGTTATGGGATGGATTGTGTTGCTGGCACTGGGCCCGCTGGCAGACAACCTGGGCTCGGAAGGTTTTTCCTGGCTGGCGGCTGGGGGAGCAATTTATACCGCCGGGATCGTGTTCTTTGTGTTTGACGAGCGCTTCCGACATTGGCACGGCATTTGGCATTTATTTGTACTGGCCGGCAGCGCTGCGCATTTTCTGGCCATCTCCCAGTATGTTGTCATGTAAGACAAAACACCCCGGGCGCGAACACACAAAAAAGCCTCTACCGAGGTTTTTTTGTCGACTGCCATAAGCTCTGTTATATCTGATGAAGTCTTATTACACCTAAAGGTACGGACCTGTGGCGAAGATCTTTTCCTGCTCCTAGAATAAAGCAACGCAACTAGAAGCGAGGCTTGCATGATCACACTAGAGACGGGACTATATCTTCGTGTTCAAGAGCTGAAGGATGGGCCCAAGCCCTCCCCGCTTCAAAGCGGATTCAATATGCAGACTGCTTACCGTGCCCTGGGGATGTTCAACCCGTCAGAGACATCGGATGCCTTCTTTATTTTGGCTAACGACAGGGACGAAATCTGGTTTATCTGTAATCGCCATTTACGGGCCGTTGGGGTCAGCCCTGAGCCTAGAGAGCTTAGACGCGCGCTGGATTCAATATAGGCATTAATAGTGCAGGCTATAGTTGTAGAAAACAAAAAAGCCCCAAAGCATTGATCTTTGGGGCTTTTCTTGGCACAGCTTGGAGCTGTGTGCATGTATTCTGGTAGGCAGTACTGGAACGGGGGTGTTCGGCTAGGTTGTTGTTATGCTTGGGATTCATCTTTCGAGGATGGGCTTCGTACCCCCATCCATGCCCCCAAAAGTGAAAGTGCTTCTACAGGGAGCAGATGACTCCCGTACGAGTTAAACCCCGACAACTCATCAACAGCCCGCTATAGAGCGGGCTTTTTTTGCGTCTGGAAGTTGGTTAACTCTCCTAGAGTGCACCATTAAAACCTAGCCAGGTACCAGTCAGCCGCCAGAAATTAGCCTGAATGTGCGCGCTTGCCGGGATTTTTCTTGCTGCGGGTATGCGCACCACGCTCCTGACTAACACGTTGACCCCGGAATTTCGTACTAAGGCTCACGCCCTTGGGAGTGGCAGGAGGGGGAGTACGCTTACGGTCGGCTTCAGTAAAAATTTTGGTGCCTATGGGAATCTCTCCAGTTTGGTTAACTTGCGCTTATTTTGTGTTCGCTCGGTTTAATCTTGGCAGCAGGAATCATCCGAATAACCTGTCACCTCCACTAGAGCATAGCAGGCATTGGGAAAACCGGCCTGAGCGGCCGCAATGAGCCGATGAGAGATACCCCGGTAGTGGCTCACCGTTAGCGCAGCAGTCCTAAAAGATACACTACCGCCTTCGGGCGGTTTTTTTAATTTCCCACCATTACGCCGTAGGCAGACAGGCTGCCTATCGCTCCACGGCCTGTAACACCTGTCAAGCGGTTAAGTGCTAAATTACTGTTTTTTTATACAGCAATTTACCATGCTTACCTACCGCGAACTGAAAGCCATACAAGAAGGCAACCGGCGCAATCAGGACGTGATGAACCTGTTGCGCGAGGTGAAACGCCTACGCGAGCTTGCCGTGCTGACCTACTCCATCCTGGGCACCATGCCTTTGAACGGTCTGGGTGAGAACCGGCTACGCCTGAGCCCACTACTCGAAGCCTTAAAGATGGAGAATGCCGTTCAGGGGTATATGCGGGCATCAGAGCATCGAGACCGGCTCAACTTCCCTCATCGCACCCAAGGTCGAGATGGCGACATGGCATACTACCTAAAGCGCTACAAGCAAGATCCAGCAACCAAACCTTGATGGGGACATGCATGTGTGGACGAATTAGACAGGCCCGCGAACCGGTTGACTATATAGAGTCGATGAACTGGAACCCGCATAACCTTGGAAAGCTTACAGACGGGCTGAAATACAACGTTCCGCCTGGCACCCGCCCTCTCGTCATGCACCGACTTGGAGACGGCAGCGACCAGATCGACCGCTTGTTCTAGGGCTACAAGCCAGAGTGGTACAAACGCTCGCCGGTGATCAATGCCCGACTGGACACCATCTTGAAGAAGTCGCCCATGTGGAGGGGCCTGCTCGGTAAGCGCGTGCTTGTTCCGACTGACGGGTGGTTTGAGTGGACTGGAGAAACTGGTGATAAGCAGCCCTGGTTCATTCATGCCAAAGACGCAGAGCCAATCTATATGGCAGCAATTACCGCCTGGCAGCCGGGTAAAGCCGAAGATGTTGAGCACGGCTTTGCCATCGTCACAGACGCATCAGCTGGTGGGATGGTGGATATTCACGACCGCAGACCTGTTGTTCTATCGTCTGATGCTGCTCGCAAATGGACTTCGCCAGACACAAGCGTCGAGTCGGCGCTGGAGTTGTTGAGCACTGCTCGGCCTGAGACTGCTTTCAAGTGGCATCCGGTTACTCGTCAGATGAGCAATGTGAAATACCAAGCGCCGAACACAAATCACCCAACAGCAATCTGAGGCAGTAGCTGGAATACAAATCTGCTTCATGATGAAGTAAGTGAAATTAAGCAGACTGTTCACTGAATAAGATTGTTTTATATTCCATACAATTCTTTATTCGCACATTAATTTCATCGCTGAAAACGTGTTTACGCAGTTCCTTGTTTACAAAGCGGCTCCATGCTGTGGTTTTGTTATCAGCCGGATCCTAGCCCGCCCGGAGATTCAAAGATAGCTGACGACGACAGCTTATTAATTTAGTGACTGCAATCGCCGAAATATAACCTTGGTCGCTTGCTATCCGAATTAATACGCTAATATCTCAAGAGGAAAAACCATGCTTTCTAAAACAACAATATTGTGAGCTTTTTCGATAAAATAGAATTTTTGTTCCGTCTGCTGATCGGCATATGATTGTCGTCTAATTCTTATTAGGTTTTTATGGAATATTTTTCCGTTCGCAAGACAGATTCAGGTTTGCACTTAGAAGGCTTCCCAGATGCCATAAAGGCAGTAACGATTAATGGCCCAGAGGCCAAGCGTCTAGCTGACCTGTCTCTCCATAAGGAAGACTTAGAATTTGCTGATACTTGTCTTGATGCAATCAACCAAATACCAGAGAACCCAGCTGTAGCCCGTGAGGCCCTTTGGCGATCGGCCATTATTCACTTTATAAAGTGCTTTGGTAATAGCGCTCGATTCCAGCTTCCTGCCGCTAAGATTTACAAGGATCAGCCTCCAGAAGCACTAATGGCTTTCAATTACTTTAAAGACCTTCGGAACAAGCATTTCGTCCATGATGAAAACTCCTATGCTCAAAGTATTCCGGGCGCGGTTTTGAACAATGGGACGAAGGCCTACAAGATTGAGAAGATTGTTTGCTTCGCTGCTTATGGAGCAACACTTCAGCAAGGAAATTACAGCAATCTCAAACTCCTAATTCAAAAGGCAAAATCTTGGGTTATCGCAGAGTTTGATTTGCTTTGTGACCGCCTAACTGAAACCTTGGAAAAGGAAAGGTACGAAGACCTCCTGGCAAGAGACGAGCTCTCTTATCGTGTGCCGACTGCTGACGAGACCTCTTGTTCACGAAAGAACCCCTAGCTTGGCGATTAAGATGCACGACCTGCAAGCTAGACTTACATGCCCCTCCGTGTTTCGCACTGCAGCGTCGATTACCAGAAACCCTAACTGACTGATTCCTTTGGGTCGATTCTGTTGAAAAACTCGCTTTGAATTTTTTGGCGGCGGCAGCTGCGCAGGATTCATGATCGAGTTTTCGCGAGTAGATCGCAAGGCAAACCTCTCTGCCTACCTCATGCGATCTTCAATCCTGCATTTGTTGCCCCTGGCATCAGCCACTTCGCCATTCTTCTCAGATTCTGAGCCGTTGCAGCCAGCAAGAACTCGTCGCGCGCACCGCTAAGCCCGCGCAGCCTGAGCCGATCTAGCTTCATGATGCGCTTGAGGTGTGCGAAGAGCATCTCCACTTTCTTTCGCTGCCTGCGCGACTGGCTGTACTCCGGTGTCTGAGCGATCGATCGTGCCACGTCCCGCGCGTCTTCATGAATGCTGCGCGCGATCTTGCGGAACGACGTGTTGGGGCAGCAATGCTCTTTGCGCACACAGGAAGTGCAATTAGCCTGACTCGCGCGGAAGATCACGGTGTCTGCCTTGGTGATGCGTGTACGCGGCGTGGTGAACTGGCGTCGATCATTGCGCAGTGCATGTCCTTCCGGACAGACATACTCGTTGCGTTCAGGCACCCATTGGAACTCGCCGATCGACAGGCTACCGTCCTTGCGAACCGTCTTATCCCATACCGGAACATGGGGTTCGATCTGTTTATCTTGGACCATCCAACCCAGCAGCGGTGCGGTTCCATAAGCGGTGTCGCCCACCAGGCGCTGAGGTTTAATGTCGAAGCGCTGCTCGACTCGGTCGATCATGGTGCGGGTAGATTCCACCTCCCGCGTGCGGTGCGCCGGTGTGGCCTCAACATCCATGATGATTCCGGCTGACAGATCGATTAGGTAGTTAGTGGAGTAAGCGTAGAACGCAGGGCCACCCGATGCGGCAGTCCAGCGTGCAGCAGGATCAGTCGGAGAGATATTCCGAGGCGCAACGTCTGCGCCAGGTGTTGCCTCGAGAGCGTCCTTGGTCACCGGATTAGCGGCATCCAATGCTTCTAGATACTCGCGCACAGCACGACTGCACCGAGACTCCTGACGCCAATTGACGAGCTCTGAGCTGGGCATCTTGCCTGCCCGATTGGCATCGGCCTTGATGATGCTGGCATCAACGGCGAACCCTTCACCTTGAACCAGACCTTCGCTCATGCACCGGCGCAACACGGTCTCGAAGACGAAGCGAAACGCGTCGCTCTGCCGGAAGCGGCCATGTCGGTTCTTGGAGAAGGTGGAGTGATCAGGAACCTTGTCTTCAAGGCCAAGGCGGCAGAACCAACGATAGGCCAGGTTCAGGTGAACCTCTTCGCAAAGTCGCCGTTCAGACCGGATGCCCATGCAGTAGCCGATCACGAGCATACGAATCATGAGTTCGGGGTCAATCGAAGGTCGGCCGGTGTGGCTGTAGAACGGCGCCAGATGCTGGCGTAGCTCGCCAAGATCGAGAAAGCGGTCAACGCCTCGCAGGAGATGGCCTTGTGGGACATGGTCCTCAAGGTTGAACGCGTAGAAGAGCTGATCCTGAACCGTAGCTTGACCCATCATGATGCACATCTCCGTTGATGAGGATAAGACACCAGAACGACGTGACGGTTCTACAATTCAGCAGAGTTTTTCAACATAATCAGCCAGTAGCGGTCATCCGCAATTTCTTTCGGTTATGCGGATGCAGCGCTATTCGCATTATGGATATACAGAGTCAGCCTTTGTACTGACGGGAATCCTTACTACTGCGGAGTCTGCCAGCCAAATGACGGCTGAAAGAGCACCATCCTTCCGGCCCAGATATACCAATAGGCTGAGCCCTTAAAGGCAGCGTGGCGTTCTTTGCTGCCTCCAGTGTTTCGAATGTTTGCTCTTCTATCTGATAAACATCGCTAGTGCCGGGTCGGCTAAAGAAGAGTCGAACATTGGTAGCTATGGGTGAAGGTGTAAGAGAAGTCTCAGCCATTGCGATAGCCGCATCCCAAAGCTGTGCTCCAATTGGCATCAATCCCTTTTTAATTTCGTTTTCAATCTCGGGCTCTTGAACGCCATTAGTCGAGACGATGCAGAGAAATTTGCCATTAACGAATTTGCCTCGTGGTCGTTCATGAACAAAACTCAGGTATGGGTCTGGCTTGTAGTCGCGGACCGCAGTGAAGCGGCGGATTAGCCAGTTGGAGGGTATGCGTGGCAAGTAGAATGAAAGGCCGCCAGCACGTTCCAATTCGGCACATGTTTTTGTGTCACGTATGGCAATCTTAAGGAAAAATACTCCTCGAGAACCAAGCTTAAAAGGCTGGAGAGTCAATTCAAGCCTAGGAGTGACAGAATTCCTTTGGAGTAGTGCCCAGTTTGGCCAGCCATTTTGCTGCGCTATATGGTCAAGAGCTTGACTTTGCTTCAGTAAGGGATTGCTGCGACGCAAGTCTTTGGCGTTGCGCTTTAGCCGGTCGATACTGTTGGTGGTGAAATGAGTTCGCATTGAAACCTCGCTAAGTAATGCCGTCAAGTCGATGTGCCCGTCAAAGACCACGGCAGACAAAGCCAGGTCACTGAGACTCTCTTTCCACACGCGCCATTTGCGGCTTCGCCAATTCGGGCAGGCAGGCCCCGTGCTTCGGGCCAACTATTATTATAACAAATTTGACCATAGTTTCTGGCAGGCTGGCGAATTCCGTTTAACCCACGTTTTTCAACGCTATAGGTCGATAGCGGACACTTGACTCCCAACATATCGGTGGCAGTCTGCATTAGCCTTATCTCTGACACAGCTGCGCCCAAGTTTCAGCCTCAACTTCTACGTAGCGCACCACCCTGATCGGCGTAGCGTCGATCTCAGTATCAGAGCGCCACTGGAACGGACGCTGGGCGGCCGCGCAATAGCTATCGCACCTGGGCATCGGCATATGCAGCTTCACACGCCAAGCCCGCTATTCGGCGTCGATCAGCCTCTGCTGCGTAGACTTCCGCAGCCTCATCAAACCCTCCAAGCAGCTCGGTAAACATTCCGATGGCGGTGTCGGCTGCCTGGCGCTCTGCGGCAGCGCTGGCAAGCGCGGTATCCCGACGATAACGGGCTGCATATTCTTCGGCTGACTTGCGCACGCGCTCATCAGCAGCGCGGCGCTCAGCAATAGCAATTTGCGCCAGTTGTTCTTGGGTCTCACGATCACGGGCCTCCATTTCTTCAGTTAACTCATGCTCAATCTGTCGTGCCCTACCCTCTGCATGCGCGACAGCAATCATGTATTCGGCCTGGGCTTTGTCATAGCCCTTCTTCTGCTGGGCTGAGCCATAGAGCTGCAGCCCAATGAAAAGGGCCGCCAGAACAGCAGCCCCAACTACTGAAGACCGGATAGACATATCTTTCTCTCTGCCTCTCGGCGTCGCTCCAGGCCGCGCAGCTTCTTGCCGCCGGCATACACCCAGAGCGGGAGCTGATTGCAGGCCCCGGCCAGATCGCCAGCCCGCAGCTTGCGCAACAAAGTGGAGTTGCCATAAGCACCACGGCCCACGTTGTAGACAAAGCTGGCCAGCGCCACACGCACACCATCAGGTAAGGGTTGCGGCACCGAGCCATCCACAACAGCCAGGGCCTTGCGCACTTCCTGCCCAGTCAAAGCATCGCAACGCTCCGGCGTAGCCACATCGCCCAGCTTCACGCCATGGGTATAGCCGTCGCAGATAGTCGGGATGCCCACCGGGTCCACATAGGCGATCAAAGAGCGCCCTTCCCAGGCGGCAACCAAAGCAATCGCCGCCGAGACTACCCCTGCACCCAGCTTAGTCTTCAGATCCATGCTTCCACTCCTTGAGCTGGCGCCAGGCACGCTGGATCCCGCCCACAATCCGCGCGGCCGCACGAGTAAAGTCCGGCAGCTTGGTCACAATCAAAATCACCACATAGGCGGCCCAGAGCGTCAGCACAAAGTCTTGCATCGTCCATCCATACATGACCAGCGCAGAGCCAGTGCTTATCGGCAGATGAGCTGCGTCGTTATCAAACATTCTTAATGTCCTTTGGAGCATAGTTGTCTCCCGCGAAGCACCACACAAGTCGCATCCATGTTTTACCCTTGGCTACCCTCAGCCACTCTGGGCTAGAATAAAGGGCTGAAATACAAGAAGAACCCCTTGTGCCCTGCCGTATGGAAAAGCAAACCTGAAATAAAATGAAAATATTAATTATTGGAAGTTGCGTTTCAAGAGATATCATTAATCTACCTGAGGCGGAAAACTGTGAAATTTCCTTATACATAGCACGAAGCTCATTAGCCTCAATGTTTTCACCGCCCCCATTTAAAGATGAATATAGTGAAAAATTAAAATCACCATTTCAGAGAAGACTAGTCGAATGGGACATCAAGAAAAAATCGATAGATAGATTGCGAGCAGCATCTGCCGATGTAGTAATAGTTGATAGCATTGATGAGAGATTTAGCATAGCCTCATTCCAAAATGGAGGGCGCTGCACGCTATCTTCGGAGTTGATATCAACTAAGATGGAAGTCCCTCCAAGCGCAAAAACTATTAGAGCAGGCACTCCCTTATTTATGGAGTGGTGGACTGCTGGGTGGCTTCAGCTGCTCAAAATTCTAGAAGAAAAAAAACTAAAAGAAAAAATATTAATAAATAAGGTTTTTTGTCAAAAAAAGACCGAAAAAGGAATTGAGTTTGATGAAAATAGGGTGAACAGAATCAACGATTTGCTTTCTAAAATATATGAAACACAAAAAAAGTCTCTACCATCAAGCCAGTTCATTGAATACAACAACGAATTAACATGCCCTGACGATCATCAATGGGGTCCCTCCCCTTTTCATTTCAGTGAAGCTTCGCAACTCCTAGCCCTGAAAAAAATCAAAGAAATTGCGGGTAGTAACCAGTAAGATATGGGGAGCATCAGTAAATTAACCTAGCAACGTCACCTCATATCGGCGAATAGCGATACTGTCACCAGCATCTTCTGTCATGCCATATAACCTCAGCATGCGGTCGGCCGCACTGAAGCTAACACCGCCAGAAGATCGGAGTATGCTCGTTCCGCTAGATGATAGAAGCTCCCCGTCCGTCTGCTGGCTATTTACGCCAGTGGAGGTAACGAGGATTTCGTAAATAAACGCCCCAGCAGCATTGCCTAGGTTGGCCGTAAGGAGCGTTTGCGGGTTTGATTGATCCGCGTGGTTAAGGACCATAAAGCGGAAGAACTTATTCCCTGCAGTGCCTATTTTCTCCCCCCAAATTTTCAGCCGAATCGTCTTTTTTGAATCAACGAACCAGCCTTTTGGGATTTTTAAGCGCGTACCGTTGTAATCGACGATATTTGTTAATGTTGAATACGAAGGGCCAGAAACGCTCCAGCTCCCAACGTCGCACCCAGCCCTGTGCTCCATTTGACTTGTTTGGCTATAAAGCCGAATTTCTCCGCCGCTTCCCTGGCTTTGGAAAGTGATGAGGCAAGCATCAGGGGTGCCTGTATTAAAATTAATTCCACCATCTGTGAATTCGCCACTGCCTTGTGTTCGTACGCCAACAGAGCAGCGCTTGTAATTGCCGGCAACGCAGGCAGCTCGAGCACCCATATCAACGAAGACACCAACCAGGCAGTCTTCTGGATTGAAGTAATCAACATGAGCGGTTCCATTGCGGGATATAAATGCGCCGGTATTTGTGCAATTGAGTGCCCTGCATAAAGTATCTTCGGCATCCCCAATAGTGCCAGTGCATTGATAGCTGACGCGGAATCCGTCCTGGCAGTTCACCGCCCAGCATCGTGCGAAATATCCTTTTACGCTATCGACAACCGCGAACCCAATGCTCTTGCCCTCGACACGACAGTCATAGCAAGATAGGCGGCCGCCCTGTTTCTGGATAATTCCGTATGATGCGAACTGAGTGTTGTCGACACCTTTAAAGTAGAGATTGCGAAAAGAAAACTCTCCACCAGGTTCGATCCAAACAACATTTGAGAACGCAGAAGATGAGGTATGTCGCCAAATCGAAGTCGGCACCGAAGAGCTGTCTATCACACCCTCAAACTCAACTGGGTATTTTGAATCAACACGACAGTTAATCCTCAGAGTTTGATCCACCCACTCACCAGCAGAAAATAGGAAACGCCATCGGCCGTCTTGCATACTTCCAGCGCCAGACCAATGATTCAGGACCTGTGCGACGTCGGACAAAGTTTGCCGTGGCATATCAGCAGACAAGCCATCATTGGAATCGCTACCAGTTGGAGAGTAATAAAAAGAGTTGCGCACGCCAGGGCCTTGCGGGCTAATGTAGAAGCGATCTGTTCCCCGACTGATTACTCCAGGGCCTAAGTGCCTAACTGAGTTGAAGCCTGGGATATTGTCCGTGCTGATGTAATCACCTTCCGTTGCGGGCCACACCAGATCGGCGCCGAGCGCCTCGGCGGCCGCCACAGCAGCGGCAATTCCGTTCTGGTTGCTAGTTTCCCCGTCGACAGGTGTATCGATGTAATCCAGGACGCTAATCGTGTCATTACCCCGATCCAGCAAGTTCCGACGTACTGCAGTCGATTCCGGGCGACGGAATCCAACAATTTCAGCGCCATTAGGTTGCGCTAAAGCAATCCGGACGAGATCCAAATTTACGGCGAACCGAAGCTGATTTCCTTCGACTACGTACCGAGTCCGACTTTCATCTAAGGTCTCATCGCGGCCAACCTCAACGACAGCTCCCTCTGACAATGGCAGCTTTCCAAGGGCGTCAGCATAGGTCTCGGCAAACACAAACTCACCACTCGCAGAAGCGGCGGCGATGGCATCGTCTCGAGCCTCACGCGCATCGTCCCGAGCAACCTGCGCCTGATCGCGTAGTTCAGCTGCCTGGGCCGTTGCCTCGCGTGCCGCCAGTTCAGCGGCTGCCAATACATCGATTCGGGCGCGATCTTCAATGCCAGCCCAACTGAGCCTGCTTCCATCAAACCGATCTTTCCAGATTAACGCGGCGCCATTGACTGCACAGTCCAAGTTCTCGGAGTTATCAAACAGATCCTTTGGCGAAACACTGCCGAGCGGGTTTCCGGTTTTGTATGTCGTCATTTCAAACGCCCATAAAAAAACCCGCCGAAGCGGGTTGATTGATGCTGGTGCCGGGGTTAATCCGGCGGATTGTTGTTGTCATCGGCGTACACACGCACGTCGTAATTGGCTGCTGTCACATCCGTAGCGTCGGTGCCACGGGCCTGAATGTTCGTGATCAGAGCTGGCTTTATCCAATCAGCAGTCAAGCCGAAGTAGATATGTGGGAGCTCCTGTTTCAGACTGACCTCTGGCCAAGGCTGCGGAATGTCAGCAATGATCGAGAAGTCATCAGGCCCTGGCAACGCCACAAACGGACCAACAAACTTGCCCTCTGGTGTTCGATACCCCACGGAATGCGGCGCACCAGCAACCCAGCGCAAAGGCTCAATGATGCGCAGCAGTGCGCCACCAGAGACAGGTTGAATATCGGCCAGCAGGCCCATCTGCGCGTTACCAGGTTCGTCATCAAACAGCGGCACATAAGACAGGTACTCACTGTTAAAAGCGTCCATTTCTGTGCCGAAGCTGTACTCACGGTTTCGATAGGCCTGCTCTCGACGCCGGCGCATACCAATTCGCCAAGCTCGGACCCGATCCGTCACGCCATCGAGCTTTAACTTCTCCAGCTTGAACCCCTGATCACCTGGTAGCAAGCACTTCACCCTCATTGATGTCCATGTCTCTGCGTTGATGTGCTCCACTTCCACCCCATCCGGATCCATGGGTTTGCGGGGGCTCACACTTTCACGCAAAGGTTTGCTCATGCTCAGCGGTGAGTAGCTTTGCTCGAACTGCGTGCGTACATCATCGCGGACCGGTCGGATCAGGCCATGCGACACCGTAAGCTCAGAGAACCCGGCACGAAAAGCAAGTTTCAGGGCATCTTGAGCCATTGTCAGGTCATACACATGATCAAGCGTTTCGCCCCTGGCCTTCCAAATTGCATCCAATCGCCGCAGCTCGTCGGCATCAAGGTTCAAGTCTGAATACCCGATCGAGCCGGTGATATAGCGCGCAAACGCAGAAATGTCCCGCGTCGGCTGCGGGGCTGACCAGGTGCCGTCGCTTTGCAGAACTGGCAGCATCCGTGTAGCCACCACGTTGATCTGGTTTTCCGACTGCGCACCCAGACGTCCACCGACTCGCAGCTTGGCCGCCATGGTGGTCCAGCGCGGGTAGCTTGTTCGCGTCCGGAGGCGGCTTTTCAGGCCATACCACTGGATGGTGTCTTTGACCTGCGTTGACGTAGCGCTAGCGCCCACCCGTCGAACACGGACAGACGGCCGCATTTGCGGAACATTGATCGACTCGGTAATCCCGATTTGGTCCAGCGTCCAGTTCTCATACCACTTGCTGATCGTCGTGCGTGGGCCGCCGTCAGCGTTCCGGTACTGAATTTCGATGCCCAGCCCTTGGGCGGTCACATCACCGTTATCTCGGATGTATCCCAGCCCATTCGGAAAGAAGAAGTCGATCTCGATAGCGGTTGTTGTTTCCTTTCCTGGCGTTGCAACGAACTCGCTGCTCCACTCTCCATACACAGTGCCGCCATTAAATGTCACCGTTGCGTCGCTTGTGGTCACTGCTGGGAAGCCGAGCCAATCGGGGTCGTCTTGCCCGTTGGGCAACATCCGCCAAACGACGATATTGTCGGGCGCGTACTGCTGAATGCGCCACCGCGACGCAGGGGTGCGGGAGAAGGTGATGGTGTAGCCCCCCGGCTCCAAAAAATTGACCCAGTTGACCGGGTCTTCCGGATTCTCACGCGGGAATTGAAGTTCAATCCAGCCAGCGCCGTTCGCATCTAAATCCGATGCACTAACAACCACCGTGTAAGTCTGGCCGTTCAACCCCATAGTCAACGGCGTGGCTCCTAGTGGCATCAGGTGCTTAAACTCGCCGTGGAAGCGGTTGCGCACATTCAGAATTACCCCCTCCCGCGTGACGCTGTATGTCAGTGGCAGGGTGATATTGACGATCGTCCCAGCTCCCCAGCCCTGTGGAAACTCGCTTTCCGAGGAGCGCCAGATATAGCTACCACCAAATGAGTAACTTGCTGGCTGCGTGTTCTCCCGGTTTGCGAGCTCAGTGGACATTTCCAGACCTGCCGTGCCAGAGGACGTGCCACCGACCGCAGGTACTGTGTGCCAGTGCTCATGTGTAGACGTTCCCGACAGATCTGCCCCTGGGCCGTAGATAGCATAGGAGCCATCCGCGCCCAAGGCAGAGAACGGTGTGTCCCCTACTTTCACGTCTGCGTTATGTATCTGGTACTGGCCAGGCCCGATGCATGCGTGGAACTCCAGCCACTGCTCGCGCCAGTTCACGAAACGTCGGCGTGGCGGCGTCAGGTAATCAGGAAAGCGACGAAAGCGACCGGCCAGCTCAGGCACAACATCGCCCAGCTTGGGCTGATTGGCCTTTGCTGAAGTCGTCTCAAGACGCTGGCCCTGCTCCGGGGAGCCGTAGTTCTGGCTCCCGCTTTTAGGCATCAGCCAGCCAAAGGCAAAGTTGAAGATGCTGCCAAGCAACTTGCCCAACCCCGAGAACACGCCTCCATGCTGTATCAGACGCATTTCCACGTCATCACCAGCATCCAGGTGACGATCGGCCCATTCCAGCATCGACAGTGGTTGACCGTTCACCGTTACGTGCGACTTAGGCAGCTCGGCCAGCGTATACGCCAAACCCTTGGACGCAAAAAAACCGGCTAAAGTGCCGGTCCATTCATGCGTCTCGCAAGGCTGTTCACACGTCCCGCTAAGAAAGACTCTGATCGTCATAAAAAACAACCCGCGTGTAGCGGGCCTCAAAAGCGTTAATCTTGGTAAGCGTGGGGCCCGTGCCAGTGTCTGTCTCCAGCACCCAGAGTCTGCCGTCCGCCTCTACGATAAGCCCGACATGCACGCAGAGCCGTGCGCGCCAGCCGGTAGCAATTGCGCCTGGCCTGGGCTGCACTTCTTTAAAACCGCCCTGCTCCCGAACTTTACTGGCTGCCACGGTCAGGCCTGCTTTATCCTCCGGGTCCGTCTCCGAATAGCTTGGAAGCATGGCCCTGCCGAACAGCGAAGCTCTGGCCAGCCTGACCAGGCCCCAACAATCAAGCTCCGGAACGGCACGACCAAACGGAACGTACCGCGTCCGCAGAAAGTCATTGATCGTCATAGCCATTGAATCCCCGGTGCCGTCTCTGCCGTGTAGCGCTCTCGTGGCCAGGCCGTATTCAGCATGTCGTAGTAGCTGGCCTCCGCCACAAAAGTGCCGTTCTCAAACTGCCCGCTCAGCACAGTCATGACATACGGCCGCTCTGCCGGTGCCGTAATATCGCTTGCCAAGTACGTCCGGCTTGTCAGCGTCACCATCTGCCCAGATTCAAGCATGGCATCGACAATCGGCCGGATTCGATCGTTGGCCCCGGCAATGCCAAACCGCAAAGTCTGTTGGCCTGAGGCGTTACGCGACGGCAGCGACAACTCAACGGCTGCTGCCTCGAACAGCACCAGTTGGCCGTCCACTCCGAGCATTCGATCTTCATACCCCTGAACGATCCGCACCGGGGTCACACCAGGTGCGGAAACCTCAAGCGTATAAAACAGCATCGAATCGGTCGGAGCGCTGGCATACACAATCTCTAGAACACTCATGCTTCTGGCCACTCCAGGTTAAGTGCAATATCGATGATGCTCGACCCAAGAACGAACTCGGGAAACTCGCCCCAGCCGACCGGCATAAGTGGTCGCTCCCATACTTCAAGCTCCGCCGAAAACTGCCAGCGGTCTACACCAAGCAGCACAGGCCCCCGATACATGCTGGAAAAGCGGCACACCAGCACAGACATCCCCAGCGGAGTCAGGCGGTTGATGTTGAACCAATCTGCCCCATCTTTAATGGCGTCCCGAAACCAAGCCTCAAATAGCGCGGCTTCATTGGCTTTGAAGATCCAGGTAAAGGTCTGCATGCTGGGCACGGAGCTAAAACGACGGCGCTGCCGTGCCCGTCCATCAGCCATGGTCGTACGCTGGAACGGCTGAACATGGTTGGCCTGGTGGTCAGCACGCAGTCCATTCGGGAGGCCTGCAGGGAAATCAATGCTGGTTTCTATCATCGTCCCTGTCTCCGCACTCCGTACGTACCTTCAATAGCGCCTGCCATCTGTGTACCACCTCTGATACTGGCAACGCACACATTTAAAATATGCTCGTCGTTTAACTGCTGCTGATCTACCTGCCCAGCACGCGAGGCATCCTCAATCAGATTCAGCGTGATGCGCGGTGCGCCCTCGCCCCCTTTAGAGACAGACGCGTCCTTGTTGCTAACGACATGGCCACGGGTATTGGGCAACATAAATTGCCGACCGTTGGCCGTATTGAACACCTCTGGCGCCCCGTTTTCGTTGATGCGGTACATCTTTCCTGGCTGTGTGGGGCCGCCGTATTGGCGGCCACTATAGCTAGCGCCACTGATTGCCGACACTACCGACATAACTTGAGGCGTTGTTGCCGCAACTGCCCCAAGGTTTGCTGGAAACGGA
This sequence comes from Alcaligenes sp. DN25, assembly GCF_023674485.1. NCBI lineage: Bacteria > Pseudomonadati > Pseudomonadota > Betaproteobacteria > Burkholderiales > Alcaligenaceae > Alcaligenes > Alcaligenes sp. DN25. Next base: position 1,968,834 of record NZ_CP098408.1, on the reverse strand, counting down.
GCAGAGTTCCATGCCTTCGAGATTGCACTGTAGGCATTGACCGTAGCGTCTGCGATAGCGAAAGCCTTGGAAGCCGCAAACATCGCTTTATAGATCCCTGACTGCTCTCCTTGAGACTGCTTCATCACGCCAGCCAAGGCGCCAAACGCATCGCTCGCCGAAGCCAACATCACATGATTTTTCGCCTGCTCAATCTGAGCCATTCGGTCTGCGTGCTGCTTAGCCGCCTCTTGCTCCAGTTCATCATAGGATCGCTTTGTCTCGATCTGCAGTTCACGAGCTTGGCGTAAACGCTCTAACTGATCGTCATACCGCTTCTGCTCGGCTTCGGCCTCGGCCTCATACCGTGCATATTGATCATCAAACACACCTCCTGAAAGGGGTGAGGTATCGCCCATGATGTACTGGTCGGCATCCTTCGGTTTCTCGCCGAACTTACCTCGTTGGCGCTCAGCCTCCTCCACATTCCACAGGGCGCGAGCAAGGGCCTCAGCAGCTAACACCTCATCTTCTGTAGCAGCGGGGTTAAGCGCCATTTTCGCTTTGGCTGCTGCCAGCTCCTCGTCTTTTAAGCCAGCCAGATACAACGACGTCGCCAAATCGTCGATCACCTTCTTATTTTGTTGGGAGGCTTTCTCGGCATCGGATAGTGATTTCTTCTTTTTCTTGATGGATTCATCTAGCTTGGTTGTTGCCGTAACAGCCTTCTCAGTTGACTCACTGTACTTTTCCATCCAGTCATTTATGCTCGAATCGATGGCGTTGTCAGTCACTCGTTTCAGAGTTCGTTCGTATGCGCCAGCTCCGATTGCGGCATTATCCCAGCCGAATTTAAGTGCATCCGTAAGATCTATGAGGCTTTCCACCTCCTGCGCCCCGAAGGTGACTTTTGAGAACCCCTCCAACCCAACAGCCTGTAAAGGCTTGTTCAGCATGTCAGCCAAGGCGTTAACCGTGTCAGCCGTATCTCTCTTTACGATGTTCCAAGCGTTTTTAAAAAGCGTGGGGATGTTATGGGCCAATGCATCCCAGAGTGAGCCGATTGCGCCAGCCGCACCCCTTGATGCGGCCACCATGCTATCCACCTCTTTGGCGGTGGTTAGCGCCATCTGCGTGAACGATCTTTCTGCCGTCCCAGCCATATCTGGGAAGTGCCTCTTGAAAACAGCAGAAAGCTCCTCAACGCCGTCCACGACCAGGCTAATTGTGGCTTTTATGCTCTCAATTTCCTGAGCCAGAGAATCTAAGTCGGCTTCGTCGATGGCTTTTGAGACTCGCTCAATGCTATCAGCCAAGCTATTCGACATATTTGTCGCACCGCTTAGCTCACCAACAAAGCGGGTTACAGAGTTTCTTAGCTCTGTCCAGGCCTGCGCAGCCGTTTTGACGCGAGTGTCAAATTGTTCGTTTACCGAATCGCCTGCGGCTTTCAGGGCCTTAATAAGCTCTCCTGCCGTAATTTTCCCGTCTTGCCCCAATTGGCGAAGCTGACCGATGCTAACGCCTAGACCAGTTGCAATTGCCTGCGCCAATGCAGGCGTCTGCTCCATTACTGAGTTCAATTCTTCGCCGCGCAATGTGCCGGAAGCTAAACCCTGACCGAACTGTGTGAGGGCAGCACTAGCCGCCTCTGCTGAGGCACCAGAAATTGCCACCGCTTTTGCCACAACATCCGTCACTTCTGCAACGTCATTTAGGCTCAGCCCTAAACGGCTAGCGTTCTGAGCGAATCGCTGATAAACCTGAGCGACAGTATCAATCTCTTGGCTGGTTGACTGCGATATGTTGAAAACCGCCTCTATGGCCTGCGCAAGCTCTTTTGTCCCGTTAGTCACCAAACGCAGACGGTTTTGAAGCTGTGTCCACGCGTCGGCAGTGGCGATAATATCTTGCGCCAGCTTCACCAGCGCAGCTCCAGACAAGACCGGAAGAAGTCCTCTCAATGCCTGAGAAGCTGCTGAACTTGAGCGGCCCAAGCCTTGCACCGCACTAGCCACTTTAGTCAGCCTCATTTCAGTCTGGCGAGCTGACTTATCTGTTTTGTTAAATCCTACGCCTAGGGAGTCGAGGCCTTTCAATACGGAGCCGAGCTCGCCTATTAACTTTGCAGTTTCTGCCTCAACTGTGTAATAGATAGCTCCGACATTTTCGGCCATTTCGATCTTCCATAAAAAAAGCCACCCGAAGGTGGCTATTGCTAATCAATTTACACAACTACATTGCTAAACTCTCAAGCGCCCATTTGCCTGACTGGCGGTCATATCGGACATCCGCCGAATATGTTGTCCTTAGCATCGCGCCGAATGAGTTCTGCGAATCCACATACCCAATCACCGTAAACTTGCACTCACCTGACTTAGGTATCTTGACATCAGAGAACGACGGGAATTCTGCGGTAGATGGAGCTACCAGTTTGGCCTTTACAAAATTTTGAGATATCACATAGGCCATTATCGTGTCACTGCACATGGCCTTGTCTCGGTCGCGCCTTTCATCAATAGCAGCCACGTATCGGTCTGCTGCCGTCTCTTTCTCGGGCGGATCGCCTATCCAAGCAGTGCCAGCGACTAAAGAGAAAGCAACCAGTGCAATTCCAATTAAAAATTGATGCTGTGGCTTAAATCTTGAGGCGAACTTTGGAAATATTCGTGGCAGCAAAAGTACACCACAAACCAAGGTAATCAAGCCCCCAGGTCCAGTATTTGTGGCCATAAATGCCAGCCCGGCCACAATCAGAACCAAGCCGGACAACGCTCCAATCAGTTGCCCCAAGCTGGAAACCAATCTACTCATCACCTATCTCCCTTTATGCATGAGGAGATATTAACCAACGCAGAAAACCCGCGCTAGACAACGCTAAGCCCTGGCGGCCAGAACCCGATCATGCCAAGCCAGCGCCTCTTCCATTTCAGCCTTGCTAGGAGCTTTTGCGCCAGGCGAATCATTCTGCGATGGCGGAAACTTCGCACGCAGCGCCCCCACTAAGCCGGTCATGGTCATCTGCCAGGCGTCCCGCTCAGAAACCCCAAGATGCGCCATAGCCATAGCGACATGAGAACGAGCATTAAACTCTTGCACATACTCCGGCTCTTGATCGGCTGGCCGGGGCAGTTCAGGCAACGAGCCCGTAATGCCATGCTTAAGCAGGCAGCGCGCCAGCAGCACAACGGCATCAGACCCAACTAGCCCTGGCGCGTATGTCAGCTTGTCACCCTCAGCCGAAACACAGCCAAACAGGTCGGACAAATCCTCATCCGAGCAGGCCAGCACCACCGCCAGCGCATCCACCAGACTTGGGGCCTCGCCCATCACTGCGGCAAACAACTCCACAATCTCCCGAGGCTCGCCGAGTTGCGACATCGCGTAGAGCGACGGGCGCAGGATATGCACCCGCTCGCCTACGTGGACGCCGACCTCACCGACATCCGTAAGGATCATCATGCGGTCACCGTAACGGCGCACTCTCCCTTCTTAGCCGAGTCTGCCGTGCTGGTTGCTGTGATAGTGGCGGTACCGGCTACTACGGCAGTGACCAGCCCCGTCTGGGAGACTGTCGCTGTGTCAGTGTCCGAGGACGACCAAATCACGCCTTGGGCCGCGCCGGTGGGCGTGATCGCTGCAGTCAACTGTCGGGTAGCACCCTCGACAATACTGGCAGTAGCCGGAGTAACGACCACAGTATCCACAGCTGGAGCGTCAGGATCTGGCGTATCTTCCACCATCAAGCCGAAGTCACTGGCAGTCGCACTGGCCTCAAACGAGTAGGTGGCTACATCGTCATAAGGCGCAGAGCGCGACATGTTCGTCACAATCGAGAAGAAGGTGAACGTCAGATCGGGGAACGTCAGGCGGATCCAAGCCACTGGCTCGCCGCCCGTTGCTTCTGGCTTAATGACGTGCTTGGTCAGCGCGATCAAGGCAGCAGCGCCAGTGCCCGCAACCTTCAGTACACCGTCGCCAGATACGCTCAAGGTCTGGAACGCAGCCAGGTTCTCACGCAATGCGCCAATGGAGTCGTCTGCCGTCGCATCGGTGGTTTCCCATTCGATAGTCAGCTCTTTGGCGCGCATGGCACCCAGGCGTTTCCAGTCTGCCGCGGCGGGCATCTGGTCGCCACAACCGATGGCGTATTCCAAAATGGCCGTGCGGCCGACAAATTTCTGATTCTTGCAGGTAGCCATTAGGCCCTCCTAAATAATGATCTCAAAATCAACATGAGCCCAAGCCCGGTTTTCTGTGGTGAACCCCGGGCCGACTGGCTCGGTAATTGCTCGGATACTGGCGGCCCCGCATGGGAAGGCATCGCCCATAGCTGCCTGTAGCAACGCTTCGATGTCTGCCATGACCTTCTGCGCATCGCTGCGCTCGTTGCGCTTACCCAGCAGTACCACGCGAAAACGTGGATAGCGGGTTTCAACGACGGGCCCAGATCCGCCTGTTTGCTGGACAATGCAGTAGCGGCTGGCGGCATCCTCGGGCCTGGATGACTCCACCCAGGAGAACATCGCCAAATAATCTGCCGGCAGAGCCGCTACCACCCAGTTACGAACGTCGATCAAAAGCACGGTATGCGTTCCTTAAAATGCGCGGCACGTCTGCAGCGATCTGGTCGAAGCCCGCCGTCAAAAAGTGAGGTTCGCCGTCCGGGTCCCAATACTGGCCCCGGTTTCCGGGACGGTCTTGGCCTTTAAGCACACCAGGCGCAGAATGAACAGCAGCGGCATACTCGGCGCTGTAGCCGTTTCGGCCTGTCACCTTGTCGCCGTCAGCTTTGATTTCCACGAAATGACTGTTGATCAACGTGCTGGTATCCACCGGCGTCATCGTGGCTGCAGCCGCGCCCCCTTGGGACAGGACCGCGTACACGGCAGCCTCTGTCCTGCGCCCTTGGATCTCAGCCTGGAGCTTGCGCATATTGTTCTTGACCTGCTTGATTCCTCGGACTGCCATCACGTCACCAGTAGAAAGTCAGGCTCTTCGTCGAAAAAAGACATATCCCAGCCTGTTACTGCTCGGATTTCCTGCCATTCAGTCGAGCCATTGAGTTGAATCAGGTCCAGAAAGCGAGGGCGTTTGTCTTCGGTGTAGATCTGATTGCGCGTGACGAACTCCGCGCCCAGCGAATCACGCATCTGCTCTGACTTGGCGGCCCAGGTGCAGGCAATCTCGTAAGGCTCGCCGTATTTGCTGCCGCCCCACTCGTCCGTGCCTATATAGGGCTTCACAGTGGCGGTGTTGGTGTAGCTCCAATTGGCTGTCTCGCTCATCAGAGCCCCCCCGGAATAACAATTCCCTTTGGCAATCCACAGGCCGCCATGGGCCTGGACTGTAGGATCAGGAGGAATCAGCCCGGTGACGCAGCCATGCTTATCGAGGCCGCGCAGCAACCCAAGCATCCCGCGCCACCGGTCTGCAAAGCTTTGGTATCGGAAGGAACGGGACGCGCCGCTCGGGGCTGTTTGGCTACTGATGTACTTATCGCCCTGTCCGTAAGCCATGAGGGCCAACAGATAGGACTGGATCAGCAGCGCTACCGCTGGCGTGTAATGCTCGTCCAAGCACCCCTGGATGCTATTCACCAGTTCAATCCAGGCGGCCAAGATGAAATCAGGGACTTTGCTAATCCCTTGACTGGCCAGATATTGCTGGGCTTGCTCAGCGGTGATCATGTAACCCCCAAAAAAAGAAAACCCGGCGCTTGGCCGGGTCAGTTAAGTGTTAGGGATGGCTGGATTTCATGCTCCAGGCGTTCGCGCCGCTTTTGCAGCTCAGGGATGGCTCGTTTGCGCTCCAGCATCAGGCGGGAGCCGAACGAAGCGCGTACTTGCGTAGATACCTCTTCTGCAATCAGCGCTTGAAGCTGCCGATAGGCTCCCATAGCATTGGTCTGCGCCTGATCGTATGCACGAATTACTTTCAAGCAGAACGCAGGGCTGATCCACATTGCGTAGGCGTAAACAAGCTCCTTGCATACATACGTGCCACGCAATGGCCCGCCATTAACGACGTGAAATGCACTGCGCTGATCTGCGCACTGAATTTCCTTGGCAAGCGACTTGGTGGCGTCCAGCCGCATAAACTGCCCAGGCCGGTGCTTAGGGCTGCCACCGGATGCACGGTGCAGGTCGTTCAAGCTATACCGGCCGTCTCCATCCTGCTGAATAACTGTATCGATGATTGTCAGCGAACTCATTTCGTTCTCCGAAAAGAAAAGGGCCGCCCGCAATGGGCAGCCCCGGACTTTTCAAAGCTCTTCCACCCTCTCGGGCTCGGCATCTACCGATTTAAGGTTGCTTGGAAGCGTCTGCCCGAATGAACGGGCGTAAAAAACCGCCTGGATGGCGGTTACTTGGCTTTCGTCTGCTTACTGCCCGCGTCTGGCGTTGCTGGCGTTAGTTCCCCGGCCTTTTGCTGTGCGTCCAGCTTGATACGCTCAGCTTCGACAGTTGCTTCACTGATAATGCGGTCCGCCTCGGCCTGGGCCTCTTGCTTGGCTTCCTCCACGCGTTGCGCCAGTTCGGTTTGGGCACGTTCGCGCATCGCATCAATCTCCGCCTGGGCCTGCTTCAGTAGATCGCCGGCCTCATCGGAGGCTGGAGCCACTTGAGTCAACGGGATGACGTTGGCCTTGAGAGATGGGTGCACCTTCTCCATCTCTACTACCTGACCAACGGTTACCCCGTGCCAAGCACGAACGACTTGATATTTAGCCATTCCCATCTCCTTAGTCCAGGTCAGCGCCGTACAGCACGCCGGACTTACCATCGCCGTCGCGCTTGATCTGCAAGCCCATGGCCGACATGATCTGGAAGTTGTGGTTGTCCTGCGGGCGCAGGCGCAGCAGGGGCACAGTGCCTACTGCCATCCCAACCAGAGGGGAGACCACATCTTGGCGGCGCTGGTAAGCGATGAACTCGTTGTCCTTCAGAGCAAACGTCTGGCGGATAGACCGAGCGGGGATGAAGCTCTTGACTGCATCCAACACGGAGCCAGCAACAGTGCCACCACCGGTACCCAGCTGAATCAGGTACGGCTGCGACAGATTTCCCCAGATCTCGGGCGATACCCACAACACATCGTAGGCCTCGACCTTGTTGTTGCGCGCTGCTTGAGCAAATGCGCCCTTGGTGAAGAACTCGATGATCTGCTGCGGCGTGGCCGTAGTCAGGTCGATATTCGCGCCACCGGCACCGCTGCCCAGGTTCAGCTTGACCGTATTGCGGTGGTTCTTCAGACCTTGGCCGGGTTTACCATCCACTCGGATTCGCTCGGAGCCGCTCAACACATAGCTGACGATGCTCTTGTAGAACTTACGCAGCTTGGCGGCTTGGGAATCCAGCACCAGGTCGATGCCAACGGTACGCAGGCCTGCGTCGTGCCGCCAGTTCACGCCGTAACCTGCCGTGAAGATTGGCACCGGGTCGCCGTCGTTGTCGTATTCGGTGTGATCGAACGAGTACGGCGCCTGGCCGTCAATGCTGATCGACACATCGTCAGCGATATCGCCAGCGATATTGTACGACTTCACGGTCTTGCCGATGTCCAGCACCGTTTGCACGGCCAGCAGGTCATTGACAATTTCCATGCCGGTTTCTTGGTCACGGTAAGAGACGATCTGATTATCCACCTCCTGCCAAAACTCACGGCCCAGACCTGCTAGTGCGTTGGCCTGCAGCATTTCCGGCGTCATCACGGCACGGTTTGCTGCCAGCAACGCCGCGTCTTGGTTGTTCCAGATATTGCGATTGGCTTGCAACGCCTGGAGGTGACCCATCAAGCGTGGGTGAGCGGAGATTGCCGCTTGGGTAAAAAACATGTGTTTCTCCTTTAAGGGGCGACAGTGCCGACACGCATGCGCACGCGGATAAAGTCAGCGGCGGTCAGCGTCACTTCGTCTTGGCTGTAGCCAATCACGGTGTCGGTATCGTCGGTAGCCAAAGCGCCCTGGCCGTTCGTACCGATCTTGATGGGCGAATCCTTTTTATAGGCACCAGCAGGACACAGGACAGCCAGTTCGCGGCCTTCTTCGACGTAATCGCCCACGGCGGAATCACCAGCGGGGACTGCATCGCGAATGTTCAGGCCTTGGTGATAGGCGCAGTTGATGACGTAAACGCGACCGACGGCGGCAGCGGCCTGGGCGAACTTGTCATCGGCATCAATGACGGTGAACGTGCCAGGCAGCAGCGCAGTGGCGGCTACACGGGTTTCAGTGATGGACTTGCCATCGATATTCACACGGCGGTATCGGCTCATGTCTTACTCCTTGGGCAGCGCAGTGACATCAGCGGTCAGCGCGTTGCTGTTGGTTTCGATATGACCGGCACCCAGCGGTGCAGCGGTGCCCAGGGACTTGTGCATGGCATCCAGGGCTTCACCGGACAACGCGTTGGCCACAATGTCACCGTGCACAGCAGCCACGGCTTTGCGCTTGTCGGCTTCTTCGGCCTTGGCGTTTGCGGTCAGCGTGTCGGACAACGCCTGATGATTGGCCTGCAGTGCCGTCACGGCATCGGAAACCGGCTTGATGGCGTCGGCCACGGCTTGGCCAATATTGGCAGTTACGGCTTTACTGATATCGCTGGTCAGCTCGGCCTTTTCTTCGGGAGTCAGAGGCATTTCGCCCTCCTTGTTGTTGACTGCAGGCCGGGCCTGCGGGGTAAAAATCTTCTGTGCGCCTTTCTTGATGCTGTTGGCGACTACTGCCACCCAGGACTCTTGGCGCACAACAGCCGCGCCGGTGTCGTCAAAGACGATCTTCCCGGCCTCAGTCTTGTATCCATAAACCTCAGCGGCTCCACCGTTGCGCACGATGATGGCTTGGCTGTCCGTGAAGTCGGCAACCCAGGCATATTCGTCAGTGCCTTGAGCAAATCGCTCTTTGGCGGCTCGGTCCAGGCGTTGCTCACGCTCTCGAAACGACTCACCCACCAACGCGCCAGAATTGGCTTGCAAGGGCTTGGCCTGATCAGCATTGACCATGAGGCCAACGCCCTGCTCTGGCGTGGCCGCCCCCACCTCATCCATGAGGATGGCGTCGTGGTCCATGCTCTTGATCTTGGCAACCCAGTCCGCCCCGGCCGCTTTCTGTTCTTCGTTCGCCTCCAGGCGATCCAGGAACACCGCCACGCTGGTGTGGATCGGCGGCACATCGTCGCCACGCTCCAGAGCTTCCACGCGCTCAAGCAAGGCTCGGCCTTCCTCGGTGCGCTGCGCAACCTCTACATCCACCCATTTTTCAAGATAGACGCGGTTGCCGGATTTCTTCACGTTCCGGTTAAAAGCACCTACGTGCCCGACATTGATCCCCTCGGGACTGAATGCCGACACGAACTGACCATCCACTTGCGGATGGCCCAGCGGTGCTAGTGTTCCTTCCAGCCCCTGATAGTGGGCGTCGATCTCGCTGGCCGGGTACAAGCCGCCGTTCATAACCACGTTGGCAGGCAGCGTGTAGCTGGGCAGAACCCAATGCTCACGGTTGTTATGCGTCACTTTGCGGATCTGCTGGCTGTTGACCTGCGTGGTCACGTTGACCTGCATCGGCCCGCTATTCTGTGTCTGACCAGGCATAGCCTCGTTTCTCCATATTGGTTTTTGCTTGCTTCGCACGCTGAATGATCGAAGGCACAACCGGTTTCCCATCGTCATCGACCATCACACTCACTGTTGTGCACTTGCAATTCACACTGTTCCCGTTCTGGCTCCACCAGTCCTGAACCTGGTCCCGCGTGAATAGCTTCCCGTGCCGGGCTGCGTGCGTAGCCCTGGTCGTGGGACTCAGCGCAGATAGATGCAGTTCTTTAGTTTGCAGGCCGTAGTCCTGCTCGGCATCGCTGGCCTCGTCCCACTTGGCACGCCGTAGCGCCGTGGTGATTTCAGTGCGTGCAACCCGATGCGCCCGCCGTGTCTCAATACCGGCCTGGGCGGTCAGGTTCTTTGCCACCTCTCGGGGATTCAAGCCGCGCCCTATCCCCTCAGTCAGCACCCGAGTCATGTTTGACTTCACGTCACCGACGACACCCTTCATTTCCTCCGCCACCCGGGCGCTGAGTAAGGCCATGCGGCGGCGATGTGGCTCACTGCGCAAAATCTCCTGCAGAGAAATTCGCCCGCCCCTGTAAGCTGCGGACTGCTGAGACAGATTGGCGAACACCTGGGCCGTGCCACGTGTAGCGGCTACCTCCACGTACCGGTCAAAGAGCCAGATATTCTCGTCGCCCCCTTCCAGTAGGATCTCAGCAACAATGGCGTCCAGCCTGGCCAGCAAGGTGCGCAGCAAATACGTGTCGAGTCGGAACTGGTAGCGCCGGTTAACCACTGGCTCAGCTGGTATTTCATCCAGCGCAGCGCGGTAAGCCTTGGCTACCTTCTTGATGCGCACATTGAAATCACGCATTGCGCGTCGTTCCAGCGTGTCCACGCCAGTCGGGTCACGCAGGTCACGGGGCAGGATCGGTGGTTTCGGTTTCGTCGCCATCCTCGTCCTCTTCCTCGCCTTCCTCTAACGGCTCGCTGTCTTTAGGGTCAAAGCCACCAGCAACTCGTATCTCGTCGTTGCTGAACACTTCCTCACCCGTCGCCAAAGCGGTCTGGTTGATCGTGCTCATCTTCGCAGCGTTATCCAGCCGCTCGGCAAAGGTCTGCTCTGTGAGGTCATCCCACATCACTATCTTCTCGCCCGTGGCATCCAGCACGCCGATACGCACCAAGTGATCAACCAGATCCTCGATCTCGAAAGACAGATCCATACGGCGTGACTGGCAACGCGCATAGAAGAACTTCAGGTCTTCGGTGCTGGCCCGCTCCCCCTGTTGATTGCCCACCAGTACGCGGCTAGGAATATCCAGGCCGGCTGAAATGGTCTGCAGGTTGATGTTGTAGGTTGGCCCGGGGTCTGGAACCGCTGAAACTAACGGCGTGACCGTTGCGCCCTGTGTCGGCAGCAGCACATCATTGCCTCGGTTTACTTCTTTTGCGGCCTCGTTGAACCGCTCCTGCAATTCGTCAACCGAAACGCCATACATCGCTGCAAGGTTTTTAAAGTCAATCTCTTTGTCGAAATTGATGTTGAGCTGACGGGCTGCGTTCTTTAAGAACGACTCACCCGAGCCGCCCTCCACCTTTTCCAGTGACACGAAGTTGTTATAGACAGGCTCGAGAAAACCGATGGCGTCACCGGAGTAGTCGCCCAGGATGAACACGCGGTCAGGGTGAATCTTGATGTTCCGCCCAGGCTGCCCATTTGTGCTCTGCTCTACATAGCTCCAGTACTTGGGCTTGCCGTAATCCTCTGACGACAGATCGGTATTCCACTCTGATACACGTAGCGTTGCAGCCCAGACCGGCACAACATCGACAAGGGCCTTGGCGCCGCCCTTCACCGGCTCATGCCACTTGCCACTATCCTTGACCCGCAAGACAAGGCCAGAGTAACGGCCCACCAAGCGCCGGGCGTCAGCCTCACGAAACCGACGCCACAACCGGGCCGTCAGCACTCGCTTTGTTTTCGTTTCCCAGTCCGTCTCTTTGCGGGACTCGTCTTCTTCGTCACCCTGAATTACCCCAGGATTCGTTTTCCAGCAAGTCCCGGCCAGCTTCTCTACCGCGCCACTGGCCAAACCATTGCGGCGATAAAGCTTGTAGAAGTCATGGAAGTCCAGGTTCTGCTTAAAGCCGTACTCACACCAGGCAGCAACCCGCTTATCGTCCAGTCCCATGCCCAAAGGATTGAGCAGGTTCATGCGGGCACGCGCCAACGCGGCGTCATGCATAGCATGATTCACCGCCAGTTGTAGATTGCTTACCGTCATGTCGTAATCCGCTTAAGTATCCCGTTCATGCCTTCGCTGAAATAGCCCAGGCGCTCCGGATGGTCGACCAGCTCGACGCTGGACATCTCCGGATCACGCCACAAGCGCTTTTCATGTACAGGCGACCGATCAGCCGCCAATTGCCGCGCACAGGACATGCAGCGCGCACGGATAACCAGCGAAACGCTGCCGTCTCGCGCTGAAACATTGAAAATTGCCATTTATCTGCCTTGAAGTAGGCGCTTTGGAATCATCAAGCCCATGGCTGCGTTGCGCTGTTTGATCAGCGGGCCAAGCGCATACCGGGTTGCATCGATGTAGTGGTTGTTCTTATCCACGATGTCGGCCAGAACATCGCCTGTCAGTCGGTCCACCTTGTAGCTGTACGTCCTGGCCTCATGCAGAAACTTAGTGCAGCGCGGGTGGATGACGATTTCCTTGTAGCTGCGCAGGTGGGCAATGCCGTCCTCAACGCTGCCCTTCCATTTCTCCACACCCTCAATGCGTGGTATGGCCGGACGTATCCCGCCGCCGGTGCTCTTGACGTGGCTGATCGTCTCAGGCCGTGCTGAGTCTGCCCGAACTGTGTGTTGCTCAATGCCCGGCAAGCGCTCAATCATGAACTTGGCAATGTCGTCGTTTTCCAGGCCGACCTTGCCAGCCTCGTACTCGACATACAGGCGCTGATCGTGGATGCCCAGCCGGACGCCCGCCGTCGGATCTTGCGAGAATCCCCAGTCAATCCCGAAATACGGTCCGTCGAACTGGTCAAACTCAAATTCAGCCACCCGGTATTTGCCAGACAGAATCTGCGCTTCACTGTTCTCGCGGTATGCGCCATCCCAGATCCAGGCATACGTCTGGTCGTCCAGGCGCTCCCGATCAGATAGGCGCTCTTGATCCAGCACCGCCGGGAACCATGGGTTGTCCGTGTAGTTCAGCTCAGCAATCTTGGACTCGGGCGGCGGAGTCTTGCGATATCGCTTGTCGGTCGGGCTTCCGTCTTTCTCCGGGTTCCAGGTGACCCAGATCTCTGACCCAGCTTCGCGCACGGTCGGCGCCAGCTTCTGCCAGGCCACCTCGCTGACGTTCTCAGCCTCATCAACCCAGGCGATCAGGATGCGAGCCTTGGACTTGATGCTGTCCAGATTGTGGCGCAGGCCAGCGAACACATACGACACGCGCCGATTCTTGGTACGGATGAACTTTTCGCCAATATCGAAGTACGCATCCAGCCAAGGTATCGCCCGGATCGCCTGCTTGATTTCCTCCATCGAGGACTCTTCCAGGCTGTTCATGTACTCGCGGGCACTCAAGATCACCCCCGATACACCGGCCTCAGCGAACATATACGCCCGCACCGCAGTCATCAGCGCAAAGCTGCGCGTCTTGGCAGACCCCCGCCCGCCGTGTGCGCCCCTGTATCGGGCCTGTCCACTGAATACCGGAATCAGCTTGGGCGGCAGTTCAATCCTTGCTTTCGACATTGGGAGCCACCAACTCAATCACCGTGGGCGACGTGGGGATCGGGCCGCCATTGGGGCCGCTGTGCTCGATCACCTGCTTATCCAGGCCCAGCAGCTTTGCCTTGCCCATCGTTGCGGCTACCGCAGCAGAGGACTGAGCGGTCTCAGCCGTCAATGCTGCCAGCCTAGCTTGTTCCAGCTCGGCCAGAAGATCATCCACGGTCAGCTTGTGGCGATCAGCATGGCCAGCCTGCAATTCGTTAATCCTTGCCGTGATCTTGCCGTGATCCAAAAGCTCCTTGGCTTTTCGATTCACGGAGTCCGGCTTCATCTTCTCGGCATTGTAAGAACGCCGGTATGCTTCGGAAGCATTGCCCGTCTCAACATAAGCAAGGGCGAAGGCCTCCTGCTTTGGAGTCAGGGGCATAATAATCAGTCGATAGTAGAAATCTCGGGCGGATGTATACCGCCGTTACATGGAAACACAGGCGTGACTACAGAAAATCAGATTGAAGAGCAAGACCCTTGGCACGATGACGTGCTGGAAAGGAAAGCCCTCGGCAGGATCTTAGAAGATCATTTAATAAATAGATTCTCTGCTGGCAACCATGCCCCGCTATCATTAGCACTCGATGGCCGATGGGGGACAGGAAAAACGTTTTTCGTTGAGCGGTGGACGAAACAGCTAATCAGCAATGGCCGATTCGTCATCAGCTTCAATGCTTGGCAGCACGACGGCGCTCCTGAGCCATCGTTAGCGCTAATCGGCGAGCTACGGCGGCAGCTCCAGGAGTTGAGCCAGCACGTCATATCTCAGAAAGCCACCTCTGAGGCAATAGAAGCAAAAATAAAAACAACCATCGCAAGCGCCAAAAAAGCTATCAAACCGATGCTCATCGTTGCCGCAAGCGGTTTTTTGAAACGAACAATAGGCTCCTCTTTATCTGACTTCTCAGCAACCCTCTCTGAGGATGATCAAGAGCCCATTGCTGATAGCGATACGAAAATCTTGGATAAGGCTCTCGACACCTATCTAGATCAAATGCTGTCTGATTATGAGCTTCATCAAGCGTCTATCTCAAAGTTCCGCGACGATCTAGCATCTTTGGCTCGCTCAATCTCAGACGCTAGAACGTTAGATAATGAGCCAATTGGACCTGTAATTATCATCATTGATGAACTCGACCGATGTCGGCCCAACTTTGCCGTTCAGCTTTTAGAGGGAATCAAGCATCTTTTCAGCGTAGATAACGTCTGCTTCGTGTTTGCCACAAACTTAGCTCAGCTAACAGCATCCATTCAAGTTGTGTATGGTGCAAATTTTAGTGGACGGGAATACCTAGGCAGATTTTTTGATCGAGAGCTGACATTGCCGAGTCTGTCAGAAAGCAGTTTCTCCAAGCTCCTGTGTCAGAGACCATTGCCTGAAAATATTTCGATGGGTAGATATAGAATCGATGGACCTGATTTGGACGACCCGAAGGCGGAATACTGGCTCGCGCTCTCTCGCGCAATGGGTCTAACCCTACGTCAGCAAGAGCAGGCTTTCGCAATCTTTCAAACAAGCTGTCAAGCATATCCTCTAAGAATCCCGCTTCCTGGGGCTTGGCTGATGTTTTTAACCCAACTTAAATCTGCAAAACCAGATATCTTCAGTAAGATCCACTGGATGCCAAGAGGAGAAAGTAATACCAAAGAATTCCGAGCGCTGCTTTCATCAATGAACTGGGAAGTTAAATTAATCTCAAATTCTTTACCATATCCATCTTCCCAAGAAGCGCCTAAACATCTCATCTCGCTCTTAACGGATTACTTCAAATATTCTAAAATGAGTCGCAATCCAGCCAGGATTGAACTCCAGAAAGACAGTAGCACCTTTTCAGAAGGTATCGATGAATATCTCTTCTCTTTTAAACCCGGAAGCCCCACCACCGTGCTTGAATCCACGTTCGAAGTAGTGTCAACAGCCGGTATGTTCTCCTACTAATGGAAATAAAGCCCGCCGATCTTTCGATGGGCGGACCTACTCAAAACCTATGGGCACAGTTGTGCTTGCTGATATTGTCCCGGTTTACGTCCCGGTTTGCCATAAGTTCATGTCCCGGTTTCCATTGATACAGGGCGGAGCCGCCATTCATTACCCCAATCCGGGTTGAGCTGACCTGCCCGCTTTCTTCCAGGCTATCCAGAACACGGCGCACCCCTTTGCGAACGCGCTCCCACTCTTTGGGGCTTCCGGGGTGGCGATCAGCTACATGGCGCACGATCTGGATCATTTTGAACGCACGCCCTGGATGCGCGCCCAGCAAACCGATAACCTCGCTCGCGTACTTCACCGCACCTTCCTCCACACCAATTCTTTAAACATCCCCAGGTACAGCTTGTATTCCGGCTCCTGAATCCACACCCCGGTCACGTCCTTAATCCACCGCTGGGCCTTCTCGCGTCGCTGGCGGGCCGGCAGCCCCCGAAAGAAGCCATGGCGCTGCGGATACTCAGCAATGATGATCATCTGTTCATGATGCGGCAGCGTCTTATGCAGGCGGTCGACCTGCTCGGCCTGCTCCGGCAAAATGACCGGTTTAAGCGCTTCCTCGTCGTCGCAATGCGGCACCACATCCAACATGTTCCCCACGCGTTCGCCGGATGCGCACCAGCGAGCCCAGTTCCACAGGATCGAATCAGCGTCGTACCGTTGCATTCCTCTTCTCCCCGAAAAGCTCTTTCAATCCTTCCCGCGCTCGTTCCCGTTTTGCTTCTGGCAGCCGTGCTTCGTGCTCCTGACGCTTCCGGCGCACGAAATCAACATGCTTCGATGGGTCTTGGTACATCCAGCTTGGGTATGACATATCAAACCTCCCTCACCGAAATGCCGTGGACCTGCAATAGCAATTTCCGCTTGATGATGTAGTCCCGCGTACGCATGCCCTTGGCGTCCTCGATTACGGTCTGGCCGGTAGCGGAATCTGTATAGCGGAAGTCCGCCACGTACTCACATGCCCGCTCGGGCTTGCCGTCATCGCGGCGCTGCTTGGGGATCAGCTCGAAACGCGGCTGCAGTTCCAGGCCCGTAATCTGCCCTGCCCTCTGCAGCAATTGGAGTTGGCTGTATCGCATGGCTTCCCTCTTGGAATCGAAGGTGTAGCCGTCCAGCGTGACTTTGCGGTTTCCGTACTTGCTCTTCATGCGGCCTCCGAAAGCTGCGCGGTTATTAGTTTTCTCATACACTGAAGCACACCGCTTTTTTTATGTAGAGGCCCCATGACTGACTCCAAAGAGCTGAAGACGCACGATGCTTTTGATGATTTATCTTTAACCCGCCATCCCCCTTCCTTGTCTGAGGTAATGAAAGGGTTTTCTATTAAAGAAATCGAGGAAACAATTTCCTTGGCACTAACTGATCTCGTGAAAGAGACTGTCTCAGTAAGAATCCAAAAATTAGAATTCGGCACTGGGAGCATGTTCAAAGATATTTCAATTTCAGACATGACTATCCGCCGCGGCTCACGTTAGCCCTATAGCTAGGCCAGTCGAAAACAATCTGCCTGCCCCCGCCCTCGCGCAATCGATCGACAGCACGCTCGCCCATGTATGCTTTTAAGCCCTCTATATTCAGATTACTTAACAGGATCGTGGGCTTGACCTATTCATAGCGCCCATTGACGATCTCAAACAGGATCAGCTTTTCTGCTTCGCTCCCGAACTGCACGCCAACCTCGTCTAGGATCAGCAGGTCAGGAGCAATCAGTGCATCGATCGCATCGCGCTCCGTGCGGTCAGAATCCCGTCGGTAGGTTTCCTTTACGCTACGTACCGCACTCATCACCGAGGCAAACACGGCTGAGTAACCTTGGGCTATCACGCTATGTGCGGTCGCAGCTGCTAAGTGCGTCTTACCCGCCCCTACCGTTCCCACCAGCAGCATGCAGCGGCCCGCTTTCAGGGTTTCAGCAAAATTCCCGGCGTACTCCTGCATGCTTGTCAATGCGTGGGCCGCGCCGTCACAATGCTGCTCAAAATTCTCAAATCGTCGGTCAGCAAAGCGAGCAGGAATAGCGGCACGTTGCAACGCGTTCTGCATACGAGCCTGCGCCCTGTTGTGCTCTGCTTGGCGCACGGCTTCTATCTGCTCCTGGTCTCGGCGCTGTTTCTCGCATGCAGGACAGTCAGTCCAGAAACCACCGCCTAGACCCCAAAAGCTGGACACATAAGGCCCATGCTGAACGCACGACCGTTCTTCGGTCTGCATCTGGCCGACCAGGCTAGAAACTGCCGTCTGCACCGACACCTGCCCGGTAGTCTTGGTCTGCAAAGTTTCCATGTTTCACTGCTCCTACAATCGATTTTTTCAATTCAAACAAGCCGGTCCAGCCACGCTCAATGCTCTGCTCAATGGCGGCTGTTGGGTCCTGCCCGGCGGCATGCAGCTTGGCAAGCGTTCGCAGAGAAAGCCGTTTGGCTGCCTCCGTCCAAGCCTTACCGGATTTTTCTTTTCGGAATTCATCCCACATCGACCACGCATCAGAATTTAGCCAATCAGGCAAAACCAAGGCGCCAGCCTTTGATGGTTTATGACGGTTACTTGATGGTTCTATGGTGGTTATATGCGGGTGCAACCCGTTGCACCCTTTCATGTCGTCGTTTGCACCCTTTGTGTCGTCAGATGCGCCCTTTATGTTGTGAATTGCGCCCTTTTCGGGTCGATTAATGGGCGCAAAATCTGCACCGTTTTTTTCATCGGAAATGGGTGCAATTTCTGCACCGTTTTTTTGGCCCGGTAGTTCGCCACCTTTAATCCAATCAAAGTTGATTCGATACTCGCGAGACTGGCCACGTCCACCATGACCGCTATTGACCAGAATCAGCCAGCCAGACTCCTCCATCCTGCGCAGTTGATACTGGACCGTGCGGCGCGATTGCCGCGTCTTGATCATCAGATGCTCAATGGACGGGAAAACCTTGGCCCCATCGTCATCAGCGTGATCGGCCAGCGCCAGGGCGAGAATCATCTCACCGCCACCGACCGGGTACCGTTCAAATACGGCCGTCATTACCTTGACGCTCATACAAACTCCTTATCCCGCACTGGGCGCCAAGCAGTGAATGCACGCTCCCAGATCGCTTTCTTCTCATCGCGAGTAAACCGTCGTCCTTGGTCCAGCTCTGCGTGGCAGGCATGGCAGCCAGGGACGGTATAAAAATCAGGGGCTTTCAGTCCGCCTGCCTTGTCGTACTCCAGCCAGTTGGGATGACACGGGACCACAGTCGGGTCGTCGGGATAGCTGCGACACAGCCCGGGAATCTGCAAATAACAGGGGTGGCCACGCACGGCATTACGCAGCTTGGCATCGTGCCGACCTGGTCGCTTCTTGGGCGCCCGCTTCTTCCAGGCCGTAGCTTTCATCGGCTTATAAGTGCGCAGCGGTCCACTGGCACGCAGGGTACTGTTCCAGGCTCTCATGAGAACTCCACTCCATACTCTTGGGCGGCATGAGCCTGAACACGCTCGCAGTACTCCGAAAACTGCGAGACCATCATATCGGTGGTGGAGAGTCGGCGGGTGACTACCTCACCATCCGGCAGCGTGATGTCTTCGCAGACTCCGAACATCCGGCCATACAGTTCGTGCCAGGACTCTTTGCTGAACTGGTGCCCGCCTACCCAGGCCTGCTCAGCGATCGGAGTAATCACCGCGGCCCAGTAGTAGCGATTCTGGACGCTGCGACGCTTTGCCTCTGCTTGAGTCACGATGACCTTGAGCGGCTTATCGTTGTCGATCGCGGCACGCGCATTCGCCCGCACCAATGCCACAAGGTTGTTCCAACTCAGTCCATCCCGAAGCGTGAACTCCCGATAGATCAAACGCATATCAGGCTCCCACATGCTTACGCTGGGCGATCTGCTCCTCCAGAGCCGAGCGAGCCGCGCGCTGCGTACCGATTGATTCAGACAGTTCCTTGTGTGCGGCTTCCATCGCATCCAAGCTGCTGTCCTGGGAAAGGTTCAGCACCGCCGCCATGGCTTCCGAGCCTTCCTTGTTGATCGCCTTTACGCGGTCCACCACATCGAACTCTTGCCCGAAGCAGAAGATGAACTTGCGCGCGGAGAAGCCCAGCGGACGCAGCATTTCGTTCACATAGGCGTAGCGCAGGTCTTCTGGCATGGCCAGCAGGATGGACTGCTCAAAGTTCGCTGGCATGTAGTTGTTGTCTTTGGTCTGGTCATCCAGCCAACGAAAGATCCGATCAGCTGCATTCTTGGCCAGCGTGAATGTGTCACCGGCTGTCTCGAAACGGATTTTGCTGCTGGACTCCAGTCCGTGGCGTTGATGGGTCTCAACAATTGCCAGCGCCACCGCCTCCCGGCTACCCACGCGTGCGCGCCACTGGTCCACGTAATGCAGCAAGGTCTTCAGCTTGGATTTGTGCGACTCGTTTCGCATGATTGATCCGTCCTGCTTTCGTAAAGTAGCCCCTGAGACCTTTGCAATCCTCGGGAACTACGTATGGATAAGAATCTGAATGGGCCGGACACTACCGGCATGGAAGAAGAAATCGACTTAGAGCGCCTGGAGCTGCTGGACCGTGCCGAAGAGCTGGCCAGGCAAATGTTTGAATACCCAACAGAGGCCCATGTAGAGGGCGTGCTGGATCGACTGCTATGGAATGAATTTCACGGCTTAGGTGAGGCCGGAGCCTCCACCCTTCACTAAATATCTGTGGGGCCGATGGGTATCGGCTCTCGCTTTTCTGAATCACACATTGGCGGTCTCCTTTATCGCCTTCCAGGCAGCAGGCCAATGCTTTGGATTCTGTCGAGCAACTGCCGCGATTACTCGATCTGCAATTCGCGGAGGCAGGTCTTCCGGCCATTGGGTAACTGCCTGAGGCATGATCCCGATAGCAGAAGCGGCGGAACTCACAGAGCCGCCTAGTAGCTGGATGGCATGTTGTTTCTTCATGTACGAATGTTAGCTTGCTTACGTATTAATTGCAAGCACGCTTTTCTCAAAATAGAGTGTAATTGCGCTTACATATGAGCGAACTTAAAGAAAGAATCGAAGAGGTGAAGGCCTCAATGAACTGGAACGACACCCAGATGGCAAATGCCGCTGGCGTGAGTCGATCAGCCGTGTCTCAGTGGGCTGGAAAAGGAAGCAAAATCATCCACACGATTGGCGATGTGGAGGTTGCACTAAACCTTGAGCGCGCCACGGGATACAGCGCTCTCTGGATAGCCAAGGGCGTAGGCCACAAGAAAATGAAAGACCGTCTTTCCGCTGAGTCTTGGCCCTTCGTCTCTATAGATGATCAGAAAGTTCGCGCTCTAGACCCAGACAGAGAGCGTATGCAGCTTGAAACCGCCATCCTCCTATCCGCCGCCCAACTCGGCCTGGACGTGAAGAAAGATGAGAGCAAGTGAATGACTGGTAACGTGACCCAGCCCAGGGAGGCTGTACGTAAGAAGGACTGAGCAGGAAGAGACAAGGAGCCGTTTAGCTCCTTATTTTTTATCCTTTAAGAAAAAATATATAGATTGTTATAACAGGTGAGGCCAATTAGTAATGATTTCCTTCCGCATCTACCGGTATCAGTTACTCCCAAACGATCGCACATTCCAAGGATCTATATTCGACGGTCGTAGCGTAGAAGATATCATTGCCAATAAAAATAAATTATTTTGGGAGGCCAAAGACGAAATTGACATTTTCCATTCCAATCGGTCTAAATCAATAACAAAAAAAATATTTGACAGCAAAGATATTGCGATATTTAGAAGTGGAGTAGAAAGAAAATTAAAAAGAGCGACTGAAGATTTTAAGGAAGAAATACTAGATACTTGGCCCGACAGCCTAGTTATATTATGGAATGATCCAGAACAGCAAATGATTGCTATTCAACATAACCCACAGGCTTTTGGATCAACAGACACTTTACTTAGAACGATTGTCAGAAATACGAACAAGTTTCTAAACATTTATCAACTTAGCATGTACGCCTATCCCATTTACAACCAAAGTGAGTTCTGGCAATATATTGAAAGCCATAAAGGGAAGATTGAGGCGATAGAGTTCTCTTTCCTCACTCCAAATATGTCTTCAATTTCGAAGGCCATCACTGAGGACTTGAAAGAATTCGCTAAATCAACTAACTCTGCCAAAAACAAACTTGAAATTAGGGCACATGAAAACTCCACTCTTGTTGTAGAGAAAGACAATCAGCAGGCTGTAGGATTAGTTTCTTATAGTAGTGCTGGTGGTGGAGAGATACGTGTCAAAATACGGGGATTACGAAAAAAAGTAACTATTGGCGACAACACCAGAGAAACAGAAATTGATAAATTAGAAATAGAATCGGAAGACCATGAAAAAATCATCGATGCGGTCACCGCCCTTTTCAATGGTTAAAGAAATAGTTAAAACTTCGCTGTTTTGCCTAGGTGCTGGATTTATATCGCAAACAATCCAGCATCACCTAGGAACCACCTTTCTAAATGAATGGTTAAAAAACAATACATCTCAACTTCAAATAGCTTTACTAGCCATTAACTCTGCCACGCTTAGTGTGACTTTATCTAAAATAAGAGATCTTATAGATAAAAAAAACGACAATAATTTCTTCAAGAACACTAGAAAACAAATGCTATTATCAATAAAAGAACAGATAGCTTTAATAATTCTTACTCTTTTAGCAATTGCAACATGGGATTCCCCGATTGCCAAAGAAAAAATAATAGACTTTGAGTTCACAATGGGCGTTGTGGTTTTTTCATTATTCTCATACAGCCTTTGCATACTTTACGACACAGCGAAATCAGTTTTATTAGTTATAGATTATGACTAACAAACGCTTTTACCTGGAAACACTAGCCGCCCACCAAAGCGGCTTTTCTTTGCCCATAAACACCAAAGCCCCTCCCGGGGCTTTCTTGTTAGGCGTACAGACCAGGCGGCCCTGACACCCCTATGCCCCAGGAAGCGTTACAAAGCACTTCTATGCTTAAGTGAGCGAAAAGCCCATACTGGTACAATGAGACTGATCTCATTCAAAGGTGGCAATCTCGCTACCTCACTACCCTTTAAGTTCTCTGCTGAACCATTGCCTTGGATCACCTCCATTTCCAGGCTGCAGCGGTAATTTGAAGTCATACAGAAGGTATTACTATCTACGAAAAACTTAACCAGGCTAGTCGCAGCCCACTACACACTTCTCCGTTGCGCGAGCCCGCTCGCCGAACAGTCGAAAGCCATCAAACCTATACAAAACAAGTGGTGTCGACCCGGCAAAAACTTATCCGACAGCTAAAAGACCGATTCCCCGGCCTTCCGTTCTGATACGTCAGCTCACGTAACGAGCCTATACGACAAAGCCCCTCCCGGGGCTTTCTTGTTGTCTACTGCGGTCACTGCACTATACAGAGCGATTTCCCCGCCTAACCTGCCTCTGCGTTGGGGACGTGCTGGCAATTGGTTGTTCTTGCTCATCGGCTTGGCTTGTTGGTTGGATGCTACTGGGCTCTTCTTCCTTGATTCCAAGATGATTGACTATCTTGGCAACTGCGTTCCTGGTCGTTTCTACGTACATAAACAAAGCAGCAAACGCTATTGAATAAAACCCAGCGGAAACGCACGAAATAATCAGAGGCCAGTTAGTCACTGTCTTAACAGACGGAGACAGCCCATACAGGCTTGGTTCTACGATGGTCACTTCGCCGTAGGTGTGGATAGCAACTGCAGCAGCAACAATGGTAACCAGTGCAAAAATTAGGGCCATCATCCCCAGCGCACCGGATGTCTGTTTATACACGCCCCTCTCCCAAGTAACGAATAAAGACGAAATCGTACCAGATTAAGAGAGCAAGGCCTTTTCAATTAATGCTCCCACATAAAACAAAGCCCCCATAAGGGGCTTTACTATTAGGTACCGGAATAAATATCCCTCATCCAAAGCGACGGACAACCACGACAGATGGATCATCGCCCAGGAAATCATCAAGCTTGAGGCTGTTTCTTAAATTAGCGCAATACCCAGTGTAACTCACAGGAGGCCTACCGAACCTATCCCAACTCCTACTTATGCATGCGGCAGTACTGGCGACAAGATAAATAGGTCGGCGCTTCAAGTCTTCATCGCTTAGTTGAACGCCAATATTGAAATTAATCTTACTGGTTTTTGCAAAATCGTTGCGTGAGTCTGAATAATTGCCGAGATATGTTGCATACCCACTCCATCTGGACAATCGAAAACTAACCTCACCCAACCTCCTTAAAGTTTCTCCATCCGCTGCATATGCTGCAAAACCGAAAAGATTGGGGTCACTTATACCTTTTTCTGCAGTGACGCTCATAGTGGCTACAAGGAACTTATGATCTCGGTCAGCCTCATTGTAGTGATATGAATCGTCATACCGATCAAACACAAACCTCCGCTCACTGCTCAGTTGGCCAACCGTCACCTGTATTTCACCATTCTTGATAGCCCCCGAAGCTGGCAGCCCCATAAAGCCTGCAGCAGCTAATCGTTTTCGCTCTTCTTCCTGCTTTTTTATTTTGCTTTCTAACTCGACGACATCTTTCTGTGCCTTCGCAAACTCTGGTGATAAAGAAAAGCGTTGCTGTAGCGTACTTAGCTTATCCTTCGCCCCGGCCAACTGAGCCTTTTTAATAAGCTCCTGAAGCTCAGCGTAAATAATTGGAGCTGTAATAGACAGTTCTTCCACCTGCTTTTTTAGCCCGTCTCGCTCCACGCCTAGGGCTTGCAACTGCTGCTTTTGATTAGCAACCTCTGCAGTGGCTTTATCTAGCTGTCCTTTTAACTCATCCAGTTCGCTACGCAGCGCATTCTTTTCAGCAGAATCCCCACAGCCTGCAAGAGCAGCGACAGATGCGGCCACGACAAATAGCCTTTTCATCCCTTCTCCATCCGTAACAGTCGAAAACCTAATGCTACCAGAACAGGGGTAGCGGAAAGCTGAGGTGGCCTACCTGTCCGACAACAGTCCGGACATCCAGTAAAGTGCAATGCCTTGACCAGTAATACTGTACAGATATACAGTATTACTATCCCCCTGCCCCGCCATATTGATGCGCTCCACGTAGCTCCCACGAATCAGAGCGCGTATCTAAAACGCCCACTTGTAAGAGAAGAGCATTGCGATATGACGAGTAATCAGAACACCAAGCCTCCGGCCGACCTTTCAGCTTTACTGCGGGCTGCAGCAGAAAGGCTCGAAGAAAGCTGTGCTGTCATTGACGCTGCAGAGGCCGCCTGGCTATCACCAGCACTACAAGACGATGCAAAGCTTCGCATCATGACCAGCCTTCGCCGCACCTTAATTGACGTAATCCTTGGCATTGAGAGCGGCACTCTGATCGACTGAGCGCCTCGCTCCACACTCCCCTGCTCGCTTATGCGGGCTTTTTTTCTAAACCTAGCGTAAGCATTCTTACGAAAGATACGTTAGCATGCTTGACATTATCTGTTAGCACTCTTACACTTCATTCCAACGCTTCACCAAAACCGCAGAACACCTTTAGGCAAAGCCACGGTAAGTAACGGTACAGAGAGAGCGCCAGCAGCAAAGGCTGCGCCCGCTACGGCGGAGGCTCTTTAACAACCCGACGACAATGCGCCCGGCTCTTTTGGAGAGATGCGACCGGGTAGGCGCGCGACGAATGCACCCCGCGCCGATCAGCAATAGGGTGAAAACTGGCGACCAGGGCCTGCGGTGTGCGACCGCGTGAAGGGTTCTGCGAGCTGGTGACTGGCGAGATACAGCCAGCGCCCACGCTCTGATGGCGACGTAATCAGGGAGACGACACCCGGCCCAACCGGGATGCGCCGTGCAAGTCGGCAACCTGCGCCGGGCCATCGTGGTTTCTTGGCCGGCGCAGGAGTTATCCGAGGCGGGTTTCATTGAGAGCCGCGCCGGATGGCAACCAACGGAGAGACCCATGTCCGCATTTTGTGTATTTGGTATGACCGAGCCGCTGGCCAAGACGCTGGCAGCGCGTAAAGCCCCCCCCAAGAAGGTGCGGGAGAAGATGACTGCCCAAGAGCTGAACGAGTGGTACGCGGAGCGGGCGGCAACAATTCTCAAATCGAGCAAGCCCCGACAAGTGTCGCCTGAGTTTGACGCACCGCAGTTCTGCCAGGACTGGATCGACTTGGCGCACAAGACAGTCAAAGCCAACGGTCTGCGCGTGATGTTTCGCGGACCGAAACCCGACGGCTCCATCAATAAGCGTACAGGCAAGCCGCTCATGGCATGGCTGCCCTACTGAATCATCACCCGCCCAGGCGGGCCGACCTGGGTAGCCGTACTGGCAGCAGATAGTGATCTGCCTCCCCTGCGCCAGGACAGGGGCATCACATAGTAGCAATGCGTAGGCTGATACGCAGGGGGACGTGGCTGACTCCCGGGTATGGCTCAAGCGAATAAGCAAGCTCGACGCCGCCTAAGAAGCGCCTCAACCCGGAGATCAGTGCCGGGGCTGCTATGTGATGGTCAGCAGGAAACCAGCAGGCACCGGATCGAGTAATCCGGCCAGCCAGGAATAACGGGGATGATGTGCCGCTGGCCTCCCCGCCGCTGGCATACGGGTAGCACCCGGCCACCATCACCCCGTGCGACGGGATGCTGAATGAATATTCGCGTTATCCAATAGTCAGCAACGCCAGCCTGTAGGCGCACAGGTCCATGGCCCGCATGGTGAAAGCGGGCACCTACATACGAAAAGGCCGAACCCAATGTTTCAAAGGGTCCGGCCTTAACCGATCAACTCAACACTTGCCTAGGAAGGCAAGCAGGGGATCAAACGATTTGGATCTGGGTAGCGCAAGGGCCTTTTTGGCCAGCGCCTGCAACGAAAGAAACTCGTTGGTTCTCGTCAAGAGACTTAAACCCAGAACCCTGAATTTCACTGTGGTGTGCGAAGAGGTCTTTACCGCCACTCTCCGGCATGATGAAGCCGAAGCCTTTTTCGTTATTGAACCACTTCACGATACCAATTTCTGTTTTCAATGTATGTCCTAATTATTCTAGGGAAAAATGTCCCTGAACACACTATGAGGGCTGTTCACAGATATAGATAGCCTTGTTACAAAGTAAGCCACTAAGCCACCCCCAAACTCACGCTCTCCAGCCGCAGCATTCCCACTCCCTCAACCATTTCAATGTCAAAACCGCCCACGCCATGGGCGGCGGGAGTGCTGCGACTAGAGGGCATAGAACCCCGAAACCCGCCAACACCTGCATTTGCGCAGATGCAGTGACGGCGGCAGACGCAGGCTAACCCTCTCCCCTTTCAATGGCGCCGGACGCGGCGCAATCCCCACGGAGCTAACCATGAACGCTATCGCAGAGCGCGAGGTACGCGCTTACGAGCTGGCGGAGCGCCGCCGCGCCTATATCGCGGAGCAGATCCGCAACTGCCTGTATGGCAAAACGCTGTACGTAAACATCGCCTGGACCCTGCAATCGATTCCTCAAAAGGTAAGCCGCATAGGGCTGATCGAAGAAATGGAGAATGCGCTTCTGGCTTCCAGTTCGGCAGGCTTCGACTATTCAGCCAAGCTGCTTGCTGCGCTTGATGATGAAAGCCTGCGCCCTGCCCTGCGCGCCGAGCGTGAGCGAATCATCGGCGACTGGGCAGACACCACCACGCATAACTGCATGACCCAGCAAGAACTGGAGGCGCTGCCGTGCTGATCGAGTTTTTCATCTTTGCGGTGTTCTTCTGCTGCGCCGCTTTCTTTATCGCACTCGGGATTGAGGGCGTTCTCAGTATCTGGAGGCAGCCATGAAAACGCGAGTTAATGACGGCGGGCCAGCGTACCCAATTGCAGACTGGGACTATCAGACCTTCGAGCCAAAAAACGTTGAAGAGGTACGCCGCCTGCTATCAGGAATGAGCCTGCGCGATGCGTTCGCTATCTCCGCTCTACCGATGTGCATGACTGCAGAAGTGGATGTGGAAACAGCCGCTCTTATGGCATACGGCATGGCAGAGGCAATGTTACGAGCCCGGAACACCACGCAAGGAGAGCCTGATGCCTAACAGCCAAAACCCCGGCTTCCCCCGCACTCGCCGCCGTAACCCGTTCGATGGCCAGGGATGCTACGCACCAAATAGCAGCACCCCACCTTGGGGATGGTTTCCTTCCATCCTTGTAAGCATCGCCATTATCGCCGCCTTCTGCGGCGCTATTTTTTACGGCTCGGCGCTAATAGCTCGCGCCGCTGGAGCATGACATGACCGAATCCACAGAACTGATTGAGCTGCCATCGGAAGACACAGCGCTGGCAACATTCACCACACCTGGCGGCTTGGATCACTATGTCGAGCAGGTGCGCGAGAAGGTCAGCGGCACGGTGTACGACATGAAGATACGCAAGGACCGTGAAGCCTGCGCCGCTGACGCCTACAAGGTAACGCGTACAAAGACGGCTATTGAAAAGATGGGTGCCGCGCTGTCGGCGAAATACAAAGAAGTGCCGAAACAGATCGACGCACAGCGTCGGGAATGGAACGCCAAGATGGACTCGCTACGCGACGAGGTCCGCAAGCCGCTGACGGACTGGGAAGAAGCGGAAGAGCGCCGCGTGGCGCAGCACAGGGCGAATCTGGCCAACATCGCGGGCCGTGCGACGGATGTTGGCGGCATGGACGCTGACAGTCTCCGGCAACGCCTGGCTGCGGTTGAGTCTGTGGCCGTGGACGAGTCCTGGGAAGAGTTTGAGGCCGAGGCTCACCGGGTAAAGGCCAAAGCGCTGGAAATCCTGAACGCAGCCCTGGCTGAGCGCCAGAAATACGAAGCCGAGCAGGCAGAACTGGCTGAGCTACGACGCAAGCAGGCCGAGCAGGAGCAGAAAGACCGTGAGGCGGAGATTGCCCGCCAAGCCGCTGAAAAGGCCCGAGCCGATGCGGAAGCCAAAGCCCAGGATGAACGTGATGCTGCCGCCAAGCGTGAAGCTGATGCAAAAGCAGCCGCCGACCGTGCTGAGCAAGAACGAGCCGAAGCCATCGAACGCCAGAAACAAGCCGAAGCCCGGGCCGAAGCTGAAAAGCTAGCCGCAGAGCAACGCGCCAAGGATGCCGCCGAAGCTGCCCGCCAGGCAGAAATCAAGCGCCAAGCCGACGCCAAGGCAGCCGAGGAAGCAGCACAGCGAAAACGCGAGGCCGATATCGCGCACAAAGCCAGTATCAACAACGCCGCTCTGGCCGCATTTATCGAAAACGGGTTGCCCAACGAGTGCGCCAAACAGGCCGTCATTCTGATCGCCAAGGGCCTGATCCCAGCCATCCGAATCCAATATTGAGGACACCATGAGCACAGAGATTATTGAAGCTCCCCAGCGCGACCTGACCGCGCCGGTTGATCAAGTACCCGCCAATTCCCCCATGGGCATGATGATGGCCGCCATGAAACAAGGCGCCACGCTCGACCAGGTGGAGCATATGATGAACCTGCAGCAACGCTGGGAAGAGCGCGAGGCCGAAAAGGCCTTCAACGATGCCTTGGCTGCATTCAAGTCCGAAGCTGTCGAAATCATCAAACGCAAAACGGTCGACTTCGCCGGGAAGAACGGGCGCACTCACTACAAGCACGCAGAACTTTCCGATGTGGTCGAAGCGGTCGGCCCTGCCCTTTCAAAGCATGGCTTCGCCTGGAGCTGGAAAACCCATCAAGAGAAAGACCTGATCCGCGTAACCTGCATTCTCAAACACCGCCAGGGTCATACCGATTCTGTGTCCCTTGAGGCCAATGCGGACCAAAGCGGAAGCAAGAACAACATCCAGGCCATCGCATCCACCGTCACTTACCTGCAGCGCCACACCCTCAAGGCCATCACTGGCGTTTCTGAAAAAGGTGACGATGATGATGGGCTAGGCAGCGCGAACTCGAAGATCAGCGCAGATCTGCGCGACGAGTGGATCAGCGAAGTGGCCAAAGCCGAAACGCTGGAACGGCTGGAAACCATCTGGCAGGAAGGCGGCAACGTCATCTACGCAACCAACAGCCTTGCCGATTACAACGCTTTCAAAAAGGCCGTATCGGACAAGAAAAAGATACTCACGGAGGCTTAATAATGGAAGGCTTAATCATTCACACTGCCGAACAGGGCACGCCGGACTGGCTCCAGGCTCGCAAGGGCGTCATCACCGGCAGCCGTTTCAAAGACTGCCGCGACCGCCTGAAAAGCGGTGCCCCATCCAAGAAATGCCTAGACTACGCCATGGATGTGGCCCGAGAGCGCGAAGGCGGTGAGCCCATGCAAGTCTTTGTGAACGGCGCGATGCGCCTGGGCACCGAGCAAGAGCCCTACGCCCGCGCTGTTTATGAGCGTAAGACAGGGCACATCGTTGACGAGGCCGGTTTCATCACAACGCCGGACCGCCTATTTGGGGTGAGCGTAGACGGTTTGGTGGGCAATGACGGGATCATTGAAATCAAGACGATGGTCAGCAGCGACACGCTGTTCACCGCCTTTGTGAACGGCGATATTGCCGCCTATGTAGACCAGTGCAATGGCGCAATGTGGTTGCTCGGACGTAAATGGGTGGATCTGGTGCTGTGGGTTCACGACCTGGGCCGCATGAAGATCATCCGCATCGACCGCGACGACAACCTGATTGAATCACTTGAATCCGACCTGATGGAGTTTGAGCGGACGGTCACCAAGTATCAGCACGAACTGCGCGACGCCTTGCTGGAGGCTGCATAAATGGCCTCAGTCAACAAAGTCATTCTGGTGGGCAACCTCGGCCGCGACCCAGAAGTACGCTACAGCGCAGAAGGCTCGGCCATCTGCAATATTTCCATTGCCACGACCTCGCAGTGGAAAGACCGTACCTCCGGCGAGCGCCGTGAGGAAACGGAATGGCACCGTGTGGTGTTCTACAACCGTCTGGCTGAAATCGCGGGCAAGTACCTGCGCAAAGGCCGTCCCGTTTATGTAGAAGGTCGCCTGCGTTCGCGTAAATGGACGGGGCAGGACGGTCAGGAGCGTTTCACGACCGAGATCATTGCCGAGCAAATGCAAATGCTGGGTGGCCGTGAAGGTGGCGGTGATGGTTACGGTGAGTCTTTCCAGCAAGATCAGGGGCAGCCCCAGGGCCAGCAGCGTAACAATTACGCAGAGGCTACCGGGCGTGGACAGCAGCAAAGGCCGGCTCCGCCGCCCTCGTCCGGCAACTTGGCAGATATGGACGATGACATTCCATTCGCTCCCCTGCTCTCGCGCAACGCGTACTGCACTTAATGTTATCCGCTCATTTCTACGGCTCAGGAATTAGCCCGCGCAGAACTCAAGGTGATGCGACAGGTTTGCAAACAACCTCCCACAGCCAGAGCACTTTTCTTTGCCAAATGAGCTGGGAAAAACGTACCCAGGATGCCGCCTAAGCTTTCTATCTAAGTACTTGTCAAAGAAATACTTCACCCGCTCATAACTCATCTCGGCACCACGACACGAGGTGATTCCATTTTCTTGGAGTACTGCCGATAGGCGTAAAAGAGGGTCTTTAACACCCCCATTTCTATAAATCCTTACGAGCTCCGATGCCAGCTCAGAAAACTCATCGCTATAAATTATTGCGAACCTAGCACCTTTAGCATCATTCAAGCTATTGATCGCAGAAGGGTCAGTATTTTTCAGCGCACTGATCAACGCACGCTCTTTCTGCCTCATCTTCTTACTTAATTCCATTGCTCTACTCAGTGCAGAAACTCTATCCGCGTGAGCATAGCCCATCCTGAAAGGAATACACCCATGTGGTTTAAAAACCTGCGTATCTTCCGCCTGGACCCTCAATTTGAGGTCTCAGCCCAAGCACTGGCCGAAATGCTGGACAAGCACAGCTTTACCCCCGGCTCCAGTCAAGAACCGATCAGCCTAGGCTGGGTGCCGCCGCGTGAAGGTGGTGAGCTGGTGCATGAAGTAAACGGGCAGTATCTGATCTGCATGCGCGCCGAAAAGAAGCTGCTGCCAAGCGCTGTGGTTAACCAGGCGGCCCGCGAGAAGGCCCGCGAAATCGAAGAGCAGCAAGGCTACAAGCCAGGCCGCAAGCAGATGAAGGAAATCAAAGAGCAGATCATCATTGATTTGATGCCCCGCTCTCATGCTGTACAGCGCGGCACTTTAGTGTGGATCGACACAAGAAACCACTGGTTTGTGATTGATACCGCTGCCGTGACTAAGAGTGATGAGGTACTGGGCTTGCTGGCCAAGAGCGTGGAGCCCTTCCCCGTGCAGCCTCTGTACACCGAGCAATCGCCTGGTGCGGCCATGACCTCCTGGCTGGTCGACGAAGAGCAACTGGCCAACTTCACGGTCGACCAGGACACCGAGCTGCGCTCCACCGGCGATAGCGGTGCTGCTGTGCGCTACGTGAAACAAAGCGCCGACATTGACGAAGTGCGCAAGCACGTTGAAGCCGGCAAGCAATGCACTCGTTTGGCCATGACCTGGGCTGATCGCATCAGCTTTGTGCTGACCGATGCGCTGGACATCAAGCGCATCAGCCCGCTGGACATCCTGACTGAAAAACAAGACGTGACGGCTGTCAACGATGACGAAATATTTGATGCCGACATGACCTTGATGACCTCCGAACTGGCCAAGATGATCAGCGATCTGGTCGAGGTGTTAGCTGGTGAGCGCAAAAACTGAGTAGATCAGCATTTTTTTATGCTGCCGTAGTCCTCTGGATTTCCGTATATTTCTTCACCAGTGGGAGGCGAAGCATAACGCAAATTTGCATAAACGAGACTATTTACTGCTGCTGATAAACAATCACTAGCCCTGTTCGCAATATCCAGCCACTCGTCCGGCAAGCGTTTATCAGCAGAACTTAACTGATCAAGCCTCTCGTACTCGCGAATTTTTAAATTTAAGCACTCAATATCGGCGATTGCTGCGGCAATTCTTTGCGCAGCCAAATTCCCCATGTCTGCCAATTTAGCAACATCCTCTAAATCAACATCGACCTTCACCTCTGAGAACTCCTCTACGAAACGCTGATATTTATTATCAGAGCCATCCAGGGAGTCAAACAAAGGGCCTGTACAAGCCGCTTTAAGTGGGCCTATAACTGGTTCTAATCGCTTAGTAAGGTAAACAGCATAAATACTCGCTTGAAGTTCATTTGATGCCCGCCGATCCTTTTCTGACTTTGCAGCAAGAAACAAAGCGACCAAAACTGCCGCAAGCGTACCGAATGCAGTCAAGGCCTCCCACCATTTAGCTCCAAATACCTGCCCTGTGTGGAAATAGCTGCCGGCCATAAGCACAACTAGCGCACAGCTAAAAAACCATAGCGTTTCAGCCCACCATCTCGCTGCCGTTTTGTTGATCCAGTGACATGGCCCCTCTAGCCAGCGCAGCACCCGTTTCAAAATAATCTCCAAACAATTTCGTTTTTCTGCACCCGCCGGGATCATAGTCGATCCTCTGTGTCTAAGACATAGGATGCATCCCCTATGAAGCATCACTACTACAGCAACACCCCATAACCCCGTTTGATTCGCTCAACGGGTTTTTTCTTTTCTAGGATCAAGCCATGACCACCAGACAGTTTTTATTGCCCATCACTACGGAGATAATAAATCCACAAACACAAGAGCTTACTCTTTGAAAATATGCCCACGGTGATACTCAAGAAACACTTTCTGTTCAGGAGTGAACGGCCGAGCGCTCTCCGTTAAGGGCAATTGCCAAGCTCGTAGAACCGCCGCGGCTCGTTGGCTAACCAGCATGGCCCCATCATCCTTAAAAGAGATGTATCCCTTGTCGAACAATAGGTCTACATGCGGAGATAACAGCAAGCCGTTATGTCCAGCCAGACGCTCTTCATTATTTGACACACGCCAAGGCTTGATATGACTGGCCACTAAAAATCTCGGATCCGACACACCGGTGAGCCTGCAGACTGACTCAACCTGAGCCACTCTTCGTCTAAACAAGCCCTGACCGCGCCGCGCTTTAACGATTTGCTCTTTTTCTGTTTGTGAAATGTTCGATGCCAAAACCAACTGCACTTGCCTATCTTCTTCCGACTCAATTTCAGACTCTCCAGTAGACAGAGGGTCTCTACCCGCTAACTCAAGAAGAAGATTTCCCAGGCTCTCTGAAATACCTGCCAAATAGCAGCTTTGAATCCCATCACCATTCGCGGCACGAATAGGTGAATGTTTCGTTGGTAGTAACGGGGCAATAGCCGTTAAGTGTGACTTTGGCCGTACTGGGTTCTCCAGCTCTTCCCAGGCAATTGGGACCCGCCATCCGGATTGATCCCATACATCGCCTACTGAACCAAACTCACTCGGCTTAGGGGCGTTCTCATAACCCGCCTGCGCTCTACCGATCGCCTTAATTTGGCCATCAGCATAGGAAAAAACTATATCTCCAGCTTGCACAAGCCTGAGATTTTCATAGGTCTGATTAAAAGCGCCATTCTTCTTAGAGGTGGGGCTCCAGATATATCCACCTTCCACTTCCTGACGACGGGTTTGCTTGTGATTGACCCACCAAAATGAACACGCATCTCTATGGAATGACGAGCTTCCCCACAGCTTTTCAAACGCCTGAAATTCGGTTTGGGACAACCTAAATATAGTTCCTCTAGGATTTTGTATGATTTGCGATTTTTGCAACAGCGGATGCTGCATAAACTGTTCATGCGTGACCATGCCCTGGGCAGAGCTCAAGCGGATGTCACCTGCTAATTGAATCCCTGTTTTCCACTCTTCTTCCTTACCAACCTCATGCTCCACCCAAAACTCCCTCCCTATAACCTCTGGATGTAAAACCTCAGCAGCTTTTGTAGGAAGCTCATTCACATAACCGACCGCGATAGCCCCTCGATCAATTGATGAACGCCAAATAATGACAGGATCTCCAATAGCTATCTTTGCTCTATTGCGATTGGGAGTATTCCAGTAAATCTGTCTAGAAGACTGTATGTACTTCTCTAAGTCATAAGAATTAGGGTTCCCCTGAAAAACCCAAGCATTAAATTCAGTCACGCCCAAACCCCTTTTAATAATCGAACTTAGCTCACTAAGTGTAACGCTTAGTGAGTTTTTTTTTGCGTCCATATATAGGAGCTATTTACATGACACAGCTTGTTCTAGACCCCTGCTGTGGTGGCCGCATGATGTGGTTTAACCGCCAGGACCAACGCGCCCTATTCGGAGATATTCGCAGCGAGAACCATACGCTTTGCGACGGGCGAGCCTTCAACATCACGCCCAATCTGAATATGGACTTCCGGGCAATGCCGTTTCCTGACGAGAGCTTTCGTCTTGTGTGCTTCGATCCCCCTCACCTGCGTCACGCTGGCCGGGAGTCCTGGCTACGTGCCAAGTACGGAATCCTCAGTGATGACTGGAGGGACGATCTGCGCCGTGGCTTTGCGGAATGCTTTCGCGTCCTCAAGCCCGAGGGGGTGCTGATCTTTAAGTGGAATGAGATCCAGATTCCAACGCGCCAGATTCTTGAGTTGACCCCTCACAAGCCCCTGTTCGGCCATCCCAGCGGGAAACGTGCCGATACCCACTGGATCACCTTCATGAAAGGATAGTCATGAACAACACCCAACATTCTCAAAAGAGCGCCCCCACCATCCACCCCGAAGGCCTGTACCGGTGGGACGAGTTCGCCGACCGTATCCCGTTTAGCCGCGAGACCTGGCGCAAAAGAGTACTTGCCGGGAAGGCACCGGCCGCCAAGCTAGTAAGCAGAGCCTGCACAGCCTGGAAAGGCGAAGACATCCTTGCCTGGCTCAACAACCCCGACTCCTATAAATAAGAGGAAACCCAAAGACATGGCAAAGAAGATTCCACCGCTGACGGACTCAAAGTGCAAAGCAGCAAAATTCAGCAAGGGCGGCAAGAACCGCCTTTTTGACGGCGGTGGTTTGTACCTTGAGCTGCTTCTATCCGGTTCCAAGCGATGGAGATTAAAGTACCGGCGTCCCATGACAGGGAAAGAAAACATCCTGACCTTCGGCCCTTATCCGGAGATAGGCCTTGCTGCCGCCCGAGAACAGCGCGAAAAGGCCAAGGCCCGGCTATCGGAAGGCCTTGACCCTGGCGAGGCGCCCCCGCCGGCGACAATGGGTATCACGTTCAAGGCGGTCGCAGACGAATGGCTGGAAACCCGTAGACCAGTATGGAGTGAAGGCTACTTTACGCGGATCTCGAATGCTCTTGCCGCGAACGTGCATCCTCATATCGGCCAGCGTTCGATTTCCAGCGTGACTGGAAAAGCTGTACTGGAACTGGTGCAGCAAGTGGAACAGCGCGGTGCGCTAGAGATGGCTGCTCGGGTGCTGGAAGCAGTCGGCATGGTCTTCCGATACGGCTGCGGTACTGGCTTGATTCAGGTAGACGTCACACAAGGGCTACGGCAGTTTTTGCAAGAACGCCCACCGGTAGAGCATTTCCCGCACGTAGCAGAAACGGATCTCCCCGCCCTACTCGCCAGCGTTGAGCGCTATCACGGCAGACCAGAGACGCGGCTGGCCATCAAGCTGATGATGCGCACTTTTCCGCGGACCAACGAGCTGCGGTGGGCGCAATGGAACGAGATTGATTGGAAGAATGCCCTATGGCTGATACCGGGCGAGCGCATGAAGGGA
The DNA here is from genome assembly GCF_023674485.1 of Alcaligenes sp. DN25. NCBI lineage: Bacteria > Pseudomonadati > Pseudomonadota > Betaproteobacteria > Burkholderiales > Alcaligenaceae > Alcaligenes > Alcaligenes sp. DN25. Next base: position 1,932,910 of record NZ_CP098408.1, on the reverse strand, counting down.
CGCCTGGCACAAAAGCAGAGCGCGCCCGACCATATCGTCCCGCTTTCAACCCAAGCTCTTGCGATCTTGGAAAGCTTGCGACAGCACTCGGGGCACTTTCAGTACCTGTTTCCCAATGTCCATAATCGCCGCGGTGCTGTGATGAGCAGCGACACCATGAACCGTGCCCTAAAAATCATGGGCTATGAGAAGCTGCAAACAGGACACGGCTTCCGAGGATTGGCATCGACCATCATGAATGAGCACAGCGGCTTTCGCCCTGACGCCATTGAACGGCAACTGGCCCATCGCGATAGAAACAAGGTTCGACGTGCATACAACCACGCCATGTACCTGGAGGAGCGCAAAAAACTGATGCAGTGGTGGTCGGATTATCTGGACGAACAGCTCGTAAAAGCCTCGTAATTTCCATACCCCCATTCCTGTTACACCATACCCCCATCCATACCCCCAAACGATCTGGGACTGGCTTGGCGCAGCTTGGAACGACGAGCAACAAAAAAGCCCCAAAGCATTGATCTTTGGGGCTTTTCTTGGCACAGCTTGGAGCTGTGTGCATGTATTCTGGTAGGCAGTACTGGATTCGAACCAGCGACCTCTACGATGTCAACGTAGCGCTCTAACCAACTGAGCTAACCGCCTGCGGTGAAGAAATGAAATAATAGATCTTCCCTATGGGGCTGTCAACACTATTTTGCGTTTTTCTATAAAAAATATGATCTTTTTTATATGTCTTAGCTGGAAAAATTGCTCCCCAAGACCGAGAAATCTTGTAATCCATTGTTTTATAAGAATTAAACAAAAATTGACGAATTTCCATAAATTTATGTACTTCCTGGCAAGGCAGAGCCATGAAACATACAGATACACACAATCTGTCTCCAGCCAGCATCAAGCTGGCCCACTGTCGCACGATTTTTCTATTCAAGTTCTTCGGGCAAAAATAAAATAATTGCTTTACGCCTGCAGATCATCAATCTCGTCCGAAACAGATCTGCGGCTGCTACGGGACACCTACGCACATGACTTGCTCTTCTCTCCCGCCCACCCCGACTCCACTACTGGATTTACCCGGAGTTCAGGAAACTACGCTGGAAGCGGTGCTTTATACGCCACCCAATGACGAGATTTTTGATGAAAACCCCTGTTTAAGCTGCGGCGTGTGCTGTTCGCACTTTCGGGTGTCTTTCTATAGTGGTGAGTTAAGTGGCGAGACTGGCGGTACGGTACCGGTCGAGTTGACCACCAAGGTTGGGCCGTTGCGCGCCTGTATGAAAGGAACCGAGCAAGGGGAAGGTCGTTGTATTGCCTTGCGTGGCACCTTGGGCCAGCCTGGGATTCATTGCGCTATTTATCCGGATCGCCCTACTCCCTGTCGTGACTACCAAATCTGGGAACTGGATGGCAGCCCAAATGTGGATTGCCAGCGTTTGCGCAGCAAACACGGTTTGCCTTTACTGCCTACCCGCCCGCTGCCTGCTCCACCCGCCCTGCCGGAGCATGATGAGGCGGCCTGATACCCGTAGCTGAGCCTCTCTCGGAAAGCCTTCACTGCTGATGCGTGAAGGCTTTTTTGTTGGCTACCAATTGATACATAAAGCTTCTTTCACACGTTCAGAGGTATTTTATTGCTTGAATAACTTTGGGCATATTCGTAGATCTCTCATTGTGTTTTTACCTATAGAAACCCCTGCTCCAGAGCTGTAGCCTTGAGGTGTTGGCTATCGCTTTTTTGAACTCTCAAAAACACAAGAAAGCTATATCCAACACCTCAAACATCGTCATAACAATACTGGAGCAAAGAGACATGCCTTTTAGTCGTTCACGTTTAGCAGTTGCCTCATTGGCATGCCTGGCTGGGATCAGTACTATCAGCCCAATAATATTGGCAGCCTCACCTGCGGCCGACCTGCTAGTCGTGAATGGGCGTATTTATACGCAAAACCCGGAACAGGCTTGGGTTGAAGCCATTGCGATACGTGATGGAAAAATTGAAGCCGTGGGCAGTACAGAGCAACTGCAATCCAGACGTGGGGACAAGACTCAGCTGATTGATCTTGGCGGGAAAATGGCTATGCCCGGTATCAATGAAGCACACTCCCATCCTGTATGGGGTGGCTTGAAGCATCTGTTCCAGTGCAACTTCCCTTTCACGGTAACGCCGGATGTATTGGCAAACACCTTGAAAGCCTGCGTGGCGCGTAACGAAACGCTGTGGATTCAGGGAGGCCAATGGGACAGTGATTTCTTCAAGACTCACAAAATTGCTTCGCCGCGCGCATGGCTGGATGCCGTCTCTGGCGACAAGGCTATTGTGTTGACCGACGACACGGGTCACAACGCCTGGGTCAACTCCAAGGCTTTGGGCCTCTTGCAGATTGATGCCAACTTTACGCCTCCTAGCGGCATGACCGTCAAGCACGAGCTTGATAGCCGCGAACCCAACGGGGTTTTAGTCGAGGCCAATAGCTATATCCGTTCTTTTGTACCGGATTGGACGGATGATCAATATCTGAAAGCAGCGCGCTATGCCATCCAGGAGTCCAACCAGTTCGGGATTACGGGTTTAAAGGATGCCGATGCCAGCGAGGCTGTTGTGCGCTCGTATTACAACCTGGCCAAGCAAGAGGGTTTGAATGCCCATATCGCCACCGCCATCCGTATCTCGGGCAAGGACAGCAAGCATGTTTTTGATTTTGCTGAAATTGACCGCATCAGCAAGCAGTATGCCCTCCCTGACCTGAAGACCAACTACGTCAAGATCTATACCGACGGGGTTCCTACCGCGGCACATACAGCCGCCATGCTGGAGCCCTACGCGGATACTCACCAGGATGATCCTCTGTCCTTGGGGGCCTTGGTCGTTCCTGAAAATGAACTGGATCGCGTCGTCTCTCACCTGGATGCAGCCGGTTATGGTTTGAAGATGCATACCGCGGGTGATCGGGTTATTCGCGTGGCGTTGAACGCTATTGAAAAAGCACGCAACGCCAATGGTCCTCAAGGTTTGATGCACGAGCTTGCACACTCGGAGTTTGTAGACGATCAGGACAAACCGCGCTTCAAGGCTCTGAATGTAGCCGCCGACTTTTCTCCCTATATCTGGTACCCCTCCGGTTTGACTGACGCCATCAGCTCGGTAGTGGGTGAGCGCAGCAGGAACATGTTCCAGGCCCGTATGTTGTTGGATCATGACGCCACCATTATTGCCGGCTCGGACTGGCCCTCTGGTGTGAAGGACAACAACCCTTGGCCCGCGATTGAGTCTCTGATGACGCGCGCCAATCCCTTCGGGCAGCGGCAGGGTGAGCAACTGGGCGCTGAACAAGCCTTGAATCTGACCGAAGCACTGCAGATTTTTACGCAAAACGGTGCCAAGGCTTTGGGCCGCGAAACAGAAACGGGGTCTTTGGAAACAGGGAAATCTGCTGATCTGATTGTGCTGGATCGGGACTTATTCAAGATTGAGCCTAGCGAAATCAGCGGCACCAAGGTGTTGATGACTATTTTCCAAGGTCGTCTGGTGTACACAGCTGCACAATAAGCTGCCCGGCAGGCTGGCTAAATACGCTACCATGCACGGTTTGTAGGGCCGCCCGGCCCTGCGCTTTCGGGAGTCGAAGCAAATGAAATACCGCAAGCTGGGCAATACAGACCTGGATGTCAGCCTGATTGGCTTGGGCACCATGACATACGGGGAACAGAACAGCGAGGCCGATGCGCACGCTCAACTGGACCTTGCTTTGGAACTGGGTGTGAATCTGGTGGATACCGCCGAGATGTACCCTGTGCCCCCTATGGCGGCTACGCAAGGTTTGACCGAGCAATATATCGGCACCTGGCTGGCTAAAACCGGCCGCCGCAAGGACATTGTTCTGGCCAGCAAAATTGCTGGCCCCCAACGTGACCCCAAACGCCCTGGTCATATCCGCAATGGCGGTACCAGCCTGGATCGCAAGAATCTGGAACAAGCCCTGCATGACAGCCTGCGTCGACTGCAAACAGACTATCTGGACCTGTATCAACTGCACTGGCCGGATCGCAGCACGGTGACATTTGGGCAGCGCAGCTACCCGTGGAAAGAAGAAGACACTATCCCAATCGAGGAAACCTTGTCGGTACTGGATGACTTTGTGCGTCAAGGCAAGATACGTCACATAGGTGTCTCCAATGAAACGCCTTGGGGTGTTTCGCGATTTCTGGAGCTGTCGCGCTCCCGCTCTCTGCCTTTGATTGCCACGATCCAGAACCCCTACAACCTGCTGAACCGCGTGTTTGAAGAAGGGCTGTCCGAATTCTGCCGTTATGAAGGCCTGGGTCTGCTGGCCTATTCACCTTTGGCGATGGGTGTGTTGACGGGCAAATATGACAACGGAGCTCGTCCCGAGAAAGGACGGCTGACGCTGTACGACCGTTTCACGCGCTACGATGCTCCCCGCGCTCGTGAGGCCGCGGTGGCCTACAACGAACTGGCTCGCGAATACGGTTTGACGCCTACCCAATTGGCCTTGGCCTGGGTAAACCAGCAAGCCTTTACCAGCAGCAACCTGATCGGTGCGACTACGCTGGAACAACTGCGCGAGAACATCGCCAGTGCAGATGTTCAATTAAGTGATGAGTTAATCGCCAAGATCAACGCTATTCATCACCACACCCCGAACCCTGCGCCTTAATTGGCTTTCACCCCGCCTTGGGCACAGGCGTCCAAGGCGGGGCACCCCTCTTTTTTCTTTCCCTACCCTGCTCTTGTGCTTGCAGTGTGCTGTTTTTTTATTTATGCTCAAAAAAAGCATAACAATAGAGACGCGCTTCTTTCCGATCAGAAATTCATATTCCCCATTTTTTTATTCTATTTATGCTCAAAATGAGCATCAAGGATGAACATGATTCAGCATTTCCCCGTGGATGTCTGTCAGCCCGACGCCAAGGACACTTTGAGCCGTCAGATTACCTGGCATGAAGTTCCTTCCAAACTCAATCTGCAAAGCGATAAGGCCGCCTTGAAGCAAGCTCTGGCCAAGCAGTTGAAAGAGCAAGACGCTGTACTGGTGGCCCACTACTACACAGACCCGGATATTCAAGACCTGGCCTTGGAAACCGGGGGCTGCGTGGGCGACTCATTAGAAATGGCGCGCTTTGGGCAGGAACATGAGGCCAGCACGGTCTTGGTAGCCGGCGTGGGCTTTATGGCTGAATCCGCCAAAATTCTGAGCCCTGAAAAGCGCGTACTGGCCGTACATGACGAGGCGACGTGTTCTCTGGATCTAGGTTGCGCCCCCGAGGATTTCAAGCAATTCTGTGCTGCGCATCCGGATCGGGAGGTGGTGGTGTATGCCAATACCAGCGCGGCTGTCAAAGCCCAGGCGGATTGGGTGGTGACGTCCTCCATCGCCCTGGACATCGTGCGGCATTTACATGCCCAAGGGAAAAAAATTCTGTGGGCACCGGATCGTCATTTGGGCTCTTATATCCAAAAAAAAACCGGCGCAGACATGCTGCTTTGGCAAGGCTCCTGTCTGGTCCATGACGAATTCAAGGCCGATGGCTTGAAAGCCTTGATGAGCGAGCACCCCGATGCCCAGGTGCTGGTGCATCCTGAATCACCCGCTTCTGTTGTTGCGCTGGCGGATGTGGTTGGCTCGACAACGCAGCTACTGCGCGCTGCCATCAATCGTTCTGCCGACACCTTTATCGTCGCCACCGATCAAGGAATCTTGCATGCCATGCGCCAGCAAGCGCCGGGCAAAACCTTTTTGGCCGCCCCTACCGCGGGCGAAAGTGCTACCTGCAAAAGCTGCGCCTTTTGCCCCTGGATGGCCTTGAACAGTCTGGAAGCACTGCATCAACGATTAAGTCAACCAGGCCCTGGCATTCAAGTAGATCCTGACCTGCGTGAAGGCGCCCGACGTTCTTTGCAACGCATGATGGATTTTGCTGCCGCTCAGCAGAACAATTTGCGCGTTAGTGCTGACCTGGCCGAGCACAGTCAGCAGTTCCAGCATGTAGGAGCTGCTTGATGCAATCAGGCTCGACACAGACGGAGGTGTTAATCATCGGTGCGGGGCTGGCTGGCACCAGTCTGGCTCTATCCTTGCCCTCCACCATGAAAGTGACTCTGCTCAGCAGCGCCCCCGCTCCCTGTGGGGCCAGCCCGATGGCCTTGGGAGGTCTGGCCGCCGTACTCAGTGCCCAGGACAGTCTGGAACAACACATTGAAGACACGCTGGAAGCGGGTGCTCGGCACTCGGATAAAGAAGCGGTGCGCGGGATTTTGCAAGCCGCGCCAGAAGCGGTGCATTGGCTACTGAAAAAGCAGGTTCCTCTGGACAGAACGGAAGATGGCCAATTGCACCTGACTCGCGAGGGTGGGCACAGCCAGCGACGCATCGTACACGCGGCCGATGCCAGTGGTTATGCCATCATGCAGGCTCTCCTGCCCCAATTGACTCAAGCCTCTCATATCCAGCAGCGTACAGACTGCCTGGCATTAGACCTGCGCCACAATGAGCAAGGCGCGGTGGCTGGCGTGGATATCTACGACAAGCACACTCGTCGCTACGAAACTATGTTGGCGGATCATGTCGTGTTGGCAACTGGTGGGCTAGGTAGCCTGTACGCGCACAGCACCAATCCCGACAGCGCCTTGGGAGAAGGCATTGCCCTGGCCTGGCGCGCTGGTGCGGCGGTACGCGATCTGGAGTTTGTGCAGTTTCATCCGACCTGCTTGCATGCGGAGGGTCCCACCTTCTTGCTAACCGAAGCCTTGCGTGGTGAGGGTGGACATCTGCTGGACAAGCAAGGTCGCCGCTTCATGCCGGATTACGACGCCAGAGCGGAACTGGCTCCACGCGATATTGTGTCGCGTGCGATTGCCGCACAGATGCGGCAAGAAGGTAGCAGCCATGTCTGGCTGGATGTACGCCATCTTGGTGCGGACACTTTGCAGCAGCATTTCCCGAAAGCATTGGAAGAAGGTTTGCGTCGGGGTTTGGATTTACGTCAGGATTGGGTGCCGGTAGCGCCTGCCGCGCACTACAGCTGCGGGGGGGTTGAAACAGACCTGTCAGGCCGCACGACGGTAGCTGGTTTGTACGCCGTGGGTGAAGCGGCCTGCACAGGTTTGCATGGGGCAAATCGATTGGCCAGCAACTCCTTGCTGGAGTGTGTCGTCATGGGGCGGGCGGCTGCCGAGGCGATTGCTGGAAGCAAGAGAAACCAGCGTTCAGCTTTGATCCCTGAGACAGACATTGCAAATACAAGTTCGATGTCACGCTCATGTTCATACAAGAACTCCAATCCAAACTCCAGTTCCAGTTCCAGTTCCAGTTCCAGTTCCAGTTCCAGTTCCCAGGCTAGTGTCGGCCCGAATTGGGGTTTGAGTTTGAACGCTAGTTCGCGCTCGACCCCAAACCCAAGACATTCCCTTATGACTGCGGCGGCAGCCAATGCAATGGAAAACATAATCAACGACAAAGGACGTCACTATGGCAAAAACAATAGCTATAGCAACGGCAACCGTAAAAACCGCAGCCCATCCACAAACAATCCACCCTCCCTGCCCGCCTTGCGCAACTTGATGCAAGAGCATGTCGGCCTGTTGCGCAATCGCCAAGGACTGATGCAAGCCTTGCACACCCTGGACCGGTGGCGCAGGCAAATTAGCCTTCTCCCCCCCAGCCTCGACCAACGGACCCTCAGCCTGCAACTGGACACTGCCTGGCTGCTAACCCAGGCAGCCTTGGACCGACCACACAGTCTGGGTGCGCATTACCGCTTGGACTAAGTCCATAAAGAAACGAGCCCCGCTCCGGAATCAACGAAATATCGGGCGCAAATTAGACGAAAAGTAAGTAATAACTCGGCATCAAGGACGGGCAGTCTCAACAACTTCCCGAGCTTAGCCGACAATCGCATCTATCCATGGAAATCCCCCAAGCGCTGCATGCAGCTCCCGGTTTACCCTGATTGCAAACTTTTGTAAGCACAGCTACTGTAGTCGCGTCACTACAGGCGGTATGAAAGAGACCTGTTCAGTCAGGCGCCGACGGAGCAACCACCCCGGAATCTCTCAGGCAAAAGGATCGTACCAGCCCGACACTCTGGAGAGCGGCGTTTGACGCCCACCGAAGGAGCCCAGCCAGACACACAGGTTGGATAAACTCTCAGGTCACAGGACAGATGGGGTATTGCCACTACTCGGTGGTAATTCACCTGTCAGGAGCCTGTTATGTCGCATATTGCCGTCATTGGCGCCGGTATTTCCGGAATCACCACCGCCTACGCCCTTAGCCTGAAAGGCTATCAAGTTACCGTTATCGACCGCCTGCGCTACCCCGCGATGGAAACCTCCTTCGCCAACGGTGGACAGCTATCTGCGTGCAACGCCGAAGTCTGGAACAGCCGCAGCACCATTCTCAAGGGCTTGAAGTGGATGATGCGCAAAGACGCCCCACTGCTGTTCAACCCCAAACCAAGCTGGCATAAATACAGCTGGATGGCGCAATTTGTGGGCGCGATTTCCGGTTACGAGCGCAACACCGTGGACACCGTCAAGCTGGCCATCAGCGCCCGCGAGAATCTGTACCAGTGGGCCAAGGACGAAAACATTGATTTCGACCTGGAACAGCGCGGCATTCTGCACATCTACCACACCCCCGGCGGCTTTGAATCTGGCAAGAAAGTCAGCCAACTGCTGCACAAAGGCGGCTTGGAACGCCGCACGGTTACCAACGAAGAAATCCACCAGATCGAACCTGCTCTGCAAGGCACCTACTACGGCGGTTTCTTTACGCCTTCGGACGCCACAGGCGATATTCATAAATACACACGCGGTCTGGCCGATGCCTGCGCCAAGCGCGGCGTGAAGTTCCTGCAAGATACGGAAGTCCTGGGTATTGATTGCGGCCCACCACACCGCATCCAGTTGCGTACCGGTGAAGGCGCTGAAGCCCACACCCATACACTGTCTGTGGATTCCTTGGTAGTTTGCGCTGGCGTGGGTAGCCGTCACTTGGCCCATATGCTGGGCGACTACATCAACATCTACCCGGTCAAAGGCTATTCGATCTCCGTGTACCTGGATACGCCGGAAGCCCAACATGCCGCCCCTTGGGTCAGTTTGCTGGACGAAGAAGCCAAGATTGTGACCAGCCGTCTGGGCAAGGACCGCCTGCGTGTGGCCGGTACGGCGGAATACAACGGCGCCAACAAGGACATTCGCGCCGACCGTATCGCCCCGCTGACCAACTGGACCCGTCGCAACTTCCACGACGCGGCTACCGACCGTGTTGTACCGTGGGCTGGCTTGCGCCCCATGATGCCGGACATGATGCCGCGCGTAAAAGCAGGCAGCCGCCCTGGCGTGTACTACAACACCGGCCACGGTCACCTGGGCTGGACACTGTCAGCCGCCACCGCCCAAATCATTACCGAAGTGATTGCCCAGAACGAGCGTCAGTCCGCACCTGCTCAATTTGCCACCAGTCCGGCAGCAACTGCTGCACCCGCCGCTGCCCATAGCGCTCGTCCAGCAGATACACAAAGCCTTGATCCTGTTCATCGCGAATCACACGACCCGCGGCCTGTGTAATCTTGCGTAGTCCCGGATACAGATAGGTATAGTCATAGGCCCGCCGCTCCCCAAAGAGCCGGGCCATGACTTGTTTGACGGACTCATTGGCCGGATTGAACTGCGGCAAACCCAGGGTGGCAATAAAAGCACCGATCAAGCGTTTACCGGGTAAATCCACCCCTTCTGAAAACGCCCCACCCAGCACCGCTAAACCCACTCCCTTCCCATCCAGCGTAAAGCGGTCCAGAAACTGCGTTCTTTGCAGATCGCTCATGCCCGGTTGCTGATGCCAAAGCGGCATATCCGGCCAGCGCTCCTGCAAGGCCTGACTGACCTGCTGCAGATAATCAAAGCTGCTCAAAAACAAGAGATAGTTGCCCGGCTGCTCCTGATACGCCTGCCCGACAATATCGCAAACGCCGCTCAGGCTCTGGGCCCGGTCAGCATAGCGCGTGGACAGACCGGCATATTGACGTACCCGCAACTGCTCAGCCCGATAAGGAGATGCCACATTCAACTCTGCTGTGCTGGGCGGCAGACCCAAAACATCACGATAAAACTGCGAGGGGTTCATGGTGCCAGAGAACAGCACTACCCCGTGCGCGTCGCCATAGCGTTCGGCCAGAAACGGAGCAGGCACGATATTGCGCAAGTTCAGGAGCACGCCATCGCGCTGCGCCAAAATATCGAATAAGGAATGCGAGCCGAACTGTCCGGCCAGGTCCACAAAGTACAGCAGCTCGAAATAGAACTGCAGCAAGGGGCTGTCTTGCGGCATGGGATTCTCGGCCACATAAGCGCCTAAACGGGCCGCCAGATAGTCGCACTGCTCCAGCAAATCCTCCGGGATCTTTTCCAGCCCCCATTGGTCACCGCCTTCCTCAGGTATCAAGTTCTCCATCAAGCGAGTCAAAGGGGCGAAATGACGCTTCAAGGCCGAAGGCGAGGCTTTACGCGCCATGCGCAACTGCACTTGCGAGAAAGACGCGGAATACATGGAACGGGCACGTTCAACCAGATTGTGAGCCTCATCCACCAGAACCGCGCTGCGCCATTGCTGGGCCAGGGTCTGGCTATACAGCACCGCATGCGTGTCGAAAAAGTAGTTGTAGTCGCCCACAATAGCGTCTGCCCAACGCAGCATTTCCTGGCTCAAATAATAGGGGCAGACCTGATGCTCGCTAGCCACTTGTTGCAAGCGCTGGCTAGTCAGCATGGGTTGCTCCAGAGCTTGCTGACGGGCAGCCGGAAGACGGTCGTAAAAACCTTCGGCCAAAGGACAGGACTGACCATGACAGGCCTTATCCGGATGGGGGCACTGCTTGTCACGGGCCACCATTTCCAGCACCCGCCACGCACCCTCGCCTTCCGGGCTTAAGCGCTGCAAGGCGTCCAGCGCCATTTGCCGACCGGAGTTCTTGGCCGTCAGATAAAACAGCTTGTCCAAACCCGCCTCGGGCATGGCCTTCAGGCCTGGAAATACGACGGCCAAGGTTTTGCCAATACCGGTGGGCGCTTGGGCTAAGAGGCACTGTGCGTCACGTTGGGCCCGGAACGCGGCCACGGCTAGCTGTCGCTGACCGGCACGAAATTGTTCATAGGGAAACTGCAACGCTGTACAAGCTTGATCGCGCGCCAGCCTGTGTTTTTGCTCCTGCCGCCCCCACTCTACATAAGCGCGGCATTGCTCCTCGAAAAAGGCCCACAGCGCTGCGCGCTCCATATACTCGGAGATGCTGGTCTCTTTGTGCTTGTCCACGTGGTAATACACCACGCTAACCGTCATCCCCGGCAAATCACGCTCCTGGCACAAGATGGCGGCATAGACCTTGGCTTGTGCCTGATGCAGACGTCTATGGTGCTCGGGGATAGCATCAAAGGCCCCACGATAGGTTTTCAGCTCCTCCAGGCAGTTGCTGACAGGATCAAACCCATCGGCTCGACCACGCACCAGCAGTCCTTCCATCTCGTACGACAGGGGCACCTCGACTTCATAGTGCTCGGGGCGACGCAGCTTTAGCTGCTGGTGGCCAAGGATACCTTCCTGTGCTGTGGCCGCAGGCGTAAAGCGCAGGTCCAGATCCCCGCTACGTGCAGTAAATTCGCATAAGGCTCGTACACCTACCGTCCAGGCTTTCATGGTGATTCAGGCCGGGTCACATAGCAAACACGCGCAGGGATGGCATGTTGCTCGAAATAACTTAACCAACGCCGCTGGTTGTCTTGCAAGCGGTCTCCGGGGCCTTTTACCTCAATCAATTCATAGCTTTGCTGAGCCGGCATGAAGCGCACCAAATCCGGCAAACCGGAACGGTTGTCCCGCCAATCCTGCAAGATACGCTTGAACACCAGCTGCAAATGCTGGGTGGGGATGCAATGCAAGGCCTGTTCGATCAAGGATTCATCCAAGGCGGGCCAGATCAGCAAGGGGCACTGTATGCCGCGCTTTTGCTGCCAGCGTTGCCAGATCACGGTTTTATAGTCTGCACCGTCCAGCACACTTAAGGATTGATCAAACAAGTTTTGTCTGCGCGACACAAAGTCCGGGTTACCCCAATCGGCCGGACAGGCTTGATAAGGGTGGAAAAATGCACCGGGCAAGGGAGCGAAAATGGCATCCCAGCTCAACAATCCCAATAAGGCCGGAAACAAGGCGTTTTCTACGTAAAAAACCGGAGCCAAGGGACTATCCCAATGGGCCAACACCTGGGACTCGACCCGATTGCCGTCATCAAACAAAACCAGATCACTACGTTGCGTGCGGCTTGTAGGTTTAGTGGATGGCGGGCTGGGCGGAGCTTCTACCGCCAGTTTTCGACGCAGCCGGGGCAGCATACGCAGCAGCTTCTGGGTTTCACTCTCATTTTCGGGCTGCTCCCACGCCTGACAAAACAAGGGCCAAGCCCCTTGATGCTTGTCCTGACGCTCCAGCACCCGCAATTGACGGTAACGGGCGCCCGGCCAGTTGGTCTGCACATAGGCTTGCTCGGCCAACGGCCACCAATGTTGGCGCTCGGCTTGCTGGCCTAGCTGAAACAGGGTTTTCGCCTTGCGTCGTTGAAGCCAATCACTGTCGGTCTCAACAGCCTGAACAGCGGCAAAGCGTTGGGCCCACAGATCTGGATCGGCCTCGTCTTGCGCATCACGCAGCTCGGACAAGGCTTCATACAGGCGCACGTCCTCATTATGTCGAAACGCCCGACTAGACTGATCCAGAATCACAGTTTCGTATCTATACAAGCCAAGATCGCTGAGCACGAACTCGGACCAGTCCTGGTAATGATTACCAAAGAACAATAGTTGCAAACGCTGTGCCCAATGCATGACTTGTGGTGAGAGACGAAGCGTCGGAGCGTGCAGGCCGGGATCTGCACACCACTGCGTAAAAGGCCGGGCCTGTTCGCCCTGCGTCTGGCCAATCCATTCCAGATAGTCTGACTTGCGCCCGGTGGCTGGCAGCTCGCTGAACAAGCGGCGCAGCTCGGGAACGGTATGGACAGCAAACAACGTTTCCAGATCCAGTTCAGGATCGGTTTCTATCAGCTCGCAAGCCGCCAGCTCTTGCACGGCCTCTTCCAAATTTTCGATCTCGGCATAACGCAGCTTGTCGATACGGAACACCGGGCCTTTACGCATCAGCAAGCGTACCAGCAAGGCTTGCGCAGGCTGGGAAGCATGTCCAAAACGATGGCCACATTGGACGTGTTCAGGCTCCAGCAGGTCGGAACTGGCGTGCTGTACCCACTGCAAAACCTGGTGAAAATTGTGCAGATAATAAAAAGGAGGAAGCTCGGGCGGAATCATAAGCAGGCTGTGTATATATCCAGCTACTTTAGCACTCCTTCAAGCCGGGCGCGACTCCAACAAGCGCATCCAGTCCCGTAACAAGGTATTCAGGTTCTGGCGCTGCGTGGCATCCAGCCCTTCCAACAAATTTTCTTCATTGGCCAAATGATCCACCACGACCGCATCCACACAGGCCAGACCTGCAGGGCTCAAACGCACCAGAATACGGCGGGCGTCTTCCGGGTCAGCAATGCGTTCGATCAAGCCCTGCTTTTCCAGGCCCTGCAAGCGATGCGTCATGGTGCCGGAGCTAACCATCAAGGTGGAAAACAAGGCGGTAGGCGCCAAGGTATACGGCGGGCCGGAGCGGCGCAGACTGGCCAGCACATCAAATTCGCCCAGTTGCAGGCCGTGACACCTGAAGTTCTCGCTCATTTGTTTTTGGACCAGTTGAAAGCAGCGTGTCATGCGGCCCAACAAGGCCATGGCGTCCAGGTTCTGCAAGTCTGGCCGCTGCTCGCGCCATTGATTAATGATCAGGTCTACCGCGTCGTGTTCTTCGCTCATGATTTCTCGATTTCGATATTTATCTTGATATTAAGATAAATCATCCCTACACTGGCATTTATCTCGACATCAAGATACTTTCATCATGAACCGACTTTCCCTTTGGCTGGTGACGGCCTTGACCGCACTAGGCCCCGCCATCTGGGGTTCCACTTACATTGTGACCACAGAAATTCTGCCCCCCGACCGCCCTTTTATCGCGGCCTTTTTGCGCTGCTTTCCCGCTGGCGTGATGCTGCTCTTGTGGAGCCGACGCATGCCCGCCCCAGGCGACTGGGGCAAGACCCTGATTCTGGCAGCCTTGAACATCGGGGCATTTCAAGCCTTGCTATTCGTTGCGGCCTACCGCCTGCCGGGTGGATTGGCTGCCGTTGTGGGTGCGGCTCAACCCTTGGTGGTGATTGGCCTGGCCTGGGCTTTGGAAGGCAAACGTCCGGTCACCATGGCCCTGGTCGCCTGCGTGATCGGTATTATCGGCATGGGTATTTTGCTGCTATCGCCAGAGAGCCAATGGGATACCTGGGGCATGGTCGCGGCCATTGTCGGGGCCCTGTGCATGGCCTTGGGCACGTACCTGTCGCATCGGTGGCGCAGTGGCATGCCCATTCTGGCCTTCACGGCCTGGCAGTTGATGCTGGGTGGACTGATGCTGGCCCCTCTGGCCTTGTGGCTGGACCCACCGCTGGACAGTTCCTTGAGCGGCGTGCAAATCGGTGGCTATCTCTACCTGTGTCTGGTCGGTGCACTCCTGGCCTATACCCTGTGGTTCCGCGGGATTGCCGTTTTACCCTCTGTGGCCGTGTCTTCGCTGGGTCTGCTTAGCCCTTTGACCGCTGTAATTCTGGGGTGGCTGATTTTGGGTCAGGCCATGACAGGCTCCAGCCTGCTGGGCATTATTCTGGTGATGGGCAGTGTGCTGGCGGTGCAGTGGATCAGCAATCGTCCCGCCAAATAAGCATCTCGCGCCCATAAAAATAGCGCCCCTATTAACTATCTGGATGGGCGCGTAAGAGAGTTCACTATCTTGCTACTCCGCTAGAAGCAGCAAGATAGTGACTAATAGCGTTCTTGCAGAACTTGAGCCAAATCGCTTGCAAAGCGTTGAGCGTCTTTGGCATTCAGATTCGCAAAACTGACACGCAAGCCTTGAGCGGGATTGCTCACCCCAAAGACTTGGCCGGATCGAACCAGCCAGCCACGTGCGGCCAAGCCTGCCAGTACCGGCTCGGCTTCCCGATCCAGCGGAATCCACAGATTGAAGCCTTCCTCGCTATCCCAAAAAGGAATGCCCTGCTTTTTCAGGGCTTGCATCAGATCGGCGCGAGCCTGTACGTAAGCGGCTTGTGCAACACGAGTCTGCGCCTTGATGTCGGCATCGGTCAGCCCATGAACCACCATTTGCTGCAACAGATGGCTGACCCATTGAGCCCCCGAAGCCAGACGTTGCGACAAGCGCTCGCTGGTTTGCAGGTCTGACGCGACCAGAGCCACGCGCAAATCCGGGCCCAGGCCTTTGGACACCGAACGGATCAAGGCCCAGCGCAAATGGTCGGCAGGAATCACATTTCGATAAGGGCTGCTGGCCAGCATCCAGAAGTGGTCGTCAATCATCAGCAACAATTCGGGATACTGCTTCAGAATTTGCTCGATCTGCTTGGCACGGGCACGGCTTAGCGAACATCCCGTAGGGTTGTGCGCACGCGGGGTCAGAATCAAGGCGCGCAGACCATCTTCCAAAGCCGCCTCCAGCGAGGCCGGCACAATCCCTTCACTATCAACAGCAATACCCACTGGCTTGTAGCCCAGCGTATGCACGGAGTTGATGCTGTTCAGGTAGCCGGGATCTTCGATCCCGACCTTATCGCCCGCCAGCAAAAAGGCTTGCAGCAAGCGCTCGATCGCGTCGACTGCGCCGTAACTGACGTGGTAATCGGTATCGGGGGGGGTATCTTTATGGAACACCTGCTGACATACGGCGCGCAATTCGGGCACCAACGGATCGGCGCCGTACAAAGCCTGGGTTTGACCGCGCACCCCGGCTATCAATTGGGTAGGTGCAGGCAAATAGCCCGGCGCCGGATTGCCACTGGCCAGATCCTGCAAGGCCGAGCTGGCCCCATGCCCTTCCCGCGCCAGCTCCCGGATCGCTTCACGAATCCTTGTACCGCGACGGCCTTGTGCATCGGCCACCCCGGCCGAGACCAGGCGCTTGTATGCCAGGGCAACCGTATTGCGGTTCAAGCCCAGTGTTTGAGCCAGTTCGCGTACCGGCGGCAAAATCTGGCCCGGAGCGATTCGCCCCAGTGCCACTTGCTGTCGGATATCATCGAAAAGTTCCTTCGCATTGCTTCCCTGGATATTCATTTTGACCTATGACATAATAGTTTATGCGCGACCCGCAGGGTCGAGTTTATCTTTTTTTTCTTCCTTACTGGTGCGCCATGTCCGAATCCGCCCCTGATCTACTTCACACCGAGCATTATCCCACCTCCACCAGTGTAGAGGCATTTCGGGAACGCATTGCCCTGGTACAACAACGAATTGATGCCGCCTGTGTGCGCTACGGGCGTGCCGCTGGCGATGTACGTTTGCTCACCGTCAGCAAAACCTTCGGGATTGATCGCATCCGCCTGGCTTACCAGGCTGGTTGCCGATTGCTGGGCGAGAACAAGGTGCAAGAGGCCGAAGGCAAGTACGAAGCCCTGCGCGAAGAACTGCCAGATTTGGAATGGGCTGTTATTGGACACCTGCAAAGCAATAAAGCCAAGTCCGTTGCACGCTTTGCTTCTGAATTTCATGCACTGGACAAGCTCAAGACCGCAGAAGCCCTGGACCGCCGCTTGCAAATTGAAGGCCGCAGTCTGGACGTTTTCGTGCAGGTAAACACCTCCAACGAGGACAGCAAGTTCGGTTTACCCCCGGAAGAAGTCCATGCTTTTGTGCGCGAATTACCACAGTTTTCTGCTTTGAAAGTCAAAGGCCTGATGACCTTGGCCTTGATGGACGCTGACCCGGAACGGGTACGGCCTTGTTTTGCCCTGCTGCGCAATTTGCGCGATCAATTGCGCAATGACATTGCCCACGCGGAAAACATCCGTGAGCTGTCCATGGGTATGTCGGGTGACTATGAAGTCGCTATTTCCGAAGGCTCCACGATTGTGCGCGTTGGACAAGCCATTTTTGGTGCACGCGCCACGCCCAATAACTTTTACTGGCCCGTCTCCGATACGGCAACAACATCATGAATCCACTACGCCTGATCATCCGCCAAAACGGTAAAGAAATCGGACACTTTGAGTCCAGCCCGTGCTGCCCACCCGAGCAGCTGTTTACCGTGGCCCGCCACCTGATGACGCTGCCTGACAGCGAACTGGAACTGCAACAAGCCAAAGGCGAACACCGCATTCTGGATAGCGGCCCGCACGGCATACGTGTTCTAAGCGCACAGGTTTTGTACGAAACTGTTGATTTGCAAGCCTGGTTGCAACAGGGCAGCAAAGTTACTGCCTGAACCTGATTGGTGTTCGGTCACAAGCCTGACACCGTGGTTCGGCAAAGCGGCGTACCCAAGACGCCGCAACCATAAAAAAACATACCCGGCTAACAGCCGGGTATGTTTTTGTGTTTCAGACGACAGGAGCAAACAGCAACTTAGCGGTTCACCTGTTTGGCTGGCAAGGCGAAAGCCAGCAAGCAGCTCACCATCAAGCTACCGGCAAACAGCCACAGAGCAGCGCTGCCCGAACCTGTCAGATCGGTCACCCAACCAATCAGGGAGTTGCTGACCAGACCGGCGATATTAGCCAAGGAACATGCCAGAGCAAAACCGGTCGCTGCGGCAGTGCCTTTCAAGAACGTCGCTGGCAAGCTGAAGAACACAGGCACAGCACCCATAATCACAGCCGAAGCCACGGTGAAGGCCAGAACGGTCAACCAGGCGTGATGCGCCACAAAGGTACTGGCAACCAGCGCAATTGCACCGATGGTCAGCGGCACGATCAAGTGCCAACGGCGTTCACGGCAGCGGTCCGAGCTGGCACCAATCATCAGCATGCCCACCACACCGGCTATCGATGGAATCGCCGTCATCAGGCCAATCTGGAAAGGATCCTGCACACCCGCCGCACGGATAAAGGACGGCATCCAGAAACTGATGGAGTAGGTGCCCAATAGAATAGAGAAGTCGATCCCGCCCAGCATCCACACTTTCAGGTTGAAGAAACCATCTTTAAAGCTGTGCTTGACGCCCTTGCCTTCGGCATCGTCGGCAGCCAGGTCAGCGGCCAGACGAGATTTTTCGTCATTACTCAGCCATTTCGCAGACTGATAGTTGTTTGGCAAGGCCCAGAAAGTCAGGAAACCGAGCAGCACGCTAGGAATCGCCTCCAGAAGGAACAGCCACTGCCAACCACGCCAGCCATTCATGTGATCAAAGTGACCAATAATCCAGCCGGACAAAGGACCACCAATCACGCTGGACAAAGGCAGGCCAATCATGAACAGGGCAATGATCTTGCCGCGTCGGTATGTGGGAAACCACAGGGTCAAGTAGTACAAGACACCTGGCAGGAAGCCGGCCTCTGCCGCACCCAGCACGAAACGCAGGATGTAGAACTGCGTGGGTGTGGTGACAAACATGGTCAGGCCAGACAAGATGCCCCAGGTAATCATGATGCGGGCAATCCACAGCTTGGCACCCACACGTTCCAGGATCAGGTTGCTGGGCACTTCAAACAGGATGTAGCCCAGAAAGAACAGGCCTGCACCCAGACCGTAGGCCGTTTCACTCCACTGCAAATGATCGAGCATCTGCAGCTTGGCAAAACCCACGTTGATGCGGTCCAGATAAGCAGCCAAATAACAAAAGCACAGAAAGGGGATCAGACGCCAGACGATCTTCTTATAGAGATCTCCGTTTCCGTCCCGACCTGCAGGCACAGCCGTGGGACTTTGGATGGATGAATGCACCTTGTATATCTCCAGATAATTATTGGTATGCCTGGTGAACCAGAAAACTGCCTAAGAACAGCGCCTGACAGAACACAGCAGGGCCCTGAACGCGTCCGCATTCCCCCCATTGGGCTGCAGACCGTTTACAGATGAAGAATGATGTATCAACGGTGACTCCCGACTGGACATACCTGCTTTATCTATAAAGGCAGGCCAGACACAGCGGGACCCGATCAGATTGATGCGCTGAGCCCGGATCGCTCCCGGACTCAGCACCGTGCACTGCTTAGCTGGACTTCAGGTCCTGGCCGTACAGGTCGTAGCCGTAAACCCAGGCCGGATCCTCTTGCGTACGCAAGAAGGTATTGGCGTTGGAGACAGACTGAACACGAGTCGCACGCTCTTTGCGGTTGAGCTCGTACAGATCGAAAGCCGTACGGAAATCCGACAAGCCGGTCTCTTGCAAGCAGCGCGTCAACATGGCGGCATCCTCAATCGCCATGCAAGCCCCTTGAGCCATGTGAGGCTTCATGGGGTGACATGCATCGCCCAACATGACCAAACGACCACGGCTCCACAAAGGCAGCGGATTACGGTTACGCAATGGCCACTTGGTAATGCTTTCAGTCGATTTGATCAGATTCTGAACCGTGGAATGATAGCCTTCAAATGCGGCCAGCATCTCTTCTTGCGAGCTGTCTACGTACGCACCCTGGAAATCCCAGGCAGGATGTGGCACGCCAGTCACAAAATAGTATTCATCACGTTTGCCAGTGGTGTAGTACACCATCATGTGACGGTCGTCTGTCCACCATTTCACACAGTCCTCGAACTCGTCGGCAAAGCGAGCCAGGTTTTCGCCACGGATCAGGGCACGGTGTGCCACCCAGCCGCTGTAAATCGGGTCTTCTACACCCAGCAGGGTTTCACGGATCTTGGAGTGGATGCCATCGGCACCAATCACAATGTCAGCCGTTACGCTGGTGCCATCGGCAAATTCCAGCAAAACGTCGTCACCACGGTCCACCAGATTTTGCAACCGCTTGCCAAAGTGCACGGTGCCCGGCTTGATGCTGTCAATTTGCAAAGCGTGCATATCGCCACGGTGCACGGTGATGTACGACGCACCGTATTCTTTCTTGGCAAATTCACCCAAAGGGATACGGGACAGGTAGTCACCCGTTTCGCCATCACGACTGAACCAGAAATCCGGGTGCGAACCCATATCGTCCAGCGCTTTTTCCAGACCCATGCGGCGGAAAATCTTCATCACGTTGGGGCCCACGTGGATACCGGCACCCAAACGCGAGAATTCTGGCGCCTGCTCAAATACTTCTACCTCAAAGCCAGCTTGCTGCAACAGAGTCGCCGCAGCGGCTCCGCCAAGACCGGCCCCTACAATCGCAATCTTGACTGTTTTTTCCATCGTTAGCTCCAAATCACGGCACTCATCAAAAGTGCTCACCACATGTTTTTTAGTAGTGTACACACTAAGTTTAAGCATGAAAACAGGTGATTGAGCTAGGGTTTACACCTATCCAAAGGAGATTTAAACAGCCCATAAAGAAGCTTTAAACAAGCTATTAAAACAATAATATCAAGAAGTTAATTAAAAAATCAAAAACAAAAACGAGCCTTGAATATCCATACCTCAAATTTATTTAATTTTCCGATTTAACAGTGTGTAGACTCATTTATTGCGGTGCACACCCTGAAATAACAGATGCTTTAAACGCGAAATAACTGATCTGGATCAGACGTGAACCGGTCCTCAGGAAGGTATACTTGCTCAGTTGTTCTTTAACTGGCCTGCCCATTCCACAACAAGACAGAAAGACTATGCAGCCTACCTCCCCCGTTTCTGAGCCTCAAACCTTGTCCTACGATGTCACCGAACAAATCGGCCACCTGCTGCGCAAGGCGGGCCAGCGGCATACGGCCATCTTTCAGCATTACGTGGGCGACAGCCAACTAACTGCGATTCAGTTCGTGACGCTCTGCGCTCTGCGCGACCATGGACCCAGCTCGCAAACCGAGCTGGTCGAAGCGACCGCGGTCGACCAGGCCACTATACGGGGCATTATTCAGCGTCTGAAATCACGCAACCTGATTGAACTGGCACCGGACAAGGACGACAGACGCAAGGTCATTGTGGAGTTGACCCAGGAAGGGCTGGACCTGCTCGATCGTGTCATCCCTCGCGCCCATACCATCAGCGAACTAACCATGGGCAATCTGAACCCCGCAGAACGCGTGGCCATCGTCTATCTTCTGCGCAAAATGATAGACAGCACCCTGGATATGAGCGACAAAGAATAAGGCTGAACATCACTTGAAGAGACTATGTTTTATTCGGCCTTTAAGATATATTTAAAATACATCTTATAACTGATCTGCCATGACTCCTTTGACTGCCTCCCCTGCCTCTACCCGCCCAGAATGGCGCGCATTCCTGGAACTGGGATTTCGTCCCCTCTATCTTTTAGCCACGCTTTGGGGCGCTGCCAGCATTGCGCTCTGGCTCTATACGCCCGGATGGCTGGCCAATGCGGCCATCCCTTCCCTGTACTGGCACGCCCATGAAATGCTCTGGGCCTTTATCGGCACCATTGCCGTGGGATTTTTGCTGACTGCCAGCGCCACCTGGACGGGGCAACCCACCTTGCGTGGCCCCTCTTTAGGGGCTTTGTGTCTGATCTGGATTCTGGCGCGCTTCAGCCTGCTACTTCCCCATGGCATGATGGCGGCATTGCTGCTCGATGCCCTCTTTTTTGCCATTGCTGCAGCTGAACTGGGGCGCGTCATCCTGATCGCCCGCAACAAGCGCAATTACGGTATTCCGCTCGCCATGCTGGCTTTGGGTCTTAGCCATGCTCTGTTCATGTACAGCCTGATGCAAGGGCAAGACCCCATGCCCTACTTCTACAGCGGCTTCTGGACCATGGGCTTGATCACCTTGCTGATTGCCCGTCGCATCATCCCCTTCTTTGCCATGCGCGCCTTGCCGGGCCTGAGCCTGCCTGCTCAAACTCGTAGCGGCCATTGGCAAATGGGCTTGAGTGCCATCGCCATTGCCTTGTCGCTAAGCCCCTGGCGTTTGCCTTTAGCCCTGGTTCTGGCCGCTTTGGGCTTGATCGCCTGCTTTCAATGGGTACGCTGGAAACCCTGGGCCAGCCGCAACACGCCGCTGCTGTGGATTCTGTACCTGGGCTATGCCGGTCTGGCACTGGGTCTGTTAAGTGCTGCGGCGTATGAAGCAGGCTGGATTCTGCGCGCAGCCTGGCCGGTACATATTGTGGGTCTGGCAGGTTTCAGCGTGATGATTATTGGCATGCTGACCCGTACTGCCCTGGGTCATTTAGGCCGCCCCTTGCGTGCCACACCCAAAGTGGTGCTGGGTTACGGTTTCCTGATTGCCGCCTGCGTCTTGCGCTTGCTGGCCCTGATCCCAAGCAGTTGGAGCCTGCCCTTGCTGCATGCGGCTGGCCTATGCTGGATTCTGGCCATGCTCAATTACCTGCATCAGTTTGCCCCCATGTTGATTCGCCCCAGATTGAACTGATCGCAGCGTCGGCGCCACACTTTAAAAAGCAAAGTCCCTGGCACCGTTTATCTTTATTTTCTGCTTGACCGTGCCTGCTTATACTAAGCAGGCACGTTGTTTGCACCCTCTGCAAGCAACGCGGGACGGATCGTTCTGATCCTTGTTTTTTCCGCGCTCTCATCCTCATGTATCTCGCCTTTTCGGCTGGTCCTTCCCTGAAACACAGGCTGCTTGGCGGACTGTGTGCTTTGCTCTTGTCGTTTTCTGCCCAGGCCGCCGACGCTTGTCACGGCAGCCGAGATCTGGTCGTCGTGGGCCATATGGATGACGATCTGCTGTTCATGAACCCGGACCTGTCCAGCAATATCCAGGCAGGTGGCTGCATGCAGGTTCTGTATCTGACCGCCAGTGAACGCAAAGGCGGGCTGGAATATATGTATAGCCGCGAGCAAGGTGTGCGCGCCGCCTATGCCTATATGGCCGGGCTGGTCAATGAATGGCAGCAAACCCGCTTGATGGTCGGCAGTGCCTCGATCGCGCAATTTACCTTGCGAGCCAGGCCGGGCATTCAGCTTAGTCATTTGCGTCTGCAAGACCCTTGGCTGGGCCCCGGCTGGGGAAGCCTGACTCCCTTGAGCCGTGCAGAATCCGTACCCGGCCAAACCGTACAAACACTGGATAGTCCTCAACAAACATTGAACCGCGAGCAACTGGTTCAAACGCTGGCGGCCTTGATACGACTGTATCGGCCTACCAGCGTTCGCTATCTGGATGACACCAATCCCGTGCCTTACACCCAGCTGTGCTGGCGTTGTAGCGGACACGGGCACCCGGACCATATCGCCAGCGCCCGACTGGTTCGGGAAGCCATGCTGGCCGCCCCCGGCAATTACGCGCAAATTGGCTATGTGGACTACCCGATTCAAGAACAGGCCCGCAATCTGACCTTGAATGAAATTCACAGCAAAACCGAGATTTTCCGGCGCTACGCCTGGCATGATCAACACGCCTGCAAAGGCCCCGCTGTGTGCCAGGAACCCGCTGGTCCTGCCGCCGCCTGGGTACAACGTAGTTACTACACCAGCCGTGCCGACTATCCGGCCAGCCTGTTAAGTGACAAGGAAGGCAGGCTCAGCTTTTTCGTCTCGGGTGAACAAAACGACGCCATCAATCAATGGGATGTGCAAGAACAGCGCTGGACCACCCTGGGCGGACGCACAGCGGATGCCTTGAGCGCCTTCCAGTATGCAGACGGCAGCCCCGGCCTGTTTGCACGCGATGCAAGCGGGCAAGTCTGGTTCAGCCGTGCCCCCGATGAGGACGACTGGCTCGCCTGGCAAAAAATACCCGGCCCACGCGTACTGCACACACCGATGGTCAGCCGCCGTGACAGCCAGGCCTTGGCCATGGGCACCGATGGCCGCTTTTACTGGAGCGCCGCCCGTCAGCCTGATTACGGCTGGAGTGCCTGGAAAGCCCTCCCTGTACTGGAACAGCCCGCCTACCCCGCCACTCTAAGCCTGGATAAACAGGGACGCACCCATGTCTTTGCCAGCAATCTGCAAGGCCAGCTTTTTCAGACCTCTCAGCAAAATGATTCGAAATGGCAGGCCTGGCAAGCGGTTCCGGTCCCTCCCATCAGCGGCGGACTGGCTTCTATCCTGAATGCGCAAGGTCAGATTGAGCTGTATATGCGCGATCGCCAGAGCCAGCACTTGCAGCGCCTGAGCCAAGACAGCCAGCAGCGCTGGTCTCATCCGCAAGATCTGGGTTTGAACTACGTAGGCACGCCCGCTCTTAGCCTGGGCGAAAAAGAACAGGTTGTTGTGGCGATTCAAAAGAGTCCGGGTGGTGCCATTGTGCTACTTGATCAAGGGCAGGAACAGGAAGTGGACAAGCAATCCGCGTCCCAGCCCGTTCTGTACAAACAAAACGGCATCCTTTACCTGGCCAGTCGTCCGATTGGTCCCGAGCAGCGCTATCGATTATTGGAACGCCGTCACGGCAAATGGGTGCAAGTAGCATTGACCCAGGCTCCACCACCAGGAGGTGGACAATCCTTTAGCGAGGCCCCTGCCTTCATCAGCCAAGACTATGTGCAGCCTTGAGGAGCGAAGCATCCGCTTAAAACGTAACAAAGTACGCAGGCATGCACCGGGCTTTCAAGACAAAGCCGGGCCAGGAAACGAATCCAGTTATTGATCCAAGCCCCAACCATAAACCCGGAATCCAGGGCCATATCGTAGTATCTTGTTGCAACAGTGTGCGCTGGCTCTCTCAGCTCCAGTACAATCGCCCGCTAACGGCTGCCGGCTTATCGGTGCCTTACTCTTTTAGCTACTCTTCAGAGATCATGAAGCCAACTACCTTATTTGCAGCCCTGTTGGGCGTCGTCATCGGCGCCGGTGGCGCGATTTATTACGCCAAAAACGTACCCGTACCGGCCAGCGGCCCGGTCAGCAGCGCCCCCAGCAGCATAGGTGCTGCTCAAACCCTGGTATTGGGCCAATCCGTCTCCGGCGAATTGACCAGCAAGAGCTTCTTGAACCTGAGCGATGGCGTACGCAGCAGCCTGTTTGATGTGAAGGCTGAAGCCGGCCAGATCATCAAGATCAGCGTGAGCGGTCCCCTGCGCCCGCAAATCAGCGTGCTGCGCAACGGCGAACTGGTCACCCGTACCCAGCGCTGCGAAGACTGCCCCGATAGCGAAACCAAAGGCCAGGCCACCACACTGGGCTTCAAGGCGGATTTCAACGACACCTACCAAGTGGTTGTCAGCGGCTTCAACACCAGTTCCTACGGTCCGTTCCAGGTCGTCGTCGATACCCTGAAAGCCTACACCGGCGAGCCTTTGACTCAAGACCAGACCATTCATGACTGGGCACTGGGCGGCCAGAAGCGTTACCGCTTGAATATCGACAAGGACGGCTTGTACAGCCTGGCCATGAAGGCCGAGCAAAACAGCATGGACGCCTATCTGAAGCTGATGGATCGTCGCGGCATGGAATTGGCCTCGGACGATGACAGCGGTGGCGGCACCGATGCACGTCTGCAGGTTTATCTGAAAGCCGGCGAATACATCGTGCAGGCCAGCTCGGCCATGGGCGCACAAAACTTCCAGGGCGGCTTCTCGCTGGAGATCAAGCCCGAAGAAATGACCGGCGAGATCGAGCTGAAAAACGGCGACAGTCTGACTCTGGACGGCGATGGCAAAACCGGTCTGTTCACGGGTGAAACCCAAACCTACAGCTTCACCTTGTCCGAACCCAAACTGGTCACCGTGCAAATGGACGCCCAGGGCTTCCAGGCCACGATGGAAGTAGACTCCACCAGTGCCAACCAATACGGTGATGAAGCCGGCCAACAACGCGTCCGCGGCGTACTGGCTGCAGGCGAACACCAGGTGAAGATTTCTGGCTCCAACCAGGCCGGTCTGTTTGCCCTGTCCGCCTCGGCTGATGAGGTCCCTGCCAATGCCGGCGGCGGAACCATCCGTGTGGGTGAGCCTCGCCAGGCTCTGATGCTGCAAGGCATCACCAGCGACAGCTACCAGTTGACTGTACGTCAACCTGGCAGCTACGTCATTGACATGACCTCGCCTATCTTCGATACCTACCTGGTGCTGCGTAAAGACGGTCAAACCGTTGCTGAAGACGATGATAGCGGCGGCGACATGAACGCACGTCTGGAAGTCCAGCTGGAAGCGGGCGAATACGAAGTCAAAGCCATGTCCTTGGGTAGTTACGACCAGGATATGGAATATGAGCTGTCGGTAAAACGTCGTTAAGACCATTCAGACAAGCTGATATCAAGGCTGAAAGCTCCCGGGCTTTCAGCCTTTTTTCTTGCCTGGCGGCCATCCTGGCCTTGATCTGAGGCAAGAGTCTTCACGCTACGGGTATACACCTAAGCACGCTCACCCTGCCCGCAAAGCCGCACTGATATTGGCTTTAAGAAGTGCTCCCCCTCCTTTTTTGCCTGACGTTTGATCTGCTTACGATTTGCTTTTGGGATTACCTTGATAATATAAATGCAAATCATTATCATTAATTTCATTATTGATGCGCTACCTTTTATCAGGAGCAATGCATGCAGACACTCGCCCAACAGTCCCAACACGCTCTTACCCAACGCGACGAACTGGCCTCCTGGCGCAATTTGATCACACAGGGCAACCAGGCCTTTCAATCCCACAATTACACCGATGCCATCACGCACTATCAGCAAGCTCGTGCGTATGTGAAACCGCTGCTGTTTGGCTCTTGCGAAGGGGCCGACGCCACCATTGCCGCCTGGGTCATTGCCCATTTGAATCTGGCCGATGCCTGCGAGCAACTGGGTCAAAGTGACGAACAGGGTCTGCACCTGTGCACAGCTCATGAAACCTTGTGCTGCGCCGCTGCCAATACCCGTCTGGCAGACGACTGGCGCATGGCTGCCTGGCAACACAGCCGCCGCACTTATGCCGAACTGGCCCGCTATGCGCGACGCTACCCCCATCATGTCCCTACCTGCTCTGCCCTGTTCTTAGGGGCGGTCAGCCCGCAGGAACGCTCTTTTTCTCATTAGTTTCATTCTGTCCCCCAGGCGCCACCGGCCTGGGGTTTATCGAGGAGTGCGTCTTGTCTTACACCTTACCTGCCCTGCCTTATGCCTACCATGCTCTGGAGCCGCATATCGACACCCAGACCATGGAGATTCACTACAGCAAACATCATCAGACCTATATCAATAATCTGAATGCGGCACTGGAAGCGGCCAACTTGCCCTACCCGCCTATTGATGAGCTGGTAGCCGGGCTGGACACCTTGCCTGAATCCCTGCGCAATGTCGTGCGCAACAATGGTGGCGGTCATGCCAACCACAGCTTGTTCTGGACCGTCATGACGCCCGATGCCGATAGCACCCTTCCCAACGATCTGGCTTATGCCATAGACCGGGATCTGGGCGGTTTCGAGACATTCAAGGATGCCTTTACCAAAGCGGCGATCTCACGTTTTGGTAGTGGCTGGGCTTGGCTCAGTGTCACCCCGGAAAAGAAGCTGGTGGTAGAGAGCACCGGCAATCAGGACAGCCCGCTGATGCACGGCAACACGCCCATACTGGGCCTGGACGTGTGGGAACACGCCTACTACCTGAAGTATCAGAATCGTCGGCCTGAATACATTGCGGCCTTTTTCAATGTGATTAATTGGCCCGAAGTGCTGAGACGATACCTGAAAGCCGTTAAATAAAGCGGTTTTACGCCCCGTCAAACCCTGTCGCCTTACTCGGAGACAGGTAGCAACAAGCACTTTAGCTTGTTGCCTTTCCAAGCAACCCTCCAGTTTCGGAGGGTTTTGGCTTTAGGGGCACATCTCTACACAGTCCAGTATCCACGCCTGGGTTTGGCCCAATTGCGCTGTGCATCACCAAACGCTATGTTGATTGTTAGCGCCCTTACCACACACATTCCCAGGCCCCCACATGTTGAGTCTCTGCGATCGTATCCAATCCCTACGTTCCCTGTTTCACTTCGATGCGGTGCAGCTTCTGGGCTGTGCACCACAAAGCCGTACGCATCTGGAATTGCATTGCGAAGGCTATAACCTGAACTGTGCCTCTGCCTTGGGGACGGGCTTTCCGCAAATCTATCCACCCGGATTTACGGCGCAAGCCTCTCCCCACGATTTGCTACCCCCCTCCATTTCCGAGTGCTCGGACACCATGGACCCTCCTTTTCGCAGCACTGCTATCTATACCGATGCTCTGCTGCGTGGCGGTTTTCAGGATGGCATGACGGTAGAACTGCAGCGCGGGGATTCCTATCTGGGGATGATTCACTTTTCTTCCCAGCAGGCCGGCAGCTTTAATCGTCACGTCCGCACGCTGGCGCTGGGCGCAAAAATCCTGCTGGAAGAGGCCATGCAAAACATGGTCGCGCAAAACGGCATCGTCTTGCATTTGGTGCCACAGGCAGGCGGCCTGATCATGCGTGAAGACATGCTCTCCAATGCCTCCCAATTCAGCCCCGCACTGGCTAAAGCCTTGTCCTTCATGGGCCAGGAGACCTCAACCTTGCAAGCGTTCTGGTTGGAAGGCAAACGAAGCTATCGACTGCAAGCACAGCGTTTTCCCAAGGGGGATGTTCTGGTTCGACTGGTCCCCGCTCCCTTGCCCGCCGCGCTCAGTGCCAAGGAAATGCAAGTACTGGGCTGGCTGGTAACGGGCTATACCGACCGGGAAATTGCGGCCAGTCTGTTTTTAAGCGAACGCACTGTGCATTCGCATGTCACGTCCTTGCTGCGCAAGCTGGGCATTACCAGACGCACAGAAGCCGCTGTTAAAGCGGCTCTGAATCACTGGTATGTGCCGGATGCGCATGGTGCTATCCTGGCTGCCGTGCCCGGACTCTGCCATTAAACGACAAGGTCCGGAGTAGCGTTCAAACCATGAACATCACAGCGTATTAGCGTAGACCGCTCAACAAGCCTGCGGCTTCGTCCACGCAAGCACGTTCCGCATCCAGTAGCGTATCGCCGCCCATCCCGCCCAGAAAGTCCGCGTAAGGATCAGCCAGCGTACGTACACCGGTCAGCTCCTCGATGACAGCCTGACCGCAGAATGGCAAGTAATGCGGGCTGTACCCCCCTTCCTGCACAAAAGCGATACGACCTTCACACACTTCCTCGGCGCAGTCGATAATTTGACGTGCCATCTGACGGAAACCGGAAGCCGTCACCATCATGCGTGCCAGCGGGTCCATCATGCTGGCATCAAAACCCGAGCCCACGATAATCAGCTGCGGTTTATAGGCGCGCAGCGCAGGCAGTACCACTTTTTCCATGGCATAGAGGTAGGCGGCATTCCCACCGCCAGGAGGCAATGGGATATTCAGGTTGTAGCCCAAGCCTTCGCCCTCGCCGCGCTCAGTCGTGAAACCGCTATTGGCCGGGAAGCATAGATGCTGGTGCAGGGAAATGGTCAGAACCGAAGGGTCATTCCACCAGATATCCTGCGTACCATTACCGTGATGCACGTCCCAATCCAGAATCGCGACTCGATCCAGGCCCAGTTCTTCGCGAGCGTACGCCGCGGCCACCGAGGTGTTATTAAAAATGCAAAAACCCATCGCACCAGCACGGGGTGCGTGGTGGCCGGGTGGGTTTACCAGTGCGTAGCCATTACTGACTTCACGACTGACCACTTTCTTGACCATCTCAATGGCGCCACCGGCAGAAAGCATGGCAATTTCAAGGCCGCCATTACCCATGGTGGTGATGCCGTCGCCGGTGTCGCCGCCGGTTGGCAAGGCACTGACACGCTTCATGTTTTCCAGATGCTCTGCCGTATGCACACGCAAAATATCCTTGTCGCGTGCAGGTTTGGCCTGGATGCTGGTCAGATGATCAATTTGCCCGGAGGCGCATACCAGCTCGTGAAAGCGGCGCTTCGTATCGGGATGGGCCAAGTGGTGGCTGATCGGTTGTAAACGGGCCCCCAGATTGGCCGAGGCAAGACTGCCCGTCCCCGTATCTACCCAGCCGTAAAGAGTGTTCCAAATATATCCTGTTGCCATGTCGTCTCCTTTCTTTTGGTTTGTTTGGCAGAACCATAGTAGGGATCTGAACGGCGGAAAGAATCCGTAGGATTGCCGAATTTATGGGCTGATCAGGGAACACTCACGGCAAAAGAGGCAGAGGACGCTTGTTTTCCAAAGCGTTCTCTGCCTCTTTCTTAAAGCTGATTTACTTATAGATGGCGGCCACACCCAAGACCTAAACTAACTCGGCAACATTGATTACTTCTGCTCCACAAGCCTCAACCAATTCGGCATCGTAGCTAGCGAACAGCACAACACGGTCTTGTGACCAGATCTCGAATTGTTCAGCCAAAGCAGCACGAGCTTGCGTATCCAGGCCATTGCTAGGGCCATCGGCAAGAATCACAGCCGGGTCACCCAAAGCCGCCGCCGTCAGAAAAACCTTGCGGCGCGTGCCTGTCGACATCTGCTCGAAGCGCTTATCCAAGTGTGGCTCCAACCCTAATCGGTAGGCGAAATCCAGCGCATTATCATCCACGCGGGTGTTCTTTTCTGCGGCGATTTGCGCCAGCAGTTCACGGCCCGTCTGGGACGGAAACAGCATGCAGTTGTCGGGTACATAAGCCATACGAGCGCGGGCTTGTCGGGGTGTTTTCATTAGCGACTGCCCATCTATCCACACTTCCCCCGTGTCCGGCTCGAGCAAGCCTGCAATGATGTTCAGCAAGGTAGATTTGCCGGTACTGTCTTCTTCACAGAGCGCCACGCAGCCAGGCTTAAATGTATGAGTCAGCCCCTTGAAAACGGGGTAGTCGCCATAGTTTTTACTGAGATTGTCTATGCGTAGCATGCTGGAAATCACTGCCAAAGAAGCGCCTGGACAGATACAAGATGCTTTGCCGAGGCGAGATAAAAAAATAAGTTCGGGGCTGCCCCAAACAGGCGCCTTAGTATAGGTCTTTATTAACTGATGTTTGGGCTGCTTGCTGCGCCGTGACCATGCAGGGTTCAGCAGAAATAAAGCAAAAACCTTGTCGGGAACAATCTTGCCAGGCATTCATGCGCGGATCTACAGCCAAAGCCAAAGCCAAAGCCAAAGCCAAAGCCAAAGCCAAAGCCAAAGCCAAAGCCAAAGCCAAAGCCAAAGCCAAAGCCAAAGCCAAAGCCAAAGCCAAAGCCAAAGCCAAAGCCAAAAAAATAGCCTGAAACAAGACAAGCTTGTTCAGGCTATTTCTCCGCGTGGACTTGCTTATCCCAAGGCCGTATCCAGCAACATCATCAAGACAAAACCGATCATCAAACCGCCGGTTGCAAAGGTTTCATGTCCTTGCCGGTGCGAT
Source organism: Alcaligenes sp. DN25 (assembly GCF_023674485.1). NCBI lineage: Bacteria > Pseudomonadati > Pseudomonadota > Betaproteobacteria > Burkholderiales > Alcaligenaceae > Alcaligenes > Alcaligenes sp. DN25. The sequence goes on along the minus strand of NZ_CP098408.1, from coordinate 1,901,630 downwards.
TCGGGAATGATCTCGTGGCTGATCACAAACAGCATGGCACCCGCTGCAAAGCCCAGACCAAAAGGCAGAAGCACCAGCGAGCTGCTGACGGCCACCGCACCCAGCACGGCCCCAACCGGCTCAACCAGACCACTGGCCATACCCAAAACTACCGAGAAGGTACGGCTATAACCAGCAGCCAACAAGGCCAGTGCCACCACCAAACCTTCAGGCACGTCCTGAATGGCAATACCCGTAGCCAACGCATTGGCACGCACCCCTTCATTGCCCACATAGCCCACGCCAATGGCCAGACCTTCCGGGAAGTTGTGCAGCGTAATGGCGATCACAAACAGCCAGGTACGGCGCAGCTTGGTGGACGTCGTACTGCCAGGACCTTCACGCCCTTTGATGAAGTGTTCGTGCGGCAGGATGCGATCAAGCAGCATCAAGGCTGCAGCCCCCAACAAGATGGACAGGCCCACGGCGGAGCCCGCGCCCCAGGCACCACCGCCAAACACTTGCTGGTTCTGTGCCGCTTCCAGGCCCGGCAGAACCAGCGAGAAAGCACAAGCGGCCAGCATCACCCCCGCCCCAAAGCCATACAGCGTATCTTGCGTACGCTGCGACATGGTTTGAGAAAACATGACGGGCACGGTGCCCAGTGCTGTGGCCAGTGCCGCGATGGAGCCGCCCACCAGGGCCTGCAAGACCACCGGGTGATCTTGTGCGTACAGCCAGAACTGATGACAGAGCGCCCAGACGCCCCCCATGGAGATGATGAGTCCAACCCACAGGCGCAGGTGTTGGCGCCAGTGAGGCGAGCTTCCCTTATTGGGTGAAAAGTAGTGGCTTGTTTTCGGTTTCATAGCCGTGCGCCCCCAGAAAATTACGCAATCCAGGTTTGCCTGATACAGACGCAAAGAGCCGTAAAACGGCTCTTGCAAAGGCATGGATGCTGTACAAACCATCATAGCGACTTCATCTTCGATTTAAAACATAAATATCGAAATGATAACAATTCTCATTAGTATTTCAACAAATAAGCCACAATCCATGAAATCAGCTTGGGGTTTGACAGCCATCCAGCCTGATATCTGCGCTTTGCATGGCGATGCAAAACCGAATGAATACTAGCTCAGGCAGTATGCAATTGATGCTTGATTGCCTCCAAAGCCTGGGCCTGTTCAGCCACAGCATTTTCCAATTGAATCAGCTCTTGCTGGAGCTGTTCCAGACTTTGCTCAGCCTGCTTCACGACTTGTTCCGCCAGCTCCTGGGCACTATTCATCACCCCATCACTCAAGCTCATGTACAGACGGTTGTAGTCGATCAACGGCGCTTGCCCTTCCCCCTGCTCCTGGAACACTTCATAGCCAATATGCGCAGGCAGATTCAGTGTCGGCACGTCTGGCTGCATCAACTGGAAATTCGCCAGGATAGTCTGGCTTAACTCCGCAAACGCCTCGCTCAAGTTCTGGCCAAGTTCGGTACGCACAGCGGCAACATCTTGCTGGGCGGCATGTTTTTCCAGTACTTCGGGCAATTGGGGCACCACTCGCCGCCAGGTGCCTTCTGTCAGAGCTTGCACGGCTCCTTGCAGTACCAGCGTTTGCTCTTCAATACGCTGACGCAATTGGGTAGCGGCCTGCTCCAGCGTTTGCGTCAAGGGACTCAGAATCACTTCTTCTATATGGTGCAATTGCAGCTCGGCAGGTTTACGCTGCTTGTATGCCAAGGCAGGCTTCAACAGGTTCTGCACCGCCAGATACAAGCGCTCGAAGCCCGCCTGCTCCAAGCCCTGCTCTTCATCCTGCTGACTGCGCGCCATATGCACGGACAGGGACAAGGCCGGTTTGAGCAAGTCACTGCCCAAGCCCCAATGGTTCAGGGCCTGCGCTGCCCGCGTCATCACGTCCTCTTCCTGCAACTGGCGGTTATCGGCCGTCTTGTTGCAAAGCACTTTGACAATCTCGTCGTCGATCTCATCTTCCTCGATGCGATCGCTGCGGGTAATCACCGGCAGCAAGGGCTTGTTGCGGCGCAATTCCACCAGCAAATCGCCCAACTCCTGTACTTGCCCCGGTGCGCTGGAACTGCTCAACCACAAGAGCGCATCCGTGCTTTCCAGAAACTGCTGTGTCAAAGCAGCGTTATGCGCATTGGCCGAGTGCAAGCCGGGGGTATCCAGCAACACCAGCTTCTCGCCCAGACACACCCCTTGCAAGGCAACCGTGGTTTCTGTTGCCCCTTCCTGGAAACCTTCAGGCATGGGCTGCATCTGCCCATCGGCCAGACGGAAGAAATCCACGCTATGACCCTGACGACGAAAGCGGTCCGCCAGGAAATTACACAAGGAGCTTTTACCGGCATTAAAGGAGCCAAACACCAGCAACATGATGCGATCGCGGAAACGATCCGCCAACTCCTGCGCCGGTGCCAATGCAGACCAGGAAGCCGCCCAGGCCTCTTTTTGTTCCTGCAGCTGCTGATTCAGTTGTCGAGCACTGTGCGCCAATGTCCCCTGCTCGGCCAAAGCCGTGCAGGACAAGGCTTGCGCCACGGTCGTCTGGCCCAAATCCGCCAGCCACTGCTCCATCTTGGCAATAGCGGGCTGCATATCCTGACTGGCAGGATTGAGCTGCGCAACCGCCTTGATAAACGTGCTTTCCACCGACATTACGCATGCTCCAATGTGGACAGACCTTCCAAAGCCTGACGCGTTTGCTCAAGCTGATTTTCAGTCGCCTCGATCTGCTTCTCCAAAGCAACACGGCCATCCGAGACTTCAAAATAATGGGTGAAATCCTGAACCAGCTTGTCGCGACCCGCCTGCTCGCAGAAAATACGACGCAGATCATCTCGGTACTTCACCGACACACCCATCACCGCAATCATGACGGTATCCATGCTGCGCACCGAGGTACGTTGAGCCGCTGGCAAGCCTACGGCACCGTATTCCACCAGATGCCCATTGATCGCAATACACGCACGCGAATAGGCAATCTGCAAACGGGCACGCTCTTGCTTGCCTGCCGTCATCTTGAAACCAAACTCGAAGGTATCCGGCACCAGGGAATGATCCACGCCGGGGGCATTGACCACCGGCTCCAGATCCTTCTCGATACCTTCCAGAATCGTGCGCAGACCGTCCACAAAATCAATGTGCTGCTGCTTTTGCGTCTGCTGCAGGCTATGCAGGCTTTGCTCTTGCGTTTGCTGCAAGGCGTTCAGTTCTTGCGTCAGTTCGGTCAGCAAGGCTTCACGCTCGAACTCGCGGGCTTGCGGCACACGTTTCAAGGCCGCTTCCAAAGAAGCCTGCAAAGCGGGAATTCCGCTTTTCTCCAGCATGCGCTGCTTGCCCCCATCACGGCCCTGGCGATAGCGGGTGCTGGACACGGGGTGCAGTGTCACACCGGCACACTGTTGCGCAATCGCGCCCAGCACTTTTTCATGCTGCTCGTCATCGGCCAACTGGTCAATCTGGCTGATGACCATCAGGTTCTGACGCTGCGAACGCTGATGGTCTGCGGCCAGCTCTTGCAGCAAATTGCTTTCCAGCGCGTCCAGCTCGCCCTCTTTGGCCGCGTGGACGAACAGACGAATATCCGCCTGCAAACCCATGGCTTCACGTGCCAGAGCATCGTCCTGCAAGGCCACGTCTGCGTACAGACCGGGCGCATCCAGCCAGCGCACCCCTTCATGCACATGCTCGGCCAATGCGACCGTTTCACGGCGATCAGCCACATTGAAAACATCACTGCCCATCAACTCATTGAGCAGACGACTTTTGCCGTGATTGTATTTACCGACTACGGTCACCGTTGGCGGCACGTTCAATTGCAAGAGAACGCGCAAACGATCCAGATCCCAGCGGCGCTGTGGCAACACGGCCAACACAGGCTCCAATACTTGATCAAGGGATAGTGCCAACTGATTCATAGTCTCTTCCTTTTGTTTCACTTATGTTTGGACCCAAGCAGGCGATAAGCCACCAAGCCAAACACCACGCCCCAAAATGCAGCGCCCAGTCCAAACAAGCTCATACCTGATGCGGTGGTTAAAAATGTGATGACAGACGGCTCGATATAGCCGCTTTCACTGACCATCACCCGCACATTGGCCACAATGGCCCCTATCAACGCCAGACCCGCCAGGGCTGCAATCAAGGAGGCGGGCAAAGCCGTAAACAAATACACAATCGAGCCGGCAAAGGTGCCGCCCAAGAGATAAAACACGCCATTGGCAATACCAGCCACATAGCGCTTGTCGGGATCAGGATGGGCATCCTTGCCCGTACACAAAGCGGCGGTAATGGACGACAGCACAATGGTGATGCCCCCAAAACAGGCCACCAACATCGAGGCCAAACCGGTGCCAGCCAACACGGGGCGCGATGGCGTGGGGTAACCCGCCAACTGCAAGACCGCCATGCCGGGCAGATACTGCCCCGTCAAACTGACCAGCACCAAGGGCAAGGTCAGGCTCAACAAGGTCGCGATATTGAATTCGGGGCTGACCCACACCGGACTGGCCAGCTCCAGCTGGAACGCTTCCATATGCACTTGCCCGCTGGCCATGGCCATCACAAATCCGGACAAGGCCACCAGCACAATCGCGTAACGCGGCAAAAAACGCTTGCCCAGCAAGTACACCGCCAACATCACCAATACGATGGCGGGCATGTCGCTGCTGGACTTGAACGCCGCCATACCGAACTGAAGCAAAATACCGGCCATCATGCCCGCAGCAATGCCCTTGGGGATGAAGGAAAGAATCTTTTCAAAACCGCCTGTCAGACCAATGACGACGATAATCAAGGCAGCGCTAAGATACGCCCCCACCACTTCAGGCATGGTGATGCCTGGAAACAGAGTCAGCAGCAAAGCCGTTCCCGGTGCGGACCAGGCTGTAATGATGGGCAGCTTCAAATACGCGCTCAGGAGCAAACCGCTCAAACCAGCGCCTATGGAAATCGCCCAAATCCAGGAGATCAACTCCGCGTCTGCAATTCGGCCCACTTGTGCGGCCTGAATAAAGATCAGCAAAGGACCGGCATAGGCGATCAACACCGACAAAAATCCGGCCACCCAGACCGACGCCGATCCACTTTTCAATCCCATCGTTTTGTCTCCCCAGTCTTTTTGTTTGAATTCTCAACTTTACTCGGTGCTCAGGCTGCGCTGGGATCGCAGCCTGAGTTTTTTACTGCTGCGTAACTTAAATAGCCGACGGGTGCGTCGCCAAGGGAGTCACGGAAATCTGCATGTAAGGGAACAAGGGCAAGGCGCTGAGCAGATTGTGCAGCTCTTCATTGCTCTCGACATCGAATACGCTGTAGTTGGCGTACTGACCCACCACGCGCCAGATATGCGGCCACTTGCCCGAGCGTTGCAGATCCTGCGAGTAGGCTTTTTCTTCAGCCTTGATACGGGCAGCCTCTTCGGCTGGCAGGGAGTCAGGGATATCAACAATCATGTGAACCAGATAAAGCATGGTGTTCCTTTCTAAAAACAAGCGCTCGGGCACTCAGGCCTGGGCTAAAAAATTCAATACGGCGCGCTCGAAGGCTTCGGGCGCTTCCAGATTGGACAGATGCGAGGCCGGTACGACCGCCACTTTGGAGCCAGGAATATTGGCTTGCATGGCCTGGGCATCGGCCACCGTGGTGACCGGGTCCCATTGGCCAGCGACCAGCAGGGTCGGTGCCGAAATACGGCTGATCTGATCACGCAGATCCGACTCGGCCAAGGCATCGCAGCAGGCGGCGTAACCCAGCGGGTCCAGCTTGGCCAAACTATCCTGCATCGCTTTTACCAGCTCCGGCGATTGCTGGATAAAGGCTTCACCAAACCAGCGCGAAGGCGCCGAATCCGCCAAAGTACGCATCTGAGCGGCGCCGCCTTGACGCAAGGCTTCGGCGCGTTCCTGCCAGGCTTGAGCGGTACCAATCTTGGCAGCGCTATTACACACGATCAGCGCATTCAAACGCTCCGGGGCATTCACCCCCAACCACAAGCCGGTATGACCGCCCATGGACAGACCACAAAACGCAGCCCGCTCAATATCCAGCGCATCCAGAATCGCCAGCACATCACGCCCCAAATCCTTGAAGCGGTATGGGCCAGGCGTGACCGGACTGCCGCCATGACCACGGGTGTCATAACGGATCAGACGATAGGACTGGGCGAAACCTGCCACCTGCGGGTCCCACATCTCTTGCGTGGTGCCCAGGGAGTTGCTCAGAATCAGGGCCGGGGCCAGCGGATCACCTTCCACGCTGACGCGGAACATGCCCCGCTCGGTATTCAAGGCGCTGGGGCTGACCGTCATTGGCCCTCTCCCTGCTTTGCCGCGGCAATGGGCAAACCAATCATTTCTTCCAGCGCTTCATGCGTCAAACCAGGCACCAGATCAATCAGCTGCAAACCTTCTGGCGTGCAAGCCAGGGTGGCCAAATCGGTATATACGCGCTTCACGCAAGCCAGGCCGGTCAAGGGGTAGCTGCATTGTTCAACCAGCTTGCTGACGCCTTGCTTGGTCAGCACGTCCATCATGACCCAGGTTTGCTTGGCACCAATGGCCAGATCCATGGCACCGCCTACGGCGGGAATCGCGCCGGGCTCACCCGTGCTCCAGTTGGCCAGATCGCCGGTTGCCGACACTTGGAAAGCGCCCAGCACACAAATATCCAGATGGCCGCCACGCATCATGCCAAAGCTGTCGGCATGATGGAAAAACGCGCCACCGGGCAGCAGCGTCACCGCTTGCTTGCCCGCATTGATCAAATCGTAATCTTCCTGCCCGGCGGCCGGTGCCGGGCCCATGCCCAGGATACCGTTCTCGCTATGCAGTACCACTTCCACACCAGCGGGCAAATGGTTGGCTACCAGAGTTGGCATGCCAATACCCAGATTCACATAGGCGCCGTCATGGATGTCCTGGGCGACGCGCTGCGCCAATTCGTCTTTACTGCGGCGCTGATAATTGAGCGTCATGCTGTCCCCCTTCATGCTCTGTCCGTTCATGCCTTGAACCCACCTGCTTCTGTGCGACTGCGTGGCACCACCACGACGCGACGCACATGAATGCCGGGCGTCACAATGGTTTCGGGGTCCAGTTGACCCAGTTCCGCCAGCTCAAACACACTGGCAATGGTGGTACGAGCTGCGGTCGCCATGACCGGACCAAAGTTGCGCGCCGCCATGCGGTAGGTCAAATTCCCCCAACGGTCCCCCCGCTCGGCCTTGATCAGGGCGACATCTCCATGAATGGGTTCTTCATAGACATGCCAGCGACCATTGATCAAACGTGTTTCCTTGCCCTTGGCCAGTTCTGTGCCATAGCCTGTCGGGCAGAAAAAGCCACCGATACCCGCACCGGCGGCGCGCAATCGTTCGGCCAGATTGCCTTGAGGCACCAACTCCAGCTCGATCTTGCCGCTGCGATACAAGTCATCAAATACCCAGGAATCAGCCTGACGGGGGAAGCTGCAAATAATTTTGCGAACCCGGCCTGTTTTAAGCAAAGCCGCCAGCCCCACATCGCCATTACCCGCATTGTTGTTGACGATAGTCAGGTCGCGAGCACCTTGCTCGATCAGACCGTCGATCAACTCTGTGGGTATGCCAGCCGTTCCAAAACCACCGACCAGAATCGTGGCGCCGTCCTGCACATCATGCAAAGCCTGTGCAACACTGCTTACCTGTTTATCGATCACTCCGTTCTCCGTATAAAGCACTGACGCTACGGATGGGCTCAGCCCTTACGTCAGGCACAGCAAAAACAAGTCAGCCCAGGGCCTGGTTTGACTTGGCAAACACAGGCCCTGGACTGAAGCAAGACTTAGGCAGCCAGACGTGGACGATTCACGATCTGGTTGTCCTTGCCATCGACCAAGGGGGTCAAGGAAATATCAAACACGATCTCTGCAAAAGGACCATCCAGGTTTTCGGCAGCGATGCGGGCAGGATCCGTGTGCTCGGTCAGCGGTGGCACCAGACCATCGCGAGTAGCGTAGGCGAAGTCGTCGTACACCAGCGGATCGCCGTCGATATTGATCTGCGTGGTCAGCTTGCGGTGGCCAGGAGCCGTCACAAAGAAGTGAATGTGCGCAGGACGGTTACCGTGGCGGCCCAGCTCGTTCAGCAGGCCTTGGGTAGGACCATCCGGAGGACAGCCGTAGCCCTTGGGCACAATGCTCTGGAACTTGTAGCGACCGTTTTCATCGGTAATGATGGTGCGGCGCATATTGAAGGGCTGTTGCTCGCCGGTGGGGTCAAAGTGCGAGTAAAAGCCTTTGGTATTGGCATGCCAGACTTCAACCTGAGCACCCGCAAGAGGCTTGCCGTCCGCACCAGCCACGACGCCGTGCATGATCAGGGTTTCGCCAGCGGTATCGGAACCGTCATCCAGGCGAACAAAACCTTGCGCCACAGGAGCGCCCGACACGTACAAAGGACCTTCAATGGTGCGTGGCGTACCGTTGTCCAGACCCAGTTCCTTGTCCATGGCGTCCATGCGCATGTCCAGGAAACGGTCAAAGCCCAGACCGGGAGAAAGCAAACCGGCTTCGCTGGCCGTACCCAGACGGTTCAGGTAAGCCACGGCTGCCCAGTACTCGTCGTTGGTGATTTCCAGATCTTCAATGGTCTTGAACAGATCGCTGATGATGCGGTACATGATCTGCTTGACGCGTGGATTGCCACCGGGCTGATCCAGGCCAGAGGCCAAACGCAGGAAGTCTTGTACATCGGGGGTGTCAAAAATTTTAACGCTCATTCTGTGTCTCCTAATATCCTGAAAAAAGTGTTCCAAGCAAAGCCGCTACGACTGGCTTCTTATTGCGCCTAGGCAGCCGAGCCAACACTGACTTGTGTCCTGTCGCGGCGGAAATACTGGACACGATCCTCGTCCAGTACGATACCCAAACCCGGCCCTTGAGGTATCTGTAATTCAAAATTGCTGTAATTCAGTGGCTCTGCCAGGATTTCCTCGGTCAAGAGCAAGGGCCCGAACAGTTCCGTGCCCCACTGCAATTGGTTCACTGTGGCAAACACATGGGCTGCGGCAATCGTGCCGATCGCGCCTTCCAGCATGGTGCCACCATACAACTCAATACCGGCGGCTTCGGCAATCGCTGCTACTTGCAAACCTGCACGCAAACCACCGGACTGTTCAATCTTGATCGCGAACACGTCGGCGGCGCCATCACGGGCCAGCGCAAACGCAGAGGCCGGGCCGGTCAGGGATTCATCGGCCATCAAGGCAATCGGGAAACGACCTTTCAGATCGGCCAGAGCATCAGCACGACGCACTGGCTGCTCCACCAGCGAGCACCCGGCATCGACAAGGCCAGCCATACCATACTGAGCCTGCAAGGGGCTCCAGGCCATGTTCACATCTACGCGAACATCGGCGCGATCACCCATCGCTTTCTTGATAGTCGCTACATGCGCCACATCGTCCTTTACCGGGCGGCGACCAATCTTGAGTTTGAAAATACGGTGACGAGCCTGCGCCAGCATGCGCTCGGCTTCATCAATATCCTTGGCGGTGTCACCCGAGGCCAGTGTCCAGGCAACAGGCAGGCTGTCGCGCATGCGGCCACCCAGCAGGTGCGAAACCGGCAGACCGGTGCGCTTGCCCAGGGCATCAAACAGCGCGGTTTCTACCGCACTCTTGGCAAAACGGTTATCCTGAATCGCCGTGTTCAAGCGAGCCATCAAAGCCGGCACGGCGCTGGCATTGGCGCCCAGCAGCAAGGGAGTGAAGTAGGTGTCGATGGCCAGCTTCATACCTTCGGGCGACTCGGCACCGTAGGCCAGACCACCAATGGTCGTGCCCTCGCCTACACCCACCGTACCGTCCGAACAGTACAAGCGCACCAGCATCAAAGTCTGGCCTTGCATGGTCGTCATCGCCAATTGATGAGGACGGATCGTAGGCAGATCCAGCAGCAAAGTCTCCACCCTTTCGATCAGGGCTGGAGCTGCTAATAGTTGAGAAGATCGCGTGTGTTCCATGCCTTGATTGAACACGAAGCAGGCCCGTTATTTCCAAGACTAAATAGGTCTAGTTCTATACCTTTAGAGTATAGTTTCTGATATAAATATTAAAAATCAAGAAACTAAACACCATCAATTCAGCCTAGGTATGGTTTTCCCTTATGGATCTACGTCAGCTAAAATATTTTGTGGCCGTTGCCGAAACCCGCAACTTCACACGGGCTTCGGAGCGCCTGCACATGGCCCAGCCCCCGCTTAGCCGACAGATCCAATTGCTGGAAGAGGAGCTGGGCGTCACACTGCTGCTGCGCAATAACCGCCCCTTGCGGCTGACCGAAGCCGGACGGGTATTTTATGAGCAGGCCTTGCAGATCTTGAGCCGGGTCGATCAACTGGTGCATACGACACGGCAAATCGGACTGCACCAACGACAAACTCTGTCGATAGGCTTTGTGGCTTCTACCCTGTACGGCGGCCTGCCCGCTTTGATGCGCAAGCTGCGCCATCAGTATCCAGAAGTGGATATGCAAACGGTAGAGCTCACCTCCATGCAGCAGCTGGAAGCCTTGAAGTCAGGACGGATTGATGTGGGTTTTGGGCGAATACGACTGAATGATGCGTCCGTACAAAGAACGGTGTTGCGGGAAGAACAACTGGCCCTGGCCATTCCCCCCAGCTCGGATCTGGCCGATTCAGACAAGCCTTTGAGCCTGAAAAAAGTGCAAGGCCAGAAGCTGATTGTGTATCCCAAAGAACCCAGACCCAGCTTCGCGGACCATGTTCTGCACCTGCTGCACGATCACAGCGTGCGCCCGGCCGAAGTTTATGAGGCCGGGGAAATTCAAGCGGCCTTGGGATTGGTGGCTGCCGATTCTGGATTGTGCTTGATCCCAACCTCGGCTCGTCTGCGCAACGATCTGCACTACCGCTTGATCGAAGAACCGCAGGCGACTTCACCGATTATCTTGACGCACAGGATGAACGATCAGGCTTGGTATATCGAGGCGATCAAGGGTTTGGTCGCTGAAATGTAAGGTCTGACTGTCGTCACTAACACCCCCCTTCCTCTTTGTTCCCGGATTGACTCACTTCTGAAGCCACTCTAATATCATTAACACGTTAACTAAAATTAGAGACAAGCATGCAACAGGTCACGATTCAGCAGGCTGGAAAAGACCCGATCAGCGCAACCTTATGGCCAGCTCCTGATGCCAAAGCGTCCATCATCATTCACCCCGCCACCGGCGTTCCACAGGATTTCTATCGTCCTTTTGCAGAACATCTGAACAGCCTGGGATTCATTGTTCTGAGCTACGACTACCGGGGTATCGGCCGATCTCGTCAGAAGGATATACGCCAATGCGATGTTTCCATGTCCCACTGGATGCTGGAGGATGCGGTTTACGTCACAGACTGGGTCGCCCATCGTTTTAACGGCTTGCCCATGTTGGCTATCGGTCATAGCGTTGGCGGCCATGCAATTGCTATCTCCCCAGCGACTCGCTCCGTGAAAGCTGCCGTGATGATTGCGTCACATGCGGGGGTTACCGCTTTAATTGAAAAGCCCATGGAGCGCTTTCGGGTGGGGCTGATCATGCGGGTACTTACTCCCGTACTGTGCAGCCTTTACGGCTATATGCCGACCCGGCGTTTGGGCTTTGGCGAGGACCTTCCACGTGGCGTCATGCAGCAATGGAGCCGCTGGACGCAAAAGCCTCATTATTTTTATGACGATCCACAGCTGGATGCCAAAAAACGCGCTAGCCAGGTCGATATTCCCTTGCTGGTTCTGGGTTTTGATGATGACCCCTGGGCCAATCCGCGAGCTATTTCCAGGCTGTTGGAACCACTAGGCAAGGCCCGTATAGAAAGGCATCAAATAGAGCACAAGCAGCTGGGTTTGGCGCATATTGGTCACATGGGCTTCTTTCGTAAACGCAACGCAGAGGCACTTTGGCCTATAGTGGTCGACTGGCTGATCGCACAAAGCGAATCCGGCCCTGCATCGAATTCCTGACGTCTAACCGATATCTATCCAGCCATCGCCACAATGAGCCAGAAATCACAGCCACGTTTTGTCTTTTTGTTGAACCATGCCCACAAGGCTTTGCAGCGCTGGATTCAGAAGCAGCCCTCGGCATGGACAGATATCAGCGCGGCCCAAGTTGGCATGCTGTTCCTGATTCGCTCTCAAGGCTCGGTCACGGTGGGAGAAGCAGCCAGCGCCTTGCAAGTCGCACCGGCTGCGATTACCGGACTGTCCAAACGCATGCAGGCAGCAGGCCTGATTCAACGCCTGACGGACGATGTGGATACACGCAAGATTTGCCTGACGCTGACTCCGACTGGTGAGGAAGCCAGCATCAAGGCCAAATCAACCTTGCAGGACTTGAATCAGCAGTTGTCGGATGGCTTTACCAAAGATGAATTGAAAGTGGTCGCACGTTGGTTGAGTCAGGTGGTGAGTCTGGATCATCCTGCTGATAAAGATATCGCTCAGAAGGACGAGCAGCCTGCCTGATCGAAGATTGCGGCCCGCAACGACGCGGATTGAACACAAGACATCGTTGTGGGCCTCAGTAGCAGGATGATCGCGCTTAACCCTCCACCTCCTCAAAACGCGCCGCCGCGTTCATCACCGCCATCACACTGGCCGTAATGATATTCGCGTGCTTGCCCACACCAAATTTCGAGCCAGGCACACCGGGCATGACCGCTTCCACAATCGCCATCGCGCAAGCGTCCGCTCCTGAACCCAGGCTGCGTTCCTCGTAACTATCGATGCGCAAAGGCAGGTTCAAGGCCGCCACCGTCGCCGCAATCGGCCCATTGCCCGTTCCGGTATAGGTTTCAGTCTCGCCATTGGCATTGACGCATTGCAGCTCTATGCCCTGCTGCCCTTGTGCCTCATCGAACAGGCGATGTGCTCGGTAGCTGTTGTTCCCCTGGCGCTGATTGGCTTGCAGATAGGTGGTCTCAAACAGTTCCCAAATCTGCTGGCTGTTCAGCTCCGTTTCGCTGGAATCGGCAATCTGCTGAACAATGGCACTGAACTCCACCTGCATGCGGCGCGGCATCACAATGCCGTAGTCGCGTTGCAGCAGAAAAGCGATGCCTCCTTTGCCGGACTGGCTGTTGACACGCACGATACTGTCGTAGGTGCGGCCCAAATCCTTGGGGTCGACTGGCAGATAAGGTACACGCCAGGGGGCATCTTCTTTCTGCACCGCAAAGCCCTTGGCAATCGCGTCCTGATGGGAACCGGAAAAGGCGGTAAAGACCAGATCGCCCACATACGGGTGACGTGGGTGAATGGGCAAGGACGTGGCCTCTTCCGCGATACGCGCTACTGCCGAGATGTCAGAGAAATCCAGATTCGGAGAGATACCCTGGGTATACAGATTCAGGGCCAAGGTCACCACATCCAGATTGCCACTGCGCTCGCCATTGCCAAACAGACACCCCTCGACACGCTGTGCGCCGGCCAGCATGGCTTGTTCAGCGCAAGCAACGCCCGTTCCGCGATCATTATGCGGGTGTACCGACAGAACGATATGTTCGCGCCTATTCAAATGGCGATCCATCCATTCAATCTGATCAGCAAAGACGTTCGCTGTCGTCACTTCCACCGTGGTGGGCAGATTGATAATCATGGGCCGCACTGGGCCCGCGTCCCAGGCATCAATAGCCGCATTGCAGACAGCCAGCGACACCTCCAGCTCTGCCATGCAGAACGTTTCAGGTGAGTACTGCAGCACCCACTCCGTTTCCGGGTGCTTGGCCGTCAGGCGCTTGAACACCCCCACATGGTGACGCACCATCTCGATGATTTGCGGCACCTCCATCTTGAAGACGATTTCCCGGAAAGCAGGAGCAATCGCATTGTAGAAATGCACAATCACACGACGCGCGCCCGCCACGCTGCGTACCGTGGTTTCGATCAGATCCTCACGCAGTTGGGTAATGACCATAGGCGTGACGTCGTTCGGGATCATGCCTTCGTCAATCAGTTGCCGGACGATATCAAAATCGGTTTGCGAGGCAGAGGGAAAACCCACCTCGATTTCCTTGAAACCAATGCGGACCAGCTCCTGAAACAGGCGCAATTTGCGGTCGCGATTCATGGGTTCAAACAGGGCCTGGTTGCCGTCGCGCAAATCGGTAGACAGCCACACGGGCGCTTGGCTCAGGGTGCGCTGCGGCCACTGGCGATCGGGCAGATTGACGACAGGAAAGGGACGGTATTTGTGGGAAGGATCAGTCAGCATGGGAACCTCGAATATAGGGAATGACATACCTGGCTTCCCTACTCCATGGAGCTGGCTACAGTCGGGGTCTGGGGAAACCAGGATAGGACCATTCGCACACACAGGCGTACGGACCCCGACCGGATGTCAGGGCTAGTAGGCCTAGCGATAGCAAGTGCAAATGAGTCACGACAGGTTCAATCCCAAAGTGCTTGATGAAGACGATAAAAGCACTTTAGACTGCAAGACACTTGGCCTTCTATCAAAAAATAGTCATTTGTTTTATTTTTTTGGACATTCCTGAATATGGGCTACGCATCCCCTGAACGCGGTGGGCGAGCACTGGACTTGTCTCACTCCGATACCTCGCCCTTGCTGGTCAGCGGGGTAATCGAGCATTACCCTGCCGGCCATGAAGTGCCCCGCCATCGCCACCACCGGGGGCATCTTTTGTATGCCACGGAAGGGGTGCTGCTGGTACAGGCCGACACCGGCCAGTGGCTGGTGCCCCCGACCACCGCCGTCTGGTTGCGACCCGGCGTGCCGCATCAGCTCAATGCCACCACCGCCGTGAATGTGCATGGTTTATTTATTGATGAAATTCTGGCCGCACAATTACCGGACCACGATTGCGTGATCCATGTCACACCACTGGTGCGTGAATTGATTGCAGCACTGGTGCGGGTGATTCCGCAAGAGAACCCACCGTTACGAGACGCCTTACTGGGACAGCTATTGATAGAAGAGTTGCGTGTGCTGCATCCCCTGCCTTTTCATTTGCCCTGGCCGCAAGAGGAATTGATGCGACGGATTTGCGAAGACCTGGTGCGCTCGCCAGCCCAGCAAAAAACGATGGATGAGGTGGCGCAGCAATACGCCTTGACGCCGAAAACCTTACATCGGCGCTTTCTGAAAAGCACGGGGATGAATCTGGGGAAATGGCGGCAACAGATGCGCTTGATGGCCTCGATCCAGTTTCTGCTGCAAGGCAGGTCCATCACGCAGGCGGCGCTGGAAAGTGGCTATGAAAGTTTGAGCGCTTACTCAGTAGCCTTTAAAAAGACCTTTGCTTATCCGCCTTCGGAGTTTCTGGCGACTTTGAGCCAGTACCCTGATAGGGAGCACGATGCGGGCATGGTCTGAAGCCGATCTCGACGACAAGGATGTCTGGCAGATTGGAGTAACTACTTAGTCTGCCAGCCTGCTTTCTGGCTGATCCCATGCGCTATACGGATATTCATGCATCCATCTCAGGCCTGTCTACAAGACCCATCGCCCTCTTGAGCACTTCGCAAAACCAGCTGTTCAGCAGAAACAAAAGTACGACGCGAGCAGGCCAGGACCGCGATAGCAGCCCAGCGTCATCAACTCTTGCAGACTTCCTGCCGCAGTTGCTCTGCCGAGAGCTTGATCATCTTGCCGTTCTCTACCAAGACCACCGAGGTATTGGTTTGCATGGCCACAAAACGTGCCGACCGCGCTGCACGCTCCAAGGCGGCCAGCGAAGCCCGCAAGTCCGGGTTTTTTGCTTTGGAAATATCTTCTTTATTCATCTTTCTCTCCCCACTCCAACAGGACTGGCACACTGCCTGCGTTATCGTACAAAACCCAATCATCCACGGTATCCCGATAATGATGCAGGAAGTTCTTCATGCCAGCCGCAAAGCGGCGACGAATGACGGGTTCGGGGATGTTATGGCCCCCCTGACGTACCCGTTCTGCCACCCGCGCGATCGCCATATCCGCGTCGGGCAGACTTAAAAAATACAAGCTGACGCGATAGCCCTGCGCCTGCCATTTTTCAATATGGCGAACATAGCCTTGGCCAGACAAGGTCGTTTCCAGCGCGAAGCTCTCGCCCAGGCGAACCGCTTCTTTCAATTCGTCCAGCATCAAACGCCCCGCTTTGATGGCTGCGCTTTCTGGCGCAAAAGGCGACAAACCTGCAGCAATCAGATCTGCATTGATAAAGCGCAGCACCTCCGCCTCGGCCGGGAGGAAAGAGCGCGCAAACGTCGTCTTGCCTGCCCCGTTCGGGCCAGCAATGATCAGAATCTTTTTGCTCTTGCCCGTGTCAGCGTTGTTGCCAGACATAAATACACCTAAACAATGTCCACATTGAACAGATTTGTATCATACATTGGCGAAAAGGCCAGCCAAGCACCTTGCTTTGGCCGCCACGCATCCGTTGGCCAAGGCGAGTTTTCAGGCGATAAAAAGGCTCCTTGAGCACAAGGAACCTTTTCAAGGAGCAGGCGGGAATGCCCCGCTACCAGGCCATAGCGAGTGATCTATTGACGCTTTTTCAGCGGGCAGGTGCTCAGGCCCAGCATGGGGTACAGCGGGCAAAAACCGACCAGCCCCGTGATCAGAGGAATCAGGCCCAGCCAGCCCCACCAGCCGATGACGTTCGTGACTGCCAGCGCAATCAGCACCACACCCACAACGATACGAGCAATACGATCCAAACCACCTACATTGCTTTTCATGGCGAATCCTTTTAACAAAGAAGCAAGGGGAAAACGGGTCGGGCGATGGCCTGCAGGCGATGCGCCCCGCCCCTGATGCCATCAGGCTCAGGGACAGAAAATATCTTTCAAGGTGCCAATCAAGGTGGCGACATTCGGGTCCTCAATGCGGTAATACAGGGTTTGCGCCTCGCGCCGGTAGCTGACCAAACCTTCCTGGCGCATGCGCGCCAAATGCTGCGACAGGGCCGAGGGGCTTAACGCCACCATCTCGTTCAGTGCTCCCACACTCATCTCGCCTTGCTGAATCAAGAGACACAGAATCACCAGGCGTTTGGGATTGCCCACCGCCTGCAACAAAGCGGCCGCTTGATCAGCGCTCTCTTGCAACAGCTCGATGTCGGATTTGCTTTGGATCATGGTTTATCCAGCTTTTCTTGCGCATTAATTTAGATGGATTTTAATTTAGCATATACTGAATTAATGCAGTCAACAATTTCAGCATTCCTTTGCTTTTGTTAATACGACAGGAGTCATGCATGAGTGAAACTAGCTACAAGCAACTGACCCAAGGCATTTCCAGCAATCTGGCGCAGCTACGTCAGACCCAAGCCGACGTGATGAAAGGGTTTGGAGATCTGGGCAAGGCCGCCATGACAGGCGGCGCCCTCGATGCCAAAACCAAAGAATTGATAGCCTTGGCAATTGGCGTAGCCACCCATTGCGAGGGCTGCATAGGCTTTCATAGCAAGGCCTTGGCGCAGATGGGAGCCAGTCTGGAAGAAGTACATGAAGCCTTGGGGGTTGCGATCTATATGGGCGGTGGTCCATCCGTGATGTACGCGGCCAATGCCGTTGCCGCATTCAATGAATTCAAGTCTTGAACCGAAACAAGGAGAATTGTGATGCCTAAACCCGCTGCTTTTGTATCGACGCTGTTCCATGCCCAGGGCAATCCCGACAAAGTAACTGTGGCCCTGACCATGGCTGTCAATGCGGTTCAGAAGGGACATAGCGCCTGCCTGATTCTGATGGCTGAAGGAGTCGCGCTGGGTGTACCCGGTGCCGCCGACCCCATCAGTATTGGCGCCCCCTTTGAACCGGCAGCAGAGCTGTTGAAGAAATATCTGGAACAAGGTGGACGCGTGGCCGTGTGCAAGTCCTGCATGCTGCATAACGGCCTGAGCGCCGAGCAGATGGACCCACGCTTTGAAATCATTTCCGCGCCGGATGTGATCGACCTGCTGATGGGCGCAACAGGCTCTTTGCAGATTTCCTGATAAGCTGCATCGTCAAATGCAAAGCAGGCCACAACCATTTCTGTGTTTTGGCCTGTTTGTTATCGACACGCCATGCCCATGTTCAGTAAAGCAAGCAACCGACCTGTAAGCGCATCAAGCCGAATGCGCCAGCAAAGCCTCCAGCAAAAAGAAGCTGGCGCATGCCGATTCCACCAGTTCAGTCTGCCCCGGCGCAACTTTATAAAGATGCCCCACAAAACGGCCGGTCTCAATTAACTCGGGAGTCAGCAAGGCATCCAGATACAGGCGCGATTGCTCCTGCAGCCATTCTTGTTCCGGCAGAATCTGCCACAGCTCATACATGGCCAAAGAAGCAATCGCCCAGGCCGAACGGTCTACCGGGCTTAACGGAGATTTCTGCGTCAAAAAGCCATGTGCAAACCTCCCCCAGCGCTCATGCCAATATCGACAAGCATTCAGGGCTGCTTGAGCATAGGACTTTCTGTCATACAAGCGCGTTGCGCTTGCCATTCCCAACATGGCCCAGGCCTGCCCTCGTTGCCAGGTTTCAGCGCCCTGCTCGGCCAACACATCGTTCCCGCGTAGCAAGACCGTATCGCGCCAGGCTCCGCTGCGTTTTTGCAGATAACGCAGGCAGGCATCCACATGCCATTGCCCAAACTGACGCGCCACCGGCCCACCCTGCGCATCCAGCACTAAAAGCGTAGGAGCCAGAGCATCCACATTCAACATGTGATTGCCCGCCTCCCCGCCCCCCATCCCGGAACCCAAGGGCCAGAAGCCACTGGAGGCATCAAAGCTGTTCAGCAGAGCTTGTGCAGCCTGATCGACATGGGCTTCGGCCTCTCTATCCCCATGCCAGATGCTGCCCAGGCCGGAGCCATACCAGAACACAAAGCTTCGATTGATGCTGGGCTCTTCCAGCCAGACTTGCAGCTTCTGACACCAGTTCAGCGCCTGCTCCCTATCCTGCTCCTGACCGCTGATCAAGGCGCGTCGCCACCACAAGCCCGCCCAGAAGCCCCCCAACCAGGAGCCACGTCGCGACAAGGTCCATTGCTCGGATGAGGACTGTCTGAACAAGGGAAACTGCTCCCCACATTGCTCTGCAATCTGGTCCATATTCGCAAAAATGGACTCGATGCTGGCTGATCCCAATACCTCTACAGACATTCCATCATTCCCCTTTCGCCATGCGACGAACCTGGTACAAAATCAGGCACAACAAGCCAGCGCACACCAGAATACCCATCAGGAAAGGCCAGGCAGCGGCAAAGCCTTCGGGCGAGCGCAGCAGCACACCAAACAGTGGCGGACCAAAGGCAAAGCCACCAAAAAACCCGACGGACAACAGCCCTGCGGTACGAGCCGGCGCCCCAAAACGGGCATCCCGCAGCAACATGCTCATGGCAATGGCATTGGTGGCAACCAGGGTCAAGCCAATGGCCAACACCCCGGCTCCCAGGGGCCAGAGCCTGTCCGGTGCAGCCATCATCATCAGCAACAAGGCCACAATCGGGATGACAAACAGAATGCCCAGCAACAAGGTTTCATCCCCAAAGCGGGCAGCGATAGGCGTCAAGAGCACTCGGGACACAATCCCCATTACCCCAAAGCCACTGACCAGCATCCCTATCCAGTACGGCGACACGCCCAGTTGCTGCGCAAACACGCCCAGAAAAGTGATGAAGGACGACAGCACCAGACCCGCGCACAGCTGAATGGCCATTAACAGCCAAAGTTGTTGGCTGGGCCAGGGCAAGCGCCAGGACATGCTGCCGGCTGCGGTGCTGGCTCTGGCTGGCAAAAGCTGCAGGGCAAAGTAGGACAGGCACAGCATGGCAGGTACCCACACCACAAACGCCCCCCGCCACCCCAGTTTGTAGGCCAGGGTGGGCAGGACCAGACCGGCCAGCAAGGCCGAAGCCTGCACGCCGGACTGCTTGATACCAACCAGCCCCGCCTTGCGCTCTGCCGGTACCAACTGGGCAATGGCCTGATTGGTCACCGGGTTGGCCAAGGACTGCGCCAGGCCGCACAAGAGCAAGGCCGTCAGCACACCCCAGAAACCCGGCAACACCGCAATCAGGCTGAAGGACATGGCCACCAGCAGGAACAGCAAAAACAAACCGTGCCGATTGCCCATGCGCTGCACCAAGGCCCCCGCCCACGGCGAAAGCAAGGCAGCCAGCCCAAAAGTGCTGGTGGTCAACCAACCCAGTTGCTCGCGCGAGATGCCCAGATCCTGAATGATTTGCGGGCCCAGGACGCCGATGGCATAGAACACCATCATGGGCATGCCCATCGCCAGAGTCATCAAACTGGCCAGCACCCAGGGTGAACGACTTGCCCGTGTCGATAGCATCATGCGACTGCCTTGTTCATATCTGCCATCTCTTGAGTGGCGTAGTGGGCTTGCAGCAAGTGCTTGCCAACGGTACTGATCAAGGCGTCGTCCGCCCCATCCAGAATATGCGTGGTACGCGCTGCCCGATAGATGCCGGACAAGGGGCTCCAATCGGCCAGCCCTTCGGCCCCCATGATCTGGATGGCGGAATCTGCTGCCGCGCTGACCGCATCCGACGACGCCAGCTTGGCCACATTCACCTCCACCGCATTGGGCAAACCCGCGTCGAACTTGACAGCCGCTTCACGCAGCAAGCAACGGGCCGAGTTAATGGCCCGGTACACCTGATAGACCCGCGCCCGAACCAGTTGCTTGTCCGCCAGACGGGCCAGTTCTCCGCGCTCCGAGTGAATGCGCTCGCACATGATTTCAAAACTGCGTTGCGCCAAGCCCAGCCATTGCACGGATCGCAAAATACGCCCCAGGGCCAGACGCTTTTGCATCAGGGCAATGCCCTGCCCAGCGCTGCCCAGAACATAGTCCTCCGGCACGGTCACATTGTTGAACAGCAGCTCGTTCTGCCCCTGATAACGCCCCAGCAAGGGCAAGGGGCGCACAACTTTAAAGCCTGCCGCATCCGTGGGCACGATCACCATGGACAAGGACTCATTCACGGGGCCGTCCGCGCTGCGCGCCACCACGGTCGCAAAGCTGGCCTGTTGCGCCCGACAAATAAACCACTTGCGGCCATTCACATGCCATTGCCCGTCTTTCAGGCGAGCCTGACATTGCATGGTGGCCGGAATCGAACCAATGCTGTCCGGCTCGGACATGGCGTAGCTGGACACCGCATCCCCCTTGAGCAAGGGCGTCAGAAAGCGCTGTTTGACGCTGGCCGAGCCATGATGGCTCAACATATACGCATCCAGCGTGGCATCTGCCCCGAAAATGCCAGGGCCATATTCAGAGCGTCCTTCCTGTTCGGCCACAGGCAGGTACTCAACCAAACTGGCGATCCGACCACCACGATGCATAGGGTAGAAGCTGCCGAACAAACCCGCCTGTTGAGCACGACGTGTCAGGTCCAGAGTCAGCTCGCGGGCCAGATTATCCCCCTGGGCCAGAATGCCCTCGTTGGGGATGATCTCGGTATCCACAAACTGCCGCAGCTTGCGGCTCAAGGCTGCGCTGGAAATGGCAAGGTGGTTCATGCTGCTATCCCCGCTGCAGTCTTGGCCCCAGAGCCCAATGCAGCAGCATCAGCGGCCAAGGCGCGCTTGTCGATCTTGCCTGCAGGCGTCAGCGGCAGGCTGCGGTAAAAGCGCAGATACTCCGGCAGCTTGTTCACTTCCAGACCCTGCTCACGCAAGAAGTCGGTAATCTCTTTCAGGGAGAAACGTGGCACGCCTTCACGCACCGTCACGCACAAGCAAATACGCTGGCCCAGATCCGCGTCGGGAACCGGCACGCAAGCCACAGTGACTACATCCGGGTGAGCCATGACCAGGCCTTCAATTTGCACCGGGCTGATGTTCGCGCCACCACGAATAATGATGTCTTTCTTGCGACCTGCCAGCACCAACTGCCCTTGGGCATTGATATAGCCCAGATCGCCCGTTTTCACCCAACCCTGTTCGTCCCGATACTGGGCATCCAGCTCCGGAGCGTTCACATATTGCATGGGGCTCAAGGGACCACGTGCGGTGATTTCGCCTACCTCACCTTGCGGCACTTCGGCACCCTCGTCATCAATCAGGCGGATCTCGCACACCTGCGGATTGGGGGTCCCCACACTGCTCAAGACCACTTCGATGGGATCGTCCAGCGTGTTGTGGCAGTTCACCCCATCGGCTGAGCCGTACAGGCTGATAAAGCCGCACCCAAACGCTTCCACGCAACGGCGTACCGTAGCTTCGTCAATGACTGAACCGCCCACAATCAAGCCGCGCAAACTGGCTTTATCGGCCTTCTCCAGCTCAGGCGCTGCCGCAATACGCTGGAACATGGTGGGCACGCCCAGAATAAAGCTGGGTTTGAAGGCATTGATGGCGGCAATCGCACTAGGCACATCAAACTTGGGCAAGACCACCAAAGAACCTCCCAACCAGCACAGCACACCGAAGGTGGCCGTAGAGCCAAATGAAGAACCCAGCGGCACCAGATACATGCCCCGGAACTCCACATCATTGGGGGAAATGCGTTGCAGGAATCGGCCCCGCCCACCCACCAGCGCATTATGCGAATAGGCCACCAGCTTGGGCTCGGACTCGGTGCCCGAGGACACCAGCAAACGCACTGGCGAATTGGGGGACACCACCGGCAATTCGGACAAGGACAGGGGTTCGCCCTCGAACAGAGAATCCAAAGTCATCCAGCCCGGACGCGATGGGCCTTGCACAATCAGGACACGCAAGGACAGCAGCGTAGGCCGCAAGGATTCGATCACTTCGCACAAATCAATGCCTGCATATTCATGCGGCACAATCACCGCCCGTGCATCGCAACGACGCACCAGCGACTGAATATCCAGCTTGCCCCGTCCGGGTGGGAAAGGCGCCACAATCGCCCCCAAAGCAGCGGCGGCCAGGTCAATGGCGCAGCACACCCAATGGTTGCTGAGCTGATACGCCACCACGTCTCCCGCCATAATCCCTGCCCGACGCAAGCTGCCTGCCAGACGCAGAGCCGCGTCCATCAAGGCGCTATAACTGATATTGCCTTCGGGCGAGAGCACCGCCAGTTTGTCCGGATGAGCCTGAGCTTTTTCCGCAAACAGCGTAAAGACCGGCTTGTTCGGGTAGGTACCGTCCTCTATCCAGCGTTGGCGCAATGACGCAGGGACCAGATCGATGATGCCAGCGTGATTCATAAAAACCTCCAGGGAGAATTAACAGACGAATAGCCCTTGTCATGGAAATGAGACGTCAGACGTGGATCAGCACGCAGTTGCGCCAGATTGCTATGGACGCGGCGGGCCGGTATGCCCAGCACATCCAGTTGCGTTTCCAGGCTACGGGCAGACTGGGACAGAAGACGATCCGGCAAGACCGTCCAGACAGCATCGGGCGACACATTCAGCCACCCGGCCAGGACATGCAGATGCGTTTGATCCTGGCAGTCGATGACGATGAAGCCCTCGCCCGTCTGGAACACCGCCGACACGCCAGTTTTACTGATGGGAGAAATGGCCTGGGCCAGATGATCGGCCGTGGCTAACAAGGAGCTGTCTACCCGCAAGCCCGACCCGCTCAGGCCCCGGCGCAGCAAGGCGGCACTGATACCCAGCGCGGCCATCACCCCGCCCAGCACATCCAGCACCGTAAACAACGACCCGCCCCGTGCATCCGAGGTTTGAGATATGGTGTGAGCAATGCCCGACCAGGCTTGCACCGTGAAGTCCGTCCCCGGCGCATCCACTTGCTCCTGGCCCCAACCGCCCGCATAGGCGTAGACCAGATCCGGGCGCACCGCGTGCAAGTCCTGGGCATCCAGTTGCAGCTCGGCCGCCTTGCCGGGTGCCCAGTTATGCAGAAATACATCAGACTGGCTCACCAATTCGTAAATGGCCTGGCGGCCTTGAGCCGATTTGATGTCCACTTCCTGCACCATCTTGAATTGATTAAGCGCATCAAAGCGCACCGAGCAGCCATCCACGCACGGTGGCATGGCACGCAAGGGATCACCACCGGGCGGTTCCAGACGAATCACTTCGGCCCCCAGCAGCGCCAGCAAGTGACCGGCAATAGGCCCTTGAATCCGACGGCAGGACTCCACCACCCGCAAACCACGCAGGGGCAAATCGGCCTTGGATGGCAAGGTGCTCAATGAGCCGGGCGCGGCATGAATCTGATGCTGCCACAGACCGGCCAAGGCCGCGTAATCACTATCGCTCTGGCGTTGAGCCGGTGTACGTACCGGCAAGATGGCCATGCCGGTCTGCAAGGCCAGTTCCTGCAAACGGGCAAAGTTCAGGGCTTGCAGACTACTTAAACACGCCGCGGGCATGGGGCACACCGCTTTGGCATAGCGCAGCAGAAATGCTTTCCAGGCCTGACCAGCCAGATCGGCCGGTACGCCCACTGTTTCCCAAAAAGCGCGCCAGGGTCGCGGGTCCAAGGTTTCCAGTTCAAAGACCACGCCGTCTTGCGAAACAAAGGGAGGCCGCAAGCCGGGATCGTAACTACCCGCCAATAACTGTTCGGGATCTTGAGCCGCCGTTGCCCCGGCCAGATACTGCCCGATACTGAGCAGGCCGCAGCCCAAGGGCGAAACCGACACCGTAGAGAAACGCCCGCCGCGCAATTGGCCCAAGGCCGCCGCCAAGGTCGCTTGCAGGGTCATGGCTGAACTGAGCACGGCCAGATAATCCAGGCCCAGCGTGCCCGACAGGCCACTGGAGCGTCCATGCACGGACAAGATACCGCTGGCAGCCTGCATGCTCAGCTCGCTGATCGCGGCTTGCGTCATGCCGCCCGCCTCGGTTTCCAGATGCGTGCTAATCGTTCCAAAATCAGGCGAATACAGGCTGAATGCTGCTTCGTCTTGATGGCCTGCGGATTGTCCTTGTTCAGATAAACCCAGCAATCGAGCCTGACGGCTCAAGGCAGCAGGCAAGCCCGGCCAATACGGGGGCTGTGAGCCCATCTGCCAACGTAATCCGCAGCCATGTAGTAATTCAGACATAGTTCCAAACCAGAGTGATGCGCACGCCAAGTGCTGATTGCAGAAACCAGCACTTGCACCATGAAAATCCAGACCAGATGGTCTTAGCCCCCTGCTACGGCAGGCAGTACGGTCAGGCTGTCACCAGCACGAGTAGTGGTTTTCAGGCCATCACTGAAACGGATGTCCTCTTCGTTCACGTAAATATTCACGAAACGGTGCAGGTCTTCGCCGCTCATCAGGCGCGCCTTGATGCCGGGAAACTGGCCTTCAAGATGCTCGATCACTTCGCCTACCGAAGCGCCCTGGGCCTGGACTTTCTTCTCGCCGTTCGTCAGTGGACGCAGCAAGGTCGGAATAGAGACTGAAATGGACATGCTTAAAACTCCTTTGAAATAGTGGTTTCCAACAGCCGGGATACACGCTCCCCTTGGGGGAGCGACGCTGCTCCCTAGACAATCACGATGGTTTCTTCGGTCACACCGCCGTCGATAATCCGGAAGGATCGAACCGGCACGGTGGCCTGATCCCAGGTGGACACGATCAAGTAATGCAGTTCGGGATGGCCCGCAAAATCAATGTCATCCTTGCTCGGGAAAGCCTGGCTGGCGGTATGAGAGTGATAGATCACGCAACACTCCTGATCGTCCTCATCCAGACGGCGGTAGACCTGAAATTGCTCACGCGAATCGAACTGATAAAACACCTCCGAGGCCGCCCGGTTTTGCATGGGCAGCACACGCTCGGCCACCAGTGAACCCTCCTTGGCGGCGATCAGTCCGCATGCCTCGATGGGGTGATCCTGCTTGGCATGATTCAGAACTTGCTCCAGAGCAGAACGACGAATCTGCAAGGCCATAATGTGCTTCCTCCCGAACTTAGTAAGACGCCAATTCGGGAGCGACCTGCTCCACCCAAGCCAGCACGCCGCCTTCCAGATTGCGCACCTTGGGGGCCTTCAACTTGATCAGCTCTTCGCACACGGTCCTGGAACGCGCACCGGAGCGGCACGAAATCACCAGATCCGCATTCGGACCAAAGGCAGCCAGAATCTCGGCGGCGACGGTGGGCGATTTGGGCATCAGAATCGCGCCAGGAATATTCACGATTTCCCATTCATTGGGATCGCGCACGTCCACCAGGACAGGGGCCTGCTCTTGGTCCAGCAGCTCTTTCAGCTCCAGCACAGTCATGACAGGCACGGGGATGGCCATGGCATCAGCCGGTGGATTCAGGCCGCAGAAAGTTTGGTAATCGCCCAGCTCGGTCACGGGCTTGCGATTGGGCAGGCGGCGGATGGGCAGTTCGCGGTAGCACATATCCAGTGCGTCATAAGCGATCAGGCGGCCGATCAAAGGATCGCCAATGCCGGTAATCAGCTTGATGGCTTCGGTGGACATGATGGAGGCAATCGAGGCGCACAAGACACCAAACACACCGCCCTGCGCGCAAGACGGAGCCAGCTCGGGCGGTGGGGGCTCGGGGTACAGGTCGCGGTAGTTCAAACCTATGCCACCGGGCGCGTTTTCCCAAAACACCGAGACCTGGCCTTCAAAGCGGAAGATCGAACCCCAGACATAGGGTTTATCGGCCAGCATGCACGCATCATTGACCAGATAGCGGGTCGCAAAGTTGTCGGTGCCGTCCAGAATCAGGTCGTAGCGCGAGAACAGCTCGACCGCCATGTCCGGTTCCAATCTGTCGGTATACGTTTCTACCTTGATATGGGGGTTCAGCTTGTGAATCGCACGCTTGGCGCTTTCCACTTTCAGCTCGTCAATGCTGTCTACGGTGTGAATGATCTGGCGCTGCAGATTGGACTCATCCACCCGGTCAAAGTCGATGATGCCCAGTGTGCCCACCCCGGCTGCGGCCAAGTACAGCAAGGTGGGCGAACCCAAGCCCCCTGCTCCGATAACCAGCACTTTGGCATTTTTGATGCGGCGCTGGCCTTCCATGCCCACATTGGGAATCAAGAGGTGACGGCTATAACGGTTAACCTCTTCGCGGCTTAAAGGCTCACCGGGCTCAACTAATGGGGGCAAGGTCATAATGACTCCTGGTTAAATACATATGAATACGAACAAGACTTATTCTCAAATATGACTGAAAATGACACAATAGCCTTCGGGCCCTAATTTCTATGCGAAACGGAGCAAAAACGATGAACGCCAGCGCAACCTGCACACGCTGGCGTTTTCAGACCCTGACTTACTGGCTACGCAGCAAAACTTCGGTGCTGGCACCGACGCTGTGGCGAACGCGCCAAGCCAGTACAAAGGCGAACAGAACACCCAAGGTGAGCACGCCCAGCATGACAACCTGACCGAAACGGTCCAGCACGATGCCGGCGACAATGGGAACGGCCATACGGGCCAAGGTGAAGATGGTCGACTGCAAACCGTAGTCCGATGCATTGCGCTGTCTACGGGTAAAGAACATGGTCAGCCCAAAAAGCAATGCCGACACAGCCCCCATGCTGGCCGCAATCAACAGGGCGCTGCTGATCAGCCACACCGGCCCCAGCTTGGCCCAGACGGAAACCATCAACAGAATCAGAGACAGCAAGGCCGCCAGCAGATAAATCGGAATGGCACGCGCGGCACCCAGAAATGACGCCAAACGTCCGCCAATCAGGCTGAACACGGCACCGGTAATGCCACCGGCAATCCCTACCGTCCAGGCCACCTCTTCCAAAGGCATGCCCTGGTCCAGCATCAAGGGTTTCAAGTAGAACCAGACAGCGCCAATAAAGGGGAAGCTGGTCAGTAGCAGGCTGGTCCACTGCCGGGCCCCTTCCTGCCCGAAGAAGCTGACCCAATCGGCAACAAAACCGGGCGGTGCCTGCTCGGTATCAGCCGCTTGCAAACCGGCTTTGGAACGCAAGAAGACAAAGGGCAAACAACCAATCACCAGCCCCAAGCCCATCAAGGCAAACGGTGCCTGCCAACCCCAACGGGCCTGCACCAGCACCATCACGCCCGCCCCGACGATCGCGCCCAGAAACAAGGCGGCAGAACGAATACTGCCTGCACGCAACTGCTCGTCACGCGGCAGGTATTGCACCGCCAAGGCATTCAAGGGGATGTCCATCCAGGTCGCCACAATGCTGATGGCAAAGGTCAGGGCAAACAGCAGGGTCCGCTGATCAATCAGATTCTCGCGGCCTATGCCTACATACAAAGCCAACAACAAGATCGCCATCAACCACAGCCAATGCACAAAATGTCCGCCACCCAGGCGGACACGCTGTACCGGCATGGCCAGCACCAGCTTGAAAATGGCGGGCAAGGCCGCCAGCTGGAACAAGCCTATCTCGGTGCCGGACCAGCCATGCTGTCGCATCACCAGGGGCATGCCCAGCATCAGGTAAATACTGGGGACGGCCAGCACCAGATTCATCCAGCCAAACAGCAGCTGCGCCCCCCATGCTTTCCACGTCTTCATTCTCATCACCCTTTGCACGCCTTGCGCGCAATCAATGCAGTGACGGGCGCAACCGGAAAGCGCACCTCATCAAACTGCTGAACATCATCAAATCCGGCTTGTTCCAGCAACTGGGCCAACTGCCCTTCCGGCAGCACATGGCGGCCTTGCATGCGCATATGCAGGTAGTAATGCAAAATCCGTTTGGCCTTGCTGACCTCGGTATGCACTTCGGCGTGACAGCACACCAGCACCCCACCGGGGCGGAGCGCGCGATACAGACGGGCCAGCAAAGCAGGAATATCCGGTACAAAATGCAGCACGGAAGAGCACCAGATCAGGTCATAATCCGCCCCGAAATCGTCCACCAGCAGATCACCGGCCAAGGTGCTGATACGCGCTTCCAGACCGGCATCAAGAATTTTTTGCTGGGCGACGGCCGCCGCCGCTTCGTACTCGAACACCACGGCATTCAAGTCCCGCTGCTGTTGCGCCAAGGCGATGGTTACCAGTCCTGGCCCACCGCCCAAATCCAGCAAACGTTGCGCCTGCCAGAACTCCGGCACGGCTCCAAAAATTTCACAGGCCACCTCGGCCGTCACCGCCGTTTGTTCCTGAGCAATTTGCGAGCGCGCCGCTGCTGCCCAGCCTTGCTGAATCAATGCCGGATCCGCTGGAGGCGATTTGCCATTACGCAGCAGCTCATCGAGCTGATTGCCCACCTGACGCAAGACGCCATGCCGAAACAGCAAGGCATCGCCACAATATTGCGCCGAACCCGGATTCAGATAACGTGCCGTTTGCGGCAGGCTGCGATAGCGTCGCGGACAGGTCCACTGACACTCCAGCAGCTCCAGACTCCACAACAACTCCAATAGGTAGGCGGTGTTGTCGACGTCCCACTTGAGCACAAGCGCAAGTTCCTCAGCAGCGATAAACTTATCCAGATGCGCAAACACGCCATACCCCAAAGCCAGGTTCAAGGCATCTGCACTTAAACCCGCCAATTGCGCGTCCCAACAGGCTTGCAGAGCATGCGACTCCAGCAATTGCTCCGACAAAACGACATCTCCTAGCGATCGATCCAGCACTGTTTTTTACCTCCGTGAATTTCACAATGGCCCTTCCCTCTGCCATCACAGCTAGAAATGATATATATTTAATGAGAATTATTTGCATTAAGATCTATGCTGAACGGAGCAATTCATATGCGAGGCGCTTTTAGCAGGAGAAATGATGAACACGCGCAAATTTGGCTATCGCTTAACCACGGATGAACCCAGGTCATGCCGCGCTCTGAGCGATGGCCGAGTCCGGCTGCAACTACCCGAAGAACTGGGCCACTGCTATTCCGAATGCGTGGAACTGGAACAAGGGTTCTTGTTGGGCCGCTTGCACTATCACCCCAGCCGATCGCTGGTTGAAGAGAGCAACGGCCCCCATGCGGGCCGTGTCATTGTGGTTACGGTGGGTCTGCAAGGACAGTCGGCCTATCAGGGTCGGGAGAGCTCAGATCTGCTGTTCAAGGCAGGCCATACCACGGTGACGGCTTTTCGATCCCTGCGGGGGGAACGCCACTATCAAGAGGACCAATCCGTATCGCAATTACGGCTGGTCATCAGCGAGGCGGCCTTGAACAAATACGTGGGCCCGGAACGCGCCACCCAGTTGATGGATTGCGTGGGACTGCACCGTCTGTCCTTTCATGCCAGCAGCCAGGCCACCATGGCCCATGCGGCGGCACTGGCACGCTATATGCAGCCGTGCACCCCGGAGCAGCCCATTCATCACCACAGACTGAATCTGCAAATCCATGCACTCAGCTTGCTGGCCGAGCAGTTCAACCGCCTGGCCCCACCCGACGCCCCCAACAGCGCCCCGCTGTCGGTGGATGATATTCAACGGGTCGAGCGAGCACGCGATTTGCTCAGCTCGCAACTGGACCAGCAAATCACGGTGGAGTATCTGGCCACGACGGTAGGCATTAACGAGCACAAACTTAAAGAAGGTTTTCGCTATCTGTACGACAACACGCCTATCGGCCTGCTGCTTGAACTGCGTATGCGCAAAGCCTATACCTTGCTGGAGTCCGGCCAACAAGTGGCCCAGGCCGCCTGGCAAGTCGGCTACAAATACCCCAATAATTTTTCCGTCGCCTTTACGCGCTACTTTGGCCGCTCACCCAAATCCATTTTTGGCAACAAGCGCGCCTAAACCTTTGTATTTCCGCTGTTTTCGGCCTCTGC
The DNA here is from genome assembly GCF_023674485.1 of Alcaligenes sp. DN25. Lineage (NCBI taxonomy): Bacteria > Pseudomonadati > Pseudomonadota > Betaproteobacteria > Burkholderiales > Alcaligenaceae > Alcaligenes > Alcaligenes sp. DN25. The sequence goes on along the minus strand of NZ_CP098408.1, from coordinate 1,870,986 downwards.
ATTCATAGAGGCCCACCCTTCTTTCAGGCCGCCCCCTGCGGCCCTCTCCCTGAAAAGTTCCCCTCCTGCTTTGACAAATTCCTGCAGTTGCCGCGGATTTCCGGTCCTGCATAGGAATTGCTCCGTCCTGCATATCAATCTAAGTGATAATTATTCTCATTAATGTGAATAATATCCCCGTGCCTTTCCTCACCTTTTGAGACAAGTGGTGAGCCTGGCCAACAAACGGGAAGTATTTCCCCACGACAGATTGTTATTTTTCGCACGGAGCCCTGGTTCGTTTTATGTCCGCTACCCTTTCACCCTACACAAAAAAACACGCGCTCAAGCCGCTGGTGTATGCCTTGATTCTGGCCTCCTGGGCCGGGCAGACACAAGCCCAGAGCGTGGGCAGCGCCCCACCCTTCTCCCGTCAGGACGAGCGCCAGGACGATACGGACAGAGCCACTCGCCTGGACACCATTACCGTCGTACGTGAAACCCGCGATGAGGCGGGTAAAACCGATGTATTCGAGAAAGACGTCTCCAATGTGTACGCCGGCAAGGAAGAGATCGAGCTGTACAAGGGCAGCTCCGTGGGGGATTTGTTCAAGGGCCTGAACGGTGTGTATGCGGGGGACTCGCGCAATAGCGGCGCGCTGGACCCGAACATTCGCGGTATCCAGGGTGAAGGCCGTATTCCCCTGACGATTGACGGCACGGAACAGGCAACATCAGTCTGGCTAGGACCGGCCGGGGTGGCCAACCGCAACTATGTTGATCCCAATATGATCAGCAGCATTCTGGTGGAAAAAGGCGTGTCGGCAACGTCGGGAGCCAGCGGGATTGGCGGATCGGTGCAGATCCGCACGCTGCAGGTTGAAGATATTGTCAAACCGGGCGAGACCTTCGGGATCGAGCTGAAGGCGGAGACGGCGACGAACTCAACCAAGCCGAATGAGCGGGCTTTTGGGATTTTCGGAAAGGACTATCGCGATATTCCAGGGGCGGTCTTTGATAGAGGAGGCAGCAACGGCGTTGTTCTACCTGACCACATTTCTCCAGACCGTATGCCGAAAGTCGGGAATAGCGGCAAGAACTTCAATTTTGAAGACCACTCCTACCGCCTGGCCATCGCCACACAACAAGAAAATTTTGATCTGCTAGCCGCATACAGCTACCGCAGTCGCGGCAACTATTACAGCGGTAAGAAAGGTAGTGACAAGTACGAGAACGACACCTGGCAAGAGGACGCAAATAGCGACTACAACCCGTCGTACTCCTTCCCCAGAGTGAGCTACATCGCCAAGTACTACCGTCCTGGTGAGGAAGTTCTGAACACATCCAGCGAACTGGAAACCACGCTGCTGAAAGGCACTTTGCGCCTACCTCACGATCAAGCCATTGATATGAGCTACATGCGCAGCAACCATACCTTTGGCGAAAACGTGCCATGGAACGTGGTCTGGGCAATCCATGCCCTGGATGGCTATGGTGAAAAAAATATCCTCCAAACCGAAAACCCGTATAGCAAGGTCAAACAAGACACCTGGAACCTGAACTACTCCTGGAATCCCGAAGGCAGTCGTTTCATCAACTTGAAGGCCGGAGCCTGGATTACCCAAAGCGATAGTGAGCGTCATCAGAATGGCGACATCATTTACGGGATCCAAGGCCAGGGCTTGAACAACGGACGCGATGGTGACTGGGACAACTACACAAATTGCCATGTCCTGGGCACAAACGGCTCTGAATGCGCTTGGGTACCTCCTACCGCCCCAGAAAAGCTGCCCAATACAGATGGGCGGTTCAACATCATCCCCAGAGCTTTGCAAATTACCGACCATAGGCGTAGTGGGCTGAACCTTAGCAACGCCATGACTTTGCACCCAACTCTGGATCTAAGCTTATCGGCTGATTTCACACGAGAAAAGCTCAAGCAGCATGACGCTTCGGAGAAGCTCGAGAATCTGAACGAACTGACCTGGGGTGTGAACCACATGGGGCCTCGATCAGGCACCCGGCAGCAATGGAATTTTGGTTTTAACTTCGACTGGCGGCCTGTGGACTGGCTTCAGGTGAATGCTGGTGCACGCTATAGCGACTACTGGTCGTACGACGACAAGCTGGCCGAGATGCGTAGCCAGCAACATAAGGACTGGGCTATTCAGCCTGCCCTGAAAGGCTATAACTACCAGGTTCAGCGCTTAATGAGCAACCAGGAAGTTGCGGATTACGAAGGCCAAATCATTGAAAGAGAACTCCCGCTGTACAAGCAATATGAAGAAGACTGGCAGTTCATTTCCGATTTAGATCCGAGCATGCTGGAGGCCGTTTTCGGGCATACAAGCAAAAAATCATTTGAAGAAATGCTAGGCGATTCATTTCATAAAGGAAAAATTAACGGCTATCGCTATACCAAAGAAACGGTTTTTGTTCCCTCTGGCGAAAGTCACAAAGGTTTTACTGCCAATAACCCCTTTACCAATGGCGAAATTGACTCAACAGAGCAAGTCACCGATGCGCAGGGGCAAAAGGGCACAGTAGACAAATACATTGCCTCGGTAAGCAATCGCAAACCTGTTTACCAAGACGAATCTGAAATACCCAATAAATGGGAAGAACCTAAAAAACAAAAAGACCATGCTTGGGTTCCTCACATCGGGCTGACAGCCTTCATTACAGACGATATTCGTCTCTATGCCCGTTACAACGAATTTGTACGTTTTCCAAGCCTGTTTGAATCCTCCATGGCATTGGCTGGCGGCAGCAAGCGCTCGACCGGGGCAGCTACTCGTCCTGAACACGCCTACAACTGGGAAATCGGCTATGTCCACAATCTGAGCAGCTACTTCCCAAGCCTGGACTATGCAGACCTCAAGATCAACTACTTCAATAACCGGATCAAAGACTACATAGACCGGGACTGGGACTTCAATACCGTGCAGTTTGCCGAGAAGAAAATGTCAGGTATTGAACTGCAAGCTCGCGTAGACAGCGGCAAATACTTTGCCAACTTTGGCGGAACCTACCGCTTAAAGCAGCAGCTATGCGATGCCGACTACGCCCAGACGTTTATGCCCATCCCCGGAGCCGCAGGAAGCGACAACATTCCTGCCTGCGTTGATGGCGGCTTCCCTCGCACCTTTGCCAGAACCAGTCTGCAACCGCAGTACTCCCTGAACCTGGATGTCGGTGCACGCTTGCTGGAAAAGAAACTACTGCTCGGAGCACGTGCGGTGTATCACAGCGCCGCAAAAAACAAAGATGAAGGGCATTTTGGTGGCCTTGGCTGGGCATTTAACAGAACGAACTACTGGAACCCCATTTTGGTCTTCGATGCCTACGCCAGCTATCAGGTACAGAAAAACCTGAATGTGGACGTGGCAATCAGCAATCTAACTAATCAGTACTACCTGGACCCCATGGCCCGCACTTCTATGCCGGCCCCCGGACGAACGGTGCGCGTCGGTATGACAGCACGTTTTTAAGTAAATCGGTTTTTTTGGTCGTTTTCGTAAAAACGCCCTTTTTCTTCACTTAATGGAGTTCGTAATGAAAGCAAGTCTGAATGTACAAAAACTGGCTATTGTTTCGGCTTTCCTGCTGGCCTCCGCCAGCAGCTTCGCTGCCCCCGTAGCTGGTGGTTCCTCGAAAGCATTCGTAGTGGCGGATAAGCCGTCCACAATGATGGCTCAGGGCGAAGCTGGTATCTCCATGCCAGGTACTGACCCTTATGACGCCACCAAACAATCGGGTGTGGTGAGCTTCAAAAGCGGTCCTCTTTGGCAAACCAATCAAGTGCTGGGTGGTGCCGATGGCAATGGATATATTCAAATGCCCTTGGGAACAAACATTGCTGAAACATGGCGCCATACCATCACCAGCGGTGTAGGAGCAGGCACTCAAATTTACGCCTATCGCCAACTGAACAATCCTCTGCCGGGCTACCCCCACTTCGGTGGCGAAGTAGTTGCCAAGGTTTCCGGCCAAGAAGTGTATTTTGGTGAGTGGGCTCCCCGCATAGCCGGTACACCTCCAGCAAGCAGCACGGATCTGAACCTGAGCCATGCTGACCGCACTGTGTTCTACACCGGCGAAAACCCAACTACAGCCATGCCTAACCTGGTCAATGCCAAGTACGACGTTGTAGGTGTCAACCAATACAACCCCGGCACCCAGGCTGGTATCTCCAAAGGCACCCTGACCGCCAACTACGGTGGTGGTACAGGTACTCTGGCTGGTCTGGTTGGCACTGTTTTGTTTAATGGCACAACCATTGCTTCCGATGGCTCTTTCGCTAAAAACTTTAGCGGTAGTACAGCCAAAATTGAGGGCCAATTCTACGGCGCAGCCGCTGACGCCTTGGCCGGGATTTACTACAACCCAGCCAACGGTGCCAATGACATGGCCTTCGGCGGTGCCAAGCAGTAATCCGCCTCTGACAACACGCTAGTGTTGCCATAAGAAAAAGGGGATCGACAAACTCGATCCCCTTTCTCTCCGGACCCTGCGTCCATCTCCCCTTTTTCTTGCAAGGTTTTCATTCATGCATGGGCGAGCCCTTCCCCTTTTGTGCCTGCTGCTGGTCATGGCATCCAGCGCGGTGCAAGCCAACGACGACGATACGCGCCGACTTCTGAATCAAATCGACCGCAATCTGAACGAACGCGAACGCTCCCATTTAGTGGAAGAAACCCCGCCTGATGTGGACCCATCGGCCCTGATCACCATCAACGGCACAACTTATAGCGTCGATGCCACACTGACCGATCTGGAACCGGCCATTTATGTCGCCATCAATCTGCAACAGTGGGCCAAGGTGGATCAGTTTGTAGAAAAATATCAGGAGCTGCCCGGCCACAACCCTGCCCTGGTGCTGATGGCTCAAGGAGTGGTGGCCCGTAGCAAGGACAATCACAGCCTGGCGATCAGCAAGCTGCGCCAGGCTCAGGAAAGCGATCCCACTATGATGCGCGCCAAGCTGGAGCTGGCCCGCGTACTGTTCGAGGACTATCAATCCAGCGAAGCGAAAGAACTGTTCAGCCAGATTTCCTCTGCCGGTATTCCTGATGAAGTACGGCCCGTAATTGAAGGCTTCCAGGGTGCCTTGCAGGACCGCAATGCCTGGCACGGTTCCGCCTCGATTGGCTTGGGCTACAACAGCAATATCAACAAAGAAAACGGCCAGCAAGACACCTTCTTTACCTGCTATTTCTTTGGGTGCTTTCCGTCAGTGCGCAAGATGCCGGACCCGGTCAAATCCACCGCCATGGTCTACGACCTGACCTTGAACCGGCGTTTCCAGCTAAGCGGCAACCACAACCTACTACTGCGCGGCCTGAGCTACGGCAATCTTTACGACAAGCATAAGGAAGCCGAGCCCAAGGACATTTATTACAGCGACAACACCAGCATTATTTACGCGGGCTACAACTATCAGGACGCTAAAAACGATCTGTCGATTACGCCCTTGTTCGAGAACAATTACACCAACCGTCGCACCAGCTATCAGTCCTGGGGCGGGCGCGTGGACTGGAAGCACAATCTTAGCGACAGGCTGCAAGTAGGCGTGAATGCCCAGCACAAGAGCCTGTCCTACAAAGGCGATTTACGGCAGTACTTTGAAGAAGTCAAAGAGAACCAGATAGGCTTGTACGGCTCGTATCTGATTGATGCCAAAACCGTGGTCTACGGGGGCCTGAATTACACCCGTAATCTGCAGTCTCAGCAAACCGCGCAAAGCCGCAGCTATATGGCAAACTTGGGAATTTACAGGGCCTTTGATGCGGGTTTCAATATCAACGCCACGGCACTATACCGGCAGACCCGACACGATGCCGAGGACTTGTTCCTGGGCGGGCTGCGCAAGGACCGTCAGCAGATTTATATCCTGAACGTAGGCATGCCGCGCTTTGCGTTCAAAGGCATTACACCCAATTTGTATGTGAAGCACACCTTCAACAACAGCAATATCGACTGGGCTTTCAAATACAAGCAAACCGAAGTCGCGCTGAAACTGGAAAAGCGTTTTTAAGCAGGGACTCCTTCGACCTTGGCAACTGATCGGGTGCCGTCCCCTTTTAGCATCAGGCTCCTGAAGCGACAGGTATCTTTTTTAGTGACAGGGAGCGTCGTGCCACTGTTGAAAGAAGCGTTTTCAATGAGGTATCGAGGTTCTGTGGCAGGTCTCAAGGCCCAGCGGCAGCGTGTAGATCAGCCCTTCCCGTGATGCTGCTCTAGGAGACAGGACGATAAGGTCTTATTCCCTGGATCAAACACTTAACAAGCATGAGACTATATGAACTTGCGGGGCAGACCGCCCTGCATTTGCCTTGTCTGCTTGCGTTGCGACCTATTGCGCCCCCAGCGCAGACAAAAAAAACCACAAAAATTGCCAAGTGAAAGCCCGGTTGACCATCAGCCGGGATATAGTCGAGCAATCGATTTTCCTTAGCAGACAGAATACTTATCCCTTGGAGTCTTTCCCCATGCTTGGCCAAGAAAAAGAAACTCGCTCTGATACCAGCCCTCAAGACAGCGCCTTTCTGGAAGAAAAAGCCTTCCGCGCCCGTACTGTGCTGGTCTTTGGCACCATCACGGATAAGCTCGCCTCGGAAACCGTGCGCAAGCTGCTGGCGCTGGATGCCGAATCCACCGCCCCTATCACCATGATCGTGTCCTCGCCCGGTGGTCACCTGGAGTCCGGCGACGCCATCCATGATGTGGTGCGCTTCATTTCCTCGCCCGTCACCATGGTGGGTACCGGCTGGGTGGGCAGTGCTGCTACCCACCTGTTCCTGGGTGCCGCCCGCGAGCGTCGTGTGTGCCTGCCTCAAACCCGTTTTCTGATTCACCAACCCAGCGGTGGCGCCGGTGGTCAGGCCAGCGATATGGCCATTCAAGCCCAGGAAATCATGAAAGCGCGTGAACGTATCGCCCAGGTAATTGCCCGTGAAACCGGCCAGCCTATCGAGCGTGTGCGTGACGATATCGAGCGCGACAAATGGATGAGTGCCGAGGAAGCCATTGAATATGGCCTGATCTCACGCATTATCGAACGCCGTGACGAACTGCTGCCTGCCAGCAAGTAATGACCATTTGAGGGCCCCATCATGCTGACTATTCTTGGCAGAGAATCCTCCATCAATGTGCGCAAAGTCATGTGGACCTGCGCGGAGTTGAATCTGGAATTTGAGCGGCAGGATTGGGGCATAGGCTTCAAGGACGTCAACACGGACGAATTCCGTGCGCTGAACCCCAACGCAAAAATCCCCGTCCTGCTGGATGGGGAACGTGTACTGTGGGAATCCCATACCATTGTGCGTTATCTGGCCAACCGCCAGGCACCGACGGCCTTGTATCCGCAAGATGCCTGGCAAAGAGCCAAGGTGGATCAGTGGCTGGACTGGCAGGCCTCCGAGCTGAACCCGACCTGGACATATGCGTTCTGGAGTTTGGTGCGTCAATCGCCCAAGCATCAGGACGCCGCACAGGTTCAGGCATCCTTGGCTGCCTGGACCCAGGTAATGGGAATTTTGGAAAAACACTTGGCGCAGACCCAGGCCTATGCCGCCGGAACGGAATTCACCCTGGCCGATATCATTCTGGGCCTGTCCATTCACCGCTGGCTGAATACGCCGTTTGATCGCCCGGTACTCAAGGCAGTCGAAGACTACTACCACCGCCTGGCCGCGCGGCCTGCCTTTATAAAGCAATGTGCCGGTTTTCCCTAAGCACTGCGTTGCCTTGCCTGACCAAAGCCGCCCGCTGTGTTCGCGGCTTTTTTTATGCTTGGCTGAACAGCGGGATGCTTGACGCCTTTTTACCAAAACGGCAACGGAAAACCAGCAAACTCCAAATCCAAATCTACTTAAAATTTGGCGCCAGATAACTGGGAAATACCTCATCTGTCGGCCGTCGGTTTTGTAATATACTTTTCCGCATGCGCGCCCTGGGTCCCCGTTTCGTTTCCCGCGAAATCCGAGTTTGGCAACTTCTGTTTTGCCTGGCTCTGCTGGCCTACGTCTGTCGCGCCATCGTCCCGGCAGGCTACATGCCTACCCGCTCAGGACAAGACAATGGCTTTGCCATTACCTTCTGTACGGCTGGCAATGCTGCCAATACGCTCTGGATTGATCTGGTCGGCCAGGATGGCCAGGCGGATTCCGATACGCATCACAATCAACAGGACTGCCCCTTTGGTATCGCGGCCTCCCCCGCCTTGTTGCCGACCCTGGATGCGCCTGTTCTGATCAGCCTGATCAGGTACCGGCCGGTTTTGTTAGCCCAGAGCAACCAAACCCTGCCACCGCTGCCGGCACAAGGCCCTCCTTTAGGTTCACGCGCCCCGCCTTTATTCCTCGCTTGATGTGTTCCCGTCCTTTGACGGTTTCTCTTTTTTATCTAGCCGAGGTTTTCAATGTCGATTTCTTCTACGTCTTTCCGTGCCACTCTGGGCATGGCTGCCGTGCTGTTCGCGTCTTCCGCTGTGGCACACGTTTCCCTGCAAACCAAGCAAGCCCCGGTGGGCAGCAGCTACAAGGCAATTCTGTCCGTGCCGCATGGTTGCAAAGGCTCTGCCACCACCAAAATCCGTGTCCGTATTCCTGAAGGTGTGGTCGGTGTCAAACCACAACCCAAAGCAGGCTGGACGCTGGAAACAGTAAAAGGTGACTACAAGCAGGCTTACACGCGTTGGGGTGCCAAGGTCAGTTCCGGTGTTCAGGAAGTGGTCTGGACTGGCGGCCCTTTGCAGGACGAGCACTATGACGAGTTCGTGTTCATCAGCTACCTGGCCGATGAGCTCAAGCCCAATAGCACGCTCTACTTCCCGGTTGTTCAGGAATGCGAACAAGGCGTGGAGCGCTGGATTGATCAGGCAGCGCCTGGCACCAAGGAAGCGGCAGACCATTCCGACGCCCCCGCTCCTGCGTTGCAACTTTTGCCCAAGCCTTAAACACCCAGGCGGCTGATGCCTTTGGGCATCAGCCTGAAGGAGATCTTATGCAAACGCATACCCTGCGTAGGCAGGCAGCTTGCCACCCACTGCTCGTGTTACTGCTTGCCTTGCTGTTGCTGGCCTGGGCGCCGGTGCTGTATGCCCATGCCTCCTTGGTCGCCAGCAAACCCGATAGCGGCACGGTGCTGGCCCAGGCTCCCAGTACAGCCAGCCTGAGCTTCAATGAGTCCGTATCGCCCCTGCTGATGAAGTTGATTCGTCCCGACGGTTCCTCCAAGGAGCTGGAGGACGTTCTGACACAAGACCAGCGACTGGAACTGGCCTTGCCGACCATGGAAACCGAAGGCACGTATGGGCTGAGCTGGCGGGTTATTTCTGCTGACGGCCATCCCGTAGGCGGAACACTGACATTTTCCATTGGGGCGCCCAGCTCAAATCTGGTGGACAGCACCCACAGCAATCCCCTCAGAAATGGACTGATCTGGCTGGCCCGACTTCTGGGCTATGTGGGCCTGTTTACAGGGATAGCTTGGGTGGTCTACCGCGCCTTGGCTCCAGCATCAAACAACACATCAGCGAGTCAAGCTCATATCGCACCACGCATGCTGACTTTAGGGGCCGTCGCCTTATTGCTGAACCTGGGCTTGGTGGGTGTCGATGCCCTGGACTTGCCTCTGTCCGCCCTGTTCGGCACGGCCGCCTGGCAAACGGCTGCATCGACCTCCATGGGCCTGGCGGTGCTGCTGGGCTGGCTAGCTCTGGCCTGTGCCGCCTTATCCTGGAAAGCGACACACTCCGCTAGCCAGAAATGGCTGGCTGCTTTGGCGCTGATTCTTCTGGGAGCTTCCCTGGCGTCCAGCGGACATGCCAGCACAGCAGATCCCGTCTGGCTATCTCGGCCCAGTGTCTGGCTGCATGTCGTGGCGCTGACACTGTGGATTGGTTCCTTCCTGCCTTTGGTTTATGCACTTCAGCATGCTCAAGAATCCCGCTTGCTGACGCTGTTCTCGCGCTGGATTCCCGCTGTCCTGCTGGTTCTGGTCCTGAGCGGAGCCGCGCTGATCTACGTGCAATTCGGTCAACTCGCTTCGCTATGGGAAAGCCGATATGGACAAGTGCTCAGTGCCAAGCTGATTCTGGTCCTGCTCTTGCTGGTTTTGGGAGCCTACAACCGCTATCGTCTGACTCAAGCCGTCTTGCAACAGCGTAGCGATGCCCGACAGGCTCTGCGACGTATAGTGCGTCTGGAATATGTGCTGGCGGTGCTGATCTTGGCCGTAGCCGCTTTGTGGCGCTTCACCCCGCCTCCACGCGCCTTGGCCCAGCTAGTCCCACCCAGCGTTTCCAGTCATATCCATACCGAAGCCGGCATGGCGGATCTGTTATACATCCCGGCCACCACCCAGCACCCGGCCATTCTGACCGTCGCTTTATACGAGCCGGATTTCAGTCCCCTGAAGGCTCAAGAAGTGGAGGTGATTTTCAGCAACCCGCAAGCCGGGGTGGAGTCCATTACCTTTCCGGCGGAACTCACGCGGCAGGATCAATGGGAAGTGAGTAATGTCGAGCTACCGCATCTGGCCAGCTGGAATATTCGTATTCAGGTGCTGATTTCAGACTTTGAACGCATACACCTGGATAGCACGCTGGATTTGCAAGCCAACTAAAGCGCACACAAAAACAGGCCGCGTCACACGGCCTGTGGTCCCTCTTTTGATCGGATACCCTCTTTCTGGCAGCCATGCCGCCCGCAATTTAACGGGCCAGTAACCGACTGGCCTCAAGCCTGGCTTCGCCTTCATCAACGACAAAGCTGAATTGCAGGCCCAGCACCCGGCCCAAGGTCTGCTGTGCCAGGCGTGCGGCGGCAGGAATGGCCCGCCCTTTGCTGATCACCACCATGCCAGCGCACAAATCCTTCAAGCGCTGCTTGTTCTGCTTGAAGAACAAGGCGCGTTGCTTGCGATCCTCGTGGCTTTCCTCATGGGCATGGTCCCCACCGCCCAACCTGTCAGTCAGCAAGACAAAGCGTTGGCCCCGATTCAACAAGGCCTCCAATTGATCCTGCGCCTGTTGCGGCGTTTGCTGCGAGCTGTGTTCTCTTAGAAACACCAATGGAAACTGCGTGTCATCAACTTGCATAAGCGGCTCCTTGCCATCAGTAAAGACAGCCAACATCGAAGCGGCGCACGCCCAGATGCGGAGGGCTTCCGAAAGCATGCATCAAGCCGCTAGGTAAATACAGCCAAGCGGTATCGCGCAACAAATACGGTCGAACCGTTGCGCCTTCACCTCTCATCACAGTCTGGACTCCACAAAATCTCGCAGTTGAGGATCTCGAATCTCCAAGGCATCAAACAAGCCTAGTGCTTTCAGAGCCGGCAAGGCCGCCACAATATCGTTCAAGGCGCGCTGGCGTTGAGCGTCGCTGACATCAGGCTGGCGCAAGGCGGCAGCATTAGCCAGAAACGCGCCTACCGTGCCTTTACGAATGGTGGTGCCATCAATCTGAACTTCACTGGCGTGATCGGGAAGAATGTCATGGGCTTGCATGTGTCACTCCTTTATTCATCAAGGTTTTCAGTGTAAGCAGAAAGGTTTTGGCAGCTGTACACTATATCGGTCAATAGATAACAAAATTACGCCATGCCTGAACGCAAGATTGGTTTGCATGATTTTCTGAACTTTCCCGAGCACCCCGTCCTGTTCGCCGTCACCGGCAACCATGACTCGGAGCTGTCCTCGCGCCCCCATCAACACGCTCGCGGGCAGTTGTTCGGCTCCCTGCGCGGCCTGCTGTCCGTTGGAGTGGAGGACGCCGTTTGGGTAGTACCCGCCATCCATGCCGTCTGGCTGCCGCCGCACGTCCTGCACTCGGGCCAATCGCATGGCCCTTTTCATGGCTGGAGCGTCTATATAGACGAAGCAGCCTGCGCCGATCTGCCTTCCCAGGCCTGCACCTTGCGCACTTCCGGCCTGCTGCGTGAAGCCGTGCTGCGCGCCTGCTCCTGGGATTTGATTCCCGCCGCGCCCTTGCCCCAAGCCCAGGCTCATATTGCCTCCGTCATCCTGGATGAAATCCGCAGTCTGCCCATCGAACCTTTTGGGCTCCCGCTCCCCCAGGACCCGCGTTTACAACGCATTGCCCGCGCCCTGATTGCCGACCCCAGCAACAATCAGGGCATGGAACATTGGGCCGACTGGGCGGCGGTCAGCCTGCGCACTTTAAGCCGCCGTTTCGTGACAGAAACCGGCTTTAACTTCACCGCCTGGCGTCAACGCGCCCGCCTGATGCGCTCCCTGGAAATGCTGGCAGCCGGTGCCCCTGTCGCCACCATTGCCTATGATCTGGGGTATTCCAGTCCCAGTGCCTTTATCAGCCTGTTCAGACGCAGCTTTGGTCACACCCCGGCGAACTACCGCAATCAACTGTAAGCCCCCCCCCAAAGCGCTTTACGACTCATCAAGAATGCCATAAAGTGATTGATTAGAAATCCACACATCACTTTCAGAAATGGAATGGCCGAGATGGAAATGCGTCAATTACAGATTTTTTGTGCGGTTGCCGAGCATGGCAGCTTTACTGCCGCTGCCCAGAAGGTGCACACCGTGCAATCGAACGTCACCATGCGCATCAAAGAACTGGAGGCCGAACTGGAACAGCCATTGTTCATACGCCAGAAAAGTGGTGTGGTGCTGACTCCGGCTGGCCATACCTTTCTGGCCTACGCCCGCCGTATCTTGCAACTGACCGAAGAAAGCCGTGCCGCCCTGCAAGACACCGGCACTCCCAGCGGTCTGCTGCGTCTGGGCTCCATGGAGACCACGGCCGCCATCCGTCTGCCCCAGGTTTTGACCCAATACCGCGAACGCTATCCCCAGGTTCAGTTGTCCTTGCAAACCGGCACCACGGCCGAGCTGATCAAGGCCATTGAGACCCACCAGCTCGATGGTGCGTTTGTCGGTGGCTTTCATCAAAACGCCGCCCTGACTCAAGAAGAAGTGTTTGAAGAAGAACTGGTGCTGGTCAGCAGCAAGGCGGTGGAATCCCTGCCTGCCCTGATTGAAAAAATTCCCCAACAAACCGTACTGGTCTTTAGAACCGGCTGCTTTTACCGCTCTACGCTGGAACACTGGTTTTATCAGGCTGGGCTGGTGCCCAACCAGATCATGGAAATGGGCACACTGGACGGCATTCTGTCCTGCGTAGCCTCGGGCATGGGCATTACCCTGCTGCCCAAAGCGGTCGCCCAGAACAGCAGCTTGCGCCTGCCCGTGCAGTGCCACGAACTGCCGCCTGACCTTGCGCGGGTAAAAACCGTGTTTATCCGTCGTGCTGATGCCAATCCTGGCTCGGCCCTGCGCAGCTTTGTGGCCCTGGCTCAAGCGCAGTTCGCCCAATTACCCAAACTGGATCAAGGCGAAACCGCACTGTTGAGTTGACCGGTCAGCCTGTGGGTCTGTCCAGCCGCTCCGCACAGGCTATGCCGCAGTAAAGCGTCAGGACAAGCCCAAAACCAGCTCCTCGACCCGCTCTGCCGCAGGCACAATGCTGTGGATCTTGCCCACGCCCTGACCGGCATACAAAGACAGTTTCCTGGCCATTCTGTCCTTATCAATTGCCCGCGCCCCACCCCCGACCAGACGCAGCACATTCCACTTGTCACGGTTGGGAATCACGCGATGCGGCGTGCCATAGGTCCAGCCAAACGAATAGCCGGTGCGATATTCCGTATCATCCGTGCTGGCTTCCAGAATCTTTTGCTTGTAGAGCGGATGCGCGTTGGACTCCTCGCTGGCCAGAAAGGCCGTGCCCACCAATACGCCGGAAGCCCCCAGGCTCATGGCCGCCCTGACATCCTGGCGGGTCGTAATCCCGCCTGCCGCCAGTACGGGACGACCTTGCGCACAGTCCAGAATCGCGGGTAGTAAAGACATCAGGCCAATGGTGCCGCGATTCAGATGGCCACCACCCTCACTGCCTTGGGCCACGATAATGTCGGCCCCATGCGCAATCGCTTTACGAGCCAGAGCCACCGTGCCGGTTTGCACCATCACAATCATGCCGGCGTCTTTGGCGCGGGGAATCATGTCGGCGGAATAGTCCTCGGCATAGAACAGCGACAGGATGCGAGGCCGCTCCTGCAAGATCACTTGAAACTGGGCCTCGAACACCTCCGGGCCACCAAACTGCGGCACCACATTCACCCCGAAAGGCTGGTCCGTCAGTGCCCTGGTTTCCCGCAGCCACTTACGCAGCATCAAGGGAGCCAGACGCAAGCCACCCAGCACACCCATCCCACCCGCGTTCGCTACCGCCGCCACCAATTGCGGCCCGGAAATCGCAGCCATGCCCGCCAGAAAAATCGGGTACTGCACTCCGCACATATCCGTAATGACATTGCCCGCAAAGTCTCGATTTGCTCCGCTCATGATTTACAACTCCACCTGTTTGCCCAAGATGCGACGCAAGGCCAGATTCTTCAGTACAAAATGATTCTTGAATGCCCCGAAAAGGTGCAAGGCCAGCCCTGCCAAAAAGGCTGTGGCGCCAATATTGAACAGCACATCAACCACGGCTTTGACCTGCTCATTCGGGCTGATCACGGTCGGTAACGCCAGGCCACCGGGCAACTCCACCGCCACGCCAGCCGCCGCACGGGATAGCCAGACGGCGACGGGCAGCAGCACCATCGCCAAGGCCAGGGCTGTCGCCACGGAGCGGGCCACTATTACTTCCACCGGGTTGGGCGAGCCCACCGGCAAGGGGTGAAAAGAGGTCACCCGCGCCCAGAAGCGGTAGATGGAAATCAGGAACAGCAGCGTCCCCAGCAGATTTTGCAGCTGCACCAATCGCACATCGCCGGGGCTTTGGGCCAGGGCCACCCCCAAGCCCAGAATGGAAAACAGCAAGGCCGCTACAAGCCAGTGCAGCACAATAGTGATGGGCGAGAACCTGAGTCCGTTGTCTCGCAATTGCATGATTAGCTCCTTGAAAAGGTCACCGGGGGGCAAGTCCTCTACAGTGCAATACCGAGAGTGATACGTCGTGAGCCACTTGCACAACAGGTACAAGCGGCCAGTGTCGGCAGTCACCTTGTCGCCTGCAGGCCTGGGCCTGTGTCACAGTGGCCTCAGAGCCTTGGCTGTGCCAAGAACCGTCGTTTAGAAGCCCTGACGATAGGCGCAGCAACAGATCAAGTAAAATGATGAATACTGATTAATAAAATCTTTTTTAGTGATTGATAAACAGAAAGTTCTTCTCAGAACGCCAAGCGACAGGCGTGCAACCTTCATCATCAAGCCATCCAAGGGCAACAAGTAACACCCGCTGATCGTTCGCAAGAAACCGCAGGCTCATCCAGGCCTCGCCTACATGAATCGCTTTTTTATCATTATTAGTGATTCATATAATCATTATTCATCATTTTACTTGATCCAATCAGTCTTCTATCTTCCCTATCGATAGCCCTGCTATCCCGCCCTCAAACCAGGAGACTGAAACCATGACTCGCCCAGCTGTCTATCTTGAACACTGTAAAAAAAGCCACGTCTTGCCCGGCTTTTTAATCGTATGGTGACGGACGCTCAACGCGACATCATCAGGACCGCTGCCCCGCTGCTGGCAAGCGGCGACAAAGCCCTGACCACCTATTTTTATGAATTGATACTGCGCGACTCCCCACCGATGAGCCCCTTGGTCAGCCAGATCGCCAACAATCACCTCGCTCTACAGATCCAGCCCGAGCATGACCCAATGATGAGCACTTGCCAGCTGCAGGCCATACGCGAAGAGCTGATCGCGAGGATGACAGGCAACGAGCTCATAGATGGATGGGTCGCCGCCTATCAACAGTTGTCGAATTTGCTAATCGAAGCCGAACGTCTGATTTACGACGATATGGCTATCAGTTCCAGCGGCCTTGCAGACCGCAGTACCAATCAAGAATGAACCATCATGCCATTACTGAAATTTGATCTGATCCAAGGCCGCAACGACAAAGAGCTGCGCCTGCTGCTGGACACCGCGCATCAAGCCATGGTGCAAGCCTTTGATGTTCCCGCCAGCGACCGCTACCAGTGCGTGACCCAGCACCGTCCCGGCGAGCTGATACTGGAAGACACCGGCCTGGGCTATCCGCGTAGCGACAAGGTGGTACTGCTGCACATCGTGTCCCGCCCCCGCAGCGAGAGTCAGAAAGTCCAGTTCTACCGCTTGCTGGCAGAACGGCTGGAACAGAACTGTGGCGTGTCGCCCAATGACCTGATCATCGCTCTGGTAGAAAACAGCGATGCAGACTGGTCCTTCGGGCGTGGGCGGGCGCAGTTTTTGACGGGGGAGTTATAGGCTAAAGACAGGTATACTCGCCCAGACCGTTTTTACAGAAACGGTCTTTTCACCGAGGGGAGCCTGGCGAGCAGGCTGAGAAACTGCCCGAGCAGATTGCACCGCAGTGACCCGTTGAACCTGATCCGGGTCATGCCGGCGAAGGGACGGGTCTGTACCTGCTCGCCGCTTGCTGCCGGATGGCTATCCTTGACTAGGAGTTGCTATCTTGTCTTCTGACCACTCTCCATCCCCCATCGGCCCGGTTGCCGCCACCCTGGCTGCCGTCATCCATCAAGACCGGATTTTGCTGATACGCCGCGCCAATCGCCCCGATGCAGGACGCTGGGCCTTTCCGGGTGGCAAGATTCGCGCGGGCGAAACCATCATGGCGGCGGCCCATCGGGAACTGACCGAAGAAACCGGCGTACAAGGCCAGGCCATGCAGCTCTTTGATGCGCTGGATGTATTTGACCGCGAACCCAGCGCCAGACCTTTGGCCTATTCGCATTTCATTCTGATTGCCGTGCTGTTTCGCTGGCAGCAAGGTGAGCCGCAAGCAGGCGATGACGCTCTGGACGCGCGCTGGTTCAGCAATGCGGAACTGGACAGTCTGGATGTGGCACACAGCTTTGATGTAGTACGAGTTGCCCGTCGGGCACTGGCATTGGCTACCACTCAAGATCAAGCAGGCCAAGCATGATTCCCAATGTCTTGAGTATTGCGGGCACGGACCCGACCAGCGGTGCCGGTATTCAGGCTGATCTGAAAGCCATGTATGCCTTGGGCGCTTATGGCATGAGCGTGATTACCGCCGTGGTCGCGCAAAACACCCAGGGTGTGCGGTGTTTTGTGGCGCTGGAGCCGGACTTTGTGGCGGACCAGTTGGATGCGGTGTTTGAGGATGTGCGCGTGGATGCCATCAAGATCGGCATGATCGCCAATGCAGGGATTGCGGAAGCAATTGCAGACCGCCTGCACCATCACGGTCTGGACTGCCCGATTGTGCTGGACCCGGTCATGGTCGCTAAAAGCGGGGATCGTTTGCTCAGCCCCGAAGCCGTGTTCGTCGTGCGCGACAGGCTGCTGCCCATGTGTACCCTGCTTACCCCCAACTTGCCCGAAGCGGGCGATCTGCTGCACAAACCGGAACCCGCCTCACTGCAAGAGATGCACAGCACCTTAAGCGAACTGTGCTTGCTGGGCCCTGAGTGGGCGCTACTCAAGGGCGGTCATCTGGATGGCCCGGACAGTGTGGATTTGCTGCAAGGTCAGGGGCAAAACCATGTTTTTCAGTCGCCTCGCATCCCGACACGCAACACGCATGGCACGGGCTGTTCACTGTCCTCCGCCATTGCTGCCCTGCTACCGGGCCGCAGCGTGCCGGCTGCGGTAGGCTTGGCCAAGGAATATTTGAATGGCGCTTTGGCTGCTGCCAACCAATTGCAGATCGGCTTGGGGCAAGGTCCAGTCCATCACTTCCATGCTTTGTGGTCACCAGCAGAGCGTAAGGCGACCTCTCCAATCCAGGATCAGAGTCCACCTTGTATTGTGCCTCATAGCGCCACCCGCATTTTTTAGCCAATGGACAAACATCCCAGACAATTTCCGGCGCATTTCTGGATTTCTAGCCCGACAGCCCTGAGATTTTTATTAGAGTAATGTGCTGACTAATTACTCCTATAATTCAGAGCACATGACGGTGTTAACAGGATGAATCAATATTTATATTTCCTGACATCAAACATTACCGTTTTGTCATGTTCACCTCATAGTCGGGATCAGCCTTTTTGATCAATCCATTTCTGGAATGGATGAGTCTGCCACTTCATAAATCTCCGAGAAGCCAAATGTGGAATTGCTTACTGATTGAAGACGACCGGGAAAATGCCCGGTATTTAGTGAATGGCTTATCCGAGCTGGGCTATTCGGTGGTGACCAGTCATGACGGCGTTTCCGGTTTGGAAAATGCCATGAAAGACGTATGGGATGTGATTATCCTGGATCGCATGCTACCCAATAATGTCGATGGCCTGTCCATTCTTTTTACTTTGCGATCTTTAGGTAAAAAAGTCCCTGTACTGGTATTAAGTGCCTTATCCGGCGTAGACGACAAAGTTGATGGTTTGAAAGCCGGTGGCGATGATTATTTAATCAAGCCCTTTTCCTTTCAGGAATTGGCCGCCCGCTTGCATGCCCTGATACGCCGCAGCAGTGACAATGCAGAAATCAAGAATCTGCAGGTGGATGATCTGGTCATGAATATCCGCAACCAGAAAATCTCCCGTGGCGACGAGGTGCTGGAGCTGCAGCCTCGCGAAATCAAGCTGCTGTCCTACCTGCTGATGAACAGCCACAAGATCGTTACCCGCACCATGCTGCTGGAAGTGGTCTGGGGCTACAACTTCGACCCGCAATCCAATGTGATTGATGTGCTGGTCAGTCGTTTGCGGCGCAAGGTGGACAAGGAAGGCGCCACGCCCCTGATCCATACCGTGCGTGGCCGTGGCTATGTACTTAGCGACAAGGACAGCATCGACGGTTTCAAGCTAAAGCGCTGCGATGATTGATTTCATCAAACGCCTGTGGGAGTCCACCTCCTTCCGGCTGACCTTGAACTACAGCATCCTGGCCATCTTCACCACGCTCTTTTTAATCGGCTTCTTCTACGTTCAGGTGTTTGGAGCCTTGCGCGATGAGCACCTGCGGCAAATCAACGTCGCCGTACAGCGTCTTAGCATTGCCTACGAAGTCGGCGGGCGCGAAGAGATCCTGCGCATGATCGAGCTAACCCTCTCGGACCGGATTGATTCGGGCCAGGAAATCTATCTGCTGCTGGACGAATTCAATCACACCCTGGTGGGCAATATCAGCGAGATCCCCGGCTTGAACAACCTGCCAGAACGACAGGTGGTGGAAGTGCAGATCAAGCATATCGACGCGCTATCCGAAGGCAATGTCCGCGTCACCAAACTGTCCGGCGGCGAAACCCTGGTGGTCGGCCACGAGCTGGGCACCTTGATCGAGCTGCGCGCCATGCTTAGCCGCATCATCGTCACCTCCATGATCCTGGCCTTGATGCTGGTAATTCTGGGCGCCTATGTCTTTAGCAATGAGCTGAAATACCGCGTAGGCCGCATCCGCCTGCTGACGGAACAGGTGGGTGCGGGGGATATTTCCAAGCGCATCACCTCCGAGAGCGAGGACGTCTTTGGTCTGATCCACCACGACATCAACCGCATGCTGGACAAGATCGAGAGCCTGATGCAAGGCGCGCGGCATATCTCCGATACCGTGGCCCACAATATCCGCACCCCGCTCACCCGCATCGTTGGCAAGCTGCGTGAAACCCAGAACTTGCCCGGCGTCCCCCCGCATGTCCGGCAAGCACAGCAAGACGCGATTGAAGAAGTAGAGAACCTGAGCGTGCTGCTGGGCAAGCTGCTACAAATTGCCGAGCTGAATGCCGGTGTGCAAAGACAGAACTTCAAGGCCTGCAATCTGGAAGTGATTGCCGAAGACGTTCTGGACCTGTACAGCTTTTTCGCTGAAGAAAAAGGCGTCACGCTGCAGAAAAAGAAAATCGACAGAGTCATTATTAATGGCGACAGCAATTTATTAGCCAGTGCTTTAGCCAATCTGGTGGATAACGCTGTTAAATACGCCCATTCCCATGCCAGCGTTGAAATTAAAAAACGCTTTGACAATAAAATCTCCATCATTGTGGAAGATGATGGCCCGGGATTACCAGAAAGCGAATATGAAAACGTAGGCAAGTATTTTTATAGATTCAATAATGATAGTGAAGGATTTGGATTGGGATTAACCAGCGTTGCCGCCATTATTGAATTGCACCGGGGCCAGCTGATTTTCTCCAAAGGAGTATCCGGCTTGAAAGTCACCATTGTGCTGCCTTTTCAAGCCTGACCAAGCCATTCAAACATGACCAAAAGGTAATGAAACTGTCACCCTAAGCCCTCTCCTGCTCCGCTAAGCTAGCCTCATTTTTAATCGCTCTTTTTCAGGGTTTATAAAAATCATGCTTGCTTTAGGGGAATGAGGAGATTCATGAGCAGACAAAAATATTATTCAGCCGGCCTGATGGTGGGAGTAGGCGTATTTACCGTCCTGATGGGACAGAAATACTCCTTGGGCACCATGGCCCGCATGGGACCGGGCTACTTCCCGTTTCTGCTGGGCATCGTGATGATTGTGCTGGGCGCTCTGTACCTGTTTGTAGAGACCGCCGCGCACGACGATGAGCAGGAGGAGGACTACGGCCCGCCGCAATGGCGTGGCTGGATGGCGATTGTGGGTGGCATCATCGCCTTCATTATTCTGGGTCGCTACGGCGGACTGGTTCCCGCCACCTTTGCCCTGGTGTTCATCTCTGCCATGGGCGACAAGGAACATTCCTGGCTCACCGCCCTGCTGCTGTCCATTTTCGTGACACTGCTGGGTGTGGTTATTTTCTCCTGGGGGCTGGAGCTGCAATTCCCCCTGTTTACTTGGGGCTAAGCCATGGAAATTCTATCTAACCTGATGCACGGCTTTAGCGTTGCCTTTCAACTGGACAACCTGATGTGGGCCGTGTTTGGCGTGTTCATGGGGAACCTGATCGGGGTGCTGCCCGGCATGGGTGTGCTGGCAGCCATCTCCATCCTGCTGCCCCTGACCTACGCCATGACCCCGACCGCCGCCCTGATTATGTTGGCCGGTATTTACTATGGCTCCCAGTACGGTGGCGGTATTACTTCCATCATGCTGAATCTGCCCGGTACCGCCTCGCACGCGGTGGCGTGTCTGGACGGCAACCCCATGGCCCGCAACGGCAAGGCCGGATCGGCCCTGTTCATGTTGATGTTGTCCTCCTTTTTTGGAGCCACCATTGGCATTCTGGCCATGATTCTGTTCTCGCCCGCGCTGGTCGATATTGCCTTCAAATTCGGCCCGGCTGAATACTTTTCCATGATGATGCTGGGCCTGCTGGCCGGCGCCACACTGGCCAAAGGTTCTGCCATCAAGGGCGTGGCCATGGTCGTCATGGGTTTGATCTTTGGCGTGGTCGGTACGGATGTGAACAGTGGTGTATCGCGCTTTGATTTCAATATTCCGGAACTGCAGGACGGCTTGCAAATTGTGGCGCTGGCCATGGGCCTGTTCGGTATTGCGGACTTCCTCAAGAACATCAACCGGATCAATAGCGGCCACACCAAGGCCATTGGTAAAGTCTCCACCCGTTCCCTGCGTCCGGAAAAAGGCGATATCAAGCAATCCAAAGGCGCTCTGGTGCGCGGTACTGCGATTGGTGCGGCTTTCGGGATTCTGCCCGGCACTGGCCCGACCATTGCGTCTTTCATTGCCTACGCCACGGAAAAGAAAGTTGCCAAGAACCCCGAGCGCTTTGGACGTGGTGCGATTGAGGGCATTGCTTCGCCCGAAGCCGCCACCAGTGCCTCTACCCAGACCAGCTTCATTCCTACCCTGAGCCTGGGCATTCCCGGCGACCCGGTCATGGCCTTGATGCTGGGCGCGCTGATCATTCACGGCATCCAGCCTGGCCCGCAAATGGTGGTCGAGCACGCCGATATGTTCTGGGGCCTGATCGCCAGTTTCTGGGTGGGCAACATCCTGCTGCTGGTGCTGAACCTGCCCTTGATCGGCATGTGGGTTCGCCTGCTGTCCGTGCCCTTCAAGTACCTGTACCCCGCTGCCCTGTTCTTTGTGTGCGTGGGTGTCTATAGCACCAACAACAACCTGTTCGATGTGAATATCGTGCTGCTGTTTGGGGTGCTGGGTTACTTCTTCATGCGCCTGCGCTTTGAGGCGGCCCCCTTGCTGCTGGGCTTTGTCTTGGGACCGATGGTAGAAGAAAACTTCCGCCGCGCCCTGCTGCTCTCGCGTGGTGATCCGATGATCTTCCTGGAGCGCCCGATCAGCATGGTCTTTATCATTGCGTGCATCTTGCTGATGCTGGGACTGAGCTACTCGTTCTGGCGCTCGAACAACCAGAAGAAGCTGGGAGCCCTGGCCAAGGCTTGAAGCACTGGCAACCACTAGCCATGGGGGATCGGCTAAACGCAATGCTTTTACCGCAGCCTCCATAAGAAAAAGCCGGGCTCATTTGCCCGGCTTTTTTGTGCCTGCCCCTATCCAGGACTGCAACACGCCTGTGCACTCTTCCTGGCGGAACCAAACACCAGATGACTTAAGGCCGCCAAAGCAAAGGCAGTTAGCGCACCGTACATCATGACCCAGCCAAAACCGGCAATCAGGGCTGCATGAACCGCCTCGATAGGAACCGTTGCATGAGCACCCTTTAAAGCACAGTGGGATTGGGCACATCCCCATACACGTCTTTGGGATCAAAGGTCTTGGCGGACTCCACAAAGACCAGATCCTGACCCTTGCTATGCTCGACACCAACCGGCACCTGTCTGTAGAAACAGGAGTGATAGCCTACGTGGCAACTGGCCCCGGAACCGGCTACCCGCACACGTAACCACACCGCATCCTGGTCGTCGTCGATACGCATTTCCTCTACCGTCTGCACCAGTCCACTGCTGGCACCTTTATGCCAGAGCATTTGACGCGAGCGACTCCAGTAATGAGCTTCACCGGTCTGTATGGTCTTTTCCAGGGCTTCCCGGTTCATGTAACCCAGCATCAAGACCTCGCCATTGTTAGCGTCTGTCGTGATGCAGGCAATCAGGCCCTGTTCGTCAAATTTGGGGGCCAGTTCGTGGCCCTCCTCCACCTGCTCTACCGAGATTCGGCGGTTTATTTGTACTGCCATATTGTCAGCAGATCTTGTGTCTTGTCCTTTAGCCTTCATGTTTTCTCCTTGTCATCATGGGTTCCGGGCGATATTCACAATCCGGATTCAGGCAGCGTCCGTACACCACATGACTATGTTCCATAACCTGAAAGCCCCGCTCCTGAGCAATCATTTTTTGCTGCTGCTCGATCGTCTGATCATGAAACTCCTGCACACGCCCGCAGTCCGTGCAAATCAGGTGATCATGGTGTTCGCCATCGTCCAGCTCATACAGCGCCCGGCCGGATTCAAAATAAACCTGCTTTAGCAAGCCTGCCTGTTGCAGCTGGGTCAGTACACGGTAGACAGTCGCCAGGCCAATCTCACTGCCTTGCCGGATCAGTTGGCGATACACATCGTCTGCCGTCAAATGACGAATGCCGGGGGCCTGGAATATCTCAAGAATCTGGATACGAGCCGTCGTCACCTTCAGGCCTCGCTCTTTAAGCTCTTTTGAATCCGTCACGACGTACTCCTTGCTGAACGGGCGGTTAAGGGACTTCCAGAAAACGCAGCGGCCTGCCTTGAGCCTGCCCTTCCAGGACTTCATCACGAACAACACAATGGCCGCGCACAATGGTGTGAATCGGCCAGCCCACAACTGGCATGCCGTCGTAGGGAGACCAGCCGCTGACGCTGGCAATCCAGTCATTGCGGACGCGGCGGCGTGCCTTCAAATCCACAATACTGAAATCCGCATCAAAACCCAGGGCTATGCGCCCCTTGCCTTCCAGTCCAAAAACCCGGGCAGGTCCGGCACTGGTCAAATCCACCAGTCGCTGCAAACTCAGGCGGCCTGCGTGTACATGGTTCAACATCACGGGCAGCAAGGTTTGCACGCCAGTCATGCCACTGGGTGAGGCGGGATAGGCTTGAGACTTTTCCTGCAAGGTATGAGGTGCATGATCGCTGCCAATGACATCCACCACGCCCGAACGAATCGCCTGCCACAGCGCGTCTTGATGGACCTGCCCGCGCACCGGGGGATTCATTTGCGCCAGGCTGCCCAGACGCTCATAACAGTCGGGGGCTTGCAGACTGAGATGGTGTGGGGTCACTTCTACCGTTACGCGATCTTTGTGCGCGGCCAGAAACTGCATTTCCTCTGCGGTAGACACATGCAACACGTGCAATCGGCGCTTCACCTCTGCCGCCAGACGAACAATGCGTTGGCTTGCCTTCAAGGCACTTTCCACATCACGCCAAACCGGGTGTTGGCGCACGTCGCCACTATCCAGGGCGATATATTTGCGTTCACGCAGTCTGGTCTCATCCTCGGCGTGTACTGCCAGCCGTCTGCGACCATGACGCAAGATGCGACGCAGCACGTCGTCCTCATCCGCTAATAGGTCTCCAAAGGAGCTGCCCATAAAGACCTTGATGCCTGCGCAACCTGGGAGCTGTTCCAGTTCCTGCAAGGAATCGGCATTCAAGGCAGAACCACCGATATAAAAGGCGTGATCACACCAGCTTCGGCCTTGAGCAGCATCCAGCTTGGCTTGCAAATCGGCAGCACCCAAGGTCAAGGGATAGGTGTTGGGCATTTCAAAAACCGCCGTCACGCCGCCCAGGACTGCGCCCCGTGTACCCGCTTCCAGATTCTCTTTGTGCTCCAGCCCCGGCTCTCGGAAATGCACCTGACTGTCTATCACCCCCGGCAAAACATGCAAGCCATTAAGGTCCAGCACACAGTCTGCACTCCAACCGGGCAACAAATCACCAAGAGCCGTAATCCGGCCTTGCGCACAGGCGATGTCGATACGCTCGGCCCCATTAGGAGTCATTACCGTAGCGCCACAGAGCAGCAAATCGGCATGGCGCAAATTATGCTGCCTGGCGGTTTCTGCCGTCCGGGAGGTAGAGGCCTTCGGGATTTCTGGCGTCATGGTTTTACCTTTTCGGCTTCTACATCCAGAGCGTCTTGTGCCGTCAAACGAATCCGCTCCATCATGTGAAACAGGCCATTAGCGCGATTCGGTGACAAGTGCTGCTCCAGTTCAATTGCCCGTAAAAAGTCAGGGGGATGAGACAGGATTTCTTGCGGTAAACGCCCCGAGTACACCTGCATCAATAAAGCCAACAAGCCGGTGACGATGGCGGAATCACTACGGGCCTGAAAAAACAACTTGTGATCACGCAATTCAGACACCATCCAGACCTGTGCCTGACAGCCATGCAAACGGTTCGTCTCGGTACGCCATTCGTCCGGGAAGTCCGGCAAGGAGCGCCCCAGATCAATCAAATATTCGTAGCGGGCCATCCAGTTCCCCAGGAACTGGAAACTCTCCACAATGGCTTGCTGGGCTTGAACTATGGACTCTTCTGGTGCTGCATCCTTACCCACGGTCTTCTCCTGCTTGCTTGAGCGATTGCCTACCCCGATCATCAAGAGCTGGAACAGGGTCATGCCCGCCCGGATGCCAAGGGTGACAACGGACAAGGCGCCGTGCAGCCAGCCAAGTTCCTTTGAGGGGGCCATGCACCTGCAAAGCCTGAATCGCATACTGGGAGCAAGTTGGATAAAAGCGGCAACGTGGCCCCAGCAATGGGCTAATAAAAAGCTGATAGCCGCGAACAAGCAGGACCAGAACAGAGACAAGAACGGTTTTCATCGCAGCTCCCAAGCATGGGAGCAACATACCCGCTCAAATGGACATATCGCGAGCTTGCTTGGCTGCGCCAATAGCAAGAAAGTTTGACCCATGGAGTGGGTCTGGCACGAGACAGCAAGGACTAGAACACTCATGGCGCTACGCCCCCGCTCAGCCGCAAAAAAGGCATCCCTTCCGATGAAGGAGTTTTGAACGCCACTGCATCATGGGGATGCAGACTCTCCAGATGTCGGACCTGAACACCAGGATTCTGATAGCCCCCCAAGGCCGCTTCTATACGACGCGCCGCGTCTTCCACAAACATCAGGTTCTGACCATTCAAGGCGGCAAAGGCTTGCTCGTCTGCTCGTTTAACGGCGGTTTGCAAGGGTGTTGCCAATGACTCTTCAATGCGATCAATCAGCGTCAAAAACCCAAAATCCTCACTGTCTTCCGATACTTGGATGTGAACCAGAGCCTGACTACGCTGACTATGTGGAGTGGCCAGACTGGCGTGCTTGTGCAACCAGGCAGCTACCTCATCTGCATGCAAGACAGGCTGCTTTCCAAAGGCCTGCATAAAGCCCTGTTCAATCAACTGCCGAGCCAGCGCAGCCGAACAAGGACAGGTCGATGAATAAGCTATCTGAACCTGCACCTTGCATATAAAGATACCGTCCAAAAGTCTGGCCTCCAGCGCGACGGGATAGGATTTCCAGCCGGCCAGACCCTGCGTGACCAAGGCAGGCCGTCGCACCAATAAATCAAAGCGAAAACACAGTCGTGCACTGCGCGTTCCACAGTCCTGCTGGCTATCCACCATGCCTTGCAAAAGACGCCGCAGCCCTAACGGTGACAAGGACTGTTCTGGCGGCAAGTCATTCAGCAAGCGGTACAGCCTGGACATATGTATCCCTTTTACATGTGCCAAGGGCAAATCAACCTGAGCATCCACCCGCGCATGGAGCTGCTGCTTATAGCCTCGTTCAAGCACGGTAATGGGCAGGTCGACTCCCTCCATACCCACCCAGGAAAGCGGAGTCAGGCCATGGGAGGAATCATTCAAAGCCGGGTCGGGAAGTACAACAGTCATACTCAACATCCAATCAAAAGGCCTTGCTCACGCTGGCAAAGACCTGGCAAGACCTCAACGCTATCAAGGCCAGTCTGAAAACGGATTCGTCCATGTTGTCCAGGTGCTGGGGCCGCTGGCCATTTCTTCATCGCTTAACAGGCAGGCATCGAAACGGGCGCGCAGTGCTTCCTCGTCCATATCCATGCCAATCAGAACCAACTCCTGACGCGCATCCCCTACTCGTTCGTCCCATTTTTCCTTGATCAGCGCTACCGCTTCGGGATCCTCCGGCCAGCGTTCAGGCGGCATGGACGCCCACCAGTAACCCGCCACGTGATAGCGAGCCACCGCGCCAGCCTGTGACCAGGAGCCCGCCAGAGTCGGGAAGTTCGCCAACCAGAAAAAGCCTTTGGAGCGCACCACCCCAGGCCATTCGCTTTCGACCAGTTCCTTGAAACGCTGCGGGTGGAATGGACGGCGGGCGCGGTAAACAAAATTGCCTATGCCGTACTCTTCGGTTTCCGGGGTATGAGTGCCACGCAATTCCTGCAGCCAGCCTGGGGCCTTGGAAGCCTCTTCAAAATCGAACAAGCCGGTGTTCAGAACGCGGTCCAAGGGCACCTGGCCGAACTCGGCTGTTTCAATACGAGCACGGGGATTCAGACTGTTCAGAATGGCCATCAGGTGCTCGCGTTCTGGCTCGCTGATCAAATCAATCTTGTTCAGAACCAGCACATCACAGAACTCGATCTGCTCAATTAACAGGTCCACAACGGTACGCGCATCTTCTTCACCCAAAGATTCGCCACGGGACTGGATGCTGTCTTGCGAGCTGTAATCGCGCAGAAAGTTAAAGGCGTCCACTACCGTGACCATAGTGTCCAAGCGCGCGACTTCACCCAGGCAGCGGCCGTCCTCGCCCTCAAAGGTGAACGTTTCAGCCACGGGCAGTGGCTCTGAAATGCCGGTGGATTCAATGACCAACTGATCAAAACGCCCTTCCTTGGCCAGACGGTCCACCTCCAACAACAAGTCCTCGCGCAAGGTGCAGCAAATACAGCCGTTGCTCATTTCCACCAGCTTTTCATCGGTGCGCGATAGCTCGGCACCACCGTCACGAACCAAAGCGGCATCAATATTGACCTCGCTCATATCGTTCACGATGACGGCCACGCGGCGGCCTTCGCGATTGTTCAGGATGTGGTTCAGCAAAGTCGTCTTGCCCGCACCCAGAAAACCGGACAAAACCGTTACGGGAATGCGGGCTGCGGGATCGACTGGCGTGTTATCGAGGTTCATCGTCATTTCTCTTCTTCCTTGAGGCATCAATGGGCAGTTCCTTGCAGAGGACTTCTGTCAAATTTGAGATGTTATAACATAACAATAATTGACCAAGAAAAAACCCTCTTACAAGGAGGGCTTGACGACCAGGACGGAGAAACGGGTTCTCACGGGACGATTTCGCAAGTGTATGACACGTACTCTAAGCCTGTTTGCACTATTTGCCACTAGTTGAACAAGGCAGCCATACCCGCGCATGATAATTAAGCACATCAAGATGCTCTAGTATCTGAACGCCGATTTCTAGATGATGGATAGGTGGAGCTTTGTCGAAAGTACTGAACGTCCCTTTGATCGGCACGTAGATGTCTCGCCTGTCGGTGTTCTTCCTCTCCCCCACCACGCTATGCTTTATCAGCTTAAGTCTTATTACACGAATAGCAACTTATTCAATATAAACAACGTGATACCGTCTAACATTCCCAGCTCGGTGCTGCTGGGCCTATGGTAAAGGAAGACGTCTTCCGTGCCCTATGAGGCTGGACCTGAGCAACTCATTCTAGAGCACTAATAATCAGCGAAAGCTGGGACTTGAACCTCGCAGAGGGCACCAAATTTCATAAAAATAAAACAAGCCAGAAGTGCGTTGAAGCAAGAAGACACAATCAATCCGATAGGCTCGACTTCAAGCTCTACAAGCCTCATCAAAAATATCCCTTCCTGAACAGGTAATTGTAACTAGTAAAGAGTCCACCCTCTCGTGAACAGTCTTGAATCCCCGACTACAAACACCAACAAAGTAACTTACAAACTAGCCACATATCGCTTTTTTATGTCATCATTCGGCCACAAAAAGTTACACAATGACATTTTATAAGCAGCCTAACTAGGCAAAAAGAAAAATTTAGGAGCGCATGTGGCGAACAACATGACGTTGAGCAAACTCAACGATGCATTAGACTGGGCCTACGACAAAGCAATGAATGGCATCCCTGGAACTGGCACAGCCAAAGAGTTCGCGGATGAGTATCACAAGAACAATAACAATAAGTTGGATGCCGCCAACTCGATGATTCGTTGGCAAAATACCAAAGCAGCTACTTCAGGGTTCCTAACTGGATTGGGAGGTATTGTGACTCTGCCTGTAGCTATTCCCGCAAACGTTGCGAGCGTTATGTACGTGCAGTTGAGAATGATTACTGCTATTGCCTACCTTGGAGGCTATGACCCAACGGACGATCGAGTCAAAGCTCTGGTCTATGCCTGCCTAGCTGGAAATGCAGCGAAAGACATTTTGAAAGATGTTGGTATTGTGATTGCAACTAAAGTTGCCACTAACTACGTTAGCAAAATCAGTGGTGCCACTTTAATTAAAATTAACCAAGCAGTAGGGTTTCGGTTGCTAACTAAATTCGGCACAACAGGAGCCATTAATATTGGAAAAGCTGTGCCTTTGTTCGGTGGAGTCGTTGGCGCAACCTTTGATTCCGTAACGACCAATACAATCGGTAATATCGCTAGAGACCTCTTCGTTAAGAACCCTGCCCCTCTATCTGCGGGTAATGGGGCGGGCCGTACCCCAACCATTGTCTAAATTCCATTTAGATTGATTAACTCCACCACTATGCAACAAACACGAAGAACAAAACTACATCACAACGCAAATCAGGCCATCTTAGTTCTCGAGTGCCCATGGATATTAGACGAGCAAGATAGTAATCGAAGTAGCGTACTGCCATTTGTAGAAGGGATCGCTAAGATGGCCGGAGGAACAGATGTTTTCCACGCTAATTTTTATGATAAAAATAGTTTCATAAAAGCTCTCTCCATACTATGCAGCGTACGGTTTGAAAATGCCATTATTTACATTGCTGCGCACGGCAATGAGAAGCACATTGGAAATGTAAAACTGAATGATATTTTTTCAAAAATTGGAGAATACTCAAAAAAATCTAACATTACAGGTCTAATGCTCGGATCCTGTTTTACAGGAGCAAACATGGCGTCTCCCCAGTCCACCTTGCAAGGCACGAATCTGTATTGGTGCTGTGGCTATTCTTCCAGTAGTGAATGGCTAACCGGGGTTATGATTGATTGCTCCATAATTTCAGAAATGATTAACACTGAAAATATCCCCAAAAAAAATCAAAATGATTTTATAGAAATATTCTCTAAAGCTCTTGCTCCATTCTCCCCTAAATATATTATTGGAGAAGACAGCAAAAAAAACCCTGTTACGCTTGATGAATCAATCAGAGTAGTAACTCAACCCAGCGGCCAAGGATTAAGGGCAAAAGAAATAACAAAAAACATATTTAAGAAAAATTAATAATTAAAGTCATAAAAAACCCCAATACTGCTTGGCTCATGTACATGCTTATTAACGCCAATTCTTGATATTCGTACCCCCCGATCTTTTCCCCCTAAGTTGTCACTACTGAGACAAAGCCATCCGACCACCTCTCGGATGGCAGCCCTCCCTCCTCGAGCGGGCCACGTTGGCATACACCACTGCTCCCAGGAATAGGGATGAGTACGATAGAACTCCAGCAACCAACGGAGAGCCCCCAAAATCAAACAAACAGTATTAACACACGACCTAAAGGAACCTTACCTAACTCGGTCGTTTGAATAAAAACGCAAAGATTCGAATAAATCAAAATGGCCTTAAAAAACTAGTGTACTGACTCATCTTCAAATAAATCTTGCCCAAAACCATCACATCGCAGAACTCAAGCTATTCAATCTAACACCATCGCCCGTCGCATAATATTCTGTGCAGTCTCCGACGAGATAATCATTCCCAAAGTACCGTAATGCGCTCCCCAAGCCCCCACTTCCCCGCCGCTACGCGTACTTAAAAACACATCCGCCACTTCTTGAGAGCTATAGCGCAGCAGCTCGGCCGCCTGCAAGACGCGGGCGACGGCTTCGGTCATGGGGCGGGCCAGGAACTCATCCTCGATTGCCGCCCGAACCAAACGCTCAGTGTGCTGTACCAGTGCATCGAATCGCTTGTCTTGCCCGGCCAAGGGTCTGATTTCATTGAAAACCGCCTCCACCGTAAGCGGATCTCTGATCATGGCGCGCCGCACATCCATGCACATCATATTCGCCGTCCCTTCCCAAACGCTGTTCAAGGGGGCCTCTCGATACACACGGGCCATGGGGTTTTCTTCAATAAAGCCATTGCCGCCGTGACATTGCAAAGCCTCATTCGCAATGGAGGGGGCGCGCGAGCAATTGAAGTACTTAGCCGCAGGCGTGGCCACCCGAGCCAGCAGCCTTTCGTGGTCACTGCTCTGCATCAGGTCAGTGGCCTTGGCCACGCGCAAGGACATCAAGGTTGCCGCTTCCACTTCTACCGCCATATCCGCCAGCACATTGCTCATCATGGGCCGATCGGCAATGGAGGTTCCAAAAGCCTTGCGTGATGTCGTGTGACGCAGGGCCAAGGTCAGCGCCTGTCGCATCAAACCCGCCGAGCCAATCGCAAAATCCAGACGTGTCAAATGCGAGTGCGACAGAATTTCCCGAATACCGCGCCCTTCTTCCCCAACCCGAATTGCCAGCGTGCCCGCATACTCCACTTCACTGGACGCGTTGGAACGATTGCCCGCCTTGTCCTTCAGGCGTTGTACAAAAAAGCGGTTATAGCTGCCGTCCGGCAAGGTACGGGGCAAAAAGAAACAGGTAACACCGCCATTGACTTTAGCCAGCGTAAAAAAACCATCAGACTGCGGCACTGAACAAAACCACTTATGCCCCGTCAGCTCATACCAATGCGCTGTAGCGCCGTGATAATCCGCGCTATGGGAGAAGCGCGCAGTAGTCTGCGTCTCACGCAGATCCGAACCGCCCTGCTTTTCTGTCATCGCATAGCCAATGACCACCGAGGGTTTATCCCCCACTTCGCGACGACTGTATTCGTAGCGCGTCCCGTTGAGCTTGTCCGCCCAGATCGCCAAAGCAGGTTCAGCCTCGAAACCGGCATACGCCGCATACGCCATGCCAGTCGGACAACCCGTACCATGCTCCACCTGATTCCACAGATAGGACAAGACCGCACGAGCGAAGTGGCCGTTTTTCTCTTGCGTACGCCAGCTTAAATTCGGCACCTCGTGCTGCCAGGCCAGGGTCATCAATTCATGCCAGCTGGGGTGACATTCCAGCCAATCAATCCGGTTGCCGAAGCGATCATGCGTTTTAAGTTCAGGGATATGACGGTTCGCCAAACGGGCCAACTCCTGAACATTTTCATCACCAGACACCGCCCCCAAAGCCTGACAACGCGATTCGGCCCACGGAGCTTCGCGGCGAATGGCCTCAGTTAAAACCTGATCGCCCGTAAAAGCATTGAAACCACTGGCGGGCTGAGCCTGATTCAAAACCTGATGCGTGCTGTAACGATCCTCGGGCGCATTCAAAATGCTGGGGGGAAGCGCTTGGTTCATGGTTGTCTCCAAACTGTTTTTCTAAGGCGTGGCAGAAAGGACTGCCACACTGGCGCACGCCATCTGGGCAATCTGGTCAGCCAGCGCAGCCACTTGGCGCTGGTAACTGTCCGTGCCATCGTGCTGCTGACGGCTTAAAGGAGAAAGCGGGCCAATCAGCCCTTCCATGAAACCGCCCACAATGACGGTAGCCGCAATATCGGGCTGCACATCCTGGCGCATTTCCTGGGCATCTTGCCCCATGGAAACAATGGAGTGAATGACCTGGCTGATCGCGGCGCGATACACCAGACGAGCCGCGTCGATTTCCTTATCGCATGGCTCGGCAATCAAGGCATACGCCAGACGAGGATTACGCATGGCGCGTTTTACGAATGTTGAGACTGCGGCATGCAGGCGCAGCATGGAGGCTCCGTCAGCCTGCGCAATGTCCGTGAGCACATCCACCTCACGCTGTGACACCAACGACAGGACTTCTGCAAACAGCTCGGCCTTGGAGGGGAAGTAACGATAGACCGTCCCGGTGGCAATACCGGCTGCGGCCGCCACACTGGCTACCTGCGCTTCCTGCCAGCCACCTTCACTGACCAAAACGCGAGCCGCTTCCAGAATACGGCCGCGATTGTCTTGCAGACGAGCTTCAACGGCGGGGGTTTGACGATAGGCCATAAAGAAGTGAACTCTGATTCATTACATGAGTGAATCCTAGTTCATTTCTTTGTGGTGGACAAGAATTTCGTTAAGCAGAGGTGTCAAAATACTCGCCTCCTGGCATTGCAGGCGGCTTGGGAGCATCTGTTATTTAAAGCAACACGATCAGCAGCCCCAATAAAACTGCCCCCAGCAACAGCGATGGCAAAGCCATCAATACTGTTTGCTGGGGGCTGTCTGAAACTAGCTAGCGCGAAGGTATCAAACCTATCAGGCCGACAGTTCCTTGCGAACGATTTCAGCACCGGCGCTCAGGGCGTGCAGCTTGCCACGAGCCACGGCGCGTGGCAACGGTGCCATCCCGCAGTTGGTGGAAGGGTACAGCTTGTCAGCGTCCACAAACTTCAGCGCCTTGCGCAGTGTGTTGGCCACGTCGTCAGCGGTTTCAATCACGTTGGTGGCCACGTCAATGGCGCCAACCATCACTTTCTTGCCACGGATCAGTTCGATCAAATCCATAGGAACGTGGGAGTTCTGGCATTCCAGCGAAATGATGTCGATCTTGGATTGCTGCAGCTTCGGGAAGGACTCTTCGTACTGACGCCATTCCGAACCCAGGGTCTTTTTCCAATCGGTGTTGGCCTTGATGCCGTAACCGTAGCAAATGTGCACGGCGGTTTCGCACTTCAGACCTTCAATGGCACGTTCCAGCGTAGCAATACCCCAGTCATTCACTTCGTCAAAGAACACGTTGAAAGCAGGTTCGTCAAACTGGATGATATCCACGCCTGCGGCTTCCAGCTCTTTGGCTTCCTGGTTCAGGATCTTGGCAAATTCCCATGCCAATTTCTCACGGCTCTTGTAGTGGTTGTCATACAGCGTATCGATCATGGTCATGGGGCCAGGCAGCGCCCATTTGATCGGCTGCGAGGTTTGCTGGCGCAGGAACTTGGCATCATCCACAAACACGGACTTGGGGCGATTGACAGCACCGACAACGCTTGGAACGCTGGCATCGTAACGGTCACGAATACGCACGGTCTCACGCTTTTCAAAGTCCACGCCTTCCAGATGTTCGATGAAGGTAGTGACAAAGTGCTGGCGGGTTTGCTCGCCGTCGCTAATCAGATCGATACCGGCGTGCAATTGTTCTTGCAAGGACAAGCGCAGTGCATCTTTCTTGCCTTCGACCAGGTCCTCACCTTCCAGTCTCCAGGGCGACCACAGTTTCTCGGGTTCAGCAAGCCAGGAGGGTTTAGGCAAACTGCCAGCGGTGGAGGTGGGTAGCAATTTTTTCATAATTAAATAACCTTGTTGTTTTTGATGAATCAAAGCGCGTAACTGGCTGCCCATTGATCAAGAATAACTTTGTATGGCTTGATAAAACTCTCTTCGGTAAACCGGCCCTGCTCAACCGCCAGACGGCTACGTTCTTCACGATCGTAGACAATTTGCGTAACCGAATGATCCGCATTTTTCAGGCTGGGCTGATAGCGCATTCCTGCTGCCGAATTGGCATTGTAAATCTCGGGGCGGTAGATTTTCTGGAATGTCTCCATCGTGCTGATGGTACTGATCAATTCCAGATTCGTGTAGTCACTGAGCAAATCACCACGGAAGTAAAAGGCCAAAGGCGCCACGCTATTTGGCGGCATGAAATAACGAACCTGCAAGCCCATTTTCGCGAAGTACTCATCGGTCGGCGAGAACTCGTTTTGCTGGTATTCAACGCCCAATACGGGATGCTGATTACCTGTACGGTGGTAGACCTTGCTGCTGGATACGCTCAGGCAAATCACGGGGGATTTGTTGAAGTTTTCCTGATACAGCGTGGAGTTCACAAAAGCCTTGAACAATTTGCCATGCAAATCACCAAAGCCTTCCGGGGCGCTGAAACCATTTTTGTTCTTGTTGTGCTCCAGCAGAACCACACTGAAATCGTAGTCACGCACATACGAAGAGAAGTTGTTACCCACAATCCCTTCAATACGCTTGTTTTCTTTCCGATCAACGATACTGGTTTTCAGAATTTCGATGGTCGGAAACGTAGAACCATTGCCTTCAACATCAATATCAACAGAGACAATATCCAGTTCAACTGAATAACGGTCCCCATTCGGGTTGTCCCAATGCGCCAAACTATTGAAGCGATTGTCGATCATCTTCAGAGTATTGCGCAGGTTTTGCTGACGGCTTTCACCACGGGCCAAATTGGCAAAGTTAGTGGTGATACGTGTGTTATTGGCTGGACGGTAGTTTTCATCAAAACGGATGCTTCTGATGCTGAACGCGAATTCTTTATTCATTTTTATGTATGCCCTAATTTCTGATTTCAATCTCGAATTTATTTTCGAGCCAAGTCATTGATCTTGAAAAATAAATTCATCTTATTTATGTACACTCTGTGCTGATTGTCTGAGCTGTTTCGGGGGGCTGCACTGCTTGCTCTCTTCTTCCTGGTAAAGCCAGAAAACAGGCTTGAATCAGCCTCAAAAAAGTCCCGACATTTGGCCGGGACTTTCCGCCAAACTCAGCTCCTGATCTGATCAGGCACCTGCCCGCAAAACTTTCGCTGCGGCCACCATATTTGTTAAAGCGGGAATCACCTCAGCCCATTGACGTGTCTTCAAGCCGCAGTCGGGGTTCACCCACAGACGTTCTGCTGGCACGCGCTCGGCGGCTTTTTTCATCAAATTCACAATGTGCTGCTCGGTCGGAATGTTAGGCGAGTGAATGTCGTACACGCCGGGGCCGATCTCATTGGGGTACTGGAAGTTCTCGAAGGCTTCCAGCAACTCCATGTCCGAGCGGCTGGTTTCAATGGTGATCACGTCCGCATCCATATCAGCGATGGAGGAAATGATGTCGTTGAATTCCGAGTAACACATATGTGTATGGATTTGCGTCTCGTCGCCCACGCCGTTGGCGGCGATGCGGAAGCTTTCCACGGCCCAGTCCAGGTAGCTCTGCCATTGCGATTTACGCAGTGGCAAGCCTTCACGCAAGGCAGCTTCGTCGATCTGGATCACATGCACACCGGCCTTTTCCAGATCCAGCACTTCTTCGCGAATGGCCAGCGCCAGTTGCAGGCAAGAGGCCGAGCGAGGCTGGTCATCACGCACAAAGGACCAGTTCAAGATCGTCACGGGGCCGGTCAACATACCCTTCATGGGTTTTTGAGTTAGCGACTGGGCGTAGGTGATCCATTCCACCGTCATGGCTTGAGGACGGCTGATGTCACCAAACAGGATGGGTGGTTTCACGCAGCGCGAACCGTAAGACTGCACCCAACCGAACTGGCTGAATGCGTAGCCGTCCAGCTGCTCACCAAAGTACTCGACCATGTCGTTACGCTCGGCTTCGCCGTGCACCAACACGTCCAGACCCAGTTTTTCCTGCTCACGCACGCTGCGCTCAATCTCGGCACGCATTGCGGCCTGGTAGCTGTTTTCGTCCAGACGACCGGCCTTGAACTCGCTACGAGCACGGCGGATTTCTGCCGTTTGCGGGAAAGAACCAATTGTGGTGGTGGGGAATGCGGGCAGTTTCAGGAATTCAGCTTGCTTGGAAGCACGCTGTTCGTAAACGCTCTTGCGCTTGCCCAGCTCGGCCGAGATGCGCGCCACCGCTGCTTTCACAGCAGGATTGTTGACACGAGGCGAGTTGCGACGCGCCGTCAAAGCGGCCAGGTTATCGGCCAGCTCTGCCTTGACGGCATCACGCCCTTGGCTCAAGGCTTTACCCAATACACGCAGTTCATCCAGCTTTTGCAAAGCAAAGGCCAACCAGGACTTCACATCGGCATCCAGCTTTTCTTCGCTGTCCAGATCAACCGGCACATGCAGCAGCGAGCAGGAAGGAGCAATCCACAAACGATCACCCAGTTGCTTGGCGATGGGCTCAACCCAGTCCAGTACAGCGGTCAAATCTGTTTTCCAGATATTGCGACCATTGATCACGCCCAGGGACAAGACCTTGTCGTCACCCAAAAGCTTGAGCAGTGCATCCACACCATCACGATCATTGATGGCATCCACATGCAAACCGGCAACAGGCAAGCTGGCGGCCAAAGCAGCATTTTCCAGCAACTGACCAAAGTAAGTGGCTACCAGCAACTTCACGCCAGCAGCTTTCAGTTGCTGATAAGCG
The DNA here is from genome assembly GCF_023674485.1 of Alcaligenes sp. DN25. Taxonomy (NCBI): domain Bacteria; kingdom Pseudomonadati; phylum Pseudomonadota; class Betaproteobacteria; order Burkholderiales; family Alcaligenaceae; genus Alcaligenes; species Alcaligenes sp. DN25. The sequence continues at coordinate 1,833,700 of NZ_CP098408.1, read as the reverse complement.
GTCTTGAACGCCTGCTGCCAATCGGCATCCAGCTCGGTAACCAGAATAGGCTCGTCAATCTGCACCCACTCCACACCGGCTTTAGCCAGCGTCTCCAGCAATTGGACATACACGGGCAACAAGCGATCCAGCAGAGCCAGCTTGTTGGATTCATCCTTGGCTTTGCCCAGTGCCAGATAAGTCACGGGGCCAATAATCACAGGCTTGGCTTTCACGCCTTGAACCTTGGCTTCAGCCAGTTGCTCCAACAAACGCGAGGCATCAAGCTTGAACTGGGTGTCAGCCGTAAATTCGGGGACGATGTAGTGATAGTTGGTGTCGAACCATTTGGTCATTTCACCGGCAGCCACGCCACCGCAGCAAGCGCTGTGATCTTCCAGCCCCTTGGCCGAACGACCGCGCGCTACGCGGAAATAGTTATCCAGCTCGTCACCATGAAAGTCCTGCACACGTTCAGGCAAGTTGCCCAGCAAGAAGCTGGCATCCAGCACCTGATCGTAAAAAGAAAAATCTCCAACGGGCACCAGATCCAGACCTGCCTGATTTTCCCAATGACGCTGACGCAGCTGGGCGCCCAGAGCCTTGAGTTCGTCACGCGATGATTCGCCCTTCCAGTAAGACTCCAAGGCGAACTTCAGTTCCCGTTTGGCGCCAATGCGCGGAAAGCCAAGATTATGAATCGTCGTCATGTGCTGCTCTCTAAAGGCCAGTGGATGAATGAATGAATGAATGACTTGCATTGTAGGAAGCCGTATCAATGAAGTAAAATGGTCTTATCTCACCAACCCATGAATATCATTCACGTATCATGTTAGAGCGCATCCACCTGGCCGTTGTGCAGCAAGTTGACAAGCAAGGGTCCCTGACCGCCGCCGCTGCCGTGCTGCACGTTACCCAATCTGCCCTTAGCCACACCATGCGGAAACTGGAACAGCAACTGGGCACAGAAATCTGGCGTCGCGAAGGCCGTAGCCTGCAACTGACTCAAGCCGGGCAGTATCTGCTGGCCGTCGCCAACCGCGTCCTGCCGCAGCTGGATCTGGCAGAAGAACGCCTGGGCCAGTTCGCCCAAGGCGAGCGAGGATCACTGCGCATCGGCATGGAATGCCACCCCTGCTATCAATGGCTGCTTAAGATCGTCTCGCCGTACCTTAGCGCCTGGCCAGACGTGGATGTGGATGTGAAGCAGAAATTTCAGTTTGGCGGGATCGGTGCGCTATTTGGGTATGAAATTGATCTGCTGGTCACCCCAGACCCGCTCTATAAGCCAGGCCTGAAATTCGAGCCCGTCTTCGACTACGAGCAGGTGCTGGTAGTGAACAAGGCCCATGCCCTGGCGAATGTGGACTATGCCAAGCCTAAGGACCTGGACAGGGAAATACTGATTTCCTATCCGGTGGACATAGACCGGCTGGATATCTACAACCAGTTTCTGCTGCCTGCTGGTATCGCCCCCCGACGTCATAAAACGATTGAGACGACGGACATCATGATGCAGATGGTTGCCAGTGGCCGTGGCGTAGCGGCGCTGCCGCGATGGCTGGTGGAAGAATATGCAGAGAAGCTGGATGTGGTGCCGGTCAAGTTAGGCAAGCACGGCATCGCCAAGCAGATTTTTCTGGGGATGAGGGAGACGGAAACGGTGATTGATTATCTGCAGGCGTTTATGGAGCTGGCTCGAACCCCTTCTAATTCTTTATAGCCTAATATCGAAATAATATCTCCCCTTGCATATTGCCATACATTGAATATCAAATCATAGATAATATCCCAAGAAACCAAGAACAACAAAAAACTAGAAACAATCACGCAGATCAACAATAAGCATCCCTGCGTGAAACAAAAACAATACGCCCCAAAAAGCCACAAATCTATTAAAACCACCCCAAATAAACCAAACCTCACAATAAACTATTGGCAATAAGCAATAAGCGATTCTTTTCTTTTTCTTCTTGAAAAAGAATCTTTCGTTCTTGCTGACATACTGTTTTTATACTTTTGAATATTTTCGTCTTTAAAACTTCTATCACGAAGCTCAGAATAAAATCTCTTTAATTTCTCAGCAACAACCCCAGCATCAATATTCTCATCTATGCAATATTTAGAAAATGCAAATAATCCATAAAGATGACTAACCCCACCAATCTTAAATCCAGAATAGTCCAAATTTAGATTTTCCAAAAAGCCTGTAACCTCGCAAAACTGCATATATATATTATTTATTTCATCTTCACTTTTTTCTGAATATTTCCTATACATATCATCCATCTGAGCTTGATTAGCAGTCAACTCCACTCCCTCAGCTATAAAGAAGAAAAGCTCGCTAATAAACTCTAAATCCTCCATTCTTGCCCTATCCACAACCTCCAGTCTATTTTCCCAAAATACGATCTTGCTAGCATTCTCAACTTTTTTCAGTAGTTGAGAATTGTAATAATTCGCATTTCTTAACTCCTGCCCTGTGAGAGGCTCGCCGTTTCTATTTAAGCGATCAAATATAGAATCGATTATATTTCTATCAGCTGTGTCTATATATTCGATAGACAGAGTATATCTCCAGAATCTTTTCTTATACTCTGCATACTGGGGCTTCCCTAAGTCTTCAAAATAAAGTCCTGCTAATTTTTCATCATCATCCTCATCAGAAATCGCCAATTGATTATCAAGAAATTCTATTATCGCGGTCAGCCTTTGCTTTCCATCGATAACATCATATTTAGTCGATCCTGTTTCATTATCTATTTTTTGATGTAAGAATATAGGCGGAATCGGAAAATTTCTCACTATACTATTAATCAAAAAAGATTTTTTCTCTTCTGACCAGATGCTTTTCCTTTGATATTCTGGCTCAAAATTATATTTACCTAATTTATAAGCCTCATAAAAGTTAGCAATCGTAATGGTATTGCTTTCACGTTGAAGAAAATCAGACATATTGGCCTCCCGCAAATCTTTCAGAACTAATGTAATGTTCGTAATTATCAAACAAAGAAGTTAAAACCGCATCAAGAGCTTCTGGTGGGTTTGGGTTTATATATGATATTTCACATTGACTATTAATCCCTAATAATATCTCGTCTATTTCATTTCTATCCACATGCCAATATGACAGCCCGCAAAGAACAACTTTATCATTCTCATTTATATCTTCAGCAATTCTATTAGCCTCAGCCTTTAATTTTCCTGCCCAAGTTAAGGCAAATCTACTACTATCCCCAGCAGGTGGAATCAAAGGGATAATAGGGGAGTGTCGCCTTAAATTCTCCATAGAATATTCAAAATCATCCTCCCCTCCCTCCAATATAGAAATTTCATTATTGTAATTTATATTAAACTCTAAAATATCACTACTTGCTTTATGAATGAAAGAAATAGATCCATGAGGCTTAGTAATCGAAAACTTACCTCCCCCATCATTTTCTATTACCGTAACTCTAAAATCCACACCCATTGCATTTAACACTTTCTCCACCCAAAGATCATAATTAAACGTAATTATATTAACCTCCTCAACCTCCTCATTTTCCGAAATTGCTTTAAATACTCTTGCCCAATGCCAATTTTCAATATCTTTTCTTTCGAAAACAACCTCCTCATCAAACTGAATAAATAAAAACTTAAGAAAAGAAACAAGTTCTTTATAAGCATTTCTATAGACTTCCCCTTTTTTATTTTTTGACCTTAACCCATCTTTTCCTTTTTTCATATACATTGCATTTGCGCATGTAATTATATTCTCTATTATTTTTGTGTTTTTCTCATTAGAGTTACTCGACCTGACACCTAGCAACCACAAGTTAGGCGTATTTCTAAATGAGATAAAAGCACTTCTCCCATTAGACGGCCAACAAAGCTTATCACCATATGAAATTAAATTCCCTAATGGATAATCTGTACTTTTCCCCAAATGGTTAAATAAATCCATTGAAAAGCCATTACCCAACACGAACAAGTACTTCATTACCTCTCCGTCATTTAAAGAATATTTTTATAATTTAGTCATAACCGCAGGCTTAGAGAAGCTAACCCCCTCCTAATATCATCAGTAGGACAAAACCCTGCACGCGAATTTACTCACAACAGCTTATCGCTTGCTAATAAAAAAACCGTTAAACCCATTTATATAGGCCTAACGGTCTTATACTACACATTATTGCATCTTAACTATAAATGGATCACTCCCACTCAATCGTCGCTGGCGGCTTGCTGCTTACGTCGTAGGTCACACGGTTAATGCCGCGCACTTCGTTGATGATGCGGCCAGAAGTACGCTTCAACAACGAGTATGGCAGTTCAGCCCAGTCAGCCGTCATGAAGTCTGTTGTCTGCACGGCACGCATGGCAACAACGTACTCATAGGTACGCGCATCACCCATCACGCCCACGCTCTTCACAGGCAGGAAGACGGTGAAGGCCTGGGAAGTCAGGTCGTACCAGTTCTTGCCGGTTTCTTCGTCAACCGTGTTGCGCAGCTCTTCGATGAAGATGGCATCGGCTTGACGCAGCAGATCTGCGTATTCGCGCTTGATTTCACCCAGAATACGGACACCCAAGCCTGGGCCTGGGAAGGGGTGACGGTAGACCATTGCTGGCGGCAGGCCCAGGGCTACGCCTAGTTTGCGCACTTCGTCCTTGAACAGCTCGCGCAGGGGTTCCAGCAGTTTCAGGTTCAGCGTATCTGGCAGGCCGCCCACGTTGTGGTGGGATTTGATGCCAGTGGCTTTACCGGATTTAGCGGCGGCGGACTCGATTACGTCCGGGTAGATTGTGCCTTGGGCCAACCAGCGGGCGTTGCTGAGTTTGGCGGCTTCTTCCTGGAAGATTTCCACGAATTCACGGCCAATGATCTTGCGCTTGGCTTCTGGATCGGTAACACCGGCCAGTTTGCCCAGGAAGCGGTCGGAAGCGTCGATATGGATGATCTTCAAACCCATATTGTCGGCGAAGGTGCTCATGACTTGCTGGGCTTCATTCAGACGCAGCAGGCCGTGGTCCACGAATACGCAGGTCAGCTTGTCGCCGATAGCCTGGTGGATCAGAGCGGCAGCAACCGAGGAATCCACACCACCGGACAGAGCCAGAATAACTTCTTCGTCGCCGACTTGTTCGCGGATATTGGCAATAGCCTCTTGCACGTAGTCAGGCATGTTCCAATCACCCACGCAGCCGCAGATGTCGCGTACAAAGCGCTCGAACAAAGCAGCGCCTTGGACAGTGTGGGTGACTTCGGGGTGGAACTGAACCGCGTAGAAGCCGCGATCTTCATCGGCCATACCGGCGATGGGGCATGTAGGCGTGGAAGCCATCAGCTTGAAGCCGGGAGGCAAGGCGGTAACTTTGTCGCCGTGGCTCATCCAGACTTTGAGCATGCCGTGGCCTTCTGCCGTAGCGAAATCCTGAATACCGTCCAGCAGCTTGGTGTGGCCGTGGGCGCGGACTTCGGCGTAACCGAATTCACGCTTGTCCGAACCTTCGGTAACGCCGCCCAGTTGGCGGGCCATGGCTTGCATGCCGTAGCAAATGCCCAGAACGGGTACGCCGGCTTCAAACGCGGCGGCAGGAACTTGCAGAGCGTCTTCGGCGTAGACCGAGGCATGGCTGCCAGACAGAATGATCCCTTTCAGGCCTTCTTGGGAACGGATGAATTCATCGCTGACATCACCGGGGTGAATTTCACAGTACGCACCGGCTTCGCGTACGCGACGCGCAATAAGCTGGGTGACCTGGGAGCCGTAATCAAGAATCAGAATTCGCTGGTGCATGAAAGTATCGAGCCAATAATAAAGCGGTAAAGGATCTATTTTACGCTGTGTAGCGCCGCTTAGGGAGTCGCAGAAATACTCCAGGCCGAAATTGTCTTGCATCACTGGCATTCATGCGGCAAGGCAGCTACAGTACATGCAGCCATTTTGGGAGTTTCAGCATGTCTTCGAGTCGTACCCCTCGTCCGAGCGAACTTAATGAACACCAGGAATCCCGACCTGCACAGGCCACACAACAACAAGGCGGCAGCTATATCCCTGCTCCCGGCCCCTCCGGTGCCCGCTCGCACAGCTTTGCCTACGAATGTCAGGAAGATACGGACGAAGTCTCCGACAGCCTGACCTTTGTGCTGGTTCACGGTGCCTGGCACGGTGGCTGGTGCTGGTCCAGACTGGCTGCCCGGCTACGGGCCAAGGGGCATAAAGTCTATACCCCCACACTGACAGGCCTGGGCGAACGCAGCCACTTGCTTAGCGCGGACATCACCCTGAACACCTTTGTAGATGATGTCGCTAATTTGATACGTTGGGAGGAACTCTCCAACGTGGTTCTGGTGGGCCACAGCTTTGGAGGACTGGTCATTAGCGGCGTCGCCGACGTCATGCCACGCTGCATTCAACAACTGATTTACCTGGACGCCTTTATCCTGCCCAGCGGCACCAGCACCTTCGACACCCTGCCAGAAAAGATTGTCGACAGCATGGTGGCCTCTGCCGGGAAAAGCGCCATTCCTGCCGTCCCCCCTCCTCCACTAAGCGCCTTGGGCCTGCATGCCACAGAAGATCTGCACTTTGTCGGTAACCGCCTGACACCACAGCCGCTTAGCGTCTACCGCTCTTCCCTGCGCTTACAGAACCCCGTCATCGGCAATGGCCGCCCTTGCTCCTATATCTCCTGCACACAGCCTACGTTCAGGGGGGTGGATACCTCGCGCGAATGGGCCCGTCAGCAGAAAGACTGGGAATTCCGAGAGTTGGAAAGTGGGCACTGCGCGTTGATGACACACCCCGACATGCTGGCCCGGCTTTTACTGGAGCTAGCGGACTAAACTGCGTCGCCCGCGCTGTCTTTAGAGCGATAAAACTCTCTGGGAGTAACCCCAAAATACCGCCGGAAAACGGCGGCATATGCGCTTTGGCTGGCGTAACCGTGCTGCAAAGCCACTTGCACAACAGGCTCACCAGCTGCCAAGCCCTCCAAAGACCCCAACAATCGAGCGAATTGACGCCATTGCCCAAAGCTGATGCCGGTATGGCGACGAAACAGGCGGTGGAAAGTTTTGACGCTCATGGCCAGTTGCCTGGCCCAGGCATCTGCATCTCTATCATCATCGGGGCTAGCCTCCAGCTGTCGACACACCAGTAGCAAGCGCGGCTCTTCGGGCCAGGGCAGATGAAACGGCAATACAGGCAACTCGCGCAGTTCATCCAGCAATAAACGCATCAAGCGGCCATCGCGACTGTCTTGCGCATACACCAAAGGAATTCGGCTGGCCTCCAGAATCAGCTCCCGTAGCAAGGGGCTGACATCCAGCACGCAGTTACGCGCCGGCAAGCCCGGAGCAGCATCCTCATCCACAAAGATCGTGCGCATTTTGACCTGCCCGCGCATGCGAACCGTATGAGGACGACCCGGTTGCAGCCAAACGCCACGGCTAGGAGGAACCACCCAGCGCCCTTCCTGGGCATCAATCACCATCACCCCTTGCACGGCGTACAAGAACTGCGCACGTACATGCTGATGTTCGTGAATAAGATGGCCGTCCGGATAGTCTGCTGCCAAACCACTAATAGGCATCTTGGCCAGCTCAACCGGAATATGAATAAGAGGATCAAGCACAAGCTGTCCCATTTGCGCTAATTCAAGTCAGTTTAGCGAAAGACAGGCAAGTCGGTCTACAGCGAGCATACGTCTTCCTTATTGATGGATGCTTCCAATGCGCAACTATGCTTATCCGCTGGTGACCATGCTGTTGTGGTCCGGCAATGTCATTGTTTCCAAAATGGCGCACGGCCTGATCGCCGCACCTGCCATGAGTTTTTATCGAGTCGTGCTGGCGCTGGCCATCATGAGCCTGTTTGCCGCTCGCCCTGTCTGGCGACACTGGCACTCGATCCGTCCTCAACTACCCAAACTGCTGTTTCTGGGATTTCTGAGTATGGCGTTTTATCAGTGCCTGTCTTATTGGGCAGCAGCCAGCACCAGTGCCACCAATATGGCCGTGATTACCGCACTGACACCCCTACTGACCCTGTTGACCACACGTCTGCTGCTGCCAGGCTCTGGCCCTCGCGGCATGCTGCCCGGCGCCCTGCTGGCCTTGTTTGGAACAGTCTGGTTGATTAGCAGCGGCCATCCCATGCAACTGCTAAGCCAAGGAGTCCGCTCTGGCGACTTGCTGATGCTGACAGCGGCATTGAGCTATGCCTTCTACAGTGTTTTTTTGAAGAAATGGCATATCACTGTGCCAGCCTGGCAATCAACCTATCTGCAAGCCTGGGGCGCCTTGATCACCCTGCTGCCTGTCTTCTTTTGGCTGCCAGCAGAACAAACGCAATTGAATGAGCAAACAGTCCCCCTGATCCTGTACGCAGGCATCCTGGCCTCCGTCCTGCTGCCCTACTGCTGGATCCAAGGCATCACACGCTTGGGCCCGGCCCGATGCAGCCTGTTCCTGAATATCCTGCCCTTCATGACCGCCATGCTGGCCATCCCATTGCTGGGCGAACAACTGGGCGCACACCATGTGAGCGGTGGATTGCTGACTCTGGCAGGGGTGATTTTGGCTCAATGGCCGCCTCAACAATGGCTGTTCAAAACCAAAGCAGCCCCTGCCAAATAAGAAATATGGGAGTTTTATACCCAACTCCTGCTATGAACTGATTTGCCAGCTATCGGCCATTAGTTTGCGAATTAACCCAACACAGCAACAAAAATCCTAAGCACAAAAATCAGGCGGGGCTAAGTATTTCTCGATCTGAGCCTCTTGCGGCCTGGGTGGGGGCGTGGGGCGAGTCAGACTGCTTGCCGCGGGCGGTGTCGGGATACGGGATGCAAGCACTCTGCTGTTTGAACCCGACGCTTGTGATTGGTCCGGGGGACCAATCACCGGGTGAGTTCAGAGTGCGCCCGTATCTCGACACCGCCAAGGGCACCGGTGCGCAGCACCGGCAAGCGGTCCGCCCCACGCCCCACTCAGGCCGCAAGAGGCGTCTATCCTGAGACTACCCCCTACCCCACAACACAAAGGCGATACACAAAAAAAACCGCCAACCCAAAGGCTGGCGGTTTCTGGCATGCAAGAGACTGGCTAAGATCAGTCAGCGCGGTAGTTAGGCGCTTCCTTGGTGATCTGCACATCATGCACGTGGGACTCACGTACACCAGCAGCCGTAATTTCCACGAACTCGGCCTTGGCGTGCAATTCCTCGATGGATTTGCAACCGCAGTAGCCCATGGAAGCACGGATGCCGCCAACCAGTTGGTAAATAATGGCAATCACACTGCCCTTGTAAGGCACGCGGCCTTCAATACCTTCTGGAACCAGCTTGTCAGCGTTGTTCGAAGGATCCTGGAAGTAGCGATCAGCCGAACCATCGACCATGGCGCCCAAGCTACCCATACCGCGGTAGGACTTGTACGAACGGCCCTGGAACAGCACCACTTCACCCGGAGACTCTTCAGTACCAGCAAACATACCGCCCATCATGCAAGCGGAAGCGCCAGCAGCCAAAGCCTTGGACACATCGCCGGAGAAGCGGATACCACCGTCAGCGATCAGAGGTACGCCCGTACCTTCCAAAGCCTTGGCAACGTCAGCAATAGCCGTAATTTGAGGTACACCCACACCGGCTACGATACGAGTCGTACAAATAGAGCCAGGGCCAATACCGACCTTGACACAATCTGCACCGGCCTCGACCAGAGCGCGAGCGGCATCAGCGGTAGCAATGTTGCCACCAATAACCTGAATGCGAGGAAAATTCTTCTTGACCCAGCGAACGCGCTCGATAACACCACGGGAGTGACCGTGGGCAGTGTCCACCACCACCACGTCCACACCGGCTGCGGCCAGTTTCTCGACACGTTCTTCGGTACCGTCACCCACACCAACCGCAGCGCCGACGCGCAGCTGACCGTGGCTGTCTTTGCTGGCCAGAGGGTGCTCGGTGTTTTTGACAATATCCTTAACCGTTGCCAGACCACGCAGCTGGAACTGATCGTTAACGATCAGCACGCGCTCCAGACGGTGGCGGTGCATCAGGGCCTGAGCTTCGTCCAGCGTGGCGCCTTCATGCATGGTGATCAGACGCTCTTGAGGCGTCATGACATCACGCAAAGGCAGATCCAGGCGGTCTTCAAAGCGCAGATCGCGGTTGGTAACAATACCCACCAGTTTGCCGGCCTCAACCACAGGCAAACCGGAAATACCGTGCTGACGCTGCAGGTTGATGGCATCGCGCACCTTCATGGTGGGCGTAACAGTAACCGGGTCAATCACGATACCGAACTCGTGGCGCTTCACACGTGCAACTTCACGTGCTTGAGCATCCGCCGTCAGGTTCTTGTGGATGATCCCGATACCGCCTTCCTGTGCCATGGCAATAGCCAGACGCGCTTCGGTTACCGTGTCCATGGCAGCCGAAACCAGCGGGATATTCAGGGTGATGTCCCGCGTAAAGCGGGTGAGCAAGGATGTATCGCGAGGCAGAACCTCGGAGTAAGCGGGAACCAACAACACATCGTCGAAGGTCAGTGCTTTCTTGATGAGACGCATGCTTTTATAACTCCGTCCAAAAATCGATTATACGCGTAAGCAATTACGCAATCCAGACCCGAGCGTTGCGAAACATCCGCATCCAGGGAGTAAACCCACCATTTGCCATCTGATCAGCACCCTGATCGGCGGCGCCCCACTGCTCTGGAGTCCAGGACATCATGACGTTGCGCGTCACGCGTTCCGGGTGAGGCATCATGATGGTAAAGCGGCCATCTGCCGTGGTTACGCCGGTCAAACCGTAAGGGCTGCCGTTGGGGTTCAGCGGGTACTGTTCGGTGCGCTGACCGCGATGATCCACAAAGTGAACCGCAGCGGCGACCTTGGACGCATCGCCTTGACGCTGGAAGTTGGCAAAGCCTTCACCGTGAGCCACGGCTACTGGCAGACGGGTCCCTTCCATACCCTTGAAGAACAAGGATGGCGAAGAGGCAATTTCCACACTGGAGAAACGAGCTTCGTATTTTTCCGACTGGTTACGGGTAAAGCGTGGCCAGAATTCTGCACCTGGAATCATGGGAGCCAAAGCGGCCATCATCTGGCAACCATTACAAATACCCAGACCGAAGGTATCGCTGCGACCGAAGAAAGCAGCAAACTGATCCGACAACTGGTTGTTGAAACGAATGGTCTTGGCCCAGCCTTCACCGGCGCCCAGAACGTCGCCATAGCTGAAACCACCCACAGCCACCATGCCCTGCATGCCTTCCAGCGATGCGCGGCCCGACAGCAGGTCGGTCATGTGTACGTCAACGGCTTCGAAACCAGCAGTATCAAAGGCCCAGGCCATTTCCACCTGACTGTTGCACCCCTGTTCGCGCAAGATGGCAACGCGTGGGCGCTTGCCGGTAGCGATGAAGGGAGCAGCAATATCTTCCTGCGGGTTGAACATGACGCGCGGCGAGATGCCTGGATCTTGTACGTCTTCCCAGCGATCGAATTCAGCCTGTGCGCAAGCGGGGTTATCGCGGCGCTCCATGATGCGGCGGCTAACTTCGCTCCACTGTTGCGCCAGTTCCACACGAGAGGCTTGGTAAATGCAAGCGCCATCGCGATAGAACTCGACCTGATCGGTCTTGTTCAGGCTACCAATCACGTGGGAGTGAGCCGACAAACCGGCTTCACGCAGAGTTTGCATGACCTGATCACGCTGGGCCAATGGCACCTGGATAACAGCACCAGCCTCTTCGTTGAACAAGGCGCGCAAGGTGATTTCATCACGCTGCACGGAAACCTGTTCGGCACGAATCTTGTAATCGCCCCAATCGGCAGCATGAGGGTCGATGGTCAGCATGTCCAGATTCACGGACACGCCTGTGTGACCGGCAAACGCCATCTCGGCCACGGTCGCGGCCAGGCCACCGTCGGAACGGTCGTGGTAGGCCAGGATCAGATCCTGGTCGGCCAATTGGCGAATCACCTTCACAAACGCCAGCATGGCTTCGGCGTCCTGCATGTCAGGTACGGACTGGCCAACCTGATTGAAGGCGTGAGCCAATACGGAAGCGCCCATACGCTGTTTGCCCTGTCCCAGATCGATCAAGACCAAAGCGGTATCGCCCACATTGGTTTGTAGTTGGGGGGTAAGCGTGCGGCGCACATCGGCCACTTGAGCAAAAGCAGTCACCACCAGGGAAACTGGCGAAATCACCTGACGGGACTCACCGTCCTGCTCCCAGCTGGTACGCATGGACAAAGAGTCCTTGCCCACAGGAATGGACAGGCCCAGGCTCTGGCACCACTGGCTAACAGCCTGAACCGTGTCGAACAAGGCGGCGTCCTGGCCGTCTACGCCGCAAGCGGCCATCCAGTTGGCGGACAATTTGACGTCTTTCAGGTCACGCACATCGCTGGCGACCAAGTTGGTCAAGGCTTCAGCCACAGCCATACGGCCGGAGGCAGCAGCGTCAATCATGGCGCTAGGGCTACGTTCGCCCATGGACATGGCTTCGCCGCGCACGCCTTCAAAATCAGCCAAAGTAACGGCGCAGTCGGCCACAGGCACTTGCCAAGGGCCAACCATCTGATCACGACTGCACAGGCCACCCACGCTGCGGTCGCCAATGCTGATCAGGAAAGTCTTGTTGGCCACAGTGGGGTGACGCAGCACCCGGTGCATGGCTTCGGTCAACGGAATAACCGTCAGGTCCAGCGGTTCGGCCACGCCGTCCAGACGCTTGACGTCGCGTTCCATGCGTGGGGCTTTACCCAGAATCACATCCATAGGCACGTCAACAGGACGTTCCTCGATGCTCTTGGGGGTGTGCACTTCGTCCACGCCAGGCAGGCCTTCGCCGAAAGTCACGCGCAATTGGCGCTCTTCAGTAGCCACACCCACGACGGCAAAGGGGCAGCGCTCGCGCTGAGCAATGCGCTCAAAACGTGGCAGATCCTTGGGCAGAATGGCCAGGACGTAACGCTCCTGGGATTCGTTGGACCAGATTTCAGCAGGCGACAGACCCGACTCTTCCAGAGGAACGCGAGTCAGTTCAAAAATAGCGCCACGCTCGGCATCGTTCACCAGTTCCGGGAAGGCGTTGGACAGACCGCCCGCCCCCACGTCGTGGATGGCAATAATGGGGTTATTCTCGCCCTGCTGCCAGCAGCGGTCGATCACTTCCTGGGCACGGCGCTCCATCTCCGGGTTACCACGCTGCACGGAGTCAAAGTCCAGTTCGGCGCGGTTGGCCCCCACGCCCATACTGGACGCAGCACCACCACCCATACCAATACGCATGCCGGGACCGCCCAGCTGAATCAGCAAGGCGCCCACTGGCAGAGGATCTTTGTGAGTCAGGCGATCGTCAATCGAACCCAGACCACCAGCAATCATGATGGGCTTGTGATAGCCCCAGCGCTGATCGCCAGCCGTTTGCTCAAAGGTACGGAAGTAACCCAGCAGATTAGGACGACCAAATTCGTTATTGAAGGCGGCACCACCAATCGGGCCTTCAATCATGATGTCCAGGGGGCTGGCGATACGGTCAGGAATACCGTGGGAGTCTTTTTCCCAAGGTTCCATTTGTTCAGGGAAGCACAGATTGGACACGGTAAAGCCGGTCAAGCCCGCCTTGGGCTTGGAACCACGGCCTGTTGCACCTTCGTCACGAATCTCGCCACCGGCACCTGTCGATGCGCCGGGAAATGGAGCAATCGCCGTGGGGTGATTGTGGGTTTCCACCTTCATCAAGGTGTGAACCAGCGCTTCGTGGCGCTGATACACAGGCTCGTTGGCCTGATCATCAATACCGGCGTGGAACAGAGTAGCGGGGCCGCCCGTCATGATGGCGGCGTTATCCGCATAAGCCACCACAGTGTTTTCAGGTTGAGCCGCGTGGGTTTCGCGAATCATGCCAAACAAGGTCTTGCCCTGGTTTTGACCGTCGATTACCCACTGTGCGTTAAAAATCTTGTGACGACAGTGTTCACTATTGGCTTGCGCGAACATCATCAATTCCACATCGTGCGGGTTACGACCCAGACGCGTGAAGGCATCCATCAGGTATTCAATTTCGTCCTCGGACAGCGCCAGACCCATTTCCTCGTTGGCCTGCTTCAAGGTCGCCACGCCACCACCCAGAACATCCACGGTCTGGATGGGCTTGCCTTCCAGTTGGGTGAACAGCGCCTGACCGTCAAACTCCAAACCAACCACGGTTTCGGTCATGCGGTCGTGCAGCAAGGCAGCCAGTTGCTCCAGCTGAGCCTGATCCAGTTCCTTGGCACCCAGCAAGCCACGCTTGGGGGTGATGATGTAACGCACGCCACGCTCGATACGACGTACCGCTTGCAAGCCACAGTTATGAGCGATGTCAGTCGCTTTACTGGCCCAGGGTGACACGGTCCCCAAACGAGGAATGACACGCAGAACCAAGGCGCCTTTAGGCGGCTGAGGGTCCAGCGCAGGCAGACCATCATCCAGCAGGTCGCTGAGGTGCTGACGCGCACTGGCATCCAGGCCGGACTCTTCAGTCCAGACATAGTATTCGTGCAAGGCAAGAATGTCGGCAACAGGCAGTTGACGCTGCTCGACACGCTCTAGCAAACGCTCACGACGAAATGCGGAGAGCACGGACGAACCGGGAAAGTACAGGATTTGGCTCACGATACGGGAGGGGCAAAAAAGGTGGGAGAAATAGAAAACACGCCATTTTAACCGGAAGCGACACAAGAGGTCACATCGGTAAATGGCGTGCACAAAAAGGGAAAATTCAGTTCAAACAAGGGGTCCGCAAGCGGGGCTGGAGACACAGCAAACCCGGCAAGCTCGACAAGACGTCTTGAGGGGCCGGAGCGATTCGCGCCCCGTAATCTCCAATACGGACCCGGTACGGCGTTCAAATCGGGCTGTCTCCATCCAGATCAGGAGCTGGTGCGGGTTCGGGATAGGACACTTCCAGAATATCCAGCTCTTCCTTACCGGCGGGGGTGCGCAGCACCACGGTATCGCCTTCACGCGCCTTGATCAGGGCCCGGGCCACCGGCGAAATCCAGCTGATACGGCCTTGCAAGGGTTCGGCCTCGTCCACGCCCACAATGGTGATGGTGAACTCTTCACCCTGGCTGTCGCTATAAACAACGGTTGCACCAAAGAACACCTGATCGGGATTGGGCTGCAAGCCGGGATCGACCACTTCGGCAATTTCCAGACGCTTGGTCAGGAAACGGATACGGCGGTCGATTTCCCGCAGGCGTTTTTTACCGTACAAATAATCGCCGTTCTCGGAGCGATCACCATTGGATGCCGCCCAGGAGACGATCTGCACCACCTCGGGACGTTCCTTGTTCATCAAATGGCTCAGTTCGCCACGCAAACGGCGATACCCCAGGACCGTCATGTAATTCTTGGTCCCACTGGGTAGTGCACTGGCCGGGGCGTCCAGATCGTCGTCATCGTCCTGATCGGACTCTTTCACAAAGGCTTTATTCATCGTTTAAAAGGCTCCTGCTAGAGCCACTCCTGCCAAACGGGTTTCAATCCCGAGGGCAAAGGCGGCAAATCGCCTAAATCAACACGCCCTTCGCTGGGACCATGAAAATCCGAACCACAGGACACTTCAAAACCATAGCTGCGTGCTACCTGGGTATACACGCTGTATTCCTGCGGAGTATGACTGCCTGTCAGCACTTCAATACCTACGCCACCCAGTTCCAGAAACTGGGTGTACAAGGCATGGCTGCGGGTGCCATCCAATTCGTAACGTCCGGGGTGGGCAATAATGGCCTTGCCGCCCGATTCACGTATCCAGCCCACCGCCTCTTCCAGGCTGGCCCAGACGGTTTCCACGGCAGCAGGCTTGCCATCCGCCAAGTAGCGGCGAAAGGCCTCATTCATATCAACGCAGTAACCTTGCTGCACCAGAAACCGCGCAAAGTGCGTGCGGCTGATCAGTTCCGGATTGGCGGCAAATGGAACTGCGCCTTCATAGGCATTGGGAAAACCCAGTTTTTCCAAGCGGTCACCCATTTGACGGGCGCGCTGCTCGCGGCCAGCACGCACATCATGCAGCGCCTTTTGCAAGGCAGGATGGTCCGGGTCCACGCCCAGGCCAACAATGTGGATAGTCTTGTTCGCCCAAGTGACGGAGATTTCTACGCCGTCCACAAAGCGTATGCCCAGATCCTCGGCGCATTGCCGGGCCAATTTCAAGCCACCGATTTCGTCATGATCCGTCAGGGCCCACAGTTTCACACCGTTAGCATGCGCACGCGCGGCAAGTTCCGCGGGGCTGAGCACACCATCTGAATAAATGGAATGGCAATGCAAATCAACGGGCAAGCGGGCCTGAACACTCATAAGGGGCTATCCAGCTAGAAAGTAGTCGATGTGGTCGATTTGCTCGGCATTGCGCAGCATGGGTGCATGTCCCACATTGGGAATAGTCACCAGTTGCGAATTGGGATTGCGTTGCAACATTTCCTGGGCCGCTTCTGGCTTCAAGAGATCGGACTCTTGACCGCGCACGATCAGCACCTTGTCCGGCAAACCCTCATAGGCGCCCCACAACAAGGCCTGTGCCGCTTGCAAGTCCACATCCGCTTGCTGAGCAAAGGCTTGCGACAAGCGCAAATCGTAATGGCGACGCCATTTACCTTCATGTTCCACAAAGACGTGGCGGGACATATCGGCCCATTCTTCAGCGGAATGCTCTCCGAAGGAAGCCGAGACGGAACGTACATACTCCACCGCCTGTTCGAAGGTATCAAACAGCACGGACTGACCGACGTATTCACTGATGCGTTGCAGCCCTGTCATATCCAGCGCCGGGCCTACATCGTTCAGAACGACACGCCCCAAGGGCAGTTGCAAGGGCTCGACACCCAGACCTGGTCCGGGGCGAGCCGGACGCAGCAAGGCTGACATGGCTTGCGCGCCTTGCAAACCCAAGGCAATCAAACCGCCCATGGATGTGCCCACCCAATCCAGCCGTGCCGGCTGCAATCGGGCAATCAACACCAACATGTCAGCAACGTATTGAGGAATAGCGTAAGCGGCTGGATCAATCAGCCAATCAGAGCGGCCACGTCCCACAACATCGGGGGCTACCACACGGTAACGTTTGGACAGGCGCTGAGCCAGTTGATCAAAATCCCGGCCAGTACGCGTCAAACCATGCACGCACATCAAGACCTGATCGTTACCGGGATCGCCCCACTCCCAGTACGCCATGCGGTGCGTACCGGAGGCACTGGCACACATAACCCAATTAAGGCGCGGCTCCTGAAGATCAGTTGTCATGAACGCTCAGACCAGAATTTGACAGATAAAGGACTATTGTAGCCCAGCCCGAGGGCTTTACTATGCCGTTTCTGTCCTGCCTTCAGGGCGGTGCTGGGGACTGCCAGTAGCGGGCGTGACGATCACGCTCGCCAAAGTAATACAGGGCCGAAGGACGCGACTCCACAGTCAAAGCGCCCCAATGATCGGTACGCAGGAATAAAGCGCCGGAGCGTTCCCAACGCGTTTGCACCTGCGCATGTGGATGCCCAAAGCGATTCCACCATCCTAGTTGAGCAATCGCCAACCCCGCTTGCATGTGTTTCACAAAATGCGCCCCCGAGGAGGTCCGGGAACCGTGATGCCCGACTACAACGACATCAACAGGCCCCAAGCCCGCCGCCACAATGGCTTGCTCCTGCGCCACACTGGCATCGCCCAAAAGCAAGGCGCTGTGTCGGACACCTCGAATTTCCAGCACACAGCTGATGGCATTCTTATCTTCCTCACTGCCATAGGCGGCCTTGAATCTGGCTTCATCCGCAGGGGGCCACCAGAACCGGAAACGTACGCCGTCTACCTTCCAGTGCACATCCTGCTCACAGCGCAGGGCCTGCTCCGGGCGAACAGTGGAGCCAGCAGGCACGGCCAGCAAACGCTCCTCCCGATTCAGATGCGCGTCCAGATCAAAGCTGCTATAGGAGCGGCTAACCGGTACCGCCTGCAATACGCTGCGCGTCCCGCCCACATGGTCCATATCGGCATGAGACAACACCAAGGTATCGATCCGCCCTATCCCCTTGGCTTTCAACCAGGGGGCAATGCTGCGTTTGCCTTCATCGGAATCAGGGCCGTAGCGGTTTCCCACGTCAAACAGCAACACCTGACTGCGAGTACGCAGCACCACCGCACTGCCCTGGCCTATATCCAGGGCAAACAAGTCCCAGTCCCCTTCCTGCAATAAAGAAGGTCGCAAAGCCAAGGCGGGCACTAACAGAGACAGGCCGCTCAAGCGGGACACAAAGCCTTTGGGCAAAAGTAATAGCAGTACCCCCAGCAAAGCCAGAACTGTCCAAGCCCAGTGCTGGGCAGGCACTGGCACACTGGCAAGGCTGCGCTCCGCCAGCCAGATCGTAGGCTGCATGGTGAAATCCAATACAGCATGAGCAAGATTAGCGACAGACTCGCACCAGTTTGAAGGAGCCTGTAGCGCCGCCAAAATCAACAAGAGCAGCACCAGCGGCGTCACAACTGAGCCGATCAAGGTGATGGCATACGCATTCGCGGGCAAGGAAGCCAAGGATATTTCATGGAACAAGGGGGCCAGAGCGGGCAACAAGGCCAAGGTAATCAGCACCTGCAACTGAGTCGCAAACCAGATCCGCTGCCCCCAGCGCTGCCACCGGGTGCCTGGCTGCGGCACCTGCC
Organism: Alcaligenes sp. DN25; assembly: GCF_023674485.1. Classification (NCBI taxonomy): domain Bacteria; kingdom Pseudomonadati; phylum Pseudomonadota; class Betaproteobacteria; order Burkholderiales; family Alcaligenaceae; genus Alcaligenes; species Alcaligenes sp. DN25. The sequence continues at coordinate 1,815,014 of NZ_CP098408.1, read as the reverse complement.
CCATCAAAGCGCCAAACGCGAACAAGACCGAAACAGCGGCGAAAGATAGATAAAAGCCGGTGGTCAGCCCCGCCCATGGATCATGCAAAACCACAAACAGAGCTGCAATCAGCAAAGTCCGGCTGGCTCCCAAATATAAACCCCGAATACGGCAGACACCCAGCACCAGCAACATCAAAAAAGTACGCTGGGCAGGAACACCCCAACCTGCGATGACGCAGTAAGCACCCGCCCCGGCAATACCTACCCAGGTCGCAGCAACCTGAGCAGGAACTTGTTCGGCCAATACCCAGCGCCCCCAACGAACACGTCGCCAACACCAGGACACTAAGGCAGCCAACAACACGGCCAGGAACGTAACGTGCGTGCCGCTGATGGAGACCAGGTGCGTCAGGCCACTGCGATTGAAGATCAGCCAATCCGCTGCGGCGATACTGGCCTGATCTCCCAAAGACAAAGCCAGCATCACCCCGCCCCAGCGTTGTTCTTGTACGTAGGGCATCAGGACGTTGCGCAAATGATGGCGTAGACGCTCCGTCCATGTGGGCCAGGACTGCGCCGGATCAAAGTCCAATCGTTGTGGCTGACCCCGCACACTGCCCACAGCCCGCCAGCCTTGAGTCATGGCATGACGTTCTGCGTCAAAGCCATGAGGGTTACGGGCTCCTTGAGGTGGACGCATCAATAAAGACATGCGCCAGCGCTGACCGGGCATCAGCTCGGGGAAGCTTTGTACAGACGGCTCACGGTACAAGGAGCGATGGCCTTGAGCCGCATTCCAGCGAACCAGAATCTGCTCGGGCAAACCGGGAGGCTGGGAGCTCAAGACTCGTGCCTGAAACTGTCTGTAATTCGGCCCTGCCTGTACCAAGGACTGGATTTCCAGCTCTACCCGACTGACTTTATTGATGTCAGTGACCGGGACGGATTGAGCCAGCCGGCCCTGTATATGCCAAATGCTGTAGCTGGCTCCCAAGCAGGCAAAGACCAGAACATAAGCAAAAGAAAAACGCTGCGCCAGCAAGATGCTCACAACCACAGCACCCAGCCACGGCCAAACAGGCAAGGCCAGATACGAAGGCTTCAGGAAATGGGTGAATGTGGCTGCGGCCACAAAAGCGGCTAAACACGCACGCCCTGTCATGGGCTCTGCCCTGCCATCGTGATCTCCACGCAAATCTATAGCGTAGAGTTCAGGCGTGCCTCAAAGGGTCGAAACAAGGACACTTTGCTCATATCGGCTTGTACCGATAGGCAAAACGCGCCTCTTACCTGACAGATAAACCAGGAGTGAAAGCCCAGTGAAAAAGCAGTTCTGGCAACATCAAAAAGCCTGCCCCCAGCCTAATACCCCTGGCTAGACAAAAACGCATCCAGCCTTGGCAAGACTCGTCGTGCCGTGGCCCCGGTCTGGCGAATGACTTCAGCCACGTCCATCCCCCGCAGCTCTGCAAGACTCTCCGCGACTCCTTTCACCTCAGCCGGCTCATTGCGAACCGATGCCAAGGGAGTCCCCGGCTCCACCAACCAGGACGGCGCCAAATCCGGCGCATCGGTTTCCAGCACAATATCATCAAGACTCATATCCTGCGCCAGACGGCGAATCTGCTTGGCTCGGCCAAAGGTCATGGCCCCACCAAAACCCAGCGCACAGCCTTGGCGTACGAACATCTGCGCCTGCTGCTCACTACCGTTAAAAGCATGGGCTATCCCGCCTACTCCCGGAAATTGCCGCAGATATTTCAGTACCCGGTCTTGAGAGCGACGCACATGCAGGAGTACAGGCAAGCCATAGCGTTGCGCCATGGCCAATTGAGCTTCATACAGCCATTCCTGATGACGACTAGCCTCTTCGGTTTTCAGCTCTGGCACAAAGTAGTCCAGACCGATTTCCCCCAAGGCGACAAAACGCGGGTCGTCCAGACGCAGCTGGATTTCCTGTTCCAAGGCTTCCAGATCTGCTGCCCCCACTTCAGGAGTAAACAGGGGGTGAATCCCCAACGCATACACGCCCCCGGGTGCTGCCATCGCGGTCTCACGGGCAGCTTGAAAGTCAAATACACCTACGGACGGCACCACAATCGAACGTACACCCGCCACGCGGGCACGCTCAATCACCTGCTCTCGGTCTTGAGCAAATTCGGGAGCATCCAGATGACAATGCGTATCGATAAGCATAACGAGACTCCCCACAAACCTCAGCCCCTCAAAGGGAAGGACGCGGTATGACAGCCCCACGCCCCTGCGAGGTATTAGACCCGGCGCTCGGCCCTGATTTCCTGGGTCAGATAGCCCTTGTCCATTACCAGCTGACGATGGGCCAGGGAGGCCAGGGCCTGGTCATGGGTCACGATGACAAAAGCTGTGCCGAACTCTTCATTGACCCGGCTTAACAGTTCAAACATACCTTCAGCGGTATAGCGGTCCAGATTACCCGTAGGCTCGTCCGCCAGCACGCAGGCAGGTCGTGTGACCAAAGCACGCGCCAAGGCCACTCGCTGACGCTCGCCCCCGGACAACTGACCCGGATAGTGATGCACGCGCTGGGACAAACCCACTTGTTCCAGAACCTGCTGAGCCTGCTCGCGCGCCTCTGGACGCTTCATGCGACGCACGATCAAGGGCATGGCCACATTGTCCAGCGCATCAAACTCAGGCAGCAAATGGTGGAACTGGTACACAAAGCCCAGCACCTTGTTGCGCAGCTGACTGCGTTCGCTCTCATTCAGACTCTCTGTCTGGGTGCCGTTAACCTCGATGCTGCCTGTATCAGGCTTATCCAGCAGGCCCAAAGCGTGCAGCAAGGTACTTTTACCCGAGCCGGAAGCGCCGATAATAGCCACCATCTCGCCACGACACACCTCCAGATTCACCCCGGAAAGCACTTGAATGCTGTTGCCGCCTTCCTCGTAGTGGACGCTGACATCGCGCGCGCACAGCACGGTTGGAGCGATAAGATCAGTCATGACGCAGCACCTGTGCAGGTTGAAGCTTGGAAGCACGCCAGCTTGGGTACAGCGTGGCCAGGAAGGACAAAACCAGCGAGACAATAGCAATCAGCACAATGTCATAGACCTGCGGATTGGAAGGCAATTCGCTGATGAAGTAAATCTGCTGAGGCAGGAATTTACGACCCATCAGGTTTTCAATAAAGGGCACGATCACGTCGATATTGTAGGCAATCAAGGTACCCAAACCGACGCCCAGCAAGGTACCCACAACGCCAATCAAAGCACCTTGCACCAGGAAAATACGGGCAATCTCGCTGGGGGTGGCACCAATAGTGCGCAAAATAGCAATATCCGACTGCTTGTCTTTCACGGCCATCACCAAGGAAGAGAGCAGGTTGAAAGCCGCCACCGCCACAATCAGGGCCAGAATCAGGAACATCATGCGTTTTTCGGTTTGCACAGCGGCAAACCAGGTACGGTTATTAGCTGTCCAGTCCGACACCAGCACGTTGCGCGGCATTTTGCTGGCCAACTCCTGAGCCACCATGGGGGCCTGCTGCATATCTTTAATACGCAGACGCACACCACTATTGCCACTGTCGCGGAAAATCTTGGAAGCATCATCCACGTTCACAAAAGCCAGGCTGGCATCGTATTCGTAATAGCCGGAGGAAAACACGCCGGTTACCGTGAACTGGCGCATGCGTGGTGAAAAACCGGCTGGCGAGATCGAGCCTTGCGGGGCCATCAGCATGATCGTATCGCCCGTGCTGACACGCAATTGATTGGCCAACTGCTCGCCCAGCACAATCCCGAAAGTGCCTGGCTGCAGATTTTCCAGTCGGCCCATGACCATTTGCTGGGCCAGCTCGGACACCTTGCTTTCCTGATCAGGCTCAATGCCACGTACCTGCACGCCCATCAATTGATTACTGCGCACCAACATGCCCTGACCGGCCACATAGGGGGCCGAGCCCACCACCGCCGGATTGGTCTGGGCTTTTTGAGCCAGCGATTTCCACTCATTCAAGACTTGCTGATGATCGGCATTGCGCACAATCAGTTCAATATGCGGCAAGACCGACAGCATGCGATCACGCACCTGGGTCTGAAAGCCGTTCATGACAGACAGCACGACAATCAGCGCGGCTACCCCCAGGGCAATCCCCGCCATCGAGCTGCCCGCAATAAAGGAGACGAAACGGTCTTTTCGTCCCCCACGCCGTTTGCGGCCCTTGGCCAGGCCGGCATACCGCGCTCCAATCCAAAATTCGTATCCCATGCGAGCTGCTATCGCCTCAAAGAAAACACTACAATCGCTGTCATGCAGATCGTAATCAACGGTGCGCTGCCGGAACCGGCCATCGCGCGCGAACTCATCAAACACTTGCCCCAGACGGCCCCTTCACTGGTTCAGTTACTGACTCAGGGCAAAGGCACGCTGTCGGTACGCGGCCCGTCCGAGGACCTGTGCACGCCAGCACAAGCCTGGCTTTTGCACGCCCACGGCTTTACGGCGCACCAAGCCCAGCATCTTAGCGCAGGTCTGGCCCCTTTGCGGCTACGCCAGTTGAAACAAATCCACTCGGTGGCGCCGGACCAGCCGGTCTGGCTGGCAGAGCTGGTGCACATTGCCCCCTCTCGCGAGGGCGCCATGCTGATACCCAGCGAGCAACTAGCCTTGACTGAGTCCTATAGCCGCGCCTTGCTGGAGGCCATTCGCCCTTATCTGGACGACACCGGCTTTCAATTCGAGTACATCAGCCCGGCCTTGTGGCGTGTCACTCCACCAGCTGATTTTACGGTGCAAGCGGCCTCCACAGAACTGGTCAGCCAAAGCAATTTGAATAATTGGTGGACACAGGATGTGCAAACCCGCCCCTGGCGTCGTCTTATCAATGAATTTCAAATGCTGGCCTTTTCCCTGCCGGACAATCAGGAGCGCGAACAGGCGGGTCTGCCCAATGTGAACAGCTTGTGGCTGTTTGGCGGAGCGTCCTGTCAGCAATTAGGCCCCGAGCCCGCCGAACTGCGCATTATTGATGACTTGCAAGACAGCCTGATACGACAAGACTGGGGGCTTTGGCTACAACAACTGGCCGAGCTGGATCGTACCGTGCTCGCCCCCCTGGCCGCAGGGCCCATGCCAGAACTGGTGCTGACCGGACTGGACCGCTACGCTCACGTCGGTCCCGCCTCGCGCCGCATCTGGCCCCTGTCCCTGTTCAAACAAACCTCTAACTGGAGTCAGTGGTGGTCACCCCTATCCTGAAAAACCGTCCCGTTCAAGAAGCCGCCAGCCACGCCCTGAAACAGGCCGGGATTCATGATTTAATGGCCCGTCTGCTGGCCTCTCGGGGTGTGACGGACGCCGCCCAGATCGATCCGGCCTGGCGCAACATGATTCCGCCCAATATGCTGACCCAGGCGCGTGAAGCCGCCGTTTTGCTGGCCGATGCCATTGCCCGCCGGGACCGCATGCTGATCATTGCCGACTATGACTGTGACGGCGCTACCGCCTGTGCAGTCGGCCTGCGTGCGCTGCGCAGCATGGGCGCAGTCGTGGACTTTCTGGTTCCAAACCGTTTTGAAACCGGCTATGGCCTGTCACCCGCCGTGGTCGAACTGGCAGAGCAACATCCCTCGGGCAAACCGGATCTGCTGATTACCGTGGATAATGGCATTGCCAGTATTGATGGTGTGGAAGCCGCTCATATGGCGGGCATGAAAGTTCTGGTCACAGACCACCACCTGCCCGGCGATGAGTTGCCCGATGCCCTGGCGATTGTGAACCCCAATCAGCCCGGTTGTGAGTTCCCCTCCAAGAACCTGGCCGGTGTGGGCGTTATTTTTTACCTGATGCTGGCCTTGCGTGCCGAGCTGCGTCAGCGCGGGGTATATGAGGCCAATGCCGGCCCACGCCTGAACGAACTGGCCGATCTGGTTGCCCTGGGGACCGTGGCCGACGTAGTCAGCCTGGATGCCAATAACCGCCTGATCGTCACCCAAGGGCTGGAGCGCATGCGCAAGGGCCAGATGCAGGCTGGGCTGCGCGCCCTGTTCCAGGTTGCTGGCCGCGATCCTCGTCAGGCCAGCGCCTTTGATCTGGGTTTTGCCCTGGGGCCACGCATCAACGCCGCCGGTCGACTGGCCGATATGGCCTTGGGCATACGCTGCCTGATCACGGATGACGAAGACGAGGCCGCTAATTTGGCTCGCGAACTGGAGGACATGAACCAGGATCGCCGCTCGATTGAGCAGTCCATGCGCGAAGAGGCCCTGCGCGCAGCCGAACTAGCCGAACCGGACACCAGCGCCACTGTGTGCGTGTTCCACCCCGAATGGCACCAGGGCGTGGTCGGCCTGGTCGCCTCGCGTTTGAAAGAAAAGTACTGGCGCCCTACCCTGGCGTTTGCCCAGGGTGACGAAGGCGAGATCAAAGGTTCGGGCCGCTCCATCCCCGACGTACACCTGCGCGATGCGCTGGATTTGGTCTCCAAACGCTATCCCGGTCTGATTCTGAAGTTTGGTGGCCACGCCATGGCGGCCGGCCTGACGATTGAAGAGGACAATTACGATGTGTTTGTGCAGGCCTTTGAAGAAGCCGTACAGGAACTGACCGGCCGCTATCAGTTTGATCCCGTCATTGAAACCGACGGTTCGCTGGAGCCCGAGCACATCAATATTACGGTGGCCGGAATGCTGCAAAAACAAGTCTGGGGCGCCGGCTTCCCGGCTCCTGTTTTCCGCGACAACTTCTTCGTACGTCAACAACGTCTGCTCAAGAACAAGCACCTGAAGTTGAGCCTGGAGCGCAACGGTGAATACTTCGATGCGATCTGGTTCAACCGCGATACCTTGCTGCCGGAAAATATCGAAGCCGCCTATCGTCTGGATCAGAACGAATGGAACGGGAACGTCAGCGTGCAATTTATTATTGAATATGCACAGGGTCAGGATTAAGCACTATCGCTATCGCCCAGTGTCCCTTTCCCGGAACCGCTGCTTATGCAGCGGTTTTTTTTTTTTACGACTAGCTTTGAATAGAAGCAGCCCTGGCATCCCAGCTACGCATGGCTTCTGTAATAGCCGCATCCAATACAGTCCCAATACGGCCATCCCGCGCCTAACCTTCTTAAGGCGTTTGAGACTTCGACCGAGTCGGCAAGGTCGCCAGCACCAAGCCCGCCAAAGCCAGTATAAAAGCGTAAACATGCACGGTCGTAAAGCTCTCCCCCAGCACCAGCACACCCACTGCTGCGGTACCCAAGGGCATCAAGACCATAAACACCGCGGCTTGCGAAGCGGGTACGGAACGCACTCCCGTCATCCACAGCCAGACCGTCCAGACGCTGGCGGCCAAGGAATAAAACACCAGCAAAGGCCAGATCCAGCCTGCCGGTGCCGTGAAATCGAAATCCCAGGCGGCGTATAAACCTAGGGGCGTAATCAGCGCCAGGCTACACAGATTGATAATCGCGCTGATGCGCTTGGGACTAAGCACGGCGGTCAGGCGCTTGCCTATGACCGCATAAGCCGACTCGCACAGGACGGCACAAAAGATCAGCGCATTGCCCAGCCACATTTTTCCTGGGTCCAGCTGATCCACACCGTGATCGTCCTCCTGTACCAGGGCCAATAAGGCAATCCCGCCCATCCCCAGGGCCAGTGACACCCAGGTGCGCGGCCCTATGCTTTCTTTCAGGAAGTACCAGCTGAACAAGGCCACCATCCCGGGAATGGCGGACAAAATAACGCCAGCAGAGACCGCACTGGTCATGCTGATGCCTGTCACCATGCACAGCGTGAACAGGAAATTACCCAAAAAGGATTCCAGAAAAATCAGGCCACGGGTACGCAGATCCAGTGCGGGTTCAGTCGCCGGTTTGCGCAGCCAGCGCAGCATGGCGATCCCGCCAATGCCAAAGCGCAGCCAGGCCAGCAAGAACACCGGCAGTGCCGCGACCAACGGCCGTGTCAGGGCGATATAACTGCCCACCAAGGACATGGACAAGGCCAAACAGGCGTATGCCGCCAGACGTGATCCCGCTCTATTCACCCACCCTCTCCTAATACACACATTTGCAAGGCAGCTAATCAAAATACCACGGCGGCCAAGGTCTACAATACGCCCGAGCTCGGCCTTCCAGGATAAAAAACATGGCCTGCCATGTTGTCCGTTTCGCTCACCACCGCCTGTACCCCTGACCTTACCCAGATCTGCCCGTACAGCCCCGTGTTGCCAGCGCTTTATCCCACCCCATCGGAAAGTCGTGTCGCCAGCCCTTAAGCAGGTCTGCGATGGACGGCCCTACACTCGGCCCGACCCATGCTGCTCCCCGTAACAGACTAATCCGCACCGCGCCGGCCCACCGGCCAGCCGTGCTCCTTGAAGGATATTTCATCATGCAGGCTATCGCCCGCCTGAGCCGTTTTGTTGGCAATACCTTTGCCATCTGGGTTCTACTGTTTGCCGTTCTGGCCTATTACTTTCCCGACCACTACCGCTGGTTAGGCGCTTATATTGTTCCACTTCTGGGCATCATCATGTTCGGTATGGGTCTGACCTTGTCGCGCCAGGACTTTGCAGAGGTGTTTGTGCGCCCTGGCCGTGTGGCTATTGGTGTAGTGGGACAATTCATCATCATGCCCGGTCTGGCCTGGTTTCTGACCTACGCCTTTTCCCTGCCACCCGAATTGGCCATTGGCGTGATTCTGGTGGGCTGCTGCCCCGGTGGCACCTCGTCGAACGTGATGACTTTTCTGGCCCGTGGCGACCTGGCCCTGTCGGTTGCCATTACGTCGGTCACCACCTTGCTGGCTCCTATCGTCACCCCTGCCCTGATTTACTTCCTGGCCAGCCAATGGCTGGAAGTCAGCGCCTCGGCCATGTTCTGGTCCATTGTGCAGGTGGTGATTCTGCCAATTGCCCTGGGCATTATTGTGCAATCCCTGATGGGTGAAAAGATCAAAGCCGGTGTGGCAGCCCTGCCCCTGGTATCTGTGGTGGCCATTGTGGCTATCGTGGCCGCTGTTGTCGCGGGTAACCAGCCAAAAATTGCGACCAGTGGCTTGTTGGTGTTCTCGGTTGTCGTTGTACATAACACCCTGGGCTACATCCTGGGCTATGTACTGGCACGCTTGAGCGGCATGCCTTTAGCACAGCGCAAGACGCTGGCTATTGAAGTGGGTATGCAAAACTCCGGGCTGGGTGTTGCCCTGGCCAGCGCCCATTTTTCGCCATTGGCCGCTGTGCCCAGCGCTATTTTCAGCGTTTGGCACAATATTTCCGGTCCCTTGGTCGCGACAATTTTCCGTCGCATGGGTGATGGCAAGTAAACACCTGCAACCATGTGCAAGGACTTGAACCCAAAGTCCACAAAGTAAAAAGGGACGCTCTACCGGGCGTCCCTTTTTTTGCATCCAGAGTGTCGCAAGACACCCGCATCCGCTCAAGCCTCAGCTTTTACGCGAAGACACATAAATCCCGCCTACGATCAGCAAGAAAGCCGCTCCGTGGTAAAGCTTGGGGGTATCGCCCAGAATAAAAACAGACATCAAAGCCGCAAATACAGGCATCAGATTGACGAAGAAACCGGCCGTGGCAGCGCCCACTCGCTGAACAGCCACCCCCCAGCATCGCAAGGCGATCAGAGCCGGACCAGTCCCCACATACAGAATGGCCAGTAACAAGCCCCAGGACCAGTCGATATGCCAGTCGGTAAATTGCCACTCCATGGCGGCAAAAGCACCAGACCAGATCAAACCGAAAAACACTTGTGCCATCACTACAGTGGCCCAGGTTTCTGCGATTGCACCCTCATGGCGACGGGTGCTGAGCATCCAGCTATAGATCGCCCAGGCGATAGTGGCAATCACCATGTACACATCACCCGGCACAAAACGGAAGGCCATCAGCTCCTGCCAGTCCGCACGCGTCAGCACCAGCACCACACCCAGCAAGGACATCAAGCCCCCCACCAACTGACGCCCATTGACGGTAGATTTGAAGAACAGGCGTCCAATGACCAGCATCCAGAACGGCAAGCTGGCGTTGACCAAAGTCACGTTAATGGGGGACGAGCTTTGCAGTGCCAGGTATTGCAAAGCGTTATAGATCCCTATGCCCAGCAAACCCAGAATCGAGTAGCGTTTCCAGTTGGTCCACAAATTACTGCCGCGTCGCAGCACTTGTCGTCCCACAAAAAGCAGAATGGTGAAAGCTACCAGCCAACGGAAGAAATTCAGGGTAATGGGCGGAACCTGATCATGAATCAGGCGCCCCACAATGGCATTACTTGCCCACAAGATCGTGGGTAAAACCAGTAAAGCCGTCGTGCCAGGGGTCAGTTTCTGAGTGCTCACAAGCATGTCCTAAAAAACGGCAACGGCGCATGTGATCCCTCCTCAGGTCACCTCTGCGCCGTTACGATTGGCCTAGTATATAGGCAAGCATGCTCTGCCCTCTACGCCTTTACCTGCCTGCTTGTGACGATGAGAACTGGTCAATCTTTGACCAATCCATAAATATTATTTATAATCATACAATTGTCACGTCATGGCGCTGATTGAATTTTATTGGCCCATCCCATCCACGCTCGTCTGACTTTAGCAACATCAGATGCAGCTACCCAGGGTAAATCGACCTTGAAACACCCCCACTTTTGGGAATAAAGCTTGACCCGATCAAGCGCCCCAAGTGCATTACTTGGCACCACAACCAGCACCTTTAACCGCAAGGGCCTGTCCCGCGCGTCGTTATACAGGTTCCTGTTCCTGGCAAGTATTCGTGTTTTTGCCCGTTTTTCAGGTAGGCAGACCTTGTCTGCCCCGGCTGGATCCCCCTATGAACGGCGGGCGTGTTTTCAATTTGATCCACCTGACCCTGTCTGGAACCAACCATTCCTGACAGACACAGATTCACCCCGATTTTTATGGGCCTAGTGCAAGGCTGGACTCCAGACACCGCTTGTCCGGTTTGTCGGTCTGCCTTGTTTTCAAGCCCGTCCCCGTCCCGCCCAGCAAGGCCAGACGGGAATTATTATTTTTAAAGGAGTCCCGATTTATGGCCAAAGAAGAGCTACTTGAAATGCAAGGTTCCGTCACCGAAATCCTGCCTGACTCGCGCTTTCGTGTCACCCTGGACAACGGTCACGCCGTTATCGCCTACACCGGCGGTAAAATGCGCAAGCACCACATCCGTATTCTGGCTGGCGACAGCGTCACCCTGGAAATGTCGCCCTACGACCTGAGCAAAGGTCGCATTATCTTCCGCCACCTGCCCAAGCGTATTGGCGCGCCGACCTCTGCCCCTCGTCGCACTCCCCACCGCCGTTAAGACATAGCGCCACACCCCTGTCACAATTAGATGCAAAGATAGGCGCGCCTGACAGGGGTGCGACAAGAGCCATCAGCGCTCGGGCGCACCCCACATCTTGTGGGAGTCGCCTTGAAAAAACTACTGACGCTCAAAACCGGCTTCATCGCCTATTTTGCAATTCTGAGCCTGTTTCTAATCCTGATGCTGATTGCCCTGCAACATTTGAGCAGCAGCATCGAACAGCGCAAGCATCTGGAAGCCCAGCGCCACCAAACGACGGCGCTTAGCAAAGACTTCAAACGCATCAGCGAATTGCTAAGCCGTCAGGCCATCGCGTTTGTCTCCAGCGAGCAAATTGAATTTCAGGATAATTTCCGCCACCTCCTGGCGGTGTTTACGGGTGCCCAGGCGGATCAGGACGGCGTCACCCTGGCGATGCTGGACCGTTTCAGGGATCTGGAGCTGGAACCGGCTGAACAGGACCTGCTTCGCTCCGCCTATGAGCAGACCCTCGCACTTAGCCAGGTTCAGTCCGAGGCCATCCAAACCGCCAGCGGCCAGTTTGAAGATGGTAACGGCGCTATCCGTATCGCCCTGCCCAATGCCTTGATGGCCAAAGTGCTGGTGTTCAGCCAGCAATACATTCAAGCCTCCGCCCAGATCACCAACACACTGGATCAGTTCGAACACCAGTTCAGCGAGCGCCTGGACAGTTCTCTGGATCTGGCTGGTCGTAGCAGCGACCGTGCGTTCAGTCTGGCATTAGCGGCACTGGCCCTGTTCTTCATGGCCAGCACGATTGCTCTACGCCTCTTGTATCGCTCCATCAAGCAGCCACTGGATCAAGGGGCAAATCTGGCCAAGGAGCTGGCCCAGGGCAAGCTCAATGCGCAGCTCAGCGTGCGTCGCCATGATGAGTTCGGGACCTTGCTTACAGCACTCAATGGCATCGGCCAGGGCGTACAAACCGTGGTGCATCAGATCCGCGAACAAACCGGCTTGATACGCGACGGCTCGCATGCCATTGTGCTGGGTAGCCAGAACCTGAGCGAACAAATTCTGGACCAATCCACCGAATTGAATCAGACCGTCAAGGCGATGAATCAACTGGCTGACACCGTGCGCCAGAACGCGGAGCAGGCCCAAACCGCCGATCATCTGGCGCAAGACACCTCCAGCCAGGTGGCCCTGGGCAATCAAGCGGTACACAGCCTGCTCGATACCATCGACGCGATTGCCGACAGCTCGAACAAAATGAGCGAAATCACCAAACTGATCCGCAACATTGCCTTCCAGACCAATATCCTGGCCCTGAATGCCGCGGTGGAGGCCGCCCGCGCCGGAGTCCATGGTCATGGCTTTGCGGTTGTTGCTGCCGAAGTGCGCAACCTGGCTTTGCGCTCCACCGACGCCTTGCAACAGATTTCCACCCTGATTTCCAGCTCAGTCGAACAAACCGAGCAAAGCTCGGCTGCGGCCCGAGGTATGGCGCAAGTCATGGCCAACACACAACACAAGGTCAATGAAATGCGCAGCATTGTGGCGGATATTGCCCAAGCTTCTCAGGAGCAGGCGACGCATATCGACTACGTGAACCAGGTCATGACGCGCCTGGACCAGCAAGGCCAGTCCAACCGCCAACTGCTTGAACACAGCGCCCACACCGCTCAGGAGCAGCTGGAGCAAACCACTTTGCTGGCCCAGGTGGTGGCGCATTTCAGTCTGGATAGCGATCTTTCCGGGCCCGATGCTCCCGCCCTGCCCGCCGCCCTCAAGCAGCCTTCTTACCGATCCGTGCCCGCCTATCGCACAGCCACGTGCACAATGTCCAGTTCCTGAGCGGCCAATACGTGCCATAGACCTCCGATAAGGGTAAAATCGGAAGTTTGCCGCGCGCCGCCTTGCTGGCTGGCGTGGGTGGCACATCAAATATAGGAAAGCCGCTGAATCATGGAATCGGAACGACTTAATCAACTGGAAGCCCGCCTTGCCGATTATTCGGAGCGGGAAAATGCCTTACGGAGGTATCTTTGACTACGATGACAAAGCTCATCGTTTGCACGTAGTCAATGCCGAACTCGAGGACCCCAACGTCTGGAACGATCCTCAACACGCTCAGGATCTGGGCCGCGAAAAGAAAAGTCTGGAAAACGTGGTGCATGTGCTGGACGCCTTGCACACGGGTTTGAAAGATTCGCAGGACCTGTTTGAGCTTGCCGCGATGGACGATGACGATGCCACTATCGCCGCCATCGAAGAAGATTGTGCCGCCATGGCCAGCCGTATTGAAGAGCTGGAGTTCCGCCGCATGTTCTCCAACCCTGCCGACCCGCTGAATTGCTTTATGGATATTCAGGCCGGTGCGGGTGGTACCGAAGCCCAGGACTGGGCCTCCATGCTGCTACGCATGTATGTGCGTTATGCCGAACACAAGGGCTTCAAGGCTGAGATCCTGGAACAGTCTGACGGCGACGTGGCGGGTATCAAATCGGCCTCCATCAAGATTGAAGGCGATTACGCCTACGGTTTTCTGCGCACTGAAACCGGCGTGCACCGTCTGGTTCGCAAAAGTCCCTTTGACTCCTCCAATGGCCGCCACACGTCTTTCACCAGCGTGTTCGTCTACCCGGAAATCGACGACTCCTTTGAAGTCGAAATCAACCCGGCCGACTTGCGTATCGACACTTACCGCGCCAGTGGTGCCGGTGGTCAGCACATTAACAAAACCGACTCGGCCGTTCGTATTACGCACGAGCCCAGCGGCATTGTGGTGCAGTGTCAGAACGACCGCTCGCAGCACCGTAACCGTGCCGAAGCCATGCAAATGCTGAAGTCCCGCCTGTACGAGCTGGAAATGCGCAACCGTATGGCCGAGCAGCAAAAACTGGAAGACTCCAAGAGCGATGTGGGTTGGGGTCACCAGATCCGTTCCTATGTGCTGGACCAGAGCCGCATCAAGGACTTGCGTACCAACTACGAAAGCTCCAATACCCAGAAGATTCTGGATGGTGACCTGGATGCCTTTATTCAAGCCAGCCTGAAACAAGGTATTTAATATGCACGCTTCCACGCTGACTGTTCTAAGCGGTGCCTCTCGCGGTCTGGGCTTGTCCCTGGCACGTCAGGCACTGGCCGCTGGCCATCAGTTGATCACTTTGGCCCGCAGCGAACTGCAACTGGATGCGCCCCAAGGGGCTCATCAACATCTGCAAGTAGACCTGGCCAGCGCGGAAGGCGCACAACAGGCTGCCAAGGCTCTGCAAGCCTTGATCAGCCAGACACAGGCTCAACGCTACGTCCTCATTAATAATGCGGGCACGGTTGATCCCGTTGGGCAGGCCAGCCACCTGCTCGATGCCCAGGCCATTACACAGGCGCTGCAATTGAATGTCGCCAGTGTCATGAGCCTGACCGCCGCCTTCTTGCAAGGCGCCCCCAAGGATGCCCAACGCCAGGTGCTCAATATATCCTCCGGTGCTGGCCGCAAACCCGTCTCGGGCTGGGCCGTGTACGGCTGCAGCAAGGCAGCGCTGGATTTTTATACGCAAACCCTGAAGCTGGAAAATCCCGAGCTGGCCGTTTGCTCTCTGGCCCCTGGCGTGATCGATACCGATATGCAAGGCCATATCCGTAGCCAATCCCGCGACCAGTTCCCGAACCTGAGCCGCTTTATCGACCTGCATCAGCAAGGTCAGCTAAGCAGCCCGGACGATACGGCCGAGCGCATTTTGCGCCACCTGAACAGCCCGGATTTTGGCCAGCACGTCCTGGATGACATCCGCCACTACGAATAAGTACTGACACAATGACTGAACCGCTAGACACTTCCGCCCCCGTCGTAGACGAAAACCGCCTGATCGCCGAGCGTCGTTCCAAACTGGACCGCCTGCGCGAAAACGGCATAGCCTACCCCAACGATTTTCGCCCTGACGCTCACGCTGCCGAGCTGCACAGCCAGTACGGCGAGCAGGACAAGGATGCCCTGGCTGCAACCAATAAAGTCGTGAAAGTAGCTGGCCGCATGATGCTCAAGCGTGTCATGGGTAAAGCCAGTTTTGCCACACTGCAAGATGCTTCCGGCCGCATCCAGATCTACCTGGACAAAGCCGCACTGGGCGAAGAAAACTACGCGGAATTCAAGGGCTGGGATATCGGTGACATCCTGGCCGTGGAAGGCACAGTCTTCAAAACCAATAAGGGCGAGCTTTCCGTACATGCTTCCAGCGTGCGCCTGCTGGCCAAGTCCCTGCGCCCCCTGCCCGACAAATTCCACGGTCTGGCTGACCAGGAATTGAAGTACCGTCAGCGCTACGTAGACCTGATCATGGGTGAAGACACCCGTCAAACCTTCCTGGCCCGCAGCAAGGTCATGAGCAGCCTGCGCCAGCACATGGCACAGGCCAACTTCCTGGAAGTGGAAACCCCCATGCTGCACCCCATTCCGGGTGGCGCATCGGCCAAACCCTTCATTACGCACCACAATGCGCTGGACATGGAAATGTACCTGCGTATTGCTCCCGAGCTGTACCTGAAGCGTTTGATCGTGGGCGGTTTCGAGCGCGTATTCGAGATCAACCGCAACTTCCGTAACGAAGGCGTCAGCCCTCGTCACAACCCTGAATTCACCATGATGGAGTTCTACGCGGCCTATACGGATTACCAGTGGCTGATGGACTTCACCGAAAACCTGATACGCGAAGCCGCTATCAGCGCCCGTGGCACCGCCACCCTGCAATACCAGGAACGCGAGCTGGATCTGAGCCTGCCTTTTGATCGCCTGACCATTACCGGCGCCATCATGAAGTACGCTCCGTCCTACCAGATCGAACAGCTGGAAGATATCCAATTCCTGCGCACTGAGCTGGCTCGCCTGAAAGTGGACGTGAACTCACCCCCACTGCGCGATGCCGGTCTGGGTGCCTTGCAACTGGCTCTGTTTGAAGAAACAGCGGAATCCAAGCTGTGGCACCCCACATTCATCGTGGACTACCCCGTGGAAGTGTCGCCACTGGCACGCGCTTCGGACACCCAGGAAGGCATTACCGAGCGCTTTGAGCTATTCATTACTGGTCGCGAAATTGCCAATGGTTTCTCGGAGTTGAACGATCCTGAAGATCAAGCCGCACGTTTCCAGGCCCAGGTTCAGGCCAAGGACGCTGGCGACGAAGAAGCCATGTTCTATGACGCGGACTACATCCGTGCGCTGGAATACGGCATGCCCCCTACAGGCGGCTGCGGTATCGGTATCGACCGACTGGTCATGTTGCTGACCGATAGCCCTGCTATCCGTGACGTGATCCTGTTCCCGCACCTGCGTCGCGAGGACTGATCAGTCTCAAGCAAGAAAAACGCGCGGTCTTGACCGCGCGTTTTTCTTTATGCATCTTCGGCCGCACATACGCAGCTATTCTGCCCGTTCAGGAACAGACTCCACTCCAATCGCATCATTACAGCCCTACGCCGGTAAAGACAGACCTCACTCAGGCTTGATACCAGCAACTGCCGCCACTTCACGAAACAAGGCAATATCACGCGCCACGATCTGATCTAGCGACTCGGCCGAACCAGGCGCGATCACAAAGCCCTGCTCCTCCAATGGCTCCGCAAATTCGCGCGAATGCAGTACAGCCGTAATATCGCGATTCAGCCCGGCAACCACCTCATCGGGCGTGGCACGTGGCACAAAAACGCCCTGCCAGCTTTCGATCACGAAATCAGATACTCCCAATTCATGAAAAGTGGGAACATCCGGTAAAACCTTCGAACGCTCCGGCGAGGTCACCGCCAGAGGGATGAGTTCACTCTTCTGAATGTTCTGGATTGTCCCAGAGATATCAATAAGCGCCCCGTCCACATGCCCACCTAGTATGTCCAACATAGCGGGGGCCCCTCCCGCGTAAGGAATGTTATTGGTTTGCGTACCCAAACGCTGGTTAAGCATCTCGACGGCCAAATGATAAATACTGCCGTAACCAATCGGCAGCGCTGCAGATACTTCGCCAGGCCGACGCTTGAGTAACGCCACGTAATCATCGAAGTGATTAACGCCCAGCCCTGGCCGCACTACCAGCACCTGCGAATTAACAATAGTGCGGGTCACACCACGGACCTCCGTCTCGCTATAGGGCAGCTTGCGACCGAGGGCAGCGTTGATCGCAAGCTGATCCCCGCTAGACAACAGGGTATGCCCGTTTGGGGCTGCACGAACTACCCGGTTGACGCCAAGACTGGTGTGAGCGCCGGGCACATTATCCACGATCACCGTTTGTTGCCACAATTTGGCAAGATTTTGCGCGAGCATCCGTGCGATACGGTCAGCGTTGCCGCCCGGATTCACCGGAACAACAATACGCACAGGCCCGGAGGGAAACGTATCGGCCTGCTGCGCACGTGCCGGAACCGTGGCAAACATAGCACCCAAAGAAGAAACAGGAACTCCAAGCCGGGCGGCGATACCCGCGCCGGTCGCTTTCAAGATCATGCGTCGATTCAAGCCTACCTCCAGTATCCACAGACTGCCCCATTGATCGGGCGACATTGTGTTGCAGTGCTTGCCAACCACGAACTGTAGTCTAGAGAGCCCCCGTGCGCGAATCAAGCTGCCCTCGTCCCGACCGTCGCTAAAGCGCCTCTCAGCGACTTTCGCGCAGCCTGACCACTTGCTCGGCGACACGTCATGCCGAAACAAAAAAGGACGCTCGAAAGCGTCCTCTTTTTACTGCGAATCCAGGCTCATAGACTCATCGTGTTGCACCTGTGTTGCGAGTACGATTTGGAGACAATTAATCCACCGGCAAACGCATCACCGCCTGCGCCCATTTATGAGCCACCTCAGGCGAAGAAAAACACGAAGCCTTGTCTGCTACCACGCGCACCGCACGCTCCAGCAGCTGGATGTCAGCCTCGTGCTGACGCGCAACGTGCGGGTCTTCAAAGAAGATGACACGTTGACAACGATTTTCCAGCACCAGCTCGGCAATTTGTGCATCGCCGCCCAAAGGTCCACTTAGATATGACTGAATCCAGGGTGTTTCCTTAGGCCAGCCTTTAGACCAGGCCAGCTCATTCAACAGGCGGCTTGTCGTCCCGGTTCCCACGCGTTGGCCAAAGCGAGACAGCAGATCAAAATGCTTGTCGGCAAACTCAATCATCTTGTCCTTGAGTGCATCGTGCGCAATCATGGCCAGGGTTTGATTAGGGAAGTCAAAAATACGTTTGCAGCTGGAATCAGGCCACAAGCCGCGGCTGACACGCTCCACTTCAATCCATTCAATTGCACCCATCAAGGTAGAAATGAAAGGACGGCCATGCGTGATGCATTGGCGCTTGAGCGCCAATGCTTCCGGAAAAATGGAGGAAGGGTCTACCGGGTCAATCAGATAAATGGCGCCATCAAAAGGCGGTGTACCATCCGGGCTTTGCGTGACCCGGGCCACCAGCTTCATCAAGCCGCCATCACGACCATAGGGATAGCGAACCAGGCCGCCATAGCCTTCCAGCAGGCCCGAACGCTCGATGGCATTACAGGTACGACCGACCGTATAAAGCTCAACTTCCAATTCGCGAATACCGCTGGCTGAGCGCCGCAACCACTGAAACAAAGCCGCATCTGCCGAATCATGGTGCAATTGATTGGCCGCCAAACCGAAACGTAATGACATGAGTTCCTACACGGTAAACGATTCGCCACACCCGCAGGAGGCTTTCTCGTTTGGATTGATGAACTTGAAACCTTCATTGAGGCCATCACGGCCATAATCCAGCCGCGTGCCGTCAATAAAGGGCAGGCTTTTAGGATCAACAAACAGTTTAACGCCGTGCTCTTCAAACAGTTGATCGCCTTCAACCGGCTCATCAACAAAATCCAGCTTGTAGGCCAGACCCGAGCAACCGGTCAGACGTACACCCAAACGTAGCCCCAAACCGCCCCCGCGTTTTTTCAAATGACGCTGGATATGTTCTGCGGCGGGCTGAGTAAGAGAAATAGACATAATCTTTTCCTTTCTATAAACCTGAAAGAATATTCAGCCTTCAGGCTTGGACAACTAAAACGCGCCTTTGTTCTGTACCGAGGCAATAGCGGCCTGAACCGCCTCCTGGGCCAACAAAGCACAATGCACTTTGACCGGCGGCAATTCCAGCGCTTGCTGCACATCTGTAGACGAGAACTGAGCTGCCTGCTCCAGACTGCGACCTTGCAGCCACTGTGTCGCCAATGAGGCGGCAGCGATGGTACAGCCACAGCCATAAGCCTTGAAACAGCTATCCTGAATCTGGCCCTGCTCCGATACCTTGAGCTGAATGCGAATCAAGGCCCCGGTTTCGTGACTTCCCGCTTCCCCTGTACCCACGTCAGCATCACTGCTGTTCATGACACCCACATGACGCGGGTGCAGGAAATACTCCATGACAGCGTCACTATATATCATTGCGCGAACTGCTCCGAAGCAGGCTCGCTCCACAAGGGAGAGATGGCCCGCAATTGTTCAACCACACGACGGATGGCGGCTATCGTGTCATCAATGTCCTGCTCGGTCGTGAAACGACCAAGGCTCAAGCGCAAGGAGCTGTGCGCCAACTGATCGCTGCGACCCAAGGCCGTCAATACGTAGGACGGTTCCAGGCTGGCCGACGTACAGGCCGAGCCGCTGGACACGGCCAGATCCGTCAGGGCCATCATCAGAGCTTCGCCCTCGATGTGATCCACGCTGATGTTCAGGTTGTGGGGCACGCGCTGATCCAAGGTGCCATTCAGGAACAGGTCAGGGATAGACTGCAAGCCAGCCCATAGACGATCTCGCAGCGCGGTGATGCGCTGATTGTCTAGATCCATTTCCTGCGCAGCCAGTTCAAAAGCACGCCCCATGCCCACGATCTGATGAGTGGCCAGCGTACCGGAGCGAAACCCGCGTTCGTGACCACCACCGTGAATCTGCGCTTTCAGGCGCACGGCCGGTTTACGACGGATATACAAGGCCCCGATTCCTTTGGGACCGTAAGTCTTGTGGGCAGACATGGACATCAAATCCACCGGCCACTCCTGCAGATTGATCGCCACCTTGCCGGTGGCCTGGGCGGCGTCCACATGGAACAGCACCTTGTGCTCCCGGCACATTGCCCCCAGGGCCTGCACATCTTGAATCACGCCAATTTCGTTATTCACTAACATGACCGAGGCCAGGATGGTGTCGGGGCGAATGGCTTGTTCAAACGCCTGAGGATCAATCAGACCACTGGGCAGGACATCCAGAAAGGTGACTTCAAACCCTTCGTCCTGCAAGGCCAGACAGGTATCCAGCACGGCCTTGTGTTCCGTACGGACGGTAATAATATGGCGGCCCTTGGACTGATAAAACTGCGCGGCACCTTTTAACGCCAGATTGATGGCTTCGGTAGCACCGGAGGTCCAGACGATTTCACGCGGCTCTGCCCCTACCAAAGCGGCAACCTGACGGCGCGCCTGGTCCACGGCCTCTTCCGCATCCCACCCATAGGGATGGCTGCTGGAGGCCGGATTGCCAAATCGTTCCGTCAACCAGGGAATCATGCTGTCGGCCACACGCGGGTCTACCGGTGTAGTGGCGGCATAATCCATATAGATACGCTGAGCGCGACTCATACAAAACTCCGGGTCAGTAGCGGATCTTGCCCACTACAAAGTACATTCTTCTGGCTGGCCGGCTTCCTGAGCGGCCAACTTCAGCTGACGCAGACGCTGCTGATCAACCAAGTCCTGTAGCGAGACAGAATCCAGATAATCGACCATTTTACGACTAAGCGTCGCCCAAAGCTCGTGAGTCATGCACTCGCCTTTCTGCCCATTTGTGCCCTGCTTGCAATTACCCTTGCCACCGCATTGGGTGGCATCAACGGGCTCATCGACCGCAAACACAATGTCAGCAACGGTGATGTGGCGGGCCAGACGCGCAAGCGTATAGCCACCACCCGGACCACGCACACTATCGACCAGTTCATGGCGGCGCAACTTGCCAAACAACTGTTCAAGATACGAGAGCGAGATACCCTGTCGCTGGCTGATGCCTGCGAGCGTCACCGGTCCACTTTGCTGGCGCAGCGCAAGATCGATCATCGCGGTTACGGCGAAACGCCCTTTTGTCGTCAAACGCATGATAGTTTCCTTGCCAAAGGCGAAAGCGGCCGGACTGCCAACGGCAAATCCGACCAATTTGGTCCAGTATAGCAAATACAGGGGAAACTACCGTGCTTGAGCGTGTGTTTTTACACTTATACTGAAGTGTTATATAGCCACTCAGGCAGCACGGTAATTGGGGACGCGCTTGCGAACCAGTTCGAACACGCCCTGGCAGGCATCTTCGATATAGTCCATGACCTTATTAAAGCCATCCTGGCCGCCATAATAAGGATCGGGCACGGTAGCCGCTTCATAGTCAGTGGCAAAGCGCATCAGCAGCATGAGCTTGTGACGGTAAATGGGAGGACACATTTGCTGCAAGGCAGCGTGGTTTTCCCAGTCCATGCTCAAGATAAGGTCGAAGTTGCGAAAGTCCTCGCGCTGGACCTGTCGGGCCTGATAGGTAGAGATGTCATAACCGCGTTTACGAGCGGCTATCTGTGCGCGTGTGTCAGGATGCTCGCCAACATGAAAGCCATGCGTGGCGGCTGAATCCACCAAAATAGCCTCCGACAAACTGGCCTGGTCGACCAGTTGGCGCAAGACACCTTCGGCGCTGGGGGAGCGGCAAATATTCCCTGTACAGACAAACAGAACCTTACTCATAATGCGTCAAAGTCTGCGGGAAAACCCCAAATAAGGCAAGATGAAACCGGGGTGAAAACAGACCCCGAAAATCGCCTTGAAAACAGCAAATCCGTATCGTTTGAGAGCTGCCAATAAGAACCGGTCGCAGCTGCTTGAAGTTTGGAATAAACCAAAGGCGCAGCAACCTTTGCTTAGCGGATACACCACTTTCTCGAGATGAGATAAATCAAGCAATACACCCGAGTGATGAAAGCCGGTAGCAGAACGGTGTTTTTTCTGAGCTTTCGTCCAGCTTTAGTTGCAAATACACAACAATCATCACGCCATCAGCAGCTTGGCCTTCAGTCTTTGCAACTTGTCGCGCGCGGCTGCCGCTTGCTCGAACTCCAGGTTGCGGGCGTGGTCCATCATCTCTTTTTCCAGACGCTTGATCTCGCGTGCAGCGGCCTTCTCGTCGCGAATCAACTCGTCCGGCACATCCTCGCGCAAGCTGGCAGTTGGATCCGAGGCAACAACACCATCAATCAACTCACGGACGGCCTTGTTCACGCCGCGCGGCGTAATACCGTGCTCTTCGTTAAAGGCGATCTGCTTGGCACGACGGCGCTCGGTTTCTTCGATAGCGCGGTGCATGGAGTCCGTCATTCTGTCGGCATACAGAATGGCTTTACCGTTCAGGTTACGCGCTGCCCGACCTATGGTTTGAATCAGGCTGCGCTCCGAACGCAGGAAGCCTTCCTTGTCCGCATCCAGAATCGCCACCAGAGACACTTCGGGCAAATCCAGCCCCTCACGCAGCAGGTTGATCCCGACCAGCACATCGAAGACGCCCAGACGCAGATCCCGGATGATCTCGGCCCGTTCCACCGTATCAATATCCGAGTGCAAGTAGCGCACGCGAATACCGTTTTCTGACAAATACTCGGTCAGATCTTCGGACATGCGCTTGGTCAGCGTTGTCACCAGCACACGGTCTTCCTGCGCAGTACGCAGCTTGATTTCACCCAGCAAATCATCGACCTGCGTGGTAGCCGGACGAACCTCGATTTCCGGGTCCACCAGTCCGGTAGGTCGCACCACCTGTTCAACCACATTGTCTGCATGCTCTTGCTCGTAGGCAGCGGGTGTAGCCGACACGAACACGGTTTGCGGCATACGGCGTTCGAACTCTTCCAGTTTCAAAGGCCGGTTATCCATGGCCGAGGGCAAGCGGAAACCGAACTGCACCAGGGTTTCTTTACGCGAGCGGTCACCGCGATACATGGCGCCCAACTGCCCGATAGTGACGTGGCTTTCGTCGATAAACATCAGGGAGTTACGTGGCAGGTAGTCGATCAGTGTCGGCGGCGGATCGCCAGGCGCTGCTCCTGACAAGTGGCGAGAGTAGTTCTCGATGCCTTTGCAAAAGCCCAGCTCCTGCAGCATTTCCAGATCAAAACGGGTGCGCTGCTCCAGGCGTTGAGCTTCAACCAAATGCCCTTCCCGTGTCAGAAATTCCAGACGCTCGCGCAGTTCGAGCTTGATGGTTTCAATCGCCCTCAACACGGTTTCGCGTGGCGTCACATAATGCGAGCTAGGGAACACGGTAAAGCGGTTCAGCTTCTGCACGACCTTGCCTGTCAGCGGATCGAACAACTCCAGCTCTTCAATCTCGTCATCAAACAGGCTGACTCGCAAGGCCAGCTCCGCGTTTTCTGCCGGGAAGATATCGACCACTTCACCACGAGCACGGAATATCCCACGCTGAAAATCCAGATCGTTACGCTCGTACTGCATGGCGACCAGACGCGCCAGCAGCTCCTGGCGGGCGATACGGTCACCCTTGCGCAGGGTCAGCACCATGGCATGGTAATCACCGGGGTTACCAATACCGTAGATGCAGGACACGGTACCCACAATAATGGTGTCAGGCCGCTCCAGCAGGCTTTTGGTGGCCGACAAGCGCATCTGCTCGATGTGTTCATTGATGGACGAGTCCTTTTCAATAAACAGATCACGCGATGGCACATAGGCCTCGGGCTGGTAGTAATCGTAGTAAGACACAAAGTACTCCACGGCGTTGCGTGGAAAGAACTCGCGCATCTCGGCGTACAACTGCGCCGCCAGGGTTTTATTGGGCGCCAGAACAATGGCCGGACGCCCGGTGCGAGCAATAATGTTCGCCATCGTATAGGTCTTGCCCGAGCCCGTTACCCCCAAAAGGGTCTGGTACATCAAGCCATCATCAATCCCCTCAACCAACTGCTCAATCGCCGCAGGCTGGTCGCCAGCAGGCAAATAAGGTTGGAAAAGTTTGAAGGAACTCCCCGGAAATTCTTGAAAGGCAGGCTCAAATTTCATGCTAGACACACTTTAGGGTAAGCCCGTATTATCACATTAATGCTTTGTTTTTCTACCTTTCTGCACTAACGCCCCCATATCATCATGACATCGCTCTTCGAAACCGTCGAACTGGCTCCACGCGACCCTATTTTGGGTTTGAACGAACAATACAATGCCGACGAACGCAGCGGCAAAGTTAATCTGGGGGTCGGTGTTTACTACGACGATCAAGGGCGTATCCCGATTTTGCAGGCTGTTCAAAAGGCTGAGGAAGCCATGATGAGCAAAGCCGCCGCGCGCAGCTACCTGCCTATTGAAGGGATCAATACCTACAATCTGGGTGCTCAAACCCTGTTGCTGGGTGCCGACTCCCCCATCATTGCCGAAGGCCGCGCCTTGACCGTGCAATCCCTGGGCGGTACCGGTGCGCTGAAAATCGGTGCTGACTTCCTGCAGCAACTGTTGCCCCAGTCCGAGGTTTACATCAGCGATCCAAGCTGGGAAAACCACCGCGCCCTGTTCGAGCGCGCCGGCTTCAAGGTCAACACCTACGCTTACTACGATGCCGCTACGCATGGCCTGAACTTTGACGGCATGATCGCCTCGCTGCGCGCCATGCCGGCCCAGTCCATCGTGGTCCTGCACGCTTGCTGCCACAACCCGACCGGCGTGGACCCCAGCATGGAACAATGGGCCCAGATCGCCGAGCTGATCAAAGAACGTCAACTGGTTCCTTTCCTGGACATCGCTTACCAAGGCTTTGGCGCCGGTCTGGAAGAAGACGCCAGCGTAGTGCGTCTGTTTGCCAAGCTGGGTCTGTCCATGTTCATCAGCTCCTCGTTCTCCAAGTCCTTCTCGCTGTACGGCGAGCGCGTTGGCGCCCTGACCCTGGTTACTTCCAGCAAGGACGAAACCTCCCGCGTACTGAGCCAGGTCAAGCGTGTGATTCGCACCAACTACTCCAACCCACCCACACACGGTGGCAAAGTTGTGGCCACGGTACTGAACTCGCCTGAACTGTTCCAGACTTGGGCGACTGAACTGGCCGGCATGCGTGATCGCATCCGCGAAATGCGCGCCCAACTGGTTGCCAAGCTGAAAGAGCACGGCGCTACCCAAAACTTTGACTTCGTGCTGCAACAGCGCGGCATGTTCTCCTACTCCGGCCTGACTGCCGAGCAAGTCGAACGCCTGCGACAGGAACACGGCATTTACGCTGTCAGCAGCGGCCGTATTTGCGTTGCTGCATTGAACAGCCAGAATATTGACGTCGTGGCCAAGGCCATCGCTCAAGTCCTGAAGTAAGCTGTCCCTCACTACAGCCCCAACGCCCTTCTTCGGAAGGGCGTTGTCGTTCCAGCCCTTGGAGCACTACCATGACAGACACGATTTCCCTGAACACCGAACGCCTGATCTTGCGCCCCTGGAAAGCTTCCGACCTGGAGCCCTTTTTCCGCTTGAACAGCGATCCCCACGCACTGCGTTTTTATCCGGCCACCCTGGACCGTGAGCAAAGCGATG
This sequence comes from Alcaligenes sp. DN25, assembly GCF_023674485.1. Taxonomy (NCBI): domain Bacteria; kingdom Pseudomonadati; phylum Pseudomonadota; class Betaproteobacteria; order Burkholderiales; family Alcaligenaceae; genus Alcaligenes; species Alcaligenes sp. DN25. The sequence goes on along the minus strand of NZ_CP098408.1, from coordinate 1,789,159 downwards.
CCATCGCCCACCGCAGCCAAAGCCTGATTGACGAGCATGGCTGGGGTCCCTGGGCAGTCGAGCTGAAAGAAAACGGGGCCTTCATTGGCATGGTGGGCTTGAACCGCCCGACCGCCGATCTGTACTTTCAGCCTTGCGTGGAAGTTCTTTGGCGTTTGCTGCCTGAGTACTGGGGCAAGGGCTATGCCACCGAAGCGGCACGAGCCTGCATGGACTTTGGTTTTGACGAACTGGGCCTGGATCAAATTGTGGCGTACACCGCTCAATTGAACTTGCCTTCGCAGACCGTCATGCAACGCCTGGGCATGACAGAGCAAGCTGGTACCTTTGATCACCCCGGTGTAGCGGCGGGCCACAAACTCGCCCCCCATGTGCTGTACACCCTGGACCGCAAGGATTGGCCCCAGTCTGCCTGAGCAGCCCGAAGGGTCAAAAATTAAGCCTTTAGGGCCCTCACCGCTTGCAAAAACGCCAACTGTAACGCACAATCTTTACTGTATATATATTCAGCAGACAATACTATGACCGCCAAGCTCACCGCACGCCAACAACAAGTGCTGGACATCATTCGTTCTGAAATCGAACGGACGGGTTTCCCTCCCACTCGAGCAGAGATTGCTCAGGTGCTGGGTTTCAAATCCGCCAATGCGGCCGAAGATCATTTGAAAGCTCTGGCCCGCAAAGGCGCTATCGAGCTGACTGCCGGCGCCTCGCGCGGCATACGCCTGCTCGGTACGGATACCCGCGAAAGCGCCGCTCCCAGCAGCAACGCATTGGCCAATCTGGCTGACGCCCTCTTGCTGCCCATTATTGGTCGCGTGGCTGCCGGTAGCCCTATTTTGGCCACCGAGCATATCGAGCGCGAGATTGGCGTCGCCCCTACCCTATTCACCCAAACGCCTGATTACCTGCTGCGCGTACGCGGCTTGAGCATGAAAGACGCGGGCATTTTTGACGGCGACCTGCTGGCCGTCAAGAAAGCCAGTGAAGCGCGTAATGGGCAGATCGTGGTGGTGCGCATTGGCGACGATGTCACCGTCAAGCGCCTGTCGCGCTCCAGCAATCAAGTGGTCCTCTTGCCCGAGAACCCGGACTTTGAACCCATCATCGTCACCGACCCGGATTCCCTGTCTTTGGAGGGCATTGCTGTCGGTCTGATTCGCACCAGCCCGCTGCATTAAGCTGTCCCTCTCTAGGCCACCAGAGCTGTTTTGTAAGGTTGGTGCTTCTGATAAGAGAAAAACCCCATGCACCAAACGGTACATGGGGTTTTTTATTGGTCCGAGTGCATGCTCGCTATACAGGTTTGAACAGATTAACGGCGATAGTCACTTTGACCATGATTTTCGCGGTATGTCTGCAGTTGCAGTCATGACTGCAATCGCGGGTATAGCCATACCTAGCCCCTACGTACCTACATGCCTACATGCCTACATGCCTACATGCCTACATGCCTACAGCACGAGTTGAACAAACGTAAACCTCTCGCGCAAGCTTGTATCACCACCCGCGTCACCATCATCACCCAAAAGTCTGGCTCTCGTTGCAGTCAATATGACTGACTTCAAACGCACGATCAGCCTAGCCAAAATATAAACAGGCTACCTTGAACCCAAGGCAGCCTGTTTCACTGCTTACTGACTACTGCTGATGCTTAGTGCTTGAAGGACTCAGAACCCGCCCCAGCAGCACGCGTGGCTGCCAAGGCCTCAGCGGCCAGGCGAGCTACTTCTTCGTCGCTCAGGGGCGTTACAGCGTCTTGCAGGGCCACTTCCAGTACACGATCAATCCAACGCACCGGGATAATCTCCAGCGTGTTTTTCACGTTATCTGGAATATCGGCCAGGTCCTTGATGTTTTCTTCCGGGATCATCACGGTTTTGATGCCGCCGCGTTGCGCTGCCAACAGCTTCTCTTTCAAGCCGCCGATAGGCAGAACTTCGCCGCGCAAGGTGATTTCACCCGTCATGGCCACATCAGCACGAACCGGAATACCCGTCAGGCTGGACACGATAGCGGTCGTAATGGCGATACCGGCCGATGGACCGTCCTTGGGCGTAGCGCCTTCTGGAAAGTGCACGTGCAGGTCACGCTTTTCAAACACGCTATTGGCAATGCCCCACTTCTGGGCACGCGAACGTACGACTGTGCGAGCCGCTTCAACCGACTCTTTCATCACATCGCCAATCGAGCCGGTGCGCAGCACATTGCCTTTACCGGGCATATCGGCCACTTCGATGGTCAGCAACTCACCGCCCACCTCGGTCCAGGCCAGACCCGTCACCAGACCAACCTTGTTCTCTTTTTCGGCCAGGCCGAAGGAGAAACGACGTACGCCCAGGTAATCGTTCAGATTCGCCGCATTCACGACCAAGGTTTCCTGGGTCAGTGTTTTGTTGCGAGCTGCACGCGTACCGGCTTGTGGATTGGCCACCAACAGCTTGCGAACAACCTTGCGGCAGATCTTGCTGATTTCACGTTCCAGGGAACGCACACCCGCTTCACGGGTGTAGTAACGCACGATGTCGCGCACGGCATCTTCGGTCACTTCCAGCTCGCCATCGCGCACGCCGTTGTTCTTCATCAGCTTGGGCAAGAGGTAATCGAAAGCAATACGCACCTTCTCATCTTCGGTGTAACCCGACAGACGAATCACTTCCATACGGTCCAGCAGGGCCGGTGGAATGTTCAAGGTGTTGCTGGTTGCCACGAACATCACATCGGACAAGTCATAGTCCACTTCCAGGTAGTGATCCTGGAAGGTGTGGTTTTGTTCAGGGTCCAGAACTTCCAGCAGTGCCGAGGATGGGTCGCCACGGAAATCCGCGCCCATCTTGTCGATCTCGTCCAGCAGGAACAGCGGGTTACGTACACCCACCTTGCTCATGTTCTGAACCACCTTGCCCGGCATGGAGCCGATGTAGGTACGACGGTGACCGCGAATCTCGGCCTCGTCACGCACCCCACCCAAAGCCATACGAATGAACTTGCGGTTCGTTGCCTTGGCAATGGACTGTCCCAGCGAAGTTTTACCCACGCCTGGAGGGCCAACCAAACACAGGATTGGGGCCTTCAGTTTGTCGACACGTTGCTGAACAGCCAGGTATTCAACGATGCGCTCTTTGACCTTCTCCAGACCAAAGTGATCCGCATCCAACACTTCCTCGGCATTGCTCAAGGAGTTGTTGATACGGCTCTTTTTGCGCCAAGGCAGGCCAACCAGCGTTTCAATGTAGTTACGCACCACGGTTGCTTCGGCTGACATCGGCGACATCAGCTTGAGCTTCTTCATTTCCGATTCGGCTTTCTTGAGCGCTTCCTTGCTCAGTTGGGCCTGCTCGATGCGTTTTTCCAGCTCTTCAACATCAGCGCCTTCTTCGCCTTCGCCCAGCTCTTTCTGAATCGCCTTGACCTGCTCGTTCAGATAGTAGTCGCGCTGGCTCTTTTCCATCTGCTTTTTCACACGGCCGCGAATGCGCTTCTCTACCTGCAAGATGTCAATTTCGCCTTCCAATTGCGACAGCAGGCTTTCCAGACGCTCCAAAGCCTTGGGCGTTTCCAGCATGCCCTGTTTTTGCTCCAGCTTCAAAGGCAGGTGAGCAGCGATGGTATCGGCCAGACGGCCAGCATCATCAATCCCGGTCAGGGAAGTCAGAATTTCCTGAGGGATCTTTTTATTCAGTTTGACGTATTGCTCGAATTGACCCAGAACGGCACGACGCAGGGCTTCAGTTTCAGCCGCGTCACCGGAGTCGCCGGGCACTTCGACCACCGAGGCCATGAAGTGGGTTTCGGCATCCTGTACCTGGGTGATTCGGGCACGCTGCAAGCCTTCCACCAGCACTTTTACCGTGCCATCGGGCAACTTGAGCATTTGCAAAATACTGGCCGCACACGCAATTTCGTAGAGATCCTCGGGAGCGGGATCGTCCTTGCCTGCGGACTTTTGCGCCACCAACATAATGTTGTTGCCGGACTCCATTGCCAGCTCAAGAGCTTTGATCGAGCGAGGCCGGCCAACAAAAAGCGGAATCACCATGTGAGGGAACACCACTACATCGCGCAAGGGAAGCAGCGGCAGCTCAATAGGTTCCGTAGAAAGAATCTGGCTCGCAGACATAGTCATTTCCTATAAATGTCCTTAGACGCAAAAGGGAAGCCTGGGCTTCCCTTTCACGGTTTAACCTGTTGTAGCTCAGATTGTGGCGAATTTTGATATTTCAAGTAGGCCGAACGAACATTAGAACAGAACTTTACAGAGTTAAAGAGAGACAAGCCCTTATGCCTGGTGGTCTTCATAGGTCCACTCCTTTCTCCTTACCTTCGCCTGTCGCCCTGTCCCGCCTGCACCTGTCCGACCGCAGCCAGACAGGGCACAAACGAGGAGATATCTCTAAGCTACTGCGTTTTTCAAGGGCGACTCAGTGTCACTGGCTTCACTATCGGACAAAGGGCGGCCCAAAATCAATTCGGGTTTACTCTTTCCGACAATGGCGTCCTCGGTCAGCACCACTTTGCTGACGTCTTTACGCGAAGGCAGTTCGTACATGGTGTCCAGCAGCGCTTGCTCGACAATACTGCGCAGACCACGAGCGCCGGTACGACGCTTGATGGCACGCTGGGCCACCGCACGCAGGGCTTCGGGCTGAACTTCCAGCTCTACGCCTTCCATGCTCAGCAGCTTCTGGAACTGCTTGACCAAGGCATTGCGCGGCTCGGTCAAAATGCGGATCAGTGCGTCTTCGTGCAGCTCTTCCAGAGTGGCGACCACAGGCAAACGCCCCACCAGCTCGGGAATCAGACCAAACTTGATCAGATCCTCGGGCTCGGCCTCAGAGAATAGCTCACCCACGCCTCGTTCGGACTTGGCTTTCACGGAAGCAGAAAAACCGATACCGGATTTTTCTGTACGGTCGCGAATCACCTTTTCAAGGCCATCAAAAGCACCGCCCACGATGAACAGAATGCTGGTGGTATCCACCTGCACAAAGTCCTGGTTCGGGTGCTTGCGACCACCTTGCGGAGGCACCGAAGCGACTGTACCTTCGATCAGCTTGAGCAGCGCCTGTTGCACGCCCTCGCCCGACACGTCGCGGGTGATCGAAGGGTTATCCGACTTGCGGGAAATTTTATCGATTTCATCGATGTAGATAATGGCGCGCTGCGCTTTTTCCACATCGTAATCGCAGTTTTGCAGCAGTTTTTGAACAATGTTCTCGACGTCCTCACCCACGTAACCGGCTTCGGTCAGTGTGGTGGCGTCTGCCATCACAAAAGGCACATCCAGCATGCGGGCCAGTGTTTGGGCCAGCAGCGTTTTGCCCGAACCCGTAGGCCCGATCAGCAAAATATTACTTTTGGACAGTTCCACATCGTCACGGCCTGCCTTGCCGCTACGAATTCGCTTGTAGTGGTTGTACACCGCTACGGCCAAGGTGCGCTTGGGCATTTCCTGGCCAATGACATACCCATCCAGAAACTCTTTGATTTCCTGGGGGGTGGGCAATTCTTTACGTTCACCATCAGGAGTGGCGCCCGCAGCTTCGTCACGAATGATATCGGTACACAGATCAATACATTCGTCGCAGATGAACACGGACGAAGGTCCAGCGATCAGTTTCTTGACCTCATGCTGGCTTTTATTGCAAAACGAGCAATGCAGAACTTTCTCGTCGGCCGATTTCTTTTCGGACATAAATTTAAATTTCACTTCAGGATGGTAAAAGGACGGGAACAAGTCCCGCCCCCGAACAGCCATAGTACTGCGTCAGATCGATCCCTGGCGGGACAGATGATTACTCGTCACGAGTGTTCATCACCTTGTCGATCAGGCCATAGGCCACAGCGTCTTCAGCTGCCATGAAGTTGTCACGCTCGGTATCCAGCTCGATACGCTCGACAGGCTGGCCGCAGTTTTCGGCCAGGATCTTGTTCAAGCGTTCGCGCAGGCTCAGGATTTCCTTGGCCTGAATCTGGATATCGGAAGCCTGGCCTCGCGCACCGCCCGAAGGCTGATGGATCATGATGCGCGAGTTAGGCAAGGCAAGACGCTTGCCCTTGACGCCCGAAGACAGCAAGAAAGCGCCCATGCTGGCAGCCATGCCGGTACACAATGTCGAGACTTCCGGCTTGACGAACTGCATCGTGTCGTAGATGGCCAGGCCTGCATAGACCGAACCACCGGGCGAGTTGATGTAGAGCGAAATATCCTTTTCAGGATTTTCCGACTCCAGAAACAGCAGCTGGGCCACAATCAGGTTGGCCGAGTTGTCATGAACCGGGCCCACCAGAAAGATGATGCGCTCGCGCAGCAGGCGGGAGTAGATGTCGTAAGACCGCTCTCCACGACCGGACTGCTCGATCACGATAGGCACGTAGCCCAAACCCGTAGGGGCAACAGATTGCCCCCCATGCATTGAGGCGTAGAAGTCGACAAAGGTTGACGACATTAGTTGGTTCCCATGATTTGGTCGAACGCCACCTCCTCGTCGGACACCTTGGCCTGGGACAGTACGTGCTCGACGACGTTATCTTCGAGTACCACTGCCTCAATCTCGGCGCGACGCTGGCGATCGGACAAGTAGTAGGCCACCACTTGGGCGGGCTGTTCGTAGTTCTGGGCAAATTCTTCGATGCGGGCACGAACCTGCTCGGGCTTGGCTTGCAGTTCTGCAGCCTTGACCAGTTCGGAGACCAGCAGACCCAGACGCACGCGGCGAGTGGACTCTTCCTTGAAGGCCTCGGCAGGGATAGGCATCTTGTCTGCATCAGGCACGCCGCGCTCTTTCAGCTCAGCGCGAGCCGAAGCGATGCGACCTTCCACGTCGTTGTCGACCAGAGCGTTAGGCACGTCAAATTCGCTGGCAGACAGCAAGGCGTCCATCACAGCGGATTTGTTGCGAGCGTGCACACGAGCCTTGATTTCGCGTTCGATGTTGGCACGGATGTCGGCCAGCAAAGCGTCCACATCACCTTCAGCCTGACCCAGGGACTTGGCAAACTCAGCATCCAGCTCGGGCAGAACAGGCTGGGCCACGTCTGTCACGGTGATCTTGAATTCGGCAGTTTTGCCAGCCACTTCCTTGCCGGTGTAGTCGGCAGGGAATTCCAGAGGGAAGGTTTTGGTTTCGCCTGCTTTCATGCCGGCAACGGCAGTCTCGAACTCGGGCAGCATGCGGCCACGACCTTGCAGGTACTGGAAACCTTCAGCGCTACCGCCTTCAAAGGCGACGCCGTCAATGGTGCCCACAAAGTCCAGAGTGATGCGGTCATCTTCCTGAGCTTGGCGATCAGCGCTGGATTCGTAGTTGGCGCGTTGCTTGCGCAGCACGTCTACGGTGCGCTGGATGTCTTCGTCGGTCACAGGCGTGTTGGCACGCTTGATTTCCAGTTTGGACAGATCAGGCAGAGCCACTTCTGGATAAACTTCGAAAGTTGCGGTAAAGGCCATGGTGCCTTCAGCAGGCTCGCCTTCTTTGGCTTCCAGATTAGGAGTGCCGGCTACGCGCAATTTGGAGTCCTGGATCACTTTGTCCAGGGCTTTGCCGATTTCTTCGTTGATGGCGTCGTAACGGATACCAGGGCCGTGGCTGCGCTCGACAACGGACAAAGGCGCTTTACCGGGACGGAAGCCCTGTACCTTGGCCGTACGAGCCACACGCTTGAGCTGGGCCTGGACTTGTTTTTCTACGTCGGCCACCGAAACGACCACATCGACTCGGCGCTCCAAGCCGGACAGAATTTCAACCTCGGGCTGCATTGAAGACCTATATTAAATTGAGTAATTGATAAGAGTAATCCGGCATTTTACCGGAAACTGGCACGGTAAATCCAAACAAACGTATTTTGAATCATAATTTCCTGTCAAGACAATACAGCCGTGCCGGACTATGATCCCTTACTTTACCTTCCCTACGCAAGACTGATATGCACATGAACTCCCCTTTAGGCGGCATCCGGGTCCTGGAACTGGGCCAATTGATTGCCGGCCCCTTTGCCGCCAAGATCCTGGGCGAATTTGGCGCGGACGTCATCAAGATCGAATCCCCCAAAGGCGGTGACCCCTTGCGTAAATGGCGTTTGCTGCATGACGGTAACTCGGTCTGGTGGGAGGTGCAATCCCGTAACAAGAAGTCTCTGGCCCTGGACCTGCGACAGGCGGAGTGTCAGGACGTGGTGCGCGCACTGGCAAAAGAATGTGACATTCTGATCGAGAACTTCCGCCCCGGCGCCCTGGAAGAATGGGGGCTAGGCTGGGAAGACCTGAAAGCCATCAACCCCGGTCTGATCATGTTGCGTGTATCGGGCTACGGCCAGACCGGCCCTTACAAGGACAAGCCCGGTTTCGGCGTGATTGGCGAGGCCATGGGCGGCTTGCGCCACCTTAGCGGTGAAGCCGGACGCCCACCAGTACGGGTTGGTGTGTCCATTGGAGACTCTCTGGCAGCCTTGCATGGTGTCATCGGCATCATGATGGCCCTGCGCCAGCGTGAACAGAACAAGGGCGAAGGTCAATATATTGACGTGGCCCTGTATGAATCCGTGTTCAACATGATGGAAAGCCTGCTGCCCGAATACTCCGCCTTCGGTGCCATTCGGGAGCCTGCCGGCAGCAGCCTGCCCGGCATTACGCCCAGCAATGCCTACGTCTGCAAGGATGGCAAGTACGCCTTGATCGCCGGCAATGGCGACAGCATTTTCAAGCGCTTGATGAACGCCATTGGGCGCGCTGATATGGCTGACAATCCCGACTACGCGCACAATGATGGTCGCGCCCGAAATGCAGGCGTGATCGATGCCGCCATTGGCCACTGGGCCAGCGCTCTGGAACTGGACAAGGTACTGGAAATTCTGGACCAGGCTGGCGTTCCCGCAGGGCGGGTTTATGACATTGCCGATATCGCGGCGGACCCCCACTATCAGGCCCGTGACATGCTGCTGGACAGCAGTCTGCCAGACGGCACACCACTTAAAGTACCGGGCATCGTTCCCAAGCTGAGCCACACCCCTGGCGCCATCTACCGCCCTGCTCCGCACCTGGGTCAGGACACCCAGGAAATCCTGGATAATCTGGGGATCAGCGCCGAACAACAAGCCGACTGGCAAGCACGCGGCCTGATCGCCAAGAACCCAAAACGCAAGTAAAACAAAGCAGTACAAAAGCACCTGGGGGCCAGTACAAGATGGCCCCTAATCTATTTGTTTTTCATACGGAGCAAGCACTTGCCGAGGATGAAAATCCAAGCTAGAATCTACCTCTTTCGTGCTGCGAACGTGGCGGAATTGGTAGACGCACCAGATTTAGGTTCTGGCGCCGAGAGGTGTGAGAGTTCGAGTCTCTCCGTTCGCACCAGAGCATGAAAACCGTTGATTCAGAAAAATCAATTTTAAGCAAAATCAACGGCTTAACTTTCATACCCTAACAGCTTTTAATAGCCTATTTTCAAGTATTCAACATCGTAGGCCCCGTAAAGGCCCCACGAATTCCTCAAAAAAACAAAAATAGCCACATCGCCTAGGTATTGAGTCCAGTTCAATACTGTTAGCGATCCACATGACTGCAAGTACGTCTATTGATTTGGTTCCCTTGTAATTGTTTGGCCGTTAATAATTACCACTCAATCAACTCGCTGCACGTCTTGTATTGTTATGTACGGAAGCTAGCCCACTCTCACAATCATTAGTTAAAGCTTGTCCGCGCTAACAAAGTTATTTTCAGATAAGAGCCCACCAAAGCTGCGCTATATCGATCTGATAAATCCAACGGTATTTACTGAAATCGACCTCGAGACTGCTGAGAAAAAGCACGTGCCGGGGGGCAGAATCGCAAGAACCCCGCTGGGCACTGTGCTTTTCTCCTGAACACCACTACTTAAACATCAGTTGTAGCGATCGTGCTTTCCAGGAAAGTCACTGGGCCAGCGCATGGGTTGCGGCTCAGGCTTGGGAGCCGGATCAGGACTTGGGCTGGGAGCCGGATTTGGGCTTGGCTTTGGATTGCGATTCATCCCCATCTTTCCTTTATAAAAAATCAATAATGACAATCATTCTCAAGTAATTATATTACCTAGTCACATTTGACAATAAATAACATTTATTCCTGTTTTTTACTCGATAACTACATTTTTCATGTATAAAGAGGTCATAAATTTGACTGAAAGACCAATAAACCGAAGAATATTTGTTACTTTATACTACATTGATGAGCTGAAACGGATTATGGACATCGTTCTATAGACGTAGGTCAAAGCCGGTTTGAAACCGGCCCAGGAGGAAGAGATTTTTGTTGTCAGGAAGTCTCAGGGGAGGACTTCAACACGGCCAGCCAGACAAGGCAAAAACCATGCCCTGCATAAAGAGAAAGTCGGCACAGAGATGGCTGAGCCACAACAAACAGCTTAGTGAAGCAGCAAGAGCAACGGGCACGTCACCTGATATCCCTACTATCAAGCCCGAAAGATCCCCCCCCCTCATTTCCGAGCCCCACAAAAGAAAGCCTTGAAGCGCAGACACAAAAAAGCCGCCCTTGAAGGCGGCTTCCCGATTAAATTCGGAGCTTATTCCTGCCGATCGTGTTTACCCGGAAAATCGCTAGGCCAACGCATGGGCTTCGGCTGCGGATCGGGTTTCGGTACCTGATTAGTAAAGGGGGCACTATTCACAAGGCAACCTCCTTCATGAAAATTAAAAATATAGAGCCAAGCCTCAATTGCACCAAATCTTATATCAATAAGAGCTAATTAATGGACGCTCTAGTATTAACCCTAGCGGAACACTGAACAAATTAGCTGGCTCATAATTAATCAGACAGCATTCACGCCCGACAGTTCCTTGCCACGCCTATCCCTAACAGCGGTGCCACAGCAAAAATTCCAAATAAATAATATGCCGCTTGACGCGTTCCCTCCACGCCACCGGGATCAATAAGTCCACCCGCATTGGCAATCATTCCAGCCAAGGCTGCTCCGCTTGCCGTTGCAAAGAGCTGAATGGTTGTAATCGATGCCCCCGCCAGTTCCTGCTCTTGGGCTGGCACTGCCTTGAAAACCCGTACCAGCAAATGGGGCCAAGCTACCCCTACTCCCACGCCTATCAAGGCCAGAGCCAGACAAATCGGTGCCAGAGCCAGGACGGAACCCGTACTGGTATCTGGCAGTAAAACAACAAGCCCCACCATACCCAGCAGTCCCAGGATAGGCCCAGCCATGATCGCCCGCGCAATGGCTTTTTCCCCCAGGCCCGAGCTGATAATTGCCCCTACCGTCCAGCCCGCCCCCATCAGCGCCGTCAAGTACCCCGCTACTAACGGGGACTGTTGATGCAAGACTTGCAGAAAAAGCGGTGCAAAAACTTCACCACTGGTCACCGTCAGCACTAACAAGGACATCAAGGCATAGAGTTTGGCAATAGCAGATCTGAACTGAAACGCCCCCGATGGCAGCAACTTGGTAGACGAACGTTTTTCCACTACCAGCAAAGCGACGGCCAACACCCCCGCCAAGCCCAGGCCAAGCGCATTTTGCAGTACATCTGCCGAGGTACTACCGGCAGAGATCGCCAACACCGCCAGCGTCAACAACAGCAGTTGAATCACAGGAATAGCCACCTTGCTCACCGCCGCGGCATGTTGCTCGCGTTTGGGGAGGACTACTAATGCCAAAGCGGCAAAAAGCACGGCAATCAAGGCGACCGATCCAAAAGCCGCACGCCACATTCCCCACTGCGCAAACACGCCACCGACTGCCGGCCCGGCCAACGTTGCCACGCCCCACATCGCTGATACCAACGCCATGGCTCGAGGCCACAAGGGCTCTGCAAAAATCAGACGAATCATGGCGTACGCCAGAGCAAAGAGAAAACCACCGCCAATCCCCTGGACGAAGCGCCCGAACAGCAAAAGGGACATATTCGGCGCCAGCGCGCAAACAAGCGCCCCCACAGCAAAGATCAAGACTGCGACGGCATAGCTGCCTTTAGGGCCCGTCAAGGCCAGCAACTTGGGTGACAGAGCCGAACCCAGAATAGACGCCACGACAAACAGGGTCGTATTCCAGGCATATAAATCCAGCCCACCAATATCCTGCACAACCGTGGGCAAAATGGTGGTCACAATGTAGACATTGACGGCATGCAATACCACTCCACCGGCCAGGACGAGGGCACGCATAGCATTGGCCCCCGACAACAAAGCGCCCCACCCGGTCTGTACCCCTTGCCCGCTACTCGCGCAAGCTTGCTGATTCTTCATAAGATCTCGACTCATTCTTTTAAAAGTAGCCCTGCCGCTTGAAAAGCTTGCATAGGCAAGAGTGGTCTTTTATAAAACCTCATGTATAGATGAGGTCAAGAGATCCAAACACCATGAGAATCGATACCAGCATCCCTCTGTCCGTGGGTGAAGTCGCCCGCCGCAGCGGGGTCACCATTGCAACCGTGCATCACTATGAAACCAAAGGTCTCATTCATGGCTGGCGTAGCGATGGTAACCAGCGCCGCTATCACCGGGATGTTCTACGGAAAATTGCGGTCATCAAAATTGCGCAGCGCGCCGGCATTCCACTGGCTACCATCAAAACAGCCTTGGATGAATTACCTACTGGCCGGCCACTGAACGCCAAGGACTGGGCGACCTTGTCCACGAGCTGGCGGGATATGTTGAATGAGCGGATTCTCAGCCTGACACAGCTACGCGATGAGCTGGATGGCTGTATAGGCTGTGGGTGTTTGTCCATGACGGACTGCCCACTTAGAAACCCGGGGGATCAGTTATCCCTGTCAGGCGCGGGTGCTGTGCTGCTTGATGCCGGACGACACAATCAGAAGCGGAAGAAAAGAGCGGGGGAAATCTGATCGCGCGGCTTGTGTGAAATCCAGGCTGAACACGCAGCGCATCAGGGTTGGAAATCAGCGAAAACCGACTCTTACTTCACTATGCCAGAAGGCATCAGGCAGCAAAAAGGCCCAGTTTTCACACCAGGCCTTTTTCACTTTCCAAGAAACGCCCTGCTCTCTTAGATCACTCCCCAGAAATACAGCAGCGCGGGGAGCAAGGCTGTCAGCACCCCTTGCACGGCAGACACCAGCCCAGTCAGGCGGGCAATGGGTTTATTCAGCACCAGCAGCAAGAAGAACATGAACCAGAGCACTGCCCAGGACAACCAGCTCAGGACTTGCCAGTAGTCAAAAATCCGCTCGGCTACGCTCAAATTTGTAAGGGCGGCGGGAACAGCGATGCAGGCGACCACCAGGGAATACCAGCCCAAGGCACGCCCATCACTTCCTGTAAACGCGTTCACCCCTACCCAAAAATAGGTCAAGGCAAACAGGCCCAGATAAATGGCCGACAAGGGAGAGTACACGGTGCTATTGGCGGGGTTCAAGATATGGGACATGCAGATGAATCCCAGTACGGCCGTGAACAAGTTGACGATAGCAGCATCTTTGGCATCCACCAGCCTGCCAGCATGATGACCTTCAGAGTAAAAGAGACGAACACCATTAACGAACAGGCACAGGCCTGCAAACGCCAGAAAAGCGGCAACTAGCATTTTGAAGATATCCTAAGTAATAGAAGGCGGACACAGAACATGCCCGCAACATGATGTTGCACTCAAGGCTGAGGCGGAGCAGATCATAGAGCTTGGCTACACAATTGCCATGTGATTTTTTTTATAAGCTCTATAAGAAAAAAACGCGCAATTTTGCGGCGGTTCTCCAGTGAAAATTCTGGCTGAAAAGCGAGCGGTTTGCACAGGCATTAGCAGACAAACGTCCCCTTCTCCATTTTGGAAGCAGACTCAGCCCAGGACCAAACAAAGTCCCTTTTAATCAATGAGTTAAAAAATCATCGAAGCCTGGGCAAGGCCGCTACAAATGAGGTCTGGCAACTGACCAAACAATAAACAGCGTGCCTGCTCAAGAGCCCGCTCAAGCCTGTTCGTTTTGGCCCCAGCGAGCCAGCACACGCACATAAGCCAACTGTGCCAGTAGTTCCACCAAAGTCTGCGTCAAAATGATGGCTGGCAACAACGGCAAAGCCCCCGGAATCGCCAAAGCCAGAGGCAGCACCACCAAAGAATTGCGAGTTGCACTGCTGAAAGCCACCGCACGTCGCAACGGGACGGCCAGCCGCGCTTGCCGTGCCAGCGCCCAGCCGATGACAGGAGCCAGAATGGCAAACAGCGCATACACCGGCAACACTCGCCACAAGACATCCAGTGCAGGCTCCAGTTGTCGCAAAACAGCCGCCACGACGATGAACAAGACCAAAGCAGTGGCTGGAACGGGGGCCAAGCCCAAACCCGTTTTTATCTGCGCCCAGCTATGACTTTTACCCGCGAGATACTGGGTGGCCCCCGCCAGCAGCAGCGGAATCAGAATCAAGTAAAAGAAAGCATTCAGAAACGGCCCGGCTTTGATGTACAAACCGAACTGTTCCCCCAAGGCCAATTTCAAAAACAAGGGCAGGAGCAGCATTTGCACAAGCAGCAGTACCGGCGTAGCGGCTAGAAGTGCGCGGGCGTCGGCACGACCTAATTGAGCAAAGGTCACGACGTAATCAATGCAAGGAGCCAGCAAGACCAACAGCACGCCCAGGCGCAACATGGTGTGGTCTGGCAGCAAGGGCACCAGCGCAAAGACCAATAGAGGTATCAGGAGAAAATTGGCCAGAAGCACAACGGCCAGAAAGCGCAGCTGGGTCAGCGCTTTGCCTAACTGGGCAATAGGCACCTGCACAAAGGTGACATACAACATGAAAGCCAGCGCTGGATTGATCCAGTCGACCAGACTAGCTGGCATCACCCAGACACTGGCCATCCAGGCGGCCAGCAACATCGCCACACAATAAATAGCGGTTTGCCGGCGCTCTAATACATCACGAATCACGGCCAATACCTCGTTTGGCTGAACAACTCCGGCACTGCCGTGAGAACTCCCTTTTACAGACCGCTACGGCGCAAACGTGCGGCGGACTGACGGTTCAAATCTCGAGCCTCACGCTCGGCATACTCGCTTTCTCCGGCTTCGTACCGGCCCTCGTGCATGCAGGACTCACGGTCCCAGGTGCATTCATTAAAGAGTTTTGACACGGGGCCACCACCGGGCTTCGCGGAGGAACAAGCTGCCATCAAAGCGGCCAGACCGAGCACCGCGCAACTTTGAATCAGACGTCGAACCATCATTGTGTTTTCCCTACAAAAAATCTTTATTGCAATTACCGCGAATCGAAATCAGAACCGATCGCGGACAATAGGAACACTGTACCCTGAGCCTCCAAAGCCCGTCGATTCCCTTTCCTGATAATTTGCAATTTATGACTCACGAACAATTTTTGCTATTGGCCCAAATCTTGAATCTGACGCCCAATCCCGAACTGGAGCAGGAAGTCCGACATCCGGGCGCGCAAATCAGCACACAAGCACAACAGATCCTGACTCTACATCTCCAGCTGAAGGGAGCCTATGTCATTCACAGGCCCACTGCATTTCGAGTTGTAGTCAGCCATGACGATCTGGACCGTTTCCCAGGCGCCCTGGATTTGAAGCAAGGTATGCATGTACAGCTGGTTTCTTACACCAGCGAGCGCTACATCAGTGTTCGTATCACCCAACTGCCAGCCACCCCCAAGGCGTATTTCAGGGGCGTCGTCAGCGAGCAGAACATCAGTTACCACGTTTTCGAGGTCGGGGACAGCGTGTATTTTTCTGAAGATCAAGTCCACGCCATACTCAATTAATAAAACGGGCTAGTGCCCACACGCCAAGGTGCCTGCTTCAACCCGATCTTTTCAGACTGGTGTCAGGCAGCAAGTGCAAGCCTGTCCGTCTTACAAACTCCTCGTAGCTGATGGGTGGTCCAACACGAGTGGAAGCCTGGTTAGCCTGCCAATGTACCCAGGAGCGTCCTGTGGTGGCGTCATACACCAGCTTGAACAAATGACTGGGAACGGCAACCTGGCTGGAACCTATCGTCGCGGCATTGCGCTCGTACACAGGTCCGGTGAACACATACACATTGCCTGCGGCACGCGCCACATATTTACGGGTATCGGCTTCGATCTTGTTCCAGGGGCCGGCGTTGTGGACCTGATTTTGCGGCACCATATTGGCCAGAGAAAAGCTCTGCGCCATGCTCTGCTCCGACGCCATATCCCCTGCCGGAGCCATATGCCCGCGCGAAAAGCCCGAGCCTCGATAGTCATTCAGCTCGGCTCGCTCTGCCTGCGGCAAACGGCCTTCAGCATAAAAACGATCCGTGCGCTTCAAGCCTTTGGCGGACTGAATCTGCTGACGATTCAGACGCTGGACGACAAACACCGGCGTCTTGGTTTGGCCGCTATGCAAAATCGCAAAAGAGCTGAAGCACAACTCTCTTTGCGTGTAAGCCATGGGCACGACAGGTCGCGAGCCGGGAAAGAACTGGGGGCAATGTGCAAAAGAGGTTTGAACATACCCCTCGACCGAGGCCGGAACAGGCACACTATCCTGCTGCGTCGCACCTGGCCAACCCAAGGACACCAGAAACGATTCCAGACTTTGCCAGTTCGGCCCTTGGGGATGAAGCCAGGCCGTTGCAATCCCGAAACTGGTCAGGGCCGCGGCAAGGACGGACTTCAAAAATCGGGACGGGTTTGCCTGCCCTGTCTTTTTTCTACTACTGGTTTTTTTAACGCTACGACCTGTACTTTTTCTGCTCATACCACTCTTGTTTATGCTTGGTCGGCTTACATCATTGCGCCGACTGCACCTGTGATTATAAGCAGTCCTTTCAGATTCAAAAGAACGTGCCCCCAGTGGGAGCACGTATTTATTTCTGACTCCGGCTTTTTTAACGCGATCAATCGCCAGAACAGGAAAAGACTCAGGACTTGCGGTGACGCTTTTTACTGAGCACCCAGAGCCTGCAATTCTTTCAATTCATCTTGCAGTTGTTCCAATTTGGCACGATCACGTTCCAGTTTTTTCTCCAGCTTTTCCACCTTGTCTTGTCGCCCTTCAGCCCGTTTCTCGGCGATTTCATCCAGGCGCTCCTGGATATCCTCTTCCTGCTCGCGGATATCTTCCTGTACATCACGCAGCAAATCCGCGTCCCGGCAATGCATCTGCACATTGGCCAAGGCGCGCTCCAGGCCACGCTCTCTATGAACATTGCCATGCTGGCGAGCATAGTTGATCTGGTTCTGAATTTCGGCAGCCCGATACTGGCAAGCCGGGTTATCAGCCCAGGCGGGCAAGGCCATCACACTTAA
Organism: Alcaligenes sp. DN25; assembly: GCF_023674485.1. Lineage (NCBI taxonomy): Bacteria > Pseudomonadati > Pseudomonadota > Betaproteobacteria > Burkholderiales > Alcaligenaceae > Alcaligenes > Alcaligenes sp. DN25. The sequence continues at coordinate 1,771,911 of NZ_CP098408.1, read as the reverse complement.
TACAGCACTCAAGCACCATACGGAACGTTTCATCCTTGTTACTCCTGCAGTGTTCATCCAGATAGCCATCATACAATCCAGACTCCAATTTACCTCAGGTGGACGATTGGAATAGACTTCGTCAATTTGTCACGAAAACGTGATTAAATTCGAAAATTCTTCTGTTTATGTCATATTCAAGTAACAAAATTGTCGCAAATTGTGTCGAGAAATTTACACAACTTGTCTTTAAGCATAAAACAGTTCAGTTACACTCGAAATCCTCATAAAGCAAACTTTTACTTTTAATCGTGTTCAACATCACCACCAGGAAACTGATTTTTTTCCTGTGCGCTGCTTTGATTGTGTTGTGGCTCTTTCCCTTTGCGCACGTCAACGAAAGTTTGCTCAACTCCTCCCAGGCGTATTCAGCCTGGCATACCAGTGTGCTCAACTCCTTGATGCCCTTGTCCATTCTGGCCGTTGCCAGTCTGATCTGGGCAGAACGGGCGGTGTCCGCTTGTCTGGCCATGGCCGTCAACACCGTCTTGTTTGTACTGGCGATCAAGAATATCTGCGATACCGCGGACCGCTTCTCGCGGGTCTGCGGTATTGATATTTCCGTTTCCTATGGAGCCATGTTGTACGGACTGGGCATGGCCACCCTGTGGGTGCTGCTGCTGAGCTATCGCTGGAAAGGTCCCAAGGAACAATCCGGCCCCTCGGGTGACGCAAGCCTGTAATCAGGTTCCTCTCGTCCTTGCATCATCCGGATGGTCTGCGGGGCCGGTGAGGCCATGACCAGGGTCTCCTTTATTCTTGCCGTACAAGTAACGGCTTCAAGCCGGATTGAAGGGCCAGAAAACGGGGATCAACAACACGCCCAACACCCAGAAAATCAGATTCAAGGGCAAACCCACTTTCAGGAAATCCACAAAACGATAGCCGCCTGCGCCATAAACCATGGTGTTGGTCTGATAGCCCACAGGCGTGGCAAAACTGGTGGAAGCCGCGAAGGTAACGGCGATCAGAAATGGAGTGGGATCGACGCCCATCATTTTCGCCGTGGACATTCCTATCGGTGCCAGCAAGACGGCAGCGGCGGCATTGCTCATGAATTCGGTCAGCATCAGGGCCATCAGGTAGACCACGGCCAACACGGTCAAAGGCCCAAAGGACTTCACCAGACCAACGGTATTTTCGACCAGAAACTGGGCCGCGCCGGTCTCGCTCATGGCCATACCCAAAGGCAGCAAGCCCGCCATCAAGATGATGATGCGCCAGTCTATGGCGTCGTACACATCATCTGCTTTCAAACAACCGGCCAGTGTCATGGCCACGGCACCGAACAAGGAGGTGATGCTGATAGGCACCCAGCCCAAGGCAGGCACCAAAATCACCAGGGCCATGGTGACCAGTGCAAACGGCGCACGCCAGCCCATTTCCTTTTCAGCCTCGCGCTCGGACAGCACGATAATATTGCTGTCAGCACGCAAATCGGCCGCCTCTGCGGCCGGAGTCAATATCAACAAGATATCGCCCACTTGCAAACGCACTGCACGCAATTGCTCACGCAAGACCTGACCACGGCGATGAATGCCCAGCACGGTGGCGTTCTTGTGCCAGCCTGCTCCCAAACTGCCCAAAGTACGACCACTGATACGCGAACGCGGCGCAATCATGACCTCGGTCAGGACCTGATCGACCTGCTCAAAAGACTGTTGTTCCAGCTTGAACTGGGGGTCTACTTCCAGACCCGCTTCTTTGCGCAGTTCATCCAGCTTGGTCCAGTCTCCGCGCGCCAACAGCACATCGTCCTGCTCGATCTTCTGCTCTCGCGGGCCCCACACTTTGGTATCGCCGCGCAACAGCTCCAGCACAAACACCCCGTATTGCTCGCCCAGCTTGGCATCGCCCACCGATTGGCCAATCAGGGAAGAATCGGGCATCACCCGCAGCTCGGTAATGTATTTTCCCAGCTCATATTGCTCGACCAACTCGCCGCCACGGGCATCGGGCAGTAACCAGCGCCCTATCGTCAGCAAATAAAGACACCCCACAGCCATACAGATCACCCCCAAGGCGGTGAACTCGAACATGGTGAAACCGGGATGGCCCAGATCGCGGGCAATGGCATTGACCAGCAGGTTGGTAGAGGTCCCGACCAAGGTACAGACCCCGGCCATTTGCGAGACATAGGACAAGGGGATAAGCGCTTTGGAAGCCGACATGCCTATCCGTGCGCAGGCGGCCATGACGATGGGAATGAATACCGCTACCACCGCCGTGTTGTTCACGAAAGGAGCAATCACCGCCAGAACCAGAAACAACAGCAGCAGAAACTGCACAGGGGAGCGTGCTTTGCTCAGCAAATCCCCAATCCCGGACAGCGCCCCGCTATTTTGCAGCCCGGCAGCCAGCACAAACATGGCCGCGACGGTAACCGTGGCCGGATTGCTGAAACCACCCACGGCCTGCTCGGGAGTCACCAAACCCAGAACCGCCAAGGTGCTGAGCACCAGCAAGGCGATAGCATCTATTCGGAGTTTTTCTGTAGCAAACAAGACAATCGCGATTAAAGCCAGACCCAAGACCACTGCAATCTCTGTTGTCATGTTGCCCCACTCCTGTTTGTGCTGTGCTGCTCAGTATAGGGAAAAATGCAGCACACCAAGCACTGCATTTCGCCGCACTCAACAAAAAAACACAAGTTTTCAAAACAGGAAAAGTGAAGCCTTCAAGCTTGGAAGGATCGGTGGCGCAAGGCCACCCCTGCAACGCTTAAACCAGCAGCATCACCAAAAACACCAGCCCCAACAAGGCGATATAGGCTTTGGCATGAATGCTGTCCGGGATCTTGCCGATCCAGCGCGAGGTGAAGCGAATCCCCAGCCAGGAGCCAATCACCAGCACCAGGCATGCGCGCAAGTCGATATAACCTGCATGCCAGGCCCCCAAGGAATCGGCATTCCAGGCCAGCATGGCGTAGGTCAGGCTCCCCACCACCGCCATCGGCAAGGACAAGGGGTTGGCTGCGGCCGTGGCAGCGGTCATGCTGGCACCGCGTCGACGCATCAAGGGGACAGTGATCACGCTACCACCGACACCCAAAAAGGCGGCAATCGCACCAATAATTACCCCGGCCCCAGCACTACTGGCCTTGCTTAAAGGGCGCATGGTATTGCTGGACTCTTGGGTGAAGCCGGAACGAAACAGGCTATCCAGAATCGTCAGGCCCAGATACGCCACAAAAACCCAACGTACCCAGGACCCGCTCAAGGCCATGGCTGCTGCCGCACCGGGAATCGCCCCCAAGGCGATGAACAGGAGCAAAGGACGCACTTGCCCCCAAGGCACAGTGCCCGCCTTGTGGTGGCGCCAGGTAGACAGGCCAGCACCAAAAATCATGACGCAGGTGGAAGTGGCCACCGCAATATGCATGGCCGCCTGCCCCATCTGACTGTCCACGCCATACATGCCAATCAGCACCGAATACAGCACGGGAACCACCACAAAACCGCCACCGAAGCCAAACAGCACGGTGGTCACGCCAGCCAGCAAACCAAAAAACAGCAATAGAAAATACATAGCCGCCCATCAACACAGATGACAAAACCCAAGAATAGGTCGCCCTGCTTTGGCTGGCATGCTAAAACCGGTCAACAATACTTTCGTTCCGGCCAGAGGCTTGCTTATGCACAATGTACGACTGGATAGCGTAGATGCCACCCCTCGCCCCTTGCTGGCGATTGGCACGGACTACGCGCCGGGCACGCTGCTGGACTTTCATGTGCACCGACGGGCGCAAATGCTCTATGCCATGACCGGGCTGATGGAAGTCGAAACCGACGATGGCGCCTGGGTAATTCCACCTTATAGTGGCGTGTGGATTCCAGCTGGCAAACGCCATCGCGTTCGCATGCAAAGCGCCAGCACCCGAAGCTTATATATAGAGCCGGAAGCAGCACCTCGCAGCAGCACACACTGCGAAGTGCTGGTCATTACGCCCTTGCTGCATCACTTGTTGCTGGCCTCCCTGGCCTTGCCCGCTCTGTACGAGGAAGATGGCCGCGACGACGCCTTGGCTCAACTGCTTCTGCATGAAGTCGGTTTGGCGCAAACCATGCCGCTCTTTGCCCCCATCCCTCAAGACCCATCCCTGGCCCAGCTCTGCAAAGACTTTTTAAGTCAGCCCAATATTCAAAGCACGCCAGAACAGTGGGCCGGGCAAATCAATAAAAGCCTGCGCAGTTTTACGCGCCTGTTCCGGCAACAAACCGGCATGAGTTTTAGTGAATGGCGTCAACAAGCCTGTCTGCTGGCGGCTCTGGCCAAGCTGTCGGCCGGCCAATCCGTCACACAGATTGCACTGGATCTGGGTTACGACAGCTCCAGTGCCTTTTCCACCATGTTTCGTCGCCGCTTGGGGCAAGCACCCAGCAACTTTATTCGTGTTCCTTGAAGGAACTGACCAGACAGCAACTTGATGGAAGCAGAAACAAAAAGGCCCCCGGAGCTCTGACATCCAGGGGCCTGCACTGCCCGCCTCAACTTATAAGCGGCCTGGCATCATGACTGGGGCTTAACGCGTGATACGCGCCCGTCCACCAATCGTTGCAGCCAGACTGGCCACGAAGGCACCTACCAGCAAGGACGCAAATGCCCACAGCGCGAAAGCAGCGGCTGCCTTGCGAGCGGTGTCAGCCGCTTCACGAGCTTGCTGCTCCAGCTTGTCGGCTGTTTCCTTGGCTTGCTTTTGCACGGAGTCCAGGCGCTCCTTGGCTTGCTCGGGCGTCAAGCCGGTACGGTTGGCCACCAAACGCAGCAAGTAATCCTGATCCTGCTGGGACACCTCCCCTTCTTTGAGGCTGCGAGCCAGAATCCGGCTGACCTCACGTTCCGGGCTGCCAGTCTGAGCAGGCGCATTGGCAGGATCTGCCGGACGCAACAAGGTGTCGGTGAAATAGCCCAAGCCGGGGCCCTGCGCCTGATCCTTGCCTGCCTGGCCTACGATGGCCGATGCCGCTCCCACTCCAGCCCCGGCCAGATTCGCCCCTGCCTGAGCCGTACCCGAGACCAGCGAGGCGACACCCGATCCCAGCAAGAAGACGCTGACAACCGCACTCACGGCCCAGACCAGAAAACCATGCGCCGTATCGCGGAAATGAACTTCGTCACCGTGAACACCTGTCCAGTTGGTACGCAGACGTCCGGTGACATAGCCCGCAATACCGTAGGCAATGATCTGCGTGACAAAAAGCCAGATAATCGTCCCGATAGCCACCGTGGTGCCTGAGGCCCCGTCATTACTCCACGGGGAGATCGCCATGAAACCCAGGCCGGTCCCACCTACCAGCAAGGTCACCGTCATGGCAGCGGCAATAACCGCGCCCCCGATGACAGCGCCCCAAGACACAGCGGAGTGCGAAGACTCCGCCACGGCTTGCGTCCCCAAACCTGCATCCGAACCAAATTGCGTTGTAGCCATGATGATTCCTTATTTCAGATTGTGATCGCACGCACCTTAGTGCCAAAACAGAGCCAGCAAAATGATGATAGGGATAGGAACACCCAGAAGCCATAAAAGGATCGATCGCATAAGCCCTCCGTTTGAATGAAAAACAAGAACTGAATGCAGCAAAAAAAAACACTTCACGCTCATTCTAGGCAGATAAAAAATCGATAAATTTTATAAAATGTAAAAAGAGAAACCGAATCAAAGCGCATGGCTGCAGGCCACTTCATTCTCAACATGGATAGACTCATGACCCTTTTCACATAAGCTCTACAGAGGCAGGCGAGAAAGAAACAGGCTATACGATCAGGCAGCACACACCCGCAAATCAGGCCTCGCCCAAGAATTTCACACAAAGCTTGTATGGCAATACATGCTTATTTTTTATTATCTTGAAATACTTGATTACGTAGCCGATTGAATTGAGCAGCAGCAATAATAAATAAACAAAATAGCTGCGATAAGAAAAACAAGGGTAAGTAGAAAAATAATTATCGAACCACAAGAAAAAAGAATAACAACTTCAGAAATAAAGTAAACAGAAAAAATCCAACACAGATATTGCAGGCCTCCGCATTCACATCTGCACATGAAGTTCACTTGGCCAACACACCACCTTCCTGGCCTTGCTGACAGACTGCATCCCACACGCATCTGTCCTCAAAAGCGACAAAGAAAGCCACAAAACCGTGCATGGAAGGGGCAGACTCGGTTATCCTGTTGCCTCCATTCAAGCTCGGCCGCTGCGGTGGTAAACCGCGCATCATGCGCCTTCTGTATCCCGATACTGCCAAAGACGGCCTGCATTCACAGAGCCTAGCCTATGAGCGACCTCCAAAGTCTGATCGAATCGGCGTGGGAACAGCGAGCTTCCCTCTCCCCCCAAGAACACAGCATTGAACTGCGCACGGCCATCCATACCGTGATCGAAAAGCTGGATTACGGTTCCCTGCGTGTGGCGGAGAAAATCGACGGACAGTGGCAGGTCAACGACTGGGTCAAGAAAGCGATTCTTCTGTCCTTCAGGATCAACGAAAACCGCGTCATGGCCAGCGAGCCCGCTCCCTTCTATGACAAGGTGCCTCTGAAATTCGAGCAGCACGACCAGGCTGCGTTTGCTCAGGCAGGCTTTCGCGCCGTTCCCGGTGCTGTGGTACGCCAAGGCGCCTATGTAGCCCCCGATGTCGTACTGATGCCCTCGTTTGTGAACATCGGCGCTTATGTCGGTGAAGGCACCATGGTAGATACCTGGGCCACCGTTGGTTCCTGCGCCCAGATCGGCAAGCATGTTCACCTGTCGGGTGGCGTCGGTATTGGCGGGGTATTGGAGCCTCTGCAGGCCAACCCCACTATCATTGAGGACAACTGTTTCATCGGTGCCCGTTCCGAAGTGGTGGAAGGGGTCATCGTAGAAGAGAACTCGGTGCTGGCCATGGGCGTCTTCCTGTCGCAAAGCACCAAAATTTACGAGCGCGAAACAGGCAAGATTTACCAGGGCCGTGTCCCTGCCGGTTCGGTAGTGGTCCCTGGTTCCCTGCCTTCGGCCGATGGGCTGTACAGCCTGGCCTGCGCCATCATCGTCAAGCGTGTGGATGCCCGTACCCGCGCCAAGACCAGTATTAATGATTTACTTCGCGCCTGAACATGAGCACTGACAATTCTGTACTAGACACCCTCAAAGCCCTGATTGCCCGCCCCTCGGTCACCCCTGAGGACGCCCACTGCCAGCAATGGCTGGGCGCAAGGCTGGAGCAAGCGGGCTTTAGCCTGGAACATCTGCCCAGCGGCCCGGTGTCCAATCTGTGGGCCCGCCGTGGCACCCTGGCGCCCTTGTTTGTTTTTGCCGGTCACACAGACGTGGTTCCTACCGGGCCGGAAGCGGCCTGGGACTCGCCCCCGTTTGAACCCACCGTGCGCGACGGTCAGCTGTATGGCCGTGGTGCGGCGGATATGAAAGCCTCGATTGCGGCCTTCATCCACGCAGTTGAGGAATTTACCCAGGCCCATCCTGAACACAAAGGCTCGATTGCCCTGCTGCTGACGTCGGATGAAGAAGGCCCGGCCACCGACGGCACGGTGCATGTTTGCCGAGTGCTGAAAGAACGTGGCGAACAGCTGGACTACTGCATCGTGGGCGAACCTACCTGCTCGCGCCAATTAGGTGACACCATTAAAAATGGCCGTCGTGGCTCCCTGTCCGGCCACTTGATCGTAAAGGGTCGCCAAGGCCATGTGGCGTACCCGCAATTGGCCATCAACCCGCTGCATGTATTCGCCCCTGCGCTGCACGAACTGACAGACCGCATGTGGGACGCCGGCAATATCGATTTCCCGCCCACCAGCTTTCAGATTTCCAATATTCATGCCGGCACCGGCGCGGGTAATGTGATCCCCGGTCAGTTGGATGTGCATTTCAACTTCCGCTTCTCCACCGAGCAGACACCTGCCGGTCTGCAAGCCGAAGTGGAGTCCATCCTGCGCCGTCATCGTGTGGACTTCCAACTGGAATGGACACTAGGTGGCGAACCCTTCCTGACTGAGGCCGGACCGCTAAGCCAGGCTCTTGCCAAGGCCATTGAAACCGAAACCGGCGTGGAAACCGATCTGTCCACGACAGGCGGCACCTCGGATGGCCGCTTTATCGCTAAAATCTGTCCTCAAGTGGTCGAATTTGGCCCGCTCAACGCCAGCATCCATCAAATCAATGAGCACGTTGCTGTGGCTGATCTTGAGCCTCTTAAAAACATTTATCGCCGTACATTGGAATCCCTGCTTTGTTAAGCCCTTGCATCGATCATTCCTCCCTGCTGGAAGCCCAGCAGGAACTGCGCACCGTGCGTGACTTGTTGCGCTGGTCCGTCAGTCAGTTCAACCGCTGTCAGCTGGCCTTTGGCCATGGCAGTGACAATGCCTGGGACGAGGCCGCCTATCTGCTGCTGCACACCCTGCATTTGCCCCTGGACACGCTGGACCCGTATCTGGATGCCACCGTGCTGGAGTCCGAGCGCGCTGCCTATCTGGCCCTGGTCGCACGACGCTGCAACGAGCGCGTGCCCGCCGCTTACCTGACTGGCGAAGCCTGGCTGCAAGGCCATCGCTTCCGCGTCACCGCTGACACCATCGTGCCGCGCTCTCCCATTGCTGAATTGCTGGCAGAGCAGTTGCAACCCTGGATTGCGGACCCCGATGCCATCTACAACGCCCTGGATTTGTGCACTGGCTCGGGCTGTTTGGCTATTTTGACGGCACTGGCCTTCCCGCAAGCCCAGGTCGATGCCGTGGATCTGTCCGACGCCGCGCTGGAAGTGGCCCAGTCAAACATCGATGCCTTCGAGCTGAACGATCGCATGAGCTTGTACAAGAGCGATCTGCTGGATCAATTGCCGCCAAGCGCTTACGACCTGATCATTTGCAACCCACCGTATGTGAATGAGCAGTCCATGCAAAACCTGCCCAAGGAATACCAGCACGAGCCACAACTGGCCCTGGCTGGCGGCGACGATGGTATGGATCTGGTGCGTCGCATTCTGGAAGCGGCCCCCAACTTCCTGGCGCCCGAAGGTGTGCTGGTATTGGAAATCGGCAATGAGTACGACAATTTCATCGCTGCTTTCCCGGAGCTGGAGCCGATCTGGCTGAGCACGGAAACCGCTGAAGACCAGATTCTCTTGTTAAGCCGGGAGCAACTGGCTCTGTGATACGCGCAACTGGAATTACGCTGCGTCGCGGCGTCAAAGTCCTGCTGGACAATACTGATTTCATCGTCAACCCGGGCGAGCGCCTGGGCATTGTGGGCAAGAACGGTGCAGGTAAATCCTCGCTGTTTGCCTTGCTGCAAGGCGAACTGGATCTGGACGGGGGTGACCTGAGCATCCCCGAAGTCTGGGAAGTGGCCAGTGTGCGCCAAACCATTCCAGACCGTGACCGCCCTGCCCGCGAATTTGTTATCGATGGCGACGAGCGCTTGCGTGCCTTGCAGGAAAAACGTGCCAATACGCCCGACAGCGATGGCCAAGCCATTGCCGAACTGGAAAACGCCCTGATCGAAGCCGATGCCTGGTCCGCCCCCTCGCGTGCCGAGCAATTGCTGGCCGGTCTGGGTTTCCGCCCCGATCAGTGGATGCTGCCTGTGCGCGAGTTCTCCGGTGGCTGGCAAATGCGCCTGTCCCTGGCCCGCGCCCTGATGGCACCTTCGGACCTGCTCTTGCTGGACGAACCTACCAACCACCTGGACTTGGACGCCATGCTCTGGCTGGAACGCTGGTTGGGCTCCTACCCCGGCACGGTCCTGCTGATTTCGCACGACACCGAGTTTCTGGATGCCGTGGCCCGTTCGATTTTGCACGTGGATCAAGGCAAGCTGGTTCGCTACAAAGGCGGCTACAACGACTTTCTGATGCAACGTGCCGAGCGCGTACAACAAAGCCAGATCGCCTACGAGCGTCAAACCCGTGAAGCCGCGCGCCTGCAAAGCTTTATTGATCGCTTCAAGGCCCAGGCCACCAAGGCCAAGCAGGCACAAAGCCGCGTCAAGGCGTTGGCCCGCATGCAGACCGTGACGCTCTTGCGCGACGACTCAAGCGTTTCCATTCGCCTGCCCTCGCCCGAATACACACCCGATCCCTTGCTGACATTGGATCAAGCCGATCTGGGTTACCCCGGTCAGGACAAGGCCATTTTGAGCCAGGTCCGTCTGATGGTACGCGGCGGTGCCCGTGTGGGTATTTTGGGGATGAACGGTGCGGGTAAATCCACACTGGTCAAAACCCTGGCTGGCAAGCTGGAACCTATCAGGGGCGAGCGCCTGGAATCCAAAGGTCTGGTGATCGGCTACTTTGCCCAGCACCAGTTGGACTCCATTGACCCGGACTCCACACCCCTGCAACATCTGGCCCGTCTGGCTCCGGATGTGCGCGAGCAGGAACTGCGCAATTACCTGGGCTCTTTCGGTTTTAGCGGTGATATGGTCACCAGCCTGACCGCCCCCTTCTCCGGTGGCGAAAAGGCACGTCTGGCCCTGTCCCTGATTGTCTGGCAAAAACCCAACCTGCTCCTGCTGGACGAACCAACCAACCACTTGGACGTGGATACCCGTGAGGCCCTGGCGACAGCCTTGGCTGATTACGGTGGCAGCGTGCTGCTGGTATCGCACGATCGCCATTTGCTGCGCTCTACCGTTGATTCTTTCTGGATCGTGGCCGATGGCCAGGTTCAGGAGTTTGATGGCGACCTGGAAGACTACCGCGACTGGCTACTGGCCCGCAGCGCGCAATCGCGCTCGGAAGCTCGCCAGGAAGCGCGTGCGGATACAGGTGCTGAAGGCACAGACCGAAAGACTCAACGCCGTCAGGAAGCCGAACTGCGTCAACGGCAGGCCCAACAACGCAAGCCACTGGAAAGCCGCTTGAAGAAAGTGGAGTCAGCCATGGAGAAAGCTCAGCTGCGTTTGCAGGAACTGGATACCTTGATGCAAGACCCCGACTTTTACTCCGACAGCTACAAGGACCAACGCCCCGCCTTGATGACCGAACATGGTGAGCTCACCAAGACGCATCAAACACTGGAAGAAGAGTGGTTGGAAATTCAGGAAGCAATGGAAGAAATCGGGCGACAGGTCTAGGCCTATCGACTCCGTTCCGCTCGTGAACTCCTGAAAAAGAAGGCGCCATATCCACAAGGATTGGCGCCTTTTTGACGGAAGCTCTTGATGGTCTGTAAAACACACATTGAGACCTTGCGAGACTGCAGGCACCTGATTGCTGCCACCTGGGGATCTGAGACAGGACCATGAGCACAGGGGGTATACACTCGTAAAGCTGGCTATGCTCCCCCCATCCTTCGTGTTGCTGCAATACATCGTCCACTGCATGCCTTAGCTAAGCTGATTCCGGCCAGCAAACAACAAACTCATATGAGCCAAAACTCACTCGAGAACCGGCTCGACAACTCAGCTCCCTTCACCCCCATTCCCACAGCCCGCACAGCCCAAATATCCACACAGCAAGTCCACAATGGCCTCTTCCACCTGCTCCGGTGGATACGGCACACCGGGCGGAATGATCGCACCATGAATCAGGGACTCCAGACTTTGCATTACTACCCAGGTGGCTAAATCCAGATCCTGCGGGGCAACCTCGCTACGGTGCTCTTCCAGCAGTTGACGAATGCGGTCACGAATACTTTGATCAGCCTGGCTCTCGCTGGCTGGCGCATCAAAGAAAGGAAAATCCTTTTCCAGTACCCGATGCAATTCCGGGTCCACCCGATGCGCGGCCAACCAGGCTTTGACCAGATCACTCAAACGCCCCCGCAACCCCAGGGACTGCGTATCGGCCAGACTGCTTTCCATAGCCTGGTTCATTTGCAAAGCATGGCGTTCATGCAAGGCGGCAATCAGTGAGTCCTTATTCGGGAAGTACTGATACACCGACCCCACGCTGACTCCAGCCACTTCCGCGACCACATTGGTATTGGTGCCGGCATAGCCACGCTCGGACAAAACGCGAGCCGTGTTCGTCAGTTTTCTAAGTATCGGGCTGCCCCTGCCCGTACTGCCCTTGCATGTACACAATGTGCTGGAGATGAGTACGCTGGTCGTGGGCCTGGTTATCGGTGTTCAATTCGCAGCCGCTTTGCTCTCCCGTGCCTGGGCCGGGAATCTGGCTGATACACAAGGCTCCAAGCACGCCGTCATGCTGGGTTTGATGGTGATGTGCTTGTCCGGCCTGGCCTATCTGGCTTCGTTGAGCTTTGTCAGCACACCAACCCTATCGGTCTGGGTGCTGGTGATTGGCCGTATCTTGCTGGGCTGCGGTGAAAGCCTGATTGTGACGGGTGCCTTGAGCTGGGGCATCGGTCTGGTTGGCCCGCAAAATGCAGGCAAAGTCATGGCCTGGGTGGGTGTGGCCATGTACGGCGCTTATGCTGTCGGCGCCCCTTTTGGTGTTGTGGTGAACCAGGAGTACGGTTTTAACAGTATCGCCGTCGCCGTCACGCTGTTGCCTTTGATTTCCCTGGTGATGCTGCTTAAGGTCCGCGCCACCGCCCCCACTGCGCTACGTCGTACCCCTTTCTACCAAGTCCTGGGATTGGTCTGGGGCGCCGGTATGGGCTTGCTGCTATGCAGTGTCGGTTTTGGCAGTCTGACCGCTTTTATCGCCCTGCTCTTTGCTGATCGCAACTGGGGCAATGCTTCGCTGGCATTCACAGCCTTTGGGCTTACCTTCATTGCTGCGCGCATGTTCTTTGGTCATCTGCCTGACAAGCTGGGCGGGGCACGCGTCGCTTTGCTGTGCGTGCTGGTGGAAGCAGCGGGTCTCTTGCTGATCTGGGGTGCCCACCGCCCTGCCATTGCGTACCTGGGTGCAGCCTTGACCGGATGGGGTTATTCTCTGGCCTTTCCTGGTTTTGGTGTCGAGGCCGTACGCCGCGCACCACCCGAAAGCCGAGGTGTCGCCATGGGCGCCTATGTCGCCTTTCTGGACATTTCTTTGGGCGTCACCGGCCCTGCCCTGGGCGCAGTCGCAGGAACCTGGGGGCTGGAAGCGATTTATCTGTTCAGTGCAGTGGTCGTTAGCTTGTCTGTACTGGTGGCGCTGCGTTTGATGCGTCATCCTATAGCCCAGGTTTGAAACCCGTTCCCGCAAAAGCAATTTCATAAAAGCAAAAGGGACTGAGCTTGCCGTTAGGCAGTCTCAGTCCCTTTTTAAACCTTAAACAAAATACCGCAAAGGCAGCTCAAGACAGCCTTATGGGGCTACATACAAAAGGCGGCCCTGTTTTCTGGCTTGTTCCAGCTCCTGCACAACCTGCTGACGCGTCTTATGAGCACTGCCCGCAGGCAGGACTGGATATTCATCGTCTGCAAAATTCAGCAAACCGGCTTGTTGAGCCTCTTGCAACTCCTGAACCACCTGAGCGCGACTTTTGCTGTAGCTCTAGCCCTGCACCTGTGCAGTTCCGTCAGCCGCCCAAGCAGCGCTTGAAGCGATCAAAGTCGTGCAAGCCACTGTCCATAAACCTAATTTCATAATGAATCTCCTTGATTAAAAAAAACCGCCTCTCCGCCAGGACCTAAACAGGTCGAGCAAAGGGAGGCGCAATGGGATTGGGGGGTGAAGAACGCAACAGCACGGCCAGACACAAGGCCAGCAAGCTGCACCAAAACACCAGGTTGTAGGCGCTGATCTGCGCAGCGACCTGCGATTCACGAGCCAGAACGCGAGCCAAGGCGGCCACGCCGTCCGAAGCCCTCTCCATAACCAGAGGGTCACCCTCTACAAGATGGCTACTCAGACTGCTGCGGCTGATATCGCCTGCCATGCGCAGCCAGGTCGACACCAGCGTGGCGGCGGCAACGGGCGTAAAGACACGAGCAGTGGGGACATACACCCCCAAAGCCACTCCATGTTGAGGATTCAGATTGGTCACAAAAGCAGCAATCAAGCCGATCAACATGGTGCTCTCGCCCACAGACTGCAAAATCAGGATCGAAAAAAACTGCTCCACACGCCAGTCATGGCTAATATGAGTCCCCAACCAGGCGGTGAAGGCGATGATGCTTAAACCGAGAATCATCATCAGGCGTGGCTCAAGACGTCGGGCCAGATAGATCGCCAGCGGAGTCGAGGCCAGGTAAGCCCCAAACGCAATCCAGGTGGCAGCACCCGCTTGCAGGGGCTTCAAGTCCCCCATCTGGGTCAGAAAGCTGGGGATCAGCAAAGACGTCGGTGTCATCAGCACGCCGAACAGGCAGGCAATAATCAGGCACACACGGATATTTCGATTGCTCAAAGCCATCAGGCTGGCAAAGGAGTTCTGCCTGCGCATGCCACGTCCTATCGCGGCCGCCACAAGCACCACGCCACCGAGCAAAGCAGAAACAACCAGACCGGAATCAGTCCAGCCCAGCCGTTCCGCGGACTCTATCCCGACAAAGGCCAGCACCAAACCCGTACAAAACAAGGCCATCCCGCCCCAATCGGCGTTTTGCAATTGGTCGCGATCTATAGGCGTCAACGGCATGGCTTTCCAGGCCAGAAACGCAATCACTGGCCCCACAAAAGCAGTGGGCCAATATACCCAATGCCAACTGAACTCCTCCAGTAAAAAACCGGACGTGCCATAGCCCGCATCCATGCCGGTTGAAACACGCAAGCTGTACGCTGCCATAACAGCCAGCCAAAGCCGAGGGTGCACACTGCGCAAAGCCAGGGACATCGTCAGTGGCAGGTAAATCCCCAGACAAAGTCCGGCCAGTCCGTGCAGGCTCAACAAGACGGGGTAATGATGGGCAAAGAAAGGGATCAAAAAGGCGGCCAAGCCCAACAGCAGGCTGGGCACCAGCAGTACCCGGGTCGGCCCGATTACGGTTGCCAGCCAGGGCGCAATCGGCATGGAGATCAACTGCGCCGCATTCAAGGCCGTTCCCAACCAGGCCGCCTCCAGCACATCCAAGCCAAACTGGCCGCGCAAGTCCGGCAAGGCAGCGGAAAACAGACGCCCTTGCACGGTGGTCAAGACCGCGCCCAGGAAGATCGCCATCACGGTCAGGATGGGGCGTGCGGTTTGCGTATTAGCCATCAGCCTGGAGAACGGCATGGTCAGCCCTCCTGAGCCCGAACGACGGCCAGTTGACGAGTCTGTTTCAAACCCGGCATGTCATATGCCGCGACGTGGGAACCCGCCGTGTCGATTCTGGCCTGTGCCGACATACCGGGGCGCAGACGCTCCAACTGTGCCTGGCCCGGCTCCAGCTCAATACGCACCGGTATGCGCTGCACCACTTTGGTGAAATTCCCGGAGGCGTTATCGGCAGGCAATAAGGAAGACTCGGCCCCGCTCATGGGTGCAATCTCTACTACGCGCCCCCGCCAACTGCCACCGGGCAAGCCATCCACGGTCAACTCCACCGGCTGCCCAGGCTGCACATGCGCAAGCTGCGTTTCCTTGTAGTTTGCAATGACGTAGGCCTGCTCCAGGGGGACGATGGAAACAATCTGCGTGCCCTGGTTCAACAAGCTGCCTACTTGCACATGACGCTTGTTCAAGACCCCGTCAAAAGGGGCCACAATCCGCGTATAGCCCAAATTGCGACGAGCAGACTCCAAGGCAGCTTCAGCCGATTTCAAATCAGCCGTACGAATCGCACGCTGCCCCTGCAGAACCTTCAGGGAGTTTTTCGCCAGCTCCACTTGCGCGGTAGCGGCCTCCCCTTGGCTGATTGCCTCATCCAGATCGGCCTGGGCGTTTTCATAGCCTTGCCGTGACAAGGCACCTTCCTTGACCAGCCTTGCCTGACGCGAAGGATTATTACGATATTGCCGCACGCGCACCTGCACGGAGCGCAGCTTGGCTTGCGCCTGTTTAATACGCGCCTGTTGCTGTGCAATTTCACCGTCCAGATTGTCCAGATGGGCCTGCGCCTTGGACTGTTCCGCCCGCGCTGCCGCCACGGCCAGCTCGTAATCGGCCGGATCAATCTGCGCAATCAGATCCCCCGCCTTGACCTGCTCATAATCCCCCAAGGGCAAGGCTTTCACGTAGCCCGAAACCTTGGCACTGAGCACCGCAAAATCGGATTTCACGTAAGCATTCTGAGTGCTCTGTATGCGGCGGCTACTGGTCCACTCGTTCCACTGCGTGGTCGCCAGAATCAGCAGCCCAATCATGGCCAGGCAGCCCAGCCAAGGAGCCAGCCGCAGGCCCAGTGCTTTGCGCTCCGTCGAAGTTGTTGAGGTGCTCATAACCGTATCCCTGCTCAATCAAAAATCACAACCTAACACTGTTAGTCTATGAGCGAATGATACACTAACATCGTTAGGTTGCAAATATCGGAGAGAACATGGCAACAAAAGCGCCCCGTATTCAACGTGAACACATCATCCAGACAGCGCTGGACTTGCTGGACCAGGAGGGGCTGGAAGGCCTGACTTTGCGCAAACTGGCTCAGGCCCTGAATATCCAGGCGCCATCGCTGTATTGGCATTTCAATGCCAAGCAAGCCTTGATTGATGGCATGGCTGACGCTCTGGTAGAAAACGTGGCGCGTCACTGTCCAACGGACCAAGCCTGGGATGAACAAGTTCGGCATCTGGGCCTGGAGTTCCGACAGGCCCTGTTGCAAAGGCGAGACGGCGCTCGCGTCTTTGCGGGTACCTATGTAGTCACCGACAATGTGCTGCGCACCAGCGAAGCCTTTTTGTCCGCTTTCATGCAGGCAGGCGCAGACAGCCAATTTGCTGCCGAGGCCAGCTTTAGCCTGATCTACTACATTCTGGGTTTTGTCATGGAAGAACAGGCGCTTGGGCCGGGCAGCACATTGGACCTGTCTTTACGCAAACAGGCTTTTTTAGAATTGGCTCAAGAAAAATACCCCTGCAACTGGCAGGCACGTGAGGCGATTTTTTCCGATGACTTTACGGGCCGTTTTATCACTGGCCTGAACCTGTTGATTGATGGTACAAAGCAGCGCATTCAAAACAAACCATAAACAGACCTTTTCAGGACCCGTCCATGCACGTTGCCACACAGGAATTCCCCCGTATCTGGATCTCGAACAGCGCCCCTTCCAACTGGAAAGAGGAGCTGGAAGCCTTGCTGGATCAAGGACGACGCTTTGTCTTGTTGACCCGCGAGCTGCCCGGTGCAGAGGAAGGCACGGACAAGGAGGAATTCTCACAATGGATCAAGGCCAACCGCAGCCGTCTGAGCGTGTCCTGTGCCGCCAGCCTGGTAGTTGTCAGCAATGCCTTGATGGCCTTTTCCTTGAATGCCTTTGTCGCCCCTTTGAGCGAAAAATTCGGCTTTCCAGTCCGCGTGGTGCATGAGGACGATCTGGACGCGCAAATTACCGCTTTTCTGGCTGCCAGCCCGGAAGTGGCAGACAGCTAAGCAGTACGAGTTGCAACTTTATAGGCCCTACACTGTCCATTATCTTTTCTGATTTTGACTGTCACCCGTTTGAGTCTCTCCCCACATCTCCCCACACTACCGCCTGTACTGGCAGGCCCTATTTTGCGTCGCCTCGATTCCCAGCGCCTGGTGCTATGGCTGGTTGGCAGCTCGGCCTTGAGCCTGGACCTGGTCCTGCAAGCAGAGGGTGCCGCTCCCCAGCGTATTTCGCTCAGTAGCGAGCACTGTCGCATCGTACAGTTGGGCAAGCAGGCCTTTATCCACTTTCTGGATGTACCACTAACTACAGCCCTGCCCCAAGACACGCTTGTTCACTACGATTTGCTCGCCTCAATCGAAGGTGGACCGGAGCAAGGGATTGCTGATTGGGCTCCCCATCTGCTGCACCAGGGTCAAACCCGGCCCAGCTTTGTGCTGGCCAGCCGCGCTGACAATCTGATGTTTGGCTCGTGCCGCAAGCCTCATCACGCCTCGCGCGATGGTTTGGCTCAGGCCGACACAGTCTTGAGTGAGCACATTACCCAAGCCCATGCCCGGCCTGCCTTGCTGATGCTGTCCGGAGACCAGGTTTACGCCGACGATGTGGCCGGCCCCATGCTGGCGGCCATTCATGCCTTGATTGAGCGGCTAGGCTTGTATGGGGAATATCTGGAAGGCGCCGTCGTCTCGGATAGTGAATCGCTTTACCGGCACCCCGCCAGCTACTACCGACGTGCGGATTTGCTGCCTGCCTTCAAATCCAACGAAGATCTGCGCGAGCGCTTTTTTGGTGGTGTGGAAAAACCGATTTTCACCACTGCCAACGCACACAATCACTTGGTCACGCTGGCCGAAGTCATGGCCATGTATTTGCTGGTTTGGTCCCCCATCCCATGGCAAATCATTCCCGAGCCTGAGCCTCCTCAACTGGAGCCCAAGCATCAGCAACGCTGGCAACGCGAGTCACTGGCATTGGAAGGTTTCCGTCAGGACCTGCCCCAAGCAGCACGCCTTTTGGCCCACGTGCAAACCTTGATGATTTTCGACGACCACGACATCACCGATGACTGGAATCTGTCCGCCAAATGGGAAAGCGTCGCCTATGGCCATCCTTTTTCACGGCAGATCGTAGGCAATGCCCTGATCGCCTATATGTTGTGTCAGGGTTGGGGCAACCGGCCCGAGGTGTTTGAGTCGGTATTGGACACGGTGACCGCCTGGACCAGCCAGCCGGATGAATATCAGCGTCTTGAACATGAGACTCAAGATGCGCTGATCAAGGAACTGCTGGAGTTTCGCCAATGGGACTATGTGCTGCGCACCCAGCCTACCCTGATCGTGCTGGATACACGCACACGCCGCTGGCATAAGCGCCGTTTGCCCAGTCGCCCGTCCGGACTGATGGATTGGGAGTCTTTGACCGAGCTCCAGCACGAACTGCTGGATGAACGTGCCGCCATCATTGTGTCGCCCACGCCCATGTTTGGCGTCAAGCTGATCGAAGTCATACAAAGCATCTGCACGTACGCGGGTTTTGCTCTGACGGTAGACGCCGAGAACTGGATGGCCCACCGAGGGGCTGCCAACACCATGCTGAACATCTTCAGGCATTCACGCACGCCCGGAAACTATGTGATTCTGTCCGGCGATGTGCACTATTCCTTTGTCTACGATGTACAGGTACGCCATAGCGGGCACATTCCACATATCTGGCAAGTCACCAGCAGCGGCATCAAGAACGAATTTCCGGAAGCTTTATTGAACTGGCTGGATCGGCTGAACCGCTGGCTCTACTCGCCGCGATCCCCTCTGAACTGGTTTACGCAACGCCGTGACCTGAGCATCAGCCCGCGTCTGCCGGATCAGCGCAAACAGGGGGAACGGGTATGGAATGGTTCCGGAATCGGCCAGATCTGGCTGGATGAGGAAGGTCGCCCCGCTCGCATCCTGCATCACAATGCCAATAAAAAGCCGCCTACCGAATTTCTGCCTCCGGATCAGGAGAAGAAAGGGTAAGGCGGCTAGCGTCTGGCTACAGCAGGTGGAACTTACTGACCCGCTACAGAGCTGACATAGGTGGCGACAGCATCACGCTCTTCGTCACTCATGGTTTGTGCAAAAGAAGGCATGGCGCCCATGCCTTCTTTCATGACCTTCAGGATCTGTTCCTTGCCTGGCTTGAGTTCATCCAGATCCGGACCAATTGCCCCGGCTGAACCAGCATCAGCCAAGGCATGACAGACCGCACAGGCAATAGGTTTGGCACCTGTCAGAAACAGTTCCCTGCCTTGCTCCTGAGCGTAGGCTTGAGTACTAAAAACAAATACAGATACTGCAGCAACTAGATATTTCTTCATGATTCCCTTCCATAGCCGCCCCGAGCTGACGGGGCGGGTACAACATTCAAGACTTAAACGACCGTGACAGCCAACATGTGGTCGCGCCAGCTGTTATTCAAATAGCCGCGGTTATTAGGTACGCGCTCTTCAGGCTGTACCGTGCCTGCCTCACTGGTAGCGCGACTGGCAATCTCGTACTTGCCTGGTTTCAAATCCACGCCTGCAACGAACTGACGCCACGCATACTTGCCCAGATCAGGGCCTACAAACGTCGCTTTCACCCAGTTCTTGCCACCATCCACGGACACTTCCACTTCTTTGGCTGCCGACATGCCTCCAAAAGCCAAGCCCTGGATCTGCACCTTGCCGGCCTTGAGTTCTTCGCCAGGCTCACCACTAGGACTGGTCACCCAGGACTTGACGGGCATTTCCCAAACCGACTCCTGATTGGGGTTGGACTTTTCACCCACAGGCGCCAAACGGTAGCTGTTTTGCTGAATGTTGGCAGCAGACTGCTCCTTGGTAAACGCCAGTTGCTTGATGTACTTGACGTTATTGACCCCGGTGTAACCCGGCACGATCAAGCGCAAGGGGCCGCCGTGAGCCAAGGGGATGGGTTGACCATTGATTTCCCAGGCCAAGATAGCGTCATCAATGGCTTCCAGGGGAATCGAACGCTCTACCATAATGGTGTTCGGGTCCAGCCCCTGAGGAATTTCCTCGCCGCCCTGACCGGTCATGTACTTGGCGCCCTCCTCCATGCCGCCCACAGCCTCCAGCACGGCCTTGATCGGCACGCCGGTAAAGACCACACAGCCAGCTGCACCTACCGTCCACTGAGTACCACTGGGTTTTTCAGGGAAAAAAGCACGACCATTACCCGAACACTGCAGCACCATGGGCACAGCCACCAAACCCAGGCGTTTCAGCTCGGCGACGCTCATGTCTTTCGGTTTCTTCACACCCTTGATCGACAGCACCCAGGCGTCCGGATCAGCAACGATCTGTTCGGACGGGGGAGCGACGTTATTACGCACGAACAAGCGATCCAGCGGCGTGATCAAACCCGAGCCAAAAGCGCTGCGTTTGGTTTCAATAGTGTTGGCACTGTGCACGATCAAGCTGTCGGCATGTTTCCAGGATGCATAGGCTGGCAAGGTTTTGGCCTGCGTTTTTGCCTTTTCCTGAGCCAGTGCCGCTGACAAGGGTGTCAGGCTTGCCGTTCCCGCCAAAGCCATGACTCCGCCCGTGGACAAAAGCATGCGCCGGCGCGAGAGATTGCTAGGTTCCATGATCGCCTCCATGTGTGTTTGTTATTTGTAATTAATTTAGGCTTCGATTTTATGGGGGCACCATCTTTATAACTAGAATCTATAACCCTTATATATAACGCTCATATAGCAGCTAAAAGAAGAATACTAAAAACAGGAAACCCGCATACAGCAAGGGATTCCGAACACACCATCCTTCTGTCAAAAACAGGAAATAAAACATGAATCTTTTCTTGGGAGGCTACGAAACCAAGAATGAGGAACTGGAGAATTGAACTGCTTGATGCAAGAACCAGGCCAAAAACAAGTCTGTTTGAAAATTCCCATCGCTTTGTGCGGCCATAAAAAAAAGCCCCCGGAGTTTCCGGGGGCCTTCAAACGGCGATTGACTGATTCAGTAGTTGCTTCACTTTTTAGCTAACAGGATCCAGTTTGGCAATGGCCAAGGCCAAAGTCTTGCTGCCGACTTCACGGAACTGAATCAAGGCTTGGGCATCGTCGCCCTGACCCGTCAGATTAATAATGGTGCCTTCACCAAAGCGGTTGTGATGCACCCCCTGCCCCACCCGGAAAGTCTGGCCATTCACTTCCAGCACGCTGGTGTGACTGCGACCGCCGTAAGGCTGGGCCGAATAGCTCTTGTCCTTGGACTCCCAGCTTTGACCACGACGGAAGGCACCCGAACTGGCCTCTGACTGCATGGGTGTACTGGTATAGCGGGCCGACAACCATTTGATGTGTTGCTCCGGCAGCTCTTCCAGAAAGCGCGAACGCATGGCGTAACGCGTCTGGCCGTGCAACATGCGGCTTTGCGCCAGAGTGATGTACAAACGCTGACGCGCCCGCGTAATCGCCACGTACATCAAACGACGCTCTTCCTCGATCCCACCGGGGTCGAACAAGCTGTTCTCATGCGGGAACAAGCCCTCTTCCAAACCAGTAATGAAGACTGCATCGAACTCCAGACCTTTGGCTGCGTGGATCGTCATCAACTGAATGGCGTCCTGGCCTGCCTGGGCCTGATTGTCCCCTGCTTCCAGAGAAGCATGAGTCAAGAAAGAGCCCAAAGGCGACATGGGAGCCAGCACGGAGGCAGCCGGTTGATCCGGGTTCTGCATGGCCTGCTCGGACTCGCCCGCCACTGCTTCGGGGACTCGACCTGCGGGCAGTTCGGCAAAGCCTTCTTCACCCACAAAAACCGTAGCCGCGTTGACCAACTCCTGCAAGTTTTCCAGCCGTTCGGCACCTTCGCGGTCGGCCTGGTAATGGGCCAGCAAGGTACTGTCGTGGACAACGTGCTCAATCAGCTCGGGCAAGGACAGGATCTGTGCCTGGCTGGCCATATCCTGAATCAGGTTCGAGAAACGCATCAGGCTGGCAGCCGCACGTCCTTGCAGGTAAGGAATGGCACGCAGCAAGCTGGTACCACGCTCACGCGCCAGATCAGCCAGTTGCTCCACGGAGCGAGCGCCAATCCCACGAGTCGGGAAGTTCACGACGCGCAAGAAAGCGGTGTCATCGTCCGCGTTATCCATCAACCGCAAGTAAGCCAGTACGTGCTTGATTTCCTGACGCTCGAAAAAGCGGTGGCCGCCATACACTTTGTAGGGCAAGCCTTGGGAAAACAGTCTGTGCTCAATCACTCGGGACTGGGCGTTGCTGCGATACAGGATGGCAATTTCACGGCGTGGCTTGCCTTCGGCGATCAGGGCGCGGACTTCGTCCACAATCCACTGAGCCTCCAGGGCATCCGAGGCCAGTTCGCTGATGCGTACCAGCTCGCCTTCGCCACTATCGGTCCATAAATTCTTGCCCAGACGGCCGCTATTGTTCTCGATCAGCGCGTTGGCCGAATCCAGAATATGGCCGCAGGAACGGTAGTTCTGCTCCAGGCGTATCACATTGCCACGGGCATAGTCGCGCTCGAAGTCGGCCATATTGCCCACGTTCGCGCCACGGAATGCGTAGATGGACTGGTCATCGTCGCCCACGGCAAACATGCAGGCCTGATCACCGGCCAAAAGACGCAACCAGCGATACTGCAGCACGTTGGTGTCCTGGAACTCGTCGACCAGAATGTGTTTGAAACGGCGCTGATAATGCTCGCGAATCGGGGCATTGCGGGACAACAGCTCGTAGGCACGCAGCAGCAGCTCGCCAAAGTCCACTACTCCTTCACGTTCGCACTGCTCTTGATAAAGCTGATAAAGCTCGATCAGGCGGCGGCGGTGAGGGTCGTGCGCTTCCAGGTCGCCAGGACGTTGGCCATCTTCTTTACAGGCGTTGATGAACTTCTGAATTTCCTTGGGCGGAAATTTCTCGTCATCCACATTATTGGCCTTGACCATACGCTTGATGGAGGCCAACTGATCTGCCGTATCCAGAATCTGGAACGTCTGCACCAGACCGGCATCACGGTAATGCATGCGCAGCAGGCGATTGCACAGGCCGTGAAAGGTCCCGACCCACATTCCGCGGGTATCGATAGGCAATAAAGAAGTAAGCCGCGTCAGCATTTCGCGCGCGGCTTTATTGGTGAAGGTAACAGCAGCAAGGCCATGTGGGCTGACCTGCCCGGTCTGGATTAACCAGGCCATTCGGGAGGTCAGTACACTGGTTTTTCCGCTACCCGCTCCGGCCAGAACCAGGGCATGGCCAGAGGGTAAAGTAACGGCGGCTCGCTGTTCCGGGTTTAAGCGATCCATCATGCCGCGTAGCGGCGCAGACGCAAGGCGAACTGCTCAAGACTTTCAATACCACTTTGCTGAGCGCGCTGGCACCAGGTGCGCAGGTCGGACAGCAACTGCTCGCTGGAGGCACTGGAGCTTTCCCAGATACCAGCCAGTTCACGCTGCATGCGAACCAGGATGGACAGGCGGGAATCGCCAGCCGCTACGGTTTCCAGTTCAGCGCGCTGCTCGGGAGCCAGAACGTCGTCGCCGCGACCGATCCAGTCGTTGCAGCTTTCCAGCAGGGACCAGGAGCAATTCGGGTTGTCCTTGTTCACTTGTGGCTTCAGACGAGCGATTTCTTCCGAAGCGGTGGTTTTGATGATGTCCGCATAGCGGGCCAGAATTTCGTAGCGGTGAGTAATCACGCCCTGCAAGGTTGCCAGGCTAATGCCTTCCAGCGGAGCATTCGAAGGCACGCTAGGCTCCAGACGCAGCTTGGGA
This sequence comes from Alcaligenes sp. DN25, assembly GCF_023674485.1. Classification (NCBI taxonomy): domain Bacteria; kingdom Pseudomonadati; phylum Pseudomonadota; class Betaproteobacteria; order Burkholderiales; family Alcaligenaceae; genus Alcaligenes; species Alcaligenes sp. DN25. The sequence continues at coordinate 1,747,742 of NZ_CP098408.1, read as the reverse complement.
GCGACCTTCTTGACCTTGGCCAGACCCAGTGCCTTGAACACCGAGATATAGCACCAGCCCAAGTCAAATTCGTACCATTTGCTGGAGAACTTGGCGGACGTACCGTAAGCGTGGTGGTTGTTGTGCAGCTCTTCACCACCAATGATGATGCCCCAAGGGAACACGTTGGTGCTGGTATCAGGGCTGGCAAAGTTGCGGTAACCGATAGCGTGACCCAGACCGTTCACCACACCGGCTGCCCAGAAAGGAATCCAGGCCATCTGGATAGCCCAGACAGTCAGACCCAGCAGACCGAACAGGAACAGATCAATACCCAGCATGATGGTAATACCTAACATGCTGTATTTGCTGTACAGGTTGCGCTCGAGCCAGTCATCGGGCGTGCCGTGACCGAAACGCTTCAAGGTTTCAGGGTTGGTGGCTTCCTGGCGGTACAGTTCGGCACCACGGAAGAATACCTGGCCCAGACCAAAGACCACAGGGGAATGGGGATCGCCTTCACGTTCGCATTTGGCGTGGTGCTTGCGGTGAATCGCAACCCATTCTTTTGTGACCATACCGGTGGTCATCCAGAGCCAGAAACGGAAGAAATGCATCAGCGCAGGGTGCAGGTCCAGCCCGCGGTGCGCCTGACTGCGGTGGAGAAATACGGTGACTGACACAATAGTGACATGCGTCACCGCCAGAATGACAAGAGTGAGCTGCCACCAAGACAGTTGCAGCCATCCGTCAGCAAGAAAAGAAAGAAACGATTGCATAGACCCTTTTAGACCTGATCTTTGTGTTAAGGGAAACCGGAAAAGTGTAGCCCACCTAACCAGTTAACAATAACACTATTTAAGGACGAACTTGCTTTAAATCAAGCACTTTCCGTGATTCGTTCAAGTGCCGCACCAAAGAAACAGTCGGTTTGGTGACGGTCCGTGCGCAGATTCAAATAAGGCCCCTCTAGCGCGAGGGCCGGACATTTGTCCTTCAAGATTTCCCGGGCGTCCAGCAGTTTGAATTCGGGATGTTTGTCCAAGAATGCCTGCACTTGCTGCTCGTTTTCTTCAGGCAAGAAACTACATGTTGCATAAACCAAACGACCTCCTGGTGCGACACAAGCCGCGGCTTGCTCCAGAATGTCGGCCTGCATCTGAGTGTACTGCTCCAGAGCTTGGGGGTGTTGACGCCACTTAAGATCAGGATTTCGACGCAAAGTTCCCAATCCACTGCACGGAGCGTCTACCAATACACGCTGTGCCTTGCCATGCAGGCGGCGAACTCGCTGGTCGCCCGCTTCCTGAATCACGACAGGCACCACATTGGACAGACCAGCACGGGCAAAGCGCGGTTTGGCCTTGTTCAAGCGGGTGGCCGACACGTCAAAGGCGTACAAACGGCCTGTGGAGCGCATCAAGGCACCCAGCAGCAGGGATTTGCCACCGGCACCGGCGCAGTAGTCAATAACCATCTCGCCACGGCGAGGCTCCAGCAAGGCGGTCAGCAACTGGCTGCCCTCTTCCTGAATTTCCAGCTCGCCCTTCTCATACTGTGGCCATACTGCGACAGATGGGCGGCCTTCAATACGGATACCCCAGGGCGAAAACGGCATGGCAACCGGCTTGAAACGAGCCATGGGGCCGTTTTGCAGCTGACGCAACACCGTGTCGCGCTCGGCTTTCATGGGGTTGACACGCAAATCCAGCAAGGCCTGCTCGTTCATGGCGGCCATCAGCTTGTAGGAATCCGGAATCTCTTTCAGACGCTCTTCCAGCCACTCGGGCAGGCTCAGGCGCACGCCAACCGGCAGACCGTCCACATTCAGGGCGCGGATATGGCCCAGCCACTGGCGCTCTTCTTCCGTCAGCCCCAAAGACAGGGATTCCTGACCGATAGCCGTAGACAGGCCCAGAATGGCCAGACGACGGGTAGATGGGCCTACGCCGCTTTCCGCCCAGTTACGGTACTGACGCAGGTGGCGCAGCACATCAAACACGGCCTCACGGATCTCGGCACGGTCACGCGAGCCCATTTTGGGGCGTGTACGCGCCCAGCGTGTCAAGGCCAGGTCAGCGGGGTGCTTCCACTGCAAAACTTCACCCAGGGCGCTGGAGACCTGCTCCAGACGGCGCTGTGCCATCGCGCCCGGCTCGGGTGGACCCGAGGGTTTGTCGCGGCGTGCTGCATAAGGGCGACCACGCGCCCCGGACTCGTTACGTTGGGCAGACGAGGACGGGCGCTTGCGGTCCGAGCGGCCGCGGGATTGTTGGTGATCAGACATGAATATTCAAAAATTCCAAATAGCCCGCTCAATCAGGCGGGGAAATAAAAGCCGCGATGCGCAAGTCCAGCAACCTCGACACGGCCATCAGCCAGCAAACGCACCCGTCCCTCGATCAGCCAGCGTACGGCCTCGGTATAGACGTGGTGTTCGGTTGCCAAAACGCGCTCTGCCAGAGTCTGTGCATCATCGTCGTGCAGGACGGGCACGATACTTTGGGCAATGATGGGACCATCATCGAGCACAGGGGTCACAAAGTGCACCGAGCAGCCGTGAAACTGCACGCCCGCGTCAAGTGCCTGTTGATGTGTATTCAAACCGGGAAAGCTAGGAAGCAAGGATGGGTGTATATTGATGAGCTTGCCTGCATAGTGCTGAACAAAATCGGTGCTCAGGATGCGCATGAATCCCGCAAGTAGAACATAATCTGGCTGGTAGCGGTCGATCACGCGTGCCAAAGCCTGGTCAAAGGCTTCACGTGTTGCAAATTCGCGATGCGAAACCGTCTCGGTAGGCAGCCCTTGACGCTGCGCCCATTCCAGTCCGGGCGCATCGCCCTTGTTAGAGATGACCGCCTCGATACGGCCATTTAAGCCCGCTGTCTTGATCAGTTCGCCTATGGCCTGCAAGTTGGAGCCCCGGCCTGAAATAAGCACAACAAGGCGACAAGGTAGGGTGGAATCGGTCAAAATCCTGTTTCCCGAGAAATAACGAATCCAAAATTGTAAACTCTCGCTTGTGAAATCTGATCTAAAACTCTATCGCTCTCTGCCGCGGCGCAACAGCACGGCCCGCAGCGCTGTCACCATTGGCAATTTTGACGGGGTCCATCTGGGCCATCAGGCCATCTTGCATCGCGTCAATGAAATGGCGCGTCAGCAGCACCTGAGCTCCTGTGTAATGACCTTTACGCCCCACCCACGCGCCTTTTTTGCGCAGCGCGGCCAACGGCCCGAACTGATCCCCACACAGATCAGCGGCCTGCGCGACAAGGTCGAAGCCCTGCATCAATGTGGCATTGAACAAATTTATCTGGCCCGCTTCAATCAGGCCATGGCCGATATGTCGGCAGCCACCTTTATTGACGAGATTCTGGTCCAGGGCCTGAATACGGGTTGGCTGCTGGTGGGCGAGGATTTCCGCTACGGCCACAAACGGGCCGGCGACATTGAAATGTTGCGCGAAGCGGGCAAGCGCCATGGCTTTAGCGTCGAGACTCTGCACGATGTCGCCGATGCCGATGGCCGCCGCATCTCCAGCTCGGAAGTGCGCACCGCCCTGGCCGTGGGTCAACTGGACCGAGCCCGTGCCCTGCTGGGCAAACCCTTTCATATTAGTGGTCATGTCATTCATGGCCAGAAACTGGGCCGGGACATTGGCTACCCGACCCTGAACGTGCGTGTTCCTGAACACTGTGCCGCCCGCTCCGGCGTGTACGTGGTCCGGGTGCACGGACTGACCGGACAGGCTCTGCCCGGCATTGCCTCCTTGGGGGTACGCCCAACCGTCATAGACCAGGGACGGCTGCTGTTAGAGGTGCATTTACTGGACCAACGCCTGGATGCTTACGGTAAACTTGCCCGTATAGAATTTCTGGAATTTGTCAGGGACGAGGAAAAATTCCCGGACCTCATCACAATGATCGCCGCCATCGACAACGATGCACAACGCGCTCGCGACTACTTTGCTTCAAATGGACTATAAAAACTCTCTCAATTTGCCCGACACTCCCTTTCCCATGCGTGGTGACCTCGCCAAACGTGAGCCGGGCTGGATTAGCCAGTGGGAAGAAAACAAAGTCTATGCAGCAATTCGGCAAGCCAGTGCCGGTCGTCCCAAATTTATTTTGCACGACGGCCCTCCCTATGCGAACGGCGACATTCACATTGGCCACGCGGTCAACAAGGTTCTGAAAGACATCATCGTCAAAAGCCGCAATATGGCTGGCTTTGACGCGCAATACGTGCCCGGCTGGGACTGCCACGGCATGCCCATTGAAGTTCAGATCGAAAAGAAATACGGCAAAAACCTGCCTGTGGCTGAAGTTCAGGCCAAGGCGCGCGCCTACGCTCTGGAGCAGATCGACAGCCAGCGCAAGGACTTCAAGCGCCTGGGCGTGCTGGCCGACTGGGAGAACCCTTACCTGACCATGAATTTCAGTAACGAAGCCGACGAGCTGCGCGTACTGTCCAAGATCATGCAAAAGGGTTTCGTGTTCCGTGGCCTGAAGCCCGTGAACTGGTGTTTTGACTGTGGTTCCGCTCTGGCAGAAGCCGAGGTTGAATACGCGGATCGCACCGACCCGTCCGTGCACGTGGCCTTCCCCTTCGCGCAAAAAGACAAGCTGGCTACCGCCTTTGGCGTGGACAGCGTGGACGATGGCGCCATCGTCATCTGGACCACCACCCCCTGGACCATCCCTGCCAACCAGGCACTGAACGTACACCCTGAAATCAGCTACGCCCTGGTCAAGCTGGACACACCACGCGCCACCGGCTCCATGCTGATCGTGGCTGAAGAGCTGGTGAAATCCTGCCTGGAGCAATGGGGTCTGAGCGGTCAGGTCGTGGCTACCGCCACCGGCGAAACCCTGAACCTGATCGAATTCAACCACCCTCTGGCTCACGTGGACGCAGGCTACCAACGCCGCTCCCCCGTGTACCTGGGCGACTATGTCACCCTGGACAGCGGTACGGGCGTGGTTCACTCGGCCCCGGCCTACGGTATTGAAGACTTTATCTCCTGCAAAGCCCACGGCATGAAGGACGACGATATGCTCACGCCCGTGATGGGCAATGGGCATTACGCCGAAAATCTGCCTCTGTTTGGCGGCCAGATGATCTGGAAAGCCAACCCGCAAATCGTGGAAGCCTTGCAGAACGCCGGCACCTTGCTGAAAACCGAACAGCACCCGCACAGCTACATGCACTGCTGGCGTCACAAGACGCCCATCATCTACCGTGCCACCAGCCAATGGTTTGCCGGTATGGACAAGGAAAACAGCAGCGGCCGTACCTTGCGTGAAATGGCCCTGGAAGCCATTGATAACACCGAGTTCTACCCCTCCTGGGGTCGTGCCCGCCTGCACGCCATGATCGCCAACCGCCCGGACTGGACCTTGTCGCGTCAGCGCCAGTGGGGTGTGCCCATGGCTTTCTTTGTGCACAAGGAAACGGGTGAGCTGCACCCCCGCACCCCCGAGCTGATGGAACAAGTAGCCGAGCGCATCGAAAAGAGCGGTATCGAAGCCTGGCAGAACCTGGACCCACGCGACCTGCTGGGTGACGAGGCCGATCTGTACGAGAAAAACCGCGACACACTGGACGTGTGGTTTGACTCGGGCACCACACACGCTACCGTGCTGGGCGGCAAGGATCACACCACCCACGGCTCGCACGCTGACAAGCTGCAATGGCCTGCCGACCTGTATCTGGAAGGCTCGGACCAACACCGTGGCTGGTTCCACTCGTCCTTGCTGACGGGCTGCATGCTGTATGGCCGCGCGCCCTACAAAGCCCTGCTGACCCACGGTTTCGTGGTGGACGGCAATGGCCGCAAAATGAGTAAATCGCTGGGCAACATCATCAAGCCGCAAGAAATTGCCGACAAGATGGGTGCCGAGATCATGCGCCTGTGGGCCGCCTCCACCGACTACTCGGGCGAGCTGTCCATCTCCGACGAAATTCTGAAGCGTGTTGTGGAAGGCTACCGCCGTATCCGCAATACCTTGAAGTTCCTGCTGGGTAACCTGGCCGACTTCGATGTCACCCAACATGCTGTGCCTGTTGATCAACTGACCGAAATCGACCGCTACGCCCTGCAAATGACCGCCGACATGCAGGCCGAGTTGCTGGAGAACTACAAGCGCTACGAGTTCCACCCCATCGTGGCTCGCTTGCAGACCTTCTGCTCCGAAGACCTGGGCGCGTTCTATCTGGATATTCTGAAGGACCGTCTGTACACCACGGCTAAAGATGGCCAGCCACGTCGCTCGGCTCAAACCGCGCTGTATCACCTGACACAGACCCTGCTCAAGTTGATGGCTCCTATCCTGTCTTTCACGGCAGAAGAAGCCTGGCGCGACATGCACGGTGGTTCGGTTCCTAGCGGCACCATCTTCACCGAACTATTCCATGTCCTGCCCGAGCAAGGCGAACAATCGGCACTGAGCAGCAAGTGGCAACGCCTGCGCGCCATCCGTGCCGACGTGATGCGCCGCATTGAAGATGTACGTAGCACCGGCGCCATCGGTTCCTCCCTGGCTGCCGAGATCGACATCTATGCCAACGGTCAGGATCTGGAATTCCTGCAATCCCTGGGCGAAGACTTGCGCTTCATGCTGATCGTCTCGCGTGCCGATGTGCATGCAGGCGAAGGCGACTTGCGCATCGACGTTACCCCTACCGAACAGGCCAAGTGCGAGCGTTGCTGGCACCACCGCCCTGACGTAGGCCAGAGCGCCGAGCACCCCACCCTGTGTGGTCGTTGCGAGGACAATCTGTTTGGCGAAGGCGAAGTGCGTCACCATGCCTGATAAGGACATGGCCCCTTCTCCCGGCCAGGCCCGACTGCCCTCGCGGCAGTTCTGGGCCTGGATTGCTCTGGCCGCCTTTATTGTCGGCCTGGACCAATGGACCAAACAGTATTTCGACAGCAACCTGTTCTATCAGGAACGTTGGAATATCCTGCCCTTTTTTGATTTCACCCTGCTCTACAACCCCGGCGCGGCGTTCAGCTTTCTGGCCGGTGGTCAGGGTTGGCAGCGCTGGTTCTTTGTCGGCATCGCAGCCGTTGCCACGGTATTTATCGTGACCATGCTGCGCCGCTCGGCCAAGCAACCCTTGTTTTGCCTGTCGCTAAGCCTGATTCTGGGCGGTGCCATCGGCAACGTGGTGGATCGCCTGATGCACGGGCACGTGGTAGATTTTCTGCTGTTCTACTGGAATCAATCCTACTTTCCGGCCTTCAATATTGCCGACGTCGCCATCAGCTGCGGCGCTGCCCTGTTGGTGCTGGACGAGTTCATGCGCATGCGCCGCAACAAACGACAGCGCTCCTGAGTCTGTAAGGATCATGTCCTATGCTTAGCAATAAAAAATTGGTGTTTGGCATCACCGGCGGCATCGCTGCTTATAAAACCGCCGAACTCTTGCGTCGCAGCCAGGACCTGGGTGCCCGGATTGATGTCGTCATGACCGAATCGGCCACGCGCTTCATCAGCCCGGTCACCTTCCAGGCCTTATCTGGCCGTACCGTCTACACCGACCTGTGGGATGCGCGTGTTCCCAACAATATGGCCCACATCCAGCTGAGCCGGGATGCGGACGCCATCTTGATCGCCCCCGCCAGCACCAACTTCATGGCCAAGCTGGCCAATGGTCTGGCCGACGACCTGCTCAGCACCTTGTGTATTGCTCGGGGCCATTGCCCCCTGTTGATCGCCCCAGCCATGAACCGAGAAATGTGGCTGCACCCGGCCACCCAACGCAATGTCGAACAACTGCGCCGCGATGGTGTACACATTCTTGGCCCCGGCAGTGGCGACCAAGCCTGTGGTGAAACCGGCGATGGCCGCATGCTGGAACCTGCCCAATTGCTGGCAGAGCTCACGTCCTTCTTTCAGCCCAAGCTGTTGGCGGGCAAACGCGTCCTGATCACCGCTGGCCCGACCAGCGAGCCGATTGACCCGGTGCGCGTCATCAGCAACCGCTCCTCCGGCAAGATGGGTTATGCCATTGCCCGTGCGGCTCAAGAAGCGGGTGCACAAGTGACTCTGGTCTCCGGCCCCGTTGCACTGGAAACGCCCTACCAGGTGCGTCGCATCAACGTGGAAACTGCCCGTCAAATGCACGCCACCGTGATGTCCCAAGTGGACGATGCCGATATCTTCATCAGCGTTGCAGCAGTAGCAGACTGGTACGTCAGCAATGCCAGCGACATCAAGATCAAGAAGACATCCGAACAAGCCACGCCGGACCTGCAATTCAGCCCCAACCCCGACATTCTGGCCGAGGTTGCCGCCCTGAAGAACGGCCCTTTCTGCGTAGGCTTTGCCGCCGAGACCGACAACTTGATCGAGCACGCCCAAGCCAAACGTCAGCGTAAAAATGTGCCTTTGCTGGTTGCCAACCTGGCCCAGCGCGCCATGAACGCCGACGACACCGAACTGGTGCTGTTTGACGAGCAAGGCCATATGCAATGGCCCGCTCAGGATAAACTGCTGGCCGCACGCCAACTGGTGCAAAATATCGCCCAGCGGCTTTAATCCCTTTTCTCTTTTATGATGACGGGCAGCGCTAAAGCAGGTGCGCTGCCTCTTTTTTTCAGGATACCGTCTATGCACCGCCGTATTGAAGCTCGCATCGTCAATGACTTGTTGGGCACCACTATTGAAGCCCCCAGCTATGCCACGGACGGCTCGGCCGCCATGGACCTGCGCGCCTGCCTGAGCGAAGCCGTTACCCTGCCTGCAGGCGGCCGTACGTTGGTTAAAACAGGCCTGGCCATCAATATGATGGACCCTGGCCTGGTCGCCATCGTCGCCTCGCGTTCGGGCCTGTCCCTGAAGCACGGTGTGCGTGTGGCACAAGGTATTGGCGTGATCGATGCCGACTACCACGGCGAGATTGGTGTGATTCTGGCCAATGACAGCGATCAGGATTACGTGATCCAGCCCGGCGAGCGTATCGCCCAACTGATGTTCCAGCCTGTGGTGCAAGTGGCACTGCAGTTTGTGAACGAATTCTCTACCGAAACCGAGCGCGGTACCGGTGGCTTTGGCAGCACGGGCAAGAACTAAGCTCTAAAACTGGAGAAGGACTCGATGCGAAATGCCTTGGCGCAGTCAGCATCGCTCCTTCTTTAGCCCTGATGCTTTGCTTTAAAAACGTAGCAGCGCCACGACTCAGACTTACCCCGGCCAATTTCGGATTCCAATGCCATCTCCAAAAAAAGGTAATTCCAACGCCGAATTACCCACTTCAAATAAAACGGCGGCTCAGCTCCACCCACGCAACCGCCATCAGGGGCGTTACGACTTTGATGCCCTCATCAAAGACACGCCCGAGCTGGCTGAATTCGTTTTTGTGAATCCCTACGGTGATCAAAGCATCAACTTCGCCGATCCGAATGCCGTCAAAACCCTGAATCGTGCTCTTCTGAAGAGTTTTTACGGCATAGCGCATTGGGATATTCCTGCCGATTACCTCTGCCCTCCTATACCGGGCCGGGCCGACTACGTGCACTACCTGGCCGATTTGCTGGCCAACAGCAATAAGGGGACCATTCCCCGTGGTGAGGCAGTACGCGTCCTGGATATTGGCGTGGGCGCAAATGCTATCTACCCATTGATTGGTCATACCGAATATGGCTGGCAGTTTCTAGGGTCCGACATAGACGCTGATGCGCTGACTTCTGCACGAAGCATTATTCACGCGAACCCGGGCTTGTCGGCTGCAATCAAGTTACGTCAGCAGAAATCCCCCAGACATATTTTCAAAGGCCTGCTAGGCGCGAATGATTACTTTGACCTGACGCTGTGCAACCCGCCCTTCCATTCGTCGCAGGAAGAGGCTGAAAGCGGCAGTCAACGTAAATGGCGTGGCTTGGGCAAGGCTGCGCCCAAGCACAATGCTCCTGTGCTGAACTTTGGTGGGCAGAATACGGAGCTCTGGTGCGAAGGCGGTGAGGCGCTTTTCATCCGCCGCATGATCGAAGAAAGCGTGGCGGTAGGCGAGCAAGTGCTTTGGTTCAGTACCTTGGTGTCCAAAGCATCGAACGTACCCAGTGTGTTGAATGCCTTGAAAAAGGCCAAAGCGGTTAAGGTCAAAACCGTAGAAATGACGCAGGGACAAAAGCAAAGCCGCTTCGTCGCCTGGACTTTTCTGGACGCTGCGGCACAAGAGGCTTGGCGCAAGAAGCGCTGGAAGTAGGCTCGTATCAAGTCGGGATGCTCGATACGCTGATGGCACTAGCTGCAATCAGCTACATACTCCAAGCCCCCGACTCCTAAAAGCTTTCACCCAACAACTACGCCCAGTGAACACCAGCCTTAGCGCGCAAACGGATCAATCGTCGGATCACTATTCCAGACATACTCGGTCCAATGCGCAATGCTTTCAGCTTGCTCACGGTTATAGAGCTTCTCGACCAGGGCCAACGCCATATCCGTCCCCGCCGATACCCCCGAGGATGTGACGTACTTGCCATCGAACACCCAGCGGGCCTGCTTTTGCCAAAGCACATCCCCATTCTGAGCCACTGCAAAATCAAACGCCAGCTTGTTGGACGTAGCACGACGCTGCTTCAGAACACCGGCTTTGGCTAATAAGGCCGCCCCCGTACACACCGACACCGTCCACTGGGTTGCCCTGTCCTGCTTCTGAATAAAGGCCAGCATGGCAGGGTTGTTGATTTCGCTACGCGTCCCCATACCGCCGGGAACCATCAGAATGTCGAACTGCGGAGCCGTCTCGAAACTATAAGCGGCCTGTGTCTCTATCCCCTGCGACGAGCGAACCAGCCCACCCTGCTGAGACACCATGACCATCTCGTAATCCGGCATCCCGCCCCACATTTCAACTGGTCCGAATACATCGAGGGTTTCAAACTGATCAAACAGCACAATGCCGATTTGTTTTTTTGTTGTGCACCCTACTGTGCTGTTAGATGTAGTCGACGCTGCCGTACCGCTCATGATGTGCCCCTTCATGGTTGAAACTGAATAACTTAGATCGTAGCTCGTACCAAACCACCATCAATAGATAAATTCTGACCCACGATAAAACCTGCGGCATCACTACACAAGAAAGCACACGCATCACCAAATTCGCTCGGCGTTCCAGCTCGCCCTGCTGGTACTGAGGCAATCAGCTTTTCTGCCACAGCTCCCAACTCCCGCAAGCGATCGCTCATGATGGTGCCGGGCAGCAGGTTATTGATCGCGACGTTATGCTGGGCCACTTCACGAGACACGCTGGCAACGAAGCCAGTCAAGGCCATACGAGCGGCAGTAGACAACTCAAGGTTGGTCACAGGCGAACGGACCGAAACCGAAGTGATATTAACGATACGGCCAAAACGACGGTTCACCATGCCTGGCAACACGGCCTGAATTAACTCTACCGCTGCCAGGAAGTTTTGTTCCAGCGCGGCTTACCAATAAGAGATTTCCAACTGAGCAAAAGGCATAGACGGAGGCCCACCCGCATTGGTCATCAAAATATCGATGTCCGAGCACGCTCCAACTACAGCCAGACTGCCTGCTGCCTGAGAAAGATCGGCGGCAATCCATTGTGCCGCCACGCCCGTCGCCGCTTCAATCTGCTTGGCAGCTGCTTGCAGCTTGTGCTCACTGCGCGAAGCCAGGGTAACCTGCACACCCTCAGCGGCGAGAGCCTGGGCACAAGCCAAACCCAAACACTGGATGCCCCACAGATCAGGGCTCGTCGTCCGGTAATTCCTAAATCCATTTTTTCTCCTTGGCGGACCTTTGCAACGAAATCGTTCGCATGGGAACGCATTCTCGACCCACTGTATTTTTGGATAGCAGAAGCTAGTGATGTTTCCATCGCAACCTGTCAGCTACATCCTGTAGTTGCTATGTTAAAGATTTACAACCACCCAGAGCCCACTCAAAACGCCTAACTACTATTTGCACCACACATATCTGCCAACTCGTAGGCTGGCATAAGTTTCTGCATGCAAAAAAAATAAAATATCACCTAACACCAATGAGCTTTGAGCGCATCTCTACTCTGAGTCTTAAAGACCTTCAAGATAATTTATATACTTGATTACCCATTAAATAAAAAAGCACTCAACGAACAACTACGTGGCTACTTATGAGGCCTGGAGACACATTGCTTGGTCTCAGCTACTATGCGGTCTACTTTCGGCCATAAGACTCCGTTCAACATGCCCTCAACGACTAAGTGTTACAGGCTGATCTAAGCCATCCACAAGCCAGCATCTGAGCGACAACAACTGGCCAGATTACAACCTCCACAGAAGCAGGTGTGCCTCATACGGACTAGCTTCAAGGCACCTGTAATATTCAAGAGAGAAAAATGAGCAAGGCAGGCATCCAATCCAACCGCGGAGATGGTTACCAAACTCTTGTTGCCCTTGAATGGGCTTTAGCCGTTTTATCAGAACCTGAGTATCAATGGCTTGAGGTTGATTCAGTAACATCGGTGGTAGACGATGTAGTGATTGGAAAAGCAGACGGCAGCAAAATTTGCTGCCAATGCAAAAAGAATCAAACTGCATTCAAAGCTTGGTCAATAGTCGACTTGAGCGACGAATTGCATAAAGCGAAGAGCCTGCTTGCCAGCGATAACACAGCGGTGGTGCGTTTTTATTCACGCAACAATTTTGGCAACTTGGCAGCGTTGCGCGAATTCAGCGCCAGCTATGCCGATGAATCTGTCTACCAAGCTAATCTTGGCATTGCACATCAAGAGACGGATACACAGCTAGAAAAACTACTTGCTCTGCAGACTCCAAAGATGTCGACTTACACATTTCTGAGTCGAATACGCTTTGAGGTTAGCCCCGATCTGGAGCGCATGCAGACACTGTTACAAGAACGTTTAGGCCGACTGGTAAGCAATCCTTCAGCGGCCTATAACGCCCTGTGGATCCGTCTAGATTGCCTTGGGATGCGAGTCAACAACGATGGCCACAACTTCGCTATACAGCACCGGCTAACCAAAGCCGATCTCATAGATCTACTGAATCAAGCTGGATCAATGCTGACCCCATCCGTAAATGTGATGGAAATTCGCACTTCATTCCAAAGCACCTCTGCCATTGGACGCATATGGCGCAGAGACATCGGTAACGAGCGTATTCCAAGCCCGTTGATCAACGATATCCTCGCCGCGATTGCAGCCAAGCATCGATCTATCTTGCTGACCGGATTGCCAGGTTCAGGCAAAACCTGCGTAATGCTTGCCTTGCAGGATGAGTTGGAACGGCTCGCCCAAATCCGCTCAGACTTACTGCCGCTGTTTATTCAATCACGCGAGTTTGCAGACTTTGCCACTGCACAAGACCGCCAAGCTCAGGGGCTATCCGAGCAATGGGTTGGCAGGGTTGCGCGCATGGCAGAGGATGCCCATGTTGTGGTGGTCATTGACTCCTTAGATGTTCTTTCCATTGCCCGAGAGCATCAAGTGTTGACGTATTTTCTGGCTCAAATTGATCAGCTTCTTTTGATCCCCAATGTCACCGTCATCACAGCTTGCCGTGACTTTGACCGCGATTACGATCGACGTATTGCACAAAGAACGTGGGATAGCGAATTCACTTGCCAACCATTGGATTGGGACACGGAAATTATCCCGTTGCTTGCCAAACTTGGCATTGACGCGTCCATCACGGATGCAGCTACACGCGAATTAATCCGCAATCCGCGGGAGCTGGCTTTATATGTAGAACTGGCGCAACAAGGCGGCAGCTTCAATGTAGTGACAAGTCAAGCATTAGCACAGCGTTACCTAACAACGATCGTTCAATCCAATAGCGCATTGGGAGATGCTGCGATGCAAGCCATCGAGGCCATGGCCTCGGAAATGCTCAGGCTGCGCAGCTTGGCAGTGCCCAGGCCGCGATTTTCCGCATCTCAAGACACCCTGAGGGCGTTACTCAGCCACAACGTACTAACTGAAATGCAGGACGGACAATTGACGTTTGGGCACCAAACCCTACTGGATGTGCTCGTGATCAGTGGGGCAGAGCGGCAAGGAGTGAGTTTGAATGCGTTCATCCAAAACCTACCGCCCGTGCCTTTTGTGCGTCCCAGCATTCGCAGCTTTATCACGCAACTAGCCACCAGGGATCGACGCGACTTCCGAAAGCAATTACGCACTGTTTTGACGGGCTCGCACGCCTTCCACATTCGCCGCCTAGTGGCGGAGTCTTTTGCGAAGCAAGTTCCCCAAGATGACGACTGGCCATTAATACGCGACCTGAGAGCCACGCATCGAGAAGTTTTTCAAATAATCTACACCCAAGCAATCCGACCGGAATGGCACTATTTTTGGTTCAAGCATCTAGTTCCGATGTTGAGAGATTCGCGAGATGTAGACGGATTGGCGACACATGCACACCTGGTGAAACAGTGGCAAAACGACGATACGGCAGGAGTAGTTGCGTACTGGCTGGAGGTGCTGGCTATGGACGATGTGGACAAAACCCAGTTTGTCCATTCAATGGCACGTAGCATCACCCAAATTCATGTAAATCATTCGGAACTGCTTAAACCCTTACTGCTGATTTTGCTCAAGTTGCCTCGCAGAGATCACAGCTTTCTTGGGCAAGCGCTTGCACACTGTATGAAAGCCGGCAATCTAGATGATTCGGTGTTGTGGGACTACGTTACGGGCGAAGTCAGCGATGAGGATGTACAGGGGTACCACTTTGGCTCGAAACTACGTTGCAAGCCGCATGAATTTGGAAGTAGCAACAATAAGTTTCTTGCAGATCGAATGCAAAAGTCCACCGCTCTATTGGATATGGCCATTGCGTCTATTGAACAATGGAGCCAAATCAAACAATTGCGTTATGGAGAGACACCCGTAAGCTACTGGAGTGGGTTCTTACGTGACACGTCTTACAACGACACACACAGCCAAGTAGACTATCAGCATGTGGATAGCGAACGCATCCTAATGGATGCGGTTGAATCTGCAGTCATACACCATGCAACCACCTACTCTAGTTGGTGGCGAAAAAACTGTGAACGTTTATGTTCCAGCACCGAAGGTGCGTTGCGTTATTTCGCCATCCTCGCATGCACGGCAGCATCGACAAACAACCTCGATGTAATCGAACGCATGTTATGCGACAAACCTTTGCTGCAATCAAATCTTTCATATGAATTGGGTACGCTAATGCGGAGCTCATTTGCACAACTCGATAGTGCGGTGCAGGATGCGATTCAGGCAATTATTCTGAGCCTTCATGAGGAAGATGCTGCCGATCCGACATACCGGCCATGGATGCTGAAAGAGCAAGCGCAACTGATTCTCAGTATCCCATCCCATTTGCGCTCGTCTGCCGCCCAAGAGGTGTTAAATGAATGTGAAAAATCGTTCTGGCCTATAGAGCGCCAACCTGACATTGGTATGCGTGGTGGCATGGTGAGTGCGCCTTTTACTTTTGATGTTTTTCTTTCTGCAAGCGATGACACAGTACTGCGACTATTGGCTCACTACAACGGGTACGACCGAAATTCGTCTGATGATTTTCTAGTGGGCGGAGAACAAGAAGTTGGCAGGCAGTTACATGAAGCCGCTTCACGGCAGCCGACACACTTTTTGCACTTATTACAGACATATTGGGTGCAACTCTCCAATCAATTTCGCGATGACATCATGGGTGGTGTAGCCACCTATTTGGCTTATCGATACGGCAACTTACAAAGTCAAAACGGTTGGACACCCATTGAGGAGCCAGATGTCGCTGCATTGGCGCAGCACATCTTGGATGAATTGGAAAGACACCCAACCCACTGGCACCACAGCCGGACAGCATCAAATGCACTAGAAGCCTGTTCTCACGTAGTTCAAACCACGTTATTTGCTGAAAAACTAGTGTTCTTGACGATCGATTTTTTAACGCTGCAAGAAGAAGGTTCCATTTCTGGAGATTCCGTCGATTTACTTACTATCGGCATCAATATGACACGTGGTCACGTTGTGGAGGCCTTGATGATCATGGTCACGAAGTTGCACGAAAACAACTTGGCTTGGCCTGAACTTCTAACATCAACATTACGCCAATTTGCCGCCGACGAGCACCCCGCGATCCGCGCCCTACTTCTGAGGCGCTTACCCTATTTGCAAAGTCTGCAACCAGACCTAGGCTGGGAGCTGTTTGATCTTGCTATGCAAAAAAGCACCACCAGACTTTGGGCTATGGCCGAGTCATGTTTGTATCACGCTTACCACAGGAAATTTGACATTGTTGCCCCACGGCTGTCACGTCTCTACCGTGATGGTCAAGATAAAGATTTGGAAACCTGGGGACGCATTTCAGCTTTGGCTGCTTTGTCGAAGCATATTAACTTCTCCGTCTTCCTCTCCGAATTGATATCGCGAAACGCCAACCAGGCTTGGCGTGGTGCCGCGAGTGTTTGGACACATCCACAAAATATGCTGCAACATCGTGATCAATGTCTGACAGGTATTCAAGAAGGACTAAGCACTGCAAACCCTGTTGCTATCGCTGTAGCGCGCAAATGCAGAGGCCTTTTTAGAGAAAAAGGACCGCTGATTTCAATACCGACTGAACTAATCAGGCGTTGCTTTACCTTGCTTGGGGCCGAGACTGAATCCACACAAAGAGACATATATGGATTCGATGCATGGTTAAATGCTACATCCGCTCGAGATCCAATGTCTGCGCTGGAATCTACCGAGGCTTATCTGGACTATGTTAGGCGAGCAAGCCTCTATCTGTACGACTATGAGAACAACCTCACACAGCTTCTGACCCGCCTTTTTGCACAGGCTGAAGAGCAGGAAGAATCAGACGCTGGGGCCATGCTGCAACGTGTGGTTGCAGTACAAGATACGTTGCTAGCTTTGGGAGTTAGTGGAGTAAATGACTGGCTTAAATATGCAGAGCGACCATGAGCTATCTCCTCTGAAATAGTCTTTTGTCATCAGCATTCATTAATATTGGCTCTTTAGTAATGAGGTTCATGGACACTAGTCTTCTTTGGTTCGGTAGTATGCGACCAGTCTGGGCCAAAGCGGTCAGCGATAAGCAATAATTATGACGCGGAGAAGTTAAAGTCGCAGCACCTCGTACACCTGATAACCCTCACGTTGCCTGAGGCCATCAACCTCTGCAATCACCGCACAGTAGACGTTGTCCCCTGGCCCGCGAACGGCAGCTTCGGGTCGAAAACCGCAACTCATAAAGTTAACCTCAAACCCCGACCCAATTTCATATAGTTAATTAGAAAGCCAATCAGCCCAAAGTTGATTGGCTTTTTCTCTAAATCTAAATCCTACCTACGCCGCAAAATCCTCTTCTCCCAGATAAGCCGCCCTCACCTTCGGATCATGCAGCAACTGCGCAGCCGGGCCTTCCAGGATAATCCGCCCTGACTCCATCACATATCCCCGATCTCCCAGCTCTAGCGCCAAGCGCGCATTCTGCTCAATCAGTAAAATCGTCACGCCTTCCTTAGCAATCGTCTGGATCAACTCAAAAATCCGTTCGACCATGATGGGAGCCAAGCCCATTGAAGGCTCATCCAGCAACAGCAATGAAGGCCGGGAAATCATCGCCCGTCCCATTGCCACCATCTGCTGTTCCCCACCAGACAAAGTCCCTGCCGATTGCTTCTTACGCTCAGCCAGACGCGGGAACAAGGTATAGATACGCTCGATATCCTGGCGGACTTCGTGGTGGTCCTTGCGGGTATACGCCCCCATGGCCAGGTTTTCTTCGATCGTCAGTTGCGGAAAAATCCCCCGCCCTTCCGGCACCATGACCACACCACGACGTACCAATTGGTGCGACGGCAGGCCGACGATGCTTTCGCCTTGATGTTCAATCTGCCCCGCAGCCGCAGGCACCAGTCCTGTAATGGCTCGCAGTGTGGTGCTTTTACCGGCGCCGTTTGCACCGATCAAGCAAACCAATTCACCCTTACCCACCCGCAGGTCCAGGCCGCGTACCGCCCGGATGCCGCCATAAGCTACATCCAGACCCCGAATATCCAGCATTAACGGCTCTGTGCTCATGCCTTTTCCTCTTCAACGGTAATGCCCAGCTCTTTGGCTGCACCTGCGCCCAGATAGGCTTCGATCACGCGCGGGTTATGTTGGACTTCGGCTGGCTTACCTTCGGCCAGCACTTTGCCGTATTCCAGCACCAGAACCCGGTCACACAGGCCCATAACCAGCTTCATATCGTGTTCGATCAGCAGGACAGTAATGCCGTCACCACGGATTTTTTCTATCAGCTGGCGCAGGACGACGGTCTCGGACGGGTTCATGCCGGCAGCGGGTTCATCCAATGCCAGAAGCATGGGATCGGTTGCCAGTGCGCGGGCGATTTCCAGGCGGCGCTGGTCGCCGTAGGACAAGGAGCGCGCAATCTCGTTAGCGTGCTGGGCAATGCCTACGTAATCCAGCAGCTCGTAGGCGCGGGCCTCGATCTGTTCTTCTTCCTGACGGGTAGCGCGGTTACGCAGCACCGCCCCCAGCACGCCAGCACGGGTGCGGACGTGACGGCCGATCATGACGTTTTCCAGGGCAGACAGGCTGCCGAACAAGCGGATGTTCTGGAAGGTACGGGCAAAGCCGGATTCAGCGATTTGATGCGGTTTGCAATCAGTCAGGTTGCGGCCTGCAAAGGTGCAGCGGCCCGACTCGGGGATGTACAAGCCTGTCATCACGTTGAACAGCGTGGTTTTACCCGCGCCGTTCGGGCCGATCAGACCGTAGATATCGCCCTTGCGAATGCTGAAGCTGACTTCGGACAAGGCCTGCAAACCGCCGAAGCGTTTGGACAAGCCTTCTGCCTGCAACAGCACCTCGCCGTTTTTTACTTGTTGGTTCATGCTCAGACTCATGCTTGCACCTGCTTCATTTTGCGTTCACGACGGCGCACTGCAGAGGGCCACAGGCCTTCGGGGCGATAGATCATGACCAGTACCAGGGCAAAGCCGAACAACAGCATACGGATGCCATCCGGGTCCAGAATCACGTCACCAAACACGCTTTGCTGCAGAGGTACGACGACGGAGCGCAGCAGTTCGGGGAAGACAGATAGCAGCAAAGCGCCAACGATCACGCCGGGGATATGGCCCATACCACCCAGCACCACCATGCACAGCACGGAAATGGACTCGGTCAGGCTGAAACTCTCCGGGCTAACGAAGCCTTGCATGGAGGCAAACAAGCCACCGGCCACACCACCAAACGTTGCACCCATGGCAAAGGCCAGCAGTTTGACGTTACGGGTATTGATGCCCATGGCCTTGGCGGCGATTTCATCTTCGCGAATGGCTTCCCAGGCGCGGCCAATGCGGGAGTGCTGCAAGCGCACGCAGATGAACACAATCAGCAGCGTGATCAGCAGGAGCAGGTAATAGTATTTTTCTGGCCCGGTTATCCGTATGCCAAAGAGGGTTTCCGCCTTGCCAAAGATGAAGTCGCCAATCTTGAAGGTATCGACCCGGTTGATCCCTTGCGGACCGTTGGTGATGTTGACCGGCGCATCCAGGTTGTTCATGAAGATGCGGATAATTTCACCGAAACCCAGGGTCACAATGGCCAGATAGTCGCCCCGCAAGCGCAGAACTGGAAAGCCCAGCAACACACCGAATACGGCGGCCAAGGCGATACCGGCTGGCAGCACCATCCAGAACGGCAGGTGCAGACCAAAATGCGGCGATGCCAGCATGGCCCAGACGTACGCCCCTACGGCATAGAAAGCGATATAGCCCAAGTCCAGCAGACCGGCAAAACCCACCACGATGTTCAGGCCCAGGGCCAGCATCACGTACAGCAAGGCAAAGTTAAGGGTGCGGATCCAGCTTTGCCCCGCCATGCCCAGCACGAAGGGCAAAATGGCCAGCACCACACCAATCAGCAGCGCACCGACCCAGACTTTAGCGGGCGTTGCGGGGCGCTGTTTGGAGCCAGCGCCACTTAATGTTTGATTCAGACTCATGCGCGATCTCCCACACGTTCACCCAACAGGCCCGAGGGACGGAAAATCAGCACCAAGATCAGCACGATAAAAGAGAACACATCCTGATAGTTACTGCCAAAGACCCCATTGGTCAGGTCGCCGATATAGCCCGCGCCCAGAGCTTCGATCAAGCCCAGCAGCAAGCCACCCAGCATGGCACCACCCAAGTTGCCAATGCCCCCTAGAACGGCGGCGGTAAAGGCTTTCAGGCCCAGCATGAAGCCCATGGTGTATTGGGCGACACCGTAGTAAGTCACGATCATCACACCTGCGACGGCAGCCAGGGCCGAGCCGATCACAAAGGCAGCAGAAATCACGGTATTGATGTTCACGCCCATCAAGCCAGCTACTTCGCGGTTCTGGGCAGTTGCACGCATGGCGGTGCCCAGACGGGTGCGGTGCACCAGCACCATCAAGCCGGACATGATCGCGGCGGCACCGCCAATAATCAGAATCTGCAGCAAGCTGATACGCGCGTCACCCAACTGAAACACCATGGGTTCAATAATGTGCGGGAAGCTCAGGTAATTGCGCCCCCAGATCATCATGGCCAGGTTCTGCACAATAAAGGACACACCAATAGCGGTAATCAGTGCGGCCAAACGAGGCGCACGACGCAAGGGGCGATACGCATAACGCTCGGCAGTCCAGCCTATGCCCATGCAGACGGGGATAGCGGCCAAAAGGGCCAGCCCCACCATCAACCAGGCGGACAGGCCTGCCGGGTCCGCGCCGACCAGCGATAACACCACTGTCGTGGCCAACATCGCCCCAACCATGACTACATCACCATGCGCAAAATTAATCAGGCCAATAATTCCATACACCATGGTGTAGCCCAGCGCCACCAAGGCGTAGACACTGCCCACGGTCAGGCCATTTATTAGTTGTTGTATCAGGATTTCCATAGATTGGGACTCGTGGTCATTGCTCCCTGCCCCGGCGCACAGCGATAGAACAGGGAGCGTGGGCCTGCCAAACACAGGCCACGGTAAAGATGAGCCCCGAAGGGCTCAAACTGCAGGATCAAGCGTGCTTAGTTAGCCTGACTGACCATGGTTTTCACCATCGTCCACTTGCCATCTTTAACTTCGTAGATGGTGACGGCGATTTCTTTCAGGTCGCCATTCTGGTCGTAGGCAATGTTGCTGCTGGTTGCGCCGTTGCGTTTCAATGCGGCCAGTTTGGGCAGGTAGTCTTCTGCCTTGGAAGAACCGGCTTCCTTCATGGCGGTGATCATGTTCCAGGCGCCGTCGTAGGCATACGGAGCGTAAACACCGGGCTCAGCCTTGAAGCGGGCCTGGTAGTCTTTGGCGAATTTCTCGCCAGCCGCCATGGTGGACAGAGGAACACCTGCCAGGGAGGCGTAGGTGCCGTCAGCGGCTGCACCGGCCAGACGCAGGAAGGTGTCGCTGCGCGTCATTTCGCCCGAAACCAGCGGGGCCTTGATGTCCAGCGTCTGCATCTGACGCTTCATCGGGCCGGACTGCGCATCCAGACCACCAAAGAAGATGGCATCGGGCGCCTTGGACTTGATGTTGGTCAGAATGGAGGTGAAGTCGTTGGCTTTGTCCGTGGTGTATTCACGGGCCACGATCTGACCACCGGCTTTTTCTACCGCACGGGCAACCTGGTCAGTCAGACCTTGGCCGTAAGCGGTACGGTCGTCGATCAGTGCCACTTTCTTGGCTGCCAGATCCTTGACGATGAACTGACCCACAGCGGCACCTTGCTGGGTGTCGCTGGTCATCATGCGGAAGGTGTTGTCGTAACCTTGCTGGGTGTACTCAGGTGAGGTTGCCATGGCGATCTGGGGGATGCCCGCGTCGTTGTAGACACGCGAAGCAGGGATCGTGGTGCCCGAGTTGAAGTGGCCCAATACGCCATCCACACCGTCGTCCACAATTTGCTGGGCGACCTGGACCGCTGTACGCGGGTCAGCCTGGTCATCCTTGGCCACCAGTTCAAAACGGGCGGTTGCGCCATCAATTTCAATTTTCTGGGCGTTGGCTTCTTCCAGAGCCAGCACCAGACCATTGCGCATGTCTTCACCGTAGTGAGCCTGCGGGCCGGTCAAGGGGGCGGAAAAGCCCAGCTTGATTACCTTGTCAGCGGCAAAGACGGGGCTAGCCGCCAGTGCACCAAAAACCGCGGTCGAAACCAAGGCCAATTTAAAGCTCGTGATGGACTGCATATTGTTCTCCTTCGTTTTTTAATATAGCCGCGCTACATGTCGGCCCGTGCCGTGAGAATGAACGCAGGGCCGCCGCTCCAGGTGAAATGTGCGACCAAACGTGTGCATAGAAATGGGTGCCATCTGATGTCAACCAACCATCATCAAACTGGCATTGCCCCCAGCTGCCGCTGTATTGGTACTGACCGAGACTTCGCGCAACAAACGCTCGACGAGGTAAGTCGCGCCCCCCTCCAATTCCTGCGTCAACAGCCCTTGAACCCCAACAATGGGGCCACGGCGCTCAGCCACTTGTCCCAATACTTGCCGGAGTTCGTCGCTGTCGCCTTCAAACAAAACAGCATCATAATCTGCCTCACCCAAATCGGACATGGCAATTTGCTCAGCAGGCGCGTCCTGCCAGCCACCCAGACCTAAACGGTCCAGCAAGATGGCCTGGTTGCCGCTGCGTGCGCAGGCCTCGCGCTGAGCTTGCCAGCCGTGCACGCTGACAGGCATGCACAGAACGCGACCTCGTGGGTGCAACTGATAAATATTGGACTCGCCCGTCGGACCAGGCAAGACAGCGCCCTGCTCCTGCCAAGCTTGCAAAGGCAGGTTCTGCGGGCAACGGCTAAGCAGTCGGCGCAGGTACAAGGGGCCGCCTGCTTTGGGGCCGGTACCCGACAAGCCTTCACCACCGAAAGGCTGTACACCCACCACCGCACCCACCATATTGCGGTTCACATAGACGTTACCGGCGTGAATGCGCGAAACGACACGCTCCACGGTTTCATCCAGACGAGTGTGCACGCCAAAGGTCAGTCCGTAACCACGTTCGTTGATCTGATTGATCAGGCTGTCCAGCTCGCTGCGCTTGAAGCGCATCACGTGCAGAACGGGGCCGAAAATTTCGCGCTCCAGATCCTTGACCTGCTCGATCTCGATAATGGTCGGCAAGACAAACGTACCTGTCAGGCTTCGGCTTTGTTCACTTTGGGTGATACGAAAACCAGCCTCGCGCATGGCGCTGATGTGCTCTTCGATACCGGAGCGGGCTTCTTCATCAATCACCGGCCCCACATCGGTACTGAGCAGATCGGGATTGCCCACACTCAGTTCCTGCATAGCACCGTTAAGCATATTCAGCACACGCTCGGCCACATCTTCCTGGATGCACAGCAGGCGCAAGGCCGAACAACGCTGACCGGCCGAGTCGAAAGCAGAATTCAGCACATCAAACACCACCTGCTCAGGCAAGGCCGAGCTGTCGACCACCATGGCATTCAAGCCACCAGTTTCTGCAATCAGCGGGACGGCCTGACCGTCTGCCGTCAGGCGTTTAGCCAATTGACGATTCAAGCCCATGGCAACGGCGGTCGAGCCGGTAAACATCACAGCATTAACCTTCTCACTGGCCGCCAAAGGCGCGCCCACGGATGGGCCATCACCAGGCAGGAGCTGCAAGGCACCGGGAGCAATCCCTGCCTTGTGCAGCAGCTCGACAGCCGCCGCCGCAATCAGGCAGGTTTGTTCAGCAGGCTTGGCCAGGACGACGTTGCCTGCAGCCAGAGCCGCCGAGACCTGACCCAGGAAAATAGCCAAGGGGAAGTTCCAGGGGCTGATACACAGCACCACACCGACGGGACGATATTCGTCATTATCAAAGTCGCGCAGAACCTGTCCGGCGTAGTAACGCAGGAAATCCACGGCTTCACGCACTTCGGCAATCGCATTCGCATAGGACTTGCCAGCTTCACGCACCAGCAGGCCCATCAAGTCCTGCATATTGTCTTCCAGCAGTTGGGCGGCTTGCTGCAAGGCGGCGGCGCGTTCTTCTACCGGCGTGGCCTGCCAGATCGGTGCATAGTGGCTGGCGGCGTCCAAAGCCTGCTCCACATCCTGTGCAGTGGCAAACATGACCTGCCCCACTACGTCCTGATGATTGGCTGGATTACGCACAATCGTTGCCTTGGACTCGTCCCAGACCGGATTGCCCTGCCCCAGGATAGGCTGAGCCTGACGTGGCAAGGCAGCGGTTTGCATCAAGGTAGCGGCCAAAGAACCCAGGCGGTGCTCGTTGCTTAAATCCAGGCCAGCCGAGTTCAAGCGCTGCTCCGCCTCCCAGTACAACTGGCGCGGCAACGGAATCTTGTCATGTGGTCGACCCAAGGGTTGCAGGCTCAGGGCCTGAGCCACGGGGTCGGCAATCAGCTGCTCCATGTTCACATCGGCATCGCCAATCTGATTCACGAAAGAGGTGTTGGCACCGTTTTCCAGGAGACGACGCACCAGATACGCCAGCAAGGTTTCGTGAGAACCAACGGGTGCATAGATACGGCAAGGACGGTTCAGCTTGCCGTCCTTGATCGGGCCGACTACCTCGTCGTACAGGTCCTCGCCCATGCCGTGCAGGCACTGGAACTCATATTGGCCGGTGTAGTAGTTCTGACCTGCCATCACGTAAATGGCGGCCAGGGTTTGTGCATTGTGTGTCGCAAACTGCGGGTAAACGGCTTCCGGAGCCTGCAAGAGCTTGCGAGCGCAAGCCAGGTAAGACACATCCGTGTGCACCTTGCGGGTGTAGACGGGGTAGTCTTCCAGACCATCAACCTGGGCACGTTTGATTTCCGAATCCCAGTACGCGCCTTTCACCAGGCGCAGCATCAAGCGGTGACCGCTGCGGCGGGCCAGATCAATCAAGTAATCGATGACAAAGGGTGCCCGCTTTTGATAAGCCTGCACCACAAAGCCAATGCCGTTCCAACCTGCCAAAGACGGGTCAAAGCACAGCTTGTCCAGCAGATCCAGGGACACTTCCAGGCGGTCTGCTTCTTCGGCGTCAATATTCAGGCCCACATCGTAGTGATGCGCCAATTGTGCCAAGGACAACAAGCGCGGGAACAACTCCCGCATGACGCGATCGCGCTGGGAACGGCTGTAACGTGGGTGCAGTGCGGACAGCTTGATGGAAATGCCGGGGCCTTCGTAAATCCCACGACCCTGGCTGGCACGACCAATCGCGTGGATGGCCTGCTCGTAAGCCTGGTAGTAACGTTGCGCGTCTTCCGCTGTCGTCGCGGCCTCACCCAACATGTCGTAGGAATAACGGAAGCCCTGCTCTTCAAACTTGCGGCTATTGGCCAGTGCCGAGGCAATGGTTTGGCCAGTCACAAACTGTTCGCCCATCATGCGCATGGCAACGTCCACGCCTTTACGGATCAGGGGCTCGCCACCCTTGCCGATCATGCGGGTCAAGGCGGAGGACAAATTCTTTTCACTATTTACACTGACCAAGCGCCCCGTCAGCATCAGGCCCCAGGTGGCGGCATTCACAAACAACGAGGGGGACTCGCCCATGTGTGCACGCCAATCGCCGTGGCTGATTTTGTCGCGAATCAAGGCATCGCGTGTCGCGCGGTCAGGGATACGCAGCAAGGCCTCTGCCAGACACATCAGGGCAACGCCTTCCTGGCTGGACAAGGAGAATTCCTGGATCAGACCTTCTACGCCGCCGCCACGGCGCTTGGCGCGCAAGGCTTTAACCAGACGAGCGGCCAACTCCTGGGCACGCGCACTTTGAGAAGAACGCGCTGCACTCAGGAGCAAAGGCAAACAGTCGGTTTCTGGGCGGCGGTAGGCGGCGGTAATGGCTGCGCGCAACACACTTTGCGGTTGCACATCCTGTGCAAAGCCGTAAAACGGGATGGAAGGCATGAGTACACCTTCTTCGGCGGCTTCGGAGTCCCCCCCGCTTAGCAGCGCCAATTCGCTGGGCAACACACCGCGCTCGATTCCTTCGATATAGGACAGCAAGGCCTGCTTATGCAGCCAATGCGGGGTGCACTGCAACTGATCCGCCGCACGCCGCAGGCGCTCGCGCAGTTCTATATCGACTTTAATCCCTAAGGTTGTGCTCGCCATGCTTCTTATCCCGGTTACGCTTTGTTGACTGCGATAAGCCGAAATAATACTGACGGTTAACCAAAATTCGTATTCAGGTTAACCCGCACAGGAAAAAGTTAACCAAAAGGGTTAACTGACGCAGAGCATGGCTTTGCTCAGGTTAACCGGGACAGGTTTACCTTGCATTTGTGCGGCCAGTGCATCTGCCCAGCGCTGCTGCAATTGGCGATGCGCCTGCACCAGTTCTGGCACAGAGGACGCAGGCTCGGAGTCCAGCCAGCGGCATTGCTGGACCTTCCCCTCAAAGCCAACTGGCGTCAGTGTCCAGCTCAACTCCAGGGTAGCGCGTTCGCCATAGACAGATTCGAAGCGCTGTACCAGCACATCGATCTGCCACAGCGGTGTTTTCGGAGCAGCGCTGGCCAACTGGGGAACGCCCAGGCGATCCTGCAAACCAGACGCCAAAGCCAAGGACATTTCATCAGGTAAAGGTGAGGCCCACTGGCTATCGTTGAGCAAGTTGACTTGCCCACCCGCAGTCTGCGTCAGCACAAAGGATCGACGATCCAATTGAGCAGGCACATCCATGCGTCGCAGCTGAAAGCCCTTCCACACTTGCGTGGAAGGAGCCGCAGCCGCCGGAGCGGCATTGGACGCTTGCAAGGTGTAGTAAGTGGGCGTGGTCGAGGCGCAAGCCGTCAGCAAACCGGCGAACGCCACGGGAATCAGAAAACGAGACATCATGGCGCAGGCTCCGGCAGCACGTCAGGGGAACGACCTCGCAGGACCGCCGAGGGCTGGCTTTGCAAGGTATCGCTTAAATCACGCAGGGATCGCAAGGAGCGCTTCAGCTCGCTCAAGGTTTGATCCACAGAAGTATTGAAGGAAGAATCCGAATCCAGCATGGCACCCAGTTTCTGAACAGCGGCATCCATGGACTTGAGAGCGCCATTGAGCTGCGGCACCGTCGTCTTGTCCAGTTGCTTGAGCACCTGACCCAGCTCCGTGAGCCCGCTTTGCAGATTCTTGCCGATCTGATCGAACGGGATAGCAGCAATCTTGGTAACGATATCGCTGACCTGCTCCTGCAAACGGTCGAAGTCGCCCGCAATGACGGGCACCACCAATGGCTTGGCGTTTTCATCGAAGTCCGCTTCAGGCGCTTTGTCGAAGAACTCCAGGGCAATGTACTGCTGGCCCGTAATCAGGCTGGCAGGACGCAATTGACCACGCAGACCACGCTCAACCATCGGTTTGAACAAGGCGCTCATTGGATCTTTCTCGTCCGGTCTAGCCTCCACCACCCGCTCGTACAGGCGGCCAAAACGCTGCGGATAGATACGTGCCTTCACCAGGGCAAAGAAGCGCTTACGCTCAAAATCAAACTCCAGATCCACATCGTAGACCTGCCCCAGCTCCAAGCCCCGGAACTCCACCTTGGAGCCCGGCACCAGGCCACGCACGGACTGATGGAAATGGAAGCGCAATTCAACCGCGGGACCATCCGGCTCAGCCATCGCGCGCTCTTGTGTGGGGAACAGTTCGTATTGCGAATCAGCCTGAGCAATATCCGTAGGCTCGCCTTCCATCTGATCAAAGGCCAGACCTCCTGCCAAGGCAGAGACCAAGGAATGCGTACGCACATTAAAGCCGGTGGAATCCAGCGACATATTGACGCCGCTGACGTTCCAGAAGCGCGAGCCCTGCGTCACGAATTTGTCGTTAGGAGCATCGACAAACACCTGCACACGCACGCCATTACCTTCTTCGTTCAGCTCATAACTGCTGACTTGCCCAACCTGTATGCCCTTGTAGTACAAGGGCGAACCCAGATCCAGCGAGCCCAATTCGGGCGCAGTCAACACGTAACGCTTACCAGCACGGCCACTGGTTACTTCCGGCGGACTTTCTAGGCCCACAAAGTCCAGTTGCTCGCCTTTTTTATTCACTTCAAAAGGCGCGTCCACACCGATATAAACACCCGACAACAAGGTGCCCAGACCGGAGACCCCACTTAAGCCCAAACGCGGGCGCACCACCCAGAACCGCGTGTCTTTTTGGGTAATGAACTCGGAGCCATCACGCTCGAGCTGCGCCGTGACCAAAACCCCTTTTCGATCCGGAGACACCTGAATGTCCGAAATCGTACCCACATCCACTTCGCGATAACGTAGCTTGGTTTGATCCACGGCCAAGCCCTCGGCTGAATCAAAGCTGATCGTGATACGCGGTCCGGTCAACATCCAGTTTCGCAGCACCAAAGACGCCCCCACCACGGCGGCGGCTATGGGCAAAATCCAGATCCAGGAGAATCGGGATCGCTTGGCAGGAATCAGTCTAGGCTGCGCGGGCTCGGTCTGACCGTCAGGCTGATTAGTTGTAGGATCGTGCACCTTGTTTCCTTCAGGAAGTCGCCTGTGAGGCAGGCGGAGACGGCGTAGTTTGCGGTTCTATTATTGGTTCTTCGTGGGTATCCTGGTCCCAGCCTTGGCGAGGGTCGTAGCTAAGCGCGGCCAGCATGGTCAAAACCACCACCATGCCAAAGCTCAAGGCCCCCGCTCCAGGAATAATCTGCGACAAGCCTGGGAAGTTGGCCAGTGCTGCCATCAGAACCACCACGAATACGTCCAGCATGGACCATTGCCCAATCAGCTCGACCATGTCGTAAATGCGATTGCGTTGACGCTGTACAGCATTGCCATGCCAACGACGCCCCAACAAAAGAATCATCAAAGCCAGCAGTTTGGTGATGGGGACCACAATACTGGCGATGAACACGATCAATGCCAAGTCCCAGGAGCCCAGTTGCCAGAGTTCAATGACCCCACCCAGAATCGTATGCGCGCTACTGCCTAAAATGCTGCGCAGCTCCATGACAGGCAGGACATTGGCGGGAATATAGAACACGCAGGCCGTCAACACCAGAGCGGCCACCCGTGTGCGGCTATTGGGCTTGCGTTTATGCACAGTTGCACCACAACGGTCACAGTCCGGTTTCTGACTGGACTGCACGAAGCCACAGTGGGTACAGGCACTCCAGGTTGGATGCTCTTTCAAGACCTGCCGGGTCGAAACCGGCACCAGATCACGATCCTCTGCCCAGCGCCACAAGCGCCCCGCCGTAATACGGCTCAAGCCGGTCAGCAGGAAGGTCAGAGCAAAAAAGGCGTACAGACCTGGCGCAATCGTCAAATGCCCGATCCCGGCAAATTTCACCATGGCCACAATCAAGCCCAGGAACAGCACAGCCGTCATGGACCAATGCTCCAGATGGCTCAAGGCCCGCAGCCCAATACCGAAATCGCCCGGCAAGGGCTTTTCCCTGGCAATCAGGCCCAAGGCCCAGAACTGGAAAATCAGTTGAAACAACGGCAGCCAGAATCCCACCAACCCCGCCATGACGGACAAGCCCCAATACCCCTGCTGCCAGATCAGCAACAGGGCTTTGGGAAACGTGGGCGACACTGTTTTACCCGCCATGCTCAGATAGACGACGGGAAACAGATTGGCAATCAGAAAAAGGATAAAAACCGCCAAGACCAGCGCTTGCCATTCACGTGGTGAAAAGCGGCTGTGGCGGTAAAGTTCAGTATCGCAACGCACACAACGAGCGAGCCCCGCTCCTTGAACGGGGACTCGCTCGTGTACGGTGTCACAGTGCGTACAGACGATTAAGGGGCGCGATGCCCTCACGGCTTAGTCGACTAATTCCGGCTCGGGACGCGAAGAGGCCTTGCTACCGGGCTCATCAGGTCCTGAAGAAGGATATTCCAGTACCACCTCGCCGTTCTCGTCCAGATCCACCTCGACCTGGCCACCATCGACCAGACGACCAAACAGCAGCTCGTCGGCCAGGGCACGGCGAATAGTGTCCTGAATAAGCCTGTGCATGGGGCGGGCACCCATGGCTGGGTCGAAGCCCTTGGCAGCCAGATGTTCGCGCAAGGCGTCCGAGAAGGACACTTCGACGCGCTTCTCGTGCAGCTGGTTTTCCAGCTGCATCAGGAACTTGTCCACCACGCGCAGGATAATGTCGCGCGACAAAGGCTTGAAGCCAATGATCGCATCCAGACGGTTACGGAACTCTGGCGAGAAGTGACGCTTGATATCCTGCATTTCATCACCCGAGCGCTGGGGCTGGGTAAAGCCAATGCTGGTCTTGTTCAGCGCTTCGGCTCCGGCGTTCGTGGTCATGATCAGGATGACGTTGCGGAAATCGGCCTTGCGACCGTTGTTATCCGTCAGCGTGCCGTGGTCCATCACCTGCAGCAGAATGTTGTAGACGTCCGGGTGCGCTTTCTCGATTTCGTCCAGCAGCAGCACGCAGTGCGGCTGTTTGGTAACGGCTTCGGTCAGCAAACCACCCTGATCGAAACCGACGTAACCAGGAGGAGCACCGATCAGGCGCGACACGGTGTGACGCTCCATGTATTCGGACATGTCAAAGCGCAGCAGCTCTACGCCCAGCACAAAGGCCAACTGACGCGCCACTTCGGTTTTACCCACGCCGGTCGGACCGGAGAACAGGAAGGAACCAATAGGCTTGTCAGGCAGACCCAGGCCAGAGCGCGCCATCTTGATGGCAGCTGCCAAGGCGTCAATGGCTACATCCTGACCAAACACCACCGATTTCAGATCGCGGGCCAGGGTTGCCAGCTTGTTGCGATCATCACTGGAGACCGTCTGGGGCGGAATGCGTGCAATACGCGAAACCGTTGCCTGGATGTCGGCCTTGCCGATAACCTTTTTCTGCTTGGAACGTGGCAGCAAGCGCTGCGCTGCACCAGCCTCGTCGATCACGTCGATGGCCTTGTCCGGCAAAAAGCGGTCGTTGATATAACGGGCGGACAACTCCGCTGCCGCCGTCAGGGCCGCCGCCGAGTAACGTACACCGTGGTGCTCTTCAAAATTGGACTTCAAACCACGCAGAATCTGGATGGTCTGCTCCACTGTCGGCTCAGCCACATCAATTTTCTGAAAGCGACGCGACAAGGCGTGGTCTTTTTCGAAAATTCCGCGGTATTCCGAGTAGGTGGTCGCACCCAGACACTTGAGCTGACCGGAAGACAGCGCAGGTTTGAGCAGGTTGGACGCATCCAGCGTACCGCCCGAAGCCGAGCCGGCTCCGATCAGTGTGTGGATTTCGTCGATAAACAAAATGGACTGTGCCGTTTCCTTGAGCTGCTTGAGCACCGCCTTCAGACGTTGCTCGAAGTCGCCCCGATATTTGGTACCGGCCAGCAAGGCACCCATATCCAGCGCGTAAACACGCGCTTCACTAAGAATATCCGGGACGTCACCACGCTGAATGCGCAGCGCCAAGCCTTCGGCAATCGCGGTTTTACCCACGCCAGCCTCCCCGACCAGCAAGGGGTTGTTCTTGCGGCGGCGGCACAGCACCTGGATGACACGCTCCACTTCCTTTTCACGGCCAATCAAGGGATCAATGCGACCCAGGCTGGCTTCGGTATTCAGGTCTGTAGCGTACAGATCCAGAGGGGACTTCTGGGCGTCCGAGCGCGTGTCGGCTTCCGCAGCAGCGGCGGCCTTGGGTGGCTCGGGGGCAGCAGGTTCCGGATTGGCCTTGGTGATACCGTGCGAGAGGAAATTGACAACATCCAGGCGCGAGACACCTTGTTGCTGCAAGTAATACACCGCATGCGAGTCTTTTTCCCCGTACATCGCCACCAGCACATTGGCACCGGAAACGACATTTTTACCGGAGTTGCTGGACGATACGTGCATGATGGCACGCTGTATCACACGCTGAAAGCCCAGCGTGGGTTGGGTATCGACCTCGCCTTCACCAGGGAAAGTGGGCGTATTTTCGTTAATGAATTTACGCAGATTCTGGCGCAGTGCATCAATATCGGCAGCACATGCTTTCAACACTTCCAGCGTGGAGGCGTTATCGAGCAGGGACAACAGCAGATGCTCTACCGTGATGAATTCATGGCGCGCGGCACGAGCCTCGACAAAGGCCATGTGTAGACTGACTTCAAGTTCTTCGGAGATCATGCTTCCTCCTACACGGCAAGAGTAAAACTAGGGGTTAAAGCTATTCTATGACTAATTTGCCTGATCTGAACAATACGGTAAACCATTAAATGGTCAAGCATCAGGCACCGGCTCCATCACACACTGCAAAGGGTGCTGTCGCGACTGCGCCAGTTGTCGCACAATTTCCACCTTGGTGGCGGCAATGTCGCGTGGATACACACCACAGACCGCCCGACCCTCGTAATGTACTTTAAGCATAAGCTGTTCGGCCTGCTCCGGGGTCTTGGCAAATACCCGCTCCAGTATATTCACCACGAACTCCATGGGTGTGTAGTCATCGTTGAGCAAGATGACCTGATACATGGGTGGTGGGGCAAGCCGCGCGGATTGGCGCTCTACCGTTGTGGCGCCTTGCTTATCGATCTCAATGGCCATAATACAGAACTAGGTGCTTTCCATAGGTTGACTGGGGGGAACAAAATTCAGCATCATCCGACTGATCGTGTCAACTTCACAATAAAAAAGTGAGGTGCCGCGATCACAGGCCCAGGGAGGGGCCGAAAAAAGTATCAACCATACACTAAGTTGAGAGGCAGCAAGCATGTCGGAAACTACCACCACCGCAGGCACTGGAGACAATCAAAAACTATCCGGGACCGTTAAGTGGTTCAATGATGCCAAAGGCTTTGGGTTTATTACACCCGATAACGGCGGCGAAGATCTCTTCGCTCATTTTTCATCCATTCAGATGAACGGGTTCAAGACTTTGAAAGAAGGCCAGAAAGTTCTGTATGAAGTCGCCCAAGGCCCCAAAGGCAAGCAGGCACTTAATATTACTTCGCCTTAAGATCTCTTGCGCTCTCGATTCTAACAAAAGCAGGTTCGCAACACACATGCAGTATCGCACTACGACTACGGGGCCTGCGCGCCCTGTTTTTTTTGCCTGTCTTCTGGCAGCGCTTTGTATTAGCGCCCCGGTCCAGGCGGATGAGACTCTTCCCACCCTGACACTATCCCTGGGTTCCAAACAAATCCAGGCTGAAGTGGCCGATCGCGACGAGACTCGTGCACAAGGTTTGATGCATCGAGAAAGCCTGGCCCCCGATCACGGCATGTTATTCGTATTCGAGCAAAGCGGAATGCCTTGCT
The DNA here is from genome assembly GCF_023674485.1 of Alcaligenes sp. DN25. Taxonomy (NCBI): domain Bacteria; kingdom Pseudomonadati; phylum Pseudomonadota; class Betaproteobacteria; order Burkholderiales; family Alcaligenaceae; genus Alcaligenes; species Alcaligenes sp. DN25. The sequence continues at coordinate 1,714,527 of NZ_CP098408.1, read as the reverse complement.
TCTGGATGAAGAATACGCCTCTGCCGCTGGATATTGCCTTTATTACCGAAGAAGGCACGATCACCAATATCGAGGCCATGCAACCCTTTGATCTTCAATCCCACTGCCCAGTGCGACCTGTGCGCTATGCCTTGGAGATGGAACAAGGCTGGTTCAAGCAAGCAGACAAAAAGGCCGGTGAGACAATCACCGGCCTGCCTGCCCTGCAACCTTAGTTAGACGCGCTCAAGAATCAAAGCCACGCCCTGGCCGACACCAATACACATGGTGCACAGGGCGTAGCGTCCGCCTGTGCGATGCAACTGGTTGATAGCCGCAATCGCCAGACGCGCACCACTGGCACCCAGAGGGTGACCCAGCGCAATCGCGCCCCCATTCGGGTTCACGCGAGGATCGTTATCTGCCAGACCCAGCATGCGAGTCACCGCCAGACCTTGAGCGGCAAAGGCCTCGTTCAGCTCGATCACATCCATTTGATCCAGAGTCAGACCCGCCAAAGCCAGCACCTTCTGGCTGGCAGGTGCCGGGCCAATACCCATGATGCGTGGCTCCACACCGGCAAACGCCATGGCCACCACACGAGCGCGCGGAGTCAGGCCTTGGGCTTCGACGGTTGCCTTGTTCGCAACCAGCAGCGCGCAAGCACCATCGTTCACACCCGAGGCATTGCCCGCGGTCACGGTACCATCGGCACGCACGACAGGCTTCAAGCGAGTCAGGGACTCCAGAGTCGTGGCACGTGGGTGCTCGTCCTTATCCACCACAATGGGATCGCCTTTGCGCTGGGGAATGATCACAGGGGTAATTTCTTCAGCCAGAATGCCGGCTTCCTGGGCAGCGGCAGCACGCAGCTGGCTATTCAGGGCAAACACGTCCTGGTCTTCGCGGGACACATTGAACTGCTGAGCCACGTTTTCAGCCGTTTCGGGCATGGAGTCCACACCGTACTGCTCTTTCATGGCTTTGTTGATGAAGCGCCAGCCAATCGTGGTGTCATAAATACCCGCGCTGCGGGAGAACGCTGTTTCAGCCTTGCCCATGACGAAGGGGGCGCGGCTCATGCTTTCCACACCGCCGGCCAGGATGAAAGAGGCATCGCCAGCGCGAATGGCACGAGCAGCCGAACCAATCGCGTCCAGGCCCGAACCGCACAGACGGTTCAAGGTCACGCCAGGCACGTCCACGGGCAAACCGGCTAGCAGAGCGGACATCCGCGCCACGTTGCGGTTGTCTTCACCCGCCTGGTTGGCGCAGCCGTACATCACATCATCCAGCTTGCTCCAATCGATTTGGGGGTTGCGCTTCATCAGCGCGGCAATAGGCACCGCACCCAGGTCATCCGCCCTCACAGCGGACAGCGAACCGCCATAACGTCCGAAAGGCGTACGAATTGCGTCACAAATAAAGGCGTCCTGACTCATGAAATTCACCCTGATATCTTGAATAAAATCACTCGAGAGCACTATGAGGAGCGCTCGAAATCTACTGTTTTGATAGTAGCGCTTGAGTACAGCCGGGTTTTTTCTGGTGATTCAGCATGTCCGCTGTGCGGTCAGTTTAGCGCGTCTAGTCCCGAACGATCCGGCGGTCTATGCGCCAAAGCGCCTGGTACAGTGACAAGCCGAATCCACACCAGAAAAAAGCTTATTCAATTCTCATACCCGCAACGCCAGGTAATCAAGGCATTAAGAAAACAAGGCGCGCTCGCACAGGAAAGCAGACGGAAGCCCTCTTTCCTGCACTCAACCCAATATGAGGGCGCTCGTTTTTACAATCGCCAGCCGAACGACCCACTCAAAGCAGCACTAGAACTGTTCGGTGCAATTAAGCGCTTGACCACTTGAAGCAACTTTCGCTTGTGCCAATTCTAGTCGGGCGGCCAGGATGTCAGCCTGGAAGGCCTCCTCACTCTGCACACGAGCCACCGCGGCGGCGCCTATCACACGCCCCGCCTCCACATCACTTTGCCAATGTACATTGCAAATGACACGGCTTTGACCGAAAGACAGGCCACGAGCCAGCAACTCATTACTTCGTTCAGGGCTGATCTGCGCCAACACTAGTGCCCACGCCCAGCCAGCAGCCGCATGGCCCGAGGGATAGGAACCATCATTGCGCAAAAACTCCTCATCCGCTGGCGTGCATGTATCTTCATTATGAAGATCGAAAGGACGCACCCGCTGATACTTGTTTTTGGCTCCGTAGGTGGATAGACCCGCATCAGGCAACAAGCGACGCATCATCTGATAAATAACCGGCGTGCTCTCTTGGTCGATTTGAACTCCCAATGCGCACGAATAATTCTGAGCGGGCCGTGGAAATACCAAGTCTGCATCTTGTTTAGCCAGTGCCCAGCGAGCTGACCCTTTTAGCTGCCCGGCAGCCCGACGCGCTTCTTCATCCCGGGCAAAGGCCCCACTATCTGCAGCCGGCGGCGGATCGAGGAGCATCACACTATCAGGCAGTTCAGTTTGGTCCAAGTAACCAGCCACCCGCTTGACGGAAGAGTGACTTTCCTTGACTTCCAAATGTGTAGAAGGCTGGGCGCTCAACTGACCCGTCGACAAAACCAAGACACTGCCCACCAGGCCCAACAAGGCAGGACGAACACGCAAAGCAGCAGACATAGCAGACCTCGACTAAAGGAGCAAAAAGCTCCAGTTTCGGAAAACGCCAACGGCCGCGTGAAGCTCTTGACCCGGCTGAGATCGGTAAACACTGAAGCTGCATCCCGGCACGATTGGAAGACAAGCCGCGATCTTGCCATTGCAGCCGCCAAACTGAATAGCGTGTTAGCCATTTGGTGCCACAGATCAAGCACCCTCATGGCCTGCTCATGGCATACTTCCCCCGTTGGCATCCTCTACAGGCTCATCATCATGCAAGGCAACCCCGAAGTCCTCGACTATCTGAATCAACTGCTGCGCGGCGAACTCGCAGCGCGCGACCAGTACTTTATCCATTCCCGCTTTTACGAGCATCTGGGTTTCACGCAGCTTTACGAGCGCATGAACCACGAAATGGAAGAAGAAACACAGCACGCTGACGCCCTGATACGCCGCATCCTGATGCTCGACGGTATTCCCGACATGCGCCCCAATGCGTTTGAACCCGGCAAGGACGTGGTCGGCATGTTGCGCAAGGATCTGGAACTGGAATATGAAGTTCGCGCGGCTCTGCAAAAAGGCATAGCACTGGCAGAATCCGCCAGCGATTTCGTGACACGCGACATCATTCTGGCCCAGTTGCGCGACACGGAAGAAGACCACACCTACTGGCTGGAGAAGCAATTGGGCCTGATCGAAAAAGTGGGCCTGGAAAACTACCAGCAATCCCAGATGTAAGGTCTTCAAAAACAAGGCACGGCAGCACACGCCCTATGACTTGTTTTCATTGAAGCCAAAAAAAACCGCCAGCATGCGCATGGCGGTTTTTTTATTGCCGGGTAGCCCTCCGATGAGCGCTACCCTCAACCAGGACGATTAACCCAGGTTCTTGGCGGCAAAGTCCCAGTTCACCAGGTTCCAGAAAATTTCCAGGTACTTGGGACGGGCATTGCGGTAGTCGATGTAGTAGGCGTGTTCCCACACATCACAGGTGATCAGGGCGACGTCGTCGGAAGTCAGCGTCGTGCCAGCGTTGCTGGTGTTGACGATGTCCAGGGAACCGTCGGCCTTTTTGACCAACCAGGTCCAGCCCGAACCGAAGTTGCCAACGGCAGACTTGGTGAAGGCTTCTTTGAAGGCGTCAAAGCTGCCCCATTTGGCGTTGATGGCATCAGCCACTTTGCCGGTAGGAGCGCCGCCGCCGTTAGGGGACAGGCTGTTCCAGTAGAAAGTGTGGTTCCAAACCTGAGCAGCGTTGTTGAACACGCCACCGGAGGATTTCTTGACCACATCTTCCAGGGAAGCGTTTTCAAATTCGGTGCCAGCAACCAGATTGTTCAGGTTGGTGACGTAAGCCTGGTGATGCTTACCGTAGTGAAACTCCAAAGTTTCCTTGGAGATATGTGGCTCAAGGGCGTTGAGTTCGTATGGAAGAGCTGGAAGAGTGAATGCCATTTCAATTCCTTCTAAAAAAAAACCGTGTTTGGTATCCAACAAGGACGACGCAGCCTAGAGCAGATCGTGCGTGCGCACCACATCCACCGACACATGACCGCGACTCAACTCGACATCGAGTCGTTCACCAATCTTTAAGTCTAACGCATTTTTTACAACTTTCCCCTCGCTATCCCTGACTATGGCATATCCACGATTGATGATAAGGCGCGGGGACAAGGCTTGCAGCGTTTGCTGGGCCGCGGCCAGGCGCTGGCGACGCAAAACCAGCGCATGATCCAGACCTTTTTCCAGCCGTTGGAAAAGCATATTCAGATTTTGCTGTCTTGACGTCAGCTGAGGAATGCTGCGCTCCAAACGCGCCCTCAAGGTAGTCAGGCGCAACGCAGCAGTATCGGGGACGCTGCGAGCCACACGTTGCAGCCTTTGGGTCAGATGATCCAGACGTTGCTGCTGCTGGGCCAGGCGTTGATGCGGAGAGACCAATTTGGCTACCGCCCGATCCAGACGCAGAGAGGCCCGATCCAGATGACGCTGCACACCGTGGCTCAGCGCGCCCATGCGCGCAAACACCTGTTCCAGTAACTGATCGCGCCCCAGACAGGCCAGTTCGGCGGCGGCGGTTGGCGTGGGTGCGCGCAAGTCAGCTACAAAATCAGCAATGGTGAAGTCTGTCTCGTGCCCCACCCCACTAATAATAGGGATAGGACTGGCCGCGATCAGACGCGCCAGACCTTCGTCGTTAAAAGCCCAGAGATCTTCCAGGCTACCGCCCCCACGTACCAGCAAGAGCGTATCAACCTCGGCCCGCTCAATCGCGGTTTCCAGAGCTTGCCGCAATCGCGGCGGTGCTTCTGCTCCTTGGACCGGAGCAGGATAAATAATGATGCGCACGTGCGGAGCACGACGCTCCATCGCAGTCAGGACATCCCGCAAGGCCGCGGCTGCCAGGGAAGTGATAATACCTATGCTGCGCGGCAAGGTGGCGATGGGGCGTTTGCGCTCAGGATCGAACAAGCCTTCGCTTTGCAACTGCCCTTTCAGCCGCAAAAAGGCTTCGTGCAAATCCCCCAGCCCGGCGCGGCGCATGCCTTCCACCTGAACCTGGAAGTCCCCGCGTGCCTCGTACAAGGTAACCGAGCAACGAAACTCGAAGCGCTCGCCCGCACGCGGCACAAATCCCACGGCCTGGGCACGCCCCCGAAACATCACGGCACGAACGGCCGCCTTGTCATCCTTGATGGAAAAGTACCAATGCCCGGAAGCGGCCTGGGTAAAGTTCGACACCTCACCACTGACCCAAACCACGGGCATATGCTCATCCAGCAACTGGCTGACACGGCGATTCAACTGTGCCACGGTCCATACCGCAGGTGCTCTAGATTCTTGATAATGCATCATATTCTTTGTTTTTGACTCGCCCCGAACGAGTTTTCCACCGTTCCGTATCCACAACTGTCATGCTTTTGTCAAATAGACGCCAAGACAATGGCTTCCGTTGAACACCTGATGCAGCACTTTATCGAAAGCGGATAAGCCATTGAAATTAAAGACTATTTATAAAAACACCAAGATGGTCGAAAATTAGCCAGAGAACCTCTAAACCACCGCCCGAGCCACTATGGGATGTTTTATACACAGAATTATCCACAGTTTTTGTGGATAGTTTTAGCACTACACCTATTACTTCAAATACATCAGGGGTTTGGCCGTGCTTTGTGGGAAAAGACCGTAAAGTGTACCGCGCTCGCGCCGGAACATTCCCGCAATGCGGACAGGGGCTCTACAATAAGCGCTGATTTATTTCGTGACCGGATAATAGACTCGTGCTTACTTTGATCCATGCCGCTGGCTGGCCTGTCTGGTTCCTGCTGGCCTGCTCCATTCTTGCCCTGGGTTTGATCCTGGAGCGTCTTTTAGCCCTGCGCAGCAAACGAATTCTACCGGCCGGACTGGCACGCCAGATCAGCGAGCTAACGGCCCAGAACCGGATTCAGGACGAGTCCCTGCCCCGCCTGTACGATAACTCCCCTCTGGGTCGAGTATTAGCCACCGTACTGAAAAACCGCCACCAAACTTCCGCCGTGCGTGAGTCTGCGGTCGAGGCAGAAGGCAAAGACATCAGCTACCAATTGAACAAGTACATTCCGGCACTGGGCACCATTGCCGTGATCGCCCCTTTGCTGGGCCTGTTTGGTACGGTTATTGGCATGATCGACATCTTTGCTGCCTACGACCCCGCCGGTGGCGACCCCAGCCTGATTGCCCGTGGCATTTCCGTGGCCCTGTACAACACCGCCCTGGGGATTCTAATTGCTGTCCCGGCCATGATCTTTCACCGCTACTTTCGCAGCCGTGCCGACTATCTGCTTCACTGCCTGGAAACGGAAGCGGGTGCGCTGGATCGTCTGTTGGCTCAGAGGGCCGTCTGATGCGCTTTCGCCGAGCCCAAGACCAGGACACGCTGGAACTGAATCTGGTGCCCTTGATAGATGTTTTGCTGGTGGTGCTGATTTTCCTGGCTGCCAGCAGCACCTTCGTGCGCTATCGCCAGTTGGATGTTTCCTTGCCCCAGGCTCAAGCCCAGACCGCACAAACCACGGACCTGCTATTGGCTATCAGCCAGGACGGGCGCTACGCCTTGAACGGTATGTGGCTGGATGCCAGCAGTGGCTCTCCCCTTAGCCACGCCTTGTCGAGCGAAAAGACTGACGAAAACAGCAGCCTGCTGATTCTGGCCGATGCCCAAGCCCCCCACTTCGCGGTGGTACAGGCTATGGAGGCCGCCCGTCAGGTTGGCATTCATCGCATTCACTTTGCGACCCAGGCCCCATGAGTGCGCGTGTCCGCCTGACTCATTGGCTTCACCAGCAGTGGCAGAAAAAGGGCTGGTTCAGCCTTGTGATGCGCCCGCTTTCAGCGCTGGCTGCGCTCTTCGTACAGCGCAAGCAGCAACGCTACGAGCAAGATCCCGCCGCATCCTACCGCAGCCCGGTGCCGGTGATCGTGGTGGGCAATATCATCGTGGGTGGCGCAGGCAAAACCCCCGTCGTCCTGGCTCTGACCGAGCAATTGCGCGCCCTGGGATGGACACCCGGCATTGTCAGCCGAGGTTACGGGGTAGAGATCGGCCCCAGCCCGCGCGTAGGCCAGGGCCAATTAGCCGCCGAACAATTTGGCGATGAACCCACCCTGATTGCCGCCCAAACCCGGGCCCCCATCGCCGTTCACCCTCGCCGTGCGCTGGCGGCCCAGGCTTTGCTCGAGAAATATCCGGCAGTCGACCTGATTATTTCGGATGACGGCCTTCAACATCTGGCCTTGCAACGCGATATGGAAGTCGTGGTACAGGATGCTCGCGGTGTGGGAAATGGCTTGCTGCTGCCAGCCGGACCATTGCGTGAAAGTCCCGAACGCCTGCGTCGCGTGGACTGGCTGATCAGCCAGATTGTGGCCGACCAAACGCCGCCTTCCACCCCTCAACCCACCGAGCCTGGCCGCGCCCTGAGCATGAGCCTGCGTCCTTATCAGCTGGAACACCTGAGTTCGGGCCGTCGCCTGAGCTGGTCGGACTGGTATCAGGAATACGGCCAGCAAGAACTGCAGGCGCTGGCCGCCATTGGCCAGCCCGCCCGTTTTTTCACGATGCTGCGCGCTTGTGGTCTGCATCTGAGCCAGACTTTCCCCCTGCCCGACCATGCCGCCTTGCAAGCTCAGGACTTTCAGGTCCTGCATGAGGGGCCGGTACTCATTACCCGTAAAGACGCCGTAAAATGCCAGCACCTGAACGATCCACGATTGTGGGTCGTCGATGTCCAGCCCGTGTTTTCACGCCCGGACTGGATTGCTGAACTGGATAGCCTGCTGCGCGAACGGCGCTCAACCTTACCCACATTACCCGGAGTTCAATAATGGAAGCTCGCCTACTCGAAGTGCTGGTCTGCCCCTTGTGCAAAGGCCCGCTGCGCCACGACCGCGAACAGCAAGAATTGGTCTGCAAGGCCGACAAACTGGCCTTCCCCATTGTGGACGGCATCCCTACCATGCTGATCAACGAAGCACGTCAACTGGACGCGCAGGAACCTTCCAGCAACTGATATGACTTTTTCCGTCATCATCCCTGCCCGCCTGGGCTCCACCCGTCTGCCCAACAAACCGCTGGCCGACATTGCAGGCCAACCCATGATCGTGCGTTGCGCTCAACAAGCCGCGCAAAGCGGGGCGCGTCAGGTCTGGGTGGCGACGGACTCACCGCAAGTGCTGGAGGCTGTACAGGCACATGGTTTCAATGCCTTGCTGACCGACGCAGAACACCCGACCGGCACCGACCGTCTGGCCCAGGCCGCTCGCCTGCTGGAGCTGTCCGAGGACGAGATCGTGGTCAATGTGCAAGGTGACGAACCCCTGATTCAGCCCGAGCACATCAATGCCGCCGCCGAGCTGCTGGCGCGCAGCGAACAGGCCGACATTGCCACGCTGGCCGCGCCCATCAAGAACGCCGAGACACTCTTTAACCCCAATGCCGTCAAAGTGGTTTGCGACCTGCAAGGCCGCGCCCTGTACTTTTCCCGCGCTCCCATGCCCTGGGCCCGCGACGCGCTGGCCGATGGCGAACAGGTGCTGGCCGACGGGCTTCCCGCATTGCACCATATTGGCCTTTATGCCTACCGAAATCGCTTCCTGCAGCAGTACGCCCAGCTACCTCGTGGGCCACTGGAACACTTCGAGTCTCTGGAGCAACTGCGAGCCATGGAAAACGGCTTCCAGATTATGGTTCACCGCCTCCAGGAGATTCCTGCAGCCGGGGTAGACACCGAACAAGACCTGGAAAGAGTACGCGCTCACTTCGCAAATCGGTTATAAAAGATCTTTTTTCTGCTCTATCCGAATAAAAAATGCGCTAAATATGCTGCAACGCATCATACTGAAGCGAGAATCGGATCGACGCATTTCCTGGAGGAATTCATGCGACTCATACTGCTCGGGCCCCCTGGTGCCGGCAAAGGCACTCAAGCTGCTTTCATCACCGAGAAATTTGGTATTCCACAAATTTCCACGGGCGATATGTTGCGTGCCGCTGTCAAAGCCCAAACCCCGCTGGGTGTAGAAGCCAAAAAAATCATGGACGCCGGCGGCCTGGTTTCGGATGACCTGATCATCGGCCTGGTACGCGACCGCCTGCAAGCAGCCGACTGTGAGCCCGGCTACCTGTTCGACGGTTTCCCACGCACGATTCCCCAGGCCGATGCCTTGAAGGATGCCCAGGTCAAACTGGACTTCGTGATCGAAATCGACGTACCGGAAGAAAGCATCATCGAACGCATGAGCGGCCGCCGTATCCACGCTGCCAGCGGTCGTAGCTACCACGTCACCTTCAATCCACCCAAAACCCCCGGTGTGGACGATGTGACGGGCGAACCCTTGCTCCAGCGCGACGATGACCGCGAGGAAACCGTACGCCACCGCTTGTCTGTCTATCGCGAGCAGACCCGCCCTCTGGTCGATTACTACTCGCAATGGTCAGCCACCGGCGACCCAGAAGCTCCGGCCTATCGCAAGATTTCCGGCGTGGGCAGCGTCGATGAGATCCGCCAGCGCATTGTGGACGCCCTGGCAAGCTAAGAAAGTCAAGATTCAGCCGGCCCCAAAAGGGCCGGTTGTTTATTATCCAAGGGAGACAAGCTCATGCAAATCAATAACAAGACTTTTATTGTCACCGGCGGCGCATCGGGTCTGGGCGCAGGCACCGTACGTATGCTGGTTGAAAACGGCGCCCGCGTGGTGATCGCCGATATTCAGGACGAGGCCGGTGAGGCTCTGGCCAAAGAGCTGGGCCAACTTTATCAGCGCTGTGATGTTACTTCCGAGCAAGATGCCCAGGCCGTCGTGGATCTGGCTTGCCAGGACAGCGCCCGCCCCCTGTTCGGACTGATCAACTGTGCCGGCGTGGCTCCTGCCTCGCGCACGGTAGGACGCAATGGCCCGCACACGCTGGACCTGTTCCAGAAAACTGTCATGATCAACCTGGTCGGCACCTTTAATATGTGTCGTCTGGCGGCCGCGGCCATGGGCAGCAATACCCCAGAAGCCTCGGGCGAGCGTGGCGTGCTGATCAACACCGCTTCGGTAGCCGCCTATGATGGCCAGATTGGCCAAGCCGCTTACGGCGCTTCCAAGGCCGGTGTGGTCGGTTTGACCCTGCCTTTGGCCCGCGACCTTGCCCAGACCGGCATCCGCGTCATGACGATTGCTCCCGGTATCTTCGGCACCCCCATGATGTTTGCCATGCCTCAGGAAGTTCAGGACTCCCTGGCGGCCAGCATTCCTTTCCCATCGCGCTTGGGTCGCCCTGAAGATTTCTCCCAACTGGTGCAGAGCATCATCAATAATGAAATGCTCAATGGCGAAACCATCCGTCTGGATGGCGCTATTCGTATGGCACCAAAATAACTTTCTGTATCGGCTCCAATGGGTTTGTTTCGCTCAGCGGCCACAATTAGTGGCCTGACGCTGCTGTCTCGTATCACCGGACTGGCACGCGATATTCTGATTGCCCGCGCCTTTGGGGCGGGCCCGCTCACCGACGCTTTCTGGGTGGCATTTCGCATTCCCAATCTGCTGCGACGCCTGTTTGCAGAAGGAGCGTTTTCACAAGCCTTTGTCCCCATCCTGGGGCAGGTGCGCAAGGAGCACGAGCAGGACAAGGTCCAGCAATTGCTGGACCGCGTCGCCCTGCTGCTGACCTTTGCTGTCATGCTGGTCACTGCCATTGGCATTGTTGCGGCCCCCTGGGTCGTCAGTGCCATGGCCAGTGGCCTGACCGCCCCCGAGCGACAAACCGAATTTGGTGCCGCCATCACCATGACGCGCATGATGTTCCCCTACATCATCTGCATGTCGCTGGTGGCTTTTGCCTCTGCGGTACTGAACACCTGGAGCCGCTTTGCGGTTCCGGCTTTCACTCCTATCCTGCTGAATCTGTCCATGATTGGCGCCAGCCTGTTTCTGGCCCAGCATATGGAAACACCCATTTACGCCCTGGCCGTTGGGGTGATGGTGGGCGGTCTGGCCCAATTGCTGGTGCAATGGAGCGCATTGGCCCGTCTGGGCCTGTTGCCACGATTCTCGCTACGACTGGGTGAAGCGCGCCGCGACCCTATCGTGCAGCGCATTCTTAAACAGATGCTGCCCGCCATTCTGGGCGTTTCTGTTGCGCAGATTTCCCTGCTGATCAATACCAATATCGCCACTTGGCTGCAGTCCGGCAGCGTGACCTGGCTGTCCTTTGCCGACCGTCTGATGGAGTTCCCCACTGCCCTGCTAGGTGTGGCACTGGGCACGGTCTTGCTGCCCAAGCTGTCGGCCGCCCATGCCGGCAAGGACGACAAGAACTACAGCGGCTTGCTGGACTGGGGCCTGCGCCTGGTCCTGCTGCTGGGCCTGCCTGCCGCCCTGGGCATGGCCTTACTGTCCGACGGCCTGGTCGCCACCCTGTTTCACTACGGTGCGTTTGCTGCCGCTGATGTTGCCCAGACCAAATTGGCAGTCGGTGCCTATTCGGTTGGCCTGGTGGGCCTGCTGGCCATCAAGATTCTGGCCCCCGGCTTTTACGCCCGCCAGGATATCCGCACTCCCGTACGCATCGCCATTGCCGTCCTGATCATTACCCAGCTCTTTAACCTGGTACTGGTGCCTACCTTCGCCCATGCCGGGCTGGCCTTGTCGATTGGCCTGGGTGCCACTGTCAATGCGCTGACCTTGCTGGTCATGCTGCGAAAGCGCGGGATCTACCAGCCCAATCATGACTGGTTACGTTTTTTCCTGAAGATTATTCCCGCCCTGGCTGCTCTGGCCGCCGTCCTCTTGCTGGCTGACCGTTATATCGACTGGATCAGCCTGGGAGCCACGCCCCTGCTGCGTGTGCTGTATCTGGGCGGCGTGTTGCTTGCCAGCGGCATTTCCTATTTCGGCATGTTGTTTATCGTAGGCATTCGCCCCTCTTACTTTACAAAGCGGGCTTAGTATCCTAGAATAATTGTCTTTGCCGATTAAACTTTAAAACTTAGGCTTTATTAAAAATGGCTAATTCCGCACAAGCACGCAAGCGCGCCCGCCAAGCAGTGGCTCGCAACAAACACAACGCCAGCATCCGTTCCATGCTGCGTACCGCTATCAAGCGCGTTCGCCAGGCTATCGAAGCCGGTGACAAAACCGCTGCTAACGAAGTATTCCGCAAAGCGACCAGCATCATTGATCGCGTTGCCGACAAGAACATCATTCACAAGAACAAGGCTGCCCGCCACAAGAGCCGCCTGTCTGCTGCTATCAAGGCCCTGGCCTGATTGCTGAAGATTTTTAATGGTTTAATCGGCTCTGGCCTAAAAACCAGTTAGAAAGGGGGTGCTTAGCACCCCTTTTTTATTAGCCACAAAACCATTGCCTGAACATGCAGGCCAATCATGCTAAGTTATGGATTTGCTTTTTCATTAGCGAGTCCCCATGACACGTCCCATCGTGCTGCAACTGGCATCTTTGGCCCAGCACCCTTCTTTTGACGAAATCGACCGTCATTTCGAGCGCATTGTCTTCCAGGACCTGAACCAGCTCTCTGCCCAGCAGATCGAACGCGTACAGGTACTCCTGACCAGCGCTGTCACTGCTACCCCCGCTTCCTTGATGGACCGCCTGCCCGCTTTGAAAGCGATTTGCAGCGTAGGGGTAGGCTACGACTCCATCGACGTACAGGCCGCCAAAAAGCGCGGTATTCAGGTCAGTACCACTCCTGATGTTCTGAACGATTGCGTGGCCGATATGGCCTGGGCCTTGATGCTGGATGCGGCTCGCCGTGTGACGGAATCGGATCGCTACGTGCGTGCCGGTCTGTGGGACAGACCCAATGGTTTCGGGCTGGGGACGCGGGTCAGCGGCAAGAAGCTGGGCATTGTGGGCCTGGGACGCATTGGCCAGACCATTGCCCGCCGCGCCAGTGGCTTTGATATGGAACTGCGCTATCACAACCGCCGTCCACGTCACGATGTGCCCTGGCACTACGAGCCTTCCCTGATCGAACTGGCCCATTGGGCAGACATCATGGTGATTGCTGCCGTCGGTGGCGATGAGACACGGGGGCTGATCAATATAGACGTGCTGAACGCCTTGGGTCCCAAAGGGATTCTGGTCAATATTGCCCGCGGCAGCGTGGTCGATGAAAGCGCACTGATTGCCGCCCTGCAGGAAGGACGACTGGGCTCTGCCGGGCTGGATGTGTTCGAGAATGAACCCCAGGTGCCCCAGGCCTTGCGCGATCTGAACCAGGTCGTTCTGGCACCGCACACGGCCAGTGCAACGCACGAGACACGCGAAGCCATGCTCTCGCTGACGCTGGAAAATGTATTACAGTATCAAAAAACCGGCAAAGTGCTCACGCCGCTTACCGTATAAAAAACAAGTCGCCTACCGTTTTCGCGGTGGCGACTTATTGAATGCGCTGTCTGAATCAGGAATCGACAGGGTCCATATTGTCGGGGTCAATGCCGCTGGTTTTTAAATTATTATCATCGGCAAAGCCACAGACGAATTTCCAGGCCAAAGGTTCAAGCTCTCGCAGGCGAGCATCCACCACCACACATCGCACGCCGTCAATCAATCGCGGCACCACATAGGGCGAATAGGTCAGATGACCACCCATCGCCCCAGCGGGACGAAACTGGGACATTACACCGGCCAAGCGTTCTGCCCAATCACTGGGACGAAAGCGCTGATCCTGCCGGGTCACACCATGGATTACAAGTTGCTTCACTGGCTCTGTCATAACAATTAATCGCTCATCGTGCAGTTCAGGTATGCTGCACCTTTTCCTTTCTCGCCACGCATTGTATCCGATCGCGGCCACGCAAAGCCCGGGATTCAATAAATTAGCCGCTTGACAATTTATTGCTAATCATTACTTTGCCCTCTCGCTTTATTCCAAAACCAAACGGTTTCCCCTTCCCCGCCACAGACCGGCTTTGCTCTTAATAGCCGGACAGGTTAAGATGGCTTTCTTTATCCGCAGGATTTTTTTATGGATGCCATCGTGCAAGCAGGACCGCTTCGGCACTTTCTGCAATTTCGCGACTTTTCTCACGACGAAATTTTATATGTGCTGGAACGCGCACGCCTGATCAAAGACAAGTTCAAACGCTATCAGCCGCACCACACATTGCACGACCGCACCTTGGCGATGGTTTTTGAAAAAGCCAGCACCCGTACCCGTGTTTCGTTTGAAGCCGGTATGTATCAGTTGGGCGGTTCGGTCATTCACCTGACCACCACCGACTCGCAGCTGGGCCGCTCCGAACCTATCGAAGATACCGCCCGCGTGGTTTCACGCATGGTCGATATCGTCATGATTCGTACCTTCGAGCAAACCCGTCTGGAGCGCTTTGCCTCCCACTCGCGTGTGCCGGTCATCAATGGCCTGACCAACGAATTTCATCCTTGCCAGATTCTGGCCGACATCTTCACCTTTATCGAACACCGTGGCGATATCAAGGGCAAGACCGTGGCCTGGATTGGTGACGCCAACAATATGGCCTACACCTGGCTGCAAGCGGCGGAAATCCTGGGCTTCACCCTGCATGTGTCGGCCCCTAACGGCTACCACCTGGAATCCGATCGCACCGGCAACCCGGATTCCAGCATTCTGCGTGAATTCGACGACCCACTGGAAGCCTGCAAGGGCGCGCACCTGGTCACCACCGACGTGTGGACCAGCATGGGTTACGAAGACGAAAACGAAGAGCGTCGCAAAGCCTTTGCTGACTGGTGTGTGGATCAGGAAATGATGGATGTGGCCGACCCAGAAGCCATCTTCATGCACTGCCTGCCCGCTCACCGTGGCGAGGAAGTAACCGGCGAAGTCATTGACGGCCCACAAAGCGTGGTCTGGGACGAAGCCGAGAACCGCTTGCACGTACAGAAAGCGTTGATGGAGTTCCTGATTCTGGGTCGTCTGGAAGCCTGAGTGCTTCTACCCGGAGCAGACTTTGCTCAATGACATAAAAAGGGGATACGTCGTATCCCCTTTTTAATACCGGATCGCTTCACACGCCTATTCAAACGGGATTCAAATAATCCTTTTGAATATACGTTCTAAACTGGCGTACTGCTGATCCTTTAACCGCCAAACTCAAGTCCTGAAAGCGTCAGGCAATGCGATAAGCGATCTCAAGCAACACCGCCAACATCAACACCAGATTCGCTTTACTCCTGGATTTCCAAACCCGCCAAGCGATAGCCAACCTGCAACTCAGTCAGTAAATACTTGGGTTGTGCCGCATCCTCTTCCAGCTTTTGGCGCAGCTGCATCATGTACACCCGCAGGTAATGAGGCCGATCGGAATACGCCGCTCCCCAAGTTTCATGCAGCAAATGTTGGTGCGTCAGCACCTTGCCATGTCCCCGGATCAAGGCCGTCAGCAAGCGAAACTCGATCGGTGTCAAATGCACCGCCTCCCCGTCCCGCGTGACCTCATGGGAGGCCAGATCCACCTGCACGTTCCCAAAGCGAACCCGCGAAGAAGCCGTCTGAACATTCGGAACCAGCTGAGAGCGCCGTAACAAGGCCCGGATCCGGGCCAGCAGCTCCGGTACGCCAAAGGGCTTGACCAGATAATCGTCCGCCCCTGCATTCAAGGCTGCTACTTTTTCTTCCTCTCGCTCACGCGCCGACAGCACCAGAATGGGCGAATACACCCAGCTGCGCAGATCACGAATCAAGTCCTTGCCATCCCCATCGGGCAGACCCAAATCCACAATCATCAAATCAGGGCGACGGGTTGCCGCATCCATGCGCGCCTGCGCCAGCGTGCTGGCCTCAATCACGGACATGCCTTCCTGCTCCAAGGCAATTCGCACGAAACGACGAATATTGGATTCGTCCTCCACGATCAGTATCTGGGCTTTGTTCATGTCAGTAGCTCGTCATCATCCATACGGGGAGCCGCTTTCCAGGGCAGGCGAATCTCGAAGATCACGCCATGGGGCATACGCGGCTTGGCGCTGATCGTACCACCATGTGCGGCAATAATCGTGCGACACAGGCCCAGGCCCAAGCCCACACCTGCCACAGAGGACTCTTTCTGCCCCCGGGTAAACGTATCGAACAAGCGCTCGGGATCACCGGGCGGCAAGCCTGGCCCGTCATCACTGATCATTAAATACATGAACTGACCCGAACACAGGCCGCGCAGGGAAATCGTACTGGTGACGGGCGTATATTTGGCGGCATTATCCAGCAGATTCGTCACCACTCGCTCCAGCAAAACACCATCCACCTCGATCAAAGGCAGGTCGGCCGCAAACTCGGTCACCACCTTGCGAGGCTGCAAAGCCGCTGAGCAACGGGCAACGGCAATCCCCACAATCTCGCCCAGGGCATGCCATTCCTTATGCAACTTCACCCCTTCGCTTTGCATACGCGCCAGATCCAGCAGGTTGGATACTTGGCGGCGCAATTCGTCCGATTCAATGCGGATCGATCGGGCAATATCCGTGCGCTCGGTTTCACTCACGCCTTTGGGCTGCTCCAGCGTTTCTGCCAGGCCTCGAATCACAGTCAAGGGCGTGCGTAAATCGTGCGAGACAGCGGATAGCAAGGTATTGCGCATTTTCTCCCCCTCCATGCGCAGCACCGTATCCTGGGCGATTTCCACATAATGAATTCGCTCCAGAGCCTGGGCCAAGGTAAAGCAACAAGCATCCAGCAAGCGCCGTCCATCCGGTGTCCTCAAGGAAGCGGCTCCGCCGGACTGCACCACCAAGACCCCACGCGGGGCCATGGGGCCTTTCAAGGGCAGATACAGGGCACTGGCACCGCTCAGGGTTTCAGTGCCATTACCGGCGGCTTCCATATGATCAAACACCCACTGCGCCACCGATAGCTCTACAAAGCCTGTATGACGAGTCGCTACCAACTGGTTTTGCTGATCCGGCACCACCAGTACCACCTGCATCTCGAACAAAGGTTCCAGCGTATCGCGGCAGACCGCCAGGACTTGTTCCAGGGCCAAGGCTCCGGCCAAGTCCCGGCTGACACGAGTCAATGCCGCAGCACGGCGTTCACCATCACGGGCAGCCCTGGCTTCGGCCTGCAGCTTGGCAGCCAGTTGGCCAATAATCAGCGCCACTCCCAGCATGACGCCGAAGGTAAAGACATATTGGGTATCCGTTACCGAAAAGGAATAACGCGGCTCGACAAAAAAGAAGTCGAAAAACGCCACTGACAGCAAAGAAGCCCATACCCCCGCCAGTCGTCCCAAACGCAGGGCAATAAAGACCACAGTGATCAGGAACAGCATAATCACGTTGGAGAGCTCGAAAAAGGGCAAGAGCTTCTCGGCCAGCAAGGTGGTCACAACGCAAATAATGGACGCAATCGACAAGGCCTTGCCTTGTGCCATGGGTTGTTCCAGCTCCAGGGGCCGTATGGGCCGCTGTACCGTATCCATACGCAGCAGCAGCAAACCAATTTCAGGGTTGCTGCGCGCCAAGCGCTCGGACAGGCGAGTGCGCCAGGGCCAGATAGATCGCACTGACGAGTTTCCCAAAATCAGCTTGGTCGCATTGCGCTGACGGGCATAGGCCAAAATCGTGTGCGCCACATCCTGCCCGGCAATATTGGCAAACTCGGCTCCGGCATGCTGAGCACTGGCCGCCAAGCGCACCAGTGCTTCCTGCGCCTTGATCTGCCCGCTTTCCTGCGGCGTATCCACATGCAGCACAATCCAGGGCGTCTGCAATTGCTGGGCCAAGCGCGCCCCCTCCCGAATCAGAGCTTCCTGGGCGCTATCGGCACTGACGCATACCATCAGTAACTCACGTGTCGGCCAAACTGTCCGGATCGCATGGGAGATCCGATACACATGCACGTCCGCATTGACCCGATCCGCCACCCGGCGCAAAGCCAACTCACGCAGAGCAATCAGATTGCCGCGACGAAAGAAGTTCTGACGCGCGTGAGCCACCGAGTCGGCCAGATACACTTTGCCCGCACTCAGACGAGACAAGAGATCATCCGGCGGCAGATCCACCAACAAGACATCGGCCGCCCGATCAAAAATCCGGTCTGGCACCGTCTCCCGAACCCGTACCCCGACAATGCCGCCCACCACCTCATTCAGGCTGTCCAGATGCTGCACATTGAGCGCGGTATACACATCAATGCCCGCATCCAGCAATTCCTCCACATCCTGCCAGCGTTTGGCGTGTCGACTGCCTTCAATATTGGAGTGCGCCAGCTCGTCTACCAGCAGCAGCTGATAACCCGAGGCCAAGGCGGCATCCAGATCAAACTCCGTCACCACCCGCCCCTGACGTTGATACTCCTTGCGAGGCAGCACGGGCAAACCGTCAATCAGAGCCTGGGTTTCCTGGCGGCCATGGGTTTCCACAATCCCGATAGCCACGGACACGCCCTCGGACTGGCGTTGATGCGCCTCCTTGAGCATGGCGTAGGTTTTCCCTACGCCCGCACAAGCGCCGAAGAAAATCTTGAGCTGCCCGCGACGAGGCTGGTGCGGATCTTCGCCAATCACCTGCAGCAGCTCATCCGGGTCCGGCCTATCCTCAAGTGACATGAATCTGCGCACTCCATCCAGAAAATTGCTATTGATCTTACGCTCTTATCCAAAAAACGGCGTCAGCAGCAAATCAATCAGCTTGATGCCTATGAAAGGTGCGATCAGCCCTCCCAAGCCGTAAATCAGCAAGTTGCGTTTCAGCAAACGGCTGGCCGGTTCGGCCCGATACTTCACACCCCGCAAGGCCAAAGGAATCAAGGCGATGATGATCAAGGCGTTGAAAATGACTGCCGACAGGATGGCGCTAGCCGGACTATGCAGCTGCATCACATTCAAGGCACCCAAAGCAGGATACGTGACCACAAAAGCTGCAGGAATAATCGCAAAGTACTTGGCCAGATCATTGGCAATGCTGAAGGTGGTCAGGGCACCGCGCGTCATGATCATCTGCTTGCCCACTTCCACCACACGCAGGAGCTTGGTGGGGTTACTGTCCAGATCCACCATATTGCCGGCCTCTTTAGCCGCCTGGGTGCCGCTGTTCATGGCCACGGCCACATCGGCCTGCGCCAGAGCAGGCGCATCATTCGTGCCGTCGCCAGTCATGGCAACCAGGCGACCTTCATCCTGATAGCGCCGAATCAATTGCAGCTTGTCCTCGGGCGTGGCCTCGGCGAGATAATCATCCACCCCGGCTTCGGCCGCAATGGCAGCGGCGGTCAGCTTGTTGTCCCCGGTAATCATGACAGTCTTGATGCCCATGGCGCGCAACTCGGCAAAGCGCTCCTTGATACCGCCTTTGACGATATCTTTGAGCTCCACCACACCCAGCACCTTATTATCTTCAGTGACGACCAGCGGTGTGCTGCCCCGGCGAGCGACCTCATTGACCAAGGTGTCCAGTTCGCGAGGAAACACGCCGCCCAGGGACTCGATATGGGAGCGCATGGTATTTGCCGCCCCTTTTCGAATCTGACGACCCTCGATATCAATGCCGCTCATGCGTGTATGGGCGCTAAAGGCAATGGTCTGCGCACCTTGCAATTCACGACCACGCAAATTGAAAAGCTGCTTGGCCAGCACCACAATGGAGCGTCCTTCGGGGGTCTCGTCCGCCAACGATGCCAATTGGGCTGCGTCTGCCAAGGCCTGTTCCGATACCTGCGGCGCAGGCAAAAAGGCCGAGGCCTCCCGATTACCCAGCGTAATGGTGCCTGTCTTGTCCAGCAGCAGAACATCCACGTCTCCCGCCGCCTCGATAGCGCGGCCCGAGCTGGCCAGCACATTGGCTTTCATCATCCGGCTCATCCCGGCGACACCTACCGCCGACAGCAAGGCACCGATGGTAGTCGGAATCAGACACACCAACAGAGCAATCAAGGCGGTAATCGTAACGGGCGAACCTTGGCCGGTCAGCACCGTCGCAAAGCTGGAGAAAGGCAGCAAGGTCACGCAGACCAGCAGAAAGATCAGCGTCAGGGCAACCAGCAAGATATTCAAGGCAATCTCGTTCGGCGTCTTGCCGCGCTTGGCGCCCTCCACCATCGCAATCATGCGATCCAGAAAAGCCTCACCCGGTTTGGCGGTGACCCGCATCACGATCCAGTCGGACAGAACACGGGTTCCCCCCGTAACGGAACAAAAGTCGCCCCCCGATTCCCGGATAACCGGCGCCGATTCCCCCGTAATGGCGGACTCGTCTACCGACGCTGCCCCCTGCAGAACTTCGCCATCAGCCGGAATAATCTGGCCCGCCTCAACCAGCACATAGGCACCGGGCAACAGCTCGTCGCTGGGGACAGGCCAGGCGCGGCTATCACGGGCGGGGTCTTTCAGAACCTTGGCCATGACCCGCTTGCGCGTAGAACGCAGCGCATCAGCCTGAGCTTTACCACGGCCTTCTGCCACGGCTTCGGCCGCATTGGCAAACAGGACTGTAAACCACAACCAGGCTGCAATAGACCAGATAAATCCAGCGGGGGCCTCACCCTGCCCCATCAAGGCCTGAATGCCCAGCAAGCTGGTGACGATACTGCCCAGATACACCACACACATCACCGGGTTCTTGAACTGCACCCGAGGCGACAATTTCTTGAAGGCTTCCTTGCACACCGTGCCCCAGGGTACGGCCTGAAATGCCGTCGAACGCTCGGCCTCTTGCGGGGCTTTCAGATCAGTAATAGACATAATGACACCTGCTCCTAACGCACTGCGGGCTGGGCACGCTTGGCCATGTCCAGCGCCAGATTAAGCTCCAAGACCTGCACGCGTGGCTCGCCCAGCACACCTAATTGACGAGCACTGGTATAGCGATCAATCAGGACCTGGACCTGAGCCAGCGGCATACCGCGCACTTTGGCGATACGGACGGCCTGCAAACGGGCGTTGGCCACCGAAATATGCGGGTCCAAACCCGATGCCGACGCTGTGACAGCATCTACAGGCACAGGAGCATCCTCTGCCAAACCGTTCATCAGGCGATATGCCTTGCTGCGTTCTGCCACAGCCTCCAGCAGACTTTTGCTTAGTACCCCCTGATTGCTGGCCCCACTGGCCGCCGCGTTATAGGGCTGCGCAATGCTCTTGGAGGAGTCAGCCGGATCGGCTCCCAGCGTCGCGCTGGGACGCCCATGGAAATACTCGGGCTGACTGAAGTACTGACCAATCTGGCGCGAACCCACGAGTTGCCCGTCCCGCTGAATCAGGCTGCCCTTTGCCTGCTCCGGGAACAAGGCGGTGCCAATAAAGGTCGTGGCCAACGGGTAGGCAATGCCCGTCAACAGCATAAAAAACACGGCAGACAGCAGCACGGGACGCAACAAGCTTTTCATCGTCGGTGCCGCCGGTGTCGAAACCATAAATTGATGGGTAGACATGACAGTCAATCCTCAAAAAGTAATGCCATCGAGCATCAACAGGTGCTCCACAATCGGGCCCAGCGCCAGTGCAGGCAGGAAAGTCAGCCCGCCCACCACCAGGACCACGAAAATCAACAGGCCGGTGAACAAGGGGGTGGCCGTCGACAAGGTGCCTGGACCCGCAGGAACTGCTTTCTTGGCAGCCAGCGCACCGGCCAAAGCCAGCAGGGGGAGCAGGGTCAGATACCGCCCCACCAACATCGCCAGCCCTATCGTTGTATTGAAGAATGGTGTGTTCGCGTTGAAACCTGCAAAGGCGGAGCCGTTATTGGCCGTACCCGAGGTATAGGCGTACAGCACTTCGCTGAAACCATGCGGCCCCATATTGGACAGACTGTCCATGGTGGATGGCAGCACGCTGGCCAAGGCCGTAAAGCCCAGAATGCTGAAGGCATGCGCCAGCATGGCCAGCATCACGTACTTCATCTCCCGCGCCTCGATCTTCTTGCCCAGAAACTCCGGGCTACGCCCTATCATCATGCCCACCAGAAACACCGTCAGAATGGCGTAGCTGACCAGGCTGATAAAGCCCACGCCTATCCCGCCAAACACGTTGTTCAGCATCATTTGGGCAATCGGCACCAGGCCACCCAAAGGAGTCAGCGAAGAGTGCATGGCATCGACCGAGCCGGTAGTCGCAGCCGTAGTCACGGTGGCAAACAAGCTGCTTTGCGCCACACCGAAGCGCAGTTCCTTGCCTTCCAGATTGCCACCGCCCATCGTGCTGCTTTGGGTCTGGTCCACACCCAGGGAAGTAAGCAAAGGATTGCCTGCCTGTTCAGCGCTATAAATCAGGGACAGAAAACCGATGAACATCACCAGGAAGGCCGCAAAGAAAGCCCAACCCTGGCGACGACGAGCCAGCATGGAGCCAAAGGCGTAAGTCAGGGCCGAAGGCACCAGCAACATGCTGAGCATATGCACGGTATTAGTCAGCGGCGTAGGGTTTTCAAATGGATGAGCCGCGTTCATACCAAAGAAGCCGCCCCCATTAGTCCCCACATGCTTGATGCTTTCAAGGCTGGCTACTGGCCCCAGAATTATCTGCTGCTTGAGCCCTTCCAGCGTATTGACCACGACATCCGAGCTCAGTGTCTGTGGCATACCCTGCCAGATATACAGCAAGGCCAGCAGGAAGCTGCACGGCAAGAGCAAGCGATACAAGGAGCGGGTGAAATCCACCCAGTAGTTGCCAATATCCGCCGAGCTTTTACGGCTTAAGCCACGGATGAAACCTCCTGCCGCTGCCAGACCCGTTGTGGCACTGATCATCATCAGAAAGGTGATGGCCGCCATTTGGGAAAAATTGGACAGACTGGATTCACCCGAGTACGCCTGCCAATTGGTATTGGTCGTAAAAGACACAGCCGTATTAAAGGCCAGGTCAGGCGTTTGTGCGGCGCGCTGCAGGCTGTCGCCCGCAATCCAGTCCTGCACCCGCAAAAGAATATATCCCAGAAGCAACATGGCGGCATTGCTCAACAAGAGCGCCAGACCATATCGCTTCCAGGACATTTTCTCTTCAGGATTCACGCCCAGCAGCCGATACGTGCCACGCTCGATCAAGCTGTGATTGGGACTACTGAAAAAATGGGCAATCCATTTACCCACCACTACTAACAAGACCGTAGAGACGGCCAGAATAACTAGAAACTGCATCAGATCGTCCAGCATGACAGCTCCTCTTACAGCTTCTCAAGACCAAGAACAAATCCGGTCGCCATCGCAAAGAACGCGAGCAGCACCGCTAAAAATAGAAAATCACTCATATGCACACCTGTTCCCACAATGAACACTTGCTGGCCTGAACTTAGAATTTTTCGGCCTTGAGCAAGGCATAGAACAAATAGATAAACAGCCCCAGAGAAATCCCTCCTGCCAGAACCGTAAAAAAGGACGCACTCATCCCGAACTCCCCGATCAATGCTGACTTGCAGCAGACAGAGAAAGTCTAGGAGTGGCGGCATAAATTCAGAGCAGTGTTTACTGGCCCGCGTATAAAGACGGCATATGGATTTGGGCCAGGGCGACACCGGCACGCTCCAGCAACTGATCTGTCCAGCGTTGATAAGTCTGTCTGGCAATAAGGTGCAAAGTGCTCAGGTGCTGATCCAGGCCCGACAAGATATGTTCTGCATCCTGGGCCGCCGGACCGTATACCTGCTCCAACTCGCAGCGGCCGTGATCACACCACTGACGGATGCTGTCGGCAGTCACTTCCAGGTGGCCTTGAAAGGCCCAATGCGGGCCCAGGCAGAAACCTTTATTCAGACAATGAGGGCCGTATAAAGTCCGGCTGGCCCCCGAGGGAATCTGGAAGGTGTCGTAATGCCAGTTGAACAGCATGGCACGCCTGGGCAGGCCCATGACACGCCGGGCGTAGGGACTGCTCCAGACCTGACCCCAGCCTATGTTCGGATACGGATTGCGCTGCACGCGGGCCCCCAGGGAACGCGCCAGCAGTTGTGCCCCGAAGCAATGCCCCAGAACCGGAACATGACGCTGAACCGCATCCTGCAACAAGGCATGCTCCTGCTCTATCCAGGGCAAAAGATCATTGACACTGCGATCACTGCCCAGCACCACCACCCCGCTGTACTCACGAGCCGACACGGGCGCCCGGCCATCCAGCGGCGACATGCACAAGTGATAGGGAAGACCGTGGCTCTCCAGATGATCCAGCAGCACCCCCGGCCCTTGCGTGACCTCGTGCTGCAAAACAAGAATGGGTTTCATGAGATAAAAGCCTGACCGCGCAGGCCTGTTGTTCAGGAGAACTCACTGTAGAACTGGCCGTATCAAGACCAGGATCTGTTTGCGATCAGGCTCGTATAAGTGGCATCAAGGTGCTTCCTGCTGCACACAAAAAACCAAGACCGTCATTTGCCTGACATATGCCTTTGCTCAAATGTAATCGTTTTCATTTTGACGGCTGGGTGTCATGGCCAACATAGGAATACTGGATGTCGCCAGAGCAGCACAGGTATCGGTTGCTACGGTATCGCGCGTGCTCAATGAGCCGGAAAAGGTGGGTGAGAAAACCCGCCTGCGCGTGCAAGCCGCGATCGACGCACTGGCCTATGAGCCCAATGCCTCGGCACGCAGTCTGCGCAGCCAGCGCAGCCGAGTCATCGGCGTGGTCTTGCCGACCTTGCTCAACCCCGTCTTTGCCGAGTGCCTGAAGGGCATCGCCGATACCGCAGCCCGCAGCGGCTATGCCATCCTGCCCTTCTTTACCGACTACCACCTGGAACGTGAATCCCAGGCAGTGGCCTTGCTCCTGGCCAGCAATGTGGAAGGCATTGTGCTGGTGGTCTCCAACCCGGCTCACTCTCCTGCTTTAGGTCGGCTGAGCAAGACACGCTGTCCCTACGTACTGGCGTACAACCTGCATCCCGAGCATCCTTGCGTCACCGTCAACGGCGAGCAGGCCATGATTGAATTGATCGGCCACTTGGCAAGGCAAGGCCATCGCCGCATTGCCATGGTAAGCGGTCATCTGCACGTTTCTGATCGCGCCCAGCAACGCAGCCGTGGCTATCTGAAAGGAATGGACAAGGCTGGCCTGGTGCCCATGCCACTGCTGGAAGTGCCTTTCATGGATCAAGGAGAGCAAAGGCAAGCACCGTCTTCTGAGCACGTGCATCTTGCCAGCGTCGCCCGACTCTTGCGCCAACCAGAACGCCCCACAGCCATGATTGGCTCCAACGATCTGATTGCCATTCGCTGTCTGCGCACGGCGCAGCAGATTGGCCTGCAGGTTCCCAACGATATCAGCGTGATCGGCTTTGACGGCATCGCCCTGGGCGCTGAACTGTTTCCACGCCCGGCCACCATCGCACAGCCCAATGAAGAAATTGGTCGCCAGTGCATCGGCCTGCTGCTGGAAGCGGTAGCCCAGCAAAAAACGGTTCCCGCGCAGGCCTCGGTTCTGCTGCCCTACACCTTCAACCCGGGCGAGTCCTGCGCCCCTGCCCCTTGTTCACCACGGGCGCATCCAGGATGAAGCCCCTTTCCTCTTCGGGACCCGCTCCCGCCCCCCTGCGTTCAAGCCAATCCCGGCTTTTGCCTGACACCACTTATTGACTGGAGTGATCGACCATGAAACATATGCTGAGCACATTGGCTTGCCGCCTGGCACTGCCCCTGGCCCTGATGACAGTGGGAAGCGCGGCTGCCGCGCAAACCGCCATTTGCTACAACTGTCCACCTGAATGGGCCGACTGGGCGAGCCAGATCGAGGCCATCAAGGCGCACACCGGCATTACCGTCCCACCCGATAACAAGAACTCCGGCCAGTCCCTGGCCCAGCTGGTTGCCGAGTCCGCCAATCCGGTCGCCGATGTGACTTATCTGGGCATCACCTTTGCCATTCAGGCCCAGAAAGAAGGCGTGACCCAGGCCTACAAACCCCAGGGCTGGGAGCAGATTCCCGAAGGCTTGAAAGACCCGCAAGGCCATTGGTTTGCAATCCACTCCGGCACCATGGGCATCATGGTGAACAAATCGGCCCTGGGCAATGTGCCTGTGCCTGCCTCCTGGAACGACCTGCTCAAGCCCGAATACAAAGGCCTGGTCGGGTATCTGGACCCCTCTTCCGCCTTTGTGGGTTATGTGGGTGCCGTTGCCATCAACGAAGCCCTGGGCGGCAATATGGACGACTTTGATCCCGCCATCAACTGGTTCAAGGCCCTGCAAAAGAACAATCCCATCGTTCCCAAGCAAACCGCCTACGCCCGCCTGATTTCCGGCGAAATCCCCATCTTGCTGGATTATGACTTCAGCGCCTACCGCGCTCAGTACAAGGATGGCGAGGACGTCGCTTTCGTGATTCCCCAGGAAGGCACGATTGTGGTGCCGTATGTGATGTCCCTGGTCAACAAGGCTCCACACACCGAACAGGGACGCAAGGTGCTGGATTTTGTGCTGTCCGAGCAAGGGCAGTCCATCTGGGCCAATGCTTTCCTGCGCCCGGTTCGCAGCAGCGCCGTCAGCAAGGAAGCCCAGGCGCGCTTCCTGCCCGACAGCGAATACGCGCGTGCCAAGGCCATTGACTATGAGCGCATGGCACAGGGTCAGAAACCCTTTGCCGAGCGTTATCTGGCAGAGGTCCGCTAAGCGGTCCATGTGGAGTTAGCGTATGCAACGCAAATACCTGCTGCCCTTATGCTCGGCCCCTGCCGTCGCTTTCTTTGCCGCATTCTGGCTCTTGCCCGCGGTACAGCTTCTGGCCCTGCCCGCACAAGAAGGCATGCACACCTACTGGGTCGTGCTGACATCGGGGCGGTACTTGCAGGCCTTGCTGCAAACGCTGCTCCTGTCCGCCATCGTGACCCTGGCCACCTTGGTGCTGGGTGCCATGGTCGGCATCGTGATGGCTCGCTATCGCGTGCCAGCCAAGCGCCTGCTGCTCTCCCTGATGACGCTGCCCCTGTCCTTTCCTGGCGTCATCGTGGGCTTTTTCATTATCTTGCTGGGCGGTCGGCAGGGGCTGCTGGCCCAGATCGGCCAGGATCTGGGGCTGGGGCGAGTGACCTTTGCCTACGGCCTGCTGGGTTTGTTTCTGGCCTATCTGTACTTTTCCCTGCCCCGCGCCATTGCTACTTACACCGCAGCCGCCGAATCCATAGACCGCAATCTGGAGGAAGCCGCGCGCTCCTGTGGAGCCACACGCTGGGACATCGCCAGAGATGTCTGGATACCGGAACTGGCTCCCACGTCCCTGTCTTGCGGTGCCATTGTTTTTGCCACCTCCATGGGCGCTTTCGGTACGGCGTTCACCCTGTCCAGCCGCTACGAAGTGCTGCCCATCACGATCTATAACGAATTTACCAACTATGCGAATTTCACCCTGGCGGCCAGCTTGTCCATTTCCCTGGGGCTGCTGACATGGTTTACCTTGTGGCTGGCCCGGCGTCTGGTCCGCGATCCCTCGGTCGTTATTTGAGGGCACCATGAAACTGAAAACGGCTTCAAACCCCCATCGCCCTGCCCCCTTGCTTCTGGCTGTCACCGGACTGACCGTGCTATTCCTGCTCGGCCCCATTCTGGTTTCCGTGCTGGCCGGGCTGGTCAACAATTATCGTATTGGACTGAAAAGTGGCCTGACCCTGAAATGGGTGGAGCACGTCTGGGCCAACTACGGCAGCACAGTCTGGCTATCCCTGCAGCTGGCGCTGCTTTGTGTGCTGGCTGTCATTGTGCTGGGCGTCCCCTGTGCCTATGCCCTGGCACGCAGCCGCTCCCGTCTGGCCCGAAGCTTTGAAGAACTGCTGACCTTGCCAGTGGCGGTCCCCGGCATGGCCTCGGCCCTGGCTCTACTGCTGGCCTATGGCTCCTTGCAAGGCTTTCGTCAAAGCTTCTGGTTCATTCTGGTGGGCCACATTGTGTTCACCCTGCCCTTTATGGTGCGCACGACCACGGCAGCTCTGCAAAAACGCAGCCTGATCGATCTGGAAGAAGCGGCCCGCTCGCTGGGAGCCAGCTTTACGCAAATCTTTTTCGGCATCCTGCTGCCGGCCATCCTGCCTGCGATTGTGGCTGGCAGCCTGATGGTCTTCACCTTGTCGCTAGGCGAGTTCAACCTGACCTGGATGCTGCATACGCCACTGACCCGCACCTTGCCCGTGGGGCTAGCCGATAGCTATGCGTCCATGCGTATCGAGGTGGGCTCGGCCTATACGCTGATTTTCATGCTCGTCATCTTGCCCGTGCTGTGGGGGCTGCAGACCTTGGCGCGCTTGCTGGAGAAACACTATGGAAAATAAACACGTACCGGTGCGTATCGAACACTGCGCCAAAACCTATGCCGATGGCACACGGGGTTTGCATCCCAGCACCCTGGACATCACCCCCGGTGAAGTCATGGCTTTGCTGGGGCCCTCGGGCTGCGGCAAGACCACCTTGCTGCGACTGATCGCCGGCCTGGAAATGCCCGATGCCGGCAGCCGCATTCTGTTCGACGGCCAGGACGTCACCCATCTGCCGATTGAAAAGCGTGAGGTCGGCATGGTGTTTCAACATTACGCCCTGTTCCCGAACATGACGGTGGAAGCCAATATCGGCTATGGCCCGAAGATCAAGGGAATGGATCTGGCCGCTCGCCAAAAACTGGTGGGTGAGCTGGTCGAACTGATGCGCCTGAACGGTCTGGAAAAACGCCAGCCCTCCGCCTTGTCGGGTGGGCAACGACAACGCGTTGCCATCGCACGTGCCATTGCCAATCAGCCCCGCGTTCTGCTGCTGGACGAGCCGCTGGCCGCCCTGGATGCCAAGCTGAAAGTCTCCTTGCGCGACGAGCTGGCCGAGCTGCTGCGACGCCTGCGTATCACGGCCATTCATGTAACCCACGATCAGCAGGAAGCGTTTGCCATTGCCGACCGTCTGGCCGTCATGCACGAAGGCCGCATCATTCAGATTGGCGATGGCGAAAGCCTGTACCGCCATCCGGCCCACCCTTTTGTCGCCACCTTCCTCGGACGGGTCAACGTCCTGCAACGCAACGAACAAAGCCTGCTCAATAACGAGATCCGTCTGGCAGACCTGAGCCTGACTTGCCCCGAGACCTTGCGCGGGGCGCAGGAGTTACTGGTTCGCCCGGAAGACATCAGCGTTTGCATGGATACACCCAGCGGCTGGGCACGTGCCAAAGTGCGACAACGCAGTTTTATGGGCGGACGGGTGCAACTGACCCTGGACGTGGACGGACAAGCCCCTCTGACTGCCGAGGTAGACCGTGATCACGGAGCCGTCCTTGGCAGTACAGTGGGAATTCACATCAACCCCGGCAAGCTGATGCCCGGTACCGTCCCACTCTCTTAACGCAAGCGGATAACGATGCTGAAAACATTACTGATTCAAATGACGGACCCGCATATTCGGGAAGAAGGTCGGCTGGCTTATGGCCGTCTGAATACCGCACCCTATCTGCAGGACGCCATCGACCACGCTCTAGCCCTGCCCCAGAAACCGGATGCCCTGGTGTTGACGGGCGATCTGACCGACTTTGGTCGACCACAGGAATATGCGCACTTGCGCCGCTTGCTGGCACCGCTGGGCTCCATCCCGGTGTATTTGTTGCCGGGCAATCATGATGACCGCCAGCAACTGCGCGAGAGCTTTCCCGAACATACCTATCTGGGTAAGGCCGGGCCCGTTTGCTACAGCGTGGATATTGGAGAGCTAAGACTGCTGGCCCTGGACAGTGCGGTATTGGGAGCCAGCGCGGGCAGTCTGGATCAGGAACAACTGGACTGGTTAAGTACCGCGTTGGCCCAACAGCCTGAGCGCCCCACCATCATTGCCCTGCATCACCCTCCTTTCAACACCTTGATCGGCCATATGGACAAGATAGGCCTGCTGCAAGGAGCGGAACAACTGGAAGCGATTGTGCGCCGACACAGCAATATCGAACGTGTGATCAGCGGACATTTGCATCGCAATATCCAGATCCGTTTTGGCGGCACCATTGCCAGCACCGCCCCATCGGTGGCGCATCAAGTCTGTCTGGATCTGGCTGAAAATGCAGCATCGGCCTGGACACTGGAGCCACCCGGCTATGCTATTCATGCGCTGGACAGCCTTGGCCAGATCGTGACCCATACTGCCACCGTCGGCCAATTCGACGGCCCCTTCGCCTTCCATGAGCCAAGCGGGAAACTGATCGACTGATTGGGTGCACGGCGTACACCAACTGCTGCTTGGCCTTGATGGTCTCGTCAAGCCAAGTTGACTATAGGTCCCTCTTTGCTAGCTCAAGGCAGTAGCAAACACTGACAGCATTAAGCAAAGCCGTTCAAGAACGCTAGGCCCATCCCCTAAAAAAAACACCCCAATATCGGATTCAACGATATTGGGGTGTTTTGATACTGCTGCTTCAGATCAAGAGGGCTGCCCAGAGCCACCCCGATCTGCAAGCCATGTCTTACTTCTTGCTGTCTTTCAGCTGAGGCACAGCCGAACCAGCGGCAGGAGCCAACAGGCCAGCCTGGGTGTAGGTGAACAGCTTGTCGCGGGTGTCCACGATGTCCAGGTTACGCATGGTCAGCTGACCGATACGGTCGCGTGGCGAGAACATGCTGTCCACTTTTTCCATGCTCAGACGCTCGGCCTTGTAAGTCAGGTTAGGCGAGACGGTGTCCAGAATGGAGTAGTCGTTACCGCGGCGCAGTTCCAGTGTCACTTCGCCAGTTACGGCACGAGCCACCCAGCGCTGGGCGGTTTCACGCAGCATGATGGCTTGTGGGTCAAACCAGCGGCCTTGGTACAGCAAGCGGCCCAAACGCAAACCATTGATGCGGTACTGTTCGATGGTGTCTTCGTTGTGGATGCCGGTGACCAAACGCTCGTAAGCAATGTGCAGCAAGGCCATGCCGGGGGCTTCGTAAATGCCACGGCTCTTGGCTTCGATGATGCGGTTTTCGATCTGATCGCTCATGCCCAGACCATGACGGCCACCGATGCGGTTGGCTTCCAGCATCAGTTCCACAGGGTCGGAGAATTCCACGCCGTTCAGGGCGACAGGCTGACCTTCTTCAAAGCGCACACGCACTTCTTCAGCAGCCACGGCCACATCGTCACGCCAGAAAGCCACGCCCATGATGGGCTTGACGATATTGATACCGGCGTTCAGGTACTCCAGATCCTTGGCTTCGTGTGTGGCACCCAGCATGTTGGAGTCGGTGGAGTAGGCTTTTTCGGCCGACATCTTGTAGTCGAAGCCGTTTTCCTGCATGTACTCGGACATCTCGGCGCGGCCGCCCAGCTCATCAATGAAGGTCTGGTCCAGCCAAGGCTTGTAAATCTTCAGTTCAGGGTTGGTCAACAAACCGTAGCGGTAGAAACGCTCGATGTCATTGCCCTTGTAGGTGCTGCCGTCGCCCCAGATATGGACGTCGTCTTCTTTCATGGCGGCAACCAGCATGGTGCCGGTAACAGCACGGCCAATAGGCGTGGTGTTGAAGTAGGTTACGCCACCGGTGGTGATGTGAAAGGCGTTGCACTGCAAGGCGGCAATCCCTTCAGCCACCAGTTGCTGACGGCAGTCCACCAGACGGGCCAGCGTGGCACCGTATTCCTTGGCCTTGCGGGGAATCGCATCGTAATCGGGTTCGTCAGGCTGGCCCAGGTTCGCAGTGTAGGCGTAAGGGATCGCGCCCTTGTTGCGCATCCACAAAAGTGCAGCGCTGGTGTCCAGGCCACCGGAAAAGGCAATGCCGACCTTCTGGCCGACTGGAAGAGATTCAAGGATGGTTGTCATTATCGCGTCAGTAGTGGTGTGCAAGTACAGTTCCGCCCGTAAGGCTCTCTTGTAGAGCCCTGCCCGCGGCAGGATCAATATGTCATTATATCGTCTTGACCGACCCTGGACACCTTTGCGTAGCTGGATTTAATTACTCGATGAACTAGAACATCCATTTTTACCTGGAGACAAGCCATGCCCGAGACCCACGCTCAACCCGCTATCAGCCGCTATCCCGTCCCCACGCTGGCCGAAATGCCCGAGGATATTCGCAGTCGAATTGAAGCCGTCCAGGAAAAATCCGGTTTTATTCCGAATGTGTTTCTGGCCCTGGCCCACCGTCCTGACGAATTCCGTGCCTTTTTCGCCTATCACGACGCGCTGATGGAAAAGCCCAGTGGTTTGAGCCATGCAGACCGGGAAATGATTGTGGTGGCCACCTCCGCCGCCAATCAGTGTCATTACTGCGTGATTGCCCACGGTGCCATCTTGCGCATCCGCGCCAAGAATCCCCTGGTGGCAGACCAGGTTGCCGTGAACTGGCGCAAGGCCGATATTCCGGCGCGCCAAAAAGCCATGCTGAGCTTTGCCATGAAAGTCTCGCAAAACGCTCAGGAGATTGAAGACGCCGACTTCCAGGCCCTGCACGAGCACGGTTTCAGCGACGAGGACGCCTGGGATATTGCCGGCATCAGTGCCTTTTTTGGCCTGAGTAACCGCATGGCCAACTTCATGTCCATGCGCTGCAATGACGAGTTCTACATGCTGGGACGCGTTCCCCGCTAAACATGATGCGTTACGCCCTGTTGTTTGCCGGGTGGATTTGTGTGGCGCTGGCGATTGCCGGCGCTGTTTTACCCTTGCTGCCTACCACGCCGTTTGTACTGCTGGCCGCGTGGTGCTTTTCCCGTAGCTCCCCCCGCTTTCATCAATGGCTGCTGGATCAACGCCATCTGGGCCCATACCTACGCAATTGGGAGAACGGCCAGGGCTTGACCCGCCAGGCCAAACGCCGGGCGCTGATCATGTTGTGGCTGTCGCTGGCCGTCTCGGCCTGGCTGACCAGTCACCTGGGCTGGTATCGACTCGGACTCTTGATTCCAGGCATTTTCGCCACCCGCTATTTGCTGCGTGCCAAAACCCTGGATGACACCCCTTCCGAGCCTGTGCAAAAATAGCCTGCTTGAACCGATTCTGGCTTGACCCTTTTTGCTTGAAACACCTATGTCCAATCCTGTCATCTTGCTGGCTGCCGCCTACATCACCAACTCTGAAGGCCAAATTCTCCTGGTCCGCAAACGTGGCAGCGCCTATTACATGCAGGCAGGCGGCAAGCTGGAAGCAGGTGAAACGCCCTTGCAAGCCCTGCAACGCGAACTGGACGAAGAACTGGGCCTGACAGCGGAAGAAACCGCCTCGGCCCGCTACGAAGCATACTTTGAAAGCCCCGCCGCCAATGAACCTGGCCACGTGGTTCATGCCCACGTTTTCACTTTGACGGTGAACCGGGAAATCCAGGCCGCCGCCGAGCTGGAAGAAGCACGCTGGGTCAGCCCGCAGGAAATCCGTTCGCTAACGCTAGCCCCCTTGCTGGCTAATCACATTCTGCCGCGCCTGTGCGCCCAGGCCGCCGCCTGAGTGCCAGCCCGCACAAGACTTCCGTCCGTCTTGTGCCGTCCAAGCCACGAACCGCCTATTTTTTGGCATAATGTCGCCCTTGAGTCCCCTCTTTTGGGGACGCAGCTATTTGCCCGACCAGCCCGCAACGGCGGGCTTTCTTTATTGAGCGCTAATTTATGTCCTCTTTGCCCTGTCAAGGCGCAATCGTCACCTTTACCCTGCAGCAGCTGCGTGCCGCCACGCAAGCCGGGGGGATTTTAGGTGTGTCCATCAAAGGACAAGGCAATCATTTTTTTGTACAAGTGGCCACGCGTGCCGGTCAGGCCGTGCTGGTTACCGCCCGCAGCAAAGATCCGCGCAGTTTCAAAAGCCCCTTGCAGGCCATGGTTCTGCTCAAGCAAGTCGGGATCGTCACTGGCCAGTTTGATCTGACCCAGTACTCGCCTGACCAGCACGAAACCGCCCCGCGCAGCCGTCGTCGCCCGGCCAAACCCAGCAAACTGGGACTGCGCTGGAACCGGATTGCAGAAAGCATCTCCAGCCCCGCTCAACCTTCTTTGGATGATCCCAGCCTGGACATCAGCGAAGAACAGACTCGTCGCCTGATCGCCAGGCAGGAAAACCAGCAGTTAAGCCTGCTGGGCAACTAAACGCAGCCCACTTGTGCTTCTGGACGTGTTGAGCGCATAAGCCGCGTCCAAAGCCTGTTCCAGGTCTTGCTGCAAGTGCTGGGGCTCTTCCAACCCCACATGCAAACGCAACAACTGCCCTTCCCCGAGCAAGGCTTTCCCATTGCGTTTGGGCATATCCATGGGTAGAGCCAGACTCTCGAAGCCCCCCCAGGACAGACCGATGCCAAACAGGCACAAGGTCTTGAAAAAGCAGGATAACTGCGCTTCGCTCAAGGGTTCCAGCACAAGGCCAAACAAGCCGGTAGAGCCGGTGAAATCCCGCTTCCAGATGGCATGACCGGGATGCGATTCCAATGCCGGATGCAACACCTGCTGAACCTGCGGGTGATTCTCCAGAAAACGGGCAATCTGCAAGGCACTGGCTTGGTGCTGACGCAAACGCACACCTAAAGTACGCATGCCGCGTAGCGCCAAAAAGGCATCGTCAGGACCGGCTGTCTGACCA
Source organism: Alcaligenes sp. DN25 (assembly GCF_023674485.1). Taxonomy (NCBI): domain Bacteria; kingdom Pseudomonadati; phylum Pseudomonadota; class Betaproteobacteria; order Burkholderiales; family Alcaligenaceae; genus Alcaligenes; species Alcaligenes sp. DN25. The sequence continues at coordinate 1,679,990 of NZ_CP098408.1, read as the reverse complement.
AAATCATGTGCAGCACGACGCAGCAACGGCCAGGCGCGCTCATTCGCGGTGGCAATTCCCAGCAAGGCATCGGAATGCCCGGTCAGATACTTGGTGGCCGCCTGAATGGATACGTCCACACCATGCTCGAAGGGCTGGAAGAACAAGGGAGTAGCCCAGGTATTGTCCAAGAGCACATACGCCCCCACCGCCTGTGCGCAGCGAGCAATCGCAGGAATATCCTGAATCTCGAAGGTGGCCGAACCGGGCGACTCTACGTACACCACCTTGGTATTGGGACGAATCAGGCTGGCCATGCCGTCACCCAAAGACGGCTCATAGAACTGCACCTGAATACCCATGCGGCTAGCCAGCACCTGCTGGGCAAACGCGCGTACCGGTCCATAGACTGAATCCGGTATCAGCAAATGATCTCCAACTTCCAGCATGCCCAACAAGGCATGAGTACAGGCCGCCAATCCAGAGGGAAACAAACTGGCCTGAAAACCGCCTTCCAGCTCGGCCACGGCCTGCGTCAAGGCTTGCAAGGTGGGATTAGTGAAGCGACCATAAGAGGCGTAGGGATTATCGGGCTCCTTGCGCTGCGCCCATTGTTCCAGATTGTCGGCCAGGATCGTGGAGCCGCGACAAACGGGCACATTCACAAAACCAGCCGACACGCTGGTGTCCCGTCCTACATGGGTCAAACGGGTATGTTGATAATTGCAGTCCTGCATGCTGTTTTCCTGATCCAGATCGCTAGAGATGAATGGAAACAGTCTACGCAAGAGCCCAAGGGCAATTATTGCGTTTTCACGCTATTGTAGGCAGAATTCCGAGAATAAAAACCTACAATCAGCAAGATTATTGGGAAATTATTTTTATGCTGGACAAATTCGACAAGCACATTCTGGAGATCCTCCAAAACGATGCCACCTTGGCCATCCAGGAAATTGCCGATCGGGTGGGTTTGTCCAGCACACCCTGCTGGCGACGCATACAACGCCTGGAGCAGGAAGGCTATATCGGAAAACGGGTGGCTTTGCTCAGCTCTGAAAAGCTGAATGTCGGGGTGACGGTGTTTGTGGCCATCAAGACCAATCAGCACAACAAACAGTGGTACAGCCAGTTTTCGGCCGTGGTGGAGGCGATCCCGCAAATTGTGGAGTTCTATCGCATGAGCGGCGATACCGACTATTTGCTGCGCGTGGTTGTGCCTGACATCAAAAGCTTTGACCGTGTTTACCAGCGCCTGATCTCGGAAATAGAGCTGACCGACGTCAGCTCCAGTTTCGCCATGGAGCAGATCAAGTTCACGACCCGTCTGCCCCTGGACTACGCCTGATCCAGTGTGGTGCAAGGCTTAAAAGCTGTATTCCACATCCAGCGTCTGGCCGATACTCAGTCTCTGAGGTTTGGATTCAACCAGCATGGCCTGCATGCCAAACAAGGTCCCTTGCGGGAACTGACGGCTTTGTGCCAGGGCCAGGCCGGGTTGAGTACCCACATCCCCTGTCAGCTGATTCACATTGGGCATAGGGCAACGAGTACAAGGGCGGATAAAGGCAAAGCTCAAGCCTTCACTGCTGACACCCAGCACATAGTCTTCTTCATACGCGGGCAGGCCCTCAAATACCACATTCGCGCGGAAACGATTCATGGGTACGGCCTGCTCACCTGACTGTTGCACCAGGCGGTTCAGCTCTTCCAGGGACGCCTCATTGGTAAACAGAAAAGGCAGCGCATCTGCAAAACCAAAACCATTGATCTGATCACCAATCTGACGCCAGCCCTGGGACTTTTCTTCCCAGGGACGCACACGTTCGGTCAGTACATAACGCCTTGAGCGGCTATGGTTACGCAATACCCGGCAAGGAGTCTGCAAAAAGTCGCTGAACCATTGCGCGACCTGATCGCCCTCGTCCCGGCCCAAGGTATCTGAACTCCAGATACGCACGGACACAGCGACGTTATCCCCTGCCGGGGCATCCAGAGACCAGGACAAAGAATCCATACCAGGCGCTTGCACAGTAATCCGCCCGTCCTGCACCACTGGCTGAATCAAGGCCATGCGCGGCCAGCGACGTTGAGTCATGAATACGCCCTGTTGGTCAACAACAACCCACTCTCGGTCAAAGGCCAGGCCCGCAACGCTGACCTCCACGCCCTGCGGATGGGCCTGGGCGGCACAGGATTTGATGGGATGGGTAAAAAGGCCAGTGATGGTAATCATGAGTCGCAACAAAAAAGGCAAGTTAAGGGACTTATTCTAAAACAGGCTGAGCGCCTGCCTGCCCCTGCTTTGGAGACTGATTGCAAAGAAGTGGATCAGAAACATCGACTCTGAAAATCTATTTCGCACCAACACTTGACAACAGCGCAAAGCTATGAGTTAATAGTCAATTGATTGCACCAACATACCATTACATCAAGAAAGTGCGATCAACATTTTTTTGAATGTACCCACGCAAAACAGGTCCCTTTGACCTTCTGGCATGTCCCCAAACATGCGGGTATTCATTCACCACGGCGACGACAGCCACATCCAGACTTATTTTTTGCATCGTAGCGGACTCGCTCCGTCCATTTGCTTGGCAAACGAATAAGGCGCTGTCCATGCTGCCACAGAGCACGTCTGCCTGACATTTGTTCGACCAGCGCGGCTCTACATTGAAATAGCAATGGCTTGGCCTCCGTGTGGAGACCGATCCATCATGGTGTCATCAAATCTCAATAAAAAAACGATGTAATGACGCCACACGATAAGGAAAAAAATTATGAAAAATATCTATCCAACCGGTTTGGTATCGCGCCCTGAGCATATTGCCTTGAACAAGACCGATATTCGCATTGGCGATACCGTTTACTTGCAACCCAAGAACGGCCCTCGCATGGCGGGTACCGTAATTTTCAGCTCGCCTGTACATGGCTGCACCACCTATACGGCAGACGCGCAGAACCAGGACGCCAACGTGCGTTTCCGTTTCCGCCTGCAGGACGTGCATCACGTGGCTCCGCGCCACCCTTTGCCAGCCTTGAACTAAGGCTTTGCCTGCTAATGAATACGGGGAGCGGAACCCAACTCCCCGTATTTATTTCATTTGCAAACAGATAATTACAATTTGCAAGAAACATTCCTGCTTTCATCCTAAAATAGTGGCGGCTTGAAACTTATCCGACGCTGTAAAGCGTCCACGACGAGCGTGCGCTCCTATGGCAACGGATATGAAATCAAAGCAGGCTTCCTGCTTGCGCCCGCCGCGGCGCTATTCCTATCTCTCCCGTTTTTTCCTGTTCAGCCTGGTCTTGATCCTGACCCTGCTGGGCACCAAGCTGCGCCATTACGACGCCCTGACCATCTTCTGGCCTGCCGAGGCCGTGCTGCTGGGCCTGTTTATTCGTCGCCCGGATTGGGCCAGCCAGTTCCTAAACTGGGTCATTGTTGTTCTGGCCTATCTGTGTGCCGAACTGATCGCCCGCAATCCCCTGCCTATTGCCCTTTTGCTGACCTTGGCCAATGTCAGTGGTGTCGGGCTGGCATACTGGCTGATCATCCGCAATCCGCTGCTGGACCTGTCCTTGCGCCGCCCTCAGGCCATGCTGACCCTGGCTGCCTACTACGGGCTGGCCTGTGTCCTTTCCGCCCTGCTAGGCGGCATTGCCCTGTCTTTACATACCTCTCAAGCCTTGTCGCTGGCCATCCTGTCCTGGATGCTGACCGGCATGATCTCCTACACCGCTATTTTGCCCGTCATCCTGACTGCCCCGGCCCGCCCCATACGCCGTTTCATGGAGTACTGGAACGAGCCCCATTTGATGAGTCTGGCCCAGTTGGCACCCGCCCTGTCCTTATTACTGACCAGCTTGCTGAGTTTGCTGATTGACGGCCCCGGCTCCATGGCCTTTCCCGTCCTGCCTTTATTGTGGTGCGCCCTGAGCTACTCGCTCTTTTCCACCACCTTGTTGACCTTGTTCTATGTGCTCTGGACACTGTTCGCCCTGAGCCAGCCGGTCTACTTCCTGCCCAGCCAGCTATATACCTCGCTGGATCTGCTGTCGCTGCGCATTGGCATTGCCTCCATTGCACTCGCCTCCATTACCAGTGCCAGCTTGATCTCAGCCCGTAATCTGGCAGTGGAAAAACTCCAGCGGCTGGCTCACCACGATGCCCTGACCGGTTTGCTCAACAAGCAGGCCTTTTATCAGCAAAGCCAGACCATGTTGACTCAATGTCGCCTAAGGCACGTTCCTGTCAGCGTCATTGTTTTGGACATCGACCACTTCAAACCCATTAACGACACCCACGGCCACCATGTCGGTGACCTGGCCTTGAGCGCCATCACCCAGCGTATTTCCCTGGCTTTGCGCGATACAGACTTGTGCGGTCGATTGGGTGGCGAGGAATTTGGCATCTTGCTGCCCGACTGCAGCGCCACCCAAGCCCATGCCGTGGCCGAGCGCGTACGCAAAAGTATTGCTCTGCGGCCCCTGGCCCTGGATAACGAGCAGCAACTGACCATGACGGCCAGCCTGGGTGTCGCGACTCTGGAAGCCTCCACGCTGGATCTGCATGCTCTGCTTCGTCAGGCCGACACAGCCCTGTACGAGGCAAAACGTGCCGGTCGGGATCAGAGTTTTTCCTATCATTTCGCCGAACCACAAACGAAGACTTGACGCTATCCGTAAGCAAACCGATACTGATGTGTCAATACGAAACAAAACATCAGGGAGCGGTGATATGGCGTCAGTTTACGGCTCGCCCTTGTGCCAAGCGTGTTTAACCTTGCCACAGGGATTAAGTACTAGCCAAGCGCATGCTGACTTGCGTTTACTGGGACAGCATCCTCCCTCTCCTGACGGGGCTCATGAGACCCAGTACCGCTGCCTGAGCTGCCAGACCCACTGGCTGCTACGCACCAATCGCTGGGGCGTTCCCGAAGGCTTTCGCCTGAAACCCGTATAGGCAAAGCGGGGCACATGCACTACCATGACGGCTTTGTCTGTTAGCGATTCCCGTATGTCTGCCCTGCTGTTTGATACTGAAACCACCGGCACTGCCAAACCTCAAGTCATCGAGGCAGCCTGGCTGCGTTTAAGCGACCCTGTCTTCTTGCTGGTCAATGAAGAATTCGAGCAACGCTACCGGCCTGATGAAGCCAATTCTCTGGGTGCGCTGGCCACCCACCACATTTACGACGAAGAGCTGCAAGACTGCCCGTCGCATACCGAGTTCAAGCTGCCTGCCGACACCCAATACATCATTGGCCATAACGTGGACTACGACTGGGGCGTGGCCGGTTCGCCCAATATCAAGCGGATTTGCACTCTGGCCTTGGCCCGGCACTTGATTCCAGGCCTGGACAGCTACAGCCAGTCCGCCCTGATCTATCACATTGATCGCGCCAACGCCCGCGAGCGCCTGCGCAATGCGCACAGCGCCTTGGCCGATGTACGTAATTGCCTGGCACTCCTGCAATACTTGCTGGGCCTGACGCAAAACATCAATACCTGGGAACAGTTGTGGCAGCTCTCCGAGCACGCCCGGATTCCCACCATTTTGCATTTTGGCAAACACAAGGGCATGGCCATTGCCGATGTACCACAGGACTACAAGAACTGGTTGCTGCGTCAACCAGACCTGGATCCCTATCTGGTCAAGGCCTTGAAGGTCTAAACCTCAAGGTTCGTAAAATCCCTAATGGCTGTCAGCCATCATATGCCCAATGATGAAGGTCCCAACAAGAACTTCATGAGGTGGCAAATGATCGAGGTTGCATACGTCACGAAAGATATGCGTCGGGACCCTTACGAACGAATCACCCATCTTGGAGGCGCAGGCTGGCAACGCTCTCAACCGGATGTGGTCCAGCAAATTGAGCAGGGCCAGGAGGACTATTACATTCTTCTGGATGGCATTCCCGCCAAACTGATCGTGGCGCTCAGCCGTTTTGGTGCCAAGTACCTGAAAACTGAGCTTGAAGTTGAAGAGCCTCATATTTTGCTCAGCCTTCCCAGCCAGGCCGGTTAAGCAAGCCGGTCCTCCCTCCACTTTCCTTCAAGAAAAACAGAAAACGCGGCTTTAAGCCGCGTTTTTCCATGCCTGCCTTAAAACCTGTTTAAGGCTTGAGCAAATGCCATTGGCCATTACGTACCGTAATCAGCTCGCGACCACGCTCGTCAAAGCCGCTATGGTCTTCGGGCGACATGGTATACACACCTTGAGTAGCCACCAGATCACGGGTTTGCTCCAGCGCATCACGCAAAGCCGAACGGAACTCCGGCGTACCGGGTTTGGCCTTGGTAGCCGCCTCAGGAATTGCCTTTTCCAGCAAAAGACCAGCGTCGTACACGTTGGCACCAAATGTAGCGGGAGCCTGACCGTAACGCTCGGTATAGCGCTGGATGTAGTCCTGCGCGATAGGCTTGGACGGATTGCTATCGGCAATTTCAGGCAAGACCAACATCAGGCTGGCCGCCAGAATAGTGCCTTCAACCTGCTCGCCACCCAGGCTCAAGAACGCAGGCAGCGCAGCACCGTGAGTTTGGTAAATTTGCCCTTTGTAACCTTGCTTAACCAGCGTCACTTGTGGCAGAACAGCCGCAGCGCCAGTGCCGGCTACCAGGACCACGTCTGGTTTGGCCGCGTAAATCTTCAAGGCCTGGCCTGTTACCGAGGTATCGGAACGCACATAACGCTCAGTGGCCACAATCTTGATATTATTCGCCTCGGCCAGTTCCTTGAACACGGTCAACCAGCTCTCGCCATAGGCATCGTTAAAGCCCAGGAAACCGGCTGTTTTCACGCCGGTATCGACCATATGCTTGACCAGGGCCTGAGCAATAATGTCGTCGTTCTGGGTCGTTTTAAAAACCCATTTCTTTTGCTCGGTCATGGGCAGCACGACGGACGCCGCGCCCACCGGTGCCAGCACAGGCGTGCCCGAATCGGCCGCAAACTGAATCAGACTCATGGCATTGGGCGAGCCGGTAGGCCCGATCAAGGCATCAATCTTGTCCTCGGAAATCATTTTCTTGAACAGCGTCACCGTTTGGTTCGGGTCGCTGGCATCATCCAGGGAGACATATTCAACCGTCAGATCGCCAACCTTGGTAGGCAGCAGCGGCACGGTATTGCGCTGCGGCAAACCGACCACGGCGGTCGGTCCAGTGGCCGAGGCGATCACGCCAATCTTGACCTGTGATTGAGCCGGTGTGGCCAGAACAACGGACAAAGCGAAAGCAGTTCGAGTCAATTTCATAATGTGCAGAGCCAGTTAAGCCCTTCCCCCCTTGATATCAGCGCAGCCGCGCTTATATGTATTGATCTGGCATAAGATACCAAATTCCCCGTGCCGCACACGTCTTATTGAACGATTTGCTCTGGCAGGTCTGCTTACAATTGTACGCGGGCACACACAATAAAGTAGTTTATAACGAAGCTACTGTTTACCTTTCATAGAGCGATCCCATGTCACTTCAGCAAATGCTGCAACAAATTCTGCAAAGCGGCCAAAGCGCACTAAAACAAGGTCAAGGCCAATTGAACTCCTCCGGCCTGGGTAAGAAGATCAGTGAACAAGCCGGTGGTTTTGGTGGCGGCGCTGTGGTAGGCGGCGTTCTGGGCGTCCTGCTGGGCAACAAGAAGTTCCGCAAAATGGGCGGTTCCATGGCCGCGTACGGCGGAGCCGCTGCCTTGGGTGCCCTGGCCGTCAAGGTCTATCAGAACTGGCAGGAACAAAATGCGGGCCAGCAAGCGGCCCCAACACCCGTGCAAGCGATCCCAGCCGCCCCGCTACCGCTGGCTTCCAACGGTCCGGCCGATACCCATGCCATGGTCATCCTGGCCGCTCTGGTCTCCGCTGCCAAGGCAGACGGCCATATCGGTGATGCCGAGCGCGAATTGATTGACGCGGAAATCAGCAAAATGGCCGCCCCCGAACAAGCCCGTCTCTGGCTGTCGCAAGAACTGCTCAAACCGGTTGACCCGCAAGCCATCGCCCAATTGGCGCAAACGCCCGAGATGTCCGCTGAAATCTACTTGACCAGTGCCATCGTCATTGATGAGCAAAGCTATATGGAACGCGCGTATCTGGACGAGCTGGCACGTTTACTATCCTTGCCAAACTCCTTGCGCGAAAGTCTGGATAATCAAGTACAAGCTTTACCCCAAGCTTGATCGGGAGTGGGACCGTTCCATCAGAACACCCCCACTCTGATTGTTTTATTTTTCAACCCCGGGCTGACACTCCCAATGCAGCCCACGACTCATCAAGGAAACCACTCATGAAAAACACCCTCAAGTTGACGATTGGTACATTGGCCTTAATGGGTCTGGCCGCTTGCGCGGCTCCAAACAACAGCAACACCGCGACTTCCGAGCGCCAAATGGATAAAGAAACCTCTCTGCAGGCTTATCACTGGCGTCTGTTTGCCACTACCGGCAAAGACGGCCAGCCAGCCCCCGCCATACCTGGCGCAGGCGGCGAGCAAGTCACCTTGAATTTCACTGACACCATGATGTCGGTAGACAATCTGTGTAATGTCCTGGGCAGCGGCTACACCATCAACGGTTCCAAAATCACCTTTACCTCGCCAGTCAGCACCATGAAAATGTGCTCGGACCCCGAGTTGATGCGCAACGAACAAGCCGTTGGCAAATTGTTGCCTACAGCGACAGACTGGAGCATGGCCAAGGCCGATTCCGCACCGGATAATCCAGCACCGGTCCTTACCCTGAACTTTAAAGACGGCACCAAATGGCGCCTGAAAGGTGAACCTACTGCAACGACCCGTTACGGCAGCGAGCCTACCCGTGTGTTCCTGGAAGTGGCTGCACAAAAAGAGAAGTGCTCCCACCCCCTGATTCCAAACTACCAGTGCCTGAAGGTACGCGAGATCCAGTACAGCGATTCGGGCGTCAAGACCTACACGGGTGACTGGATGTACTACTACGGCGACATCGAGGGCTACACCCATACTCCTGGCGTTCGTAACGTGCTGCGTATCAACCGCTACGAACTGAAGAACGTGCCTGCAGACGCCTCGTCCAAGGCCGATGTTCTGGACATGGTTGTAGAGTCCGAACAAGTCAGCAAGTAACTCACGCAGCAAGGTCGTCCAAGCGCTTTTTGCACTGACGACGTGATCGCATAGCCCCAAGGTTGGAGTTGATTCCGGCCTTGGGGCTATTTATTTCAGGGACATTTTTTTCGAGCCAGGAAGCAAACTGTCCTGGTTCAGATCCTCTAAAGCCCATAAGAAACAGCACATTCGGAGCCACAAATAGTTACTCACTGCCATGCTTTGAACCTAGTCAGCAAGCCTGCCCATCCGTAGTATGGAAATACCGGATAACATTTTTCACCTCCCTATTTATCCGGCTTCAGGCCTTGCGACATGCGAGGCTTTTTTTTATGCCTGAACGGTGATGAGGCTTGCTCTTATTTCAGCGGCCCATAAAAAATAAAAAACGCACCGGCACCAATCAGTGTGAAGCCAAGCAGGTGATTCAGCGTAAAGCTCTCTTTCAGATACAGCACCGAGAACACCACGAACACCAGCAAGGTAATGACCTCCTGCATGGTCTTTAACTGCGCGGCACTGTAGACGGTATGCCCCAAACGATTAGCCGGCACCGCCAGGCAGTACTCCACCAAAGCAATGCCCCAGCTGATCAGAACGACTTTCAGCAAGGGGCTATTGGGATATTTCAGATGCCCATACCAGGCAATGGTCATGAACACATTGGAGACGACCAACATCAAGATGGGAAGGATCTTAGCCATTCTGGACACGGAAATAAAAAGCGGCCTGCACCGCGACCCGGCCAGTGTAGCGTCACATTTGAGCAGCGCCTATGGGGATAATCAGGCAGCAGAAAGACGGGGCATCAAGCAAGGGCTATCAGTCCATAACTTTCAAAAAATCCACCTCAATTTCGGGCGGGCGCTTGGAACTGGTATCGACCTGGCCAATCAGCTCCACCCTGGCTTTCTCATCCAAAGTCTGACCCGCAAAATGCTTGGCCTTGATCTCCGCCACGATTTCCCCGCTGCCATCAGAGAACAGAAACTTGTCGTGCGCCGTTTGACGTAGCAGATGACCTTGCACCCGCACGTCCTGATCATCGACGGGATTTTTCAGGATCTCCGCAACCGTCGTTTGACCAATCTCCGACGGGCCCGTGTACTGGGCATGGGCAGGAAACGACAGCGCGCCTGATAACAAAGCCAGCGCCACGGCCGAGCGCAATTTAACATAAGCAGACATAGTGACTCCTGTTGTTCATGGCTTGAAACTTAACCATAACAGCAGATATCATCAGCGTTCTAATTAAAATGGCGGTGTTGGGCTTGCCTTGTTACCAAGCGCGACATCACACCATCATTGCACCATGCCCCTTCTTGAGAACTTAGGCCCCCGCATCTGCATTCTTGGCCCATCCAATAGCGGTAAATCCACCCTGGCTGACGCGATCGCACGCAAGCTGGCCATCCCGGCCGTGCATCTGGATCAGCTCTACCACCTGCCCCATAGCAACTGGGTGCCCCGCCCCGAAGCAGATTTTGTTGCGCTGCACCAGGCGGCTATTGCGCAAGAACAATGGGTGATGGAAGGCAACTACACGCGCCACCTGGCCCCACGTCTGGCTCGTGCTACAGGTTTCATCGTGCTAGAGGTCTCCACCGCTACCAGCCTGCTGCGCTACTTCCGGCGCACCCTGTTTGAGCGCAACCGTCGTGGAGCCCTGGAAGGCGGTAAAGATAGTGTGAAATGGCAAATGATCCGCCATATCGCCATCGTGACCCCGCCCAATCGCCACAAATACTTGAGCATTTTCGAGGCAAGCACCTTGCCTAAAGTCAGACTAGGCAGCCCTCGCGACCTGAAACTGTTTTATCAAACCCAAGGCCTGCAACGCTAAGCGCACGAAGCGCTAACTCCTTGGGCTGTTTCCATCCGTGGGGCCCTATTTCCTCAAGGCCAACACATACCCCTGCAAACCGCTTAAAGCGCTCCGGTATCCATCAGCAACTCCTGCCATCTCTGTATATCGCTCTGCGCACAGGCCGACCACGTTGCGCAGCTGGCTGGCAATTCGGGCGTTTGCATCCAGCGCATGTCCGGCTCGGGCAGCCTGAGCGGCGACACGATCATTGGCGGCGGCGAGCTTGCTGTGCAAGCCGTCAAGATCGGCGCGAGCAGCCACAGCAACACGCTGAGCCGCATCCAGCTGCATTTGATAAGTGACTCGAACATCCTCCACCTCCTTTTGTAATCGTTGCTCCATCAAGCGTGCACGAACCTCGGCCTGCAACTGCGCCGCCCTGGTCTGCGCCTGGGCCAGCTCATAGCCTTTGCGATACTGCTCCTGACCATAAAGCGCCCCCCATAAAAAAAGGGCTGCCAGAACAGCAGCCCCTGCTAATGCAGACTTGATAGACATAACTGCCTCTCGGCCTGACGCCGCCGCTCCAACCCCCGTAGTTTGCGGCCACCGGCATAGACCCAACGATCCAGCTCCTGACATGCACCGGCTATATCCCGAACCCGTAGCTTGCGCAGCAAGGTCGAATTGGCATAGGCCCCGGCCCCCACGTTGTAAACAAAGCTGCTCAGCGCTACACGTACCTCATCCGGCAAGGGGTAGCTAACGGAACGATCCACCACACTCAAAGCGCGACGAACCTCCTGCTCCGTCAAGGCGTCGCAACGCTGCGGACTGACCATGTCACCCAGCTTGACTCCTTGTGTGTAGCCGTCGCAGATAGTCGGGATGCCGACGGGGTCCACATAGGCGATCAAAGAGCGCCCCTCCCAGGCGGCAACCAAAGCAATCGCCGCCGAGACTACCCCTGCACCCAGCTTAGTCTTCAGATCCATGCTTCCACTCCTTGAGCTGGCGCCAGGCACGCTGGATCCCGCCCACAATCCGCGCGGCCGCACGAGTAAAGTCCGGCAGCTTGGTCACAATCAAAATCACCACATAAGCCGCCCATAAAGTCAGCACAAAATCCTGCATCGTCCAACCATAAATAAGCAGGGCCGAGCCGGTGCTTATGGGTAGGTGAGCGGCGTCGTTATTCAGCACAGGCCCTTCTCCTTATTCAAATTTGTCCTGTCTGCTGCATCCCTTTTATGGGTGCAGCAGACATAAAAAAAACCCGCTCAAGCGGGCCGGGGGGAACAATTTTCAAGAAGTAATGATAGGTCTACGCAGACCACTCAAACTGATCCACTTCGGCTTTGCTATTTGCTTGCTGAACCTGCTCAGCCAACAGCGCATTACGCTGCATCAGACTCACAATGCGTGCCTTGGCCTCTCGACCCAATTGCTGAATCTGCTCGGTCGTATGCATACGCATAGCCCAATCGCCGGCCTGGTTCGCGCACCAAAATGGTGTAGACCAATCAGCGGCAAGACCAGGCAACAATGAATCAGCCAAACTACTAGCCAGATTCAATTGATCAGTTTCATTACTAGGGTATCGGTGAAGCTCACCCAAAACCTCGGACTCAAAGCCGTCCTTGATAGCCGCCCGGCAAGCTGCCGACAAAGCGGTAATCTTGCTTTCCTTATACGTCTGCAGTTGAGCTGCTGCCGTCACGACCTTACTACTATCAATATTGATCTGCATCGGTTTCCTCCTTTACTTCAGATTCAGGGTTTGTTTCAAAGTCAGCTTCAGGAGGCAACTCTGGGGCGGGCGCTGGCGATGGACATTGCTCAGGTAAAGCAACCAAGCCGTCCTCACTGATCACGACCGGCTCAGGAAAGCATGCTGCCGGATCTGTTTGATCCGCCGCGATATGAAAAAGCAGTTGATCAATCTCGACGCTGTCAGCATGACGGGTAACTGAGGCCTGCTTCAATAAGGGATGCTCGATTGCGCCGGCTGGCAGAACATCGCCAGGGGACATAAAGGACAAATCAAGCTCTTCCTGGTTAATTTTCAGAATGGTGCCCGAACGCTCCAGACTGATCTTTTGGACCATATCCACAGGGACCTGGGGGCATAGTTTGATGATGAAATTCATTATTTCCACACTCCAATTGCTACATAGTCAACTGCGGCACTTGTGCCAGTATCCACAATGCCGGCAGTGTCGCGAATAAAGAAACTACCCGCCCCTGAACCCATCCCCATTTGAGGCACGGCATAATATCCAGAGCCGTCAGACAGGGGCTGGATCACCGTAGTGGGGGGCGCAGTAAACGCCATGGGATAAGAGATCACTGGACTGGACGGCTTCCAGCCATTACCACTGAATGTGACTTGCCCACGACAAATTTGAGTGCCATTGGCAAACCGTATCCAATTGCCGTTTGAATTTGACCCCGATTGCACAACGGAGCCACCTGCCACATCACCCACAATATTCTTGTCGTGAACCAACTTGCAGGCTGGGCGGTATTCCCTCTTGCCCGAGACCCCACCATTTAAATAAAAGTTATCGGAGTAAGGATCGGTAGAAAGGCGCAGCCCCGCATTCATATTGCTGCCGTAGGGCATATCAAGAAAGAAAGAACCACCACCCCACGTTACCGCCCGTGTTTGGTAGTACCAGCCAAATGGATTGGAACTATCCCTGCCATTGGATGGGGTGGTTGTAGCACCACCTAATCCAAATTCACCGACATTCAAGGTGCTCAGCCAGGCTCGATATGTTCCGGACCGGCGCCCTCGGTGAACCACACCACCATCGGAGGAGACATAAATTTGGGCTCCCACCGTACCGGTCTGACGATGCCATACAACACCAGGCGCTGTGGTCGGTCTGTCGGTAATCGCCGTGCTTACGTAATACATGCCTGCCGGGACATCTACATCGTCAAGCGATGCCGTGGGCCAATGATCATATGAGTTTGCCGCCCCAAAACTACCCAAGCCGAATGCTCGACCATTAGTAAGAATTTTCCAGGCTGTCGGATCGTTAGGAGCAGCTTGCAAATCTGTCTTTTTTAAAACCGAATCCCACTCCCATTCAGTTTGGGAAAGCAGAAGTAGCGAAGCGACTCGATCTGCCAACTCCTTGACGTAACCCTGCATGGGAGCCAAAGCATAGGCCTGCCCACTGGCAGACGCACCTCGATAAACCTGCGTCAGCGTCAAAGATGTGTCTGACGCAATATTCTTTACTTCATAAAGCTGCCCATCAGGTGCCACAAATGCCTCACCCTGACGCGCTCCAGAAAGCCACTTTGTCCCGGTTCCGGTGACCGTGGCATTGTTTGCGGCGACCTTGACGGTCCCGGCGGTATACCAAGCCATTGCTATCCTCCTATGTATCGTATGCTTGCCACCTGGCTACAAACAATCAGCAAAAAAAACCCGCATGTGCGGGAATTATTAGAACTAGGCACTACTGTCGTAGCCTTAAACGTCATGCTTTCCACCTTCCGATAGCGATGACAAAAAAATCGGCCCAGTTATCGTTCTCAACTGAACCGGTCACTTTTCTGAAAATCACTCCTGTATTTTGGATCTCCAAAATTGGCGCTGCCGCAAACCCGCCATTGTCCCCTCCACCACTGACAGCAACGACAGGTCTGGTTATGAATGCCAAGGGATAGTGCCAAGGTTTGGCATTCCATCCGTTGCCAGGGAAAGCTTGATTTCCGTAGCAAATTTGGGTGCCATCAGCGAATCTAACCCATTGACCAGAAACGTTAGACCCCTGACTTATGACAGCTCCGGCAGTCACATCTCCCACAATGTTTTTGTCATGAACAAGTTTGCAGGCGTCCCGGTACGTTTTCTGTCCAGACACCGCACCGTTCATATAGAAATTGTCTGTATACGGATCAGTCGAAATCCGCAAGCCGGAATTAACGTAGGTTGTGTTGTAGGCCAGATCTAGGAAAAACGCCCCACCACCCCAGGCCGGCTTAGCGCCGGATTTGTAGTACCAGCCAGTTCTTTGCGCATCCCAAGATTCAGGAACGGCTTGGGCACCGCCGAATCCGTACAACCCAGCAGTCAGCACTTCTCGCCAGCCGTTATAGCAGTTGGAGCGGCGACCTCGCACAACCATATCTCCGTTGAACGACACGAAAATCTGCCCACCACCAGAACCTGACTGACGGTGCATAACAACACCTTGCTTTAGCACGCCGTCTGGCAGACCACTTGCCTGAGCTTCTGCCGCTGGAACATAGTACAGGCCAGACCCGACGCTCGCTGTATCTAGACTTCCACCTGGAAAGGCGTCACCACTTGCTGCGTCGCCAGCCCCCGTAGACCCAAGGCCGTATGCTCCCACCGTCATCAACTCTTTCCAGCTATTTGCCGCTCCATTATTGACTGTGCGGACGTGCCATTTATCAGTGATTGGTGAGTTATACAGCAAGCCATAATACGTTGAACCCCAACCCATCCTGAAGTAAGACCCGGCAGTGTGGACGTCCGGCTTACCTTCATCCGTGGAACCCGATCGATAAATACCATTGACCGTATTATTCAAAATATTCCGATCTGCAGCTACGCCATTCACCCCCCCAAATCCCCAATCAGCATTTCGCATCACGCGACCGGCAACGGGGTCTATGGTTGATGTTGTCAAAGTCCCCTTAGCGGCTGTCCCTATATCCGACAGCGCAGGCAGCAATTCTGCTGCACGATCTGCCAACTCTTTGACATAGCCTTGCATGGGGGCCAAAGCATAAGGCTGGCCCGTAGCCGTAGCACCACGATAGGGTTTCGTCAGCGAGAGGGAGGTATCAGAGGCAATGTTCAACACTTCGTATAAACGCCCGTCTGGCGCCACAAAGGCCTCACCCTGCCGAGCACCGGCCAGCCACTTGGTGCCAGTACCCGTCACCGTCGCGCTGTTTACAGTAACCTTGACTGTCCCTGCGTCATACCATGCCATTACTTCCCTCCTCCTGAAGCTGGGCCTCAGATGCCGGCTCGGTCTGCTGCTGCGAATCGCCGGCCTGCTGTACGCCCGTGGCGAGAATGTCGATCAAGCTACGAATCATGCCGCCAGCTAGCTCGGGCGTGATTCGATTACCCATGTTGTTCTCGAAAACCTGCGCAATAGAATGATGAATGTTCATTGAATGCCCATAAAAAAGCCGCTTTTCAAGCGGCTGGATATTTCTCTTTAACGGCTCGACATTGAGCCACCCATTTATCAACATCTGGCGGTAGTTGCTGGCCTTGCTCCTGCAAATGCCGGGCCAGCTTGTAGACTGCATCGAGCTGATCCCCAATATCCGGATACTCCCGTTGCCGGCGTTCTGCGTGGTTATTCGGCTGGTGGTGGATTTTCAATGGTGTAACTCCCATCCAAATACGGCCAGCGCGTGACCGTGATTTCGTACATTCCGGAGAACTGAAACGACAGCTCCACGTCCCCGCCGTCTGCGCACTCGTACTGCTGGCCCTCGATAGTAATTGTGCTGCCTGGGCGAACCCCGCGCAGCACCAGGCCCTCTGCCACGACCGGGCAAGCCGGACGCCGACGCGCCTGCCCACCGTAGAACCACCACGAATCATCAAGCGCGCCCGGAGCGACTCCCCCCGTCCAGGCAACCATAGTAGGGGCCAGAACATAATCTGGGTGCCCCTTAACTACCCCGTTAAACCGGCCTGTGCCCGGCATAAACAGTGTCACGGATTCATATTTTGGTCGCATATATTCACCTCATATTAAACAGTACGACCGTATCCACGGCGGAAAGCAGCGGCGGTGGGGTTGGGTCGATACCCGGTCTCCAGCTAACGTCTGCGGCCCACACGTCTATGGTGTTATTCCCAGCATTCAGCTCCGTGCTCACTACCTTTGAGATAGGGTTCTCAATGTTGGGCAGATAAGAGTTGCCCGAGTAGATATGCAAAGCGGGAAACTGGGCCAGTATCCATCCGTTCACACGAATAACGATCTTGTTGTGTCGAACAGTTGACGACGAAGCAGTACCGTTATAGAACACCATGATATTGGCTATACCGCCATGGGCTGTGTTAATGACTAAACTCCCGGAGCCGGATCGTGCTGCGTGCATGGTGACTGAGTTACCGGCAATCCTCAGCGTATCGACCTCAGCAAGCCCAATCTTGGCGCGTGTAATCGCCGCATCGCGGATTTTGCCGCTGGTAATTGCGGCATTTTCGATCTGAGCGTGCCCAATGGCAGCGTCCTGGATCTTCGCCCGCGAAATAGCACCGTCAGCAATTTTGGCTTCCGTAATCGACGCAAAGCCAATTAGCGCCGTATTCAGAATGCTGGCCCCACCCTGTACCGAAAACACCGTGACCGGATCACCGTTGGTCGCATGCATGACAGCAAAGCGGTCAGCTAACACTGCGAACGTGGACTGCATCACGCCAGACTCGTTGGTCAGGTCCAGGCCGACCCCTGCGACATACCGCACGCCGTTGGCGTTAGCTTGTAGTTTGATCCCCCACGCTGCCGATACTTTCGTGAACTCGCCCTCCAGCTCTACAAGCGCCTGCAGCGTTTCCTGAACAGCGGCTGATGCCGCGCTTGCCTGCCCAGCCACCCCACCCAGTTCTGCCTGGACAATGCGAATGGACTCAGCCAATGCCCGATTCTCCTCGGCCTGCACGTTACTAAACTCAGACAATGCGGCACGCGCCTGTGTCAGCCCCACGTTTGTCTGGTACTGATTCAACACGCTTTCAAGATAGGCATCTTCACCCGCTTGTTGGCGCTTGATTTCAGCATTGAGCACCATTTGATGACTGGACATTGCCTCCTGCTTGCCCTCCACGTCTGACACGCGTGTCTTAGTGTCGTTCAGGGCACCGGCGGTTGCTGCTAAGCCCGTGCTTGGATCTCGAACCTCATTTTGCAACGCAGTCAGGCTCTCTCCCTGAGAAGTGATCGTATTGCCATGCTGAGTCACCTTCGTTGACAATCCATCAACTGCGCTGGTGTTCGCCTGAGTTTGCGTCTGCAAATTGGCCAGGCTCGGCTGCCACTCCATGGCCGGAATAACCGCTCCTTTATAGAGCGTTGCCCAATGAATGACAGCCTCGCCTGCGTGGGTGCCGGGCGAGGGAACGTAATAGAAACGCAGCTCTTTAGGCTGAGCGTTGGCCGTGCTCTTTGTGAACTTGAGGACTTGCACGCTCCGAGTGACGTCCTTATCCAGCTCTCCCACCTGCTGCGAGCTGCCTCCCGCCCAAATACCGATAGCAGACGATGTGTCGCCACTGGCTGGCTTGTGGGTATAGCAGACAACAAGGGTATAGTCCTGCCCTGACTCAAAATCCTCCACCAAGTCGTAACGACCAAACAGATATATCGGCGTGGACCGCACAAGCTCCACATTTGAATCGAGAAGTAGGTTACCTGACGGTGCCGACAACGCACCAAGTTCTGCTTCTAACTGAGTGATGCTCTCGCCCTGACTGGAAATACTGTCTTCGGCCTGCTCAACGCGAGTCGTCAGCGCGTTAACTGCCGTAGCATCTGCTTTCTGATTTGCAGTGGCCTGTGCCGCATCTGCCGCCTCTTTTGCGGCTACAGCTGCTGCCGCAGCATCGGTAGCGGCCTTGTCGGTAACCGCCAACCAGGCACTGCCATTCCAGCGCTTGGGCGTATTGGCATTGTTTTTAGTGTCGATCCACAGATTTTGTGTCAAGCGCTTGGCAGCCGCAGGAGCTGCTGTTGCAAAGATCACCTCCCCTTTTGCCCCAGCGGTAGTGGCGGCAGCCGCTGCCGCATCCTGCGCCGCAACGGCTTTGGCATCGGCGCTATTCACGCTGGTCGTTAACTGCGTGATGCTGCTTGCTTGTGCATCAAGCTTGCCCTCGGTCGCCGTCACACGGGTACCCAAGGAATTAACGGCCGTTGCCAAGCCACGCTGCGCTGCATCCAGGCCATCCACCTTGCTGGACAGCGCGGTGGTGGAGTCAGACAAGGAGCGCAGGCCGCCCTCCAGCTGCTCGACCTGAGTGCGCATGGATTGCACGGAGGAACCCAAGGCACCAAGACCCGTTACCGGATCATTCACCTGGCCTGCGACTGTATTGATCTGCTGAGCATTAGCCTGAATCCGGCCTTCAGCACTCTCCACCCGGCTGATCGTCTCCTGCGACTGGACCGCCAAAGCAGCAAGACCATCAGTGATCGAGGCAAAGTCTCCGATCAGCCCCCAATACGCCGCATCCGTTATCTTCTTGCCTGCCGGTACAGCCTTTTTAGCGCGGTACATCTTGTCATTGGCAAAGACGACAGAACCGGCTGCATAGGCTTTTTTCGAATCCCATTTATCAGCAAGAAGCAGCTCTTGTACTTGGCCATTGACCTCATCAACCCGTTGATTCAGCTCACCAAGCTCAAGAGTCAGATCTCCCACGGAATCGCGGATTTTGGGGATATCGCGGATGTCACCCATCAGCAATTCACCCAGGCCGCCCTCCACAATGGATGGAGTGATCAGCTCGTTATACTCACTGGCCGATGTAGAAGGCACACCACGAATACCAGGATTTGACTCTGCCGGGAACCACGGTCCTTGAGTCCCGTTTTTATCGATCAGACGTGCCCAGAAGAAATGCTGAGCCGTCACCGCCAAACCTGTTTGCTCGAATGAGTCCGTCGGATACGCAAAACCACCGGCACTCAGCGAATCTGCAAAGCTTTGTGTCGAGCTATACCTGATCTCGGTGCGCTCAATGATGTTCGGATCCGCTGGAAAACTCCATTTGACTTGTATACCCCAAGGAATGGAGCTGGTCCTCAGGTCGGTCACAGGCAAAGGGGCAGACAACTTACCAGACAACTCTGTCAGATCTGAGTTGCCCCACAGGCTGGACACATCCAGAACGTTAATCGCACGTACACGTGCACGATACGCACCTGCATAGATGTTAGGAACTTCGACACTGGTGGAGCCCGTACGCGGAACTACAACCCACTCGGAATTATCCCGACGCCACTGCACCTCATAGGCAACAGCATTGGGAACAGCGTCCCAGGAAATCACCGCATTATGTCGGGCCTGCCCCTGATCAATGACATGATAAGAGGTGATTGAAACATTACCTGGAATGCTCTGAACAGGCGGGGGAACAACGCTAACCGGTGGAGTTTCCACGCGGGTTTCATAGTCGATCGCGGCATGTTTTCCATCCACATACTGGACAGCATGGATGGTGTACTTAAGATCGCCGTCTTCGGCAACACTGATAACCCGATACTTCTGGGTCGACAGATCGGCTGCACTAATAGCCCATGCCGCTTCTGGTTCTGGCTCCAGGCTAAAGGGCGGGTCAACTTGTACAGTTTGGGTTTCAGTAGCCGCTTGCGAGGAAATCACAATGGGACGTGACTGCGACACACCATCTGACAACACAACAGTCAGACGATCTCCAGCAGCAACCTTCACTGTGGCATCCAGCATGACTTCCGATTTGGTGGCAGACCGTACCAAACCACCAATACGACGCCCAGCCAAATGAGCATCCGCAATCTCAATAATTTGCCCAGGCTGTGCGAGTGTCCCTGACAAACCAACGCCGAAAGTAACCGTTTCAGTTTCCATCCGGGAGGTAAACAAGGCACTTCGCCCCATGCGCTGTGCCTGCCCCTGGGACGTACACCCAAAAGCAGTCAGCTCCAGTTGTCGAACACCGTAACGTGCAATGCCGTCAGGGTCTTCAAGCACTTCAACCTTGGCTCTGCCCATGTCCGTTTCATCATTCCAGGACACAAGGGCAACGGTATAACGGGTTGCGAGACTGGACCCTGAATAATTAAATATGCCATCCACAACATTGGCATTGGAGTAGGTGTATACGGAATCGCGCGGCATGTCCGCCACGGCCAACACAGTTCCCTGAGCATAATAGGCTATGCCTCGAAAAACAGAGGCCAGATCCTGCAACACTCTCCAGGCCTCAGCCTTATCCTGCAAATACACGTTGCAAGAGAAGCGTGGTTCAGTACCTCCTTTACCATCGGGAACTTGCTCATCACAATACTGAGCAATCTGATACAAGGCCCATTTATCCAACCAGGAGGCTGGCAACAAGCGCCCTAAACCGTCGCATGCATTAGTCGCCAAGTCATAAAAAACCCAGGCAGGATTGTCCGTCCAGGACATTTTGAACGTACCATCCCAACTACCACTATAGGTATGAGTCCAGGCATCGTAGTTGCTAGGAACACGGACAACACGTAGATACAGATCAAAAGCACGAGACGGAATACTTTGAAACTGCTTGGCATTAACTCGCAGGCCTATGCATGCTGACATGGGGCGACGAAGCTTGGCATCGGTCACCTCGGTAATCGAGTCCACATACGTCGTATCACTAATGGTCGAGTTACTGGCATTAGCGGTCAGTCTACGCACACGGACTGACCAGCCTGTCGTCGCACGGGGTAAATCAATACGATGGCTGCGGGAGTACTGTTGAGTGGTCTTGCCATCAAAGGAAGCGCGCAACACTTCAACAAAAGCCGAATTGTCTGTAGACAGCTCAATCACATATTCAACTCGATACCCTGTGATATCACCTGTTTTCTTGGATTGCTGTTTGAGACCTCGCACCGACAATCCCACTCGCAAACCAGAAATATGAATATTCTGGATGGCGCGTGTAAACGGCTGATCAGAACGCAACTCCACATTCACAGCCGTAGTAGACTCAGCGGCTGGAAAACCAGGTATATAGCTTTGGTCTTGCGTCCCGGCTCGAAACTCCATTTGAACATCCTGGAAATTCAAGCTGCCATCCTCATTTTGAATCGGCGTGTTATCCAGGTATACAGAACGTAGCGGGCTATTTTCATGCGCAAAGCCATGAATTGGGCCCGCACTGATCAAGTCGACAATAGAAGCGTAAGCAATACTATGCAGGTTATCTGCATCTTCAACTGGTGTTCGTGTGGAGCCCCCCCCTCCTTTACCACCCTTGTGGCCTTTAACGCTGTAGCCACCCGAAACAGGAACGGCGCCCTCAGGCGCCGCAATGTTGTAATCAAGAAGTCGCATCACATCTGATCCTCTGAGTAAATCCCGGCAGACACAACAGCACTACCAACAAACTTTCGTCCATAACCGAGCGGAATAGGATTACCTTGAGCCGTTGTATTGACTGGCCCATTAAAGTTGTAGGAAGGCTTGTTTTCTGGACGGTCTTCTGTACCCAGGCCTTGCTGCATAGGAGAAATCATTTGAAACACTCCTCCCAGGGCCAGCCCTGCACCAGCAATCATCAAGCCCTTGCCCAAAACTGCCCAGCTTGGTGGCATCAGAAACCCTGCTACAAAAAGCCCCACACCCAAAATAGTTTGAAACAGCCCCCCTCGCTTGGCGCCTTGCATGACAGGGGCAATCCGTATTTCATCCTGGCCCACCGGGGCGTGAAGCGCTTCTTCATTGATGTTCATCTTGGAAAGAAAGCAGGCGTACGAGATCCCCCGCTCACACGAAGTCATCAACTCCTGCTCAAATCCTGGCAACAGCACACACAAAGCCCTTACGGCTTCGGCCAGGGAATTGACGGCCAAACGATGCACCCGTCCAAAACGGCTGCCAAGCTTGCCATACAGCCGTATGGTTCGCAGTTCTTGATCCATTGATGCTGTCATCATCACAACAACTCCTTATGTCGAATAATCTTGCGAGTAATCTGCGCCCAATAACCGCCGTAAGGCACACGCTCTGACAAGTAGCCGTAGGCATGGTGCAACATGGCATCGGGTACCGGATGCAGATAAGAAGCTTCTGCCAAAGGCTCTGCCCCGAGATAAATTCCCGCATGGTTGACCCGCTCACTACGTAACTGCATCAAGATCACATCGCCTGTTTTAGGACCGTCTTCGACCTCAACAAAGCCCGCTTTTGCAAAGTTATCCAAGTACAACTCGTCCCCTCCCTCCCACCAACCATCCTCACGCTCAAAGTCTGGTAAAGCGATTGCCCTTTCCCGGCGATAAAAGTCCTGTATCAAGGTGTAGCAATCGAGCACACCGTGATAGAACTGACGGCCGATCAAGGGAGCCTGATAACCCTCGGGACAAAAAGACTCCATGCCCTCAATCCGGGGACCATCATCGCCAGGCATCACCGACACAATCAGCCACTCCAGAGGTTTGACGTGTTCGGCCATTGCCTCGCATGCCACCCGATCAGCCTGACTGGGCACTGCGGGCATGTTCGGATGCGAATGCACAAAGGCAATCAACTCACCCTGCTCCTGGGCCTGTACCCAGTCTTGCGGACGGGTGGCAAAGTAGTCTTCAGGCTCAGCGGCCACATTCACTCCTGGCACATACATTTCCTTGCGCCCCTTGGCCACCACAAAGCCCACTGCTTCGCGTGGATACTCGGCCAAGGCGTGCGCATTAATCGCTTCTATGGTTTTTTTATTCATACGACACCCATAAAAAAAACCGCCCATGGCGGTCGTCCAACGCTTTACTGAAATCAAGAAACCCCGAACACCACAACCTGGCTCGCCTATCGGTTGAAGCTTGGCCCGCAGTGCCCACCCTCCAGTAGCCAACTACCGCTTACCAGAAGACAAATACGACGGCCCGAGCTCATCCTTATCGCACTCGGTCAGCAGCCGGTTCACCACCAAAAGAGATCTCGGCTTCCTCTGGCCGACAATTCTGGACACTGGCCCAGCGCAACTGGCAACTACGTACAAAACCGGGGCAACGATCCAGGGCCGGATCCTGTACGGGTTGATCGTTCTTGTCGAACATGGCCGAGCCGGTATAGCCACAATACGGACCACGGTAGCCGCCCACACGCGTCCAGGAGCAATACGTCATGATCTGGCGACCTGGCAATTGCTGCCCCTGAAAGTCCAGGGGACTGGACAGCTCAAACTCTACAAGCTGAGCATTGCTGGCGACACGCTGTTCAATCAACCAGACCTCCGGCGGAAATGCCTGGGTCGGGTCTGCGGTCGGGTTACCTTCAGGGAAGTTGGCTGCATCCAGATACTTGGCCAAGGTACGGTGACGGATAAACCTTGCACCAACCAAATCACCATACAAGCGACACATGGCAGAAATCACACCCGGAATTTTCTTGCCACT
Organism: Alcaligenes sp. DN25; assembly: GCF_023674485.1. Taxonomy (NCBI): domain Bacteria; kingdom Pseudomonadati; phylum Pseudomonadota; class Betaproteobacteria; order Burkholderiales; family Alcaligenaceae; genus Alcaligenes; species Alcaligenes sp. DN25. Next base: position 1,655,978 of record NZ_CP098408.1, on the reverse strand, counting down.
CTCATCCACACCAATATTGCCTACCTGAATACTAGGCGTTGGCTGACGACCCTCTCCCGTACGCTGAAAACCGCTGGCTTGAATAGCCCAGGGCTCGTAGCGCTCTCCCTGCCACCAAATCGGAGTCTCTTGCGGGTAGCCGTGAAAACGCAAGGTACCGGCACCGATTTCCTCCGCGTCCAGTTCAAACACTTCAACAATGGTGCCTGGCTCCAGTTTTTGAATATCTGCCGTTATGCTCATGGTCGAAATCCTTGTTCAAAACCGAGTGACAACTGCCAAACAGGGCCACCTCTATGGGTTTTGGTATAACCGCGACACTGCACCACCATAGCCTCACTCCAGCCTGGTGGAGTCCAGAGAAAAGCGCGTCCCTCGCCATGACGGTCCAGGAACTCCTGAATAGGCCCCATCTTTTCTTCGGTACCGACAAACATCAAAGACCAGCCAGACCGTCGCGGGTTCAGACCAGCACCTGCGCTTTGCTCATACCCGTCACCAAAACGAGCGGAGAGCACACGGTACTGAACCTCTTCAGAAATTGCCTTTTGCTCAGGCAGCCAAGTAAATGTTTCCATCATCGTGAATATCCATTGCGTTGATTCCATAACAAGCCGCCTTGTCGCATTTCACGCGACAAAGTCTGCTGCACTTGAGCAGCAATCAGCGTCCCCAACTGCCGGCCCTGCATATCGTCGCCATCCACCTGCGTCTGGCCATCGCTTTGCGACATATTGACTGCCACATTGATCTGGAATCCTTGAGCTCCGGCCTGCCCTGGGTCACTACCGGCGTCCTGCAGGTAATCCGTCAGATCCGAGTTCTGACGGGCACTCAACACACGCTCACCTTTATCCAGCAACCAGGTTCCCTCATACGGCACACGATCGATACCTTTATGAGCAACACCCATAAGATTCGTCAAAGCAAAAGTATTTGCTATTCCTAAAGATGCCGGGACAGCATTGGCACCTTGGGTAGCCAAAGACACCAAGGTCGCTGGCCCACTCCAAGCCGCTGCAATAGTGGCGGCTTGAGCGGCACTGGTCGTGGTAGTTGTTGCACCTATGGTTTCACCCAGCATTGCATTGACCGCCATACGCACACCGATCTTGATCAGCATCTTCAAGACCTCGTCACTGATCCCAACAAACAGGCCACGTAGATCCAGCTCACCTGTTTTCACAAAATTGAACAGGGTTTGTTCGATATTCTCAAAAGCTGTCTCAAACACCTGCTGCGTCAGCGCGGACACATCAATTGCAGTCGCTGCAAACTTGCGCAGCTCTTCGGTAAAGAAAGAGGTACCCGAACTCTCCGAAGAACCAGCCCCCCCAAGCGAAGCCCCCGGTTGTGGTCCAAAGAATGATCCACTTCCGCCGTATGCAGGACCAGGTCCGCTCATCCCACCCAAGCCCGGCACATGCCCATCCAAAGAAAAAGGGTCTGCACCAAACCCGGGCAGGCGCGAACCAAACATATTGGAGTACGTACCAAACCCGGGAGTCGGGGTTCCTGGCATGGCTGGATAGCTACCATAGCCCGGCAAGCGGGTGCCGAACATGGGGGCATTTATGTCTTCATTCGGATTCGCAAACCGGGTCAGGCCGGGTACACGCAAACCATACAAATTCGTCCCTGGATCCGGCATGGGAGCAAGAGGGCTTCCACCGGTGCAACAACAAGGCACACAGTCCTGCGCCGCCGCAGCAGGTATCTGCTCGGCTTTATCCTGAACTGCTTTGGTGGCCTTGGCGGCAGCGTCATCTTCTTTTTTCTTCGGCCCGCTGATCGCCTCCAGCACCGCTCCAATGCCGGCCTTGATCAACATGCGCAGCGCCTCATCCGCTACGCCGACCAACAAGGTATTCCAGTTGAATTTGCCTGTCTTGACGAAGTCGAACAGACTTTTTTCCAGATTGGTAAAGGCATTGGTCACAATGCTTTCCATCGGAGTAGCCATATCAGAGGCTGCCTCGATGTATTTGGCAATCGCCGCTTGACGACCTGCATTCCATCCCTTGTCCTCCTCACTCTTTCTGGAATTACCAGAGGAAGCTGGAGCCTTCTTGGGCGCTGCGCTGGCTGGAGCGGGAGAAGGCGCCGTAGACGGTGCATTCACTGGTCGACTGGGGGCTGCTGCAGGGGGGGCAACCGTATTCACCACCACAATGGGGGGCTGAGACGCCACAGGACGTTTGGGCAAGGCTTTATCCAAAGCCTGAATAAACTGATCGATGGCTTGCGCACTGGCTTTGGCCTTTTTCCCAACCAGGGCAAACTGATTCCCTGCATCAGCAAGTGCGTTGCCAGCTTTGACAGTCGTCACTGAAAGACGAAGGCCCGCTTTATCAAGCGCCTTCATTGCCTTTTCCAGATCCGCAATCTGCTGTTTCATATTTTTGGGGTCCATGACTATAGAAAATAGGCTTGTCTGCGCTGCATCTCTCGCCTACAAAAAAGCCCCGCCAACCCAGGCGGGGCCATCAACACTAGCTATGTGAAAAATCACTCGTTTTCGTTCTCCTCATCGCCTGAACAGAACATCGGGCAGTCGAGCAGGCTTGCACAGGCCGCTCGACTGCCCGGATAGCAAGCCAAACCTAGGACTTCTGACGCTCCACGCCATCAATCGCCAATACCGCGGCATCCAGCTCGGCACGAGATAAGGGCGTCCCGTAAGCACCGACCACGGCCGAAATATCAGCGGTACTCAATGGCAAGGGAAAGACGCCACCCATCCCCGTTACGACAGGTCGACAACGGCTGGCTGCGTGATAAATCATGATGATGTGGTCAGTAATCGGATCCGAGGGAACCTCGGGCGGTACGGCCGCCCCCAGCTTCGCATAGATCAGCTTGCGCTTTTGGCTTGGCCCGGCCCACTCTTTTTCCCACTGGAACCGGGCGAGGACTTTTCCACCGTTTCCTTGACCTCCTCTTGAGCCTCTTTGGCCAGTTGAGCCGCGTGCAGCAGAACCCAGGTAAAGAGATCGCTATCGCCAGACAGCAATGCCGCCGCATTCTCTGGCGAATACGGAACCTGACGACCAGTCTCGTCCTGAATCTGGCCCTTCCAATCCCGAATAATGTAACGACCCAGCAATTGACATTGGATGTCATGCTCACGGACGTCGCTATCGGACACCAGAATGGAACTCAAGGATTGGCCCGCATCTTCACGGGCAATCAAACGTCGCACTCGCTCCAGAGCGATTTGATAAGCCTCGGTATCCAGTCGGGTCAGTTTGAAGGACACATCATCGGTGTAATCCTCCCACCGCTCCTGACTCAGCACCGATTCCAGTCGATTAATCTTCAAAGCCATGTCATCACTCCTTAAGGTGCAGGCGCAGCAACGGGGCTACGAGTCAGCACGGGAGTTTGCTTGGCCACGGTGAAGTTCAGCTCCACTTTCAGAATGTCGCCCTTGGCACCGTTAGGCAAATCACCATCGACCTCAATGGCAGGCAGATCGATCTCGTACTTGTTGCCCAGAGAGTCGGTGATCGGGAAGGAAATGGCGATCGGGGTGCGTTTGAACTGGTTCTTCCACAGCTCCCAGGCCTTCTGAGACCAAGCCAGGGTCACCGTGCCGGTGATGGCTGCTGCGGTCTCAATCAGGGCGCCGGGGCCCAAGCGCTCGGCACCAAAGCAGCGTTGGGTCTGCAACTGGTTGTCGATGTTCAGGGTCAGGCCCGATACGCAAGCCTGGCCAGCCAGGGACACACCATTGGCTTTCACATCACCCACGCTGATCGAGGACATGAACGGGGTTTGGCTGGGCTCGGCCGGATCGGTGGCAAAGGGAGTTTCCTTGTCTTCGTAATCCAGGCAAGACATGGTGAAGGTCACGGTGGCTTTGCCTTCTTCAGGCACTTCCAGGGCAAAGGTGCTGACATGTGCACCTTTGAACAGCGCGTAGACATCCACATCGCGATAGGCCTTAGCCAGGCTGAAGGTACTGCGGGTCTCGCCCACGCTCAGCTTGTTCTCTTTCCACTCGCCGTAGAAGGCAGCGGCCAGCAGCTCGTCAAAGGTGCCGTAGGACAGTTCACCCGTGATGTCGCCACCAATATCAATGCTGGTCACGATTGAACCCTGACCAATACGCGAATCGGTGATTTCTTCGGACTCCTCCTTGTTCAGAGTCGGAGTCAGTGTGTTGCCGGTGACGCGCAGCGTCTGCCAGCCCGAACCAGGGGTCACACCGGGAACGGTTTCTTTAACCAGGTAGCTAGTAACTTTAGCGCCAGAACTCATAATGCATCTCTCCTGTATGCAGGCAAAAAAAACCGACGCGAGGTCGGCACAAAAAAACAGGTAAAAAATTAACCGGCCCGAAACGGGACGGTCAGGTTGATCTGGTAGAACTCTTCGCGTTGAGGCCGTTTTTGCGGGTCATCCGCTGCCACGTCGACCTGGCTCAGGCCCAGGCATTCCAACGCTCCTTCAGACCAGAAGGAAAAGTGTTCATCCAGGGCATCGCTCAGGCGATCCAGCTCCTGACGGCCCTGACCCAAACGATCAAAGCACTCGATCAGAATCTCGCCCGATTTGCGGGTGTAGGGTTTCGCACCCATGCCCGAGATTTCCGAGTCGGTATTCTTGATCAGCAGACGGCACCAGACGCCTGTATCCGGCGGAGTAAAGGCCGCGTGCGCATTGGGATACTCGATGCGCTCCTGAGCAATCCCGGTCAATGCCACCATGTGATCAATAATGGCTTTACTGATCTGTTCAAAGTTCATCTTGTGTAGTTCTCCTGAACGGTCCTGGCCATCTGCTTGATGGCCAATCGATGACTGTGCGTAGGTTGTTGTGACCAGACAATAAAAAACCCCGCAGCAATTTCTTGCTCGGGGTTGTTTCGTTTGTATTGGACGCAACTTTGCACGCCCATTATTGCAATTAGCCTTGCAGATTCATAGCGGCCCATGTTGCAGACTGCAACGCCAGGCGTAAAAAGCAGAGGTTTCACCCTCTTTGATCTTGTCCACCTGACCTGAATCCTGCAATTGCACCAGCACACGCTTGACCCCTTCGCGCATGGCGTTGCGTTGGGCCGTGGACAGCTCCATGCCTTTGCTGACGTGCCGCACAATCTGGATCATGCGGAACTCTCGTCCCGGATAGGCCGCTAACAGGTCTATGACTTCGGCTGCATACTTCACCGCAAAATCTCCTTCTCGACTGTGATTCTGAAATCCATCAAATGGCGGCGGTAGTCTTCATCCCGAAGGACCGCGCCAGTCACCTTTTTGATCCACAAACGGGCTGTGGCCTGGCGTTCGCTGGCGGTCAAATGACCATACTGAGCGTTCTTGCGCGGGTACTCGGCCTGGATGACCATGGCTTGGTAATGCGGCAGGCGCTGGTAGAGGGCGTCAACCGCCAAAGCGTGGTCTTGATGTATGGGCCGAAAGTCCTCTTGCCAGGGAACGTAGCGTTCCATATTGCCCACGGTCTGCCCGGACCAGCACCAACGGGCCCAGTTCCAGAGCAGATCGTCGCCGCTCAGACCCTGCTTTTTTTCTGCTTTGATTGTCATGTGGGTTCCTCCTTCAAGCCCGATGAACGGTGATGCCGTGCATCCGAGTCAGCAAAATTCGTTTGATGCTTTGGAACAGGCTTTCTGGATCGCCGCTTAGCTGCACAATGCGATCGCCGCTGCTGTTGTCCGTGTAGGCAAAATCCGCGATATAGCAAATCCTGCCAGCGGGTATCAGGTGGCTGAAAAGCCGTGGCACCAGACTCCAGGATGGCTGCTGTACCAAATGCCTGATCTGGCCGTTCCGCTGCAAAGCCAGCAGTGCTCTGTAGCGATGGGCAGTTGCTCCGGTGATCGCCTGATGCACCTCTTGATGAAGTCGTGTTGTCAGATCCATGGCTGGTTCACTCCTTGCCCAAGGCTGCTTTGGCCATCTTCAGCACGGCCAAGGAACACGCTTCCGGGCGGGCCAAGATCCGATTCGCCCAGACTCGCGGGTCCTTGTTGGTGTCGCCCGAAATCACCTGAGCCAGGTCGCGCACGCGTCGTTGCCCTTCCCGGCGCCCTTGCTCCCAGTCTTGCGGGGAGGTCAGGGCCAATCGAGGCGGCGGGATTTCTGCCCACTGTCCTTTGGCCAGTTGATCTCCCAGCACTTTGTGCCAGCGTTGTTCCAGCTGCGTGTAGGCCTGATTCAGCATGTCAAACTGCCCAATGCTGATTGCTGCGTGATAGATAGCCGGGTGTGACCACTCGCCCATTTCTCCTCGCACTCGTGCCTGCATGCCACGCACGGCCTGGAAAAAGGCGGTTTCTGGTTCCAGTTGAGGGCGGCACGCACGCAAGAACTCCGGCAAGCTGGGGGGCCAATCAAACATGCGACGGCAATTCTTGATGCCTAGTGCCACGTCATTGGGCGAGACGCCTTCCTCGTCAAAAGCTTCGGCCCAGGCCTGTTTCCAATCTTCAATGGCTTGCTTGTCCCGAAAGTTGGAGCGGAACTTGTTCGGATAAATGCCATTGAGCCGGTTGTACAAATGGTCCATCAGGCTGATGCCTTCCAGCTTGGTATGACGCAGCAGCCAGGGGTTGGAAAAATCAGATATCGATGACATCGTCTATCTCCTCGCGTTGCCGATGACGGTTCACATAAGCCAGGGGATCAAAGCCCGACGCCTGACCTGCACGGGGCTCGTTGCGTCCTTCCAGCCAGCTGGCCTTGCCCCCGCGCCAGCCACGCAACATGCACTCGGCCAGAAAGTCGTCCACGCTGTAGCCCATTTCCAAAGCACGGTGGGCTTCGGTGCCAAGGCGGTTCAGGGCGGTTTGCGTCAAGGGCGCTTTGATCTCGCGACGATGGCGCAGATAATCCGCCACTACGTCTGCGCTGGGTTCGGCAGGCCAGGCAGAAAACTCCAGCGCCGGAGCCTTGCTACGCACGTTTGTTTTTTCTGTATCTGTATCTCCTTCTTTATCTGTCTCTTTATCTAGCGCGTTACCCGGCCGTTTCGGTAACGTTACGGACGCGTTACTGCCTTCGTTACCGTCTTGTTCCTGTTTTTTTCTGGCCCGAAAACGCGCCACCCGCTCCGCGCTGCTGTCGGATTTCATCTGGCGTTTGTCCCACGCCAGAGGCTGCAAAGTTTCCTGGTCGATCAGGCCCACTTCGCTTAAGCGGCGCACCACATCGTCCAAGGTGCGCAGGTCCAGGCCCAGCTTGACGGCCACCTTGCGCAGCATCAGCGTGTCTTCGCTGTCTAGCACGCCCTGCCCTTTAAGGCAGAGCAAGGCCACGTAATGCCATCTGTCCTCGAAAGCCAGCAGACGCAACTTCTCGTCGTCCACCATCTCGGTATAGGCGCGAAACCACGGCATATTGCTCATAGGCACGCTCCTGACTGTGTGAGCCATCGACAAGCAAACTCGTGTCGATGGTTGTGAATACGTGTTTTCATGGCACCCCCGCCTGAAAAACCGCACGCCTCTGATGTATTTGCAAAAATATGACGCGCAGCAGGATCCCTGGCCCAAACAGGCCACGAACATCCGATTGATAGGCAATGCCCCAAGGGCACAAGAACTGCGTCACCCCATGACACAGTCGAACTGTCAGGCATGGCTTGCAAGCCAAACCCGTCGTAAATGCTTAGATATTTCTAGAGCTTTCTTTGGGTGCTGGGGCCGGCACCACCGGGTTCATGTGATGGAAGACCAGTTGCCAGACGCGCGGTATGACACCCGCCTTCTCCCATTGAGATATGCGGCCTTTGCTCAAGCCCGTGATACGCAATACGGCTCGGCGACCGCCCATTTCTTCGATGATGTGTTTAGCGTTCATGCATTGAGTATAGATAGTTCTAAACGTAAAGAAAAGAAATATCTAAACCCATGTTTAGTTTTTTCTTGTTTTAATGTCGAGTATGGATATTTACTCGATTCGCCGCAGAAACCTGCAACGCCTGATTGAAGACCGCGCTCACGGCAACGCGGCTGACTTTGCGCGCTCTATTGGGCGCACACGGGCGCAACTGGCCCAGTACCTGTCATCCACCTACAACGGTGGGCGCAGCATTGGCGAACGAGTGGCGCGAGCCATAGAAAAAGAAGTGGGTCTGGAAGCGCATAGCCTGGATCAGCAAGGCTATGGTTTTGGGGCCAAGCACGGTTTTGACTCCAACGTGCAAGACGCCATGATGGGCGAGCGGCGTATCCCCCTGCTGAACTATGTGCAGGCAGGTGTGTTTCGGGATCCCGGTCAGAACTTCACGTTTGAAGAAGTGGAATATCTGCTGACAGACCTGTGTCTGTCCGAGCGTTCCTTTGCCTTGCAGATCAAGGGCGATTCCATGTTGCCGGACTTCAAGGAAGGCGACCGGATTATTGTTGATTGCGAGCTCACGCCCCGCCCCGGTGATTATGTGGTCGCCAAAAACAGCGAAGAAGAAGCCACCTTCAAGAAGTACCGGCTCTTGTGCATAGATGAAGGTGGGCAAGAAATCTTTGAGCTGGTGCCGCTGAACGAAGACTATCCTTCCATTCGCAGCGACCAGCATGCTATTGAAATCATTGGCACCATGGTGGAGCACCGGAAATACTATCGGCGTTCGTAAAAAGCTGGCAGCGCAGGCTGCCATGCATGATACGGCTTAACGCTTTTTCATTTCCTGATCGACCTTCTCCATCCAGGCCTGATCACAAGGGACGGGCTGTGCTGAGCGCTGACCATACAGACGGATATGCACCACGTTGCACCACTCCTGCGAGCCATAGTCAGGGCCATGCCCTTGCCCATCGGAGACAGCCAATTGGCGATCCACCTTTTCCAGCCAGGCTTCACTGCCGACTTTCTCGGTGGGCGCCGTAGTTTGGCAAGCGGCTAACAATAAAGCGGGGGCAAGCATCAAGATTCGCATGGCAATACCTGAAAAGAAGAGGCGAAACGTCCTTTATAGCAGAGTGCAAGAGGGTGGGTTGGGCGAGAATAAGCTCACTGCATGCGCCTGGCTCCTTCCTCCATCAAAGGCTTTAACCCGTACAGTAATCTGTACAAGTCATTCTATTTCCATTAGACTTGTACAGTGAATTGGACAAGTGAGGTTGCCATGAAAATCATCTCGTTTTCAGAAGCGCGCAACAGCTTGAAAGCTGTACTGGATAGCGTAGTCGATGACGCCAGCACCACCATCATCACGCGTCGTGATGCGGAAGACGCTGTAGTCATGTCACTCGATTACTACAACAGCTTGATGGAAACCGTCCATCTGCTGCGCTCCCCCGCTAATGCGGAACACCTGAGCCGCTCTATCGAACAATATCGTGCTGGCAAAGCCATGCCACGCGAGCTGAGCGATGACTGACCGTTTGTTATGCTGGACTGACGCTGCCTGGATTGACTATGTGTATTGGCAAGGCCAGGACCGCAAGACATTGAAGCGTATCAACAGACTGATAGAGGAAGTACGACGTGCGCCATTCGATGGCATAGGCAAACCTGAAGCGCTTAAAGAAAATCTGTCCGGCTTTTGGTCAAGACGCATTGATGACACGAATCGCCTGGTCTATGCCGTAGACAAGGCAAGCATCACCATCATTTCTTGTCGTTATCATTATTAATCAACCGGACTCCACTAAAGCATCCAAAACCAGTCTGAATTCTGGTGCCCCCCCAGTGAATCGAACACAGCCCCCTACAATCCGAAGTGACTAATTCGTCCCTGGCATGTGAGACAAGAATGAAATGGCTGTTCCTATGCCTGATCATGGCATTGCTACCTCTGCACACTCAAGCAAGAAATACACCCTGCTCAGGCAAAAAAGGCGGCATTTCCCACTGCGAGGGGGAAGTCTTTGTATGCCGTGATGGTTCAGCCAGCGGCAGCAAGCGGTCGTGTCCTGCATACACCGGCACTGCAGGACAAAGTTCGCAGTCCAGGCCACAGGCGCTGCGATCCAGCAGCGCCTGCCCCTGCTCCAGTGGAACCTATTGCACCGGCCCTCGTGGAGGGCGCTATTGCGAAACCAGCACAGGCAGCAAACGCTATCAGCGCAAATAAGGGGGCAGCCTGCGGTACTTGCTTAGCAATTGCCCTTTTTAGCCTGGCCAGGTGGACAGTGACGCTGCCCATATCCACCGTAACCATCCGGATCCACGATCACCGATCCCCGGGGGGTATGGACGGCACAGGCGGAAAGAACAGCTGTCATGGTCAAAGCTAAAATAAGTGTTTTCATCATTATTCTCTGGGTTTTAGACGCGCTCATTGTGCGCTAAGGATACACAACAAGGTGCTACCAATCGCGAGCAAATACAGTTGGCCTTCCAGATGCTTGAATCTCTTGCTCTAGCCGTGGCTACGCTAGGCACAAACACAGACTTTATGTAATAATTGCGGACTTGTTGCCCCTCTAGCTCATGCTTGGTTAGAGCAGCGGACTCATAATCCGTTGGTGCCGTGTTCGACTCACGGGGGGGGCACCACCCATTTCAAGCTGCACCTGTATTTCAAAGTCGCACAATCTGCGGCTTTTATTCATTCAGGGATAACCGAAGCTCTGCCTCGAAACCCGTTCGCCTGGTTTAACCACGACGGAAGGTTCTGGCGTGGTCATCACGTTCAGAGGAAAGAGAGCATGGATCCCCGCGTATTCTTGTTTGCCTTGGCCACTTTCGTCACGGGCACAGCAGAAAACATCATTGTTGGGCTAGTACTGGATGTGGCTTCGGACCTGCGCGTCTCAGTGGCCCTGGCCGGATAGTTAACGGCAGTTTTCTCCCTCAGTTTTGCCTTGATGGCGCCATGCGTCCCTTTATTGGGACATCGGCTGCGCCCTCGCCCCCTGTACTTGAGTGCCTTGGCACTATTCGTCTTCGGCAATGTCCTGGCCGCCCTCAGCCCTTCCTTTACGCTGTTATTTTTGGCAAGAGTGATGATGGCTTGTGCCAGCGCGGTAGTCTGTGTGCTGGCAACAACACTGGCAACAGAATTGGTCCCACCTTCCCTGCAAGGACGTGCCATTGGTCTGATTTTCATGGGGATCAGCGGGTCGCTGGTGTTGGGGGTTCAGGCGGGAATGTTAACTGGCCAATGGGGCGGCTGGCGGATCGCCTGCCAGCCCCGCTAGCCTTGAACCTTGTAGCCGCACTTTATCTTGGCAGCCTGGTTTCCTTGCCCTTTTTACTGAACCACCTGCCTTGGCTAGGCAGCTTCATGGTGCTGATCTGGTTTGCATCAACGGGATGATTTCCCCGGTCGTACAAAGCTTTTTGATCCATACCGACAGTGAATCCGCACAGGCTGGCATCAGCCTGAACTTCTCGGCCATGCATATGGGTGTAGGAGCCGGAACTGAGGCGATGGTTGAGCACAAATGCAGCGAACATCGCTTATCGTGCCCATCAAGGCCTTCCATAAACTGTAAATACGCCCACAACAATTGTTAAAGTTTGTTTTATACAGGAACCCTTCGCCGCCTAGTCATTAAAATCGCTTCTCTTTATATAAGTAGAAGGGGAAGTTCATGACTTTTCGTATGGGTGCATTGGCCGCTATGCTGGCCGTCGCTGGCCTGACTGCAGGCTGCCAGACAATGGATGTGGGTGGCATGGTCGGTGCTGGCAGCAAGGCTGTCCAAGCGTTCAATTTGTCCGATCAGGAAGTGATTGCTCTGTCGGATCAGTCCTGCAAGCAGATGGATGCTGAAAACAAAGTGGCCAGCCCCAACAGCAAGTACAACAAGCGCCTGCAACGTGTCGTCAAGCCATTGGCGAAACAGTTGAACGGTCAAACACCGAACTTCAAGGTTTACCAGACTCAGGAAGTGAACGCCTGGGCCATGGCTAACGGTTGTATCCGTGTGTATGCCGGTCTGATGGACAAGATGAACGACGACGAACTGCGCGGCGTGATCGGTCACGAAATGGGCCACGTTGAACTGGGCCACAGCAAGAAAGCCATGCAAACCGCCTACGGTCTGTCCGCTGCTCGTGACGCTGCTGCCGCCACCGGTAACGGTGTGGTTGCTCAGTTGAACTCCAGCCAATTGGGCGAGCTGTCCGAAGCCTTCCTGAACGCTCAGTTCTCGCAATCGCAAGAATCCGACGCTGACGACTACTCCTTTGACCTGCTGACCGAGCGCAAGCTCAAGACCCAGGGTCTGGTTTCTGCCTTTGAAAAACTGGCAGCTCTGGACGGCGGCGAAAGCAGCGTGATGAGCTCGCACCCCGGCTCCAAAGAACGCGCCCAGCGTATGCAACAGCGCATCGACGCGGCTAAATAAGCCCCTTCGACGCAGCGAATCGCATGCCGCTAACCCGTCCGCTTTTGCGGGCGGGTTTTTTTTATGGGGATTCCAGGGATCACAAGTCAGGATGCAGCACAGCATCGGACCGCCGCTACCAAACGCTGGATGCTCGGCCTGGAACTTTTTATCCATACGATGAACCAATCAGACATTACCAACACCCGTACTCCCTCGAACGCCCCCGCCTGACAAGCGATCCAGCTACAGCAAAACCTGGTCTGTAAATCCTTACTTTTCGTCGCGGTGGCGCCATAAACCAGTACCTGCTTTCAGGTATGCTTGTGCCATTCTTTGGTCTTGGCAGTTACGCTCTTGAAAAAGTCTTCCTCTTCAAAAAATTCCTGTCCCTGCGGCAATCCCAAAACCTACGAAGTTTGTTGCGGCCCTTGGCACCAAGGCCCGCAGTACTTGCAAGCCCCCGATGCGGCTACCCTGATGCGCTCGCGGTACAGCGCTTTTGTGCGCGACGATCTGGACTATCTGCTGGCCACCTGGCATAGCTCCACCCGCCCTCATTCGCTGGAACCCAATCCGGAAGGTTTGCAATGGTTGGGCCTGGATGTGCGACGTCATGAACGTGTTTCCGACACGGAAGCGATTGTGGAATTTGTCGCTCGCAACCGTCTGAATGGCCGGGCGAACCGTCTGCATGAAGTCAGCCGTTTTGTCCTTGAACAAGGCCAATGGTTTTACGTGGACGGGGATTTCTCATGAGCCAAAGCAACGACTTTGTACAAGCTGAACAGGTCCATGGCTCCAGCCTGCCCATGGCTTTGCTGCTGGAAGCCGATCCCAGCACGAGTCTGATTGAAAGCTACAAAGACACACCGTACGCCTGGTGTATCAAAGATCAGGAACACATCGTGGCGGCTGCTATTTTGCAGCGCAGGAACGCCCAGGATTGGGAGCTGATGAACATCGCCGTTCAGCCCTCGCACCAGGGTCATGGATTGGGTGCCAAGCTGCTGTCTGCCCTGATTAGCTATGTACGCGAACAAGGTGGGCAAACCTTATATGTGGCCACCGGCACCATTGGCTACCCCCTGTTTTTCTATCAGCGCGCCGGCTTTCGAGTGGTAGCGGTAGAGCCCGATTATTTCCTGCACCATTACGACGAGGCCCTGTTTGAGGACGGTTTGCAGCACAAGGACCGCCTGATTCTGAGCCTTGCCCTGAACTAAAAGACTGCAATGATGCTGTCCCTTCCTTCTGGTTGATATGCTGAGCACCCTGAGCAATTTTGCAGAACAGGCCACCGCCCTGATCAGCGCCAACCCACAATGGGTGGCCCCCGCTGTTTTCGCCTTGTGCCTGGTCGAGTCCCTGCCCTTTTTGGCCCTGATCATACCGGGTACGGCCATCCTTTTATCTGTGGGTGCCCTGGTCGGCGCCGGGGAAATGAGCTTGCTGCCGATCTGGCTGTCCGTGACACTGGGCGCTGGCCTGGGCAATGCCATCTCGTTTTTTCTGGGCCAGCGCTACGGTGGCAATCTGTTCCACTTCGAGTGGGCCCGCAAGCGTTTGCATCTGTATGCAAAAGCGCAGGCTTTTTTTGCACGCTGGGGATGGTTTAGTATTGTGGCCTGCCGCTTTATTGGTCCCTTGCGCTCAACTGTCCCCTTGATTGCGGGCACCTGTGCCATGTCCCCTCTGAGTTTTCATATCTCATCCTGGGCCTCGGCCGCCTTGTGGGCCAGTGTCTTGCTGCTACCTGGCTGGTTCAGTTTCCAACCCTGATTTTCAATGACCCCTGTAAGCCTCGCCTACCTGCATTTATTCATCGCGATTCTCTTCGAGATCATCGCCACCAGCTTGCTGCAGCGCTCCGAACAGTTCACGCGCCTGATGCCCAGCGCCTTCACGATCATGTTCTACGCGGGTGCGTTCTACTTTCTGTCACTCAGTCTGCGCGTCATGCCGGTTGGGGTGGCCTATGCCATCTGGAGTGGAGTGGGCATTGTGCTGATTTCCTTGATTGGCTGGGTGGTCTTCAAGCAGAAGCTGGATTTGGCCGCTATGATTGGCATCGGTTTTATAGTGGTGGGCGTGCTGATTGTGAATCTGTTCTCCAAATCTGTCGGCCACTGATTTTAGTGAATAAATATGATTGCCTTGATTCAACGGGTACGCCAGGCCCAGGTCGATATTGAAAACCAGACTGTCGCAAAAATTGGCGCAGGCATGGCCGTTCTGGTCTGTGCCGAGCACGGTGACACCCGCGAGCAAGCCACACGCTTGCTGGATAAATTGCTGGCCCTGCGCATTTTCTCGGACGAGCAAGGCAAGATGAACCTGAACTTGCAGCAAGCCGGTGGTCAGCTATTACTGGTTAGCCAGTTCACCCTGGCGGCCGATACGCGCAAGGGCAACCGTCCAGGATTCAGCCGCGCTGCGCCCCCTGCAATCAGCCAGCCCTTGTTTGACGAGCTGGTAGCCATGGCCCGCGCCCGGCTGCCTGATACCCAGTGCGGCGTATTTGGTGCCGATATGCAATTGAGCCTGACCAACGATGGGCCAGTCACGATTCCCATACATATTGCGCCCGACACAGACCCTAGCTGACGATTGCCTTAAAGAGGCTCCATCCCTATAATTGCGCAGGGTGTTTTGCTGGCATGGTGCAGCAAGGCAGGTTAATTACATACGCAAGGTCGGGCCGCCTTGTGGAGATTTGCCGACCATGTCCCCCCCTTCTTCCGGTGCGCCTTTGCCGCGCGCCCATGTTCTGACCCGCCAGTTGCAAGCCCAATTGCAACGCCTCCTGCATATCGAGGCCCTGGGCGGTGTGGTCTTGTTGATGGCTGCCGCCATAGCCCTGATCTGGGCCAACTCTTCATTTGCCGATAGCTATTCTGCCCTGTGGCACACCCAAGTGACCTTGGAGCTGGGCTCCTGGCGTTTCTCGCAAGATTTGCATTTTTGGGTCAACGATATTCTGATGACCTTGTTCTTCCTGGTTGTCGGGATGGAGATCCGCCGCGAGATCCATGACGGCGCCCTGTCCGACTGGCGCTCGGCCATGCTGCCTATCTGTGCTGCCCTGTCCGCCATTACTCTGCCGGCGCTGATCTACGCCGCCATGAATCCCGACCCGAAGGTGCTGATGGGTTGGGCCATTCCGACTGCCACCGATATTGCCTTCGCAGTGGGTGTGCTGGCCTTGCTGGGCCGCTCCCTGCCCCCCAGCTTGCGGGTGTTTTTGCTGGCGCTGGCCATTATTGATGACCTGGTCGCCATCCTGATCATTGCATTCTTCTACTCGGGTGGCCTGGACTACAGCGCCTTCCTGATTGCAGCCGTTGGTATTGTGGCCGTCCTGGGTCTGCAAAAAATGGGCATAGGCTCGGCCTGGGCCTATGTCGTTCCCGGTGCGATCCTGTGGTTTGGCTTGTTGAAGACAGGTGCTCACCCCACACTGGCCGGTGTGGTTCTGGGCATGATGAGCCCTGTGCGCGCCCTGCCCTTGCCTCGCAAGGCCCGTCACCTGAATCTGGAACTGGCCACCAAACTGGAAAGCCAGCACGACACTCACGAAGTCATGCACACGCTGCAGAAAATGCAGCTGGCTCAACGCGAGATTCTGCCTCCGGTCCAGCGTATTCCTGCACTGCTGCACCCCTGGGTAGCGTTCATCATCATGCCGGTGTT
Organism: Alcaligenes sp. DN25; assembly: GCF_023674485.1. Classification (NCBI taxonomy): domain Bacteria; kingdom Pseudomonadati; phylum Pseudomonadota; class Betaproteobacteria; order Burkholderiales; family Alcaligenaceae; genus Alcaligenes; species Alcaligenes sp. DN25. Next base: position 1,640,041 of record NZ_CP098408.1, on the reverse strand, counting down.
TGCGCTGGCCAATGCCGGGGTCAGCCTGAATGGTCTGGACCTGAATGCCGCCGGTGCACAAAGCGCCCTGTTTGGTGTGGCGATTGCCCTGATTGTGGGCAAGCCCTTGGGCGTCCTGCTGGGCACCTGGTTGCCCGTACGCTTGGGGCTATGTACCCTGCCTGCCGGCATGGATTGGGCCGGCGTCACCCTGATTGGTTTGCTGGCCGGTATTGGCTTTACCATGTCCATCTTTGTGGCCAACCTGGCCTTTGCCGAGCCCGTTTTGCTGGATGCTGCCAAGCTGGGCGTTCTGTGCGGCTCTTTGGCGTCCGCCGTTCTGGGCTTGGCGTGGGGCCTGATTGTGCGTCGTCGCTATCAGCAGTCTGCCAGCCAGGCAGCTTATAGCCAGGCATAAACAGCCAGACGTCAAACAAACAGGCCCACGCTAGCGTGGGCCTGTTTTTTTTAGGGCTGATCAATTAATCAATGGTCAGCACGCGTTCGTTCAGGATACGGCGGCAATCCATTTCAAACTCCAGATCCTTGACGGGAGGACGGGCCAGGTGCCAGCCCAAGCCATGGTTAATCGCACCGCGTTGAGCCAGTTCAGTAGCCATGAAAGGATGCAGATTGTGCACCGTGTACGCATGGGTGGCCGTCGTGTCAGCCCATTCATGGCCCAACACTTCCAGACGACGCTCCATTTCACCCAGAACCCATTGCGCCTTCTGCAACAGCCCTTCAGGCGACACGTCCTGGTAGGCCACAATGCTCTCTATATAGTCGTCGGGCGTTTCGGGGACTTCGCAGCTGCCTGCGATCACAAAGGTGGCTTCTTCAATATCGGTTTCCACCGTGTAGCTGAAAGCGTAAAAACTGGGCTCGGCAGGTGCGCCTACCAGCGGCGACACGTTGCTGCGGGCGACCGGATTATGCTTGCCTTTGACCAGGCCCCACTCTTTCAGCGTTTCCAGATACAGCTCATTGAACTTGTTGAAGTCGCTGTCGCTAACTGGCTCGGGCGAGCGCAGCTCGCAGGCGCACAAGGCTGTCAAAGGACGCTCTTCTGCTTCCAGCACGGCCTGAATCAAGTCAAAACCTTCTTTCAATGGCACGGGGGCAGAAAACACGACCCGGCAGATCTCGTAACCGGGCTGAGCGGCCACCCCGCCCGAAAAGCGGTTCACGCCGGTCGGAATGAAGCGGTAGTTGCCTTTGTCAAAATTAATCGCATTGCTCATGGTTGTTCCTGATCGTGTAGTGGGCCTTGGCCCGCCGGGGTCGAGTCGCCGTTATGCGGCAAAGCGGGCACTATAGCACCCTCTTAACCGTCTCAAGTTCGGTGCAGGGGCACAAGCCTCACCTTAACAGCACAAATCATTTTTTTGCGCATCATTGCAATCGCTTTGACTTCCAGCGCAGACCTCCCTACGATGGCGATATTCTTCATCACGCTGAGTTTCAGCTTGGTAGTGCACTGAGCGGTTCTATGGGTAAATCATGGATCGATTCACAGACATACTTAGACCACAGCATCAGCAATTTCCCAGACAAAATGCAGCGGCCTGGCGTTTCCTGCGCCCGGCTTGGGAAGCACGTATCCGCAAAGAACGCTATCCTAGCGAGTTTCGTGCGAACTGAGCCGGTTCGCTTTACGGTCTGTTGGCCCAGTGCCAACCTCCTGAACTCAAGACCCTGTACCTGCACGCCCACTGGAGTATTGCATGTCCACGCATCCATCAACTGAGCTACTTGGCCCCCAAACCCCGATTGCCGATATTGTTCTGGCCCTGAATCAGCTGGAGCAAGGCCCCGCGCTGCTCGCTGCCCAGGAGCTGGATAACGAACGTCTGCAAGCCTTGCTGGAAGTGCCGGAGTTGCGTTGGGCCAGTGCGCTCTTGATGGAGCTGACACGTCCCGAACGCCTGCCAGTGCTGGAGCAACTGGCCGAAGACCGAATGGCCGACTTGCTGCAAGACCTGGACCATGAAGACCAGGAGCAGATTCTTGGCCGCCTGACCCAGCGCACCCGCACCTCCATCATGCGTCTGATGCACTATCCGGCAGACACAGCCGGCGGCATCATGACTACCGAGTTTCTGCAAGTGCCCATGAGCTGGAATGTGGCACAAACCTTGCAGCACATTCGGGAAGTGGAAAGTACCCGCGAAACGGTCTATGCCATCTATGTGGTCAACGACAAGCAACAACTGCAATTTGTGGTGCCTTTGCGCAAGCTGGTGTGCGCCGACCCGCAGGCGGCCCTGACCGAGTTGTGGAGTGGCGACAGCCCCATTGCCGTGCAGGCCCTGACGGACAAGGAGGCCGTGGCCCAACTGATACGCCGCCACGACTTTCTGGCCATTCCAGTGGTGGACGAGGCCAATGCCATCATCGGCATTGTGACGGTAGACGACGTGATCGACGCCCTGATGGACGAGGCCGCCGAAGACATGAACCGCTTCGGGGGTGCCGAACATATTGGCAAACCCTATCTGCAAGCGGGCTTTAGCACCATGATTCGCAAACGGGGAGGCTGGCTGGCCATTCTGTTCCTGGGTGAAATGCTGACCGCCAGTGCCATGCAGTACTACGAAATACAGCTGGAAAAGGCCGTGGTCCTGGCCATGTTCATTCCCTTGATCATGAGCTCCGGCGGTAACTCCGGCTCGCAGGCCACTTCCTTGCTGATTCGCGGTCTGGCCCTGGGTGAAGTCCGGGTGCGCGACTGGTGGCGAGTACTGCTGCGCGAATTGCCGGTGGGTCTGGTGCTGGGCACCATGTTGGGGGCGATCGGCTTTATTCGTATCGAAATCTGGCAACACCTGGGCCTGTACGACTATGGCGAGCACTCCTTGCTGATTGCCTTCACCATCTGGCTGGCTCTGGTGGGCATTGTGACGTTCGGTTCCTGTATTGGCTCCATGCTGCCCTTCATCTTGCAGCGCGTCGGTTTTGACCCGGCCAGTGCCTCGGCTCCCCTGGTGGCCACGCTGGTGGACGTGCTCGGTTTGGTGATTTACTTCTCCGTGGCCGCGATGTTGCTGACAGGAACCTTGCTCTAGCCATGAATTTTTTTGTTGAATCCATACAAAAAAGCGCACAGTAAGAGACAAACTCGGTAACCTATCCGAATTTCACCGTTACATTCCCTCTGACAGGCAGGGGGAGCCTGACACATTTCGTCTAACTTGGCCCCATGGGCCGCTTCGGACATCAGCACCTATGCGGATACTCGACCAGTTCTTCATCAGTGCAGACCAGATGGCTCCCTTCTTGGTTGGCAGCTATAACAGTGGTCTGGTCATCCTGTCGCTACTGGTTGCCATCTTCTCCTCGGGCATGGCCTTGCAAACGGCCCATATTGCCCGCATGGCTGATTTGCGCATACACCGCCAGATTGCCATTTGTACGGGTGCCATCGCCCTGGGCGGTGGCATCTGGACCATGCACTTTATTGGCATGTTGGCGTTTGAACTTTGCACCAGCGTCCATTACGACCCGGCCATCACCATGTTGTCGGTTCTGCCCAGCGTAGGGGCATCCTGGGTCGCCCTGCAAATTCTCTCGCAAGCCCGTGTACAACGCTCGCACCTGATTGTGGGCGGTATTTTGGTGGGTCTGGGTATAGGCACCATGCATTACAGTGGCATGGCTGCCATGCGTATGGCGCCGGTCCTGCGCTATGAGCCCATCACCTTCTTCCTGTCGATTGTGCTGGCCGTGGTACTGGCCACGCTGGCCTTGTGGATACGCTTTCGCCTGCATCGCACCCGCCTGACCTTGCTGCAACGCGTGGTCATCAGCGGCATTGTGCTGGGCCTGGCCATTTCCGGCATGCACTATACCGGCATGGCGGCCGCCCGCTTTATAGGCCAGACCACACCGCCCGATGACATGATCATCTTCAACAGCACCTTTGCCTCCATGGTGCTGTCCACCTTCACCATTACGGTGACGGTACTGGTGACCGCAGCCAACGGCCTGCTGCGCTACCGCCAGTTGTTCTTGAAGATGGAAGAAAGCGAATCGCACAACCGGGCCATTGTGGATACCGCGATTGACGGCATTATTACCATCAACAGCCACGGCACCATTCTGGACTTCAACCATTCAGCCGAACGCCTGTTTGGCTGGAAGGCTGGCGAGGTGCTGGGGCGCAATGTGAACATGCTGATGCCCGAGCCGGACCGCTCGCGCCACGACAGCTATCTGTCCAATTATTTACGCACCAACGACCCAAAAATTATTGGCGTAGGCCGGGATGTCACCGGTTTGCGCAAGGATGGCAGCTTGCTGCCGATGCGCCTGGCCGTAGGCAAGGTACGCCAGCCGGGTGACCCGCTGTTTGTCGGTTTTGTCACTGACATGAGCCGCTACAAGGCACTGACCGAATCCCTGCGTCAAAGTGCGGAAAAAGCCGAGCAGGCAGCCCAGGCCAAGACGGCTTTTCTGGCCAATATGAGCCATGAAATCCGTACCCCGCTCAACGCGATTATTGGCTTTAGCGACTTGATGCTGAATGATCAGATCAATGCGCAGCAAAACAAGCACCTTGCCATCATCAACCAGTCCGCCCACTCCTTGCTGGCCTTGCTGAACGACATTCTGGATACCACCAAGCTGGAACGCGGCTCGGTCGAGCTGGAGCAAGTGGATTTTTCGCTGATTGAATTGTGTAATCAGGTCGTGGCCTCCTTGCGTTTGGCAGCGGATGCCAAGAACCTGGAGTTCCGTCTGAACCATGCGCCCGAGCTGCATCAGTTTTACAAGGGCGACCCGATGCGGATTCAGCAGGTGCTGAACAACCTGATCGGCAATGCCATCAAGTTCACCCAAAGCGGAGCGGTGCATGTGGATGTCAATCCCGAACCAGGGCGCAATACCGTCTCCATCCGCGTCACGGACACCGGCATTGGCATGACTCCTGAGCAGTTGCGCCATGTGTTCACCCCTTTTACACAGGCCGATGTATCCATCAGCCGCCGTTTTGGCGGTACCGGCCTGGGCGTATCCATTGCCCGCCAGCTGGTGGATCTGATGGGCGGCACGCTGAAGGTTGAAAGTACCCTGGGTGTGGGCAGCGTCTTTGAAGTCCGTATTCCCCTGGAACCGGGCAAGGAACCCAGCCTGAGCCCGGACGATCAGCCCGTGCCCCGCCTGCCGCCGCTGCGCATTCTGGTGGCCGATGACATCAGCCTGAATCAGGAACTGCTGACCTTGGCCCTGGAGCAGCACGGACATTCCGTGACAGTGGCCGACAACGGTCACAAAGTGCTGGAGCTGCTGTCCAAAGAAGATTTTGATGTGGCCTTGCTGGATGTGCACATGCCCGAGATGGACGGTCTGGAAACCGCCCGCCGGTGGCGCGAACAGGAACGCCGCGAAGCGCGGCTGCCTTTGCCACTAATTGCGCTGACTGCCAGTGTCATGGAGTCCGACCGTCATGCGGCCCAGGAGGCCGGCATGAATGGCTTTGCCACCAAACCGCTGGATCTGCCTTCTTTGCTGCAGGAGATTGCCATGGTGATGGGTCTGCCCCCCACCGGCCCCTTGGAGCACAGCGTCGAACCACAAGAGAGCAGCCTGATCGATTGGGAGTTGGGCCTGAGCCTGTGGGGTTCCCAGGTCCGTCTGCGCCGCGCTCTGCTGAGCTTTCTGTCTGACCTGCATACCCGCTACCCGCTCGATGAAATCAAGCAGGCATCCCCGAACTGGGAGATTGTGCTGGGCAGCCTGCATGGCATTCGCGGCACCGCCGGCAATCTGGGTCTGCCCCAAGTGTCTGCCCTCAGCGCCGAGCTGGAAGAAAAAATTCGTCGTGGTCAAACTCGCCAGATGCGTCGCCGTATTGAACAGTTGCAGGAAATGTTCAACCGCATCGCTCACGAACTTGGTCACAACGGCCCACCGACTACTTATTCAGACGCTCAACAGGTCGTGGTGCATCCCCCCGACGTTGCCTTGAACAATCTCCACATTCTGCATAGCAGCGTCTTGCTCAACGAGCTGGACGAGCCTGCCTTGCAAGTGGTCTGTCAGTATCTGGAAAGCACAGGGCAAACCGATACCCTGAATGATCTTAATAAAACCATCGACGTGTTCGACTTTGCTCAAGCCAGCCTGATCCTGTCCAAGCTGATCAAAGACCTGAATGCGAGCTTGGCCAAGGATCCGCCACGCCATGAATGAATTTACCTCGCCGCGCCCCACCCTCTTGCTCATCGATGACGAGCCCGCCAATCTGCAGATTCTGCGCCATACGCTGCAACAGGATTTCCGGCTGCTCTTTGCCAAAGATGGCATCAAGGCGCTGGAGCTGGCACAACGGGACCTACCGGACCTGATCTTGCTGGACATCATGATGCCGCAAATGTCGGGTTACGAAGTCTGTCGAGCCTTGAAGGCCGACCTTAAAACCCGCCACATCCCCGTTGTTTTTGTAACTGCGCTCTCGCAGCCGCAGGATGAGCAAATGGGGCTGGACATGGGGGCGGTGGACTACATCTCCAAACCCTTTAACCCGGCGATTCTGAAGGCACGTATACGCAACCATCTGTCCTTGGTACAAATGCAGGAACTGCGCGACAGCCGCCTGCAGATTATCCGTTGCCTGGGGACAGCGGCCGAATACAAGGACAACGAAGTTGGCCGCCACGTCATCCGCATGAGCCACTACACGCGCATTCTGGCCCATTGGCTGGGTTACTCCAGCGAAGCGGCCGACGAGCTGCTGCACGCCGCACCCATGCACGATATTGGCAAAATCGGCATCCCGGATTCCATCCTGCAAAAACCCGGCAAGCTAACGCCCGAAGAATGGGAAATCATGCGTACGCACACCTTGATTGGCGCCCGCATTATTGGCCAGCACTCGCATGGCTTGTTGAAACTGGCACGCACGATCGCGCTGTATCACCATGAAAAATGGGACGGCAGCGGCTATCCCTATGGTTTAACAGGCGAGAATATCCCCCTGCCCGCCCGCATCGTGGCGGTGGCCGATGTGTTTGATGCCTTGGCCAGTGAGCGACCCTATAAGAAAGCCTGGAGTGTGGAGAGCTGCATCAGCTATCTGCGCGAACAATCCGGCCAGCACTTTGACCCGCAACTGATCGCTCTGCTGGATAAATGCCTGCCTGAAATGCTGCATATCAAAGAAAAATGGGCCGACGATCCCCAGCCGATGGCAAAGACTTGAACCGATTGGCCCGTAAGCAGCAGGTGGGCCAGGTCCCGCGCTCCTCAGCCCTGCGGGCTTGCCCTACAATGACGGCTTTACTACCTACCCCCGCATCTACATGGCCGCTTTGCGTATTCGCCAAGTCCGACTTCATAAAAAACTGTCTCTGCGCAAGCTGGCCGAGCTTGCCCAAGTCTCCCCCGGCCTGATCAGCCAGGTGGAACGCGGTTTGACCCAACCCAGTCTGGATACCCTGCGCCAAATTGCACGTGCGCTGGATACGCCCTTGTTTTCCCTGCTGGATGACAATGTGGAGCAAGTGGCGGTGGTGCGCCAGAACGAGCGCATGAGCATTCAATCCGCTTCGGGCGTGCAGTACCAGCGGGTGTCGCCGGGCTTTGGCAGTATTGAAATGCTGGCGGGCTTCTTGCCGCCGGGAGGAAGCTCGGTCGGGCAGCGCTGGAGCCACCCTGCCGAGGAATGTGTGCTGGTGACGGAAGGCCAGCTGCTGGTCGATGTAGGGGATGATCAGCACTGTCTGCAAACGGGCGATAGCTGTTATTTCAACTCCAGCCTGCCCCATGCCTACCGCAATCCTTACGACACGGATGTGCGCTTTATTGTGGCGATCACCCCACCAAGCTATTAAGCACGAGCACTAGGCGGCGCTGTGCAGCTGGGCCTGGATCAGGTCCAGCTCGGTTTCATGGCAACGCTGCAAACGTAGCCAGCGGTTTTCATCCATGTCTGCACCGCGTGTCGCCAGCATGATCAAGATGCAGGAATTCTGATCCAGCGGCTGCACCATGGCGCTGATGCGCGGCGTACGTTGTGTGGCGCTACCTACCCAATAGCGAATCAGCCCTTGCTCGGCCAGAATCTCCACGCTGACATGGGTTTGGCCACCATCAAACAAGGACGTCCCCACCACCAGGCCAGGCTCCACCGTTTCGGTGTCAAAGCAGCCCAGAGACCAGCGTCCCAGCGCATCCAGATCCGCCATATAGTCCATCACGACCTTGGCGGATCGTTCGATACGACGGCTGGCCTGATGAGCCCAGGTTTGGCTATCCATATCCCCTCCTCCTTTACCAACCGGCTTGCAAGGTGTCGCACAAGCGCAGTACATCCTGCTCGGTGCAGACATTACCGGGCGACAGACGCAATACGCCGTCACGCTGATCGCAATAGAGCTCCTGCTCACGCAGCTGATCCACCATAGCCTGAGCGCGTTGGGCACTGCTGGCGCGCAACATGATGCTGCCGCCGCGCTCGTTCTCGGCCAATGGGGTCAGCACGGGCCAATTGGCTTTGGCCGCACGATCCAGCAAGACCGCCGTCAATGCCCGGTTTTGCTCCAGCAGTTTTTCTACGCCAGTTTCCAGCACGAAACGCATGCCAGGCAGGGACGCAATACTTCCCAAAATAGCCGGTGTGCCGTGGTCGAAACGACGCGCGCCGTCAGCATAGCTGAACTGGTCCAGATTCCAGTTAAAGGGATTTTCCTGGCTGAACCAGCCGCGAAACTCCGGCTCGCACTGCTCGATCAAATCTGCACGCACATGCAAGAGGCTGGCACCGGACACGCCGCATGCCCACTTCAAGGAGGCCGACAAGGTAAAGGCCACGCCTTCATGCACGGTGAACGGCACCAGCCCGGCGGCTTGTGTCAAATCCAGCGCCATCAGGCTGCCGTGCTCCGTCGCACATTGCGCCATGCGATCCACATCCACCCGGTGCGAGGACGTAGAGCTGACCCAGGTCACCAGGGCCAAACCCACACTGTCATCCCAGGCGTTGATGAAATCATCGTCCGTCACATAAGACAGGCCCGCACTCAAAGGTACGGTGCGCAAGGTGAAACCCAGGCGCAAGGCCAGTTTTTGCAACAGAAAATGCAGGCTGGGAAAGCAATCGGCCGCAACCAGCAAGGTACGTCCTTTAAGCACATGCGAAGGCAAAGAACCCAGAATGCTGTAGAGGCCGCCAGTGACATTTTCACTTAGCGCAATATCCTTGGAATCAGCACCAATCAAACGGGCCCAGGCATCCATGAAAGCCTGTTTCTGGCCCAGAGCGTACCCCCACTGGGCATCGTCCTGCGCCGACCAGACCTGGCTGAACTGATCCAGCTCGGCACGCATGGCCGCTTCCTTGCCCTCGAACATGCCAATGGAGTGATAAAGAAAATATCCGGACATCATTTACTTCCTTGAAAATCAATCGGCCAACTGACGGCCAGAGGTTTCCTGCACCGTGCTCAAAGCCACAATCCCGATCAGCGCCACTACCATCACGTAAAAGGCAGGTGCCATGCTCGAACCGGTCAGGCCCGTCAGCCAGGACGCCACGAATGGCGCCGTCGCTCCACCCAGAATGGTGGCGATGTTAAAGCCCAGCGACACGCCGCTATAGCGCACTCGCGTAGGGAACAATTCGGCATACAAGGGGTAGCCCACGGCCTGCACTACGATGAAGGGCAAAATGGACACGGCCACCGCGATCACCGCCAGCGGGAAACTGCCCCAGGAGGCGACCCACATCGTCAGCGGCACCAGCACCAGATAGCCCAGCAAGCCAATCGTCAGCAAGGGTTTGCGGCCAAAGCGATCAGACAGGCCACCGGCAAAAGGCATGATGAAGGCCGAGCACAAGGTGACCAGGGAAATCAGCCAGAACACCGCGGTGCCGTCGTATTTCAGGGTGTGAATCAAATGGGTACTCAGATAGACCACGCCCACGTAGCCTGCTGCATTCTGTGCAAAACCAATGGCAATGACTTGCAAGAGGGGACGGCGGTAATCACGCACAATCAAGGACAAAGGCGAATGCTCGGGGTGATGGCTTTTGAGCATTTCCTTAAAGCGCGGCGAATCCTCGATACGTGAACGAGCCCAGACACACAGAATGATCAGCGGAATGGACAGCAGAAAGGGAATACGCCAGCCCCAATCCAGCATGGCTTCCTTACCCACCAGCGCCGTCACCAACCCCGCGACGCCGGTGGCCAGGGACAAGCCCAAAGTGGCGGCGGCCGGGTTGAACGCGCCAAAGAAACCGCGCTTGCCGGGAGGCGAGCATTCCGCCACATAGGTAGCTGCGCCCGTAATTTCACCACCGGCAAAAAAGCCCTGCAGCAAACGACACAGCAATAGCAAGGCCGGTGCAGCCAGGCCCAGCGTGGCGTAGGTAGGCAACATGCCCATCAAGGCGCTGGCCACTCCAATGCCCACAATCGTGAACATCAAGGCAGCGGTACGGCCATGCTTGTCGCCAAACCAGCCAAAGAAAATACCGCCCAAGGGGCGTGCCAGAAAGGCGCCGCCAAACACGGCCAATGTGGACAGCAAGGCCGCGTTCTCATTGCCGGCGTGAAAAAACAGCACGCTTAGCGTCACAGCCAGGACGCCGTACAGCTGAAAGTCGTAATACTCGATCATGGTGCCCAAACCCGCTGCGCTGGCGGCACGCCACGGCGATACGGGGGCCTCGTCCTGTGGGGACTGTTTCTTGCTCATGTCTCATCCATCCTGATACGCATAATGCGTCTATTCTGTTTAGTGTGGCTAAACAAATTATACGGATGAATATTTCAGCTTTCAATCACTGGGAAAACCCTAAAGGTCGGGGTCTTCGGCCCTGTCCTTGTCCATGGCTTCCTGAACCCAGCGTTGGGCCGGATGCAGACTGATGCCCTGTTGACGCAAGCGCCGCAGAATGTCGAGCATCAGATTGCTGCGCACCCGGCGCTGGACTCGCATGGTATTGATGAAACAACGGGTGCTGAATGCCACCCCATCCCCAAAAATTCCGTCGCAAGACAAGATAGGGGCTGGCTCGGTCAGAATTTCCGGTTCGGACTGTACGGCCTCACGCAAAATCTGCATGACCGCATCCGCGTCCACATCCAGCGGAAACAGCAAGCGGGACTCGATCGCGCCCAAGGAGGTCGGGGTGTAAGTCAGATTACGCACCTGCCGCCCCATCATCTGGGAGTTGGGGACCATGACCATGGTGCGATCAAAGCGCTCAACATAGGTCGCCCGCAAGCGAATCTGGCGCACATTGCCTTCGCTGCCCTCTACCTCCACCCAGTCTCCCACTTTGACGGGACGCTCGACCATCAGCATCAGGCCAGAGGCAATGTTCTGCACAATGCCTCGCAAGCCAAAACCCAGACCCACCGTCAAGGCCGTAAAGATCCAGGTCACCGATTCAATCGGCACACCCAGCATGGACAGGCAGATCACCAACAGAACAAAATAGGCAACGTACCCAACCATGCCCACGATCGCATTTTGCAGGCCCGGCTCCAGCGTGGTGTTAGGCATGTAATGCTGACGCAGCCAGGTGCGCAGGAAATGAATCAGGACGGCCCCCACCAGCATCACGCCCAAGGCAATCAGCCACAAGTCCAGACGCCATTGCACCGCCCCCAGACGCAGGACATCACGCGAGACGTCCAGTCCCGATTCCAGCATCTGCTTGGGTTCAGTCAACCAATCCCCACTGACCATCCAGATAGCCAGGCCCAGGACTGTCATTCTGGCAATGGCAAAGAACACCACGATCAACTGGCTTTGCACACGAATCGGTGCCGCGTCAGGATCGCGACTGCGGTTGTGCAAATAGGCCAGCAAGGAGTCCGAGATGTCCTGCAGCCACACCATGAAGACATAGGCAATCAAGCCAAAGATCAAAGGCATGGTGATGAAGTGGGACATCAAATCATCCGACAAGCCCTGCCACCCACCGATGAACAGCCCAGCGACCAGAATATAGACGGCGACGGCCCCTTTGAAGACCAGGCGCGCCCAGCTACGCGCTGTTCTGACAGAGCCCTGCCCCGACGATTCGGTCTGGCCAAACAGCTCGGCCCGCAGTATCCACAAGCCATAGCCATACAAGACCAGGTAAAGCAGGCTGGTGATGCCATCCATCAAGGCTTGAAACGTGTCTGACGTTCCTATCGAACCTTTAAAAAAGGTCGCCACAATGTCCAGATAGGCAATCAGAAAAAAGGCGAGTGCAAAATAACGCATTCGCCCTTGCGCCTGAGTCGACAAGGGCAGCAAGCGCCAGGAGGCGCGACTCTGGATCAAGATACCTTTCATGGTGGCCAGCACCACCGCCGCCACTGCCGCTCCGAACTTCAAGGTAGCCAGCAGTTCAAACTGCATGGCGCTAATGCCTGGGCGATCGAAGAACAGCTCAATCAACTGATCCACCAGAGTCAGGCTGACAAAAAACCACAACAGGAAATTGGCCAGAGTCAGGCTGGAGCGGCGCAAACGCCCTGCCGGTAAATAACGGCTGATCCACACCGGCATCAGTCGCAACAAAACAAACCCCATGATCACAACCGCGATCACCATCCCGAATGATGCGTTACTTTGCTGCCAGCTCGTGTCTTTCCAGGTTTCACGCCACTGCTGAGCGAAGTCGGACAGTTTTTGCCGATCCGCCGGCCAGGCCTCGCTCAATCCAGGCAGACTTTGCAACAAGACCAGGGAAGCACTGCGCTGCCAGCGCTTGGCATGTTCATAGCGCGCTGTCGCATCCCGCAACAGCTGACCTGTCTGTTCCGTTTCCAGTTGCACCAGGCGTGCTACCCGCAAGTCTGCGCGCAAGGCCGCGTCAGCCCGTCGCAATTGCTGCCGCTCGTTATGAAGTGTGGTTTGGTCTGCCTCGTCTCCAGCATCTTCACCCAGCTCCTGCAAGCGCGCCCGCAACAAGCGGCTACGTCGCTCCAGCTTTTGCACGACCCGGCTGGACAGATCGCGCGCATGGGTGAGCTTCTGCTCGAACTCGTAGCTACGTTCGCGTCGTATGGAGGTTTGATTGCCTTCCAGGCGATACTGTAAAAGGCGAACTTCATCTTGCGCCTGCTGCAGCTCCCGCATCAGCTGACGCTCTTGCTCAATCTCGGACAGGGTTTGTGCCTGAGACCCGCCCCCCAGCAGCAGGCCAATAAACAAGAGCAAGACCTGCACACCTAGTCGTAGCGTCTTCATGGCTGTTGTCTCCCTGGGGCCTGCCTGTTGTTTTTATCGAGGTTCAATCATTCAGCAAGGGGTTGCCGCTTTCACTCTGGCTGGCGACCGGTGTATTGGGCAATACCGTCATGGTCTGAGTATGGTGCAACGCCAGACCTTCCTTGCGTAATTCATCCAGAATATCGAACATCAGGACACTGCGTACCCGGCTGCCAATGCGAGGCGAGCTTACATAGCAGGTCGCCGTGAACTGCAAGCCGTTGGCATCAAAGCCATCCAGCGTCACATCCGGCGCCGGGTCGGCCAGCACGTCGTTGTAGTTCTGCATCACATCCAGCATGATAGAACGTACCCGTTTAGCGTCTGTGTCGATAGGCATATTGATCTTGACCTTCACTACCCCCAAGGGATTGCTCAAGGTCACATTACGCACGGTTTTGGTGATGAATTCGGAGTTCGGCACGATCAAGGTGGAGCGGTCGAACATTTCAATTTCCGTGGCACGGGCATTGATCTTGCGTACATTGCCCTCTACCCCGTTCAGGCTGACCCAGTCCCCAATTTTGATGGGACGTTCGGCCAACAAAATCAGCCCCGATACAAAGTTCTGCACCACCGCTTGCAAGCCAAAACCGATACCCACCGACAAGGCTGAAATCACCCAGGCCATGCGCTCCAGACCGATTCCGAGAGACGAAATCGCCGTAGCCACCACAATAAAGTAGCCCACATAGCTGAACAGATTAGCAGTAGACACTCGCATACCCGGATCGATACGCGTGGCGGGTAAAAGCTGGTTGGCCACCCAGCGCTGCAAGGCTTTAACGAACAAAATGCCCAGCACCAGAATCAGCACGGCCAGCAGGACCGAGCTGGGTTTTAACTGAACCTGACCTAAAGAAAAACCTTTAACCAAAAAGCCCAAACGACGCTGCAGCCACTGCGTGGGGTCTTCGCCAAAAGGCAGCAAGACCAGGGTAATCGCCGTAATAATCAGGCATAAACGCAAGGCTCCGGACAGCACGATCACGATCTGGCTGCTGCCACGCAATTGCGTACTGCTCCATTCATTAGCGGCGCGCTTCTCTTTAAATTGCAGCAAGAGGCTTTGACCGATATCCGCAATCAGCGCGACCAGGACATAGCAGGTGCAAATCACCAGACTCAGCCACAATACCTCTTGCACAATCAGACTGCTCAAGGCGATGTAACCCAGCAAGAAGGCAATCATCCCCAGCCCAATGACCACACCCAGGGTGATAGGAATGGCGCGCAACCAGGTCGCCCCCTGCTGAACCGGAGCCGTTTTCTGCGGGTCCTCGCCACCTTCTGGAACGGGGGTCTTATCCCGTCCCTGGCTCAAGTTCCAGGCTGCAATGGCAATAAAGATGCTCAGTGTCAGCGTGTTAAAACTGTTGACCAGCAAGGTAGTGCTGAGCGTGGCATTGATCAGGCCCAGCAATTGCTGCGACATCCAGGTCAAGGCCACCATGATGCCCAGAGCAATGGGCAACCATGCCAGCTTCAAAGCCACATTGCTGGGAATGGGAGGCAAGCGCCAGCTAGGACGCTGCGCCGACAAAAGCACGCGGCCCATCCCGGTCACAAAGCCACCCAGATACAAGGCGAATACGGACTTGGACACAAAGCTGGACAGATCCGGAGCCAGATTGCCGTTCCAGTAAAACAACCCTGCCGCCACCGATGCCAACAAACCGGGCGTCAGGCTGTAAAGCACAATCAAAGCCGTCGCATAAAAAGAGCGTCGCAAGCGCGAGGGCTTGGTGTGGTTGATGGTAAAACGCTCCAGCCCCCGTACCGCCCAGACCGACAAAGCCAGCAAGACCAGAGCCAAGGCTCCTGCCGACCACAGCACATAAGCGGGCAAATCGATTACCCGCTGAGCCAGATCCTTGCGCATGCGTTCAACCCTGGCCAGATCACCAGGCAAATCGCGCGACACATTGCGCCAGAAGCGCGGTGTCAACACGGACTGCGACTGCCGACCCAATTCCGCCTGGAAAATTACGCGGCGCTGCTTGGACACCTGATCCAGGCCTTGTGTTGTTTCCACGCCGATCAAACGGGCCAGCTTGATCATGCCGTCCAGCTCGGTCACCGCCTGCTGCAATTGAGCACGCTGGCGCGCAATGTCCTCGGACTCCCCCGCCGGATCATCCACAGGCCCCAACTGATTCAGACGCGCGGTCACGCTCAACAGCTCAGGCTCCAGACGTACACTCATTTCCTGAGCCTGCTCTTGCGCCAGCAGCAACTGATTGCGCAAGGCAACCAGATCGGAATCGCCCAAGCCATCATTTTTCTGCAAACGGTCCTGGACAGTTTGCAGCGTGTCACGCAATTCATTCAGGGATTCACTGGCCTGCGCAGGCGTCAATGCCACCGTCTCGGCCGTCACAGGGACAGCGGTAACAGCCAGCACCACAGCCAGCAGCCACAAGGACAAAAAAGCACACAGGCGCGAACGGCGAAAAGCGTGCATCAATAAAACTCCGGCTAAACAATGAGGCCCCAAGCATGAAACCGCCAGGGCAGCAGAAAACATGCACAGAATACCGAACTATTGTGGGCTTGGCGCATGAGGTATTCACGAGAACCCTGTTTTTTTGACGATAAACGCCCCGACCTGCTCACTTTTCAGGTTCCGGCTCCTTTACTCCCCCTCATCCCCTCTTCTGGCTGAATGCCAAGAAGCAAAAAAAACCGGCCAGAACAGGTGCAAAACACCTACCCCGGCCGGTTGTTCTGCCTGCAGGCATCAAGCCTCAGGCCCAAGAACATGCAGGATTAACGAATCTGCTCCGCCACCATAAATCCGGACGCTCCCGCCAGACCTGGGCCTGGATGGGTGGACGCACCAATGTGGTAGACATTCTTGTACGGTGTGGCGTGGGAGCGGGCACCGTTACTGGCTGCAAAGGGGCGCATCCAGAAGAACTGGTCGGGGGAGCAAATACCCGAGTAGGGGTCGCCGCCCACCAGATTGCAGTTGATGGATTCCAGGTCGGCTGGCGACAGCACTTTCTGACCCACGATTTGTTGACGCAAACCGGGCATGACGCCTTCCAGTTGGTCGATGATGCGCTCAGCCACGGCCTGGCTGACTTCTTCGGTCCATTTACCGTCTTCCGGCACGTCGATCTTGCCAGCCGCATCGCCGCGCAACTTGGATGGCATGTCCTGCATCTGCATCCACAGTATCCATTTGCCTTCCGGCGCACGGCTGGGATCCAGCGAGCATGGCTGACCGATCGCCACGGTGAACTTGGCCGGGATCAGGCCGTTATTGGCCTGGGCCACGCTCATGCTGACGTCTTCCAGGCTGTCGGACAGGTGCAGCAACGGTACTTTCAGCAGCTCTGGATCGCTCCAGTTAGGCATGCTGTCCAACGCCAGATGAATTTGCATGTCGCCACGGCCGAAACGATAGGCATTGGCTTGCTCGCGAACTTGGGCGGGAGCACCTGGGAGCAAGCGTCCATACAGTTGTGGCGGCGTGACGTTGCACACTACGTGGCTAGCTTCGTAGACTTGGCCGCCGGCACGCACGCCACGGGCTTTTTGTCCTTCCAGCACAATTTCTTCCACTTCGGTGTTCAGTTGAATACGGCCACCAGCCTTTTCAATAATGGCGCACAGAGCACGCACCAGATTCTGGCCGCCGCCTTTCACCACGGGCATGCCACCGGCGACCACAGCTGCAAAGGTCAGCTTGCCGATCAGCGCCGAGCAGGCGTCGTCAGGGCCCAGGCCCGAGTGCAAGACCCAGGGAGCCATCATGCCGCGTACACGGTCATCTCTCAGCTCACGATCGGCCCAGCGACGGAAGGACTCCAGAGACTCGCGTCCGTACTGGACCATGCCGTCCATGCGGCGCTTGCGCCATTGCGAGAACAGCAAACCCAACAAGCCACGGCTGTATGGCTCGGTGCCCAGCAAGCCGAAGGTCAGGCCCGCATCGCGCTCAAACAACTGGCTGCACATGGCACCAAAGGCATCGCCATCACCAGCTTGCAAGCCATTGATACGCTGAATGGAATCACCCACATCGTGGCGCAGGGCCAGGCCTTTACCATCGCTGCCCACTACGCCGGTGGTGTAGCCGTTTTCCAGAAACTCCACGCCCTGGGCGGCCAGATCGTCTTTCAAACGGGCATAGGCAGCGCCGGATGTGAACAAGGGGTACCAGGACGACAGCAACTCATGGGTAAAGCCCGGAAACAGTTCCTCGGTACGGATACACCCGCCCGCACGGTCGTTACGCTCCAGCACCAGGACCTGCTTGCCCTTTTGCGCCAGCAAGGCTGCACACACCAGGGAGTTGATGCCACTGCCCACCACAATGACGGCATACGATTTTTTATTTGTTGAGTCTGTCATCCCACACCTTTTTTAAATTGCCCTGAACGGGGTCAGGGCTTGTGAACACGCCACAAGAAACAGCTGTTCACAAGCCCTGGACATCTTTTACCGCACTTTTCTATTTATGAGCCAGACGACTGCGCCTGCCAGCGTTCAAACCAGTGACGGGGCGACTTGCCCTGCTCTGGCCCGAGTACGGAAAAGCCACCGTCCACGGGCAGATCAATCCCTGTCATCCAGGAAGCCGCGCCCGACACGGCAAACAAGACCACCTGAGCCACTTCTTCGCCGGAACCGACTCGACCCAAAGGATGAACCTGCGCCCCCACCTGATTGGCCAGCTCACGCGAACCACCGCTCATGCGTTCGACGGACGGCGACCAGGTCCAGGCGGGCGAAACCGTCAGCACACGAATCCCCGAGGGAGCCAATTCCACGGCCAAGCTTTTTGTAAATTGCAGGATGGCCGCTTTGGAAGCCGGATACAGGGCGCGTCCGGCCACGCCGAATTTGCCACCTGTACTGCCCATATTGATGATGACCCCACCCTGCCCCATATGCGGCGTGGCTTTCTGGGCCAGAATCGCGCTGGAGATCAGGTTCACATCCAGCGTTTGATGCCATAGCTCCCGGCTGGAAGCCAGGCCTTCGTCCCCGTAGGAACAGGCATTGTTCACCACAATGTCGATGCGGCCAGTTTGTGCCAGGGCGGCCTGCACGCAGGCATCCAGCTGTGCATCATCACAAATATTGGCGGCCATGAACTGGGCCTTGCCTACGGCCTGCAGACGCGCCTCGGTACGCTGACCTTCTTCCTGACTGCGACCCACGATCAGCACCCACGCACCGGCGGCACACAGAGCCAGGGCGATGTCCGCCCCCAGCCCTTGCGTGGACCCGGTCACGATGGCGACCTTACCTTGTAAATTCACCTTCATGTCCTGCTGCATGTGCTTCTCCTACTCTACTTTTGGTGCGCCGAACACCGTCGCCCAATCTTCGTCCCGGTCAATATGAGCAATCAGGCTCATGCTGGCCAGGGAGGCCTCATGGGTCGCGGGGGGAGCACCACAAGCGCTGGCCACCACCGCCACCTCATAGCCCATATCCACCGCATGGCGCACTGTGCTCTCGACTACAGAATGGGTAGCCACACCGGCAATCACCAGACGCTCCACGCCCAAACGACACACCACTGGCTCCAGCGCGGAACCAAAGAAAGCGTTGATACGCGTGTGGTGAACTTCAAACTCATCGG
Organism: Alcaligenes sp. DN25; assembly: GCF_023674485.1. Classification (NCBI taxonomy): domain Bacteria; kingdom Pseudomonadati; phylum Pseudomonadota; class Betaproteobacteria; order Burkholderiales; family Alcaligenaceae; genus Alcaligenes; species Alcaligenes sp. DN25. Next base: position 1,621,239 of record NZ_CP098408.1, on the reverse strand, counting down.
GCAAGGGAGCCAGCCCGTCAAAGAACTGGGCTCCCCAGCTGCCAGTCTGCATGGCGCCGATTCGTTTCACATTGTGCAGAATCGGCGCATTGCACAGCAGGTCGGCATAGTCAGGCCGATAGCCCACCCGTACATGCACAATGGGCACGCCCTGTGCGCGGGCCTGCGCCAGCAAACGGCCTGCGGCCTCGATCAAGGCCTGACGCTGGGGGCTATTGGCCTCTACCCCCACGCGGATCAGGCCATCGGCGTGCAGGACGTCGTTTTGATAATGCAGGGCCAGCAAGGCTGTGTGATGGGCTGCCGACATTAGATGTACACCTGAATAGCGCCGTGAACCGCGTCACGATCCACCAGGTTCACCTGCTTCATGCGCAGTTTCCAGCCACCGCCCTCCTGGGCCTGCAGCTTGTGAATCAGGCTGCCCACACGGTAGACCGGATCCTTGCCACGCCACTCCATGGAGTGGAAGCTGGAACGCACCACCAGATAGCCTTCCGGATCAGTGCCATCAATCATCACATTGCCCAGCACACGGCAGGACTGTGTGATTGGCTGCTGGGACCAGTTGCGGTGGTTTTCCAGACGACGGATACGCAATTCACGCAGCAGCTTGTTTTCCCAGCACAGGGAAATGTGCTCGTAAGGGCTTTCCTGATCGTAGCTGTGAGGAATCCAGTACATGCCCTCCTCGGTCCACAGATCCAGCCATGCTTGCCAGCGACGCTCGTCCAGCAAACGAGCTTCGTGATAGATGAACTGCTCCACTTCACGGATGGCTTCCAGGCTCAGGTTCACAGGCGTGACCTGATCCACGCTGACGTCAAAATCAATATCAAACAACATAAGAATTCTCCTTGGCTCGGACAGCAGCCCGCTTAAGCCTGTGTTGCCGGGGCGATGGGCTCACCAGAAGCCGAACGCACCGTGGCTTTACCACTGTCTTCCGACTGCGCAGGCGCGTCGTACAGACTGGTAGTCATGAAATGCTTCCAGGCGCGGAACTGATTGCGCATGGGCAATTCGCTGGTGCCGTTGGTGGCGACCATACCGCCTTCGATAGGCTTGTCGGTGCCGTCATAGCGGTGCATGCTGATCCAGTCTCCGCCATTGGTCTGGTTACCTTCCTGACAGCGGCCATAGACTTCGATATCGTCCGGCATCACGTTGGACGACGGCGAGTTGATCAGGTTGGCGTACATCAGGCCGCGCTTGTAAATATCATCTGGCGCACCTTTCAGGCGGAACAGCTGGATTTCCACATGAGTGCGGTCCACCGCCACCGGGCGAATCACACGGAACTGCTGGAATACGGTGTGGGGCGAGCCACTGCCGTAAATAATGCTGTTGTGACGGTTCTCGCCCAGAATGTTCAGCGCTTTTTCTTCGCCGTAAGCTTCTTTCAGCGTTTCGTAGTGCGCCTTGGTGATCGGGTCGGTTTCGATGGCACCGGGATTGAAAATCCCTTCCATGTAGCCGTGGCCGTTATCAAAGGCATACAGGTCCAGCTTTTCCCAGAAACCGTAGGGCTCGCCGTTACCGTCCATGATGTGCAGTTCCAGCGGCATGGAGCCGTAGTCTTCGGCCTGCTCGCGGGCTGCCACGTAGGACGACTCGTGCGTCACGTTGGCGTGCATGGTGTCGTGCAGGTTCTCGTAGAACACCTTCCAGTTGGAGGGCTGCCAGACCTTGAAGCTGCCACCGGCCACTTCCACTTCACCCACGGGCGAGCGATCGCACAGATTGTCGATGGAGGTGATGATGGGACCCAAAAACTCTTTCAAGTCCGGGCCGTGGGCGCTTTGACAGGCAAAAACGAAACCACGGTAGCTTTCCACACGAGCCACACGGCGCATGGAGAAATCCGGGTGCTTGGGATCAAAGCAGGTGTTTTCCAAGCCGTTTTTCATCGGAGCGGCCAGATGCTGACCGTCCAGCTTGAACGTCCAGGCGTGGTAAGGACAGCGGAAGAACTTGCCCGCATTGCCACAGCCATCGGCCACTACTTTCGCACCCTTGTGCGGGCAACGGTTGTAGAGCACGTACACCTTCTTGTCGCTGCCGCGCACCATGATGACGTCCTGGCCGCCCAACAAGGTGGTGTGGTAGTCGCCGGGATTAGGCACCTGGCTGTCGTGGCCGATGTAGATCCAGGCACGGCCATAAATGCGTTCCATCTCCAGACGGAAGATTTCAGGGTCGGTATAGACCGATTTATGTACGCTGTCTCCCCGCACCAGTGCGGACAGCTGTTCGTTGCTATAGCTCATCATTACCTCCTTGCTGCCGGATGCTTGACGCACCCTCTTTATGACTTTTCCATCTTGCACTGCGGTGCAAAATGATCCTGGAACTGCTCGAATACGGTGGACACAATCTTGTTGCTCATCTGGCCCTGATCATTCGGAGCCACTTCACGCATGTAGTAGGTCTGCACCGGATACTGGTTGTTGTTAAAGGCAAAGGCGCCGCGTACAGACTCGAACGGTGCACTGCGCAAGGCTTTACGCAGGGCTTCCCGGTCGGTAGCGGCCTTGGGGTCAGCCTTCAGTGCGCCATCCAGCAACAAGGCGGCGTCGTAGCCCTGGGAGGCGTACATGGAAGGCAGGCGACCGTAGGTCTTTTCAAAATCCGCCACAAAGCGTTTGTTGACCGGGTTATCCAGATCCGGCGACCACTGGGCGGCATTCGCCATGCCCTTCATGGACTCGCCAATCGCGGCAATCGTGTCCTGATCAGCCGAGAAGCCGGGGGTATACACCGCCAGTTGCGTGGACAGGCCCGAGTTGATCAGCTGCTTGATAAAAGACACGCCCATGCCGCCGGGCAGGAAGAAAAACACGGCATCCGCACCCGAAGCTCGCATTTGTGCCAGCTCGGCGGCGTAATCCATCTGGCCGACCTTCACATACACTTCGTCGGCAATCTCGCCCTTGAACAGACGCTTGAAGCCTTCAATGGACTCGCGACCACCGGGGTAGTTGGGGGCAATCAAATAGACTTTCTTGTGCGCCTGATCGGTCACGTACTTGCCCATCGCAGCGGGTATATCCTCGTTCTGCCAGGACACGCTGAAGAAATTGGGGTGACAACGCTCGCCCGCGTAATCGGCCGGGCCGGTGTTGGCGGAAATGTAGATCGTGTCACTGTTCAAAATCGTCGGCATCACGGGCAGCAGCACATTGGAGAAGGCCATGCCGGTAATCACATCGACCTTGTCACGCTTGACCAGACGGTCCACCGCCTGGCGGCCTTCCATTGGTTTTTGCTGATCATCCAGCACCGTCAAGGCCACATCCACACCGCCGAGCTTGCCACCCGAGTGGTTCAGGCCCAGCTCGAAACCATCACGGATTTCTGCGCCAATGGCTGCACCAGGGCCAGACAAGGTGGTTAGCAGCCCCACCTTGAATACTTCCTGACTGGATGCCGGACTACAGGCCAGGGCCAAGGCCAGCGTGCTCATACAGAACGCCACTTGTTTTTTCATGTTTGTCTCCGTCCTCTGTCTTTCAAAAAACTGGACTTTAGTTCTGCCTTGGACCACCCCCAATACGCCGGAAGCTGTGTACCACTGACGCCCGTGATTTTGGCGGCGCTTGTCCTGCAAGCCAGAAAAGACGGGCCCAAAGGACTACGTGAATACAGCAATTCCCAGTCGTATCCCAATCTGCTAAGGTGCCGGGACAGGACTACTGTTTTAGGTTTGAAATACATTAGACCGGCGCAGAATGGGCGGCTATCCAGATATGGCAAGCCTTATCCCGAACCGGCAAAAATTTGGAGACACACATCATGCAAGCGTGGTTTATGTCAGGGCTGGCCCCCTTGCAACACAGTGCGCCGCGCTTTGAATCGCGCTGCCCGGACCAGACACGCAGCGAGACGGCCGGTTTTTTAACCGAGCACCGCTTGACCTGGAATGACGGCCCGGTCGATGCTTCCCTGCGCTATGCCAGCAGCCACAGCTTTTCCTTTGTCTTGCTGAAATATGGCGCGGCGGTGCAGGTATCGCCGGGGATTCTGGACGATTTCCTGCTGTTTCAGGTGCCGATACAGGGACGCTCCTGTATTCGGGTTGGTCGGGAGTACGTCCAGGCCAACCCCAAAATCGCCAGCGTGATCTCCCCTTCCCTGCAGGTTGAACTGGATTGGGAACAGGGCTGTGAACAGTTTTTAGTGAAGATTCCGCGCCACCGGCTGGAAGAAGTGGCCCGTCAGACCTTGGGCTTGAGCCTGGATCGGCCCATTGAATTTGCTGCTGGCATGTCTCTGGATTCGCCGCACGGCTGCGCCTGGCAGCACCAGATTGGCAGCTTGCTGGCTTATGGCGGGCATTTGCCGCCCGAAATGGACCAGTGGTCGCGTCAGGCCGAGGACAATCTTTTGCTGCATCTGTTTCATACCCAGCCGGGTAACTACAGCCAGCAATTGCAGCAAAGCGTGCGCCCGGCCAGTTCGCGCCGGGTACAAAGAGCCGAGGATTTCATGCGGGCCAGCCTGGACGAGGCCCTGACGCTGGAGCAGATTGCCACCGCGGCCTGTGCCAGTGTGCGCAGCCTGACGCTGGCATTTCGTACGGAGCGGGGGCTGAGCCCCATGCAGTTCTTGAAACAGATTCGTCTGGAAGCGGCCCAGCAAGCCATTCGTCATGCCGTGCCGGGTACCCAGGTCAGCGAGATTGCCTTGCGCTGCGGCTTCAACCATTTCGGCCGCTTCTGTGCAGACTACAAGTCCCGCTTCGGGCGTTCGCCCTCGCAGGACTTGCGTATCGTGGATTAGTCCTTCAAGGCTTTGCCAGGAACCCACACACGGCCATCAAACAGGCGACGCGCTGTACGATAGAAAGAACCGGCCTTGGCAAACCACTGGCCGTCTTTCTTTTCCACTTCCGCGCCCACTGTCAGCACACCGGAAGGCATGCCCAGACGCAGTGGACCTTGAGGGGCAACCGAGTCGGACAGACATTGCGAAGGCAGGCTGCCCGTCAAACGAGCAGCCACAGCGGTGCACAGCGAGATCGTCAAGGGCAAGGCGCGGTGCGGCTGGCCATTGGAAATCACGCGGGCAACCAGATCAATCTCTTTGGCAGGAACCACGTCGCCAGACAAGGTCGGGTTGTCCTGAGCCGGCGACACGATGCAAACAAAGGGCACGATGCGAATCTGACGTGCGGCTTCCACATCGGGAGCAATGCCCATGCGTACCGACGCCTGCACACGAATTGCGTCCAGACGCTCCAGCACTTCAGGGTGAGCTTCCAGCCAGTCGGGCAATTCCAGACCGGTCAGGCCTACATCAGCCGCGCGTACAAACACCGCTGCGTTGGCCGCGTCCACCAGCGACACCTCGATACGGCCTACGCCAGGCACATCCAGCCACTCGGTCAATTCACCGCTAGGCAGCAAGGAACCAGTAGAGGCACCACCAGGTTCCACAAAGTCCAGACGGATAGGCGAGCCCGTGCCGCCTACGCCGGGAATGGACAGATCACCGTCGTACCGGGGCTGACCATCTTCAACCGTGAAGTGGGCGTGAATGATCTTGTTGGTGTTGGTATTCAGAATGCGTACGCACGCTTCGCCATCCTCAACCTTGACCATGCCCTGCTCTACTGCGTAAGGGCCGACGGCCGAGCTCATATTGCCGCAGTTGCCACGGTAATCCACCTTCTCTTCCTTGATGGCTACTTGCGCAAAGGTATAGTCCACGTCCGCGTCCGGATGGCTGGACGGGCCGATAATACAAACCTTGGACAAGGAAGAAACACCACCGCCCATGCCGTCCAGTTGGCGACCATAAGGGTCCGGCGTACCCATGGCAGCGGAAAACAGAGGCGTCCAGTCGTCGCGCTCGGCAGGCAGGTCTGCAATATTGAGCATCAAGGCTTTGCTGGTGCCACCACGCATGAACACGGCGGGAAGGGATTTTTGCTTCATCACGTTATTCCTGGTTCTTGGCTTGCGCCATTAAAGAAAATTGCGCCGTCTCCTCCATGGGTTCGGCGTGAGAGACCATCGATTCACTAAAAGCGCCGGGCTGGCCGCTGCGTTGCTGCTGCTGCCGCTCCAGCTGCTGTACTTTCTCTTCACTGGCATTGCCCAGATGGCGGGCCAGCAGGGCGGAGGCCTGAGCGCGTTCGCCCTTTTCCAGCAAATCCAGAATTGCCAGATGCTCCAGGCATTGGCGACGAATACGTTCCCGATCCAGGGTTTCCTGATATTCCAGCAAGCGCCGCAACTGGTTCTGGCGTGTCACGGTCTGGGCGATAAAGCGGTTACCGGACAAGGAGGCCAAGGCTTCATGGAAGGTGGCATTGGCCTGATACATTTCCGCGTGTCCGGCATGACGCCAGCCCCCGTCGGCCAAGGCCTGCTGCTGCAAACGCACCCGGCGCAAGACAGTGGAGTCAATGGCGAAGCCCGGCAGCAGCATGGCCGCTGGTTCCAGCATCTGGCGCAAGGTATAGCTTTCTTCGCAAGCCTGAGGGCCGTCAATCATGGGCAGGAAAGACCAGCCTTTGCTGGCGCGCTGTTCCATCCAACCTTCATTGGCAGCACGAGCCAGAATGCGGCGCACACGCTCGCGTGTCAGGCCATAGCGGCGCATGGCGTCGTTCTCCGACAAGGTGTCACCCCAAATACCAGATAGCTTGTCGCGGGCCAGTTGCAGATAGATCTGGTCGTCCTGGCTGGTGCCCAGCTCTTCTTCGATCACACCAAGCTGGTCGGCCCCTTTCAACAGATATAAGCCACGTCGGGGCGGCTGTGCGCCCACAATGCCTTTTTCCGCCAGATAGGCCAGTGCGCCGCGTATGGGCGAGCGCGACGCACCCAGCGCCTCGGCCAGCGATTGTTCCGTCAAATGATGCCCGGCCTGCAAATGCCCTGCCCGCACGTAGTCCAGCAGGCGATGTGCCAAGGTGACATGCAAAGAATTGGATTGGCTTTTCATGCCGACATTCCTAAAAATCGAAGCGATCCTGGATCGTTTTATTGTATTATATACAAACAAAATACAATTTAATTGTTTTATCAAGGCTCCAGACGCATAATTTTATTGATTATTCTTGCTCAGGTTGGCCCTGCTTTCCTGGCTTCTTATTACGGATGAATCGTTTGCCATGTCTCAGTCTCTTGCCCTAGAAACGCTGTCCCTGAACGGACGTTCCGTACGTTACGTTCCTATCGCCGACATCCCCGGTATTGAAAAGCTGCCGTACTCGCTGCGCGTTCTGCTGGAAAACCTCTGTCGTCAAAAGGCCGTGCGTCACGCCGACGTGGATCAGGAAATTGACTCCCTGCTCCAGCGCAAGGTGGGCGACGGCATCACCTTCTACCCTGCCCGCGTCTTTGGTCAGGACATTTTGGGTTTGGTGATGCTGCTGGACATGGCCGCCTTGCGCGAAGGCGTACAAGCAGCCGGTGGTGACGCCAGCCGCGTGCGCCCTCAAGTCCCTATCGACGTGATTATTGACCACTCCCTGCAAGTGGACAGCTGGGCCAACCCCAAGGCAGCCGACATCAACCTGGCACGTGAATACCAACGTAACGGCGAGCGCTTTGCCTTCCTGCGCTGGTGTTCCAGCAACTTTGACGGCGTGAAAGTGGTGCCACCTGGCAAAGGCATCATGCACCAATTGCACATCGAGCATATTGGTCAGGTTGTATGGACCGAAGAAGGCAAGGACGTGGATCTGGTCTACCCCGACAGCTGTGTCGGGACCGACAGCCACACGCCTATGGTTAACGGCCTGGGCATTCTGGGCTGGGGTGTCGGAGGTATTGAAGCCGAAGCCGTGATGGTAGGCCTGCCCGTCGCCATCGCCCTGCCTGCCGTGGTGGGTATCGAGCTGACTGGCAAGCTCAATGACGGCGTGCTGCCTACCGACCTGGTTCTGGTCATTACGCAAAAACTGCGCGAACTGGGCGTGGTGGGCAAGTTTGTCGAATTCTTTGGCCCCAGCATGGACGAGCTCTCCCTGGGCGACCGTGGCATGATCGCCAATATGGCACCAGAGTACGGCGCAACCGCGGTGTTCTTCCCCATCGACGACGCTGCCCTGCACTACATGCACATGACAGGCCGTCCACAAGAACAGATTGATCTGGTCGAGCAATACAGCAAGGTTCAAAAACTGTGGCGCGACCCGGCCGCCCCCGCTCCTGTTTACGACACCGTGTTGAAACTGGACCTGAGCAGCATCAAGCCTAGCCTGGCTGGCCCCAGCAATCCTGAAGATCACCTGGATCTGGACACCGCTGCCCAGTCCTTCCCCGCCCACCACCAGAAAATTGCTGGCCGTCCTTACGACCCGCAACGTGCCGTACCCGTGGAAGGCGAGGACTTTGTGCTGAATGATGGCGATGTGGTCATTGCCGCCATTACTTCCTGTACCAATACCGCTAACCCCGCCAATATGATGGCCGCCGGTTTGCTGGCCCGTAACGCCGTCGCTCGTGGCCTGCGCAGCAAGCCCTGGGTCAAGACCTCGCTGGTGCCAGGTAGCCAAGTAACAGCTGACGTGCTGGAGCGCGCTCAACTGCAAGACGACCTGGACGTGCTGGGCTTTAACATTGCCGGCTTTGGTTGCACCACGTGTAACGGTGGCTCGGGCCCACTGCCTGCCAATATCGTCAACGCGATTGAATCCGAAAAGCTGATTGCCACCGCCGTACTGTCGGGTAACCGTAACTTTGAAGGCCGTATCCACGCCAACGTGCGCGCTGCTTACCTGGCATCGCCCGCCCTGGTTGTGGCCTACGCCCTGGCCGGCAACCTGAATGTAGACCTGACCCGCGACCCGCTGGGCAAGGATCAGGACGGCAAAGACGTCTACCTGAGCGACATCTGGCCCAAATCGGCAGAAGTTCAGGAAGCCATCCACGGCGCGTACGACCGCGACCTGTTCATCGAACGCTATGCCGAGCTGTACGACGGTGGCGAACCCTGGGATGCCCTGGCCCGCGAAAGCAATGGTGGCCACTACCCATGGGAAGCCGACAGCACCTACATCCGCAAACCGCCTTACTTTGACGGCTTGCAGCGCGAACCGGCTCCCGTGGCCAACCTGCGCGGCATGCGTCCGCTGGCGATTCTGGGTGACTCCATCACCACCGACCACATTTCGCCATCGGGTTCGATCAGCCTGGGTACGCCTGCTGCTGACTTCCTGCTATCCAAGGGTGTGGAGCAAAAAGACTTCAACAACTACACCACGCGCCGTGCCAATCACGAAGTGGTCAAACGTGCGACCTTCGCCAACATCCGTCTGCGCAACAAGATTGTTCCCGGCGTGGAAGGCGGCGTCACCAAGGTGATGCCGGAAGGCGAAGTGATGCGTATTTTTGAAGCGGCCCAGACCTATCAGGAACGTCAGGTTCCCTTGCTGGTGATTGCTGGCAAGAACTACGGTTGCGGTTCTTCCCGCGACTCCGCCGCAAAAGGCCCTGCTCTGCTGGGCGTGAAGGCGGTGGTTGCCGAAGGTTTCGAGCGTATCCACCGCACCAACCTGGTCGGTATGGGTGTGCTGCCCTTGCAGTTCCAGGACGGCACCAATGCCGATACCCTGGGCCTGGACGGCACCGAAACCTTTGATGTGAAAGGCCTGGAAGAAAACCTGGGTGTACGTTCACAAGCCGAACTGATCATCCACCGTCTGGATGGCAGCACCCAGTCCGTGCCGGTGATTGTGCGTCTGGATACGGTCGAGGACATGGAGTACTGGCGTCATGGCGGTATCCTGCCACGCGTCTGGCGCAAATACCTGGAAAACTAAGCCTTTACAGGCTTAGCTTGTCCAGTTAGCAGTATCAAACGCCAGGGGTCACACCCTGGCGTTCTTGTTTAACCAGCCGCAACCAATGCTCGATGCGCAGCAAGGCATGATTCGCACTTTGCTGGCGGATTTCATCCCGCGTGCCATCGAAAACAATCGTTTCCGTATAGACGACCAAAGGATCAAATTTATCCTGTGGCTTGAACAGCCAGGCAAAACATTGCGTGCCGGCCGGAATCTGCGGCTCCGCAATATCGTCAGCCACCCCCGTATTGGCAATGATCAAATTGGCCGGGGTCAATTCTGCGGCTCCTTTGGCCATGGCCCGCGCCACTGCCTCACTGCACAGATTGTTTTCCGCCAACACCCGCTGATCGACGCCCAGGCAGCGATACTTGGCCTGCGGAGAATACGTCACAAAAGCACAATCCAATACAGCTGCCGCCCCCGCTTGGTCAGCCAGCGTGGACGCAATCAACCCTGCCGTGCAGGATTCTGCGGTTGCCAGCGTCAGCTGGGCCTCGCTCATGGTTTTAACCAAGCGTGCAAGATCTACATCGTTCATGGCATACCCTCCTTATTGCTGAAACAAGGACGGTTTATTCAACCATAAAGTAAAAAAGCAGGAAACCAGCTCCTGCTTTCTGCTCACCATCTGGAACATGCGCTTACGCTACCCCGCCCAGGCCCTTGATCAATCCCCGAACAGGCTGGACATATCCGTTGCTTCCAGCCCCAAATTGCCGGCCAGCGCGTCAAAACAACGCAAAGCCGCTTCTATATCTGCGTCCGCAATCCCTTCAAACAGGGGAGCACGGGATTGGCGCAGCAATTCCAGCAGGCGTTCGTGAAAGTCCCGCCCTTTTTCAGTCAGACACAACAGGCGAGCGCGCTTGTCCTGCTCGTCGGGCACACGCTCCAGCAAACCGCCGGACTCCAACTGGTCGATCAGGCGCACCAGGGTGGGGCCTTCCAGACGCATCATGCGTGCCAACTGCCCTTGCCGTATGGGTTCTCCCAACTGGGCCAGATAGCGAATCGGCAGGATGGTGGCCTCGGACACGCCATAACGCACCAGCGTCTGATCCAGTTCACGACGATACAGGCGCGCCAGCACAATCATGGACAGGCCAAATCGTTCATAAAGTTGGTGATTCATCAGGAAGTCTCCACAGCGCGCGGCGTAGCATCAGGCGGGTAAGCATAAACCAGAACCGCTTGCGCCCCTTGCAAGGACTGCGCCACATCCATGATCGCCTGCCTCAATACCATGTCGGTACAGGATTGGCTGAGACGCAGCAATTGCTGGGCCAACTCCACGGGCTGATGCTCAAACCCTTCCAGCAACTCACAGACCAGCTCCACACAAGCTTGCTGCTCCGTTCCGCGTTTGGCCAGCCGCTTCAGCGCGACCACGCCATGGCCCAGGTTGATCAAGGACAGCAAACCATGAGGGGTCTGCTCGCCCATCCAGTGCCAGAGACGCACCCATTGACGCGCTACCCGCGCACGCCAGACCCGGAACAGGCGTGGGCGCGAACGCTTGATCAAGGGATACAGTTCGCGCACCACACGTCTGACCAAGGCTTGGCCACGAGGATGAGTACGGCGAGGCAAAAGAAAGAAAGCACTGCACACGACCGCGGAGCCCGCCAGCAAAGGCAAGGACTCCTTCAAGATGATGGGCCAAGTAACCGCCGCCATCCCGGCCTGACTGGCCAGCTGGAAACACATATTCGCGTCCAATGCCCAGGTCGAAGTAGGACGGTTGGCACGTAACAAACCGCCGATCACCAAAAAAGGAAGCACGGACAGAATGACCTGCCAGTCCGCAACCAGGTGTACCTGGACGAAATAGCGATAAAAGCTGGCTACCAGCACGCCCACGGCAATCCCGGTAAACATGGTTCGGCTCATCAGTTGCGGACGCGGCATGGAGCCCAAAATAATGGAGAACGTACACACCCCAATCGCCATCAACTCCAGCGCGGGGCTGGCCAAAGCGTAAGCGATACCACCTGCAGTGAAAGCAGCCAGGCCACTGACCAGGCCTGTGCGGATTGCCAAGGGCCAATCCACCGAAACAGCAGGCGTCGTCAGAAAACGGTGCCGTCTGGGCTGCACCCGTTCAGCGAACAACCCATGCTCCGCCCTTTGTATTTGACCCATTGCACGGCGCAAGCGCGCCAGACTGATCTGCCCCTCTTGCCGCAAGGCTGTCTTGCCCAGCACCCGCAAACTCAGACCGTCCTGCAAGCGTTGTGCCTGTTCCTGCAAGTCGCGTGCATAATCCGCGGCAGGCGAGAGGCCCTGCTCCCTTTGCTGGACAATCAGCGCGCTGGCGGCCAAAAGCTCAATCACGGCGTACAGAAACGCATCCACATAAGGCAGGCGTCGATAAGCATCCAGAGAGCCTGCCGCCAGAATACGGGCTTGGGCATCCAGATCTACAATCTCCTGGCGGACACGGCTCCACGAGCTCTGATCCGGCTGCTGATAAGACGGCCCCAAAGCATGAGCAGCGATGCGCAAGGCATCCGCCGCCAGGACACGTACGCGCTCGTAATACGTTTTGCGCTGACTGCGCGGCGTTGTCCGCGAGCACAGCAAGGTGGTGACCACGACCCCGATCAGCGTGCACTCCACTCGCGACAAGGCCAAATCCAGTGACGCATCCGGAGCCAGCACCGAGGGCAAGACCACCACGCCGATCGTGATCCCCGCCAGCATGGGCAAGTAAGAAAAAGCGCCCCGAAACACATGGGTCAAGGCCGAGGCCACCCCCACTACCAGGGCCATCCCCAGCAATTGCAGATAAGGATTGGGCAAGTGCAGGAACGCCAATCCCAAACCGGCCCCCACCAACGTTCCCAAAATCCGCCACAAAGCCCGCTCGTACACCAGCCCCCGATACGCTTGCGACAGCACCCACACCGGCATGGCAGCCCAAAACGGGTTATCAACGGAAAGCAGAACAGCGATGGTGAACGACAGCCACGCTGCCAAGGCCAAATTCAGGCCATGCACAAGCGCAGGTCGATCCAGCTGGATCCAGGAAAGAGAGGGAAACATAAAAGACAGGGGACAGAACAAAGGCTAAAGCATGATTATATAGATAGCTTACCTACCTATTCAATTAAAACTCGCTGAATATCGTGTTTATGGCAGCTCCGGCCCTGCCCGCCAGACATAAGCTTCAAGGCAGAACACCCTGTTTCATGCTGCACCGCAACAGCCTCCCTGGTTTCCATCAAGCCTTTCAAAACTAAACAATTTGCGCCCTACCCCGCCCTTTTTTAGCCACTCCATGGTTGTTTGTTAGTTTTCATAAACTATCGCCATCCAGGCATGGTCAAACCGTACGGGAGCGTTCTATGATGTTGGCAGCCTGACCGGCAGGTACCCGAAATCCTGCCCGTCACCCCGTTTTCTTGGCAGGAGTCTTTATGCAAAAGTGGCTGACACGCTACACCGCCTTCTACATCATCATTGGCCTGACCGCCTTTTTCTTGCTGCTTTCCTTGTTCAGAAGCGCAAGCTGGCTATGGCTGGCGATACCAGGGCTGGCCCTGTGCATTCAGGGCTTGGTGGACATCACTCAAACTCGTCACGCCATTCGTCGTAACTATCCGGTTATCGGTAATCTGCGCTTTATCTTTGAAGCCATACGCCCTGAGATTCGCCAGTACTTTCTGGAAGGCGATGAGCAGCAACTGCCTTTTTCGCGGGCGGACCGCTCCCTGGTGTACCAGCGCGCCAAACAGCAGGTCGACAAGCAGCCTTTTGGTACTCACCAGGAGGTCTACAACAATGGGTACGAGTGGATCAACCACTCCATGACGCCCAAGCACATCAAGGACTCACAGTTCCGTATCAAGGTGGGTGGGCCGGACTGTACCCAGCCCTATTCGCTGTCGGTGCTGAATATTTCGGCCATGAGTTTTGGGGCGCTGTCGGCCAATGCCATCCTGGCCCTGAACAAGGGTGCCAAGATGGGCAATTTTGCGCATGACACGGGCGAAGGCGGCATCAGCACCTATCACCTGCGTCATGGCGGTGATCTGATCTGGAATATTGGCTCGGGCTACTTTGGTTGCCGCGATGAACAAGGCAACTTCTCGCCCGAACGCTTTGCCGAACGTGCCACTCAGGATCACGTCAAGATGATTGAAATCAAGCTGTCGCAAGGGGCCAAACCTGGCCACGGCGGCATCTTGCCCGGCACCAAGGTCTCGCCTGAAATTGCCCTGGCACGCGGTGTGCCGGAAGGCGTTGACTGTAACTCGCCACCCAGCCACAGCGCTTTCCATTCTCCGGTGGAGCTGCTGGAATTCGTGGCCAAGCTGCGTACCTTGTCCGGTGGCAAGCCCGTGGGTTTCAAACTCTGTATCGGGCACCCCTGGGAATGGTTTGCCATTGCCAAAGCCATGCTGAAAACAGGTATCACACCGGACTTTATTGTGGTCGATGGTGCTGAAGGCGGTACCGGTGCCTCCCCCGTGGAGTTCATTGACCACGTCGGCACCCCCTTGCGCGAGGCTCTGCGCCTGGTTCATAACACGCTGGTGGGTATCGGTTTGCGCGAACAAATCCGCCTGGGTGCCTCGGGCAAGATCATCAGCGCCTTTGATATGGCCCGCATCATGGCCCTGGGTGCTGACTGGTGCAATAGCGCGCGTGGTTTCATGTTTGCCGTGGGTTGCATTCAGGCGCAGGCCTGTCATACCGACAAGTGCCCCACTGGCGTGGCGACACAAGATCCGCAGCGTCAAAAAGCCCTGGTGGTTGATGACAAATCCCTGCGCGTGGCCAGCTTCCATGGCAATACGCTCAAAGCCCTGGCTGAACTATTGGGTGCGGCGGGCCTGGAACATCCGGACCAGTTACGTCCCCACCATATTGCCCGCCGTATCAGCAACGGCGAAGTGCGCGTGATGTCGGCTCTGTTCCCGGATCTGAAAAAAGGCGAACTCTTGCGCGGCCACTATCGTCAAACGATTTTCCGTGTGGGCTGGCCTATGGCTAACCCCGACTCCTTTGAACCGGCCTATAGCCTGAGCAAAGCCTTGTCGTACTTGAATGATGAAGCTGATCCTGAAGAAATCATGAAAAAACAGGATGCAGCTGACAGCGCAGGCCAAGCTCTGGCTTAACGCTGCAAGCGGCAGTCTCCCTAGTGGGACTGCCGCCGGGTCCCTACCCCCGCATCCACTTCCCCGTAAACTTCAACGCCCGACGGTCGACTCCAGCTGCTGTCTGCAGAGCGATCCGGTGTTGAACACGCCGCCAGCCCCAGCACCATGACCAAGGCGCTCAGCACCCCATAAATCTGTCGCATATCAAGCTCCTTGATGATAGGCGTCTACTGTGCCACAGAATCTGGGCAAACTGATTTCCATCTGTACTAGAATGCTCTGATCATGATCAGGCACTGCGCATTCCCCACCTCAGGTACTCGCAGCCGGTTTTTACTGGTGCTGGCAATCTGCGCCCTGCTTTTGCGTGGTCTGATCCCCAACGGCTACATGCCCAGCGCCGACCCGGCCAATGCAGCCGCGCTCAGCCTGTGCGTTCAGGGCGACCCTTTCCTGGCGCAATGGAGCAGCCAGCTACCTGGCGGCCCGAAGCACGACGAACAACACAGCCTGCATGCGGCCTGTCTGTTCGCCCAGGCCCAGGCGCAAAAAGCCTTGAATGATGATCCCAGCCCTGCCTGGAATCTGACACCTACACCACGACATACCTGGGACACTGCCCAACAGGCGGCGGTTCCCGTTCTTCCCCTGACGGGCCCGCCCCTGAGTGCGCGCGGTCCCCCCTCCACGCTCGTTTCCTGACCAGCCTCGGCTGCCCGGCGCAGCCATCTTATGTTGTCAATTAGCGGGATATTTCTATGAACGCCTCCTTCTCACGCCGCCAGCTCCTGCTTGCCATGCTGGCGACTCCTCTGGTCCTGAGCGCCTGCGGCGACAAGGCCCCCAAGCAGCCCGCCTTTCGCAATCTGGAAGGTGTAGACATGAGCAGTGCCGACTTTGCCAAGGATTTCAGCTTGCTGGATACCGAAGGCCAACGTCGCACCATGGCCGACTATCGCGGCAAGATCGTGCTGATCTTCTTTGGTTTTACCCAATGCCCCGACGTCTGCCCGACAGCCCTGACTCGTGCCGTCGACATCAAGGAACAGTTGGGCGAGGATGGCGACAAGCTGCAAGTCTTGTTTATCTCCATTGACCCGGAGCGCGACACGCCCGAACTGCTGCGGGCCTACATGCAGGCTTTCGACCCCAGTTTCGTGGCCCTGCGCCCCACCGAGGAAGAGCTGGCCAAAACCGCCAGCGACTTCAAAGTCTTCTATCAAAAGGTTCCTACCGGCTCCAGCTACACCATGGACCACAGCGCCTTGACCTATGTGTATGACACACAAGGCAAGTTGCAGATCGCCCTGCGTCATACGCAAACGGCTGAAGAAGCCGTGGCTGATATCCGCCAGGTACTGGCTCTGAGCAAGTGAACCCCAACAGGATTACCAACATGAAACGTACTATTGCTCGCTCTCTTTTTTCCCTGGCCGCCTTGCTGAGCCTGCCCACCCTGGCCCAGGCCGAAGTCACCGTGACCGATCCCTGGGTTCGCGCCACGGTTCCCGGCCAGCAAGCCACCGGCGCCTTCATGGTGCTGCAATCCACCGACAACGCCCAATTGCTGGGCGCCAGCAGCAGCTTGAGCAAACAGGTAGAGGTACACGAAATGGCGATGGAAAACGAAGTCATGCGCATGCGCCAGGTTGAAAAAATCGACCTGCCCGCTGGCAAGGCTGTGGAACTGAAACCCGGCGGCTACCACATCATGCTGCTGGGTCTGGACAAACAGGTTGAGGCGGGCAGTTCCGTGGATCTCACCCTGGAAATCCAGAATGCCGCCGGTCAAAAGGAAGAGCTGAAAATCAGCGCTCCAGTCCGTGCCTTGAACACCAAGGCTGGCCAGGGTCACCAGGGCGCACACGGCCACTAAGGCCCTGTTCCCACCCCTTCAAACCGCCTGTTTTACCGGTTTGAAGGGCTTTGTTTCAGACTTCCGGGTTTTCCATAATTGGCTGGTTTTGATTAGCTAACGTACATTGAAACCACTGACATAGTGTCAGTAAGCTGTCTGAAACACAGCTTTCCCAAACTGTCATCATGACAGTTCACCGCCGCCAGAGCGGCCCATAGGCCCTACCGCAACGGTAGGGCCTTCGTGTTTCTGCAGCAGGCTCTTTGCATATCACTAGGCCCTTGCCCGGGTCTGGAGTAAAGTTAAGACCGTAGCGTCGGTTTAACCTTGCAAGGAGTACATAGATGGCTCTAAGTCCACATGACAACAATCGCTCTGAGTTGCTACGTCAACTGCCCTTGAAACCAGGATGGTTTATTGGTTTGGGCATCGCCCTGATTATTCTGGGTCTGATCGCCTTGATCTACGTGGTTGGCGCCACGGTTGCCAGCGTGGTGTACGTCGGCATCCTGATGACCATAGGCGGCGTGCTGCATCTGGCTCATGCATGGAGTTCCAAAGGCTGGCGCGGCTTTCTGTTCTGGAGCTTGAGCGGCATTTTGTACTTGTTCGCCGGTTTGATTGCCATCAGCAACCCCTTGGTAGGTGCCACCGTCCTGACCCTGATTTTTGGCGCCTTCCTGATTGCTTCCGGCGCATTCCGACTCTGGATCTGGTTTCAGAACCGGGCCCAGGCAGGTGGCGGCTGGATGGCCTTTTCCGGCCTGATTACACTGGCAGCCGGTTTGATCATTGCCGCAGGCTGGCCCGGCAATAGTGTATGGATTCTGGGCCTGATACTGGGTATTGATTTGCTGACCCAAGGTTGGGCCAGCTTGTTGATTGGTATGGCAATCAAGCGCAATCAGAACTAAACCATCGGCCAGGATCAAACCCCTGCGTCGGGATTGATCTCCGCTGACTTAATCACTGCAAATCACTCCGAAAAAATGCCCGACCAGAAGCAGATTCTGGTCGGGCATTTTGCTATCTTGATCTCCCGCCTCGGACTGTAGGCCTGCCACCAAGCTGCCAAGCCTGCAACTCAAGCGGTACAGAGCAAGCCCCACAATTGACTATCAGGCTTCCAGCGCTGGCAGAGCGGCATCCCTTCCCCGCAGCCAGGGCTGACGCGTATGGGCCAGCATCTGCGCATCACCGGGGCTATCACCATAGGCCATATCCAGCTCCACGGGTTTATCTCCCAGCCACGCCTGCAAGCGATTCACCTTCTCCTGCCCCCAGCAATTGGCGCTGGCCATGCCCACACAACCTTGTTGATCATCAAAGGCCAACTCTGTCGCCAGCACCTGAGCCATTCCCTGTGCTTGCCCCCAGGGCTGTAAATAAATGGACGGCGAGGCACTGACCAGCACCACCGTATCTCCCCGCTCTCGATGGGCACGGACTCGCTCCATCATTTCCGGGCGGACAATCTGCGGCACATAGTCCCGCACGTAAGTGGCGGCTAAAGCCTGAACCTGCTCCCGGCTCAAACCACCCAAGGCACTGCGTAGAAAACGGTGCTTGATCGCCTGACGACGCTGCGGACCGCGATCCCAGACCAGGACGCGAGGCACGCAAGCTAAATAGGCACGAATACAGACTGGCCAGCCTCGCATGCGACGTATAAAGTCCTGCAAGCTGTCCCGGTCTGTAATCGTGCCATCAAAATCAAATGCGACCAGCACAGGTACCCCTTTGGTTTTCAGAAAAAGGGCTAGTGTAAAGGGGAACACCAGCCCTTCCCAAGCCCTGCTTTATAAGGCCCAGCCACCCAGGTAGAAAACAACCAAGGCAATGGCAATCAGAACCGTGCCCACATTCAGACGACGCAGTTCACCCGAGAACAGGCGACCCAGCACCAGCGTGCAAAAGCCCAGCATGATGCCTGTGACGATATTGACGGTCAGCACGATAAACACGGCGCACACCAGACCCGCCATGGTGTCGACCGTATCTTCGGTATTCAGATGACGCACGCCGCCCAGCATCAGCAAGCCCACATACATCAAGGCAGGCGCAGTCGCATAGGAAGGCACCAGACCGGCCAAAGGCGACAAGAAGATCAGCATCAGGAAACCCAGGCCAACCACCACCGCGGTCAGACCGGTACGTCCCCCGGCGGCTGTGCCGGCAGCTGATTCAATATAGGCGGCGGCAGGCGAAGCCCCCAAGCTGGCTGACACCAAAGAGCTGAGCGAGTCCGTCGTCAGGGCGCGACTGCCATTGATGATCTGGCCATCCTTGTCCAATTGCCCGGCATTGCCCGCGACCGCACGAATCGTGCCGGTCGCATCAAACACGGCCGTCATCACCAGAGCCAGCACACTGGGCAGGACGACCGCATTCAAGGCCCCGCCTATGTCCATGGCACCGATCAAGGAGTTCTCGCCCAGCAGGCTAGGCATGGCAAACAGGCCAGTAAAACGCACATTGGGATCGAAGATCAGGCCTACCGCCGACAGACCCAAGATCACCAGCAAGATACCGCCCGTGACACGACGGCGCTCCAGGCCAAAAATCGCTGCCAGACCCAGCACACTCAGCCAGACCGGCATGGACGTGACGTCCCCCAGGGCAACCGGCAGACCTGCGCCCGTATTACGGGTCACCAGACCTACCTCGTTGGAGGCGATCATCAGCAAGAACAGGCCAATTCCGATACCCGTGCCATGCGCGATGCCCAGGGGCAAATTGCGCAGAATCCAGGTACGAATCCCAGTGGCGGAAATCAGGGTAAAGATCAGGCCCATCAGGAACACGGCACCCAGGGCGACGGCCGGGCTAAGTTGCTGGCCCAGCACCAAGTCAAAAGCCAAGAACGCAGTCAAGGACAAGGCACAGCCCACCGCAATGGGCAGATTCGCCCACAGCCCCATCAGCAGGGAGCCAAAAGCACTGGTCAGACACACGGCCACAAAGACCGACGAGGTATCAAAGCCCGCCTTGCCCAGCATGGACGGTACGACAAATACGGAATAAACCATTGCCAGAAATGTCGTCAGCCCTGCCAAGACCTCCTGACGCAGAGAACTGCCGCGCTCTGTATAGGCAAAATGTTTCTGCAACCAACCGCCAGCAAGCGGAGGGACCAGGGCCTCCTGCCCTGGCCGCAATGCGGATTCTTGCTCAGCCATACTTCATGCTCCTTTATCAGTATTGTGATGTCTGAAACGGTACGTTGCCGTCATCAGGAATCAGTAATGGACAGTTCCAGCCCCAAAGGGGGCAAGAGACTTCTCACACGCTGAATCAAAGAAAACGCCGAGCAAAGACGAGTCCTGCCCTGCCCGCAACAAGGTGCAGACATAGGCAGAAAGAAGTAGGTATGCGGGGGTGTCTCCGACCGAACCGAGGCCTTTGCGGCGCTTCTTTTGATCCCGATAATGGGAAGTGAGGGCCATTCTACGAGCCGTCAAGGACGGGAAAATCACCTCTAGGTAATGAGGGTTATCAATCGCTTCGGTGGCGAGATACAGGCATATAGGCTTGGCCGATGAACTGCTGGCGCAACTGCTGCCATTGACGTTGCATATCCTGGGCCTGCTGCTGGTCGGGTCGCAAACGCTCTGGTTCCAAGTGCATCAGAGCCAATCCATATTTGGCCGCCGACAGCTCCTGCGCGACGCTGGCTGACTGCTGCACCGCCTGGGCGGGACGTTCCTGCCATAAGCTGCCCAAGCCGCTCAAACTGTCAGAAGCCTTGGCCAAACGCTGACGTACCGAACCTGCAATACTGACAGGCCAGATCTGGGTAAACATCACGTACATCACCGCATTGCCCAGCAAAATACCGATCACCCGATCACGGGCTGAATCCAGATCAAAGCTGGGACCAAAGCCCTGCAAGGTCACCAGATAAAAGGCAAAGGCAATTTGAATGCCGGCATACGAGATACGTTCCGGGCCATAAAATACCCAGGCCCCTAACAGGGACACCAGAAATACCACGACCATCAAGCCGCCAATATCCAGCAGATGCGGCATCACAAACAAGATGGTGATAAAGCCCAGTGCCGCCCCCAGCAAACAGCCCACAATCCGCAAGGTCAGCTTGTGTACGGTTTCCCCGGTAGAGCCCAAAGCGGCCACGTAGCAGGTAATCATGGCGGTATGAATGCCCTGCCAGTCTGCCGCGCTATAGATCAGATAACAAAGCACCGCTGCTGCCGTCGCCTTCAAGGCATGGTGCTGATAAACAGGATTACTAAAGGCGTCGGGCACCATGAAGGAGCCATGTTCCGGATCCGCTTTGCCAATAGACACTGCCCCCGACAAGGCCAGCAAGGCATCGCGCAAATCTTGTTCGGCCAAAGAACTGGAGGCTGACAGCTCGGGCAGATCATTCATCTGCGGCAAACGCCCTTGTTCAATATCCTGTGCGCTGCGTTCACAAATCTGGGCAAATGCTGTGGCCTGCTCATTGTCCAGATGCTGATCGCGCAAGACGGCAACCGCCAGCAAGGCTCGGTAGGTATTCAAGATGGTCTGATCCAGTTCTGCCTGCTCTTGTGCAGGCCGCAAATGAAACAGCCGTATCCAGCCCAGTCGCTTCTGTTGTGCACTGACTCCCAAAGCCAGTTCGTCCCACAAATCCTGCGTATCTGCCTGCCCCATCAAGCCCTGGGCCGACAAACGCAAACGCGCTGCCAGCTCACGGCGCAACACCTTGTGCGGGTACAAACCAAAACAGAGATTGAAGATCAGCACCAGGCCCATGGGGGCGCAGGTCATCAACCAGGCATAAAGCACGGCACGGGTAGCAATCTCGCCAAAGGGCACATAGCCCAACAAGGTCAGCACAAAGGCGATGACCAAGGCAATAATCCCGCCCAAAGGCCCCAGCTTGCTGGCTACCCCGAGAAACAACAGCACAAAGGAGGTCAGCACCATGGCCAGCAAACGCCAGGCCGGATACTGAATCGTGACCTGAATCAGTGGCACCATCAGCAGCACCACAATGGACACCAGCACCACCAGAGCCAGCGCCAGTACCGAGCTCTCGCCGGCATCGGACTTCATCACAAAGAAGATCACAAAGCAGCTGACGGCAGACTCGGGAATACCGTAGTTCATGGCCAGCAGCACCATCAAGGCGCACAGCACCGCCACGCGCCAGCTTTGCGCCAGACGACCGGGGGTGGGCTGCAAGTCTTGCCAGACCAGCCGCGCCAGACCCGACACGCCGGTCTTAGCAGTTGCCATCGCGATGAATAATGGTGGTGGCCGAGGCACCCATGCGCATCAAGTCCTCGGGCGGGGCATCCAGACGGATACGCACCGGAAAGCGTTGCGCTACCCGTACCCAATTCATGGATTTCTGAATATAGGGCAGGCTGCGCGGCAGATTGATCTGCTCCTGACTACTGACGCCCCAACCAATTTCCTCTACCTTGCCCGAGAGCTTGCGCGACGGATCGGACATCACATACACCGTGGCGCAGGCCCCTGGCTTGATCTCCTTCAGATCCGTTTCACGGTACATGCCCGTGACATACCAGGAATCCGTATCCAGCAAGGTAAAGACAGAAGTGCCGGGCATCAGATGTTCCCCCGAGCCGATACGCAAACCCACGATACGACCGTTGTGCGGTGCCTTGACCTGAGTATGTTCCAGGTCACGCTGGGCCATCGCCAAACCTGCCTGTCGCGCTTGCACCATGGCTTCTTCTGCCTGCGTATTGCCGACCAGAGCCTGAGCAGCCCCGGATTGCTCTGTTGCCTGTTTCAAGGTGACTTGAGCATCACGCAGCAAGGTATTGGCTTCATCCAATTGCTGTTGGGAGACATAGCCCTTGGCCGCCAGATTCGCCAAGCGACGCTGGCTTTGCGTGGCCATCGTCAAATTGGTTTTAGCGCGGGTAATCTGATCATCGGCAATGACGGCGTTATGCCCTTCTGCGCGCACAGCCCGTTGTTTCATGTCCAGCGTAGCCTGAGCCAGCGCCAGTTCAGCCTGGGCCTGTTCCAGACGCAGCTGATAAAACACCGGGTCTACGGTAAAGAGCAGTTCATCGCGGCTGACGAACTGACCGTCACGTACCATCATGCGCTCAATATGCCCAGGCAAGGAGCTGGAGATGTGCACCACATCGGCACCGATCACCGCGTCTTCGGACAAAGGGTTGTTGGCAGAGCGCTGCAAATACCACCATGCCAAGACAATGGCGGCGACAACAATCAGCACGCTCAGCAGGCGGGCAGCGCCTTTACGGGGGGAGGATTTCTGTGCCTGGGTCATGGCTCAGTCACTCGAAGAATAGAAGAAGTGCGGCAAAGGTCAGTGCCAGCGTCAAGCAGGCATAGACAGGCAAACGCATGGGCAGGGCATCATCCACTCCCGCACGAATCAGCCCCCAACGAATCAGTAAGGTCAGCAGCACGGCTCCCAGCACACACACCAGCCAGGCCGGGAAATACGAACCCGCCATATAGACCGAAGGTGCAAGAGAACATCCCCCCAACAAGGGCAAGACAGCCAGACCGGCTAGTAGCGCACGCATGCGTGGCATCTCCCTGATTATTGTTAAACCGATCTGCGCATGGCGCCCTGATCGCTGCGATGAATTGTACCCGAGCCTGTCAAATACATCCCTTATATCCCTACCTGATTAAGCAACTGTGTATCTATGATTTTCACGAGTATAGTGACAAGCATCTTTCTGATAGGGTCTCAATAACCTCGGTTATTTACACAGAGTTGCCATGGATGACGTAAACCTGACTTTAAGCATGCTGGCCGCCGTTCTAATCAGTAACAGCGTGGTCAAGATAATACCTGTTGCCATCCCTGCCCCTCTCGTACAGATTTTGCTCGGCTTTCTAATTGCCGGCTGGTTCAATCATGGGATGACCCTGAATCCGGATCTGTTCTTTTATCTGTTTCTGCCGCCCTTATTATTTCTGGATGGCTGGCGCATTTCCAAGGAAAGTTTAATTCGGGACCGAATTGGCATTCTGGTTCTGGCTTTTATTCTGGTCTTTTTAACGGTATTCGGATTAGGCCACGTGCTGCACTGGCTCATTCCTGCCATGCCTTTGCCAGTGGCCTTCGCCTTGGCCGCCATTGTCTCGCCAACTGACCCAGTTGCCGTCTCGGCTATTACCCGCCGCGTGCCTCTGCCGCCACGACTGCAGGCCTTGCTGGAGGGTGAATCCCTGTTCAATGATGCCAGCGGTCTGGTTGCGTTTCGACTTGCTGTAGCCCTGGCCCTGGGCGGCTCTTTTTCCATCTCGTCTGCCAGCCAGAACTTCCTGTGGTTAACGCTGGCCGGCCTGGTCGTGGGCGTAGTGACCACGCGTGCCCTGCTTTTTCTGCGTAATCTCTTTGTGCGCCGCTGGGGCGAAGAGCCGGGACCAGAAGTTCTGTTCAGCCTGCTTCTGCCTTTTGCGTCCTACTTCCTGGCCGAACAAATGGAGGCCTCTGGCATTCTGGCCGCTGTCGCGGCAGGCGTGACCATGAGCTACGCCGAGCTCTCGGGCAATGCGCTGGCGGCCACCCGTATGCAGCGCAAGACCGTCTGGGACACCTTGCAACTTAGTTTGAATGGCATGATGTTCGTCCTGCTGGGCGAGCAACTACCCGCTATCTTTCGCGGAGCGGTACAGGTTGTCCAGGAGACCGGCCACCACAATCCAGCCTGGCTGCTGGTTTACGCGGTCGCCATGTGTACCACCCTGATTTTGCTGCGTTTTCTATGCGTTTACGCTTACCTGTGGCTACGACGCGGCCTGTCCCTGCTGGGCTTGCATCATGATGCTGAGACCGCCCAAGCCAACCCGCGTCTGGTGCTGGTGCTGTCCATTGCCGGGGTACGGGGTGCCGTCACCCTGGCCGGTGTCATGACCTTGCCGCTCACTCTTGCCGATGGCAGTCCTTTTCCCGCCCGAGATCTGGCCATTTTCCTGGCCTCCGTCGTCATTATCGTGTCACTGCTGACGGCCAGCCTGGCCCTGCCACCCATCATGAAACGAGTCAGCTTCCCTGCCCTGCGTCGACGTCAGGAGCAGGAAGAACGGGCCGAGCAAGCCGTACGTCACGCCAGCGCCCAGTCGGTGGCGCAGACATTGAATGACTTGATTACTCACAATCCCCAGTCCTCAGGGGCGCGTTACACGGCCATGGCCGACCGCGTCCTGAGCACTATTGCTCACAGCCCTCAAGGCGACGGACTGGAGCCGGATCTGGCAGAACAAGCACTGGAAAAAGACATGCAAATCCGAGCCATCCACGCCGCGCGTGAGGCCGTTTACACTTTAGCTCGCACACACCAGATATCCGATGAAATCGCTCGCGAACGGGTCCGCCTGCTGGATCTGATCGAACTGCGTATGTCTTGAGTCCGCCTCCCTTTCATTTATCGTTGATTTTTTAGGACGCCATGCAGACTTACTCCTACCTGGGCCAGTCCCCTGCCCTGCGCCAACAACGCCAAGCCTATCGTCACGGCTTGCCAGCCTGTGTTTGCGCCCACCCCTCCATTCCCTTCATTCACAAGCGCTTGAGTGCATCAGCCAGCTTCGCCCCCAGCGCGGCCCCTGCAGGCCCGGCCTTCCAATCCAATAATGCCCTGGATCAGAAACCCATCGCCCTGGCTCCCAAACTGATCCTGAGCAATCTGCGCCTGTTTGATGGTGAAACAACAGAGCTGAAAAAAGGGCTGGCCGTCCAGATTGATCAGGGCCGCATCACTGCCGTCATGCCGGTTGCCGAGATTCCGGCCGACGCCACCGTCATGGACTGCCAGAACAAAGTCTTGATGCCTGGCCTGATCGACGCCCACTGGCATAGCCTCTTGTGCGCTGTCGACCAGATGACCGCCATGATGGCCGACCCGGCTGACCTGCATTTGATTGCCAGCAAAGAGGCCGAGCGCACCTTGCTGCGCGGCTTTACCACCGTGCGCGATGCCGGTGGCCCCAGCTTCTCCTTGAAACGCGGTATTGATATGGGCTTGCTGCATGGCCCGCGCATCTATCCTAGCGGCGCCATGATTGCGCAAACCGGCGGCCATGCAGACTTTCGTATGCGCTACGAAGTGCCACGCGCAGAAGGCGAGCTAAGCCACACCGAACGAGCAGGTGTAACCTGCATTGCCGATGGTGCCGACCAAGTCCTGCGTCGTGTTCGGGAGCAACTGATGCTGGGCGCCAGCCAGATCAAGCTGATGGCCGGGGGCGGTGTCACCTCCTTGTACGACCCACTGGAAGGACTGCAATTTAGTGATGCCGAACTGCGTGCCGCGGTGGGCGCCGCCAGCGACTGGGGCACCTACGTGATGGTGCACGTGTACTGCGCTCGTGGTATTCAGCGTGCGATCAAGGCTGGCGTGAAATCCATCGAACACGGCCAACTTGCCGACGACGAAACCGCCCGCATGATGGCTGGCGAAGGCGTGTGGTGGAGCCTGCAACCCTTTTTGGCCGATGAAGACGCCAACGTCCAGCACGATCCACGCAGCAAGGCCAAGCAACAACAAGTTGCCGTAGGAACCGTACGTGCCTACGAGCTGGCCGATAAATATCAGATCCAGACCGCCTGGGGCACGGACATTCTGTTCACCCCCGCCCATCTACCACACCATGGCCGCATGTTGTCCAAGCTGACCCGTTTTTACAGCCCGCTCAAGGTGCTGAAAATGGCGACCGGAGATAATGGCCGGCTGCTGCAACTGTCGGGCCTGCGCCAACCGTACGAAGGCGAGCTGGGCGTAATCCGAGCCGGTGCCCTGGCCGATCTGCTGTTGATTGATGGCGAACCCGAACAAAGCCTGAGCTTTCTGGAGCAGCCCGAACAGAACCTGCTCTTGGTCATCAAGGACGGCAAGATTTACAAGAACGCCCTGCCCGGCTGAAACCTCATCAAGGAGTTCCCATGCCCAACGAAGTGATGCAGTTATTCAAATTGCTTGGTCTGGGGCTGGCATTTTTGCTGCCCCTGGCCAATCCCTTGACCTCAATGGTGATGTACCTGTCATTGGGCGAAACCTTGAGCGCAGCAGAAAAGAAGCAGCAACTGCGTCAGGCGACGCTGTATGTCATTCTGGCCTTGCTGATTACCTACTACGCCGGTTTGTGGATTACTTCGGCACTGGGCATTTCCATGGTGGACATGCGTATCGGGGGCGGGCTGATTGTGGCGTATATCGGCTTTCGCATGCTGTTTCCTCCCACTGTCAGCGACGTGGTTTCCAAGGCAGCCGATCAGAACACCGCCGCCCACAACAATATCGCCTTCGTTCCACTGACCCTGCCCTCCACGGTCGGCCCCGGCACCATGGCACTGGTCATCAGTGCCTCCTCCAAAATGGCTGGCATGCGCGGACACTATGCAGAATGGGTGCTGGTGGCCACGCCCATCATTCTGGCCATCCTGATTGGTTTGATCTTTTTCATTTGCCTGCGCTCCTCGCTCAGCATCGTGCGTGTGCTCGGGCATAACGGCGTCGATGCCATTTCACGCATCATGGGGTTCTTGCTGGTCTGCATGGCCGTGCAACTCGTCCTTGAAGGCGGACAGCAGTATGCTGCTACGCTGCTGACTCATTCTGCTGCCTCCTGAGTTTATGTCTATGACTTGTTTTCCTGCATTGCGTCTGACTCTGGCTGTGACGGCCGCCCTGACTCTGGCCGCCTGCGCGGCGCCGAATCACAAACCCATGGCCCAGGCCATGCCCGAGCAAGATGCGCCGGAACCACCTCGCCTGACATTGGCCGAATACAGCGGCCCGGATCAAAACCAGCCAGCGCCCCGCGTGCAAGCCCATCACGAATACAGCCTGTCAGAACTGATCGACCTGGCCCAACGCCTGAACCCCAGCACCCGCATTGCCTGGGGCGAGGCCCAACAAGCCGCAGAAGCTGCCGGTATGGTGGAAAGCACCTACCTGCCCTTGATCTCCGCCAGCGTGGTGGGCGGCTATATGCGCAGCGACCGCGACAGCAGCGTGCACATTCTGGGTAGAGAAATCGATGTGGATTACGACACCCATTTAAGTGGCGCCGTTCCTTCCCTGACCTTGAAGTGGCTTCTGTTCGACTTTGGCAAACGCGCCGCCTTGCAAGAGGCGGCCGACAAACTGGCCATGGCCAGCCGGATTACCTTCAGTGGAGTGCATCAGGCCGTGATTGCGGAAGTATCCATCAGCTACTTCAACTACAACTCGGCCCGCCAACGCGAGCAAATCTCTGCCCAAGGGCTGAAAAATGCGGCACTGATTGAAGATATCGCCCTGGAGCGGCAGCGCAATGGGCTGGGCACCCAGATTGAAGTCGCGCAGGCACGACAACTGAAAGCCCAGGCTCGTTTGCACCATGTGAATGCCAGCACTCTGGCACGTCAGTCTTATCAAACGTTGCTGGGTGCAATTGGCCTGTCCCCGGAAACGGAGCTGAAAGTCGCCGATAGCGCCACCCGCCCCCTGCCCGAGAATCTGGATATCCCTGGCAATGACACACTGAAAAAAGCCATCGCCCAGCGGCCCGATGTACAGGCCCTGCAAGCCGCCCATCAGGCCAGTCTGGCAGGCATAGACTCAGCCGAAGCCAGTTTCATGCCCAAGCTGGCCTTGATGGGTTTTATTTCCAAACGCATGGGTTCATTAAGTGTAGGCAGCCTGCCCGAAGTCAGCCCGCAATCCTCCTCCCGAGGCGCCGTGCTGGCCCTGAATATCCCGATCTACGACGCTGGGCTACGCAACAAGCAAGTGCGCGAAGCCCAGTTGCGTGCCGACACCGCGCGCGAACGCGTTGCCAAAACCGAGCAAGACGCCTACAAGCAAATGATCATCGCTGCCGACGCACTGCGAGCTGCTCTGGAGTCTCATCAAGCCGCCACCAGCCTGGTCGAGGCGGCCCAGATCACCTACCAAGGTGCGCTGGAATCCTACCAGGAAGGCTTGACCGGCATGACCTTGCTGACCGAAGCGCACAGCGGTCTATTAGGAGCACAAGAAGCCCAGACTATGGCTCATACCGCAGGTTTGGTCGGCTCTGTGAACCTGGCCTTTGCCATGGGCGAACTCAATCAAGCCCCCAAAACCCCTGGGGATGCCACCAAGTAGTAGGCAAAGAAGAAGCAAGCCGAACTCTACTTGGGAGCAAAAATAAAAAGGGAGCCATGCAAGGCTCCCTTCTCCTGTAGCAACCGCTACTGCAGCAACTTACTGCTCTTCAATCGCATCCAGCGCCTTGGCCAAACGCTCCACCGAGCGTTCCAGATTGTTCAGCTTGTCCAGGCCAAACAGACCAATTCGGAAGGTCTTGAAATCAGCAGGTTCATCACACTGCAAAGGCACACCCGAGGCGGCTTGCAAACCAGCCTTGGCAAACTTCGCGGCCGAATGTATCCCGTCATCCGTGGTGTAGCACACCACTACGCCCGGTGCCTCAAAGCCCGGTGCCGCCACGCTGCGGAAACCATGTTCGCGGAGCAGAGCGCGCACTTTGCGGCCCAGCTCCAGCTGACGATTGCGGATCCAGTCAAAGCCCAGAGCTTCCGTCTCGGCCATCGCCTCTTGCAGCACTTTCAAGGAGTCGGTAGGCAAGGTGGCGTGGTAGGCATGAGCCCCGTTCTCATACGTTTCCATGATCTGCAGCCACTTGCGCAGATCGCAGGCAAAACTGGTGCTGGTCGTGGTTTCAATGTGTTGACGAGCACGCTCGCTTAACATCACCAGACCGCAACATGCCGAGCCGGTCCACCCCTTTTGTGGGGCGCTGATCAGCACGTCCACACCCACATCCTTCATATCCACCCACACGGTGCCCGATGCAATGCAATCCAGCACAAACAGACCGCCCACCGCATGTACGGCATCCGCAACCTGACGCATATAGTCATCGGGCAACATGATGCCGGAGGCCGTTTCCACATGCGGCGCAAACACCAGGGCCGGTTTTTCAGCCTGAATCGCAGCAACTACTTCTTCGATAGGGGCCGGTGCGTAAGCGGCCTGCTTGCCCTCCTCAATCGGGCGGGCTTTCAGAACCGTGGTGCTGGCGGGGATGGAACCCATGTCAAAAATCTGAGTCCAGCGGTAGCTGAACCAACCATTGCGTATCACCATGCACTTGCGGTCCGTTGCAAACTGACGGGCCACCGCTTCCATGCCAAACGAGCCACTGCCCGGCACCACAATCGCCGAATGTGCCTGATAGACCTGCTTGAGCGTGCGGGAGATTTCGCGCATCACTTCCTGGAAGGTCTTGGACATATGGTTCAAGGCGCGGTCGGTGTAGACCACCGAATATTCAAGCAGGCCGTCCGGATCAACGGGAGTGCTGGTTTGAGACATGAAAACCTCGGAATTCTGGTAGAGAAGATATAAGGATCAAAGGATTTTAGACCAAGCAGATCTGTACGGGCGACTTGCCCCCAAGCTTCGTCCGGCTGCAGCCAAATCACAACTCAAACTCTTCGCTATGGGCTGTTCTGCAGGAGGTGTTATTGCGCTTCTTCTGCTTTCTTGACTCGGCCTGCCGCCCTGAGTACCGTGATGAGCACGTTTGATCTAGTCCGGGTTTCATCATCATGCAGGTAGCACACTTCAGCCAGAACACCTTGGGACGCGATATTGCGGTTGGCGATATTCACGGTTGCTTCTCCAAGCTGAACACGTCTTTAAAGCGGATTCGTTTTGATCCGTCCAAGGACCGCCTTTTTTCGGTGGGCGATCTGGTGGATCGCGGTCCGGAGTCGCATCATGTTCTGGAGTGGCTGGACCTGCCCTGGTTTCATGCAATTTGTGGCAATCACGAGCAGCTGACCTGGCGGCGGGCGATTGGGCAGCCTATTCAGGAAGTGGACCATCGCGTGCATGGTGGGCTATGGCTGGACGATTGCACCTCAAACGAGCAGGCACTGATCGCTCAACGTCTGCAAGCCCTGCCTTTGGCGATGGAAATAGAAACGCCCTTGGGACTGGTGGGTATGGTTCATGCCGACTTTCCCTACGACAATTGGCAGCACATTCATACCGAGGGTTTTGATGCCAATGACCGCTATGTCTGTATGTGGTCCAGGGATCGCTATGTGACTGGCTACGATGGCATGGTAGAGGGTCTTCGGGCTTTGGTGCATGGGCATCAGACGACGCACAAGATGCGGCAATTAGGGAATGTGTTTTTCATTGATACCGGCGGGTGGCTGGATCATGGGCATTTCACCTTGCTGGATTTGAAGCGCTTGGTGGCTTTGTAGGGTCTTTCGGCTCTTCGCTCTCGATTAAAAAGATTGTTTTTGCCTAATTAGTTTCTGGGAAGGCGCTGTTTCGGTCCTGCTGGGGTGTCGGGGCTGAGCACTGGCCGGCGCTGCGCGCCGGTACCCCGGCAGGACCGAAACAGCTCTCAGCGATTACTTGCAAAGACAATCCTTATGCGGCAACTGATTGCTGCTCATTGTTTACTGAGTGCTGATGGCTAATGGCTAATCGCTAATGGCTGATGTTCGACTCGCCTTGAACACGGAATCAATGACACTACGTCTGATGACGTACAAACCTGTCTTCGTCAATGTCGGTACTGGCCTCGTCTCTCGCGGTATCTATGCCTACCTGAACAACCATCATGACGAGCGCTTCGGCTTCAAAAACAAACGACAAGCTCAAGATTACGCACGACTGCTTGGTAGGCCTGGATATCCTCAGCAAGATTCATACTCCCATAAAAACACCAGGCACTCGATAGCTAGTAGTGGGCTCCTATTTTTCTATCCCCCACACCCTCTACCCGCCAACTGCTGAAAGTGACGGTCAACAAACAAACCTCGACACCCTTCCAGCTCCCAACGCACTTAGAGCAGCAGAAGGAAGCCACATACAGCCAGGCCCCAAAAGGACGGAGTTCTCAGTTTTATAGTCATTGTGAGCCGGTCTGGGCCGGGGGGCCGTCCTCTGGGCGATTCAGGCTTCTTGCCGCAGGCGGGCTTGCTATTCGGGGTTCAAGCGTCCTGTTGTTTGAGCGAAATGCTTGTGCCTTGTCCGGGGGACAAGGCACTTTCGCGAGTTCAGGATGCGCCCGAATAGCAAGCCTGACCAGGGCACCGGTGCGCAGCACCGGCAAGGAGCCAAGCCCGGAGGACGGCCCCCCGGCCCAGACCGGCGTTTTCACGAGTCACTATCTAAACATGCAGGCTCTCTGCACTCCTTATCTCCCAACCCTCCTGCTCCCCCCCCCACTCCTCAACACTCAGGAAAATGAAGAAGATGAAGCCCAAAACAAAACCGCCTCAGTTCCCAAAAGAAACTGAGGCGGTCTCATCTTCAAACAAACAGCAAACAGGCCAAAGGCTTACTTCTCCACGCCCCCACCCAAGATCACGCCGTTCACCTCCTTACCGTAGTAACTTTCCTCGCCATCATGGAACTCCACACGCGCTTGCTCAACCGTCCCCTTCTGACGAGCATCCTTGGGACGCTCATGACTGTTGATGTAAGCCGCTACGTCCCAGGCCTCCTGATCCGACAAGGAGAACGGTTTACCCAAAGGCATATTGGCCTTGATGAAACCAGCAGCCGTATCAATACGAGCCATCCCCGCACCCCAGTTATACGAGTTGGGACCCCACAAAGGCGGAAACACCACGCCACTTTCGGCATCCTTCTGCCCCTGGCCATCGACCGCATGACACAAGACACAGTTGTTGGCGTAAACCTCTTTACCGCGTGCTACGTCATAGCCCAGTTCGGTCTTTTTAACTTTGGGGAAACCAGCACCTGGCAACTTCTGACCCGTAGGCGCCCCATCGGACATCCAGTACATATAAGTCATCAAGTCACGGTACACATCGCTGCCAGCGGGCGGCGCAACACCCGAAGGCGAAGCCTGCGCATTCATGGAGTAGGTAAAACAGCCAATAATGCGATCTTCCAGCGTGCTGATCGCCTTGGTCTTGGCACGATAGGCGGGATAGCTAACATAGGCTCCCCACATAGGCGCAGAGTGTTCACGACGACCACCGTCCAGGTGGCAGTTCACACAAGCCAAGGTATTGCCCACGTGATCCGACACCGTGGTCGAGGTTTCCATAAAGATCTTGTGACCGCGACGAACCGCCTCGCCATACGGCGTATCCGGAATGCTGCTCTCTGGCGGTGGCACGTAGTAACCATCTGCGCCTACCGGCATACCAGCCGTGACCGAATGCTTGTCCTTGCTCTGTGCCTTGCGATCGGCTTCCATGGCCTCACGACTATAGGTGGCCTCGCCAACCTGGATAGTGCCCTTGTCGGGCGAACCCAGGGAAAAGGACAACCAACCCTTGGCGTTCATGCCATAGCCAATCGCAAAAAGCAGCACACCAATACCGGCCCCCCAGGCCAGTCTGCGTCCACCCGACATGGTGGATTTGCTGCGACCATTTTTTTGAGTGTCTTTCATAAAAAGCTCTCTGTTCTGATCTTATTTCGCCTGCTTGCCATTGGCTGGCAGCGAGGCGGCGTAATAGGAAACCGCATACAGGTCCTCGTAGGACAAGCGCGA
Organism: Alcaligenes sp. DN25; assembly: GCF_023674485.1. Classification (NCBI taxonomy): domain Bacteria; kingdom Pseudomonadati; phylum Pseudomonadota; class Betaproteobacteria; order Burkholderiales; family Alcaligenaceae; genus Alcaligenes; species Alcaligenes sp. DN25. Next base: position 1,587,947 of record NZ_CP098408.1, on the reverse strand, counting down.
TGCGATGTCATCCATCAGGCTTTGCGGCGAATTGTGGCGATGGCCACCTTTCCAGGCCGACAACTGACTGAACAAATACTCGGCCTGTTGCGCAGCCAAAGGCGGGAAAGATGTACCTACACCTTCACCCTGACTGCCGTGGCAGCTGATACATGCAGGCACGTTCTGCTTCCAGTCCCCTTTATGGAACAGGGCTTCGCCACGGGCCAGGTTCGCTTCCGAACTGGGCACATTAATGGCAGGAGCAGGCAGCTTGGCGTAGTAAGCAGCCAGCTCTTTCATATCCTCAGGCTTCAAACCGCGAGCTACGTACTGCATGGACTCGTTCAGGCGTGTACCTTGAGCAAAATCCTCCAGCTGCTTGAGCAGATACGCCTCGGGTATACCGGCCAAACGAGGAGTGATGCCTGCGCCTTCACCGGCCTCGCCGTGGCAGGAAGCACAGCTCCACACACTGCCCTGCCCCGAATGCACCAGTACGGGCGCATCCTTCAGTGCGGGGATGGCGGGCACCACAGGGGTACCGCCTGCATTGGAAGCAACGATAGCGGCGGTCGGCTTGTCCGCTGCGGCATGTGGCGCCAGATCGTGCAGGTAAAGACCCACACCGGCCAAGGCCAAGGCGAACAGCACAGCCAACAGGAAGATCGGAATGGGACGCGGTGGCTCCCACGGCTCGAAGGTGGGGTCGATGTTCTCGACCTGGGGCGAACTAGAAACTTTTTCCATTGTCATGACTTGTCCTATTTAGCGCCCGAATCCGTCGAGGCTTCAGCGGGGCGACGATCGTAGCCACGGTCACGTTTATCCAGTTCCTGCGCGCTGGTCGCATAGGTGCGATCCAGAGCCAGCAGGTACTCCACCAAGTCCAGCGCTTCCTTGCGAGCAACCACATGCTTGCCCGCAGGCTGCAGGGACTCTGGCAAACGCACCACTACATCGCCTTCGGAAACCTGGTCTTTCAGCTCGAACATATAGGGATAGGACGGCATCAGGCTCCAGTCAAAAATCGCACGGGGCTGATACAGGTGGGTCAAATGCCAGTCACGGCTTTTCATGCGCGCACCGACGTTAAACAGGTCCGGACCGGTACGCATGGTGCCCAGCAGGTGGGGCGAATCGTAAAAGTAATCGCCCGGTGTGGACGCACGGCCCCAGCCACGTGCCGTATCAAACAGGGTTTGACCGGTAGAGCGTGGCTGCTGGCTGTGACAGTACAAACAGCCGTTGGCCACGTACTCGTCACGCCCCAGCAGTTGCTGGGCGGTATAGGGTTGCAACTGCTCCGGCGGTTCCGAGGTACGCAATTGCCAGGCTGGCAAAATCACCAGCATCAAGGTAGCCAGCAGCAACACGCCAATGGCCCCGATTAGTAAAGGTAAGAGTCGATTCATGACGCATCTGCCCGAGCAAGTGTAGGAGTCGCATTAACAGCGGAACCTTTGCGCAGCAAGAGCAAGGCAAAGTGAGCCGCAAAGACAAAGTGGCCCAGTGTCATCATGGTGCCGCCAATAGAGCGGGCTTCCAGATACGGAACCATCTTGCGAGTGATCTCGCCAAAACTTGAACCTGGGTCCATCAAGCCCATGCCCTGCACCACACCGGCAATGCTCAGAGCCAGCACGTAGATCGTGAAGCCTGCCGTCACCAGCCAGAAATGGGTTTTGATCAGAGCCGGGAAGGGCCAGCGACGTCCCAGAATGTGCGGCATCATGTAATACAGCGTGCCGAACATCACCATGGACACAAAGCCGTAGGCGCCCAGGTGAGCGTGACCGACGGTGTAATGCGTGAAGTGCGTCACTGAGTTCACCGAGCGGATGGCTTCCAGCGAACCCTGGAAGGAGGACAAGGTGTACATCAGCGCGCCAATCCAGACGAAACGCAGGGCCATGGATTGCTTGAAGGCCCACAGGTTCTGCGCAACGGTTACGTGCTGGTTAATGGCCACGGCAATCACCGGCACAAACATCATGATGCTGTGCACCACGGACAAGGTGACGGCCCAGGTTGGCACCGGACCGCCCATCAAGTGGTGAATACCGACCTGGCTGTAGAACAGCGCCAGACTCCAGAAACCCAGCAAGGACACGTTGTAGGAATACACGGGCTTGCCGATGATCTTGGGGATGATGTAGTACGCCGCACCCACACCCATCGGCGTCAGCCACAGACCCAGCACGTTGTGAGCAAACCACCAGTTCACGGTTGCTTGCTGAGCACCGATGTGCAGACCGGGGATGTTGGACACCAGAAACAGGAACGGAAACCAGACCATACCGGCCAGGAAATACCAGCCCGACACATAGATGTGGCGCGATTTGCGGTTGGCGGCGGTTTCAATGGCAGGCCAGGCCAGGAAAAAGCCCCCTACTGCCAACAGAATGTCGATCTGCCAGGGGAATTCCAGCCACTCGATCCCGTCGGACCAGCCATTGGCCACGGCAATCGTGCCGCCCAATACCCCCAGGGTCCACAAGGCAGCGCCGAAGTACACCATATTGGGACGTCGCAAAGGCGTATGAAAAATACGCGGCAGCAACCACAGGGCCACGCCAATCCCGGTCACCGATAACCAGCCGTAAGCCACGATGTTCAGGTGCAAGGTACGCGCACGACCAAAGGTCACTTGTGCCACGTCGGCCAGCCAATCGGGCCAATGCAATTTCAGCGAGGCCATCACGCCAAACACCGAACCGATCAGCAGCCAGGTAATCCCGACCGTGACCAGAAGCAGAACCGGCCCCCGACCACTGCGGTCAATACCGGCACGCAAAACGTCAAAGCGATGTGTCTGTGCTTCGTTCTCCCCCCCAAAGGAAGCACTATCATCCGGCTGACCAAGCTCACCTTTCATGAAGATGGTCTCAGCTTCGTTCTTCCCAACGAAGATCAGCTTGTTTGCCACGGCCCAGACAAGAATGCCCAGTGCCACCAAAGAAGCGACAAAACTGGTCGCCAGTAATATTCCTAATATAGGAGTCATGTGAATAAATGCCCGATATCTGTCATGCGGCTAAGCCTAAAGAAACGTCATTGCCCAAGCCGGTTTTATTAAAAAAGTAAGTACCGAGATACAAATGCAATGCAATCTACATCACAGTAGAGGATCAGGATTAAGGCCAAATTAAGAGAACTTTCCCTCTCGCCCCTGCCCTCAAGGCTGCTAACATGAACGCCGAAACGTAATAAACATCAGGCTTTGCCTGCACAAGCCGCATTTACCACAGGGGGGGAGAATGCACGTTTTACTTGTTGAAGATGATGCGCTCGTCGCCAGCGGAATTGTGGCGGGCTTGCGACTGCATGGGCTGACCGTGGACCACGTGGGCACGGCCAGCCTGGCCGACACGGCCTTGCTGTCTTCGCACTTTGATGTCTGTATTCTGGATCTGGGTTTGCCTGATCAGGACGGGCTGACGCTGCTGCGTCGTTGGCGCGAACAAGGCCGTAAACTGCCCATTCTGATTCTGACGGCTCGCGACGCCCTGCATCACCGGGTTGAAGGGCTGCTGGGTGGGGGCGATGACTATGTCATCAAACCTTTTGACCTGGACGAGCTGCTGGCACGCCTGCATGTATTGACACGACGTGTAGCGGGCCACGAAACAGATTGCATTGAATATGGGCGGCTCAGTTTCTGTGCCTCCACCGGCCATGTCACCCTGGATGGCAAGCCAGTCAGTCTGGCGCGCCGTGAGCTCTCCTTGTTGCGTGCCCTGCTCAGCAAACCGCACACCATCCTGAGTGCCGAACAACTGTGCGACAGCGTCTACGGCTACGATCAGGATCTGGAAAGCAATGCCATCAATGTGCACATCTACCATTTGCGCCGCAAGCTGGGCAGCAATATTGTCGAGACCGTGCGGGGCCTGGGCTACAAACTGGGGCCTGCCGGTTAGGTATTTCACACCATGAGCCTACGCCTTAGATTGCTGCTGGTTATCGGCATTTCCCTGACCGTGCTCTGGAGTGCGGTCGCCACCTGGATGCTGATGGATGCACGCCACTCCTTGCGTGAAGCGCTGGATAGCCGACTGGCAGCATCGGCCCGCATGGTGGCCGGACTGGTGGCCCAATTTCCAAACTTGCAGGAGTTGGCCCAATCCGCGGAGCGCCCCCTGGACATCATTGCCCGAGATGGGGTGGCTTGCGAAATCAGTGTGGTGCGCAGCGAAGTAGAAATTCAGGCGGTCAGCCGAACTGCGGGTAGCCCGGATATGTCACAAGTGGCTTTGGGCTTTGGCACGCACGTGCATGGTGGCAAGCGCTGGCGCACCTTTGTGCTGCGCGAAGGCCATATTCAGATTGCCGCCGCCGACAGCATAGAAATACGCGAAGCACTGGTAAGGGAAATCATGCTCTCGGCTGGCCTGCCCTTTGTCGTGGCCTTGTTTGGTAGCCTGCTGCTTTTGTGGGTTGGTATCGGTCACGGCCTGGCTCCCCTGGAGCGAATTCGGGACATGCTGTCGCGCCGTCGTCCCGGGGACGACAGCCCACTGCCCAAAGTCAACGTCCCGGTTGAGCTGCAACCCTTGCTGCGAACCCTTGAAGAACTGCTGGAGCGGCAACAAGCCGCCATCATGCGCGAACGCCGCTTTACCGACAGCGCCGCCCACGAACTGCGTACACCCCTTACCGGAATCAAAACCCATATTCAAGTTGCCCATCTGGCTGCCCAACGTCCTGGAGAACGCAACACGCTGGATACGGCCTTGAGCCAGGCAGACCAGGGCGTACAACAGCTACAGAACATTTTGCAGCGGCTGCTGGAGTTGGCACGGCTGGACGGGCAAAGCGCCCGAATGGAAAGTAGCCAGGCCGACGAGGCGGTATACGCTGCCCTGCATGCCCTTAAAGCCATCTACGGCGGCACCATAGACCAGATCACGCTGGATATACGCAGCAAACCCGGCCCGGTGCAGATTGAGAAATCCCTGCTGACAGTGGCCGTACAGAACCTGATCGACAATGCCTTGCGCTATACCAAAGCCCAGCAACCGATCAGCTTGCGGATTGAAGCAGGAGAGCCGGGCTATCTGCGTCTCAGCGTGCTGGACCACGGTCCCGGATTAAGCGACAGCGAACGGGATCTGGCCATGAACCGTTTTTGGCGCGGCTCGCAACAACAGGCGGGCTATGGCTTGGGCTTGTCGATTGTGAACGCTATCGCCACCCAGCATGGCGGAACGCTGGAGCTGCTGAATCGCAAAAGTGGCGGACTGGAAGCGCGTCTGACCGTGCCCCTTGCCGACCAGGGTAACTAAAACCAAGCCACGCAATAAAAAAGGCCGGAGCCCATCAGGGTCCGGCCTTTTCTGTTTGACGCGGTGCTTGCCTGTTTCAGGCAAGCCCATCATCAAAGAATTTGGATTTTAGTTGCGCATGGGCCTTTTTGGCCTGCACCTTCGATGAAGGAAACGCGTTGGTTCTCTTCCAGAGTTTTGAACCCGGTTCCCTGAATTTCACTGTGGTGTGCGAAGAGATCCTTGCCGCCGTTCTCCGGCACGATGAATCCGAAGCCTTTTTCGCTGTTGAACCACTTCACAATACCAATTTCTGTCTTCAAAATAAGTCCTAAATGTAATGACGATCAGAGAAAAAAATTTTCTCTCCCTGAACTATCCTCCGATTGCGTCCACAAAGATAGCTCCGTTACTTTTTAATTGTAAAAATCCGGAAATTCTGTTGTTTCCTGAGCCTGTCCATCCTGTTTGTCTAGCCCCGCCCTTGCATCCGGGATGCCGCTGCGCACCGCGTCCGGGCCAACTGCCCCTGCCATCCCCCACACAAGAACGCCTGGTGAAAAGCGCCGCCATTTCAGCGCCAAACGGTATTTGAGGCCTGAACAACTCACTTCAGCCGATAAAAAATCCCCACGCAATCAAAGCACTCTTGGCTATACTGGCTCGCACTTAGCGGTCTACTTATCCTGATTGACGTGTGTCATGTCATGATCACGAGGAACATACAATGAATCGTAGAAACTTCCTGCTGGCCACGCCCGCTGCCGCATTTGGAACCCTGGTTCTGCCCTCCACCAGCCAGTCTGCCCCCGCCATCATCACCAACACCAGCCAAATCCTGCCGCGCCACACCAAAGGCCCGCGCATTGTCATTTGTGGGGGCGGCTGGGGCGGAATGACGGCCGCCAAGCACCTGTCCAAACTGGTGCCCCAGGCACAAGTGGTGCTGATCGAACGCAACCCCACGTTCTGGTCCGGCCCCATGAGCAACAAGTGGCTGATTGACATCGTCAACACGGATTTCCTGAACCACGACATGCTGGCGCCCTCCATCAAGTACGGCTACAGCCTGGTTCATGCCGAAGTCACCGCCATCGAGCGCGACAAGAAAACCGTGCGCACGACCCAAGGCGCGCTGGAGTACGACTACCTGATCCTGTCGGGCGGCATACGCAATGCCTACGATGCCTGGTTTGGCAATGACACTTACGCGGCGGAATACACCCGCCAGCACTTTCCCAACGCCTACATCCCGAATGCCGAGATGTTTGCCTTGAAGAACAAGCTCAAAGCCTTCAAGGGCGGCACCATTGTGATGACGCTGCCCCCGCCACCGCATCGCTGCCCGCCCTCGCCCTACGAGCGCGCCTGTTTGATGGCCTGGCATATCAAGACCAACAAGATTCCGGGCAAGATCATCATTCTGGACCCCAAGCCCACCATTGCCCCGATTGGCGAGGGATACCGCGCAGCCTTCCAGGAGCTGTACCCGGACATCATCACCCACGTCCCCAATGCCCGGGTACGCGAAGTAGACCCCTTCAAGAAGCACATCAAGACCACCGCCGGCGATTTTGATTTTGACGACGCGGTGCTGATGCCCCCACACCAGGCCGCCGATATGGTCTGGAATGCGGGCCTGGTCGGCACAGGTCCTGACGGCAAGCCAACAGGCTGGGCCAATATTGACCCACGCCTGTTCACTGCCCGCGACGACGACAATGTCTACGTGGTGGGGGACTCCATGGGCTTTATTTCCGACCAGTTCGGCCACTACCCCAAGAGCGCCCACGTGGCACACGCCGTAGCCAAGATTGTTTCCCAGAACCTGGCCGAACGTATCGCGGGCAAGGAAGTGGTGCCCGTGCTGCCGGATAATCTTTGCTACATGATGGTCAACGGAGATCCGCAAGAAGAAATCTCGGTCAAGTTTGAATACGAGCTGGACGCAAGCGGCAAGGTTCTGCAAACCCAGATCGATATGGATGTCCGTACCTCCGACCTTGTTCAAGAAGACTTCCAGTGGATCAAGACCCGTTTCAATGACTTCCTCTAAACTTCCCTCCCGTTTTGTCCGCCGCCGCCAGCTTGTACTGGGCAGTGCCGCCGGACTGGGTGCCGCGTGGCTGCCCCTCAATCTGCATGCGCAAGTTGCCTTTGATCAATTGCTGAAACCGGCCACTGCGGCCCAGGTCCAAGCCATTGTGGACGAGTTCCTGAAAGGCGCCAGCCCAGAAGAAAAAGGCATGAAGCTGGATATGCCCGCTCTGGGCGACAACCCCGCCGCAGTGCCCGTCAAAGTGGTGCTGGACTTGCCCGCGAGCGACGATGTGTACTGCCAGGAACTGATCATTCTGGCACAGGGCAACCCGCATCCACTGGCCTGCCGCTTCAACTTCACGGCCCTGGCCGGAACAACGGAAGTGGCCGTTCGTCTGCGTCTGATTGAAACCCAAACCATCCGCGCCCTGGCACGGTTAAGCGATGGCCGCGTCCTGAGCGCCCAGCATCACATCACGGTGACTGCTGGCGGCTGCGGCATGTAAACAAGGGGCACTCATGAGTAAACCACGTATCTGGATCAGCAATGCCAAGCCCAAGGCGGGCGACATTGTGCGCGTGCGCGCCCTGGTCGAACACCGTATGGAAAGCGGTCTGCGCCTGAGCAAGGAAGGCCAGGTTGTGCCGCGCAACATCATCCACGAATTCAAGGCCACCTTTAACGGCGAGCCCTTGTTCAACTGGCAGCCGGAAACCGCGATTTCCCAAAACCCGTACATTGAATTTACCTTTGTCGCACGACGTTCCGGCGCTCTGGAAATGAGCTGGACGGACGATCAAGGCGCTGTCATTACCGGCCAGACGGAGCTGAGCATCAGCGACTGATTGCGGATCAGTTCCAGCCCGGCCCCCTGACCTGCCCCATTCAGCGCCCTTAACGGGCGCTGAGTTCATAACAGTGTTCTATATAGTCATACAAGGTGGGCGTAAGGGGAATGCTACGCTGAGCGTCCTTTCCTACAACGATGCACATTGACAAGAAGAATGCCCATGTCCCTCTCTCTGGTAGGTCGTCTCCTTTTTGCCCCCGCCTTGCTCGTGGCCAGCAGTGCCACCGCGCCGGCCTGGGCCAGTTCCACACTGGACATCAAAACGGTGGCCAACTCCTGTGCGAACTGTCACGGCCCGGATGGGCGTTCCACGACCATCATTCCCTCGCTGGCAGGCCGTCCCGAAGCCGCCTTGCTGGAGCAACTGCGCGCCTTTGCTTCGGACACACCTCCGGCAGGCACCACCATCATGAGTCGTCTGGTCAAAGGCTACCAGGACGCGGATCTGGAAGCCCTGGCACGTCATTTCTCTGAAATCTCCTCCACCCCTCGCAGCGTTGCGGAAGGACGTTAAGAATGAGCACCCCCTTGAACTCCTCCCGTCGCCAGTGGCTGAGCCGTGTCGGTAAAACCAGTGTGGCTGGTCTGGCCTTGAGCACCCTGCCTGTGTACGCGCGCAGCAGCTCGGCCCATGTCGTTGTGGTCGGCGGCGGCTTTGGCGGTGCAACCGCTGCCCGTTACTTGAAGCGCGGTGATCCATCCCTGAAAGTCACCTTGATTGAACCGGCCACCACCTTTTACACCTGCCCGTTCACCAATCTGTATCTGGCTGGTTTGCGCCGTTTTGAACAGCAAGGCCACGGCTTTGATGATTTGCGCGCAGCCGGTATCGATGTCATTCACGACCTGGCCACCGCGGTCGACTCCCAGGCCAAAACCCTGACCTTGGCCAAGGGCCAGAAGCTGTCTTACGACAAGCTGCTGCTCTCACCCGGTATTGATTTTCGCTGGAACACGCTGGAAGGCTATGACGAAGCCGCTTCCTTGCTGGCCCCGCACGCCTGGAAAGCGGGCGATCAAACCCGTTTGCTGAAAAGTCAGCTGGATGCCATGCCCGACGGCGGCACCTTCATTATGGTAGCCCCCGAAAACCCCTTCCGCTGTCCGCCCGGCCCTTACGAGCGCGCCAGCATGGTGGCTCACTACTTCAAGCAGAACAAACCCAAGTCCAAGATCCTGATTCTGGATGCCAAAGACAGCTTCTCCAAACAGGGCCTGTTCCAGGATGGCTGGAAACAAGTCTATGGCGACATGATCGAATGGGTGCCCTTCTCCAAAGACGGCAAAGTCACTCGCGTGGATGCCGCCAAGCTGAGCGTGGAAACCGAGTTTGGCGAAATCCACAAAGCCGATGTGCTGAACGTGATCCCGCCACAAAAAGCCGGAGCCATTGCCGAACAGGCCGGTGTCACCAACGCCAGCGGCTGGGTGCCAATTGACCCGCATACCTTCGAGTCCGAGCAGGTCAAGGACATCTATGTGGTGGGCGATGCCACCATTGCCTCACCCATGCCCAAGTCCGGTTTCTCTGCCAATACGCAAGCCAAGCTGGCAGCGGCTGCCATCATTAATGCCTTGAGCGGCAAGCCTGCGCCACAGGCCACACTGAGCAATACCTGCTACAGTTTGATCGCTCCCGACTATGGCATTTCTGTGGGGCACTTGTACGCCTTTGCCGATGACAAGCTGGCTGAAGCGTCCGGCGGGGTCAGCCCTAAAGAAGCCAGCCCGGCCTTTCGCAAGCAGGAAGCCCAGTATGGCGAGGCCTGGTATGCCGCGATCAGTCGCGACATCTGGGGCACCAAAGGCTAAGTGGTTCCAACCCGGTCCTAACATCCAGCGCACATGATGAATACAGAACTTATACTGTGGGTCAGCTTAGCCATTGGCCTGCTCTTTGGCATTAGTGGCCAGCTCAGTGGTTTTTGCTTTTATCGTGGCTTGACCGAGCGCTGGTCCGGGCGTAGCGGCTACAAGCTTCAGGGCTTTGCCCTGGCGCTGGCCGTGGCCCTGGCCGGGACACAACTGGCGGCGGGCTACGGGCTGATCAGTCTGGACAAGGTCCTGTACCTGAACCCCACTTTCTCCTGGCTGCTGGTGCCGCTTGGAGGTGTGCTCTTTGGGGCAGGCATGACCCTGGCTAATGGCTGCGGCGCCCGAGCTCTGGTTCTGTTGGGACAGGGAAATCTGCGCTCCTTTGTCGTCGTGCTTTGTCTGGGTATCGCCGCCTATGTCACCTTGACGGGCCTGCTGGCGCCGCTGCGCATGAGCATCGCCCAAGCCAGCAGTGTCACCCTGCCCGCAGCGACCCTGTCCGAGGGTCCCCTCCGCTCTATGGTGATTGCCCTCCTCGTCGCCGCCCTGATCGCTTTTGCCTTGCTGCGTCGCCAGGACGGCCAACGCCTGAATGATCTGCTGGCCGGAGCATTTTTAGGGCTGCTGATTGTGGCAGGCTGGCTGACTACCGGCTGGCTGGGCGATGATCCCTTCGAGCCTTTACTCGTCAGCTCGCTGAGCTTTGTCGCCCCGATTGGGGAAAGCATTCAATACGCCATGATCTCCACCGGCATGAGCCCGCGCTTTACCATCATGATTGTGGTGGGTGTGGTGGCCGGCTCCTTGCTGAGCGCCCTGCTGCGTCGCCGCTGGAAGCTGGAAGGTTTTGAGTCGCCCCGCCACATGCTGCGCTCCATGGCAGGCGGTACCTTGATGGGCGTAGGTGGCGTGCTGGCCCTGGGCTGCACCATAGGCCAGGGCTTAAGCGGCTTGTCCACCTTGTCGGCCACCTCCTTGCTGGCGGTGCTGGGCATTATCGTCGGTGCACGTCTGACCTGGACCCGCCCAAGCGCCTGACTCCGTGTTTCAATAAGGGCTTGATTGACGGCGCTTCAGAATGGCCCTGGCGAGCTCCGCCTGACATTCGCTGAAGCACTCTTACCGAGCCCACTGCAATGCGACAGATCCTGCTTGTTGTCGATGTGCAAAGCTGCTTTTCACCGCCCCCCTGGCTGATCGACGGCATTAACGCCCTGAGCACCCGCCTGCCTTGCGCGGCCTTGATTGAACTGCACGACGAGTCTCAAACCCCTTTTTCCAGTCAGCTAGGCTGGTGTCCGCCGCGCAGCGATCGCTGTCTGGTCGATGCCAAACAAATCTTCATCAAGCACGGCTACGCCCCCAGCCCCGCTGCAATGGAATATTTGCAGCAATGTCAGGCTGATCGCATTCTGGTCTGCGGCATTCAAACCGATACCTGCGTGCTGGCTGCCGGGTTTGCCTTGTTTGATGCCGGGCTGCACCCCACCCTGATTACGGATCTGACGGTTGGCTCGTCCCTGGATCGCTCCGGCGAGCTGGGTATCAAATTGTGGAAACATCACTTCGGGAGCACGATCCACAGCAGCGAACTACTGGCTGAACTGGACCGGCAATAATCACGCGCATGGGCGGGTAAAGCCGGACTTGGCTCAGCAACCCAAAGGTAGCGCCCACACGCGTCAAGCCACTACTCTGCAGCGAACCGCTCATCAAATCCGCCCCCCTGTTCTCTCTGCTGCACCAGACAAATGCTGATTGAACATTCAACCATCGCGCCCCTGATTAATCATTACGTTTAGCGTAATCGTTCAGTCATAAGCTTTATTGATAGCCCCATACCGCCACTGATATGGTCGTTTCCAGAAACCTGCAAAAGGTTCACTTACAAGGAGACGAGACATATGCATTGGCTATCCATTGCCGTATTAGGAGGCATGTTCGTACTGGCGACCGCCCTACCCATCAATATGGGGCTGATTGCTTTTGTAGGCGCTTTTCTGGTGGGTACGCTGGTGGCGGGCATGGGCGCCAAGGAAATCATGGGCGGCTTTCCGGCTGACCTGTTTCTAACACTGGCCGGTATTACCTATTTGTTCGCGCTGGCTCAAAACAATGGCACGATCAACTGGCTGGTCAGCATGGCCGTGCGAGCCGTGCGTGGCCGCATCGCCGCCATTCCCTGGATCATGTTTCTGATCACGGCCGCATTGACCGCTGTGGGTGCCGTCAGCCCGGCCGCCGTTGCCATCATTGCCCCGATTGCGCTGGGCTTTGCCCGCCAGTACGGCATCAACCCGCTCTTGATGGGTTTGCTGGTGATTCATGGCGCCCAAGGGGGCGGCTTCTCCCCCATCAGTATTTACGGTGGCATCACCAACCGTGTGGTCAGCGCCGCCGGTTTGCCCTTGAATGAAATGGCCACCATGATGGCCAGCCTGAGCATCAACCTGGCCGTGTCCATTTTGCTATTCGTGTGGATGGGCGGTTTGAAGCTGATGCGTCAGAAAGTGGACTTAAGTTCGGCTGACGTAAACGTTGCCCGCGTGGCCCATGGCTCGGGTGGTCCGCAAGTGTTTGGCGACGCTGAAGCCGAAGCCTTTGGTGAAGAGCGCAAGACCGCCCGGAAAAGCCCCGATGCCCTGGTCGAAGCCGGTAATGGTGCCAACGAGGCCCCCCACTGGTATCGCGTTCTTACCTTGGTCGGCCTGTTCATCCTGGCCGTGCTGACTTTGTTTTTCAAACAGGATATTGGCTTTACCTCGATCACCATCGGTCTGGTACTGACCTTGATGGCCCCCAATCTGCAAAAACGCGCACTGGGCCAAGTGTCCTGGCCTGAAATCATGCTGATTGTGGGTGTCAGCACCTATGTGGGCGTGATGGAATCCATGGGCACGATTGATTTTGTCGGCCATAGTGTTGCCCAGCTGACCTCTCCCTTGATGGCGGCCTTGCTGCTGCTTTTTGTGGGCGCGGTCGTGTCGGCGTTTGCCTCCTCCACCGCCGTGCTGGGTTCGCTGATTCCGCTGGCGGTGCCCTTTCTGCAAGGCGATGGCGGCGTGGGGCCGGTGGGCTTTATTGCGGCTATGGCCGTATCCTCCACCATTGTGGACGTCAGCCCCTTCTCCACCAATGGCGCACTGGTACTGGCCAATGCCCAGGGAGTGTCGCGTGATGCCTTCTTCCGTCAGCTATTGCTGTACGGTGCTGCCGTCACGGTTATTGCCCCGGTCGTCGTCTGGCTGCTGTTTGTGGTGCTCTAAAACTCCCGGCGAAGCAGAAATCCAGCTGGCCCCGGCACTTTGCTAGCCGGGGCCTTTTTGATGGGAATTCTGACCTCATCAACCGGCAGTTAACACTCTCTGGTCCAACTCCATAGACCATAAGATTTGCGAGTGGCGTGGAATGCCTGCAAGGCATATTCCCTCCTGCCTCATCCCGGCGTTCAGCCCTCAGCCCGGAACCGACAAGACTCATTCCCGCCCGAGTCTCACCAGCTCATCGCCCCGCCTCCCTCTCAACCGCGTTTTCCCTATGGAAAACGCCAAAACAGCTATGGCGCCGCATTAATTTCTGAATAAAGCCTTGAAAGCTGGAAATTCCCAACACCGAAATGAGAATGATTGCTATTATTCTGCCGTTGTTTCAAGCCTGATGCCCTCTTCCCCTCTCTGTCACCAAGAACTTGCTTACTGAAAAGCGAAGCTTGCGTGATGAGCGCAGCGTACAAGAATAGCGGACTCAATCCGTCACCTACCGTTGCCAAACAAGCACGGCTTTTCTCGGTTTAATGATCATCAATCCAGCATCCGGAGACGGTGTTGTAGTAGGAGGCGCGTCAGCGTGAAAGAGTCATTTCGCCAATGTATGGCATGGCTGCATACCTGGGTCGGTCTGGTGGTGGGCTGGATCCTGTTTTTCGTCTTCGTCACCGGCACGGCTGGCTATGTGGACGATGAAATCACTCGCTGGATGGAGCCGGAGCGCCCCTTGCCCATGCAAGTCCTGCCCGAGCAATCCAGCCAGATGCTGGATCAGGCCCTGGCGCAGTTGCAAGCGCATGCCCCGGCAGAGTCCAAAGCCTGGACCATTACCCTGCCGCATCAAGCCCTGAACCCGCGTGCCACGCAAGGGCTGTCCATCGCCTGGGAAGAAATGCCCCAGCCCGGTCAACGTGGCCGTCGCGGGGGAGAAGAACTGGACCCTGTCACCGGCCAGATTCAGCCGGAAGTGGAACCCCGCGCAACTGCTGGTGGCACCGGCCTGTACCGCATGCATTACGCCTTGCACTACCTCCCCTATCCGGTCGCTATCTGGCTGGTGGGTATCTGTACCATGCTGATGCTGCTGGCCGTGATTACGGGCGTGGTAACTCACAAGAAAATCTTTACCGACTTCTTCACCTTCAGACCCGGCAAGGGCCAGCGTTCCTGGCTGGACGCACACAATATCGTCAGCGTCATGTCCCTGCCCTTTTTCCTGATGATTACCTATACGGGCCTGATTTTTTTCATGTCCATCTACATGCCGACCGGACGAGAAGTCATGTACGGCGCGACAGAAGAAGGACGGCAGGCTTACTTCCAGGATATTCGTCAGCAAAAACGCGACTTCCTGCCCGTGAGCATGCCGCAGGCTCCCCTGGGCGAGATGATGCACAGCGCAGAACAAGCCTGGGGCAAGAACAGCATTGCCTCGGTGCAGATTACCCATCCGGCAGATAGCCAAGCCTATGTAGAACTGCGTCGCACCGGCGTCACGGGCGTGTACTGGACCCGTGCCGAGACCCTGCGCTTTAACGCCTCTGATGGCAGCCTCATGGAGCCGGAGGACAATAGCAATGTCACCGGAGACACTCACCGCGTATTGCTGGCCTTGCACGAAGGAGTGTTTGCCGAATGGTGGTTGCGCTGGCTGTACTTTATTTCAGGCTTGCTGGGCTGCGCCGTCATTGGGACAGGTCTGGTGCTGTGGACGGTAAAGCGTCGTACCCAGCATCAAAAACGCAAGGCCAAAGCCGCCCCGCTTAGCGCATCCGAGCGTTTTGATGCCGCTGGCCTGCGTTTAGTAGAAATCCTGAATGCCGGAACTCTGGCCGGTTTGCCCTTGGGACTGGCGGCCTACTTCTGGGCCAACCGCCTTTTGCCTGTGAATATGGCCGACCGCGCCGCCTGGGAGTTTCATGCTCTGTTCCTGGTCTGGGGCTGGTCCTTCCTGTATGCCTCCTGGCGACCATTAAAACGCGCCTGGCTGGAACTGTTGTACCTGACCGCCGCCGCCTACGCCTTGATTCCTGTCCTGAACCTGCTGACGACCGACCGCCACCTGGGTGTCACCGTCATCCATGGTGACTGGGGCCTGGCAGGCTTTGACCTGACCATGTTTGGCCTGGCCGCTATCTTTGTCTATATCGCCATCAAAATGAAACGCAAATGGCACATTGCCAGCCTGCCTAAAAAAGCCGCTGCCCCGGCCAGCTTGCAAACTGCGGGAGTGAACGGATGAGTGGACTGACTTCCCGCTACCGCCTGCAAGTGCTGTCGCGCATTGTGGCGGCCACTGTCGGCGGTTACGCCCTGGCAGCCGCCGCTACGGTGTTGCTGACCTTGCTCTGGCCTCTGCCTAAAGCCCAGGCAGTTCTGGCAGCGAATATGTTGAGCTTTGTCTGGTACACCATCGCCGTGATGTGGGTGTTCAGCACCAAAAGTGCCACTCGCGCTTGGGTGGGTATGGTTCTACCGACGGCCTTGATCGCCTTGCTGAGCGTTCTGTTGATGCCTGCAGGAGTGCTGCCATGATTAATACCAGTCTGTGGCTGAATCTGGCCGTTTTTATCATCAGCCTGGTGGGCTTTATCTGCCTGGCTTTGGCCAGTGATCGCCAGGGGGAATTCCTGCTGCATCGCATGCCCAGCGAGAAGGAAAGGCGGATCTTTCGTCTGCTCGGCTGGCCCTTGCTGGCTGTGGCTTTAGCTCTATGCTGGCAAGGCTGGGGCTGGAGCATGGGCACCGTTGCCTGGCTGGGTTGGCTGACCATGGCCGGTGCCGGGTTGACCTTTTACTTGCCCTGGTGGCCTTGGCAGGAAAAGAAACCTGTGCGGGCCAAACCTGCACCAGTTGCGAAGGCAGCGCCTAAAGCGGTTGGAGCGGACAACACTGCATCGACATCAAATGACGCTGTAGCTGGGAAAAATGGAGTGGCGGCGGCAAATTCAAGCGCTGCTTCAACTAGCGCTGGGGCTACACGTACAGAGCCAACTCACGCTGGAGTGGCGCCTACAGCATCACGGTTTTCCACACGCAGCCTGGTTTTTGCCAGCGGCCTTTTGGCCATCCCTGCCGCCTTCATGATTTATCTGGCGCAACAAGGCCCCGAGCCTGTATTTGGCCACCATGCCCTGCAAGGCCAGATTGGCCCCTGGTCGTTTGCTCTGGCTGAGACGAATAACAAAGCCCCCATCAGCGGGCCCACCGGCGCTCATCGCAAAGCATTTCAGATTCGCTTTTGCCAGGCCTGCGACCCACATATACGCCGCGCCTATCTGCACGTGAGCAAGCCCGAGCCTATGCCTGCGCCCCGCCAAGCTTTCAGCAACACGCGCTGGACACGAGCGGTAGAAATCGTCATTCCGCCCAATAGCGAACTGGAACATCAACTATGGCTAACCGTGGAAGCCAAGAGTGGAGAGATCTACCATCAGGCTTTTGATTTCCACCAGGTATCCCCGATGACGGCGGCATTCATCCAGCAACAGCCGTAAGCGCGACCCGAATAGAAAGGGCCAAGATTGAACCGCCCCCCGAGTGTTGAACAACAATTCAAGCTTTGGTGGGCCATTCAAATCCCGGCCCTTTTTTATTCCTGGGCAACGCGGGTTCCTTGATGAAACACCATCTGCCAACGCCCCTGACTCTGCTTCCAGATGGAGCTGCGCAAGGACTGCTGCGGCTTTTCATCACCTGATACCTCACACACATAAGTCGCCAGGACTACATCCTCTGACAGGATGGTCAGCTTGAAGTTGCTGAGGTGGCGCTGCACAAAATCCTGTTCAGGCAGATCGCCTAGCACTTCTGCTCTACCCCACGCCGCGCCTCTGGCTCCGAACTCTACAAACTCGTCGGCCAGTAAAGCGCCAAGCGCCGCCACATCCTGACGAGTGGCACGCTCAAACAGGCGCTCTTCAAGAGACAGGATCAAGGATTCAAGGGAATGAGGCACGTGAATGTGGGGGACTTGGGAGTGATATTCAGCGTCAGAATCGTCAACACAATTCTTCATAAACCAGACAAAATCCTACACCTGACACAAGCCGCCACGCCACCGATATTTCTCACATTTACTATAAAAAAACACCTCCCTAAACAAAGGAAAATTTTTGACAGTTGTTTTCCTTTCAAGCACTTAGCGCTTCCCGCTTATCGCTAGAATCCAGCCGTGTTAAATGACTAACAGGACAATATCATGTCTTTATTAAAACGATGCACCGCAGAAACGCTGGGCACTTTCTGGCTGGTCTTTGGAGGCTGCGGGAGTGCGATCTTTGCCGCTGCCTACCCTGAACTGGGGATTGGTTTTGCCGGGGTAGCCCTGGCCTTTGGTCTGACTTTGCTGACCATGTGCTATGCCATCGGCAATATCTCTGGTTGTCACATCAACCCGGCTGTCACGCTGGGCCTGGTCGCTGGGGGACGCTTCCCCGCTCGTGATGCCATTCCCTACATCATTGCCCAGGTTATCGGCGGTCTGCTGGCCGGCGGTGTTCTGTACCTGATCGCCAGCGGCAAAACCGGCTTCGATCCCGTGGCAGGTTTCGCCTCCAACGGCTTTGGCGAGCACTCGCCCGACAACTACAGCCGCAACGCAGCCCTGATCGCAGAAATTGTGCTGACCGCCTTCTTCCTGTTCATCATCATGGGCGCAACCCACAAGCGTGGTCACGCTGGCCTGGCAGGCGTAGCCATTGGTCTGGCACTGACTTTGATTCACCTGATCAGCATCCCTATCACCAACACTTCCGTGAACCCTGCGCGTTCTACTGGCGTGGCCTTCTTCCAGGGCACTTGGGCCATGGAGCAGCTGTGGCTGTTCTGGGTCGCTCCCTTGATTGGTGGTGTGATCGGCGCTCTGGTGTATCGCTTTCTGCACAGCAACGACGAATAAGCTGCACTGACTCCTGCTGACAGAATCATTGAGCCGCATCGGCTTGGACGGGCTATGTGCCCGATTCAAGACGATGCGGCTCAATGCTATTTATGGACCCCAATTGTCACCCTGCAAAGCACCAGGCTTGTCGCGCTTCTGTAGTAGGATTTACACCCTGCCCCAAGCAAAGAGGCAGTACGCGCTGCACCTGGCGACTCAACCCAGACTCATACGCTTATCAACGCCCGCAAACCCGGAGAACCTCATGAAAAAAGCATTGAATACCGGCCTGATCGCTTTAGGACTGAGCTTGATGGCAAGCGCCTCTTCCGTTCAGGCAGCCGACTGCGACAGCATGAGCAATCAAAATGCCATGAACCAGTGCTTTAGCAACGAGTACAAGAACTCGGACGCCGAACTGAACAAGCTCTACAAGGAAATCAGCCATCGTCTGAAAGATGATGCCGATACCCTCAAAGCCTTGCGCAACGCCCAACGGGCCTGGATCAGCTTCAGGGATGCAGAATGCGACTTTGCAGCGATCAACACCGAGGGCGGCAGCATTCACTCCATGCTGATCACCACATGCCGGAATGAATTGACCCAGGCCCGTATCAAGAACTTCAACACCTACCTGTCCTGCGAAGAAGGCGATATGAGCTGCCCGGTTCCACCGGCCATGTAATGACATGCCCGACACCAAACACCCATCCACGCGCGATTTGAACGACCTTTACTACTTTGTACAGGTCGTGGACCACGGAGGATTTGCACCGGCCGGACGGGCTTTGGGCATCCCGAAATCCAAGCTAAGCCGACGCATCACCTTTCTGGAAGAATCCCTGGGTGTGCGTCTGATTCAGCGCTCCAGCCGCCATTTCAGCGTCACGGAAATTGGCCAGATGTACTACCAGCGCTGTGTAGCCATGCTGGTGGAGGCCGACTCCGCTCAGGACATCATCGAGCGCCATCGCAGCGAGCCGCAAGGCTCAGTACGCATCAGCTGCCCCCTGGCTTTGCTGGACTACGGCGTCAATGAATTGCTGGCCCGCTATATGGCGGCCTATCCGCAGGTCAAGCTGGAAGTGGAAAGCACCAACCGCCGCGTGGACGTGATTCGCGAAGGCTTTGATGTGGCCTTGCGCGTCCGCTTCCCTCCTTTGGAAGACAGCGGTCTGGTGATGAAAGTCCTGGGCGAGAGCACACAGTATCTGGTTGCCAGCCCAGCCCTGATCGAACGCATGGGTGGGCTGCCCAAGCTGGACCAGTTAGGTAGCTGGCCCGCCTTGAGCGACGAGCATCTGCAGCGCAATCCCACCTGGCAACTGCAAACCGCAGAAAACACCCTGATGGAAGTGCCCTACCAACCCCGTCTGGTCTGCGACGACCGCATGACTTTGCTGCAATCAGCCTTGCAGGGAATTGGCGTCGTTCAGATGCCGGCCATGCTGATCGCTCCGTACATGCAGGACGGCAGACTGGTGGATGTGGCCCCCGGCTGGAACCCCCGCTCCGGCGTGGTACATGCCGTCTTTCCTTCACGCCGAGGCCTGGTGCCTGCGGTACGCGCTCTGCTGGATTTTCTGGGCCAGGAGTTCGTCACTATTTTGCATACGCCCGCCCCCTGAATCCCTGCTGCAAATTACCCAAAGCCAGCCGCCACTCAGTCGTTCTAATTATGGAACGCTGATGGCCATATTCTTGTCTATTCAAGCCATCGTTGCACTCCTATAGTCTCTTCATCGAACTATTCATGATGGGGAGTGCATCGACATGAACGCCAAAATGGCCGCGGCCACTGCCGCTATTCTCTGGGGCTTTACCTACATTCTGACCACGACCTGGTTGCCACCTAATCCCTTGTTCCTGGCTGCTGTCCGGGCGCTGGGAGGCGCCATCGTCCTGCTGGCATTGGTACGCAGCCTGCCGCCCCGTGCCTGGTGGGGGCGCCTGGCCGTGCTGGGCACCCTGAACACCGGCCTGTTCTTTGGTCTGTTCTTTATCGCTGCCACCCGTCTGCCCGGTGGCGTGGCCGCCATCTTCCAGGCGCTGGCACCACTGGCCACCATCTTTATAGCCTGGGGCATTTTGCGTGCTCACCCCGCCCTAACGCGGATTGGAGCCGTTCTATTGGGTGCACTGGGCGTGGCGCTGGTTGTCCTGTCCAGCAACGCCACTCTGGATCTGATCGGCATTGCCGCCGCTTTGGGCAGCATGTTGTCCATTGCGATGGGCGGGGTCTTGATGAACAAATGGGGGGCGCCACCTATCCCTTTGCTGGGCTTTACCGGCTGGCAGCTCTTGATTGCCGGTGTGGAACTGAGTGTGGTTGTGCTGCTGACGCAGGACATTCCAAGCCAGCTTATCCCTGTGCATTGGCTGGGCCTGTTCCTGCTGGCAACTGTACTAACGGCTGGTCCCTTCGCGCTATGGTTCAGTGCCATCAAGCAACTGGGCGCCGTCACTGTTGCCCCCTTCATGCTGCTGGTGCCTGTGACCGCTTTTATTCTGGACGCGCTGATCAAGGGCATCTGGCCCACCACGCTGCAACTGGTGGGAGTGGCACTGGTCATGGGTGGACTGGTCTTGAGCCAGCAAACACTGGCCGTCGCACGCTCCACGCTGGAAGCATCTGTCCACAAGCCCTGAACGCCCCACCCAAGGAGGAGGCATCATGAACCACCTCATACAAGAATTACTGCGTTCACGAGTGTATTTTGTACTGGCTACTCTGCTCCTGACCTACATTTTCTGGTGGAGCGGTGTGAACAAGGTTTGGGACTTCAGCGCTGCAAAAAAGGAAATGGCCCACTTCGGACTGGAGCCCCAGGCTTTATTCGCCGTGCTGACTATCACAGTTCAATTGCTGGGCAGTTGGCTGATTATCAGCGCGAGTCGTCTGGCCTGGTTGGGGGCGCTGATGCTGAGTGTCTTTATCTTGCAAAAACGGCAGACATGGTTTGATGTCTGCCGTTTTCCTTTACAGGGCCGGTTCGGGCTGATCAGGGTCGCGCTGTATATCAAAACCAGCGGCCCGCCAGGCTTCCAATCCGCCTTCCAAAGGGCGCACCCGACTATAGCCACTTTGCAGCAAGCGTTTGGACACTAAGGCTGCGGACACCTCATTGGGGCAATCGCAATACACAATAATTTCCCCGTCGGTAATCAAATTCAGCGTGGCCTCACCCAAAGCCAGGCTGATCGCCCCCGGAATACGTCCTTGCGCCTGCATCAGGGTCGACCGCACATCCACAATCGTGGGGGGCGTGTCCGAGGACAGCATCTGCTGCAACTCCTGCACGCTGACACGCTCCATGCACAAGGATTTCATGAAGCGATGGCGCTGCCACCACTTTCTGGCAATGAACACGCCCAAAGCCAGTGCCAGCAGGATTCCGCCCACCACACCCAGGCTGATCAGCACATTCAACAGTTCATCCACCGCCGAGCTGAACAAGGAACCCAAAAATACGGCAGAGCCCGCCCAAACCGCAGCTCCGATAATGTCGTAAAAAAGGAAGCTTCTTCTGGGTGTGCCCACCGTACCGGCCAACACACTGGCAATGGAAGCAAAGCCGGGTATGAACTTGGCCACCATCAAGGACGGTGCCCCCCAACGCATATAAATGGATTCGGTCTGCCGAATACAGGAGTCCGGCGACAGTGAAATTTTGCACAGCAAAGCCAGCAACTTGCCACCATAGCGTCGCCCAGCCAGATACCAGCCGTAATCCGCAATCATCGCGCCCAGCACGGCAAAACCCAGCAAGCCCCACAGGCTGTAACCACCGGACTCGTGCAAGGCACCCGTTACCACCAACACCGGATAGGCCGGCACCGGCGCCCCTGCCTGCTCCACCAGGACATTGAAAAACACGATCAACAGACCGTGTTGCTCGATAAGTTGCAGAATCGATTCGACCATATTGCGAGGTACAAAAATTGCCAGACAGCCGATATTGTAGGCTGGTGTCGGCCGATTTCTGTTTCAACGCTAAAGCATTACGGCATAGCTTCCATGCAAAAAACACGGCCCCTTTCAAGGGCATCTGGCCAGACTCGACGCCGCCACTTTCATCACGCCCCTGCACTATCCCCGAGGCTGGCTCTGCAGCCACAAAACCCCTCAACAAACAAGAACTAGTCTCATTAAAAGCCTACAGGTTAACGCTAGTAGTCATCGCTTTTTACCTGTCTATACAATAGCGGCGTCAATAACGGTTCAGGTGAGAGTCTTCACTTTGATGAAGCGCCGACGGAGCAACGACCCCGGAATCTCTCAGGCAAAAGAATCCTGAACCTTTGACCATCTGGAGAGAGGCACACCCGTGCCCACCGAAGGGGACCATCGCGAACCGATGGATAAGCTCTCAGGTAAACGGACAGAGGGGGTACAGAGGCCATATGGCCTGTGTTCACCTATTCGTCCGGAGCCTATTTATGAGCAGATAGTCAGGCGCCTTTTCTGGCCGCCTGGCATACCACACCCCTATTCCCATTTTTATTCGCACACAGGTCTGTTTTGACATTTCATGTCGTCAGAACAAGGAGGACTGCTGTGCGCTCCTCAGCTTATTTAGATCGGCATCAAGAAAACCGTCCTTGAGGACGGGTTGTGCCCTTTGTTTTCTCGCAGCACAGTCATAATTACGCATTTGAACGAAAAAAAATTAGGAGAACAGTGTGTCTCAGCAACATTCATCTGGACTGCAGCGCTCGTTGAAAAACCGGCACCTGCAACTGATAGCAATTGGAGGCGCTATCGGTACAGGGCTATTTATGGGATCAGGCCGCACCATTAGCCTGGCCGGACCCTCGGTCTTGTTTACCTACATGATCATTGGGTTCTTTTTATTCTTTGTGATGCGGGCGATGGGGGAATTGCTCCTGCATAACCTGGAATACAAATCTTTTGTGGATTTCTCCGCCGATATTCTCGGGCCCACCATGGGTTACTTTCTGGGCTGGAGTTATTGGTTCTGCTGGGTGGTGATTGGTATTGCGGATATTGTCGCCATTACCGGCTATACCCAGTTCTGGTGGCCGGACATTCCGCTCTGGTTACCCGGCCTGGCGTGTATCGCCTTCTTGCTGATCTTCAACCTGCTGTCGGCCAAATTGTTTGGGGAGCTGGAGTTCTGGTTCGCCCTGGTCAAGATCATCGCTATTGTGGCCCTGATTGGTGTGGGTGCTTACCTGCTGTTTACCGGCTTTGTCGGCCCGACCGGCGAAAAAGCCAGCCTGACCCACTTGTGGGATCGCGGCGGCATGTTCCCCAATGGCCTGCATGGTTTCTTTGCGGCCTTCCAGATCGCCATCTTTGCCTTCGTGGGGATCGAGCTGGTGGGTACGGCCTCGGCTGAAACGGCTGACCCTGCCAAGAACCTGCCCAAAGCCATCAACAAGATTCCCGTTCGCGTGATTGTGTTCTACGTGCTGGCCCTGACCGCCATCATGACCGTCACCCCCTGGGACATTGTGGCGCCCAACAAGAGCCCGTTTGTAAACATGTTCTTGCTGATTGGCGTGGGTGCAGCGGCTGCCATCATCAACTTTGTGGTGCTGACCTCGGCCCTGTCGTCGGCCAATAGTGGCATGTTCTCGACCGGCCGCATGCTGTACGGTCTGTCCAAGAACAAGCTGGCTCCAGAGGCATTCAGCCAGTTGTCGCGTAACGGCACTCCCCGTAATGGTCTGATCTATTCTTGCGCCCTTTTGCTGTCCAGCCTGTTCCTGCTTTACGCAGAAGGCGACGTAATGCGTGTGTTCACCATTGTGACCACCGTGGCCAGCATCTGCTTTATCTTTGTCTGGGCCGTGATTCTGATCACCTACCTGAAGTACCGTCGCATTCGTCCTGAGGCCCATGCCGCATCGAGCTACAAAATGCCCTTTGCGATTCCCATGTGCTACCTGACCCTGGCGTTCTTTGCCTTTGCGCTGTACCTGTTCAGCCAGGAAGAAGAAACCCTGATCGGCCTGATGGCTACGCCATTCTGGTTCCTGGCCTTGTTCATCTGCCTGCCTTTCTACAAGAAACGCATGAAGCAAGATCTGGCCCTGGGTCTGGCCGCGCAAAACATGCGCTAAGTTGTTGAAGTACACGGCACGGCTCTACCCGGAGCCGTGCTGATGCAGTCGGGTCTGGCCACGTTCTACACAACTTGGCTGGCACACACTGGCAACACTCCACCTTGCTGTACCTGGACAGCAGATCTGGAACGAGGCTGGAGCCCGGCAGCAAAAAGCCACCCGAACGGGTGGCTTTTTTCATGCTCATTGTCGCCCCGAAAATCTGGCTTTCACCTTCAGGCCCAGCACGATTTCCCAAGAAAATCACCCTTATTTACGCCTTATTACCCTTAATTATTAAACTCAAGTTTACGTAAGGGTAAACCCAAGTTGTGGCGCTTTGGAGCTTACTCATAGACTAAACCCGGTGTGTGGCCAATAAAAACGTACAAAAGGGACAAGCATGGTTTTGCGTCTAATCGACTCAATCAATGAATGGATAGGAAAGCTCATTTCCTTTATTGCCATCATTTTCTCCGCCATTATTATTTACGAAGTGTTCATGCGCTATGTGATGAATCAGCCCACTCGCTGGACTTTTGACGTCACCAAGCAGCTATATGGGTTCTACTTTCTGATGCTGGGCGCCTACGCACTTAAACATCAGGCCCATGTCCGGGTGGATTTGCTGATCAACCGCTTTTCCCCCACCGTTCGCAAATGGACCGAGATTGCGGGTTATCTGATTTTCTTCTTCCCTTTTGCCTGGGTATTTCTGACACGCAGCTACGACTTCGCCATGCGCTCGCTGGCGCAAGGCGAAACCACGTACGGCGCAGTACAGTTGCCCGTCTATCCCTTGAAGATGTCCATGGTCCTGGCCGCCGCGCTTTTGCTGCTCCAGGGCATTGCTGAAGTTATTCGTTTGTTGACCCAGAAGGAAGCCGCTCACCATGACGCCTGAACTGATTGCACTTGTCATGGGTGGCCTGCTCCTGCTTGGGCTATTCATGGGCCATCCCTTGGCCTTTGTTCTGGGTAGTACCGCCGTCATCGGCGCAATGGTGGCTGGCAAGCCCATGGTTCTGGGCATTGTCGTCAACCGCATTTACGGCGATGTCCTGGACAACTACACCCTGATCGCCATTCCTTTATTCATCCTGATGGCGCGCTTCCTGTCCGACTCGGAAGTGACTGACAAGATGTTCGAAGCCTTGCGCCTGCTCATGTCCCGCGTTCGTGGCGGGCTGGCACTGGCCGTGGTGTTCATCTCCATCCTTCTGGCAGCGACCACCGGCATTATTGGCGCCTCCATTACCGTCACCGGCATGATGGCCTTGCGCCCCATGTTGCGATACGGCTACTGCCCCAAGCTGACCACCGGTGTTATTGCGGCCTCCGGCTGTCTGGGCATTCTGATTCCACCGTCCATCATGTTGATCTTGATGGCCAGCTACTCTCCCCTGTCCATCGGTGAGCTGTTCGCTGGTGCATTGATACCGGGTGTCCTGCTGGGCCTGCTGTATGCCGTCTGGGTGGTGTTCGTAGCCTGGCGTCACCCGGAACGTGCCCCCTCGGTGGAGCCTGATGAAAAGATCTCCAAGCCCGCCCTGATCCGCATGCTGCTGGTGGAAGCCGTGCCTCCTATCTTTTTGATTCTGGGCATTCTGGGCTCCATGCTGGCCGGTATTGCAACGGCCACGGAAGCCTCGGCCATTGGGGTGTTGCTGTCCCTGCTGATCGTTATTTTCCGGGGCAAATTCAAATGGTCCATTTTCCTGAATGCGCTTTACGAAACGGGCCGTACTTCCTCCATGATCTTATTTATCGTGGTGGGTGCAACCGCCTTTACCGGCGTCTTTAATATCACCGGCGGTCTGGGTGCCGCACAGGATCTGATGCGTGGCCTGGATATGGAGCCCTGGCTACTTATCGTGGTGATGCTGCTGATTATTTTTGCGCTGGGCTGCTTTCTGGACTGGACCGGTATTGTCCTGCTTTCCTTCCCGATTCTGTTGCCCATTGTGCAAGAGATGGGCATCAGCCTGCTATGGTTTGTGATTCTGGTCGCCGTTGTGTTGCAGACCTCTTTCCTGACCCCTCCCTTTGGTTATGCACTGTTTTACTTGCGGGCCATTACGCCCAAATCCGTCAAAACCATGGAGATCATTACCGGCGTCATTCCATTCATTGCCCTGATTATTTTGATGTGCATCTTGCTGGCCATTTTCCCTGGCCTGGCCACTTGGCTACCCACCGTCCTGTACGGAACTTAAATAAAACAAGGAGACACCATGAAACTGACAAAGAAGGCACTCTTCGCCTTGACGGGTTTTGCCCTGCTGGGCATGACCAGCCTGAGCCAGGCGGCACAAAAGTGGACCATGACCAGTACCTGGCCCGCTTCGATCGAGCTGGTGGAGCTGGACAAGAAATGGGTAGAGCTGGCCAACAAGCTGGTCGGCGACGAACTGAAAATCGAGTTCTTTGAAGGCGGCGCACTGGTTCCAACCGGCGAGGTCTTCAGCGCGGTGGAGTCCGGCACCATACAAGCCGGAGCCGACTGGCCGGGCTACTGGGCAGGCCGCAACCCCGCTTTCTCCCCTTTAGGAACACACTCCAGCCTGTTCAACGCGGTTGACTACGCCAACTGGATCAAGGAATGGGGTGGCGCCGAGCTTTATAACGAGATCTACGGCAAGTACGGCATGGTGTACCTCCCCTACGCCATCACCAATAACGAATCCGGCTTCCATACCAATGTGCCGATTCGCAATCTGGAAGAAATCAAGGGCAAGCGTCTGCGCCTCTCTGGCCTCGAACAAGGCAAGGTGCTGGAAAAGATTGGTGGCACGCAGGTTTCCATGGCTGGCCAGGAACTGTATCAATCGCTTGAACGCGGCGTGATCGAGGGAGCCGAGTTCTCCACGCCGAACGTGGACGTTTCTGCCGGGCTGCATCAGGTCACCAAGCACTGGACCACGCCGGGTTGGCATCAGTCCGCTTCCGTGTTTGGCGTCATGATCAATAAAACCGCCTGGGATGCACTCAGTGATTCGGCCAAGGAGAAACTGCAAATTGCCGCCGACGCCACCATGATGTGGTCCATTGCTTTTACAGAGAAAAAAGCGACAGAAGGTCTGCGCACCTTCCAGAAAGCTGGCGTGGAAATACACCGCATGGATGATGAAAGCCTGAAGACCATTCAGCAAGTCACCAACGAGGTGATGATTTCCATGGCTTGCAGCAATCCTGATGCGGCCAAGGTATATGCCAGCCAGATGGAATACCTGCATGACTACAAGGACTGGCGCGAAACCTCCATGCCCTTCAATCTGGGACGCCCGATTGATGGCCCGGATCTGGAAAAAATCAAAGCCTGCCTGAAATAAAACGCCCTCCTCCAATGAGCTTAAAAGCGATAGTGGTCCGCCACTATCGCTTTTTTTATGCGCCCCGCAATCAAGTCTGAATCGCTTTGATCGCTACAGGACCTGCAGAAAGGCCAGCAAAGCCTGAAGCTCCTCGTCGCTCAAGTTCAAGACCCGTATCCATTCCGATTTACGCGGCACCAAAAGGCCGGTTTCTTTAGGGTCCGGCCCCATTGCTACGTCATACATACGCAACAGGCCATCCAGGCTGGGGAACAAACCGTTGTGCATCCAGGGACCTGCCTTGGCAACATTGCGCAGGCTAGGTGTTCGGAACAGCCCCAGATCCGCAGGATCTCGGGTCCATTCAAATCGTCCCAGATCCTGCAAGCGACGCCCATAAAAAGACAGGCCGATATTGTGAAAACCGTTGTCTGTCAGCATGGGGCCGTTATGGCAATTCATGCAGCGCGCCTTGGTACGGAACAGGTGCAGGCCGATCAGTTCCTGATCATTCAAGGCAGCCGTATTCCCGGCGATAAATTCATCAAAGCGCGTTGCTGCCGGGCGAATGGTAACGACATAGGCGGCCAGGGCTCGGGCCAGCCGCTCAGCGTCGATGGAATTGGATGAAGATGCGCCAAAGGCTTGTTGAAATGCCTGACGATAGCCTTCCGAATCCTGCAAACGTGGAATCAAGTCACTCAAGGCATGGTTCATTTCTACCGGGTTTTCTATGGGGCCGACGACTTGCTCCTGCAAGGTTCGAGCACGGCCATCCCAGAACAGATCTTTAGCAAAAGGCGCAGCAAACAAGGGTGGAGTACGGCGTTTTCCCATCAAGCCATCCTCCCCTACGGCTGATGCCTTGCCATCGGTAAAGGACTTGTCGGGCTGATGACAGGAGGCACAGGAGATCTGCTTTTTACGGGACAGCTGCTTGTCAAAAAACAGCCGTGCCCCCAAGGAGACGATCTGCCTGTTCCTGGCATCCTCTGCCGCCTCGGGCTGGGCGCTGGAGCCAGGCCCAGGCACGGGGCCCCACTCTTGCCAGGGCTGCCCTGGATCAATAGTGGGCGCAGGCCATTGAGCGGGGACATTTTTATAGAGGGCGCGTAGACACCTGGCCTCAAGCATGTCCTTAGCTCCACAGGATTGCTCTGTTGTCTCCGACGCGGAAAGCCCCGTAGTGACCACAGGAGCAGAAGCTAAACCTGAGCCAAGCTTCTGGTCCGCTCCTGTCTCCACTCCCCCCGCAGCGCAAGCTGCCCCTGACAGCACGGTTGCCAGTGCCGCCATCAGCAAACTTGCGCCAGCTTGTCCCCCTTTTAATACCGATAGGAAGCGCGCAGCCACAGCTCTCGTCCTGTGCGATATAGGTTCGGGTTCAGCACCGAGGTTGGTGTCGAAACCACCACGGGTGCTTGCTTGTCCAGCACGTTCAGCACATCCAGCCCCAGGCCCAGACCTTTAAGCATGGCCGGTTCCCAATCCAGACGCATATCCCAGGTCCAATAAGAACCGACCCGACCGGACTCGTACTTCTCCAAGCCATCGCCCCGATTCAGACCCACATAGTGCACATCCATGCGGGCGCTGTTCCAATTGATCCGGTTGTTCATCTGCAAACCATAACGCGCCCACATGCCGGTTACGCCAGCGCTGACTCGCCAAGGCAGGTTGTAGTCCCCCACTGGACGATCACCACGGCGTATCAGGTCGCCGTTGTAATAGATGTTCTCCTCCTGTTCCTCGGCTTCACCGTCATAACCGTCGGCCAACTTGTTATTACGCTTGCTGTGCTGATAGGTCACATCCACACGCCCCGTCCACAAGCTCTCGCCCAAGGTCCAAGGGGCCGTGTTCATCAAACTCAAGGTAAAGGCATCGGTTTTGGACTTGCCATTATTGGTGTAGGTGTAGCCCGTCCTCGCCTGCCCTTCGATAGAGACTTGTTGACGACCATAGCGGCGCACATAGGCCAGTTCGGCTGCTACTTTGTTCGTCAGCTGTTGCTGCAAACGCAAGGCCCACTCGTCGTCATACGGGGTTTTCAGGCCATCCAGCTTGTAGGCCGTATGCGAAGGACGGTCTACCGGATTGCCGCCCGTCACCAGCAAGGTGTGCAACTGGCTCTTGCGCTCGCGCATGGCAATTCCAAGAATATCCATGCCGTAATAGCGCGACCAGCCACCCGACAGACGGGTTTCACCCGTTCCCAGCACATCCCATTCCAGCAAGGTGCGCGGAGCCAGATTGGTATTGCCAAAGTAATTGTCCTTATCCATGCGCAAGCCCGTTGTCAGGGCCAGACGCTGCCAGGACATGCGATCCGATACATAAACGGACGCATTGGTATAGCTGACGCCCACCTCTCCAGCGCGGTAATAGTTCAAGACCTGCACCTTGCTGGGCTGCCCATCGCTGTAATGGCGTCTCTGCCCCCCGTAGGCATCCCGATCTCGGACAAACTCTCCCTTGGTATGGGCCAGCTCAAAACCTACGTAGGGCGTATGTTCGATTGCCCCGGTCTGAAACGGCTTGAACTCCAGTCGGGTCTTCATGGTCAGATTGCGTTGCTCGGTGGACTCCTGCCCGAAACCACCGCTGATATAGGTGTAGTCGGGGCGGCCATTGGGCAGAAACACCATATTGACCATATATTCCGTGCCGTCGGAATTACGGTAGCTGTTCATCTGGTCATAACCCAGCTGAACCCGCCCTTGCCCCCAACCAAAGTCATGATTCAGGTCGAAACCCAGACCATAGGCTTTTTGTTGATGCTGCCACTGAACACGATTAGCCGTGATGCCGGAATCCACCAGATCCTCGCGTCGATCCGCGTACTTGAGGGTCCAGGCGGAATCCGTGCTGGCACTCCAACGGGTATGGATTTTGGCGAACACATTATCGACACGGTCTTTGGAGTTCGTATTCACATCACTGAACTCCTTCTCGTGCAAGACCCGCATGGTGCGATCAATGCTGGATTCACGCCGGGACACATTGATCAAGGCCGAGGTATTGTCCGTAATACCCACATCCAGCATGGCGGACGAAAAACGCTTGGTCCAGGCAGGGGTGAATCCGGGCTCACCCGCCCCAAACTTTTTCTTTTGCTCTTCAGGTACAGTCTGCGACGTCAAACCCGAGGAGTTGTAGCTGAAGTCCGCACGGAAGCTGTTATTGCCCTTGGGATCACGCACCTTGGCATCGACCACGCCCCCAGTGAAGCGGCCGTATTCCACGGGAATGCTGCTATCGAGCACCGTCACGCTTTCCAGCATATTCGTGTCCAGGTTGTAGGCCTGGGAGTAGGCGGGCACATTGCCTACCTGCAAATTCAAATTGCGGCTGGCTGGATCAATCTGATTGGTGGAGCTGATGCCATCAATCTGGAACTGATTCTGGAACGGACTGGCCCCATAGAAGCTGATATCTTCCAGCGCCAGAGAACCACGGTTGGCACTGGTTTTTGCGGCCTCGTTCTGACGCACGGCCGGGTTATCGGCCAGAAGGCTGGACAGATCACGGTTACCCGCTGCGCGTTGATCCAGTTCCTCGCGGGTATAGTTGCGTTCACCAACACGCTGGCCTTGTACACGGACGGGCTCCAGCACGGACAAGCCTTTGGCAACGGGAGCCGTCACAATCGTGTAGCGCTGATCGCCCTGGGCTCTGGCCGCCAGTCCCCAAGGGGCCAGCAAGGTATCCAAGGCCTGCTCAACCGTCAGTTCGCCCTGCAAGGCCCCGGCTCGCTTTTCCCGAACCTGTCCCGGTGAAAACGCAATTTCCACCTGGGCCAGACGGCCAATTTGCAAAAGTGCATCAGCCAAAGGCTGAGAGGCCATATCCAGCACAATAGGCCCGGCAGCGTGTGCCGGCATGGGCTGCATCACGAACAAAACACCGGCCATCAAGAAAGCCAGTTGCCCCTGCTTGAAGCGCGAGCCTTGGGAAGAAGAAAGAGACTTGGTTGTCACGCCGGGGCGAGCTTGCCTGCGCAAGGCAAAAAGAGACGGCGTGTCCTGCAAAGCGCACTTCATGATTGAGCATCCTATGTAAACAACTACCCTCAGGACGCTGTGCTACCCCTCTCCCCTCACCCCTGATTGCCATCGTATTTTTTAATTGTTAATAATTATCATTAGTAAATGACTATAAGTCCTGGTAACTCCTTGATTTGCAAGCCTTGGCCCGAGGTCAGCAAGTTCAGGGCAGCGGCTGGGCGAGCCGCTTGCACCACACCGGACACTCGCATTGAGCCCGCCTGCTCGCTGCCAATCCAGATCACTCGATGGGTGTATTCCCCCAACTGACGGGCAACTTCTTTCAAACTGACATCATCAAAGCTCAGCAAGCCGTTCACCCAGGCGGGCGCCGCTTCCGCATATGTGGACGTTGCAGGCTGAGCCAACTGCGCCCGCAGTTGCCCGCCCGCTACCGTGGCACTGTCTCCCGGCTGCAAGATTACTGGCTGCGAGCTCTCGCAAGACTGGCACTGCACCTGCACGGTATGTTCGTATACCGCCACGGCGCTGATCTGATCGTTAAGACTGACCTCGTAGCGTGTTCCCAAAGCCGTCGCCTGTGTCGGGCCGGCCTGCACGGTGAACGGACCTGTCTGGGGCGAAGCAGGCACCACCTGGAAGAAAGCACGCCCCGACTCCACGCTGACTTGTCGTTGGCCATTTTCAAAATTCAGCCGCACACGGGTCTGTGCGTCCAGAATCGCCACCGAGCCATCAGACAAACTCAACTGAGTGATCTCCACCCCGCTGCGGATTGAGCCTTGCAGCTCAAACATCTGCCAGGCGTAAAAAGAGACGCCCATCAAGACACAGGCACTGGCCAGGGTTTTGACGCGTGACTTTCTCTTTTTACGGGCGATAGGCAACACCGAAACCTGATCCAGCCTCCGCCAACTGGCTGCCAAGGCATCGTAGGTTTGAGCATGCAACGGATCGGCTTCATACCAGGCGTCGAACTGGGCCAGGGCGTCCGGCTCCAGCTTGGTGCCTTCTTTACGCACCACCCAGCGGGCGGCGTCTTCATCTACTCGGCTCCAGGCCGAATCTGACTGCGCGTTCATACTGCGGAATTAAAGACTTGGTGCGCCACCAACAAAATGCGCATCATGTGTTTCTCAATCGTGCTCTCGGACACTGACAACTTCTGGGCGATCTGCGCGTAGCTCATCTCCTCACAGCGATGCATCATGAAAATCCGCACACTGCGCTGGGACTGGGCCATCAAGGCCTGCTCCAGACGTTGCAAGGTTTCCTTGGCCAGCACTTCCTCGTACGTATCCGGGGCATGGTGATGGGCAACACTCAAGGCGTAGCCATCGAAAGCAGCCTGCTCACGTGTTTGACGCCGATACCAGTCCGCCGCGATATTGGCAGCCACTCTGAACACATAGGCCCGGTGGTTGTCCACCGCGACCTGCTTGCCCTTCTCCAGCAAACGCAGCCAGGTATCATGAGCGCAATCTTGCGCCAGTTCAGAGCAATCAGTACGCTTGCGCAGATAGCGGATCAAATCCGGGTAGTGGGTCAGGAACGCCGCCGTCAACTTGGACATAGAGACAATCAGGTTAGCATCTAATTAATAATCATTCTCATTATTATATACAAGTCCAGCGCCTTGTTTGCGACTACCTGCCATCAATACGTTGGCTGATAGTTGCTGTCGCCTGGATGTATTCCCCTGTCTGTACGCATAAAAAAAGCGCAGCGTGTCTATACGCTGCGCCTGAAAAAACCTAAGTTTGAGTACTTAGGCTTTCTTCAAATACATGGCCTTCAACAAGTAGCTGATCCCATCAATCTTGCAATCGACTTCGTGGTCACCACGAACCAGACGTATGCCTTTGGCCTTGGCACCTTTCTTCAAGGTGCTGGAGCCTTTAACCTTCAAGTCGCGGATCAGAATCACATCGTCGCCCGCAGCCAGCAAGTTACCGTTGCTGTCCTTGACGATCAGCTCATCGTCATCGGTATCCGTTTCGGCAGCCGGGTCCGCATCTTGCCATTCATAGCCACAATCGGCACATACCCATTGCTCCGTGTCATGGTAGGTATTTTCCAAGGTGCACTGAGGACAGGGAAGCGGTGTGCTCATATTTTTTTCCTGTAAAAAGCTGGGTGCTGCTGCACCAGAAGTGCGGCCAGTTTAGCCCTTTGCATCAGGAAGACCAAAAACGCAAGATTCACATCAACCATGGCAATGGGCTTGCGGCCAAGCCGTACCTCATTCATAGCAACGTCAGCCCCCTTAAAAAGGGCAAATAAACTGCGCATCAGGCTACAGAATTAACAATCTCTTCAAGCACCAATCCCATACTGCCTCCACCGACTGTCTGACCGGCGCTGATCGCTTGCGTACCAGATAGAAATCCGGCCCTAAAGCCCCTGCTTCCGCCACCTGCACCAGACGCCCAGCGGCCAGATCTGTTGCCACAAAAGCCCTGCACGCCAAAGCCACACCTTGACCCGCCATGGCTGCATCCAATGCCAGCGTTGTCTGGTTGAACACCGGGCCCGGCAATCTGCCACTGCCTTTCAAAAACGTAGCCCAATGATCGTGAGCATCATGCAATAAAGGCAAAGCACGCAGTTGCTCAATCGACAATGGAAGCGTCATGTTCCCTATCAAACGAGGACTGGCCACGGCCACCAGATCCTGACGAAACAGCAGTTGGGCCTCCAAATCCGCCGCAAAAGGCGGGCGAGTCAGGCGCACGGCAATATCAACCTGATCGCGCTCAAAATCCGACAAGGCCTCGGTTGCCACGGTACGCAGCTCCACATCGGGCAAGGCCGCTTGCAAATCCCCCAGGCGGGGAATCAGCAATTTGGCCGCCACCGTGGGCGTGACGCTGATCGTGACTGTATCGGGGCGTACCAACAAACGCCCTGTTGCATCAGCCAAAGTGTCAAAAGCACGAGTCACCTCGGCCAAATAGGCCGCGCCCGCTAAAGTCAGCTGCAAACCACGTGGATGACGCTGAAACAGCGCAAGCCCCAGATGCTCTTCCAAGGCCCGAACTTGCTGGGCGACCGCACCTTGAGTCACGCCCAGCTCATCAGCAGCGGCACGAAAACTCAAACGACGGCCAGACACTTCAAAAGCACGCAAGGCATTGAGCGGAGGCAATGAACGGCGAGATTTCATCATTTTTTGACAGTAGTTTTTCTACATCCTGGAGGGTTTATTTATCGCATGATTTTTCCATTCCAGACTGAAATAATAATATCAATCTCAACATATGGAGGCTCTCATGACTGTAGAAAAAGTAGCACTTATTAGCGCAGGCGGCTCGGGCATGGGCGCCGCTGCGGCCCGCAGGCTGGCTCAAGATGGTTATCGCGTCGCCATCCTGTCCTCGTCCGGCAAGGGCGAGGCACTGGCTAAAGAACTGGGCGGGGTGGGCCTGACTGGCTCGAATCAATCTAACGAAGATCTACAGCGCCTGGTTGACCTGGCCATGCAGCGCTGGGGGCGTATCGACGCCCTGGTCAGCTCCGCTGGACACGGTCCACGCGGCCCGGTTCTGGAGATCAGCGACGAAGACTGGCATAAGGGCATGGATGTCTACTTTCTGAATGCCGTGCGTCCAGCACGACTGGTAGCGCCCATCATGGCCGCGCAAGGTGGTGGGGCTATTGTGAATATTTCTACAGCCTGGGCGTTTGAGCCTGCGGAGATGTTCCCCACTTCGGCGGTATTCCGCGCCGGGCTAGCCAGCTTCACCAAGATTTTTGCGGACAGCTATGCAGCCAAGAATGTACGCATGAACAACGTGCTGCCTGGCTGGATTGATAGCCTGCCGGCGACCGAAGAACGTCGAGAAAGCGTGCCTATGGGACGTTATGGAAAAGCCGAGGAAATTGCCGCGACAATTGCGTTTTTGTTGTCGGATGGAGCCGGCTACATTACGGGACAGAACATCAAAGTGGATGGTGGGCTGACTCGGTCAGTGTGAACTGCCAAGAGCTGAGCAGACTGGCTGTATTCACACTAAGGCTACTGTTCGCACACTAAATAAAGGCCTTATGGGATCCATAAGTTCAATCCAGCAACTGAGGAATAAACCAGCAAAGCAGTAATAATGTCTTGACGCAATGCTACGGTGCCTGGACGTCCAGGTCGGCTCGAACGAGAGCCGACCTACTCACACCGCACAACATCAACTCTGAACCTCTGCACCAAAAACTCCAGGCGAACAATCACATCCCAGTTGCTAACGCGCTTGCCCGTGCCACGGAACAAGCTTGGCCTGCAATCGACGCAAACCGATTTCAAGCACAAACGCCACCAAGGCAATAAGCAGAATCCCCGCCATCACCACATCAGTTGCCAGAAACTGCCCTGCTGACTGAACCATAAATCCCAAACCACGCGTGGCAGCAACCAGCTCCGAAGCCACAAGGGTTGACCACCCCACTCCCAAACCGATGCGCAAGCCCGTCAAAATATCAGGCAAGGCGCTGGGGAGAATGATGTAACGCAGCAACTGAGCACGCGTCGCCCCCAGAGATTGAGCCGCACGCAGTTTCACCGGATCCACATTACGCACTCCGCCAGCTGTCGCTATCGTGATCGGCGCAAAAATCGCCAGATAAATCAGCAGTACTTTTGATAGCTCACCAATCCCAAACCAGATCACGATCAGCGGCAAATACGCCAGCGGAGGAATCGGGCGATAGAATTCAATCAAAGGGTCCAGAATGCCTTGGGCAATGCGATTACGACCAATGGCGATACCTGTAGGAATCGCCAACAAGACAGCCGCAAACAATGCCAAGCTAATCCGCCACAAACTGGCCACCAAATGCTGCTGCACCGTGGCATCCATATAGCCCACAGTGAACAGACGAAAAACGCGACTCAGCACAGCCTGGGGTGAAGGCAGGAACAGCGGGTCCACATAGCCCCAAGCGGTGACGGCCCACCACAAAAACAGCACCCCACTTAAAGTGAGCAAACTGATCACGGCAATAGACGTCTGCCGAGACTTAGTGGGCGCTGATTGATCAGGCTTGGAATCGCCACTCACGCTTAAAGACGAAGCGCCCGACAAACCAGCGATATCGCGCGGTTGCAGAACCTCGCCAGCGACAGAGGATTTCATGAACAGTCTCCTAAACTCAGGATGAAGCGGTAACGGGATGCGCCGAGAACACATGCTCCAGCACACGCTCTCGCGCCGCAATGAACTCCGGCGAAGACTTCACCTGACGTACCGGCTGCCCATCGGTGTAACGCCGCCCAAAGTCTAGCGTCAGACGCTCCACCACATGCCCAGGCGTACCGCCCAAAATAATCAGATCGGTAGCCAGAAACACAGCTTCCTCAATATCGTGAGTAATCAGAAAAACAGGCTTGGCGCTACGCTGCCAGACATTCAACAAAAGCGTCTGCGCCTGCTCTCGGGTAAAGGCATCCAGCGCCCCAAAAGGCTCGTCCAGCAAGAGCACACGCGGGTCCGCTGTCAGAGCACGAGCAATACCCACCCGCTGCTTCTGACCACCAGACAATTGCCAGATACGGCGCTGCTCCAATCCCTCCAGCCCCACCAGGGCCAATTGATGACGAGCTACCGCCTGACGCTGCTCCTTGGAGTCACCCCGCAGCGTCAAACCAAAAGCCACATTTTCCAGAACCGTCTGCCAAGGCAGCAAGGCGTCGTCCTGGAACACCACACCGCGATCAGCCCCAGGGCCGCGCACAGGTTCGCCATCTAAGATAATCGTTCCAGCACTGGGCAAGGTGAAGCCTGCAATCAGATTCAACAAAGTAGTCTTCCCACTTCCCGAAGGCCCCAGCACCACCACCAACTGCCCCGGCCCCAATTGCAGCGACACATCTCGCAGCGCCAGATGATCGGCACCGGGATAACGTGCGCTGACGTGATTCAGTGTTAACTGCGCCATCAGAATTACTTGGCCGACGAGGCAGCCGCCTCGACATATTTGCTGGTGGTGTAACCCGCGTAATCAGGCAAGACCTCGTCGATACGGCCCTGCTCTTTCAGGAAGGCAGAGGTATCGGCCAAGGCCTTGGCAGTGGGCTGACCTAAAGTTTTGATTTGATCAGCCGCAGATAAAAAGCCGCTGCCAGCCAGAACATTGGGAATTTCTTGAGGCGTCGCACCAGTCAAGCGGGACAGCTTGTTGATGTGATCGGCATTGGCTACCCAGGCAGCAGGATCATGCGTATAGCCCTCGTACGCAGCCAAGGTGACACGCGCAAAAGCCGACACAATATCCGGATGTTTTTCCGCAAAATCCTTGCGCACTAACCACACATCAAAAGTCGGAGCACCCAGCTTGGCCAGTTCCCCTGAACTGATCAGCACCTTGCCGCTTTCCTTGGCCTTGCTCAAGGCCGGGTCCCACGTATAAGCACCATCAATATCACCACGAGCCCAGGCTGCCACAATATTGGCCGGCGTCAGATTGATGATATTGACCTGCTTGGGGTCGATCTTCCAATGCTTGAGCGCAGCCAGCAGACTGTAATGACTGGTCGACACAAAAGGCGTGGCAATCGTCTTGCCAATGAGGTCCTGCGGAGTTTGAATGCCCGAGCCATTTCGCACCACCAGCTCTTCACTGGTTCCCAGCTCGGCAGCAATCAGGAAAGTCTCGATAGGTAATTTACGGCTGGCCGCGGCGGCCAAGGGGCTGGAGCCTAAATAGGCAATCTGCACATCACCCGAAGCGACGGCATTGATAACCTCTGCCCCACCATCAAACTTGCGCCAGTCGATTTTGGCGCCGGTTTCTTTTTCATAAACACCGTCTGCCTGAGGCACATTGGATGGAGTGGGAATGGTCTGATAAGCAACGGTCAGGCTGGTGGCCTGCGCGCTTAGAGATACGACGCTGGCCGCTAAAGCCAGGCCCAGATGCTGCAGAGTTTTCGTCAACGACATGAAGCATTCCTCGATTATTTTTGCGGCTGGATAAGCCGTTAGGTCGAGGAATCAGGATAGACAAAGCGAGACGGCTGGCAAAAGACCGATTTCGCTTATTGTTAGTGCGTGAATTTATGAGGTGGGTGAACACCCTAACTACGCACTTTACATTGCATAAAAGTATCCAAACGGATACAATTGGCCCCATGAACACGATCAACCGCACCGAGACCTTCAGCTCCTGGCTATCGGGCTTAAAAGACCTCAAGGCCAGAGCGAAAGATCGTGGTTCGCATTAAACAAGCCAGCCTGGGTAATTTCGGAGACGTAAAGCCAATTAGTGATGGCGTGTCTGAGATGCACATCCACTTCGGCCCGGGCTATCGTCTCTACTATGCTCGTGAGGGCCGTGTGGTCTATCTGCTACTTAGCGGGGGCGACAAGTCCTCTCAAAAACAAGACATAAAAACTGCAATCGCTATGTGGAAAAAAATTCAGGAGGATCAATCATGACCGCCATCAAAACTGCCCCTTTCGACGCCGCTGAATATCTTGATAGTGAGGAATCTATCGCCGAGTACCTCTCTGCTGCTTTGGAAGAGGACGATCCAGCCTTGTTCCTTTCTGCGCTTGCGGATGTGGTTAAAGCCAGAGGCATGACAAAGATGGCAAAAGACGCCGGTGTAGGCCGAGAAAGCCTGTACAAGGCCCTGGCTCCCGGTGCCAAGCCACGATATGACACTGTGCTGAAATTAGCGCGGGCTGCTGGGGTGAAATTAACGACAGAGCCGCTTCATGCACGATAGGGCGCTATCAGGGGTTGGCGGACAAGCGCACTTCCAATTGATCTGCCGTAACAGAAAAAAGCCACCCACTGAGTGGTGGCTTCTTCATCTGAAAAACAATAAACTGCAGCGACAATCACACACCACACAACAGTCCGATTTTGGCCATTTTATGGCATTTTTTGGCTATTCACGACACGTTCCGGTCACAGCACAGATAAAGAGGCCCGCCCTAGAGCGGGCTTTTTTTCGCCCACGCATGACAGTAGGCAAGGCTATGCAGACTACAGTGCCCCTAAGCCGGCGAGCGACTACTTTAACCGCTTGAAATGTTCTTCCAACCGCTGAATTCGAGTTTTGATTTCTGCTTTATCAAATGCATTTTTGATGGCCTGGCTATTCAACAACCTCTGTTGCTCGCTGGCGGGTAAATCATCCCATAAGCTCAATAAGGATGCCCCTAAAAAACCAAGTATCAACTGATCATCTTCATCTAGCTGATCTACGGCTCGTGCCACTGCCAAGGCTTTCAATTGAGATCCGCCATCGTCATCCCATTGCCCGCCGCCTGATGAAACTTCTGTATTCATGACGCCCTCCCTAATCGGCGGTTAAACGAATTGTCAGTATAGACCT
This sequence comes from Alcaligenes sp. DN25, assembly GCF_023674485.1. Lineage (NCBI taxonomy): Bacteria > Pseudomonadati > Pseudomonadota > Betaproteobacteria > Burkholderiales > Alcaligenaceae > Alcaligenes > Alcaligenes sp. DN25. The sequence goes on along the minus strand of NZ_CP098408.1, from coordinate 1,548,119 downwards.
CTTCAGCCTTGCAAGCAGATTTAAAGCAAAGTACACAGACTGAATTCCCCTTAAAATACAATGATTTACAAATTAGCATGGTGGGTATTTTCAGGATCAGCCTAGTATGAACTTAGACCTTCTCGTTGACACCCTGAAGGCGCTACTGGCGCTGTTGCTCAGACTCTCTGAGAAATATCCCGCCAGTCATGGCAGGAGTGCCTATGACACACTATCTCCGGTCCATTGGAAGAAAAGTTAACTTGCTTCGCTTCCCCCTTCTCTCGGCCGCCGACCCCGCCGAACCCACTATCCCGGACCCCCGCGACAAACGCCCCGTTGAAATCGAACGGATCCACGAAGACGATCAGACATTACCTGCAAACGATGAGCCCATCGGCGACAAGAAACCTCGCTCCCCTCCTCCAGCGCAAAACGATCAATCCATTTTTAACTAACTGTTAGTGCATCACAGCACAAAGCAGTGCCCTCAAATCGCCTGATTTGCTGCTGGGATTCACCTATTGGAGTCTCTCATGACACAAACAACCAGCTCGCCCAACAAACCCCAAGCCCCTTCCCAAAACCCATCACCGTCTCCTGATCGAAAAGCGGCCATGCATCCTGACGACAAGAAGGATGGCAATAAAGATGGCAAAGCTCCGCAGGACCAGCCGAAAGGCAAATAAGTAGCTTTCGCAGACTCGCCCCAACGAGTCTGCAATACGGGACTGCCAAACATTCCGGCAACAGCCCCTCCCCCTGACGACTCCAACAACAATAATAACTTTTCATCACTCTGGCTAATGCCTGGAGCTCCCCCCTTCAGGAGAACAAAGTGCCCTATCAAAGCTCACATAATCTGTGCACTCTATGCCAGCTGTTACCCTTATCCTCTTCGATCAGCCTCAAGCACGAATTTATGGCTGTTGCCGGCCCTTGCTTGCAAGGCTCTGGTGAAGCTCAAAAATCTTTATACCAATGCTCCAACTGCAAAACATTGTGGCTGTATGAGCGCGACCGTTGTGGCGCTTACCTAGGCTTTAAGCTATGGCCGGGTATGCAGCAGGATTTCCAACGCTAGTACACTGTGTAGAGTTGAAAACAAAAAGGCCTGCGATGATGTGTCATTGCAGGCCCTTTCTATAGCGGGATGGGATAGCGATTCAAGTCTCGAGGTTTATCTTCCCCGTACAGCCCCTCTTCCTGTGGGTTTGTGATCATGGGCAGCACTGGCGCGCTTGATCCCCGCATTAGGAGCCTGAGCTGGCCAACCCACTTGCGGCGGAGTGAGCTCAGACTTGCGTGTACTTGGCTTCTTAGCCGGTTTGCCTCTCTTGTCCATTATGACCTCCATTGGTCAATGGCAGCCCCAACAAATGTTAGGACATAAGTACAGGATAGGCGATAAACCGATAAATAGCTTGTTTATCTTCATCTGGTAGCCAGTACGCAAAATAAAGCCGCGTGAGGCTGAACAAGCCACCGCGGTCCGAGCAGTCCCAGACTGTCGCGTCCGCTTAGTAATCTCAACTGCGCGAGTAGATGTTCTTCCCCTGCCAGATGTCACACACGCGTAAGCTGATAAACACAAAAACCTAAAGATTGGCACCCCGCCACCAAGCAGATGAGCAATGTAAAGTGCCAGGCTCCAAACACAAATTACCCTACAGCCATATAAGCACTCTTTCCACACATTGCTTTACATCCGTAACTTTTTGCGCATTTTAAAAACCCGTCTGAGCGTAAAGTCTGAAAGAAATAAAAGCAATGAGAATTGATTCGTATTTCCCGAGCTAGTTAGAGCTTAGCTGTTACCTGTATCAACCTTTACCAAAGGAGCAATATATCGGAAAGCTAGACCACGGCACCATGTGCATCATGTGTCAGACATTGCCACTTTCCAAACCCCGCACATCGCGGCCACCCCAACATAACGGCTTTAACCCAAAAGAGGATTCTGGACAGTTTGGCATTCAGCGTCTTTACCAATGCACAGTCTGCCACATGCACTGGATTTATCAGCAGGACAAATGGCAAGCCTGCTTAGGGTTCAAGTTATGGTCAGGTACATTGAACACCTTTCTGACTCACGACAATCGGCAAGCTCCTCAACCTTCAATACTGTCGACGGCCAGCACAAGCAAAGGTGCGGTTCGCTTTAATTAAGAGAGATGAGCCTACCACCGGAAACATCCTTTTAAAGACCCACAAAACCAATTCGCCCAAATTAGGTGAAAGAATGACTAACTCAACAACTATCTCTAAGCTATTGGCAGCCTCAGCACTCAGCCTTGGGCTAAGCGCCGGTGCCATGGCAGAAGACAGGCCCTCCCACCCTGACCTTTCTGCAACAGCCGGGAAAGGAGCAGCTGAGGAGAAAACCCCAGGAGAAGCAAACGCTAAAGAGGTACACAACCGCGGGGCCGATACTCAACAAAACACATCTGACGCAGAAATCACAAAGCAGGTAAAGGCCCGCCTAGCCGCCCAGAAAGAACTGCAGGGCAACACCATTTCAGTCGAAACCAAAAATGGAGTCACTAAGCTCACTGGTGCAGTTTCAGATGACAAGCAACTGCAGAAGGCAATTTCAGATGCGGAAAGCATCAAAGGCGTGAGCAAGGTTGACGCCACCGGCTTGACAGTGAAGGCCAACTGATCGACATTCCTCTGATCAAAAACACAGCCGCCCCCAAGTTACAGCCTCTGTTTCCACATAGCGCAACACTCTTATCGGCGTGGCGTCAATCTCAGCATCAGAGCGCCACTGGAAAGGCCGCTGGGCGGCGGCGAAGTAGCTACCGCCCTTCGCTGCCACCCATCCGCTTGCGAGCACGGTCGCGCACAGCATCGTCATCCAGGCGCTCAATCGTTTCAGTTGCATCTCTTGATACCCCCACCACGGCAGCCATGTCTGCCTTTATTTGTTTCTGCTCTGCCTGGGCCTTACCCTGACGCCGCCCGATCAGCAGCAGCGCCAGAGCGGCAAGGTTCAGGCCCCCCCAGCAGGCCCAGCAGCACCTTGCCGCTCTGGCGCTGCAGGCGCTGGTCGGCGTCGGCTTGGCTGATGCGCGGACCCTGAACGACGCCCGGCCCGGCATCGGCGAAGCCTTCTCTGGTTCTGGTGTGGCCTGCTCCACTTTCTGCGGACGAAAAAAAAGGGCCAGCAAGCCCCAGACGAGCATGACCACCAGATCAACTGAGTTGTTTGCCCAGTGATGCAGCTCGTACTGCTAGATCACAGCGACACCGTCCAAGATCGAAGCCACCACCGTGCTGACTACGCCCACAATCCATTCAGACTGTGTGCGCGGCCGCTCCATCTGCTCTTTAACAACTGACGACATAATGAATGGCCTGCCGACGCACATAACATATGAAAGCGGGCCAGCAACAAAACTAACCCCTGCGACTCAGAACCGCTATCTCGCAAGCATGACACGCATCTTGTCTCTTGCGGCAGATGCTGGGTGGATCGACCGCAAACCCAAGCTACAGATAGCAAGAGAAGCAACCGTACGCGTTCACTGGCTTACCCAGGCAAAGGCCGATCAATTCCTGAACGCTATCCGTTTGAATTGGGTGCGAGACTCCTGCGAGTTTGCGTTGGCAACGGACTGCCGCGCTGCCGAAATATTCTCACTAACCTGGGACAAGGTGGATCTGGGTAGGAGTCTGGCCTGGGTCACGAATGACTTGGCCAGGTCGGGCCGTGCACGAGCAGTCCCATTGAACGAGCATGCCGTGGAGGCGGTTAAGCGCAGAATAGGAACCCATGCAAGCCTGGTGTTCTCTCGAATATGGGCAGGGTCGCAAATTGAGCAGATCGACCGCAGAGCATTTACTGCGGCAATGAAGGAGGTTGGGCTACGGGACTTCCGCTTTCACGATCTGCGTCACACCTGGGCGAGCTGGCATGTTCAGAATGGCACCCCACTCTTCGTATTGAAAGAGCTGGGTGGCTGGGAGACTTTGGACATGGTGAAGAAGTATGCCCACCTGGACGCAGGCCATCTGGCACAGTACGCCAATCACGTCACGTTTAGGTCACAGCAAACGGCAGGCAAGAAAAAAGCCGCCTAAGAAGGCGGCTTTAAAACCTTGATAAACAAGGATAATTCTGGTGGCGCATCCCTGATTCGAACAGGGGACCTGCGGATTATGATTCCGTCGCTCTAACCTGCTGAGCTAATGCGCCGAAGAAGAAATTATAGCAAGGTTTCGTCTTTTAGCAAGCACTTATCTCGATCTTTTTTCATCTTTTTGATAATTCTCTCCTATGAAAACGCTAAGCCCTTGTATTCATTGAGCTTCCCTTCTTCAACGCCTGCTCCTGCCACCCATCCAAATGATACAAAAAGTAAACGACCCGGCCTTTTCCTGCTACTCCTCCCCCTTGCGCCCTATCAAGCCTGTTTGTCATTCCCTATTGCTACACTGCCTGCTTGGCGTTTGACCCGTCCTTGTTAATTGACTGACGTCCGTGATCCGGACCTTCCACAGGAACTTTGTTTATGGCCAGTACGCTTGCTATTGTTGTCTCGCTTTTGCTGCTGATGTTCTTCGCTTATCGGGGGGTGACGGTTCTGTTGCTGGCTCCCTTGATGGCCGCCCTGGCTGTGCTGCTCTCGGGGGACTCCGGGTTTTTGTTGCCCATCTACACATCCACCTTCATGAGCGCGCTTAGCGGCTATGTGCTTCAGTTCTTGCCCATCTTCTTGTTAGGTGCCTTGTTTGGTCAGTTGATGGCGGACTCCGGTGCGGCTCAGGCGATTGCTCAGTGGATTACACGCAAGCTGGGACATCGTCATGCTATTGCCACCATTGTGATGGTGTGCGGCGTACTGACTTATGGTGGGGTGTCCTTGTTCGTGGTGGCCTTTGCCATCTATCCGATCGCCAAGGATCTGTTTCGCGCCGCAGGCATCCCCAAGCGTCTGATTCCCGCGTCGATTGCTTTGGGCTCCTTTACCTTCACCATGACGGCTCTGCCTGGCACGCCTGCCATTCAGAACGCGATTCCTATTCCTTATTACGGCACTAACGTGTTTGCTGCACCGGGGCTGGGGATTATTGGTGGTTTGATCATGGCTTTGGGTGGCCTGTGGTGGCTGCAGTCGCGTGCGCGCAAAGCTATTGCGAATGGCGAAGGCTATGGCGACCACGGTCAGGATCATTTTGATGCCAGCGACGATCACAGTACGCATGGTCAGAAACCCATGCCTATCTTCCTGGCTATCTTGCCGCTGATTCTGGTGATTGGCGTCAATGCCTTGTTCACTTATGGGATTTTCCCCGGCACAAACTTCGAGTTCATGGCCGAGCGCTTCCCTCAGGTTGATCCTGCCAAGATTACGGGTCTGTGGGCGCTGATTATTGCCTTGATTACCGCGAACCTGGTGCTGATCATCAGCCGCTTGGGTCACTGGAAGAGTCTGCGCGAGAGCATCAATAAAGGCGTATTTGGTTTCATGCTGCCGTTGTTCAATACCGCCTCTGAAGTTGGTTACGGCGCGGTAATTGCCAGCCTGGCAGGCTTTGCGATTATTCGGGACTTTGTATTGAACGTGGCTCCTGGCAATCCACTGATCTCGGAAGCAGTCGCCATGACGACATTGGCCGGGATTACAGGCTCGTCTTCAGGTGGTTTGAGTATTGCCTTGCAGACGTTGGGTTCGGATTATTTGGCGATGGCTCAGCAAGCTGGCATCAGCCCTGAACTGCTGCACCGTGTGGCGGTGATGGCAGCGGGCGGTCTGGATACCCTGCCCCATTGCGGCGCGATCATTACCTTGCTGTCGATCTGCAAGCTGAACCACCGTCAGTCCTATGGCAATATCGCCATGGTGACAATGGCTGCTCCTATCTTTGCGCTGATCACCGTGATTACGTTGGGTACGATTTTTGGCAGCTTCTAGATTTTCTTCTTATCAGTGCATCGAGCCAGCCCATTGGGCTGGCTTTTTAGTCCAAATGGAGACAGCCGACACACCAGGACCGTAGAGTCAGGATGTTAAAACCACACCCAAGAACCATTTAAACCTGCCTAAGTAGAAACACCAGCAACAACAAGGGCCTCCATAAGCAACTGATTTACAACAATAAAAATCAACATAACATAAACAATATAACCATTATCACGCTATTTTCAGATATTCTCCGCCACTATCAGAAATGCTTCATGCCTATGAAGCTAGCCAGCTAACTAAAAAATAATCAGGTCCCGCTACGCCATCTACAAAAAAGGCGAGGCGAGGTCCTACCTGATACGAAGATTCGGAGACACACATATGAAATTTGGCCAAAAGCCCAACTTCGGGTTCTGACACGTCCCTATCATCAGCCACGCTCAACGATGCTGTACGACTACGCATCTGAAGGCGGAGTGTTGCTCTCAATATCGCGACGTATCTTTTATTATCCGGAGGTCCTGCATGAGCACAGCGCCTTTTAATCGGCGACAGTTCCTGAAGTTTAGTGTCGTATCCGGCGTATCCATTTATATGGCGCCTTTTATACCCAAGGCAGCACAGGCCACACTTCTGGGAGAACACGACTCCCGCCCTACGCCCTGGAATAGCGTAGAGCGACAAGTACCCTTCAAGATTGACGGTACGCGACAAGTCACCGGCAGCAAATTTTTTGTACGTGACATTCGCGCCAAAGATATGCCCGGTTGGCCAGAGCATCAGGCTCACGCCTTTATCCTGCGCGCCGCTCAAGCTGATCATCGTTACATCGGCTTGGACCTGGAAGCACTAGGTGCCGACCTACAGCCCGATATATTGATCCAGGCCCAAGACCTCGCCAAGGCACAACTGGAACTGCCTGACTACTACAACGACGAGATGCTATTGGCCACCGGTAAGACGGCGCGCTTTTTAGGGCACCCGGTCGCCATCTTGATCTACAAAGACTTTGATCGCTACCGCCGCGCTAAAAATGCCAGCAAGAGATCCGCCGTGCTGAAGTATGGAGACAAGACAGGCTTCAGGGAAATAGATGCCTATGGTGGAGCACGCTATATCCGTGTAGAGGGCGATACGCCAGGGGCCGACGATATATTCTCCAGCATGAAGGACGGAGTCGTGTTTCCGGAAAAAATTCAGGGAAACTCACCTGTATGGCCGTCCAGCAAGGGAAACACCAATACAGCGAAGGCCATCGCCTTGAGCGAAGCGATGCAAGAACGTTTCGACCAACCACCTGATGACTGGCTCGTGTTCGATGGTGAGTACTACTCCCAATCGATCGACGGCGCCCCTTTAGAACCGGAGTGCATCAATTGCTGGTATGACAACAAAAACAAAGAGCTGCAAATGGTGGTCGGCTCCCAAACCCCGGGGGCGGATGGTGCAGAAGCTGCGGGCATAGTGGCCGCATCCCAATTTGGTTTGGAGAACATCATTGTCCACCCCTGTACGGCCACAGGTTACGGGGTCAAGGAGCACAGCGCTTTCAACCACTACGGAGTTGTTGCTGCCCTGTTTGCAGACAATATGCCCGTACGGCTAGCCAATGACCGCTTTGAGCAGTTTCAAGCTGGTCAAAAACGACACTCCAACCGCATGAACAACCGCATTGCTATCGACAGAAAGAGCGGCAAGATCATGCAGTACCAGAGCTTTAGCATAACGGACGGTGGAGGCAGGGCTACGTGCAGCTGGGCGGTCACCACAGGCGGTGCACAAAGCGCACAGGGTATTTACTATCTGCCCAAGAGCGACTCCTGGGGAATTGCACTGGCCTCGCGCGCGGTGGAGGCCGGCTCCATGCGTGGTTATGGCAAGGGACAGACCATGACTGCCATGGAACTGATGTTGGACGAAGCAGCCGCTCGCCTGAACATGGACCCCATCGAATTACGCCTCAAGAACGTCATGCGCAGCGGTCAGAAAAATATGGAAGGAGGGATTCCGGCGGGCTCCCTGCGTGCCAGGGAGATTTTAGAAAAAGCACATCAACATCCATTGTGGACCGGGCGGGACAAGAAAAAGAAAGAGTTTGAAGCCAGTAACCCAGGCAAGCTGTATGGCGTGGGCTTTGCCTGCGTTATGAAAAACTATGGCACCGGCGCGCAAGGAGACCATTCTGGTATCGAAATTGATGAGCAAGGGCAAGTCCACCTTCGCACCTCTACGGTAGAAATTGGTACGGGCTCGGCAACGTCCCAAGCAGTGATCTGTGCCAAGTGGGTTGGCCGCGCTGCCCACACGGTAAAGGCTTCACATCTTGACTGGCCCGAGCTGGATATGCAGGCTACTCACAACCCCTACACCTTAAAACAGCCTGATCAAGACAAACATCAAACCAATCCACGCTGGACACCGGTTCTATCCTCCGGCTCCTACGCCAGCAGCTCCTCCTACTTTGGTTCTCACGGCACCTCGGAAGCGGCTCGCTTGCTGTTTCTGTATGGACTATGGCCAGCCGCCCTGTCCATCTGGGGGGAAGGTTACGGTGGTGGTCAAATCGCCCCCTTGACCGTACGCCCTGAAGACGCCAGCTGGACCGGCGATGGCCTGCTCAGCACCGGAGGTCTGGAACCCCTCACGCTGCCACAACTGGCCAAGCGCGCCCACGAGCTGGAATTGGTTACTGGTGTCGTGCTGCATGCGTTTAACCGCTACCAGTGGGCCGAGGCCGACTTTGAGGTAGCTGGCCAAAACCTGCGACTACCGCTGGATGGGCTGGCACTGCGCCATGGAGCAGGCACCAAGACCGAACAGGCCAAGGCGCATAATGGCTATCAGCGACTGGAGCGTCGCAATATCAGCTACCCGCCTGTGTCACGTCGTCGAGGCGGTTACCTGTATTACTCCGCCGTTGGCGTGTTAACGGAAGTGGAGATCGACAGCAAAAGTGGTGAACAGACCTTATTGTCAGCACATACGTGGATCGACTGCGGCAAGCCCATCGTGCCCCAACTAGTCATGAGTCAGGCCGAGGGGGGGTTAGCCATGGGATTGGGTCAGGCCTGGTTCGAGGATCTACCGCTGCACGAAGGTGGCCCCGGCGATGGCTCCTGGAATTTTCACCGCTATCGCCTACCTCGCGCCAAGGATGTGGCCGTCTGGAACACCAGTTTCGAACTACTGGACCAGATTTCCGAGACGGACTCTCCCAAGGGAATTGCCGAAGTGGTGATGATCCCCATCATTGCTGCCGCTGTCAGCGGTGTTAACCACGCTACAGGACAGTTCTTTCGTGAACTGCCTGTGACCGCAGAAAAAATCAAGGAGCGCTTGGCATGAGCAGCCCCACTAAGACCTTACACCTCAACATTAATCGGGTGGACTTGCAAACAATGGACGTCAGCCCAGATCTGCCCATGATCGACTTTCTGCATGAGCATGCAGGGCTGACCGGCACGCATTTGGGCTGCGGAATGGGGATTTGCCATGCTTGTGTTGTCATCGTGGATCACCCGGACGGACGTAGCGAAGAGATACAAACGTGCATCACACCAGCCAGTTACTTTGAGGGCAAAAAAATACGCACGATCGAGGCCCATGTCCAGCGGGATGCACAGGACAAGGTCACGCAACTGCACCCTGTACAACAAGCCTTTTTGGAGCACTTTGCCTTTCAGTGTGGTTACTGCACCCCCGGCTTTGTAAATGCGGGAATTGTGCTGTACGAGTCCCTGCAAAAGCAGCCCGTTTCACGTGAACAAGTTGAAGCCAAAGTATCGGAAGGTTTACAAAACCATATCTGCCGCTGTACCGGCTATGTCCGTTACCACCAAGCAATGAGGGATCTGATTCTCGCCACTCCAGGCATGGTCAGTTAAGTCACAAAGGCTGCGGGGGATCTAGCTGGTGATCCCCTGGCAACTGCACGGCAAAATTCTGGGCTCAGCCACGCTGGTATCGAGGCGTTCGAGTACTCGACAGTACGCCTTCCGTTGCAACGCCATCTGTCTGCTCGTGTCACATGGTTAGCTAGATGGAGGGCTTACATCAAGCAGTACAGTGCCTCGATGCACACGGCTCCTTTTACCCTGTGCTAGGATTTGGATCTATGGCCGCATATTCTCAAGGCCCTCTATCAGGAGCACACCATGAACTACACCTACACCCTTAACGAGTTAGGCACTGAAGCGATTCGTCAGTTTGTTCTGGATCGTGGTCAGCCTGATCTGAACCTGCAGGCTTATATCGCCGCTGCCGAAGTAGAGGCCGATAATTTCAATGCGGGCGGCAGCCAGCGCGGCCAGATCGAGATCGATTCCAACTGCAGCAAGGATGGTTTGACGCATACCCTGCTACTGGAAAAACACTGGTTTGCGACCCAGCCTGTTCCTGAGGCGCCCAGTGAAGACAGCTTCTTCTAAATAGAAGCTGGGCTTGTCTGTCAGTTCACAATCGACTGACTGTTAGACAGACACAAGCTCAGCTATCGGCCCCTCGCCTCTCTATAGATATTGGCCCAGGTAAGCCCAAGCCGCTGCCTGGGCCTCAAACTGTCTGAGGGACCAATAAGATTCATATAGAAACTGGGCATATTGCCGCATGATCTGATGCATTCGGGTGCCGGAACATTATCAGAGGAAAACCCGTCGCTGGCGTTCCAGGAGTCAACCAGTCCCCAAAGCAGGGCCCTACCCGCCCTAATCCACCTGCAAACCAATCTTGTAGGCCAAGGCCCCAAATCGGTCGATGTCGTTCCAGATCATGGCCTTGAAGCCACTGGCTTGTGCTGATTCATTGCCTTCTTGCGGCGTATAACCCAATGCCAACAACTGCGATTGCATGGCCGGGTCCGTCAGGGCTTTTTGCACGACGCGGTTCAGCGTATTGATAATGTGTTCAGGCGTGTGAGACGGGGCCAACAGGCCGTGCCATTGGTCCAGCTCGAAATCACTATGACTGACTTCAGCCACGGTTGGCACTTTAGGCAGAACGGGGCTGCGTTGGGCAGAGGTGACGGCCAGGGCGCGCAAGTGTCCGGACTCGATCAAGGTAGCCGCGCTGGACAAGGTCACAATGCCTAAAGGCACCTGGCCCGCGACCACATCGTTCAAAGCGGGGCCGCAGCCGCGATACGGGATATGCAGCAAGGCCGTGCCTCGCAAGTCATAGAGCATCTCTCCGGCCAGATGCTGAGGAGTGCCATTTCCGCAGGACGCATAAGCCAAGGCCGGTTCGGACTGCTGCTCCAGAACTTGTTCCAGATTCTGAATATCCGAGCCGTGTCCGGTCACGATCACGGAGGGCACAAATCCTATATTCGCAATCGGCGCAAAGTCTTCTTTGGGTTTGAAGCCCAGGTTACGAAATACGCCAGGATTGATAGCGAAAGAGCTATTGGCCATCAGCAAGGTGTAGCCGTCAGCGCGAGCATAAGCTACCGCCCGCGCACCAATATTGCCGCTGGCACCAGGTCGGTTGTCGATAATAACGGGTTGGCCCAGCGCTCTTTCCAGCCTGGGGCCCAGTTTGCGGGCCAGCAAGTCGGTCCCGCCGCCAGGCGGAAAGGTGACGATCACGGTAATCGGCTTGAGGGGATATTTCACAGCCTGCTCGGCTGCCACCTCCCTTGCCTGCGCCGCTGGATTACCCAAGCCTAGCGCCACCAAGCCCAGCAAGGCGGCTGCTGCCGCCCGCTTACCCACCTGAAAACCCGCCATGACAGCCAACACGTTTCTCTACTCAAGCGTCCAGACCAATATCCAGTACACGTGCACTGTGCGTAATCCAGCCCACTGCGATTCGGTCTACACCGCAACGGGCTATTTCTACGGCTGTTTCAGGAGTGATACGGCCAGAGGCTTCTGTTTTGGCTCGGCCTGCGACGCGGGCCACGGCCTCGGTCAAGGTTGGGGTGTCCATATTGTCCAGAAGAATGCTGTCCACACCCAGTTCCAGCACTTCATCCAGCTGCTCCAGAGTATCGACTTCCACCTCAATGCAAACCAGATGACCAATATAGGCACGGGCTGCTTCCACCGCGGCTTTGACGCCCCCGGCAACGGCGATGTGGTTGTCTTTGATCAGTACCGCGTCATCCAGACCAAAGCGATGGTTGCTGCCGCCCCCGACTCGAACTGCGTATTTCTGCACAGCGCGCAGACCGGGCATGGTTTTACGGGTGCAAGTGACTTTCGTGCCGTAGGGCGCAATCGCGCGGGCAATGGAGGCAGTTGCCGATGCCACGCCACTTAAATGCCCCAGGAAATTCAAGGCGCAGCGCTCTGCCGTCAGCATGGAACGGGCCGAGCCGCTAATGACCGCAATCTGCGCCCCCGGAGTCAGGACATCGCCATCTTGCAGTTGGGCCTCGAAGCGCAGCGTAGGGTCCAGCAAGGTAAAGGCCAGACGAGCCAGATCCAGGCCAGCCAACACACCTTCCTCGCGGGCCACCAGGCGCATTTGCGTGCGCGTTGCTGCGGGAACGATAGAATCCGTCGTCAGATCACCAGCGCGACCCAAGTCTTCTTGCAAGGTGGCGCGCACCAAGGGTTCCAGGATGACGTCGGGCAAGGAAGGAATACGGTGAGCTCGTGTCTCTGCAGCTTGCGCTGTCGGCTCGGAGGCGTTAATTATGCTCATTATGAGTATTTAAATCGCTAAAAATAAGGCCTAATGGCACGGTGCATTTATGCTATTCCTGAGCATAAGCACTGTCAAGCCATAGGCCCGCTTTTTAACGCGCTTGTTTTGCCAGCGGCAATTTACTGCCCGAGATGGCCCGTTCAAACAAAACGTCTCCACGAAAGCGAAACAATTTGGCGGGTCGGCCTGAACCACCCACACTCATGGCGCCGGTTTCTTCCACCAGGGCTTGCTGTTCAATCAAACGGCGAAAGTTCTGCTTATGCAGTCCCCGCCCTGCCAAGGCTTCCACGGCCTGCTGCAATTGCAGCAAGGTGAATTCTGGCGGCATCAGTTCAAACACAACAGGACGGTATTTGATTTTGGCGCGTAGACGTGCCAAGCCAGTGGCCAGAATACGGCGATGATCGTGACGCATGCCCAGACCCAGCTCGTAATGCTTGCCCAGCTCTTGCTGTTCACGCTGGCGACGGCGACAGGACTCGGGCAACAAGCCCGCTTCATACAGCAGCTCGTAACGCTGCAAAACAAAGTCCTCGTTCCAGATCGCCCCTTCCAGGCCAAAACTGTAATTGACGCGCTGGCGGCGCAAGGCCCGCAAGGATTCGTCCTGCTCGCACCAGTCCAGCAAGGCAGGCACGATGGTTTTCTGAATAATGTCCGGTGCACCATCGCGTCGGTCTTCCCACGGGAAGTAACGGTAGCAGTCCTGCCAGATCACCTGGGCTACATCCGGCTGGCCAACTTCACGCGTCAGCCCGACATAGCTGACCGACACAATACGCGTGCCCTGCGCGTCAAAACGATCCCTGTCTGCAAAGGTATACAGCTGCTCCACATACCCCACCGGGTGATGGGTTTGGGTTTCCACCCAATCGCGCAGCCCCGTTTGCAAAGAACGGTGCGTGTGCTGAAACGGTCCGGCGGGCAAGGCCTGCCCGGCATCCGTGGTCAAGACACGAGGCTCACCATCGGTGACAGCCACTAAAACAGCCACCAGCTCAGCACTGACTACAGGTTCCTGCGTATCGATCACATATTCTCCTTCTGAATCGCGCCAGCGCGCATCTGGCGGATTATAAGCGAGGCCCGCCCTGCTCCGGCGGGCGGCAGGGACGCTATCCGAAATTACAGTGGGTACCTTATTTTCAGATGCTCAAATTATGACCCATGAACATCTAAGCCTAAAGAAATTCGCCTGCCTGCCGTTAAGCGTTTGAACTGTATGTGTTTGCCATAAATGACAAGCAAGCGCTCAGTCAGAGGCCGGATCAGACAACAGTTTCACGCTTTGTTCTGCTCCGCCATTCGCAAAAATAGAAGGTTTCTGACAATTCAGGTCGATCACGGACAGACAGAAGCCTATGCCCCGTTTTTGCATGGCCCATGCGGGCTTGACGGCCCCCCGCGTCCCCTTTGTTGTTCTCCTCCAGGATGATGAATGCGTAAGAATTTCCCCATTACCCAGGACGAGGTTCGCGTCCGGGCCGATCAGTACCTTATTTCAAAAACTGACCTGAAAGGTCGGATCACCTACGCGAATGCAGCCTTTATTGCGATCAGTGGCTTCACCCGTGAGGAGCTGATCGGCAAGGCCCATAACCTGGTCCGCCACCCCGACATGCCCCCCGAGGCTTTCCAGGATTTCTGGGATACCTTGCAAAGCAAGCGCCCCTGGATGGGCGTGGTAAAGAATCGCCGCAAGGACGGCGGTTTTTACTGGGTGTACGCCATGGCGGTGCCTATTTACGAAAATGGCACCGTCGCTGGCTATGCTTCGGTACGCGTAAAACCCAGCCAGGAACAAATCAACGAGGCCGAAAGCCTGTACGCCGCCATTAATGAAGGCCGCGCCAAAGGTGTACGCCTGCATGAAGGCCGTGCTGTGCCTACCGGTTGGCGCAAGGCCTTGAGTCAGTTGCGCCGCCCTTTCAGCAACTCCTTGCGTGCCAGCCTGTTCCGTATGGGCACCCTGGCTCTGGCCACGACCGGCACCGCCTTGTACTTCGCCCTGACGGGGGGCGTACCTCAAGGCTCGGGTTTGTGGCTGACAGGTGGCTTGTGTCTGGCCAGTGCCGTGATGATGGGTTACGGCTGGCTGATTGCCCAGCGTGTGATCCGCCCTCTGGACCAGGCCTCCCTGATCGCCCAGCAAATTGCCACCGGCAACTTGCAGCTGGATATTGACATCAACTCCAGCGAAAGCAATTCGGAAATTGGCCAGCTCTACTTCTGTCTGGATTTGATGCGCAAGAGTCTGGTGGGAATTGCCAGTGATGCACGCACCGGGATTGATGCCTCTATCCATGCGGCCCGCATTCTGGAAGTCAACAATACCAATCTGGCATCGCGCACCGAAGATCAGGCTGCGTCCTTGCAGGAAACCGCCGCCAGCATGGAAGAACTGACGGTAACCGTGCGTCAGAACGCAGATAACGCCAATCAGGCCAGCCAGTTGGCCGATGCCAGTATGCAGATTGCTCAGCGTGGCGGCGAAGTGGTCAATGAAGTGGTACAGACCATGCAAGGCATTCACGACAGCTCGCGCCGCATTGGCGATATCGTCACCGTCATTGAAGGCATTGCCTTCCAGACCAATATTCTGGCACTGAACGCGGCGGTGGAATCGGCCCGTGCCGGTGAGGCTGGCCGTGGCTTTGCCGTGGTGGCCGGTGAAGTGCGCAGTCTGGCCCAGAAGAGTTCCCAAGCTGCTGGCGAGATCAAGAACCTGATTGATGCCTCGGTCAGCCGTATGGCCGTGGGTGCCGAACAAGCTGCCCGCGCGGGCGCCACCATGGGTGAGGTCGTGGACTCGGTAAAACGTGTCACGGATATTATCGGCGAGATCTCCACCGCGTCGATCGAGCAGGCCAGCGGTCTGGATCAGATCAACGAAGCGATGGCCAAGATGGATGGAGTCACCCAGCAGAATGCCGCCCTGGTACAGGATCTGGGCAACACCATGAGCGACCTGGCCTCCGAAGCCTCCGAGCTGGCCGATGCCATCAAGGCCTTGAATACCGGCTCTGTCGATTCCAACCAAAGTGCTCCTGCTTTGGCTCAGTTGAGCAAGGCTCCCACCATGCAGGTACTGTCCTACCAGAACACGCAGCCCTTTCAGGTTCAAAGTGCCAAAACAGCGAACGCCCGCCTGGAAGCGATTCGTCGCTAAACCATAAAATCAGGATCGGCAGCGGCTCTGCTGATCCTGATAAAACTGACAGCTAGACAAAACAATAATTCCGGGATCGGTTTTGATACCCGGAATACTTGAAAATAATAATTAATAATAAAATCAAGGAAGTAGACCACTGCAACCTTGCTCTGAAACCCTGGATTCTGCTTGTCATTACATTGACACATTTAGACTCTAATGCAAATACCAGGTAACAAAATTGAGTCAATATGAAACATAATGATCTGTCCTTTTCCGCCTACGTCTTTAACAGGGCCAGATCATGCGTGAAAACCAAGCCATTACGTCTCATGAAACACAGGTACCCGAAAAAACCTATTTAATCTCCAAAACAGACCTGAAGGGGCGCATCATCTACGCCAATCCGGTCTTTATCGAGGTTAGCGGCTACAGCCATGATGAGCTGATCGGGGCACCCCACAATATCGTGCGTCATCCCCACATGCCGGCCGTGATTTTTCAGGATTTATGGCAGACCCTCAAGCAACAACGATCCTGGTCGGGGCTGATCAAGAACCGCCGCAAGGACGGCGGCTTTTACTGGGTGAAGGCCCGCGTCATTCCTTTAATAGAGAATGGCCGCGTCAATGGCTATGCCTCGGTACGGGTACGCGCCCAGCCCAAAGAGATCAAGGAAGCAGAATATCTGTACCACTCCATCCAGCAGCAAGGGTTGCGCGGCTTTCGTCTGCATGAAGGCCAGTTGCAAGCCAGAGGCTGGCGCTCTGCCCTGAACACCCTGCTCCAACCCTTGAACCGCAGCCTGCGCGCCAGCTTGCTACGCTTCGGGATTCTGACGGGCAGCCTGGTGACCTTGAGCGTCGGTTTGCTATTGGGCAGTGGCGCATCCGGCACCTATCTGACCGCCGGGCTGGCCTCGCTGGGGGTGCTCAGTCTGGCGACTCTGGCCTATGGCTGGATTGTGACCCAGCGCATGATGCAGCCCCTGCACAGTGCCACCCATATCGCTCAACAAATTGCGACGGGCAATTTGCTGATCGACCTGAACCCACAACACACCCGTAGCCAGGAAATTGCACAGCTGTATTTCTATATGGACATGATGCGCAAGAGCCTGCTGAGCCTTGCCCGCGATGTGCATCAGGGCATTCAGGCTTCTCTGGATGTATCTACACAGATTGAGGACGGCAACCGCCAACTATCCCACCGTACCGCCGCCCAATCCGGCTCCTTGCAGCGCACGGCCGCGAATATGGAGCAGTTGACCATGAATGTGCAGCAGACCGCGGACAATGCCAGGCTGGCCAATCAGCTGGCCGACCAGAGCCTGTCTACCGCAAGGCGTGGAGGCGAAGTGGTGCAGGACATGGTCAGCACCATGCAGGACATCCACAATAGCTCCGAGCGCATTGGCGATATTGTGTCGATTATTGAAGGGCTGGCGTTTCAGACGAATATTCTGGCGCTGAATGCAGCCGTGGAATCCGCCCGTGCGGGCGAGGCAGGCAAAGGTTTTGCGGTCGTGGCTGGTGAAGTACGCAGTCTGGCGCAGAAAAGTGCGCAGGCCGCCGGGGAAATCAAGAACCTGGTGGAAGACTCCTTGAAGCGCATGGCAACCGGCGCCCATCATGCCAAACGGGCCGGTTCTACCATGGATGAAATCATGCAGTCCGTCTCCGATGTGACGCATCTGATCAGCGAAATTTCCACGGCCTCCAATGAGCAAGCCAGCGGTTTGGCGCAGATTAACGACGCTGTCTCCACCATGGACAGCGATACCAACGACAACGCCGATCTGGCTCGAAATTTGGGAGTGACAGTGCATGAGCTCAGCCGTCAGGCACAAGAGCTGAAACTGTCCATCCAGCTTCTGAATACGGGGTCGACTGGCCGTTCTACCTACGCCCCCGACCCGAATGCCACCCAGGAGCCGGTTCCCTTGCTGAAAGTTGCCTGATAAGAAAGCCGTGGGGGCAAAGCGCTGAGCGTCTCGCTGCCCCGCCCCCCCTACTCCTGCCTCGATAAGGCAGCAAATTCAGCGAACCCTGATCAGAAATGCTCTGCCCTGTTTTCCAGGCACGGCCAAGGCGCTGACAGGACGCTGATCTGGCAAGTTCTTTTTAGACCAAACCCAGTAACAGAATCGCGTGCAGGCCTACGCCAACCAAACCGCCCACCACCGTGCCATTAAAGCGTATGTATTGCAGATCCGTGCCCACGGTCAGCTCCAGCTCGCGCACCAGTTGCCTGTCATCCCATTGACGCACGGTGCGCGAGATATGGTCTTTGGCCCCTTCACGTAGTTGCTCGGCCAGGCCCGCTGCTGCGGACAGCATGTGTTCATTCAAGGTTTCACGCAGCGTCGCATCCGTATTCAAGCGTGTCCCCAAATCCTGCGCCACCTGACGCAGATGAGCCGCCACAGAAGAATCCTCTTTGGCCAGATCATTGCGCACAACACGCATCACATCCGTCCAGACGCCATCAATGTACTCACCCACATCTTTATGGTGCAAAAAGCGCTGCTTGATCGCCTCTACCTGCTCCATCAAGTCCGGGTCCTGACCCAGGCGCTGGATATAGTCGTGTACCCATTGCTCGTAATCCTTGCGCAAGGGGTGCTCGGGCTCGCTCAAAATGGTTTGCACTTCATCCACCAGAGCCCGCGCCAGACGGTCGGCCATCTTGCCCGATAACTCGTCTACCGAAGTCACTACCCCGACCATGGCCAGCAGCTTGGGCCACTCCCGCTGAGCGTAGCGCACCAATACATCAGCCACACGCTGTTTGACTGCCTCGTTGGACAAATAGCCACCCAATTGCTGCAAGACTTCGTCCAGCAGGCGCTGGTGTCGGGCATTGCGCGTCAACAAGCCCAGAATCTGGGAGCTGGAACCGGCCATGTCCACCCGCATCAAGTAACCACGTACGCCATCGGTCAGTGCTTGTTTAACGCTGCGCTCGTCCAGCAAGCGCAGAGCCTCGCCCATGGCGGTTTGCAAGGCACGGCTGACACGTTCGCTTTGTTCAGGTTGCGACAGCCACTGCCCCAAACGCGCTGCCGGGTCCAGGCTGCGCAGCTTTTCCAGCAACATGGCGGAGTCCAGAAAGTGGTCGCGTACAAAGACGCCCAGGCTTTCACCCAGGCTGTTTTTCTTGTTGGGAATGATCGCAGTATGTGGAAACGGCAGGCCCAGCGGGTGGCGGAACAAGGCCACGACGGCAAACCAGTCTGCCAACGCACCGACGGTGGCGGCCTCGCTAAAGGCACGCAACCAGGGCCAAAATCCGGCAATGGGCGCCGCCTCGCCCTGCCGCATCATGGCGTGGCTTAGCAGGAACAGGCAGATAGTCAGCACCAGCAAAGCCAATGCGCTGCGCTTCATGCGACGCAGGCGGCGTTCGGGCGAGTCAGGGCGAGAGGATGATGTAGACATTTCCACAGTCTATGCGTAGTTCAATAGCCGCATGCAATAACCTCTTATTGTGAGCCAATCTTGCTGTCCTGCGCAAAACCCCCGCACGAGGAGAAGTGTCATAGTCCTTTCACCTTAAACCACTAGCATGAGCGCTACCCCTACAACTCAGCCTTGGCGCTATTTATCACTATGAGCAAACATATCTCCGACAAGACTGTTCGTAACGCTAGTCAGAACACCCCTTTCAGTGAAATCCTGGAACGAAGCATGACTCGCCGCGCCGTGATGCGCGGTGGCCTGGCAGCCGCCCTGGCCACCATGAGCAGCTTTGGTCTGGCTGGTTGCGATAACAGCAGCACAGGAGGCAATTCCACTGATAACGGCGGCGAGAACCCGAAACCCGGTCCCGGCCCTGATCCGGAACCACCAGCAAGCGTCAAACTGGGTTTTGAATCCCTGCCCACCTCCATGACCGACGGCTGTGTCGTACCTCCCGGCTACATCGCCCATGTACTGGCCCCATGGGGTACGCCAATCAATGACAATGCCCTGCCCTGGGACAAGAACGGCAATAACAGCTCCAACGACTTGCTCAACTCCATGGGCATGCACCATGACGGCATGCACTTCTTCCCTCTGGAAGGAAGCTCTACCGAGGGCTTGCTGGCCGTCAACCACGAATACATTGATGAAAAAGCCCTGCACCCCAATGGGCCGACCCTGGTCAATGGCAAGCGCCCGGCAGAAGAAGTACGCAAGGAAATCAACGCCCACGGCGTGGCCATCATCCATATTCGTCGTACCAATGGCCGCTGGGACATCGTTCAGAACTCGCGCTACAACCGCCGCTTCACCTCGGCCACGGCCATGAAACTGGCTGGCCCTGTGGGTGGCACGGACTGGGTCAAGACCCCCTTCTCGCCCAACGGCACGCAAGTGCGCGGCACCAACAATAACTGCGGTAACGGCACCACGCCCTGGGGCACTTACATCACCGCTGAAGAGAACTGGGCAGCCTGCTTTGTCAACACCGGCATCCGCCCGCCTCACCAGCAGCGTGTGGGCGTATCGGCTGGCCCCGTTGGCCGCTACCAGTGGGAAACGGCTGCCAAGGATCCTTCGGAAGTCCTGGGCGAATTCGCCCGCTTTAACGTGACCGCAACAGGCGCCAGCGCCACCGAGGACTGGCGCAACGAAGTCAACGGTTTTGGTTACCTGGTCGAGATCGACCCTTACGACCCCAGCAGCATTGCCACCAAGCGCACCTCCATGGGTCGCTTCGCCCACGAAGGCTGTGCCTACAGCAAGCCCGAAGCCGGCAAACCCCTGGCTTTCTATAGTGGCGACGATTCGCGCTTTGAATACGTTTACCGCTTCGTGTCCGAAGCGAACTGGGACCCGAAAGACGCCCAGCGCACGGATCGCCTGGCCGTGGGCGCCAAGTATCTGGACAAGGGCACGCTGTACGTGGCCAGCTTCAAGGAAGATGGCTCTGGCGAGTGGCTGCCGCTAACGGGTACCACAGTGGGCAAGAATGGCCGTACCCTGGCAGACGAGTTTGGCAGCCTCGACGCCATCCTGATCAATACCCGGGGCGCCGCTGACTTTGTCGGTGCCACCCCGATGGATCGACCCGAGTGGACGGCTACCCACCCCAGCAATGGCGACATCTACCTGACGCTGACCAATAACACCAGCCGCAACGCGTCCACTGGCACCAACCCCGCGAACCCGCGCCTGAACAACGTCAACGGTCACATCATCCGCTGGCACGACGAACCCGGTTCAAACAAGTTCAAGTGGGATATCTTCGTATTCGGCTCGGACTCGGGTGCGGACGCAGACACCAACCGCTCCGGCCTGACCGACCTGAACCAGTTGGCCAGCCCCGACGGCCTGGGCTTCGACAGCCGTGGCATTCTGTGGATTCAGACCGACAACGGCATCGACGGCGGACGCAAGAACAATGTTGCGCGCGCCACCAACGACCAGATGCTGGCCGTGATTCCAGGTGCCTTGGCGGACAGCTCGGGCACCGGCCCGGCCATCAACGCCAGCAACCAGTCCGATCTGCGTCGCTTCTTTGTAGGCCCGAACGAAGCCGAAATTACCGGCTTTTCCATGACGCCCGACCACACCAGCCTGTTCCTGAACATTCAGCACCCCTCGAACTGGCCGGCCTACGACACGCATGACGCCACGGTAGTCAGCATGAACACGGTACGCCCGCGTTCTTCGACCGTCGTCATCCAACGTGCGGATGGCAAGCCTATTGCCGTGTAAGCGCAAGGGCGGGTTCCTTATTTAAATCCGCCCAAGCCAGTTTTTTCTTAAGTTTTTACAATGCGGGGCCGTCAATAGATGGCCCCGCTGCTTTTTTTGACTGCGCACCTCAAACAAGGCCTCTGGATTGTCTGCTGCGGCACAGCGCTATCTGCTCCATTTCCAGGCAGCGAACTGGAAAAATCAGAATTCAGAGTCGGAAAACGAAAGCAAACAGGCTGCTCTGCACACCGGGTCGTCATGCTTGAAGCCGCGTAATTCAAGGCATCAAGACAAAGCTGAGAAAATTTTCTCAACAGGCCCCTAAAGAGTTTTTTGCCCCATCCGTTAATGGTGCTGTACAGGAAGAACGCAGTGTGTCGAATGCGCGATCAGCCCCCTGGGGCCTAGCAGAACGCCAACGCTTTCCTGGGCAAAGGGCGAAACCGTTTCGCCGCTCTACTCAACATTGGGAGTTACCATGTCTGTTATCAATACGAACTCGCTTTCCCTCGTTGCCCAAGGCAATCTGAGCAAATCGCAAGGCGCACTGGGTCAAGCCATTGAGCGTCTGTCCTCCGGCCTGCGCATCAACAGCGCTAAAGACGACGCCGCCGGTCAGGCTATTGCCAACCGTTTCACCGCCAACGTGAACGGTCTGACACAAGCTGCCCGCAACGCCAACGACGGTATCTCTATCGCTCAGACAACCGAAGGTTCGCTGAACGAAATCAACAACAACTTGCAGCGCATCCGTACTCTGAGCGTGCAAGCCACCACCGGCACCAACTCCGAAACCGACTTGGCTTCGATCCAGGCTGAAATCAACCAGCGTCTGGCCGAAATCAACCGCGTTTCCGAACAAACTCAGTTCAACGGCGTGAAAGTCCTGGCCAAAGACCAGTCCCTGGCCATTCAAGTTGGTGCTAACGACGGCGAAACCATCTCGGTTAACCTGAAAAAGATCGACTCCGAAACGCTGAACTTGAAAGATCTGGACGTTTCCAAACTGGCCAAGAAGTTCGACGCTACCAAGTTCGAAATGAAAGCTGCTGTTGCTGGCACCACTACCGGTCCAGCTGTTGACGCAGTTATGGGCGATGCCAACACCTTGGTTACTGCAGCTAACGGCGGCACCGTTCTGACACAAACCACTGGCGCAACTTCCACCAACTACATCCTGCACGAAGGCAAGGTGTACGCTGCTGGCACCATCACCGCCAACGTAACCGCCAACACCATCTCCGTGGCTCGTGGCGCTGAAGTGACCGACAAGGAAACTTTGTCGCTGGTCGCTCCTCTGGCATCGATCGACGCTGCTATCCAGGACGTGGACAACCTGCGTTCCGACTTGGGTGCTGTGCAGAACCGTTTCGAGTCCACCATCGCCAACCTGAACAACACGGTTACCAACCTGTCCGCTTCGCGTTCGCGTATTGAAGACGCCGACTACGCAGTCGAAGTCTCCAACATGACTCGTGCTCAGATCCTGCAACAAGCTGGTACGTCGGTTCTGGCCCAGGCCAACCAAGTTCCACAAACGGTTCTGTCGCTGCTGCGTTAATCAGCCGCCGCACACCGGGCCGACAGGTTTACCCGTCGGCCAGTTGCACGAAAACCGGATATTGTCTGCAATATCCGGTTTTTTTTGTCCAAAGCCCTGAAAAACCGGCTTATTTCACGCATTGATCCCTAAGCCTGACCGGTATGCTAGCCAGATTTGAACGAGACTTCAGCCCCCTACCACGCCATGTCCTCCTCTGACCGCCCCGTGTCCCCTGATACGCTTTATCAACAAGCCCTCCAGCTATTTAATGACGGCCTGTTCCCTGCCGCCATTGACCTCCTGGAGACGTTGCTGACCCATCACCCAAAGCATCAGGCCAGCCTATCGCTCATCATCAAAGCGCTGATCAACGAAAAAAACCCTCAGAAAGCGCGCGACTACCTGCCCCTGCTCCAAGTCAAAAAAGACCTTGCCGCACGCGACTTGGCGGTGGACGTCTATGTGGCTTGTCGGGACTACGCTTCAGCCCAGACACTGCTGGAAGAAGAGATCAAGCAAAAGCCCAGTGCTGTGGCCTTGTTCAAACTGGCCGAGCTCCATGCAAAGCGTGGTGACCTGGCGAGCTCGCGCGCATTGCTGCGCCAAGCTCATCGGCAAGACCCGAAGAACCATCTGATTCTCGGTAAAGTCATTACCGACGAACACTTCAACCCGGATCTGGATCTGGGCACTATTCGTCAACTGCAGCAGGACTGGCAAAAACGTTTCGCCTACACCATGTATAGCGCGGCTGACACGCGCCGCATCGCAAGCCGGACACTACGAATTGGCCTGCTGTCCGACGGTTTCAGCAACCATCCGGTTACTCGCATGACCAGCGGTTCGCTAACACGCCTGCCTAAAAAAGAGTTCAAGCTGTACGCTTACAGCAGTACCGACAAGCCTGACGAGGTCACCGAACAATTCCGCGAACAATGCCACGCTTGGCACGACATCGCTACCCTGAGCGATGAGCAACTAAACCAGCGAATCCGCCAGGACCGGATTGACATTCTGATCGACATGAGCGGCTATCACAAAGGTAGCCGGCTGCGAATGCTGTCCATGAAACCTGCCCCACTGATCGTGAAGTGGGTCGGCGGATTGAACAACTCCATGGGGCTGGACTACATCAACTATCTGATCTCGGACCGTTTTGAAAGCCCTGAAGGCACAGATTCAGATTACACCGAGAAGCTGATCCGCATGCCCAACGGCTACATCAGCTACACGCCGCCATTCTACGTACCAGACGTAGGACCGGCTCCCCATATTGAAAATGGCTTCATTACGTTTGGCTGCTTCAATAATGCCAACAAAATTAATACCCCCACCATTCGAGCCTGGGCAGCTATTTTAAAAGCAGTACCCGATGCACGCCTGCTGCTGAAAGGCTCCTTGTACGAAGGCGAAGAGTTCACACAGCGCATCAGGGACGGTTTTCAAGCCCAAGGCATTGATCCTGAGCGTCTGGACTTCGAAGGTCAGTCAAATCACCGAAAACTACTCAGAACCTATAACCGCGTAGACATCACTCTGGACCCCTGGCCCTTTTCAGGCGGGCTGACCACGCTGGAATCCATGTTGATGGGCGCGCCGGTCATTACCCTGCCTGGCCCTACTTTTGCAAGCCGCCACTCAACCAGCCACATCAGCAACGCCGGTTATCCACAGCTGGTTGCGCAGTCCTGGGATCATTACGTGTCCCTTGCTTGCCTGTTAGCGCAAGACCATGCTTTGCTAGCCTCCTTGCGCAGCGAAATGCGCCAGGTATTCCTGAATTCACCTGTATGCGATCACAACTCTTTTGCCCAGTCCTTGCGCCAGGGATTACGAGCAATCTGGCAACGTCATTGCGACGGTGCAGCTCCTGCGGCACTAAGTATCCAGGCAAATCATCAAGTTCGCTTTGAAGACCAGGATAACGCCCAGCTTGCCGTGCCCTTGCAGGAAACGGATGACGACCAGGGCTTCAGTTTCGAGCTGACCAGCCCCATAGTTGTGATCGACCACGGTGCCCGCCTGGTTCAGGATGCAAAGTTCGAGCAGCTCTACGCAACTGGGGCCCTGCATGTCATTTGCTTTGACCCGGCAGCGACTACCCGGGACCTGATCCTGCCCTTGAACCGCGATCGGCTGCAAATCGTTCAGCAAGCCGTACTGGGACATGGCGGGGTCGTCAATTTCCAAGCTCGTATGGACAACGGGCAAAGCGGCACCTTGCCGCCCGTACTGAATGCCACCCCTGAGCTGGCTCAGTTTGACCTGCCTTCTATCCGACTGGATGATCTGGACCGGGATGCACCTATCGATTGGTTGATGCTGGCTGACAACTACGACAACCACGCCCTGCTCGGCAATGCTACCCATACCCTGGAACAAGCCCTAGCTGTTTCCATCAAAGTGCATTTTGCACCGGGCGATGCGCAGCAGCTGGACTTGTCACAGGCTCGCGACCTGCTTGCACCGCATGACCTAGAGTTCTACACACTCACAGCCTTTGATTGCGAAAGCGGCTACACCGACGAGCAGCTCAAGGAAAGCCACAGTGGCAGCCGCACCCGTTCAGCCATAGCCCTGTTCTTGCCCCGCAACACGCAAGATCTTCCTTCCGAGCGACTGGAAAAACTGGCGTTTATTCTGCACGCCTACTTTGGGGCTCACGACTACACCCAGCGCTTGCTGACGCAGCACCAGCACCCCAAGGCCGAGGACTACCTAAAACAGGCCCGTTTGCGCAACCTGCCCAGCATGAAGATTCCCGACACCCCGGCCATGACCTCCGCCGAAATCGAGTTTTTTGAATCCTGCCTGGATCAGGCCCAGCATTACTACGAATTTGGCAGTGGCGGCTCCACCAAACTGGCCGCAAGCATGGGCCTGCTCGTTCATGGCGTAGAAAGCGACCGCCGCTGGCTGGAACAACTGCACGCTGAAGTAGGTGAGGCCTGCAAGGTCAATCATGTGGACATTGGCCCTACCAAAGAATGGGGCTACCCCGTGGACCTGCGTGCTGCGGATCAATTCCCCAACTACAGCCGCTCCATCCACACCCAGGACCTGCCCTTTGACCTAATTCTGGTCGATGGCCGCTTCCGCGTAGCCTGCACCCTGGAAAGTATCGAGTACGTGCTCGAAAAAGGAGATCCCGCCTCGGCACGGATCTTCATCCATGACTTCTGGAACCGTGAGTTCTACAAACCCGTCCTGGAATTCCTGAACGCCGAAAAAACCGTTGAAACAGCGGGCCTGTTCAAGATCAAGGCCAACATCAATCGGGCACAACTCCAGGCAGTAAAAACTGCTTTCCAGCAGGATTATCGTTAAAGCGAATCTGGCCTTTCCTGACGGTGAATTACAGGAAAGGCCAGATTTTCAGACCAACCGTATTCAACACAGCACCTAGACCACCAATACATCGTCCTCTACCGTATAAGCTAGGCGATAGCCCTGCTTGAGCAGCTTGATTTTGTAACAATGCCGCAAATTGCCCCGCGATGCAAAACCCGGAACATGCGGTACACCCAGCCGCCCCCAAGGTTTGCAAGGCTTCGGGGAAGAACTTTAATTTGTATTTTGTGGGCTATCGCTCAACGCTATTCAAGATCAACCTCGACCGCCCTATCCTTGACGACCAGCCCCGTCGACGCACCAGTTCATCCAGATCCCGATTAGCCACCTCTTTGATCAAAGCCTCGAACAAACGAGAAGTCACCACATAAAAGGCAGGCCGGTTAAGGTTCGACACAGCAACAGGCATTTCTCCAACCATGCAAATACCTGCGCCGGGTTCTTCTTGAACTCGGACATGCTAATAGAATAATCAGCGTAAATCGCATCCATAATGGCTCCAAAAAAGCTACAAATTTAGAGCTATTTCAGCATCAGACGACTATAAGCACACGAGAGCCAGAAAAAGTCCCTTGTACGAGTCGAAAAGTGGAAGCTTGGTAGCCAGCACGCGCAGGCTTACAACAACACCTGAAATTCCGCACTATCGGAAATGGCGTCCCACTGGTCTTTGGCCAGACTGGCGCGGATACGGGCCACGGCCTGGCTACGCAGTTGGGATACGCGCCCTTCTGTCACACCCAGCACCAGAGCAATTTCTTTCTGATTCAAATCTTGCTCAAACTGCAAGGCGAACAGCAATTTCTCACGTTCAGGCAGTTGGTCGATGGCGGTAATCAAGGCTTGCCGAAGGCCCTGGGAGGTCAACAGGTTCAGGGGATTATCGAAGTACGCCTGCTCGCGCGTGCTGTCTTCCAGAAACTCCAACGCATCAGCGGAAGGATCGGCATGACGTTTCAGGTCTTCGTAATGAATCACCTGCACTCCGACCGCCTCATCCAGCAGTTCGTAGTAGTCGTCCATGCTCATGGACAAGGCTTCAGCAATTTCCGGCTCGGTGGGCTCGCGCAGCAGTTCCTGACGCAAGGCACTGACGGCCACTTCGATCTGGCGCGCTTTGCTGCGCACACTACGCGGCAGCCAGTCCTGGCTGCGCAACTCATCCAGCATGGCGCCACGAATTCGGGTGACCGCGTAGGTGTCAAACTGGGCCTCGGCCACCACCTGGTAACGACGCACGGCGTCCAGCAGGCCCATCATGCCCGCCTGCATCAGATCATCCAGTTCAACGCTGGGGGGCAGGCGCGACACAAGCTGGAGCGCTTGGCGGCGCACCAATGGGGCGTACTGCTCAACCAGGACGTCTTCTGAACGAGGCATGGACAGGCAAGAATCCGGACAATAAAGATTGAGCTATTTTGCCTGCCCGCCCTGCCCGACAGTCCCCAAATCAGACAGTCTTTCGCCATCTTATTCAGGCTTTAAACGGGTCTGAAGCGGCCAAAAACCAAAATATCTCCTAAAGATACAGGCGCAGGTGCCGTAATTGGATCGTTACAGGTGCCAAGCCCCCCCATTGAACAGGCCTGCCACCAAGCCCCTTTTGGAGTGATGTCATGATCAACTCAGTTTCATCTCAAACGACGGCCTTGGTGCCCCTAGCCTCCCCAGTGGAGCAAAATCCCGGCACCCCTACGCCTTCGGCGGCCACCACGGTGACCCCCATCAAGGAAAGCAGTACCGATACCCAGTTGCAGCAACGCTGGCCCGACAAACGCGAACCCGTGCCCGGCATGGTCAACACACTGGACGACACCCTGGACCAGATCAACAACTCCTTGCAGGCCTGGTCCACCGGCATTCGCTTCAATATGGACGACGAGGCCCAGCGTCTGGTGGTCTCGATTGTGGACAACTCGACCGGCGAGGTTCTGCGCACCGTCCCGTCTGACGCGGTGATCCAGATTGCCAAGATGATCGTGCAATTGCAGGGCAACGCGGTCAGCGTGAAGGTTTAAAAACCAAACTGGCATCGAAACTTCCCATTGACATGGGCTTTGCGCGCGACACATTCGCGACAAAATAGGACACTACAGGAGTATTTGATATGGCTATTTCTTCAATTGGCGTGGGCTCAGGTCTGAAGCTGGACGAGCTGCTGGAAGATTTGCGCAAGACGGAAAAGAAGAGTCTTGCTGTCATCCAGAACCGCCAGGTGGCCAATACCAACAAGATCTCGGCCTACGGTCAGCTCAAAAGCAGTCTGGCAGAGCTGCAAACCGCCGCCAAGGCCCTAAACTCGGAAGACTCGTTTGGCGCGGTCAAAGTCACCGCCAATAGCGAAAACATCAAAGTGACCGGCAATTCCAAAGCAGCGCCCGGTCAGTACGTGATCAAGGTTGATAATCTTGCCACTCGTCAGACGCTGACCACCGGCTCCCACAAGTCGCGCGATACAGCAATCGGCGAAGGCGGCAAAATCACCGTTCGCCTGGCCAATGGCAAAGAACACAGCCTGGACATGAAGGGCCAAGACACCTCATTACAAGGGGTGATGAACGCCATCAATGCCGAAGCCGATCTGGGCATGAAAGCCACCATCATCAACACAGGTGATCCGGACGAGCCTTACCGCTTGCAACTGTCCGCCGGTGAAACCGGTGAAGCCGCCTCGGTCAGCACGATTCGCGTAGACGGCAATGATGATCTGGCCGATCTGCTGCACTTTGATGCCAGCGATCCAGCTGCCAGCGGCTTTGAGCAAACCAAGGCGCTGAACGCCAAGCTGACCGTGAACGGCATTGCCATCACCAGCCAGAGCAATACCTTGAAGAACACCATTGAAGGCATGGAAATCACGCTGAACAAGGCAGGTGACGAGCCAATTAATGTCGATGTAGCCAAAGACGACGGCGCAGCGGCCAAAGCAGTAAAAGATTATGTCGAAGCCTACAACAAGTTCAACAAGTCCATCCGTGCTCTGACCGCCTACAACGTCGACCTGAAACAAGGCGCGGCCCTGACCGGCGACTCCATGGCCCGTGAAGCACAAAACGCCATGCGTGACGCCACGCTAGGATATGTGCCCGGCGAAGGCCAGATTCGCTCCATGGTAGGCCTTGGCATCAACGTCGACCCCAAGACGGGCGATCTGCAGCTGGATGAAAAAAAGTTGAATGAAGTCCTGAAGACCAACATGGCGGACGTCAAGAACATGTTCGTGGGTGAGAACAGCGTTGCCGGCCGCGTACGAGCAGCCGCTGACGAATTCATCAAAAAAGATGGTCGCATTGACAACGCTCAGGCTGGCGCTGAAAAAGTCGGCAAGACATTGCAGGATCAGTATGATGCAGCCGACCAGCGTATCGAGAACAAGATGGAAGCCTATCGCAAGCAGTTTGTCCAACTGGACGTCATGATCAACCGCATGCAAGGCACCAGCAATTACCTAAGCCAGCAACTGTCCATGCTGGGCAATATGAACAGCAATAAATAACCCCCTATGAGCTATCCTGCCCCTTCCCGTCGCTTTGGCCAACAATCGGTTCGCGCCTACGCTCAAGTAGGTCTGGAAACCGAGGTCTTGAGCGCGAGCCCCGAACATCTGATTACCCTGTTATTTAACGGTGCTCGCACCGCCATGCTGCAAGCGCGCTTGCATATGGAACAGGGCAATATTGCCGGGCGGGGGCAATCACTATCGAAGGCTATTGATATTGTCGATAGCGGCCTGAAAATGGCGGTCGATACCGAAAAGGGCGGAGAGCTGGCCCGCAATCTGGTCGCTACCTATGACCTGATTTTGCACAATCTGATGCTGGCCAACCTTCGCAATGACGCGGAAAAGCTGACGCTGGCCGAGCGTTTGCTGACCGATATTGCCGATGCCTGGCGCAGCAATGTTGATACCCAACGTGCCAAGCAGCCAGCTTGACTCCGGGGCTCGCGGGACAGGTTCTGTTCCTGACCTGCACCTCCAACCTCCTTTGCGCCTTTAGCGCCTGGTACGAACATGAGCGATACCTCTAACCCGATCGTCGATCAATATCAAATTATCGCCAGCATCACCCGTCACATGCTGGAGCTTGCCCAAACGGCTCGCTGGGAGGATGTGTTTGAACAATCCGAACACTATCAACTCGCCGTGGAAAAGCTCAAGAACATGGAAGACCTGTCTATTACTGAAAAACAGGCACGCCGTCAGTTGCTGACCCAAATTCTGGAGGACGACGCCCAGATCCGCCATCTGGCCACCCCCGAACTGGGGCGTCTGGGTGCACTGCTGGGCAATATGAAGCGCCAGCAAACCGTGTTGCAAGCGTATTACAACCCTAGCGTTCATCCATGAGCATAGGCGGCCCCTCCCCCTTGGGGACGCTGCTCATTCAACGGCTTGATGCCGTTCTGGGTATCAGCACTGGACAGCAAAGCAATATCGCCACGGGCGCCCGACCGGACGCCATCAGCCAGACACCGGGCAGCCAGCGCCCCGAGCGCGCCGAAAACCAAACGGCTCGTGATCAACGCCAAAGCGTAGATCAAGCCCGCGCCCACACCCAGGGTCGCGATAGCCGGAATATCCGCACACAAAGCGGACAAACCTCGACCGACCCGGCTCTGAATGCTCGTGGCCCCAATACGGCCACCACCAGCTCGGCCCCCACAACCCTGGGGCGCACTGCCCAATTGATCCTGTCCTTGCTGGAGCGCTTTCCGGATCGTGCCCCTGCTATCCAGGGACGACAGGCCTTGTTACCTGGCCGCCCCACGATGCAGGCGGACGGCAAGGAGCCCACGCGTCCCGGCAGCGATACCCAGACGGCGGGGCGGGCAGGCACAGCACAGAATACCGCCAGCACAATCGCCACCGTGGCTCAGCAGCGCCTGCCCTTGCCCGGTAGCACAGCAACAAGCGGCGCAAACGCGGGCTCTGCCAGTGCAATGACAACAGGCAGCAGTGCTGTGGGAACAGGCACTGCGACCACCGGCGCCGCAACCCAAAGCCCCCTGCCTACAGGCAGCACGGCTGCTCTGGCCCAGCATTTCAGCCAGGCTTTGCCCCAGGCCTTGCAACAAAGCGGGCTATTCTACGAGTCTCATCTTAGTGATCTGCACTTTGGGCAACGCAGCGTTGGCGAATTACAGCAAGAGCCGCAAAACCTGAATCGCCCCGCGGCCGAAACACATACCAGCACAAGCCAGAATCCTCAGGCCCAGGCCAGCACCCAGGACCCGGCCAATAGCCTGCTGGTGCGTCAGCAACTGGATACGCTGGCCTACCAGAACCTGCAATGGCAAGGTCAGGCCTGGCCGGATGCCGACATGAACTGGAGTGTGCAACGTCACCATGCCCAGTCAGAGGACGAAACCGAACATTGGTCCAGTACCCTGCAACTGGACCTGCCCACGCTGGGGCCGATCACCCTACGGCTCAACCTCCTGAACCAGCAATTGCTGGTCCATATTCAGGCCGATCAATCCGCCCCTTATCTGGACGAGAACAGCCTGCCCTTGCGCGAACGTCTGCAAGACCAGGGCCTGATCCTGAGCCAATTGCAGATTGAAGCCGACCCGACCCTGCCGCAGGACCTGCCCGATGAGTCATGACTCCCCCTCCCGTCGCCCGCAGGCCCTGGCCTTGCGCTACGAGCCCAAAGACGGGGCCCCGCGTGTCGTTGCCAAAGGCTACGGCACCTTGGCCGAAAAAATTGTCGAGACCGCCCGCGAGCACGGTCTGTACGTACACGAGTCCCCCGAACTGGTCGGCCTGCTGATGCAGGTGGATCTGGACCGTCATATCCCCCCTCAGCTCTATCAAGCCGTGGCTGAATTGCTGGCCTGGCTCTACGCCCTGGAACAAGGCCATCCCCAGGCCACACAAGCCTTGCAGGCTTTGCACGACGCCCCAAAAACTTGAGCCTGCTATTTATAAGGGCTGAAAAGCCCCTGTTTTTGGGCTTAGATACCCTGCTTAGCCTCGCGTTCTAAACGTTACATTAAGCACGGCAAGCTGCCCGCACCTGTGCGCGTGGCCCATCCTGACTTTCTGGCAAGCGAATATGTCGATTTCCAATCTCTCCAGCATTGAAAACCTTTTGGCCCAGATGCGCGCAGTTGCGCAAGCGGCCGGGGCTTCCAGTTCTGTGTCCTCCTCGGCCAGCAGCGCCGCTCCCGGTGGTTTTGCCGCCGAGCTGGCCCGCTCTTTGAACCGGGTTTCCCAGGCGCAGAATGAGGCCAATGCCCAGGCTCAGGCCTTTGAAATGGGCGAGCCCGGAATTTCCTTGAACGACGTGATGATTGACCTGCAAAAAGCCAGCGTTGGCTTTCAGGCCACCGTCCAGGTACGCAACCGCTTAGTGGCCGCCTACCAAGAAATTGCCAGTATGCCGGTATAAGCGCCTGATTCTTTCATGCCCGCCGCCCTTTCCTTAATGCTGCCTGAGCACGTCCTGATTTGAACTCCCCTGATTCCATGCAGAACCCTGCCTCTGCCTCACCCATGAGTCAGACAGCACAGTTGCTGAACAAACTTCCTGGCTACGACACACTGCGCGCCTTGCCCAAGGTAGCGCTGATCGGGCTGGGTGCCGCACTGATTGCTCTGATTGTCGCCCTCTTGCTGTGGAGCCGCGGCCCTACCTACCAGGTACTGTTCTCCAATCTGGACGACCGCGATGGCGGTGCGATTGTCTCGGCCCTGGGCCAGATGAACGTGCCCTACCAGTTCAACAGCAACGGTACCGCCATTTTGGTGCCACAAGATCGTGTGCATGATGTGCGCATGCAAATGGCCTCGCAAGGCTTGCCGCGCAGTGGCAATGCCGGTTTCGAGCTGCTGGATCAAAGTCGCTTTGGCGCCAGCCAGTTCACCGAGCAAGTCACCTATCAGCGCGCCCTGGAAGGCGAGCTGGCCAATTCCATCAAGGCCGTGCATGCCGTCAAGGAAGCGCGCGTTCACCTGGCCATGCCGCGTGAAACCTTGTTTGTACGTGACCGCCAGTCTCCGACCGCTTCGGTAGTGCTGTCGCTGTATCCGGGCCGCGACCTGAGCGAAGGCCAGGTTTCCGCCATCAGCTGGCTGATCTCCTCCAGCGTGCCCAATCTGCAAGCCGACAAGGTGTCCATCATTGACCAGAATGGCCGCTTGCTAACCGCGCCCACTGGCGAGATGGGTGCTGATAATCAGCAGCGCAATTTTGTAAACGATATTGAATACCGAGCCGTCCAGCGCATCCTGACCTTGCTGAACCCCTTGGTCGGTGCTGGCAACGTCCGCGCCCAGGTGACGGCTGAAGTGGACTTTTCGCGCCGCGAGCAGACGTCCGAGGTCTACAAGCCCAATCAGCAACCCGGTCAGGCCGCGGTACGCAGCCAGCAGACCAGCTCTTCTTTGCAACGCAACCCGCAGCAGCCCCAGGGCGTGCCCGGTGCCTTGAGCAATCAGGCTCCCAACAATGCCACCGCCAATCTGGTCAACCCGCCTGCTGCGCCAAATCAGCCCCAAGCCCCGGCTGCTCCGGCAACTGAGCCGGCCAATGCCGCCGCACAAACCGCCAACGCCGCAAACGCTGCAGCGGCCGGTACAGACCCTTCACTGGTGTCCCTGGCCGAACAGGCCCGCTTGCTGCAAAACACCGGCAATGCGCGTAACGACTCCACCGTGAACTACGAAGTGGATCGCACCATCAGCCACGTCAAAGGTCCTTTGGGTCAGCTAAGCCGCCTGTCGGTAGCCGTGGTGGTGAACTATCGCAATACGGACAAGGACCAACAGCCGCTGGAGCAGGAAGAACTGGACAAGATCCGCGATCTGGTCAAACAAGCCGTCGGTTACTCGGCTGATCGAGGCGATAGCCTGAGCGTGGTGAACGGACAGTTCAACGAACAAGGCGATATTGATACCCCCTTCTGGAAAAATCCGGAGTACCGCGAGCTCGCTATGGAACTGGTCAAGTATCTGGTCTTTGCATTCATTCTGTTCATGGCATGGCGCATCGTCATCAACCCCATCATCCAGGGCCTGATCCAGGCCAAGGCGGTGGCTGACGCCCGCGTCGAGCGCCAGAAAGAAGAATCTGCTCGCGAACAGGCTGCTGAACAACGTGCCGCCGAAATGAGCCGCTACGAAGAGAATCTGAACACCGCCCGCACGATGGCTCACGATGACCCACGTGCCGTGGCTATGGTGTTGCGCTCCTGGTTAAACAAAGATGAAAAAAATGAAAACGGCTAAACCGGACGATTCCATCGAACGCAGTGCGATTTTGATGATGTCCTTGGGGGAAGATGCCGCCGCCGAGGTGTTTCGCCACCTCTCGCCTCGTGAGGTGCAGCAGCTCAGTACCGCCATGGCGTCCCTGAAGCAACTGACCCGTGCCGATATGGACGCGGCTCTGGAGAGCTTTCGCCAGGAGGCCGACCAGTTCATGGCGGTGGCACTGGACTCCAACGCCTATATCCGCTCCGTACTGAACAAGGCGCTGGGCTCGGACCGAGCCGCTGGCCTGATCGAAGACTTGCTGGAAAACAGCGAAGGCTCCAGCAGCGGTATTGATGCCCTGAACTGGCTGGATGCCTCCAGCGTGGCCGAGCTGATTGCCGACGAACACCCCCAAATTATTGCCACCATTCTGGTGCATCTGGAGCGTGATCGCGCCGCCGACATTCTGGGCTACATTCCGGATCGTTTGCGCGATGATGTGGTCCTGCGTATTGCTACTTTTGGCGGCGTACAGCCCACGGCCCTGAACGAGCTGACCGAAGTGTTGAACGGCATGCTATCGGGCCAGGGTGCCAAACGCAGCAAGATGGGTGGTCCACGCACGGCAGCCGAGATGCTGAACTACATGAACGCCAGCCTGGAAGAGTCCGTCCTGACCAGTCTGCGCGGCATGGACGCCGACCTGACCCAGCGCATCGTGGACGAGATGTTCGTGTTCGAGAACCTGGCCGATGTGGAAGACATTGCCATTCAGCTGCTGCTCAAGGAAATCGAGACCTCTGCATTGACGATTGCCCTGAAAGGCGCGCCCGAAGAGTTGCGCGACAAGTTCTTCCGCAATATGTCCAACCGTGCTGCCGAAATGCTGCGCGAAGACATCGACGCCCAAGGCCCGATCCGCATGTCCAAGGTGGAACAGGAACAGAAAGCCATTGTGCAGGTGGCCCGTCGCCTGGCCGAAGCCGGTCAGATTACGCTGGGTGGCCTGAGTGGGGACGAGTATGTCTAAGACGGCCTCGTTTGGGCAGCTCCTGCCCGTCCAAGCCGTTATTCGCTTGTGCCCAGGCACGAACCGCCTGCGCGGGAGCCTGTAAATGTCCAGCCACCGTAAAGCCTCGGCCTACTCGGAACTTCAGGAAAGCTGGAGCCGCTGGCAAATGCAGGGGCTGGATGATCCTGTCGTCGCCCCGGAACCGGAAGAGCCCGAGTTCGTCCCTCCTACCCCGGAAGAACTGCAGCGCGATCTGGAAAACCAGCGCAGCCAGGCGCAGGAAGAAGGCCATACCCAGGGCTATCAGGCCGGTTACAACCAGGGCCATGCTGCTGGTCTGGCAGCAGGCCAGGAAAGTGGCCATGCCCAAGGCTATGAAGCCGGAATGGCGGCTGGAATGGCCAAGGCACAAGAACAGATTGACCAGTACATCAAGGAATTTGTCGCCTTGAACCAGAACTGCGCCCAGTCCATTGAACTGATGGATCAGGAAATGGGCCAATCCCTGATTCAGCTGGCGACACGTATTGCCGAGCATGTATTGCAAAGCACCATCAAGGCCGAACCCAGCCGCATCCGCGATCTGGTTGCCGAAGTACTGCGTAGTGATCCAGGCGATACCAGCGCCCTGGAACTGAGCTTGCACCCGGACGACATCAGCCTGGTGCGTGAGTTTCTGATTGAACAAGGCGAGCCCCGCGCCTGGCGTCTGCAAGAAGACCCCCAACTGCAACGCGGTGAATGTCGTGTGCGCTCCAGCTACGGCGATATTGACGCCACCTTTGCCACTCGCTGGAAACGCGCCCTGGCCAGCCTGGGCTTGCCCGTCTCTTCGGAGCCCTGATGGCAACGCCCCTTCTGGCCTCCTCCCCCGAACGCTGGCGCGCCCAGATGCTGTCGGCACAGCAACGGGTTCAGGCCATTGAGCCCAGCTTGCGCAGCGGCCGCGTTGTCCGCGCCACGGGTTTGGTGCTGGAAGCTACAGGTTTGAAGCTGGCTGTAGGGGCCGCTTGCAAAGTGGAATTATCTGCCGCACAAAACATCTGGGCCGAAGCCGAGGTTGTAGGGTTTGAAGGCAGATCGCTGTATTTGATGCCCTTGAGCGAAATTTCCGGCCTGCCTCCCGGTGCACGTGTTGTACCGGTTGAAGCTCAATTGCAGCCGCCGGTTCCGCTGCCCGACTCCGATCAACCGGACAGCCTGCCCGCCCAGGCGCGTTCGCGCCATGTTCCGGTCGGCCCCGGCCTGCTGGGTCGCGTGGTCGATGGCAGCGGCAATCCGCTGGACGGTTTGGGCCCGATCGACGCGCAAGCGTGCGTCTCGCTCAGCCACACCACACCCAACCCACTGAAGCGCAGTCCCATCGACACGGTTCTGGACGTAGGAGTACGTGCCATCAACGGTTTGCTGACCGTAGGCCGTGGTCAGCGCATGGGTCTGTTTGCCGGTTCCGGTGTGGGTAAAAGTGTGCTGCTGGGCATGATGGCCCGCTACACCCAAGCCGACATCATTGTCGTGGGCCTGATCGGTGAACGGGGCCGGGAAGTTAAAGAATTTATTGAGCATAATCTGGGCGAAGAAGGCCTGCAACGCTCGGTTGTCGTCGCGGCCCCGGCTGATGTCTCGCCCTTGCTGCGCTTACAAGGCGCGGTGTACGCCACCCGTCTGGCCGAGTTTTTCCGCGATGAAGGCAAGAACGTCTTGCTGATCATGGATTCACTGACGCGTTATGCCATGGCTCAGCGCGAAATCGCCTTGGCAATTGGCGAGCCGCCTGCCACCAAGGGCTACCCTCCTTCCGTATTTGCCAAGCTACCGGCCCTAGTGGAGCGCGCCGGTAACGGTGAACCCAATGCACAAGGCCGTTGCGGCTCGATCACCGCGTTCTACACCGTGCTGACCGAGGGCGACGACCAGCAAGACCCGATTGCCGACTCGGCCCGCGCGATCCTGGACGGTCACATTGTACTGTCGCGCAGTCTGGCGGAAACCGGCCATTACCCGGCCATTGATATCGAAGCGTCCATCTCGCGGGTCATGCCCAGCATTGTGGAGCCAGAACAGATCAAGATGGTGCACCGCTTCAAGGGCCTGCTCTCCAGCTATCAACGCAACCGCGACCTGATTGCCGTGGGCGCCTATACCCGTGGCAATGATCCAGCCATTGATCAAGCCATTGATCGTTTCCCCTGGCTGGAAGCCTATCTGCGCCAGGGCATGCAGCAACGTGTGGACGTGCCACGCGCCTTCGATGAATTGAACGCCGTTCTCAATAGCGAGCAATAGCCATGAAAGCCAACGCCTCTTTACATACGCTGGTCGATCTCAGTCAGAACAATGTGGACGACGCGGCCCGCCATCTGCAGGAGCTGCGAACAGAGCGCGATGCGGCCCAGTCGCAGCTGGAAATGTTGCAGACCTATCGCCAGGACTACGCCCAGCGCCTGCTGGATGTGGGCCAAACTGGGGTAACCATGGCGAACTACCACAATTTCCGGCGCTTTATCGTGACATTGGACCAGGCCATTTCCCAGCAAAATAGTGTCATCCAAGCGCTGGAAGAGAAAATGGAACAGGGACGCCAGGTCTGGTATGGCCATCAGCAGCGCCTGAAAGCGTATGAAACCTTGATCGACCGCCGTCTCCAGACCCAGCAAGTCCAGCAACAAAGAATGGAACAACGTAACAGCGATGAAATCGCTGCTCGTCTCTTTACTCGTAGCCAGACCGCCTATTAAACAAGCGCCGCCATGACTTCGCCCACTCTTTCGGTTTTACCTGCGGCCCCTGCCGCACCCTCGGCCCCCGTCACTAACACGGCCGGGCCTGCGGCTGCGCATGCGCCCAAAGACGAAGGCTTTGCCCAGCATCTGCAAACACAACAGCAGCAGGTGCAACACAAAGGGGCTGGCAAGACACCAGCAGCCGCCAAGCAGGACAGCACCAAAACCCAGGTTCCCGCCGACAGCCCCAAGCTGGCTGACGCCGTGGCCGAACAGGCTGGTGCCAGCGAGCTGGACCCCTTGATCAAAGACCCGGCCCTGCTGATTGCCGATCAGAGCGATCTGGAACTTGACACTGATGCCCCGGCCGATAGCGGCCTGCCTGCCATGGCCTTGTCGATTCTTTCGCAAGTACAGGCCATCAAGAGCAGCAAGGCCGACCCAAAAAGTGCCCAAACCGATAGCAAACTGCCACTGAGCGCTCTCAACACACGCCAGAATCTGGCCGCCGAGCCAAGTAGCCGTCAAGCTCAGACCGCGCCATTGAACGCTGTTGAAGCAGAAGCCAAGCTTGATCTGAGCGCCGAACTGGTCTTGCCTAAAGCCGTTGAAACCAGCAATCCGCTGGCCGCCACCACTACTCGCAAATCAGCGGTGAACACAGCACAATTACTGAACAACAACCCGCCAGGCACTGGCATCGACGCTAATGTGCCCTCATCCCAGTCACGTTTGATGGATGAAGCGTCGGCTTCCTTGGCTAGCTTTGGACGACAAATTGCTGACGATGCCCGTGCCGGCGTGAATCTGAACCTGCCCGCTCTGGATGCTTCCCTGCTAGCCCAACTTGGCGCCGCACCCAGCGCAGTCCAGGCCAACAGCCCGGCCGCCTTGCCCAGCCCCCTGACGCTGGCCATTGCCACGCCGGTCCAGTCCCCCGAATGGGGGGCGGCCATGGGTCGTCAAATGATTACCTTGGCCCAACAGGCTCAAGGCGGCGTTCAAAGCGCCGACATTCGTCTGGACCCACCCGAACTGGGCCCCTTGCGCATTACCTTGCAAATGCAAGATGGCATGGCCCACGCCATGATCACCTCGCCCCATGCTCAAGTCCGCCACGCCCTGGAGCAATCCTTGCAGCAGCTGCAACAGCAGTTTGCAGAAAACGGGCTGACCTTGGTACAGGCTGACGTAGGCGACCAGCACGCCTCGCACCAGGCCTTTCACGAGCAACTGGCCGCCAAGGGCAATCAAGGCGATCAACCCGCCTTCAGCCTGAACGGCGTGGCTTCCGCTGACGAAAGCAGCCCCTTGGTGAACAGCAGCGCCACACGCTCGCTGAACCCCGACGCGCTGGTTGATACCTTCGCCTGATTCACAGTCCCACAGACAGCCCGGCAAAAAGCATGATTAAGCTCGAAAAGCAGCGTCTATTCGCCGGGCCTGTCCTGTCTGACCTCCGGCACAATAGCTCAGGCATGCAGTCAGGCTCAGGCCCGACATGCGTTTGTCTGTTTGTAATACGCTAGAAAATACATCGCTCACATCACATGGCCCGAAAAGCACCCACCAAACTTGCACGCCTGATGAAAACCGGTCTGCTGGTTCTGTTTATTATCGCCGCTAGCGTGGGCGCAACGCTGTACTACTCCCTGCAACAAAGCAGCACGCCTGCCTGGTTGGCCTGGGCAGAAAAAGGCCAATCGGTTGAAGCGGCCCCTGCCCCGGACGAACCGCCGGTGGTCAAGGTCAATGCCAAACCCATTTTTGCGCCGCTGGACCCCTTTACCGTCACCCTGAACGAGAATGGCCGCTCGCGCATCTTGTACGTGGGCATCACCTTGCGTGTCCAGGACGATGGTTCGCGCTCCATGCTGGTGGAGTACATGCCCATGGTGCGTGATCGCGTGCTCAAGATTCTGGCTGAACAGCGCCCCACCTACATCCAGACCTCCGAAGGGCGTCAAGCCCTGGTTGCACAGCTGAGCGCCGGCCTGAAAGAGCCCTACGCGCCCAACACTGCTGTACCGAACATCAATGATGTCCTGTTCACCGCCTTTGTCATCCAATAAATGTCGTATCAGAGCTTCCTATCCCAAGACGAAGTCGATGCACTGCTGGCCGGTGTTACCGGCGAAGGCGCTGACACCAAGCCCTTGAACGAAAACCTGACTGGCGTACGGGCCTATGACCTGACCTCGCCAGACCGGGTAGT
The DNA here is from genome assembly GCF_023674485.1 of Alcaligenes sp. DN25. Lineage (NCBI taxonomy): Bacteria > Pseudomonadati > Pseudomonadota > Betaproteobacteria > Burkholderiales > Alcaligenaceae > Alcaligenes > Alcaligenes sp. DN25. Next base: position 1,507,695 of record NZ_CP098408.1, on the reverse strand, counting down.
GCGTCACCGCATGCAGACCCTGGAGCTGATCAACGAGCGCTTTGCCCGTCGTTTGCGCTCGACCATGCTCAGCTTCATGCGCCGCAACGCAGACATCACCGTCGGTTCCATTCGTATTCAAAAGTACTCGGATTTCGAGCGCAACCTGCCCGTGCCCAGCAACCTGAACATGGTTGCCTTAAAGCCCTTGCGGGGCGTGTCGCTGTTTACCTTCGACCCGAACCTGGTCTTCCTGATTATCGACAGCCTGTTTGGTGGCCATGGCCGCTACAACACCCGCGTCGAAGGCCGGGACTTCACCACGACCGAGCAGCGCATCATCCAGCGTTTGCTGACCCTGACGCTGGAGAGCTACTGCGGTGCCTGGGAGTCCATCTACCCGCTGGAAGCGGAGTACATGCGCTCGGAGATGCATACCAAGTTTGCCAGCATCAGCAGCAGCAATGACATCGTGGTGGTGACCTCTTTCAATATTGAATTTGGTGCCCAGGGTGGCAATCTGAATATCTGCCTGCCCTACTCCATGATCGAGCCGCTGCGCGATCTGCTGACCCGCCCCTTGCAGGACAAAGGCACCAACGATATCGACCAGCGCTGGACCCAGCAATTGTCACGACAAGTGCGCAGCGCCGAAGTTGAACTGATTGCCAACTTCGTCAATATAGACATGACCATTGCCGAGCTGACCCAGTTAAAGGCCAATGATGTCTTGCCAATTGAAATCCCCACTCTTATTGAAGCCCACGTGGATGGCGTGCCGGTTCTGGAATGCCGCTACGGCACCTCCGGTGGCCGCTACTCCTTGCGGGTAGAAAACATCTTGGCCACCAACGACAGCGATTTGACTAAAGGTAAGTCCCTATGAGCGACCCTCACAACCCTAACGACCGGTCTGCGCCCGAGGACGACTGGGCAGCCGCGATGGCTGAGCAACAGGCTGGCAGCCAAAGCAGCACCCAAGCCCAAGGACTGGAACAGCCCCTGGAGGATGACTGGGCCTCGGCACTGGCCGAGCAAAGCGCGGCCACGCCTGTGCACGAATCCAGCCCGGCCAGCAATCTGTTCCCGCCCATGGAGCACGCCGAAGCGAACGCCACCACCGATATCGACATGATTATGGACATCCCGGTCCAGCTGTCGGTGGAGCTGGGTCGCACACGTCTGACCATCAAGAACATTCTGCAACTGGGCCAGGGCTCCGTGGTGGAGCTGGACGGTCTGGCTGGCGAACCGCTGGATATTTACGTGAACGGCTACCTGATCGCCCAAGGCGAAGTGGTCGTGGTAGACGATAAATACGGTATTCGCGTCACCGACATCGTGACTCCATCGGATCGTATCCAACGCCTGAACGGCCGCCGCTAGAACATGGAACAAGCCCAGCTCGTCAGAATCATGCTCAGCCTGCTGCTGGTTGTAGGCCTGATTCTGGCGGCAGCCTGGGTTGCCCGCCGAGGCGGGCTGCTGAAAAACAAAAACCAGCAACGCATCAAGATTCTGGACAATCAACGCCTGGGGCCGCGCAGCAGCGTGGCCTTGGTCCAGATTGATGACCGCGAAATTCTGATTGGCATCACCCCTCAGCAGATCAGCCTGCTGCACACCACAACGCCCGCTAGCTCCGAGCCGGACTTCCAGGCCCATCTGGACCAGCACCGTGCGCCCCGCTGACCGCATCATGACCGCACTCTTCTCTCCCACCCAGCGCATCGGCCTGATGCTGCTTCTGGCCCTGATCAGCCTGCTCCTGCCTTCCGAGGCCTGGGCCCAGGCTGTTCCGGCCATTACCAGCACAGCAGGCCCGAACGGCTCGCAAACCTGGTCACTCAGCATCCAGACACTGGCCATGCTGACCATGATGTCCTTCCTGCCAGCGGCCTTGCTGATGATGACCGGCTTTACCCGCGTCATCATCGTGCTGGGGCTGCTGCGCAATGCAATGGGAACAGGTACGGCGCCGCCCAACACCGTGCTGGTGGGCCTGGCCCTGTTTCTGACTTTCTTTGTGATGTCACCGGTGTTTGATCAGGTGTATCAGGACGCCTACAAGCCCTTGTCGGAAAACAAGATCAGCTTTGAAACCGCGCTGGAGCAAGGTGCCCAACCCCTGAAAACCTTCATGCTGCACCAGACCCGCGAAGCGGACTTGAAGCTGTTTGGCGATATGGCGGGCGTGGCAGAACTGGAATCCCCGGAAGATGTCCCCTTGCGCGTACTGGTGCCGGCTTTTGTAACCAGCGAGCTGAAAACCGCCTTCCAGATCGGCTTTACGATTTTTATCCCCTTTCTGATCATTGACCTGGTGATTGCCAGCGTCCTGATGTCCCTGGGGATGATGATGGTCCCACCCGTGACTATCTCGCTGCCCTTCAAGCTCATGCTGTTTGTGCTGGCCGATGGCTGGCATCTGCTGCTGGGTTCCCTCGCCCGCAGCTTCTACCAATAAAGGACTGTCATGACTCCCGAAACCGTCATGTCCATGACCTATACCGCCCTGAAACTGGCCCTGTCCATGGCCGGTCCCATGTTGATCGTGGTGCTGGTGGTCGGTCTGGGCATCAGTATTTTCCAGGCAGCCACCCAGATCAACGAGATGACGCTGTCTTTCATCCCCAAGCTACTGGCCATGGGCATTACGGTGGTGCTGCTGGGCCCCTGGTTGATCAACAATATGGTCGACTACATGCAGGGCCTGTTGCGTGGCATTCCCGGGCTGGTCAACTAAGACTGACCAGCGCGACAAGGAGCCTTCCGTGAGTACGCAAATCCGTGACTGGCAAAGTGCAATGCCTTGCCCACTGAACAGGCCCTAGGCTTGCCGTGCTCGACCTGAACTCCGCCCAGCTCTATGCCTGGCTCAATGCTTTCCTGTGGCCCTTCATCCGTATTCTGGCCACTCTGGCCACGGTCCCCTTTTTCAGCGAATCGGCCATCCCCAAGCGGGCCAAAGTGGGTCTGGGCTTTGTCCTGACCCTGATTGTCGCGCCCTCGCTACCGCCTCTACCCGATCTGCCTACGGCCTCTTACGAGGCCCTGCTGATTGCCGCGCAGCAAGTGTTCATCGGTGTCGCGTTGGGTCTGACCATGCGCATCGTGTTTGCAGCGGTACAGACAGCGGGCGAGTTTATCGGCCTGCAAATGGGCCTGTCTTTTGCCTCATTCTTTGACCCCGCTACCGGCGCGAATACCGCCGTGCTGTCGCGGCTGCTGAACGTGATTGCGGTGCTGACCTTTCTGGCCCTGAACGGCCACCTGCTCTTGCTGGGTGTGCTGGTGCGCACCTTCCATGTGCTGCCCATCGGCGTGGACCTGCACATCAATGGCTGGGGTGCCTTGCTTGATTGGAGCAGCGAATTGTGGGTATCAGGCATGTTGCTGGCCCTGCCACTGATTATTGTGCTGCTGACCATTAACCTGGCCTTCGGGATCTTGAACCGTACCGCCCAGCAATTGACGATTTTTGCTGTGGGTTTCCCAATTACGCTGACAGTCGGCCTGACCTTGCTGACCGTGGTCATTCCTCAGACTACGCCCTTCCTGACCCAGCTATTCAACTCCGGCTACGAAGCCATGATGCGGGTCGCGCTGGGACTGGCAGGCTCTTAAAACGCGTGCGCCTGCCGCTGCTTGTGCGATTGCATCAAGCGCCGAGCCTGGCCTATGGTCAGGACGCCTTTTTGCTTGGCGCGCCCAATCAGTAATTGCATCAACTGTGCACTGACCAGGGCGTCTCCCAAGGCATCATGGCGGTCACTTACCGGCAGGCCACAATATTTCAGGCAATCGTCCAGGCCCAGACGACGACCACGCCAGTCGGGCAATACACACGCAGCCAGTTCAGCCAAATCCAGAGCCAAAGGTCGGGCCTGCTCCAGGCCCGCCTTCGGCCAGGCACGGTCCAGAAACGCCAGATCAAAGTCGGCATCCCAGGCGACCCATACCGTATTTTCGGAATAGCGGGCAAAGTCCCGCATCAGCTGGGGTAGTGGCTCGCCTTCTTCCTGTTGTTGCGGGCTGATCTCATGAATCAATAAGCTATCAGGGCTGCGCTCGCCCTGGGTGCGAACCAGACCGGACCAGATATTGCCCAAGGCAATCGAACCGTTTTCCAGGCGGACCGCCCCCATCTGAACGATATGGTGGCGCTTGGGCTCCAGACCACTGGTTTCCAGATCCAGCACCGTAAAGGCCGCTTCGTCCAAAGCCAGTTCGTCCACCCCACTCCAGGACAAGGAGGGACTGCGTGCGGCAAAAGAGGATTTACGCCAAGGTAGCCAGGAAAGCAGTTTCATAAGCGATACCGGAAAGCCAGAATACGTTGGGCACGGCGCACTTGCGACAAGGCTTCACGCAAGACACGTGCATCCAGTGCACCTAACGTACTTAAACGCACCAGATTGTTGGGCTCCTGCCCCTGCTGCAACTGGGTTTGATGATGTTGCAAGCGCAGCAATTGCAAATAGCGGTAGGCCTCGCGCAGGCCATCCGACTCCTCGTCTGTGAAGACACCGCGCTGAGTCAGCACGGCCAGCCTGTCCATGGACGAGGCCAGTTCGCAACCATGCGCCAGGGCCAGCACACGCAGCACATCCACCATCGGTGCCAAGGCCTGTTTCTTGATGTCCAGCTTGTCATCGCCCTGCCCCATCAGCGCTTCCAGACGACTGCGCTTTTTACCACTGGGAATGCGGGTCTGACAGGTACTTTGAGCCAGCATGCGCTGGAACACAGGGTTATCGTTCACCATGCCCAGTACGCGGCGCTGCATGCGTTGCAGCATACTGCTCTGGCCCCAGATGGCGCGGCAATCAAAGTAAATCGTGGACTCCAGCAATTGCTCGGGCGCAGGCCGTTCAATCATGATCTGGAAACGATGCAGCCATTCGGCTTCAGACAGGCATAGGTCAGGATTGCTGGCCATGATGTTGCCAGTGCACCAGGCCATCCCGCAGCGGTCCAGGGCCTCGTTCACCCGACGCGCAAAAGGCAGGAGCAGGGCCCGATGGGCTTGGGCCTGTTCGGGCGAATGGGCGGCAAATAAAATGCCATTGTCCTGATCGGTATGACGGGTTTGCTCGCCACGGGCCTGACTACCAAAAGCCAGCCAGCAGAACTCGATGCCATCCAGCCCGGAGCCGGGCAAGCTCAATTCAATCGTGCGCTGAACCGTGTGATCATTCAAACGCGTAATCACCGCAGTCAGCTGTTCAGAACGCGCACCGTGAGCCAGCATGGCATCCACCAGCCGACCAATATCGGACTGCAGACGCACCAGCACGGACACGTCCTGAGCACAGCGCAAGGCACGCGACAAATGCACCAGATCCACGCGCTGCAAGGAGAACACATCGCGCTCGGACACCATGCCCACGACTTTATGGTCTTGAACCAGGCAGATATGGCCAATCTGATGCTCTACCATCAGCAAAGCTGCATCAAAGGCCGAGGATTGGGGAGCCAGCCAGACCGGGTCCGGTGTCATGACTTGAGACATGGCCTGGGTCGGATCGTATTGACCACCGGCTACCAAACGGCGCAAGTCTCGCAAGGTGAAGATGCCCAGCAAATGCTGGTCCGGATTGACCACCACCATGCTGCTGACCTGACGCTCGTGCATATCCTTGACCGCTTGCTCGACCGGACAATCCGGCAAACAGCTAAGCAAACCGCGTTCTGTCAGGGCTTGCAGACTCATGTCCAGCGTGTAGCTGGCACCCAGGTCGGCGCTGGCACTTTTCTGGGCACTGCGCCAGACCGAGGCCAGCAGGCTGCTGGTACCACGCAAGCAGTAATCCCGAAAAGGCTCGCTGATGGTCAGCAGATGGGCAACGGCTTCACCAGCCACGCACAAGGTAAAGCAGTCTTCCTGTACCAGGTAATCACTGTCCAGAGCCTGACCCGAAACCAGTTCACGCACGGGCAGAAGATCCCCTTCCACATACTCGTGAGTTTCCCCGTGTTCCTGGCTGGAGATCTGACCTTGGCGAACAAGGTAGAGCTGGTCAACACGCGCGCCTTCTTCCAACAGCACCTGTCCGGCTGAAAAAAACCGTAGCTCGCTATGCTCGATCAGGTAATCGCAGTGCTGCGCCTGCATCTGATCGAAAGGCGGGTAAGCAATCAACCAGGCCAAGATGCCGGGCGCCTTTTGGCGCACCGCCGTCTTGGCCACGGATTCACCGGGAATCGCGAAGGACATGGGCGTCTCTGCTGGCTATAGGCAAAGAATTATTGTGCCATGCAGCATGGCCCTCGCGGACCCCGTTTTTCTAGGGGATTTCAACTATAGGCATGCGCCTGTTTTTCCCCTCAAAGCGCTTAACGCAAACGATCGTAGTCACGCTCGGCCATATCGATGACATCACCTTCCTGGACCTTGAATTGGGAGACCGCCTCGGCCAGGGTCTCGGATTGAGACTGCAAAGAGCCTGCTGCCGCAGCCGCCTCTTCCACCAGCGAGGCATTTTGCTGCACCACAGCATCCATTTGTGCCACGGCAGTATTGATCTGTTCGATACCCGCCGTTTGCTCTTGAGAGGCCGAGGAAATCTCGCTCATCAAGGTGGTCACGCTATTTACCGCGCGCACCACTTCCTGAATAATGTCGCCCGCGCTGGCCACTTGCTGTGTACCGGTCTGGACTTCATTTTGCGAGGCTTCAATCAGGCCCTTGATTTCCTTGGCTGCTTGCGCGCTGCGCTGCGCCAGGCTGCGTACTTCGCCCGCTACCACCGCAAAGCCCTTGCCCTGCTCACCGGCACGGGCGGCTTCCACGGCGGCGTTCAAAGCCAGAATATTGGTTTGGAAAGCAATACCGTCAATCACGTTAACGATGTCTGCCACTTGGCCGGAACGCGCAGAAATCTGGTTCATGGTATTGACCACGGCACCGACCGACTCGCCACCCTGGCGAGCAACCTTGGCGGCGTTATGAGCCAGCTGGTCTGCCTGATGAGCATTGTCTGCGTTCTGACGCACCGTGCTGGCCAATTCTTCCAGACTGGCCGCCGTTTCCTGCAAGGCGGCGGCTTGTTGTTCGGTACGGGAACTCAAGTCAGTATTGCCTGCAAAAATCTGCGAGGAACCCGAAGCAATTTCGTCCACACCTTGGCGAACGGTCAGCACAATGCCTTGCAAGCTTTGCTGCATGCGGCGCATGGAATCATACAAAACACCGACTTCATTGGCCGAACGATAGGTAATCTTCTTGGTCAGATCGCCATTGGCAATATGGTCAAAATGCACACCGGCTTCACGCAGGGGAGCCAAAGCGGTACGGCCCAGCACCAGGCGCAGCGCCACAATAATGGCCAAGCCAATCAGCAAGCCCAAACCAATCGCGCTATTGGCAACACGGGTTTGCAATTGAGCTTGCTCCAGCAACAGATCCGTCTGATCGTTGTAGAACTTGCTCAACTCTTCAATACGGAACTGGAAAGTGGCCGCACGCAGCACACCAAAACCTTCGCTGACGAAGTAAAAAGTGCTGTAGTCGCGTGTCTCCAGGGCCTGAACCATAGGCTCGATACCATCGTCCAGATACGCCTGATAGGAAGCCACCAAACCCATGGCCAGTCGGCGCAGCTCCGGTTCGGTAGGCATATTGGCACGGATATCTGCAAAGGCCTTGCGTACCTCATCCAGCTTCTGGTTGGCCATAATCACCAGATTGTCTGCACTTTGCAGCATATTGGCGTCGTTATCGATGCCAGCTTCCTGATAAAAGCGCGCTGCGCTCATCAAGCTAAGGCGCGCTTCCATCATATTGTTATTGAGCTGCAGAACCTGTGCGGAACGATCTGCCTGACGATTGATGGTACGCAGCGCATCGCCGCTTTGCTGCAGGTAGTAAGCCGCCAGGCCGCCCACGGCCACAATCAGGACCATGAACAAGCCCATGCAGATCATCAGCATGGTGCTGATCTTCAGGCCCGAAGCAGACTTCAGACTGGGGCGAAATGATTTTGAGGAACGACGTTTAGAAGCGCGGGACGCGGACGGAAGACTGCTTTCAATACCCAGCATTTGCTAAATCCAAAGAAAACTCTAGTGGCTGACCGGCAAGATGGTGATCATGTCCGTGCCAGGGTGCTCAATCGTGACCGAGCCTGTCGTGGTACTACGCGCTTGCTCGCGATACATGGAAGGAATATGACTGCGTTTGACCACTTGCTGGAAACGCCCCTGGGCATCAAATTGAAGCCACAGTTCCTGTCGAAAATAGACCGCATCCGTTGCCAGGGTTGTGCCCTGGAACCACACGGCCATTTCACTACCATCGAGCTGTCGGTAGACCTGATGAGGACGACCTTGCAAGGACAGCTCGGCATCGGCACGAGTACTTTGGCCCAGGATCAGATCATTCAACCCCGAGGCCTTGAAGGAGGATCCCTGGGTGGCGCACGCAACCAGGGTCAGCAAGCACAAGCCTATCAGCGTCTTACGTCCCAGCCCGACCCAGGTACTCAGTCGGGTGCGAGACATTAAAACTCCTCCCAATCATCATCCGAAGCAGCGCTGCTGCTTTTGCTCAGGTCCGGGCGCAGCAGGCGCTGGCTATCGTCCTGGGCAGCGGTAGTCTTGGCGGCCGGTGCAGCCTTGGCAGGTGCCGACAAGCCTTTGGTGGGGGGGCTGGCTTTGGTGGCCGCGGCACTGCCGTTCAAGGCGGGGCTACGACGGTGTTCTGTTTCAGAGGAAGCAGCGGCCACACTGCGGCGGTTGGCCACACGGCGCGCGCTGACGTCAATGACTTCCGTACCGGGCGAACGGAAGAAAGCGATGGCCTGGTTGACCTTGGTCACCTGCTCGCTCAGGCCAGAGGATGCCAGAGCGGCCTGCTCCACCAGACGGGCGTTGTACTGCGTTGTTTCATCCATTTGCGAGACTGCGCGATTCACCTGATCAATCCCGGAGGACTGTTCAATCGTGGCAGCGGTAATCTCACCCATGATGTCGGTCACGCGACGCACGGAGTCCACAATTTCCTGCATGGTGGCGCCGGCACGTTCCACTTGCGAGGAACCTTCCGTCACTTTGCGTACCGAGTCCTCGATCAAGGCGGTAATTTCACGCGCGGCCTGGGCACTGCGCTGAGCCAGGGCTCGCACCTCGGCGGCCACCACCGCAAAACCCTTACCCTGCTCCCCTGCACGAGCTGCTTCCACAGCCGCGTTCAGAGCCAGAATATTGGTCTGGAACGCAATGCTGTCGATCACGCCCACAATGTCGGAAATCTTGCTGGAGCTGGCCGAAATGCCTTGCATGGTTGCAACCACTTCATTGACGGCACTACCACCACGATGAGCCACATCCGATGCCGTGGCGGCCAACTGGTTGGCTTGCTGGGCGTTGTCCGCGTTCTGGCGAACAGTGCCGGCCAACTGCTCCATGCTGGCAGCGGTCTGCTGCAAGGAAGCGGCCTGCTCTTCGGTACGGCTGCTGATATTGGTATTGCCCTGGGCAATTTCCTGCGCACCGGCATGGATCTCTTCCAGGCCCAGACGTACCGTCGTGGTGGTCTTGACCAGGGATTCCTGCATGCGGCCCAGCGACTCGAACAGATCACCGATTTCATTGGCGGTCAGCACGCGAATACGTTGAGTCAGATCGCCTTTGGCAATTGCATCAAAGTACGCGGCAAAGTCGCCCAAGGGACGCACCACACGGCGGAAGAAGTAGCTGATCGCGGCCAGGCCCAGCAGCACGGCCAGCACCAGCACAACGGTCAGGACGATATTGAACGTGCTCTGCTGCTCTTGCAGGGTGCGCAATACTTTGTCGCCCGAACCCAGGGCCAGCAGGCCATGAAAGTAATACAGCGCCCAACCTGCCATGGCCACTGTCAATGCCATCAGAGCAGCAATACAAAAGGTCATGCCGACCTTTAGACTCAAATTCTTAAAAAGCATAGAAGATTCCCGCACGTGGTGCTTGACTGCCGGTTTAAGGAAAAACCACCCAAAAAAGGAACGCAGGCTTAGCGATTCATATTGAACAAGCTCATGCTCTGAATCGTCTGGAACGCCATGGCCGACATTTCCAGCGCGGCCTTGCGCAACTCCAGATCGGTAGAAGCCTGAAAAATATTCAGATCCTCCAGACGCGAGAGTTCATTGGTGTAGTTCAAAGCACGAGCCGCGCCGTTGGCGCTCAAGGCATCAATTTCGTTCATGCGCGTACCCACCGAGGAAATCACGGTCTGCACGTTATCGAAGTTTTCCCCGATACGTTGCATGGCCGAGTTCATCGCGTTGCGGAACTCTGCCTGCCCAGCAGGATCGCCACTGACAGGTTTACGCAGGGCCTCAACCACCGATTGCAAGGTGTTGAACATGTTCATGTCTGCCGAGCTGGTGCTGTCTACCGAGCTGACCTCGAAACTGTCACCGACGGCAGGCTTGCCTTCGATCTGGACGCTGACGCCACCGGGCAAATTAATGCGTTGACGCTCGTTTTCGTCCAGTACGCCCTGGCTGACAACCGCGCCATTCACTTCAATGTCGTACTCGGTTTCCGAAGTAAAGCGGATGGTGTAATGGGCTTGGGCACCGGCCAGCGAGGAGTTGCCATTAGGCGCACTGACTACAGCCGAGCCCGTATTGGCATTGGCCTGGGTGAAATAGGCGGTCGAGCCGGGATTGGCGCGCTCGAAAATGGTGCGGCCATGATCGGCCGAATCCATTTGACGAGTTTGCTCAACCTGAATATTGCGGCTGTTGGTGTCGCCCGTGTAGCTGAAGGTATTGCCCGTACGCTCGAAGGCCTGTGTCGTGCCCTTGGCACCGGAGAACAGGTATTGCCCCGAACCATCCTTGGTATTGGCAAAGCCAAACAGAGTATCCAGAGCACTTTCCACCACCGTGGCCAAGGTGCTGCGGTCCGCGTCGGACATGGTGCCGGTAGAGGCTTCCACCAGACGGGTCTGCACGCCTTGCAACTGCAGGTTGACGGCATTGAGCAGGTTTTCTTCCTCACCCAGGGCACGCATGGCCACTTCACGGTTTTCACCGTAACGCTTGTCCATGGCCTGGGACTGGGCCAGATTAATGGTCTGGGCCGAGGCCAGCGGATCATCCGATGGGGTGATCATGCGCTTTTGCGAACCCATTTGCTGAAAAACCCGCATCAGATCGGACTGCTGCTTGTTGATCGAAGTCAGGCCCGTCTGAAAGAAAAGAGAAGAACTGATACGCATAGCAAGGTTCCAATTTCAAGACTAAAGAGCCGTACTCAACTACGCAGGCCTAAAAGGGTGTCAAACATCTGGGAGCTGACGTCAATCAGACGGGCAGCGGCCTGATACTGCTCCTGATAACGCTGGAGCATGATGTATTCCTCGTCCTTGTTCACGCCGGACAAGGTTTGCTGAGCGGCATAGTTTTGCTCGATCAGCTTTAACTGGGCTTTGGCCGCCGTGCCGTTTTGCTGCGTTTGCACCGCAATACGGTTCACGATCTGACCAAAAGAATCGTTCAGGCTCAAGGAGCCGTCGGCCAGCACCTTGCTATTGCGCAAGTCCGCCAGTTTCTGGGCGATGGCACCGTTAGCCGAACCGGTATCTTTATCAGCTGCAGCAATATCCTGTGGACGCTTGATCTCCACCTGCAAGCTGCTGCCTGCATTGACGGTGGGCTGCAGCAACCAGGAGTCGCCATCCTGAGATTGGGTCTTCAAGCCGGAGACATCAATTTCCAGACCATCCACCCGGGTAATGCCACCGTTCTTGTCCGGACCGTTCAAGGGGGTAACGTCGTTGCTGCTCAAGTTACGCAGCTGGAAACGACCATCCACGCGCTCGATGCGGTAGTTGTCGCCCGTCAGCTTGTCGACTGGCTGGGTGTAGCCCTTGCTGGGATCAGCCGGATCAACAGGGTCTTTGTAGAAAGACACACCAGGCACACCGCTGCTGACCGGGTTATTGCCATTGGCAATCACTTTCGGGCCGCTGACGCTGAACATGTCTTTGCCCGCCTCACCCTTCAGGTCCACACCTTGACGGTGAATATCGTTCACCGTGTGAGCCAGACCCACAGCCAAGCGCCCCAGCGCATTGATAGCCGGCTCCAGGCTTTCCTGACGGAACTGCAACAAGCCCCCCAAGGTGCCGCCTTTAATGGTGCCCTCGCGGAACTCGGACACCACCATCTTGCCGTCCACATTCAGTGCGGAGGTAAAGCCGACCACCATACGCTCGGGGTTTTCAGCCGAACGCACGGCGTGCAAGGGGTAAATACTTTCGCCACCCAGCAGCATCTGGCCGCCAGCGGTGGTGATGCTCATCCGTCCATCCTGCTCGACGGTACGCACATCAATCAGCTGCCCCAGCTCGGACACCAGCTGTTCGCGCTGGTCCAGCAAGTCATTGGGTTCGTGACCGGGCGTGGTGCCTTTGGCAGCAACGATCTGTTTGTTGACGTTATCAATCCGTTCCAGATAGCTGTTGATCTGGGTAACGGTGGTACCGACCTGGGTATTGATGTTCTCGTTGACGCGGTTCATGTAGGATGTCGCGTCACGAATCTGGGTAGCCAGGCTTTCTGCACGGCCCAGCAGTTCCTGGCGAGCCGAAGGATCCGCAGGTTGCGATGCCACGGCTTCCAGACCATTGAAAAAGTTTTGCAAGGCGGGGCTGACGCCGACCGTGCGGTCCGAGAACAGATTGTCCAGCTGGGCAATTTCCGTACCGTAGCTAACCAGAGCCGCACCGGTAGTTTGCGAGCGCACCAACTGCTGATACAGAAAGTTGTCGTAGGAGCGCTGAACGGTAACCACCTGCACGCCACGGCCGTAATAGCCATTGCCGCTTCCTACCGAGCCAGCCGTCTCAACCAGGACCGATTGGCGGTTATAGCCAGCGGTATCGATATTATTAATATTGTGGCCCGTCACCTGCATGCGCTTTTGAGCGGCAAACAAGCCGGTAATACCAAGGTTGGCGAGATTCATATCAAATCCTTTCTGTCCTGCCCGGCCCGTAGTGTCCAAGGCGAAAAATGAACATGCTGCTTTTTAACGACCACCTTGGTGCAATATTTAGACCTGTATCAATAATTAAGACTTGCCGCCATCAAAGTAGGCCATGATGGAGATCAGCTTTTTGGCGTAGGAGGGGTCAGTGGCGTAGCCCGCTTCCTGAATGCGTTGCGCCGCTTCTTGAGGCGAAGCCGCTTGTTTTACACTTTCATAGCGTTTGTTATTACCGATCAGGCGCGCGTAGTCCGCAAACGACTCGGCATAGGAGTCATAAGCACGGAAGGTCTGCGTCATTTTGCGCGCCACGCCGTTCTGATATTCCGTCGTCATGACCTCTACCGTTTTACCTTTCCAGGACGGTGTGGCCTTGATACCAAACAGGTTATGACTGGTAGAGCCATCTGCGTGCATGATTTCACGCTTGCCCCAGCCCGACTCCAGCGCCGCCTGGCTCAAGATCAGTTGGGCCGGGACGCCACTGTCCTCGGCAGCCACTTTGGCGGCCGTGTTCATGCGGTCCACAAACTGACGAATATGATTGGGCGCGCCCTGAATCGCGGAGTACACGCGCTGCACCGTATTGTTATTGCTGAGCTTGTCGATCAGCTCGGCAATCGATGCTGCATCAATGGAACGGTCATTAGGCATGCGCGAACGCAAATCCGCCCGACGCGAAGAGGCCGCTTCCGGATCATGGGACGCGACACCAAATGGCTCGCTGTTCTGCCCGCTCATCTGGGCCTGCAAGGCTTTGGCCAAACCAATGCCGGGGTCAGCCAGCTGCATGGCCAGTTGCTCATCACCCAGACTTTGTGCCATGCGCACCGACTGCGTATCAAACAGGCCGCCTTCGGGATTGGCTGCCCGTGCCTGCTTCAAAATATTTTGAATGAACAGGGACTCGAACTGACGCGCCACTTGCAGCTGAGTGGCCTGATTCTGACCGTCCTGCCCGGCTTGCCGACGCAGTTGGGCCAGTTGCTGCGGGTCAAAAATCGAAACCTGCGTTCCCGTGCCCGGACGTGGGAAGTACTGCACCGTCATTAGATGATCTCCAAATCGGCCCGCAAAGCGCCCGCGCTTTTCAGGTTCTGCAAGATGGACAACAAGTCTTGAGGGGTGGCACCCAAAGCGTTCAAAGCGCGCACCACATCGGCCAGATTGGCACTGGTCTTCACGCGTTGCAGGGAGCCGCTATCACTGCGCATTTCAATCTGGGTGCTGTCAGCCACTACGGTCTGACCACCACCAAAAGGAGTATCCGGCTGGCTGACCTGCGGTTGACGGCTGATGACCACGGACAGATTGCCGTAGGCAATGGCGGCTTCATCAATCGTGACCGTGCGGTTCATGACCACCGAACCCGTACGAGCATTGATCACCACGCGGGCACGTGCCGGTGGCAGATTCACTTGCAGGTTTTCAACATGCGAAATAAAGGCGGTTTGAGCCTGGGGGTCCAAGGGACCGCGCACCTGAATCAAGCGACCATCCAGCGCTGTTGCAGTTGAAGGGCCGAACTGCTTGTTCAGGGCCGCCACCACGTTCTGGGCTGTACCGAAATCCGAGGAATTCATTTCCAGATTGATCACGCCATCCCGAGCGTAAGTCGTGGGTACGCTCTGCTCGACCGTTGCGCCGCCTGGAATGGTGCCGCCATTGAGCTGGTTGACCTGGACGCTGGAACCACCTGCTTCGGCCCCTGCCCCACCCACCAGCAAGTTGCCTTGGGCAATGGCATAGACCTGACCGTTCGCACCTTTCAAGGGCGTCATCAACAAGGTCCCGCCACGCAAACTCTTGGCATTACCCATGGAGGACACGACCACATCCACGGCCTGACCAGGACGGGCAAAGGCGGGTAAACGGGCCGTCACCATGACAGCCGCCACGTTCTTGAGCTGCATATTGCTGCCCTGGGGAATGGTCACCCCCAACTGGGACAGCATATTGGTCAAGCTTTGCTGGGTGAAAGGAGCCTGACGCACCTGGTCACCGCTGCCATCCAGACCCACGACCAGACCGTAGCCGATCAGCGGGTTGTCTCGCACGCCCTGAATGGATGCCAGATCCTTGATACGCTCGGCCTGGCTGACCGGAGCCAGCAACAGGCCCGCAGCCAACATGGCGGCTTGTAGCACTTGGCGACAAGAAGAAAAACGAGTACGACTCATGGAAAACGCCATAGCAAGCAAAAGGCTCAGAACGGAGAAATATTCAGGAAAAAACGCTGTAGCCAACCCATGGTCTGGACTTCGTCCATCACCCCTTTGCTACGAAACTCGATACGGGCATCGGCCACCTGGGTGGAAGACACCGTATTGCTGCCAGTAATGGAGCGTGGGTCCACCACACCAGAAAAGCGGATGTGCTCGCTGCCACGGTTAATGGCGATCTGCTTCTCACCGGCCACCTGCAAATTGCCGTTAGGCAAAACGCCGACCACGGTCGTCGTCAAGGTGCCGCTAAAGGTATTGTCGGCACGGCTGGAACCTTTGCCCTGGGCCTTGTTCGAGCCACTGACTTCAAAGTTCTGCTTGCTACCCACTTCGTTAGGCAGGAAAGCTGGAACGCCGGTAAAGTCCAGACCACCGCTTCCGGTCCGATCCGTATTGGTCGAGACATTCTTGGCCGCGTTGGTCCGCTCCTGGATCATGATCGTGACAATGTCGCCCACATTACGTGGTCGTCTGTCTTCAAACAGCGGATAGTTACCGTAAGCCGAGGGCTGGTAGATAGAGCCATTGGCCACCACGGCGGCAGGCACCGCCGGTGGCGGGGCCGCCGTCAGGGGGCCGGTTACCACATCTTCAGGGGGCACCAGCGCACAACCGGACAGGGCTACAAGCGCACACAAGGCAAGACGGCTCATCAGAGCTTGGAACATTGTCACGATCTCTTTAGATTTACAGCTGTGTCAGGCGAGCCAGCATCTGGTCAGCCGTGGAAACGGCCTTGCTGTTGATTTCGTAGGCACGCTGGGTGCTGATCATATTGACCAGTTCCTCGGCCACATTGACGTTGGAGGTTTCGTTGTACTTGTGCATGACCAGACCAGCACCGTCCATGCCAGGTTGCAGGAAGTTGGCGG
Source organism: Alcaligenes sp. DN25 (assembly GCF_023674485.1). NCBI lineage: Bacteria > Pseudomonadati > Pseudomonadota > Betaproteobacteria > Burkholderiales > Alcaligenaceae > Alcaligenes > Alcaligenes sp. DN25. Next base: position 1,491,632 of record NZ_CP098408.1, on the reverse strand, counting down.
CACCCGAGGCATCGGTTTCGATGTACAAGTTCTCGCCCATACTTTGCAGACCGGCCGGATTCACGAAGGTGCTCAATTGCAATTGGCCCACTTCCACACTCGTACCGGCTGCACCAGGCTGAGTGACCGACACGGTGCCATCACGGCCAATCGTCAGTTCCAGCGCGTTATCAGGGATATTGATGGGGGGCTGAATGGGATAACCGCCAGCAGTCACCAACTGACCATTCTGGTCACGCTGCAAGCTACCGTCACGTGTATAGGCAAACGTGCCGTCCGGCATTTCCACCTGCAGGAAACCGCTACCCTGAATCGCGATATCCATATTGTGGCCCGTGTGCTTCATGTCACCTTGGGTATGAATACGCTCGGTGGCTACGGTGCGCACACCGGTGCCAACCTGCAAGCCAGTAGGCAACTGGTTGGCAGCACCGACTTGAGCGCCAGGCTGACGAATGGTTTGGTACATCAAGTCCTCAAACACCGCACGGGTACGTTTGAAGCCGGTGGTATTCACGTTGGCCAAGTTATTGGAGATAACGTCCATATTGGTCTGCTGGGCTTCCAGACCGGTCTTGGCAATCCACAGAGAGCGAATCATGTGTGTGTAATCCTTGCAGCTAGCGCCTGCGCAATCAGCGCGGCTTAGCCATTAAAAGAAAGTAGGGAGTTGGCCCGATCTTCGCGTGCGCTGGCGTCCTGGATGACCTTCATCTGGGTTTCAAAGCGGCGCGCATTGGCAATCATGGCCACCATCGCTTCAGCCGGGTTCACATTGCTTTTCTCGATAAAACCCGAAACCATGCGTACCGACGGATCAGCCGGGGCCGGCGCGCCATTGCTCATGCGAAACAAACCATCCTGCCCCCGCAACAAATCAGCAGAAGGGGGATTGACCATCTTCAATTGACCCATCACCTGGATATCGCGTGGGTTGTCACCCGCACCCAGCGCGGTCAACTGACCGTCGCTGGAGAACGTGATCGATCCGCGATCCGGGATTTCAATGACCTGCCCATCGGCGCTGAGCACGGGCAAGCCACCTTGTGTCACCAGCTGGTTCTGGGCATTGACCACCAGATCGCCTGCCCGCGTATAGGCTTCCTGACCATCCAGCGCACGGACGGCAAACCAGCCCTCGCCCGCAATGGCCACATCCAGCGCATTGCCGGTCTCGGCCATGGCGCCAGGTTGAAAACGGCTGCCAGGCGTCACTGTGGCCGTGCCTACGCGGGTTTGCGAACCCACATCGCTTGTGACGGGCACGGAACGGTAATACGCCAACTGCTGGCGAAAACCGGACGTGTTCACGTTGGCCAGGTTGTTGGTAATGACGTCTTGTTGCTCCAGCGTGCGCTGGGCGCCATTCATGGCGGTGTAAATCAGGCGATCCATGACAGCTCTTAACGCAGGTTGACCAGAGTTTGCAGAACCTGATCCTGCGTCTTGATGGTCTGGGCATTCGCCTGGTAGGTACGCTGGGCAATAATCATATTGACCAGTTCCTGACCCATATCCACGTTGGAATCTTCCACCGCCTGACCCTTGATCGTGGCCAAGCCGTTCTCGCCGGGACGACCCAGGATAGGCTGGCCCGATGCGCCGGTTTCAGCCCAGGCGTTACCGCCTACAGGGCTCAGACCTTGCAGGTTGCTGAAGTCAGCCAGAACAAGGGAACCCAGACGCTGCGTTACACCGTTGGTGTAGGAGGCAATCATGGTGCCGTCCTTGTCGATGCTCATGCCAGCGTACTCACCCGTGGCGTAACCATCCTGGTAAGGCTTGCCCTTGGCAAACTCCCCACCGAACTGGGTGGTGCCGGTGTAACGCACATCAAACACCAGATCATCCGCTGGCGACGCATTGCCGCCCGGATTGGCCAGGGTCAGATTGACGGTAGCCGGATTGGGGCTGGTCATCACGCCTGCACCGTTAAAGGTCAAGGTCGCGCTGGCAGGCGACAAGGGCGTGCTGCCTTCCATGTAATACACGTCCCACACACTCTCACCGGCCGCATTGGCGGGGCGCTTGACGAAGTATTGGGAGATCTCGTGGCTGTTACCCAAGGAGTCATACACCGAGTAGCTGAACGCTTCGCTGTAAGTACTGTTGTCTGTGGGGTCAAAGACATTAATGGGATTGCCACTAGCATCCTCTTTTGGAATCGCTTCGGCACCACCGGGCAGGTTGGGCTTGAAATCCAGGGCGGTCGTGGCTTTGGGAGGCACGTTGGCCGAAGGCACTTGCAAGCGCTCCAGCTGGCTACCACCTGGGCCGTAACCGGTCAGGTAATGACCTTGGGCGTTAACCAGATAGCCCGCCTTGTCCGGATAGAACTGGCCATTGCGCGAGAACAGGACAGCGCCGTTACTTTGCTCCAGGCGGAACAAACCGTTTGCACCGTCAATCGCCATGTCGAACTGATTACCCGAGTTGCTGACGTTACCTACCGAGAAACGCTGGCTGACCCGCGATACCTGCACACCCAGACCGATGCGCGAGTTGGCATACACGTCCGCAAACTGCACGGTCGAGGCCTTGTAGCCCACCGTGCCCGAGTTGGCGATGTTGTTACCAATAGAATCCAGGTTTTGGGAGGCGGCGTTCAAGCCACTCAATCCTTGTCCGAAGCTCATGAACTTTCCTTTTAATGTCGTGTTGGCCCAGCCCGCTGTTGGGGCAAGCGGCGCTTACATGATTTTGCGTATATCCAGCAGGGAGAACGAACCCGCCAGGCCAAGGTCCAGCATCAAGCCGCTGGAGGTGTAAGCCACGCTATCGACCTTGCCATGCGTCAATGGGCTGGCTGTGACGGCCGTGCCGTCATTACTGGCCAATACACTGACGGTGTACGAACCGTCGGCCAGCGGTGAACCATCGTTATCCAGGCCGTCCCACTCCAGCGAGTACACGCCCGCGTCTTTGGCGCCCAGATCGTATTCACGAACCACTTTGCCGCTGCTGTCCTTGATCTGAACCACGGTCGAAGTCGCTCCGCTGACCAGATCAATGCCGTAGGGCATGGCCACTTTTTCGCCATCCTGGCTGGTCCCCAGAGACACTTTCGAGCCCGGCACCAGCACTTGCTTGCCGATCAGATTGGCGGCCTGCATGGACTGGCTGACGTCCATTTGCCCGGCCACAGCCAGCAAGGTGTTATTCAATTGCTGAATCCCCGCCACCGTGGACATTTGCGCCATCTGGGTCGTGACCTGGGCGTTATCCATGGGGTTGAGCGGATCCTGATTACGCAGCTGCGTAATCAGCATGGTCAGAAAGCGGTCTTCCGTTTCCGCCATGGCGCTTTTGTTGCGGGCATCCACACCAGCCATGGCCCCTGCGGTGGGGTCCAGGGCGGTGCGATCGTTATTGACTGTGCTCATGTTCTATCTTCCGTAAACCGGCTTACTGGCCAATGGTCAAGGTGCGCAACATCAGGTTCTTGGAGGTGTTCACCACTTCCACATTGGCCTGATAAGAGCGCGACGCGGCCAGCATATTGACGGTCTCGGCCACCACATCCACATTGGGCAGAGTCACATAGCCTTGTTCGTCAGCGTAGGGATTGCCGGGGTCATATTGCAAACGGCCAGGCGCATCACTTTCCTGCACGCCCACCACTTGTACGCCACCCACGGGGCTGTTGCCCTGAGGAGTCATTTGAAACACCACTTGGCGGGCCTTGTAGGGCTGGCCATCGGGTCCGACCACACTATCGGCGTTAGCCAGGTTGCTGGCCGACACGTTCAAGCGCTGCGATTGTGCCGTCAGAGCAGAACCGGCAATCTGGAAAATACTGAAACTGGACATGAAGACTCGCTATTACTGTTGCAAGGCCGCCATCAAGCCTTTCAAGCGCTGGGAAGCCAGGTTGATCGTGCTTTGATAGTGCAAGGTGTTATCGGCAAATTGCATGCGCTCCACATCCATCTCGACCGTGTTGCCGTCCAGAGAAGGTTGTACAGGAACGCGATAGAGCAACTCGTCCGTGCTGGGCGGACGGGTTGCCTGGGCGGGAATATGACGGGCCGAAGTCAAGGACAAACTGGTATTGGGCAATGCCATCTGGCCCTGCCCCCCTAAAGCGGCCTTCAAGGTGGCCGTAAAGTCCATATCCCTGGCCTTGTAGTTAGGCGTGTCGGCATTGGCAATATTGGAGGCCAGCACCTCCTGGCGCTCCTGGCGCACAGCCAGGGCCGTCTGGTAAAACTTCAGGTGCTCACCGATGCGATCAATCATGGAGTCAAGCCAATATTCTGTGTTCAAGTTTGAGATCCAGGTGAACGCGCGCACGCCTTTTCACCGCTATAACAGAATGGTAGCCAGAGGCACTGCTTCACAAATCAGGGAACAAAACGCAATTTATCGGCCAGTTCAGCTCTTGACCTGGCGACTGAGTCCGTAAAATTCAGTCATGACCTTATATAGACTCCTGATCTGCGTATGCCTGTTCGCCCTGGGTGCAACAGCGAACGTGCGCGCTCAAGAGAGCGTTCAGGCGCTGAGCGTGCAAGCCATGCAGGACCAGGCGCAGGACTATCTGCTCAAGCTGGCGCAAATGTATCCCGGTATCGCCACGATCACCCTGGACAGCGCGCGCCTGAACGCCATGCCTGCCTGCACCCAGAACCAGATATTTCTGCCCAGCGGTCAACGCCTGCGATCGCGCATGAGTATTGGCGTGCGCTGCCTGAGCCCACAAAGCTGGAGCACCTCCATTAGCGCCACCTTGTCTATTCAGGGACACTATTACGTCACCAACCGCCGCATCAATCCGGGCGAGACCATCAATCAGGACGATCTGCTTGAGCGCGAGGGGGATTTGCTGGCTCTGGCCAATGGCGTGGTCATTGATCCCAACCAGATCATCGGGTATGTCGCCAGCCAGCGTATTCCTTTGGGCAATGCGATACGGGCTTCGGCTCTACGCGACCCGCAGTCGGTAACACGCGGCCAGATGGTGCGCACCATTGCGCGCGGTATGGGTTTTGTAGCGACCGGCGAGGGCCAGGCGCTGCAAAGCGGCTCACCAGGCACCCAGATTCAGATCAAGGCCAGTTCGGGGCAAGTGATTTCCGCCACGGTACTGGATGCATCCACGGTTCAGGTCGTTCTCTAAACTAAATCGGATGAGCATGCTAAAGTTTGCGTCCAGAGCGCCGTTACAAGATCAACGCAAAGAACAGGCCGCACGGAGAAACACGTGAAGATCAGCCCCTCCCCCCTCAAGACACCCCTTGCTGAAACGTCTGCCGCAGAGCGCAGCACGGCATCCCCTCGTGCGCGCCACGCGTACAACAACAGCAGCAGCACCAACGAAGTGGACTTCAGCGCTGCAGCCCGCCAGCTCAATTCCCTGCAAGACAGCAGTGCCGATGTCGACATGAAAAAAGTCGAGGCCTTGCGCAAGGCCATTGCAGCCGGCGAGCTCAAAATTGACACCAGTCGGATCGCCGACTCCCTGATTGCCTCTGTGCGCGATCTTCTCAAGTAACTCACCTGAAACGGCCATGTCTTTGCAAACCTGTCTTGCCGATCAACGCCAAACCCTGCTGGACTTCGAGCAGCTACTGGCAGAAGAAAACACCCTGCTGCTGCGCAGCTTCGAGCCACAAGAACTGGCCCAGATCACCCTGCGCAAATATCAGCTGGTTGAACGTATCGAGCAACAGGACCAGGCTCGCGCCCAGCTCCTGCAAGAGCGCGAGCTGGAAAACAACATCCAGGGCCTGCGCTATGCCGCCGAAGAAGACGAACTGGAACACGAGCTGGACCAACTGATCGAACTGAGCGAGAAAGTACGCAACGCCAGCGACAACAACCGCATTCTGGTGGATACCTTTTTGGTCGACACCCAGCAAAACCTGGACGCCCTGGAAGCCTTCACGGGTCGCAATACCTTTTACGACGCGTCCGGCAAAACACGGAATACGCAGTCTTCCTTGAGCTTGAAGGCTTAGAGCCAAGCCAAAGCTGCGCTCTGACAGACATAAAAAAGCCTGCCACACGGCAGGCTTTTTCAATCTTGCTGAATTTAGCTCATCGCTTCCTTCAACACCAGCATCTTTACCAGCGCATCAACCGCGTGGCTGGACTTCAGCCCCGGTTTGCCCAGCAAGCGTGCGCTAAGTTGTCGCACACCCAGATTGTCCGGTGCCTGCAGCAAATCCCAGGCGGCCAGCGTCAATTGGGCGGCGGCCAGCAAGTTGAGTTCTTCTTCAAACTCGGAATTGCTGGTAGGCAAAATGCCACGCACAGTGCTTAGCAAGCGCGCCATTTCCTGCACTTCGCTACGCAGCATCATGTAGCAGGCCAGACTGGCCGGGGCGATAGCCTCGGAGCCTGCGCGTTGGTGCACCAAGGCAAAACGGGTTTTCAACACTTTGCCGTCGTGACGACGCACGGTGCGCAGGATGATCAGGTCCAGATGCACAGGCTCGGCATTGCGTTGTCGCAACTGCACCGGCTCGACGGCGTACCACAGGGCGATTTCACCCTGCTTGGCGCGGCCCAACGTTTCCAGATGCAATCGTGCTGCCAGATCAGGAATCGCGTGAAAGGCCAACTGTTTGCCAAGGGCATTAGGCGTGGTCTTGCCGTCCTTGTGCCACAAGGAAGTCGCACCCGGAATCAGGGCCAGCCAGTCGGCTTCCATATCAGCCCATTGACGCCACATGGTGGGCGAACCACCTTCAAAAATATGCAGCAAGTTTACCGGTTGGGCCTGGGCATTCAAGACCTGCATGGCCTGGTTCAGTGCCTGTGTCGGGCCCGGCCGTTCCATGCTGCGCACGCCTCGTACATCCGACCATTGGGAGGGCGTTTGGCGTTGATAATACGGCACGCTCAAGGCCTGGCCCTTAGGACTGAACAGGAAACTGAACGAGCATTGCTCCTGGCTACCGGCAAGCTGATGATCGGCATGGATCACCAGCAAGCGGGACACATTGCCCTCACTGACTTCCTGACACGCGGCACGCATCAGGCCTTCGGCACGCTGTGCCGCCGCCCCGTCCTGAACAGGGGCATTTTGCGCATGCAGATCGCGCCAGAAATCGTAGGCTTCCGCGCAGGCCAGACGCTCGTCCAGGTCGGCGGCTGCACGACGGGCCTGCTCCAGGGCGATAGGGCCACCCGCAGAGGCAGCCGACAACAGACGCGGCAAGACACGCGCACGGCGTTCTTCTTCAGCCTGTTGCTCCTGGGCGGACTGGCCACCGCTTTCCAGCAAGGCCGCCAGATCACCGGAACTGGGCGCGTACAAGGGACGCTGGTTCCCGCGCACCTGCAAGGCAGAATCGACCAGTTCGGCGGCACTCATGAAACGCAAATCCTCGGGCACTTTCTGGCCGTTGGACACGTAATGAATAGGCAGCTTGAAGCGAATGGCCGTATCCAGCGGGCCACCCAGCTTGATCGCCTCGTCCACTTTGGAGATGATGCAACCGCTTAGCGGTGTGCCACCATCTTGCGTGTAGCTGCGGGCGACCTCATCCAAGGTATCGCCCTGGCTGGCGGCGTTCAGGACCAGCAAGCGTTGCACCCGGCGTCCGGCACTGGCCAGCAATGCAGCTTGTTCTCGCACATAACGGTCGCGCTGGCTGATGCCCATATTGTCGATCAGGATCACCTGATCGGGCCGCACACCCAGCATCACGCTACGCAGTTGCGCCACGTCCTGAACGATATGCACGGCTACCCGCATCAGGTCGCCATAAATTTTCAGTTGCTCGTGCGCACCGATCCGATAGGTGTCAGTCGTCAGCAGAACGACCTTATCGGGACCAAAACGACGCACGGCACGCGCAGCCAGTTTGGCCAGCGTGGTGGTCTTGCCCACACCCGTGGGGCCCACTAGAGCCAAGGCCAAGCCGGGCTGCCACAAGGAGTCCTCGGAACGCAGCACCGGCAAATGGGTTTCCAGCTCGGTCCGCACCCATTGCAAGGCTGCACGCGCGCCCAGTTCTTCGGGCAGGCGCTTGAGCATGGCACGCAACAAGGCGGTACTGAAGCCTTGCGATAAAAGACTCTGAAATAGATTCACCGCTACAGGCGAGCGCCGCATCTGGTGACTCCAGACCAGATCATCCATGCGGCCTTCCAGGGCACCACGCAATGCCCCAATCGCACCCATCACATTGTCGGCAGCGGGCGGCGGGGCCATTTCCTGCTGACGTATCCCCGCGGCTTGATGCGGCGCACTGCTGGGCATGGGCGCACGTTCGGTGGCACCACCGGGAACGGAGCTGGAATCGGTAGCGAGAATCTCCACCCCGCCATTCACGCGACGGTTGGACACAATCAAGGCATCGGGGCCCAAAGCGATGCGCACCTGACGCATGGCTTCCCGGCTGGTACTACCAAAAAAGCGACTTATATTCATTCAGACTGACCAATAATGGTGGTGACCCGAAGGATGCGTTCTTCAGGGATTTCAGCGTTGGACAAGACACCCAGTTGTGGGATGTGGTGACGCAAGAAACGCGACAAGGTGGCCCGCAAAACAGGCGGCACAACCAGCACGGGCGGATCCCCATGTTCCTCCTGGAACTGGGCCGCACGCATGGCATCGGTCAGTACCGACTCGGCCAGACCTGGTTCCAGCGCACCACTGCTGGTCAGCGCCTGCGTCATGACCCGCTCCAGACGGGCATCCAGACCAATCACACGCAATTCGCCCTCGCCAGGGAACCACTGCTGCACAATAGCGCGTCCCAAGGCCACGCGCAGAACCGCAAGCAATTCGCCAGCCTCCTGGCCGGGCTGAACCGCGCCGGGAGCCAGAATGCGCGGTGCGTGTTCAGCCAGCGTTTCCACAATGCTACGCATATCGCGAATCGGCACATCTTCAGCCAACAGACCACGCAAGACCTTGAGCAAGAGGCTGAGGGACAAGGTTTGCGGTACAAAATCTTCGACCAGCTTGGGCGCTTCGCGGCCCACGTGATCCAGCAATTGCTGCACTTCCTGACGGCCCAGCAAATCGGCCCCGTGGCGATGCAGCAAGTGATTGATATGCGTGGCAATCACCGTGCTGGCATCCACCACGGTGTAGCCCGCGATCTGGGCCTGCTCGCGCATGCTGACATCCACCCACACGGCGGGCAGGCCAAAGGCCGGGTCCGTGGTAGGTGTGCCGGGCAGCTTCATGGTGACGCCCCCGGGATCAATGGCCAGCCACTGCCCTGGCGTGGCGGTACCCCGGCCAATTTCCACCCCGGCCAACAGGATGCGATAGTCGTTGGGCTTGAGCTCCAGATTGTCCCGAATATGAACCACAGGCGGCAAAAAGCCCACTTCCTGTGCGAACTTTTTACGCAAGCTGCGGATACGATGCAGCAGCTCGCCGTTTTGCGCATGGTCCACCAAAGAGATCAGGCGATAACCCACTTCCAGACCCAGCGGGTCCACCATGGACACATCATTCCAGCTGGCTTCACTGGCGGCAGAATCGGCTGCGGCCAGGACTTCATCATTGGGTTCGCTGGCTTGCTGCTGCTGTTCGAGCTGATGCTTTTGCATCATCCAGGCTCCAGCACCCAATATCGCGGCCAGCAGCAGGAACACCAGATTGGGCATGCCGGGAATCAAACCCATCAAACCCAGAATACCGGCGGTGATGTACAGCACCATGGGATTGCGGAAAAGCTGGCTGACCATTTGCTGGCCCACGTCTTCATCCGTCGCCACACGCGACACCACCACACCGGCGGCAGTAGAAATGATCAGGGCTGGAATCTGGGCGACCAGGCCGTCACCAATGGTCAGCAAGGTGTAAACGCGACCGGCTTCCGAAAAAGACAAGTCATGCTGCAGGACACCAATAATCAGACCGCCAATCACGTTGATGACCATGATCAGCAAGCCCGCCACCGCGTCCCCGCGCACGAACTTGCTGGCACCGTCCATGGAGCCGTAAAACTCGGCTTCCTGCGAAACCTCGGTACGGCGACGACGGGCATCGTCTTCGCCAATCAGGCCAGCGTTCAAGTCGGCATCAATGGCCATCTGCTTGCCCGGCAAGGCGTCCAGGGTAAAGCGTGCCCCCACTTCCGCAATACGGCCAGCACCCTTGGTAATCACCACAAAGTTGATGATGACCAGAATCACGAACACGATCAGACCAACGGCAAAGTTACCGCCCACCAGAAAGTGGCCAAAAGCTTCAATCACCTGACCGGCAGCATCCGGACCTTTGTGGCCGTTCATCAGTACCACTCGCGTCGAGGCCACGTTCAGAGAAAGGCGCAATAGGGTGGCAAACAACAGCACTGCCGGGAAAGCGGCAAAATCCAGCGGCTTTTTGGTGAACATGGCCACCAGCAGGATCATGACGGCCAGGGCGATGTTAAAGGTAAACAGCAGGTCCAGCAGAAACGGTGGCAAGGGCAGAATCATCATGGCCATGACCATGAGGATCAGCACCGGACCGGCTAAAAGCCGGGCGTGTTGACCACCGTTTTGTTTCAGTAAGGCAAAAAAATTGTTCATTGCTTTTAGTGTTTGCGCGAACGCAGTGGCCCTTCATCCATGCCAGTTGGCACTTTCAATCGGGTGGGCATGATCGGGCGCTCGCCCTGCCCCTTGTTCCAGTTACGAAGCTGATAAACCCAGGCCAGCACTTCGGCCACGGCCGAGTACAAATCCACAGGAATCTCGCGCTCCAGCTCCACGTTGAAGTACAAGGCCCGTGCCAGCGCAGGCGCCTCCAGCATGGCCACCTTGTGCTCGGCGGCCAGCCCGCGAATCTTGGCAGCAATCAGCCCCGTGCCTTTGGCAACCACACGGGGGGCACCGCCCTTGCCGTCCTGATACTTCAAGGCCACCGCATAATGCGTAGGGTTGGTAACCACCACATCGGCCCCCGGCACCTGAGACATCATGCGCGAACGGGCCATGGACCGTTGCTGCTGCCGGATGCGCCCTTTCACATGCGGATCACCCTCGCTTTCCTTATGTTCTTCTTTCACATCCTGGCGCGACATGCGCAGCTTTTTGTAAAAGCTCCACAACTGCCAGGGCGCATCAATCAAGACAATCACCAGCAAGCTGGCGGCGATCAGGGCACAGCACTTGATGATCAGCGTCATCCCCGTGGCTATGGCCGCAGTGGGATGCACATACATCAGAGCCGTCATCTGCTCGCGCTCGGTCCAGATCACATACACCGCCACCGAACCTACCAGGCCGGCTTTGGCCAGGGTCTTGATCAGCTCGATCACGGTCTGCATGGAAAACATGCGCTTGATGCCCTTGGCCGGATTCATGCGCTCGAACTTGGGCTGCAAGGCCTTGCCGCTAAAGCTCATGCCGCCCAGGGCGATCGAGGCAAAGATCGCGACCACAACCAGCAGCAGGAACAGCGGTGCCAGACCTTTTAACGCTTCGCCTGCCAGACCGGCCGCCTGTACCACCATAGCGCTGGGATCGTGCGCTACGCGCGGATCAAACCAGACGCTGCGACGCACAATGCCGCCAAAAGTCTCGTACAAATAGCTGGCTCCGGCCCAGATTCCGCCAATCCCGGCCAGCAGCATCAGGAATGTCGTCAGCTCTCTGGAACGCGCCACCTGCCCCTCTTCCCGCGCCTTCTCCAGGCGCCGGGGTGAGGCCGGTTCTGTTTTTTCGAGATCGCTGTCTTCTGCCATGGACTGCCAAGACGCAGGAATTGAAAGAATGAATCACGCGCCCAGCACGAATGTCGCGTTCGCACTGCAGGCCGCGGGGTCATTCTAAAAGAGCACCGCGGCTCTGATAGCGCGGAGAAAGCCCGATAAAAGCAGGCTGTTCCCCACAAGCAAAAAGGCGCTGCAAGGTGCAGCGCCTTTCTGAAGCGAACGCGATGATCGAATTTGGGCGAGGATTAAAAGCCCAGATTCGCCAGCAAGTCGTCCACCTGGTCCTGGCTGGTGACCACTTCCGAGGCTACCGGCGAGACCACCGGGCCGTTGATAAGACTTTGAGTTTCTTCGCGTTTTTCTGTGGGGACATTATCGACCAGCACCTGGACCAGTTCGGTCTCGATAGTGCCAACCACACCCAGCATGCGCGTGATCACCTGCCCGGTCAGATCCTGAAAGTCCTGGGCCATGATGATTTCCAGCAGATTGTCCTGCGTCTGCTGGGCCTTGACGGGCACATCGCGCAAGAAGCCTCGAGTACGCTTGACCAGTTCGCGGGCCTGGTCCTGGTCCAGAGGCTGTTCAAACCACTGTTCCCATTCGGCATCCAGGGCCTGGGCATCCTCTTGCAAGGACTCCTGCAAAGGACGCACCTGCTCGGCCGCGTTCAGTACCCGGTTGGCGGCCTGCTCAGTCATGCGAGCCACATAGTGCAGACGATCACGGGCATCCGGAATCGCGTGCGCGGCATCTTTAATGGCCTGATCCAGACCCAGTTCGCGCATGCTTTCCCGCAGCAGGCGGGTCAGATTGGCGATGCGGTAGACCAGATCAACCGGTACGCTTTGGGGGTCGGGATGATTCGGTGTTTGCTGTGGATCCATGACGTACTCCGTATTAACCGGCCATTTTCTCGAAGATCTTGTTCAGCTTCTCTTCCAGAGTTGCGGCGGTAAAGGGTTTGACGACGTAGCCATTGGCGCCCGCCTGGGCGGCGGCAATAATGTTCTCTTTCTTGGCTTCGGCGGTCACCATCAGCACAGGCAAAGAGGACAGGTTGGCATCGGCACGAATCTGCTTGAGCATTTCCAGCCCATCCAGATTCGGCATATTCCAGTCAGAGACCACAAACTCGAAATTGCCGTTGCGCAGTTTTTCCAGGCCCATCTGACCATCTTCTGCTTCGTCTACATTCTCGTATCCCAGATCCTTGAGCAGGTTCTTGATGATCCGGCGCATGGTGGGAAAGTCATCGACGACGAGAATTTTTATATTTTTTTGTACCATTTACATTCTCCAAATGAGTAGCATGCCAGTGCGTTCAGGACCGTTTATACACGGTGCCCAAAGGCCCCCACACTGGCTAGAATTCGTTCGCTGATCTGCCCCAAGGGCAAGGCGATGTCCGCCGCGCCAATTTGCAGGGCTTCACGCGGCATGCCAAAGACCACGCTGGTGGCTTCGTCCTGGGCAAAAGTCATGGCACCGGCCTGTTTCATGGCCAGCAAACCTTGCGCGCCGTCCTTGCCCATGCCGGTCAGAATGACACCCACGGCATTGCGTCCGGCCAGCTCGGCGGCAGAGTGAAACAGCACATCAACCGAGGGCCGGTGGCGGTTGACAGGTTCACTGTCCACCAGCTTGACCACATAGTTGGCACCCGAGCGGGCCAGCTTCATGTGCGCCACGCCACCGGGAGCCAGATACACATGGCCGGGCAACACGCGCTGACCATCTTCGGCCTCGTGCACCTGCATGGAACACAGTCCATCCAGACGGTTCACAAACGAGCGCGTGAAACCGGCTGGCATATGTTGGGTAATCATGATGGCCGGACAATTGGCCGGCAAAGGCTCCAGCACCTGGCGAATGGCCTCGGTGCCGCCTGTGGATGCACCGATCATGATCAGTTTTTCAGTGGTCGAAAAGTTGTGCGTCAGGCGACGAGCCGGGGCGGACCCTGCCGGGGCCGGGGTCGCACGACGTGGACGGGCAATGGAGGCGGCGCGGATCTTGTCGGCAATCAGGTCCGAGTAATCCAGCAAGCCGTCCCGCAGGCCCAGCTTGGGCTTGGTCACAAAGTCCACCGCGCCCAGCTCCAGGGCACGCAAGGTCACGTCCGAATTGCGCTCGGTCAGCGAGGACACCATCACCACGGGCATGGGACGCAAGCGCATCAGGCGCTCCAGAAAGTCCAGCCCGTCCATACGCGGCATCTCGACGTCCAGCGTCAGCACATCCGGATTGTGTTCTTTGATCAGCTCGCGCGCCACCAGCGGATCGGGGGCCACGGCCACCACTTCCATATCCGCATGACTGTTGATAATTTCCACCATCAGGCTGCGCACCAGGGCGGAATCGTCTACACACAAAACTCGAATTTTCTTCATGCTACTCATAATCCCGATTTCAAACGCCAACAGAGCTTGGGGCGGGGTGAAACTAATGGGCCCTAGTTCCGTACATACACCGTCTGACCCAGCAGTCGAAAGGCCTTGGTCAGGTAGGAGAAGTTCTCGGAATGCCCCACAAACAGCAGTCCGCCAGGCTTGGTGACGGCGGCAAAGCGCTCCAGAATGCGTGTCTGATCATCACGATCAAAATAAATCATGGTGTTTCTACAGAAGATCACATCAAAACGGCTGGAAGACGGCCAGGCGGGCCCCACCAGATTGAACTCCTCGAACTCCACCATATTGCGCAACACGGGCTTGACGCGTGCCAGCCCCTTGCGAGCGCCCACGCCACGCTGAAAGTAACGCGGCAGCCACAAATCGGGCACGGGCTGAATGCGCTCCAGGGTATACACGCCCTGACGGGCCTTGTCCAAGGCAGCCGAGTCAATATCGCTAGCCAGAATGGACACATTCACATCCGGTGAAGGGCAGTGTTCGCGCACCGTCATGGCAATGGAATACGCTTCCTCGCCCGTAGAGGCGGCGCTGCACCAGATATCCAGGGGTTTGCCGCGTGTACTGACAAACTTGCCCAGAATATCGAAGTGATGCTGTTCCCGAAAAAACGCGGTGTGATTGATGGTGAAGGCGTTGACGAAGTCCTGCCACTCCTGGCTATGGGTGTCCTGTTCCAGAATATCCAGGTACTGGCGTACCTCGCGCATGCCCGCGTTCTGACTGCGCATACCCAGCGTGCGGGCAACCATATCTTCTTTGTGGGTACCTAAGATGATGCCCGCATACGACTTGAGCAAGCGCGCGGCTCGCTCACAGTCGGCCCTCGAGGCTTGCGGGATCGAGGGCAATGTATAAACAAAAGGTTCCACAGATGTGCTCATATAACTACAGGCTGGCCAAGGTCCCGCTAAAAGGCCCCGCCGACAGACGCTCGGTAGAACGTAATCGTTCCGGCTCGGGCGCTTCAAACGGATCATCAATAATGTCTTGCGCACTGACTTTGAACGCCGACACCGCATCGGACAAACGGGTTGCCTGATCCTGCAAGGAGCCCGCCGCAGCGGTAGCCTGCTCGACCAGGGCCGCGTTCTGCTGCACAACCACATCCATTTGCGCAACCGCCCGGTTCACCTGCTCAATTCCTTCGGACTGCTCGTTTGAAGCCGAGGAGATTTCCGCCATGATGGTCGTTACGCTCTGTACCGAGCTGACCACTTCCATGACCACCTTGCCCGCCTCATCCACCTGTCGAGTCCCTTCTTTCACTTTGGCCAGCGACTGCTCGATCAAGCCCTTGATCTCGCGCGCCGCTTGCGCACTGCGCTGAGCCAGACTGCGTACTTCACCGGCTACCACCGCAAAACCCTTGCCCTGCTCGCCCGCACGGGCGGCTTCCACCGCGGCGTTCAAGGCCAGAATATTGGTCTGGAAGGCAATGCCGTCGATCACGTTCACGATCTGGGCAATCTGTCCCGAACTGGCCGACAAGTCTTCCATGGTTTGCACCACGGTAGAGACCGCCTGGCCACCGCGCAGAGCCACTTCGGAAGCATTCTTGGCAACCTGGTCCGCTTGCTGGGCATTGTCCGAGTTCTGGCGAACCGTGCTGGCCAACTGCTCCATGCTAGCCGCAGTCTGCTGCAAGGAGGCGGCCTGCTCTTCCGTGCGACTGCTCAAGTCCGTATTGCCCACATAAATTTCGCGCGAACCAAAGGTGATCTCTTCCACGCCCTGACGCACGGTTTGCACCATGGACTGCAAGCTGCCCTGCATGCGACGCACGGCGTCATACAGCACACCAATTTCATTGGTGGACTTCACTTCCACGCGCTGGGTCAGATCCCCGCTGGCAATGCGATCAAAGTGCGCACCAGCCTGACGCAAGGGGCGCAACACCATGCGATTCAAGAACACATACACGGCCAAGGAGATAAACAGACAAAGCACCATGGCCAGACCCACCAGACGGATCACCATGTTGTACTGGTCGTTTTCTTTCTGGTATTGCGAGTCGATAGAACGCTGCTGAGCTTCCTGCAAGGTGTTCAAGGCGCTGTACAGATCCTCTTCCAGGAACTTGGTGGTAGTCGCCACATAGCTGCGGAAACCCGCAATATCACCTTGCTCCAGGTAGGCGATCAAGGGCAGCACGCCACCTTGCATCAGGGACATGAACGCCGCGTCGACACGCTGGTAGTAATCATTGGTGCCTTCCAGCTGGGTAGCGACACCCTGGTATTCAAAGAAGGATTCCTGGGCCAGCTCAAACTGCTTGCGCGTGGCGTCCAGGGCATCACGGGTTGCCGAGCTGATCGCCGAGGTTTTGGGAGCCACATCGCTCCACTCGGCCATCAAGTCCTGGTTTTGCAGATCATTGCTGACCACATAGCTGATGGCCGCTCGTCCAATCAGGGTTTGAGTCTCTTTGTAGCGCTCGATGGCCTGATACATGGCCGAGCCTACACGCTGATTGACCACGATGCTTTGCAGCGCACCGTTATTGGCGCGCAAGGACAAAATCCCCAGAGCGGCGCCTGCCACCAGCATTGCTAAAAAAAACACCAGTACCAGAATCAGACTGGTCCGCACCTTCAGATTGGCTAAACGTAATCCATCCAGCATTGCAAGCACCTTGTCTAGAGTAGATCCGAACATCAGAGGCGCTTGTGACGCCTCCCCCGGCCCGAACATTCCTTGAAGGACCCGTTAAACAAGTCCCCGCCTGGCAAGTCTTTACAGACTCGGGCGATCAGGCCACTGCGCTGTCAACCAGAGCCATCTCTTCACTGGTCATCAGTTTTTCAATATCCACCAAAATCAGCATACGTTCGCCCAGCGTACCGATACCGGTCAGGTACTCGGTCGAGAAGGCGGTGCCGAAGCTGGGGGCAGCGCTGATCTGGGACGATTGCAGCACCAGTACATCCGAGACACCATCCACCACCACACCCACTACTCGGTCGTGCAAGTTCAGAATCACCACTACAGTCTGGTGGTCGTACTCCACCCGTTCCATATTGAAACGCACCCGCAAGTCTGCGATAGGAACAATTACGCCACGCAGATTGGTAACACCCTTGATGAAATTGGGCACGTTGGCGATACGAGTGACGGTCTGGGAGTCGTAGCCCCGGATCTCCTGAACTTTCAGAATATCGATGCCGTATTCCTGGTCGCCCAGAGTAAATACCAGATACTCCTTGCCGCCAGCCTCGGCAGCTTCGGAGTGGGAAGTAAAGTCGTTGGACATAAAGATCTCCGAATAATCAGGCCCACGTCGAGGCGGGGTCACGCGCCAGACGTTGCAAGGCAAAAACATCAACAATCAGGGCTACGCTGCCATCGCCCAAAATGGTGGCAGCGGAAATACCCGGAATTTTTCGATAATTGGCTTCCAGGTTCTTGACCACGACTTGATGCTGACCAATCAGGTGATCGACCAGCAAGGCAAAGCGCATGTCTTCGGCCTGCAAGATAACGGCAATCGCACGAGTCACATCAGTCTCGGCCCCTTCAACCGAGAAGATGTCACGCAGGGAAATCAGGGGCAGATACTCGCCACGCACAAACATGACGTGATCGGTATCGGTGACGCTGCGCAACTGCTCTTCTGTGGGCTGCATGGATTCGGTTACGTGAGCCAGCGGCAGGATGAACACCTCATTGCCCACCTGGACCGACATGCCATCCAGAATCGCCAGCGTCAGCGGCAAGACAATACGGGTGGTCGTTCCCTTGCCTGCGCGCGAGTACAGCTGCACATGGCCGCCCATGCTTTGGATATTGCGTCGCACCACGTCCATGCCCACGCCGCGTCCGGAAATCTCCGTGACTTTGTCGGCGGTGGAAAAGCCGGGGGCAAAAATCAGTTGCCACACTTCGTCGTCCGGCATGGTCTCGGTGACAGGCAGGCCCGAAGACATGGCTTTCTTCAGAATACGTTCGCGGTTCAGACCAGCGCCATCGTCCACCACTTCAATGATGATATGACCGCCCTGGTGCTGGGCCGACAAGGTCAGCACGCCCTCTTCTTCCTTGCCCGCTGCCAGACGATCCTCGGGCATTTCAATGCCGTGGTCGATACTGTTGCGCACCAGGTGCGTGAGCGGATCAATAATGCGTTCGATCAGGCTCTTGTCCAGCTCGGTGGCCTGCCCTTTGGTGACCAGACGAATCTTCTTGTTCATGCGGGCCGCGCTTTCACGCACCACACGCGGAAAGCGGCTGAACACGTAATCCATCGGCATCATGCGAATGGACATCACGGACTCTTGCAGATCGCGCGCATTGCGCTCCAACTGTTCGATGCCATTCAAAAGACGATCATGCACGACCGGGTCCAGCGTCGAGGCAGTTTGCACCAGCATGGCTTGTGTAATGACCAGCTCGCCCACCAGGTTGATGATCTGGTCAACTTTTTCCACGCCCACGCGGATCGTGCCGGACTCTTTGGGAGCCGCGGCCTTGGCGGGTTTGTCGGCAGCTTTAGGGGCAACAGCAGGAGCAGGCGTTTCGGTTTTTTCAGGTTCAGCCGCAACAGGGGCTGGTGCTGGAGCGGCCGGAGCGACAGCGGCGGGTTCGACAACCACGGCGGCGGCAGGAGCAGAAGCAGCCGCGGATGCTGGAGCCGCCGCTTGCCCAGGAGCAGCAGCCGGTTTTACCGACACCTGATCGGCATTCAGAATAAAGCAGCAAACGGCCAGTATGTCGTCAGCTGAACCTGTGGTTTCCACCCAGATATCCAGACGATCGCCTTCACGGGTTTGATGGACGATGGTGCCCATCAACTCCATTTCTTGTTGCAGCGCCTCCGCATCTTTATCCGATACCGGTCCCATGGACACCCACAGTGGCAAGCCATCCGTATTGGCGGCCGGTTCCGGGTCGGGTTCCGCTTCGGCTTGCAGAATCGCTTCGGTTCCTTTCGCGTCCGTTGCCAGAATGCCCTTTTGCTCCAGGGCCAGTTGCCTCAATTGCGCGCAGATACGGGTATAGGCTTCCTCGTCAGGCTCCTGTTCCTCGCGGTAGGCATTGACTTGTCCGGTTAGCACGTCCTTGGTTTCCAGAAAGAGGTCAATCATGTCCTTGCGCAATTGCATCTCGCCATTACGGACCAGATCGAGCAGATTTTCGAGTAAGTGGGTAGTTTCAGCCAGCTGACCGAAGCAACCAAACGTGCCTGCACCGCCCTTGATTGAGTGCGCGGCCCGGAAGATGGCATTGAGCTGATCGCGATCAGGCTCGTCCAGATCCAGCTCCAGCAGCAAGCGCTCCATGTCCGCCAGCAACTCATCGGCTTCATCGAAAAAGGTTTCGTAAAACTGACTCAGATCTACGCCGGAGCTCATGAACACTTCCTTCCTGGTTATGGCTTAGAACAACAAAACAAAAAGCACAGCCCAAACACCTGGGCCGTCGGGCCTGTTAACAAGCCCTAGGGCACCACTGGCAAGGCAGAAGGCATTTCAGGCAGACCGGGAATATGAATACTGATTGGCCCCTCGGTCTCCTGCATGGCTTCGCGCAAATCAAACTCTTCCGAACCGCTTGCGGCTTGCTCGTCCATGCGTCGTTCGGCCCGGCTATTGAGCACGAGCAGGCTGATACGTCGATTTACGGCTGCGGCGGGGTTATCTTTAACCAGGCTGACACTATCGGCCAAACCCACGACCTGCTTGACCTTGGCCTCGGCCAGACCACCAGCCACCAGCTCCTGTCGAGCCGCATTGGCACGATCGGCCGACAGCTCCCAGTTACTGTACAAACGCTCGCCACTGGCGTACTGCAGCGAGTCGGT
This sequence comes from Alcaligenes sp. DN25, assembly GCF_023674485.1. NCBI lineage: Bacteria > Pseudomonadati > Pseudomonadota > Betaproteobacteria > Burkholderiales > Alcaligenaceae > Alcaligenes > Alcaligenes sp. DN25. The sequence continues at coordinate 1,471,800 of NZ_CP098408.1, read as the reverse complement.
ATGACCGGAAATCAGAATACGGTTAGGCATCTCATTCAAGGGAGCGCTTAGCGAGCGCAAAATAGCCCGCATATAAATCTGCACCTGTGCGCTGCCCGTGGAGAACATGGGGCGGCTTTGACGGTCGATAATCTGGATGCGCAAACCGTCCTGAGTCATGTCCAGCAGTAGTTGCGGACGGAACTCTTTCAGCACGGGGTCGATGCGGATCAGTTCTTCCAGAGCCGATTTCAAATCTTCCAGACGCTCCACATCCTGGCGATCATCGGCTGCCTGACTGCTGTTCGTGCCGGGATGGGGATTGGGCACCAGGCTGGGCTGGCCACCAGGAATGACGCTGCGCGAATAGTCGGCCTGATAGCCGCCCGAAACGGCGTCCATCAAGGGCATGCGGAAGTAATCGGCAATTTCCTTCAAGTCCTGCTTGGGAACCAGGGAAAGAATCCACATCACCAGGAAAAAAGCCATCATCGCCGTCATGAAGTCGGCGTAGGCAATTTTCCAGCTACCACCATGATGCTCGGCATGGGCCGTCTTCTTGCGACGGATGACCACGCGATCTTTATGATTGCTCATGAACGCATCCGCTTAGGCTTTGCGACCAGCACCCGAGCGGGCCTGACGCACATGCTCTTCCAGCTCCTGGAACGAAGGGCGATCGGAGGAAAACAGCACTTTACGGCCAAATTCCACGGCAAGCTGGGGCGGGTAACCGTTCAGATTGGCCAGCAAAGTGACCTTGATGCACTCCAGCACCTTGACCGAATCAGAGGTACGGCGTTCGATGGTAGCAGCCAAGGGAGCGACAAAGCCGTAGGCCAGCAAGATACCCAGGAAGGTACCAACCATGGCCTTGGAAATCAGGTCTGCCAGCACGGCAGGCGGCTGGTCTACAGAGGCCAGCGCTTTCACCACACCCAGCACGGCCGCCACAATCCCGAAAGCGGGCAAGGCGTCAGACACTTCACGCAAGGCACGTGCAGGCACGTTACGTTCGTGCTGGTGGGTTTCAATGTCCTGGTCCATCAGCGTTTCGATTTCAAACGAGCTCATATTGCCGCTGATCATCAAACGCAGGTAGTCGGACACAAAGTTCATCAAAGCCGGATCTTTCACCACATTGGGGTAATCAGCAAAGATGGGGCTTTGTTCGGGGTTTTCGATATCCGCTTCGATGGACATCATGCCATCGCGTCGAGCCTTGTTCAGCAGCACAGACAACATGCCCATCAACTGCATGTACAACTGCTTGTTGTAGGGGCTGCTGCGAAATGCAATCGGCAACGCTTTGGCCAGCAGCTTGATGGACTTGCCGCTGTTGGACGCAAAATAGGCTCCCAGGGCCGCGCCACCAATCAGCAGTAATTCAAAAGGCTGGTATAGCGCACCCAAGTGCCCGCCCAGCCCCACAAAGCTCCCGAAAACGGAGACGAAAACAATGATATATCCAAGGATAATAAGCACGGATACGCCTTCTTCAAATACACGCTGCTAATGATGGCGGCAAGCAACCGGGCTAAAACGACGCGTTAATGGCCTTTTTCCAGCCTAGATCAACGCTTCCAGTTGCCTTGACACATTCAGATTCTTATCAGATCCACATCAAAAACCAGCATCTATCCGGCTTTGCTGCACACTGACGACAAAAGCTATTGTTAGATGGGCACGTCTACCTGTGCGTTGACGTGCCCCGTGACCCTGGCTTGCGGCTCCTTGACCGGCTCTGATTTTCGACTTTTGCCGCCCGGAGATTTAGGTGTACTGCGCGCCTTGCTGGCACGGGTCTTGCCGGCCCGTGGTGGCGGACGGCAAATGGCACAAATAAAGCCTGATTCAGGATCGTGCGCATGGGCCACGAAGCCCCCCTTGCAGCGCTCGCACTGGGACAGCTGCAACAAACCGCTATCAAAAAAGCGCAGCAGCATCCAGGCACGGGTAAAACTCAGCACGGGCTCTTCGTCCGGCCCCACGTCCAGACGCCCGGCCGACGATTGCTCCAGGTAAAGGCGATAGGCCTCGACCAGTGCACGACTTTTGTCGCACGGCGTATGTACGGCCATGAACTGGTAAATGCTATAGAACAGGCTGGAATGAATATTGGGCAGCCAGGTCATGAACCAGTCGACAGAAAAAGGCAGCATCCCTTTGGGTGGCGAGCAGCCCTTGACTTCACGGTACAAACGGGCCAGCCGGTCGTAGCTTAATGATGTTTCTGCTTGCAGGACCTGCAAACGCGCCCCCAGCTCAATCATGTCGGAAGCAAGCCCAATTTCCTGGGCTTCTTTGGCGACGCTTTTTATAGCCATAGTTCTTGATGTAATAAGTTCGCAGCCGGTTTAACCGGCTTGTTCTGCCGTCGCGCGCTGTGACAGAAGAATAGTGGAGTGAGCCTGCTGCAATACCCCTCCCAGCACATCCTGCGTCAAGGTGGTGAGCAGGTCGTAATCATTGAAGCGAAAGCCGCAAATCAACGAGCTGGAGCTGGCCAGCTTGACCAATTGGGCCGGCGACAGACGCAACAAGGTCTCTGCCACATCAGTATCGAAGCCCAAACGGAACATACCTGCCGAAAAATTCTCCCGCAGCAGGCGCTGCGCGAGTAACAAGTACGACAAATTGACTTCCTGAATATCATTCAGCAGCGAATTTTCCGATACGGGCATGTCAGCCATCCTTGTAAATCTGTTAATCAGCCAGTTTCTTGTAACAAAACACATTTAAAACATATAAAGTTACATAAATATGTATCATGCCTTGCAATCTATTGCGTGAATATAAATTTTACATTCTCGATGTTTCCGACACACACTCTCTTTTAATGCCCTAAAAACATGGAAAACAATAAATATATGCAATAAACGTATCAAGACACAGCAGAATATTATCAGATGCTCACTTAATGTTGTAGTTATAAACGAGATGTAACATGACAAAGATCAAAGCGCCTGTATCAAATTTATGTTTTGTTGCATACATTAGCCATTAATTAATGCATATTTCGACGATCCATCTCGCGTGCAGCCTAAAAAGCGTTGAAATATCGGATAATCTTCTGGGGACAGCTTTCCCCGCCGCCACCACATCCGTTTTGTAACAGCCCATGGTTCCTGCTGCTTTTACGCAACGTCTGTTCGCCTTGTGCCTGACACTGATCCTGGCAGCTTGTGCGCACACGCCCTCGTCCCGCCTCCCCCCCGGCAAACCCATTGGTGTGGATGAACAGCGCCGCTCAGCCGTCGTCCTGTCTGCCCTGACATTGCTGGATACGCCTTACCGCTACGGCGGACGCGAGCCGTCTACCGGCTTTGATTGCAGCGGCCTGGTGCACTATGTATTCAGCCAGGAGTCCAGCTCCCCCATTCCACGCCGCACCGGCGACCAGGCCAGCGCGGCCCGGCGTGTCAGCCGTTCACAGCTGCGCCCGGGTGACCTGGTGTTTTTCAATACACTGGGTACCCCGAACTCGCATGTAGGCATCTATATAGGCAAGCAACAATTCATCAACGCTCCCTCCAGTGGTGGACGCGTGCGGATTGATTCACTGGACAATCCCTATTTCGCCAAGCGCTTTGAAACAGCTCGCACTTTCTTTGATTGACTCATCAGCAAGCCAGCGCAGGTATTGAATGGAAGCGGGCCTGATCTTTCACCAAACCCAATTTCATTGAGCGCAGAAAGCAAAAGGGCCCGTAATGAACGGGCCCTTTCTTATTGCCATACGTTTAACGCGTAGGCACGGTGGCGTATTGCTCGGCCAGTTCCAGAAAGGCCTCCAGCTCGGGCGAGCGCCCGGTCTCTTCTTCCATAATTGCCGCCACCGCTGGGGCAAGTGACTGCGCCAGACGCGCATCAAGGAACAAAAGGCGCGAACGACGGGCCAGCATGTCTTCAACGGTACGGGCATATTCAAAGCGGCAAGCAAAGCGCACCATGGCCACACTCAAGCCCGGCGCCAATTCCTGATCCGCTCCCGGCAAGGTCTGCACCCAGTCGGCCTCGCTGCCATACGCATCCAGACCGGCTGTACGCCCCAGAGAACGCCGGTCACCTACATAAGAAGCACCGACCAAACGTTGCTCCTGAGTCCGACAGGCTGGCAAAGGCCTCAGCAAGCCGGACTGCTGGCAGCGTTCCAGCACATCTTCGGCCATGGCACGATACGTCGTCCATTTGCCGCCAGTGACTGTCAGCAAACCATTCGCACTAACCGTAATGCTATGTTCCCGGCTGATGGATTGCGTCTGCCCCGCGGCCGACTCGGCTGCAGGGCGCACCAACGGTCGCAGCCCCACCCAGATACTGCGCACATCCCGCACCGTGGGCGCTTTTTGCAGATAATTCGCGGACTCTTTCAGAATGAAATCCACTTCCTGGGCCAAGGGGCGCGGCTCCAGCGGAATATCGTCTCGGGGAGTATCCGTCGTGCCCAAAATCAGCTTGCCCAACCAAGGCACGGCAAACAAGACCCGGCCATCCTTGGTCCGTGGCACAAGCAAGGCGTGTTCACCGGGCAAGAATTCCTGATCAACCACCAAGTGCACACCCTGGCTGGGCGAAACCATAGGGCGCAGTTCACGCCCGGCTTCCTGCGCATCCAGTTGTCGCACCTGATCCACCCACACGCCCGTGGCATTGACCACGCATTTGCTCTGGATCTCATAGGTCTGACCGCTTTCCTTGTCCTGGCAGCGCACCCCGCAGACCTTGCCCTCGCTGTGCATCACATCCACAACCGGACAGTAATTGATGAGCAAGGCCCCATTCAGTGCCGCCGTACGGGCCAGGGCCAAGGCCAGACGGGCATCATCAAACTGGCCGTCCCAATATTTCACGCCACCTTTCAGGCCACTTTGCCGCGCACCGGGCAGAAGCTGCCGGATTTTGGAAGCACTCAAAAATTGGGTATGACCCAACCCCTCGCGCCCCGCCAAACCGTCATAGGCCATCAGGCCCACCCCGTAAAACGGAGTCTCCCAGCACTTGTAGCTGGGCATGACAAAAGGCAGGCGCTGCGCCAGATGGGGCGCATTGCTGAGCAAATGCATACGCTCGCGCAAGGCTTCACGCACCAGACTGACATTGCCCTGGGCCAGGTATCGCACCCCGCCGTGTACCAGCTTGGTCGCCCGCGAGGACGTGCCTTTGGCAAAGTCCCAGGCTTCCAGCACAACCACACTCAAGCCCCGCAAGGCCGCGTCCAGAGCCACGCCCAAGCCGGTAGCGCCACCACCCACCACGACCATATCAACCTGCGTGGTGCGCGCCAAGGCGCCCAGCATCTGGGCTCTGTCGGTCAATAAGGGGGAACTTAATGTAGTCATAAGATGAGCTTTGGACCTGAAATTAGCAGACACCCGAAAAAAACACTGACTGGCTCGGGATTTACCCTGATTTTAGCCCCTGAACTTTTACCGTCCAGTGAAACTTGTTTGCTCGCGTATCAAGTCCCCTTCTGCGACCGGACACAGATCACACAGAGCCAGTACACTGTGGTCTGCTCCGCTTTTACTGCCTCATTCGCATGACATTCATACTTGCTCTTGATCAGGGAACCTCCAGCTCGCGCAGCCTTGTGGTAGCGGCAGACGGCCGCATTCTGGCCAAGGCGCAGCAGGAAACTCAGCAATACTACCCGCGTACAGACTGGGTGGAGCATGATCCCCAGGAAATCCTGGACACCCAGTTCCGAACCGCCCGGCAAGCGATTGAGCAGGCAGGGCTGCGCCCTCAGGACATACACGCCATTGGCATTACCAATCAGCGTGAAACCACAGTGCTATGGGATCGGCAAACCGGGCAGGCCCTGCACAAGGCTATCGTCTGGCAAGACAGACGCGCCGAGGACTTCTGCGCCCAGTTGCGCGAACAAGGGCACGAAGCCACCATTACCGGCAAGACCGGCCTGCCTATTGATGCCTATTTTTCGGCCTCCAAGCTGCGTTGGCTGCTGGACTCCGTACCCGGCGCCCGTGAACGTGCAGCGCGTGGTGAACTGGCTTTCGGCACCATTGACAGCTGGCTGATCTGGCATTTAAGCGGCGGCAAAGTCCATGCCACCGATGTCAGCAATGCCTCACGCACTCTGCTCTACAACATTCATAGCCAGCAATGGGACGATGAATTGCTGGCCCTGTTCAACATCCCGGCCAGCGTCTTGCCCCAGGTACAGAGCTCCGCCTCCGAGTTTGGCCATTGCAGCCCCGAAATTCTGGGTAGCCCCATTCCCATTTGTGGTGTGGCGGGCGACCAACAAAGCGCCCTGTTCGGCCAGGCTTGCACAACACCCGGCATGGCCAAGAATACCTATGGCACAGGCTGCTTCCTGTTGATGCACTGTGGCTCTCAAGTCCCCCAATCCCATAACGGCCTGATCGCAACCAGCGCCGCCCATCACGGCGATGCTCCCGCCTATGCGCTGGAAGGCAGCGTATTTATTGGGGGGGCGGTGGTCCAATGGCTGCGCGATGGTCTGGGCGCACTGGAGCATAGCGCGCAAGTCGAAGAGCTGGCTCGCAGCGTGCCGGATGCACAAGGCGTACGACTGGTCCCTGCCTTCACCGGCCTGGGCGCCCCCTATTGGGATGCCCAAGCCCGCGGCACCATTACCGGCCTGACACGCGCCTCCACCATGGCCCACATCGCCCGCGCTGCTCTGGACAGCATTGCCTACCAAAGCGCCGCCGTGCTGCAAGCCATGAATCGGGATGTACAGGCCAACGGCGGCCCGGCCTTGCACGAGCTGCGTGTGGACGGTGGGGCCTGTGCCAATAATCTTCTGATGCAATTTCAAGCAGACTTGTTGGGCCTGCCTGTCGTGCGTCCCGTTACTATTGAGACGACCGCGCTGGGCGCCGCCTATCTGGCGGGCTTGGGCAGCGGTCTGTATTCAGGTCTGCCTGAGATTGCGGCGCTATGGCAATGCGACCGGGTTTTCGAGCCCATCATGTCGCGCGATGAAGCCCAAAACCTGATGCTCAGTTGGGAACAAGCCGTGCGTCAGGCACGCACTTATTGAACTTGCTGTTTTTTTTGACGGAAACACCATGCTGCAAAAAATCATTCTGGGCATTGCCATCTTCCTGATCGTGATGTTGGGCCTGACCTTTGGCGAGGCCATTTTCCACTACATTTCCTCGTACCTGGGATTCCTGTTCCATGACTTCATCGAATTGATGCAGCAAGTTCAGCGCTACCTGACCGTGCATTGGGGCAAGGCACTGATCGCCTTGATCATTACCGTCCCGCTGGTGATCTGGATTTCCAAGAACAAGAAAGACGAAATGTCCAAGCCCAACAGCCACCGCAAGATCGCGATTGTGCTGGCGATATTCCTGGGCTGGCTGGGCGTGCACCGCTTTTACCTGGGCCAGATCGGCATGGGCTTGTTATTCCTGGTGCTGTTTGCCATCTGGTCGCCGCTGGCCTATTTCCTGGCCTTGATCGACGCCTTGCGTTACGCCTTCATGGGCGACGACGAGTTCAAGCTGGCCCGTTAATTTCCAGATTGTTCACCAAAGCCCCACTTGCTGGGGCTTTTTTCATGGCTGAGCGCCGGACGCGTTCCCGAAGCCCGACGACGGCAATCAAACAGACCCAATTCAGGACATTTTGTGGTCCCATCAGGGAAAACCACAGCCCATGCCACGTACAAACCTAGTTCCTTGATTTCCAATACTTATATTAGCCACCATACCTTCCAGGTATACAAGCAAACCTTTTTAGTCTTGGAAATCCCCACGCCGCTTCGTGTCCAATCGAATTGGGGGAGACACGCCAGCCTCTAAAAGACTGGCAGCGGCGGCTCAGATCAAAAGTGTGAGGCCTTTGTTGCTGGCTCTGTCTACACATCCGTTCTACCTATAAACATAACTAGATTGAGACACACGAAAATGCGACGCACTAAAACCAGCTATTTACTGCGCAACTTGCTGGGCCTGGCTTTGGCCGCCTGCACGCTAAGCAGTCACGCAGCCACAGAGACACAACGCCCCAATATTTTGCTGATCGTGGCCGATGATCTGGGATATTCAGACATTGGCGCGTTTGGCGGGGAAATTTCCACCCCTAACCTGGATGCCCTGGTCAAAGACGGCGTAGCACTGACCGACTTTTACGCGTCCCCCTTCTGTTCCCCCACCCGCGCCATGCTGATGTCCGGCGCGGACAACCACCAGGTTGGCTTTGGTGGCATGGCCGAACTGATGACGCCCCAGCAGCGCGCCCTGCCCGGCTACGAAGGCTTTCTAAGCGACCAGGCCCTGCCCTTCCCCCTGGTCCTGCAAGACAATGGCTACCGCACCTATATGGCGGGCAAGTGGCATCTGGGCGTGAAAGAGGAAGTCGCCCCACCCAATCGCGGCTTTGACCAGTCCTACGCCTTGATGCACGGCGGCGCCAGCCACTTTGACCAAAGCGGCATCATCACCTTTGATGCCAATAAAGCACCGGTTGCCCTGTACCGCGAGAACGGCAAGGAAGTGCAACTGCCCAAAGACTTCTACTCCAGCGAGTTTTTTGCCTCGCGCCTGATGTCTTATATCGATGCGGACAAGCGCAAGGACCAGCCTTTCTTCGCCTACCTGGCCTTTACGGCTCCCCATTGGCCCTTGCACGCACCCGAGGAATACATACGCAAATATGAAGGCCGCTATGACGCAGGCTATGACGTGCTGCGTGAGGAACGTCTGGAACGCATGAAAAAGCTGGGTCTGGTGCCCCAGGATATGCAAGGCTATGTGGGCAATCCGGCCTGGCCACGCTGGAAAGAGCTGAGTCCTGAACAGCAACGTGTTGAAAGCAAACGTATGGCGGTCTACGCCGCGATGGTGGAAGCCATGGATGCACAGATTGGCCGTGTCATCGAGCACCTGAAACAAACCGGCCAGTACGACAACACCGTTGTGATCTTCATGTCCGATAACGGTGCCGACGGCAATACCGTGCTGGATGAAGGTGAAACCCGCGCCTGGGCTCACAAGCATCGCGATAACAGCTATGAAAACACGGGCCGTCCCGGCTCCTTTGTGGAATACGGCCCAGGCTGGGCGCAAGTTGGCTCCACGCCCTTCAATCTGTACAAAGCCTTCATGTATGAAGGCGGTATCTCGGTGCCCAGCATCATGCGCGTACCCGGTGGCAAGCGTCAGGGCGAATTTGTGCGCGCTCCGGCCCATGTAACCGACATCGCCCCCACCATTCTGGCCTTGGCCCAGATCGAACAGCCCAAGGGCGAATACCGTGGCCGCCAGGTCATCCCCATGCAAGGCAACTCCATGGTGGATGTGCTGACCGGTCACAGCGATCAGGTCCATGAAACCTTCCGCCAAGGCTGGGAGCTGAATGGCCGCCGCGCCATGCGCGTGGGTGACTGGAAAATCGTGTACGCCAATGCACCGTGGGGCAAAGACCGCTGGGAACTGTTCAATGTGGTCGAAGATCGCTCCGAGCTGAATGACCTGTCCGAAAAACATCCTGAAAAGCTGAAAGAGCTGATTGCCGAGTACGAGCAATATGCCAAGCGCAACGGGGTGGAGGATTTTGAAGGTCTGGCTTCGCGCCCTGGCTACAGCAACAGCCTGAACTACTACAAGGATCTGGATGAAGTCCTTTAAGCTCTCCCGAGCCAAGGCACTGCTGACGGTATGCGGGCTGCTGACAGCAGCCCCGCTGCCTGCAGCGGCAGACGGCTCCGATACCCTCCCTCCTCCGGTTCCGGCCCACGATTGCCAAGCCTATAGCGGCATACCAACAGGCTTCGGCCCGGCCAGGCAAGGAGCCGCCAATCAGGCTGGTTTGGTCACCATTCCCGGGGGGCGCTTTCTGATGGGGTCCGACGAAAGCTATCCGGAAGAAAAGCCGGTACATCCCGTGGAGGTCCAGGCTTTTCAGATAGACCAGCACGAAGTCACCAATGCCCAATTCGCACAATTTGTGGCAGCCACAGGCTATGTCACCCAGGCGGAACGGGTGCCGGAATTTCCGCCGAATGTTCAGGTTCCCGAGCAGTATCGTCAGCCCGGATCCGCCGTCTTCACGCCACCGGCAGCAACGCATGATCACGATCACCACGACGGGCACGATCAACATGCCCCTCCCAGCAATTACAACTGGTGGGTATGGGTGCCAGGTGCCAACTGGCGGCATCCCGGTGGCCCCGATACCAATATGAACGGCCGTGACAATCATCCCGTCGTCCATATCGCCTACGAGGATGCGCTGGCCTACGCCCGCTGGTTGGGACGCGATCTGCCCACCGAAGAGCAATGGGAGTTTGCAGCGCGCGGCGGACTGGAAGGCGCTACCTACCCTTGGGGCAATACGCCTGAAGTGCGCGGCCGCTTGATGGCCAACACCTGGCAAGGTAGTTTCCCCGCCCAGAACCTGCTGCGCGATGGCTACGAAGGCACCGCCCCCGTAGGCTGCTTCCCGGCCAATAACTATGGCCTGTGGGATTCGGTCGGCAATGTCTGGGAATGGACACGCAGTGCATGGCAGCCCCAGCATCGCCCCCTAGCGCCCAAACCCCTTCTCGTGGCAGCAACGGATGCCAACGGAAATCCGGCAACAGGCGTCATCAAGGGCGGCTCGTTTCTGTGTGCGGCGAACTTCTGCGTACGCTATCGCCCAGCTTCACGGCAACCCCAGGAAACCACCATGTCTACCCAGCATGTGGGCTTTCGTACGGTGCTTAATGAAATAAAAAACTAAGCTCAAAAGCCGGGCTCACCCTTGCCAAGCCCGGCACCAAACAACAATCCCCCCGCTTTTCACGAGGGGATTGTTCACTATCAAGTTCTTTCAGGGCAGACAAGCAAGGCATCAAGGCTTACGTTGCCATTCCCGTTTCAGGCGTGGCCGTTTCTTTTTGCTTGACGGCCTGATGGTCCAGGGTCTCGCTGACGCTTTCCCACGCATTCTGCAAGCTATCAAAAACGCGATGCGCGTGAATCTGCTTGAACAGACCCATGCGAATCAGCTTGCGACCCACTTTCTCGTTCGCCTCGCACAGCGCCACCATGACATTGCGCTGTTCCAGCTCCGCCAAGGCAGTCTCCAAAGCCTGCATGGCCGTCGCATCCACAAAAGGCACGTAATTCAGGCGCAAGACCACGGCCCGAACCTGCTCCGGCACCGTCAGCAAGGAACGATTCACCGCTTCCACACTGGCAAAGAAGTACGGTCCTTCCAGAGTCAGCACCGAAATATCCTGCCGCAATTCCTGGCTGAAGGACAAATCCAGTGCCCGCTGTAAACGGCGGCCTTCCAAGGCCCGCACTTGCACCCCATCCGAGGTGCGTTTGAGCACATACAGCATGGCCAGAATCACCCCAATATTGACGGCTACCACCAGATCCGCAAATACCGTCAGGGCGAAAGTCACCCACAGAATGAACAAGTCAGCGGTAGGCATACGGCGCTGCAGGCGAAGAACCAGCTTGGCCTGACTCATATTCCAGGCCACCATGAACAGAATGGCCGCCAACACCGTCAGCGGGATATAAGCCGCCAGCGGGGCCAGCAACAGCAGAACCAGTACCAGGAAAATGACATGCACCACGCCGGCAATGGGGCTGTCACCGCCATTACGGATATTGGTAGCGGTACGGGCAATGGCCCCGGTAGCCGCAATCCCGCCAAACAAGGGCGAGAGCACGTTGGCAATCCCTTGGCCCACCAATTCCTGATTGGAGTCGTGACGGGTCCCTGTCATGGAGTCGGCCACGACAGCGGACAGCAAGGACTCAATCGCACCCAGCATGGCAATTGCAAACGCAGGCCCGATCAGCTCCACCACGCGAGTCAGCGTAATTTCCGGCCATTGAAACGACGGCAAACCACTGGGCAAGGCACCGAAGCTGGAGCCGATAGTGGCCACCGACTCAAAACGGAAAATCGCCTGGATAAGCGTAATGACCACCAGGGCCACCAGCGGTCCGGGCAAACGCGCCAGACTTGGGATCTTGGGCACGACAATCAGAATCGCCAGAGACAAAAGCCCCAGCAGTGTGGTTGCCCAATCCAGGGACGGCAGGTTCTGCAGCAAGAACCAGAGTTTCTCGTGAAAGTGCTGGCCCTCGACGACGGGAAGGCCAAAAAAGTCCCGCCATTGGCCCACCCAGATGATCACCCCGATACCGGCGGTAAAACCCACGATGACCGGATCGGGAATAAAGCGGATCACGGCTCCCAGGCGCAGCAGGCCCAGCAGCAGCAAGATCACCCCGGCCATCAGCGTGGCAATTTGCAGGCCCGCCACCCCATGTTGGGCCACCACCCCGGACAGAATGACAATGAAGGCCCCCGTCGGCCCGGCAATCTGCACCCGGCTGCCGCCAAATAAAGACACCGCCAAACCAGCAATAATGGCGGTATACAAACCCTGCTCGGGCTTGACCCCGGAGGCAATGGCGAAGGCCATGGCCAACGGCAAGGCCACCACCCCCACCACCAAACCAGCCAACAGGTTATTTAGCCAGTGTTTTCGCCCCAGGAGTCCGGCTCGACCCGCTTCCAGCAGTGCAATCATCGCGCGTCCTTGTCATGCCCAGCCTGCTCGACACAGATGAGAAACAAGCAGGGCCTCAACCCAAATGAAGCCTTAATGATACTACTGCGTGTCAAAAAAACTTCACGTTAGTGATGGGCTTATTTGATGCGGCATAAAAAAGGCCCCCACGCTGCGCCTGCGGCTTGCGCTCCACCTCGCGGCCTGCATGCCGCTCGGATTCGCCTGGCACACAGCAGGCCGCAATGGACTACTGTGTGTCCAGGCTCATCCCCGAGGGGGCGCTTTTTACCGGGGGCGCCGAGCCTTGGGACGGCCCAGCGATAAAAAAAGCCCCACCTCAAAGAGGTGGGGCTCAGTGACAACGAACACGGAGTTCAAGGGTTGCGGGCGCGCAGCAAACGCAAGCTGTTCAGCACCACCAGCAAGCTGGCACCCACGTCGGCAAACACGGCCATCCACATGGTGGCTTGTCCGGTCAGAGCCATCACCAGGAACACGGCCTTGATACCCAAAGCCAGGCTGATGTTCTGCCACAACACGGCATGCAAGGCTCGAGACTGACGCATCAGCAAGGCAATCTTGCCCAGATCATCGTCCATCAAGGCCACGTCAGCGGTCTCGATGGCAATGTCCGAACCCAAAGCTCCCATTGCGATACCCACATCGGCACGAGCCAGGGCGGGTGCATCATTAATGCCATCACCCACCATTGCCACCAGACCATTACCCAGTTTTTCCTCGATACGGTCCAGCTTGTCCTGTGGCAGCAAGCCACCTCGGAAATCCTTGATTCCGGCTTGCTGGGCGACATGACGCACGGCTTGCTCGTGGTCGCCCGAAAGCACTTCCACCTGAACGCCCTGCGCTTGCAGATCGCGAATCGCCTGGCTGGTGGTGGGACGCAGCGTATCCATCATGGCGAACCAGGCCAGCAGACCGTGCTCGTCACCCAGATACACCATGGTGGCACCGCTCTCTACCGCTTGCTGCTCGGCCTGGCTGGACTCAGCCTTGTTCTGCCCCAGCACCCAGCTACGCTTGCCCAGACGCAATTGGCCAGTCGTGCCTTGTGCTTGCACACCATTACCCGCCAAAGCTTCGAATTGATCCAGGCGCACCAGACCCGATGCCACACGGCCACGGGCAATCGCTTGCGAGGCAGGATGATCCGAACGCTCGGCCAGAGCAACGGCCATGTCCAGCACTTCGCTATCTGACAGGCTTGGACGCAGGCTGCCATATTCGCTCAAGGAAGGCTCGCCCAAGGTCAGGGTGCCGGTCTTGTCCACGGCCAAGTACCGTAGCTGACGAGCCCGCTCCAGATACACGCCACCTTTAATCAAAATACCGGCACGCGCGGCACTGGCCAGGGCACTGACTACGGCCACAGGCGTGGAGATCACCAGGGCGCAAGGGCACGCAATGACCAGCAGAACCAGAGCGCGGTATACGGACTCCGACCAGCTCACACCCCAGATCAAGGGCAAGGCCACAGCCATCAAGGCTGCCGCCACCACAACCAGCGGGGTGTAGATGCGAGAGAACTGGTCGACAAAGCGCTGAATCGGAGCCTTGTTGGCCTGGGCCTCCTGAACCGAACGTGTGATACGGGCCAGCAAGGTTTCATCATGCGCGGCCTGGACCTGATACACCAGTTCGCCCATGCCATTGATGGTGCCTGCAAAAACTTCGTCACCGGGCGCTTTGTCCACGGGGGCACTTTCACCCGTGATAGGAGCCTGGTTAACCGTGCTTAGCCCTTGCAGAACTTTGCCATCCAGGCCAAAACGCTCCCCAGGGGCCACACGCACTTGCCAGCCTGCCTGCACCTGATTGGCCGGTACACGCTGCCAATCCTTGCCATCGGCACTGACCAGCACTTCATCCGGAACCAGCTTGAGCAGGCTGTCCACCGCATTACGGGCGCGGTCCAGGGAACGAGCCTCAATCCACTCAGCCAGGCTGAACAAGGACATCACCATGGCGGCTTCAGGCCATTGGGCCAGTAGTACCGCGCCGGTAACGGCAATACTCATCAAGGCATTAATATTGAGCTGACCATTACGCAGCGCAATCCAGCCCTTCTTGTAGACCTGCACGCCGCCGGACAGAATCGCGGCCAGAGCCAGAACAATCACCAGCCACTCGGGGGCCGCCAGCCAGTGACTGATCTCGGCGGCCAAAGCCAGCACCACGGCGCCGGCAATGCGAATCAAACCTTGCTTGGGCGATACCTGCTTCACAGGCTCTTCATCGGCCATGCGGGGTTCAAAGCCCAGGCCGCGCAACGCGCCCAGCACCTTGTCACGGGCACCATCCACGTGGTCTACGGTCAACACACGCTGCATCAGGTCAAAACCCAGGTTCTGCACCTGATCCAGCTTTTTCAGGCCGGAGCGAATCATGTTCTCTTCCGCCGGGCAGTCCATATCAGCAATATGCACGACCAGACGAGTGGAGGTACTGGCCGCCAAGGTCACCGATGGGCCAAATGCGGGTGCCGAGCAGCACGCCCCCTCGTGGGAGTGCGACGCTTGTTCTGCATGGCTGTGATCGTGATCATGGCTATGCTCGTTGCTGTGATCGCCCGCCGCATGGGCGTGATCATGACTATGGTCATGTACGTGCTCGGTCTGGCAGGCTGATGTTGTGCACTGCCCCACGCCGAGCTTTGATGTGTTGTTAGCTGATGTCATAGCAGTTCCTCGCTTCTTGCATGGGACCAGTAGAAAGCCTAAAGTAACTACAAGGTCAAGCCCTTTGGAGGCCAAGCAATGAAAATTGGTGAGTTGGCGGAAAAAAGCCACTGCAACACGGAAACCATCCGCTATTACGAGAAAGTTGGGCTGCTGCCCGAGCCGGAGCGCAGCGAGGGCAACTACCGCCTGTACCGCAGTATCCACCTGGAACGGCTACGTTTTATTCGCAACTGCCGCAGCCTGGATATGACACACGAAGAAATTCGCGGCCTGCTGGCATTCATGGACGGCCCAGCGCAAGACTGCGCCCCGGTCAACGATTTGCTGGATGAACACATCGAGCATGTGGCCGTACGCATTGCCGAGCTGGAACACCTGCAAAAACAACTGATTGAACTGCGTCACCGCTGCGGACAGGCCGGTGGCCTGGAGCATTGCGGCATTTTGCAGGGATTGGTGAATATGGAGCCGGATCAAGTCCCGGCTCCCACAACCCATTTGGGCTAAGGCGGTGTGACGTGGTCCTTAGCTACGCACCCGCCCTGCCGCCCACATTCCGATCAGCATCGCGACCAGAAACAAAATAGCCAACGGTGCGCCCGACGCAGCCAGCACAATGGCCGGTCCGGGGCAGAAACCTGCCACACCCCAACCAGCGCCGAAAATCAAAGCACCCAACACCAAAGGACGGTCTATTTGACGCTGCTTGGGCAGATTCATGGGCTGGCCAGTCACAAAAGCACAAGGACGACGGCGTGCCAGACTGAACGGCACAATCGCCACCGCAATTGCCGCGGCCATTACCAAGGCCAAAGACGGGTCCCAGGCTCCGGCCAGATCCAGAAACGCCAGCACCTTGCTGGGGTTGGCCAAGCCGGAAATCAATAAACCCAAGCCAAAAATCAGACCGGAAACTAAAGCGATGAAATAGTGCATGGCGGGCTCCTTAGATCAAATGACGCAAGACAAACACGGTCAGAAAGCCGCTGGCCATAAACGTCAGCGTTGCCACCAAAGAACGGGGCGACAAACGCGACAGACCACACACACCATGACCACTGGTGCACCCCGAACCCAAACGGGTTCCGAACCCCACCAGCAAACCGGCTACCACCACCCACATCCAGGGCTGCGGCTGCACGACAGGTACGGTTTCCCCGGCCAGGCGGTACAGCCAGGGTGCCGCCGCCAGGCCCAGCAAGGCCATCCAGCGCCAGCCCCTGTCACCCGCCTCCCCGCTCCAGGTGCCCGACAGCAGGCCGGATATGCCAAACACCCGACCATTGAACAGCACCAGCACCGCGGCCGCCAAACCAATCAAGGCGCCGCCAAACAAGGCGCTCCATGGGGTAAAGGAACTCCAGTCAATTGCGATCATCAATGCCTCCTGGGGCACAAAAAATTCCATATAAAGTTTGCATGACAGCCAGCACCGCCGGGTTTTCCAGGCGGTAATAGACGTACTTGCCCTCTTTGCGGCTGGCAATCAGCTCTTCGCGCCGCAAAACCGTCAATTGCTGGGATAAAGTAGGTTGTGAAATTCCACTGCGTTGCGCCAGCTCCCCCACATTGCATTCGCCCTGCACCAACGTGCACAGAATCATCAGGCGGTCAGGGTTGGCCAGGCTGCCCAGCAAGCTGCTGGCTCGGCCCGCTACCTGTCGCAGGGCTTCCAGTTCGGTTTGATTCATAACGTTCTACAAAAATACAATATATATTATTATATAATATCTTTTCATATTTTTTAAGCAACAAGAGGTCTGACATGCTCCAAGCCCAGGTCGCCAGCTTCTTTCATACGGACACATCCACGTTCACCTACGTGGTTTATGCCGAAGGTCAACGCGAATGCGCCATCATTGACTCGGTGCTGGACTACGACGCCGCCTCCGGCCGCAGCAGCACCGTGTCTGCCCAGAAGGTCGTGGACTTTGTGCGCCAGCATCAGCTGGAGGTGCAATGGATTCTGGAAACCCATGCCCATGCCGACCATCTGTCCGCTGCGGTCTGGCTGCAAGAACAGGTGGGCGGGAAAATAGCCATTGGCGAACACATCAAGCAAGTGCAGTCCACGTTCAGCCGCATCTTTAATATAGAGGCCGAAATACAGGCCAACGGCACACCCTTCGATACGCTGTTCAAGGATCAGGAACCGTTCCAGATCGGCGCCATTCAAGTGCAGGCTTTGCACGTGCCCGGTCATACCCCGGCAGATATGGCCTATCACGTTCAAGGTCTGGGCGTATTTGTGGGCGACACCTTGTTCCTGCCCGATGTCGGTACCGCCCGCTGCGACTTTCCGGGCGGCAGCGCCAGCCAGCTTTATGAATCCATCCAGCGCCTGCTGGCCCTGCCCGCAGATACGGTCTTGTTCATGTGCCACGACTATCCGCCTGAAGGACGGGAGCCCCAGTTCCACTGCACGGTTCAGGAGCAGAAGGACGGCAACATCCACGTACACGACGGCATCAGCCAGGAAAAGTTTTGCGAGCGCCGCCGCGCACGCGATAAAACCCTGGGCATGCCACGCCTGATCCTGCCTTCCATTCAAGTCAATATCCGCGCCGGACACTTTCCCGAACCAGAAAGCAATGGTCAGATCTATCTGAAACTGCCCGTCAATCTGCTTTGAATATGACTTTTTTTTGCGTCCGGGCAGACACAGGCTCGGACGTAGAAAAACTTTTAAGGCTCAGCCTGCGTATACTGCCCTTTTCTGCACCCTGAACTTCAGAAGGAAATAACTGGCATGACTTACGTGGCCCTCAAACACTTGCACATGACAGCCGCCGGGCTGAGCATTCTGTTTTTCATTATTCGGGCCTTTTGGTCAGTCAGCGGATCATCCTGTTTGCAGAATCGCTTTGTGCGCATTGCCCCGCATGTCATCGATACCGTCTTGTTGGTCTGTGGTCTGGCGCTGGCCGGCATGTTGGGCGCAGCCGCCAACCAGCCCTGGCTGCTGACCAAGATTGTGTTGCTGGTGGTCTACATTGTGGTGGGCAGCTATGCCATCAAGCGCGGTAAAACCGCCTTTAGCCGCGGCGTGGCAGCCCTGATTGCGATTGCCATCTTTGCCTATATCGTAGGCGTGGCGCTGAATCGCAGCCCGGCGTCCTGGTTCGTCTAAACCAGTAGCCCACATACAAAAAAGCCCCCACGCTACGCCTTCGGCTTGCTGCCCCCCGAGGGGGAGCTTTTTGTCTTGGGACGGCCCGGCGACAAAAAAAGCCCCCACGCTACGCCTACGGCTTGCTGCCCCCCGAAGGGGAGCTTTTTGTCTTGGGACGGCCCGGCGACAAAAAAGCCCCTGTCAGTGAAAGTTATCTTCCACTGACAGGGGCTTTTTACATACCTGTCTTACCAGACACCTATCCAACGCTGTACCAGCAAACTGCTGACCGCCACTGCGATCCAGACTCCCAAGCCCAGCAAGGCAGGCCGCACGCCCGCTCGGGCCATCACACGCAAGTCCGAAGACAAACCGATAGCTGCCAGGGCCAGCACCATCAGGAACTCAGCCAGAAAACGCAGGGGTTCCAGCCACTCCACCGGCACCCAACCCAGCGAGCGCAGAGCCGAGGCCACCATGAACCAGACGATGAACCAGGGAAACACACGCATCAAGTCAAAATCCCGACCAGCCTGACGCGAACGCCACACTTCCAGACCCGCCAGAATCAGGCAAATCGGGATGATCAAGGTTGCCCGAGTCAGCTTGACGATAGTGGCGTGGTCACCGGCCTGACGGCTGTAGCTATAGCCTGCTGCCACTACTGAAGACGTATCGTTGATGGCGGTTCCCGCCCACACCCCAAAACCTGCGTCCGACATATTCATCATGTGACCGGCCAAGGGGAAAATCAGCACGGCCACAATATTGAAGATAAAAATGGTGGAAATCGCCAGTGCGGTTTCATGTTCCTCAGGCTTCAGAATAGGCGTGACCGCTGCAATGGCCGAGCCACCACAAATCGCTGTCCCCACCCCAATCAGGGTGCGCAGCTTGGAAGGAATCCCCAAGGCTCGGCCCAGCACCAGCGCCGTCACAAACGCCACCGTCAAGGTCACCAGGGTCACCGCCAGCGAATCCATACCGGTACGCATCACTTGCGGCAGGCTCAAACCAAAACCCAGACCAATAATCGACCACTGCAACAATACCTTGGACGAAAAGCGCAAACCGGGCTGAAACACCGTAGCCACGCCCATGCTGTTACGCAATACCATGCCCAAGACAATCGCAAAAACCGGACCGCCAATCAAAGGCCACACTTTACCCAGGCCCATAGCGGCCACACCCACGGCCACCGCCAGTAAAAAACCCCACCAACGCGACGGCTTCAGAGAGAAACCCGATTTGCCCTGTGCCTTCAGGGTCGTGCTTCCTGCTGGTAAATCGGTCACACTGCTCATCTCGTCATTCCAGATATGTAATAAGTAAAAGTAATTTTAGGTTGACCCCGAGTATTAAAAAATTCATTATTACTTATCGTAAGTATCAATTTTATTTATCATGAATGCGATCAGCATCAGACAACTGGAAGTGTTCGTAGGCATTGCCACCTTGGGCACCGTGCGTGCTTGCGCCGCCCAGATTCACTTGTCCCAACCTGCCGCCAGCATGGCCTTGGCCGAGCTGGAAAAGCAGCTGGACTGTCCCCTGTTTGAACGCACGCCGGGGCGCATGCAGCTGACCAGCCGCGGCAAGCAATTGCTGCCACACGCTCGCGAAATTCTGGAACGCCTGCGGGAGATGCAAAGCCAGCAGGAAGAAAGCGAGTTGCGTGGTGAAATCCGCATCGGGGCCAGCAATACCGTCGGCAACTATCTGATTGGGGATCTGGTGGGGCAGTTTGTGCGCCAGCACCCGCGCGTGTCCCTGCATGTGTCGGTGGACAACACGGCCAACATCATCAATCAGTTGCTGGAACATGGCTGCGACATTGCCTGCGTGGAAGGCCCGGTCAATCACCCTCAGTTGGAAACCTGGATCTGGCGCGAAGATGCGCTGGTCGTCTGCGCCGCCCCCGATCACCCGCTGGCTACCAAGGCCACCTTGGAAAAACAGGACTTTGCGGGCATGAGCTGGATCATGCGCGAACGTGGCTCGGCCTCCCGAGCGCTGACCGAACAAGCCTTGAATGTGCTGCCCGGCGGCCATGTGCTGATGGAGCTGGGTCAGGTAGAAGCCATCAAACAGGCGGTCATCGCCGGACTGGGCCTGGCTTGCCTGCCACAGGCAGCTACCCTGGATGCTGTTGCCAATCAGCGACTACGCATCCTGGACACCCCTTTTCTGGATTTGAAGCGCCGCCTGTCCCTGGTCCTGCATAAAGAACGCTACCGTAGCCAGGTGTTAAGCGCTTTTGCGGAACATGTACACAGCCCGGAGTCCGGTTCAAGCGCATCGGAAACTTGACGCAAGTTTGCATTCTGATGATGGTTGACACCCGCAGCAATGCTATTCTTGCTGCAGTGCAGCACAAACAGAAGGGACCATAAGTCCCGCTCTCCTGCCCACCTCTTGAACCGAGTGATGCCATGAACACTGTTCCTACGCCACAAGCGCAAGATGTCCCCGCTTTTGCCCGCCCCTCTTATTTGCCACCCTACGAAACGGTAGCCCTGGTATTGCAAGGCGGCGGCGCTTTGGGAGC
This sequence comes from Alcaligenes sp. DN25, assembly GCF_023674485.1. Lineage (NCBI taxonomy): Bacteria > Pseudomonadati > Pseudomonadota > Betaproteobacteria > Burkholderiales > Alcaligenaceae > Alcaligenes > Alcaligenes sp. DN25. Next base: position 1,450,933 of record NZ_CP098408.1, on the reverse strand, counting down.
CTATCAAGCCGGTGTATATGAAGGTTTGCTGGAAGCAGGAATCGAGCCAGACTGTTTATCCGGGATTTCAATTGGGGCCTTGAACACCGCGATTATTGCGGGCAATCCCCCCGAGCGGCAGGTAGAACGCCTGCGGGAGTTCTGGAATACCATTTGCGAGCCCTACTATGGCTGGTCCAGCCCAGCCTGCCTGGAGCGTGCCCTCTTTGGTATCAACGATGTCATGCGTGAGGCCATCAGCGCCTTCAATGCCAGCAACGCCCTGGTCTTGGGACAGCGTGGCTTTTTCCGCCCCCGTTTCCCCCCTCCAATGCAAGCCACACCGGGCGTGCCCGAAGGTGCCAGCTATTACGACACCAGCGCCCTGAAAGACACGCTGGAACGTTTATGTGACTTTGATCGCATCAACGACAAGCGTCAGCGCATCTCGGTAGGTGCTGTCAATGTAGGCACGGGCAACTTTGTTTACTTTGACAACCATCGCACTACCTTGCGAGCCGAACACTTCATGGCCTCGGGTGCCCTGCCTCCGGCTTTCGCCCCCGTGGAAATTGATGGTCAGTATTACTGGGACGGCGGTCTGGTTTCCAATACGCCGCTCTCTTATGTGCTGGATCAGTCACCCCGCCGGGACACTCTGGTTTTTCAAGTGGACTTGTGGAGTGCGCGTGGCCCGGTACCCAACAATATGGGTGAAGTCAGCGACCGCTTGAACGAGATCCGCTACTCCAGCCGTACCCGTATGGTGACCGAGGACATGCGTCATTCGCAGTACATGCGTCATATCCTGTCAGAGCTGCTCCCCCTGATCCCCGAAGATCAACGCAAAGACCTGTTGCCGTGCCGCCTGGCCGAAGAGCTGGCCAGCAACAAGCGCTACAACGTGGTGCACCTGATTTACCGCAACCAGCCCTACGAGCAGCACTACAAGGACTATCAGTTTGGTCGCATGACCATGCGCGAGCACTGGCGTAGCGGTCTGGATGATATTCGCCAGACGCTGATCCATCGAGACAAGCTGAACATGCCGGAGAACCTGGCCGGTTTCACCACCTACGACGTGCACCGCGACGAAATCGAAAAACGGCTGGCCAACAACGGCAAGTAAGCCAGCCTGTGCCGAGACTTAGCGGCGGCTCAAGACCATCGCGCCGCTAAGTACAAAGGCCGTACCCAGCAATTGCATGAGCGTAATCGGCTCCCCCAGAAACCAGTTCGCCAGAAACAGAACCGAAACTGGGCCAATCAGCCCCATTTGAGCACTCATGGGCGCGCCTACTCGCTCCACTGCCCACATTGTCATAAAGGTCGGCAAAACCGTATTGCAGACGGCGTGAATCATGGACAGGCCATAGACCGGCGCAGGCTGCACCAGCCCCTGCCAGCCCAGCACGGCAAAAAAGTGAATCAGGGTGTAGACCGCCGAGAAGGACATGGCATAAGCCACCAGCCGTGTAGAACCAATGGCCTTGAGCAGCTCGCCCGAACCAATCAGGTAGATGGCATAGGAAATGGCCGAACCCAACACGCAAAGCGCACCCAGCAGCACATCATCGCCGGTCAGGCTCAAGTCCTGCACAAAGACCAGCCCTACCCCTAAATAGGCCAGCGCCAGAGCCAGCCATTGTTTGGGCAGAATGCGTCGTTTCAGAAAGATGGCGGAGAACATCAGCACAAAGGTAGGCGACAAAAACAGAATCAGCCGCTCCAGCCCTGCCGAAATATATTCAAGGCCGATAAAGTCCAGCAAACTGGCCAGGTAATAGCCCAGAAAGCCCAGCACCACCAGCTCCAGCTTCTGACGACCAGTCAGTGCGGCCAGCTTGCCCTGCCGTACTTTCTTCACTTGCCAAAGGGCAATAGCCAGAAAGAAAGGCAGCGACAAGAGCATTCGAAAGCCAATAACGGTCAAGGCGTTGACATCGTATTGATAGGTCAGCTTGGCAACCACCGCTTTGGCGGAGAAAAGAATAGAGCCGCCCCCCGACAGGGCCAGTCCAATTAAAAAGGAACTGCGCTGCGCACTGGAGCTTTGACTAGCTTGCATGGGAATTCATCACTTTGCAGGGCGACACCGTCAGCACAAGAGCTGCTGGCCCCAGCGAAAAAAGAGTCAACAAGCCGTCGATTCTACTCTTTGCTTCTGGCAGCGGCCACGTTGACCCTGCCAATATCGCAGCCAATGGCCCACTAGAGTGCACAAGTCTCCAAAACCGGAAGATCGCGAATGACACGATGTCGAACCAACTCCTCAATAAAGACAAAGACTTAGTCTGCCCACCCGTGAAAACAGCACCAACATGCCAAAACTTTTGTGCTGTTCCTCCATGAAAACTTGCACATTTCGCAAAATACATGCTATATTCTTTTTCTCTGGTCCCCGATAGCTCAGTCGGTAGAGCGACGGACTGTTAATCCGCAGGTCCCAGGTTCGAGCCCTGGTCGGGGAGCCAAGAAAACCATTGAAATCAGCCCATAGCATTTGCTTTGGGCTGATTTTTTTGTCCTTGCAAAATGCGTCTGTCCGATAACAACGCAGCGGCGCCATTAACATTTTGACAAACAAAATCCTTTAGCCAAAAAGACAGCGGGACTGCATGTTGATGCCGCCCCGCTGTGGCTCTTTTCCCCTGACCTAGCCCCTGCCCGGGACGATGCCGCCGCTGCTAACGCACTACGTCGACCCGGAGCTGGCAGAATCAGTCAGAAAGATCAGAAACGGTGCGTGATACCGACCGTGGCAACCGTGCTCTTCAGATCGCTGTAGTAGCCGATGTTGCGAGCGTAGGAGCCAATCGCGTACAGATTGGTGCGCTTGGACAGGTTGTGCAGGTAGCCAGCGCTAAATACGTGCTGGGTCTTGGCATCATCAGTACTGCGTGGAGTCGAGCGTGGATCAGCCATGGTCCAGGAAGCCAGAACCGAGCCGGCCTTGCCTGCAGGAACAGTCACGCCCAGCGCGTAGGAGTTAACCTTCAGGTCTTTGTGCAGTCCGGGACCAAACTGTTCGGTTTGCAGCGAGCCACCGATGTAACCGTTACGGCTTTGGCCAAAAGCAGCGTGCAAGGTAGCAAAGCTGAATTTGTAGCTGGCAGCCAGGTTCCAGGCGCTGACATTGCCGCTTTCAGCCGCAACCAGGTTGCCGCCTTGCTCACGAGCCGAACCATAACGGGCCTGGTCAAAGCTCAAGGCCGCTTTCAAAGGACCATTGGTGTAACGCATGGCCACGCTAAAGGCTTTCACGTTAGCGTCGTCGCTGTTGATGGTATTGCCAGTCAAACCGCTACGATCCCACTTTTGTGCGCCGTTGGTATTGAAAGAATAGCCAGCACCGAACTGGAAGCCGGAGAACTCGGGGCTCTGGTAGGCGACCATATTGTCGTAACGAACCGTGTTGGCCGCATCAAATGCAGCACCCACGCCGTACTGATAGCCGTTGCCACCAAAGGGACTGGCTACACCGGCAACGTACAGGGAAGTCACAGTGGTTTGACGGCCCAGATCCACACGCCCCCAGGATTCGCCGCTCAGACCCAAGGTAGCTTGACGACCAAACAAGCGGTTCTGGCGCATATTGCCATCACTCAGATCAAAGCCGCTTTCCAGCATGAAGTTCGCTTTCAGACCGCCCCCCAGATCTTCACTGCCCATCAGGCCCCAGCGGTTACCCATCCAGCCCTGATCGTACAGACCAAAACGGCTTTGTTTCTCTGCGCCACCTTTCAGGTCGCTCCCTTTCCACTGCTCGTAGCCCAGGCCTGTATCCACCACGCCGTACAAGGTCACGTTTGATGCGGCGTATGCGGGAACCGCCAACACAGGCATCAACATGGCTGCCAAGATAGTTTTTTTCATGTTCTCTGTTCTCTGTAAACGTCTGAATGCCGGATTTCTTATCGTTGTCCGGCTCTTGATCAAGTGCTGGGTCCCACCGCCTGAAAAGCTGATTTCCCGACGTCAATCCCCTGCACCCCCTCCTATTTCTTGAAGCAAAACTGCTCAACAGATCAGCCCTGAAACAGGGATGAAAGGGGCTTGATAGTTGAGGCACATATACTGCAAGCATTTATATTTCAGACATAAACAATATTGGTGTCAATAAACTGAATCCAGCGTGTTTACTGGGTTTAATACGCATTTTCCCTAGTTTTTCACCTACAGAGAATTCAGCAAAAAATGGGCTAAACGGTCGCAAAGCCAATAAACAAAAGGCTTGCAACCATTTGCAACAAACCAGGCTCATGAGCCTTATTGACCAGACGGTATGTTTCCAATGAAAAAATCAGGATTTACGCCTATTGCCAAGGCCGCATCCGGTTTTGCGTATATGAAAATGAATTTCTCAAAAAATACCTCTTTACAATCTCGATAGCCCTACCCTATAATTATTTTCTTTGCTGGTCCCCGATAGCTCAGTCGGTAGAGCGACGGACTGTTAATCCGCAGGTCCCAGGTTCGAGCCCTGGTCGGGGAGCCAAAAATACAAAAAGCCCAGCTACGCAAGTAGCTGGGCTTTTCTACATTTGGACTCATGAAAAAAGCCTCTTGATTGCTCAAGAAGCCTTGTCTGCAAGATCACTATCCAGAATCGCTTACTTGGCTCCTGCGGGTGTAATGCTGATCTCATACGGCACGAAGTTCTCCACTTCCAGCAGATCCTTGGCCAACAAATCAACACGCTCGCCATTCATCACTGCAGTCGCCCCCGTCACCACCACTCGCAAATTCTGATCGCAAGCGATTTCGTTATACCAATAACCAGTGGCATAGCGATCGGCACTGGAACTTCCAAAATCGTCCACCTCGATCACATCCTCGGCCACCAGCTTATTGTTCTTCTTGCTTAGCACCTGAATATGAACCCTCAGTTGCTGCACCGGCTCCATTTGGGAATCAAAAGTAAAGTTCGCAGCGCACATTCCCTGATTCGCAAAGACCGTATCGGAATGCCACATCTGCACCGCCTGTGCCTGGCCAGCAACCACACCACCCAGCAGCATGGCCCCTGCAGCCAGCTTCACACTTTTACGAAAATCCACATTGCCCTCTCTTTTGCCATAGAAACCCAAGCGCTCTTATACACAAAAAAGAGAATAACCGCTGTGTTTGCAACATACGCTTCCAGAAACGTCCAGTTTGCAACACTGAAGTATTTCACTCCATAGGCTGCGTAACTGGCGATAATGCAGCATCCCGTTTTCTATCCCGGTCTGTCGCGCCGGAACCTGCCGATTATTTCGCTGCTTGCACTCTTTTATGCTTGATACTCTTTTCCCCTTTTTAGGGGGGCTTGGCCTTTTCCTGATTGGCATGATGCTGCTGTCCGAAGGACTGGTGGCTTTTGCGGGTGGCTCTCTCAAGCAGATCCTGCTGGCGTTTACCGGCAGGCCCATCAAGGCCTTTGTTTCCGGCGCCCTGATTACCGCGCTGGCCCAATCCTCTACCGCCACCACCGTCACACTGATTGGTTTTGTCAGTGCAGGCCTGATTTCCTTTACACAAGCCATAGGCGTAGTCATCGGTGCCAGTCTGGGCAATACCGCCACCGGCTGGATCATCTCGGGTCTGGGGCTGAAAGTGAATCTGGGCTTTTACACCCTGCCGTTGATCGGCTTGGGTGCCCTGCTCAAACTGCTTGCCCCCGGTCGCTATAAGGAGCTGGGCCGGGCACTGGCAGGCTTTGGCACTCTATTTCTTGGATTGGGCATGCTGCAAGACGGCATGCAAGGGCTGGCAGCCAGCTTCAGCCTGGCCCATATGCCAACAGGAGGCTATGGCGCACACCTGTTGATCATGCTGACCGGCCTGGCTCTGACCGCCGTGCTGCAATCCTCGACCGCCGCAATCGCCATGACCTTGACCGCATTGGATGCCGGTGCCGTCAGCTTTGACCAGGCCGCCGCCATTGTCGTGGGAGCCTCCATAGGCACCACCCTGACCGGCGTACTGGTTGCGATCGGTGGCACCATTTACGCAAAACGCACAGCCATTGCCTACATTCTGTTCAACGTTATTGCCGGTCTATTGGGGCTGCTGATCCTGCCCTTGTTCCTGAAAGCCATGTATGCCACAGGCTCATACATCAACGTTCCTCCCGGTGCATTAGGACTGGCAGCCTTTCACAGCCTGTTCATCGGCCTGGGGGCTGCCTTGTGCCTGCCCTTTACCCAGCAGTTTGCTCGCTGGGTACAAGGCCTGGTACCCGACCGGGCTGCCCGCCCCCAGCACCATCTGGACGACAGCTTGCTGCAAGTACCGGCCCTGGCCCTGGAAACCACACAACGCACCCTGGAAGAGTTGGCCCAGCGCCTGCTGAACCTGTATCAGCACAGTCTGAACATGAGCCGCCCCAGCACCGCCACTGCCGACCTGCAGCAAATCGAGACAGTCCTGGATCAAGCCTACGAATTTGTATTGCGCATCCCCAGCGCAGCCGATGATCCCGCCGTTGCCGCCCGTATCAGCGCGCTCTTGCACACCATTGACCATATGCAGCGCCTGCGCAGCCGACTGCAACATCCGCCCAGCACGGACCTGCAGGACAATCGTTACCAGCAAGCTCAAACCCTGGCCACAGAGCTCAATACCCTGGCGCAGCAAAGCCTGCACGGACAAGCCCCTGTTGATTGGCTGGAGCAAGTACAAGCCAGAGCCCAGGCCCTGGCCGACTTGTTAAACGCCGTTCGCAGTCAGCTTCTAGCCGCGCCACAAGGCCATGATGATGTCTCACGCACCTTGCGCATCACAGACACCCATCGCTGGTTCGAACGCAGCAGCCAGCATGTCTGGCGCAGCAGCTATTACTTGCAGCGGGCTCGCCAACCGGAGCAATAAGCCCCAAGCCCATACATCAACCCGGCTGGCGCCGCTACCCGCAAGCAGGCGCCCCCAGCTTACCCTTCATACTTGAAGCAACTTTTGGGGCTCTCCTGCCGCGCAAAACTCATATGACAAGAATATGCAAAACAAGCGTGTTTTAAAGCCCACAGAAACCCAATAAACAGATACCAAGATTCACGCTCATAGTAAGGATTCCCCCTTACAATCGGCTCAAATTCACGCTAATGGAAAAACTCCATGTCCACCCGGCCAAATCTACAATTCCATACCTTTTTGCTTTTGCTGGCCGCTGTATCCGCTGCCTTTGTCTGGATACTTCTTCCCTTTTATGGCGCCATATTCTGGGGTGCCGTTCTGGCTATCTTGTTTACCCCCTTGCAACGCAAACTGCTGGCTAAAACCAAAGGCCGGCGGTCTCTATCTGCCCTGATCAGTTTGCTGGTCATCATTTTGATCGTCATTATTCCGGTCATCCTGATTTCCATTTCCCTGGTTCAACAAATCGCCTCTTTGTACGATTTGATGAATAGCGGTCAGCTCAATCCGGGCGCCTACCTGCAAAAAATACTGAATGCCCTGCCTCCTAGCGTGACGGATTTTGCCGCTCGTTTTGGTCTGCATGACTTTGCATCCCTGCAAGAGAAGTTCTCTGAGTTTGCCGTGCAAGGCGGCCAGTTCCTGACGAAACAAGCCCTGAACGTCGGCCAGAACACCTTCCAGTTCCTGGTCAGCCTGGGCATCATGCTGTACATGCTGTTCTTCCTGCTGCGCGATGGCGTGGAGCTGGGTCGTCATTACCGCCAGTTGATCCCTCTGAGCGAGGGCCAGAAAACCCATCTGTTCCGCAAATTCACCACTGTGGTACGCGCTACCGTCAAAGGCAATATCGCTGTGGCAGCCACCCAAGGTGCGCTGGGCGGGGTCATGTTCTGGTTCCTGGACATTCAAGGCGCACTGTTCTGGGGTGTGCTGATGGCCGTGCTGTCCTTGCTGCCTGCCGTGGGCGCCTCGCTGATCTGGGCTCCGGTTGCCATCTACTTCTTTGTCTCGGGCCACTACGTCCCCGGCATCATCCTGACCGCCTTTGGTATTTTGGTAATCGGCCTGGTAGACAACCTGCTGCGCCCCCTGCTGGTGGGTAAAGACACCAAGATCCCGGACTACGTGATCCTGATCTCCACCCTGGGCGGTTTGTCGATTTTCGGCCTGAACGGCTTTGTGATTGGCCCGCTGATCGCCGCCATGTTCATTGCCTGCTGGGACCTGTTCCCTTCGGCCGTCAGCGCCCGCGTGGAAGCGGAAGAGCAAGATAGCAACGGCAAATAAAAACAGGCCAGCTTTGCGACTGGCCTGCCAATAGTCCAAGCAAGCAATCCCAGGGCCTGTTCCATGCTTGATCAAAAGCACAGAACAGGCCCTTATTCATTTCATCAAGTCCGCAGCACGGGCAGGAACACAATCCAGATATTGACGGCCAAGGCCAGGAACCACACCAGCGAACGCAAGGTGGCCTTGTCCATTATGTACATCAGCAAATACAGCACGCGCAGCACAATCCAGGAAATCATCAGGTTCTGCACGCTCAAGGCATCCGCCCCCGACCATAAGGCCAGCAAGACAGCCGCGTAAAAGAACGGCAAGGCCTCAAACGCATTGGCCTGCGCCGCATTGGCCCGACCACGCCAGCCCGACAGGCTGGCCAGCCACGGACGAGGCTCATGATTCGTAAAGCCCGCCCCACCGGCTTTGGCACAAATCGCCGCCAACCAAGGCAAGAAAGCCGCTACCACCAAACTGATCTTGATCCCCAGCATCATCGTCCCCTTCACAGGCTGAAAACGCCCAACATAGCACGCCGCAGCCCAAATGCGTGCGCAGAATTTACAAACCCGAAAAAAACAGGATATACTTATCTTCTTAGGTTAGCCGATGTAGCTCAGTCGGTAGAGCAGCTCATTCGTAATGAGAAGGTCGAGGGTTCGATTCCTTTCATCGGCACCAGCTAATCTAAAACCATTGAAATAAAATAATCAATAACTCAGTTAAATCAATGGTTTAACATCAGAAGCAATTAATCGCCTGCTTTCAAATATTTCACATAGACGGCCCCAAAAAAGCCCCACGGCTAGCCTCATGCAAATGGGCATATGGCAAGCAATGCCAAACATGCAGCGGCCATAGCAAGCCAGCCCAGAAACCGTTAGGTTTCTCCGCTCACCAACACATCATTGCCGAGCTGAGAACCAAAAAAATAAACCCCCAGGCTCGAAAGCCGGGGGATCAGTACTCCAAGGCCACGTCGGTAGCTTTTTTATAACCTCACGGCCCGACCACTTGGCTGACATGCTCCGGAATATTCCAGGCCCCCCCAGCGCGAATCAGAGCACAGCGCCCGGTGTCGCCGCGTTCACTTTCAACAAAGTCGGTTCCATCCCAGACCGATGCCTCGTAACTCCAGCAATCGCCCAAGCCCCGCCCCTTCATGCTGGACGAGATCATTCCATTATCGTAATCAGTGGCGCTGGTACTCACTAACACCGGAGCAGACTGCATATTGTTATTGATCACAAAATAGGCTGCCCCTCCGTTGTAAGCGGCTAACCAGCAAGGCGCGCCAACCAGGGAGAACTGCTGATTCAATCGTGCGATTTCCCATGGCTCGGACAGCATGTCAGCACTACAGGATTGCTCTTCATCAGCGGCAAGTACCTTCAACAGCACAGGCCGAATCAAGGCATCCTCTTGCGCTGTCATGGGGCGCAAGCTTTTATCCACTACCGGGGCACGGTTGATAACTGGCGCAGCAATAGGTGCCTTGACCGTAGACTCGCTGCCCTTCCCTTTACGCAGAATAGCCCCTGGCGTATTGACACGTCCTTGAACGTCATCCATTTTCAACAAGACGGCACTGGAACCTGCCCCCGAGAATGCATAAGTGCTGCCATTCCCACGAAAGGAAATTACGGCGTCTTTTTTCAAGGCTGCCAAAAACTGGGCTAACTGCGCCTCACTCATTTGCCAAGACTCGTCACCCGCAACACTCAGTGAACCGGCTTTACGGCCCGCAATAACAAGTTCTGGCACTGAGCCTTTTGGCCACTCGGGATCGTCGTAATGTGCAAGCATGACTCTATTTGCCACCGGCTCTCCACTGCCCGCTTTACGCGTCAATAACACCGTTGAGCCCAGCTCTTCACCTTCAGCCGCATAACCGGCGGCGCGGCAGGTTAGCGTGTTATCGCAACGTAGATCCCAGTCTTTATGAGAAAACGCCACTGACGCAGCATTAGCCGCTGCACCTCCCATACAAAGTACTAGCGATATGGCGGCTGTTCGTACTGAAAAAAACGCACTGTAATCTTGTTTTTGCCCGCTCATTTTCTCTCCTCCCTAAGGTGTTATCTGGATACACAGCACATATTACGTCGCGGCAAGGCTAAATGCGTTTTCCCAAGTCCATGTCAGAAAACCACATTAAACGTCTGACCGCCTGTGTTCGTGACATTATTCTGTTCAATCGTCCCCTTGCAAGGCTTGTCGCTATCTGGCTAAGCCACAGGCACCTGGCTCGCCCTGTTTCCGTTTGTGCTCGTGTCAATCCTCTGTATAGAATGCAGAAAAAAACCATGCCATGTTTATCAAACGATAGATAATCAAACCTCATCCACGTCGAGTAAATTCTGATGCGCAAATATCTGAACCCTATTGCAGTTGGCTTGCTCAGTTTCCTCGCCGTTGCCAGCCACGCGGCTTCTCCGGATTTTTCCGTCACGACTGAAGACCTTAAAAAGCTGCGCTCGACCTCCGTCATGCCACGCGAAGCGAGTCCCTCGGCAGCCACACCTAAAGATCCGGCCAAGGACTCGGAGTTCAGCAGAAACTTCCAGAAGGCGATGAGCAATGAGGAAAAGGCTCGCCAAGCGGCACGAGAACAGCAACTTGAGCGCAACCGCCTGCCCCAGCTTGAGCAGAACAGAAACCCGGCCAATCGCTTCGGCCCGCCCAACAACAAGAAAGAGAATATGGGGATTTATTTTGATGCCGACGGCACCGCAGCTACCTCTTGCCGAGAGGACGAGCAAGGAAAGACTCGCTGCAAGGTACGTGAGCTCAGGTAGTAACCAGCCCGGGGCTTACAGCCTGCGCGCTGTTTCCAGGGACGAGCCTTAACGGGGTGAAGGCACTCATAGACCGTCCAACAAATTGGCACCTGGCTTGTATCCAGAGCTACGTCTGGATCAACCGATACCTCAACTTGAGGAGCGGCTCGCCCTTTGGTGGCATGAAGGAAAGCGGCATAGGACGCGAGCACTGCCGTGAAACCTTGAACATATACTCGGAACTGAAAGCCATCACGGTGCAAAACAGCTTACCGCAACCTGGGTTTGCTGTTTGAGCCAGGCAAGCATCAACGGCGGAGCTGAAAAGGGATAAAAAAACCAGCCTCAGCTTTGCCGCCTGGAGAAACGACGCGGGGAAGCCCGCGTCCACTCTTTGAAGGCGCGCGAAAAAGTCACGGTATCCGAATAACCAAGCTGCTCGGCAACGACGGACAAAGGCTGGTCAGCAGACTGCAACATGGCTTGTGCTCGCTCCTGGCGAACGGTCTGCGATGCGCTATGAAAAGATGCCCCCTCTTCCATCAAGCGTCGACGCAAAGATCGAGCCGACATCCCCAGAACCAAAGTAATGGAATCTCAATCTACCGGCGCACGCCCCAAACGCCGGGCAATCGCTTCCTCTACTTGCTCTGTCACAGCTTTCGCCACCGTAATCTCTGGCCCCATCAGGTCCGGCAAATGACATTCCAGCACAGACTTGAGCCGGGTATCCTGACTGCGCGGCCAAATGGCCCGATTCTGAATCCAGTGACTAAGCGTCGTGGTCTCAGCCTGAGCCATTACATGCAGGGATGCTCTGGTTTGCCAATGGCCTTGAAACATGCCAAACGAATCCAGCGTAGCCCGCGGGCTCCCCGATACGCAAGGCACAGACCACTGGTCCAGATACTTCCCCACGTATAACGGGCATTTCACGCGATACCCCGTCAAAACGGGGGCTGATCAAATCTCATCCCGCCTCATCAATCATATCGCCGCCAGCCAATCCACTGCCCCCTCACCCAGGCTGGAGCGAACCAGCCCGACCACCCGCGATCACTTCTTCATATACCGCGGCATCAATCAGCAAGCGGGAGCCCACTGTACATATTTGACCAGAATTGAAGAAAACAGCAGCGGCCGCACCAGGCACTGCTCGGCTCACATCAGCATCAGCCGAAATAACAGTGGAGGACTTGCCACCCAACTCCAGAGGGACAGGTTTCATGGTCGGAGCCGCTGCCGCCCAAACGGAAAACAGCTGTCTAGGCAAAAGAATGACAAGGGCCCACATAGTAAGCGCCACCTCGGTCAAACACCCTGCCCATACCTCTGCCTGGATTAGCGGCAGCGTCATACCACCAGCCCTCCTGGGCAAGCGTCATGCTTTGCCGACCGAAGGAAATATCAATGCCATCCTGGCCCAAGCAGGGAAGCAAGTCCTCCGAGCACTACCCCAAATACGCATCCTCAAAACTGGCACGCCTTTCTTTCCCTATGGAATAACCGCCAGGGTCACCGTCGCCCTAAGTGCCAGAGCTGACCAAGCCCAGGCTACCGAAAACAGAGCCAGCGCCAATACGGTCCGGGCGATCTATAAAGTTATGCTTGCTGCTCAAAATACCAAAGACACGGCCAGATCAGCATTGAGCTCAGTACCCTCTTCACAATAGAGCTCGTTAGGCTTGAGACTCAGGAATAGAGGTGCATAAGATGCCCGCGGCGAGCAAGGACGCGCGAATGGTTAAGTGCATGGAGCAACTCCTTTCTTTTTTATAGTAACTACAGCCTGAAAACATCCTGTGTGATGCCGATGAGCGCAGAAAGAACATCTAGAATTGAGTCCGCTACTCAAAATGGGCTGCTCGCACAAAAACGCATAGCTGCTAGTACATATTCGATGTATTTGCCTGCTGATTTTTTCACGACAATACGCCAAATAGCGAGCAACACAGCAACATCTTGGTGGAGAAAAAAATGCGAACTCAGGTAGCTATTATCGGAGCAGGCCCGTCCGGTTTGCTGCTGGGACAAATCTTGTCCCGAAACGGTATCGACAACGTCATTCTTGAACGTCAAACGGGAAACTATGTTCTGGGCCGCATTCGGGCCGGTGTGCTGGAAAGCGTAACCGTCGATGCCCTGGAACAGGCTGGTGTCACCGATAATCTGAAAAAAAATGGCCTGGTGCACAATGGCTGCGAACTGGTGTTCGACAACACCTCGTTCCGAGTCGATTTTGAAAAACTGGTCAATCGCCATGTCGTGGTCTATGGCCAGACCGAAGTCACCCGCGACTTGATGCAAGCGCGTGAAAAGATCGGTGCGACAACTGTCTATGAAGCCCAAGATGTGGCCTTGCATGAAGTGGAAAGCAGCCACCCCTATGTCACCTATAAGCACGAAGGAAAGGCGCACCGTCTGGACTGCGACTTCATCGTGGGCTGTGACGGCTTTCATGGCATATCACGCCCCACCATTCCGGCCGATATCCTGAAAACCTACGAATGTGTGTATCCCTTTGGTTGGTTGGGCCTGATGGCAGACACCCCCCCGGTCTCCGACGAACTGATCTATGTCAAGCATGAGCGCGGCTTTGTGCTTTGCAGCCAGCGTTCCAAAACACGCAGCCGCTACTATCTTCAAGTGCCCTTGAGTGACAAGGTAGAAGACTGGTCCGATGAGCGATTCTGGGACGAACTACGCACCCGCCTGGGGCCGACACGTTCTGCCAACCTGGTCACTGGCCCCAGCATTGAAAAAAGCATTGCTCCGTTGCGTAGCTTCGTGACCGAACCCATGCGCCATCACAACCTGTTCCTGGCAGGTGATGCAGCCCATATTGTGCCTCCCACTGGGGCCAAGGGCCTGAATCTGGCCGCCAGTGATGTCTTGTATCTCTCGGAGGCGCTGCTGGACTTCTACCAGAACCAGTGCCGCGAAAAAATAGAGAACTACTCAGATCGTTGTCTGAAACGTATCTGGGGAGCGGAACGTTTCTCCTGGTACATGACCCGGATGATGCATACTTTCCCGGACATGAGTCATTGGGATCACAAGCTTCAGGCAGCCGAATTTAATCAACTGATGAACTCCGAGCACGGCGCCCGCCTGCTTGCCGAGAACTATGTTGGCCTTCCCTACTAACAAAAAACATCAAAATCAATCGTAACCAGGAGACGGATATGGCTTACCACAGGCCAGCAATACAAGGCTTCACTTGCCACGCTCTCAGAACAGCTCGCTTGCTGACATTGGCGGGGCTGGGGAGCTTGTGTTTTTCGACAAGCGCTGCCGCCGAACAAGCAAAGACACTGGGGCAGAAAACCTACGAAAAAACCTGTATTTACTGTCACGAAGCAGGAATTGGCCCGGAACTGAAAGGCCGGCAGCTTCCGCCCGAGTTCTTTGCCATTATTGTGCGCAGCGGCCTAAGAGCCATGCCTGCCTTTCCGCAGACCCATATCAACGATGCCACCCTCAAGGAGCTAGGTCAGTATCTGTCCACCTCCCCGGCCCGGGTGCCCGCCAGCGCTACCAGCAAATAAGGAGCCTGGCATGAACAGTCAACGTCGTCAGGTTCTCAAAGGCATGGTACTGACAGGATCGGCCCTGGGCAGCCTGGGTTCGTCCGCCACTGCCTGGGCAAACCGTGTACAGCAAGCGCCGCCCCTGCATGTCATTCTTACGCCGGGCCAATGCGCGTCGGCCTTTCTCAGTGGCGTACAGGCGTACCAGCCTGCGTCAGCCCCCCAGGTGCTGTACACCAGCACCGACTTGTCCTTTCTGCGCCAATGGCAAACCCTGCTAGAGCAGACAGGGCCTAAAAAAATCCTGGGGCTGGTCGATGATGCCAGCGCCACCATTGTGATCGATCTGCTGCGCAACGCTCAGGGCCGTCTGCATTGGCAGGCCCACCACGCACAGCTCAGCACCCGGGACAGCCAAGGTCTGGGCGCTGCCTTGGCCGGGGCCGCACCCATACAATCTGCCATTCAAAACACACACTACGTAAACGGCCATCACGTGTCGTTCATGCTCGAAATTTAAGGAGGGGGTCGTGCAAAACAACAAACAAATGGTGCTACCCAAAGGGGTAGATCAGTCCCAGTTTCAACAGGCGCTGACCCAGTTCCAGACCTTGTTGGGCAAGGAAAATGTCCTGCTGGAATCGGCACAGATTCAGCCCTACACCAAAATCATGATGTCGGTCTCCGAAGAGGCGCATACGCCCTCGGCGGTGCTGTCGGCCACTAGCGTGGAACAGGTACAGCAGATCGTCAAGATCTGCAACGAATACAAGATCCCTATCTGGACCATTTCCACTGGGCGCAACTTCGGTTATGGCTCGGCCGCGCCCGGACAACGGGGCCAGGTGGTGCTGGATCTGAAAAAAATGAACAAGATCCTCCATGTGGACCCTGATCTGTGCACCGCTTTGGTCGAACCCGGGGTGACGTATCAGCAGCTCTACGACTATCTGGAGGACAACAACATTCCTCTCATGCTGTCCTTTTCTGCGCCCTCGGCCATTGCCGGCCCTTTGGGCAATACGATGGATCGTGGCGTGGGCTATACCCCGTACGGCGAACACTTCATGATGCAATGCGGCATGGAGCTGGTGCTGGCCGACGGCCAGGTATTGCGTACCGGAATGGGCAGTGTTCCAGGTGACAAGGCCTGGCAGGTTTTCAAATGGGGATATGGCCCAACGCTGGACGGCATGTTTACCCAGGCCAATTACGGCATTTGCACCAAAATGGGGTTTTGGCTCATGCCCAAACCCCCGGTCTACAAACCCTTTGAAATCAAATTCGAGGAAGAAGCCGATATTGCCGATATCGTGGAGATGATTCGCCCCTTGCGCATTGCCCAGGTTATCCCCAACTCGGTGGTTATTGCCAATATTCTGTGGGAAGCTGCTACCTGCAACACCCGACGCAGCGACTACCTGAGCGAACCGGGCGCCACCCCGGACAGCGTGTTGAAGCAAATTCAGAAAGACAAGAACCTGGGAGCCTGGAACGTCTACGCCGCCCTGTACGGTACACAAGAACAAGTAGATGTGAACTGGAAAATTGTCCAGGAAGCAGTCAAGAAAATGGGTAAAGGCACGCTGGTAACCCAGGAAGAGGCCGGCGACACACAACCGTTCAAATACCGCGCCGAACTGATGTCGGGCGTGCCCAATTTACAGGAATTTGGCCTGTACAACTGGCGTGGAGGTGGTGGCTCCATGTGGTTCGCTCCCGTCAGCCAGGCCCGTGGCAGCGAGTGCGACAAGCAAAAAACACTGGCCAAGGCCATTTTGAACAAGCACGGGCTCGATTACGTCGGTGAATTCATTGTTGGCTGGCGAGACATGCACCATGTCATCGATGTGCTTTACGATCGCAGCAATCCACAAGAGACAGCACGAGCCGATGCCTGCTTTAATGAACTGCTCGATGAGTTCGAGAAAGAAGGGTATGCCGTGTATCGGGTCAATACACGCTTTCAGGAGCGGGTCGCCCAATCATACGGAACGGTGAAACGCCAGGTCGAACACGCGATCAAGCGCGCCCTGGACCCGAACAATATTCTGGCACCGGGCAAATCCGGCATTGACCTGAACAACCCGTTTTAACTTTGCCTATCTATCCGCAGTATTGCAGGAGACATAATGAACACCAGTCAACTATTGATCAATGGCCAGCTTCGTGACGCCAGTGGTCAACGGACATTTACGCGCCAGAACCCCGTTACAGGCCAAGCCGCGACCATCGCGGCAGCCGCCCAAGCTGAGGATGTGCAAGCCGCCCTGCAGGCCGCCGAACAAGCCTTTGTACACTGGTCAGCCCTGGGCCCCACCGAGCGCCGGCTGCGCCTGCTCAAAGCCGCTGACCTCATGGACGAGCGCGCGGCCGAATTTATCGCAACAGTACGTCAGGAAACGGGTTCGACGGACTCCTGGTATGGTTTCAACGTGCATTTATCGGCCAACATCTTGCGCGAGGCCGCTGCCATGACCACGCAGATTGATGGCTCCATCATCCCCTCGGATCTGCCCGGCAGCCTGTCCATGGCCTATCGCGTCCCCTGCGGCGTGGTCGTGAGCATCGCCCCCTGGAATGCGCCCGTGATTCTGGCCACTCGTGCTATGGCCATGCCCCTGGCCTGCGGCAACACCGTCATTCTGAAAGCCTCCGAACAGTGTCCGGCCACCCATGTTCTGCTGGGACAAGTGCTCAATGACGCAGGCGTCGGAGCCGGCGTGATCAACGTCATTACCAACGCCCTTGAAGATGCGCCTGCCGTAGTCGAGCAGCTCATTGCACACCCGGCGGTCAAGCGCATCAATTTCACCGGCTCCACCAAAGTTGGCAAGATCATCGCCGCAACTGCCGCCAAATACCTCAAACCCGTCCTGCTCGAACTGGGTGGCAAGGCACCGGTTATTGTGTGCGAGGACGCCGACCTGGAACAGGCCGTCGCCGGTGTTGCCTTTGGCGCTTACTTCAATCAAGGTCAGATATGCATGTCAACCGAACGCTTGATTGTGCATGAATCGATTGCCCCGTCATTTCTGGAAAAACTGGTCGCCAAAATCAAGACCATTCCGGTTGGCTCACCCGATCAGGCAGACACGCGCTTTGCCTATCTGGAAAGTGTCCAGTCTGCCCAGCGCATCCAGGCTCTGGTGGAGGACGCCGTTGCCAAAGGTGCTTCCTTGCCGCTGCCCCTGAACATCGAGGGCGCCCTGATGCATCCGCTGATCGTCAATGACGTCACCCCCGACATGCAGCTCTATGCCACGGAGTCCTTTGGCCCCGTCGTCACCATGACCCGCTACCGTGAGGACAGCGAGGCAATCCGCTTGGCCAACGATAGCGAATATGGCTTGGCGGCAGCAGTATTCACGCAGGATGTAAACCGTGGTCTGCGCATTGCCAAACAGATCCAGAGCGGCATCTGCCACATCAATGGACCTACCGTCCATGATGAAGCCCAAGCCCCATTTGGCGGCATGAAAGCCAGCGGTTATGGCCGCTTTGGCAGCAAGTCCGCCATCAATGAGTTCACCGAACTGCGCTGGATTACCGTCCAGACTACCCCCCGCCAGTATCCTTTATAAATCTGGCCTGCAGGCCCGGGCGCAGGATCGGTCCCGGGCCGACCCTGCGCCCTGTTGTCATGCCTCACCCTGCCTCTGTACCGCTTGCCCCTTTTCAAAAAAAAATGTTGCCCGCACTGTTGGCGTTGGCAATCTTCATGCAAATGCTGGACGTCACCGTGCTCAACACGGCGCTGCCCAGCATGGCCCGCGACCTGAACACCTCAGCCCTGCACATGCAGTCGGTCATCGTCAGCTACGTCCTGACTGTGGCAGTATGCATCCCCGTCAGCGCGCACCTGAGCGACCGTTTTGGCACACGACGAATCTTCATGGCCGCCATGTTTCTGTTTGGTCTGGGATCGCTGTTGTGTGCCCTGTCCTCGCAGTTGTCCATGTTGCTGGTCTCCCGTGTGGTTCAGGGCATGGGCGGAGCCTTGCTGACCCCAGTGGCACGGCTGGTATTGATGAAATCATTTCGCAATGCCGAGTTATTGCGTGTACTGAACTATGCCGTCATGCCCGCTCTGCTGGGGCCCATACTGGGGCCGCTGGTAGGCGGCTATTTGGTGCAATATGCCAGTTGGCACTGGATTTTCCTGATCAATCTGCCCTTTGCCCTGCTGTCCCTGTTTTTTGCCAGCAAGTGGATGCCTAACTACACCGAAACGCCGGGAAAACTGGATCTGCACGGCTTGCTGCTGTTCACTGGCAGCGCCTGCCTGCTAACGCTGGGCTTTGAACTGTCTGGCAGCCTCGCCAGCCCCGCTTTGTCAGGGATGTTAATACTGGCCGGTTTTCTTCTTCTGCTAGGTTACAAGCGTCATGGCACGCACAAGCAAAACGCCTTGTATCCAGGCCATCTGCTGTCTGTACGTACCTATCGGATTGGTTTGAGCAGCAATCTGCTTAGCCGGATCGGCATGGCCGCATTGCCCTTTTTGCTGCCCATGCTGTTTCAGATCAGCTTTGCCTACAGCCCCGTGCAATCCGCTTTCTTACTGTTGCCCATGGCCATTTCCGCCATGGCAGCCAAACCCTTTTTGCACCCATTGCTGAACCGATTTGGCTATCGGTCCATTTTGCTAAGCAATACCATCCTGATCGGCCTGCTGATTACAGCGCTGGCTTTTATTGACGCGCAGACCAGTACCTTGTGGATCAGTCTGCACTTACTGCTTTTGGGAGCCGCCAATTCGATTCAGTTCAGCGCCGTCAACACCCTGACCATGGCCAGATTGCGTCCCTATCAAAAAAGCAGTGGCAATAGCCTGATGGCGGTAAACCAGCAACTGGCCATGGGTTTGGGAACCGCTATAGGTGCCATGCTTCTGCGCTACGGACAAGCCCTATTTGGCGCCTCATCCGTACAGACAGCCACCACCGCCTTCCAGTTCACGTTTGTCATTGTCGGGCTCATTACCCTGAGCTCCGCATTCCTTTTTCGACGCTTGCATGCCATGGATGGGCATAACATGACCCAAAAGCAAGGCGCTTAATCATCCCGGCCAGGAAAATGTCGCTGGCAAATATCAATCAGGATCTGCCGCACTTTAACCTGGAGTTTGGTGGGCAAACGTTTGGAGGAATAGGCCAGATACAAACGATTGACCAAGGCCGGCTGCTCGATTGGAATAGCCGTCAATAAGCCACTTTGCGGGATGAACTCCAACACCGAGCGGGACAAAATGGCAGCCCCCATGCCTTTGGCCAGCAATTGAATAATCACCCCCACACTGTTGATTTCAAACTCGATCTGCGGCTTCAGATTGAGCTTTTGCATCTCTTTTTCCACCAACATCCGAAAACTGTTGGACAGGCTAGGCATGATCAGCGGAATATCGGCCAGATCTTTAAGCGCGATGCGGCTGCGTCCCTGCGCATAAGGGCTGTCCACACCGCAGATCAGGTGCAACTGTTCCTCGGCCAGAAGCTGCGTCTCCAGTGTTGGCGAGGAAGAGGGGTTGTACAGCAATCCCATATTGACCCGATCCAGATGAATTTGCTCCTCCAGATTAACCGTCAGTGACTCGATAATCGTCAGGTGTGCATCGGGTAATTGTTCCTTGAACGCCTGCACGACATCCAAAGAAATGGTGCGCGCCACCGTGGGCGGCAAACCTAAATACATGTGCCCGGTCAGCTTGCCCTCAGACAGACTCAGATCCTCCTGCGCCTGCTCCAACTGGCGCAAGATTAGACGACTGTGCTTGAGCAAGATCTTGCCGGCGTCGGTCAGCATGACACCGCGCCCGTGACGAATCAGCAAATTCTGCCGCAAATCAATTTCCAGCTTGCGAATCTGCCGGCTCAGGACTGGCTGAGCCACATTGGTAAATTCTGCAGCTCGGGTATAGCTGCCCAGTTCGGCCACATGCGTGAAGTAGCTCAATTGCTTGAGATCGATCACGTATTCCATAGGGCGCTTGTCTTCGCTATGTTTTTTTGACATATCTACTAGTCGGGTTTCGTTCTTTTAACTTTTATCGGGCTTACTAAAATAGGTACGCATAGCAAGAGCGAATGGGAACACAGTCAATGTGCCTCGCAGTTTGCCTGTTTTTTCAGTGACCTATGGAGCACCACCTATGGCCAGCCAATATAGCATTCCTTGTATCCTGATGCGGGGGGGTACATCCAAAGGTCCATTCTTCTACGCCAAAGATCTGCCCGAAAATATCCAAGAGCGGGATCGACTACTGCTCAGGCTGATGGGCTCGCCCGACCGTCGACAGATCGATGGCATTGGTGGCGCCCATGCCTTGACCAGCAAAGTGGGGATCGTGGATATCTGCAGCACCGGACAAGCTGACTTGAGCTTTTTGTTTGCCCAGTTGCAACCCGACTCTGACCTGGTGGACACCAAACCCAATTGCGGCAATATGCTGGCGGCGGTCGTCCCCTTTGCCTTGGAAAAAGGCCTGATCCAGGCCCAAGGCCCCACCACTACGGTCAAGGTCCTGACGCTCAATACCGGCATGGTCAGTGAAATTCAGGTGCAAACACCCGAAGGCGAAATCAGCTACGAAGGTAATGCCGCGATCAACGGCGTACCAGGCACCAGCGCCCCGATTGCCATCAATTTTCTGGATACGGCAGGCTCGGTTTGCTCGGGACTGCTGCCCACGGGCAAACCCAAAGACACCATCACCGTTCATGCGGATGGCTTGCCTCCGTTCACCCTGGATGTCACCTGCATTGACAACGGTATGCCGCTAGTGATTTTCAAGGCGACTGATGTAGGAGTAAGCGGCCTGGAAAGCGTGGCTGAGCTAAACGCCAATACGGAACTGAAGCGACGCGTAGAAGCGTTGCGCCTGCAGATATCCGAACGTATGGGACTGGGCGATGTCTCGACCAAGAATTACCCGAAGATGACACTGATCGCCCCGCCTGAACACGGCGGCGCTGTGACCACCCGTAGTTTCATCCCCCATGTATGCCATGAGGCCATTGGGGTGCTCGCTGCCGTGACAGTGGGTACGGCCATCAAAATGCCAGGCACCGTTTGCGAGGGGATCGCCCGCTTCGAGCAAAGCCTGGGTCCGGTCACGCTGTCGGTCGAACATCCCACCGGCGAATTCAGCGTCACACTCGATAGCGACCCCGAAAACCCCGAGATTGTGACCAAGGCAGCGTTGCTGCGCACCGCAAGAGCACTGATGCGCGGCGACGTTCTGGTACCGCACTCGAACTAAACGCATTTCAAACAAAAAAAAGAACACCGCAGGGCTTGCGCCACTGCGGTGGCAGGGGGTGGGCTGCGCCTGCGCATACGGTGCCCACCGAAAAATAATGATATTGGACGAGACAAACCATGACATCCCTAGCCGACAAAACAGACCAGCCCAGCCTTGATGTGCAAACGCTGCTCAATGAGCACCCCTTCTCTGGCTTTCAATGGCTCATCTTCAGCTTGTGCTTTCTGATTGTGCTGCTCGATGGCTTTGATACTGCCGCCATCGGCTATATCGCCCCCTCTTTGATAGCCGAGTGGGGTGTCAGCAAGCCCGCCCTGGCACCCGTACTGAGCGCTGCCCTGTTCGGTCTGGCAACGGGGGCCTTGCTGTCGGGGCCACTGGCTGATCGGCTGGGCAGAAAGACGGTGCTGGTCAGCTCGGTAGCCATCTTTGCCCTCGCCTGCCTGGCCTCAGGCTTCTCCCCGGACATCTGGACATTGGCTGTTCTGCGCTTTGTGACCGGTTTGGGTCTGGGAGCCGCCATGCCCAACGCTGTCACCTTGATGAGCGAATACTGCCCCGATGCCCGTCGCGCCACCCTGACCAATGCCATGTTCTGCGGCTTTCCTCTGGGGGCCGCCCTGGGCGGCTTTCTGGCATCCTGGATGATTCCCCAATTTGGCTGGCGCAGTGTATTGATATTGGGTGGCATCGCCCCCTTGATACTACTGCTCGTGCTGATCCCGAAGCTGCCCGAGTCCGTGCGCCACATGGTCGCCCGACATGACTCCGCCGACCGTATCCGCCGGGCGCTGGCCCCCATTGCCGGCAAGGCTGTGGACAGCGTCCAACGCTTTACGCTGACCGAGACCAGCTCCCAGCCTGCCGCCCACAATGGTATCGGTATCGTGTTATCGCGTGAATACCGCTTGGGATCACTCATGCTCTGGCTGGCCTATTTCATGGGACTGGTCATTTTCTACGCCTTGATGAACTGGATGCCCGTGCTGTTCAAAGAAGCCGGACTGGCATCCCAGACCAGCACGCTGGTTGCCGCTCTCTTCCCGTTGGGCGGTGTGGGTGCCGTGCTCTCTGGCTGGTTGATGGATCGCTTCAACGCCAACCGCATCATCGCTCTGGGCTACGCGCTGACCGCTCTATCCATTTGGTGGATTGGCCAGATGGCCGGACATCTGGGCGGCTTGGTTGTGGTCGTGTTTCTGGCCGGCACGCTGATGAATACCGCACAGTCCTCCATGCCTGCACTGGCGGCCGCCTACTACCCCACTCGGGGACGCGCCACGGGCGTGGCCTGGATGCTGGGCATCGGTCGTTTTGGCGGTATTGCCGGCTCTTTCCTGGTGGCCGAGCTGACGGCACGCGAGCTGGATTTCAGTCAGATCTTTACCGTTGTGGCCATCCCAGGCGTCATCGCCATGGCCGCCCTCCTCATCAAGCAATACAGCCGTGCACAGCCGCAAGGCGGCACGACTCCCCCTCTCATTAACCCTTAAACATCAAGACGCAGGAGACCCTCCCATGATCATCGACGTACACGGGCACTACACCACGGCCCCCGCCGCACTGGGGGCTTGGCGCGACTTGCAGATCGCCGGCCTGAAAGACCCCAATCAAACGCCCCGCGCCAGTGATCTGAAGATCAGCGATGACGAGATCCGCGAGACCATCGAGAACAACCAGCTCAAGCTGATGAAACAACGCGGCTCGGACCTGACCATCTTCAGTCCCCGTGCCAGTTTCATGGCCCACCATATCGGCAACTTCGAGACCTCCAGCACCTGGGCCGCCATTTGCAATGAGCTGTGCTATCGCGTCAGCGAACTGTTTCCTGACCATTTCATCCCGGCTGCCATGCTCCCGCAATCGCCGGGCGTAGATCCCAAAACCTGCATTCCCGAGCTAGTCAAGTGTGTGGAAGAGTATGGCAACGTCGGCATCAACCTGAATCCCGACCCGTCCGGTGGCCACTGGACGGCCCCGCCGCTGTCCGACCGCTCCTGGTACCCCATTTACGAAAAAATGGTGGAGTACGACATTCCTGCCATGATCCACGTCTCCACCAGTTGCAACGCCTGCTTTCACACCACCGGCGCCCATTATCTGAACGCGGATACCACCGCATTCATGCAATGTCTGACCAGCGATCTGTTCAAAGACTTTCCCACGCTCAAGTTCCTGATCCCCCATGGTGGCGGCGCCGTGCCCTATCACTGGGGCCGTTTCCGAGGTCTGGCACAGGAGCTGAAAAAGCCCCTGCTGGACGAGCACCTGCTCAACAACATTTTCTTTGACACCTGCGTCTACCATCAGCCTGGCATCGACCTGCTGACCGAGGTCATTCCTGTCAAGAATATCTTGTTTGCCAGCGAAATGATTGGCGCGGTGCGCGGCATTGACCCCACGACCGGTCACTACTACGACGATACCAAACGCTATATCGAAGCCACGCTTAACCTGAGCGAACAGGAACGTCACCAGATCTACGAAGGCAACGCACGCCGCGTGTTCCCGCGCCTGGACGCTGCGCTGAAGAAAAAAGGCTTGTAAGCCGCCTGCAACTATTCATCAAGGAATCAACCATGTACGAACTGGGTGTCGTGTACCGCAACATTCAACGAGCCGACCGCCAGGCCGCCGATGCACTGGCGGCCCTGGGCTCGGCCACTGTTCACGAGGCCATGGGCCGTGTCGGTCTACTCAAACCTTATATGCGCCCGATTTACTCCGGTCAGCAAGTCTCCGGCACTGCCGTCACGGTGCTGCTGCAACCGGGCGACAACTGGATGATGCACGTCGTCGCCGAGCAGATTCAGCCCGGCGATATCGTGGTTGCCGCGGTGACCTCGGAGTGTAGTGACGGCTATTTTGGCGACCTGCTGGCCACCAGCTTCCAGGCCCGTGGAGCGCGCGCCTTGATCATTGACGCCGGAGTGCGCGACATCAACACCTTACAGGCGATGAACTTTCCGGTCTGGAGCAAGGCCATTTCCTCCAAGGGCACCATCAAGGCCACCTTGGGTTCGGTCAATATTCCGGTCGTGTGTGCAGGCATGTGGGTCACGCCGGGCGATGTCATCGTGGCTGATGATGATGGCGTGGTGTGCGTGCCCGCCGCCAAGGCCGCCGCTACATTGGCGGCCGCCCAAAAAAGAGAAAGTTTTGAGGGTGAAAAACGCGCCAAGCTGGCCAG
Source organism: Alcaligenes sp. DN25 (assembly GCF_023674485.1). NCBI lineage: Bacteria > Pseudomonadati > Pseudomonadota > Betaproteobacteria > Burkholderiales > Alcaligenaceae > Alcaligenes > Alcaligenes sp. DN25. The sequence goes on along the minus strand of NZ_CP098408.1, from coordinate 1,426,009 downwards.
CGGTGTCCTGGGCCTGGATATGTACAAAATGCGTGAGCCCCTGGAGAAGGCCGGGCTCCGTTACATCGACTGAAGGAAGGATGATGAGCCATTTTGAGAAAACCCCCGGCTGGCTGGACTGGTACGCCGCCCCCTCCAAACCCCGACTCCAGTTACCGGCTGGTGCGGTTGATGCCCACTGTCATGTGTTTGGCCCCGCTGAGCAGTTCCCCTTCGCCCCCGAGCGCAAATACACTCCTTGCGATGCCAGCAAACAGCAGCTGTTTGCCTTGCGCGACCACCTGGGCTTTGCCCGCAACGTCATTGTGCAAGCTACCTGTCACGGCAAGGACAACAGCGCCTTGCTCGATGCCTTGCAGGCCTCACAAGGCAAGGCGCGTGGCGTTGTCACCCTGAGCTCGGATGTCACGCAACAGCAGTTGGACGCCATGCACCAGGCCGGCGTGCGCGGTGTGCGTTTCAATTTTGTCAAACGTCTGGTCGATTTCACGCCGAAAGAAGAACTGCTGAACGTTGCCCATAAAATAGCGCCTTTGGGCTGGCATGTGGTGGTGTACTTCGAGGCACAGGATTTGCCAGAACTATGGGATTTTTTCGCCGGTCTACCGACCACAGTGGTCGTTGACCATATGGGCCGTCCGGATGTCAGCCAAGGGGCAGAGAGTGCCGAGTTCGACCTGTTCGTACGCTTGATGGCCGAACACCCGAACATCTGGTCCAAGCTCTCATGCCCTGAGCGTCTGAGCAAAAGCGGTCCTGCCGCCCTGCATGGCGAGCAGCATGCGTATCAGGATGTCGTACCATTTGCACGCCGATTGATGCAGCAGTTCCCCGATCGCGTTTTGTTCGGGACCGACTGGCCCCACCCCAACCTGAAAGACCATATGCCCGATGACGGTTTGCTGGTTGACTACGTGGCACAAATTGCGCCCAGTCCCGCAGAACAACAATTACTACTGGTGGACAACCCGATGCGCCTGTATTGGCCAGAAGAGTTGACATGAATTTGAGGAGATAACTATGGCACTGGACAAACCGTACCAGGATATACCGGGAACGATTATTTTTGACTCGGAACAATCGCGTAAGGGCTACCACCTGAACCAGTTTTGCATGTCACTGATGAAGGCAGAAAACCGGGCCCGCTTTAAAGCGGACGAGTCAGCCTATCTGGATGAGTGGCCCATGAGCATGGAGCAAAAACAGGCTGTGCTCAGTCGTGACCTGAATCGCTGCATGCAACTGGGTGGCAACATCTACTTTCTGGCCAAGATCGGCGCTACCGATGGCCTGTCCTTCCAACAAATGGCAGGCAGCATGACCGGTATGAGCGAACAGGACTATCGGGAAATGATGCTCAAGGGTGGCCGCTCCCCCGAGGGCAACCGCTACTTACACGAACAAGAAAAATAACCGGAACCTATCATGGCAAAGATCAAACACTCTGTTTATACCTCGCATGTTCCTGCTATTGGTGCCGCGCTGGACCTGGGCAAGCACACCGAACCCTACTGGAAAAAAGTGTTCGACGGCTACGAATTCTCCAAGCAATGGGAGCAGGAAAACAAACCGGATGTCATCATCCTGGTCTACAACGACCACGCCAACAACTTCAGCCTGGACCTGATTCCCACTTTTGCCCTGGGCACTGGTGCCTCTTTTGAACCCAGTGACGAAGGCTGGGGCAAACGCCCTGTCCCCACGGTACAAGGGCACCCCGAACTGGCGGCCCATATTGCCCACTCGGTCATTCAGGACGACTTCGATCTGACGCTGTGCAACAAAATGGAAGTAGACCACGGCCTGACCGTTCCACTTTCCCTGATGTTCGGTCAAGTCGAACAATGGCCCTGCCCCGTAATCCCCTTGCACGTCAACGTAGTTCAGTATCCGGCCCCATCCGGCCAGCGCTGCCTGGATCTGGGCCGGGCGATCGGTCGCGCGGTCGCCTCGTATGACGAAGACCTGAATGTACAGATCTGGGGCACAGGCGGCATGAGCCACCAGTTGCAAGGCCCCCGCGCCGGACTGATCAACGCCCAATGGGACAACCAGTTCCTGGATCGCCTGATTGCCGACCCCGATGCCCTGGCTCGCGTGCCCCATATCGACTATGTGCGTGAGGCAGGCTCGGAAGGCATCGAGCTGGTGATGTGGCTGGTCGCGCGTGGCGCCATGAATCCACACGTCGATGTGCGCCACCGCTTCTACCATGTGCCCGCCTCCAATACCGCGGTCGGACACCTGATCCTGGAAAACAAAGAGACTGCGTGAGCGGGCTTGGCCCCACGCTCTGAACAAAAGGAAATAGAAATGAAAAAAGTCAATATTGCACTGGTAGGCGCAGGCGCCTTCGGCATCAAGCACCTGGACGGCCTGGCCCGTATCCCCGAAGCCCAGGTCACCTATATCGTGTCCAGCACCCAGGCCAAGGCCCAGGAAGTAGCGCAAAAATACGGCGTCCCCCACGCCTCGGGCGATCTGAACGAGGCGCTGGCCAGTCAGGAGGTCGATGCCGTCATCTTGTGCACCCCTACTCAGATGCACGCTGCGCAAACACTGGCATGCCTGAAAGCGGGCAAACACGTACAGGTTGAAATTCCCTTGGCGGACACCCTGGCCGGTGCCCAGGAAGTGCTGCAAGTACAACAGGAAAAGGGCCTAGTGGCCATGGTTGGCCACACGCGCCGCTTCAACCCCAGCCATCAGTGGATTCATCAAAAGATAAAGGCGGGTGAATTGAACATTCAGCAGATGGATGTACAGACCTATTTTTTCCGCCGCAGCAACACCAACGCCCTGGGCAAACCGCGCTCCTGGACAGACCACCTGCTCTGGCATCATGCCGCGCACACTGTCGATCTTTTTCAATACCAGACCGGCTCCAAAGTCATCAAGGCCAATGCCATCCAAGGCCCTATCCATCCTGAGCTTGGCATTGCCATGGACATGTCCATCCAGTTGCTGACAGAAAACGGCGCACTATGCACGCTATCGCTATCGTTCAACAATGACGGTCCTTTCGGCACGTTCTTTCGCTACATCTGCGACAACGGAACCTATCTGGCCCGCTACGACGACCTCGCCACCGGCAAAGACGAAGTAATCGATGTCTCCCACGTAGATGTATCCATGGACGGCATCGAATTGCAGGACCGGGAGTTTATCGCGGCTATTCTGGAAAATCGCGAACCCAACTCCAGCGTGGCGTCGGTCCTGGCCTGCTATGAGACACTGGACCTGCTCGAAAAACAACTGACCGCCTAAGAGTCTGCACCGCCCCTTCCTGCAAACGAGGCTATCTGCGCGACAACGGCAAGCATATCGTCAGGTGGAGGGGGCGAACAACAGGCAGGATAACAAAACCGCAGAATTTGCCCCTGCCTGCCCCCACGTTCAAGCGCGGACGTTGCGGCTGTACTGGGCCATCCTTAGGGGCCCGCAGAAAAACATTCAACGACTCGGACAACCCTGGTTCCTGCGACTATGCACTCAAGTATTGATCCACCAACTCAACCCAATGCTTGACCGCAGTCCGACCCGCTCCATTCAAATGATTCCCGCAGGCCATATTGGCCGTGACAATCAGGTCGGGCTTGCTGCTTTCCAGCGCATCCATCTTGCGATCCCGCAGGCGTCCTGCGATCTCGGGTTGAGTCAATGAATAGGTGCCCGCCGAACCGCAGCACAAATGGCTATCCGGCACAGCGCCCAGATCAAAACCCAGGCGAGTCAGCACGGCCTCAACTCGTCCCCCCAGTTTTTGCGCATGCTGCAAGGTGCACGGACAATGGAAAGCCAGGCGTGGGCGGGTTTGCGTGTTCAGGCATTCTTCCAAAGGCTGCTCTTCCAGCACTTCGACCAGATCCCTGGCCAGTTCACTGACGCGGCGAGCGCGCTCGGCGTAGGCCGGATCGTTCCTGAACAGGTCCACGTACTCTTTCACAAACGCTCCGCAACCGCTGGAGGTCTGCACAATCGCCAGAGCTCCCTGTTCGATCTGCGGCCACCAGGCGTCGATATTGCGACGCGCCTGCTCCAGGCCCTGTTCTTGCGCACCCAAGTGAAAAGACGAAGCGCCACAGCAGCCTGCCTGAGCGATGGGCGTCACGCTGATGCCCAAGCGATCCAACACCCGGGCCGTCGCAGCATTAATGGAAGGCGCCATGGCTGGCTGAACACAGCCTTCCAGCATCAGGACACGCTTGCTGTGCCGCTGTGCGGGTCGTGTCAAATCCGCATTTTGCTTGGGCGGGATTTTTTCCTGTAAAGAAGATGGCAGCAAGGGCCGCATGGTTCGTGCCACCCCCAGCAAGGCGTTGACTCGAGCAGGCTCTGGCAGAATCTGCGTCAGTGCGACTCGCATGGCACGGTCCTTCAAGGGACGCTTTACTTTGGGCTCCAGTGCGGCCCGACCTATATCCAGCAAGTTGTGATACTTCACCCCCGAAGGACAGGTGGTTTCACAATTGCGGCAGCTCAGGCAACGATCCAGGTGATGCTGGGTCAGCTCCGAGGTCGCTTTGCCTTCCAGGAACATCTTGATCAGGTATATCCGGCCACGGGGGCCGTCCAGCTCGTTGCCCTGGTCCAGATAAGTCGGACAGGTGGCATTGCAAAACCCACAATGCACACAGGAGCGCAAAATAGCTTCAGCTTGCTCGGCTTGCGGTAGTTGCTGAGCCCATGGTGTCAGTTGTGTTTGCATGTGGACTCCGCCGAAGGAAAGAGACGACCTGGATTAAAAATGGCAGCAGGATCCAGCTGTTGTTTCAAACGCTGATGCCATATCAACAAGGACTCGGGCAAGACATCCTGCCCTGCACCTGATCCGGACCAGCAACGGGCATGCCCTTTCAAAGCTTGAGCCTGCGCGTGAATCTGCTCGGCAGCAGCATCGGACTTCAGCCACAGCTGTGTCCCACCCCAATCCACCAGAACCTGGCCGGGCCATGTTTGCACTGGGGCATCGACTGGCAAGGCGATCCGCCACAAGGTGCCGGGTTGCTTGAAGAACTCCAGGCGCTGCTCGCACAAATCGTCCCAATAGGACAAGTCCAAAGCCTCCCCACCGATTTGCTCTTGAGCCAATTGCACCGAGCTGTCGCCACCTTCCAGACGCAAATGCAAACGCCCGTCCTGCCAAGCTGCGCCCGTAATGGGACGGCTTTGGTCACGCCAACTGCGTAATAAACCGGCGATTTCCTGCTGGGCTACCTCCAGAACCAGGCTGGCACGGCTACGTGGGCGAGGCAAGACTTTGAAGGACACCTCGGTAATTACACCCAATGAACCCTGTGCGCCGACCATCAGTCGCGATACGTCATAACCGGCGACGTTCTTCATGACCTGGCCACCAAAACGCATATGTGTGCCCATGCCACTGATCAAACGGCAGCCCAGTACATAATCTCGTAATGAGCCTACCCAGGGACGACGCGGTCCCGACAGACCACAGGCGGTGGCTCCACCAACAGTGGCGCGGCTATCAAACAGAGGTGGCTCAAAAGGCAGGCATTGACCTTGCTCGTTCAAGATCGTTTCCAGCGCCTGCACGGAAGTCCCGGCACGCACCGTGACGACCAGTTCCGCCGGATCGTAATCGACCACCCCTTCATGGCCTGCCAGGCTCAGCTCTTGCCCCTGCACGGCTTTGCCTAAAAAAGCTTTGGTATTGCCGCCTTGCAAACGCAAGGGGGTTTTAGTGGCCAGGGCTTGCTGGACCTGCTCCAGCAATTCAGCGCTGCGATCCTGATTTTTGTGTTCTACGGTACTCATCAGAAACGCTCCAACTCTGGGAAAGGCAATTGCCCGTGATGGATGTGCATGCCGCCCATTTCTGCACAGCGATGCAAAGTAGGAATGTTCTTGCCGGGATTCAGCATGGTTTTGGGATCAAAGGCAGCTTTGATCGCATGGAAAAACTGCAGCTCGTCTTCATTGAACTGCACACACATCTGATTGATTTTTTCTCTGCCTACGCCGTGCTCGCCCGTAATTGTGCCGCCGACTTCCACACACAATTCCAGAATCTTGCCGCCCAAGGCTTCGGCTCGCTCCAGCTCGCCAGGTTGATTGGCATCGAACAGAATCAGCGGGTGCATATTGCCATCGCCCGCATGAAACACGTTGGCGACGCGCAGGCCGTACTCTTCGGAAAGCTCCGCGGTTTTCTTCAGCACATAAGCCAACTGACGACGCGGAATGGTGCCGTCCATGCAGTAATAGTCGGGAGAAATCCGGCCTACAGCGGGAAAGGCGTTTTTACGACCGGCCCAGAAGCGTTGTCGCTCCTGCTCGTCCCGCGCAACCCGCACTTCTTGCGCGCCGGCCTTGAAAAGAACCTGCTCCACACGAGCCACATCGTCCTGCACGTCTTCCAAAGCGCCATCAATCTCGCAAAGCAAGATCGCTTGTGCATCAACGGGATAGCCAGCGTGGATAAAGTCCTCGGCTGCGCGGATGGACATTTGATCCATCATCTCCAGCCCTGCCGGCACAATGCCTTGAGCAATAATCTGCGCCACGGCATCAGCTGCTTTTTCCACTTCGTCAAAGCTGGCCAGCAGCACTACCGTACAGGGGGGACGTGCCAGCAACTTGACAGTAATTTCCGTGACTACCCCCAGCATTCCTTCGGAACCCGTAAACAGGGCCATCAAATCAAAGCCGGGCGTATCCAGAGCTTCGGAGCCCAAAATCAATCGTTCGCCTGTGACGGTAATCACTTCCAGGCGCAGGATATTGTGTACGGTCAGACCATATTTCAGACAGTGCACACCACCCGCGTTTTCCGCTACGTTGCCACCAATTGAACAGGCAATCTGCGAAGACGGGTCCGGTGCGTAATACAAGCCAAAGGGTTGGGCCGCCTGAGAGATCGCGATATTACGCACGCCGGGCTGAACGCGAGCAATCCCGGCTACAGGGTCCAGATCCAGAATCTGGTTCAAGCGCGCCATCACCAGCAAAATACCCTGCTCCAAAGGCATGGCACCGCCCGACAAGCCGGTACCCGCACCACGAGCCACCACCGGCACGCCGACTTCGTGAGCCAAGCGCATCACGGCCTGTACCTGCTCCACATTACGGGGCAAAACGACCAGCAAGGGTTTGGCGCGATAAACACTCAGTCCATCACACTCGTAAGGATGCAGTTGCTCATCAGTGTGCAGCACATCCAGGCCGGGAATATCATCACGCAAACGGCTAAGCAGCTGCATCCTGTCCACGCGGGGCAGCACACCGTCCAGTTTTTCGTCGTAGCGCAAGCTCATGACGCCTCCTGTCTTTTAAAGTCTCCTGAAACGGATGGTCTTTGATGCGGGCTAGCTTGTCCAGCCGTCAGGCTACTGGTCCGACCAGTTTTTACCCTAAGAGAGTATTAGGGTTTATCTTTATACTTATAAATCAGACAGATAGATAATCAGCTTGTTATCATTTCCACAGGCATACAACTGGTCTGACCACGAATGAAAATGCAGGAACCCAAGCGTTTGGAAGTCACCGCCGAGCTGGTCGCCCAACGCATCGAAACTTTTATTATGGATGGCGTCCTGAAACCGGGACAAGCCCTGCCCTCCGAGCGGCAACTGACGCAAAGGCTGGCGGTGTCCCGATCTGCCCTGCGCGAAGGGCTACAAATCCTGCGCGTGCGCGGCTTGATTGAAACCCGGCATGGCAAAGGTTCCTTTGTCGCCAACCTGATTGATTCAGCCGTCAGCAAGCCGCTGGAGCACCTGCTTCAAGCGCAAGGGCGCACTCTATATGACTTGCTGGAAGTGCGTGAACTGCTGGAAAGCGAGGCGGCTCAACTAGCCGCCTCCAGGGGGACGGAAGCCGATCACATCATGATACGACGACGCTTTCAGGAACTGGAGGATCTGCAAATGCAGGATGCAGCGCCTGAACAGGTTGCGCGGGCAGATCATGCTTTTCATGCGGCAATCTGTGAGGCCTCGCACAACCCGGTGCTGGTACATATGATCAGCCTGTTCAACGATTTGATGTTATCTACGGTGCGTGTGTCCGTGCAGCACCTGTATCCCGACCATGACTCCAAACGCAGGCTGGACAGACAACATGCGCGTTTATGCAATGCCGTCACGCAAGGCCAAGCTGACTTGGCCCGACGCGCCGCCAAAGAACATATCGATGGGATACGACGACAACTACAGGAGATGGAGGCCAAACAGCTGCGCCTGGAACATGCCCGGCAACGTCTGAATGGCCTTTAGTTCTTTGACTTACTTCGCCAACAGATTGGCCAGCATATAACCTGATCCGGCCCCCGTCCCTGCACCGGGCCAGGTCGAGGCGCCGCACAAATACAGATCCTTGATCGGCGTTTTGTATTTGGAGTAACCGGCCACTGGACGGAAGAAGAAGTTCTGATCCAGATGGTGGCTGCCCGAGAGGTTATCACCGCCAATCAAGTTCGCATTGAACTGCTCCAGATCCTGGGGCGACATGATATGGCGGGCCAGGATCTTGCTACGCAGGCCCGGCGCATAACTTTCAAGCAGATCCAGGACGCGCTCTGCATATGCATCCTTAAGCTGCGACCAATCGCCAGCGGCAATCTTGCCAGAAGCGTCGCCTTTGACTTGGGCGGGCAGCACACGCACTTGAATCCACAAAGTATGTTTCCCCTCCGGGGCGCGCGAAGGATCCAGTGCTGTACCTTGTCCAACCACAAGAACTGGCTCGGCAGGCAATAAACCTGCAGCTGCTTCGGCATAGACGCGGCTCATCATGACCATATCGGGTGCCAGATGGACGTAGGAGAAACGCTGCAGCTCGGTGCCCGCTGTCCAATCAGGCAAGCCATCCAGAGCCAAATGGATCATCATGGTGCCCAAACCGGGGCGGAAGGCATCGACTTTCTTCTGATAATCCTTGGGGACGGTAGCAGACTGCACCAGGCGCCCAAAGACGAGCAGAGGATTCAGATTCGCGATGACCGCCTTGCGTGCCTTCAAGCGGCGACCGTTGGCCAAAACAACACCACTGGCGCGACCATTCTCTTGTTCAATTGTCTGCACGGGGGCATTCAACAGCAGCTCACCGCCCAACTCCTGCAGAAAGCTCGTCATGGCACGGATAATCGTGTCAGCACCGCCCTGCCCGATCACCATGCCGAAGGCTTGGTTGGCCATGGACTCCAGATAAGGAAACAAGGCACCGCCTGCTGTGTCTGGTGTGAAATCCACATGCAGCCCCCAGGCTGCCATCATGGCTTTCACTGAGTCGCTCTCGAAATGGCGGTCCAGAAAGTCACGAGGCGTCGCCAGCAGCAATTGCATCAGCTCTGCAACGCCATCCTTGCCCAGCTCCCGCCAGCTCTTCCAGGCGCTTTTCATCAGGCCCCAAGAAGGCATAGGGCTACCGAGCACACCAAACAGATGGGGAGCCTTGCTCTGGAAGTCATCTAGCATGGCTTGCCAAGCCTGAGCGTCCTTCTCAGAAACAGCTCGAATACGCTTCAAGGTCGTTTCCAGATCTGTACTGACGCCCAAATAACTTTGATCCCGGAACACGCTGGCAAAGCAATGCTCTGCGGGGACGAAAACCAAGCCATGGCGGGCCAAGGCTTCTTTATGGCGTTGGAAGAACGCAGAGCCCGCGAAGGAGGACAGGTTCATGGCGCACACATCATGCTTGAAGCCTGGCATGGTCAACTCCTGAGTGCTGACCGCACCACCCGCCGAGCTTTTGGCTTCCACAACCTGAACTTTCCAGCCTTTACTGGCCAGTTCAACCGCTGCTGCCAAGCCGTTGTGCCCTGCCCCAACCACAATCGCGTCTACTACCGTCTCTGCACCCACGGGCAACTCCTTTAGCTCTAAAGTATTTATCCGTATTCTACGGCGCAAAGAGGAAACTGAGTAGGAATTTCAGGGGAATCAGGGAGGACGAGTAGGACAAAGGCGGGTAATAACTAGGCACGTTATATAGCCATACAGAACCTGATGCCGACAGCTGTACGCCCTATCTTGGTCATCAAAGCTGATTGGTACAGAAAGCTCAGCAACTAATGCTACAAGCGCGAAGAGTAGAACGACCGACCACCCTGCAGGTAAGCAACGACGGATTGAAGGTCAATCCTAGGGTGCCGGGACAGGATGCCAAGACCGACCTGCTAGGGTTGGGCCAATCGGCGTCGGTAAGAATAAGGAATACACGCAGCCCGGAACGGGCCAGGAGGGGTGGCGGTACGCCTGAACCGGGCGGTCCAGGGTCAGGCCTTCGAGCAATCCGAGACAGGCCGGTAGCCTGCTCTTTTGTCGCCGCCTAAAACAAAACCCCCGCAAGGGATGCTTGCGGGGGTTTTGAGGAATAAGAGCTTGACGATGACCTACTTTCACAGACGTCCGTCCACTATCATCGGCGCAAAGGCGTTTCACAGTCCTGTTCGGGATGGGAAGGTGTGGGACCACCTTGCTATGGTCGTCAAGCGTAACTGGTTGCCGAGTCGTCTTTTAAGGGACGCCCCAGCCAATTGGAAGAAGCACACCGCTAGCGATCAGTACGGATCAGCTAGCAGCGGTTACGAAGGTGTCAAGCGCGGGTTGCGCTGCACTTCAATATTACGTTCTGTGGTCAACAACTTAACTCACTACAACCTCAAGGGTTATAGGATCAAGCCACACGGGCAATTAGTACTGGTTAGCTACATGCATTACTGCACTTCCACACCCAGCCTATCAACGTCCTGGTCTCGGACGACCCTACAGGGGGGTCAAGCCCCCGGGATACCTAATCTTCAGACGAGTTTCCCGCTTAGATGCCTTCAGCGGTTATCTCTTCCGTACGTAGCTACTCGGCAATGCCATTGGCATGACAACCGATACACCAGTGGTACGTCCACTCCGGTCCTCTCGTACTAGGAGCAGGCTCCGTCAAGTATCCAACGCCCACGGCAGATAGGGACCAAACTGTCTCACGACGTTTTAAACCCAGCTCACGTACCTCTTTAAATGGCGAACAGCCATACCCTTGGGACCGGCTACAGCCCCAGGATGAGATGAGCCGACATCGAGGTGCCAAACACCGCCGTCGATATGAACTCTTGGGCGGTATCAGCCTGTTATCCCCAGAGTACCTTTTATCCGTTGAGCGATGGCCCTTCCATACAGAACCACCGGATCACTATGTCCTACTTTCGTACCTGTTCGACTTGTCAGTCTCACAGTCAAGCACGCTTATGCCATTGCACTATCAAGACGATTTCCGACCGTCTCTAGCGTACCTTCGAACTCCTCCGTTACACTTTAGGAGGAGACCGCCCCAGTCAAACTGCCCACCATGCACGGTCCCCGATCCCGATAAGGGACCTAGGTTAGAACCGCAAACAGACCAGGGTGGTATTTCAAGGATGACTCCACGCGATCTGGCGACCACGCTTCAACGTCTCCCACCTATCCTACACAGGCCGGTTCACAATCCAATGCAAAGCTACAGTAAAGGTTCATGGGGTCTTTCCGTCTAGCCGCGGGGAGATTGCATCATCACAACCATGTCAACTTCGCTGAGTCTCAGGAGGAGACAGTGTGGCCATCGTTACGCCATTCGTGCAGGTCGGAACTTACCCGACAAGGAATTTCGCTACCTTAGGACCGTTATAGTTACGGCCGCCGTTTACCGGGGCTTCGATCAAGAGCTTGCACCCCATCACTTAACCTTCCGGCACCGGGCAGGCGTCACACCCTATACGTCCACTTTCGTGTTTGCAGAGTGCTGTGTTTTTAGTAAACAGTCGCAGCCACCGATTCACTGCGGCCTCTTCATGCTTTGTGCGCAGGCACATCACACTAATGAGGCATACCTTCTCCCGAAGTTACGGTATTAATTTGCCGAGTTCCTTCTCCTGAGTTCTCTCAAGCGCCTTGGAATATTCATCCCGTCCACCTGTGTCGGTTTGCGGTACGGTCTCGTAGAGCTGAAGCTTAGAGGCTTTTCTTGGAACTGCTTCCAGTTAGTTTAGAGCCGAAGCTCTATCCAGTCACACCCTTGAATTACGCACCCGGATTTGCCTAAGTGCCTTCTATGATGCGCCAACGGGGACATCCAACACCCCGATAACATTCTGCAATCCGTCCCCCCATCGCACTCTACGACGGTGCGGGAATATTAACCCGCTTCCCATCAGCTACGCATCTCTGCCTCGCCTTAGGGGCCGACTCACCCTGCGCCGATGAACGTTGCGCAGGAAACCTTGGACTTACGGCGAGGGGGCTTTTCACCCCCTTTATCGCTACTCATGTCAGCATTCTCACTTCCGATACCTCCAGCATTCCTCACGGAACACCTTCACAGGCTTACGGAACGCTCTCCTACCATGTGTACTAAAGTACACATCCGCAGCTTCGGTCTATGGCTTAGCCCCGTTACATCTTCCGCGCAGGACGACTCGATCAGTGAGCTATTACGCTTTCTTTAAAGGATGGCTGCTTCTAAGCCAACCTCCTGACTGTCTATGCCTTCCCACTTCGTTTCCCACTTAGCCATAGTTAGGGACCTTAGCTGGCGGTCTGGGTTGTTTCCCTCTTGAGTCCGGACGTTAGCACCCGGTGCTCTGTCTCCCGTACTGTACTTGCCGGTATTCGGAGTTTGCCATGGGTTGGTAAGTCGCTGTGACCCCCTAGCCATAACAGTGCTCTACCCCCGGCAGTAATATACGAGGCACTACCTAAATAGTTTTCGGAGAGAACCAGCTATCTCCAGGCTTGTTTAGCCTTTCACTCCGATCCACAGCTCATCCCCTAATTTTTCAACATTAGTGGGTTCGGTCCTCCAGCACGTGTTACCGTGCCTTCAACCTGGCCATGGATAGATCGCCTGGTTTCGGGTCTACACCCAGCGACTGAATCGCCCTATTCGGACTCGCTTTCGCTACGCCTCCCCTATTCGGTTAAGCTTGCCACTGAATGTAAGTCGCTGACCCATTATACAAAAGGTACGCAGTCACACCACGAAGGTGCTCCTACTGTTTGTATGCATACGATTTCAGGATCTATTTCACTCCCCTTCCGGGGTTCTTTTCGCCTTTCCCTCACGGTACTGGTTCACTATCGGTCGATCACGAGTATTTAGCCTTGGAGGATGGTCCCCCCATATTCAGACAGGATTTCACGTGTCCCGCCCTACTTGTTCGATGCTTAGTTCCACGTACTGAATTTCGCCTACAGGGCTATCACCTGCTACGGCTGGACTTTCCATTCCATTCGACTATTCACTACGCTAAAACATCCAGGCTGGTCCGGTTTCGCTCGCCACTACTTCCGGAATCTCGGTTGATTTCTTTTCCTCGAGTTACTGAGATGGTTCAGTTCACTCGGTTCGCCTCCACATGCCTATGTATTCAGCATGGGATACCGTATTACTACGGTGGGTTTCCCCATTCGGACATCTACGGATCAAAGCTTGTTTGCCAGCTCCCCGTAGCTTTTCGCAGGCTACCGCGTCCTTCATCGCCTGTGATCGCCAAGGCATCCATCATATGCACTTATTCGCTTGATCCTATAACGCTTGATGCTGTTATAGGAATATGAGTATACGTTGTTGCCGTTCATCAATCCTTAGCTGTTATCCAATCCGAAGACTGAACAACGTCTATATTTTTGAGAACTTTCGTTGAACATAATTTGTTCTGTTGCAATCACAACCCGTGTATTGTCATTACAAGGCGACTAATCGTCTTGCGTTTATTAGACAACACACCTTCGTTGTGCTTCTTCCTAATTGTTAAAGAGCAATTCGTGGGTTGCATAACCCAACGAGCAGTATTCTTTAAAAAGAACACTCTTCGTTGAATCTAGCGCCAGGCTAACCGTTGTTTGCCTGTGCCCTATACTCTGTCATGAACCTTGCTGTATCGACAACCAACCACAAAAGCGGTGGTGGAGGATGACGGGATCGAACCGACGACCCCCTGCTTGCAAAGCAGGTGCTCTCCCAGCTGAGCTAATCCCCCGAGGTAATCGTTGGTGGGTCAAGTTGGAATCGAACCAACGACCCCCGCCTTATCAAGACGGTGCTCTAACCGACTGAGCTACTGACCCATCTATCACCAGTGGGCGATACCTTCAATGGTCATGACATTAACTAACAGCCAATAAGTGTGGACGCTTTCGCTTTGCGAGCCATTCGCTCTAAAAGGAGGTGATCCAGCCGCACCTTCCGATACGGCTACCTTGTTACGACTTCACCCCAGTCATGAATCCCACCGTGGTAAGCGCCCTCCTTGCGGTTAGGCTACCTACTTCTGGTGAAACCCACTCCCATGGTGTGACGGGCGGTGTGTACAAGACCCGGGAACGTATTCACCGCGACATTCTGATCCGCGATTACTAGCGATTCCGACTTCACGCAGTCGAGTTGCAGACTGCGATCCGGACTACGATCGGGTTTCTGAGATTGGCTCCCCCTCGCGGGTTGGCGACCCTCTGTCCCGACCATTGTATGACGTGTGAAGCCCTACCCATAAGGGCCATGAGGACTTGACGTCATCCCCACCTTCCTCCGGTTTGTCACCGGCAGTCTCATTAGAGTGCTCTTGCGTAGCAACTAATGACAAGGGTTGCGCTCGTTGCGGGACTTAACCCAACATCTCACGACACGAGCTGACGACAGCCATGCAGCACCTGTGTTCCGGTTCTCTTGCGAGCACGGCCAAATCTCTTCGGCTTTCCAGACATGTCAAGGGTAGGTAAGGTTTTTCGCGTTGCATCGAATTAATCCACATCATCCACCGCTTGTGCGGGTCCCCGTCAATTCCTTTGAGTTTTAATCTTGCGACCGTACTCCCCAGGCGGTCAACTTCACGCGTTAGCTGCGCTACTAAGGCCTAACGGCCCCAACAGCTAGTTGACATCGTTTAGGGCGTGGACTACCAGGGTATCTAATCCTGTTTGCTCCCCACGCTTTCGTGTCTGAGCGTCAGTATTATCCCAGGGGGCTGCCTTCGCCATCGGTATTCCTCCACATATCTACGCATTTCACTGCTACACGTGGAATTCTACCCCCCTCTGACATACTCTAGCTCGGCAGTTAAAAATGCAGTTCCAAGGTTGAGCCCTGGGATTTCACATCTTTCTTTCCGAACCGCCTACACACGCTTTACGCCCAGTAATTCCGATTAACGCTTGCACCCTACGTATTACCGCGGCTGCTGGCACGTAGTTAGCCGGTGCTTATTCTGCAGATACCGTCAGCAGTATCCCGTATTAGGGGATACCTTTTCTTCTCTGCCAAAAGTACTTTACAACCCGAAGGCCTTCATCATACACGCGGGATGGCTGGATCAGGGTTTCCCCCATTGTCCAAAATTCCCCACTGCTGCCTCCCGTAGGAGTCTGGGCCGTGTCTCAGTCCCAGTGTGGCTGGTCGTCCTCTCAAACCAGCTACGGATCGTTGCCTTGGTGAGCCTTTACCCCACCAACTAGCTAATCCGATATCGGCCGCTCCAATAGTGAGAGGTCTTGCGATCCCCCCCTTTCCCCCGTAGGGCGTATGCGGTATTAGCCACTCTTTCGAGTAGTTATCCCCCGCTACTGGGCACGTTCCGATATATTACTCACCCGTCCGCCACTCGCCGCCAAGAGAGCAAGCTCTCTCGCGCTGCCGTTCGACTTGCATGTGTAAAGCATCCCGCTAGCGTTCAATCTGAGCCAGGATCAAACTCTTCAGTTTAATCTCTGTGGTTGTCCCGTCTTGCGACGAGACCGATTGTGTCTCAAAGAAAAATTCAGAGTTACACAAGGTAATTCTTCATCTTTCGTTTGTGAGCACTTGATACAAACTTGTGGCGATCCCCGAAGGGTTCGACTCGCTCATTCCAAGCGCCCACACTTATCGGCTGTTAATTGTTAAAGAGCAGTGACAGTTGCCTGTCGTTCTACTGACTAACCCGGCTGGCTCGTCGCGCTTAGCGCTTCGTACCTTGCTGTGTTAGCAGCAGAGAAACGAGATTATGAAGCAGATCAGGCAGTGTGTCAAGCGTTTTTTGAAGAAGCTAGAAAGTTTTAAAACCGTCCAACTCGTCCCGCTTAAACCAGAACTTTCGTTCTTTCTTACCTACTGAACAATCAACCGTGAGGTCAACTATCTAACTTCACAAACAAGGGTAAATTCTCAAAACCGTTTCAACCTGCAAAACCGCTTAAAAACTTAACATTGCGTTCCCTGGAGCAGAACCTAGAACTTTAACACAGAATTTTCTGATTTGTCAAGCTCCGGGTTTTACACCCTGTCAGTTTCCTGACCAGTCATTCAAGTTTCGGTGCGGGCCTCTTGGCCAAGGCGGTGAAACTTGTCTAACTGCTCTCTGCGGCGCTTCGGGGAAAACCCTGTGTGTGCTGCAGCGAGAAAAGAACTATAGCACGAGGATTTTCCGCTTTGCAAGCGTTCTATGGGATTTTCCTAGGTATTTCAGGAGAGAAAACTCCGTAAAACGATGTAGCTGATTGATAACTATGAAGAATAACTATAAAAATAATTTTTAGCTTATTTCGACTTTTTGCCTTCAGGCAGGAGGCTTCAAGCTTCTTCAGAGCAAAACACGAACAGAAAGCTATTTTCCTCACGGAAATTCGTTAAATCATCTCCCCCATTCTCTGACAACTCCTCCCTCTATCCTCTTCTATATAGATAGAAGAAAAACTCCCTCCAAAGAACAGTCGCCAGTCGATGGGTTGGTTGGTTGGTTGGTTGGTTGGTTGGTTGGTTGGTTGGTTGGTTGGTTGGTTGGTTGGTTGGTTGGTTGGTTGGTTGGTTGGTTGGTTGGTTGGTTGGTTGGTTGCTGGATGGATAGATGGCGGACAAAAGAACGGCCACACGAACACTGCATCGGCCCTGTGCCTTCAACCAACAGTGTCTATATAGAGATAGATAACGAGTTGAATGGCCTCCAAGATCGAGCATTATGCAGGGCTGCTAGCCACTCGGGGCCCCGGGACCGGGTGTTGGGGCGAGTCAGAGTACTTGCCGCAGTCGGAGTCACAATCGGGGATGCAAGCAGTCTGCTGTTTGAGCCCAAAGTTTGTGATTGGTCCGGGGGACCAATCACTGGGCGAGTTCAGACTGCGCCCCGATTGTGACTCCGACAAGGGGACCGGCGCATTGCGCCGGCAAGTAGTCCGCCCCAACACCCGGTCCCGGGGCCTCGAGTGGCGACCTGCATAAAGCAACTGGAACCATAAACGCCTCCAAGCAGTCTCCCAAACAAAGACAAGCGAAGCATTCATCCTCCCTAAACTCTCTATATAGTCATAAAGGCATAGCAGCCTCACCGACTTGGCCCTACACTAGCCCGGAACAGATATTCCTGAGCGAAATTACTATGCATGAAGACATCCTGATTAACGTCACTCCGTTTGAAACCCGTGTTGCCCTGGTCGAGCAAGGTGCTGTCCAGGAAATTCATATCGAGCGCAGCATCCAACGCGGTTATGTGGGGAACGTCTATCTGGGAAAAGTGGCGCGGGTTTTGCCCGGCATGCAAAGTGCCTTTATTGATATTGGCCTGGAACGCGCGGCGTTTATCCATGTCGCGGACTTACGCCAGAATCGCACCGAGCGTAATCAGGGTAGTCCCACCACGCCGATTGAAAAGCTCTTGTACGAAGGTCAGTCTCTATTAGTACAAGTCATCAAGGATCCATTGGGTACCAAGGGTGCTCGTGTATCAACACAAATCAGTATTGCGGGCCGCATGTTGGTGTATCTGCCTTTTGATCCTCATATTGGCGTATCGCAACGGATTGGTTCGGATGCAGACCGGATCGAGCTGCGCGAGCGTGTCAGTCGTCTTATGCCCAAGGATGAGAAAGGCGGTTTCATCGTACGGACTCAGGCCGAATGCGCGACGGATGAAGAGATCAGTGCAGACCAGCAGTATCTGCGTACTTTGTGGACACGTATTCAGGAACGTATCCGCGAGCAAGGCGCCCCCTCTGTGCTTTATACGGACTTGAGCCTGGCGCAACGTGTTTTACGCGATATGGTGACGCCCAACACCCAATCCATCATCGTGGACTCACGCACCGTCGTGCAGGAGATGAAGGAGTGGGCACAGATTTACACGCCCTCGGTGCTTGAGCGCATCAGTCATCACAAAGGCAGTCGCGCTCTGTTTGATACAGCCCATGTAGATGAAGAAATCAATCGCGCCCTGTCGCGTCGGGTGGATTTGAAGTCCGGCGGCTATTTGATTATCGATCAGACCGAAGCACTCACTACGGTGGATGTGAATACCGGCGGTTTCGTCGGTGGTCGCAACTTTGACGACACGATCTTCAAAACAAACCTGGAAGCAGCGATTGCCCTGGCCCGCCAGCTGCGTCTGCGCAATCTGGGTGGCATCATCATCCTGGACTTTATTGATATGGACGACCCTGCTCACCGGGAGTCTGTCTTGCAGGAGCTGCAAAAAGCGCTGGCCAAAGACCGCACTCGCGTGACGATCAATGGCTTTAGTCAATTAGGTCTGGTGGAAATGACGCGCAAACGTACGCGTGACTCTTTGGCGCACCAACTATGCGAGCCCTGCCCCACCTGCCAATCGCGAGGTTCCGTCCGCACGGCCCGCACAGTCTGCTATGAAATCTTGCGCGAGGTCCTGCGCGAAGCCAAACAATTCAATCCCAAAGAATTTCGTATTTTGGCGGCTCAAGAGGTCGTGGACCTGTTTCTGGAAGAAGAAAGCCAGCACCTGGCCGTGGCGGGCGACTTTATTGGCAAACCTATTTCTCTGGAAGTAGATCCACACTACTCCCAGGAACAGTACGACATTATTTTGCTGTAATTGGTCAGCATTGGGGTTGGCTGAGTAGCCAATCCCCTACATAAGCTCTTGTACGGCAAGGTCTGCTGCGTGCTCGGACACGCTCCTACACCCGCAAAGTTCAGGCACAGATACAAGCAAACCAGCAAACATCTTCTGGCATGCGGCAACTAGCAGCAGAAAAACACGCCCCGGCTTATTCGCTGATCTGATGGCGGATGATATGAAAGCCCTCTGACTCCTGAGGTGCCACAAAGTAAGAGCTGAACAAATCAAACTGCGCTTCGGTCGTCTCAAAGGGATGCTCACCACTGGCATTACGGGCATGCAAACGTGCTTTGCACAGTTCATCTGCCACATCCAGATAATGCAGTTCATGAGCCACAGCCGATTTTTCAATCAGCTCCCGCGCCCAAGCGCGTGTTGCCAAGGTATTGGACGGAAAATCCAGCACTACAGACATCCCAGCCTGCAACAAAGCAGCAATATGCGGTGCCATGGCCGCCCGCAACTGCGCTGAACAGCGCGCGTAATCTTCCAAAGACGCAATTTGACCGGGGTATACGTTAGCCAGCCAAACGTCTTCGCTGATTAGTACGGTCTTGGGCTGCTCGGACAGCTTTTTAGCAAAGGTGGATTTACCCGCCGCTATCTTGCCGCAAATCAGATAGAGCATCGCTGCTGTCGGGGCTATCTGTCTGGCTTGGGGTGTAGAGGCAAGATCCATAATCATCTCTATTCATTGAGAGGGATTAAAACAATCAACCCGCCTGAAAAAGCGGGTCACGAGCAGGACAGACTTGTCCTGCGATCAGGGCGCCTCATGTGCTGAGCGAGTTGTCCAGCACAAAGCTTGGACACTTACAGCGGCGCAACCGGTACAAAATCATCCTCGGGCAGCACTTCTTTTGGTGCATCGTCCGGGTTGCACACACCTGGAGCACGAATTGAAGTGAAGATCTCCTGAATCTCTCGCTTCACATCAGCGCGGTAAGCGTAAACCTTTGCGTCTACCCAACCCTTTTGCATCATGGTCAGATCGATCAGGATACTTTTATCCCAGCCCGCCCCCGGTTCCAGTTCGTAGCGCAAAGTGCCGTAGCTGGCCTGACGCTCATCCATTTTGAAAACCGCTGCTTTGCCACACTCGGCCTGATGCTTGAACAAGGCACGCTGAATACCCACAAAGTCCGTATTGATGCGGCGCTCCGTCTTGAAGTAACTGGGACGACGCAAATCCTGTTCTCGCAGTTCCGCACCCTGCTTGGCACACCCTGCCAACACAGCCAGCCCGGCCAGCGCAAGAATGATTTTCTTCATGATGTTCCTTATCGTGCAGCCCCAGGCTGCTTATTCGTTGAACTGAAACTGCATTTGGTAGAAACCGGCGTACACACCGTTGCGGGCCAGCAATTCGTCGTGACGGCCCTGCTCAATAATCCGCCCTTCGTCCAGCACCAGGATTTGATCCGCATTTTGTACGGTAGACAGACGATGCGCAATCACCAAGGTACTGCGGCCCTTCATCAGGGTCTCCAGCGACATCTGAACCTGACGCTCGGACTCATTATCCAGAGCCGAGGTGGCTTCATCCAGAATCAGAATGGGAGCATTTTTAATCAAGGCACGGGCAATGGCCAGACGCTGACGCTGGCCGCCAGACAGGGAATTGGCATTCTCGCCCACCATCGTATCCAGACCTTGTGGCAAGCCTTCCACGAACTCGCGCAGATTGGCTGCCTCCAGCGCTTCCCAGATACGTTCCGGCGTAACATCGGCTCCTGCACCATAGGCCACGTTTTGGCCAATCGTCGCCTCAAACAGCACCACGTCCTGGCTGACCAAAGAAATCTGGCTACGCAAGCTACGCAAGGTCAGCTCTTCGGAGGGAATGCCATCTACCCGCACTTGCCCACTGCTAGGAATCAAGAAACGCGGCAACATATTGGCCAGTGTGGTCTTGCCACTACCGGAACGGCCAACCAGGGCAATGGTCTGGCCGGGCTGCACCGCAAAACTGACCTCGGACAAGGTATCGCGATGCGCGTTGGGGAAACGATGTGACACCGAGTCGAACTCGATATGACCATGCACAGGCTGCGTGAACTCTCGAGTCCCCGTATCGGGCTCCGGGTCCTGGTCAACCAGCTTGAAGACACTTTCTGCCGCCACCAGCATGCGCTGCATCGTGCCGGTGATATTGGTCAAACGCTTGATAGGATCAAAAATCTGTCCCAGGGCAGCCATGAAAGCGGCAAAGCTACCGATAGTCAGCGTGCCGGTATTGGCCTGGTAAAGAGCGACAAAAATCACTCCGGCCACGGCAATCGACACAAACAGCTGTGTAATAGGCGACAGAGCGGCATCCGCAGAAGCTGCACGCATGGCGAAGCGGCGCAGGCGCGCATTCACATACATGAAACGGGTGTTTTCACGCTCGTAGCCATCAAACAGCTTGATGACACGTTGGGCATCAATAGCTTCACTAACCACACGAGTCAGCTCGGCATTCATGTTCACGGTATCGCGGTTGATGCGGCGCAGGCGACGCGACACCAGTTTGGCCACAAAGACCGAGGCGGGCATGACCAGAAACACGATCACGGTCAATTGCCAGGACATGTAAAGCAGAACGCCCAACAAGGCGATCACAGTCAAGGTTTCACGCACTACGACGGTGACCACCTCGGTGGCCACGCCAGTCATGGTGCCGGCATCAATCGTGAAGCGGTTCAGCAAACGGCCAGTATCCCCTTGCTTGAACTCCGAATCAGACAATCCCAGCAAGCGGGAGAACATGTCACCACGTAAAGTCAGCAACATTTTGTTGGCGATCCAGGCAAACAAATAAGAACTGCCGTAGCTGGTCACGCCGCGCACAAACATCAGCCCGATCACCGCCAGCGGGATGGACCACATATAGTCCGGATTGGCACCCGTAAAGCCATCATCCAGCAAAGGCTTCATGATCACCGCCAGCACCGGCTGGGTAGCTGAGGAGATGCTGACCAGGATCAGCGCCAGCACCGCCACCTTCCAATAAGGCAGCAAACGGCTATAAATGCGCTTCCAGAGATCGGATTTGACAGGATCGTGCCCAGCAGGCTTGATTTTGGTTTCTATGGCGTTAGACAACGAGGACACCCTATATACTATCTAATTGTGTTTATTCTAACGCTCATTGCCTGAATCGAGCTTCTCCGCACTTGTTGGTTCTGCCTAGTTGTCCTGTTCATGTCTGATCCCTCTGCCCTTTACCTACGATTGCCTAATTGGTTAGGCGATGTATGCATGAGCCTGCCGTGTTTACAGGCTCTGCTGGATACCGGTTTGCCCGTCGTGGTTTGCGCCCGTCCCTGGGCCCGCGAACTGCTGTCGGCCTACCCCTTGCATGGCTTCCTCCCCATGAGCAGCCACTGGCATCAGGACGCCAAGGCCATACGCCGCTATCGTCGCCAGCACGGCCATCGCCAAGCGTATGGCCTGCTGCTGCCCGATTCGCTGAGTAGTGCCCTCAGCTTCAAACTGGCAGGTCTGCCAGCCTGCGGTTACCGGGACGACGGCCGTAGCCTTTTATTACGATGGCCTTTAAATAAGCCGCAAAAGCAGTTGCATGCGGTGCAATCCTGGTTCTATATTGTTCAGCAGGCTTTAGCGCTGTGGAAATTGAACCCGGCGCCTGAACAAGCCCCAGCCACCCTGGATTTGACGCTCAGCCCCCTGCAACGGCAAGAAGGCGACAACAGTCTGCGCCAAGCCGCCCTGCGCCCCGGTGACTATATTCTGATCGCCCCTACCGCAACGGGACTGCACAAAGGCCGCGTCAAAGTCTGGCCGTATTTCGACCAACTGACCCGCCATCTGCAAGCCCAAGGCAAAACCGTCATTATGTGCCCCCCGCCCAACGAGCATGAGGCTGCCCTGCAAAATGCGCCCAGCGCACGTTGCCTGCCGCCCCTGCCTTTAGGAGCGTTTGCGCGGCTTTGCCAACAGGCGCAGTGGGTTATTTGCAATGACTCTGGCGTCTCCCATGTCGCGGCAGCCATCAAGGCCCAGCAGCTGACCTTATGTGGCGTCACCAACCCTGAAGACACCGGTCCCTGGTCGCCACGGGCGATTTGCCTGGGGCGCGATGGCCAATGGCCAACGCTGGACGAGGTGGTGCAAGTGCTGGAGTCAGAGCGGGAGCACCCATGAATGTATCGAGCATCCTGACCAGCCTGGTCATTCCGCTGAATTTGTTTGCCGCCCTACTACTTGTGGCGGTGCTGCTCTTTATCTTGCGCCTGCGCAAAACCGCCGCCGCTCTGGCCTTGGCCGGACTGCTCTGGACCGGCGCCTGGTCCCTGCCTGCCACCAGTCTGTATGCGGGCGGTTATCTGGAAAAAATGTATCCCTATCAGCCGGCTGAGCAGGTAACGCAAGCCGATGCCATTGTGGTTCTGGGCGGCCACACCGCTCAAAATCGCAGCAATTGGTTCTTGCCCCAAACAGCACAGAAAACATCGGCGCGGGTAGAACGAGCGGCCGATCTGTATAAAGCGGGCCGTGCACCTTACATTGTCTTGTCGGGAGCCGCGCTGGACGGCGGCATCAGTGAAGCCAAGGTCATGGCCAACACCCTGACTAATCTGGATGTGCCCGCCTCGGCCACACTGATGGAAAACGAAAGCCTGACCACCCAGCAAAATGGTGCATACACCGCCCAGCTACTGCAAGAAAAGCAGGCCAAGAAAGTCTTGTTGGTAACCTCTGCCCTGCACATGCCGCGCGCCATGGCAATTTTCCGCAAGCAAGGGGTCGATGTCATTGCGGCTGGTGCCGCCCCACAGCTAACGGTTCCGAATAGCCCCGAGTTTTCCATGTGGAAACCCAATCTGATGGCCCTGCAATCCAGCCGCTCCATCATCAAGGAATATGTCGGGATTCTGGTGTACTGGTCCCGAGGCTGGGCATGATTTGCCGTTCTGAATGTGGGGCCTGCTGTATCGCCCCCTCTATCTCCAGTCCTATCCCCGGCATGCCCCACGGCAAGCCTGCGGGTGTGCCTTGCATTCAGCTGGACGAACAGCTACGTTGTCGGATTTTTGGCCAACCCGAACGCCCTGCCTGTTGCTCGGGCTTGCAAGCCTCTTCGGAAATGTGTGGGGAAAAGCGGGAAGATGCCTTGACCTGGCTGACGGAGCTGGAAACACTCACGGCTCCGTCCCTCAACAACTAGGCATAAAAAAAGCGTTCTGAAATACACTCAGAACGCTTTTTGCTACAGGCTTGGCCTGCACCTGACTTTATAGCGCCCGCGCCTTCAAATAGGCCTGATAAGTATCCACCGAAAAACGCTGCGCATCAAAACGATTCTCTGCGCGCTGCCTGGCACGCTTGCCCACGGTATGCAAGCAGTACTTCTGACATAACATGTCTCGAACATGCGCCTCAATGGCTGCCACGTCTCCACAAGGCACCACCCAACCCTCATGCAAATGCTCGATGCTTTCCGGTAGACCACCCGCATTGGAGATCAAGACGGGCAGCCCCAAAGCCAAGGATTCGTAGCACGCGTACGAGGCCGACTCTTTGTATGAAAGCACAAACCCCACATCACAGGCAGCCAGGATCGAGCGCACATCCTTAACCAAGCCGGGGAAAACCAATTGCTCGGCACAGCCCAAAGCCTGCACTTGCTCCCGAACAGCCTGCGCAGGTGGATCACCTGCTACCACAATCCGAACGCGCTGCTTGAGTTCCGGCTCCAGACGGGACACTGCTTCAACCAGCAGCAGCCAACCTTTTTCCAGATCCGTGCCACCCACTGAGCCCAGCACCAAACTGTTCTCTGCCAAATCAGCGCCGAAAAGTGCTTGGCGTGCAGCCTGCTTTTCCTGCGCGGAAACCGGGGAATAATGCTCCAAGTCCAGACCGTGATAAATCCGTTCAACGTTGCAACGCCGATAATCGGAATTGGCGAGTTGGCGGGCAACATAATCGCTGACAGCAATGCAAAGATCAGTCCCAAAGCGCGCCCGCAAACGGTTACCCATGCTGTGTAGGCGCTTGGTATTGTGTTTGGTCCAGATAATAACGGGAGGATTCGACAAGGTTTTGCAGGCGATCATGACATGACGATGATCGGTACTGCCATTGCAATGCACGATATCGAAAGCTTCGCGCTGCAAAAAACGGCGCAGGTTCCAGATTTCCGACAAGGCCGTCCCGATACGGGCGGTATACAGGCCTGGCAACACTCTTACACCGGGTATCTGCGACGCTTCCCGATACAGTCGGCCCGTTGCCGGTGCCGCCAGAGTGAATTCACACTGATGGGCCAAACCGCGCAACAAACCCAGAATATAGGTGACATGGCCACCGCCATTACCATGGTGAATATCAGTGATCAGGACCTTCAAAACTCGCTCCGTCAGCGGCTGTGAATGACAGACAAATACTCAGATCGAGCATCTACAGGCCACAAAGTGTATCCGCTATTGCGTAAGCTGAACAATGACTGAACAGCAGTTTTGACGATTTAATCTCGGTAAAAGAGAAAACCTGGCTGCACCTGCCTTTAATCTTGGCGGCGAAGCAACACTTTTTGATACAGGTCCTGATAGCGAGTCGCGACGGCAGGCCAGCTGAATTGAACCAATAACTCACGCGAGTTCTCGATCAGATTCCTGGCCATGGCCGGGTCCTTGCTGATTTTCTCAATCGCCCGAGCCAGTTCCTGAGCATCCTCCGGATGGCTGAGCAGCAATGCGTGATAGCCGCCCTGCACATATTGGGCAAAGCCGCACCACGGAGCCGGGCTCAGGACAACCGGCAAGCCATAGGACATGGCTTCCAGCGGTGCCATGCCAAAGCTGTCATTCAGGGTGGGATGCACGTAAATATCGGCAGCGCGATAAAAAGGTTCGACGTTGGAGGTTTCACCCTGCAGGATAACGCGATCCTGCATATTCAGAGTCTGAAGCTGCTGGCGTATCTGGTCACGCAGACCCGGCTTTCCGCCCACCACCAGCAATCGATAATGGGAAGGCAGTTTCGCCAAGGCTTCCAGCACCGTATTCAAGCCTTTACGCAGCGGATTACGAGCCACCAACAGGCAGACGACCTGATCGTTCGTAAAACCCAAAGACTCGCGAACCTGGGTGCGCTCCTGGCCTTGGGCATCGGCTTGCGGCAAGGCCACACCGGGAGCAATGACGGGATAGTCGTGCACGCTGCCATAGGCTTGCTGCAATTGTTCGGCAATCAGGCCCGAAACGGCGACTACGGCATGAGGACCGGGGCGCAAACGGCGTTTTTCCAGGCCCAGATACCCCCAGACCCTGGGGCTGAAGTAAGAGCCCAGTTTTTTCAACAAAGGCAAAGGCCGCACGCGCCAGTTAAACCGCACGGGGGTGACATGCACTACTTCCACGTCCCCGCACCAGCCGTTCATGTGCGAGTGCACAATATCAAAACCTTGCGCCGTGGCCTTGGCGGCCTGACGGGCAAACAGGATGCCGCGTATCCAGCCCGGCCAATGCGACCAATGTCGAATAGGCACATAGGCCAGCTTCAAATCACAGCGACTGTCATATTCGCGCGCAAACACAGTGATTTCGTGTTTTTCGGCCAGCTCGCGCATCAGCTCCACCCCATACGCTTCAGCGCCGCCAAAGCGGTTACCGAAACGGTCGACCACAAAAGCGATGCGCAGGCGCTCGGGAATCGCAGCGGGAGTATCGCGGGTTTGATCTGAGCTCATGAGCGGGAAACCGTACGACGCTTGTCTTCCAGGCGTGTCACGCACTTTTGCACGAAGCGCAAAATATTGGTGGAACGCGAGACCGTCACACGGGGCAAGTCAAACAAATCATCGTCTGAACGGGCCAGACCGCGATTGGTCGTGGTGGCATTCAGATAACCAGCCTGACGCACCTGCTCACGAATAGCCTGATTCTGATCGCCATAGGGATAGCAAAACGCGCTGACTTCCACTTGCAGCACGTCTTGCAGCTCCGCCTTGGATTGCGCGATCTGGTAATGGGCAATTTCCGAGGACACATCGGTCAGATGCACATGGTCCAGCGTATGCGAACCGGCTTCATGACCGGCGTTCACCCAGGCGCGCAGTTCTGGCAAGGACATCAGACCGGAATGCGGCACTCCTTTGGGTTGGTCCCAGAAGTTCGAACCGTCCAGATGCCGCGCCACAATGTAATTGGTCGCCGTAAAGCCCAATTCATCCAGCACCGGCATAGCGTTCTGAAAGACGTTACGGTAGCCATCATCAAAGCTGATCCCCACAACCTTGCCCTGCTTTTCACCCCGCAGGTACGGCATCAGTTGCGCCATGGATAAACCACGGTAACCCAAGCGCTTGAGCCAAGTCATCTGGCGCCGAAAATCAGTAGGATGCACGGTCAAACCACGGTAAGGCGAGCCCTTGGGAGCAGGCACCCCGACCTGGTGGTACATAAGAATCGGAATCATAGGCGGCATTATAAGGGGCTAATCAGACTTCTGACGGGTGTAATACCACAGCTTACTATATCGAAACAGGCTGCCAGAAGCGGCCATACACGCCAGAATGAAGCCTTGCGGGCCATCCAGGAAACCCCGTCGAACAATATAGTGACGCACAAAGGTCCAGCTGGCATGGCCAGCAATGCCCGGCAGGCTGGTGGTCTTGCCCTTGGCCTGCATTTGACGGGCCGCATCCGAGGAATAACGGTTGATCTTGTCGATAAAGACTTCAAGGCTGGCGTAGGGGTAATGCAGAAAATGTCCATCCAAGACCAGGACTGGATGCTCGGTCTGCACGCTTTCATGGACTTTGGCGTCGTTAAAACGGGCTGTACCACGCTTGAACAGTCGTAATACCCGGTCTGGCCACCAACCGCTATGGCGCATCCAGCGGCCAGCGAACTCTGACAGGCGGGCAATCCGGTAAGCTGTACCACGAGGCTGAGTCATTTCCTGCTGAATCAGTTGTGCAAGCTCGGGCGTAACACGCTCGTCCGCATCAATGGACAGCACCCACTCGCCCGTGGCCTGATCCAGTGCCCGATTCTTCTGCGGCCCAAAACCGGGCCAATCCGGGGTGACCGTCACGTTCGCCCCCATGGAACGGGCGATCTCCACCGTCTCATCCGTACTGCCCGAGTCCACCACAATAATCTCGTCCGCAAAGGCAACGGATTCCAGGCAGGCACGAATATGCGCCTGCTCGTTTTTCGTAATCAGGATAACGGACAGGCGCTTGCCAGAACTCGACGCGGCGCTTTGCCCTACTTCTGTCGTTGACGACGACGCCATGCTTTCCACCTGTTGAAAATCGGACCAATCACGGGATGTACCGCAACATTCAGCCTGCGTCCTACCGATACGCCCGTCGTGTCACGCACGGCGAAACGATAAATGTGCAAAGGATCGCTACCAGGCTGGTTGGAGCCGAAGGCGCGCGTTGTATACAGATAGCGGAAACCGGCTTGCTGGGCGACCTGCACATAATCAGGATCAAAATAGCCTTGCGGCCAACACAGCTGGTCAGAGACCATACCCATATTGGCCTTCAAGGTCTGACGGGATTGCTCCAGTTCCCAACGCATCTTGTCGTTCTTTTGATCGCGCTGTTCGCTCAGGTCCCAGCGAGTATGGGTATGAGTATGACTGTGGAACTCGAACACACCATCAGCCTGCATGGCGTGGATTTCACTCCAGCGCAAAATCACCTCGTCGCTACGACCTTGCTCGATACGCGCTTCACATTCACGATGATCCGGGCATTCGGGCACGTCCTGACCCTGGCCCAGATAAGGGCGCACAGGCCCCTCATTGATCCAGCTTGTCACCAGGAAAATCACGGCATTGAAGCCATATTTTTTCAACAAGGGATAAGCGTATACCCAGTTATCCAGGTAGCCGTCATCAAAGGTAATCAGTACCGATTTGGGCGGTACGCCCTGCCCTTGCAGATGGCCTACAAATTGCTCGGTTGTCAGGCTGGTCCAGCCGTTTTTCTTCAACCATTGCAAATGCTGCTCGAAATGCTCGGGACTGGCATTGATCATGCCCCCTTCCGGGGTGACATGGTGGTACATCATGACGGGCACGGTGCTTGCCACTTTCATCCCTGAAGCTCCTTTAACCAAGCATAATAAGCGCCTTCCAGCCGGTCGCCCATGGCAACCGGGGTAAAGCGCTCGTCGCTACGACAAAACAGGCGCCCTGCGGCTCCCATTTCCTGACGCAACTCCGTGCTCCGGATCATTTTTTCCAAGGCGGCACGCCAC
This sequence comes from Alcaligenes sp. DN25, assembly GCF_023674485.1. Classification (NCBI taxonomy): domain Bacteria; kingdom Pseudomonadati; phylum Pseudomonadota; class Betaproteobacteria; order Burkholderiales; family Alcaligenaceae; genus Alcaligenes; species Alcaligenes sp. DN25. Next base: position 1,396,948 of record NZ_CP098408.1, on the reverse strand, counting down.
TGCTCCGGGTCGTGCAAATCCGCCAGCAAACCGCTGCGGCCTTCTTGCATCATCTCCGGGACTCCGCCAACACGGCTGCCCAGCACAGGAATGCCGGCGCTTCCAGCTTCTACAAAAACAGTGCCCGACGCTTCCATATGGGTCGCCAAGGCAAAAATATCCAGATTGGGCAGAATCGAGGGCACATCTGCACGAGCGCCCAGCATATGAATCCGCCCTTGCAGCCCCAGCTCCGCGATCAAGGCCTGCAACTGTTCATAGCCCGGAGAGCCGCCCCCCACCAGCACCAAGTGCAATTGAGGGTAGCGATCAAATAAAGGCTGCATGGCGGCGATCAGTTCATGATGGCCTTTTTCGCGCCGCAATACGGCAACGCAACCTACTAGCAAGGTATCAGACGCCAAACCCAACTGGGCACGCAAATCCAGGAGGGGCGCTGAATCAATCACGCTGGGATCGACACAGGGATAGACCACCCGAACATGCCCAGGTTTCACGCCCCGCTCGATCAGGTGATCGCGCACATAATCACTGGGCGTAATCACCCGTTTGGGCACGATGGTGTAAGACATCAAGGAGCCCACTTTCTTGGCCAGATGGCGCGTACGCACAATCAAGGGGGTTCCCGCCAGGCGCCCGGCCACACCGGCCAGCATGGTGTCACGGCGGCTATGGCTGTTCAGCACATCAAACTGACCTTGGCGCAAGACCCGACGCAACTGGCGCACACCGCGCATGTAATTGGCCGGGCCATCCATCAACAGGGTATGAACCACAAAACCCTCGTCGCGCAGGCGCTCGGTCAACTGGGCGTGGGGTTGGCAGGCGGCCTCCACCTGATGCCCCCTTTCGCGCAAGATGCGCATGGCTCGCAGGATGTAGTTTTCCTGACCACCAAAGCTGGTGGCAGCTTCCGAGTGCAGAATGCGCAAGGGCCTCATCGGTAGCTGATCTCCACCTCGCGCGTGGCGTCCCAGCCTTCCAGCTGCTCCAGCAAGGAATCCGCCAGACGAACACGCCACTGCGGGCCCAACTGCACCACGCACTCATAATCGGGACGCAGCAGTTGTACCTCGACCGGCACCCCGCCCTGCTCCTGGGCACGGTGTGGTGCCAACAAGGTTTGCAGACGCTGTGCGTCGGCATTATTGTTCAGGCCGATGCTCAGGCAACTGGCACGGGCTTCACGGGCCAACTGCAAGTCAAAAATAGCATCAGCATTGATCCGCAAGCCGCCGGTGTAATCGTCGTTGCTGACCTTGCCCTGGATGATGATCAACTGGTCTTCTTTCAGACGCTGGCGATGCTCTTCAAACAGCTCATTGAAGATGGCCACTTCCAGCTGCGCCGAGCCGTCATCCAGCATGGCGTAAAGCATCTTGCCGCGACGTGTCATGCGTACACGCACCGCTGACAGCACACCGGCAAACCACTGCGGACTGCGCGACGCTTCCAAACGTGCCAACGGTGTCGGTGCAAAACGGCGGACCTCATCACGCCAGGCGTCAAACAAATGGCCGCTGAAGTAAAAGCCCAGTGCCGTCTTTTCCTGACGCAAGCGATCTTGCAGGCTCCAGGGAGCCACTTTCGCAACCTCGCCTTCCACAATATCGTTGGAGTCGTCATCAAACAGCGAAGACTGGTTGGCGCTACGTTCGGCCTGTTCGGCAGCTTCGGTAGCGGCACCGATACTGGCCAGCAAAGCGGCGCGGTTTTCATCAATCGTGTCAAAAGCGCCGGCACGCACCAAGGCTTCAATGGTGCGCTTGTTCACCTGATGGCGGTCTACACGACGGCAGAAATCAAACAGACTGGTGAAAGGACCGCCTTGCTTGCGAGCATCCACAATCGCTTCAACCGCAGCCTGACCGGTACCCTTCACGGCGCCCAGACCATAGCGCATGGTGCGTGGCGGCAAGCCTTTTTCCGTATAGCTGTCCTGCACAGGCTCAAAGCGATAGTTGGACGCATTGATATCTGGCGGCAAGACTTCCACGCCGTTGGCCAGCGCGTCTTTCCAGAAAATCTGGACCTTGTCGGTATCGTCCATATCGGACAACAAAGTCGCGGCCAGGAACTCGGCCGGATGGTGGGCTTTGAGCCAGGCTGTCTGATAGGCGATGAGAGCATAAGCAGCGGAGTGACTCTTGTTAAAGCCATAGCCCGCAAACTTTTCCATCAGGTCAAACAGCTTGACCGCCAATTCAGGGTCGTGGCCTTTCTTGACCGCCCCTTCCTCAAACAGAACCCGGTGCTTGGCCATCTCCTCGGGCTTTTTCTTGCCCATGGCACGGCGCAGCAAGTCGGCACCACCCAGCGAGTAGCCACCGATAATCTGCGAGATCAGCATCACCTGTTCCTGGTAGACGATGACTCCGTAGGTGCTGCTTAAGGTGCTTTCCAGATCCGGGTGGAAGTAATCGACCTCGGCTCGACCGTGTTTACGGTTCACGAAGTCCACCACCATGCCTGACTCCAGCGGCCCCGGACGATACAGGGCCAGCATGGCGATAATGTCTTCAAAAGTGGAAGGCCGCAGACTGCGCAGCAGCTCCTTCATCCCACGCGATTCCAGCTGGAACACCGCTGTCGTATTACCTTCGCACAACAGCTTGTAGGAGGCGTCGTCATCCAATGGCAAGGCCATGATGTCGAACTCGCGCTTGTCCGCATTGAACTGGCGTACATAGCGCACGGCCCAGTCCAGAATCGTCAGGTTACGCAGCCCCAGAAAGTCGAACTTGACCAGGCCGGCAGCCTCCACGTCGTCCTTGTCGTATTGCGACACGGCGTTGGCGTCCGGGCCAGACTGGGCATACAGCGGGCAAAAATCGATCAATTTGCCGGGTGCAATCAAGACCCCCCCGGCGTGCATGCCCACACTACGGGTCAGGCCTTCCAAGGGACGGGCCAGATCGATCAGGGCTTTGACTTCCTCGTCGTTCTCGTAACGCTCGCGGAAGGCAGGCTCATCGGCCAGCGCACGTTCCAGCGTCCAGGGATCGGCGGGGTTGAAAGGAATCAGTTTGGACAAGCCATCGCACAGGCTGTAAGGCAATTCCAGCACACGGCCTACGTCGCGCACCACGGCTTTTGCGCCCAGAGTACCGAATGTGGCGATCTGGCTGACGGCCTGACGGCCATATTTCTGTTTAACGTAATCAATAACGCGTTCGCGGTTGTCCTGGCAAAAGTCCACGTCAAAGTCAGGCATGGATACCCGCTCGGGATTCAGGAAACGTTCGAACAGCAAGTCATAGCGCAAGGGATCCAGATCAGTAATCCCCATGCTGTAAGCCACCAGGGAACCCGCCCCCGAACCCCGGCCCGGCCCTACGGGCACGCCATTGTGCTTGCCCCAGTTAATGAAGTCCGCCACGATCAGGAAGTAGCCGGGAAAGCCCATGGAAATAATGGTGTTGCACTCCCACATCAAACGCTCTTCGTAAGTGGGGCGTTGCTTCTCGCGCTCCTCGGGGTCGGCATACAGCTGCTTCAAGCGGATTTCCAGCCCGTCTTTGGCCTGTTGAATCAGGAAGTCACCCAGCGACATGCCATCGGGCGTGGGAAAATCGGGCAGATAGGGTTTGCCCAGTTCCAGCTCCAGGTTGCAACGCTTGGCAATTTCCAACGTGTTTTCCAGCGCAGCAGGAACGTCCGCAAAGCGCTGCTGCATTTCGTCCGAGCTTAGAAAATATTGCTCTTGCGTAAAACGCTTCACACGCTTGGGGTTGGCCAACTGCTCGCCTTCGGCAATACATACCCGCACCTCATGCGCGCGGAAATCGTCGGGTGCAATAAATTGAATCGGGTGCGTCGCTACCACGGGCAGGTCCAGCTCCGCGGCCAAGCGCATGGCAGCTTGTACATACAGTTCGTCGCCGTCCGCACCGCTGCGTTGCAACTCAATATAGAAAGCGCCCGGGAACAGACTGTCCCAGTGGCGGGCGCAATCACGGGCCAATTCCAGATTGCCATCGGCCAGGGCCTGGCCTACATCGCCCATACGTCCACCGGACAGGGCAATCAGGCCACTGCACTCTTTCAGCCAGGCGCGCTGTACCTCTGCCCGCCCCTTGTATTGGTTCCCCAACCAGGCGCGGGTCAGAATGTCACACAGGCTCAAGTAACCGGCCTCGTTTTGCACCAGCAATAGCAAGCGCGACGGTTTTTCGCGGTCTTCCTCGTTTTGCAGCCAGATATCACAGCCCATGATGGCTTTCAGCCCGGCTTTACGCGCCGAGGTATAGAACTTGATCTGTCCAAACAAGTTGCACAAGTCCGTCAAAGCCAGTGCAGGCTGCCCATAGGCCTGCGCTTTCTTGATCATTTCGGGAATACGGGCGATGCCGTCCACCACGGAGAACTCCGAGTGGGATCGCAAATGGACAAAGGAAGGGGTGGTTTCGCTCATGATGGAATTGTACTGAAGCCAATAGACATTGGTGACCCTGAAGCGATGCTCAAGGTGAATAAGGGCAGGCAATATGTTTCGATTGGTTCACATCTCACTGAACAACAAACGCACAATCACCCGCCCCCTGCCGACCAATACCAAAATAACAAACAATCTAGCGCTGCAAGGCAGCCCAGGCTTTTTCCAGCCGCTTGACCGAGACAGGCATGGGGGTGCGCAGTTCCTGGGCAAACAAGGACACGCGCAGTTCCTCCAGCATCCAGCGGAAATCCCGCAAACCGCTATCGGTCGCACCTTTCAGCGCGGCCACGGCACGCTGGTACTTGGTCAGCAGAACCGACATATCCTGCATCAGGCGTTGATCGCGAGCCGGGTCGGCACGCAGCTTGTCCACCCGTGTTTGTACCGCTTTCAAGTAACGCGGCATATGCGCCAACTGCGCGTATTCATTGCTTTCCAGAAACAAGGTAGGCATCAAGGCGTTCAATTGCTGCTGTATGTCTTTCAAAGCCTCGGGGTGGGCCTTGATTTGCGCCAGTTTCTTCTGGGCGGCACTCCATTCAGTCAGAATCTGCCCGGCCAGACGCGCCACTTCCTGGGCCACCAGACCCAGACGGCTGCGGCCCTCCTGCACACGAGCCTCGAACTCGGCCTGGTTCTTGGGCCAGGGCTCCATCATGCAGGACTGCTCCAGGGCCACATCAATAATCTGATCACGCAATTGTTCCTGCGTCCCCAGATTGATGTACAGCATGCTGATACGAGTCAGGTCCGTAATGTTCTTTTCCAGAAAGCGCACCTGCTCGCGCAGGGCCAAACGGAACAAGCGGCGCAAACCCTGACGGTGCTGACGCTGGGCCTGGGCCGGGTCATCGAACACATCCAGATCGCAATGGGTTTTCTTGTCGATCAAGGCCGGGTAGCCAATAAAGCTGCGCCCCTTGCGTTTGATTTCCATCAGCTCGGGCAGTTCACCAAAGCTCCAGCTGGTCAGTTGCTCGTGATCCAGCACTTGCGCTACCTGTTCGTCGCTGGCGGCCATTTGCTGGAAGGATGCCTGGGCCTGACGGCCATGCTCGGCCTTGAGCTGATCCAGATTGCGCCCGCCCGACAACATGCGGCCATGCTCGTCAATGACCCGGAAGTTCATGAACAAGTGCGTCGCCAGCGTCTCGGGTTTGAAGTCACTGCGCTGCGGCCTTTGCTTGAGCTGAGTCCACATATCCTGCGAAATGGCGTCCAGCAGGCCCATGCCCGGATCGGCTGCTTTTTCAAACCAGCGTTGGTGAAAGGCGGCAGCATAATCGGGCAGCGGCACACAATGGCGGCGGATGCGTTGCGGCAAGGATTTCAGCAAAGCCAGCACTTTTTCTTTCAGCATGCCGGGCACCAGCCACTCGCAACGCGCAGCGTCGATCTGGTTCAAGGCGAACAAGGGAACGCTCAAGGTCACCCCATCGCGCACCGAGCCCGGCTCGAAGTGATAATCCAGCGCCATCTTCACACCCTGCCATTCAACGGAGCGCGGAAAGACCTCGGTGGTGATGCCGGCTGCGTCGTGCTGCATCAATTCGTCGCGGTTCAGCTCCAGGCCCTTGGCCTCTTCTTTGGACAAGCCCTTGAACCACTTTTCCAATGTGGCGGTCTGGTACACGTCCTTGGGAATGCGCTGATCGTAAAACGCGTAAATCAGTTCTTCGTCCACCAGAATATCGGGACGGCGGGATTGGTGCTCCAAACGCTCTACCGCCTGTATCTGCTGACGGTTATGACGCAGGAAAGGCAGGTTGGAGTCGATCTCGCCTGGCACCAGAGCCTGGCGCAAGAACAACTCGCGTGCCTGCACCGGATCAATGCGGCCAAAGTGAATGCGACGGCCACTGTAAATCAGCAAGCCATACAAGGTAGCGCGCTCATTGGCCACTACCTGCCCGGCTTTCTTCTCCCAGCGCGGATCGCCCCAGGTTTTGCGCAGCAAATGGGCACCGACTTTCTCAATCCACTGCGGCTCGATACGCGCCACACAGCGGGCAAAGAGTCGCGTGGTTTCCATCAGCTCGCCCGCAAGTATCCAACGGCCTGCTTTCTTGACCAGCTTGGAGCCGGGGTGAATCACAAAGCGCAATTCACGCGTGCCTTGGTAGACACCCGTTTCTTCACTCTTGTAGCCAATATTGCCGATCAAGCCCGTCAACAAGGCCAGATGCACCTGCTCATACGTGGCTGCCGAGGGGTTGGCGACCCAGCGCTGCTCCTGTACCAGACTGCGTAATTGGGTATGAACATCCCGCCATTCACGAATACGCAAAGGGGACAACAAAGCCTGTTTGACGCTATTGGCAAACTTGCGCTGCGAGCTTTGTTCCTGCGACAGCTCTTCCAACCAGTTCCACAGCTTTACATAGGACAGGAACTCGGACTTGTCGTCGTTGAAACGGGCATGGGCCTGATTGGCTGCTTCACGCTCATGGACAGGACGATCACGCGGATCTTGCACGGACATAGCCGAGGCCACGATCAGCATTTCCGTCAAACAATGATGTTCATGACCGGCCAGAATCATGCGGGCCACACGCGGGTCCACAGGCAGTTTGGCCAGGGAACGGCCTACCTTGGTCAGGCGCTGCTGTTCATCCAGCGCACCCAGCTCTTGCAGAATTTGATACCCATCGGCAATCGCACGGCCAGTGGGCGGCTCCACAAAGGGGAAGGTTTCCACATCGTCCAGATGCAAGGCCTTCATGCGCAAAATCACCGAGGCCAGCGAGGAGCGCAAAATCTCGGGATCCGTAAAGGGGGGGCGGCTCTTGAAATCCTGCTCGTCATACAGACGAATACAGATACCGGGGCCAATACGACCGCAACGCCCTGCCCGCTGGCTGGCCGAGGCCTGACTGATCGCCTCAATACGCAGTTGCTCGACCTTGTTGCGCCAGGAATAGCGCTTGATACGCGCCAGACCACTATCGACCACAAAGCGAATGCCGGGCACGGTCAGCGAGGTTTCTGCCACATTGGTCGCCAGCACCACACGGCGCGCATTGCCTTTGGGTCGGAAAATACGTTCCTGATCCGCCTGCGACAGACGCGCAAACAAGGGCAGGATCACGGTATTGATGGGCTTTTCTTTTTCCAGCGCCTCGGTGGCTTCGCGGATTTCACGCTCACCAGGCAGGAAGACCAGAATGTCGCCCGTACCATGCCGGGCACATTCCTGCACTGCATCCACAATGCCTTGCATCAGATCCCGCTCCTCCTCGGAGGCGGAACGGCGTTCTTCGGCATCGACCAAAGACGGGTCCAGAATCGGGCGGTACACAATATCGACGGGATACAGACGGCCCGACACTTCAATGACAGGCGCCTTCTTGCCCTTGTGGGCAAAGTGCTGCGCGAAACGTTCGGCATCAATTGTGGCCGAGGTAATAATCAGCTTCAGGTCCGGACGCCGTGGCAACAGTTGCTTTAAAAAACCCAGCAGAAAGTCGATGTTCAGACTGCGTTCATGGGCCTCGTCAATAATGATCGTGTCATAGCGGCTTAACAGGGGATCGCGCTGGGACTCGGCCAGCAAGATCCCGTCTGTCATCAATTTGATGGCCGAGCGCGGTCCGGTCTTGTCGTTAAAGCGGATTTGGTACCCTACCCAGTCACCAATCTCCGATTGCAGCTCCTGGGCAATACGCTTGGCGACCGACGTGGCGGCCAGACGGCGCGGCTGAGTATGACCAATAATCTTGCCCTGTAGGCCACGGCCCAGCTCCAGACAGATTTTGGGTAATTGGGTGGTTTTGCCCGAGCCGGTTTCACCACACACAATGACCACCTGATGGTCTTTGATCGCCTGCGCAATTTCGGCCCGTCGGGCGCTGACTGGCAGGTCATCAGGGTACGAAATTGTTGGTAAAGAGTGTGGGTTTTCAGTCAATTCGTCGGACTCGTGCATGAAAGGTAGTTTCTGGTACAGACATCATTATAATTTTGGCTTGAAACCATTTGGACGCAAAGATCCCCCGCAATGAACACAGACATCCCCGACTCGTACAACGCCATCGAACCACCTGATGAATCCCAGGCACAATTTGTGCGATGGTTCAGGGAAGTGGCGCCTTATGTGCACGATTTTCGTGGCAAGACGTTCGTGGTGGCCTTTGGGGGCGAGCTCATCAACGATGGACTGCTCTACACCCTGATCCCGGATTTGTCGCTGCTGTCAGCACTGGGCATCAAGCTGGTGCTGGTGCATGGCTCCCGCCCCCAGGTCAATGAGCAACTGCGCCTGAAAGGCGAAACCACGCAATTCGGTCGCGGTACCGAGCCAACCAGTGCGGTCGCTCTGGAATGCGCCAAAGAAGCCGCTGGTGAAATTCGCCTGGATATTGAAGCCGCATTCAGCCAGGGTTTGCCCAACACCCCCATGTCCCATGCCCAGATTCGCATCATTTCGGGCAACTTTGTGACCGCGCGTCCGGTGGGCGTGATTGATGGCCTGGACTTCAAGCATTCTGGGGCGGTACGCAAGCTGGACGTGGACGCCATGCGGCTGATCATGAGCCAAGGAGCGCTTATTCTACTCTCCCCATTGGGTTTTTCTCCAACTGGCGAGGCCTTTACCCTGGACATGGAAGATCTGGCCACCAGCACGGCCATCGCCCTGCGCGCTGAAAAGCTGATTTTCCTGACCCCGGAGCATATCGGGCACTCCAATAATCTGGATATCGATTCGGAACTGGCCCGTGCCGATGCCGACTCCCTGCTGGCCTCGGGCAAGCTGGACGAGGACTGCTCCACCTTCCTGCGCTACGCCTCGCAAGCCGTCAAACGCGGTATTGCCCGTGCGCACCTGGTACCCTACAAGCAGGACGGCAGCATTTTGCTGGAGATCTTCACCCACGATGGGGTGGGCACCATGGTGGTGGAAGACACACTGGACGATTTGCGCCCGGCCAATCTGGACGATGTGGGTGCAATCGTGCAACTGATCGAACCCCTTGAAATTGACGGCACCCTGGTCCCCCGCGGCCGTTCGGTCATCGAGCGCGAGGTGGAGCAGTTCACGGTTCTGGAGCACGACGGCATTATTTACGGCTGTGTGGCATTAATTCCGTACGAAGAAGAAAGCATGGCCGAAATGGCCTGTCTCATCGTGCACCCGGAATGGCAAGGCTCGGGCGAAGGTGAAATTCTCTTGCGCCATACCGAAGCCAAGGCCCGTGCGGCCGGCTTCAAGCGTCTTTTTGTGCTGACCACCCGCACGTCTCACTGGTTTATCAAGCGTGGCTTTGTACAAGGTGGCGTGTCCGATCTGCCCAAGGGCAAGCAGTCGCATTACAACCGTTCGCGCAACAGCATGGTCTTTATTAAAAAGCTGTAAGCCGGTTTGACCCTCCTGCGCCCCTAAGTACAATACGCCCATCCAAGCATTTGATTGAAAAGGAACACATATGGCACGCATGATTCACTGTGTGAAGCTGAAACAGGAAGCCGAGGGCCTGGAGTTTCCCCCCTACCCCGGCGAGCTGGGCACCAAGATCTGGCACTCGATTTCCAAACAGGCCTGGGCCAACTGGATGGACGTGCAAACCCGTCTGGTGAACGAGAACCGCCTGAACCTGGCCGACGCCCGTGCCCGCACGTATTTGAAAGAACAGATGGAGCAATATCTGTTTGAAGACAAGGACGTGGAAGCCGACGGTTTTACCGCCCCTTCCGCTTAAGTCCCGATTCAGGACACGCACCCAAACCCCGGAGCATTACCATCGTGCTCCGGGGTTTCTTTATTTTTGCCCCCGACTCCCCCGCCTTTCCCCGCATTCTTATCAAATAGCCCCACCTTCAGCACGCAGCCAAAACGTAATTAAATGAAACGCTGCGCGACAAGTTAGTTTCAGACTGGTCAAAAATCAAAAGAAATGGGATTTTTCTACAGTTACCTGAAGCCCTAAGGCACAAAATCACGGCTGGCCTTGATGCGCATACAGTGCCCAAGCCACACCGGCCCATCACGTGTCCATGTCTGAGCAGCCTTGCGCCGAGCCCTGCACAGCACCGCCGCTTACTGCTTTACCCACAGGAAAAGAAGTTCATGTGCCGCCTAGACCTACCCGAGATTGACCAGTACTCCACTCACTTGCGCCTGTGGCTGGTCAACCTGAGCTATTTGGAGGCTTTGTATGGGCCGCAGTTTCATGCTTTTGTGCTGGATACCGTGCAGCAAAGGCTGCTGGACTGTGGGCTGACTGCCAATGAAATCTTTATCCGGGGGGATTTTGTCCTGATTGCCTTGAAGCAGTTGGGCAAGCAACACCGCTTTCAGCGTACCCATCCCAATGCCCTGGCCCAATTGCTGGGTGCGGCACTGGAGTGTGACCCCATCACCCAGGATGAGCACCGCATCTACCTGCACACCCAGATGGCTTACCACTACGATAGCCGTCAGTACGACACGAATCAGCTCCACCCTCCTGCTCCCAACCCCTGCTCTCATAATCATCCAGCGACGCTGGCCGCCTGGCACAAGGTCTGGGCCAAGACCTACCGAGACGATATGAGTCTGGCAGTTCGCATGCTGGATGATTTACAGAATGGGCTGCTGGCCCTGGCCTTTCAGCCCATCTATCACCTGGGTGAAAAACACAAGAACAAGGACTTTTATGAAGAAGCCTTGATTCGTCACTGCGGCACGGCGGATTACTCTTTACCCGAGGCCATCGCCGCTCTGGAGCGATTAGGTCTGGTGTCCCGGCTGGATCGCAGTGTCTTGGGCAGTGTGGTGGAGCTGCTCAGTACAAAACCCGGTCTTTGTCTGGGAGTGAATATCTCCGCAGGCTCCCTGCAGGACGATTTGTGGTGGCAAGATCTGTTCAGCTATCTGGACAGTCGCCCGGATGTGGCCCAGCGCCTGATTCTGGAGGTGACGGAAACCGGCACCATCGCCCACAAGCCCACGGCGCTGCGCCTGATTGCCCAACTGCAAAACCTGGGGGTACGGATTGCTCTGGACGACACGGGATCGGGCAATAGCACCCTCGCCTTTCTGGTGCAGACCCATGCCGACATTATCAAAATTGACCGCTCGATCTTGCTGCGGGCACGCAGCCCCGGTCAGCCAGCCCATTTGCTGCGCAATCTGGTCAATGTCTGCGCCGATTACAGCCCCTACGTGATCATCGAAGGTGTCGAGGACGAGGCTGATCTGGAGTTTGTGCGCCAGTCCGGTGCGCACGGCGTACAGGGCTATCTGCTGGCCTTGCCAACGCTGACCCCGCCCTGGTGGGACTCGGCAGTGTTGATAACGGTGCAGGATGCGGTCCTGCTACGTACCCAGTTCTATCCTGACCAAGCCCCCAAAGGCTACGGTTTTGGTTTTTGAAAAGCAAACAAGCCTTGCATGACACCATGCAAGGCTTGCAGCAAGAAGGCCCGGGTCGGAATCAGGCTTTGTCTTCGGATTCCGGTTCTGGCAAGGGTTCACCACGTGCAGTACGCTCGGTGTTTTTCACACCGGTGTGACGCACGTCGTCACCACGCACCATGTAGATCACGCGTTCAGCCATGTTCTTGGCGTGGTCGCCAATACGCTCCAGCGCACGGGCGATAAAGATCAGATCAATGGAGTGCGAAATCGTGCGTGGATCTTCAATCATGTAAGTGATGATGTGACGCAGCGAACCCTTCCACTCACGATCCACTTCCTTGTCGCTACGCACAATCTGTGCTGCGTGTACGGCATCCTGGCGCGCAAAGGCGTCCAGCACATCGTTGATCATGCCAGCGACTGAGGAGCTCATGTGACGCAGTTCCACCACGGGCTCGTAGCCAGCGGTACCTTCGTGCAGACGGCGAGCCATCTTGGCGATGCGCTCGGCCTCGTCCCCGCAGCGTTCCATATCGGTCAGCATTTTGGAGATGGACAGCAGCATGCGCAGGTCAATGGCAGTGGGCTGATTACGGGCGATCAGGTTGGTGATGCGCTCGTCAATCTCCACTTCCAGGCGGTTGATTTCTTTTTCACGCTCGCGAACCTGGTCAACCAGCGACATATCCCCGGTTTGCAGGGCTTCGGTCGCACTGCGAACCATAGATTCAACAATACCGCCCATCTGCAAGAACAGCGAACGGGTGGCCTCCAGATCGGAGTGAAACTGCTTATTGGTATGTTCGTTCATAGTGGCCTTCTGTAACAGCAAAATGGCTCGCGCCAGCGCTTAATCCGTGCATAGATTAAGCACCGATTATGACAGAGACATTAAAATTCAGAAACCGTCGCCAGGCAGGGTACGCACACCCTGTTGACCGGCAATCAAGGCCACGCTGGCTGGGGTAATCGCGAACAGGCCACAGCACACCACACCGGGCATATTGTTGATCTGGGCTTCCAGAGCAGCCGGGTCTGCAATCGACAAACCGGACACGTCCAGAATCAGGCCACCGTTATCGGTGACAAAGCCCGTACGCTCGACGGGATTACCGCCCAAGGCGCGCAATTGGCGAGCCACGGCATTCTTGGCCATGGGGATGACTTCCACCGGCAAGGGGAACGCACCCAGGCGATCCACCAGTTTGGAATCGTCCACAATGCACAGGAACTTGTCCGAGACCGAAGCCACGATTTTCTCGCGGGTCAAAGCGCCACCACCGCCCTTGGTCATGTTCAACGCCGCATCGATTTCGTCGGCACCATCCACATACCAGTCCATGCGTTCGATGGTGTTCAAGTCTTGCACTGCAATACCCATACTTTGCAGGCGAGCGGTCGAGCGCTCCGAGCTGGAAGCAGCAGCCTTGAAGGCATGTTTGTGCGCCGCCAGAGCATCAATAAACAAATCAACCGTGGAACCCGTACCCACACCCAGAATGGAATCCGGGGTCAGGAAAGGAAGGACGTAATCAACCGCGGCCTGAGCCACCTGTTGTTTGAGTTCGGTCTGTGTGTACATGGCAGATATAAAAATGGGGGGGCTTGGCCCCCCTTGGTTTATTTAAGAAAACGTGCGGCAAATTTGCCTTCGTTGAAACCCACGCTGACCTCGCCCTCGGGCGTAATCAGCAAGGGGCGGCGCACCAGCGCCGGAAATTCAGCAATCAAGGCCAGCCATTGGGCATCGTCCTGCGGCTCTTTACGTTCCGCAGGCAGATTACGCCAGGTCATGGAGGCACGATTGACCAGCTTGGGCCAGCCACCCAGCTCCTGCGCCCATTGTTGCAGGCGGGCCGCTTCCAAGGGATGTTCGCGGTAATCCACAAAGTTCAAAGGCAGACCGTTTTGCTCAAACCAGGCAATCGCCTTTTGGCAGGTGCTGCAATTTTTCAAACCATACATCGTGAACACGGCAATACTCCTTATCAATCAGGCGCGACGCTCGCGGCGTACCTGCAAGCGGCTGGCGACCACAACAAAAATACCAATCACCAAAATCAGCAGGGTCGCCAACGCGTTGATCTCGGGCTTGAGACCCAAGCGTACGCGCGAAAACACTTCCACCGGCAAGGTGGTAAAGCCCGGACCGGACAGGAAGGAAGCGATCACCACATCGTCCAGCGACAAGGTAAAGGCCAGCAACCAGGCCGCCATCAAGGCAGGCACGATCGAAGGCAGGACCACCTGGAAAAACGCCCTCAAGGGGGTAGCACCCAAATCAAGCGCCGCTTCTTCCTGAGAGCGATCCAGCTCACGCATGCGCGACTGCAGAATCACGGTCGCGTACGCGGTGCACAGCACCACGTGACCAATCCAGATAGTGAAGATACCGTTCTGTTCCGGCCAGCCAAACAGGGAGTTCAGCTCCACAAACATCAGCAGCAGGGAAATACCCAGCACCACTTCCGGGATGACCAACGGTGCACTGACCAGACCGATGTACAGAGCAAAGCCCTTGAAGCGTCCCATACGGGCCAGCACATAGGCGGCCCAGGTGCCCAGAATGGTGGCCATGGTCGCGGTCAGCACGGCTATCAGGAAAGACAGCTTGGCAGCACTGAGCAGCGCTTTATCCTGAAACAGGGACTCGTACCAGCGGAAGGAAAAACCCGACCAGGACGTCATGATGGCCGATTCATTAAATGAAAAGACGATCAGGAACAGGATAGGAATGTACAGAAAACCAAAGCCCAGCGTCAGGACGATGGCACGCAGCCAGGGATTAGGCTTGGTCATGAGCGGCCTCCCCGTTGCGCTTCCATCTGTCGCATCTGGCTGTACTGGAAGAAAATCAAGGGAATGATCAAGAGCAGGACCATCACGCAAGTGACGGCAGCAGCCATCGGCCAGTCCGCATTATTGAAGAACTCGGTCCACATGACACGGCCCATCATCAAGGTGTCAGCCCCACCCAGCATTTCCGGAATCACGTACTCGCCTACGGCCGGAATAAACACCAGCATGGCACCGGCAATCACGCCGGACATGGACATGGGCAAAGTGATATTCCAGAACGCCGACCAGGGACGTGCGCCCAGATCGTAAGCCGCTTCCAGCAAGCGCATATCCAGCTTTACCAGATTCGCATACAAAGGGAGGATGAAAAATGGCAGATAGGCATAGATCAAACCGATATAGACGGCCAGATCGGTGCGGTAGATTTCCAGCGGCGCATCAATAATGCCTATCCACAGCAAGACCTGATTGAGCAGGCCATCGCCACGCAAGATGCCTACCCAGGCGTAGACACGCAGCAGCATGGAGGTCCAGAAAGGCAGAATCACCGCCAGCAACAACAGACTACGCACGGCGGGTGAAGAGCGCGCAATGTAGTAAGCCACCGGGTAGCCGATCAGGATACAAAAGATCGTGGTGACGGCAGCCATCTTCAAGGAGCTGACGTAGGTGGCCAAATACAGATTGTCGCTGAACAGCAGGATATAGCCGCGCAGGTTCAGTACAAAGGAAATGCTTTCCTCGGCAAACTGGGCCAAGGGCGTATACGGCGGCACCCCGAAATCAAGATCGGCAAAACTGATCTTGAGCACGAGCAAAAATGGCACCAGCAGAAACAGGATCATCCACAGGAATGTGGGTGCGACCACCAGCGTGCGACTGGTGGGCAGCAGTTTGCGCCAGGACAGGTTCTTCATGTGCTCAGTACCGTTGCGCTATCGTCGGACCAGGACACGTAGACCTCTTCGTCCACGCCGGGAGCATCTGGCTGGGCCAAGGTGCCACTGGGCATTTGCGCCTCGATCAGCATGCCGGCGTCCAGACGAATCTGGTAGCGGGTGTAGCTACCCATCCAGGACACGTGGGTCACAATGCCGTGGCCCCAGTTGGTGTCCTCGGAAGGCAACTCACGACTCACCTTGATCTGCTCGGGACGAATGGACACATACACGTCCATGCCCAGCGGTTCGCTGATCCCGTGGCTGACATACAAGGGGCGGTTTAACTCCTCGCACTCGATATGAACGTGGTCCGGTTCGTCCACCGTCACTACGCCGGTGAACAAATTGGTGGAACCGATAAAGCCCGCCACAAAGCGCGAGTTCGGGAAGGAGTACACATCGTAAGGCGTACCGGACTGGATGATCTGCCCATCGGACATTACCGCCAGTCGGCTGGCCATGGTCATGGCCTCTTCCTGGTCGTGAGTCACCATAATGCAGGTCACTCCCACACGCTCCAGAATCTTGACCAGTTCAATCTGGGTTTTCTGACGAATCTGCTTGTCCAATGCGGACATGGGTTCATCCAGCAAGAGCAGCTTGGGACGCTTGACCAGGCTACGCGCCAAAGCGACACGCTGTTGCTGGCCGCCTGACAACTGATTGGGTTTGCGGCGTGAAAAACCCGCCATCTGCACCAGATCCAGGGCTTCAAATACGCGTTCGTGGATTTCGTTGCGGGGCACGCCTTCCTGCTTCAAGCCAAAAGCCACATTGGCCTCAACCGACATGTGCGGAAACAGCGCGTAGGACTGGAACATCATATTGACCGGCCGCCGGTAAGGCGGCAGGTCGGTAATATCCTCGTTGTCCAGATAAATCCGACCGGAAGTCGGCTCCTCGAAACCTGCCAGCATACGCAGCAGGGTGGATTTGCCACTGCCTGAACTACCCAGCAGCGCAAAAATTTCGTGACGGGCGACGTCCAGACTTACAGACTGGACGGCCACCGTATCGCCAAAAATCTTGACGACTTCGTCCACACGCACGAAAGCATCCTCGCCATCCATCCAGGGCGAGGTTCCGGTACGGATATCTTGCATGATGCCTTAACGTCCAGACTTGAGTTCAGCCCACAGGCGCGTTTGCAGACGCTGCACCTTCAGTGGCTGTGGTTTGATGACGAACAAAGTCTTGGAGACTTCGGGCGACGGGTAAATCATGGGGTTGTCAGCTACTTCCTTGACCACGAACTCGCGCGCATCTTTATTGGCGTTCGGGTAGAACATGGTGTTGGTAATGGCGGCATGGACTTCCGGCGTTTCAATGTAGTTGATGAAGGCGTGGGCCTCTTTCACATTGCTCGCGCTCTTGGGGATGGCCATGGTGTCAAACCAGACCGGAGCCCCGCCTTGCGGAATGTAGTAGTCGATGGCGTACGGCTTTTTAGCCTGGCGCGCACGATCAGCGGAGATCATCACGTCGCCGGAGAAACCGTAGACCATGCACAGATCGCCCGCAGCCAGCTCGTCGATATAGCCCGAGGAGCTGAACTGACGTACGTAAGGACGGATTTGCTTGAGCAAGTCCAGGGCTTCGCGGTAATCGGCTTCATTGCTGCTGTTGGGGTCTTTGCCAATGTAGTGCAGCACGGCCGGGAACACCTGGGCGGCTTCGTCCAGAATGGAAATGCCACAGCCTTTCAGCTTCTCGGCATTTTCAGGCTTGAACAGCATGTCCCAGTTGCCCAGGTCCACCTGCTCGCCCATGATCTCTTTGACTTTAGTGACGTTGTAGCCCAGGCCATTGGTGCCGTAGCCCCAGGGAATCAGGTATTCATTGCCGGGGTCCACATCGGAGAGCAGCGCCATGATGTCCGGGTCCAGATGGGACCAGTTGGGAATCTGACTTTTATCCAGCTTCTGGAACAAACCGCCTTCGATCTGACGCGCTGCGTAATGCGTGGAGGGAACCACCACGTCGTACCCCGACTTGCCCGTCAACAACTTGGCTTGCAAAGTGTCGTTATTGTCGTAAACGTCATAACGCACGGTAATGCCCGTGGCTTTCTGAAAGCCGGACAAGGTGTCGGGGGCCGTATATTCAGCCCAGTTATAGACGTTAACAACCTGATTTTGTGCCTGTGCAACAGGCATGATGGCAGCAGCGGCCAGCAGGCCTGCGAGTACCTGTGGTGTGTTCATCCCAAAAGACATCACGAGTCCCCTTCCTATCGAAAGCGAAAAACCCAAAAGGCGAGATGATAAAGCTTTTTTAAAGCCCGTAGTCGTAATTAACGCTGCGTTTGGTGACGGTAAGCAGAAAACATCTGCTGCCACCACTGATCGCCACGCGGCCCACACACTTTGAGCAAAGATCGTCTCAGGCGTTGCACATTACCCAGCGCCTGGGCGGGGCTGACGGGCCCCTGTCGTGCACGGTCAAAATCGATCAGCCAGACTTTGTCATTCGCATCCAGCAAAATATTGTAGGCGTTAAGGTCAGCGTGCCAAACCTCGAATTGGTGCATGCGGACAATCTCGTGTGCCACCGCTTCGGGGGAGGCACGGTCCAGGCACAGAGTCAAAGGCTGCACATCGGGCACACGCTGGCTTATCAAGGCCGCATGGTACCAAAAACCCTGTTGCCACCATGCACCCGCCAGCACTTTGGGGACGGCCAAGCCCTTGTTGTGCAAATAAGACATCACCTGAAATTCTCGCCAGCTGCGAGTCCGCGATGCCCCTTGCCACAAGTAGGAAGACTCATTGAAGCGAGCCACCAGGCCACCACGGCGGTAGTGACGCAGCACCGCCTGACCAAAGGGCCCGTTCACAAACCAGGCGGCCTGACGACCCCCCTGCCCCACCTTGCTGGCCTGGTCGCCATACGAGGTGGCCTCGAACCAGCGCTGCAAGGCCTCGGGTTCCAGATTCAGCTGATTGGCCAGCTCCGGAGCCAACAAGGCACCGCCACCGGGCAAAGAATAGACAGTTTCGGATTGGGTGCTCACAGCAGCTCCTCAGGCACGAACCAGCAACAGGGCCATGATCAATACCAGCATGCAGGCAAAAATAAACTTCAGACGATTCTCGGGCAAACGATAGGCCAAGCGCACGCCAAACGGCACCAGCAGCAGGCTGCCCATCGCCATCGGTATGCCGACCTGCCAAGTAGCCTGACCATGAAACGCGTACGTCGCCAAGGCGACCAACGTGCCGGGAATAATCATGGACAGTGCCAAGCCTTGCGCACCGGTCTGGCTATAACCCATACGGCTGGTCAGGAACGGCACCACCAGCACCGCACCGCCCACACCAAACACGCCTCCGGCCAAGCCCGCCATCATGCCTACCGCGATATACCACAGCTGGCCAAACGACTCCGGGTCCGGACGCGGCTTGTCACTGCGACGACGCCGCCGGGAAAAACCCAAACTCTGGTCGAAATAATACAGGGCAATGGCCATCACAAATACAGAGTAAATGCGACGCAGCAAGATCGCATCCATGCCCAGAGCCAGACGTGCGCCCAGCCAGGTAAAGATGATGGAGGAGATCGCCCCCAGTGCTGCCCGACGAAAATCAATGTGGTTGCGACGATGGTACTGACGCACGGTCAGCAGCACCGCAGGCACCACCATGATCAGAGCCGTACCTTGAGC
The DNA here is from genome assembly GCF_023674485.1 of Alcaligenes sp. DN25. Classification (NCBI taxonomy): domain Bacteria; kingdom Pseudomonadati; phylum Pseudomonadota; class Betaproteobacteria; order Burkholderiales; family Alcaligenaceae; genus Alcaligenes; species Alcaligenes sp. DN25. The sequence continues at coordinate 1,377,770 of NZ_CP098408.1, read as the reverse complement.
GGTTTGCTGGTCCATACCCAGAATCAGGCCCAGCAATGGAATAGCCAGCAAGCCGCCACCTATCCCCAGGACCCCGCCGGTATAGCCAATAAGCGCGCCTCCCAGCAAGCAGGCCAGGATCAACTCAATACTTATCATGACGGTTACAGATTACGCAGACGGTCGACAGCGTCTTCCACCCGGTCTACCGCCCAGATTTCCAGGCCTTCGATCGCCTGACGCGGGGCGTTGCTCTTGGGAATCAAGGCAATGCTGAAGCCCAATTTAGCCGCTTCGCGCAAACGCTCCTGTCCACGCGGGGCCGGACGAATTTCACCGGCCAGGCCGATTTCCCCAAACACGACCAGGCCCCGTGGCAAGGGGCGGTTATTCAGGGAAGACAAAATAGCCAGCAACACAGCCAAGTCAGCGGCTGGCTCGGTAATCTTGACGCCCCCTACAGCGTTCACGAACACGTCCTGATCGTAAGTGACCACGCCTGCATGTCGGTGCATCACCGCCAGCAGCATGGCCAGACGGGAGCTTTCCAGCCCCACAGACAGGCGACGCGGATTGGGTACATGGGCCGAGTCCACCAAAGCCTGAATTTCCACCAGCAAAGGCCGTGTGCCTTCCTGGGTGGCCATGACGCAGGAACCGGCTACTGACTGGGAATGCTGGGACAAGAACAGGGCCGAAGGATTGCTGACTCCTTTCAAGCCTTTTTCCGTCATGGCAAACACGCCCAATTCATTTACCGCGCCAAAGCGGTTCTTGAATGCGCGCACCATGCGGAAAGAGGAATGGGTATCCCCCTCGAAATACAGCACTGTATCCACAATGTGCTCCAGCACACGCGGACCGGCCAAGGTCCCGTCTTTGGTGACGTGACCGATAAAAATCATGGAAGTACCGCTTTGCTTGGCCAGACGGGTGAGCTGCGCCGCACATTCACGCACCTGCGATACCGAGCCTGGGGCCGCACTGAGCTGATCGGAATACAGGGTTTGAATCGAATCGATTACCACTACGCTAGGCTGGTGCGACTGCAAGGCCTGGCTGATGGATTCCAGTCGAATTTCAGCCAGCAGATCCACACCTTCGGTAGGCACGCCCAAACGGCGAGCACGCAAGGCGACCTGCTCGGCGGATTCCTCGCCCGTCACATACAGAACTTTGGTTTGCTGGGCCAAGGCTGCCATGGCCTGCAGCAGCAGCGTGGATTTACCGACTCCGGGATCGCCCCCGATCAGGATCACGCCGCCTTCCACCAGGCCACCGCCCAGGACACGATCGAACTCGCCTATGCCTGTGGGCACACGCGGCAGTTCCCGTGCCTGCACATCGGAAAGACTTTGGACCGGGCTGGAGCCAGCCAGGGAAGCAAAACGATGCGCACTGGCCGCAGCCGGTGTCTCTACCGTTTCCTGCAAGCTGTTCCAAGCCCCGCAGGCCGGGCATTTGCCCGCCCACTTGGGTGTATCTGCCCCGCACTCCGTGCAAACAAATACAACTTTGGCCTTGCGGGCCGCACGAGTACTGGTGGCCATAGAAATTCCTTAACGTCCGGCCAAGCTGCCACCGCCATCCACGCCCAGATTCTGGCCGGTGATATAAGCAGCTTCATCGCTTAGCAAGAAGGTAACCGCAGCAGCCACTTCGGCCGCCTGCCCAAAACGTCCCAAAGGAATGGAGGACAGGCTGCGCTGTTCGGCTTCGCTGCCGACGGGATGATTGGCACGGAACAATTCGGTTTCGATCGGACCAGGAGAGACCGCATTGACGGTAATGCCGTAAGGAGCCAATTCCAAGGCCCAGGTGCGGGTACAACCCAGCAAGGCACTTTTGGCCGCGGCATAGCTGGTGCGATCGGAACCGCCGTGCACAACACGACTGCAAATATTGACGATGCGGCCTTCCTTGCGCGCTTTCATCGAAGGGATGAAAGCCTGGGCCACTTGCACCGCCACACGTACATTCAGGTCAAACACCTGATAAAGATTGCCCAGGTCCACCTGACCAATCGGTTCGGGCGCGACCATACCTACGTTGTTCACAACCGCATCAACGGGATATTTTTCGCGGATAACGCGCAGCATTTCCTCGGTTTCGCCTGCATTGCTCAAATCGCAGGAGTACAGATATCCGGGGAAATCAATGCTTTCGGTGTGGCGGGCCAGACCCACAACGTGGGCCCCGGCATCAGCCAGCCTTTGGCTGATTGCCCAGCCGATTCCTTTGGTAGCGCCGGTAACGAGTACACATTTATTTTTCATGGCTATGCCTTGTTGGTGTTAATCCTGGATGACGCGCGGCACGCGTGGGGCGACCGCGCAAATCAATTCGTAGCCCAGGGTTCCGGCTGCCGCAGCAACCTCATCCACACTGGGCCCGCCTTGACCGAACAACACCGCCTGACTGCCTACACCGGCGGCGGGCACCGGGGTCAGGTCGACTGCCAGCATGTCCATGGACACACGACCGAGCAAACGAGTGCGCACACCGTTCACGGTAATCGGGGTGCCGGTTCCCGCGTGACGCGGGTAACCATCGGCATAGCCACAAGCCACCACGCCAATACGCATGGCCTGCTCGGCAATGTACGTATGGCCGTAGCCAATGCCCTCGCCCTGCTTGACGCCGCGCACGCTGATCAGCTCTGCCGCCAAAGTCATACCAGGCTGCAGGCCGAAGTCCTCGGCGCTGATGTCCGCAAAAGGAGAGCTGCCGTACAGACAAATACCGGGGCGTACCCAGTGATCCGGACCGGAGGGCATGTATGCACCCAGGTCAGGGCTTAGTGTTGCCGCTGAATTACACACACTGACCGGGCCCGGCAAGCCGTCGGTGATCCGGTTAAAGCAGCGAATCTGCTCCAGCGTGGCGTCGATATTGTCGTCAGCGCGCGCAAAGTGCGTCATGCGCCCCACGGTTCCCAGCTTGCCCGCTTTTTGCAGACGCTGAGCGCGCTCGAAGGCGGCGGGGTAATCGTCCACGCTGAAACCCAGACGGTTCATGCCGCTATTGAGCTTGACCATGGCATTCAAGGCCACCCCGCCCTTCCACTGCTCCAGCATCTTGAGCTGCTCGTGGCAATGAATGACAGTGGTCAGGCCAAACTCGGCCAGCACATCCAGATCTTCAGGCTGGAAAAAACCTTCCAGCAACATGATGGGGCCGGTCCAACCGGCAGCCCGACAACGTATGGCTTCTTTCAGGTCCAGCATCGCCATGCCTTCGGCGGCACTGAATGCCCGCACCGCATTTTCGATGTCATGACCGTAAGCATTGGCCTTCATGACGGCCCAGATATGGGGCCGTTTTACGCCGGATGGAGCCGTGGCGTTATTCAGGCTCTGAATAACCATATCGAGATTGTGACGCAGTGACGCAATATGAATGGTGGCCGAGATAGGACGTGGCATGGTTCTCCCCGAAGCAATACGAAAGTCTAAACCAGCCCTAGTGGAAACGAAAGCCGTATACTGGCGGACTATGTCTATCGAGCACTATGAAAACTTCCCTGTCGCCTCTGTGCTGCTACCTCGTCGGCTACGCCGACCGGTCACCGATATTTATCGTTTTGCCCGCAGCGCCGACGACATTGCTGATGAAGGCGATTTAAGCGCTGCCGAGCGCCTGGAACTGCTGGCGCAGTTCGAAGCCGGAATAGAACAACTGCAATATCACCAGCCCGTCCTGGCCGATACCCCGCACAGTGAAATTTTTGTCCCTCTGGCCAGCAGCATCAGCAACTTCCAGTTGCCTCTCAAGCCTTTTCTGGACCTGCTGTCTGCGTTTCGCCAGGATGTCACCACCCATCGCTATAGCGATATGGCCCAGGTGCTGGATTACTGTACCCGCTCGGCCAACCCGGTCGGCCGTTTGATGCTGCATCTGTATCAAGCCCACAGCCCGGAGCTGATCGAGATGGCCGACTCCACCTGTACCGGGCTGCAACTGGTTAATTTCTGGCAGGACGTGGCACTGGACTGGCACAAGAACCGTGTCTATATCCCGCAAGACCTGCTGGCCCAATATGATCTGGATGATGATTACATCCAGGCCCGTACCCAGCTGCTGCGTCAGCCCGAGGCCGATGCCCGCTGGCAGGAAATGATGCAGTTGCTGGTTACCGATGCCCGTCAACGCCTGCAAGCCGGGCTGCTGCTGTCCAGCTATCTGTCCGGGCGCATCAGCCTGGAACTGAAAATGATGGTATTGGGCGGCCTGCGTATTCTGGAACGCCTGGAAGCGGTAAAGTTTGATGTCTTCAGCCATCGTCCCACCCTGTCCCGCCTGGACTGGCTACGCCTGATTACCCGCGGCTTGAGCCGTACCCCTTACCGACCCTGAACGTCCATGAGCCCAGACGAGTATTGTCAGAACAAGGCAGCCCAGAGCGGCTCCAGTTTTTACTACGCCTTTTTGTTTCTGCCGCCTGAACGCCGCCGTGCCATCACGGCGCTGTACGCGTTTTGCCGCGAGGTGGACGACGTGGTGGACGAGGTTCACGAGGAATCGGTTGCCCGCATGAAGCTGGTCTGGTGGCGCACGCAAGTGGCCGATCTGTACGAAGGCCGTGCCCATCACCCGGTCATGCAGGCTCTGGCGCCCCATATCAAAGCGTTCGACCTGCCTCAGGACGAACTGCTGGCCGTGATTGACGGCATGGAAATGGATCTGGACCAGGTGCGCTACCAAAGCTGGAGCGAGCTGGAACGCTACTGTTGGCACGCCGCCAGCGTGGTGGGACTGCTATCGGCGCGTATTTTTGGCCAAACCCAGGAACAGACCAGCGATTATGCCCAAAAACTGGGCCTGGCTTTTCAGTTGACTAATATCATCCGTGATGTGGGCGATGACGCTCGTCGTGGCCGCATCTACCTTCCCCAGGAAGATCTGGACAAGTTCGGTGTGTCACCTCACGAGATCCTGGATCAACAGCATTCGGAGCGCTTCGAGGCCCTGATGGCCTTTCAAACCGAACGCGCCCAGGACTTGTACCGCCAGGCCATGCGTGCCCTGCCCGCTGTGGATCGCCGGGCACAACGCCCAGGCCTGTTGATGGCCGCCATCTACCATGCCCTGCTGGTGGAAATTGCCAATGATCGTTGGCATGTACTGGAACAGCGCATTTCGCTGACACCCATTCGCAAATTCTGGTTGGCCTGGAAAACCTGGGTATCGGGCGGCCGCAGCTTGCAACGCAAACTGGGCCGATGAAAGTCGCGGTTATCGGGGCGGGCTGGGCGGGCTGTGCTGCCGCCTGGCGGCTGAAGACGCAAGGCCATCAAGTCAGTGTCTTTGAAGCCTCGCGCCATATAGGCGGGCGTGCCCGCCGCATCCACAGCCCCAATCTGGGGCGTGATACTGATAATGGCCAGCACATCATGCTGGGCGCCTACTCCGTCATTCTGGGGTTAATGGGGGAAATCGGACTGGACGAAGCATCCCGTCTGGAACGCAAGGATCTGGACGTGATCTCGGCCGATGGGCGCTTTCGCCTGCGCAATCGCCCCTTGCCTGCCCCCTTCCATTTATTGACTGGCCTGCTAGGCGCCCAGGGCCTGAGCTGGTCGCAGAAAATCAAGCTGGCACGTTTTTGCCGCTGGCTGATGAAACAGCAATGGCGCACCCCGGATGGTCTGACGGTTTTGCAGCTCCTGGAGCAGCATCAGCAAGACAGCCAGGTCATCCGTTTGTTCTGGCAGCCGCTCTGCGTGGCGGCCATGAACACGCCCATTGAGCAAGCCTGCGCCCAACTCTTTGCCCATGTCTTGCGCGACAGCCTGGGCGGTCCCCGGCAAGCCAGCCAAACCTTGATTCCCTTGATGGATTTAAGCCAGCTCTGGTGCGAGCCCGCCCTGCGTGACATTCAGCTACAGCTGGGCCACAGAGTACAAAGACTGGAACTGACAGAGTCAGGTGTACAAATTGACGGCCTGCAGTTTGATGCAGCCATTGTGGCCTGCCCTCCCGTACAGGCTGCGCGCCTGCTGCATAGCCTACCCAGCAGCCCGGCCAGCGAACAACTGCTGGCCGATCTGGAAGCCTTCAGCTACATCCCTATTGCCACCCTGTATCTGGAATTGGAACAGGCCTGGAATCTGCCCCATTCCATGTTGATGCTGGACGATAAAAGCGGCAGTGGTGGCCAATGGCTATTTGATCACAGCGCCCTGAAACCGGGCAGCGGTGAAACGCTGGTGGGGATCGTCATCAGCGATGCTGTGCGCCTGCAAGCGCTGGACCGCGAGCAAGCCATTGCCGCGATCATCGAGCAGGTACGCTGCCAGACCCGGCACCTGAAAGCCATGCCTGCCATACGGGCCAGCGAGCTGATTATCGAAAAACGGGCCACGTTTGCGGCTGTGCCCGGTCTGCGTCGCCCTTCGGTAGCGACACCTTGGCCAGCTATTCGCCTGGCAGGCGACTGGACCGATACCGGCTACCCCGGTGTGCTGGAAGGCGCTGTGCGCAGCGGTCTGAAAGCGGCACATCTATAAGCACCAGCTCTGAGCGCATCACAGCTGGAAAGAATCTGCCGAGTAACCGTCTTCCCTGCCACCCGTTTATCCAGCTCTTGCTCTACCGCCGACTTAGCTCTGCTTGGCGTAGCCTGGCTTGAACCGTAGGCTCGGCTTTGGCAGCTATTCTGACTAGTACGGCATCCGCCCTTTGCAAAGCGGTCCTGCACAAACCAGCAAACACTCACTACGCATTAAGGCAATCAAACAGAGTCATGCCCAGAAACCCGGCCATCAGCGAAGGCCTCGTTTAAGACACTCTAAACACAAGCGCTATTGAGGCAAAACACTATTGTGCCGACGGTGTCAGCAAAGTCTGCGCAGGCTTATGAGCGGCCAGAAACTCCGATTGAAACAGGCACATGCGCACCACATCCCGATATTGGCCGTTAATGAAGAATTCGTGCTTGAGCTCGCCTTCCACCTGAAAACCAAACTTCTGATAAATGTGGATGGCCTTGTGGTTTTCCTTGTCCACAATCAGCACGATCTTGTACAGGTTCAGCACCCCAAAGCCGTACTCGATAGCCAGCTTGGTCGCCCGCGAGGCAATGCCCTTGCCCTGGAACTCCGGCGCAATAATGATCTGGAACTCTGCCCGGCGGTGTACATAATCAATTTCCACCAGTTCCACCACGCCGGACGGCTGCCCTTCCCACTCCACAACGAAACGACGTTCACGCTGATCGTGAATATGCTCATCGTACAGAGCCGCCAGCTCGCCATAGGTTTCGTAAGGTTCTTCGAACCAGTAGCGCATCACGCTGGCGTTATTGTCCAGCAAATGCACAAAGCGCAAATCTTCGCGCTCCAGCGGGCGTAATTTAACGTGAGTCGTTTTACTCATGATTTTTCTATCCTTTCTCTATGTTCGATAGACGAGCCGCCTATCTGCCTATACCAAAGGCCATAGACATCATGCCCGCATATCGTGTGTTTTTGATGAAGGCCTGATAGAAAAAGTTCAGTTGGCTGCAAAACCGCAGCCCGACCAGTCTTGCGGTAAAACCGGCCAAAAACGCAAAAACCCCGATTTCTGCTTTCCTGCATAGCAAACTGAACATCAGTCAGGCCAGCAGGAATATCAAAATCGGGGTTTGAAACTACTACCTAGCCGCTATGGCTGCGCCAGCCCGGAGCTAGCGCAGGTAGCGGGCATCAGGTTGGGGCGTGTTCCTCGATGTAGCGACGTACTTGAGCTACATCCGAATCCATCACCACCACCTTCTGTGGCAAGTCTGCCAGACCGGTCAGGTGCGCAGGCACCGGAGCGGGCTGACCAATCGCTTCTTCGATTGTCTCGGAGAACTTGGCAGGCAGCGCGGTTTCCAGCACCAGCATGGGGATGCCTTCTTCGCGGAAGTTCTGAGCCACCTTGACGGCGTCTGCCGTGTGCGGGTCGATCAGAGTCTGGTACTGCTTGTTCACCTGAGCAATGATGTTCAGACGATCCTGGTGCGAGCTGGCACCAGCCACAAAGCCGAACTCTTCCTGGAAGCGTGGCAGATGCTCGCTCAGGTCGAATTGGCCTTCTTTGGCTAGCTGCTCCCACAATGCCTTGACCTTGCTACCATCACGGCCCAGCAGATCAAACACAAAGCGCTCGAAGTTGGAGGCACGGGAAATGTCCATGGATGGGCTGGACGTGGCGTAAGTTTGCTCGGAACCACGGGGACGATAAATACCGGTGCGGAAGAATTCTTCCAGCACGTTGTTTTCGTTGGTGGCCAGAACCAGCTTGGCGATAGGCAGCCCCATCTGACGAGCAATGTGGCCCGACAGAATATTGCCGAAGTTACCCGAAGGAACAGCAAACGAGACCTTTTGACCGGCCTGGTTCGTGCTGCGCAGCCAGCCCCAGAAGTAGTACACCACCTGAGCGGAAATACGTGCCCAGTTAATGGAGTTCACGGCGCCCAGATGCCATTTGGACTTGAACTCCAGATCACCAGCCAATGCCTTGACGATGTCCTGGCAATCATCGAACACACCTTTCACCGACAGGTTGTGGATGTTTTCGTCTTGCAAGGAGTACATCTGAGCGCGTTGGAAAGCACTCATGCGACCGTAAGGCGAGAGCATGAACACGCTGACGCCACGCTTGCCGCGCAAGGCGTATTCAGCCGCCGAACCCGTGTCGCCAGACGTGGCACCCACAATGTTCAAGGTGCTGTTGCGCTGTGTCAGCACGTATTCGAAAACCTGGCCCAGGAACTGCATGGCCATGTCTTTAAAAGCCAGGGTTGGGCCTTGGGACAAGCCCAGTAAGGAGAAACCGGGTTCCAGTTCCTTGACCGGTACCACCTGCTCGCTGTCGAACACGCCAGGGGCGTAAGCACGTGCCGTCAAGGCGGACAGTTCATCAGCCGGAATATCGGTGACAAACAGGCCCAGCACTTTGGCGGCCAGTTCGGGGTAGCTCAGGGCGCGCCAGGACTCCAGCGTTTCTGCACTGACTTGAGGGTAGCTCTCTGGCATGGCCAAACCGCCATCCGGAGCCAGGCCTTCCAGCAAGATGTCCGAAAATGGCTGGGCCTTCATGCCGCCACGAGTAGAGATGTAATTCATTACAGGTTCTCCACGCGCAGACGGGTCACGGCAGACTGAACAAAAGGCAGATTCTGAATCTGGCTGATCGCACCATTGATGGCACCTTCACGCGCTTCATGCGTCAGGAAGATGATGTCAGCCTGTTCACCGGCTGGCTCCTGGAACATGGAACCGATCGAGATCGAGGCTTGCGCCAGAATGCGAGCCACATCAGCCAGAACACCAGGACGGTCATCCACACGCAAACGCAGGTAGTACGAGGACACCACTTCATCCATAGGCAGGATGGGCGTATCGGACATGGCGTTGTGCTGGAAGGCCAGGTAAGGCACGCGATGTTCCGGTTCTGCCGTTTGCAGACGGGTCACATCCACCAGGTCCGCCACCACCGCCGAGGCGGTTGGCAAGGCGCCGGCACCGGCACCGTAGTAAACGGTTTGGCCAACGGCATCGCCATGCACCAGCACCGCGTTCATGGCACCTTGGACATTGGCCAGCATGCTTTGCAGTGGAACCAGTGTGGGGTGTACGCGCAGTTCGATACCTTCTTCACGGGCGCGGGTAATACCCAGCAGCTTGATGTTGTAGCCCAGGCGTTGTGCGTGTTGCAGGTCTTCCAGTGCCAGGCTGGTAATGCCTTCCACGTGAGCCTTGCTAAATTGCACGGGGATACCAAAGGCCAGGGAGGCCAGCAGGCTCAGCTTGTGCGCAGCATCCACACCTTCAATGTCGAAAGTAGGATCGGCTTCGGCGTAACCCAGACGCTGGGCATCGGCCAGGGCTTCAGCAAAGCTGACACCACGGTTGCGCATTTCGGACAGGATGTAGTTGGTGGTGCCGTTGATAATGCCGGCCAGCCACTGAATACGGTTGGCCGTCAGGCCTTCGCGAATTGCCTTGATGATAGGAATACCACCGGCCACAGCGGCTTCGAAGGCCACCATGACGCTACGCTCGTGAGCAGCGGCAAAAATCTTGTTGCCATGCTTGGCCAGCAGCGCCTTGTTGGCGGTGACCACGTGCTTGCCCTGGGCAATGGCTTCCATGACCCACTCGCGTGCCAGGGTGTCGCCACCCACCAGCTCGACCACAATATCGATCTCGGGGTTGCGCACCACATCCATGCCGTCTGTGGTCAGGGTGACCTCGTCCCCCACCAGCGCGCGTGCCTTTTCCAGGTCACGCACAGCAATAGCGACCACCTCAATACGGCGACCGGCGCGGCGAGCGATTTCATCTGCATTGCGTTTCAATACGTTCCAGGTGCCGCTGCCAACCACACCCAAACCCAGCAAACCTACTTTGATAGGACTCATTGAACAAATCCGTCCTTACGGAACATTTCTTTGATGCCGCGTACCGCCTGACGGGTACGTTGCTCGTTTTCGATCAGCGCAAAGCGCACATAGTTGTCGCCATACTCACCAAAGCCGATGCCGGGGGATACGGCTACTTTGGCATCGCTCAGTAAGCGCTTGGCAAACTCCAGCGAACCGATGTCCTTGTAGAACTCGGGAATCTTGGCCCAGATATACATTGATGCCTTGGGGACATCGACCATCCAGCCTGCTTCATGCAGGCCCTTGGCCAATACGTCGCGACGGCGGCGGTACTGCTCCACCACCTCGCTGACACAATCTTGTGGTCCTTCCAGCGCCGCAATGGCGGCCACCTGAATCGGTGTGAAGGTACCGTAGTCGTGATAGCTCTTGATACGTGCCAGGGCATTGACCAAGGACTCGTTCCCCACCATGAAGCCAATACGCCAGCCGGCCATATTGTAGCTTTTGCTCATGGTAAAAAACTCGACTGCGACATCGCGCGCACCTTCCACCTGCATGATGGAGGGGGCCACGTAGCCGTCAAAGGTAATGTCGGCATAGGCCAGATCGTGTACCACCAGAATATTGTGCTCGCGTGCCAGCGCCACAATACGCTCAAAAAAGGACAGTTCCACACACTGGGCCGTCGGATTGCTGGGAAAACCCAGAATCATCATTTTGGGCTTGGGAATGGACTCCCGCACGGCTTTTTCGATTTCCTCGAAAAAGTCCACGCCGGGGACCATGGGCACCGAACGGATATTCGCGCCGGCAATGACGGCACCATATATATGAATCGGGTAGCTGGGGTTGGGCACCAGAACGGTGTCGCCCTTGTCCAGGGTTGCCAGCATCAAGTGGGCCAGACCTTCTTTGGAACCGATGGTAACGATCGCTTCACTATCAGGATCCAAGTGCACATTGTAGCGGCGCTCGTACCAATTGGTCACGGCTCGGCGCAGACGCGGAATGCCTTTGGAGACAGAATAACCATGAGTGTCCGGGCGGGTGGCCGCCTCGACCAGCTTTTCCACGATGTGCGCCGGTGTCGCGCCGTCCGGGTTCCCCATGGACATGTCGATAATGTCCTCGCCACGACGGCGGGCGGCCATTTTCAGCTCGCCTGTAATGTTGAACACGTAAGGCGGCAAACGCTCGATGCGCGGAAAGCGAATCATGACATTCCTTGAGAAGAAAACAGCGAAGACCCAAACCAAAAGGTGCGAAGTAAATCAAAGAGTTTAATCCATGATTGACTTACTGAGAATCACTGCAAACAGATCAGGTGCCGCATCGTCCCTGACTCTTTGCGCTATCATCGACCCTGTAACGGGAGAGACTCATCGTGCAACTGCAACGCGAACACAATCCAGCCATGAATGCCATCACCGCTTACGGTGAGGACTATGTGGCAATCAACTTTCAAAACCACGATCATTCCATCTTCTTTAGCCCTGAAGGTCCTGTGCAGGACCTGGCCATTCAAAGCGCAACCGAGCTGACAGCCCCGTTGCTGCGCCGGATTGCCGGACTGGAATCGGTCAAGCAAGACCCCATGGCCTTTCTGGACGACGCCCCACCGGCGCGCCCTGACAACGCCCCCGAATTGATCTTGATTGGGACTGGCCAGCGCCAACACTTTCTGCACCCGGCTGTCACGCAGGAAATGCTGCAGTGGGGCATAGGTGTGGAAATCATGGATACCCAGGCCGCCGCCAGAACTTACAATATCCTCATGTCCGAAGGCCGCAAAGTTGTCGCCGCCTTACTCATACAGGAAAAAGCATGACAGCCCTACAAATTGGTGCCCCCATCCCCGACTTTTCCGTGCCCTCCACCCAGGGCGAGTTCAGCGCCGCTGACCTGAAAGGAAAAATGACAGTGTTGTACTTTTACCCCAAAGACAACACGCCGGGCTGCACCACCGAGTCCCAGAATTTCCGCGATGCCCTGCCCGAATTTCAGGCTGCAGGCGCACAAATCATTGGCGTTTCGCGCGACTCGCTCAGTTCGCACGAACGTTTTATCGACAAGCAAGCCCTGACTTTCCCTTTGCTTGCCGACACCGAAGAGCGCTTGTGCGAACTGTTTGGGGTCATGAAAATGAAAAACATGTACGGTAAACAGGTACGTGGCATCGAGCGCAGCACCTTTTTGATCGACGCCCAAGGTGTGTTGATTCAAGAATGGCGTGGCATCAAAGTGCCCGGCCACGTCCAAGCTGTATTACAGGCTGTTCAGCAAGCCGCCTGAAACCTTACCGTGCCGACTTGCAGGTCGGCACACAACCAGGAGTACGTGTTATATGCCGCTACCAACGTTGCCCACCAAGCTGGGAACCCTGCTTAGCGAAAAAGATGACAGTGTCATCCTTGCCGATCCACCCGTACCACTAGACGAACCCGACACTCCCCCCGCCAGCCCCAAAGCCGCCACCAGCAAAGCGGCTGCTACGCCACGCTCCAAAAAGCCTGCGCCCGTCAAAACGGCGCCCGCGGCCCCCGCAGCAGCGCCTGCGCCCGCCAGTGTGGCCAAAGCAGCTCCCAGCAAAAGCGCTGCCGCCAGCCCTGCCCAGCCCCCCAAGCCTGTCGCCGGCGCAGCCAGCAAACGCACCCGTCTGGCCCCCACCCAGCGCAAATTGTTTGTGCTGGATACCAACGTCTTGCTGCACGACTCCAATTCGCTGTTCAAGTTTGAAGAGCACGACATCTTCCTGCCCATGATGGTGCTGGAAGAACTGGATCACCAGAAAAAGGGCCTGTCTGAAGTGGCTCGCAATGCGCGTCAGGTCAGCCGCTCCCTGGAAGGTCTGGTGGGCGATCATGGTCTGGACAAGCCCATCAATCTGGATGGCATCGGCAATACCGAAGCGCGTGGCGCCGTCACCTTCCAGACCAGCGCTCTGGATACCACCCTGCCTATCCAGCTGCCGCTGGGCAAGGCGGACAACGCCATTTTGGCCGTGGTCAATGCCCTGACCCAGAGCATGCCCAAACGCGAAGTGGTGCTGGTGTCCAAAGACATCAATATGCGTCTGAAGGCCAAGGCACTGGGCCTGCTGGCCGAAGACTACCGCCACGATCACGTTCTGGATGACTCCGACCTGCTGTATGACGGTGTCATGCCCTTGCCGGACAATTTCTGGACCAAGCACGGCAAGAACATGGAGTCCTGGCAACAGGGTGGCACCACCTTCTACCGCATCAGCGGGCCGCTGTGCAGCCAGTTCATGGTCAACCAGTTCGTATTTACCGAAGGCGACGATCCCTTGTACGCCCAGGTACGCGAAACCGCTGGCAATACCGCCGTACTGGCCACCTTGCGCGACTACAGTCACGGCAAGAACAACGTCTGGGGCATTACGGCTCGCAACCGCGAACAGAACTTTGCCCTGAATCTGTTGATGAACCCGGATTTTGATTTCGTCTCCCTGCTGGGCCATGCCGGTACGGGTAAAACGCTGCTGGCCCTGGCCAGTGCGTTGACCCAAACCCTGGAGACCAAGCGCTACAACGAGATCATCATCACCCGTGCCACCGTGCCTGTCGGAGATGACATTGGCTTCCTGCCCGGTACCGAGGAAGAAAAAATGCAGCCCTGGATGGGTGCGCTGGAAGACAACCTGGAAGTCCTGCACCTGGGCACCGGCAAGTCCTCCAGCAACCTGAACAACCCACAAGGCACCGAGGCTCCGCGCAACTCCACCATGGAACTGGTGCGCTCCAAGATCAAGGTCAAATCCCTGAGCTTCATGCGCGGTCGTACCTTCATGAACAAGTTCCTGATCATCGACGAGGCGCAGAACCTGACGCCCAAGCAGATGAAAACACTGGTGACGCGCGCCGGTCCAGGAACTAAAATTGTCTGCTTGGGCAATATTGCCCAGATCGACACGCCCTACCTGACCGAGGGCAGTTCGGGGCTGACCTACGTAGTAGACCGATTCAAAGGCTGGCCGCATGCAGGCCACATTACCTTGCAACGTGGTGAGCGCTCCCGTCTGGCCGACTACGCCAGCGACGCACTCTAAACCGAATCGCTACTCACTCAAACCGGGTCCAGGACCCGGTTTTTTTTTTCGCCAGGCTGCATCAAGGCCAACAAGCACAGCAAAGACGCAGCGTGGGGGATTTTTATTGACTGTTATGAAACGTACTGCACAGCCCATCGGGCTTACCATGGGCGATGCCGCTGGCATAGGCCCGGAAATTATTGCCCGCCTGATTGTTGAAGGCCTGCCCCACCCCGCCGTAGTCTATGGCGATGCGGGTGCGCTGCGCCGTGCCCTGACACTGATTGGCGCCGACCAGGACTGGCACGTCGAGGAGGTGGAGCAGCCTGTTTGCACACCCAAGGGGCTCATTGCCGTCCTGAATCGCTGGCAAGCCCTGCCCGACGATCTGCCCTATGGCGAAGTTAACGCTCAGGCCGGACGCGGCGCCTACGAATACCTGTGCCACGCTATTGATGATGCCCAAGCCGGTCTGATCCGTGCCATCGTCACCGCCCCACTGAACAAGCTGGCCATGCAAAAAGGCGGTATCGATGCCCCTGGCCACACCGAGATTCTGGCCGAGCGCAGCCACACCGAGCACTACGCCATGATGCTGGCTAACGAACACTTGCGCTCCATTCTGGTCACCATTCACGAACCGCTGGCCCGTGTCCCCTCCCTGATTACTAAAGAACGCGTCTTGCAAACCATCCGGCTGGCACAGTTGGCCTGCACCCAGGCCGGGATCGCCAAGCCCCGTGTGGCGGTGGCAGGCTTGAACCCCCATGCCGGTGAGAGTGGCAAATTCGGCTCTGAGGATATTGAGCAGATCACACCGGCCATTGAACAAGCCTGCGCCGAAGGCATCCAGGCCAGCGGCCCCTGGCCCGGCGACACGATCTTCATGCGGGCTCGCCAAGGGGAGTTCGATATTGTGGTGGCCCAGTACCATGACCAAGGGCTGATTCCCATCAAGCTGCTGGGTCTGGACGAAGGCGTGAACGTGACAGTGGGCCTGCCCTTTATCCGCACCAGTGTCGACCACGGCACCGCGTACGACATTGCCGGACAGGGCAAGGCTGATGCCTCCTCCCTGGGCTATGCCTACCGTATGGCTCTTTCCATGAGCGCGCATCAAGCATGATCAAGCGCTTACCGATTGACCCGTTTTTGCTGAAGCTGTTTGCCACGGTTGCACTTGCCAGTCTGCTGCCTGCCCAAGGTTGGGGCGTGCCTCTGTTCCAACACATCACGCAGATCGCGATTGCCCTGCTGTTCTTTCTGCATGGTGCCCGCCTGTCTCGTGAGGCTATCTGGGGCGGCCTGTCCCACTGGCGTTTGCACCTGTTGATTCTGTCCGTCACCTTTGTGCTCTTCCCTATTCTGGGCAGCGGCGTGGCGGCTGTGCTGCGTCCCTGGCTAACCGACAATCTGTACCTGGGAATACTGTTTCTGGCTTGCCTGCCCAGCACCGTGCAGTCTGCCGTGGCGCTGACCGCAATGGCCAGAGGGAATGTGCCGGTGTCGATTTGCAGCGCCTCGGCCTCCACCTTGCTGGGCGTGTTCATCACTCCCTTGCTGGTCGGCATCATGCTGGCGGGTGCCACCAGCGCCCAGGCCACCGTGTCGCTGGAGGCGGTGGGCAAGATCATGCTGCAGCTATTTTTCCCCTTTGTCTTCGGGCATATGCTGCGTCCCGTGATCGGGGCCTGGGTCATGAAGCGTCAGCAACTACTGAAAGTCGTGGATCAAGGCTCGATTCTGCTGGTGGTGTATACGGCTTTTTCAGGCGCGGTGGTGGGCGGTCTGTGGTCCTCCACCCCATTGAGTGCCTTGGGACTGATTGTGCTGTCCAACGCCGTTCTGCTGACCTTGGCGCAAGTGCTGGCCTGGAACCTGGGGCGCTGGCTGGGCTTTTCTTTTGAGGACCGTGTCAGCCTGCTGATGTGTGG
Source organism: Alcaligenes sp. DN25 (assembly GCF_023674485.1). Taxonomy (NCBI): domain Bacteria; kingdom Pseudomonadati; phylum Pseudomonadota; class Betaproteobacteria; order Burkholderiales; family Alcaligenaceae; genus Alcaligenes; species Alcaligenes sp. DN25. The sequence goes on along the minus strand of NZ_CP098408.1, from coordinate 1,361,443 downwards.
TTCCAATAAAAGCCTGAGCAGCGGCATCCCGATTGCCAATGTCATTTTCCCCAGTGCCATGGTCGGGCCTATCATCTTGCCGATCATGTTGTTTCACCAGTGGCAGCTACTGGTGTGTGCATGGCTGGCGAAACGGCTGGCGGCCCGGAGTGAAAACTAAGAGAACGACGAACCTCCTCGCCTGACTACCCATACACGCTGAACGATGAATAAAAAAGAGGCATACCAAGGTATGCCTCTTTTTTGTCCTGACATCTGGCAAACGGCCTCACAAGCCCGCGCACTGAAGCAGCCACTGTGCTTTTTAATTGGGCATGTAATCCAGAAAGCGCGTGCTGGCTCCGGCGAAGGTCAAGCGAACCGAACCAATAGGACCGTTACGCTGTTTACCAATAATAATTTCAGCCGTGCCTTTATCGGGCGAGTCCGGGTTGTAGACCTCGTCACGGTAAATAAACAAGATCAAGTCAGCATCCTGCTCAATAGCGCCGGATTCGCGCAAGTCACTCATCACTGGGCGCTTGTTGGGCCGTTGCTCCAGGCTTCGGTTCAACTGCGACAAAGCAATCAAGGGACAATTCAATTCTTTGGCCAGACCTTTCAAGGAACGACTGATTTCAGAAATTTCCGTTGCCCGGTTCTCGCCACCGCTTGAGGACATCAGCTGCAAGTAGTCGATGATGATCAAGCCCAGTTGGCCACACTGTCGTGCCAGACGTCGAGCCCGTGCACGCACTTCCATGGACGACAGGCCGGGCGTTTCATCAATGTAAATCTGGGCCTCCTGCACCTGCTGCACGGCATGTGTCAGACGTGGCCAATCGTCGGCTGTCAGCTTGCCGGTACGCATACGGTGCTGGTCCAGCAAACCGACCGAACCGACCATACGCATGGCCAACTGTACCGCGCCCATTTCCATGGAGAACACGGCAACGGGCAAACCCTGGGCAATCGCAACGTGCTCGCCAATATTCATGGAGAACGAAGTTTTACCCATGGAAGGACGACCCGCCACAATCACCAGGTCGCCTGGCTGCAAGCCTGACGTCATCTTGTCCAGGTCAATAAAGCCAGTTGGCACCCCGGTTACTTCCGAGTCGCCTTCGCGGTGATACAGCTCGTCAATACGTTCCACCACCTGGCTTAGCAGGGGCTGGATTTCCAGAAAGCCTTGCGAGCCACGCGCCCCTTCCTGGGCAATCTGAAACACACGGGTTTCCGCCTCGTCCAGAATCTGCCGGGCCTCCTTGCCCTGCGGATTGAAGGCGGCCGAGGAAATATCATCAGCCACGGTGACCAGCTTGCGCAGAGTGGAACGCTCGCGCACGATTTCGGCGTAGCGACGAATGTTAGCAGCCGATGGCGTGTTGTGAGCCAGCGCATTCAAATAGGCCAGCCCACCCACCTCTTCCTGCTTGCCTGCAACCGACAGGGACTCAAAGACCGTGACGACGTCAGCAGGACGGGCCAGACCAATCAAGCGGGTAATGTGTTGCCAGATCAGCTTGTGATCAAACCGATAAAAATCCTCGTCGGTGACAATATCGGCCACCCGGTCAAACGCGGCATTATCGAGCAACAAGCCACCGAGCACCGACTGCTCCGCCTCAATGGAATGAGGCGGGACCCTGAGGTAATCCAGCGTTGAATCGGATTTGGCTGACTTGCTTTCCATGCATATACCTTCAAATCAAGGAAAAAAATCGACGCCGCAGCCAACAGAATGTGTTGTGCGGGCTTGAACAGTATGTGTATCTGGGGTCAGAACAGTCAGGCTCAACAGCGTGCTGGGCTGACAGGACCGAATGCGGCAATACAGTCACGCCGCAGGCGTGCTGGCTCTCTTCAAACAGAATGAAGAGAAAACAAAAAAGCCGGCTTGCACCGGCTTTTTTGAGCTTGGCAGATACACTCCATGAAAGAATGTACCATGCGTCAACGCGCTAGTCTTAGGCTACGTCGCCTTGAACCACAACGTTGATTTCAGCGATCACGTCAGGGTGCAGAACAACCTGAACGGGGTACTCGCCAATGGCTTTCAGGTGACCGTCTGGCAGACGAACCTGAGTCTTGACCAGATCGGCAAAGCCGGCATTTTGCAATGCATTGGCGATGTCCATGGTGGTCACGGAACCAAACAAACGACCGTCCACGCCGGCTTTTTGAACCAGGGTGAAAGCTTGGCCGTTCAACTTTTCGTTCTGAGCCTGAGCAGCGGCCAGCTTTTCAGCTTGCAGCTTTTCCAGTTCGGCACGGCGTGCTTCGAACTCTTGCAGAGCGGCAGCCGTAGCACGGCGAGCAACTTTGCGTGGCAGCAGGAAATTACGGGCGTAACCATCACGTACGCGCACAACGTCACCCAGATTACCCAGGTTGGCGACTTTTTCGAGCAAAATAACTTGCATGACTAAGGTTCCTCTGGATTATTTGTGGTTGTCGGTGTACGGCAACAGAGCCAGGAAACGAGCGCGCTTGACAGCGGTGTCCAGCTGACGCTGGTAGTGAGCTTTGGTGCCCGTCAAACGTGCAGGGATGATCTTGCCATTTTCCTGGATGAAATCACGCAGGGTGTCCAGATCTTTGTAATCAATTTCTTCAACGCCAGCGACGGTGAAGCGGCAGAATTTGCGGCGCTTGAACAGTGGGTTCTGTTGTGCAAATTTGCGTTTTTTGTCTTTGCCTCTACGGAAAGCCATTTTGTGCCTCGTTAGTAACCGGGCTATACCCGGAAGAATTCAGTGTGAAGCGAGGTGTTGAACACTTCGCGACGATCGAGCCAGACCAGTCAAACCGTAACAGAGCCTTGTCCCGGAAAGTGACGCTGATATTGCTGTACATGCAGCACCAGACGCGTCGAACCTTTACGGGCTGGGGCAATAAAACCTTGTAGCTGCAAACGGGCTCCCAAAGGAGTGTCTGCCAGACCCAATGCATTATTTCCCAAAGCCACTACCTGCATCGTCAAAGCGATTTGCCGGGAGTGACCGGCTTCCATTACGGAAGATTCGTGTTCCAGGACCAATTCCAGAGCTGGGACACCAGCCGGCGTATAACGCAAGGGCTTAATGTCGACAAGCTGACCGGCAAGAGAGAACTGGTTCACGTAGTCGGAGCTATTACTCTTCAGCTTGAGCTTCGGCTTCAGCGGCTGCAGGAGCGCTGGCTTCAGTACTTGCTTTACGTGCTTCTTCGCGTTCGACGGACTTCATCATGACCGAAGCGCCTTCAGGGGCTTTCTTCGTGCCAGCGATGAGGTAACGCAAGATAGCGTCGTTGTAGCGGAAGGAATGCTCCAGCTCGTCCAGGGTGGACTGACCGCATTCGATGTTCAGGCACACGTAGTGAGCCTTGACCAGTTTCTGGATTGGGTAAGCCAGTTGACGGCGGCCCCAGTCTTCCAGACGATGAATAGCACCGCCTTCGGAAGTAACAATCGCCGAATAGCGCTCGATCATGGCGGGCACTTGCTCGCTTTGATCGGGATGCACAATGAACACTACTTCGTAGTGACGCATGGAACAACTCCTTGTGGATATCGCCTACTACCCGCTGTAAAACCAGTCAGGCACCAAGCGCGACAGCCCGCCCATTCAATCCGGGTCGAGCAAGAAACCATAGATACTAGCACCAAGAAAGGCTGACTGACAAGCCGAAAGCCTTAGCCCTGCACGCTTGCGTAGGCAGAGTGATTATGAATCGACTCAAAATTCTCGGCTTCGATGCTATAACGCAACACTCCGGGCAAGCTGCGCACGCTGACGGCTACATCACGCACCAGATCTTCGACGAATTTGGGATTGTCGTACGCGTATTCGGTAACGTACTTTTCGTCAGTGCGCTTGAGCAAGCCCCACAGCTGACAGGACGCCTGCTCTTCAACCGATTTGATCAGCGTAGGCAAGTCCAGCGTAGCCGGATCCGCAAACACGGCCTGCACGGTAACGTGCGAGCGCTGATTATGCGCACCGTACTCCGAAATGGCCTTGGAGCACGGGCACAGGCTGGTAACCGGAACCAGTACGGACAACTCAAATTCGGGCTGGGCATCCACACCGACACGTGCTGTCCAGCTGACGGTGTAATCCATCAGGCTGGCCACACCGGATACGGGCGCCACTTTTTCCAGGAAAACGGGGAAGGTGGCTGTCATGTCGCCACGTCCGGCATTGAGCAAAGGCAACATGGCCTGGGCCATCTGCACAAAACCGGCGGGCGTCATGGCTTGACGGCGGTACTCTTCCAGCAAAGCGACAAAGCGCGACATATGGGTGCCTTTTTCTTCGGGCGGCAAGGCCACCGTCAACTCCCATTGCGCCACGGTGGGCACGGCCTGCCCCTGCAGGTCCAGCATCATCGGATGCCGCACCCCGCGCACACCCACGCGCTGAATCGCAACACGGCGTGTATCCGTGCTGCTTTGCACATCTGGCATGGCCAAAGGCGATTCCGACACTGTATTCATATCCATCAGGTTCAGCTACGACAGAGCCGCAACCGTAAATAAAAACAATAATGAATTATTATCTTACGCTTATCGCACACGAGGTTCGATAACCTTAATAAGAACGCGCATATTGGGGTATTTAAACCCTAAACTGTGCAGAAATTGCCTCACGCCTCAAGCAAACTTGAGAAACGTGCACGAATGGAGCGCTCGATGCCGGCGGCATCCAGACCCAGATCCTGAGCAATTTTCTTCTGATCGCCGTGGTCGATGAATTCGTCGGGGTAGCCCAGTTGCAATACCGGCATCACCAGCGCTTCACGACTGACAAACTCCAGCACCGCACTGCCTGCGCCCCCCATCAAACAGCCCTCTTCCACGGTAACAAATGCCTGATGGCCTTGTGCCAGCTCTTGCAGCAAGGCTTCGTCCATAGGTTTTACAAAACGCATGTCTACCACGGTGGCATCCAGAACCTCGGCTGCTTTCAGCGCCTCGTGCAACACGGGACCAAAAGCCAGAATGGCCAGATTCTTGCCCTGACGGCGCAGATTGGCCTTGCCCAGCGGCACGGTATGGAGCTCCTGATCCACTTCAGCACCGATACCCGCTCCGCGCGGATAGCGCACCGAGCTGGGCCCTGGGTGCTGATAGCAACAGGTCAGCAACAAGCGGGTTTCGTTTTCGTCCGACGGCGTGGCCACCACCATGTTCGGAATGCAGCGCAGAAAGGCGATGTCGTAATTACCGGCATGCGTTGCCCCGTCTGCGCCCACAATACCGGCGCGATCCAGCGCAAAAGTGACATCCAGATTCTGCAGGGCTACATCATGAATCAGTTGATCGTAGCCGCGCTGCAAAAAGGTAGAGTAAATCGCCACAACCGGCTTCTGCCCTTCACAGGCCAAGCCACCGGCAAAGGTCACGGCGTGCTGTTCGGCAATGCCCACATCAAAATAACGACGGGGGAATTGTTGCTCGAACTCCACCATGCCACTGCCTTCACGCATGGCGGGAGTAATACCGTACAGACGTTGATCCTGCCTGGCCATATCGCACAACCACTGACCGAAAATCTGTGTAAAGGTAGGGCGCGGCTTGGTCGTAGGCGTGACCAAACCCACAGAAGGATCGAATTTGCCTGGACCGTGGTAGAGCACCGGATCGGCTTCAGCCAGCTTGTAGCCCTGCCCTTTACGGGTCACCACATGCAGGAACTGCAAACCACCCAGATCACGCAGATTGCTCAAGGTAGAGACCAGCGCATCCAGATCGTGACCATCAATCGGGCCCACGTAGTTAAAACCCAGCTCTTCAAACAGCGTGGCCGGAGACAGAATCCCCTTGGCGTGGCCTTCAAACTTGCGCGCCAGTTCCAGCACAGGCGGGACATGCTGCAAGACAGTACGGCCTACATTCTTGGCAGCGGCGTAGAACCGGCCCGACATCAGGCGAGCCAGATAATGATTCAAGGCGCCCACCGGCGGCGAGATCGACATGTCGTTGTCGTTCAACACCACCAGCACATTTACATCGGGCGTTACACCAGCATTGTTCAGGGCTTCAAACGCCATACCGGCCGTCATCGCGCCATCACCGATCACGGCAATGTGCTGACGCTCGATCCCGGCATTGCGCGAGGCCACGGCCATCCCCAGTACCGCGGAAATCGAGGTTGAGGAATGCGCCGTACCAAAGTCGTCGTACTCGGACTCGGAGCGCTTGGGAAAACCGGAGATGCCATCTTGCTGACGCAAACCACTCATCTGATCGCGGCGGCCTGTCAGAATCTTGTGCGGATAGGACTGGTGACCCACATCCCACACGATACGGTCGTGGGGAGTCTCGAACACATAGTGCAAGGCAGTGGTCAATTCAACCGTGCCCAGATTGGACGACAAATGCCCACCGGTTTTGGATACGGATTGCAGAACAAACTCGCGCAGTTGTCGTGCCAGCTCGGGAAGATCACGTTGATCAAGCTGGCGCAAGTCGGCGGGAGACTGGATCTGCTCTAGGGAAACGGTTGTCATACTAAAGACGTCTATCCGGGCAAATAAGTGAAACGACTGTCTAAAAACAATCGCCAATCGGCTATTGTAAAACGCTTCGCGGCCTGTGCCAAAGTAGCACAGGCCCGCGTCGCTTAATGATTGCGACCCACGATGTAATCAGCCAGTTGTGTCAGACGTGCCGCAGCAGGTCCCAAAGGACGCAAGGCCAACTGGGCCTGCTCATTCAGAGCACCGAGCAACTCGCGCGATCCGTCCATACCCAGGATGGAGACATAGGTGGGCTTGTTATCGGCGGCGTCTTTGCCAGCCGTCTTGCCCAGCGTGGCGGTATCAGCCGTCACATCCAGAATATCGTCCACGACCTGGAAGGCCAGACCCACAGCCTGGGCGTACTCTTCCAAACCATTACGCACGGTAGAGGAAGCACCCGCCACAATACCACCCAGCAAAACGCTGGCTTGCAACATGGCGCCGGTTTTCATGCTGTGCATCTCTTGCAACTGATCACGGTCCAGGGCAATGCCCACGCTGGCGCAATCAATAGCCTGACCACCGGCCATACCGGCACTGCCGGCGGCCTGCGCCAACTGGGTAATGGCTTGCACAATCAGCGCAGGGGCAATCGGCATTTGTGCCAATAACTCAAAGGCCAAGGGTTGCAAGGCATCGCCAGCCAGCATGGCGCAAGCTTCATCAAACTGAACATGAGTGGTTGGGCGACCACGACGCAATTTGTCGTCATCCATGCACGGCAAATCGTCGTGAACCAGCGAGTAGGCGTGGATCAATTCCACCGCCGCCGCTGCCAACTCCAATGCTTTCAATTGGGCTGCGGCCATGGGCTTGCCTTGCAAGGCAGCCTCACCGGCGGCATACACCAAGGCAGCGCGCACGCGCTTGCCACCACCCAGCACGGAGTAGCGCATGGCTTCGTGCAAACGAGCAGGTTCCTGGCTGACAGGGGGCAGCAATTGTTCCAGTACGGTCTCAGTCTGCTCAACCCGCGCCTGCAGCCAATCAGAAAAACTGGTAGAACTCATCTTAACTATCTCCAACAGCTTCATCCCCGGACAAGGGGCGCAGCAGATTGCCTTGCAATACGCTGACTTGTTCTTGTGCAAGGTCCAGCTTGCGCTGACACAATTGGGCTAATTCCACGCCCTGCTCGTAAGCTTGCAAAGCCTGCTCCAGCGGCAATGCCCCGCTTTCCATGCGAGCGACCAGCGCTTCCAGTTGTGCCAGAGCGGACTCGAAATCCTGCTGGGCTGGCGCCTGGGCGCTTTGATTATCATCGCGAGATTTAACCATAACTATTCCTGATCAATGAGGGCCGTCAGGACTGGCTGAGACCCAATTGGAAGTGGCATTGTACGGGAGGCGGCGGCTTGCTGCCCTTCCCAAGGAGTACTTTCTACTTTGGGACCGCTCCACAGCAAAAAAGCCGCTCCGGAGCGGCTTTCTCAGCACCAGAAACTCAGGGCGTTGAACTAGCTGCGCGCAACAGGTCGGCTGGCGTCACTCACCCATTCACTCCAGGAGCCGGGATAAATGCTGGAGCCAGACAAACCGGCCAACTCCATGGCAAAAAGATTGTGACAAGCTGTAATACCGGAACCACACTGGTGCACAACCATCTCTGCCGAAATCGCTCCCAGCAAGTCCTGAAACTCCTGGCGCAGCTGATCGGCCGGTTTGAAACGCCCCTGTTCACCCAGATTATTCAGGTGCGACCGATTAAGCGCATCGGGGATATGACCCGCGACCGGGTCCATCGGTTCCACGTCACCGCGATATCGCTCGGCAGCACGTGCGTCCAATACGGTAAAGATAGGTTTGGACAGGTTTTTCAGTACCTGCTCGGTCTGCACAGTAGGCATGGCAGCCTGCTCAGGCACACTCAATTTAGCAGCTGCTGGTACAGGCCTGGCCGGGCCGCATTCTTCGGCTCCGCCCAACTGCTGCCAGGCCTGCCAGCCCCCATCCAGAATGGCGACTTGAGGATGCCCCAACCAGCGCAGCATCCACCACATATGGCTGGCGAATAAAGAACCTTGGGCGTCGTAGACCACGACCTGCATACCATCACGCAAGCCGTTTTTCTGCAAAAGCTGCGCCAACTCCTGACGGCTGGGTAAAGGATGACGGCCATTCAGACCCGTCTTGGGTGCCGCCAGATCCAGCTCGTGATCCAGAAACACGGCACCCGGAATATGCCCCTGTTCGTAAGCGCGTCGCCCTGCCTGGTGGTCGGCCAAATCATGGCGTACATCCAGAATCAGCCACTCCGAATTATTCAGATTGGCCTGGACTTGCTCTGCGCTAATCAGAAATTCAAACACGTTCTGCCTCCTTGACGGGAGCCTGCTCCGCTGTCGCGGCCTGACCTCGCAAGATACGATCCTCGCTGTAGGTACGCCAGGCCGACAACAGACCAGACCCAATAATCAATGCCATACCTGCCCAGGCTAACCAGTCAGGCACATCCCCCCAGAAAGCAATGCCAATCAGGGCGGCGAAAATAATGGTGGTGTATTGCAAGGCTGCGGTCAACAAGGCCGAACCCAAGCCAAAAGCACGCGTCATGGTCAATTGCCCGAACAAACCGGACAGGCCCACGCCCAGCAAGGCCAACCACGCGCGCCAGCTCAGCTCGCGCCAGCCTTCCCACAAAAGTCCAACCAGGCTGGAACAGACGACAAAACAGGAGAACAGCAGCACGGTGCGCCATTCCGGCTCGCCAGAGCGCCCCAGAGCGCGTACCTGCATCATGGCCACCGCGCTCAAGGCGCCGGCACACAGGCCCAGCATGGCGGCCCACCATTGGTCTGGCGTAATGCTGGGGCGCAGGACACCGATCACGCCCATGAAGCCCAACAACACGGCAATCAGACGCACAGGGTCACGCTGGGTGCCCCCCCAGGCAAGCATCCAGAAAGCAATAAACAAGGGAGCGGTGTAGTTCAGGCTGACCGCGGTGGACAAGGGCAGATTAGCCAGAGCCAGAAAGCCCAGCCACATGGAACTGACCCCGGAGACATTACGCCGGATATGCAGTTTCCAGCTTTGAGGAGCCAGCCTCAAACCACGGCTTTTAGCCCAGAACACCAGAAGAAGAACCGAGGGCACACCCCGGAACAAAACAATTTGCGCCATCGACGCCCCGGCATCGGCGGACACTTTGACACAGGCCCCCATAATGGCAAACATGGCGCAGGCTACCAGCATCCATAATGACTGCATGTGATCAAACCAGGTTCAGTAATAAGGGAAAGCCACTACTATACTCCCCACCTTGTAAAAGTGGACCGGTAACCCCATATCCAGACCACTTACGCAACAGCAAGAACCTCGGCGCAAGAAACTATCTTGCCCGGAAGCTGACTAAAAGCTGAATATTTTATTTTCACGCCTGGAATCAAGGCTAAAATTCGCGCAGATCGTGTTCTCACGATCACGATTTTTTCTGTTACACCGGAATCCGCATTCATGAAACGAATTGTCCTTTTCTTAATCACCAACCTGGCCGTCATGCTGGTGCTCAGCGCCTCCATGAATATTTTGGGTGTGGGACGTTACCTGAACGCGCAAGGTCTGGACCTGACTCAATTGCTGATCTTCTCGGCTTTGGTCGGTTTTACCGGCGCCATTATCTCCTTGCTGATGAGCAAATGGATGGCCAAGCAAAGCGTGAACGCCCGTGTCATTGACCCGAATGCCCCCGCCAATGCCGAAGAGGCCTGGCTGGTCGATACCGTGCACCAACTGGCCGACCGTGCCGGTATTGGCCGCCCCGAAGTGGCCATTTACGAAGGCGAGCCCAATGCCTTTGCCACCGGCGCTTTCAAGAATGATGCTCTGGTCGCCGTGTCCACGGGCTTGCTGCGAGGCATGACCGAAGAAGAAGTCATGGCGGTGCTCGGCCACGAAGTTGCCCACATTGCCAATGGCGACATGGTCACCCTGACCTTGATCCAAGGCGTGGTGAACACCTTTGTGATCTTTCTGGCCCGTCTGGCCGGCTACTTTGTTGACCGCGTGCTACTGCGCAATGATCGCGATGTGGGCATGGGTTACTACGCCTCGGTCTTCGTGTTTGAGCTGATTTTTGGCGTGCTGGCCTCCATCATCGTGGCCTGGTTCTCGCGTCAGCGTGAGTACCGTGCTGATGCCGGTTCCGCTCAGTTGCTGGGTTCGCGTCAGCCCATGATTCACGCGCTGGCCCGTCTGGGCGGCATGGCTCCTGGCGAACTGCCCAAGAACTTTGAAGCCTCCGGTATTTCGGGTGGTCGTTCGATCAGTGCGATCTTCGCCTCCCACCCTCCTATCGCTGCACGTATTCAGGCTTTGCAAAGCGCTCAATCAGTCTAAGATCCCAGGCGGCCTGAACGGCACAGCCAAATAAAATGCCCCAAAAGCCCACAGGCTTTTGGGGCGTTTTTTATACATTGGCGCAAACTTAGCGTATCGGCTGCCGGACAAAGGGCCACACACAGATCCAAACCTAATCAGCAAAGTGATATTCCAAAATATCGTCACCGAACTCATCACGCTGGCCGCTTTCGGTCCAGCCTAAATGACGATAGAAACCATAGGAGCGCACCTGAGGATCACTATTACAAGCCAGGAACAGGCGCGTAAAACCACGCCCCTGCAAGTCCTGCATCATCTGTGTCAGCAAACGACGGCCCAGACCCAGGCTTTCATAGTCGGGCAACAGCGCCAGCACCATGATCTCGCCGCTCTCGCTATCACCGAAGCAATAGCCAGCCATCTGCTCATCGACCAGGGCCACATAGCCGGGGCAACTACCATCCTCAATACCTGCGGCCCAGCTTTCGGCGGTAACTCCCAAGGCGGCCAGATCCTCTTCAGAAAAAGCATTTTCACGAGTCAGTCCCCGGATACGCAGGCATTCGCGGGCGTCATCAGGCACTGCAGCGCGCAAGACTATCTTGCTCATTCACTACTCCAATATAAAAAGGGCAATGACGGCAAATCATCACGTCATCGACCATACAAAAGACTTAAGGGGTGTCAGTGTTGAGTTGGCTCAACCACTGGGCAATGTCGCCCACGACCTGGGGCATGGCCGAGCTGCCATCGGCCTGCGTCATGACGTGGTCCAGATCGGAATAGCTGCGCCACACCACATGCGGGTTATCCACCAGTGCCACCATCTGGGCAGCGGCTTGCGGCGAGACCGAGGTATCGCGCCCGGACTGAATCACCAGAGTGGGGATAGCAATCCGTCGCAGCACCTCGGCCTGATCCAGATTCAGCATCTGCTGCCACCAATCGCGTCCATGTCCGCTCATCCGAGTATCCAAGCCGGCCCTGGCCTGCCTCAAAAATTCGCCCAAGCCATCAAGCATGGCTTGCTTGTCGGCAGCCGGCATCTCTTGGATCGAGGCACTATAGAGCACATCATCCTGGAACCAGCGCCCGCCGCCATTAAAACTGATGGCCGCATCCAGATGCGAAGTCTGGGCCGCCAGCAAATGAACAATCACCGCTCCCTCGCTGCCACCCAAGGCAAAAAGCTTGTCATAGCGGGTCTGACTTTGCAGCTGTTTTAAAACCGCATCCAGATCAGCCACACGCTGTTGGGGCTGGTCGCGCTGAATATAGTCTGTCGGGCAGTCGCTACGCTCGGGATCGTCGCTATCAGGCAGCGCGGCCGTCAGCGCATATTTTTCCACCGCCAGCACCTGGGCTTGTGGACGAGCCTTGGCCAGGGCTTCCCAAACAACTTTCTTGTGCGCCACGCTATTGCAATCCGAGCCTTGCACAATCAGAAGCAGCTCATGCACACCTTCTTGAGGGGCGATGGCAGGCTGGACGTAATAATGAATGGTGCTGCCATCTGCACGCGCCAATTCATGTGGCTGCGCTTGAGCATAAGCCTGGCTGCCCACGACCCCAGAGATAGCAAGGCCCGCCAGGCGGGCCAGAGAAATTGAATAATCCATGCCGCACTGTGGCACAGAATGATGAAGATTTGATGGAGAAAAATGGCGGACTCGCCGCCATGAAAAGGGACCAGCCAGCAAAGAGCTGACCTGACCGGGGGAGACATCAAGCCATCACACCCTTTGCTGGCTGGTGTCCCGCCGCCGGTCGCCATTTGCCCAAAAAGACGACCGGACTGGCAAGACTCAAGGCTTCATGGGATTGGTCTTTTCTGGATTGATTTGATAGCGCTGCAAAGCATCGCTGACCAGCGAGCGTGGCAACGAACCTTCGTCGGCCAAGGCCTTCAAGGCCGAGACCACGATAAAGTGCCGGTCCACTTCAAATCCGTGGCAACCACAATCGGGCCTGCATGCCCTTCCAGGCAAGACTGCACATAAGGGATACGCGGCTCGCTTTCCGGGTGCAAGGTGTTCCAGCGCTCCGTATCCAGGCCATCACGACGCAGTTGGTTCAGGCTGGGCGCATTCCACACATCGCTGGCCACACCAAAGTCCTCTTGCAGCAACTGTGCGGCAGCCAACACCTCCATCAAGATAGAGCCACTGCCCATCAACTGCACACGCGGGGCCTTGGCTTTTTGCTGCGGTCCCGCCTGCAAGAGATACAGCCCTTTGATAATGCCCTGCTCCACCCCTTCCGGCATCTCGGGATGCGGGTAGTTTTCATTGAGCACGGTAATGTAATAGAACACGTCCTCCTGATCCTGATACATGCGACGAACACCATCCTGCATGATCACGGCCAGCTCATAGGAGAAGGTGGGGTCAAAAGAGCGGAATCGTGGGCACACCGTGATTGCTGTAGGCCGTGCCTGCTGCAATCCAGGAGGAGATCGCCCCGGACTCATTCAGGCCTTCCTGCAAGATCTGCCCGTCCTTGGCTTCTTTATAATAGCTCGGTTGGCCGGCATCCTGCGGCGTGTACAACTGCCCTAAATAAAAGTGGATACCAATCTGGCGGAACAGACCTTCCATCCCGAAGGTGCGCGACTCATCCGGCACGATGGGCACACTCAATTTGCCCAGCACCGGGTCTTTCAACAAGGTGCTCAAAATACGCACAAAGGCCATGGTCGTGGACAGACCACGCTCGCCCGTACCCTTCAACTGTGCGGCAAAACTGTCCAGTGCGGGAACAGCCAAGGCCGGAACGGAAGTTCTGCGCGATGGCACAAACCCGCCCAGAGCAGCACGACGTTGCTGCAAGTAAACCGCTTCCGGGCTGCCTGGCTCGGGGCGCAGATAAGGCAAGGCTTCCAGTTGCTCGTCCGAAACAGGTAGCTGGAAGCGATCCCGGAAAGCACGCACGGCATCCGCGCTCATTTGCTTGAGCTGGTGATTGATGTTCTGGCCTTCACCGGCCTCGCCCATACCAAAACCCTTCACGGTTTTCACCAGAATTGCGGTCGGCCCGCCATGGCTGTTACGTGCGGCTTGGGCATAAGCGGCGTAGACCTTGTCAGGATCGTGACCACCACGGGCCAGGGCCCAGATGTCGTCGTCCGACAAATCCGCTACCAGTTCCAGCCACTCAGTCGTCTCTTGCGGGTCCTCATCTGCGATCTGCAAAGCGTGATTCATAACAATCTCCAGGTGGATAGGCCGGATCCGCCACGCGACGTCCTCACGGCCTGAACAAGACGCAGGGCAGGACAGACCCTCACCCATACGATTGCAATTGCAACTAAAAAATAAATTCCTGGGGGAAAGAACGATGAGTCGCTCCGACACGGATCTGTGGTTTTCCTTTGTGCGCGCGCACCGCAGCATCCTGAAAGAAATCGAACGCAGACTGGCTACCGAAAAGTTGCCACCCTATGCCTGGTACGACGTGTTGTGGGGACTGGAAAGCGGACCGGAGGGGACCCGTCGCATGCATGAGCTGGCCGATCGACTGGTCATAGAACGCTATAACCTGACGCGACTGATCGACCGGCTGGAAGCCCAGGGGCTGGTCCAGCGCAGTCGTTCCTCGGAAGATGGTCGGGCCGCCTTTGCCAGCATCACGGATGAAGGCCGGGCCTTGCGCAAACAGATGTGGCAGATCTACCAAAGCGCTGTGCAGGAGCTGTTTCTGTCGGCCTTTTCCGATCAGGAACAAACGCAGTTTGCACACGGGCTGGATCAGGCTGCCCGACAAGCGCGGCAATCCTCCAACACCTAGATGTGTCTAACTGATACCTGAGGCTCACGCTTGTAAGAGGCGCTGGGCTATTATTTAGCAATGAAAGAAATCTTCGCACTTCTCGATTTCGGGGGTTATATCGCCTTGCTCCTGTGGGGTATCCACATGGTGCAAAGCGGTGTGCAACGCGCCTTTGGTGCTGAGCTGGGCGTCTGGATGGGCCATGCCCTGGGCCGCCCCCGCCGCGCCTTTTTTGCGGGTGCGGCCATTACCGCCGCCATTCAAAGCAGTACCGCCACCGGACTGATGATTACCAGCTTTGCCGCCACTGGCATGGTTGCCCTGGTTCCAGCCCTGGCCGCCATGCTGGGCGCCAATGTGGGCACGACGCTGATCGTGCAACTGCTGTCCTTCAAAATGACCGCGCTGGCCCCGGCCCTGATTCTTCTGGGCGTCTGGCTGTTCCGCTCGCAGGAGCCTGGACGCCGTCGTGACCTGGGTCGCGTCTTTATTGGTCTGGGCCTCTTGCTGCTGTCCCTGCATGAACTGGTGGGCTTGTTCTCCCCCATTCAGGACGCCCCCCTGCTGCAAACCATTCTGGAAGCGCTGGCAGGCAGTCCCATGACGGGCATGCTGCTGGCCGCTCTGCTGACATGGGCCGCGCACTCCAGTGTGGCCATTGTGGTGCTGATCATCTCGCTGGCCAGTCACCAGCATATGGACCCGCAACTGACCTACGCATTGGTGCTGGGTGCCAATGTGGGTACCGCCATCAACCCGATTCTGGAAGGGGCTGGCGGCTCCAAGGACCCAGCCAACAAACGTCTGCCCATCGGCAACTTGGGCACACGTGTGTTTGGTTGTCTGGTCGGCATGATTTTGCTGCCCTGGATTCCGGATTTGATGAGCTGGTTCACCAATGATCCAGCTCGTGCTGTGGCCAACTTCCATACCTTCTTCAACCTGGCCGTGGCAGCCTTGTTCCTGCCTTTACTCAAACCCTATTCGCGTCTGCTGAGCCGTTATCTGCCCCGCCGCACCGACCCGGATGATCCCGGCCTGCCCTTGTATCTGGACCAGTCCGCTCAGGAAGTGCCTGCCGTGGCCTTGGGCAATGCAGCGCGTGAGGCGTTACGTCTGTCCGATATGCTGCAGGAAATCCTGGATACGGCTCGCCAGAACATGCTGAACAATAGCGCCCAAAGCATTAACCATGCGCGCTATATCAGCAATGCCGTCAACCGTCTGGAGCCGCTGATCACCACTTATCTGGCCAGTATGGACCAGGAAAACCTCAGCAAGAAAGATACCCGTCGTCTGAACGATATTCTGACGTTCTCCACCAATATCTCGCACGCCGCCACGATCAGCGTCAATGGCTTGCTCAGCCACACGGCCAAGCTGCGTAAACAAGGCTGGATACTGCAATCGGAAGAACAGGCCGAAATCGGCAAAGTCATGGACAGGCTGATTCGCAACCAGCGTCAGGCAGCAGCCCTGTTTGTGGCCGAAGATGTAAAAACCGCCCGCTTCCTGGCCTTTGAAAAAGACTTCTTCCGCGAACTGGAAGTGGCGGCGGGAGACCGTCATATTCGCAAGATCAAGGCCGGTCAGCTGGACTCCGCCGAGCAGGGCTCCTTGTACCTGGAGATTTTGCGCGACGTGCGTACCATCAACTCCTATCTGGTCAGCGCCGCCGCCTATCCAATTCTGGCCAAGCACGACGAGTTGCTGCCCAACCGAGTGCGCTCCAACGAGGAATAAACAGACTGCAGCCAGGCGGTGAAAACAAGCCGCTCTGCTACTTAAAAAAAAGGCGACCATCAGGTCGCCTTTTCCTTTAGCTTGCCAGGAAGCCTTAGTGAGCCTGTTCCCAGTTATCACCCACGCCGACTTCAGCCACCAGCGGCACATCCAGCTTGGCTACATTGCACATCAGGCCCGGCAGGTTTTCACGCAGAACATCCAGCTCGTCTTCGGGTACATCGAATACCAGCTCGTCATGTACCTGCATCACCATCTGCGTGCGCAGCCCTTTTTCTTCCAGCCAGCGCTGCACAGCCACCATGGCCATCTTGATCAGGTCGGCCGACGTGCCCTGCATTGGCGCGTTAATGGCGGCACGCTCTGCACCGGCCATGCGTGGCCCTTTCGCGCCCTTCAGTTCAGGTAGCCACAGACGGCGACCAAACACGGTTTCCACATAACCCTGCTCATGCGCCTGCGCCTTGATGCGCGTCATGTAGCTGGCCACGCCAGGATAGCGGGCGAAGTAGCGATCAATATAGGCACGGGCTGCATCACGAGTAATGCCCAGATTGCTGGCCAGACCAAATTCGCCCATGCCGTAGATCAGACCAAAGTTGATCGCCTTGGCCGCACGACGCTGGTCCGAGCTGACGTCCTTGGCATCCACACCGAAGATCTCGGCAGCGGTTGCCGTGTGCACGTCCCCACCCTGCTCAAACACCTGCTGCAGATTCTCGTCGCCCGATACATGGGCCATGACACGCAATTCGATCTGGGAATAGTCAGCCGACACCACTTTGCCCAGTTCAGACACGAAAGCGGCGCGAACACGGCGGCCTTCTGCGGTACGCACAGGAATGTTCTGCAAGTTGGGATCGGAGGAAGCCAGACGTCCGGTAATGACGGCAGCCTGTGCATAACGGGTATGCACACGGCCACTGTCCGGGTTCACCATTTTGGGCAGTTTGTCCGTATAGGTGGACTTGAGCTTGGCCAGGCCACGATATTCCAGCAGTACCTGGGGCAAGGGGTAATCCTGAGCCAAACGGGTCAGCACATCCTCATCAGTAGAGGGGGCACCGCTGGCGGTTTTACGAACCACCGGAATACCCAGCTTGCCGAACAGAATCTCGCCCACTTGCTTGGGGGAGTTCATATTGAAAGGTTGGTCGGCCAGTTCGTAAGCCTTGTTTTCCAGTTCCAGCATTTTCTGGCCCAGCTCGTGGCTTTGGCGCGCCAGAGTAGGCACATCAATCTTGACGCCATTGCGCTCCACAATGGTCAGCACGTCCGACGCCTGCACTTCCAGCAAATAGATACGCTCCAGCCCCTCTTCCTTGGCTACTTGAGGGCGCAGGCACTGATGCAGACGCAAGGTGTAATCCGCGTCTTCACAAGCGTATTGCGAGGCCACGGGAATATCCACCTCGTCAAAGCCGATCTGCTTGGCCCCCTTGCCGCAAATATCCTCGTAAGAGGCGCCTTTCAGACCCAGCCATTGCAAGGCCAGCTCTTCCATGCCGACACGCTTGTGCGATTGCAGAACATAAGCCTGCAACATGGTGTCCTCGCGAATACCGCGCAGGCTGACTTTTTCATTCAGCAGGACATGGGTATCGTATTTGGCGTTATGCAGGACCTTGGCCGCCTCTGCGCTTTCCAACCAGGGGCGCAGCGTTTCCAAGACATAGTCTTTATCCAGCTGTTCTACATCCAGCGAGCCACGATGAGCCACCGGCACATAAAAAGCCTGCCCCGCCTTGACCGACACCGACAGGCCCACCAGACGCGCTATCAAGGGGTCCAGGGAGGTGGTTTCAGTATCCAAGGCCACCAGCTCGGCTTTTTCCAGCAGGCTTAGCAGGGTCTGTAGTTGTTCTTTCGTCGTGACGGTCTGGTAATCCAGCTCGGCAGGCGCAGCAGGTGTTTCAGCCTCGACACGGGCATCCTGGGCGGGAACGCGTTTGGGATCATCCGTCAATTCACGCAACCAGCTGCGGAAACCGAAGGTCTCGTAGATATCCTGCAACACGGCGTTGTCGCGGGGCTCTGGCTCCAGCGCCTCGAAATCCCCCGTAAACCCAGGCACTTCGCAATCAAGTTTGACGGTGACCAGTTTGCGCGTCAGTTCAAAGTTGGAGCTGAAGTCGCGCAGATTCTGGCCGGCCACCCCCTTGATTTTGTCGGCATGCTGCAACAGTTCATCCAGACTGCCATATTCGCCCAACCACTTGGCAGCCGTCTTGGGCCCCACCTTGGGAACGCCGGGAATATTGTCCGAGGTGTCGCCAATCAACATCAAATAATCGATAATCTGATCTGGGCGTACCCCATACTTGCTGGTAACGCCTTCTACATCCAGCTTCTCGTTACTCATGGTGTTGACCAGCTGCACATGCTCATTGACCAGCTGGGCCAGGTCCTTGTCCCCGGTAGACACCACGGTCTCGATGCCATTTTCTGCCGCCAGACGGGAAAGCGTGCCGATGATATCGTCGGCCTCTACGCCAGGCTGACAAATCAGATGCCAGCCCATGGCGCGTACCGCTTTATGAATAGGCTCTATTTGCACCGCCATATCTTCGGGCATGGAGGGCCGGTTAGCCTTGTATTGATCGTACAGATCGTCCCGGAATGTGCGGCCTTTGGCATCAAATACGCATACCATATAGTCCGCTTGATAATCCTGTAGCAGACGGCGCAGCATATTGATGACCCCGTACAAGGCGCCTGTGGGCTGGCCTTGCGCGTTTCGCAGATCGGGCATCGCATGGTACGCTCGGTACAGATAGCTGGAACCATCAACGAGCAACAAGGTTTTTTTCATGTCTAACAATAAAATCGTCCGTTTACCGGCCTCTGAGCAGATTCCTACCATCATGAAGGAGCTGCAAACTGCGGTCGATACATTAAAAGAAATGGGTGCTGGCGTTAGTGTTTTCGGCAGCGCACGCATCAAACCCGGTCATCCTTACTACGAACTGGCCCAGGAACTGGGCCGTCGTCTGGCCGAAGCGGGCGTCACCCTGATTGCTGGCGGTGGCCCTGGCCTGATGGAAGCCGCCAATAAAGGCGCGTACGAAGCAGGCGGGCAAAGTATTGGCCTGAATATACGCTTGCCTCACGAAACCACCAACAACCCTTACCAGACACAAAGTCTGCAGTTCGAGTACTTCTACTCGCGCAAGGCCACCTTTTTCATGCACAGCTGGGCCTACATTGCCCTGCCTGGCGGTTTCGGTACCCTGGACGAGCTGTTTGAAGTCATGACCCTGGTTCAAACAGGCAAAGTCCCACCCGCACCCATTGTACTGATCGGCACTTCCTTTTGGTCCGGCCTGATCGAATGGATTGGTGACCAATTGATGGAGATGGGCCTGATTGGTCCGAAAGACCTGAATTTGCTGGTCCTGACCGACGATCTGGACGAGGTCATGGGCTACATCAACCAGTGCTGCGTACTGCCTAGGGCGGAACCCGCATTGCCCCAGTAAGGCGTACGGGTTAAATTTGCAGTCTTTCTTCGGCCCTCCATCAGCAGGGCCGAATTTGTATTGAATGCCACAAGCTAGTCGATATTTGCCGGAGTCCTCCACATGAACAAAATGCTTGCCCGCCTCCTGATGGTGGCTTTTTGCAGTGCCTTGGTGCCCGCTGCTGCCCATGCAGCCGGGCCGTCCGAAATCCGTTTTGCCACTGAAGCGGGTTATCCCCCCTTCGAGTTTCTGGACCCCAGTGGCGAGCTGCAAGGCTTTGACATCGACATCGGCAACGAAATCTGTAAGCGCCTGCAAGCCAAGTGCGTGTGGATCGATCAGTCCTTTGACAGCTTGATCCCCGGCCTGCAAGCCCGCAAATTCGATCTGGCCAACTCCACCATGACCGCCACCGAGGCACGCGCCAAGGTGATCGACTTTAGCGAGCCCATGTATATCGTGCCGGTTCGCCTGGCCGCCCGCAAAGGCAGCGGTCTGGAGCCCACCGCCGAATCCCTGAAAGGCAAGCGTGTCGGTGTGCAGCAAGGCACCACCATGGAAACCTATGCGCGCCAGAACTGGGCCAACAACGGTGTCACCATCGTGGCTTACCCCAGCTACACCGACGCCTTCAATGACCTGGCCGGTGGCCGCGTGGACGCCACCTTCCAGGAAGCCCAGAACGCCGTTGAAGGCTTTTTAACCAAGCCTGCCGGTGCCGACTTTGAGCTGACCGGCAGCACCGTGGACGACAGCCCCATCCTGAACGAACCTATCGCCATGGGTATTCGCAAGGGCAACAAGAAACTCAAGAAAACTGTTGATGAAGTTCTGCGTGAAATGAAGGCCGATGGCACCATGCAGACCTTTGCCGACAAATACTTCCAAAAAGAAAACATTCGCATCGCGCCCTGACCTGGATACCTGAACCATGTTGCTTTACGGTTATGGGCCGCAGTTGCTGGTCGGCACCTGGGAAACCATCAAACTGGCCGTGCTCTCGCTGCTGGTTTCCCTGGTGCTGGGTCTGGTCGCTGCCCTGATGAAACTGTCCCGCACCTCGCTGCTGCGATGGGTGGGCGGTTTGTACACCACCTTGATCCGGGGCGTCCCGGATCTGGTGCTTTTGATGTTGTTCTTTTTCAGCTTGCAAATCTGGTTGAACGAACTGACTGACTGGCTGGAATGGGACATGATCGAGATCGATCCCTTCGGAGCCGGTGTGGTCACGCTGGGCTTTATTTATGGTGCTTACTTCGCCGAAACCTTCCGCGGCGCCCTGATGGCCATCCCCAAGGGCCAGATGGAAGCGGGCAAAGCCTGTGGCTGGAGCGCCTGGCAAGTTCTGCATCGCATCCAGATTCCTCAGATGATGCGCTACGCCCTGCCCGGACTGGGCAATAACTGGCAGATCCTGCTCAAATCCACCGCGCTGGTGTCCCTGATCGGCCTGAGCGATGTGGTCAAGATTGCGCAAAATGCCGGTAACGCGACCTTCAACTCCTTCCTCTTTGTGGGCATCACTGCCCTGATCTATCTGGGCCTGACCGCCGTCAGCAATATTGGACTGGGCTACCTGGAGCGACGCTACAACATTGGCGTGAAAGGAGCACAGTTCTAATGGATGTTCTGAACGAATTCTGGCGCGCCTATCTGTACCAAAGCAATGGTCAGCTCTCGGGTCTGGCCATGACACTTTGGCTGCTGGTGATCTCGGTTGCCATCGGCTTTTTCCTGTCGATTTTCATGGCCATTGGCCGTGTCTCGGGCAAGGCCTGGCTATCGCGCCCTATTGGTGCCTTCACCTACTTTTTCCGTGGCACTCCCTTGTACGTGCAGATCCTTTTGATCTACACCGCCATGTACAAGCTGGCCATCGTCAAATCCGTGCCTGCATTGGAAGCCTTCTTCATGAGCGGCTTCAATTGCATGATTCTGGCACTGACCTTGAACACTGTTGGCTACACCACCGAGATTTTTGCCGGAGCCATCCGCTCCATGCCTCCCGGTGAAGTCGAGTCGGCCCGTGCGTATGGCATGTCCGGCTGGACCTTGTACCGCCGCGTGATTCTGCCGCAAGCCCTGCGCCGTGTGCTGCCTGCTTACAGCAATGAAGTGGTGCTGATGCTGCATGCCACCTCGCTGGCCTTTACAGCCACCGTCCCGGATCTGCTCAAGATTGCTCGTGACGCCAATGCGGCCACCTATCAAACCTTCACCTCCTACGGGATTGCTGCACTGATTTACCTGTGCGTGTCCTTCATTCTGGTGGGCATTTTCCGTATCGTGGAAAAGCGCCAAATGGCATTTTTGAATCACTGAACGCTGAGGTGCTGAGGTGCTGAACAAGAAAAAAGGGCCGCTTTCACAAGCCGCCCTTTTTTCTTTAGCGATACAGCTACCGTATCAATCCCCCATATGGTCCAGGTTCTGATAACGCATCTGACGCCCCATCACACCGGCCATCATCAGAAAGAACGTCAGGCCACGTCGCACTTCCGGCTCCTTAGCCAGGCGTATAAGCCCCATCAGGGTCGGGGTGGTCTCCGTAGCTCTCACCTGGTCCGCAGCCATACGTGCGGCGTTTCCAACCGACCAGGCAGCCCCTACACCCTCCTCAAAGCCCTTCATGAGCTTTTCAAGCATATAGTCGTCGCTCATATCGACCAGATCGGCCAGCAGGGACACCGCATCCACCACCCGATTCAAACGACCACCGGCCAGCAAAGGTTCGATCTTGCCGATCAGTTCATCCAGGCCCTTGATGCCCGGATCCTCTCCAAGCAGGCTTTCCAGGGCGGAAGGGGACTTCTGAGCAGCGCCCGCATCACCGGGATTCAAGGATTTATCCGATACCGAATTCATCTGTCTCTCCTGAATTAGACCAAGCCACGGGCCACGGCCCAGTAAATACCCCGGTTAAAACCCTTGCGCAGCAGTCCACCCAGTTTGGTGGGCGGCGTAGGATGCACATCCTCCTTGTAGTCGTACCAGAGGGGCATACCGCCCTCCAGACCCATTTGGGCTACCGCCACCACCCGGCCATCGTATTCGTCGCTGGTGCGCCCAAATCGCAACTCTGAGGCCAGGTTGTTGACCACTACGGGCGATTGGTTATGGCAGGAGCCACCCGCTTTACTGATAGGCAGGTCCACCGTGTCACCCAGCACGTATACATTGTCCAGCCCCAGCACCTTCATGGTTTGGTGATCGGTGGGGACCCAGCCCTCGTTGTCGGCAGCTTGAGAAATCCCCGAGTCACGTACAGCAGGCACCGCCGTAATGGGAGGAGTCGCCATCAGGAGGTCGAACGGCTCTTCTGCGCCTTCTTCGGAATAGGCAATCTTGCGTTCAGGGTCTACACGGCTCAGGGTGAAACCGCGTTGATGCTTGATGTCACGATCCTCAAAAATGGGCGGCAAGACCTGACAAACCTCGTTCTGCATGAACAGACAATTACGCAAAAGCTGGGAGGTCGTGGGATAGGTATAAGCAATCTCCACCTTGTCGCGTACACCACGACGACGCAGGTACTCGTCCAGCATCAAGGTTGTTTCTACCGGTGCAATACCGCACTGGTGAGGGACGTTATGGGTTTTGGGGAAGGTGACCGTTACCAGTACGCGGCCTTTTTCCAACTTGCTCAGGCGGTCAGCCAGTTGACGCGCAGGAGCATGCTGATAGAAGTGATCACCGCCCTCTTTCAAACCTTCAATTTTTTCCGGAGAGGGCACGCAGCCCGTAGACAGCACCAGGTAGTCGTAATCAATCTTCTTGCCACTGGTGCAATGCAGGCGGCTGGCCTTGAAGTCAAAACCACTGACTTCCTCTAGCTGAAAATCAATTTCGGGGCGCAAAAGTGAAATTTGCGGACGTCGCAACTCGTCCCTGAAAAAAGCATCAAACGCCACGTACATAAAAGCGGGCTTGTAATAATGCCAGGGAGAGTTGGACAGCATGGTAATGCGGACTTTACCAGAGCGAATTTCCGGGTATAGCTTGGTCACTAAATGATTGGCGGTCATCGTACCGCCAATACCACCACCTACAATCACAATATGCTGCACCATCAGTATTCTCCTTAATGGGGGAAACTGCGCACCGGCTCTTGCAATGAAAAAATCTTTTCAAAAACAAGAAGATGCCCAGCTACAACTGAGACTTTGCAAAGCGAGCTTGGTAATGTGTCCAGCCAGTTTGTATCAGGCAGGTATTAAGCAGAAATTAAAGCAACTCATCAGACTCAATAAGCCACTTAATCAATTTTATTTATCCCACACCCTTTCTTGAATTTAAAAATCAAGCTGGGGTGCTTATGCATACACCCCAGCTTTTTAATACCGCGTTCTAAATCCGGCTGACGCCAACCATAGTAAGACAAAAAAAACGCCTGCATCAAGCAGGCGTTTTCTCGTATCGCTAAACCCGAAAAATTAACTTTCGCGTTGGCTGCGACGGCGCTCGTGTTCTTTCAGGTAACGCTTGCGCAGGCGAATGGACTTGGGAGTCACTTCAACCAGCTCGTCGTCATCCAGGAAGTCCACGGCGTATTCAAGAGTCAGACGAATAGGTGGAACCAGATCAATGTGCTCGTCCTTGCCGGAAGCACGCACGTTGGTCAGTTTCTTTTCCTTGATGGGGTTAACCACCAGGTCGTTGTCGCGGCTGTGAATACCGATGATCATGCCTTCGTACAGAGCATCACCCGGGGACACAAACATGCGACCACGATCCTGCAGCTTCCACAAGGCGTAGGCCACGGCATCACCGTCGTCCTGGCTGATCAGCACGCCGTTACGACGCTCGCCAACCGTGCCTTCGCGCATGGGGCGGAACTCGTCAAAGGTGTGGCTCATCAAGCCGGTACCGCGTGTCAGCGTCATGAACTCGCCCTGGAAACCGATCAGGCCACGGGCGGGAATACGGTACTCCAGACGTGTACGACCACGGCCATCAGCAACCATATCCTGCAAGTCACCACGACGACGACCCAGTTCTTCCATCACGCCGCCTTGGTGGCCGTCTTCGACGTCCACGGTCAGCTGCTCGTAGGGCTCCATCTTGACGCCGTTCTCTTCACGAATCAGCACGCGTGGACGCGACACGGCCATTTCATAGCCTTCACGACGCATGTTTTCGATCAGAATGGTCAAGTGCAACTCACCGCGACCGCACACTTCAAATACGGTGTCGTCGTCGGTTTCGTTAACACGCAAAGCCACGTTGGACTTCAATTCACGGTCCAGGCGATCACGCAACTGACGGCTGGTCACGAACTTGCCTTCACGGCCTGCCAGAGGCGAGGTGTTCACCATGAAGTTCATGGTCAGCGTAGGCTCGTCAATGCGCAGCAAAGGCAGAGCTTCCTGGTGAGCAGGATCGGTCACCGTGCAACCAATGCCCAGCTCTTCAATACCGTTGATCAGCACGATGTCGCCGGCTTCAGCTTCATCTACCGATACACGCTCCAGGCCCTTGAACTTCAGAACCTGATTGATACGGCCTTTGATGACTTCGCCATCAGGACCAAATTTCACGACCACGTCCTGGGCAGCGCGCACGCGGCCACGGTTCACACGGCCTACACCGATCTTGCCCACGTAGGAGCTGTAGTCCAGCGAACAGATCTGCAACTGCAACGGTGCGTTGACGTCGTCCTCACGCTGGGGCACATGCTCCAGGATAGCGTCGAACAAAGGACGCATATCGCCTTCACGCACGTCTTCGGTCAAACCGGCGTAGCCCGACAGACCCGATGCGTAAATGATGGGGAAATCCAGCTGTTCGTCGGTCGCGCCCAGTTTGTCGAACAAGTCGAACGTGGCGTTGATCGCGAAGTCAGGACGAGCGCCGGGACGGTCAACCTTGTTGACCACCACAATCGGACGCAGACCCAGCTCCAGAGCTTTGCGAGTCACAAAGCGGGTTTGAGGCATGGGGCCTTCAACCGCATCCACCAGCAACAACACGCCGTCAACCATGGACAGCACACGTTCGACCTCACCACCAAAGTCAGCGTGACCGGGGGTGTCGATAATGTTGATGTGGGTGCCTTCGTATTCAACGGCACAGTTCTTCGCCAGAATGGTAATACCGCGTTCTTTCTCGATATCGCCCGAGTCCATGACACGTTCGGAGATATGTTCGTTGTCACGGAACGTACCTGCCTGTCTCAACAATTGATCGACCAGGGTGGTCTTCCCGTGGTCAACGTGGGCAATAATGGCCACATTGCGCAATGCGCGTCTCATAACTCATCCTTCTGATTGAAGTTTTTTGGGCAAAATCTCGGTAGGCAAGCTCTCGATGGCCAGCAAGGCCGACATCGGGTCTTCCATCGCCTGCAACCCGTCCAGGGTGTAGGCGTCGTCGATATGAAAAGGTCCTAATTCTGTCCGGCGCAAGGCCGTCAGATGGGCAAAACACCCCAGAGCACGTCCAATGTCTTGCGCCAGGGTCCGGATATAGGTTCCCTTGCTGCAACGTACAAACAAACGCGCCGATTGCGGCGTAAAGTCTTGCACCTGCAAATCGTGAATCACGAGATGTCGTGCCTCACGTTCCAGCTCTATACCCTGACGGGCATATTCATACAGGGGCTTGCCATCGCGCTTGAGCGCGGAATACATGGGCGGCACCTGGGTAATGGGTCCTCGGAAAGCAGGTAGAACTGCCTCCAGCGCCTCGAGGGTGACACCGGCAAAATCTGCCGGAGCCTGGGACACCACATTGCCGGTCAAGTCACCTGAATCGGTTTCCTGCCCAAACTGCAAGGTAGCTTCATAGGCTTTGTCTGCTTCCAGCATCGTGGCGGAAATCTTGGTAGCCCGGCCAAAACAGCAAACCAGCAGGCCCGTTGCAAACGGGTCCAGGGTTCCAGTATGGCCAGCTTTGCGGGCATCCAGAGTGCGGCGGGCACGCTGCAAAGCGTGGTTGCTGGACATTCCGTCGGACTTGTCCAGTAGCAGCACACCATCAATCAACTGCCCGCGTTTTCGCGTAGCCATCGTGTGTCAATCCGTGAAGAAACAACAGCCGCGTCAGGGCTGTTCGTCTGGCTCGTCCGATTTGGAAGCAGAGCCAGTCAATTCGCTATCGGCCTGGTTGGCGCTGTCGATGAGCTTGGAGAGCTCCATGCCGCGTTCCAACTGTCGGTCGTGATGAAAATGCAGAGTAGGAACCGTGTGGATGTGCAGCAGCTTGAACAGCAGCGAATGCAACCAACCGGCCTTCTCGGTCAAAGCCGCCTGAGCGACTTCGGGCTCGGCGCCCAGCACCGAGTAATACACTTTGGCGTGTGCGTAGTCTGGAGACAGCTCCACGCCGGTCAAGGTAATCAGACCAGCGCGGGTCATGTCGATCTCGCGCTGGATCAGGACCGCCAGATCCTTCTGGATCTGGTCGGCCAGGCGCAGGTTGCGCCCCGGGTTTGGTTTGGACTTGTGTCGTGCCATAAATTACAGTGTCCGGGCGATCTCTTTGATCTCGAAGATCTCAAGCTGGTCGCCCACTTGGATGTCGTTGTTGCCACGCAGCGTGATACCGCAATCGAAGCCGGAACGCACTTCCTTGACGTCGTCCTTGAAGCGGCGCAGGGAATCCAGGTAGCCACTCCAGTGCACGACGTTGTTGCGCAGCAAGCGAACTTGCGAATCGCGACGGACCACGCCTTCGGTAACCATACAACCGGCGATATTACCAATACGCGACACGTTGTAGACTTCGCGGATTTCAACCATACCGATGACTTCTTCGCGCTGCTCGGGAGCCAGCATGCCGGACAGGGCTGCTTTGACCTCGTCAACCGCATCGTAAATGATGTTGTAGTAACGCAGATCAATGCCGTTGGCTTCAGCCAGTTTCTTGGCGCTTTGCTCGGCACGGACGTTAAAGCCGATCACTACCGCGTTGGAAGCAATCGCCAGGTTGACGTCGCTCTCGGAGATGCCACCCACGGCGGCGTGTACAACCACCACACGCACTTCGTCGGTAGACAGCTTGACCAGCGACTGTACCAGCGCTTCTTGCGAGCCCTGAACGTCGGTCTTGATGATGAGCGACAGGGTTTGCATGCCTTCGCCCAGATTGTCGAACATGGACTCCAGCTTGGCGGCCTGTTGACGCGACAGTTTCACATCACGGAACTTGCCTTGACGGAACAGCGCGATCTCACGAGCTTTACGTTCGTCAGCCATCACAACCAGTTCATCACCCGCAGCGGGCACTTCAGTCAGACCCTGGATTTCTACAGGAATCGACGGACCAGCCGAATTCAGCGACTTGCCGGTTTCGTTCAGCATGGCGCGAACGCGACCGAAGGAGGCGCCGACCAGCACGCTGTCACCACGGTTCAAGGTACCGCTTTGAACCAGGATGGTGGCCACAGGACCGCGGCCCTTGTCCAGACGGGCTTCAATAACCGTACCCTTGGCAGGTGCGTCAACCGGAGCCTTCAACTCCAGCATTTCGGCCTGCAGCAGCACGTTTTCCAGCAATTCGTCGATGCCCTGGCCGGTCTTGGCCGACACAGGAATAAAGGGCACATCGCCACCGTATTCTTCAGGCACCACTTCTTCGGCTACCAGTTCCTGCTTGACGCGCTCTGGATTAGCTTCAGGTTTATCAATCTTGTTGATCGCCACCACCAGCGGCACGCCAGCGGCGCGAGCGTGGTGAATGGCTTCACGGGTCTGGGGCATCACACCGTCATCGGAGGCCACCACCAGAATCACCACGTCAGTGGCTTTGGTACCGCGGGCACGCATGGCCGTAAAGGCTTCGTGACCGGGGGTGTCCAGGAACGTAGCCGTGCCACGTTCTGTCTTGACGTTGTACGCACCGATGTGCTGTGTAATACCACCGGCCTCGCCCGAGGCGATCTTGGCACGACGGATGTAGTCCAGCAGCGAAGTCTTACCGTGGTCAACGTGACCCATGACAGTTACCACTGGAGCACGGGGCTTCAGTTCGGCGTCGTTCTGAGCATCGGTATCGACCAGGAAGGCTTCAGGATCGTCCAGCTTGGCAGCAATCGCCTTGTGACCCAGCTCTTCGACCAGAATCATGGCTGTTTCCTGATCCAGAACCTGGTTGATGGTAACCATCTGACCCAGCTTCATCAGGTGCTTGATCACCTCGGCAGCCTTGACGGCCATCCGGTGAGCCAGATCGCTGACCGAAATGGTTTCCGGCACGTGCACTTCACGGGCAATGAATTCTGCCACTTGCGGTTCACGGCGCTCGGCCTGAGCGTTGCGGCCACCACGACCACCCTTGCCACGACCTGCCTTGGCATTGGCTTTCCAGCCTTCACGACCACCACCGGCACCGGCGGAAGCCACATCAGCCTTGGAAGGCTGCTTCTTGCGGCTGGCATCGCTGGTCCAGCCAGGGGTGCTGTCAGTCTTGACGGGTTTGCCCGGGGCCTTCTCGGTCTTGGAGCCTTTGGCGTCTTTCTTCTGAGCGCCCTTGGCACCTGCCTTGCTATCAGCCTCTGGCTCGGGAGCACGCAAGACCTTACGAGGACGGTTCAACATATCGCGCAACGCAGCGGCTTCGGCCTCTGCGGCCTTACGGGCGCGATCACGATCCTGGTCTTGCTCCACATCGGCGGCAACAGGAGGAATCACCGGGCCACGCACTGCACGGCGCTGACCAGTAGCGGCCATATCCCGAGGTTTTCCAGTCGAAGTGGGCGTTTTAGTCCCTTGAGGGTGCTGATTTTTATTCACAGAGTTAGCTTGACGGGCGTCGTTTACAGATTTAGTAGGTTCCACGGGCTTTTCTTGGGCCGTAGGAGAGGGAGCCGATTCGGCCTTTTCCTGAACAGGCGCTGCCGCAGCTTCGGATGGCTCCGTTGCAGCAGGTGCTTGTTCCTGAGGCTGAGGCTCGGGTTTCTTTGTATCTTCCTGAGCAGCCTCAACGGGCTGTGCAGGAGCAGCAGGTTCGGGCGCAGGCTCGGCAACAGGAGTCGGCTCGGGAGCAGCGACCACTTCGGGTTCAGGCTCTGGCTTGGGCTCAGGCTTGGACTCGACAGGGGCTTGCTCTTTCACAGGAGCTTCAGGAGTTGCTGCCACAGGATCTACGGGCTTGCTGACAGGCGCGGCAGGCGCCTGTTCAACAGCCGGTTTTTCCTGACTGGCCGCCTGGGCCTGAGCAGCTTGCTCCTTTGCATTTTCCTGTGCCAATGCCGCATTGGCTTCTGCCACCAGCTCGGAGGGATCACGCTTTACAAACACGCGTTTTTTGCGTGTTTCCACCTGAATCGTGCGGGAGCGACCCGATCCGTCATCCTGACGGATCTCCGATGTTTGACGGCGAGTCAGGGTGATCTTGTTGCCTTCCTGACTGCCGTGCGAGCGGCGCAACGATTCAAGCAGCTTCGCCTTATCCGAATCAGTGATGGCGTCATCAACTGATTTGAGCTCAATACCTGCGCTACGCAACTGCTCCAGCAGAACATTCGCAGGCATTTTCAGTTCTTGAGCGAACTGGGCGACAGTGTTACTCGACATTCGACTCTCTCTTGCTTTACTACAACTATTCTTAATGAATACAACGCGCGGGACCTAGCTAGACATATCAGGCCTCGTCGTCAAACCAGTGGGCACGGGCACGCATGATCAGTTCGCTGGCCGCATCTTGCGCCAGGCCGGTCATCTCGGACAGTTCGTCCGTTGCCAGTTCCGCCAGTTCATCCAGCGTTGTAATCTCGTTTTCGGCCAGTACGGCGATCAGCTCGGGCGTCATGCCCTCGACTCCTGCCAGCTCCTTGACCGCGGTCTGTACCAATTCTTCCTTGGCGATGGCCTCGCTCAGCAGCGCATTGCGGGCGCGGGCACGCAGCTCGTTGACGGTTTCTTCGTCAAAGGCTTCGATGTCCTGCAATTCCTGCAGAGGCACATAAGCGATTTCTTCCAGACCGGTAAACCCTTCGTCGATCAGAATATCGGCCACGGCTTCGTCCACATCCAGACGGGACATGAAGGTAGCGCGCAATTCTTCGCGCTCTTCGTCCTGACGGTTGCGGCTTTCTTCCGGTGTCATGATGTTGATCTGCCAGCCCGTCAATTCCGATGCCAGACGCACGTTCTGACCACGCGAACCAATCGCCTTGGGCAGGTTTTCTTCGTCTACCACCACATCCATGGCGTGCTTGTCTTCGTCCACCAGAATGGATTCGACGTGCGCCGGTGCCAGAGCACCGATCACGAATTCGGCCGGATCATCGGCCCACAACACGATATCGACCTGCTCGCCGCCCAGTTCGTTACGCACCGCAGTAACGCGCGAACCTCGCATGCCCACACAAGTACCGATAGGATCGATACGCTTGTCGTAAGCAATAACAGCGATCTTGGCGCGCACACCCGCATCACGGGCAGCGGCCTTGATTTCCAGCAGGCCCTGTTCGATCTCGGGTACTTCGTTCTCGAACAGTTCTTTAATGAATTCAGGTGCTGTACGCGACAAGATGACCTGCTGGCCACGTGCTGCGTAGTCCACCTTCTGTACCCAGGCGCGGACACGGTCGCCCACGCGGATATTTTCCTTGGGGATCATTTCCGAACGAGGCAAACGTGCTTCGATCTTGCCCATTTCGATAATGGCATCGCCCTTGTCCATGCGCTTGACCGTACCGGAAACGATGGTCTCACCACGCTCCAGGAAGTCGTTGAGCACTTGCTCGCGCTCGGCATCACGGATTTTTTGCAGGATGGCCTGCTTGGCAGCCTGGGCACCGATACGGCCAAACTCGATAGGCTCGAGTGGCTCTTCGATGTAATCGTCCACTTGCAGCTCGGGATCGATCTCCTGGGCGTCCGACAGCATCTCCTGCTTGTCGGGCTCTTGCAGACCGGCCTCGTCGGGCACGACCAGCCAGCGCCGGAAGCCTTCGTGGGCGCCGGTTTCCCTGTCGATTTCCACACGGATATCGACATCTTCCTTGAAGCGCTTTTTCATGGCCGAGGCCAAGGCGCTCTCGAGCGCGCTGAACACGACATCACGCGCTACGGATTTTTCACGCGCCAGCGCATCGACCAGCAATAGAATTTCGCGACTCATCGCTTCTTACCCTTGAAATCAAGAACGGGATCCAATTTGGCACGATCCACCTGGTCATAGGTGAATTCGACCTGCGTCAGCTTGCCCGATGCTTCGTCCAGTTCCAGCCTAAAAACGGTATCCAGCGGAACACTAGCCGGTAGCGCCCCTTCAGGAGCGTGGAGCGTACCCACAAACACTTTCCGATTGTCGAGCGCCTCGTGCAGGCGCACCTGCACCCGACTGCCCGCAAAGCGCACGTAATCGCCAATACGCAACAAGGGGCGATCTATCCCCGGCGAGGCCACTTCCATGCGCTTGTAATCCACGTTTTCCACTTCGAAAACGCGTGATAATTGTTTAGACACCCATTCACAGTGTTCGATACGCACCCCTTCCGGGTGATCGATGACGATGCGTAACAAGCCTAGCGGCGCACGCTCCACGTCCACCAGTTCGTACTCGGTACCCGCCAGGGTCTCTTGTGCCAAAGCTAGAATGTCTGCCATAAAATCCAAAAAAAATGGGCTGTACGCCAGCCCATGGTCACCATGCACGCTTGAGAATCAAGCGGGCCCTGGTCTTGCGCATTGCCAACGTCAAATCGGGATAGTTGCAGGCGCAACCGAACCGGATGATCTACGCGGTCTTTGCCTTGAAAGACCGCCCTATTCGCTGGCGCGCAGCATCAAAAAAGACCCAGCCGACACAAACGTCTCTGAGCCAAGTTCTATATTCTACCAGAAAACCGGAAAATACGTGCATTCACACGGCCTTACAGGCCCAAACCGCAGGGTTCGGGCCACAAACTCAAAGTCCGTGCGTCCTGGCTTTACCGGCGCCCGCGTCCCAGGTGGGATTCATGGGCCGCCGAGCTGGCTGGTTGCCAGTCATCATCACGACGGCTGACACGGCGCACCACCGTTGTTTTCTTCACATGAGCCTTGGGCGTTTGCCCGGCTCCGGCACGATCGGACGCGCCGCGACGGGCCGAAGGCGCACGTCCTTCCTGAGCACCGCGAGCGTGACCACCACGGGCCTGCTCACCGCGCGCCTGATCGCCACGCACTGGACGGCGGCCATTGTGCACACGCGCACCTTCCTGCGAACGCCCCTCGCGACCGCGACCTTCATGCGCGCGTCCTTCCGAAGAACGCCCTTCCGCCGAGCGACCGCGTTGCTGGCCACCACGTACACCCTGACCGCTACGTGGAGCACCACGCCCTTGACCACCGTGTTCACGACGACCACCATCAGGATGGCCATTGGCCAGACCACCGCTAATGAACAAGGCACCGCTGACGGATTCGTTTACACGCACATTATTTGAGGAGCGACCGCGACCTGCCACACGACCACCACGCCCCATGCGAGCACCACTCAGACCGTTGTGCTCCAGCGTACCGAAACCGGGAGGCAAAGCACTGTCGTGGGACAGAGGTTGACGTTCGCGACGCTGGTGGGCGCCTTCGTCATCCGATTCTTTCACCAGCCCCAGGCGCAGCATGAATGCCATCACCACATCAGCATCCAATTCTTCCCAACGGCCACGGCGCAGATTCTTAGGCAGACCCACATCCCCAAAACGGGTGCGAATCAGACGGCTGACCGTCACACCCATCGCTTCAAACATACGGCGCACTTCACGGTTACGGCCTTCATGAATAGTGACGCGATACCAACGGTTGCTGCCTTCGCCACCCAAAAATTCGATCATGCCGAACTTGGCCACACCGTCTTCCAACTGCACGCCATCGCGCATGGATTGCATTTGCTCTTCGCTCAGCTCACCCAGAACACGTACAGCATATTCACGCTCGGCACCGTAGCGCGGATGCATCATGCGGTTGGCAATATCACCCGATGTCGTGAAGATCAGCAAACCCTCGGTATTCAAATCCAGTCGACCGACCGACAACCACTTGCCCACTTTCAGGGAAGGCAGGCGACCAAACACGGTGGCACGGCCTTCGGGATCGTCGTGCGTGACAATTTCGCCAGCCGGCTTGTGATACAGAATCACGCGCGGAGGACGCTTGGTGTTGGCACGATTGATCAGTTGACCATTGATACGCACCTTGTCATCGGCACTGACACGCTGACCGATATGGGCAGGTTCGCCATTCACGGAGACACGACCTGCAACGATCAGTTCTTCCATATCGCGGCGCGAGCCGATACCGGCTTCAGCCAGCACCTTGTGCAATTTAGGCTGCACCAAGTCGCTGCCCATGTATTTACCCAGGCGCTGCGACAAACGACTTTGCTTGTCCAGATGGCTGAATGCGATGTCATCATCACCATCCAGAATCACAACCGGAGCGTCGTCAGCAGGGTTGGAGTAACGAGCGGCCTGGGTGTTGCCTGGTCGCTTGTTGGCGCCACCGCGTGTATCTGGACGACGACCAGCAGCCGCAGGTTTGCGTCGATTGTTTTGTGGGCGAGCTGGGCGGGCCTTGGCCTCACCAGGAGCGGCCGCCTGGACCTCTTCATTCTGGCGGGGAGCCGACTCTTGCGTGGCATCGCCACGACGGCGGCGAAACGGCGTGCGCAGCTTGCGCCCCTGGCCCTTCGCGCGGGGATTCTTGGGGTCGGCCGCGCCAGAGGCGTCCGACATGGAGGCTGTGTTCGTCTCGTGCGAATCAGTCATTTTTAATCATTTACTCCAGAGTTTTTTATTTCATCCGGTACCTGTATATCCGATAGGCCAGCCGCAGCCTGGGCCTCATCCACGGGGTCCGGTGTCGTATTCACTTCAGCTTGTTCGGTTTGTGGCAGCTCCGCTTCTGAAACCGCCTCAAGCAAATCGTCCTGACTGCCTGGCTCGGAATCCAGTTCGGACTCCAGCTCAAGCTGAGCAACAGAGGCCTGTAGCGGCTCCATGCTCACTTCCAAAGCAGCGTCTTGCTCTGCTTCTAGTTCTATTTCTTGCCCTGCTTCGGAACCAGTTTGCTGCCCTGCCACAGATGCAGACTCTTGCTCTGCACCCTGCTCTGCCGCTTGCTCCTGGCTCTGATCCTGATGATCCCCGCCCTGCTGTTGATCTTGCTGTTGATCCTGTTGCTGATCCCGTTCTTGATCCAATTCTTTGTTCTGCTCCTGATCAGCCGACGCAGCTGCTTGCCCGTTTGGCAAGGAAGCCAAGGCATCCAGGGAGTCCAGAGTTTCAACCGAAGGCAACTCATCCAAAGAGCGCAGACCCAGATCATTCAGAAACTGACGGGTCGTTCCCAGCAATGCCGGGCGTCCGGGCGCATCACGATAGCCCAGCACTTCAATCCAGCCCCGATCCTCCAGGGTACGCACAATTTGAGTCGATACGCTCACACCACGTATGTCCTCAATATCCCCACGGGTAACAGGTTG
Source organism: Alcaligenes sp. DN25 (assembly GCF_023674485.1). Classification (NCBI taxonomy): domain Bacteria; kingdom Pseudomonadati; phylum Pseudomonadota; class Betaproteobacteria; order Burkholderiales; family Alcaligenaceae; genus Alcaligenes; species Alcaligenes sp. DN25. The sequence continues at coordinate 1,326,251 of NZ_CP098408.1, read as the reverse complement.
CCGCCAAGCAATAATCGCCAAGGTTTCCAGCACGGCCCGCGAATACTTGGGCGCGCGCTCCAGACTAAGACGGGACAAAAACACTTGCATGGCTGGGCGACTTTGAAAGCGCCAACCCGAGGCAACCTGAACCAATTCCAGGCCACGCTCTTTCCAATCCAATTGCAAGATAGCCAGATAACGGCGCAGATCATCCGCGCTCAGCGGCGGGGAGACAAACATTTTGCGCAACTCGGCGCTGTTCATGGGCTGCTGTGCACACAGCAAAGCCGTCTCCAGGACTCGGATTATTTCACTTTCAGTCACTGCTGGGAAGCCTCACTTTCTGGCGATACTTGCATAAAGCAAAAATTCCATGTTAGTATTTATCTTTTCCGGCGCGGGGTGGAGCAGCATGGTAGCTCGTCGGGCTCATAACCCGAAGGTCGTAGGTTCAAATCCTGCCCCCGCAACCATCACCCGGAACTGCTTAGCAGAATCAAACAAGCCAGCCAATTTGTGCTGGCTTTTTTGTTGCCCGCTGTTTTGATCTGCAATCTTGCGCGCGGCGCAGCCCACAGTCAGAACACGCAGGCCAGCCATCAGCGCTATGGCAACAACCCCAGCCCAAGCAAAGGCCACTACAGCAGCCGCAGCACGCATCCGAATCACCATCGTCGCCATCGTCGGGCCTTTTTGCATCGGGCCGGACGCGCACGCAAGCCCGCCGCCCTGGCTCAAACCAGAAACAGCCGCTTTAAAAGCAATTAAAAATGTTGTGTAAGCACACATGCTGATGATGAGTATGTCCGCAAGCCCTATCGGACTGGATTTGAATTGGCGCTCCTGATTGGCGGAACGCGAAAACAGCACAACAACGTTTGGGGCAATAACTGATCGGGGCGACAGGTCTACATTGTCAAATGCCAACATCAAGGCACCAACAGACCACCGCAGGGCTTATCGATTGCCTAAACCTGAAGCAAAGCCAGAAACAGAGAAATTCGTTTTGCCGGGACATCCCGCCTAGTAGGGGAGCCGACTGCTATCAAAGCCAGATGCCAGCCATCAAGAACTGGTCGCTATACAGGAAGCCGCTTGCGCGTTTGAACTTTTTGAAATGCCAGTCCGGCTGAACCTGTAAGCACAGTTCGTATTACACCATTGCGACCAGCAAGACGCAAGAAAATTGAGGATCGTTTTATCCAGCCTTTATGCCCCTTCCAGCGGCAATCGCCAAATATTGATGAAATAAACACGCCACACTATGTACATAATCAAAAACTATGTTATAGTTACTTTTCTGACGCGGGGTGGAGCAGCATGGTAGCTCGTCGGGCTCATAACCCGAAGGTCGTAGGTTCAAATCCTGCCCCCGCAACCAAACGTAGAATCAGCCTCATGCGAAAGCATTGAGGCTTTTTCTTTATCCAGGGTTACCCAAACGTGGCCCTCGGCATCCTTTTCTATTACTGGCTGTCCCAGTATCTCCCTTAAAAGCTCCTTTGCCCGATCAAGATCTGTGGCCAGAATCTCGTCCAGATTTTCCAGCATCGTGCGATACCGGGCGACAATGTTCGCCATGCTGCGCATTTTGAGTTCGGGCTGTTGCCGTTCCTGCGATGGCGCCTGCAGAACTGCCAACTCTGACTCAGCAGCCTGTAGACGACTGGCCAGCGCCGGAGATATCCCGACTTGGGCAATAGCATCGATCAAACGATCTATCTCTGCCTGACTGGCTTCGATCTTCCGTTGCGCATCCGCCTGTGCTTGAACTGACTCGCGCCGCTGGGCAGACATCAAACGCCGCACCTCTTGCTCCAGTTCGTCAATTGCTTCCGGAGTAAGGATCTCATCACGCACAATCCCCAGCACCAGATCATCCACCTTGTCTCGGTTTACACTCACACCCGTGCAAACTGCCCTGCCCCGGTCCTTCCGAATCGAGCATCCGTACATCACCTTGTTCCAGGCGATGATAGGGCCACCACAAACACCACACTTCAAAACACCACTCATTAAGGTGCGCGTAATAGGTGCCCGGCCAGGCCCACCCTGCGCACGTGTTCTTGTCATGCGCGCCTTTGCCCGCTCCCACGCCTCATCAGACACGATCTGTAGTTCTGGAAGATCCTGAGTAATCCACTCCTCAACAGGACGATCGATACGAACACGTTTTCCCGTGTCAGGGTCCTTCATCCACTGCGAGCGGTTCCAAATGTACTTCCCTATATATAGAGTGTTGTTAAGAATCCCGGAGCCACGCTGTGGATGCCCATATACAACAGATACCGACCAGGTACCGCCGCGCAACGCTGGAACCTTGAGCCGGTTCAGCTCGTGGGCGATCCGTTGGACAGACCATCCATGATTGGCGTACTTCTCGAAAATCCAGCGAACCCAACCAGCTTGCTCTTGGTTCACCTCCAGCCGATTACCACCCTCAACGGGAACAGTCCGGTAACCAAAACTCAGGCCACCAGCATGCATGCCGCGACTGACCTGGCCAGCTAGGCCTCGATGTGTCTTTGCTCGCAAATCGTCAAGATAGACCTCATTAATCAAGCCGCGCATACCGCGATGCAGCTTGCGGGCCGATGAGTCCGAGTCATAACCGTCCAGTACGCCTACGATGCGGATTCCCCGGTGCTCCAGCCGGCGAATGACGCGCTCCTGCTCCACCATATCCCGCGACAAACGGTCCAACCCTTCAACAAGAAGAACCTCAAACCGCCCAGCCAATGCGTCTGCCAGCAGTTGCTTTCCACCTGGGCGGGCGGCCACCGGCGTGGAGCCGGACACACCTTCATCGGTGTGCCGGACCACGATCCGGAAACCTATTGCGGTGGCGCGTACATCGCAGACACGCTCCTGGGCGGCAATACTCGTCTCACGTTGGCGGTCGGTAGAGAAACGGCCATAGAAGGCTGCTGTGATTTCCATTTGCTGTTCTGTTCCTCTTGAACAAGTTGGTGGGCAAGCCAGTGTACGAGGGCTCGGTGCGCTGGTTTCAATGGCTTATTCATGGGCTACCCCCTTGTGATTGGCTTTCATGATGTTGAATACCGTGGATCTGGAAACGCCAACCTCCAACGCTATCTGTCGCTGGCTGAACCCAGAGGCAGACAGCTGCAGCACGCGAGTCTTACGGTCTGGCGTGCGTTGCAGACGCGCTAGCTGCGCGGCCATATGCTGAATCGCGGTCATGGTGTGGCCTCCAGGCATTCTTTAATTTGTGTTTGCAAAATCAGATCACGAGCTTCGTCATGCGGAAGAAGACCAGCAACCTTCCGCATTCCGGGAAGCAGAGCCCGAACGCTGCTGATGTCGGACTCTGTAATGGGCATGCTGTAGTGCAGCTTGTTGGCCAACTGGATCAGCGCACTCATATCGATGGCCCGGTTATGCCGGATCGCCCACATTTCAAACAAATCGACCATGCCCTGCAGCGCTGGCACCATGGCAAACCAATCGTTCTCAAGCGGTGCCAGGAAAATTGGGCGGCCACATTGATCTACGTTAATGGTCCCGTTCACCTCCAACTGGTCAAGAATCTCTTCCAGAGGCCCCAACACAGTTGCAGCTTTGACGATCATGGGTATTGGCAAAGGACGCTGAACCCGTCTCGTGGCCCTATGTCTGGCCTGCATGCGCTCAGCTTGGCGTCGCTGTTCACGGTTCATAAAACTGTCCAAAAAAAGAAAACCCCAGTTGAGTAAGGCAATTGGGGTTGTAGGTGTTGCTGTAACCATTACGCTTCATAGGGAAGACATCCCATGTCCAAATCGACTATGATCTTTGCGGATTTAGGCAAGGGAAATTAGTAGGGGACGTGGATGAGCGAAAAGAAATGTAGTTGTGAACGCGAAATGCTTGGTGCTCTAGTAGCTGGAGCAGCACTTGGCGGGGTGATCACTTTCACCTTATTAGTTTATTTTTGGGAGTGGGGCGTGGTAAATGGGGCACAATGGTGGGACGTAATGACTGCATTTGGAACAGTAGGTGCAAGCGCAGGGGCTTTATATACAGTTCTATTAGGGACAATAAAAAATAACAGGGAAAAAAATGAAAATGCCAGATTGGTTATCAAGGGATTTGAATTTGCATTTTCAAAGTTCCTAGAAGAAACCAAAGAAATAGACATGAAAAAACTTTGCTACTCACCAACCAACAAACCCAACTCAAACGAAAAACCCTATCTAAAGATGATAGAATCCTTAGAAGATATAATAAAAATAAAAATAAACGACACTCAAGATTCAACCTTATTAATTTGCTCCACAAGAACTCGGCTCAACATCTATAGATCAATAAAAATATCTAAGGAAATAAATGAAAAAATATCAAATAAAATAAAAAAAGTAAGAGACCCATCAAACGGAAAAGAGCACAACACGTACCAATGGCTTAACGAAAAAGAATCAATGGACCTTGATAATTTAAAAAAAGAGCTAACCGAAAGATCAGAAAGGATATTAATTTTTTATAAAAACCTAAATAAAAAACTAAAATCATATACATGACCTGAATTTTAAATTAAAAACATTTACCGTTTCGCCTCCACCCAAGGTAGCTTAACTAAGTCAGAAAGACCGACTAAACCCACACCGGCGTTTGGGAAAGAGCAGGATAAGGCCTTCAAAAAACACTCCTACCCAGTTACAGACTAGGATTTCCCCAAAAATAGCTAAAACCATCCACTTTGCCCCCACAAGTAGCGATTAAACGCTTACATGCAGTTTCCCGCTCTCAAGCCAATGCCCACTGCATTGCGGGAACTGAGCAAAGTTCGGCAGTTTTTTGAAGGTGCCAAACAGAAGCGCAGTGTTCAGGTAAGCGGACTCTGCCAGGTGATCCAAGCCATCGATCAGTTCTGACCGCCCAGGCAAGCTGAGAACGTCCACCTGATCCAGAGTCACAAATCGAGCACCGGACAGATTGGCCAGCACCAAAGCAAGAATGGTGTTGGTGCGCCAACGCTCAGACTCGGACAGCAACACGTACGCCCGGCCACCCGCGCTTACCATCATGTCCTCGTCAATGTAGACACATGGCCAGTCGAATGTTTCAGAGACCTGCTGAAGCTGCTCATTGACTGGCCCGATGGCTTTTGCCAGGATCTCGGCCGGGATACCGTCAGGCGACAGTGCATCAATGGCGGCCTGCCATTGCTGTGCCAACTGGTGATGAGATTGTGCCTGCTGAGTTTTTCGCTCTGCACCTTCCCGAGCCTCTTTCGCTGCGGTCAAAGCTTTCAGCTGATCCTTGATCGCTGCAAACTCCTGCTGCAGCTCGGCCAGTTCAGCTTGCACAGCCTCAACTTCACGTTCACTGCCCTGCTCCACCGTCGCTTGGCTTTCCAATCGTGAACCTGCAGCTTTGGCCAACTCAATAGCCCGCTTGTCAGCTGCCACACTGGTCACCATCAAGCCATGGGCTTTAATGGCCTGCGGCAGTTTCTGCTGATCCTCTGGCTCCGTAGGCTCCGACGCAAGCAATGCTCCGTGCTCACTTTGATATGTGTACAGAAGCGCGTCCGCTTTATCCTTACCCTCGAACTGGCCCCCGTTCACATCGATGAACTCAAGCGCATCGAACAAAGCCAGAGCCAAATCGTGCACCAACCCTTTGCGGTTTCTCGCACCGTCTTTGCCGGATAGACGCTCAAGCTCCGCCTTCCACTTTTCAAGCTCTGCTTCATCAAAAGCCAGCTTCTTTTCCAAGCTAGGTAGGCGATCAAAAATAGCCTGATCATTCTGACGGCTCTCTTGATAGGCCAACCAAGCTTTTAGCTTCTGCTCTGCCGCTCCTAAACGAGTGCGAGTTGAATCAATCTTGCCGGAAACGGCCGAGCGCTTGGATTCAAGGTCTTGCAGACCGCTTAAATCTACATCAGCAGGCAACGGGGCCTGCCAAGCCTGAGCCTTCACATGGCCGTAATTTTCGCCTGTGGTTACCTTCCACGATGCTTTGGCATCTCGGCAACGCTCCTCGGCAAACTTGGCCGCAGCAGGGAAACCAGAACGCAACATGGGTATGACCGCATTGATAACGTCCTGGTCCAGATTCCGCTGCTGGAGCAAAGCTTGAACCTCCTCACGGGAGCTGGATGCCCCCGTAATTCCGAACAGCAGTTTGCGTCGATCATCAGATGCACTGGCCGCAAACAATGCAGGATCCATGCAATAAGGTAGCGTGGCACTGATCTGCTCCCATTGCCGCTGCTTGAAATCATGCTGCACCTCCTGGTCACCACCGGGGGCGGTGAACTGGGCTGTACCAGAATCAAACTCTACGGTGATCGACCCCGCCGCCATCCCTTCATACACCAGTTGGCCAAGGTCTTTCTTTTTCAGAACGCGCTCAGGCATACCGAGAAACGCTGCCCGTACAGCTTCACGCACGCTGGACTTCCCTGCTGCATTGTCGCCAGCGACCAGCACCACGGGGCTGGTCAGGGACAAGGTAACCTGCTGGGCCCCCAGCAGGCCCTGGACATCAATCTTGCTGATCTTCATCACTTGCCTCCGGCTCTCGTTGTTCCGCATGCCAATCCTTCCAGCCCTTGATCCACTGGATGCACAGAGGACCGGCCATTACAGGGCAATCAGCCTGTGCCCTGCCCTCCTCGGCAGCAATACGGCCATCCAGATATGCTTGATTCAGATCGGCCTGCAATGGCTGCTGTTCAATCGCAGGCACCTCACGGACCTCAGCATCCACCACATTGCTATCAGGCATGCCGTCACCATCGTCGTCTGTGTATTCACGCCCCAGGTCCATAGCACGCTGATCATGCTCCCCTTGAATATCATTCATGCCGCCGGTGTGATCTTCGGCATTGGCAAGAACAATCAAGCAAGCTCGTCCCACACTGTCGAACAAATCATGACGGCCCTGGCTGGCTTGGCTAATCTTGAACTGCGCTTTAATCCCATCCTTGGCAGTGACTTGTTCCAGGTCAGCAGCGATAGTGGTGCGGCCATCGCTGGCCAATACGTGGACCGCCATATTGATCTGGTATTCAACACGGGAACGTAAGCGGTCGATCACATCGTCCTGCTTGGCCTTTGTCAGAGCTACCCATGGTTTCGGCAGTAGCTTCAACTCTGTCACCAGGGCCTGCAGCAGGTCTCGGCCAACACTGTCAGCCGTCATTTCCAAGATGTTGCTCTCTGTTGTCATCGGGGTTACTCCATATCAGCTGCAGCCCGGCGGGTGCGAGTTTGTGCGGGGGCTTGGGTTGGTTGATCCACTGGCACGTGAACAACGCCGTCCAGCTCGTCCAGGCGTTGGCGGTATGCGGCGCTCAGACGTTCTTGCTCGTCCGGATGGCAGTCTTGAATGTTGTCGGCTGCCAGACCAAGAATTTCGTGATCCTTGGAGCCTTGAATGTTGGCCAACACCTTTTCGGCATCCAGATAGTCCTGGGCTGGCGGCTGCGAGTTATCTTCCTGAGCCTTCTGGTCCTTGGATTCGGACAGTTCAACGTCCGTGACACTCTCACTGGCAGTACTGGCTGCAGTCTGTTCAGCCCGCGGTTCAGACTCAGGCCGCAAAGATCCGACGTCTACATGGATCGTGCCGTCGGGGGCAGTCGATGCCTCAATAACCTCCTGAGCTTCTTCAGCAGACTGCAAGCCCATCAGCAACTCGGGGGCGTAAAGCTTGCCGAAGAAACTTGCAGTGCGATAACGCAGCATGACTTCATCCATCGTTTGCCACTTACTGCCATTTTTTGTGTACCAGCCCTCTTTCACCGCCATTTCAATCGAGACGGGGGGCGACTCCAGCCGCTCACCCGTCTCTTTCTCGATGGCCCAGGCCACACACACCTTGTCTTCAACTTCAATGGTGTTGCGTACTTCCTGCCGCTGTCTGTTCTCCCACACAAAGGTGACGTACTCGATTTGGCGTTTACCGCGATTCTTGATATCGAATCGGAGCGGCGAGAATCGTCCGCAGCCATTAATCGCGGCGATGATCCATTGCGAAGACCAGGATGGTCGGCCTTCAACGATGTACAGGTTCTGCATGACCATCAATGGGTCTGCACCCATCCGATTAGCCATATTCAGTGCAACGACAGCATTGGCCAATGCGTTGGGGTTCTGGCGGCTGTCGGTGACATTGCCGTAGCGATCGGTCTTCTCGATCACAGATCGATACGCTGCTGGTACCAGTGTGCTGCTGGAGAGAAGTTTGGCTGCGCGTTGCATGAGCTCGAAACTGTCTGAGTTACCGAAGCCCATAGATACTTCGGTTCGGCCAGCGGCGTTGCGCGCCTGAGCCAAGCTGGTGGAGGCTGATTGTTGTGTTGCCATGGGATTTATCCTCGGAATTTGCAGGTTGCGAATGCTGGGCAGAATTTCTCGCTACACAGCATGGAGCGGGGATTTCCGTAGAACTTGCCCGCATGAAGAAGATTGGAGGCATGCTCCAACAAGCCAGGGTCATCGTCATCGCCCACCAAGGCTTGGCGGACGCCGTCGATATACCCTTCGGCTACGCGCTGGGCCTTTGGTGTCTTGCCGGTTTGCATGCCAATGATCTTGGCCTGGGCGTCAAGCGGATGGCCGATGGCATATTCAGCAAGCACGGTGTAAACCCCCAACTGTGCTTTATGCCCACCTGTATTGACCGTGCCATCAGCAGCGACTGCGGTACCGCCAGACTTAATGTCCGCAATGCCCAGCTTGCCGTCGGCGTCACGATAGACACGGTCCGTGGTACCGGTGAGCGTCAGACCCAGATCCTGAAAATGCAGGTTCTCGCAGCGAAGCTCCACCGCCACATAGTCCTGCTCCAGCGCCAGGCCATTGCAGTAGGTGGTGTGCAGAGCCAACCCGATTTGCTCGTAACGGCTGGGGTCCTCCCCTTCCCATTCAACCTGCTCGTCCTCGCCACTTTCGTCGGTCTTGCGATAGAGCGTGTCTACCAAAGCGCCTGCAGCATCATCAGCAGTGATAGGAGTTCCATCCAGCCGCGCCTGGTCGAACGCTGCAGCACCTGCATGGATGGCCGTACCCAGACGAGCCTTGAAATTGGTTGGCATCCACATTTTGAGGATGTTGCGGGCGTACCAGCGCTGCGGGCAGTCAAACAAGTCGCTCAGCGAGCTGGCCCGGATAGTGATGTTTTGCATAGGGGATCTCAAATCAGAACGAGCCGCCAGCCGACAACCAGCCGCCGACAGTGGCAACAACAGGGATGAATGCGCAGGCAGCAAACCGTGCTGCTTTGCGAAGCGAGCTCCAGCGCTCAGCCGGGGCTGGCAGAAATACTGCAGGCTGGATCTGGATGGCACCACCACGCCACTGACGGCCAATGACTACTTTGGGCCGGTTGGCGCCATAGGTGCGACGGGCAATTGCAGGAGAGTCAGTAATCGCCGCGTCACGCAATTGCCGACGACGACGCGCCAGCAGAAAGTTAGGTGAATGAACTTGCATGTAACGCTCCTTATTTAGAGGGCTGGAGGGAAAAAGCTTGCAGGCCACACCGTCACGGCCGTTGCGCACCGGCGCGGTGTTGATGTTTTCCGGAGTTCTTCAAAACCCTCCAGGCGCAGCACTCCCGCCGCCCAGACCTGGGCGGTACTGATATCGAAAAAGTGAGGGGAATGGGAATGCTGCGGCTGGAAGGCCCTCGTCTGGCAGAGGGAGCTGATCAGTATCAGTGCCGCTTCGGCTTTACCAGGTGGCCCGCCGCGAGCCTGAGGAGATCCGCCGAAGCGGCCCGCCTGGTCGGGAGCAGATATTTGGGGATAGCCTTTGAAGAGTGCCGGTCTATTCCCGGCTGTCACCTTCCGTGCTAAGTTGGAAATTCCGTTTACAACTCAACATGGATGGAAAAATGGCTTTAGATACTGATGATGCTCAAGGGCTAGCTAACCGAGTATTGATAGCGCTGGCTGAAAACGGAAAGCTGCAGTTGCGTGGTGTTGAGGCAAACTCCGATCTACGCGTTGCTGAAGATCGTGGGAAATCCGATGCTGCTTATATTGGATCTCTTTACCGAGAGCTAATTAACGAGCTCCAGAAGTAACGGACTGGTTAACCTCTTCGTGATTAAGTAGTTCCCGGTCGGCAGCAATCAACGCGCCGACCGTCGTTTTAATCAGTTCATCAACACTCTCGCGAGCACCGCAAGTATTAATAGCCGCAACCAGAACGGCGCGGATCGTTTCTTCTGTCAGATACATAATCCTCTCGCTTCAATAAGCACCACCATTGATGCTTACCAAAGCGGCCTGTTTCCAGGCGTTTGGTTGGCAGTAGCCCCAGATGGGCTGTTCGCTACTACCTCACGGCTCTGTCGGCTCAGCGGGTCTCCGTTTACTCCCGCCTCTACGCGTCCACCCGATTGCAGCTCGGGCTATGGCATTCCTCTTTCGGCTCCATCAGTTCAGATCCGTCTTAACGGGTACTGCTGATCTCGCATGGGCTTGCGCTTCCTTCATCCCGTCCCTTCTCTGCCCCGGCTGGTGCCGTTATGGGTTGGTTGGGAGGTGTTGGGATGATATTAAGCGTATCGCTTATTATAAGCCAAGCGCTTCGCTTAAAATAAAAGCGATTCGCTTATTGCGAGATTAAAAAAAACCGCCTTCCGGCGGTGTTGTGTAGGTCGATCTGACGGCATGTTTAACCCTCCTAACCCCTGATCTAGTTTGGGTCAAAAGGCGCCAATAGCAGTCTGAATAAGCTCTTTGAGTGACGTATCAAGTTCTGTGCCACCGAAAAGTTCGGAACATCCAAAAGCCGTGTATGCAGTACGTGAGAAAACTATCAATGCTGATTGAGTGCCTTTGTCTAACTGATTAATTGCAAGTTCATTTTTGACAAAATAATCATGCCTTAGCAGTGCATCGCCATAAGCGTTGATAGCTCGTATTGCTGCATCAGACAGACCTATAGACTTCAAAAAATCAATTTGCTTCAGCAAATATTCATTGGCGCCCCTACCTTGCTGCTGAGCTTCAATCGACGCGGCATGGAAACAGATCGGATATTCAACTGGTAAGGCGAAATTCAGGGAGTTATCTGTAGTTATTCCTCGCAGTACTTGTGATCTTTCGGCAGCTTTTAAGCTTAAAGTGGTCGCCTCTGAAACTATTGGACTCACATCAGACGGTCCTGCAGCCTTGGATAAACTTGGCGTCAGAATAAATGTTATACACATGCTCGATATGAGCATCGGCATTTTTATCACCTTAGAACCCTCATTTTTTAATGGCCAGTGCCCACAAATCTACTTCTTAGCTATCCAAACAAGTTTCAAATGCCCTGTTTTATGCTGCCGTCTTGTTGTTCTGGCTTTTTATCTTCGCTGGCTCTAGGAATGCTCGAACCTGACTAATCACCCAATCCTCAATGCCACTTTTTTGAGAGTCCGATAGCTTTTCAAAGTCAGCAGGGTCTAAGTTTGGGAATGGCCACCCAGGCCCGCCGGGACCTGGGACATTGTTGTCTCGGTCCATCCATCCCTGCGGTTTCCCCATACCAGCCTCCAACTTCCTGGCTGCTACGCTTCCCAAATTCCTGGATCTACCAGTTTTCACATCAATAGCACGGCTACGAATTTGGCTTAAATAAACCGGCGACACTCCAGCTCGCTCAGCAAGGGCGTCAGCCGTCCCCGCCTCTGAGACAAGACGTTCTAAATTGTCCAAACGGATTTCAGCAACTGGTTTCATATTGTGATTTGACAGCATTTCGCTTAAAAAAGGCATGAGCGATTCGCTAGAGTTATTGCTTTAATTAAGCGATTCGCTTATTCTTGGCGCTATGAAACTCATCGAATACACCCAACTCGAACGCGGATCGCAGTCTCGTATTGCTCGTGCAATAGGGGTGCCGCCGGTATCGGTCTATCACTGGGCGAATGGTATGCGCCCAGTTCCGGTGGAACGATGCGCCGCAATTGAACGCGCCACCAATGGCGCAGTAACTCGTCGCGACCTACGTCCTGACGACTGGCACCACATCTGGCCCGAGCTGGCTGAGAAAGACGGAATAATCAATGCTTAAGGGCTTACTAGCTGAAGTTCACAGACCTCCCGGTAGGGTACTTGTATCCACATTCTGGACATGCGAGTTTGATCGAGAACCCCTCCACGGTGCGCTGCAGAGCTGCTTTTTTACCGCGATTATCCATACAGGGCTGACAAAGGTGGTGAGGAGGATCATCGCCCGAGTGTTCCTCTTTGAGCGCAAGAGTAAAGACATCTGCAGAAAGCTCGACCAGTTTGTATCTGTCCCGATCAGCGCGAAGTTTTTCCAGCTCTTGCACTTGATCTTCAAGCCTATGAATTCGCGTCAAAAGCTCACGTTCGCGCTCGGTGGCTTGAACCCCATCCTTTTGCATGGACAGTACCTCAGCCCCGAAATGAGTGAGCTGAACAGTGAGTTCATGGGTGGCCGCCGTGATCTTTGCATCATCAAGTGTCTGTACTGCGGTTTTGTAGGCACTAACGGCATGCGTAATACCCGTCAGGTAGCTCATTACATCCATGGGGGTCTCCCTATTGGTGAATCTTCTGGTGTAGGAACCACTGATTCTACCGATTTGGAGACTCCCGCTCCTACTACGCCAGACCAGGACAACAAGATCCTGATTGGCCCGACTGATATTTGAGTTTTTTTCCATACCGCCAGTGTGCGGCATTCGACCTGCAATGACATTCAGGTCTTTTTGTTGAAGGTTGTATAGCAATGAATGTTCAAACAGCAATACGTCGCCCAAGCATGGAGCGTGCTTTTCGTGAGGCCCTTACCGACCCAGACGAGCGCCATAAAGTGCGCGAGGCTCTGGGCTGGGACGACAGCCAAGCCAGCCGTTTCTTGTCCGGGCATACCGGAATCACCATCGACAAACTGGATGCAGCCGTATCTGCTCTGAGTCTGCGCCCGGTGACCCGTCGCTATCTTGAAGCAATTACTGAGCTGGCCGGTACCGGCGTGAAATGTTGGTGTGCACGCGAAGGGCTTGGCGACTGCTCCACCCGGTGACCCCATGAAGATCTCCACTGCTTCCGCCATTCTTTGCCAGAACCCACGATTCCAGGCTTACCTGGGCGTTACCAGCGCCGAGGACGCCGCTGTGCATATCCGTACCCGCTGTAGAGTTAGCTCCCGTCGGGAATTGGATTGCAATGGCGCAGCCGCTGCAAGGTTCCATGAGCTGCGGCGGCAGTTTGCCTATGGAAAGGAAGTTGGAATCAGCAAGGGTTTCCTGCCATGAATTATTACCCCCACCATATTGGCGATTACCTCAAAGACACAGCGCATCTCTCGATGATCGAGGACGGGGCCTACCGTCGTCTGATCGACCTGTATTACCTGCATGAGAAGCCACTTCCTTCTGATAAGCGACAGGTGTACAGGCTCGCCCGTGCTAGTGCTACCGCTGAGCGTAAAGCGATCGACATCATTCTGGACGAATACTTTACGGCCACGCCGGAAGGCTTTCGCCACACGCGCTGCGATGAAGAGATTGAGTCATACCAAGACAAAAGTGACGATGACGAGGCTCGCAAGGAAAACGAAAAAGAACGCCAGAGACGTCACCGGCAACGTCGCAAAGAGTTATTTGCAGCGTTACGTGAGCATGATGTGGTACCTGCCTGGGACACCAAAACAGCCGACCTTGAAACGCTCCTGTCACGGCACCAGTCACGCGTGACAGGCGGTGACAGCAACGTCTCTGTCACACCACCTGCAACGGCTATCCCAATAACCAATCCCAATAACCAAGAACCAATAAATAAAGAAACAGCAGCGGCAGCATCTCCCCCGCATACGCACGCACATACACGCGTGCACGAGGGTGACACCGCGCTGCCGCCGGATTTGCCTGTTTCCGATCAAACGACACCACAAGCCCGCTTTGCGGAGCTACTGCGTAGCTGGGAACTGGTGCGAGGAAAGGTGTGCAAAGCTGCTGCAAACGATGCTCGACTTGCCACGTGGGCAGACCGGGGAATCAGTGAAACCCAACTGCGTGCCGCCTATGACCTCGCCGTGACTGACCGCATCAACAGTGGGGACAGCTCTGCCGTCAATGCCGGATTCGTTGACACCATGCTGGCCAAAGTGCTTGCGGCCTCCGGCTCTGAAAGCGCACTGGCCAAGTCCGGGCTGGCAGCAAAACCCTGGCCATGTTCCTGGTCTGGGATCGTTGCCAAAGGCGAAGAGCTAGGAATCACGCAGCACGATGGGGAGCAGGCCCCAGCATTCAAAGCCAGGGTGATTTCTGCGGCAGGACTGAGCGAAACAGAGAAATCTGCTTTGCGTACGGACTGGGGGGTATCGCTGTGACAGTTCAATGCGTGAAATGCACCCACTTTTCTCTGCGTGACGCTCGCCACATGGCACGACATGGGTTCGGACACTGCCAGCGCATCCAACGCCCCCACACGTTTTTCGGAGCAGATACAGCCCGAAACTGCGCGGCGTTTCTGGCCAGCGATGGTGTGACCGTCCAAGCACGTCAGGACTGGCTGGAAACCCAGCGTCAAAAATTTCGATTGGAGATAGGGCTATGACAGTTCATGCCGATCTAAGCGCCGGTGTGGCGTTCTTCGTTCCAGGCCCTCCACGAGGGAAAGGCCGTCCCCGAGCAGCAAAGCGCGGCAAGCACATCACGCTGTACACACCCAAAGAAACCGTCGCCTATGAATCGACCGTAGCCCTGGCTGCGCAACAGGCTATGGCGGGACAGCCCCTTCTCGCGGGTCCGGTCGAAGTCACTATGCGGATTGTGCTGCCTATCGCAGCGTCCTGGTCAAAACGGAAACAAGCCCAGGCGTTGGAAGGCTCTGTGCTGCCCACTGGCAAGCCCGATTCGGACAACGTCGTCAAAGCTGTTTTCGATGCCATCAACGGTGTTGTCTGGAACGACGATACCCAGGTGGTGGACATGCACGTACGCAAACTCTACGGCGCAATGCCGGGAGTGCAAACCATCATCACACCTTTGGACCGTGGGGGCTAAATGCGGGGAGTTCTGGTCGATTTCGATTGGTCTGAAATCATCCTGGACCTGCGCCGTGCAGGGATGGGCCAGAACGAGATCGCCCGAGAAATGGGCCACGCTGTAGGGGAAGCGATGGTACGTCAGTATCTGGCTGGCGCTTCACCCGCTCACTGGCGTGGGGAAATGCTGCTGGAAATCTGGGAACGAAGAACAGGACAGCCACGCGATAAGGCCCCGCGTCGTCCTGCAGAAATGCACAGAGCAACAACAGCTCGTCGTCCACGACAACGCCCAGCAGCTTTGATGCCTACTGAGCACCTGCCAGCCGTTGCCCAAGCCTACGGAATAACTGTGCCCGCCCTACTCCAGATGCTGGCCAAGCAAAAACCAGCTGGACGTACCGATGCTGGCCATAACCTCTCTTTGCCTGGATTTGAAGAATGATGACCGCGAAGAAGTGGCGATTTGTCGAGGAATACATCAAGGATTTGAACGCCACACAAGCCGCTATACGAGCTGGATACAGCGCAAGAACCGCGTACTCTCAAGGTGAACGCCTGTTGAAGGATGTTGAGGTCCAGGCTGCATTACAGGAAGCCATGAAGCAACGCTCTGAGCGTACAAAGATTACCGCCGACAATGTGTTGCGCGAGCTGGCGGCCATGACGTTCTATGACGCTGGCGAAATTGGGCGCTACGAAATTAATCAACCGAGCGACATCGAAAAACTGCCGGAAGAGCTACGACGTTGCGTAGTCGGGTGGTCATGGGACAAGGCCGGTAACTTCACTCTCAAGCTTGCAGACAAACTCAATGCCAGCGGTATGGCCATGCGTCACCTTGGCCTGTTCAATGACAAACTCACCCTGCAGCGGCCTCGTGTTGTCCGGCGCGACCTGACGGGGAGAAAGCAGGAAAACGGCACAAAATGAGTCAGCCAGAGATCCACTACGACTATGCCGCCCAAGGCGAGACCTTGGCTCAATACATCGCCTCCCGTGCACCTCGTACGATGATCATGGGACCGCTAGGTAGCGGTAAGACCAACGCCAGTTGCTGGCGGGCTATGGACATCATGTGTGAACAGGAGCCAGATGCCGATGGGGTAAGGCGTACCCGTGGCGCTGCAGTGCGAAACACCTACCCGGATCTGATCAGCACTACATCCAAGGATTGGCTGGAAATGTTCGGAGACTTGGGGCGCTGGATAGCTGGCGGTCTGGAACCACCAACACATTATCTTTCGTTCGACCTGGACGACGGCACCAGCGTAGAAGCCGAGCTGGTATTCATTGCCCTGGACCGGCCCGAGCATGAGCGCAAGCTACGCGGGCTGCAGCTCACATTTGCATGGGTCAACGAGGTAAAGGAACTGGCCAAGGCGATTATCGACATGCTGGACCTGCGCGTGGGGCGTTTTCCAAAAGATGTACGCCCCACATGGTTCGGCATATTCGGAGATACCAACGCGCCAGATAGCGACCATTGGTACTACCGCCTGGCAGAGGAAGAAAAGCCTGAAGGTTGGTTGTTCTTACGACAGCCTGGGGGCGTTATCAAGCAAGGCGACTCCTATGTCATCAACCCAAACGCTGAGAATCTACACAACCTGCCTCCCGGCTACTACGAGCGCGGCATGCAGGGAAAGAAGCTGGACTGGATCAAGGTCAACCTGGCCAATGAATACGGCTTTGTGGTTGATGGCCGTCCGATTCACCCCGATTACCAAGACTCCATGCACTGCCGAGCATTTGAGCTAGATCCACGGGAGCCGTTATTAGTAGGCATGGACTTCGGCCTTACTCCTGCCGCTGTGTTTGGCCAGCGTAGACAAATGGGGGGCTGGCGTATTCGCACTGAGCTGGTGGCCACCAACATGGGGGCTGAGAAATTCGCCCATGAAATTCATCTACACCTGGCACAGCAGTACCAAGGGTTTCATATTGGCGGATTCTGGGGGGACCCTTCTGGAGACAACCGGGCCCAGAGCGACGAAAGCACAGCGTTCCAGATCCTCAAAGCAGCGGGATTGCCTGCGGTACCGGCACCAACAAACGATCCGCTGCTACGCTGCGGTGCTGTTGACGGTGCCCTGACAAGGATTATTGACGGTGAACCCGGCCTCGTGGTGCACCCTGACTGTAAGTCATTGCGTAAGGCCTTATCCGGCGGCTATTGCTACCGCCGCCTGGCTGTATCCGGTGAACGGTTTGCAGATAAGCCATTGAAGAACGAATACTCCCACGTTGCGGAAGCTGCGCAATATCTGCTGGTCGGTGGCGGTGAACACAGGCCACTGGTAAGAATTAAAAGACCTGCGGGAGCAGCACCACGACAGCGTTTTGCGAGGATGGATTAATTACTCAAACCCACAGGCACATGTTCTCTGGGATACGGCGCCACATCTCTATGATGTGCCAGGACAAAAAGAAAGCTGCTCCGATCAGTAAAGCCTTCAATTGACGGTCGTAAGCAATCAAGGCCCTTGAGATATGTTGATTAAAAACCCTGACCTTATCTTCACGGTTAGACAATTGAGAAAAAACCACAGTCTCTCCAAACATCGACGTAATAGGAGAGTTAATTACATCAGCATTGGTAAGAGTTGACTCTGAAAATGACCTTACTGCTACGCACCCCAAATAAAAGCTAATACCCCAACACAGTTGAGCCGCAGCCCAAGGCAAAAGATACACAGACAACATAGCCTCTTTCGTCTGGGTCATTGAAAACCCAATACTTGCACCTGCCGCCGCTAACAAAAAATAAATATATTTCACTCGCATCTGTAGCGATGCTTGAATCAACTCAAATACTTTCGCATCGTTAATCTGCTTATCTGTCCCACTCACTGCCATCGGAACCAACTTGCTATTTCCGCTCATCGAGCCACCTTTGATTTTTCGTATCAAACTACGCACGCGCGTATAGAAACTAACGGCATCTTCGCTAACGGATGCCGTTATGACAAGCTTCTTCAGTAAACCCAGCACACCCAAGATCCCCGATCCCCCTGCACCAGCTGCGCCGCCCAGCACTACGGATGCGGCTGCCGCTGGCTCTGCAGAGGCTGAACGCCTGCGCCGTCGTCGTGGGACTGCAAGTACGGTCCTGGCCGGTGACGCTACTGCCACGCCCGGCTCTGTGGCGACTAAAACTCTGCTGGGCTCGTAATGCAGAACGCCGACGTCGATCTGGTGCGCGAGATCCTGGCCGATCACGAAGCCATGAAGCAGGCGCGTCGGTCCTTTGAGTCGCAGTGGGACGAGGTGATCTCCACCGTCCTGCCGCGCTATCGCAAGTTCAAGCAGGATAGCAACAACAATCCTGGCGAGAAACGCACTCAAGAAATCTACGACTCCACGCCCATGCTGGCGTTGCGCCACTTTGCGGCCGCTATGGATTCGATGATCACGCCTCGTACACAACGCTGGCACAAGCTCACGATCTCTGATGAGAACCTGCGCGAATCACCGGCTGTACGTCAGTATCTGGAGCAGGTCACCAATATTCTGTTTGCCCAGCGCTACCAGTGGCGGGCTAACTTCGCGTCTCAATCCGGCGAGTCCTACATCAGCCATGGCTCGTTCGGTGCCGGTGGTCTGATGATTGATGACGTTCTTGGTCAGGGTATCCGGTACCGCAATCTGCGCCTGAACCGGCTCTGGTTCTCCGAGGATGCCTATGGGGTCGTGGATAAGGCTCACATTGCCTGGACGTTGACTGCACGGCAAGCTGCGCAGCGCTGGGGTGCCGATGAGTTGCCTCTTGCCATTCGCAATGCCATTGACCGCAATGACATGGAGCGCAAGTTCGAGTTTCTGCATGCCATTCGCCCACGGCGCGACCGCGAATCTGGTCTCGTTGGAAGCCGTAACATGCCGATCCAATCCGTCTGGATCGCAATGGATGCTGGCAGCGAGATCGTCGAGCACAGCGGATACCGCGTGTTTCCGTTGGCCATTGGTCGCTTTTACGCCGCTGACGATTCTGCCTATGGCTACTCTCCTGCGATGGAGGCATTGCCCGACGTACGCATGCTCAATCGTATTGAGAAGACCAACATCAAGGGCGCTCAGAAGGCCGTCGATCCGCCACTGATTCTTGCTGATGACGGTGCTCTTGACTCCTTTGATCTGCGTTCTGGCGCTTTGAATTTTGGCTACCTGAACGAGCGCGGTGAGCAGTTGATCAAGCCGCTCGACCTTGGCAAGAACGTCCCCATGGGAATCAACTATGCGGACCAGAAGCGAGAGGCCATCAATCTGGCGTTCTACGTGAGCCTGTTCCAGATCCTTGTCGATAACCACCAGATGACTGCCACTGAGGTGCTGCAACGCGCCCAGGAGAAAGGCATTCTGCTCGGCCCTACGATGGGCCGTGTCCAGTCTGAACAGTTGGGGCCACAGATCACCCGCGAGATCGACATTCTTTCAAATGCCGGTGCCTTGCCTCCTATGCCTCCGGAGCTGGAGGAAATTGGCGGGGAAATAGAGATCGAGTATGACAGCCCGCTCAACCAGGCAATGCGCGCCGAAGAGGGTGCAAACGTACTGCGCTGGGCCGAAGCCGCCTCCCCATTCATTCAAGCCGACCCGAACGCAGCACGCGTCATGAACTCCCCGGAAATTGTCCGTGGGCTTGGGCGTGTATTCAGCGTCCCAGAGAAATACATGGTTGACGAAGAGGATGTGCAGGCAGCCGACGAAGCAGCAGCTCAACAGGAGCAAGCCGCCCAGATTCTTGAGGCCGCCCCCGTGGCTGCTGGTGCCGCCAAAGATATTGCACAAGCTCAACAAATAGCAGGGAGTGCACAGATATGAGCCTGGACCGAATCGCACGCCGCGTGCGCCTGTTGACGGGCCTACGCAACGCCTACCGCCGCACGTTCTCCGGTCGAGATGGTGAGACCGTGATGGCCGACCTAGCCAAGTTCTGCAAGGTGGGCAGTTCATCGGTTGCCACCTCCCGAATTACCGGCTCAGTTGATACCCACGCCACCATGCTGGCCGAGGGACGCCGAGAAGCCTTCTTTCACATTGCCAAGGTCTTACGCATGACCGACGAGCAGATCAATCAAATCATGGAGCGTGAGAATGAACGTACTGAATAAACGTGGGCTTTTTGCTCGTTTGCTGCGTCAACAAGCAGGTGAAGGCGGTGCAGAAGGTGGTTCCGGTGGCGAGCAGACGCCGCCCCCTGCCGCCCCACCAACACCAGCTGGCCCAGAAACTGGCACGCAACCCGCATGGCACGACAGCATCCAGGACGAAGGTCTGAAAGCCTTTATCTCCGGCAAAGGCTTCAAGGATGCAGGCGAAGCCGCCAAGGCGCTGCAGGACCTGGAAGGCAAAACGGCTGTTCCCGAATCGCCCGAAGCCTACCAGCTACCCGTGCCCGAAGGCCAAGACGCGGCCTTTGCGACCGAAGCAGCCAAATGGATGCACGAAGCCGGTGTGCCAGCCGAACAGGCCCAGGCCCTGGCCACCAAGTGGAACGAGTACGCCGCAGCCCAACAGCAAGCCGCTGACCTGGCTCGTGAGCAACAGGGCGAGGCCGATCTTGCCACGCTGCGGAAAGAGTGGGGCCAACAGTTTGACTCCAATGCCGAGCTGGGCCGCCGCGCTGTTCGCACCTTCGGAGTAGAAGCCGACGCAATCGAGAAAATCTCCAGTGCCCTGGGCGATGCCGAAACGCTGCGCTTGTTCTCCCGGATCGGCAAACACTTGGGCGAAGGGACGTTGGCTCCCACTACGGCTGGCTCTGGCCAAGGTGGTGCGGACAAGTCCATCGAAGAAGTTTTCTACCCCAGCATGATCAAGAAATAGGGCCATGGCCCACAACCCGCCGCAAGGCATTTGTTAAACGGCCAACTCTAAGGAGCACATATGGCTACCCTTTCTATCCAAAATCCGACCATGGCCGATGTGGCTAAGCGTCTGGACCCTAACGGCCAGATCGCCAAAATTGTCGAACTGCTGAGCCAGAATAACGGGATCCTCGAAGACATGACCGCCATCGAGGGGAACCTGCCTACTGGTCACCGCACCACCGTTCGCACCGGTATCCCAACCCCAACATGGCGCAAGCTGTATGGCGGAGTACAACCATCCCGCAGCACCACCACTCAGATCACAGACAACTGCGGCATGCTGGAAGCCTATGCCGAAGTTGATAAAGCTCTGGCAGATCTGAACGGCAATACCGCGTCTTTTCGCCTCTCTGAGGATTCTGCTCACATTGAGGGCATGAACCAGGAAATGGCTCGTACCTTGATTTACGGTAATGAAGGCACGGACCCAGCGAAGTTCACTGGCCTGGCCGCTCGTTACAACGATCTCAGCGCCCCCAGCGGCGAAAACATTATTACGGGTGGCGGTGCGGGCAACGACAACACATCTATCTGGTTGGTTGTCTGGGGCCCGAACACCATCCACGGCATCTATCCGAAAGGCTCTAAAGCAGGGCTGTCAATGGAAGACAAAGGCCAAGTGACCGTCGAGAACGTGGATGGCCAGGGCGGTCGCATGGAAGCCTATCGCTCCCACTACAAATGGGATCTGGGCGCTACTGTGCGCGACTGGCGCTATGGCGCACGTATCGCAAACATTGACGTTTCCGCCCTTAGCAGCCCTTCGACGGCCAAAGACGCGACCATGGCTTTGATCGAACTGATGATTCAGGCCTCCGAGCGTATCCCCAACTTTGGCCAAGGCCGTGCGGCTTGGTACATCAATCGCACCATCCGCGAAAAACTGCGCCTGGGCATCCTCAACAAGATCGCCAACAACCTGACTTGGGAAACCTCGGCCGGCAAGCGCGTGATGATGTTTGACGACATCCCAGTGCGCCGCACCGACGCGATCTTGAATACAGAAGCCGCCGTTTCTTAATTCTATGAGGGGCTTCGCGCCCCTTCTTGGAGACCAATATGTATATCGATTCCCGCCTGGAGCTGTCCGTCAAACAAGCCGTGGCTGCCGCAGGCCCGTCCACAAACGTCATTGACGTCGGCAGCTCCCCCCGACACATTGGCCCTGGTCAACCTATGTACGTCGTCGTGCAGACTGATGCGGTTGTTGCGGCTGATGTGACGGTGACCGTTCAAACTGCAGACGCTGCCGGTTTTTCTGGTGCCGTAGCAATTGCATCCGTGCTGATTCCCGCCAACACACCGGCTGGTGCCCGCTTTGTGATCGGCTTCCCGTACTCGAACAAGCGTTACCTGCGCTTGAACTACAGCGCCGCTATCACTGCATCGGCATGGCTGACCTCTCAGGAACCTCAGTCCTGGAAATCCTACCCAGCCCAGGTTTAAGGGGAATGTCATGAAAGTGCGTGCAATTAAGCCAGGGTTCTATGGCTCTGATTACAAAAATGTCGGCGACACCTTTGAGGTTCCAGACGGCACCAAGTCCAAATGGTTCGTGAAGGATGTCACCGACACGACAGAGCAAGCTAGCGCCAAGGGGGCGGCCACCCAGGGAAACCCTCGTGGCGGTGGCTCTCGCCAGAAGTCCGACACGACAGAGCCAGAACCCAGCACAAGCTCGCAATAATGGAGTAACGCCATGGCTGTTTCCAAAGTAGCCATCGCAAACCGCGCGCTCACCAAACTCGGTGAAGCGCGCATTATTGCGCTGGATGATGACTCCCAAGCGTCAAACACCATGGATTCCATGTTTGACATCGTGTGCGAAGCAGAGCTGCGGGCAAACCTCTGGCACTTCGCCAAAGCGCGAGCGGAGCTGCCCGCTCTATCTGAGCGTCCGGCGTTCGGCTACACCCATCAGTTCCAGTTGCCCTCTGACTATCTGCGCTTGGTCAAGGTCAGTGATGTGCGAGCTACGCCACGGCCCACTGTTGGTGGTTGGTACAGCATCGAGGGAAACAGAATCCTGATTGATCACCCAGGCCCTCTGCGGATCCGATATATCAAGCGGGTCGATGATCCCACCCTGTTTGATGCTCTATTTGTCGAAGCGCTTGCCTGCCGCCTGGCTGCCGAAGCCTGCGAGACGCTGACGCAATCCAACACCAAGAAACAAGCCATGTGGGCGGAGTACGAGCAAGCCCTACAGGCAGCACGACGCGCCAATGCCATCGAACGCCCCGCACTGGCCATCTCTGATGACACTTGGCTGGAGGCACGCAACTGATGGCGAAAGAAACACCGATCCTGCAAACCTTCGACGGTGGCGAAATGTCCCCGTTGATGGGCGGCCGCACCGACTTGGCCAAGTACTTCAATAGCTGCAGCGTGCTGCAAAACTTTCTGCCGCTCGTACAGGGCCCACTTGTACGCCGAGGCGGTACCCAGTTCATCAACCCAGTAAAGGCTGGCCGGGCTTGGCTGCTGCGGTTCCAGGTGTCAGAGCGTGTCTCCTACATGCTGGAAATTGGCCCGTATTACATCCGTTTCTATACAGGACGGGGTCTGCTTGCGCCTGGTGGCGTGCCGGTAGAGGTGGCCACGCCGTACTCTGCCGAGGATCTGACAGACGGGAATGGCCTGTTTACTCTGCGTGCTGTGCAATCTGCTGACACGATGTACCTGTTTCACCCTCGACACCGGCCGCGTAAATTGCTGCGCACCACGTCTGAGCAGTTTCAGCTACAAGACGTGGACTTTCAAGGCGGGCCGTATCAAGACTTGAACACAGAGAAAACTTCTACTGTTGTGGCCAGCGGCACTACCGGAACAGTCACACTGACATCTTCGTGGGGGATTTTCACACAGTCCATGGTGGGCAATATCTTCTACCTTGAGTCCATGGACTTCTCTGCAGTCCGGCCATGGGCGGTATACCAGCGTGTAAACATTGGTGAGCTGCGCCGAGTCGATATGCGCGTGTACCAATGCACCGCTGTTGGCGAAGGGAGCGAGCCTGTCACCGGGAACAACACTCCGATTCATACCGAAGGCAAGGCCTGGGACGGGGACGGCATTGATGTGCCTGACGACCAGCGCGGCCCTATTGGCGTCGAGTGGGAGTACCTACACGACAGTTCAGGCGAAGTTAGGATGACCTCTGTGCAAAGCAGCACGCAGGCAACTGCTGATGTCATTCGCCGCCTGCCCAATGACCTTGTCCCTGTCTCCGAGATAATCACTCGGGAGGTACGCATTGCGTCTGGCCAAATTGTTTCGGGCATGTTTGAGCGGTACGCCGAGCTCACGACAGATGGCCCACACTTCCTGTCAAACGGTGACACTGTGCGCTTGCTCGGAACAGTCGTGGTGGCGAATGCTGGTCCGCCCCCGGTCATGTCAACAATTGACGGCACCTATGAGGTGCACCAAGTCACACCCACTACGTTCCGAGTAACGCTCTTGCTCAGCCAGCCTGCACTTTCATACTCTCCTGGCTCGATTGCCAAGGTTGAGCATGTCGTAACAGTTCCTGCTGGGGGCGCGACATATAAATGGGCCAAGAGCCTCTACAACCAAGATGATGGGTGGCCTGAGCACGGAGCCTTCTGGCGGCAACGCCTGGTACTGGTGCGCGGCCGGAAGGTAGCCATGTCAGTCACTGGTGACTTTGAGACTTTTGCATCCAAGATCGGGGGTGAAGTCGAAACCGACTCGGCAATCGTTCAGACGTTGAATGCTCGTCAAATTAACCGGGCAGTGTGGGTTGCTGAGTCGGACGAGCTCATTATCGGTACCGACGGCGACGAGTGGCTGATCGGGCCGATTCAACCAAACCAAGCCGTAGGCCCGGCGAACGTGCGAGCTGAGCGCCGTACCGCCTACGGATCGCGTGCCATCGTTCCGGTCGAAGTGGGCGGCCGCGTACTGTTTGTCCAGGCTTCTGGTCAAAAGCTGCGTGATTACGTCTTCAACTACGACACCAACAACTACGCGTCGAACGACACGACCAAACTGGCAGAGCACGTGTTGCGTGCTGGTGCAATTGATCTGACCTACCAGCAGGAGCCTGATTCAATTATTTGGGTGGCCCGAGCCGATGGCGTGCTTGTTGGCTGCACATATGACCAGGAGCCTGGCCGCAGTGACGTATATGCTTGGCACCCACACCCAATGGACAATGGCTGGGTGGAGTCGATTGAGACTATGCCCGCCCCCAATGGTGAAGGCAGCGATCTGTGGCTGATCGTGCGGCGCGAGATCAACGGTCAGACCGTCAGGTATGTGGAACTCCTGCGTAATCCACTGGGAAGTACTGAGAACCCTAGCGAAGCCTTTTATGTCGATTGTGGGCTGACCTATCGGGGCCCTGAGGTGACAGTCATTTCAGGTCTTGAACACCTTGAGGGGCAAACCGTGCAGGCGCTGGTGGACGGCGCGGCTTCGCCTGATCGTGTCGTTATCAATGGCTCCATTGAACTGCAGTACCCTGGATCGGTGGTGCACGTTGGCCTACCCGCGCCGTGCTCAATGGCGACCATGGGGGTTGAGGCAGGCGCTACGAATGGCACCGCGCAGGGAAAGACCAAACGCTTAACCAATGTCATTGTTCGCATGCACCGCAGCCTGGGCGGCAACCTCGGCCCGTCTCCTGACAATCTTGAGACATTGAACTTCCGTAGGCCCAGCCAGCGCATGAACAATCCGCCGCCTCTTTACACCGGTGACAGTGAGCCAATTCCATGGCGTGGTGGTTACGAGCGTTCGGCCCAGATTTGGTACACGAACGACCAGCCGTTGCCGATCACGTTGCTGGCTTTAATGCCGGTCGTTTCTACAAGTGATGACCGATGAAGATCGTAGCCCTTACCTCTGACCACCTACTGGCTGTCCAGCTGCAACAGGCCCAGGCTTACGCCATACCTACGGTGACGCCAGAACACGCCCAAGCCTTGGTATCAGCGAATGGCGTGGGCTGGGCGGCACTGGACGATGACGGAACCGCTATAGCCTGCGCTGGGATTGTTGAAATGCACCCTCAGCGCGGCATGGCCTGGGCTTTGCTCTCTGATGCCGCACTCAGTCAATTCAAAACCATTCATCGGGTGGTGTCTCGTGTTGTCGAATCTGCGCCCTGGCGTCGGCTGGAAATGACGGTTGATAGCCAGCACTCAGCTGGAATCGCTTGGGCTGAACACCTGGGTTTTAAATGCGAAGGCCTCATGGCCGCTTATACCCAGGATGGCCGGGACTGCTTTCTCTACGCAAAGGTGAAGTAATGGATCCATTTACCGCCGCCATCATCGGCTCTACAGCGCTGCAGGCTGGTGGGGCCATCATGCAGGGCAACCAGCAGGCCGCAGCCTATGGACAACAAGCGAACGCTGCCGAGCGTAATGCCAAGATGTCCGATATCCAGGCCCGCCAAGCCTACGATGCCGGGCTGCAGAATGAGCTGGCCCAGCGCCGTAGCGCCTCCCAGCAACAAGCAGATGTCCGCGCATCGGTGGCCGAGTCCGGCTTTGAGTCTGGTAGTGGAACGGCCATGGCAATACAAGAGCAGTCTGCCCGCGACTTGGAAATGGATGCCCTGCAGACGCGCTACCAGGCGCTGCTGCAGGGTCAAGGCTTTGAACAACAGGCGGTGATGGATCGCTATGCCGCAAAAACACTGCGTCAGTCGGGCAAGAACGCCCGCCGAGCTGGATACCTCAGTGCGGCCACGAGCGTCCTTTCTGGTGCCGCAGGGTATGGCCTGGCCGCGAAGGCGGGAGCAGCAGGCGCGGCCACAGGTGGCGGCGGTCTTGCGCCTGGGGGCGGCGTCGGGCTGCGCGTCGGTAACGTAAGCCAATACTGGGGGTAAGGCAATGGCAACTCGTATTCCAATCCCTCTTGGTCAGCAGCGTCAGTCAACGCCGCTGGGTATGCCTGCTGCTCGTGCACCTATGGTTGCTGTTGAAGACCCTACAGGACGCGCTGTTGCTGGACTGGGCCAAGCAGTTGGCCAGATCGGCGATGCAGTTAAGCGACAGCAGAAAGAAGACGCAATCGCTTGGGTTTCCAAGGCCAGCAGTGACGACCAGATTAAATGGATGCAGCGCATGGTCGAGCTGCAAGAAACCGCAGAGGCTGGTGCTCCCGACTTCACGCCGCGCTTTATCAAAGAGTTTGATGACTACGCCGCCCAGGCTGTAGAAAACGCGCCCGAGTTTGCGCGTGCTGCTTACCGCGAAAGCCTTACCCGTCAACGCACACAGTTCGGTGGCAACGCCATCAGCTTTGAGGCAACGAAGCGCAGTGAGTACATTGTGTCTCAGTACGGTACCGGCCTGGACTCCGACTCACGCTCCATTGCGCTGGAGCCATCTCTATATGACGAACGCCGGGCATTGCGACTGGCTGCGCTGAATGAATCGACCCTGCCCGCATCAGTCAAAACAAAGCTGATCGGGGACGCCGAAGCTACCATGGCCTATGCCGCTGGTGCGGCGATGATCGACCGGGACCCGCACGGAGCCGTAGCAGCAATGGAAGCTGCGTCCCGTGGCGAGGCCGTGAATGGATTCCGCTGGATCAGCCGCTTGGACTCTGACCGAATCCAGCAACTGCGTACCCGCGCCCAAACCCAGGCTGACAGGATTGACAACAAAGCTCGGATTGAGCAAGACAAGGCGGATGCTCGGGGCCAGCGTGCCATTGGTGAAATTGATCGCCAGATCTCGACTGGTGTGCCTGCTACCGCTGATGACATGCTCCGCTGGGCGTGCATGGTTGCTGGAACCGACTACGAGCAATCATACCGAGACATGCTCAAAGGTCAGCAGGAAGTGCAGGACGTGCTGCGTATGCCCATTGCAGAGCAACAGGCATATGTACTGCAACGCCGAATGCAGCAACAAACTGCCGGCGCAAATCCAACGGCCATTGCCAACTTGGACCGAGTAGAACGTGCAATCCAATCGAGCAGCAAACTGCTTCAGGAAAACCCGCTGGCTTGGGTGGAGCAAAGAGCTGCACAGCCTGTGGCACCGCTCGACTTAACCCTGCTGGCAAGCCAGGACGGAATTGCCGTGGTGGGCCAGCAGCTGCGCGACCGCTCGGATGTTATCCGTGGCATGCAGTCGCAAAACCCACCTGGCGTGGTGAGCATGCGCCCATTGCTGGATGCGGAAGCTCAAACCCTGACAAATGCGTTCAAAGAAGGGAATGCTCGGCAGAAGCGCGAAGTACTTGGGGCGCTGTACTGGGCTGCCGGTGAGCCTGATACCTTTCAAGGAATCGTGGAGCAAGTGGATGGGATAAACCCGTTCATGGCTCGCATGGGGCGGCTGGCCAGCAGCTTTGAGCAATCCAAGCTGACAAACTATTGGTTCAGTGAGGACGTGGTGCAGTCTGCCGGGGATGCGGCAGCTACCGCAATCCATGGGGATGAGATCCTACGCGCAGGCGGGAAGGCTGGAACAATCAGCTATCCAGTGCCGAAAGACAACGAGTTTGTGCAGGCCCTGGAGGAAAAGGTGCAGGACCTCTATCGAGGCTTGAGTGCTGGCAGTAGCGCCGCAACCGACTTCATGCAGGACACCTACGCTATCAAGGCTTATTACGTAGGCAAGGCCGCGCAGGATGGCAGTCTCGCCCCGGATGTGGATACAGATCGGTTGGACCAAGCGATTACGGCCGTGATTGGTGCCCCGGTCGATTTCAATGGCCAAGGCCGAGTCCTGGCCCCCTGGGGTATGGACTCTGATTCATTCACCGCCAGAGCCAACTCTGCTATCAACCGCCAAATCCAAGAGCGGCAACTGGGCTCTGACCTGATCCAATCAGCAGATAACATCGGCCTGATCGCCGTTGGATCTGGGGTTTACGCAGCTACCTTAGGGGATCAACCCCTGATGGATCCATCCACTGGCGACCTGATCATCATTGAGATGTCTCCGGACGCAGACTCTGGGCGTGATTCTTTTGGCGTATCCGCCTCGGATCTAATCCCACGCCAACCGAGCAACATTACGGGGGCGACAGAGTGATGCGATCTGATCAGAAGCGACTGCAAGCCCTTCGTGACGCGGCCAAAACCCCGTCTGAGATCCTGGTCAGGTCTGAGCCTGGGGTGTTCTCCGGCGCGGCTTCGGCAATTCCACAAGGGGTTGTGACCGGCGTTGCGCAGGTAGAGGGGCTTGTTGCTGGGGTGGCTGAGCGTGCGTATCAACCGGTGCTGAATGTTCTTGAAAGCGCCACGGGTATTGAGCCTTGGAACCCATTCACAAGTTTGCGCGGCCAGGCTGATGTGTGGGCACAGCAGTACAAGCCAGATCCAATGACCACAGGTATGGTCGGCCAGATCATGTTTGATGTGTCCCGCGTCTTAACTCAGGTGGGTGTGGGTACAGCCGCCAGCTTGGCTACGGGTGGTACAGCCACGACCGCAATGCTGACAGGGGCCGCAACAACCGGCACGGCTACAGGCCGAGCCACCTTCCAGGACATGACAGGCAAAGGTGTCGATCCTGGGACCGCCGCAAACATCGGGTTCATTGACGCTCTTACTGTTGGCGCTGGTGTTGCTATGCCAGCCTCAATTGGCTTTAGGGCATTAGCCACGCCTCTGAGCCTGGCCGGGGTGGGGTTAAGTCGCGGCGCATACTACGGCGCGAACGTGGCCTATGGCGCAGCTGCCAACGTCGCAATGGGAGCTGCACAGCGTGGCGCTACCCATGAGCTTCTGCAAGCAGGCGGTTACACGACAATGGCTCAGCAGTACTCACCACTGGATACAGCATCAGTGGCTGCCGAGGCAATTCTGGGTGCTGCATTCGGTGCAGTCGGCGCACGGGCCGGGTTGCCCAACGCTGGGGAGCAGGCCGCCATTGATGCCGCTCTGACTGCGCGTGACGCTAAGCACGCTGCAATCGACACCGCCCCAGGCGTACCGTCTGATCCAGCATCGGCTGCGGCACACAGCCGATCAATGGGTACAGCCACACAACAGCTGTTGAGTGGTCAGCGTGTGGATGTGGGCCAGACTGGCATCGAGGATGGCTCATTCGTCACCCGGCCACGTTCTCCCGAGATCTCGGAAACAGCACGAGCTGAGTACCTGATGGATCTGCCGCCAGCCGCCCGATACATACCCAGCGACCGCCTCACGGCTATGCCTGTGGTCAGTCGTACACGTTTGCGGTTTGATGCCCCTGAGCTCAATGAGTACGCAGCCCAGGTCGAGCAGCAATATGACCTGCCGCCCGGCCTGATTAATGCGCTGAAAAATGCAGGCGAGCGCAGCAACAGCAACCAAGTCAGCCCAGCCGGTGCTCGTGGCGTGATGCAGTTCATGCCGGAGAATCTGCGTAAGTATGGGGTTACTGACGCCTCTGATCCTGTTCAGATGATAGACGCCGCTGGGCGTTACCTGCGCGACACTATGCGCCAGTACGGCGGCCATGTTGATGCGGTGATCGCCGACTACAACGGTGGGCCACGCCAAGCCAGGGAAGTCCTGGCAGGACGGCGGCCAAAGGCAAAGGAGACGCAGGACTACCTGCGACGGGTTCGCCAGTGGCTGGGCCGGGAGGGGTCTGGGCGTGGTCAAGATTCGGGCATGCCACGGCAAGCCGCCGAGTCTGGCGCCATCGTTGAGCCGATGCCTGTTATCCGGCCAGAACAGGCCAGAGCAGCCCGCGCGATCGATGTCGAGTTGGCGGCTCTGGACACTGAGCGCGCACAAGTCCTGGCTACTGCCGGGAACGAGGCAGACCTGGGGCAGATTGCTCAGAAACGCTCGGAGCTGCTGGACCTGCAGGCACAGCGCAGCACTTTGGATGAAACCGACGTGCGCCCCCTTGCAAAGGAGATTCAAGCCAGCACTCCACGCACCAGCTACAAAGAAGCTCTAGCCATGGCCCGTCGCCAACGGGCTTCTGAGACGATGGAGCTGGAATCACGCATAAATCGGCTGGAAGGCGCGCTGCGTGAGAATGCCCAAGCAAACCAAGCCGCTCAGCAGTTAGCCCGAATCGATGAACAGGCCGCCGTACTGCGCGAAAACCGGGCCATGATTGAAACGCCTCCACTGGTTGAGCAGCCGTTACCCGGCGCTGTGCGGAGCGCTTTGTCTGAAATGGGTTCTGCTGAATCCGGCGTTGCGCCACCTCCAGCAGGTCAGGCCCCAGTCCCTCCCCGGCCCCCTACTGCTGGTCAACCGGGTGCAGGACAGGCCCAGCTAGGCCAGACCCGTGCTCCCATGCTTCCACAAGAGCCTACCCAAGCAATCGATGCTACCAGCGCGACAGATGGGGCACCACCTGCACGCCAGCAGACACAGAGTGACAGCCGCATCATCAATACAGCTGATGACGCCGAGACTCAGGCCGGGCTTGCTCTGCTGGACGAGCAAGGCGACATCGTTGTTCCGATGGAGCTGGAAAACGGTGAAGTCGTAAACGTATCCCTACGCCAAGCTCTTGCCGAAGCAGACGCTGAACTCAAATACAGCACACCCGAAGCATTCAATGCTGCCGTGGTGTGTGCAATGACCAAAGGTGAATAACAATGCGCGCTGAATGTATTGATGCTGTTTCCCGTGCTCTGGGTCGCCAGATAACCCAGGCCGAAGCGACGAATATTGAAGCCCGTATCTTGCAGGCGATGCGCAAGCTGGCCAGCCAGGACAGAGCTAACTGGGTGGGCATGACGGAAGGTGACCGCTTTATGGCTGCTGCTGACCTTGCCGCACGAGACGTTGCAGCTGATGCTGCGCTGAAACGACGCCGGGTGGCACTGACCGCCTTGCGCCATGATGCCGTCCAGAGCTATCTGCGGAGCTCCACTCATAATGAAATGGACTCCCTCAAGCGGATGCTGGCGTTTTACAGTGATGGGAAAAGCGGGACTATCTCTGTCGAGAGTGCAGCAAAAGCCATCCGTGACGATGCGCTCGGGTCTGTACTGGATGCGTTGGAGACTACCAAGGGCGGCCTGCTTGGGGTGTTCACCAATAAGCAGGGCGTACTGGATCTGGTGACTGAGCTGCGAGGGGGCGACTCTGGCAACCCATTGGCCAAGGCTGGGGCAAAACAGTATGCCGAGACAGCCGAGCGCCTGCGTCAACGATTCAACCGGGCAGGAGGGAACATTGGTCGGCTGGAGGATTGGGGTATGCCGCAGTCACATAGCCAGCACTTGGTGGCAAAGGCTGGGCAAGATCGCTGGATTGCGGACGTTGTTGGGAAGGTTGATCGGGAGCGCTACACAAATCCGAACGGAACCTTGATGGACGACACCCAGCTTACAGAGTTTCTGAAAGAGGCCTGGAACACCATTGCTACCAACGGTGCGAGCAAGATTGAGCCAGGCAAGCCCACCGGCAACGGTATGCGCGGAAACCGTGGCAGCACTGAGCGACAGATTCACTTCAAGGACGCTGAGTCTTATATCGAGTATCAGCGACAATACAGTGAAACTCCCATGCTTCAGTCCATGCTGAACCACATCGACATGATGGCGCGGGACATTGCCTTGGTCGAAGCACTTGGGCCAAACCCAAACAATATGATGCGGTACTGGATAGACAATGCTCGCAAGTCTATGGCTGATCAAGATCCAGTATCAGCTAACAAGATTGAGAACGAGGCGACCCGGCTGGAAACCTTGTACAACGAGATCTCGGGAGCAAGAAGTCTGGCGGTCTCTGATTCGTTGGCGTCAGCCTTCGATACTTACCGCGCACTGAATGTGGCAAGCCGTCTTGGCTCTGCCGCTTTGACGGCCATATCGGATATTGGTACCCAGACGATGACGGCTATCTATAACGGTATTCCGGTAACCCGCCTTTTCATGAATGAGCTGCGCAGTCTCAATCCTGCCAATAAAACGGATCAACGCACAGCGCTGCGCGCAGGTCTT
This sequence comes from Alcaligenes sp. DN25, assembly GCF_023674485.1. Lineage (NCBI taxonomy): Bacteria > Pseudomonadati > Pseudomonadota > Betaproteobacteria > Burkholderiales > Alcaligenaceae > Alcaligenes > Alcaligenes sp. DN25. The sequence goes on along the minus strand of NZ_CP098408.1, from coordinate 1,293,520 downwards.
GGAATTGACCAGTTCATTGGCTCAATTAACCGCTGGGGCGTTGATGGCCTTCAACAGGATGCGTTTGTTTCTGGACGAATGGCTCGGTATGCCCAAGGAGCAGCTGCCGGACTTATGAAATTCTCTGGGCTGAACGCTTTATCACGTGCTGGGCAGCAGGCCTACTCTTCTGTGATGATGGACAGCCTGGGCGAAATGTCTCGCACCTTTAGCCAAATCGGTGATGCAAAGACGGGTAAGTTCCGTGAGTTGGCTGAGCGTGCCAAAGAATACGGGATCACTGATACCGATTTCGCTATTTGGAAACTCGCCCAGCCAGAGGACTGGCGCGGCATGGGGGATACGGTACTGACAGCACAAAGCATTTACCGGGTGCCGGATACGGCATTGGACCCGCTGGCCAGTCAGTTGGGTGTCACGACTCAAGCGCTACGCGATCAAGCTGCCACCCGCATGATGGCATTTGTTAATGGCGAGACGAGCATGGCTGTGATCGAAACTCCCACAGCGCGTGAGCGTGTCGCCATCTATGGCCGATTTGGTAAAGAGCGCGGTAGCTTGCCTACAGAGCTTTACCGCTCCGCTATGCAGTTCAAAAGCTTCCCGATTGCCATCATGATGCGGCACGGCCAGCGGGCAATGGGGCAAGCAACTGGAGTCGGCAAGGCCTCGTATGTTGCCGGGCTTGTCGCTCTTACGTCGGTCTTTGGTGGCCTGGCTGTGCAAGTCAATGAGGTTGCGTCAGGGCATGATCCCCTCGATATGACAGATCCACGGTTCGCAGGAAAGGCATTTCTAAAAGGTGGTGCGCTCGGCCTGTACGCTGACTTCCTTTTCTCTGATCAGACACAGTACGGATCCTCGCTGGCAGGTACGCTTGGCGGGCCGATCCTGGGTGATGCTGATGATTTCCTAAAGCTGACAATGGGAAATATCCAGCGCACAGCGGAAGGCAAGGACACCGATACCGGCGCACGGGCTGTGCGCATGCTCAAAGGCAAAGTCCCCTTCGCCAACCTCTGGTACACAAAGGCCGCAACTGATCGGATGATCTTCAACCAGTTGCAGGAGATGGCCTCGCCTGGCTATCTACGCCGCATGGAGCGTCGCGCCCGAAAGGAGTTTAAGCAGGAGTACTTTGCATCGCCCGACGGCCGCAGGTTACGTGCGCCAGATCTGAGTAGGGCTGTAGGGCAAAGATAGTTTTTTGATTCCTAGACTTTAATGATCCCTGCAGGACGGGGGGCATCCAACTTCGGTATTTTAAATAAATCCAGTAAATCCTTGTGAAGCCTTGAAGCTGCGTTTTCATAAAGGTGTGCAACGCTGCTCACCCGTTGATCATGTTCAGATTCGCCATCTTCCTGTTTGGCTGCATCTTCACGTAAGTCACCAGCTGCCTGGATAGTTTCACCAAGTATGGCATCCAATTCTTCCTGAAGATTAGCAGCCTCCCTCTCTCCTTTACGATACCTTTCAGCCTCTTCTAATACTTTATGAATTCTGGGGAATAAATTTTCTCGGCTCACTCATCCTCTCCTATCGTTAATCATGAAATGATTGAAGACTATAAGGCCTAAGCATTTTTCGCATCAAACTACGCACGCGCGCGTAGACCATGGACGGCATTATCTCCCCAGATTGTGCCTACCATGACAGTTTCCTCAGAACAGTCTCGTATTCAGTATGCCACCGATGGTGTGGCCATTTCTTTTCCTGTGCCGTTCCGATTCCTAAGTGGACTGCATTTGCGCGTGTCTTTCGCCCAAGGTGATGACGATGCAGTTGAGCTGGTGCCTGGCCGGGATTTTGACGCTGTAGGGGCCGGCAACCCCTCGGGCGGTACCGTCACAACCTATACGGCCTATCCCGCTGGTGGATCAATTGCGATTGAACGTGTTGTGCCAATTACGCAAGAGACTGCTTATCAACGGAACGATCCCTTCCCTGAGCGCGCGCATGAGCAGGCCTTAGACAAGCTGACAATGATCTGTCAGATGCTGGGGAGCTACTTCGGTCTAACACCTGGCTCTATACGCCGAGCCTTGCTGCTGGGAAAACATGATCGAGATGGTCACGGTGCTTATCAAGCTCGCAACAATCGGATTACTGACTTAGCCGATCCACACACAGATACCGATGCTGTAAACCGACGCTCCATGTTCTCATTTGTTGTCGAGTACGTAGATCGCGCGATTGCGGGTGTCAGTGGTGGATTTGGATGGTTTTTACAAAAAGGTCTTGGTGCCATCTATCGCCCCTTCCAAGACAAGATGCGTGATGTCGTGAGCGTCCGTGACTACATAGCGACACCCGTCGACGGGGAGACTAGCAACCAGGAAGGCATTGTGGCTGCCGTCGCAGCTGCAATTGAGTTGGGTGCAAATCTTAATTGGCCTGCAGCAGATGATGACTACATCAGCACTGAGAATATTCCGGGATTCCATCGTGTAAGGCACATCGGACGCGGGGTGATTCGTCGCGGGGCTAACCGATGGCATATATCCCCGGGGGATGCGGACACAAACACCCTGCACGTTGCAGTATCCGGGTTGGAGCTAAATGATGGTTTATCTCCTGACAATCCATTAGAGGCGAAAGCCGCTATGGCTGCGCTACTAAATTGTGGGCCGGTGCTCAATGGTGATTGGATTGTTTCTTTCGCGGCCGGAGATTATCAATCTTTGTCGTTGAGCCTACCGAATGTAAAAATGGCTGGTAAAAAACTATTAAAGCTTGTTGGCCCACCAGTTTCAAAGATGTCCCAGCCTCTTGCGACGCTAGATGGGCTCGGAAAAATATCTTTCGGTATTCGTGCAGGTGGACATAATTGTGTTGAGTTACGAGACATTTTTCTTACTAGATACCGAGAGTACGGATTCAATGGTTCAGGGCAAGGCCTGTGGTTCTTAAATAATGTCCATACAAGGGATTGTCGTACCGGTATCGGAGGCGAGAATAATGGGCTTCTTTTTGTTTCTGGTGGTGTGCACGACTTAACAGCGGGGTTTTCAACTTCCTCCGCAGAAACTCACCGGATACTTTCCCGATTCTTGGTAAAGCACGCAATTGGTTACTCATATGATGAGAACACCGGTAACCCTATTATGGATCCGCCAGAGCACATGCCTGTTCTGCGAGGAAATGCACGGTCAGGAGGGTCACGGGGCATGCTGGCTCAAGAGCTTGCTACGGGTCACGTAAATGCTGATGTTAGTGAATTTGCATACGGTATTGACGCTCGAGTTTCATCAAGAGTTCATCTCGATGCTAACTCAATTGTAAAGAAAAATAGTATAGGCGTAAGGGCACGGTATGGTTGCGACGTGCAAATACAGCCAGACGTTGATTTTGGGTTAGGGACTACCGACGAAAATCTGACAGATAACGTTGTTTTTGAAGGTGGGACTGATACAGTTTTTTCACAGTCATTTGCTTACCTGGAGCAGCGCGTCGCGGTAAATAAAGTAACACACACGGTTACTGGCACTACTACAGCGAAAACCGTCGGAGGCACTTTACACACGCTTCGTGCACGTGACTTTAAGAGCGATGGTGGATTGCGTCTCCGCCTATCAGGGGTTGTTTTAGGGGCCAGTGGAAGAAAGACATTCTCCCTCATTTCACGAAACTCCACTGTAGCTTCAGCCGTTGTTCCCACAACAGAAACTGGACAGTTTGTAATGGAGCTTTCATCTCGAGTGAAGTCTCCTGGTGCGCAGCAGAGCAGCTCATGGTTCGTGATTGGTGGCGGCTCCGGGTCTCCAGGGTCCAGTAGTTGTCGAGCTTTGCCCACAGCCCTGCCGTGGGGGGCGCTGGAATCGCCCCTATCTCTCCGAGTAGAGCTAGAAAATGCAGCGGATTCAGTAGTCATAGAACATATTGAGCTATGGCGGCTGGGATGATTGCGTGATCATACTTAAAGATAATATTTTCTTCATACATTATGGCCCAATACAATCTCTTTGGTTTCGATTGATTTTAAATTATCATTCCAGATTTTTTTAACAAAAAATACTATTGATAATTTTTTTATTCTATTTAGATTGCTTATCTCAAAGCTAATCTTTTTTTCTAACTGATACCAGATTGATTTTATTCTTTTTCCGTCTGCTATCAAATAAAACGCAAATTCATTATCGGTTTCATTGTTATCATCTATCTCTGCTGTTACTTTTGATTTTTCAATGGTGTATTTGTATCCATAGTCTGATTTTCCGCCTATTTTTCTTATTTTTTTTATATTTGGTATTTCCTCTTCGTATTTTTTATTACCAAGCATAATTGATTTTAGAATTTTAATTTCAGTTTCTTTGGGTAGTGGGTTGTGCCCCAACTCATGATCTGAGTATTCTATGAAACTAGCTTCTCCGGGGCCATGATAAGTCTTTATAAACGGCAGATAGTGATTTTCATAATGATGTTTGTCATCTATATTTTGTGTGAAAATTAAATTATGCGAGCACTTGTAACTGTTTCTGTTAATTCTCTCCGAGTAGATTTTTTCTATCTCATTGATATCTTCAGTCCCTATCATTGCTTTCGACATTTTAATAATAAATTTTCTCCAGTATTTAAATGCATTTGTTTGTGCATTTCCTATTACCGTGGTTACTGGAGCCGATTTTATTATCATTGCGATATTTAAAGCTGGTATTCCGCCAGCGGATGTTCCATAGAGAATAATGTTTTTATATGAGTTTTTCTTCTTTATGTAGTTCTCTATTAAAACCCCAAGATCAGCAGCAAAGTGTGTATCTCTATTTCCAGCAAACCAAGCTATGGTTATTTCGTCGTTGTATATCATTGCCGGATCTGACAGGATCAATATATCTGATTCCAGGTGTTCGGCAAATGTACTTCTCATGAAAACCGGGACTGTTCCGCCTCTATTGTTCATTCCAGGGAAAAATACAATTAAGGATTTGCTGTTTGGTTTTTCATGAAACTTAACTGGATAAATTACTCCAGATTTCGATACGTAAAATGGATCTTCGCCAGAATAGTCCAATCCACTTTCTATATCGAAGAAAACTTTTCCTTGTTTCATTTTTTTTCTACCCGAATGAACCTGATTTTAACTGCCCTAATTGATGTCACGATGCTGTCTACCCGCCTTAAGCGACGATTTTAGCCAGAGAGACATGAAATGACACCTTGTCGACTGCTGTTTTAGAAGGAGGCTGCTGATTGCGGCTTTTTTACGTCTGCTGCTTATGCAGCGCTTTACGGGAGACAGCCATGCCGACCGTTAGATGGGGAAAACGAATGTTTGATAACGATGCCGCCCACTTGCCAATAAGCACGGGGTCCGCGCTTGTCATTTACGGATGGACAGCGCAAGAAATCATTCTTTCCATGTGGGGAGCTTACGTATTCATGTTGATTGTTGCCAAGCTGCCCGAGTTTACGCGCTCTTCGTTTCAGATTGTCGCGTTCCTGGGCAAGCGCTGGGAGCGATTTAAGGAGTGGAAGCGTGGATCTAAAAACTAAGATCGGCACAGGGGTAATTGCGGCCGCGATTGGTCTGGTAGCTACATGGGAAGGGCGTTCACTGGTGGCCTATGTGGACCCGGTGGGCATCCCGACTATCTGCGACGGCTATACCCATGGCGTGAAACTGGGCGATGTGGCCGCACCGGAACGGTGCGACGCCCTGACCGAGCAGGAAGTGCGCAAGGCCTTGGCAGTGGTAGACCGCTCTGTGCCACAGCCTTTGCCGGATGGTGTGCGCATTGCGCTGGCCAGCTTCGTCTACAACGTGGGGCCTGGAGCCTACGGCAGGTCCACACTGTTGCGCAAGCTGCGGGCTGGTGATCTGGCCGGGTCCTGCAACCAGCTACCGCGCTGGGTGTATGCCGGTGGCAGGAAGCTGCGCGGCCTGGAGCTACGCCGAGAGGCTGAGAGGCAGATATGTCTATCCGATCTGCAGTAACGGGGGCTGCTGTACTAGTAGCTCTTATTTTTGGAGCGTTCATCTATGGAAAAGGGGAGTATCGCAATGGTTATGCGGACTCCCAGCAGGACTCCAAAGACCTAGTGCAGCGTGTTGAACAAGGAATGCAATATGAGAAAGAGAAAGCTGACGCCCGGCTTCGGGCTGCGGTACTCGCACGTGAAGCAGCTGAGCATGGCCTGGCCGCTGCTCGCGGCAGCCTTGACGGGCTGCTCCGCACCCATGGCCGTGACCCCACGAATCCCACCACCAGCACCCGAACTGATGGAGCCGACCCCGACTGGATCGGAGGTTTTGCGGCGTGCTACGCACAATATGGAGAGCTGGCATCAGATGCTGCTGTCTGGGCAGACCGAGTGAATGGGCTCCAAGACTGGGCTAGAGTAGTGCAAAGGAAAACTCATGAAACTCCGTGACACCATCTATTTCAGCATGCGCTGTGTAACCGCTTTGGTACTGTTCGGTCTTCTATTGAAGGATCCCCTACGTGCGATAGCCGCCTGTGCCGTAATCAGGGTTCTTCCTGTCATCCTGCAGATCCCTGAGCAAACGATCAGAGGGAGAAGGATCATCCCTGCCGCAGCAGTGTTTATACTTTTTCTCACTTCCGCAGGAGCATGGTTGGTTGCGACTAGGTCGTTCAGCATAGGGTTCGTCCCGCTCTACTAAAGATCGTTGAGCCGCCTCTACCCCACGTTGAACAGCTCTGGTTACTTGATCCTCATTAAGCGGCTCCTGCTGCTGCGTTGCAAATAGAAAGGCAATCACAGCCAGCAACATAGCGATAAAGCTGTACCACTGTTCCTTATTTTCAGGGAGCAATCGAAGAACCGCGTCGCCAAGACCTGGAACTTCAGCAATCTGTTGTAAGACCGTTTCGGACTGTGGTGGCTCTGACTGCGCTTGCTCCAGAATAGCGGCCAATCTTTGCATTGTTTCTCTAGAAGACCGAGGCCCTGAAAGCAAGGTTAAGGCTTTCCCCACCGTCGAATATTTTCCGTCTGGAATTGTGCCCATGCTGCCGCACCTAGGACATGGACCAGATCTATTTCCTGACAAATGGGCGATCGAGCTGCTCTCTACCACGATCCCCGATGGGAAAATCACTTGGCACATTGGATTATCACAAACGGCTGGAATATGCGGCATAGCCACCTCTACGAGAGTGAAAGCGTCCTCATAATGCCCTAGGTCCCTCGCTAACTCAATCCTTGAAATAAATACGTTACTTGGAGTATTTAGTCTCCAACGGCTGCTAAATTTAATTCATAGCCGCCCACACAAACTCCGCATACAAATCCCGGTCTAACTGTGAAAAGCAACATCGGCACTTGTTTTTTTTCAAGGTCCATATAGAATACCACCCATTGACTCAGTCATTGAATCAATCAAACACTGAATCAACGAATCGCTAATATTAACAGGGGGTAATCCTATGAAACTTCGTAGCCAAGATGAAGCACTCACTAAGGAGGTGGCAAGAGGCCTCCGCGCTGTCTACGCAGAAAATGCTTCTTCAGCTCTTCTTGCTGGGGTTGAAGAGATGGATGGCGACTTTTCCGTTCAAGATGACACGCCGTCGGTAAAAATTACGAAGGAAGATCTCCGTAAGGAGACTGGACGAAAGGTAATTCGAGACTCGCTCATAGATGAGTTGGCAGCTCATCTGAACCGTGAAGTGGGTGTCGCTGCTATGGTTCGAGACGGTGTGCTTTATGCGCGTGCTGTCCCTCATGTAGAGATGGAAGCAAACGCCATTTCGTTGACCCAACTCAAGATTCGCAAGACGGATGCTGTGCAATCCTTAAAAGAGGACGACGAAGAAGAGAAATAAAATGCGCACAACCCGCTCCAGGCGGGTTGTAACTTTTATGTAACTCTGTACTTTCTTTCTGCGTTCCGTATCGCGCCCCCGCAACCAAATTCATTTATCGGCTTCTTGCAGATAAATTTAAAAAAACCGGATTTATTCCGGTTTTTTTTATGCCTGTTATTTTTAAATAGTCCGGCTTCGTCAAAACAATAAACAAGGCGAACCCAAGACAAGCCCCCCCTTCCTGCAGTAACTCCCATCCCGCCAGTACGCACCCATCTACTTCAAGCACGAAATGTTCTTGACGACCGCAGTCTCACCGTGCGATAAACCTTCCCGTGCGGGTGATTAGCCAGCTTGAGCATGACCAGAACACAGAATAACAAGTCAGCTCCAGCCCCTCTAATCGCGCTTCAAATCCCGCCAATCAGCTTGTTTGTGCGTGAACACAGTGACGCCTCATGGGCGTGGTCTACGCTGCACGCTCACGCCTCACAGCCAAGCTGAGTTTCAAGAAAGACGAAATCCCTTACGAAAGCCAGGCCACCTCTTCTCCAGCGTTGGAGCCAAGTACGTGCCTGCGCGATCCCAGGATGAGTCGTACTTTTTGCAGTCACTCACACACAAGCAGAATCGGCTGGAGACAGCCGACTAAAGGATCAAGACATGAAACGAGTACCCGCAATCGCAGGGGCCGCTCTGGCCTTGCTGATGGTCAGCACCAGCACCTTTGCTGCCACCACCTATTTGACTTGCGAGTTTGCCGACCCGTCGGGCAAGCCCCAGGTTTTCAATTTCGCCCTGAATCAAGAGGCAGGAACATTTGGGGTCTACGTTCCTGCTTCGGGCAGCGAAAGAATGGAGCGAGGCACCTTTGCCGACAACAAGGCCAGCCTGAATGAAGGCGCAATTGCCTGGGAGATTGACTTGGCAAGCGGCACCATCATCCGCGATCGCCGCATGGTAGGCGAAAAAGACCAGGGCAGCTGCAGCGCCATTTCTGCCGAGCGCAGTGGCTTCGAGCAGTAACCCCCCTCCCCGAAAAGACCTGTCTCTGTCCCTTTCCCCAGGGGCAATGCAGCTTATCTCTACAGCGCGAAAATGAAGAAACTTACAAGTATTGTGATCCTGGGCGCGATCGGCATTGCCATCGGCGCCTACGCCAGCGGCCAATTCAACACCTGGCTGCCACAGGAAATGAAGGTCGGCACCTCTGGCAGTTCCCTTCTGGGCAATGGTGAAGTGAGCCTGCAAAAGCAGGATATGCAACTGGCCGAGAAACTGCAGCCAGTAATTGCCTGCCTGAATGACGTCGCCAGCCCCTTGAGCCAGCATGCCCAGAAATACATCAAGGAATATCAGAACCTTGTCGCTACCCCCGGCTCCACCCGCATTGCCGCCAGCTTCAAGATCAAGGTGTACGAGCAGAACAACTCCATCTCGCGCGAATGCATCACCCAAATGCGCAATGCCATCGCCATGCCGCCAGCAGACGCTGGACTGGACAAGCCTGGTCAAGTGTTTGCTGACACGCTGGAAAAGCTGATTCCCGTCATGAATGAAGCGGATCTCTATTACAGTCGCAAGGACAATATTGACGACCAGATGAAGAAAGGCCGCGAGCTGGACGAGCAGATCATGCCTCTGTTCATCAGCTTCTTTGATGCGGAAGACACGCTCAGACAAACAGTCTCGGAGCGCAATCACAGTCTGCGGGAAAAACAGCTGGTAGCGATTGAAGAGGCTTACGGCACCGAGAACTTTGCTTGGCACACGCTGAATGTCTCTCTGGCCGCCCGCCGCGCCGTTGATGCCATCAGCACGTTGGCAGAGTCCGAGCAGCTCACTGGCCAGTCCATCGAGAAAATCGAGCAAGCGTATCAAGCCGCCTTCGACAAGGCTGATGCCTTTGCCAAAGCACATCCCGACACCAAAACGCAGCTGGGCAACGCGCCCAAGTGGTTTGCCCTGTCCAGCAACTTCAATACCTTCCTGGTGGGCTTGAAGGATCTGCGCCGAGCCCTGGCATCGGACGCAAAGCAAGCCAATGTGGAGTACCAGCTCTCCAAGCTGGAGAACGACTACAACAGCATGATCAGAAACTACAACATGCTACCCGACGCCTGACGAAACCAGGCTAATGGCTGCGTTTTCCGTAAGCAGGAGAGCGCAGCCTGCGCACTGGCAATGGCAGACCCCAAGCAAGATGGGGTTGGTCCGGTATTACAGGGCCTCACGCCACCAGGGCCAAACGCTCATTAGCGCGCCGCGTCATCCTTGCGAAGATCGAAAAACCGCAAACCATCACGCAGACGATCACGCAGCCACACATAGACAGACGGGGCTTCTTGCCCTGTATTGAATCTGGCTTGCACCTTCATGCCAGACATCAATTTACGCACCTGATCCACAGACAAGCCAGACTCCAGACGTGCCGCTGGCCAAGGGGGATCCATTGTCATATTCAACGACAAGCGCCCCTGAGGCGCGGGTAGCTGAGCAATAAATGCCAGCAAGGCATCGCGGCTGTCCCGATCCGCCACCGAGTCAGGCATCAACTGCACGGAAGTGCGTGCGGCCAACAAGGCCTTCTCAATACCGGGGCGCGGGTCTTCGTACATGCTCATGTTCATCACCAACGCAGGCATGATCATGGACTGGATCAGATTCTGATTATCCAGGTACAGATTCAGACTTTTAAGCTCTGCCTGCTCAAGATCATCGGCACCCAAGGGGCGTCCTGCGGCCGACTCAATCCCGAATTGCGCCTGAGCACGAACCTCACGCAGGTACTGACTACGCAGTCGAGCCTGCTCCAAATTCAATTGTGCCGAGGCCGAGTCCCACTTGTACTTGAAAGTAAAATCCATAGGCTTGGCTTGCAGGCGCATTACGTAGTCCTGCCCTGGCAAACGTCCCGTCAGAACATAGATCCCGCTTACTTGTAGATCCATGGAGTCTGGAATAACTTGCCGCTCGGACAACGATGCCAAGCCCTCATCACGCAAGATCAGCTCATCAAAGGCCAGCAGCATTGACGAAAAACTGGCCGACCACTGTCCGTTCTGAACTAGACAAGCCCCCTCCTGATCCTGCATCTGCAGCTCGTCGCCGGATTGCGGCTGTAAAGCGACATAATTACGCAAATACTCACAGGCAGGACCCGCATGAGCCGAACCCGCCAGCACCATCCACGTCCCCAGCGCCAAGGCAATTTTCTTCATGAATTCCTCTTATTGGGCAAGCGCTGGCAACAATACCAATCAAGCCTTCCCTTTGCATGAAACGCTGGCTAGTATACAAAGCCGTCAGGGTCTATGCCCTAGCCCTGTTTCAAGTTGAGCTTACCGACATACTCCCTGCCATGGTCAGCACTGAACCGATCCAATTCTCACTTTGCACACAACTGAGTCAGCTCGACGCAGCACACTGGGACGCGCTCTCTGGCCATCACCTGTTGCTCAGTCATGCTTTTCTGACGTCATTGGACAAAGCTGGCTGCGCCATTCCACAAACAGGCTGGTCACCACATTACCTCTTGATGCATCGTGGACAGACGCTGTGTGGTGCCGTGCCCCTTTATCTGAAGCACCATTCGCGCGGTGAGTATGTGTTTGATCAGGGCTGGGCGCAGGCTTATCAACGCCATGGGCTGGACTATTACCCCAAGCTCCTGTGTGCCATCCCGTTTACACCCGTCAGCGGCCCTCGCCTGCTGGCCCACACCCAGGAGGATCGCGTACTGCTGGCCAGGCAACTGATCCAGCTGACGCGAAGTAATCAGCTGTCCTCTGTGCATGTCCTGTTCCCGAATCCAAAGGACAGGCAAGCTCTGGAGCAGGCGGGCTTCATGATTCGCCACGATGTGCAGTTTCACTGGCAAAACCAGAACTACGCCAGCTACGAGGACTTCCTGGCTTCCCTGACCCAGCAAAAGCGCAAAAAAATGCGACAGGACAGCCGCAAGGTTTACGAGCAGGGGCTGTCCTTTGAGCACAAACAGGGTCAGGAGATTAGCGAGCAGAACCTGGACTACTTTTACCAGTGCTATGCCAATACCTATCAGGAGCGCGGACAACGCCCTTATCTGAATCGGGATTTCTTTGCGCGCCTGCACGAACATCTACCCGACTCTCTGGTACTGATTCTGGCGCAGCAAGATGGGCAAGATGTAGCCTGCGCCCTGTCGCTGCGGGACGGGCATACACTTTATGGACGTTACTGGGGCTGTACTCGATACGTGCCAGGCCTGCATTTCGAGACCTGCTACAACCAGGCAATTCAGTTCTGCATTGCGCAGCAACTGCGTTTCTTTGAAGGCGGTGCTCAAGGGGAGCACAAGCTCTCGCGAGGTTTGCTGCCCACTCCCACCAGCTCGGCGCACTGGATTGCTGACCCCCGCTTTGCCCACGCCATTGGAGAGTTCCTGCATGAAGAAGCGGGCCATGTGGCCCGCTATCAGGAAGCACTAAACAGCCATACCCCGTTTAAAACGCTGGCAAGCTAAAAATCAGTCTTTCTTGTCTTTGCCTGGTGGCGCAAAGGGAAAGACCGAGAACATTTGCCGGGTCTGATCCTGCATTTGGTCCTGCATTTGCACGAACAGATTCTTGCTCTGATCGATATAGCTGTTCATGACGGTTTGCATCACAGGCGCCTGTATGCTCATGAATTGCGCCCAGGCTTCCGGGCCGAATTGCCCGCCGTAGACGCCCTTGGACTGCTCGGTCATGCGCTCCTGGATTTCCATGAAGGCCTGAATGTTCTTTTCCAGATACGAACCCATCACCCCCTGCATGGCATTGCCATAAAAGCGGATGATCTGCATCAGCACTGGAGTGGAGAACATGGGGATACCCCCGCTTTCTTCCTCAAGAATGATCTGCAACAGAATACTGCGCGTCAGGTCCTCGCCGCTTTTGGCATCGACGACCGCGAACTCCTCTCCTGACAGGACCAGTTGCTTGACATCGACCATAGTGATGTAAGCGCTGGCCTGCGTGTCGTACAAGCGACGATTGGGGTATTTCTTGATGAGTCGAGGGGATCCCATGCTGGTGCTTACTTCCTAATCAATAAATCAAAAACACGCGCTATGCACTGCAACAAGCCTTAGCTCATGTGCAAGCCACCGTTCAGGGAGAAATCCGCACCCGTGGCAAAGCCGGAATCACCCGAGGCCAGCCAGGCCACCATGGAGCCAATTTCATCCGGTGTACCCAAACGGCCCACTGGAATGGTCGCCACGATTTTCTCCAGAACGTCGGGGCGAATCGCACGCACCATGTCCGTACCAATATAACCGGGGGAAATAGTATTGACCGTCACCCCCTTATTGGCAACCTCCTGGGCAAGAGCCATGGTAAAGCCGTGGATCCCGGCTTTAGCCGTGGAGTAGTTGGTCTGGCCAAACTGCCCTTTCTGCCCGTTTACTGAACTGATGTTGATGATGCGGCCCCATTGGCGCTCTACCATGCCATCAATAACTTGTTTGGTCACGTTGAACAGGCTGTTCAGGTTGGTGTCGATTACCGCACGCCAGTCTTCCTGGCTCATTTTACGGAAGGTACCGTCGCGTGTAATCCCGGCATTATTGACCAGCACGTCCACACGACCAAAATCGGCAAAGACTTTTTTAAAGGTTTCAACGGTCGAGTCCCAGTCTGCTACGTTGCCCACCGAAGCATGAAATGTGTAGCCCAGCTCGGCCTGCTCACCCAACCATTTCTGAAAATCGCGATTGGGGCCGCAGCCTGCAATAACGGTAAAACCGTCTTTGGCCAGACGCTGACAAATGACTGTCCCTATCCCTCCCATACCACCAGTGACGTAAGCTACTTTGCTGCTCATATACTTCTCCTGAAAGGGGTGACAAAGCTCGATCCCTGGGCCGGCCCGGACAATGAAAAAGCCTGGCGTCGGGATAATGGAAGCAGGCAGACCGCCCGGCTCCCGAAACCTGAAAAATTGAAAATTAACTGGCGCGCACTTTCACATAACTGCCGGGCGCATCCTCCAGCACGGGATAACGCGCATGGCCCAGACGACGTTTTGCGCGACGCCGCGAACCCGACAAAGGTGCAAGCCACGCAATCCAATCGGACCACCAGCTACCAGGTACGGACTGAGCCCGCTCCATATACTGCTGGGCATCCAGCGTGGCGACTGGCTCGCCATCTTGCAGCACCCAGTAATTACGGCGCTGCTTGGCAGGTGGATTGATCACGCCTGCGATATGGCCCGAAGCTCCCAGCACAAAACGATGCTGAGCCGCAGGCAGTGCCTGCAAGGACGCATAGGCCGACTGCCAGGGCACGATATGGTCTTCTTTGGAGCCATACAGGTACACAGGCAAATCCAGTTGGCTCAGATCGGCGCGGTGCGCCCCCACGGGAACACCACCTTTTTGAACCAGACGATTTTCCAGATAGGTATTGCGCAAATACCAGGTAAAGAAAGGACCGGGCAAATGGGTGCCGTCGGAGTTCCAGTACAGCAAGTCAAAGGCAGGTGGTTTTTTACCCTGCAAGTAGTTACTGTTCACATAGTTCCAAACCAGCTCGGCGGGGCGCAGGAAAGAAAAGGTACTGGCCAGCTCACGGGCATTGAGCAATCCGCCCTGCCCCAACTGCCACTCCCGAAACGCAACCTGTGCTTCGTCGATAAAGACATTCAGCATGCCCACATCGGTGAAATCCAACATGGTGGTCAGCAAGGTCATGGAAACGGCCGGGTCCTGACCTTTATCGCGTGCCAGAGCCAAAGCGCTGGCCAGCAAGGTGCCACCGATACAAAAGCCCAGCGTATTGATTTTTTCCTGGCCCGACAGCTCCTGGCTGACACGAATCGCTTCCAGCACGCCCTGCTCCAGATAATCCTGCCAACTCAGTGCATGGATATGGGCCGCGTCATTCGGCTGGGGATTGCGCCAGGACATCAGGTACACCGTCAGCCCCTGATCCAGAGCGTGGCGTACAAAGGAATTCTCCGGCTGCAGGTCCAGAATGTAGAACTTGTTGATGCAGGGCGGCACGATCAGCAAGGGCACGGCATGGACCATGCTGGTAGTAGGTGCGTATTGAATCAGTTGAAAAATATCGTTCTGGAATACCACGGCACCGGGGGTAGCACCCACGTTTTTCCCCAGTTGAAACTGGCTTTCATCCGTTTGTGTCAGACGGCCTTTTTGCCAGTCGTCCATAAAATTGGACATTCCTTCCAGCACCGACTGGCCGCCCGTATCCATCATGGTTTGCAGGGCCTGGGGGTTGAGCATCAAATAGTTGCTGGGCGACATGGCCTCAGCCCACTGCATCATGGAAAAGCTCAGGCGCTCACGCTGCGGGGCTTCCAGCTCCATCGAGTCCAGCATCTCGTTCATGGCCTGAACGCTAAGCTGCCAGATATGGGCATTGAACAAGGCGGTGGGATTGCTCTGCCAGGCGGCATCCGCAAACCGGCGATCCTGGGGAGGTGGCAAGGCACCGCGCTGGGCCTGGTCCCACAACTCCTGCCACTGTTGCATATAACGAGCTTGCAGTTCAGCACAGCGGGTGGCATCGATCGGTTTGCCAAAACCTTGAAAAGCTCTGTTGTTACTCGACATCTGCCACCTGTAAACGAATTGCAAATACGCTTAGAGCATGACGTTCGTAACAAAAGCAGTCAATTGGGGTAATTAATTAGGCTGGCACGCCAATAGACGGAATTAAAGATTCCATATCGTATTTAATACGATCAAAAAACCGTTAAAGCAGGTTCAAGCGAGCAATGGTGGCCTGTCGGCCGGTCAAGGGCGAGCGGCGGTAGGAATAAAACAATCCATTCTCTTGAAACGTACACAAGCCACTTAAGTGCACGGTCATTTTTCCAGGGCTTAATTTTTCCAAACGGTGGCGGGCAATACCGGGCAAATCCGCCTGCCATTTTCCAGGACGCTTTCCCTGAATAAAAAAGGCGGCCAATTCCGGCTCATCCTGAACATAGGCATCAAAGACCTCCTGCCCGACTTCGAAGTGCTCCTGACTGATTGCCGGACCAATCCAGGCTTGCCAGGATTGCGCTTGAGGACAACGGGCGGCCATCGCCTGCCAGGTACGCTCCAGGACTCCGGCTTGCAGACCACGCCAACCGGCATGGGCCACACCCAATACCTGAGATTGCTCGTCCCAGATCACCACCGGCAGGCAATCGGCGGTCAGAATGGCCAGGGTACGATCCCGGCGTGTAGTGATGGCAGCATCAAACTCTCTGGGCACGGCAGGCAACACATCCTGATCTGCATCCAGCACATCTGTGCCGTGTACCTGTGCCAGCCAGACTGGCTCCGAAGCCAGGAAGTCCGCCAGCCGCTGGCGATTTACCTGCACCCGCTCCGGATCGTCGCCGGTATTCAGGCCCAGATTCAGGCTGTCACGCTCGTCCTGGCTGACGCCCCCAGCCCGAGTCGTACAGAAATAAAGCAGCCCCGCTTGTTCGGGGCCGCTAACACCAGGCATCAGCTTTGAGTGTGCCATTCAATCGCCTCTGCAACAGACTGATAGTCAGACGGTGGCTCCGCCGAGAAGCGACGGCGCTCGCCCGTATCGGGATCATCAAACTCCAGCACATGGGCATGCAGCATTTGGCGCTGCGCCCCCGCGACAACGCGGCCACCATATAAGGTATCGGCCAGCAGAGGATGCTTGATTGAGCTCAGGTGGACACGAATCTGGTGGGTACGCCCTGTCTCCAGTCGGCAAGCCACCTCGGTCACCGCTTCCTCGCCTGCATAACCCTGACGCAACATTTGATAATGCGTTACAGCATGCTTGGGAGCGACGGACGGCCCAGTACTCATGCGCACTGGCACGCGCAAATCGCGTCCAATCGGCTCATCGACCGAGCCCTGGCCCGGCAAGACGCCATGGACCAACGCCAGATACTGGCGTCCCATGCTACGCTCTTGCAGTTGTCGGACAAAGTGAGTTTGTGCGACTTCCGTGCGGGCCACGACCAGCAAGCCGGAAGTGTCTTTGTCCAACCGGTGTACAACACCGGCACGGGGTACCTGACGCAGATTGGGGAAGCGAAACAGCAAACCATTGAGCAAAGTGCCACGCCAGTTACCCGCGCCAGGATGCGTGACCAGACCCACTGGCTTGTTAACCACCAGCCAGGAGTCGCTTTGAGCCACAATCTCGAAGTCCACGTCATCGGGTTCGAAGGCCATGTCTTCTGGGGCCTGTTGCTCCCAGACCAGCACGGTATCACCGGGGTAAACCGTATGCTTGACCTTGACGGCCTGGCCGTTGACGAGAACATGCCCACTCTCGACCCAGGACTGTAGACGGCTGCGCGAATGCTGTGGCAGTAAACGCGCTAAAGTCTTGTCCAGACGATCGGGAGACGCAGTGATGGGAAGGATAAAACGCAGTGCGTCGGAAGAAACAACACTATCTTTTTCAGTATCTGTGTCAGGCATGGCGACAAATCATATAATTGAGCAGCAATGCTAACACCAAGGACGCTTTTGTGACTCGCCTGAACCTGAACTTGCCACGTATTCGTGGTACCAAGCTGGCCCACGTAGCCGCATTAATGCTGGCTGCCACTTTGCTTGCTGGCTGCGGCACTACCAAAAAAGAAGTTGACCCCACCTCGGGTTGGACCGCCGAGCGCCTGTATAAAGACGCCCGTGAAGAAATGTCCGCCGGCAACTGGAAAGACGCGCGTACCCGCCTGGAAGCCGTCGAGTCCCGCTACCCCTTTGGCACTTACGCACAGCAATCGCTGATCGACCAAGCCTATATCAACTGGAAAGACGAGGAGCCTGCCAAAGCCCTGGCCGCTATCGACCGCTTCCAGAAGCAGTACCCCAGCCACCCCGGTACCGACTACATGCTGTACCTGAAAGGGCTGATCTCCTTTACGCCTCCTAGCGCTGCCCTGTCCAACATTACCCAACAGGACCCCAGCGAGCGTGACCCCAAAGGTCTGCGTGAATCCTACGAAGCCTTTAACGATCTGCTGCAACGCTACCCCAATAGCCGTTACGCACCGGATGCCGCCAAGCGCTTGACCTGGCTGGTCAGCACCATCGCCCAGAACGAAGTACACGTAGCCGAGTACTACTACAAGCGTGGCGCTTACGTGGCTGCTGTGAACCGTGCGCAAACCGTGATTACGGACTTCAAGGGCGTGCCTATTGCTGAACGCGCGCTGTACTTGATGTACCTGTCCTACGACAAGATGGGTCAAACCGAGCTGCGTGACACCACCAAACGCGTGATGGATCAGAACTTCCCGGACTCCACCTACTTCAAGGACGGTCTGGATGCCAAGGTTAACTACTGGAACCCGATTAACTGGTTCTAAACCTTGAGGCAAAGCAGCATAAAACACAGGCTGCCTTTGTGAAGCGACAATAAAACGCCTCACAGAACGCAGTCAAAAAAAGGCCGAATCCCATACAGGATTCGGCCTTTTCAGTTTTCCGGCTTCAAGCTGATATTCCTTACCAGTCTGCTCTGCCCTGCTCATCAAAACAGTAACGACAAGTCAGGTAGCTCCTTAGCCTGCAGCCATCTAAACACACCCCGCCCCCACAGGCCCCAGAGCATCCTGAATATCACCCCACCTTCTTGGCATTGTCCTTTTGCACGCTATACATACGCTCTGCAAAAGCCTTGGCCTTGGCTGGGTCCAGGGGCTGGCCTCCCAGAATCTTCATAGTGTCGTCCAGATACACCATGCGGTCTTCCAGCTCTTCCTGCAGGCCAATCAGGTAATAGCCAATCTGACAAAAGTACGTCGTCCGGGCTCGGGTCTGGGCTTCAATCTCTTCCACACCCATGCGCTGAAAGAAATTGGCCAAGGCATTCATGCAGGCCTTGTCCGCCCGCTCGACGGCTTGACGCACTCGCTCGGAGCGCCTTGCCCAATCCCGCATGGCCATATCCAGGCCCGGCTCAAAACGGGACACGTCCAACCAGGTAGAGAACAGGGACAACATGCCATCTTGCAGATTGTCCACATTCTCCAGCGCCAACATGGTGGAGCGCATATTCTTTTGTTCCCAGAAACCGACCAGCCCATCCAGCAGATCGTCCCTGTCCTTGAAATGCCAATAAAAACTGCCTCGCGTGACGGCCATCACCTGCGCCAGACGAGTGATGCGCACCGCCTCCACGCCTTCCTGCATGAACAGGCGAATGGCCGCCTCCAGCCAATCCGCCCGCGTCAAATGCACATTGGGCTCGGTCAGTACGCCGGCCTGGGCCACACGTTCAATCAATTCCTTATCGCTCATATCGCCTGCTTGTAGAGTCGCTTTAGTCGCCAAAGTATACCGGCGCTCCTCTTATAACAGGCCCAGCATTCGTGGAAACGCCAAGGAAACAGCGGGCACGAAGGTGGTGATCAATTGAATCGGAATAGCCACAAACACGATCATGGCGATGGCCGGGCCAAAGGAACGATGTACCGTCACCTTGCTGATACGGCAGGACATGTACAGCACAGGTGCCATCGGCGGGCTGTTGGAACCCACAATCACCGCACACGCCACAATCGCGGCAAACTGTATCGGATTGACATCGGCCACGCCCACCAAAGGCAGCAGCAAGGGAGCCACCACCACGGTCAAGGACACATCGTCAATAATCATGCCCACCAGAATCAGGAACACATTGACCATCAAGAGAATGCCGATGGGGCTATCCACCAGACCCGTCACAAAGGCGGTCAGGTCCTGAGGCACGCCTTGCGCAACCAAAATACGGCCGATCAGAAAGGAGAACAGCAAGATCAGGATAACGGTGCCCGTAGTCTCTGCCGTGCGAACGAAGCTGTCACGCAGCTTGCCCAGGGTCAGTTCACGATACACAAAGCAGCCGATGCCAATCACCAGCACAACCGCCACCGCCGCAGCTTCCGTGGGTGTGAATACGCCCCCGTAAATACCACCCAGAATCAAGGTGGGAATACACAAGGCGGGCACGGCATAAAGCAAAGTCTTGAGGGAAGAACGACGGGATTTTTCATCAACAGCTTGTGCTGGCAGTTCCTTGAACCAGCGTCCAGCCACCACATAATTGAACAGCGTCAGCCCGACCATCAACAGAATCCCTGGCCCGATCGTGGCTGCAAAACACGCCACTACCGACTGCTGCGTCACCACCGCGAACAGAATCATGGTGATGGACGGCGGAATCAGAATCCCTAGCAAAGAGGAAATCCCCAGCAAGGCCGCCGAGTACTGACGCGGATAACCGCGCTGCTCCATGGGATCGACCAGAATGGTGCCAATGGACGCCACCGCCGCCGAGGCCGTACCCGAAATCGCCCCGAACACCCCGGAAGCCAGCACCATGCTGGCCCCCATGCCACCACGACGATTCTTGACCAGCATCTCGGCAAAGCCCACCAAACGGTGTGCAATCCCGCCTGCCTGCATCAAGTACCCCGCCATGATGAACAAAGGCAAAGCCAGCAGAACCAGGGAGTTCAAGGAACGGAAACCTTGCAACATCAAGGTGTTCAAGTTGACGTCATACACCAGCGTCAACATCAGCAGCGTGCCGGCAAAGGACCAGGCCACTGGCACCCCGACACCTAGCAGGAACAGGAGCAAGAGAACAGAAAATCCAGCATGCATAATCAATGGCCTCCATGGCGCAAGGCCATTAAAGACTGATAAACATCGCGCAAGGCATACATCAGGCTACCGGCGGCGTTCAGACCAATAGCGGCTTGCGGTACCCAGACAGGAATTCCCAGCTCGGCCATCGTGGTCGAGAACCGGGAACCCCACATGAACATGCGCAAGGTCCAATAGGCAAAAGCCACCACAATGATCAGCACCAGTACGGACACGATGAAACGATGGATAGCACGCGCCCGTGGGGTCTTCAAACGATGCGACAGGTAATCCACCACCAAATGCTGACGGGACTGGCTGGCGATCAAGGCCCCCGTCATGTACAGCCAGATCGCCGCCACCATCACAATGGTGTGCACACCGGCTGCCGGCCAATTCAGGTAATAACGTGCGGCCACCACATAGGCCAAACCTGCCGCCACCACAACGCTGGACGCAATGGCCAGCCATTCCAGAGCGATCAGGGTCGGCCCTCGCTTGATCAGAGGGTCCTCACTCACATTCATACTCCCTTGTTCCAAGGTGTTCACTTGAGAGCCGAGGCGTTTTTCTCGATATGGGCCATGATGCTGTCGCCCACTTCAGCGTGCATCGCAGGCCAGACCTTGGCACGCACATGGGTGCCCAAAGCAGCCAGTTGATCCTTGTCGAGCTCAAGGTAGGTTTTACCCAGCGCTTTCCACTTCTCCACAATGGCCGCGTCCGCTACCTGAGCCTTGGAAAACTGATCTTGCATGATGGTGATGGCCGAGGCCTGAATCACTTCCTGCTGCTCGGGCTTCAAGGCTTCCCAGGCTTCCAGGTTCATGGACAACACGCCGGTAATGAACTGCTGCTTGCTGCGCACGTAGTAATCCAGCGTGTCACGGAAATATTCGTAGTCGTAATAAATGACGTTGGCTGCATCGCCATCCACCACGCCGGTCTGAATTGACGTAAACACTTCGCCCCAGTCAATGGCTGCCGTCTGGTAACCCATGGCTTGCACGGACTGCTGCATCATGGAGATCGGGGGAACACGTACCTTGATGTTCCTGGCGTCCTCTACCGTCACCGCATGTTTGCCTTTGGTGGCGACGCCATTGAATCCTTCAGGCCAGGCACCGAAGAACTTCAAGCCGTTCTCTTTGTAGATACCGTCCAGCGTTTCATTCAACCAGCCACCGGGCTGGTACGCGGCCAAGGCTTCTTCCCAGGTGGTGAACATATAGGGTGTGTAGATCACCGCAATGCGCTTGTCGTAGGAAGTCATGGGCCAGTTCAGCATCAACTGCACATCACCGGCTACATGCTGGTCGAACACCTCTTCCTGACCACCCAACTGGTTTTGATAGAAAACGCGTGGCGACACCGCGCCTTGCGTACCCTCTTTGATCAGCGCAGCCCATTTCTCGATTGCATCACCGCTAGGCGAGCCTTGCGCGCCCGAGTCCGTTGCAATGCGCATGGTCTGTGCGGACACGGTGGCCGCGCTCAGGCTGAACATCACCGTCAGCAAGGTCTTGCTCAAAAGCTTCATAACTCCTCCTGGGTATGTCTTTTAAATTTATTGTTCAAACGTCGGCTATCAGGCTTCCGCCCGGTGCCGCCATAACTCCCAGCCCAAACGGGCCCGGACACCCACATCCAGAAACGGACGTGGCGGCAAGGCATCGGGTTGCCCCAAAGCCTGCATATCGGCAATCAAGGGATTGTCCACACCGCAAGCCAGATCGGCGACCAACATGCCGGAAATCGTGCCCTTGGTCAGACCCACCCCGTTCTGACACACCGCGGAATACACATGCGGTGCCACCTGCCCAAAGCCTGGGGAGCCATTACGGGACAAGCAGATAAAGCCGGTCCAGGTGTGCTCCATTTCCACGTTTTTCAGATTCGGGAAACGCTCGTCAAACAGGGTTTTGTGCTCAATGCGCACGCGGCGGCGGCTTTCATCATCACTGCGCAAATTGGGCGCGTAAGTCATGTGCTGGCGGATCAGAATGCGTTGGTCATTGGTGCGACGCATGGTGATGCCCACAAAGGCATTGGCGGGCGTCAAACCCCAGCTGGGCAAACCACCCAATTCGCGCTGCTCGCTTTCTGTCAGGCAGCGGGTCAGGCTGGCATGAGCCGCCATCGGCATCAGCTTGCCGCTGTAAAAACCGAACTGCTCGGCGAACACATTCACGGCCAGAATCATCTTGCCTGCACGAACCTTGCCACCGGGGGTTTCCAGCGTGACACCGTCGTCTTGCTGCAAGGACAGCACGGGCGTTTTTTCGTAGACGGTGACGTTGGAAGGCATATTGTCGGCCAGACCACGCGACAGACCCGCCGGGTTCAGCAACACCGTACCGGGGGTATAAATGCCTGTGCGGAAATGCGTGAACCCCAACTTGTCCTGCAAGGCTTTGCCGTCCAGCCATTCGTACGGCTCTTGCAAGGAATCCAGAACCTGACGCGTCGGCTTCAGTGTTTTCTCTACGCCCTCTTGCGAGACCGCAGCGTGGAACTTACCGATGGGACTCCAGTCGCATTCAATGCCGTAACGCTCTACCTGTGTTTTCAGATATGCAATCGCCGTACGTGCCAGGCGCAGATGCGAACGCGCGGCATCCAGCTCGCCCATCGAGCTACCCACGTTGTGGGGGCTATCAATGGCAAAGCCGGAGTTTCGACCTTGAGCACCCTCGCCCACCTGATCCGCTTCCAGTACCACGATGCTGTCACCGGGGCGGTTCTCTGCCAGACGACGGGCGGCGGCCAAACCGGCCAGACCACCACCGACAATCACCCAATCCGCCTGTATGTCTTTAGCCAGGGACGGTTTGGGGGTACGAGGAGTCAGCAGCCGACTCCACCCATTGGTCTTGTCGTTCTCCGGCAAGCGCGTGATTTTCCGGATGCTCATGCGGCCGTCCGTGCGCTAGCCCAGTTGCTGGGATGCAGACAGTAATGAATCAAGGCGGATTCTGTTTCGTAAATCAAGGGTGTGCCAGCAGGCAGCCAGATGCAATCCAGAGGCCCAGCCGTCAACACTCCTTGTGGGGTGTGAATGTTGATGCTGCCTTCAATCACCGTGACCACTTCGTCATACAGGACGGTCCATTCAATCCGTGCCTTGCTCAAGCGGGCATAACCGGCACTTAAAGGCGTACCGTCCTGTTCTCCCACGATCTCGGCCAGTTGTGCCATCTCGGGCTTTTCCTGTCGAGGCTGGAAGGCCAACTCATCAAAACGCATTACCCGCGGCATAGTCTTTTCTGTCGTCATTAGGATCACCAAACACAAGTGGATTTAGAACATACATAGTTGTATGCTGTGATGGTAATGAGCCAGATTTGGGGAGTCAATCTATTGGAGGATGGGGATTACCCTGCGTTCGGCAGTCAAGTGTTTTACATTTAAACAATGAAGCCGGCGTCACAAGCACCCTTCGGAATGATGTTTCTCATGGAGCGGCAAACCGTTTTTTTGACGGGCCTCGTGCTGAGGATCCTGGCTAAAATTACCCGGATGCAAAATCAGCAGAATGGATTGTTGATTTCTGAACAAGTGTGGACATGCACCACACTTTTCCTCGCCACCGTTTCCCCGTCCCCGGACGTGCCTCCTTCTTAAAGCAGACACCATGAATCACGAACAAGCAGAAAAACAGGTGCTGCAAGCCATTCCTGTCCTGGCAGCGAAGCAAAGCATTGACGAATGCATCACTCAACTGCAAGCCAGCGGCCTGTCAGAAGTCCGTGCGACCAAGCTTTGCGTAATGATTCCCGAAGCCTTCGGGCTGGCACTGGCCTGGCGTCTGGGTGCCAAGCTGCCTGATGAAGAGCAGATGTTTGATGTGCGCAATCGCGCAGGCGAAACGGTCCAAGTCTCCATGCTGGGCCAGCATGTATTTTCCATGGCGCTGGCCATGGCTGTCGCTGTACTCAAGCAGGGCTGGTATCCGCCTATCACTCGGGAAGCATTTGAGGCAGTCAGCAATCGCAGCGCCATCATGTCCGTGCTGCAGCAGATAGAGGGCAATCTGGAAGGTGCTGGCACGCCCGATCTGTTCTTGTGGGGCTTGGTGGCAGAGGACATCATCGCAGACGAGTCCTTGCCCTAGATTTATATAAAAAAGCCAGCCCGCGGTGGGCTGCACAGGGAGCGGCTGGCTTTATTTCCTCTGCTCCTCTGCCTCAAGCTTCTACAAGCGTGTAGTCCAAGCCAAGGCAAACGGAATACAAGCCGTATTCTCAAGCCTGTTCAGAGCTGTCGTTCAGTTCCACATCGCTGGCTTGAGCACTCTGCCGCCTGGCTTTCTGCTCCCGCAGAAACGCCAAGGCACGGGCAGGATCACGAGTACGCGCAAAGGGGGGCAAACCACGCCACAGCAATTTGCCGTAGGGCTTCTCGACAATACGGGTGTCGCCCACCATCAGCACGCCCCAATCACGTTCGGTACGAATCAAACGCCCTGCCCCTTGCTTCAAGGCAATGGCGGCTTCGGGCAACTGATATTCCATGAAGGGATTACCGCCCCTGTCCTTGCACTCCTTGATACGCGCTTCCAGCACCGGATCATCCGGCGGAGCAAAGGGCAGCTTGTCGATAGCAACCAGCGTCAAGGCATCACCGGGCAGGTCAATCCCTTCCCAGAAGCTGGCGCTTCCCACCAAAACCGCATTACCACGGGCACGGAACTCGTCCAGCAGAACTTGCCGTGAACGCTCCCCCTGGCGCAGCACATTGCGTTCGATGTCTTCCCGATCAAATCGGTCCCGCAGCATATCTGCAATCCGCTCGACCGAGCGCAAGGTGGTACAGAGCACCAGCACACCACCCTGACCCGCCTTGATCAGCGGAATGAGCGCATCCACGAAGGCCTGATTGAAGTTGGGATGGCTAGGAAGCGGCAAGGTGCTGGGGACGTAGAACAACGCCTGGTTCGGATAGTCGAACGGCGAAGCCCAGGCTTCGGTGCGAGCATCAAACAAGCCCAACTGTCGCTTGAAGTGGTTGAAATCCCCATGCACCGACAAGGTGGCCGAGGTCAGCACCCAGGACTGCTCCTTGCCTCGGTAGCGCGAGAAAATCTTGGCCACCGACAAAGGGGCACTGTGCAGGCGCAGATAATGCTGCCCACTTTCTACCCAACGCACGAACTCGTCGGGCTGGTCTTCGTCTTTTTCACTTTCTGGCAAATAGGCGTGACGGCCTTGACGATCCGGCTGGCTCCATTGGAACAAGCGCGCACGTAACTCCAAGGCGCTTTTATGCGCCGCCGTCAGATCAGGATGGCGCTCAGCCACCATGGCCAGCATCTTGATGACCTTGTCGAAGGTCTCCAGCAAATTCTCCAGCGCCTCGTCAAAAAGCTCGGGCTCGGGCAAGGCCTGAAAAGTGGCACGGCCACCTTGGGCGGCCAGCGACGCGGTGCGCAAATGCAAATCCCGAGCAGCTTGCTCCAGCTTGCGCGCCACCTGACTCCAGTCCACGGTCTCGCGCGCCTGGGCCAGACCCGCCGCTTCTATCTGACGACACAAATCCGTCAATTGATACAAGGACACGCTACTACCCAGAAAACGGGTGGCCACGTCGGGCAGTTGGTGTGCCTCGTCAAACACCACCAGATCCACGCTAGGCAGCAAATCCGTCACACCCTCTTCGCGCAAGGCCAGGTCCGCCATGAATAGAGCATGGTTCACCACTACTACATCCGCATCCTGGGCATGACGGCGCGCCTTCATCACAAAGCAGTCGCGCACAAAGGGGCAATCCTGTCCCAGGCAGTTATCGCGTGTGGAAGTGACTCGGTGCCAGATATCCGCGTCTTCCGGGACTTCGGCCAGCTCACCCTTGTCGCCGCTACGGCTGCTCTCCGTAAAAAGCTGGATGGCCCGCAGATAAGCAATTTCCGCACGGGACTTCAGGGCACGGTCATCCTGCCCCAATCGTTCCAAATGGTAATGACAAACGTAGTTGCTGCGCCCCTTGAGCAAGGCCACATCCACCGGCAAGGCCAGCGCCTTGCGCAGGTGGGGAATATCCCGACGGAACAATTGGTCCTGCAAGGTGCGCGTACCGGTCGAGACCAAGGCTTTGCCACCTTGCATGAACACAGGCACCAGATAGGCCCAGGTCTTGCCCGTTCCGGTACCAGCCTCGGCAATCAATACACCGGACTCGGCAACCGTCTCGCTGATGGCTTGGGCCAGCTCCAGCTGAGCCTGCCGCGGACGATAGTGCGAGACAGACTCTGCCAGAGGGCCTTGGGGAGAAAAGATATCGGAATAATCCTGCAACAACATGGGGCAAAACCGCTCAGGGAGAGGTGACGAATGACAGAACTGTCTACAATCACAGTGGAATACATACAAGATGATACCTGCCAATTCTGGGTCGCTGCCGGTCTTTATGGCAAAATGCGGCGCTTGCAGACCCTTTTACAACGATGGACCCATAACTGAAATGACTGTGGAAACCCTCGCCCAGCAACAGGATCACCAACAGATTCTGGCGCTACTGGCCTCTGAACTGAACATCCGCATCCAACAAGCCGCCTCTACGGTTGAGCTCTTGGACAACGGGGCCACGGTCCCTTTTATTGCCCGTTACCGCAAGGAAGCTACCGGCGGCCTGGACGATAATGTCCTGCGTGATCTGGAAGTGCGCCTGATCTATTTGCGCGATATGCAATCGCGTCGTCATGCCATTCTGGAATCGATCCGCCAGCAAGAAAAACTGACGCCCGAGCTGGAGCAAGCCATTTTGGCGGCTGACACCAAGCAGCGTCTGGAAGACTTATACGCCCCTTACAAGCCCAAGCGCCGTACCCGTGCCCAGATCGCCCGCGAAGCCGGCCTGGAGCCGCTGGCGGACGCCATTCTGGCCCAGAAGGACGCAGACCCTGTGGCGCTGGCCGAAGGCTATCTGAATGCCGAAGCCAAGATCGACACGGCCAAAGCCGCCCTGGACGGTGCCCGCGACATTCTGGCCGAACGCTTTGCCGAGCAGGCCGATCTGCTGGAAGCCATGCGCGACTATCTGTGGAAGTCCGCTCACCTGTACTCCAAGGTTGCCGAAGGCAAGGAACAGGAAGGCGACAAGTTCCGCGACTGGTTCGACTTTAACGAAGCGCTGCGCCAACTACCTTCTCACCGTGTACTGGCTTTGTTGCGCGGTCGTCAGCAAGGTGCACTGGACCTGCGCCTGGGCCTGAACCCCGAGCAGGATGCGCTTCTGCCCCACCCTTGTGTACTGAAAGTCGCCGAGCTGACCGATATTGGCGCTGACTTTTCCGCCGACGCCAGCCCACGCGACCATTGGCTGGCCGAGGTTTGCCGCTGGACCTGGCGCGTCAAGTTGCTGACAGCATTCGAATCCGAACTGATTGGCCGTCTGCGCGAAGAAGCCGAGCAAGAATCCACCCGCGTGTTTGCCGCCAATCTGCGCGATTTGCTGCTGGCAGCCCCCGCTGGCAATAAAGCCGTTCTGGGCCTGGACCCAGGTATTCGTACCGGCGTAAAAGCCGCTGTGATCGATGCAACCGGCAAGGTGCTGGATACCGCCACCGTCTACCCCTTTGAACCCCGTCGTGACCGCGAAGGCGCCATTCGTACCCTGGCCGGCCTGGCGACTCGCTACCAAGTTGAACTGGTGGCGATTGGTAACGGCACAGCGTCACGCGAAACCGAGAAACTGGTTGCCGACCTGCAATCCGCTTTCCCGCAGTTGCCTTTGACCCGCGTGGTCGTGTCCGAGGCGGGCGCTTCGGTGTACTCCGCCTCTGAACTGGCCGCACAAGAATTCCCGGATATGGACGTCAGCCTGCGCGGTGCCGTCTCTATTGCCCGCCGCCTGCAAGACCCACTGGCCGAGCTGGTCAAGATCGACCCCAAATCCATTGGTGTGGGTCAGTACCAGCACGACGTGAACCAGCGCGAACTGGCTCGCAGCCTGGACGCCGTAGTTGAGGATTGTGTGAACGCCGTGGGTGTGGACGTCAACACCGCCTCTGCTCCCCTGCTGGCGCGCGTTTCCGGCCTGAACAACACGCTGGCCAAAAACATCGTCACCTGGCGTGACGAAAACGGTGCCTTCCAAAGCCGCAAGCAGTTGCGTGAAGTGCCGCGCTTTGGTGAAAAAGCCTTTGAACAGGCAGCGGGCTTTTTGCGTATTCCCGGTGCAGCCAACCCTCTGGATGCCTCGGCAGTTCACCCCGAAGCCTACCCGGTTGCCGCCCGCATTCTGGAGCGCCTGCAAACCGAAGCCAGCGATGTCATGGGTAAATCCGGCGCATTGAAAGGCTTGTCGCCTTCGGACTTCACGGATGAACGCTTTGGTTTGCCCACCGTGCGTGATATTTTTAATGAAATTGAAAAGCCCGGTCGCGACCCTCGCCCTGAATTCACCACCGCCAAGTTCCAGGAAGGCATCAACTCCCTGAACGATTTGACGCCCGGCATGATTCTGGAAGGCGTGGTCACCAATGTGGCCAACTTTGGTGCCTTTGTGGACGTGGGTGTGCACCAGGACGGTCTGGTGCATATCTCGGCCCTGTCCGAGACCTTTGTCAAAGATCCGCGTGATGTGGTTCGCGTTGGGCAGACCGTTAAGGTTAAAGTCCAGGAAGTGGATGTAGCTCGTAAGCGTATCGGCTTGACCATGCGCCTGAACGACGACAGCGGCCCTGTGCGTGGTTCCAGCAACACCAGCAACGCACCCCAGCGCCGTTCCGGAAACAATCGCCCCAACCGGCAAGCTGAACCGGCACCGACAGGTGCTATGGCAGCCGCCTTTAGCAAACTTCGGAGATAAGCCATGACTGAGACCGAGCGCCTTTCCCAACTGACGCGTCTGCTCAATCTGCTGACCGGATTTGATCAGAAGGAACAGGATATTGCAGCCATCAGCCAGTCCGTGCTGACAGCCAGCGCCAGCCCGACAGCGATGGGTGAGGCGTATGGCAAGCACGCCCAGAACTTGATGGAACACGATCCGGATGGCGCTCTGATCCTGGCCATCAGCTACGAGCTGGACGACTATCTGGCTCTGGCCGATACCGTGGACGAACTGTGGGAAGAGATTCTGGCTGCCTTTGAAAGCCAGGATCTGCCCGCCTTTCCCTACGACGACATGCCTTTTCAGGACGTGGACGGCTTTTTCCAATGGGCGAACGAGCAGTTGCAGGAGTTTCACCCCTCCTACTGCCTGCTGGAATTTGCCCAAAGCTATGACGAGGAGTTTCAGCTGATCGTGGTCAAACGCGAGAGCCTGGAGGAAATCCTGAGTCTGTGTGAAAAGTTGGATATTCCTGCCCAGCCAGCCGAATAAGGCCAGCAATCCCGGCCTAAACACACCAAGCCCTGCGTGAGCATTCATGCAGGGCTTGATGCTTTTGGCCCGCTTGAATGCCAAGCAGCTCAAAGCGCATTAGTCTAGTCCCGCCATCAACATCAGCAAGCGAGCCTCTTGTGCTCGCTTGGCTGCTTGGCCCAAACATGAACACCCACTTTGCCGGGACCGGCGCAAAGTCAGTTCCAGCGCGGCAAGGTCCAGAAGGAAAAACATGGAGCAAAAACACTGGTCGCAGGTCGAACTCCTGCACGAAACCGTATCCAACCCCAATATCCATGTGCGTGGCACGCACAGCTACTACAGCCATGCCTGGACCGGCAGTTTTGAAGAAAGCGTGGTGCGTTACCTGTACGGGGACGAGTACAGCCTCAAGGCATGGACCTCGCAATGGCCAGTGGACCAGCTCCACATCGGTGACTACGTCTGCATCGGTGCCGAGGCCGTCATCCTGATGGGTGGCAATCACACCCACCGCATGGACTGGTTCAGCCTGTATCCCTTCGTAGACAAAATTACGGAGGCCTACGTTGGCAAAGGTGACACCTACATCCATGACGGTGCCTGGATCGGTATGCGGGCCATGATCATGCCCGGCGTGGTCATTGGTGAAGGTGCCGTAATTGCCTCGGGTGCACTGGTCACCAAGAATGTGGCCCCGTATACGATTGTGGCAGGCAACCCAGCTGTGCCGGTGCGCAAGCGCTTTGAGGACGCAGCGATTGACCGGCTATTGGCCTTGAAGATTTACGACTGGTCGGAAGAGAAATTCACGGCGTTGCGAGATGTGATCTGCGCAGAAGATATTGCAGCATTGGAGCTGGCCAGCCAGGACTGGGATCAGAAGTCCAAAGCCCAAGGGCGACTGGCCTAGGCTCAAGTCCAGGTCTTAAGTCCGAATCCAGGTTTCGGGCTCAGAATTCAGAGTTCACGTTCGAATCAGATCTGATTTGGCTTGGCTTGGTTTGGCTTGGTTTGACCTGACCTGATTTCAAGAATGAATTTAAGGCCAAAGCCGATTACACGAGCAAGCTCAAGCCAAGCTCCAGCTTTGATCTTCTGCACACGTTCAATACAACGCAGAAAGAACAGCCCCAAAAGTGAGATAGGTCTCTCTTTTGGGGCTGCTCATTTTCAAGCAATCTTCAAGCTGAAGCGTTGCTGCTCAAAGAAGCTTGCTGCCTCCACTGCGGCATCAATCCTGAACAGCCGATCAATCCCACAGTAGACAAACCACTTAGTCGCGCATCGAATCCAAAGCGGCTGCAACGGCATCACGCAGATCTGCCGATACTCGTGCCACTTCTTCACCGGCACAATGGATTTGCAACTCCTGACCTTCCTGCTTGGCAACTTCGGCAAAAGCCGCAGTCTGCAGTGCCTTGATCGCCACACCAGCCTGTTTTGGGTCTGCATAAGAGCGAGACAGAAACAGCTCTTGTCCAGCAGCATCTTGCAGGCGGAAACGGAAGGTGCCGTCTTCGTCGCGGAAGTTCACAAAACGAGCTTTACGAGCCTTGGCTTCAGTCTTGCTAACTGCCACGCTCAAGGGGTCACGCAGGCCCACGGCCGCCTTCAATTCATGGATGAAGGGAGTAGCGTAGGCACGAGCCTTGCGCGCGCCGACTTGCAGCAAATCCTCAATATCCTGGGGACGAGCCATCAAGGCTTCGTAGCGATCACGCATGGGCGCAATCATGGCTTCCAGCAACTGATGCAAGGCATCCTTGGCCTCGCCCCAGGCCATGCCGTCGATCAACTGCTGACGAAAGGCCTGGGTCTGCTCGGGTGTCGCAAATGCCTTGTACAAGGCCGTCAGGTGCGAATCATCGGGATCTTTAGACTCGCCGGGACCTTTGGAGTCCGTCACGATGCGGGCAATGGCTGCCTTCAGTGCCTTGGCACCACCCTCGAACAGAGGAATCGTGTTGTCGTAGCTCTTGGACATCTTGCGGCCATCCAGACCAGGCAAGAGGGCCACGTCCTCTTCCACCTGCACTTCAGGCAATACAAACAGCTCCTTGCCACGGCCATACAGGTGGTTGAAGCTCTTGGCGATATCGCGTGCCATTTCCAGGTGCTGCACCTGATCCCGGCCCACGGGCACCTTGTGGGCATTGAACATCAGGATGTCGGCCGCCATCAGTACGGGGTAGCTGAACAGGCCCATGGTGACGCCATCATCAGGCTCTACGCCCGCCGCTTCATTCTTGTCGACAGAAGCCTTGTAGGCGTGGGCACGGTTCATCAAGCCCTTGCCGGTTACGCAACCCAGCATCCAGGACAGCTCCGGAATTTCCGGAATATCGGATTGACGGTAGAACGTTACTTTTTCCACATCCAGGCCGCAGGCCAGCCAGGTAGCAGCAATCGCACGGCGCGAAATGGCTACGCGCTCCGGATCGTCACATTTGATCAGGGCGTGGTAGTCCGCCATGAAGAAAAATGCGTCGACATCGGCTTGCTGGCTAGCACGGATAGCAGGGCGAATCGCCCCGGCATAATTACCCAAGTGTGGAATACCGGTCGTTGTAACGCCGGTCAGTACTCGTGTCGTCATGATAAAAAATACGCTTATAAAACTACGTGTCAGGGTTCAGGAATCAGACGCGTGGCCAGTGGCCGCGCCCAGCATCCTACAAAATAACTGCCTGGCGCCGTTCTGACTCCAGGTACTCCCGCGATTGCATTTCCATCAAACGCGAGACAGTACGGTGGAACTCATTGGCCATAGGGCCATCCACATACAATTCTTCTTCAGGCACCGCTGCGGACATGATGAACTTCACCTTGTGATCGTAAAAAACGTCGACCAGCCAGGTGAAGCGTCGCGCCGCAGAGGCATCACGCGCCGTCATGCGAGGTACGTCAGACAAAATCACGGTCTGGAAGCGGTTCGCCAGTTCCAGATAGTCGTTTTGCGAACGTGGGCTGACGCACAGGGTCTCGAAATCAAACCAGACGGCTGAACCGGACAAGGCGACCGCTTTTACATCCCGGTTTTCAATACTGAGCACCGGCTCTTGAGGGGCCGTGTCCGACAAGGCGGTGAACATTGATTGCAGCTCTGCGGTGGTCTGCGGGCCCAATGGCGTCAAATAGGTTTTCACCTGCTCCAGAGCACGACGGCGATAATCCACGCCCGTATCCACGTTCATGATATCCATGTTCTTCTGGATCAGCGCAATCGCAGGCAAGATGCGGTCGCGGTGCAGGCCTTCCGGATACAAGGTGGAAGGCTCATAGTTGGAGGTCATCACAAAGGACGTACCGCGCTCGAACAGACCCAGCAGCAGCTTGTACAGAATCATGGCATCGGCCACATCCGAGACGTGGAACTCGTCAAAACAGATCAGGCGATAACGCTTGGCGATACGTTTGGCGACCTCATCCAAGGGATCGCTCATGCCTTTGACCTGATTCAGCTCTTTGTGCACGCCGCGCATGAACTCATGGAAGTGAATCCGAGTTTTGCGCTTGAGCGGCACCGTCAGGTAGAAGGCGTCCATCAGGAAGCTCTTGCCGCGCCCGACCCCACCCCACAGGTACACACCACGCGGCACCTCCGGGCGGGAGAACATACGACGCAAGGCGCTGGAGCGCATTTTGCGAAACTCTACCCACTCGTCGTAATAGCGTTGCAGCCGGTCTATAGCTTGCTCCTGTGCCTGGTCGGCACGGTAGCCTTTTTCCGCTAAAGCCTGATGGTAATACTCGCGAACATTCATATCACTGAAAATAAAAGAACCTGTCCAAGACAGGTAGTAGTCTGCCAGCATGCACTGCGATCCACAGCAGCACCGCTTTTGATGCAGGGTCTGAGCATACTGCGCGGTCAATTATCTCACGCATCGCAACCGCTACGGACTGCTGTGATCAGCCTTTCGTGACGAAAAAAAGGGCGAGCCTGTGCCCGCCCTTTTCCAACAACACCCTGAAAGTCTATCAGAAGTTCAGAGCGCGTTTGTCCACTGCCAAGGCCGCTTCTTTCAGGGCTTCGGACAGGGTTGGGTGAGCATGGCAAATACGGGCGATATCTTCCGACGCGCCACGGAATTCCATGATTGCAACAGCTTCAGCCACCAGCTCGGAAGCCACAGGGCCCACAAAGTGCACGCCCAGAACTTCGTCCGTCTTGGCATCCGCCAGAACCTTCACAAAGCCGGTCGTGTCACCCAGTGCGCGGGCACGGCCGTTAGCCAGGAAGGGGAAGCTGCCAGCGCGGTAAGCACGGCCTTCGGTCTTCAGTTGCTGCTCGGTCTTGCCAACCCAAGCGATTTCGGGCGAGGTGTAGATAACCCAAGGTACAGTGTCGAAGTTGACGTGGGGCTGCTGACCAGCCAGACGCTCGGCCACAGCCACACCTTCCTCTTCGGCTTTGTGAGCCAGCATAGGACCACGCACCACGTCACCCACCGCCCAGATACCTGGCAGGCTGGTGGCGCAATCGTCGTCCACAACCACGAAGCCGCGCTCGTCCAGTTTCAGACCGATGGTGTCTGCACCCAGACCGGCAGTGTTAGGCACACGGCCGATGGATACGATCAGCTTGTCGGCTTCCAGCTTGTGCTCGGCACCAGCGGCGTCCACGTAGTTGATGGTGACCTGTTTGGCAGACTTCTTGATTTCGCCAACTTTCACGCCCACATTGATCTTCAGACCTTGCTTGGTGAAAGCCTTCAGGGCTTCCTTGGCAACGTCGCGATCCACGGCGGAAAGGAACTCGGGAGCACCTTCCAGAATGGTCACTTCGGCACCCAGGCGACGCCACACGCTACCCAGTTCCAGACCAATCACGCCGGCACCGATAACGGCCAGCTTCTTGGGAACCTTGGGCAGACGCAGTGCGCCGTCGTTGGACAGAATTTGCTCTTCGTCGAACTCGGCACCGGGCAAGGCACGAGCCGAGCTACCGGTAGCGATGATGACGTTCTTGGCAACCAGCTCTTCAGCGTTGGCACCGGCCACGTTCACCGACCAGCCGCCGTCAACCTTGGCGCCAAAGGAAGCGGTGCCGTGGAAGAAAGTGACCTTGTTCTTTTTGAACAGGTACAGGATGCCGTCGTTGTTCTGCTTGACGACCACGTCTTTGCGACCGATCAGCTTGTCCAGATTCAGCGATACGCCCTTGACGTCCACACCGTGATCAGCCAGATGCAGATTGGCGTGCTCGAAGTGCTCGGACGATTGCAGCAAGGCCTTGGAAGGAATGCAACCAACGTTGGTGCAAGTACCGCCAGGAGCGGGTTTGCCTTCAGCGGTGGACCATGCGTCCACGCAAGCGACGCTCATACCCAGTTGAGCAGCACGGATGGCGGCGATGTAGCCACCAGGGCCTGCACCAATCACGACAACATCAAATTGCTTAGCCATAAAAAATCCCATAAATGTGAAAAGGCACGCTGGACCGCCCGGAAGTCGGGCGGGAAAGTATCAGGTGGCGAACGCCAACCCCCAGGGCCTTAAACAAAGTCGGCCAAGGCTTAGAAGCAAGCACTTGGCCGTAAACATACTAGACCGAAACTACCGCGTGCTTAGACGTTCAACAGCAGACGCTGTGGATCTTCCAAGGCTTCCTTCATGGCCACCAGACCCAGAACGGCTTCGCGGCCGTCGATGATACGGTGGTCGTAGGACATGGCCAGGTAGTTCATGGGGCGAATCACGATCTGACCGTTTTCCACAACAGCACGGTCCTTGGTGGCGTGAATGCCCAGGATGGCGGACTGAGGTGGGTTGATGATGGGGGTGGACAGCATGGAGCCGAACACGCCACCGTTGGAGATCGAGAAGGTACCGCCTGTCATTTCTTCCAGGGTCAGCTTGCCGTCGCGGGCACGGGCACCGAAGTCAGCGATTTGCTTTTCGATGTCAGCGATGGACATTTGATCAGCGTTACGCAGGATAGGCACCACCAGACCGCGTGGGCTACCAACGGCCACACCGATGTCAAAGTAACCGTGGTAGATGATGTCCTTGCCATCAACCGAGGCGTTCAGTACAGGGTATTTCTTCAGGGCGGCAACAGCAGCCTTGACGAAGAAGGACATGAAGCCCAGTTTCACGCCGTGCTCTTTCTCGAACTGATCTTTGTATTTCTTGCGCAGATCCAGCACAGCTTGCATGTTGACTTCGTTGAACGTGGTCAGCATGGCGTTTTCGGACTGCGACTGCAGCAGACGCTCGGCGATGCGAGCGCGCAGACGGCTCATGGGCACGCGCTGCTCTGGACGGCCGTCCAGGGACAGGGTTGGAGGGGCAACAGGAGCAGCAGCAGGTTTAGCAGCAGCGGCGTTGGCTTCCAGAGCGTCACCCTTGGTGATGCGACCACCACGGCCGGAACCTTCCACGGAGCTGGCTTCCACACCCTTTTCAGCCAGGATCTTGGCAGCAGCAGGCGAAGCAACCGAAGAGGCGGCGGAGCTGGCAGCAGGAGCGGCAGCGGCTGGGGCAGCAGCAGGAGCGGCTTCTTGTGCAGCGGCGGCAGGAGCGGCAGCGCTGGCCTTGCCTTCGGAGTCGATACGGGCCAGCACGTCGCCGGAAGTCACAGTGCTGCCGTTGGCCTTGACGATTTCGCTCAGCACGCCCGAGGCAGGAGCGGGAACTTCCAGCACAACCTTGTCGGTTTCGACTTCGATCAGGATTTCATCAGCCTGGACCATTTCGCCAGGTTGTTTTTTCCACTCCAGCAAAGTGGCTTCGGAGATGGATTCAGAGAGTTGGGGAACCAGAACGTCGGTAATTGCCATGATTATATTTTCCGTATTTAAAATTTAGGGTGCGTTATTTGGTCAGCATGAAGCCTTTGCGAGCGCCGAAAGCCTGCTCCAGCAGCGCCTTTTGTTGTTCCTGGTGTTTGGCCAGGTAACCAACGGCAGGCGAAGCGGACGCGGCACGGCCGGCGTAACCCAGCTTCTGACCTTCGGTCATGTTCTCGTAGATGTGATGCTGAATGTAGAACCATGCACCTTGGTTTTGAGGTTCGTCCTGAACCCAGATAACTTCCTTGGCGTTGCTGTACTTGGCCAGCTCTGCCTGGAAGGCCTTGTGGGCAAACGGATACAACTGCTCCACACGGATAATGGCAATATCGTTGCGCTCCAGCTCTTTACGGTGGTTCACCAGATCGTAGTAAACCTTGCCCGAGCAAGCCAGAACACGTTTGACAGCGGCTGCATCAATTGCCTGATCGGTCTCGCCGATCACGGGCATGAAGTGACCCTCAGCCAGATCGCTCAGTGGCGAGGTAGCGTCTTTATTACGCAGCAAGGACTTGGGCGTCATGATGACCAAAGGCTTGCGGAAAGGACGGATCATCTGACGACGCAGCACGTGGAAGATCTGGGCGCCGTTGGTGGGCTGAACAACCTGGATATTGTTGTCAGCGCACAGTTGCAAGAAGCGCTCGATACGGGCCGAGGAGTGCTCCGGACCCTGACCTTCGTAGCCGTGTGGCAGCATCAGAGTCAGACCGCAA
The DNA here is from genome assembly GCF_023674485.1 of Alcaligenes sp. DN25. Lineage (NCBI taxonomy): Bacteria > Pseudomonadati > Pseudomonadota > Betaproteobacteria > Burkholderiales > Alcaligenaceae > Alcaligenes > Alcaligenes sp. DN25. The sequence continues at coordinate 1,256,310 of NZ_CP098408.1, read as the reverse complement.
TGACGGCCCCACTTGGCTTCACCCGACGTAATGAACTGGTCGATCACAACCTGGGCACCGTTGGCGAAGTCGCCGAACTGAGCTTCCCAGATAGTCAAAATGTTGGGCTCTGCCGAAGCGTAACCGTATTCAAATGCCAGCACGGCTTCTTCGGACAGAACCGAGTCGATCACCGTGAAGTTGGCCTGGCCTTCGGAGACGTTCTGCAAAGGAATGTAGGTGCCGTCGTTCCAGCGCTCACGTTTTTGATCGTGCAGCACAGCGTGACGGTGGGTAAACGTACCACGGCCCGAGTCCTGGCCGGTAATACGGATGGCGTAGCCGTTGTTCACCAAGGTTGCAAAGGCCAAGTGCTCGCCCATGCCCCAGTCCACCTGAGCTTCGCCACGTGCCATGGCACGACGGTCGTTCAGCATGCGGTTGACCAGTGGGTGAACCGTAAAGCCTTCTGGCACGGTGGTCAGTTTTTCACCAATGCGTGTCAGTTCGGACATAGGCAAGGCGGTGTCAGCCTGGTCAGTCCATTTGGCGCCCAGGAAAGCAGACCAGTCGGTGGCGTACTTGTTCTTGTAGTCTGTCAGAACAGGTTCAACCGTGCGCTTGCCATCTTCCATCAGTTGACGGTAAGCCTTGACCAGATCTTCGGGTTCGTTCTCGGACAGAATGCCTTGAGCAACCAGCTTGTCGGCGTACAGTTTGCGTGTACCGTTGTGCTGACCAATCTTCTTGTACATCAGCGGCTGGGTCATCGAAGGAGTGTCTTGCTCGTTGTGGCCCAGTTTGCGGAAGCAAACAATATCAACCACCACGTCGTGTTTGAACTCGCGGCGGAAGTCCAGAGCCAGCTGAGTCACGAACACCACGGCTTCAGGATCGTCGCCGTTCACGTGGAAGACGGGGGCTTCAATCATCTTGACCACGTCCGTGCAATACAGCGTGGAGCGTGTATCGCGAGGATCAGAGGTGGTGAAACCGATCTGGTTGTTAATAACGATGTGCAGCGTACCACCGGTACCGTAGCCACGGGTCTGGGCCAGGTTCAGTGTTTCCATGACCACACCCTGACCGGCAAAAGCCGCGTCACCATGAACCAGCACGGGCAGAACCTGGCTGCCGTCTTCGTCGCTACGACGATCCTGACGAGCACGGACCGACCCCTCGACCACTGGGTTAACAATTTCCAGGTGGGATGGGTTAAAGGCCAGAGACAGGTGAACCGGACCGCCACGAGTGGACAGGTCGCTGGAGAAACCGTTGTGGTACTTCACGTCGCCGTCGGTCAAGCCTTCAGCGTGACGGCCTTCAAACTCGGCAAACAGGTCACCGGGCATCTTGCCCATGATGTTGACCAGCATGTTCAGACGACCACGGTGAGCCATACCCACGATGATTTCCTGAACGCCGTTCTCGCCAGCGTGGTTGACCACTTCATCCATACAAGCGATGAAGCTCTCGCCACCTTCCAGGGAGAAGCGTTTCTGACCGACGTATTTGGTGTGCAGGAAGCGCTCCAGGCCTTCAGCCTCGGTCAGCTGCTGCAAGATGTTGCGTTTTTGCTCAACGTTAAAAGAACCTGTGCCATGCACCGACTCCAGGCGCTGCTGAATCCAGCGCTTGACGACCGGGTCGGAGATGTACATGAATTCTGCGCCCACCGAACGGGAGTACGTATCACGCAAGGCCTTGAGCATGTCGCGCAGCGTCATGGTGTCGGCTTTGGTGAAGTAAGTGTTGGTGGCGGAGTAGACCTGGTCCAGATCTGCTTCGGTCAAACCGTAGAAAGCAGGGTCCAGTTCAGGGATGCTGGGGCGTTCGGAGCGCTTCAGGGGATCCAGATCAGCAATGCGTGCACCCAGGGAGCGGTAAGCAGCAATCATGGACTGAATCGACACTTGCTTCATGGCAACTGTCAGGTCCGGTGCTTGGGCGCTGGTCAGGAAGGCATTGGCTTTGGCACGCTGAGCGAAGGACTCGACGATGGGAGCGTGAGCTTGATCGCGGGTGCTGTCGCGGCCGTCAGTCGCAGGCTGGTGCTGCAGCTGGTCGAAGTACTCGCGCCATTGGTCGGCGACGGAGCCTGGATTGTCGAGGTAGGACTCGTAGAGTTCTTCGACGTAAGGAGCATTGCTCCCGAACAAATAAGAGTTACTGAGCAGTTCTTTTTGCGATGACATTATTACGCTTCACCTATCCGAGTGTTTCACTCGTGTTGAGATGCAGGAAAACCTTCCGCGACACGGACCTCGCCGGTTAGCGGATAGCAGGAGCAGAAGGCAACGTGGGACGCCTTATACAAGCCGTATTGATCTAGTATAACGCCGCACACAAAAGGCGCAATTAATGACATCTAAAATGCTTGGCGACTGCGTCATACCGTTGGCATTAACAAACACATCGATCTATCACGAGGGCGAATTCTTACAAAAGAAGCGCTCCAAATCATGATTGACGCCCCTTGGCTGCCCCACATGAAGGAAAAATTCCGATATGCTAATCGGGTGCAGCAAGTACGCGCTTCGCGGGCCCCTTTTCCACCAAACCGAGCCCAGCCTGCCCTTGGTCACCTTGAGGCAGGCAACAAGCGTTGCCATGACATATGCTGCCTATAACAAATCAGCACCTACCTGGCGACTGTATTTCTTATAAATTAGATTCACTTTTACACTAGAAAATCCTATCAGGAGCTTTACCAAAATGGATGCCAACGCCGATCTGGCCAAACTTGCGCTGGACTATCACGCGTATCCCACTCCCGGGAAAATCTCGGTGGTCCCTACCAAGACCCTAGCCAATCAAGATGACCTCTCGCTAGCCTACTCCCCCGGCGTTGCATCTGCTTGCATGGCCATCCACGCCGAAGGCGAAGAAGCCGCCGCCAAGTACACCTCGCGCGCCAACCTGGTTGCCGTGGTTACCAACGGTACCGCCGTGCTGGGTCTGGGCAATATCGGCCCCCTGGCCGCCAAGCCCGTCATGGAAGGCAAAGGCTGCCTGTTCAAAAAATTCGCTGGCATCGACGTGTTCGATATCGAATTGAACGAAACCGATCCGGACAAGCTGGTCGACATCATTGCCGCACTGGAACCCACCCTGGGTGGTGTGAACCTGGAAGACATCAAGGCCCCCGAATGCTTCTACATCGAGAAGAAGCTGCGCGAGCGCATGAGCATTCCCGTGTTCCACGATGACCAGCACGGTACCGCCATCATCTCGTCCTCCGCTGTTCTGAACGGCCTGAAAGTCGTCAACAAGAACATCGCCGACATCAAGCTGGTTTGCTCGGGCGCTGGCGCTGCTGCCATTGCTTGCCTGGACTTGCTGGTTGCCCTGGGAGTGAAGCTGAGCAACATTTTCGTGGCTGACTCGCGCGGCATCATCTGGAAAGGTCGCGACGAGAACATGGAGCCCAACAAGGCTCGCTACGCTCAGGAAACCGATGCCCGCACCCTGGCTGATGCCATGGTTGGCGCTGACGTGTTCCTGGGTTGTTCCGCTCCTGGCGTATTGTCCGCCGACATGGTCAAGACCATGGCCGACAAGCCCCTGATTCTGGCCCTGGCCAACCCCGAGCCTGAAATCCGTCCTGAAGTAGCCAAGGCTGCCCGCCCTGACTGCATTATCGCGACTGGCCGTTCGGACTACCCGAACCAGGTCAACAACGTGCTGTGCTTCCCCTTCATCTTCCGTGGTGCCCTGGACGTTGGCGCCAGCGTGATCAACGAAGAAATGAAGCTGGCTTGCGTGAAAGCCATTGCCGATCTGGCCCAGGTCGAGCAAAGCGACGATATGGCCACTGCTTACGGCGGCGAAGATCTGCGTTTTGGTCCTGAGTACATCATCCCCAAACCGTTCGACTCCCGTCTGATCGTTCAGATCGCACCTGCCGTGGCCCAAGCTGCGATGGACTCCGGCGTTGCCGCCCGTCCTATCGAAGACATGGACGCCTACCGTCAGAAACTGATCGCCATGACCTACCACACCGGCCCGCTGATGCGTCCGTTGTACATGCAGGCCAAGGCTGCGCCCAAGCGCATCATTTACGCTGATGGCGAAGACGAGCGCGTATTGCGTGCCGTGCAAACCGTCGTGGACGAGAAGCTGGCCCAGCCTATTCTGGTGGGTCGCCCCAGCGTGATCGACATGCGCGTCAAGAAAGCTGGCCTGCGTCTGGAAGCGGGCAAGAACGTGCAAATCGTTGATCCTGAAGACGACGATCGCTTCACCGAGACCTGGACTGCCTACTACAAGCTCAAGGCACGTGAAGGCGTGACTCCAGACATCGCCAAAGCCATGATACGCAAGCACAACTCGCTGATCGGCGTGATGCTGCTGCAACGTGGTGATGCTGACGGCATGATCTGCGGCGTGGCCAGCAACTACGACAGCCAGCTGCACTATGTTGAGCAAGTCATTGGCCTGAAGAAAGAAGCCCAGACTTTCGCCGCCATGAACGTACTGATGCTGCCTACACAAACTCTGTTTGTGTGCGACACCCACGTCAACGAGAACCCCACTGCCGAACAGATCGCCGACATGACGATCCAGGCCGCCGAGGAAGTTCGTCGTTTTGGTGTGGTGCCTCGCGTGGCTCTCCTGTCGCACTCGAACTTTGGCAGCCGCCAGACCGAGTCGTCCCGCAAGATGGCCAAGGCTCGTCAGATCCTGGCTGAACGCGCTCCCGACCTGGAAGTGGACGGCGAAATGCACGCTGACTCCGCCCTGTCCGAGAAAATCCGCCTGAAAGCCTTCCCCGACAGCACGCTGCGCGGTTCGGCCAATCTGCTGATTACTCCTAACCTGGACGCCGGCAACATCACCTACAACATGCTGAAGATGACAGGCAGCAACGGTGTGGCCATGGGCCCCATCCTGCTGGGTGCGGCTCGCCCCATCCACATCCTGACCACCAGCGCTACGGTGCGTCGCATCATCAACATGACAGCCCTGGCTGTTGTGGATGCACAGCAAGAAGCCCAGCAAAACAGCTAATCCTGTTTAGCTGAATAAAAACCGGATGCAGCGTAAAGCGGCATCCGGTTTTTTTTTAATGATGACTTTGGCACCCAGTTTCGCTGAACAAAGCTGTCGCCTGATTCAACAGAGTATCGGTGCTCAGGATCCAGCTCATTTAGCCACAATGGATACAACACAGCCGCGTATCCTCTCTCAGGGTTGGCGGGTGCCCGGAATCTTGTGCAAGCTCGCTCCGTCAGCCGTGAAGTGTCCGAACCGGATGAGCAGACATCACACTCCAAGAGCGGCCTATTTCCGCACCCGCCCTGCCCGCACAGACAAAGGCCAGCTGATTCGGCGGTGATGGTCAGGATCCCCCCACTGCTTGCGCAGCTCTACTTCCACTGCGCTCAAGGGACTGGCGCCCAGCGCTTTTTCAGCCGCTTTCACAGCCGACCAGGTTCTGATGTATCCCAGGAGCTGGGACAAATCCCAGTCCACCTCCATGGCCAAAGGCGGCAAGCTCAGGTCCTGAAAAGGAAAGGCCAGGCTGCGATACCCCTCCTCCACATGACGGCGCTCCGGTGGCCAGTAAGCGCCGATGGTTTCATAGTAGAAATGCTGCATGACGCTATCCACTTCACCCTCCACATGCAAGACGCCATAGGTGATCAAGGCCAGCAAGGCATCGGGGCGAGCGATACGCTGAACCTCGGCATAGAAAGGTTCCAGATCCAGCCAATGAGCCGCTTGCGCGACGGTGATCAAATCCACGCTGTTATCAGCCAGACCGCTGTTGTCAGCCAAAGCCGTGCGATAGCTCACACCCTCTTGCGGCTGCGCCTGAGCAATCTGATCGGCACTGCCGTCCGTGGCGATCACTTCCTTGAATCGCTTGGCCAGCAACACAGAAAGCTGCCCAGTTCCGCAGGCACAATCCAGCGCCCTATCCTGTGCGGGGCTCAGTTCGGCCAACACATCCGCCAGCTTTTGCGGATAGCTGGGGCGGTAACTGGCATAGTCGGCTGCAACTTGGGAGAAGTGATCTTTGAACTGGGAGTCTGCCATCGCTTCACCTTTGTCTCTTGATATCAAGCCATATAGTAGTTTGCTAAACGCGGAGCCTGGAAACCAGCGTAACAAAGAGACTATTTTTAAGCAGGCACATGAGGCATCCCTAGCCACTCGCTCACCGAGTGGCCGACTGACTGACTGACTGACTGACTGACTGACTGACTGACCGGCTGACCCAGCTCAAACAGGCCGACGAAGTTTGAACTTGCGATGACCCACACGTTGCGCATGATAGATCCCTGCATGCCCCGAGAACACATAGGCTGCTACACAAGCGATCGCCGCCAAAGGCCCCAGTTCTGCACCAAACAGCTCCATCGCCATCAGTGTGCACGCAATCGGTACATTGGCTGCGCCGGCAAAGACGGCCACAAAGCCCAAGCCCGCCATCATTGAAAAAGGCATGTGCAGCAAGGGAGCCAAGGCATTACCCAGAGTCGCCCCTATGTAGAACAAGGGCGTGACCTCCCCTCCTTTAAAACCGGAGCCTAAAGACAGGACAGTAAACCCCAGCTTGCCCAGAAAATCCCATGGCTGCATAGGCTCGTGGAAAGCGCGCACTATTTCCGGAACACCCAGGCCAATGTACTGGTAGGCATCCAACGCCCAGACAGCGATCGCCACCACCAGCCCGCCCCAGAAGGGTCGCATGGGTGCATACTTGATGCTCTTTTTCATCCAGGCGGAAAGCTGGTGAGTCAGCATGGCGAACAACATGCCGATCAGGCCGAACAGAACCCCGGCGATCAGCACAGCCAGCATGCTCCAGCCGTCTAGTGACACGACGTGCTCAACGACGTAATGGGTATGCTGCACCCCCCAGACCAGGCCCACCTGGTCGGCAGCAATCGCTGCGATCAGGCAAGGGAACAAGGCGTTGTAGCGCATACGGCCTATCGCCAGCACTTCCATGCCAAACACGGCTCCGGCTAAAGGCGTGCCAAAGACAGATGAAAAGCCGGCACTCATACCTGCCATCAACAGAATGCGTCGATCGTCCCGGTCCAAGCGAAACACATGGGTTAGCTGGTCCGACAAGGCGGCACCCATTTGTACGGCGGTGCCCTCTCGGCCTACCGATGCACCGAACAAATGGGAAATCACGGTTCCACCAAGCACCAAAGGCGCCATGCGCAAAGGCACCACTTTCTTGGGATCGTGAATTTCCTCGATCAGCAGGTTATTACCTGCACTAACAGACTGCCCTACGCGTTCATACACCCAGCCTACGGCCAAGCCTGCCAGCGGCAGTAGCCAGATCAGCCAGGCATGGTGCATCCGCCAGGAGGTAGCCTGCTCGAGTGAAAAAAGGAAAAAAGCGGAAGCGCTGCCTGCCAGCACGGCAATCAGGCAAGCGAGCACAAACCATTTGCCGTAATAGGCCAGCAGGTTTAGCGAGAGTGAGGTTTTGAGTCTGTTCATGGGTCGTAAGCTCAATGGAATCGGGCTGACCACAAACAGAAGATGTAAACGCAGACGCCTACAGCCCCGACGGTGGTCAGGTCGCTGTAGACGTCATCAGCTGCTTCAGAACGAAACGGCGGTTAAAGGAGGAACGTCATCTCCAGGAAGAAATTGTACAACGACTCCTTTAAGCCGCAAATAAACAGAGCGAAATGTTCAAGCCATGGCCGGCGTCATCTGACGGCCTCGGGACAGGCTCAAGCCCCCTATGGTCAGTGCCAGGAAGACTGCGGCAGCTATCCACCAGCCCATGGCACCAGTAATCAAGGCCTGGCCGATCAGGCCTGCCTGAATGACGTAATACACCATGGGTATCAAGGTCTTGCGAACAATCTCGCCCTCACGTCCCAACATGCCGACAACCGCACCGGCAGCCACCACGTTATGGACGCAAATCATATTGCCAGCCGCTCCACCTACCGCCTGCAATGCAACCACAATAGCGGACTGGTCCACACTCAAGCCAATTTGCTGAGCGGTAGAGAACTGGAAGTACGAAAACATCATGTTGCTGACAGTATTGGAGCCCGCAATAAATGCCCCCAAACTACCCACCCAGGGTGAAACCGTAGGCCATGCCTGCCCAACCGCCGACGCGGCCCCTTGAGCCAGCACCAGCGGCATGCTGGCAATGGAACCATCAGCCGCTGCCGAGTTGATAAACACCTGCACCATAGGCACGGCCAACAACAAAGCAGGAGCTGCGCTGCCCATGGTACGCAGCGATGCTTTCACACCGACGACATACTGCTGACTGTTCATGCGAAAAATCGCAATGCAGGCCAGTGAGACCAGAATCAAGATGGCCCCGGGCGAGAAAAGCAACTGAGCCGATGTAGAAATACCAGTACCCAAAATACCTTCCACCTTGATTGTGGCCGAAGGCCCCGTCAACCAGGCTTTTACGGCAGGAACAGTACGAGTAAAGATCAAAAGTGCAACCACCAGCACATACGGCGAGAAAGCCCGCAATACCGAAAAGCGTTGCTGCGATTCCGTGTTATCCATCGCCACTGTGCCCAGCCAGTGGGACGGCCATTGACTGCGATCCGGGAAATCAAAGGTTTTGCGAGGTGCAAACCAGCCCTTTCGAGCTGCGCTCACCACGATTACCAGTCCGACCATCGAACCCAGCATGGAGGGGAACTCAGGGCCCAGGGTAATGGCAATCAGGTAGTACGGAACGGTAAAGGCCAAACCGGCAAACAAAGCAAACTTCCATGCCCCCAGCCCCTCGGCAAAGGAGCGGCGTTCACCGAAAAAGCGAGTCAACAAACCGCAGAGCAACAGTGGAATCACAAAGCCGGTCATGGCATGAATCAAGGCGACGTTCTCGACGATCTGCTGCAAATACTCAAGCGGCTGCAAGGGCGAAATGGCAGCTGCAACATCAACCTTGTTATCAATACCTGAACGCACTCCAACCAGCATGGGCGTACCAACCGCCCCGAAAGACACAGGCGTGGACTGGATAACCAACACAGCCATCACCGCTGCCATGGCTGGAAAGCCCAGCGCCAGCAGCAAGGGAGCCCCAACAGCGGAAGGCGTACCGAAACCCGACGAGCCCTCGATCAGGGAGCCGAACAGCCAGGCAACAATAATGACCTGAATGCGACGATCCGGCGATACATCCATAAAGCCCTGGCGAATCGCACTTAATGCTCCGCCCACCTTGAGCGTATTCAAAAGCAGCACGGCACCAAATACAATGAACAGCAGGGTCAATGCGGTAACAATACCGTTGATCGTGGCTGCAGCAATAACTTCGGCCTGGCTCCCCCATACAAATAAAGCGAGAATCGCCGTAACCAGATACGCGGCCCCCATCGATAGTTTGGCTGATCGCCCCATCACCACCATCAATAGAAAAACAACCAATAATGGCGTCAGAGCCAACAAGGTGTATAAAAGACTCATCCCGGATTCTCCTTTGTGTGACTGCACGTATAGGAGGAAGAGGTTTTGTTGGTGAACAAATGCGGCTATGAGCCCGGCCCTGGGCAGCGCAACCACTTCCCGTTTTGTATTTTTGAGCATCATAGCGGTATTACCACCTTTGCATTACCAGCAGAAACCCTGACTAGTTTGGCGCCTCATGGCCTTAATACGATTAAAAAACCAAGAAAGTGGTAATACCAAATTTAAAAAAGCGTCCTATATGACTATGAATCCCAGCACTCGCCTATCGGACCTGGTTGCTGAAAAAATCCGGCAACTTATACAGGATGAACAGTTGCAACCCGGTGACCGAATCCCGTCCGAGCGTCAATTGGCTGAACGGCTGGATGTGTCGCGTGTACCGATACGGGAGGCCTTGCGCTCGCTAAGCTCTGAAGGCTTGCTGGTTACCCGCCGTGGTGGTGGTACTTATGTTCAAGATAGCGAGTTGATCAACTGGCCAGCCCAGAGCATTGCGCCTCTGGAGGAGCTGATCAATGAAGACCCCTTGTATCGCTATGATGTTCTGGAGGCACGTCGGGCCTTGGAAGCCAGCACAGCCTGGCATGCGGCACAACGAGCAACAGATGCGGACAAAAAGCGCATTGAACAGTGTTTCCAAGTGATGGTTCGGCATCAACAAAACCAGGATGCAGACCTTTCGGCACGTGCAGACGCCCAATTTCATCTGGCAATTGCCATGGCCTCTCATAATGTCGTGCTGGTGCAACTGATGAATGGCTTGTTCCAGTTAGTGTTCTCTACAGTGAAAGAGAACCGGCGCGCCATGTTCGAGTTCGACAATGCACGGGAAGTGGAAATTTTGACCGAGCAGCACGCGGGAGTCATGAAAGCTATTTTGGATGGTGATGCAGAACGGGCTCGCGAGCTGATCGGGCACCACCTGGATCATGTCCAGGCCAAAGTCCGATTTTCTGAAGAGAACAAAGCTCGTGAACAGCGGATTTTCCGCTTCAACAACCACCTGTCTCAGCCTTGAAGCCTAGCCTGTCAGACATTGGGGCTGCTGCATGTTGACGTGCATAGGGTGATGACAATGCCAGCGACAATGCCGGCGACTCTGGCGGTGCGGGCAGTGTTGGTGATCGCTGTGGCTGTGGCTGTGGCTGTGGCTGTGGCTGTGGCTGTAGCCATAGCAATAAAAAAATAACGGGCAAAAAAAAGTGCACCCAATGGTGCACTTGACCTTCCAGCTACTGCTTCATAACGCTACGGGCTACATGAACACCCGGGGCACGCCCCAGGGATCGCAGCCCGAAAGCATTAACGTTGAGCAGGTACGTCGCGCTGAGTTGGGCCCACGTACAGCTGACGTGGACGGCCGATCTTGTAATCTGGATCGGACAGCATTTCGTTCCACTGGGCAATCCAGCCTACGGTACGAGCCAGGGCGAAGATAGCGGTGAACAAGGACGTCGGGATGCCGATAGCGCGCTGAACGATACCCGAGTAGAAGTCTACGTTGGGGTACAGCTTGCGTTCGACGAAGTATGGATCTTCCAGAGCAATACGCTCCAGTTCCATGGCCAGCTTGAACAGAGGATCGTTCTCCAGGCCCAGGGCTTCCAGAACTTCCTTGCAGGTTTCTTGCATCAGCTTGGCGCGTGGGTCGTAGTTCTTGTAGACACGGTGACCAAAGCCCATCAGGCGCACGCCCGAGTTCTTGTCCTTGACCTTCTCCATGAACTCGCCAACCTTGTCGATGCCGCCGTTGGCTTGCAACTCTTCCAGCATGTTCAGGCAAGCTTCGTTTGCACCACCGTGGGCAGGGCCCCACAAGCAAGCAACACCCGCAGCGATCGCAGCGAAAGGATTGGTACCCGACGAACCGCACAGACGCACGGTGGAGGTGGAGGCGTTTTGTTCGTGATCTGCATGCAGGATGAAGATACGGTCCAGAGCGCGCTCAACCACTTCGTTGACCTTGTAGTCTTCGCAAGGGGTAGCGAACATCATGCGCAAGAAGTTGCCGGTGTAGGACAAATCATTCTTGGGATAGATGAAAGGCTGTCCCAAAGAATACTTGTACGCCATCGCAACCAGAGTAGGCAGCTTGGCGATCAAGCGGATAGCCGACACATGACGGTGATGAGGATTCGTGATGTCCGTGGAATCATGGTAGAACGCCGACAGGGCACCGACCAGGCCGGTCAGTATTGCCATGGGGTGAGCGTCCGGACGGAAGCCGCGCAGGAAGTGCTGCATCTGTTCCTGAACCATGGTGTGGTTCGTGACCAGGGAGTCAAATTCCTGCTTCTGATCTGCGTTGGGCAACTCGCCGTTCAGGATCAGGTAGCACACATCCATGAAATCGCACTTTTGTGCCAACTGGTCGATCGGGTAACCACGGTACATCAACTGGCCCTTGTCGCCGTCAATGTAGGTGATACCGGATTCGCAAGCCGCCGTTGCCATAAAGCCCGGGTCATAGGTAAACATACCTGTCTGACCGTAGAGCTTACGGATATCGATCACGTCCGGACCTACGGTGCCCTTGTGTACAGGGAACTCAACCGAAGGGCTACCGTCGGAGAAGGATAGCGTGGCTTTTTTATCTGACAATTCCATCACTTTTTTCCTCAATGGTTATAGCTTTCGCATAATGTCTACTAGTCGCTGAATGTCCGGTGTGGCGTACTGCCCTTCCGGCTCGGAGCGAGCCAGAAGGACATCCAGCAAAACTGTATCGTCCATTTCGAACAAGCGGGTCAGGGCCGAGACGTCCTGATCAGTCAGCTCGTTTTCGTATTGATCCAGAAAACGGGTGATCATCAAGTCGTTTTCAAGCAAGCCCCGGCGCGCACGCCAGCGCAGGCGCGCACGCTCCAATTCCGTCAATGTTCTCATCGGTACATACCCACCTTTTTAGATACTGCGACGCACCAGCATTTCTTTGATCTTGCCGATGGCATGCGACGGGTTCAGTCCTTTTGGACAGACGTCCGTGCAATTCATGATCGTGTGGCAGCGGAACAAGCGGTATGGATCTTCCAGATTGTCCAGACGCTCGCCCGTTGCTTCGTCACGCGAGTCGGCAATGAAACGATAGGCTTGCAACAAACCAGCAGGACCGACGAACTTGTCGGGGTTCCACCAGAACGATGGGCAAGAGGTCGAGCAGCAGGCGCACAGAATGCACTCGTACAGACCATCGAGCTCCTCACGGGCTTCGGGCGTTTGCAAACGCTCTTTCTCTGGAGGAGGAGCATCGTTGATCAGGAACGGCTTGACCGAATGGTACTGATCGAAGAAGTGGGTCATGTCCACGATCAGGTCACGGATAACCGGCAGACCTGGCAGTGGGCGCAGAACCACAGGCTCTTTCAAGTCGCGCATATTGGTGGTGCAGGCCAGTCCGTTCTTGCCATTGATGTTCATGGCATCGGAACCGCACACACCTTCACGGCAGGAGCGACGCAGCGCCAGGCTGTCGTCCATGTCGTTTTTAATGCGCAGGATCGCATCGAGCAGCATCTTGTCGGTGGGCTCCAGCTCGACTTCGATCTTCTGCATGTAGGGACGCTCGTCCTTGTCAGGATCGTAGCGGTAGATTTCAAATTTGACCTTACGTTTTTGGCTCATGTCAGTATCCTGCTTAGAAAGTCCGGGCCTTGGGCGGAATCGTTTCGGCTGTCAGAGGCTTCATCTGGACAGGCTTGTACTCCAGACGGCTGCCTTCCGAGAACCACAAGGTGTGACGCAGCCAGTTTTCGTCGTCACGTTCTGGGTGGTCGTTCAGGGCATGAGCACCGCGACTTTCAGTACGATTGGCGGCCGACTTCGTCGTAGCGCGAGCCACTTCGATCATGTTGGCCACTTCCAGAGCTTCAATACGGGCGGTATTGAACACCTTGGACTTGTCTTTAAAGTAAATATCCTTGACTTCGGGAACCAGGGATTCGATCTGGTCGACACCCTTGTGCAACAGATCCAGGGTACGGAACACGCCGCAGTGAGCCTGCATGGCCACACGAATCTTGTTGCCAACGTCCTGTGCCTTTTCGCCCGATGTACGGGATTCCAGACGGTTGACGCGGTCCAGCGAGTACTCGATGGAGGACTCGTTGATTTCCTGGTGCGCGTGCGTTTTCTCGGGGTGCGAATCCACAATGTGGTTGCCGGCAGCGCGACCGAACACGATCAGGTCCAGCAGGGAGTTCGTACCCAGACGGTTAGCACCGTGCACAGAGGTAGCGGCACACTCGCCGATGGCGTACAGACCGTTGACGATCTTGTTCTCGCCCGTTGGCGTTTGGGTCACAACCTGACCGTAGTAGTTCGTGGGGATACCGCCCATCTGGTAGTGGATGGTTGGAACCACAGGGATCGGATCCTTGATCGGGTCCACGTTACCGAACTTGATCGCGATTTCGCGAATCGAAGGCAGACGTTTCTTGATGACGTCAGCGCCCAGGTGATCCAGTTTCAGAACCACGTAGCTGCCGTCGCCACAACCACGACCTTCCTTGATTTCCTGGTCCATGGAACGGGACACGAAGTCACGTGGGGCCAAGTCTTTCAGGGTGGGAGCGTAACGCTCCATGAAGCGCTCGCCGTCTTTATTGAGCAAGATACCGCCTTCACCACGCACGCCTTCGGTAATCAGCACGCCAGCACCGGCTACGCCAGTGGGGTGGAATTGCCAGAATTCCATGTCTTGCAAAGGCAGACCGGCACGAGCAGCCATACCCAGGCCGTCACCGGTGTTGATGAAGGCGTTGGTGGAAGCAGCCCAGATACGACCAGCACCACCGGTAGCCAGCACCACGCGCTTGCCTTCCAGAACGTAGATTTCGCCGGTTTCCATTTCCAGAGCGGTTACGCCCAGAACGTCACCCGCTTCGTTACGCAGCAAGTCCAGCGCCATCCATTCCACGAAGAACTGGGTGCGGGCAGCTACGTTACGCTGGTACAGGGTGTGCAACATGGCGTGGCCGGTACGGTCAGCAGCGGCACAGGCACGTTGAACAGGTTTTTCACCAAAGTTGGCAGTGTGACCACCAAATGGACGCTGGTAAATCGTACCGTCCTGGTTACGGTCAAACGGCATACCGAAGTGCTCGAGCTCGTACACAGCGTGTGGAGCTTCACGGCACATGAATTCGATGGCGTCCTGGTCGCCCAGCCAGTCCGAACCCTTGACGGTGTCGTACATGTGCCAGTACCAGTGATCCTCGCTCATGTTACCCAGGGAAGCACTGACGCCACCTTGAGCAGCCACGGTGTGGGAGCGGGTTGGGAACACCTTGCTGAGCACGGCCACGGACAAGCCAGCCTGAGCCAATTGCAGGGAACAACGCATACCGGCGCCACCGGCACCGACCACCACTACGTCAAACTGACGGCGGGGCAAAGATTTTGTGATGGAAGCCACGGTTTAGAGACTCCAGATAATTTTTGCAAAAAAGACGACACTGGCAACCAGCCACAGCAAGGTCAACACTTGCAGGAACAAGCGCAGACCAGCGGGCTTGACGTAGTCCATCCAGATGTCACGCACACCAATCCAGGCGTGCCAGGACAAAGACAGGAAGAACAAGGTTGCCAGCAACTGACCCAAAGGCAGGGAGCCGACCGTGAACGAGAACAGGCCGCGCCAGGTCTCGAAATTCAGTTCACTGCTAAACAGGATGCCGCCGATGATGACCAAGGTGTAGATGGCCATGATGACTGCGGTGACACGCTGTGCCAGAAAGTCCAAGGTACCGTAGTGGGCACCCACTACCAGGCGGTTTGCGCCAATGCGCTCACGATTTGCCATTACCACACCCCAAACAGTTTCAAACCAAACACAACGGTCAGCGCCAGGCTGACCCCGAACACCATACCGGCCGACTTCTTGGCGGACTCTTTGTCGTTACCCAGGTGCAGGTCCAGTGCCAGATAGCGGATGCCGGCACAGAAGTGGTGCAGGTAGCCCCAGATCAGGACCAGAAGGATCAGCTTACAGACAGGGTTGTCGACGTAGCTGCGCAAGGTCTCGAAGGACTCTGGAGAGCTGACGCTCAAAGAGAACAGTGGCAATAGAACGAGCGGCAGGCAAAGAAACAGCAATGCACCACTGACACGATGCAAAATCGACGATTTTGCAGCCAGGGGCAAGCGGTAGCTCAATATCTGCGGCACGCTGATATTGCGATACTGCGGACGCTGCTTGGGTGCGGTATCAGACATGATGGCCTCGAAGTAGATAAAAAAAAGTCATAAAATTTTTAACCTTGGTATTTTCACCTATTTGACACTACGGCGCAGTATCAAATACCGTATGCCGCCGAACTAGCTGAGCGTGTTTCGGTAATGGAAGCGCTCAGTCA
Organism: Alcaligenes sp. DN25; assembly: GCF_023674485.1. Classification (NCBI taxonomy): domain Bacteria; kingdom Pseudomonadati; phylum Pseudomonadota; class Betaproteobacteria; order Burkholderiales; family Alcaligenaceae; genus Alcaligenes; species Alcaligenes sp. DN25. Next base: position 1,240,543 of record NZ_CP098408.1, on the reverse strand, counting down.
GGTACAAGCCCCGGCGCAACTCCATCGGTCGATCACCATAGGTATAGGACACGCGTTCCACGTGCAGGAGCGGCGAACCGGCAGCGACCTGCAAGACCGAGGCGGCCTCTTCGGTGGCACTGACAGCACCAATCTTTTCATCGGCGCGCACCATGCTCACGCCGAATTTGCTCTCGAACCAGGCGTACATCGGGCCCTTGTTCTGCTCGACGGCCTCCAGGGTCAAACCCTTGAAGACGGAGCCAGGCAGCCAGATATCGTCATAAATGGTCGGGACCTGATCAAAGGACAAAACCCGGCGCAGGTTCACCACCATGTCGGAGGTGCGCAAATCCAGCAGCACGGCAACATCCGTAGGCGCTTTCATTCGACGCACATCCAGAATACGGCTCTGGGAAGCCACAGGCTTGCCATCATCCGGGGCCAGGCGCAGGAAACGAAAGCGCACACGAGCTTCGTGATGGGTGGCCACAAAGGTACCCTTGCCTTGACGACGGATCAGGAGGTTGTCGGCGGCCAGCTCATCAATGGCCTTGCGCACCGTGCCCTGGCTGACCTGAAAGCGGGCAGCCAGCTCCAGTTCACTGGGGATGGCTTCGCCGGGCTTCCACTCGCCACGATCCAGCCCCTGCAGCAACAAAGCCTTGATCTGTTGATACAGAGGGCTATAGGCCGCGCTAGGAGCGGATTTTTCGATTTCCTGGGTGCGTAGCGGCGGCACGTTATCAGACATGGGGCTCATAAAAAATGCGCGGCAGATACAGCTTGAAACGCGCATTTGTTCATAAAATAGACAGTGCACTAATTTTCGCATGACCGGCCCCGAATGTCTAACGCTCTTATGTCTTATATAAGATATAAGACGTTTGACGCCGCTATCGTTTTGGTCTAGTCTGCGCAGTGAAAAAAGAGGCTTTTCCTCTTGCGAAAAACCGTTTTCCACGCCAGCCGCCCGGTCTGCAAAAGATTTAAACTGTGTTTTTCGTCACCGTCTTCAAACCCAAAAACGGAGTCTTACTCTCATGTCCAAACCCGCAATGCGCGTCGCCGTTACCGGCGCTGCTGGCCAGATTGGCTACGCCCTGCTGTTTCGCATCGCTTCCGGCGAAATGCTGGGCAAAGACCAGCCTGTAATCCTGCAGCTGCTGGAACTCGCCGACGAGAAAGCCCAAAAGGCCCTGAAGGGCGTCATGATGGAACTGGACGACTGCGCCTTCCCGCTGCTGCAAGGCATGTCCGCCCACAGCGATCCTGAAACCGCCTTCAAAGATGCTGATATCGCCCTGCTGGTCGGTGCCCGTCCTCGTGGCCCAGGCATGGAGCGTAAAGATCTGCTGGCCTTCAACGCCCAGATCTTCACAGCACAAGGCCGTGCCCTGAACAAAGTGGCCAGCCGTGACGTGAAAGTGCTGGTGGTCGGCAACCCTGCCAACACCAACGCCTACATTGCCATGAAGTCCGCTCCTGATCTGCCAGCGAAGAACTTCACTGCCATGCTGCGCCTGGACCACAACCGCGCCCTGTCGCAGTTGGCCACCAAGTCCGGCAAGGCTGTTGCTGACATCGAGAACCTGATCGTTTGGGGCAACCACTCGCCCACCATGTACCCTGACACCCGTTTCGCTACCGTGAACGGCGAGAAGATCGACGCGATCATCAACGATCAGGCCTGGAACCGCGAAACCTTCATCCCCACCGTGGGCAAACGTGGCGCCGCCATCATCGAAGCCCGTGGCCTGTCCTCGGCTGCTTCGGCTGCCAACGCCGCCATCGACCACGTGCGCGACTGGGTGCTGGGTTCGAACGGCAAATGGGTCACCATGGGTGTTCCTTCGGACGGCTCCTACGGCATTCCTGAAGGCATCATCTACGGCGTGCCTGTGACCACCGAAAACGGTGAGTACAAGCGTGTTGAAGGGCTGGAAATCGACGCCTTCTCGCGTGAGCGCATGGACCACACCCTGAACGAGCTGCTGGAAGAGCGTGACGGTGTGAAAGACCTGCTGGGTTAATTGACCCGCTAGTCTGCAAAATCCCCGCCTGAACGGCGGGGATTTTTTTTGCAGACCACAAAGAAGTGCCGGGCGCTGCATGCCAAAGGCCGAGTTGCAGATAGCGCAACCCGCCATCCCTGCCTAAAAACCCAAGACAGAGCGCTGATCAGACGCTACACCGCGTCTACGTTCGCCTCATCCTGCAAAGACAGTGCATAGACCACCATCCGCAAATGGCGGCTTTCATCAATAATGAGCGAAGTCTGCTCGAACTCGCGCAGTTGCCCATCCAGGACCAGACTACGCAGGCCACTACAGGGCAAATGCACATCATGTTGATCCCAGTACTGCTTGAACTCCGGTGAGACCCGCTTGAGCTCATTGACCAGCTCCTGCATATCCGTACCCTCTGTCGCACGTGCGAAATCCCGCCGAAAGCCGGACAACATTTCTGCTGCCTGCTGTTCCCAAGATGCAAAACGCGTATGCAGCACCGGATCCGTAAACATCTGCCAGAGCAAATTACGCTGTCCTGGCTGATGAGCGCCAAAGCCCAGCAATTCATCGGCCATGTCATTGAAGCCCAAGACATCCCAACGGAGATTCAGAACAAAAGCAGGATGGGGCAAATCGTGCATCAAGCGTCGCACCAGAGGAGGCAAGACACACCAGGTGATACCCGGCTCAGCTGGCAGCCGCTCGTGAGCCAGCAAAAACAGATGACGTCGCTCGGCCGCGTCCAGCTTCAAAACGCGAGCCAAATTATCCAGAAAGCTGGCTGAGACCCCGATGTCACGGCCTTGCTCCAGCCAGGTATACCAGGTCAACCCCACTCCGGCCAGAGCAGCAACCTCCTCGCGCCGCAATCCGGGAGTACGACGTCGGCCACCGCTAGGCAAGCCTACATCCTGAGGCAAAAGGCGTTCACGACAGGTGCGCAAAAAAGCGGACAAATCGGGCCGCGTTCGTTCCAGCGTTCTCACTAATCAAACCCCCATTACTTTCAGTAATAGCATAAACAGTTAAATTGTAATCGCTTAAAAAGAATTCAAGAATACAGATGTTTTCACCTCAGACAAGCATCATGAACTCGAATTCCTTCTGCTCTACCCCTTGCTCACACGCAGCAAACAACCCGCCCTGGCTCGGCCTTGCCGTCCTGCTTCTGGCCGGATTCGTCACAATTTTTGATTTATTCGTCGTCAATATCGCCATCCCCAGTATTCAAGACCAGCTGGGGGCCAGCTTTACCGAGATTGGCTTCATTGTGGCGGCTTATGAACTAGCCTTTGGCGTACTGCTGATTACAGGCGGCCGCTTGGGCGATCTATTCGGCAGGCGCCGACTTTTCATTATCGGCATGACCAGCTTCACCGCAGCCTCGGCTCTGTGTGGTGTTGCCCCCAATGCTCCACTGCTTATTGTGGCCCGAGTAGCACAAGGACTGGCAGCAGCCCTACTCTTTCCCCAAGTTTATGCCTCCATCCGAGTCAATTTTGACGGAGACAACAGCCGCCGAGCGTTTGGGCTTTTAGGTATGACGCTGGGGCTGGCCGCCATCGCTGGGCAAATACTGGGGGGCTGGATGGTTCACGCCGATTTATTCCAGTTGGGCTGGCGCAGCATCTTTTTAATCAATATTCCAATCGGATTGCTGGCAGTTGCCGCCGCCCGCTACATCCCTGAAACCCGTGCTGACCAAAGCAGCAGCCTGGATGGTGCTGGCGTCATGTTGATCAGCCTGGCACTGAGCCTTTTGCTCATCCCTCTCATCCAAAGCGCCGAGCATGGGTGGCCCCCATCCAGCCTGGCCAGCCTTGCCGCCGCTGCTGCCTTCCTAGGGGTCTTCTATCTGCACCAAGAAAAACGGCGCTGCACAGGTCACGCTCCTTTAGTGGACATGCAGCTTCTAACCCAGCCGCGCTTTGCTTTAGGGACTCTATTGGTGTTGTTGGTGTACTCCACCGCCAGTTCTTTCTTTCTCTGCTTTGCCCTGTTGCTGCAAAGTGGCTTGGGCTTAAGCCCTCTGTATGCGGGCAGCATCTTTGCCCCTGCTAGTGTGGGTTTTGTGGCCGCATCCCTGAGTGCTCCCCGCCTCGTCGCCCGCTACGGCACCCGAGCCATTACCGTTGGTTCTTTCCTCTACGCCCTCTCTTTTGCCTGGCTGATTGCTCAAATTGCGTCAAGCGGTACAGAGTTGACTCCCACATACCTGATTCCCGCCCTGACTCTTCTGGGAGCCAGCCAAGGTCTAATCATGACGCCCTTGCTGAATCTGGTTCTAGGCTTCGTCGATGAAACGCAAGCAGGCATGGCCTCAGGTGTAATCTCCAGCACCCAACAAGTCGGCGCAGCCCTGGGGATTGCCGTGGTCGGCCTGCTCTTTAATAACGGGCGCACTTCAGACAGCGCCACCTCAACCATTGCAGAACAATATATCTCTGCCTTTGCAATGGGCATGCTCTATAACATGGCTGCTGCTCTGCTGATCAGTTTGCTATTACTGGCGTTAAGCAGAACCAGCCAACACTAGAAATAAGCCTTAACTGGTGGAAGTCTGCTCATTGGCTTCATTTAAGCGAGCTGAATACAGCCAAATACCATCAGCCTTTACGCAACTTCCGCCACAAGGTACTACGACTAATTCCCAACTGCTGTGCCGCCAAGGCGCGGTTGCCACCACACTCTTCCAGTACTTTGGCCAGATGCTCTTGTTCATTGCGCTCCTGCTGATCACGCAAGGCTGGCAAGGCGGGCTCGCTCACCACGGCCCGCAACTCAGGCGCAATATCTTCCAGCACCACAGCCTGATCGCCTTGCACTGTGCCCAGGACCATCAAGCGTTCGATCAGGTTTTCCAGCTCGCGGATATTGCCGGGCCATATGTAGTGGCGGCCTAGTTCAAGCAACTCCGCCATCCACTGCGGGTTGAGCATGCTTGCACCACCCAGACGTTGGGCAACCTTGGCCAGTAAATGCTCCACCAACTCCGGCAAGTCCTGTGTGCGCAGACGCAAAGGCGGCAAACGCAGCACCAGAATGTTCAGTCGATAAAACAGATCCTGGCGGAACACGCCTTCTTTAACCTGCGCGGCCAGATCGCGGTGAGTAGCCGCAATCACGCGCACATCCACCGGCGTTGGCTCAATAGCCCCGATACGCAGCACTTCTTTTTCTTGCAGCACACGCAGCAAACGGGTTTGTAGCGGCAAGGGCATTTCGCCAATCTCGTCCAGAAACAGGGTGCCGGTGTGGGCCGCTTCCACCAGCCCCACCTTGCCACCTCGACTGGAGCCGGTAAATGCCCCCTCCACATACCCGAACAGCTCGCTTTCCAACAGGCTGTCCGGGAAAGCCGCGCAGTTCACGGCCACAAAGGGTTGCGCGCGTCTGGCGCTGGCGCTGTGAATGCCTTGAGCCAGCAATTCCTTGCCTGTGCCGCTTTCACCAATAATCAAGGTTGTGGCTGTACTTTGGGCGCAAGCCTGGGCCTGAGCACGCAGCTTGCGCATGGGCGAGCTTTGCCCCACCAGATCAGATAGCTCGTAACGGGCATGACGCGATGCGGCTTGCTGACTGCGTGAACGCAAGCTGCGGTCCAGTCGTTGAATCGCTGCCGGGTCCTGGCACAGCAACACAGCACCACTCAAACGCCCCTGCTCCAGAATCGGCATGCGGGTCACAATCGCGGTACGGCCACCCACTTGTTGCACGGTATCCAGTTGCACTTCCAGACTGCGCAGCGTGCCAGCCAGATCCAGCTCGGGATACAAGGAACCCAAACGACGGCCAATCATGGCTTGAGCCGGTTGGCCCAACCAGGCTTCCATCGCCGGGTTGACGGTTTCAATCCGCTCGTCCCTGTCCACTGACACCACGCCGTCACGCAACTGCGCCAGAATCGTATTCAAGCGATCCCGGCGAGCAGCCTCAGCGCGAGCCACACGAGCCAGTTCGATAGCGGATTCCAGGGCCTGTCGCACCGCTCCTTGTGAATACAGCAGCACGCCTTCCATCTGATTCTCGCGCGCCAGATCCACCACAAGACCGGGTGCCAGCACCCACTCCACGCCCAACTCTTTCAAATCCTGGACACAGCTACGTGCATCAGCCTCGCTGCGATAGCTGCGTAACTCCACAGGCAGATCAAAACGCTGCACGAACTCCATCAGCTCCAGCGGCATTTCACCATAGGTCACCACCGCTTTGCGCTCTGCCTGTGCCGAGGCCAGGCTGCCCATAATGTCGAAGCCACCGGGATGGACCAACACCACCGGCAAGTCCAGATGTTCGCGCAAATAACTGCCGTTGGAACCGGCGGACACCAGCACGTCGATTTCGCCTGTTTGTCGCAAAACCTGCACGGCCTCCACGGCCTCGCCATAGGCTTTGTCCACAATCAGTATTTCGGCCTGAGCGCGAAACTGCGGCACCAGCTCTTCCAATAGAGAACGCAGTCCATGCAAGCCAAAAGCTACCAGACGCAGACGCGCAGGCGGGGAGGAAGGATAAGGCATATGGTTTCACCCGGGCTTCAATAATGCGACATTGTTTCAAATTACGTTTCAATATTGAAACACAAAACAGAAAAAGACAATATTCCTGGAAGGGAGCGACGACATCGCTCCACGCGAGAAATCCCCGCCTCCTCTGGGTTCAGGCTTTTCATCGCCCCCATATATGAACTTGGCACAGCATTTGCTTTAGTAGAAGCAACCCATCGCAGCACTACGCTGACGACATTTTTATATCTTGTGATCTGGAGCCCCAAATGAGCCAAAACCAACTGACATCGGCAGGCGCCCGTTTCCGCCAGGCCCTGCGTGAAGAACAGCCTTTGCAAATCATCGGCGCCATCAACGCCAACCACGCTTTGCTGGCCCAACGCGCCGGCTACCGCGCCATCTACTTGTCGGGTGGCGGTGTCGCGGCTGGCTCTTTGGGCTTGCCTGATCTGGGCATCAACACGCTGGACGACGTGCTGACCGACATTCGTCGCATTACCGATGTGTGCGATCTGCCTTTGATGGTGGACATTGATACCGGCTTTGGCGCTTCGGCCTTCAACATTGCCCGCACGATCAAAAGCCTGATCAAGTTCGGCGCTGCCGCTTGCCACATTGAAGACCAGGTGGGTGCCAAGCGTTGCGGTCACCGCCCCGGCAAAGAAATCGTCAGCACTGGTGAAATGGCCGACCGCGTGAAAGCCGCTGTTGACGCACGTACCGATCCAGAATTCTTCATCATGGCTCGTACAGACGCGATTGCCGTCGAAGGCGTGGACGCTGCTCTGGAACGTGCCCAGGCTTGCGTGGAAGCGGGTGCAGACGGCATTTTTGCTGAAGCCTGCTACGACCTGGACACCTACCGTCGCTTTACCGAAACGCTGGATGTGCCCGTGCTGGCCAACATTACCGAGTTCGGTCAAACCCCGCTGTTCACGGTGGAAGAACTGGCTTCGGCCAATGTGGCCATGGTGCTCTACCCCCTGTCCGCTTTCCGCGCCATGAACAAGGCCGCCGAAACTGTCTACCAGGCGATCCGTCGTGACGGACATCAAAAAAATGTCATCGATTTGATGCAGACTCGTGAAGAACTGTACGATCGTATCGGCTACCATGCTTACGAGCAAAGCCTCGACAAGCTGTTCCAGAAAAACAAGAAGTCCTGAGCCACCACAGGCTCCCGCCCGGCCCGTGATCAGGGCCGTCGCGCGGGTAAAACCCCATTCAGCAGCCAGCCTCGTGCTGGCTGCCCAGCAACCAGGAGACCTTTATGAGCAGTACTGAGAACACCCCTAGCACTGGCTTCAAGCCCAAGAAATCTGTTGCCCTGTCTGGCGTTGTTGCAGGCAATACCGCCTTGTGCACGGTCGGTCGCAGTGGCAATGATCTGCACTACCGCGGCTACGATATCTTGGACCTGGCCCAGGCTTGCGAATTTGAAGAAGTGGCTCATTTGCTGATCCACGGCAAACTGCCCAACCGCGACGAGCTGCGCGCGTACAAGCAAAAGCTCAAGCGTCTGCGTGGCCTGCCTCTAGCCCTGCAAACCGCTCTGGAAACCCTGCCTGCCCACAGCCACCCCATGGACGTGATGCGTACTGCCGTGTCGGTTCTGGGCTGCGTGCTGCCTGAAAAAGACGACCACAACCTGCCCGACGCACGCGACATCGCCGACCGTCTGATGGCTTGCCTGGGTTCGGCCCTGCTGTACTGGTACCACTACAGCCACAACGGCGAGATGATTGACGTACAGACCGACGACGACAGTATCGGCGCGCACTTCCTGCACCTGCTGCATGGTGAGAAGCCATCGGCCGAGTGGGAAAAAGCCATGCACGTCTCGCTGAACCTGTACGCCGAGCATGAGTTCAACGCCTCCACCTTTACCAGCCGCGTTATCGCCGGTACAGGTTCGGACTTCTATTCCGCGATTGCCGGTGCGATCGGTGCCCTGCGCGGCCCCAAGCACGGCGGTGCCAACGAAGTGGCTTTTGAAATCCAGAAGCGCTACGAGAACCCCGACCAGGCAGAAGAAGACATCCGCAAGCGCGTGGAAAACAAGGAAGTCATTATTGGCTTCGGTCACCCCGTCTACACCATCTCCGACCCACGCAACGAAGTGATCAAATCGGTGGCCAAAGAGCTGGCCGTGGCCGATGGCAACACTCGCATGTTCGACATTGCCGAGCGTCTGGAAAGCGTGATGTGGGAAGTGAAGAAAATGTTCCCCAATCTGGACTGGTTCTCGGCCGTGTCCTATCACACCATGGGTGTGCCTACTGCCATGTTCACGCCTTTGTTCGTGATCGCGCGTACGGCTGGCTGGGCGGCTCACATCATTGAGCAGCGCGTGGACAACAAGATTATTCGTCCTACCGCCAACTACATTGGCCCTGAAAACCAGAGCTTTGTGCCTCTGGACCAGCGCCCATAAGTCACAGATCCTGGGCTATTATTTGCCTGTGATCTAACCCACGGCCCCGCTGCATTGCGCACGCGGGGCCGTCTTGCTGGTGACTTCCATGCTCTCTGAATTTGTACGCTACGCCCTGCCGCTGGCCGGCACCTTGATGATTGCCTGTGCCTTGACCAGTCTGGTCTCCGGTGCGTATTTACTGCTTTTCAATCTGCGCCGCAGCAACCAGGTGTTGCGTCATCCCTATCTGGATCAGTACCCCTGGGAAAAACTCAGTTTTTCGCTGAAGGCAGGCGTACTGCTGGATTATTTTTTACGTCTGAATTTCCCCAAACGCCAAAGCTCGCTGTTTGGCAATGCCAATCGTCTGCTCAAGCACGTACAGCCCGACGACGTTCCCATGGGCGTCAAATGGCCCCTGATGGGACTGTGGGGCGGCTGCTTTCTGGGCATGATCGCCATGCTGGCTGTTTGGATTCTGATCGCCCTGCACTCCAACCCCACTTGAAGGAGCCTGCCATGACTACCGAGATCCACCACGACCCGCAAGCGCGTCTGTTTTACTGCGACATTGAAAACCGCCGCAGCGTGATCGAATACGAACTGGACGATGCTGTCATGAGCATCACCCACACCCGTGTGCCGCCCGAGCTGGAAGGCCGCGGCATTGCGGGGCAACTGACCCGCTTCGCATTGGAAACAGCAAAAAACCAACAGTGGAAAGTACGCCCTGTTTGCAGCTATGCCGTGGTCTATTTACGCCGTCACCCTGAATACGCCGACTTGCTGGCCTGAGCCCGATAACAGTCAGCTTCTCGTAAGTCTTATATAAGATATAAGACCATTGCTTCGCTGCGCGCTTCAAATTACAATTGGGGCAACACGCGATTTATTGCATTTTCATATCAACCATTTACCGATAGGCACCCGCACTATGCTGGACTCTTACCGCGAACATGTTGCCGAGCGCGCTGCTCTGGGCATTCCCCCGCTGCCTTTGTCGGCTCAGCAGACCGCCGAGCTGATCGAGCTCATCAAGAACCCACCTGCCGGTGAGGAAGCATTTCTGGTCGACCTGCTGACGCACCGCGTCCCCGCCGGTGTGGACGATGCTGCCAAAGTGAAAGCCTCCTACCTGGCCGCCATCGCGCTGGGCACAGAAACCTGTGCTTTGATCAGCCGCGAGCGTGCCACTGAGCTGCTGGGAACCATGCTGGGTGGCTACAACATCAGCCCGCTGATCGATCTGCTGGATTCGCCTGAACTGGGTCAGATCGCCGCCAACGGCCTGAAAAACACCCTGTTGATGTTTGACTCTTTCCACGACGTTCAGGAAAAAGCCGAAAAGGGCAATGCCTTTGCAAAAGAAGTGCTGCAAAGCTGGGCCGACGGCGAGTGGTTCACCAGCCGTCCTGAAGTTCCAGAAAGCCTGACCGTGACCGTTTTCAAAGTCACCGGCGAGACCAACACGGACGATCTGTCCCCCGCCCCTGACGCCTGGAGCCGCCCGGACATTCCGCTGCACGCTCTGGCCATGCTGAAGAACCCGCGCCCAGGTATCGAACCTGAAGAGCCCGGCAAGAAAGGTCCAGTCAGCTTTATCGAATCCCTGAAAGAAAAGGGCCACCTGGTTGCCTACGTGGGCGACGTGGTCGGTACCGGTTCTTCGCGTAAATCGGCCACCAACTCCGTGTTGTGGTTCACCGGCGAAGACATTCCTTTCGTTCCCAACAAGCGCTTTGGTGGCGTGTGTCTGGGCAGCAAGATTGCTCCTATCTTCTACAACACCATGGAAGATGCCGGCGCTTTGCCTATCGAACTGGACGTTTCCAAAATGGAAATGGGCGACGTGGTGGAACTGCGTCCCTACGAAGGCAAGGCCTTCAAGAATGGCGAACTGATCTCCGAATTCCAGGTCAAGTCCGACGTCCTGTTTGACGAAGTGCGTGCCGGTGGCCGTATTCCCCTGATCATTGGCCGTGGCCTGACCACCCGTGCTCGCGAAGCACTGGGTCTGCCCCCAACCACCCTGTTCCGCCTGCCACAAAGCCCTGCCGATTCCGGTAAAGGCTTCTCCCTGGCCCAGAAGATGGTTGGCCGTGCTTGCGGTCTGCCTGAAGGCCAGGGCGTGCGTCCCGGTACTTACTGCGAACCACGCATGACTACCGTTGGTAGCCAGGACACGACTGGCCCAATGACTCGCGACGAACTGAAAGACCTGGCTTGCCTGGGCTTTTCGTCCGATCTGGTAATGCAGTCCTTCTGCCACACCGCCGCTTACCCCAAACCTGTTGACGTTAAGACTCACCACGAACTGCCTGCTTTCATCAGCACACGCGGTGGTGTTTCCCTGCGTCCAGGCGACGGTATCATCCACTCCTGGCTGAACCGCATGTTGTTGCCCGATACCGTGGGCACTGGCGGCGACTCGCACACCCGTTTCCCTATCGGCATCAGCTTCCCCGCTGGTTCCGGTCTGGTGGCCTTTGCCGCTGCTACCGGCGTGATGCCTCTGGACATGCCAGAATCCGTGCTGGTGCGCTTCAAGGGCGAAATGCAGCCCGGCGTCACCCTGCGTGACCTGGTTAACGCCATTCCTCTGTACGCCATCAAGCAAGGCTTGCTGACCGTGGAAAAAGCCGGCAAGAAGAACATCTTCTCCGGTCGCATTCTGGAAATCGAAGGTCTGCCCAACCTGAAGATCGAACAGGCTTTCGAGCTGTCCGACGCTTCGGCCGAGCGCTCCGCTGCTGCATGTACCGTGCGCCTGAGCAAAGAGCCCATCATCGAATACCTGAACAGCAACATCACGCTGCTCAAGTGGATGATTGCCAATGGCTACGAAGACGAGCGCACTATCTCCCGTCGTATCAAGGGCATGGAAGCCTGGCTGGCCAACCCGGAACTGCTGGAGCCCGATGCAGACGCTGAATACGCTGCTGTGATCGACATCGATCTGGCTGAAATTCACGAACCTATCGTGGCTTGCCCGAACGACCCGGACGACGTGAAGACGCTGTCCGACGTGTCCGGCACCGTGATCGACGAAGTGTTTATCGGTAGCTGCATGACCAACATCGGTCACTTCCGTGCCGCTTCCAAGCTGCTGGAAGGCAAGCGCGACATTCCAACCCGTCTGTGGGTCGCTCCTCCGACCAAGATGGACCAGCAACAGCTGAGCGAAGAAGGCCACTACGGCGTTCTGGGCGTAGCTGGTGCTCGTATGGAAATGCCCGGTTGCTCGCTGTGCATGGGTAACCAGGCACAGGTTCGCGAAGGCGCCACCGTCATGTCCACCAGCACCCGTAACTTCCCCAACCGTCTGGGCAAGAACACCAACGTGTTCCTGGGTTCGGCTGAACTGGCTGCCATCTGCTCGCGTCTGGGCCGCATCCCGACCCGCGAAGAGTACCTGGCCGACATGGGCGTTCTGCAAGCCAATAGCGAAGACATCTATCGCTACATGAACTTCGACCAGATCGAAGAGTTCAAGGAAATTGCTGACTCCGTAGGTCTGTAAGCCCTAGCGCTTGCAAAAAACGCCTTCGCCGCTTCATGCGGCGAAGGCGTTTTTCTTTGCCTGTTTGAAATGACTTCCCTCTCAAGAGGCCTGTAAAAAGCCTGTTCAGCACAGCCCACCCGTCGCTAAAGGTGCACTCACTCACGCTTATCTGCCCACGGGTATACCCCTATCATCATTGTGGTTACTCCTTATGTACGGCCAGTGTTCGAATCGCATATAAAGCTGAAAGCAAACTGAAAGAAAACTGAAATAACGCTGAAAAATCAGATTGCTGCAGTTTGCTCTCGAACGCTCACAGCCACTTCGGAGACACACCCAATGAGAAACAGGATCAAAAAAAGCACCGCGCCTCAAGCACAAACTGGCGCATCCCGGCGCAAGTTCCTGAGCGGTGCTGCAGCCGGCACCGCGGCTGCAGCAACGATGGGCTTTCCTGCCATCGCTCGCGCGCAGGGTCCCATCAACTTCCGCTTCCAAAGCACTTGGCCCACCGTCGACATCTTCCACGAATTCGCTCTTGATTTCGCCAAGAAGATCAACGACATGACCGGTGGAGATCTGAAAATCGAAGTTTTGCCCGCAGGGGCTGTTGTACCGGCCTTTGGCCTGCTGGATGCCGTCTCCAAGGGAACGCTGGACGGGGGCCACGGCGTGCTGGGTTACAACTACGGCAAGCAGAACGCCCTGGCCTTGTTTTCGTCAGGACCGGCCTTCGGCATGGACGCCAATATGGTCCTGGCATGGCACAAGTATGGCGGTGGCAAGGAGCTACTGGCCAAGCTGTACGATGCCATCGGTGGCAATGTCGTCTCCTTCCTGACCGGCCCGATGCCCACGCAACCGTTCGGCTGGTTCAAAAAACCTATCACCAAGACTGAAGATCTCAAGGGTTTGAAGTTCCGCACCAATGGCCTGGCTATCGACCTGTTCACTGAAATGGGCGCGGCCGTCAATGCTTTGCCGGGCGGTGAAATTGTTCCGGCACTGGACCGCGGCCTGCTCGATGGTGCGGAGTTCAACAACGCCGCCTCGGACCGCGCTCTGGGCTTTCCGGACGTGTCCAAGGTCTGCATGTTGCAAAGCTTTCACCAGGCTTCAGAAACCTTCGAGATCATGTTCAACAAGGACAAGTACAACGCCTTGCCGACACAGCTGAAGGCCATCGTCGACAACGCCGTGGAGGCCGCATCGGCCGACATGTCCTGGAAAGCAGTTGACCGTTACTCGCAGGACTACCAACGCCTGCAAAAGGAAGACGGCGTCAAATTCTACAAAACGCCCGACACCATTCTGCAGCAACAGCTGGTCGTGTGGGACCAGATCGTTGCCAAGAAGGCCGAGACCAACCCCCTTTTCAAGGAAATCGACGCATCGCAACGAGCGTTCGCGGCACGCGCCATGGCGTGGGACATGGACACCAACAATAACCGCCGTATGGCCTACAACCACTACTTCGGTCGCAAGGCTCCCCAAGCCAAGAGCTGACCCCTAACGGCAATTGCACTGCGTCATCCCGTCCAGCCGGATGTGGATGACGTCTCCTTCCCCACTCCAGGCCGGCCGCGCCCCAAGCCGCAGCCGACACGCATCAGACCCTTTCCGCGCTAGCAAGGTGAACCTACCATGCAGAAAATTCTGGTCTTTATCGACCGGTTCAATACGTGGATAGGCCAGTTGTTCGGCTGGCTAGTCCTGGCATTGACCCTGTTCGTTTCCTTCGAGGTCTTCTCTCGATACGTACTCTCCAACCCGCACGCCTGGGCCTTTGACATGATGAACATGCTGTACGGTGGCCTGTTCATGATGGCCGGTGCCTACACGCTCTCCAAGAACGGCCATGTGCGCGGGGATGTGCTGTACGGCTTTTTTCCACCCCGCCTTCAGGCAGCCCTGGATCTGATCCTGTACATCCTGTTCTTCATCCCTGGTGTGGTCGCCATGTTCTGGGCCGGTTACTACTTCGCAGCCGAGTCCTGGGCCATCACGGAGCACTCCAATATCACGGCCAACGGACCGCCCATCTACCCGTTCAAGGCCATCATCCCGCTGGCCGGTTTCTGCCTTCTGCTGCAAAGCTTCGTGGAAATGGTGTATTGCGTACGCTGCCTGCGAGACGGGAAATGGCCTTCGCGCGACAAGGACGTTGAGGAAGTCGATGTCGACAAGCTCATGGATATGGTGGACGTCAAAAGCGATGACATTGAGAAACTGGATGCCTTTGTCACAGGCGACGGCAAGAAAGGGAGTCCAACATGAGAAAAGAAATCTGGTTCGGGCTCACCCTACTGATCAGCATCGTCCTGAGCATTGCCATCCTCATGCCAGCGCCAGCAGACATGAGCAACGGCCATTTGGGCCTGCTCATGCTGGCGCTGATTGTCGTCACCATCATGCTGGGCTTTCCCACCGCCTTCACCCTGATGGGGATGGGGGTGATCTTTACCTGGCTGGCCTATCGCGACATGGGCACGCAGCAAGCAATCCAGCAGACCCTGGACCTGATGGTTCTGCGCACCTACGCCGTCATGACCAACGACGTACTGATTGCGGTGCCTCTGTTCATCTTCATGGGTTACCTGGTTGAACGCGCCAACCTGATCCAGAGCCTGTTCCAGGGCATGCACCTGGCCATGGCACGAATTCCAGGTTCGCTGGCTGTAGCCACCATTGCCACCTGTGCCATCTTTGCCACGGCCACGGGCATTGTGGGGGCCGTGGTGACTCTGATGGGGCTACTGGCCATGCCCGCCATGCTGCGGGCGGGTTACAGCGTGCAGCTAACGGCTGGCTCCATTACCGCTGGGGGCTGCCTGGGCATTTTGCTGCCCCCCTCCGTACTCCTGATCCTGTACGGCGCCGTCGCGGGTGTCTCGGTCGTGAAACTGTATGCCGGGGCCTTTTTCCCCGGCCTGATGCTGGCTGTCCTGTACGTGGTGTACGTCATCATTCTGGCCAGGCTCAAGCCCAGTGTCGCGCCTCCGCTTTCCGCGGAAGACCGGATCGTGCCTCTGCCAGCCTTCGCACAAACCATCAAGGAGACCATTACAGACCGTGCTGTACCCGGCCTGATCAACGCCATGAAGGGGCCTCGCAACGTCGACGTGCCCATGAAGCTGCTGGTCAAGAATCTGGCCGTGGCCTTGCTGCCCGCTGTGATCTTCATCGCTGTCATGGGCTTTAGCTATCAGTCGGTCACTGCACCCAAAGTAGCCGAGCACTACGAGCTGCAGGAAATGGGCGGCGGTTTCAATAACTTCGACAGTGACTACAGTGGCGGTGGGCTGGCAGAACCTCCGGGTGCTGGCGGTTTATCCGAACCTGAAGGCAGCGAGCCTCTCGTGGCGCTGGGTGCCAGCGAACCGGGCGCAGAAGCTCCCGCAGCTGCAGCAGAGGCAGCCGAAGAAACCACTACAGCAGAACGTCAGGCCGCACCAATGACATTCTGGATCTTTCTGGTCGTGGGCTGTCTGGCCTTGTTGTGCTACTACGCCATGCTGAACTTCGCACGGCTGGAAATCTTCAAGATGCTGCTCAGCTCCTTCTTTCCGCTGACCATGCTGATCCTTGCCGTGCTGGGCAGTATTATCGCTGGCCTGTGCACTCCCACCGAAGCGGCGGCCTTGGGTGCCTTGGGCGGCATCCTGCTGGCCTTCGCCTATCGCCGCTTGAATTTCTCCATGGTGCGCGAATCGGTGTACCTCAGCGCCAAGACCAGTGCCATGGTCTGCTGGCTGTTCGTCGGTTCCAGTATTTTCTCGGCCGCCTTCGCCCTGCTGGGTGGTCAGGAACTGATCAATGGCTGGGTGCTGTCCATGGATCTGACACCCATCCAGTTCATGATCCTGGCGCAGATTGTTATTTTCCTGCTGGGTTGGCCGCTGGAATGGACAGAGATCATCATCATCTTCATGCCCATCTTCCTGCCACTGCTGGCGCACTATCAGATCGACCCCCTGTTCTTCGGCCTGCTCGTCGCCCTGAACCTGCAAACCGCATTCCTGTCACCACCGGTTGCCATGTCGGCTTTCTACCTGAAGGGCGTCTCGCCACCCCATGTCACCCTGAACCAGATTTTCCTGGGCATGATGCCCTTCATGGGTATCCAGATCCTGGCGATCATCATCCTGTATCTGTTCCCCGGCATCGGCCTGTGGCTACCTAGCGTGTTGTACTGATCGCAACCTGCCAACATCGGACCGGGCCCGACACCTCCCCCGCTATCACAGGGGAGGCGCCGGGTGCATGGAGGCGGCCCCTCGCGTACATGCCTGATAAGTCACAAATTATCGCCAGCCTCTATTTTGCAAGCACCAGAACTCTACCAGCCATCCCCTAGGGGCTACCCTCATTCACACACCCCGGTCGTGGCAAAGGGTAAACTAGCTTGTCCCTCTCTCGGTTTTGTATGTCCATGTCGCAACTCAATTCCAAACTGCTCGCCCAACAACCCAAAGAAATCCAGCGTCTGATCAATTACACCGACGCACTGGTACGTTCCGGCTCGCAGATCGAAGATCGCTATTGGCAAGGGCTGACTGCTCAATTGCTGGACAAGCTCTATAGCGGACGCCGCAATACAGCGGTTGAACAGACACTGGAACTGCTGGGCAGCCAGCAACAAAACCAGCATTACGAAATCCTGATGGAGCTGGCCGAGTCCCACGCCGAATGCCAGCAAATCGAGCATGACGGCGTGCTGTACGACGCCCTGCTGTTTTCAGCCCCGCTGACCGCCTGGACACGCTATCAACTGCCCCAGGGAGTATTGAAACCCCAGCAACACAAGGAACTGGAAGAGGCCTTGCGCGCCACAGTTCTGGCCGAAGGCACGATGTGCGCTCTGCTGCCCAATCTGGTCAATTACGACGAGATGCCGCAGACCTACCAGCAGGCTTACGCCTGGACGCGCAGCCTGACCGCGCAAGCCCTGGGCCGCAGCCAGGAGCCTGCTCCACTGAACAAACCCGAAGAAGCCAGCAGCCTGTTGGCCGACGCCCGCTTTCTGGTTGGTGTGGTTATGGCTCCGGTCGGTCAGCCCCTGTTTCGCTGGCAGCAATCCAGCGACAATCTGCAAGCCGACCATCTGCGCTGGGTAGAGCAATGGGTGGAGCGTTACTCCGCCATCGTCACACCGTTATTTACCGGCTGCCAGCTGCAGTTCCTGGCTCCCAACGCTTATTACGTCAATAACCGCGAGTCGGACCGCGAGATTCGCCCACTGGCCCTGAAGGCCGGTATCACCTGGCTGCAAACAGCCGTGAAGCTCTCGCCCGACCATTTGCGTGCGGTCATCGTTGCTTGCGGTGAAGAACAAGTGGAAGAATATCGCGTGGGCTTTAGCACCATTTCCTCGCCCACCGTGATTTATGGCTGTATCTGGCCTGTATTGAGCCAGGAAGAGGCCGAGTCCTCTTTCCACAGCGACGACCATATCGACATTCCGGACGTGATTGCCGCCCTGCTCAGCACCCTGGGTCTGGTCCAGATTCAGCGCCTGCCCGGCCTGCACTCCACCGAGACCTGCGACGATTGCAACGCGCCCTTCTTCCCGGACATCAACGGCGAGATGCAGCACCCGGAACTGCCGGACGAAATCGATCTGGACCCCGTACAGCTGCACTAAATTGAACACCGCTACTGCTTCCCAACCTGTATCCATAGACCTGTTTTGCCGTGTTATCGACAATCTGGGGGATATAGGCGTGTGCTGGCGGCTGGCCCGTCAGTTAGCTGCCAAACCCGAGGTCGCCCAGCTACGCCTGTGGGTAGATGATCTGCACAGCTTCAGCCGTATCCAGTCCGAAATTCAAAGCGAACGGCAAAGCCAGCAACTGCAGGGCGTAGATATTGAGCATTGGCACGACGCGCGCCAAGAATACCCCGCAGCACATCCCTTCGTGATCGAGGCCTTTGCCTGCGAACCGCCCGAAGCCATGACACGGCAACTGACGGCAGATAGCCATGTGTGGATCAATCTGGATTACCTGAGCGCCGAACCCTGGGTACAGGGCTGCCACGGCCTGCCCTCCCCACAAGCCGGTGGTGCGAACAAATATTTTTTCTTTCCCGGCTTTGTCCCGCAAACAGGGGGGCTGCTGCGTGAAAGCGATCTGCTGGCCCGTCGCGATGCCTTTCAACAGGACGATGTCGCCTACCAGGCCATGCTGAGTCGTCTGGGCGTGGCGCAGGAGCACATTCAAGCCCTGCTCCAGGGCGAGATGCAGCAAATGTTCCTGTTCTGCTATCCCGATGCGCCCGTCCTGGCTCTGCCCGAAGTGCTATCCACGCTAAAGCAGAAAACCCTGCTGCTGGTGCCCGAGTCTGTTGCCCAAGGTATCCCGGATCTGGAGCAAGGCCACTTGCAAGTTCAGCGCATCCCCGCCGTGAATCAGGCCGATTTTGATGCCCTGCTCTGGCGTAGCGCACTGAATATTGTACGTGGCGAGGACTCCCTGGTACGCGCCATCTGGGCCGCTCAGCCCATGCTGTGGCAGCCTTACGTACAGGAAGAACAGGCCCATCTGGACAAGCTGCAAGCCTGGCTGGATACCGGCAATTTGCCCGAGCCGGTTCAAGCCCTGCATCTGGCCTGGAGCAGTGCCGATCAGGCCGGTGCCGCCACTGCCTTGAGCCGCTGCCTGGAACCCCAGGTGTTGCGTCTATGGCAACAAGAAGCCCGTGCTTATAGTGAAAAACTGGCTGCACAAGCCGATTTGGCCAGCAGTTTGCTGAGTTTTTACACCCAAGTCGCCCGAAAACGCTAAAATAACGGATTACCTCTTAAAAGCTCCCTGACACTGCGTTTGGCGGAGCCTGTCCCATTCGGAGTTTTTTTAATGAAAACCGCACAAGAACTGCGCGTTGGTAACGTCGCTATGGTTAATGGCGACCCTCTGGTCGTTCAGAAAACGGAATACAACAAATCCGGTCGCAACTCCGCCGTTGTCAAATTGAAGTTCAAGAACCTGCTGACCGGCTCGAACAGCGAAGCCGTGCACAAAGCTGACGAAAAATTTGAAGTGGTTCAGCTGGAAAAGCGCGAATGCACTTACTCATACTTTGCTGACCCCATGTACGTCTTCATGGACGAAGAGTACAACCAGTACGAAATCGAAGCTGAAAGCATGGGCGACGCCCTGGACTACCTGGAAGAAAACATGTCCGTTGAGGCCGTTTTCTACGAAGGTCGTGCTATCTCGGTTGAACTTCCCACCATCATCGTGCGCGAAATCACCTACACCGAACCTGCCGTGAAAGGCGATACCTCCGGTAAAGTGCTGAAGCCTGCCAAGATCAACACGGGCACCGAAATCAGCGTGCCTTTGTTCTGCAATATCGGTGACAAGATCGAAATCGACACCCGCACTGGCGAATACCGCAGCCGCGTGATGTAAGAAAGACGTCGTGCCGCCCAGTGCGGTACGCGCAAAAAAGGGGCTGTTTTTACAGCCCCTTTTTCCTGCCTGCCATTTTACTAAAAATACTGTGCAACCGAGAAAGAGGCAGTATTAACTTAACACCAAAATACATATCTGCCCCTTGCTCTTAGCACAGCATTACCTCACCCCAAACGCCTCTTCAAAAATCCCCATAATCGTCTTCTTATCCGTCTGAATCGGATTAGTTGCACCGCACACATCCTTGAGCGCGTTATCGGCCAGAACCGGGAAATCTTCCCGCTTCACGCCCAGCTCTTCCAGCGACTTCGGAATCCCCACAATATCCGCCAGCTTTTTAATCGCTGCGATGACATCCAGGCCTTTCAGATCTGGATTGTTATCTGATAGCAGCTTGCCGATTTCATTCAGGCGCTCCCCTGCCACCTGCATATTGAAAGCCTGCACATGCGGCAGCAGCAGGGCATTACAGACACCGTGGGGCAGATCGTAGAAACCGCCTAGCTGGTGCGCCATGGCGTGGACATAGCCCAGTGACGCGTTATTGAATGCCATCCCTGCCAGAAACTGCGCATAGGCCATTTGTTCACGGGCTTTCTTGTTATGCGGCTCACGCACAGCAACGGGCAGGTATTTGGCGATCAGCTCTACCACTTTCACCGCACAGGCGTCGGTGATGGGGGTGGCGATTGTGGAAACGTAGGCTTCAACTGCGTGGGTCAGTGCATCCATGCCAGTAGCAGCAGTTAGCGATGCGGGCATGCCTTCCATCAGGTCGGAGTCGTTCACTGACAGGAACGGGGTGATGTGGCGGTCGATGATTGCCATTTTTACGTGGCGGGTTTCATCAGTAATGATGGTGAAGCGCGTCATTTCCGACGCGGTGCCTGCTGTGGTGTTGATAGCCAGCAGTGGCAGTTGCGGTTTGGCGGATTTATCTACGCCTTCGTAGTCAGCGATCTTGCCGCCGTTGCTGGCGACCAGGGCTACGCCTTTGGCACAGTCATGCGATGAACCGCCGCCCAAGGAAACAATCAGATCTGCGCCGTGTGCTTTCAAGGCGTCCAAGCCGGCATTCACGTTACCGACTGTAGGATTAGGCTGCACCTGATCAAAAATCGCGGTATTGATGCCTTGTGCAATCAGCTTGTCAGCCACCAGTTTCGCCATACCCAGCTTGGCCAAATCGGCATCAGTAATGATCAGAGCTTTTTTGAAGCCCATTTTCCCGACAATGGGCATGGCCTGATCCAGTGCGCCGGGGCCAAGAATATTGTGCGAGGGGATAAAGAATTCCGAGACTGTCATGGTGCGTATTCCTTATTAATGATCGAAGAAATTCCTTGCGGCCCTCTGGGATAAACACATAGCAAGCGCGCAAGGAGGGCATCCCCCCATATTGCATGGGGGGAGGTCTGACAACACTACGAATAGATCAAAGGATCAGAAGAAGCCCAGGGCGTTCGGGCTGTAGCTGACCAGCAAGCACTTGGTTTGCTGGTAGTTATTGAGGGCCATCTTATGGGTTTCGCGGCCGATACCGGATTGCTTGTAGCCACCGAAAGCGGCGTGAGCAGGATACAGGTGATAGCAGTTGGTCCAAACTCGGCCAGCTTCAACGCCACGGCCTACGCGGTAGGCACGCGAGCCGTCGCGGCTCCAGACTCCAGCACCCAGGCCAAACTCGGTGTCGTTGGCGATGGCAATGGCTTCTTCTTCGTCCTTGAAGGTGGTCACAGCGGCCACCGGTCCGAAGATTTCTTCCTGGAAGGTACGCATGCTGTTTTTACCCAGCAGCATGGTTGGGCTGATGTAGTAGCCATTATCCAGGCCTTCACCCAGACGATTGCGTTCGCCGCCAGTCAAGGCTTGTGCGCCCTCTTCTCGACCGATATTGATGTAGCCCAGGATGCGCTCCATCTGTTTCTCGGACACCTGCGCGCCCACCATTGTCCCGGCATTGAGCGGGTTGCCGGTCTGAATACGTTTGACTCGCTCCACGGCACGCTCGATAAAGCGCTCGTAGATGGATTCCTGAATCAGGATACGCGATGGGCATGTGCAAATCTCGCCCTGGTTCAGGGCAAACATGCTCAAACCTTCCAGGGCTTTGTCCAGGAAGGCATCATCAGCCTGCATCACGTCTTCAAAGAAGATGTTGGGGCTCTTGCCGCCCAGCTCTACCGTAGCGGGGATCAGGCGATCAGCTGCGGCGTGCAGGATTTCTCGGCCGACGGGGGTGGAGCCAGTGAAGGCGATTTTGGCGATGCGCTTGGAGTTGGCCAAGGCATGGCCTGCTTCTTTACCGTAGCCAGTGACGACGTTCAGTACGCCAGCGGGCAGCAGATCGCCGATGATTTCCATCAGCAGCAAAATGGAAGCGGGAGTTTGCTCGGCGGGTTTCAGGACGATGGGGCAACCGGCAGCCAGGGCGGGGGCCAGTTTCCAGGCGGCCATCAGCAGCGGGAAGTTCCAGGGGATGATCTGGCCGACGACGCCGATAGGCTCGTGGAAGTGGTAAGCAACCGTGGTGCTGTCCACATCCGAGATGCTGCCCTCTTGGGCGCGCAGGCAACCGGCAAAGTAGCGGAAATGGTCGACGGCCAAAGGCAAGTCAGCCGCGCGGGTTTCACGGATGGGTTTGCCATTGTCGATCGTTTCGGCAACCGCCAGACGTTCCAGGTTTTGTTCGATACGGTCAGCAATGCGCAACAGCACAGCGGAGCGCTCGGCAGGCGGGGTATTGGCCCACTGGTGGCGCACCTTGTGCGCGGCGTCCAGAGCCAGGTCAATGTCCGCTGCACCCGAGCGGGCTACCTGGCAAAAAACCTGCCCGGTGACGGGCGAGACGTTATCAAAATACTCGCCTTCGACCGGCGGCACCCAACGTCCACCAATGTAGTTGTCGTAACGGGATTTGAACGGGAATTCCAGATCCAGGCCCATGGATTTGAGATCGGACAGATTCATGATGTCTCCTTATTGATTTAGTTCGGTGTCACAAGGCGTGCACCGCAGGGAAAGGTTAGGGGTGCCTTTATCCTGTTTTAACTAAAGCAAATAACGTGCCAAACTACCTAGCGATTGTCCCGACTCGATCCTGAGCTCGCCCGCCTCCATAATGAAACGACCTCCAGTCGCAGGCTGCGACAGCTACTGTCGCAAAACGCGAGCACTGTCGCAGAATGCGACACCCCTCCCGGAGCACACTCATGACTTCTCTACACTCGTTTTGCCCGCAGACCAACGAAACCATGTGGCGTCAGTCCTGGGAACGCTGTCAGACGATGGAGTCGGAGTTAAGCGCGGAACCCAGAGACATGAGCCAAGGTGCGCTGCGACAGTTGCTGGAACAACAGCATCACCTGTTGCATCACTCCTCGGCGGCGGTACAGGATCTGGCGGCGCTGGTGCACCCGCATCGCAGTCTGGTTTTATTGTGCGACGCACAAGGCACGGTGTTGCAACAGGCGGGGGACCCGCACTTTCTGCAGCGGGCCGAACAGGTTGCCTTGCGTGCGGGTGTGAGTTGGGCGGAGAACCATCGCGGCACCAATGCTATTGGCACAGCTCTGGTCTGCGCACAGCCCATCAAGATTCACGGCAGCCAGCACTATTTGCCTGACAACCGGATTCTTAGCTGCCACGCCGCCCCCATTTACGACCCTTACGGCCAGATTATTGGAGTGCTGGATATCTCCGGGCCTTCAGAACTGGAACATCACTACGCGC
The DNA here is from genome assembly GCF_023674485.1 of Alcaligenes sp. DN25. NCBI lineage: Bacteria > Pseudomonadati > Pseudomonadota > Betaproteobacteria > Burkholderiales > Alcaligenaceae > Alcaligenes > Alcaligenes sp. DN25. Next base: position 1,216,976 of record NZ_CP098408.1, on the reverse strand, counting down.
TGGATTTGGCACAACTGTACGCCCGCCAGATCAGCCGCCAGATGCTGGAGTCACTGTGCACGCCATCGCGCCGTCTGCTGCATCTGCATACAGACCCCAGCCTGCTCAACAGTGCTTTTAGTGGGCGACTGATTCTGGAGGATGACACCATTGTGGCGGCCGATGAGTTGGCCGCCCGCATGTTGCGCCAGGACTGGCAGGAGCTACCCGGCCAGGACTTAAGTTCGGTACTGGAACAGGCGAAAAGCACGAGTCGACCTGTAACGCTCCACCTGAGCACAGCGGCTAAAACTCCGGCTCCAGCCCGCGCGGTACAGGCTCGGACCGAGACAGCAGAAGCAACACAACTACTGTCCCCTCAACAGGAAAGGGCGCTGGAACCGGCGTTGCGAGCCATGCAAATGGGCCTGTCCATCTTGCTCAGCGGCCCCAGCGGCTCGGGCAAAGAGCGTATGGCGCGTGAGCTGCATCGCCGTCACAAGTCGCAGTCCGGCCCTTTTGTGGCGATTAACTGCGCCGCCCTGCCCGAAACCCTGATCGAAGCCGAGTTGTTCGGGTATGAGGCCGGTGCGTTTACGGGTGCGCGCCGTCAGGGCTATGCAGGCAAATTGCGTCAGGCCCATGGCGGAGTGCTGTTTCTGGATGAAATTGGCGATATGCCAGTGGGTTTGCAAAGCCGTCTGCTACGGGTTCTGCAAGAGCGCGAGGTGCAGGCACTAGGTTCGGAACGCACACACAGGCTGGACTTCCAGCTGATCAGCGCCAGCCATCAACCGCTGGAAAAACTGGTGCGTGATGGCCGCTTCCGTGCCGACCTGTACTTCCGACTGCAAGACTATATCTGCACAGTCCCCAGCCTTAGGGAACGCAGCGATCTGGGCGACTATATTTCCAAAGAACTGGCTATTCTGGCACAAGGCCAGGCTGCTCCACAGCTACATCCCGAAGCCCTGCAAATACTGCAGGACTACGACTGGCCGGGCAATTACCGTCAGTTGCGATCGGTGCTGCTGCAAATCATTGTGCAAGATTCTCCGGGGCGGCTCTGGTTGGCCCAGGACCTGCCTGCCTTGCCGTGCTTGAATGCAGAACACCCGGTGCTGGCTCAAGAACCTGCCATCCCGGAGGTCCGGAGCATTACGGAAACCAGCTCCCTTGACTCCCCAAGGCCACAAACCCTGAAGGAACAGGAATACGCTGCCGTGCAGCAGGCTTTGAAACAGCATCAGGGAAATATTTCACAGGCGGCACGCGCCTTGGGACTGCATCGCAGTACCTTGCACCGCAGGCTGAAAGAGATGTCGCAGTTATTTACTGCAGGCGGTCATCATCCAGAAAGTCCGGAATCGGCATGGCAATAATGCCGTCGTCGGCCAGTTCCTGATACTCCTGCACCGTGGCCTGACCACGGATTGCGCGCGGCTCAATGTCGCCCTCGTGCATGCGCCGTGCTTCCTGGGCAAACTGGGTGCCCACATCGTCTGACTTGCGTATCACCGAACGCAGCTCTTGTAAAAGCTGACCTTGAATCGCCCGCATTTGCGCTTCGGTAGGCATGGTTGAAGGCAAGGGAGGCGGAACTGGAGCACTGGCAGGGGCGCCAAGGCTTTCCTGCGCACCTACATTGATACGTGGAGCCGAAAGTTTGCGTTTGACCTCGTGGCTGTCGCAGACGGGGCAACACAAAAGCCCGCGACTGATCTGCTCATCGTAACTTTCGCGTGAGCTAAACCAACCCTCGAACACATGGCCGTGTTCGCATTCAAGATCAAAAACCTTCAGACTCATAATGTGTTTATCAATGGGCGGACAGACCGCCGTATTGTGACATAGAAGTGCCGGACTAAATATGGCAAGTCCGGCATGTGGCGCGGCTTAACGGGGAACAGCGGCCAGCAGACGCTGCGTCAACTCTTCCTGCGGATGGAACAGAACGTGCTGTGCGCTGCCCTGCTCCACGATGCGTCCCTTGGCCATGATAGCAATTCGATCGGCCAGATACTCCACAACCCCGAAATTATGAGTAATGAACAAATAAGCCAGACCCAGTTCCATTTGTAACTCACGCATCAAATCCAGAATCTGCGCTTGTACGGACACGTCCAGGGCCGAGGTAGGTTCATCGCAAATCAGAACGGCGGGCTCTACCGCCAAGGCACGGGCAATAGCGATGCGCTGACGTTGCCCGCCGGAAAACTCATGTGCGTAACGATCCAGGGCGTTCTTGGGTAGACCGACTTGGTCCACTAAAGTTTCAATTCGTTTACGACGCGCCTTGGTGTCCAGCTCGGGACGCAGCGCGGTCAGGCCTTCCAGGAGAATATCCCCCACCATCATGCGCGGATCCAGCGACCCATAGGGATCCTGAAAAATGATCTGCAAACGTGAGCGCAGTTGCCGCAAGGCCTTGCCTTTCACTTGCAAGACGTTCTGCCCCTGCATCTGCACCTGCCCGCTGATCTCAGCCTGATGATCCAGCAAGCGCATCAAAGTACGTGCGACCGTGCTTTTACCGCAGCCCGACTCGCCGACCAAAGCCAGGGTTTCGCCCTTGTGCAGTTGCAGGCTCAAGTCTTTGACCACGGGAATGACAGGCAGGCGTCGCCACCAGGAGCCAGCCTGCTTATAGGAAACAGACAAGCCCTGAATATCCAGCACCAGCTCTTTGCCGCTATTGCGCGGTGGGACTGCTTCAATGGGCGCAGGGGCACGGGACAAGGGACGCCCACGTTTCTCAAAAGTGGGAATGGCATTGAGCAATTCACGAGCATAAGGATGGCTAGGGCGCAAAAAGAACTGGCTTGCCAGCCCGGCTTCCACTATTTGTCCGTGCCGCATCAAGGCCACATAGTCGGCATACTGTTTGACCAGCAGCAAATCGTGCGTAATCAGCAAGATAGCCAGGCCCATCTCTTTCTGTATATCGGCTAACAACTGCAGAATCTGCGCCTGAACCGTTACATCCAGCGCGGTAGTTGGCTCGTCAGCCACCAGCAAATCAGGTTCCGCCGCCAAGGCAATGGCAATCATGATGCGTTGCTTCTGGCCGCCGGAGAACTGGAATGGAAAGTCATCGTAACGCTGTGCGGCACCGGGGATGCCGACACGTTCCAGCCATTTGATGGCCCTTGCCCTTTCCTGCCCCGCAGGAGCCACACCATGACGACGAATCACCTCGCTGATCTGCCGGCCAATGGACATGACCGGATTCAGGCTGGTGGACGGCTCCTGAAAAATCACGCTGATGCGTTTACCGCGCACATCCTGCATTTGCTGCTCGGGCAAAGGTGGCAGTTCCAACCCGTCCAAGGCAATTTGACCGGACTGCATCCAGGCCGCTTCAGGCAAGAGGCGTAGGATCGCCATGGCCGTCATGCTTTTGCCGCAGCCGGACTCCCCCACCAAGGCAAAGGTTTCACCGCGCTGCACGGCCAAAGACAGATTACGCACCACACTTTGCACACCGGCATCGGACTGCACACGCAGTTCCAGACCCTCGATACTCAGCACGGCAGGCGTTGCAGCGGGCTTCACGGCGGAGACATTTTCAAGCTCGCTCATACCTTGGCTCCTCCTGGACGACGTACTCGCAAAGCCTTGAAGCGACGAGTACGAGGGTCAAACGCCGTTTGCACCGCATCGGCAAAAATGTTCGCAGACAGTACCAAACCCAGCATCATCACAAAAGCCCCGGCCAGGCCCCACCAGATGATCGGGTCGCGGGACAGCTCGCTACGGGCCGCATCAATCATGCGCCCAAAGGATGGCATGCTGGGGTCCACACCAATACCCAGATAAGACAGCACAGCTTCGTACAGCACCAGGCCGGAGAACTCCAGAATCAGGGTGATCAGCACAATGTGCATGACGTTAGGCAGCAGGTGACGGAACATGATGCGCAGATGACCGACACCAAAGGCTTGGGCTGCCTGAACGTAGTCCAGCTCGCGCAGCTTCAACACCTCGGCCCGCAGCAGGCGGCACAGGCCCGCCCAGCCGGTTAACCCCAGAATCAGGCACAGCATGAACAAGCGCAGATCTGCGCGAGCGGCCACGGTGTCGAAGCTGTCGGGATGGGTGTCGATATAGACCTGCATCATCAACACGCAAGCGGCGATCAGCAGCACGCCAGGGATGGAAGTCAGCGTGGTGTAAATGTATTGAATGACATCATCCACCCAGCCCCGGAAGTATCCAGCGGCCAAGCCCAGAATGATGGCAGGTGGCAGCATGGCGAAGGTGGTCAAGGTGCCAATCACCAAAGCCGTGCGCACGCTTTTCAAGGCTTGCCAGATGATGTCGTTACCCGTGCGATCCGTGCCCAGCACGTAGTAATTCGCGCTCAGGCTCAGCACCAGGCATAGCAGTATCACCAGCACGCTGGCACTGAACCAGACCAGTCGCCAATTCACCAAGCCCTGCCCTTGCCACCAATAACGCCAGGCCGCGCCCCAACCCGATTCCATGGATTGCTTGCGCCCCCAAAGCGTCAGCAGAACAGCCAGTAGCACACTGACCAGCACCCCCCAGGCCAAACCTTTGGCGCCTAGCTGCAAAATATCGTATCTATGCGCGGCAGGCGTATCCATACCCACCCCGGCATTGACCAGACGCGGAAAGTCCCGCACGGGCTTGCCATCTATCAGCATGCTTTCTTTGGTCAGTTGAAAGCGGGCCAAGGGAGCAGAATAGGTTTTTTCCACCTCGGCCAGCCCGGCTTTCTTCAGAATATCGTCCAGCGCAGAGCGGGCAACGGGGGCATAGCTGGCTGTGCTGGCTTCCTGCCCAGGGGCAGCCGGCAATAAAGGCCGGTAGTGAATGGAGTCCAGTAAACCGATCAGCAGGAAAAAGACCAGAAAAACAGCAGCGCACATGGCCGAGGGCGTACGTGCCACACTGGCCCAGGCCGAGCGCAAGGCAGGCCGCTTGACGACGCGCCAGGTGTAGAGCGCCATGGCCAGAAACAGTGCCAGCACAAAGGTATCGGTCCAGAGAAAGACGAACTGTGGCATGGCGGGCTCAACTAAAACGAATGCGGGGGTCAACCAGGGTGTAGGAGATATCGGCCAGAATCAAACCGGCGATATAAAGCATTGATCCTAAAAACACCATGGCACGCACAATGGAGAAGTCCTGGGCATTGATGGCATCAATGGTGAAGCTGCCCAGACCCGGAATACCAAAAAAAGACTCCGAAATCAGGCTGCCCATGAACAGCAGGGGCAAAGCCGATACGGTGCCCGTCAGAATGGGCAAGAGCGCATTGGGCAAGACATGGCGGAACAAAACGGTAGATTCCGCCAGCCCCTTGGAGCGCGCCGTACGCACATAATCACGGCTGGCCTCTTCCAGGAACAGGCTGCGGTAAAAGCGGGATTCTGCGCCGATGCGCGACAAAATCCCCACCAGCACCGGCAAGACCAGAAAGCGCCAGTTATCCATCCCTTCCACCCAGCCCGAAAACGGCACCCAGCGCAGCACCCGTGCAAACAGCCATTGCCCGGCAATGATGTAGAACAGGCCCGAAATGGACATCAACACGACGCACAGCACAACGGCTGAAAAATCCAGTCGGGTTCCCCGAAAGAACACCATCAGCAAGGCAAAACTGATGCACACCCATAAGCCCAAAAAGAAGGTGGGCAAGGCCAGCGCCAAACTGGGCCCCATGCGTTGCTTGATCTGATAGGCAATATCCTGCCCCTGGTCGGACAAGCCAAAATCCAGGCGCAACAAAGGAACCGAGCGCTCGTAGAAAATCGTGTCGGTAAAGGTTTTGGAGCCTTCCGCTTGCGCGTTATAAAACAACGGCTTGTTATAACCGCGCTCTGCCTTCCAGTTTTCAATGGCCGTCTGGCTGACGCGCTGCCCACCAATGGACAAACGGGCCATATCGTCAGGCGTGTTCACGGCAAAGAACAGCACAAAGGTCAGCAGATTGACCCCTATCAGAATCAGCACGCCATACAGAATGCGCCGCAGCATATAGGAAAACATCAGTCTTTCTCCTTGCGCAGAGCCACATGGCGACGACGCGCCTGAGCCTGCGAGCGCACCACCCACACCAGAATCAAGGCCAGCAAGCCCAGCGGAATGGCGGGCCACCAGACGGGGCGGTTCCAGCGATCAATGCGCTCCACACGCTGTTCGGGGTCGATACGGTAATACTGGATGCTGTCGCGCACCATCATGGACGGCTTGGCATTGCGCACCCAGCTTTGGTAGGCTCCACCCGCATTGGGCACATAGCCAAACATCCAGGGGGCATCATGCTGGACCAGATGGATCATCTGCTGCACCACCGCCTGCTTGTCCGGGCCGTCGTTCAGAAAGCGCATTTGCTCGTACAGGCGATCAAACTCCGCGCTTTGGTAATTGGCGGCGTTCTCACCACCAAAATCCTTCTTGGCCTGGGGGCCATAAAGCAAGGTGAAGAAGTTTTCGGCATCCGGGTAGTCGGCTACCCAGCCCCACAGAAATAGCTGTGCCGCGCCCCGCTTCATCTTGTCCTGAAAGCGGTTGTAATCGGTAGCGCGCACCTCCAGCTGCAAGCCTACCTGGGCCAGCTGACGGCGCATCCAGTCCACCGTGGCATCCGAGCCCATACCCATCATGGAGTCGTAATACAGAATCAGGGGCTTGCCGGTACGGCTGTCCCGTCCATCGGGATAGCCCGCCTGTCGCAGCAAATCACGCGCTTCGTCCAGACTGCGGCGTTTCACCACGCCATTGTCCTTGGTGTAGACATAAGGGTTGGCACCTTGGGGCAGCGGCTGATAGCCCGGCACGCCAGGCGGCAAAGGACTATGCGCGGCTTCCCCTTGGTCATTCATGAAAATGGAAACGTACTGCTCCCAGTCGAACACAATGCTGATGGCCAGGCGCAGCTTGCGGTTTTTCTCGAACTGCTCGGGCGTATCGCCCTGGCCGACCACCGGGTCGTGCCAGTTAAAGCCCATATAAAACAATTGCGCTTCAGGTGCCGTGCGCAATTGCAGGCCGCGCTCCTGATACAGATTGGCTTTGTCGACCGAGTCCTGCGCGGCCACTGTCATGGCGACACCGTACTCGCCCCGCTCCACCTGCGGAATGTCGTAATAGCCCTGCAGGAACTTGCCCATCAAGGGGACGCCCTCTTTTTCCAGAGAGAACACCACTTTGTCCAGAAAAGGCATGGGTTTGCCGCAATCTTCCAGTAAACCAGCAGCCTGGTCGCCGGGCTCGCCCACACAAGGGTATGGCTCCCCCCGGTAATTGGGGTTACGGCTCAGAACGTGACGACGATTGGTCAGGGATTCCGTCAGCATGAATGGGCCTGTACCCACGGGCCAGCTATCCAGTGTCAGATTGTGCTGCGCCATGCGCGGCTGGCTATAAAAGCGCTCGGCCTCCCAGGCCATGGGCGCGGTAAAGGTCATGGCCAGCCAGTACTTGAACTGTGGGTACTTGCCATTCACCTCGATGCGCAAGGTGTGTTTATCCAGCGCTCGCACACCCGGCAAGGTGTAGGGCCGCAAATCCAGCCATTGTGGACGCGGCTCCTGCTTGTCGATACGGGCCAGTTCTTCGCTGAACTCCTTGAAGCCCCGGATATGCTCGGCCATCACACCCAGCACAGGAGAGGCCAAGCGCGGGCTGGCCAAACGCTTGAAGGCGTAAACGTAATCGTGAGCCGTCAGCTCGCGTGAGCCGGTATGGGCGAAGTCGGTAATGCTGAAAGCATCGTTCAGGTCCGGCGCCCGCATGGGGTAATAGCGGTACTCGCCCTGTTCATCCAGGGCAAAGGCCGGATGCGGCTGAAAGCGAATGCCTTGCTTGATGGGAATATCGTAACGGCTGACTGCCACCTGTTCGCCCGGCACATCAGCAGGCAAACGATTACCCTGCTCATCAAGGTATACAGGCTCTACCAGCTCGGCCGCCGCCTTGGGAATCAGGCGGTAGGGACGGTCCAGATAGTGATAGCCGTACAGCGGCTCATAAATCGAATACGTAAACGGTGTCTCGTCACCGGAGTAGGACAAAGCCGGGTCCAGGTGATTGGGGGAGCGGGTCGTGAACGCGCTGTAGAGCGTGTTTTCTGCTGCGCTGCCTTCCTGATAAGGGCTGTTAACGGGTTTGGAGCAAGCTGCCAATCCGACGCACAACAGGGCCAGCCCCATCCGCCGCAAAGGGCTTAGCATTGCCCTTGCTGCCAGCAGTCATAACGCCATTTCCATGGCGGGACAGGACTGGGCTCTGACCAGATGCCTACACCGGCTTCCTTGGCTTCGCGCTCCAGCTGATCAATACGAGGGTCGCGCAGGAAGCGGCCGCGTTTTTCACGATTGGCCATGGCCATTCCAGCCCGTACCAGTTTCTGGTTGGCGGTTTCGCCATCGGCCAAGGGCACATCGCATACAGCGCGACCGTGGCGGTCGCGCTCATAGCAAGACAGGGTCAAATGTTTACCGGAAACCAAATCCGACAGGAAGCGCCGCGAGGCCACCGCAAAGGGCTGGCCGGGCCGACGGCTGTCTTTGGTGGTTTCGGGAGCATCGATACTGGCCAGACGCACGCGCATCTGCCTGTTATTGCTGGGCAAAATCGTCAGCGTATCGCCGTCGGCCACCCGCACCACGCGCCCTGTCAGCTCGAAGTCTTGAGCCTGAACAGGCAAGGCCCAGACAGCCATCACAGCCGTCAAGCCAGCACAAACGGCTGTGCGCCGCGTCAAAGAAGAAAAGCTGGACAAGGAAAACACAGTCATGATGCGGACAACACTCCAGGCGGGTAGCAGAAACTAGGCTAACAAATTATAGATACTGCGCACCGCCTGTCCAGAGCAATGTCCCTAGTAGGCAGGCCTGCGTCAAGACGCCTGCAGGCGGGGCCAGATGCGATGCAAATACCAGGAAGCCTGCTCCACACCTTCCAGCCCGAATACGGTAGCCGGACCTTGTTGCAGACGATGGGTCGCGAACAGATCCGCGACGGCATCGGGAGCCACCTGGCGCATCAGGCAGGCTTGGTACAGCAGGGCCAGTTTCTGCGTCCAGACACGGCCTCCCGCCTGGGAAACCGTGCTCAACAAATCCTGTGCAACCTGACCCAGTTCCGCATCATCTCCCGTACGGGCACGCAAGTCTGCCTGCAAGGCCTCCAGGACACCTTCCTGACTCAAGGCGCGCTGCACATCCAGGCACATCACATTGCCTGAACCTTCCCAAATAGAATTGACAGGAGCTTCGCGCAGCAAGCGTGGCATGGGGCCATCCTCGATATAACCGTTGCCGCCCCAGGTTTCCATGGCTTCGGCACACAGGGCGATGGCCCGACGACATACCCAGAACTTGGCAGCCGGGGCCAGCACGCGTAGCACTGCCTGCGCCACGGGATCATCAGCCCGCTCCTGCAAGTCCACCAGGAACAGGGCCAGATGGGTGGCCGCTTCACTTTCCAGGCTCATATCCAGCAATACCGCCTGCATCAAGGGCTGATCGATCAACTGTTTGCCAAAGCAGCGTCGATGCTGACAGTAATGCAGGGACTGCACCAGGGCCTGCCGCATCAGGGCGGCACTGCCCAGCACGCAATCAATACGGGTACGGGCCGCCATTCCGGCCAGCAGAGCAATACCGCGACCGGCTTGGCCCACGCGCCAGGCCAGTGCACCATCAAAATCAATTTCGGCACTGGCGTTGGAGCGGTTGCCCAATTTGTCTTTCAGCCTGCGTATATACCGGCGATTCAAGCCATATTCGGTATAGCGCGGCATCAGGAAACAAGAAAACTGCTCGTGCTCACGCGCCAGTACCAGATGCCCGTCCGCCTGCGGCACGGAGAAAAACCATTTGTGCCCGTAAAGACGAAACGCCTGAGCCTGGGGATGCGCTTCAGTGGTGCAGCCGCGCAGATCAGAGCCGCCCTGCATTTCCGTCATGCCCATACCCAGCAGCACGCTGCTTTTTTCTGTCATCAACTGATCAGAAGAATCGTACTGATTGATGTCCAGCTTGGCCGCCCATTCCTGAAACGGATCAGCCTGCAGTAAGGGCGCAGCGGCGCGCGTCATGGTCAAGGGACACAAGGTGCCCGCCTCAATCTGACCATGCATGTAAAAGCCCATGGCTCGTTGCAGGTGCTGGCCAGGTTCGGACTGATGGGGCCAGATATGCAGGCCCTGCTCCATGCCCAGGCTCATCAATTGATGCCAGGCGGGATGAAAATCCACCTGATCAACTCGTTGCCCTTGGGCAGACCAGCCTCGCCATTGCGGCGGCTGGCGATTAGCCAAGGCACCTTGCTCGCGCCAATGGGCAGAGCCCAGTTTCTGGCCGTAGTCCGCCAGCGCTTGCCGAGCCTCCTGGGAGGCCAGCTTGCTTTGCCAATGTTGTAAAGCCGGATCTTCGCCAAACAGATCGTCATTCATCAAATCCGGCACCTGATTCTGTAACTGCTGTTCCAGACCCATCTCGCCTCCTTGATTCCGGCCGTCTTGCCCCGTCTCTTAATCTAGAGCCATTTGGCCTTTTTGAATTTCCAGTACAAAAATCCGCACACGCTGCCCATCAGGCCCAAGGCCAGGGGGTAGCCCAGCGTCCATTCCAGCTCGGGCATGAATTTGAAGTTCATGCCGTAAATCCCCGCCACCGCGGTCGGCACGGCCAAAATGGCCGCCCAGGCCGCCAGCTTGCGGGTAGTGTCAGTCTGCTGCATCTGCCCTATCATCAAGCCACCTTCAAAGGCGAAGGCCAGGGCTTGCCGCAGGCTGTTAATAAATTCGGAAGTGCGGGCAATGCGGTCTGCCACTTCACCGAAATATGCCCGACTTTCCGCATCCACATACGCCAGCTCGATGCGCGACAAACGACGGCTTAGCTCCGCCAATGGCGTTACCGCGTTATACACGCGCAGCAAATCGCGCCGTAAACGGTAAATACGCCGTACATCGTTTTCCTTGAAGCCCCGAATCAGAAATTGCTGCTCAATGGCTTCTACGGCCTTTTCGGTTTGTTCCAGACAAGTCTGATACTGGTCCACAATCAGATCCAGCAACTCCGAGGCGACAAAATCACTACCCCGTTCCAGCAAGGCCGGTGTGCTTTCCAGCCGGGCACGCAGCTCTAAATAGCTGCTGTTGGAACCACGCCGCACCGTCAGCAACAAGCCGTGGGCAATCAGAATCTGCGTAGTACCAAAAAGTGGGCGCAGATCTTTCAGGCCCAAGGTTACCGCCACCACAATCAGGCAATTGCTGAACTCCAGCAATTTGGGACGACGATGAGGGGCAATCAATTCTTCAACGGCATTGTCTGGCAGACCCAGTTGCGCCCCTACTTCGCGCAAGGTCGCCTCGCTGGGGTCTTTCAAACCAATCCAGATAAAGCCGTCCTTCAAGGGATCGTGTACAGGCAGGTGATGAATATCCAAAGCCTGTGCTGGCTGGCCAGACTGATAGCGATACGCGGCCACCACAACGTCTTGTGCATCAGGGGCGACCGGAGCTATTTCTTGCATGCTGTCTCCTTGCAGACAAAGCCAATTTTTTTGTTCGATAATAGCACTGGCCTCCCTCCGCGCTGCGACCGCAGCGACTTGCAAGGAACGACATGAAATCACGATCCATTCTGTGCCTGGGCACACTGATTATGGCCTTGGGCGTAGGCCTGGGCGCGTTTGGTGCCCACGCCCTGCGCGCCATGGTTGACGCTTCGGCATTGGCAACCTGGCACACGGCCGTACTGTATCAATTGCTGCATGGTCTGGGCTTGCTGCTGATTGCCGCGTTGGGCTCGCAATTGAATGCGACCTGGCAGTCGCGCAGCGCAATTCTGATGCTGGCTGGCGTACTGATTTTCAGCGGCAGCCTGTACATTCTGGTGCTTAGCGGCGTGAAATGGCTGGGCGCGATTACCCCTATTGGCGGAGTAGCCATGATTCTGGCCTGGCTCTTTCTGGCCATTGCCGCCCTGCGTGGCAAGGACGCCTGACCCCAGGCCTTTGCCTTCGTATAATGGGGCGCATATTCTGCCTACCAGGAGCGCCCCGTGTCTGATTCCGCCTTTTCCCTACGCGAATTTACCCGCCAACTGCCCAAGGCTGAACTGCACCTTCACATCGAAGGCACGCTGGAACCGGACTTGATTTTCAAGCTGGCCCAGCGCAATCACATTACGCTGCCCTACCCCGATCAGGCCAGCCTGCACGCCGCCTATCAGTTCACCGACTTGCAGTCCTTTCTGGACCTGTACTACGCCGGGGCGGGGGTTCTGATCACCGAGCAGGATTTCTTTGACATGACCTGGGCCTACTTTCTGCGCGCCCAGGCCGATGGCATTGTCCACACGGAAATCATGTTTGACCCGCAGACGCACACGGCACGCGGGATCGCCATGGAAACCGTGTTTGCCGGGATTGCCCGCGCCGCCCGCCAGGCCAGATCCGAGTTGGGGATCAGCAGCTATCTGATCTTGAGCTTCCTGCGCCACCTGAGCGAAGCCGAGGCGTTTGACACCCTGGAAGCCGCCTTGCCCTTGCGCAATCAGTATTCCGACCTGTGGATTGCAATTGGCCTGGACTCCTCGGAAAAGGGCAACCCGCCCGCCAAATTCGAGAAGGTTTATGCCCGTTGCCGAGAGCTGGGTTTCCGACTGGTCGCCCACGCGGGTGAGGAAGGCCCGGCCAGCTATGTACGCGATGCCCTTCAGCTTCTGAAAGTAGAACGCATCGACCATGGCGTGCGCAGCCAGGACGACCCGGCCCTGATGCAGTATTTGGCCGACCACGCCATTTCCTTGACGGTCTGTCCGCTGTCCAACATCAAGCTCAAGGTTTTTGATAGCCTGCACCAGCACAATCTGAAGCATTTGCTGGATCGCGGCCTGAATGTCTGCGTGAACTCGGACGACCCAGCCTATTTTGGCGGCTATCTGCTGGACAACTACCTGCAAACCGCCCAGGCCCTGAATCTGCGGGAGGCCGATTTACGCACTCTGGCAGCCAATAGCTTGCGCTCCTCCTTTTTACCCAAGGAGCAAAAGCAGGCTTGGTTGAACAAGCTGGAGCAGATTCCCGGAAATGACTGAATCCGCGCTGTACCTTCCACGTGCGTTCTTTGCCCGTGATCCGCGTTACGTTGCCCTGGAATTGCTGGGCAAAACCCTGGTTTTGAATGACGAGCGCGGGCAGCGCTGCGCCACCATTGTAGAAACCGAAGCCTATCTGGGTCCCCAGGATCAGGCCGCCCACAGCCGACGCGGTATCACCGAGCGCACGCGACTGATGTTCGGCCCGGCAGGCTACGCCTATGTGTATTTGATCTACGGCCTGCACCACTGCATGAATATCGTCAGCGGTGTTGAAGGCGATGGTACGGCGGTCTTGCTGCGGGCGGCGCAATGGACGTCGCCTGAGGATGGCCCGTCCCTGTCAGGCCCCGGACGCTTGTGCAAAGGGCTGGGTATAGACAAAGCTTATAACGGTGCAGATGCCTGCGCCCCTGCCATGCATTGGCTGGACGCCCCCGCCCTGCCGCCAGAGCAAATTCTGATCAGCCCACGCATCGGCGTAGAGTACGCGGGCGCCTGGGCCAAGGCCCCCTTGCGCTACTCGATTGCCCAGCATCCCGAGGTGTCCGTCAAGCCGGGCAAAACCACCACAAAACGCAGTGTCAAAGGCCTTAAACGCCCCGCCTAGAACAGGTATTATTAATCCTTCAAGCTGAATGCTTCCCAGCTGCTTTTAAGGATTTCCCATGCGACTCTCCGTACTACTTAGCGTCCTTCCCGCCGTTTTGCTGGCTGCTTGCACGGCCACGGGCAATAGCGCACAAACAAGTTCGACTTCTTCGTTCAGCGACTCTTCTGGTGGTCTGTGCAATGCGGACGCCTTGAGTCCAGCCGGTCAAACCGCCAGCCAAAGCCAAGTTGAACGTCTGGTCAAGCAGGCCGGTGCGGCAAAAGCCCGCGTCCTGGCTCCGGACCGCATGTACACCACGGACTACGATCCCACCCGTTTGAACATCCGCGTGGACGAACAAAACAAAATTACCTCTGTTTACTGCGGCTGATCCCCAATGACTCACGAGCAAAGCCAACACCTGCTGGACACGCTATTTGCCCCTTGGGTGCAAGCCCTGAAATTGCGTGTAGAAAGCATGAATGAAGACGGCGTGGTTCTACGCCTGCCTTTTTCAGATCAATTGACGCACGTGGCCGGTGTGGTCTGCGGTCAGGTGTATATGGCGGCAGCCGATACCGCCATGGTGCTGGCTGTCAGTCAAAGCCTGGGGGAGTTTCGCCCCATGACTACAGTTTCACTGAACACCAGCTTTGTACGCCCGGTTAGCCAGGGGGATGTGCTGGTACACGCCCAAGTGCTGAAACGTGGCAAAAGCATGGTCTTTGGCGACATCAAGCTGCTGGACGAGCAAGGTCGACTGGCCGCCCACGCCACCACCACCTACGCCCTGCTGCCAGGCTGATGCTCCCCGGGACGGCCACCCGCTTTGCAAGACAGACTCTGACACAAAACAATCCGTCCAGGGGTTTGGCAGAGCGGGCGTGGCACGACTATCATCGTCATAGCAGCTACGCCCCGGCTTAGCCCTGTGGCCGCTGCCCCGTCCGATTCCTTGTTGATCGCTTTTCTGGAGAAGTTCAAATGGCAAAAGTCCTGGTTCTCTATTACTCCGCCTATGGCCACGTAGAAAAAATGGCCCAAGCGGTTGCCGAAGGTGCACAAAGCGCCGGCGCAACGGTGGACATCAAGCGTGTCCCCGAACTGGTCCCGGAAGCGGTGGCCCAGAAAGCGAATTTCAAGCTGGATCAAGCCGCGCCCGTCGCCACCATTGCTGACCTTGAAAACTATGACGCCATCATTGTCGGCACCGGCACCCGTTTCGGGCGCATCAGCTCGCAAATGGCCAGTTTTCTGGATCAGGCCGGTGGCCTGTGGGCGCGCGGCGCACTCAATGGCAAGGTAGGCGGCGCCTTTACCTCTACCGCCACCCAACACGGCGGACAGGAGCTGACGCTACTGTCCATTATTCATAACCTGATGCACTTTGGCATGATCGTGGTGGGCCTGCCCTACAGCTTTGCGGGCCAGACCCTGCTGAATGAAGTCACTGGCGGCAGCCCCTACGGCGCATCCACCATTGCCGGTGGCGACGGTTCACGTCAGCCCAGCCAGAACGAGCTGGACGGCGCCCGCTACCAGGGCCGTCATATCGCTGAAATTGCAATCAAGCTGAAAGGCTAAAACGGAGTACACAGATGGGCATGATGATAGATGGACAATGGCATAGCAAAGAGCCTGTCAGCAGCACCCAGTCCGATACATTTCAACGTGCCCAGTCTGCCTTCCGGGACTGGATTACCGCCGACGGCGGCCCCGGCCCGAACGGTCAGGCGGCGCAGCCTGCCCAGGCCAATCGCTATCACCTATATGTCTCGCTGGCCTGCCCCTGGGCGCATCGCACCCTGATCATGCGTGAATTAAAGGGGCTGCAAAAGCTGATTTCAGTGTCGGTGGTAAACCCCATCATGGGCGATCAGGGCTGGACCTTTGAACCGGCTGAGGGCGTGGTGCCGGACCCAGTCATGGATGCGCAGTTCCTGCATCAGCTCTATGCCAAGGCGGACCCGAAATTCACAGGGCGCATTACCGTGCCCGTACTGTGGGACAAGCAGCGCGGCACAATCATCAATAACGAGTCGGCCGAGATCATGCGTATTTTCAACAGCGCCTTTGACACTTTGGGCGCGCGCAACCTGGATATGGCGCCTGCCGAGCTATTGGGGGAAATCAACCAGATCAATGCCCATGTGTATGACACCGTCAATAACGGGGTCTACAAAGCAGGTTTTGCCCGCTCACAAGCCGCCTACGACACAGCAGTTCATGCCCTGTTTGACAGCCTGGACGGGCTGGAGGCTCGCCTGAGCCAGCAGCGCTACCTGACTGGCACGCAACTGACCGAGGCCGACTGGCGCTTGTTCACTACCCTGATTCGCTTTGATCCGGTCTATGTTGGCCATTTCAAATGCAATCTGCGCCGTCTGATTGATTATCCGAATCTGTGGAATTACATGCTGGAGCTGTACCAAATGCCTGGCGTGGCCAGCACGGTCAGCCTGGATCACATCAAGACCCATTACTACAGCAGTCACCGCCATCTGAACCCGACGGGTATTGTGCCGGCTGGCCCGGTGCTGGATCTGAACGGGCCCCACGGACGAGGTCATTTACCCGTCCAGCCAGGGCCCTTGCATATCGGTCTTCAGTAACCGGGGCGATCGAAAATATCGGGATTGAGCAAGATGGAGCGGTCTACCTGATTGATATCGGTACGACCGCAAAAAGCCATGGACACGTCCAGCTCATTCGCCATCAGTTTCAGCAGGCGGGCTACACCGGCCTGACCTGCTGCACCCAGGGCATACAGGAAAGCACGGCCAATCATGGCACCTTGAGCACCCAGGGCTCGGGCGCGCAGCACATCCTGACCGCTGCGAATACCACCGTCGACCAGTACTTCAATCTTGTCACCCACCGCCTTGCTGATCGCAGGCAGGCAGGAAATTGAGGATGGTGCGCCGTCCAGCTGACGGCCACCGTGATTGGACACGATCAAGGCATCGGCACCGCTATCCACGGCATAACGTGCATCGTCGGCATCCATAATGCCTTTAACAATCAGCTTCCCGCCCCAGGCATTCTTGATCCACTCGATATCTTTCCAGTTCAGGCTCGGGTCGAACTGCTCGGCCGTCCAGGTAGACAAGGAGCGCAGATCCGATACTCCCTTGGCGTGGCCGACGATGTTGCCAAAGCTGCGACGATGCGTGCGCAGCATATTGCGGCACCAGTACGGCTTGGTCGCCAGATTCAGCAAATTAGGAATAGTCAGGCGTGGAGGCGTGGTCAAGCCATTCTTGATGTCCTTGTGACGCTGGCCCAAGACCTGCAAGTCAAGAGTCAACACCAGGGCCGAGCAGTTGGCCGCTTTGGCACGCGCAATCAGGTTTTCAATAAAGCTGCGATCACGCATCACATAAAGCTGAAACCAGAACGGGGCACGGGTAGCCTGGGCCACGTCCTCCAGCGAGCACACACTCATGGTGGACAGAGTGAAAGGAATACCAAAATCCCGTGCGGCCAAAGCCGCCAGCATTTCACCATCGGCGTGCTGCATGCCGGTCAGGCCGGTAGGAGCAATAGCCACGGGCATGGCAACATCCTGGCCCAGAAGCTTGGTCTTCAGACTGCGATGGTCAATGTCCACGGCCACACGCTGTTTGAATTTCAGTTTGTGAAAATCCTGCTCGTTCGCATGATACGTGCCCTGCGTCCAGGAGCCGGAGTCGGCGTAGTCATAAAACATCTTGGGCACGCGGCGTTTGGCCGCCAGGCGGAAATCTTCAGTGCAGGTAATTTTCGACAGATCCATTACATTGGGCTCCAAAACAATGGCGTAATAATGCGACTTTGTGCCCTGCGGGGCAAGTCATCCGGGGCAGACTGTTCGAAGTTTCTGTCTGGCGCGCCTAAAGGACCACCAAGACGAGCCCCCAAGACCAAAAATAAAGAGATTCACTGTTGTCCCGCTGCACGCCTTGCCATCTCTGGCTTTACAGCCTGCCAGCCGACCCCGAAAAACATAAAAAAAGACGATTTCAGTAAAATTTGTTGATATTTTGGTGACAAGTAAAAATAGCCGTGCTATATTTCTACTTCTTTAGCGGCTGTAGCTCAGTTGGATAGAGTACTTGGCTACGAACCAAGGGGTCGTGGGTTCGAATCCTGCCAGCCGCGCCATATTCAGTAAAAAAGCCATTTCTTCGGAAATGGCTTTTTTGCTTTCTACTCGGATATCAGACGGCACCACTACACTGCCGAGCGTCGCTCAAACCTGCACCCACAATAACAATAAGCAATACGAGCAGGCTTGAACGAAGAAATAGAACGAGCAATAGCGGTTATGGCTTTATATAGTTAGGAACTCTATTGCTACGAGGCCTTATCGCCTTTCAGACAACTCAATACCCGCACCGTCACCAAAGCCATCGTGCACCCATGCTGCCACGGGGACGGCATAGCTCCACCCACCCGCTTTCCACCAGCACTCTGCAAACCACGCTTGGATAGTATTGGCGGCAATACTCAAGCCATCAAACTCGTCATCCAGGAAATAGTCTTCGTGGAAGGCGTCCATCTTGCCCAAACCCAGAGAAAGCTCCATGGCCCTACCGGGGAAAATGGAAGGGTCGTTGCTGTCTACTTTATTATTGTCACCACGGTAGTAAATCCATGCCGACGGAGTTTCCAGGCCGTCTTCACCAAAGAAGATTTGCACCTCGGCATCCGCGACACTATCTGGCACAGACAAGGCAAACAAGGTACGCAGTTCAGCAATAAAATGCTTTGAGGCGCGCTCCAAACACCGTTTATAACGCTGCTGAAACTGTGCCGGACTCAAGCCGAATGGAACCATGCCTGTAACTCCTGATGCAGCTAAACTGCTGCTAATTAACTGGTGACAGCCGCATCATCACGTTCGATTCTGACGCAACCGCACAAAGAGTAATGGCCCCACTCCC
Organism: Alcaligenes sp. DN25; assembly: GCF_023674485.1. NCBI lineage: Bacteria > Pseudomonadati > Pseudomonadota > Betaproteobacteria > Burkholderiales > Alcaligenaceae > Alcaligenes > Alcaligenes sp. DN25. The sequence goes on along the minus strand of NZ_CP098408.1, from coordinate 1,198,392 downwards.
CAAGCAGCAAGTCACTCTTGCATCGGCAAGGTCATCCATACCCTGGCTTAAAAACACTACAAAGTGCCGGGTTAAATCCGCAGCCCCCTGCCCCGCACACCACTCCAAAGCCTTATTTTCCCGTGTTTTCAGAAAAATTTCGCACTTATTTCAAGAAAAATGCTTTTTAGGCTTGTCACGCTGATAAATAGTCTGCTATAGTTTCACTTCTTTAGCGGCTGTAGCTCAGTTGGATAGAGTACTTGGCTACGAACCAAGGGGTCGTGAGTTCGAATCTTGCCAGCCGCGCCATATTCAAGTTGGTTTCCTCACGGAAATCAGCGACCAGAGTTAGAACTCGTGGGGTCAAACCCAATGGATGAGACTCTGAAAAGATCAGCCCTGATGACATCGTCATCAGGGCTTTTTCTTTGCCTGCTGCTTTTACCCTGCATACCGCCGCTTACCTGCAAACAGATCAAAACTCCACGACTGCAGACCGGGCACAATGTCTGTTGCACTTTCCCGCCCCTACGGCCTCAACCGTAAAGGGACAAGCGGTGTAAAGTAGCGACTTCCGCCCAGACAGAGCCTGCCTGCTCTTGTTAGACCACAGAGTCTGCGCGGACCTCCTCTTAATCGACAGGATTGACCATGTTTGAGCGCACAAAACTTCTTTTGCCTTTAGCGGCCCTCCTTCTGGCCAGCGCCAATAGCTACGCCCAGGATAGCGGCCCTGCCATTCAGCTGGCGCAAATGGGCGGAGCCATGCACGCTGCCGCCGAAGTTTGCGGTGACTACAGCCAGACCCAGCTTGATGAGATGAAAAAACAGCAGAAGTCTTCCATTCAAAGCATGGGCCTGAACGACGAGGACTTTGATAAAGCCTTTGAGCAAGGCCTGGACCGTGGCCGTCAGGATCTGCAAAAAGCCACTGCCGAGCAGCGCAAGCAGATGTGCGAGCAATTGCGCTCCGGCCCCAAGTTCTAAATTCGCTCTACTCAACAAGAAAGCGCTCTGGCCCGCAAGGAACCAGAGCGCTTTTTACTGCCAGCGCGAAGACGGACTTGTCTTACAGCGCTTTGACCATATCTTCGATGGTCTTTTTGGCATCGCCAAACACCATCATGGTCTTGTCCATATAGAACAGCTCGTTATCCAGACCAGCATAACCAGCAGCCATGGAGCGCTTGTTCACGATCACGGTGCGAGCTTTGTAGGCTTCCAGAATCGGCATGCCCGCAATCGGCGAAGCCGGATCGTTCTTGGCGGCCGGGTTGACCACGTCGTTGGCCCCCAACACCAGCACCACATCGGTCTGAGCAAACTCGCTATTGATGTCGTCCATTTCAAAGACCTGCTCGTAAGGCATTTCGGCCTCGGCCAGCAAGACGTTCATATGGCCAGGCATACGACCGGCGACCGGGTGAATGGCGTAGCGCACATTCACACCCTGGCTGGTCAGCTTGTCCGACAGCTCTTTCAAGGCGTGTTGAGCACGGGCCACGGCCAAACCATAACCAGGCACAATCACCACGGACTCGGCATTGCTCATCATGAACGCGGCATCTTCAGCACTGCCGGATTTCACCGAACGATTACCCTGATCTGCACCACCCGCAGCCGCTTCCGGATTGGCACCAAAACCGCCCAGAATCACGTTGAAGAAGGCGCGGTTCATGGCCTTGCACATGATGTAAGACAGAATCGCACCGGAGGAACCCACCAGCGAACCGGCAATGATCAGCATGGAGTTGTTCAGGGAAAAACCAATCCCTGCTGCTGCCCAGCCCGAATAGCTGTTCAGCATGGACACCACCACGGGCATGTCTGCGCCGCCAATCGGGATGATCAGCATCACGCCCAGCAGGAAGGACAAGGCCAGCAGCACACCAAAGGCCCACCATGCCTGGGTCATCACGAAGATCACGCCGCAAGCCAGGGCCAGCAGACCCAGCAGCAGGTTCAGCATGTGCTGACCTTTGAAGGTAACGGGTGCGCCCTGGAACAGTCGGAACTTGTACTTGCCCGACAGCTTGCCAAACGCGATCACCGAACCGGAGAAGGTAATGGCACCGACCAGCGCGCCCAAAGCCAGCTCCACACGGTTACCCATGGGCAGAGCCACCTCGGCCGAGCCAATGCCGAAGGCCACCGGCTCCAGCACCACGGCAATCGCAATGGCTACCGCCGCCAGACCAATCATGCTGTGCATGAAGGCCACCAGTTCCGGCATCTTGGTCATCTCGACACGGCGTGCCATGACGGTACCCAGCACGCCACCAATCACCAGACCAATCAGAACCCGCAGCAGACCAGAGAGCTCTTTGCCTTCAGGGGCCAGGCTATAAATCAGCACGGCTGTGGTCGCAATGGCCAAGGCCATCCCCACCATGCCAAACAAGTTGCCACGACGCGAACTGGCTGGATGCGACAAGCCTTTCAGGGCCTGAATGAAACACACCGAGGCCAACAAATAGCACAAGGTAACGGTATTCATGGAAATCATGACTGCCCTTCCTTGGGCGTATTTTTAGCGCCCTTCTTTTTGAACATTTCCAACATGCGGCGGGTTACCAGGAAACCACCAAACACGTTTACCGAGGCCAGCGCGGTGGCAATAATGCCCATCGCCTGCGCCCAAGGGCTTTCGGTCAGGGCCGCTGCCAGCATCCCGCCCACAATAATGATGGCCGAAATCGCGTTGGTCACCGCCATCAAGGGCGTGTGCAAAGCGGGCGTCACTGTCCAGACCACGTGGTAACCCACGTAAATGGCCAGCACAAAGATGATCAGGTTAATGACCAGGGGAGAAATAATATCCATGGCGTCAGGCTCCCTGCTGTGGAAAGAGTCGTTTGCCACCCTGTACAACACGGCTGGCATTCACAATGTCGTCGTCCGCAGGGATATGCAGCTCGTCAGACTGATCCTTGAGCATCAAGCCCAGGAACTGTTGAATATTGCGTGCATACAAGGCAGACGCATCCGCAGCCACACGGGCCGGGAAGTTGGTCTCGCCCACCAGGGTCACGCCATATTTCTCCACAATCTGGTCGGCTTCGGTCAAGGCGCAGTTGCCGCCACGGGCCGCAGCCAGGTCAACAATGACCGAACCTGCCCGCATGGACTGCACCACTTCCTCGGCAATCAGACGCGGGGCGGGCCGCCCCGGAATCAAGGCCGTAGTAATGATGACGTCGGCCTGGGCACAACGTGCCGCCACCACCGCCGCCTGCCGTTGCAACCAGGAGGCAGGCATGGGACGGGCATAACCGCCTACCCCTTGTGCCGCTTCGCGCTCTTCATCGGTCTCATAGGGCACATCAATAAACTTGCCGCCCAAGGACTCGATCTGCTCACGCGCGGCAGGACGCACATCAGAGGCTTCTACCACCGCCCCCAGACGACGTGCCGTGGCAATCGCCTGCAAACCGGCCACACCCGCGCCCAGCACCACGACACGGGCCGCTTTGACGGTACCCGCCGCGGTCATCATCATGGGAAAGAACCGGGGATATAAGGTGGCTGCTTTCAGCACAGCGGCATAACCCGCGATATTGGCCTGCGAGGACAGAACGTCCATGCTTTGCGCCCGCGTGGTACGCGGGATCAGCTCCAGGGCGAACGCCTGGCAGCCCGAAGAAGCCAGCCTGTCCAGACCCTGACTTTCGTAAGGGTCCAGCATACCGACGACCACATGCTCGGCACGCAAACGCGCCGAATCAACATCAGCCGGGCCCACTACCAGCAGCACGGTGGCTTGATAGGGATCTCCTATCGTTGCCCCTGCTGCCTCGTAATCGGCATCCGAGCTGGCAATCCCCTGTCCGGCGCCCGCCTCGATAATCACATCATGGCCCGCCTTGCGGTAAGCCTTGATGGTATCGGGCGTGGCCGCTACCCTCTTTTCCCCGGTCCCCCGGGGGCTTAGTACACCCAGTCGCATCTTCAATCTCCAGTTAATTAACTAACTTCTACGATCTCTGACGACGTGCAGTACCCGGATGGGTGAGTCTGTCACCACGTGGACACGACCCAACAACCTCTCCGGCCCGGTGTGTGTTTGCCCTCAACACCGGAACACCATCTATAAATTCGGATGTGCAAAAAACAGGCCTGGTGAAGACCGGCCTGAACAGGATAGAAACCTACCCTTTAGTGTCCCTCTCCCACTCCTGCCCCTTGCAGGAAACTGTCATTCTTTTTGAACTCACTATAAGGGCCTTTATTTGACACAAGAAACCCCGACCCGCACTAGACCGCTTTAGACGAAAAAGCAAGACACATTACTACCACCTGATTATCGCAATATGATGCCTGTTCGACGGAATTTTTTTTTCTTGCCCACTGGGTAACACTGAGTAGATCAGCCTTTGCTACGGACTTAGACGCCTGATAATTAAAACTACAAGCATTGGCCTGCTGCTAAGATAGCAACTTCCTATAAAACTTGTCACTAACTTGTAATTAATGTTCGTGTTCACGCCCCGGTGATGTTTGCGTCGCTACTGGCCGCTGAACCACTTCTTTTCAAAGCCTAGGCAACCGCCCCCTTGATGCGCGGTTTACCTGCACTACTCAGTCCCAGGCTGATCTATCCCCATGGCAGACATCCACATCGATCACGTAGTGAAACGCTACGGCAGCAATACCATCATCAATGAACTGAGCCTGCAAATCCGGCATGGCGAGTTCTTCACTTTATTAGGGCCCAGCGGCTGCGGCAAAACAACCTTGCTGCGCATGATTGCCGGTTTCATCATTCCTGATGAAGGCCGCCTGTTTCTGGACAAGGAAGACATTACCTACCTGCCCGCGCACAAGCGTGAGACCGGCATGGTGTTCCAGGACTACGCGCTGTTCCCCGATAAAACCGTGTTTGACAATGTGGCTTACGGCTTGCGGGTACGCAAAGTCAGCAGCAGCGAGATCAAGAAAAAAGTCGCCTACATTCTGGAGCGTGTGGAACTGGGTGGCATGGGCGAGCGTTACCCAGCTGAGCTGTCCGGAGGCCAACGCCAGCGTGTAGCCCTGGCCCGCGCCCTGGTGATTGAACCCCGTGTTCTGCTGATGGACGAGCCTTTGTCCAACCTGGATGCCAAGCTGCGTATTCAAATGCGCCAGGTCATCCGCGAATTGCAGCAGGAATCCAATATCACCGCTATTTTCGTGACGCATGATCAGGAAGAAGCCCTGTCCATGTCGGACCGTATTGCCTTGCTGCGCCAGGGCCGTATCGACCAGCTCGATACCCCCGAAGCCATGTACTCCACACCACGCACTGCCTATGCCGCCGACTTTATTGGCGCAGCCAATCTGATCGACACCCTGGGCGTGCATGTGGAGGACGGTCACACCACCGTCAGCATTGCGGGTGGGCACATTCTGGTGAACAACCCGCCCCCTGTCGGCCAAGTGCTGCTGGCAGTGCGCCCCGAAAACATCACCCTGCATACCGAGGCTCAGGCTAGCAGCATTCCGGCTCAAGTCGTGGCTCGCCAGTATCTGGGAACCAAAACGGCCTACAGCCTGAAGCTGAACGACGGCAAGCAAATTATTGCCGACGTTGCCGCTGCCCAGGACCCGCATCTGTCTGCAGGTGCTTCGGTGAACCTGAGCTTTAGCCCTGAATGTCGTCTGGTCGAGGCGTAAGACCCATGGCTATTGCTGCAAGACCCCTGGCCCTTCGTTCTCCCTGGTTCCTGCCCGCCCTGGTCTGTCTGGTGGTGCTGGTGTTCTGGGTTGTCTGGCCACTCGCCTCCCTGTTCTATCAAAGCGTGATCGACCCGGCAACAGGCATGCCCAGCCTGCACGGCTTTGAGACCTTCTTTAGCGACGCACGCTATGTTGAGGCCTTCTTCAACACCATCAAGCTGGGGTTGATCTCCACGATAGGAACGCTGCTGCTGGGTGCGCCGCTGGCCTATGTAGTGGCCCGCTACGACTTCCCCGGCAAGGCCATCGTGGCGATTCTGCCTTTGACCACCATTGTGCTGCCGGACATCATCGTCTCGCAGGCCTGGCTGATGCTGCTGGGCAATAACGGTGTGGTGCGTCTGGCCCTGGAAAGCATTGGTATTGACCTGCCCAGTTTCTACGGCTGGTTTGGCATGTCCTATGTGCTGATCCTGAACGATTACACCTATGTGTATATCGGCATGCTGGCTGCGCTCAAGGCCATTGACGGCACGCTGGAAGAAGCCGCCGTGAACCTGGGCGCCAGCAATTTCAAGCGCGCGCTCAGCGTCACCTTCCCGGTGCTGATGCCTGCCCTGCTGGTCAATGCCATGATTGTGTTCACGCTGGCCGTGGACAACTTCTCCATTCCCATGATTCTGGGTGGTCAGGTCGATGTGCTGTCCTCGCTGACCTACACCACCTTTCTGTCCGAGATGAGCGGCAACCCCACCATGCAAGGTGTGCTGGCCGTGGTGTCCGTGATTCTGGTCGGTGCGGTGTTGTTCATCCAGAAGCGGGTCCTGGAGCGCAAGACCTTCCAGATGCAGCAAGGCCGCGCCCCGCGTCCGGTTCGTGCTCAAGGGCTGGCCGGCATCTTGCTGACCATCGGTGCCGTACTGTTTGTGACCTTCTCGCTGATTCCGGCCTTTATCGTGCTGATTGGTGCCTTCACCAAAGCCAGCGGCCCGGTCATGCAATACGGAACCTTCACGCTGGACAATATGGAGCGTGCCCTGCGCTACGCTCCCGAGCCCATTTTGAACTCGCTGATGCTGGCCAGTGTCGCCACTATTGCAGGCACCTGCTTTGCCACGATCTGCAGTTACCTGATCGTGAAAAAGCGCCTGTTCGTGGTAACCGCGCTGGACTATATGGTGATGCTGCCTTTGGCCATTTCCGGCACCGTGCTGGGTATTGCCCTGATCCAGACCTACAACAGCGGCATGCTGGTGCTGACTGGCACCTGGGTGATCATGGCCGGTGCGTACTTTGTGCGTAAAGTGCCCTTCTCCATTCGCTCGGCCTCGGCCTCGCTCTACAACATTCCCGACTCTATCGAAGAGGCCTCCATCAATCTGGGTGTCAGCCCCTTCCAGAGTTTCTTCAAAGTGGTTCTGCCCTTGATGAAGCCCGCCATTCTGGGTGCGGCCATCCTGATGTGGGTCACTTCGCTGGCTGAAATTTCCGCCACTATCGTGCTGTATTACGGTGGCATGGAGACCATGCCCATCCAGATGTTCCGTCAGATCGACGCTGGCTTCCTGGCCCGCGCTTCGGCCTATGGGGTGATCTTGATGGTCGTGATTCTGGTGCCGATTTATCTGGCTATCCGTTTTCTCAAGCTGGATCTGTTTTCCAGCCGCTAATCTAAAAAGGCTCACTATGCTGACTACACGTTTTCTGAAAACTGGTCTGGCACTCTCCCTCAGTGTCGGCGCCCTGTCCCTGTCCGGTGCCGCCCTGGCCGCCAATGCCGTGATGTACACGCCCAATAATGTGCAAACCATTGATACGGCGCTGGAAATTGCTCGCAAGACCGCGTCTGACCTGTCCATTCAACAAGTGACCTCGGGCGCTGGTGCCTTGATGAAGCGTATCGAAGCCGAAGCACAGAACCCGCTGGGTGACGTGGTCTGGGGCACTGGCTACGGCACCATGGCGGCTTTCCAGCAGAACTTTGAAGCCTACGAATCGCCCGAGAACAAGGCCATTCCTGAAGCCTTCCACGGCAAGGACAGCCTGTGGACCAGCTCCAACGCCCACGTCATGGTCATCATGGCCAACGAGCGCCAACTGAAAGGCCAGGCCGCTCCAAAAACCTGGTCCGATCTGTTCGATCCTCAGTGGAAAGGCAAGGTCATTATTGGTGACCCCGCATCATCGGGCAGTGCCTACGACCAGGTTTATGGCATCTACCAACTGTACGGTGCAGAAGGCCTGCAAAAGCTGGCAGCCAACGTGATCGTGTCCAAGAGCTCGGGCCAGGTCTACAAAAGCGTGGCTAACGGCGAGTACCCCTTGGGCGTGACCATGGAATACGCGGCCTACGCCTACGTGGCCGGTGGTCAGAAAGGCATTGAGCTGATCTACCCTGAAGACGGTACCTTCATCGCTCCTGAAGGCGTAGCCGTAATCAAGAACCCCAAGAACGGCCAGGAAGCGGCTCGCAAACTGGTCGACGTTCTGCTCTCCAAAGAAGTACAGGAAGCCGAGCTGGTGGAGAACTTCCGCCGTCCTACTCGCAGCGACATCAATGTGGCCGAGCTGACCAAGTTGCCTAACCTGGATCAGATCAAAGTGGCCAACATCGATCCTTTGAAGGCTGCTGCCGAGTACGAAACGGTCATCGAAGCCTGGAAACAGGCTTTGGCTGCAGCTGGCAAATAAGCCGGAGAAATTCAGAGCGCAATAGCAATGCGTGGTGGGCCTGCCCCACCCGCCTGCTGGTCCGCACTGAATGGAAAAACCCCTTGATGCTGGATTCTCCTCCGGCCCTAAAGGGGTTTTTTATTGCCTGAAATACGTGAGCAAAAACGACTGCTTGGTGACATATTCCAAGCACTTTCAGACCGGCTCCGAAACTGCGTTGCGCTCGGCAAGCAACAATCCTGGAGAAAGACCGAGCTGCCTTACTTATCCACTGGATAAATCTGATCTTCACGCAGGCGTGGGCGATTGGCTTCCACTTCGGTCAAAGGCTCCACACGCTGCATCGTAGCCAGTGAACGCTGGGCCAGACGCTGATACATGCGTGTGCCGAAAAACTTGCCATCAATGGCTTTCTGATCCAGTTCCTTGACCACCGTGGCCGGAGACCCAGCCACCAGACTGCGTGGTGGCACTTGCATACCTTTCTTCACAAAGGCCATGGCGCCGATAATGCTGTCTGCACCGATGTCGGCAGCATCCATCACCACGGCATTCATGCCCACCAGCACGTTACGACCGATCACGCAGCCGTGCAGCACTGCTCCATGTCCGACATGACCGTCCTCATGCACCACTGTGTCTTGGTAAGGCGTACCGTGAATCACACAGGTATCCTGAATATTGGAACCGGCCTTCATGATGATGCGCCCGAAGTCCCCGCGCAAACTGGCCGAAGGACCGATATACACGCCCTCGCCAATAATGACGTCACCAATCAGTACAGCGGTAGGATGAACATAGGCCGTGGGGTGAACCACTGGCACCAGCCCATCAATAGAATAAATATTTTGCATACCTGCCTCGTACAAAAAGCCTGCACCCACAGCCGGCACAAGGTCCGGCCAAAAATACGATCATAGCTGCTGCAGACCGATATAATGCGCCGTACTCTTTCTTTTTGCATCCTATGAGCATGTTGTATTACTGGCTGGCCTTTTCCCTGGGCATGGTGTTTTACGCCGCCTACTTGTCGCAGTCCTTTTTGCTGTCGCAAGGCATCATCTATATGAAGGAAAAAGATCAATCGCCGCCCCTGCTCTGGTTGTTCACCCGCCTGATCGGCTTTATCCTGCGTGCCATTCCCGGCCTGCTGATGCGCCCTATCCCCCTGATTTTGTGGGTCGTGGGCCTGGGGCTGACAGTGCAATACAGTTTCGCACTTTAAACCAGACGGGCCGCACTTTTCTCGTTCACTGCACGGACATCCGGGTCAGGATTGGGGGCTTCCTGCCCGCACGTCTGCGACTCCCAGTCAAGCCTTCTGCGCCTGTCAGTCAATTCAGCACTGTCCTCCCCTCCTAAACTGACACAAAACAGGATGGCCGGGCTCTGTAAGCAGCACGGCCTGGCGATCAAGATCGCGGATACCGCGACAAGGAGGATGTATGCAGACAAGGAAAATCGTCCGGGCAGCCGCCGTACAGGCCGCCTCTCCCAACTACGACCTGGCAGCAGGTGTTGATAAAACCATTGAACTGGCTCGACAAGCGCGTGATGAAGGCTGCGACCTGATCGTATTTGGTGAAACCTGGTTGCCAGGCTATCCCTTCCACGTCTGGCTAGGTGCACCGGCCTGGTCACTGAAATACAGCGCTCGTTACTATGCCAATTCGCTCTCGCTGGACAGCGCAGAGTTTCAGCGCATTGCCCAGGCTGCGCGAACCTTGGGCATTTTCATCGCATTGGGCTATAGCGAACGCAGCGGTGGCAGCCTGTATCTGGGCCAATGCCTGATCGATGACAAAGGCGAGATGCTATGGTCACGCCGCAAACTCAAACCCACGCATGTAGAGCGCACCGTATTTGGTGAGGGTTATGCCCGCGATCTGATTGTGTCCGACACAGAACTGGGACGCGTCGGCGCTCTATGCTGCTGGGAGCATTTGTCGCCCTTGAGCAAGTACGCGCTGTACTCCCAGCATGAAGCCATTCACATTGCTGCCTGGCCGTCGTTTTCGCTATACAGCGAACAGGCCCACGCCCTCAGTGCCAAGGTGAACATGGCCGCCTCGCAAATCTATTCGGTGGAAGGCCAGTGCTTTACCATCGCCGCCAGCAGTGTGGTTACTCAAGAGACGCTGGACATGCTGGAAGTGGGTGAGCACAACGCCTCTTTGCTGAAAGTGGGCGGTGGCAGCTCCATGATTTTTGCACCGGACGGGCGTACTCTGGCTCCCTACCTGCCTCACGATGCCGAAGGCTTGATCATTGCCGATCTGAATATGGAGGAGATTGCCTTCGCCAAGGCGATCAATGACCCCGTGGGCCACTATTCCAAACCTGAAGCCACCCGTCTGGTGCTGGACTTGGGGCACCGCGACCCTATGACTCGAGTGCACTCCAAAAGCGTGACCAAGGCGGAGGCTCCCGAGCCAGGTGTGCAAAGTACGATTACCTCATTCGCTATCAGCCATCCCCAGGACTCGGACGCACTGCTAGTGCAAGAGCCGTCCTGATCCCAAGAGATGACAAGGCCCGGACAGCTTGCCCGGGCCGTGACTCCTTCTGCTCCCCAGTCCTGCATCCGCGTCGTCCTGGTCTGAAATTATCGACCCCTGCCACTCTTTCTGGTCTGGCTCAAACCAGAGATCTTGCCTGATACTTAGTCAGTCCAGTTGACCGCGGTCCCTGCTGTCAGCCTTCGGACCCAAGACGGAGAGATCATCAATGGAGCAATGGTCCACCACGGCAGTTCCCGCTACCCGGCGCGCCCCCTATTGGATGGAGGCCGTCAACAAAGCTTATGTGCAGCTGGAGTGCGCCGTCCCCTCCCGTTCCGCTACCCCTTTCTTCGGGGCCATTACGCGACGGGAACTGGCAGAGGTCAGCCTATCTCGCATCTCCTCGACCACCCAGACCGTGCTGCGCACGCCGCTGCAAATTTCCAGAGCGTCCGAGGATATTTTTCTGCTCAGTATTCAAGTGGCAGGAGCGGGACAACTAATTCAGGATGAAAAGACCGCTACACTGAAACCCGGCGATCTGGCCCTGTACGACTCCACACGCCCCTATCAACTCCTGTTTGACCAGGACTTTGAGCAGTATGTCCTGTCTATGCCCGGCTCCATCCTGCGCAAGCGTTTGCGCAATGCCGAAGATATGACAGCCTGCAAAATAACCAGCGCCCAATCCGGCACGGCACGACTGCTCTCCTATATGGTGAGCGAGCTGATGGCATGCCCGCCAACCGGCGGGCCTATTGTGGATCTATCACTTGCCGACAGCCTGGTCGGTATTCTGGTGGCAGCGCTGGCCGAGAATCTGGGCAGCCCGTCCTTAAAGGACGATACGGGATCCGTGCGGCGCGACCGGATCAAAACCTATGTATTGGAGAATCTGCGCGACCCCGAGCTGAATATAGGCAAGATTGCCAAACGCCTGGGCCTGACAGCCAGCACTGTGCATCGCGCCTGGGAAGGCGAGACCGATTCACTGACAAACTGGATTTGGTCCATGCGCCTGCAAGGCGCTGAACAGGATTTGCGCCGTCTAGCCCATCACCACAAGACCATCACTGAAATTGCGTATCACTGGGGCTTCAGCAGCTCTGCCCATTTCAGCCGGGCATTTCGGCAGCGCTTTGGTGTGCCGCCTAAAGAGGCCCGCGAAAGTATGCGGGCCCAGGTCCAAACAAACACGATGCCTATCTGATCCGGCGGTCCGGCGATCCGGCGATCCGGCGATCCGGCGATCAGGCAATCGCCTTGCCGTCATTCAGAGCCAGCAGGCCCTTGATCAGACGGTACAGAATCCACACGCTGACAATCACGATGGTCACGAAACCGACCAGAATCGCCATCAACAAGAAAGACAGCGCCACACCAAGCAATCCCCACCAGAACGTACGGATTTGCCAATCAAAGTGCGACTCCAGATAGGTGCCGCGCACTTCATCGCGCTTGATGTAGTTGATGATGATGGCGACCAGGGCGGTGATGCCGCCAAACATGGACAAGATGTACAGCGCGTAATTGATCAGAGTCAGATTACGCAGACTGACCAACTGGTTTGTACCGTCGCCTTGTGGGACCGGGTTCCTTTCCTCATTCATCCGTAACTCCTTGGAAAAATAAACGGTAGCGTTACCTATCCCGTAACGCTACCGAAGAAAACCTGTTCAGGTCAGTGACTGCCTGGAGATTAACGCAGTCCAATAAATGGCATGGCGGAACCGGGAACCAGACTTTCTGGCAACTTACCGTCCCATTTTTCCACAGCATTCAAATTGACCAGATTGGTATTCTGGGCCAATGCCTGGGCCCTGGCAGAAATGGCCTTGGCTTCGGCGTCACCACGCAGACGAATACCGTCAGCTTCGGCCATGTAGCGTTCGCGCTGAGCGCGGGCTTCTGCTTCAGCCTGAACCACTTTGATTTCAGCCTGAATGGAAGCAGTTTCTTTTTGCTGGCGGGTGGTTTCAATTTGAACCTGGGCCAACATGCGGTTTTCAATCGATTGCTCATAGGCTTTGGAGAACGACACTTCCTCAACCTGCACGCCCATCATTTGCAAAGGAGCGGACTCCAGGGTCACGCGCATGGCTTCGTTGATGTCAGCACCCAGCTTTTCACGATTCTGAATCGACTGAGCAGCAGTGTACTTACCAAACACGTTCTTGATCACATCCAGAGCCTTGCGTTCCAGCAAGCGAGCTTCCAGGGCATCGAGTGAACCGTACTCGGAATACAGCTGAGCCACATCAGTTTCAGGCACGCGGTATGTTACCGAAGCCACCATGGAAGCGGACTGCTGGTCAAAACTGTACGCCTCAAGCTGCATGCGAACCGTGTGATCACGTACCGAAATGGTACGTACCGTGTCAAAGAACGGAACCTTGAAGTCCAGACCAGGTTCGGCCACGCGAACCAGCTTACCGTTACGCAGCACCACGCCACGTTCACCCTGGTCCACCTGCAAGAACGAGCCCATGGAGGCCACGATCAGGATCAGGAAAATAACAACCGCCGCCCCCAGGAAACTCAGTCCCTTGGAGTAATTGGCAGGGCCACCTTCTGGCTTTGTTTTAGCGGCCAGTTTAGTAAATGGATTTTTATCAGTGCTCATCACGGCTTCCTTTATGTGGCTGACGCGTCTGGTCTTTTAATTGACGACGTTCCACCATCAGTTGCCGTATGCCTTTGGCAATCAGGTAGGCCAGCACAGCGGCCCCCAACAAAATCAAGATGATACGCATGACGCTTCAGTCTTCCCACTAGATTTCAATCAGAGCGCAATTATCCCCGATTCCCTCTGTCACGCTCAGAAAAGAAGCGTCAAAATATGACAAATGGACAGTATTGCTGGTAACAAATCTTGAACAGACGCCATTGCGACGCCCGAGAAAATGGAAAAAGCGGATTAGTTGCTTATTCTAGGGAAGCCAGGGCAGCGTCCAGTTCAGCCAGATGAGCCTGTACCGGCGGCACATCGCTACGGGTTGCAACCAGACGCAGGATATGGTTTTTACTGATCTGGAAGGTGCGCATCAACTGCTCCAGTTCAGCCGTAGAGTATTGGCGTGCGTTATCGCGCAAGGCCGCTTCCAGCGCATCCAGCTGCTCGTAAACCGAGTCCAGATCTTCGCGCTCCTGGATATAGAGACGAGTCAGCCAGATATGGCGTCCCACGCTATCCCATTGCTCCAGTCCGGCAAAGCCATACTTTTGCGTCAGGCTGTTCAATTGACGGTAAATGTCCGAACCGCGCTCGACCTGATCCACCTCCAGCATGGGTGGGAAACCGTCTGGCAGCCCGCCATCCCAAACCGGTTCGCTACGCTCTACGGTTTGCAGCACCGGCAAGATCTCACCCAGGCTTTGCACATAACGAGTCACAACCTGGTCATCCAATGCCAGCTCAGTTGACGATGCCAAAAAAGGCAGGCCCATCAAGGCCATGCTACAGATACAGAGGACTCGTTTAATCATCGCTCGCCCTAAAAAACAAGACCACCCGTCTTGAACGACGTAAAACACATTCGTCGATTGTAAGCACGGGAATGACTGCTTTTCTTTGTCTGTGCCAAAAACGACACAGCCTTTTCAATCCTCTACCGCCTTGGGTTGAAAAGTCTTGCACTTTAAAAATTCATGCTGTTTGAAACGCTGCCGCCAAGGACTCTCTACGATTTCACTTTGCCTGAATTGGCAAAAATAAAAAAGTAACAATTATTTTTTTTCTTGTGTTTGGAAAGGCGTGATGCCGTCTTGTTGTCGCTCTTGCTGCCTGAACCAGAGCCAGGTTTGCACAAAGCCAAACTTGAGCGCGGGTCCGAACACGGGCGGCGCTATGCGACAGACAATAAAAAAAGCCCTTGAAAACAAGGGCTTGATTTAATTCCAGCTGGCGGAGACGGAGGGATTCGAACCCTCGATACGGGTATAAGCCGTATGCTCCCTTAGCAGGGGAGTACCTTCAACCTCTCGGCCACGTCTCCAGCTCTAGGAAAGAAGTAACTATAGCATTTTTAAAAAACCAATGCAAATAGCTAAAGGGATTATTTTTCCTGATCCAGCTCGAACGTCTTGTGCAGAGCACGCACCGCCAATTCCATGTACTTGTCGGCAATAATCACCGAGGTCTTGATCTCGCTGGTGCTGATCATCTGGATGTTGATGCCCTCTTCGGACAAGGCGCGGAACATGGAGCTGGCAATACCAGCGTGGTTACGCATGCCAATACCGACGATGGACACTTTGCACACGGCTTCGTCAAACACGATTTCGCCAGCACCCACAGCCGGGCCGACCTGGTTCATCAGCAGTTCCTTGGTACGCAGCGCGTCATTGCGGCTGACGGTAAAGGAAAAGTCTGTGGTGCCCTGAACCGACAGGTTCTGCAAAATCATGTCGACTTCGATGTTGGCCGCTGCGATCGGGCCCAGAATGGAATAGGCCACGCCGGGGGTGTCAGGAACGGCACGCAGGGTGAACTTGGCTTCATCACGGCTGAAGGCGATGCCAGAGACAACGGCAGCTTCCATTTTTTGGTCTTCCTCGAAAGTAATCAGCGTACCCGAAGACATTTCTTCTTCGAGCGAAATCATGGGGTCGGTCATGGAGGACAAGACGCGCACAGGCACCTTGTACTTGCCAGCAAATTCCACAGACCGGATTTGAAGAACTTTGGAGCCCAAAGAGGCCATTTCCAGCATTTCTTCAAAGGACAGCACTTTCATGCGACGTGCTTCGGGCACGACGCGCGGGTCGGTGGTGTAGACACCATCCACATCGGTAAAGATCAGGCATTCGCTGGCCTTCATGGCAGCGGCAACAGCCACCGCGGAAGTATCCGAGCCACCACGACCCAGGGTCGTGATATTGCCTTCATCATCCACACCCTGGAAGCCGGTCACAACGACCACACGGCCTGCGTCCAGATCCTGGCGAATGCGGGTGTCATCAATAGAACTAATGCGGGCACGGGTGTAGGCATTGTCGGTCTTGACGGGAACTTGCCAACCGGCATAGCTGCGGGCGGGAACGCCCTGGGCAGCCAAGGCCATGGCCAACAAAGCGCTACTGGCTTGTTCGCCCGTAGCGGCCAGCATATCCAGCTCGCGCGGATCAGGCTGAATGCTCAGTTCTTTGGCCAGGCCTAGCAAACGGTTGGTTTCACCGGACATGGCCGAAGGAACCACCACAACTTGGTGCCCGGCGGCATGCCATTTGGCAACCCGACGCGCCACATTCTGGATGCGCTCGATCGAGCCCATCGACGTGCCGCCATATTTATGTACGATCAGGGACATCTTTTACTCTGCATCAAAGGGCTAAGGTCTGGGATAGACACAAAACCCAACTATTCTAACGACTTTCTGTGCCCCAAGCGCAGGCTCTACCACATACACACGCAAAAAAACACATACTTTGTCGACTCAACACCATAGCCCACGCTCCTGCCACAGGCCACCCCAAACTACTTACTTGCTTGATCGGCCACCAGGCCTGCTTGCTGGTCGCCTGGACCGGCAGATTCGATCTGCACCCGGCCTCGCACACAGCGCACCAGGTTCTGTCCATGCTTCCACATCAAATTTCTGTCGTGCCCCCGGGCATGCAGCCCGCGCAGTTGCTTGAGCAGTTCTGCCAGACGCGCTTGCGTAGGCAAGCCAGCTCCCTGCTCCTGCAACCAATAACGGAGCACCAAGCTTTGCCGCGCTGGCTCCAGGCTACGCCACGCCACCAAACTGAAACTGCGTCCTGTTTCATCAGGTTCCAGTGTCTGCCAGTCCTGGCTGGCCACACTATCCAATACTTCCTGCGTTTCGCGGCTTAGCTGGGCTTGACGCTGCAAACGGCTTTGCCAGCCCGGCCAGCGCGCGTCGAGTACAGGCGTGAGCAAATCGCGCACTGCGCCACGGGTGTAATCAGGATTGATATTGGTGGGATCTTGTACCGCATGCCAGCCCGTGGCTGCGGCAAACGCATCACTGGCTTGAAGAATAAGTGCCCTGGGCTGCTCCAGCCAGGGTCGCCAGTACTGCAATTGATCGCGCTGCATACGGGGTGCCATCGCCCCCAGACCGGTTGTACCCGTGCCTCGCAGCAAACGCATCAGAACCGTTTCGGCCTGATCATCTTGATGATGAGCCAGCAGCACATGCTGCAAGCCAACAAAGTGCGCCAGTTCAGCCAGGCCTTGATAGCGGGCATCTCGCGCGGCGGATTCCATGCCATCTGCGCTTAGACGGCGGGACTGTACCTGGACCCGCAAGCTGTGACAGGGTCGCTGCAAACGCGCAGCCAAGTCATGCACATGCGCTTGCCACTGATCGGCAATGGCTTGCAGGCCGTGATGAATATGGAAAAAATGAAGTGTGACTTTGCGGCGGCTGGCCCAAAGATGGGTATGTACCGCCAGCATTGCCGAGTCCGCACCACCACTTAAGGCGACAGCGACGCTATCGCCGCTTTTAAAACTTAGGTGATGGTTAAGCGCCTCCAGCAGCGGGGGTGAGGGGCTAAAGCCCCCCAGCTGACTGGAAGGCAATGGATCAGGCACGAACTTCCTGATAACGGCCGTAGGCCAGGAGACGTTCCATACGCTGCGCCAGCAGTTGTTCGGTGCTCAGGCCCGAGACCTGACGCAAGGCATCAGCCAGGGCACGGCCCAATTGGCGCGCCATCATGGTGGGATCGCGATGTGCGCCACCAATGGGCTCGTTGATCACGCGATCGACCAGGCCCAGTTCTTTCAGACGGGGAGCGGTAATGGCCAGGGCCTCAGCCGCCACGGGCGCCTTGTCCGCACTACGCCACAGAATCGAGGCACAACCTTCGGGCGAGATCACGGCGTAGGTGGAGTATTGCAGCATGGAGACCACGTCACCCACGGCAATCGCCAACGCACCACCCGAACCGCCTTCACCAATAATGGTGGAGATGATAGGTACACGCAGTTTGGCCATGGCAAACAGGTTGTGACCGATTGCCTCGGACTGGCCACGCTCTTCAGCGCCAATACCAGGGTAGGCGCCGGGAGTATCAATGAAGGTAAAGACAGGGATACCAAATTTTTCCGCCAACCTCATCAAGCGCAGGGCTTTACGGTAGCCTTCGGGGCGCGGCATGCCAAAGTTGCGACGGGCGCGCTCTTTGGTGTCACGACCTTTCTGGTGACCAATCACCATGCAAGGAGTGCCGTTGAAACGAGCCAGACCACCCACAATTGCCAGGTCGTCCGCATACATGCGATCGCCATGCAGCTCGTGGAAGTCCGAGAAGATCTGGTTTACATAGTCCAGCGTATATGGACGTTGTGGATGGCGAGCAACCAGGGCCGTTTGCCAAGGCGTGAGCTTGGCGTAAATGTTCTTGGCCAGCGTCTGGCTTTTTTGCTGCAGACGGCTGAGTTCCTCTGAAATATCCACAGCGGAATCAGATTGCACATAGCGGAGCTCTTCGATTTTGCCTTCGAGCTCGGCCAAAGGCTGCTCAAATTCCAGGAATGTATTTCGCATGTCGGTTCTTAAGGTTTAGGCCTAATTTAATATCGTACCGCAACTGTGTTCAGACTGCGCCACAGATGCCAGGTAGCCACCGTGCACCACGGTGCCCACGCTTGGGCAACTTCACGCGCCTCGAACCGGGATACCGGCTCGCCGCTGAAATAGTGCTGAGAGATTGCCTTGAGCAGGCCCGCATCATCCAAGGGGAGAACATCGGGTCTGTGCAAGTTGAAAATCAGAAACATATCTGCCGTCCAGCGACCTACGCCACGAATGGCGCACAGGTCTGCAATAACGGCTTCGTCAGACAGGGACTGCCATGCCTGGGGGTCGATTTTACGAGCATCAAAGTGAGTCGCCAAATCAACAATGTATTCGGCCTTGCGTTTGGGCAAGCCCAAACCATGCAGGGCCTCGTAACCCAGTTCCAAAATAAGTTCAGGCGAGAGTGGCTGGCCGCAACCGTCCAGCAGCTTGCGCCACAGCTGGTCCGCCGTACGCGAGGCCAGTTGCTGGCCCACAATGGAACGCACCAAAGTGGTGAAAGCCGGAGCCTGATGTTGTAGCCAGTAGTCGCCATGCTGGGGGATGAGCTTGCGCAAGATACGATCGCGCTTCATCAGCTGGGCGCACGCGTCGTCCCAGTAATCAGGTTTGCCCACCAAACGAACTTGAGGGCCGGATTGAACGCCGCTTAGGCCCTGCGCCATTGTGTTGCTCCACCTGGCCGATCTTCCAGCTCTACGCCCTGCTCTTTAAGCTGCTCACGGATGGCGTCGGCGCGCGCAAAGTCGCGATTCTGTTTAGCCTGGCCGCGTTCCGCCAGAAGCTCGTCAATCTGGGCGTCGCTCAAGGAGTCGGCACCGGCCACGCTGGCCGCCTGACCAAAGCGTGTGCTGGCGCGCCAGTAGACGGCGGGGTCCACCTGCAAAAGACCAATCACGCCACCCAGAGCACGCATCAAACCAGCGGCCTGCGCATCCTTGTCGCGGTTGGCTTGGCCAGCCAGCTCAAACAGAACGGCAATAGCACCGGCAGTATTGAAATCGTCATTCATGGCTTCGGCAAAAGCCAAAGCGGGGCCTTGAGTCCAGTCAATTTGGACGTCGGCGGCAGGAACGTGTTGAAGGGTCTGGTACAGACGGTCCAAAGCCTGCTGAGCATCGCGCAGATTATCTGGCGCGTAGTTTTGCAAGCTGCGGTAATGATTGCGCACAATAAAGAAGCGCAGCATTTCAGCTTCACGCGGATTGGCGATGTAGCTGCTTTCTTCGTCGGCCAGACCTTCGGGCGCCACGGTATCGCGGATGCGACGGAAGTTGCCCAGGGACTTGGACATTTTCTCCGAGTCCACCATCAGGGGACCGCAGTGCATCCAGACATTGGCCAACTGGCCGCCAAAGGCGCCTTCCGTTTGGGCAATTTCGTTTTCGTGGTGAGGGAACTTCAAGTCCGGGCCACCGCCGTGAATATCCAGGGGCAGGCCCAGCAGCGCCTTGCTCATGGCCGAACATTCGATGTGCCAGCCCGGACGGCCCAGGCCGTACGAGGATTCCCATTTGGATTCGGCGGGTTCGTCTTCTTTAGCCGACTTCCACAGCACAAAATCCAGAGGGTCACGCTTGGCCGAGTTCAGGGCAACACGCTCACCGGCACGCAGATCATCCAAAGAGCGACCCGACAATTTGCCGTAGCCGGGGAACTGACGCACGGCGTAGTTCACATCACCGTCTTCGGACTGATAGGCCAGGCCGTTTTCTTCCAGCTTGGCAATAATGCCCAGCATATCGGGCACGTGCTGCGTGGCGCGTGGTTCCGAGTCAGGGCTTTGCACACCCAGGGCCTTTTCGTCGGCATGCATGGCGGCAATATAGAAGTCCGTTACCTGAGACATCAGTTGCTTGCGCTCGACGGCACGGCGGATGATCTTGTCATCAATATCGGTAATATTGCGCACATAGGAGACGCGATAGCCGCTTGCTCGCAACCAGCGCTGCACGATGTCAAAGCTGACCAGCATACGAGCGTGCCCCAGGTGACAGAAGTCGTACACCGTCATGCCACAGACGTACATACGCACGTGGCCCGGTTCAACCGGAGAAAACACCTCTTTAGAGCGTGACAACGAGTTATAAATGCGCAACATGGCCTGTAATCGTCATAAAATCGGAACCTTGTGCCAGAACAATTGCCCTTGGATCAGGTTCCGTATTTCCCGCCCGGCAAGAGGCAAGGTTAGAATGATGGTCAATAAGTATAGCAAGCAGACCTCGTTAAAGGCAGCAATCTACCAACCTTCCTGGTCTTCAAGCCAGATTTTATAGGCGCCCCCTCTGTGTTCAGTACACCTAGACGGACTCGGTTTCTCGCTCCTTGCACCCTGGCCCTTTTTCTGGCCCTGGGTCAAAACGTGAGCGCCCAATCCCTGCCCGATTTGCCCCCGCCCAGTGCGCGGGTGAACGATCCCTTGCTGGATATCGCTCCCGAACCTGAACGTGGCTGGAAGGGTCTGGCCCGTGCTCTGGACGTGCTGGCCCCCAGCGTCGATACCTCTTTGCCGCTTAGCGCCGCTGAAGTCAGCCAGCGCATCAGCACCTTGATTGCCCAGGGCCGTCATGCCGACGCCTTGCAGGCGATCGAAAAACAGCTGGAGCAACGCAAGGACCGGGGCGAGCCCGGTGCCAATGTGCAGTTGCTGTTTTTGAAGGCACGCGCCCTGTCGGCCAGTGGTGACCACAATGGCGCCATCAGCCTTTACCAGAACATGACCACCTATTACCCGGAGTTGCCCGAGCCCTGGAATAATCTGGCGGCCGAGTACATTGCGCAGGACAAGCTGGACCTGGCCCTGGAAGCCCTGAAAATGGCTTTGACCGCCGATCCCTCCTATGCACTGGCCCGCGCCAATATGGGTGAAGTCCAACTGATGCTGGCCAATGACACCTACCGTCAGGCCGCCGCCAGTGGTGTGCCCAAAGCAGCCCAGCGTGCGCAACAAACTGGCCAAATTCTGCAACAATAAGATTTTTCCTTGACTGGGTTGTCCCTATCTTATGTTTGCAAGCACATTTCAATGGTGTGATCAGGCTCGCAGCTTGCGCACCCTGCTTATTGCTGCCTGTATGGCTATGCCTATGATGAGCAGTCCGGCTATGGCAGCAGATTCTTCCACTTCTTCTGAAGGCACTTCTATGAGCACCTCTCCACGCGTCCAACTGCAGACGAACCAGGGCACCATCCTGATCGAACTGAACGCAGAAAAAGCCCCCAACACCGTAGCCAACTTTGTGGACTACGTGTCCAGCGGTTTTTACGACGGCACCGTGTTTCACCGTGTGATCAACAACTTCATGATCCAGGGCGGCGGCTTTGAGGCCGACATGAAGCAAAAAGCCACCAACGCTCCTGTCAAGAACGAAGCCGACAACGGTTTGAAGAACGACAAGTACACCCTGGCCATGGCTCGCACCTCCGACCCACACTCGGCTACGGCTCAGTTCTTCATCAACGTGGCTGACAACGACTTCCTGAACTTCACCGCTCCTACCGCCAATGGCTGGGGCTACGCCGTATTTGGCCGCGTGATCGAAGGCATGGACGTGGTCGACAAGATCAAGACCGTGCGCACCGGCAACAAGGGCTTCCACCAAGACGTGCCCGTTGAGGACGTCGTTCTGGAAAAAGCCACGCTTGTCGAATAAGCTCACGCTTGCGGGCAACATCTGGATTGCTGCGGACCTGCATCTGGGTCCGGACAATCCAGACACCGTTCAGGATTTCCTGCAGTTTCTGCACTCCGCCCAGCATCAAGCTCATGCCTTGATCCTGGGCGGTGATATTTTCAATGCCTGGATTGGTGACGATCAAATCGCCCACCCTGCTCCCTGGCTTGCTCAAGTCAGTGAGGCGCTGCGCACATTCGCGCAGCAGCATCCGCTGTATCTGATGCGCGGCAATCGCGATTTCCTGCTGGGCCAAACCTACGCCCGCCATGTTCACGCCACGCTATTGCCCGATCAAGTCGTTCTGGACACTTCTGCCGGCCTAATTCTGATGTCGCACGGCGACGAGTACTGCCTGGACGATCTGGCCTATCAACGCTTTCGCCATTGGGTACGCAAACCCTGGCTCCAGAAACTCTATCTGGCCTGCCCTTTAAGCTTGCGTCAGCGTATTGCCGATTCAGCCCGCGCCGGTAGCCAGCGCGGCAAGCAATACAAGTCCAAAGACATCATGGATGTGCAGCCTGCAGCTATTGTGGCAGCCTGCGAGGCGCATCCTGTGCAGGCCATGGTTCATGGCCATACACATCGCCCTGCAGTACATGACATTCCCGGCTTTGAGCCGGTACGCCGCTGGGTACTCCCGGATTGGGAATCTGACTCCTCGGAAGGAGGACGACGGGGCGGCTATATCAGCATTGAAGGTGTACAGCTCTGTCTGCATCAGTGGGGGCAAGAGGATCAGTGTCAGACACTGGGACCCCAGTAAGAGTGACTTCATCTACAGCCAGCTAGGTTTAAGCTCCA
The DNA here is from genome assembly GCF_023674485.1 of Alcaligenes sp. DN25. NCBI lineage: Bacteria > Pseudomonadati > Pseudomonadota > Betaproteobacteria > Burkholderiales > Alcaligenaceae > Alcaligenes > Alcaligenes sp. DN25. Next base: position 1,175,544 of record NZ_CP098408.1, on the reverse strand, counting down.
CGCCTTTTTATTCCTTCTTGCGATAAAACCTGTTTTTCTTCACACGGTGCTGGTGGCACGAATCAAGGTGGCTGCATAAGCATTTTTGAGGGGGCAATTGGGCTCGACTTGGCGGGTCTCCGGCCCGTGCTGCGCACGGGTTCCCTGGTCTCTTGCAGTATCCAGGCGCCCTGTGAACTCGCGGGGTGGCTCGTCCCCCGGACGAACCACAAGCGCCCCGCTCAAACAGCACAGGGCTTGCATCCTGGATACTGCAAGAGCCTGCGGCCAGAGCCCTGACTCGCCCGTCGAGCCCAATTGCCCCCTCAAAAACGCAAAAAAGACCGTGATTTTTGCCAACAAGATACTTTCGCTCGCGGCAACCAAAGCGGACCACCGAAGGCTGGTCTCGTGCCCGACCACCGACTCTTGGCGCCATGAGCAGCAAGGCTGCTTGTCCCTTCCTCACTGTGAGCCTCTCGGTTCGTCTGCCCCGGTATCCGGGCTGACTACTTGCCGGTGCTGCGCACCGGTACCCTGGTCGGTGTTCGGATACGGGCGCGCCCTTAACTCGCGGGGTGTCTTGTCCACCGGACAAGACACAAGCGCCCCGCTCAAACAGAAGGGCGCTTGCACCCCGTATCCGAACACCGCCTGCGGCAAGCAGTCTGAACCGCCCGGATACCGGGGCAGACGAACCGAGAGGCGTCTTGCTGAGACCAAGCTCCCTTCAATAAGCAGCAGCGTATCGAAGCCAAGCCAGACCAAATGACGGGCGACAAACCTGCTATTTGCCAACAAACCCTTGCACACAATAATCACCAAAAAAGTGCCTACCAAATTGGTACATCGCTAGATACGCGGACAGACAGACGGATAGACAGCTAGACAGATAAATAGATAGATAGGTAGGTAGAGTATGTGCGTGAAAAGACGACATTTACCGAGCCTCCCTGAAAAGAAAAATCCCCGCTGGCAGATCAAGCAAGCGGGGATTTCAAAACATCTTAGGCGGCAAAGGTCTAAGTCATCAGCCACACAAACAATACTCCGCCCAACGCAATCCGATACCAGGCAAAAGGACGATAGGTGCGACTGGACACAAAGCGCAGCACGGCCTTCACCAGGAACAAGGCGCTAAAGAAAGCAGCAACAAAGCCCACCATAATCGCGGTACTTTGATCTGCACTCAAGGACGCACCGTTGCGATACAGGTCGTAAACCGTAGCAGCCAGCATGGTTGGCATGGCCAGGAAGAAAGAAAACTCCGTGGCGGTCTTGCGCTGAATACCGGCCAGCATGCCGCCGATAATAGTGGCGCCCGAACGTGAAGTACCTGGCACCATGGCAATGCACTGGGCAAACCCAACCACCAAAGCCTGCTTCCAGGTGATCTCTTCCAAGGCAAAGGCGGTAGCCTTTTGCGAGGTGGCGGTTTCACCCTGATCCAGCTCCGACGTGTTCTTCGCGTACTGCGGTTTGCGCTCGACCCACAGCATCAACAAACCACCCAATACCAGCGTGAACACAAACACAATCTGGTGATGGAACAAGGCTTTGACGTACTGAATCGTCAAAGCACCAATAACGGCAGCGGGCAAAAAGGCAATCAGCAGATTGCGAGTGAACATCAGCTCGGTACGATCTCCGCGCAAGACCCCGGTGATCAGCTGAATCAAACGGGCGCGAAAAATCCAGATCACGGCCAGAATCGAACCAAACTGAATGACAACCTCGAAGACCTTGGCATCACCCGAGGAAAAATCAATCCAGGAGCCCAGGATCAGCAAGTGCGCCGTACTGGAAACCGGAATGAATTCCGTGATGCCCTCAACAATCCCCAGAAACAGGGCTTTCAACAAATAGAGAGTTTGCTCAGTCATGTTGTCCGAATCAAAGCCAATAAAAATTAAGACGCCAGAAATGGATCGATTTGTTCATCATCATATGGCACACGTTCCAGGCTGACCTGCGAAATGCGACGCCCTTCCAGCTCTTCCACCTTGAAGCGATACACCGCATCGCTTTGCTCAAGCACACACACATCGCCCACCTTGGGCAATTGTCCGAAACGCGTCAGCAGATAACCGGCCAGGGTGGCATATTCTTCCTCTTCATCCACCAGACCATCCACACCCAGCATCTGTTCCAGATGATGCAAGTCGGTGGAGCCGTCCAGGAGCCAGTGGTCCTGGGACTCCTGGACAATATCGGGGGTTTCGTCCTCGCTGGGGAAGTCGCCTGCAATCGCCTCGAAAATATCCAAAGGCGTCACCAAACCTTCAATAGTGCCGAACTCGTCCGTCACCATGACCAACTGCCCGCGGCTTTGCTTGATGGTTTCCATCAGGTCCAAAATCCCGATGGACTCATACACAAAAACCGGCTGACGCAATTGGTCCAGACGGATATGACCATGAATCAGCAGGTCTGCCAGTAATTCTTTGCTTCGACCAATGCCAATAACCTCATCGAGCGAACCGCGACACACTGGCACCATGCTATGGGGTTCATGTGTCATCTTTTCGCGCAGGACCTCAGGATCGTCCTGCACATTCACCCAGGTAATCGCATTGCGCGGCGTCATCACCGAATGCACGGTACGCTCGGACAAAGTCAGCACACCACTGACCATATTGCGTTCTTCCTGACCGAACACCATTTGCGCCGCTGCACCGGGCAGATCCGGCCCGATGACCGTTTCACCGGAAGCGGGACGCTTGCCCAACATGCGCAGCACAGCCTCGGCCGTACGCTCACGCATGGGACGACCTGCCTGCAGCATACGCAACTTGCGACGCGCCAGCTGATTGAACATTTCGATCAGGATGGAGAAGGAAATGGCCGCATACAGGTAACCCTTGGGTACATGTACGCCAAAGCCTTCCACCAGCAAGGAGAAGCCGATCATCAACAAAAAGCCCAGGCACAGGATCACCACCGTGGGGCGACTATTGATATAAGCCGTCAAGGGTTTGGAAGCAACCAGCATGATGCCAATGGCAATGACCACCGCCGCCATCATGATGGGCAGGTGCTCGACCATACCCACCGCCGTAATGACCGCATCGATGGAGAACACGGCATCCAGCACCACGATCTGCGCCACGATGACCCAGAAGCTGGCATACATGCGCGAGCCGGAAGCATGAGCGCTGCGGTTCTCAATACGTTCGTGCAGCTCCAGTGTGCCCTTGAACAGCAGGAAAAAACCACCCACGATCATGATCAGATCACGGCCAGAAAAATCCAGACTGAATATGGAGATCAAGGGGTCGGTCAGCTGCACCAGATGGGACATGACCGTGAGCAAGCCAAGGCGCATCAGCAAGGCCAGTGACAGGCCCAGCACACGAGCCCGGTCGCGCTGCGCCGGAGGCAGCTTGTCGACCAAAATTGCAATGAACACCAGGTTATCGATGCCCAGCACAATTTCCAGAACTACCAGTGTGAGTAACCCAACCCAGGCGGTCGGGTCCATCAACCACTCCATCTCAGCTCCTTGGCGCTGTGATTAAAAGAACACCCCGGCAATGCCGGGGTCTAGGTTCTTAATCTTGCAGGTGCGACAGCATCTGAATAAAGATCTTCGGACTGGCGGCAATCACATTGCCAGTCTCTTTCCAGGTTTGTTCGCCTTCAAAGTCGCCCACCAGACCGCCGGCTTCGGTCACCAGCAAAGTGCCGGCAGCCAGATCCCAAGGTTGCAGATTGACGGCGCAGAAGCCATCCAGACGACCTGCAGCCACATAAGCCAGATCCAAAACCGTTGCACCCACGCGACGCACGGCAGCACATTCGGCCAGCATATCGGCAAATGGGGAGGTGGGTTTCACGCCTGCACCCGAATCCGGCACGTGTGCACCGATCAAGGCATCGTGGTAACGAGTCTGGCCCGACACACGAATACGACGGTCGTTCAGGAAGGCACCACCGCCACGGCTGGCCGTGAACATTTCATTGCGGTTAGTGTCGTAAATGACGGCATGGGCAGCCTGGCCACGGTGCATCAAGGCAATCGAAATTGCGTAGCACGGAAAGCCGTGGATAAAGTTGGTGGTGCCATCCAGAGGATCAATGACCCACTGGTATTCGGGAGTACCTTCGCCTGCGGGTTCCAGCGGTGGGCGCTCGCCCGTTTCCTCGCCGATAAAACCGTGGTCGGGGTAAGCTTCGCTCAATACTTCAATGATGGCTTCCTCTGCTGCGCGATCCACTTCCGTGACATAATCTTTAGGGCCTTTACGCGCAACCGACAGGTGCTGGAGGTCCAGACTGGCGCGAGAGATAATGGTGCCGGCACGGCGAGCCGCCTTGATGGCGGTATTGAGCATCGGGTGCATGGAAATTCCGTTTTTTTAACAATAATTGAGCCTGCCTGGCGTGCCCTGTTGCAGGGCAAAATCGCGTGAGCAGACACAGGAAGCGTAGCTTCAAAGTAGCTATTTTAAATGACTCAGACGCAAGCATCGGCATTTGATGATAATTTTCACCGGGTTCGCTTCATTATGGTGCAACCCAGCCACCCTGGAAACGTCGGCGCAGCAGCGCGAGCGATCAAAACCATGGGCTTTGGCGACTTATGCCTGGTCGACCCGCTAGACCCGGACGTTGCACAAAACCCTCAGGCAATCTCGCTGGCCAGCGGTGCCGTAGACGTTTTGGAGCAAGCAACTATTGTTCCCACTCTGGCGCATGCACTGGAACCGGTCACTCTGGCTTTTGCCCTGACGGCCCGCCCCCGCTATTTAGGACCGCCAGCCGCCGATATACGTCAGACTGCCGAACTGAGCCGTGAGCATCTGCGCCAGCACGCCGGAACCGTCGCCATTGTGCTGGGGACCGAACGCGTGGGCCTGACCAACGATCACATCAGCCAGTGCCAATACGTCTGCCATATTCCGGCCAATCCTGAATACAGTTCCCTGAATGTCGCCCAGGCTTTGCAACTGGCTGCCTGGGAATTGCGCTACGCGCTGCTGGCTGAAAGCGGTGCCAGCCTGCTGCCCCATACGGATGGCAAGGCAGACCCTGGCAAGGAGCTGGCTCCCCAAGCCAAAGTGCAAGCCTTGCTACAGCACTGGGAACAGGCCATTGAAAGCGTCAAGTTCCTCGACCCCAAACACCCCAAGAAGCTGGTGCCCCGCATGCAGCACCTGTTCGGGCGCGCCCAGCTTAGTTTGGACGAAGTGGATATGTTGCGCGGCCTGTGTACCGCCATGATCAAGACCGCCAAAACAGCGGGCCACCCCATCCCCGAACAACGTAAAGACGACTCGGCAGGCCCGGAACATCGCTAAAACCTGCGTTCAAACGCGCAACCCCTCTTGCCCGCTGCACCCAGCGGGCATTGTCTTTTATGAGCGATCACACAGTGGACACTTTCTTGGCTGGCGTATATTCTTACTGAGTTACTTTTTCGGTAAGCAATAGCTGTTTTCAAGCATGAACACTCCCGAGACCGTAGAACCGCAGGATCAGGCCGGGCCGCGCACCTTGCAACGCGGCCTGCTGGTGCTCAAGACTTTGCAGAATCATCAAGGCAAAGGGCTGAGCGTCACCGACCTGTCGCGCGCCACGCAATTACAGCGCCCCACCATCTACCGGCTGCTGGCCGCCCTGATCGATCACGGTCTGGTCCAGAACAGCAGCCATAGCCGTCGCTACAGCGCCACGCGCCAGGATCAGGGCCTGTTTGGACTGGACCCGCGTGTCACCATCATGCAGCCCATCATGCAAGAGCTGGCTCAACAGACTGGCGACGCGGTCTTTCTGGTGGGCCGCGATGGCGACGACTCTGTTAGCCTGTGGCGCGAAATTGGCCCCTACCCGGTACAGATTCTGGCCACTTATGTAGGCAAGCGTCAGCCTTTGGGCGTGGGTTCGGGTGGCATGGCCTATCTGGCCACACTTGGGGACGAAGCGATCGAGCAGATTATCGAACGCAATGCCAATCAGCTGGATCAGTACGGTGGCATGACTCAGCGCGAGATGCGCCAGTTGGTCACCAACACCCGTATCCGGGGCTACTCGGTTGTAGGCAACTACGCCGTACGCGGTGCTTTGGGTGTGGGCTGCGCGTTGTGCGATCACAAAGGCCGCCCCATTCTGGCCATGAGTGTCACGGCCATTACCGAGCGCATGCCTGCGCCACGGCAAAAAGAAATTGCCGGTTTGCTGCGCGACGCGCTGGATTCAGTCGCCGACAAGTTTTAAATCTGGGCGGATTTCTCCCCCTGAATGGTGTCGGGATCGTTAACACCCTCATCCGCACACAGCCTGCCCTGTGTGCTTTTTTACGTCTCGAAGTTCATTCCCTCTGTCTGCTTTTCCAATCAACGCAGGTGGCTCCTCCAGGCTCAGCCTGTCAAAAAAAGAGAAACTACGCTGGCTATAAGCCCAGTCCCTTCCCACGCCGCACTCCCCCAGGTTGGCGTATGAAAAAAAGCAGTTCCGTTTCAAACAGCGCCCTATCCGCAACTCAAACTGATCCTCTAATCAGTTCGTTTTAGCTAAATATCCCCATCTCCCGTAAAACAAGCGGCTTTATACCCAAAGCCGCGTGTCGCAGCATTCGCACGCCCTTTTCCCCTAGGGTTAACGCGTCATCGTTTCGCCGCGCGTAAATAAAACAACATTTGCTTTATTGATCCACGCACTAGCCTGTCGCTATCTTGTGGGCACAACGATAAGCCCCCTAAGGGGCACACCATAAAAAAGGAAGGCGAGATACAGGCAACAGTCATTACCGAGGAGTACGCGCTAGCGGGACTGTGTATCCAGCATCCACATCCATCAGCCGACCCACTAGCCAGGTCGGGGAGACAAAAACAAGGATAAGTTCATCATGAACACCACTGCTACCCTCTCGGCCAAACCCAGGCCAAACTTGCTGACCCGCTTTACCAATATCTGCGTGCGTTACGTAGAAAAGTGGATGCCGGACCCGTATCTGTTCGCCGTCATCCTGAGCTTGCTGGTTGTAGGACTGATTGCCCTGTTTGTCGATGGCGCCACCCCCGGAGGAATGGTGGATGCCTGGTATCGCGGGGTATGGGGCCCCAAAAGTATTTTCACCTTTGCCCTGCAAATGGTGCTGATTCTGGTGACGGGCTACACCCTGGCCGAAGCACCACCCTTGAAACGCGCCATCATCTGGTTGGCCTCCCGTGCCCGCACACAAGTTGAAGGTGCCCTGCTGTGCTTTGCCGTGGGCGCGATCTTCTGCCTGCTGAACTGGGGCCTGGGTCTGGTGGCCGGTGCCCTGGTTGCACGCCAGGTTGCCCGCCGTCTGCCCAATGTGCACTTTGGTTATCTGATTGCCTCGGGCTATATGGGTTACCTGCTCTGGACTCAAGGTCTGTCCAGCTCGATTGCCCTGGCCAATACTGATCCCAACAGCCCCATCAACGTCATCCATCAACTGACCAGCATGACGGTGCCGTTCAGCCTGACCATTTTCCAGCCCTATAGCTGGATTCCAGTTGTGGCCCTGATCATCCTGCTGTTTCTGACGATCTGGCGCATGGAGCCTGACTACGCCTTGCCGCCTGACCCCGCCGTCTTTGCTGACATTGAAAAAGACCTGCCCAAAACCAAGCCCAGCACCCCGGCTGAAAAGCTGGAAAACCTGTGGATTCTGAATGTGCTGTTCTTTGCCGCGGGTATGTACTACTTCGTGCGCAGCGGTTTTGCGCTGAACATCTCATCCATGATCATGCTGTTTACCGTCACCGGTGCCCTGCTGCACTGGACGCCTATCCGCTTTATCAAATCCTTTGTCGAGTCCGCCAAAACGGCAGGCCCGCTGATTCTGCAGTACCCGCTGTATGGCGGCATCATGGGCCTACTTGCCTATATCCCCATGGAGGGCGGTCGCGCCCTGGAAGAAATCCTGTCCTCCGCGCTGGTGACCGGGGCCAATGAATACACCCTGCCCTTCCTGACCTTTATCGCCTCCATCATCATCTCGCTGTTTGTTCCTTCCGGTGGCGGACACTGGGGTGTGCAAGGCCCCATCGCTGTGCAATCGGCCCTGGCCATTGGTCAGGACGGCCCTGCCTACCTGGGCCTGATGTCCATGGCCGTGGCCTTTGGCGAGGCGGTGGCCAATATGATCCAGCCCTTCTGGCTTTTGCCTGTGCTGGCCATTGCGCGCCTGAATGTACGACAAGTGATGGGCTTTACCGTGGTGGCCTTTCTGATTGGCACCGTCATTTTGACGATTGCTATTCTTATCGCACCTTTCACGATCTAAGGACGCGCCATGTCTGTGAATGATTTCGCTACCCGAAACAGGACATCCAGCCAGGAGGCAGCAGAGGCAGCAATTGCCCGCTACGAGCAAACCGAGGATCTGATTCAGGCCTTTGCCCATCTGGACAAGGAGCAGGTACGGCATGTCGCCCAAGAGCAGGAGAACAACACCGGCCCCTTGAAGGGGCTGGTCATCGGCATCAAGGATTTGATCAATACGGCGGACGCTCCAGCCACCTATGGTTCGCCCATTTATCGCGACAACCGCCCCACCCAGGACGCTGCCATTGTGCAGGCCCTGCGTGCGGCCGGTGCCGTGCCTTTTGGCAAAACCGTCACCACAGAATTTGCGCTGTTCAGCCCACCCAAGACACGCAACCCCTGGAATCTGGAGCACACGCCGGGCGGTTCGTCGTCCGGCTCGGCCGCTGCCGTGGCTGCCAATGTGGTGCCGGTAGCTTTGGGCACCCAGACAGCGGGGTCCGTGGTGCGCCCCGCCACGTTCTGCGGAATTTATGGCTTCAAACCCAGCTTCGGCGCCTTGCCCAGCAGCGGCCTGAAAACCATCAGCCCGTCTCTGGACACCTTGGGAATTTTGGGCCAGCGTCTGGAGGATGTTCGCCTTGTGTTCAACGCACTACGCAGCACGCCGGAAGTATCGCAAGTCCTGCAGCAAGCCCCTTTGCGCCTGAGCTTTTTGCACACACCCTGGTGGGAGGACATTGCCGAGGATTTGCGTGATCGGCTGGAAGCGACCGTAACTCACCTGAAAATGGATGACGGCCAGTTCGAAGTTCAGCTTAGCGACAGGGACAGTCTGTTTGGTGAACTGACCCATGCGCAGCAAGCCGTCATGGGGGCTGAAGTGCTGATCCATTTAAGCCATGAACGCCAGCAACATCTGGAACTGCTCTCGCCTGCTTTGCAGACTTATCTGGATAAATGCGCACAGACTCAACCTGCCGAACTGATTCAGGCTCAAGGCCTGATCAATCAGGTCAAGCGCCAACCCGAGCTGATCTTCGGCGACGCAGACCTGATCCTGAGCGCAGCCGCCTTGGGCGAGGCTCCCACACGCGACACGACGGGCGATCCCGTGCTGTGCCGCGCCTGGACGGCACTGGGCATTCCATGCATCAACTTGCCCATCGGCTTTGGTAGCCACGGGCTTCCTTTAGGACTGCAAGTGGCTGCCCGCCCTGGGCAAGATGACCTGCTACTGGAAGCGGCCACCCGCATTGCCCACCGCCTGGGCACATTAACTATCGCGCTGCCTGAACTCCGATCCTGAAGGGTCGGGCAGCTTACTCAACGGATCACATCGACAGAGGTAGGACAGGGAAACCCAATGACGGACAGCAACTGGAATCTTAAGAATCAAGCCCGCCAGCAAAGACTGCAACGTGCCAGCCGCGCACTGGGAGACTCTTTGCAAGGCAAGATATGCAGCACGGATAAAGCCAGCAGCTTGCTGGAAGCCGTATTACAAGTAGGAGATCGAGTATGTCTGGAAGGCAATAACCAGAAGCAGGCCGACTTTCTGGCCGACGCACTGGTGGGCGTCGACCCAGCGCAGATTCATGACCTGCACATGGTGCAATCCGTGCTGGCCTTGCCCCAGCACCTGGATGTGTTTGAAAAAGGCATTGCGAACCGCCTGGACTTCAGCTTTTCCGGCCCGCAAGGTGCGCGCCTGGCCAGGCTGGCCTCGGCAGGACGACTGAACATCGGTGCCATTCATACCTATCTGGAGTTGTTTGCCCGTTACTTTGTAGATTTGACCCCGAATGTCGCGCTCATCGCGGCCCAGGCCGCCGATGAGCACGGCAATCTGTACACCGGCCCCAATACCGAAGATACCCCGGCTATTGTGGAAGCCACTGCCTTTTCCGGCGGCATTGTCATCGCCCAGGTCAACGAGCTGGTCGACAGCAAGACCACTCGCCTGCCACGCGTGGACATTCCCGCCGACTGGGTGAACTTTGTCGTGCCCGCTCCCCGCCCGCACTTTATCGAACCGCTGTTTACCCGCGACCCAGCCCAGATCAGCGAAATCCAGGTCTTGATGGCCATGATGGCGATCAAGGGCATCTACGCGGAATACGGTGTGCAACGCCTGAACCACGGCATCGGTTTTGATACCGCCGCCATTGAATTGTTGCTGCCCACTTACGGCGAATCACTGGGCCTGAAAGGCAAGATTTGCCAGCACTGGGCCTTGAATCCGCATCCTGCCCTGATCCCGGCCATCGAAGCCGGTTGGGTGCAATCGGTGCACTCCTTCGGCTCCGAGCTGGGCATGGAAAACTATCTGCGCGCCCGCTCCGATGTGTTCTTCACCGGCCCGGATGGCAGCATGCGCAGCAACCGCGCGTTCTGTCAGGCGGCTGGCCACTACGCCTGTGACCTGTTCATCGGCTCCACCTTGCAGATCGACCTGCATGGCAATAGCTCCACCGCCACGCTGGGCCGTATTGCCGGTTTTGGTGGCGCACCCAATATGGGCGCGGATGCTCGCGGTCGTCGCCACGCCAGCCCCGCCTGGTTGAAAGCCGGGCAAGAGGCACGCCAAGGACGCCAAGGTGCAGCCGGTACGCCACGTGGTCAGAAGCTGGTGGTGCAGATTGTGGAAACCTTCCGCGAACACATGACGCCCGCCTTTGTGGACACCCTGGATGCCTGGACCCTGCAGGAGCAGACCGGCATGGATCTGCCGCCCATCATGGTGTACGGCGACGATGTCACTCACATCCTGACAGAAGAAGGCATCGCCAATCTCTTGCTGTGCCGTACCGACGAAGAGCGCGAACAAGCCATACGGGGCGTTGCCGGCTACACGCAAGTGGGCCTGGGCCGAGATGCCCGCATGGTGGAGAACCTGCGTGATCGCGGCATCATCCGTCGCCCTCAGGATCTGGGCATAGACCCACGCCAGGCCACCCGCAATTTATTGGCCGCACGCAGCATGCGGGATCTGGTTCAAGCCTCCGGCGGGCTGTATCAACCTCCGGCACGCTTCCGTAACTGGTAATGGCCCGCCACGCTATTTGCATTAGGAGATCACGATGACAAACATTCCTCACGGCCTGGAAACTCTGGCCTATAGCTTCAAAGGACAAGAGCCTATTGGCACCTTCCAGCCTGTGCTGGTGGGCGTGGTAGGTTCGGGCAATCTGGAAGTGCTGGCCGAGCCCAAGGAGAGCGCCGAATGCACCATCCATATTCATACCTCGGCACGTGGTTTCTCCACGATCTGGGATGCGGTGGTGCGGGACTTTCACCAGCGCCATCCGCTGGCCGGTATTCACTTTGACATTAACGATATGGGGGCCACCCCTGCCGTGGTCAGTCTGCGTCTGGACCAGGCCGCCAGCGAAGCCCTGGCACGCAGCCAAGCACAAGGAACACAGTCATGAGCAGTTATCTGGAGTGTTCTGCCCGCCAGCGCGTCCAGGCTCTGTTTGACGCCAACAGCTTTCACGAATGGCTGCCCCCTGCACAACGCTTGAGCAGCCCCCATCTGGCCCAGTTGGGAGTGCCTTCTTCCTTTGATGATGGCGTGGCTATCGGCCGTGCCTTGCTGGAGGGGCAGACCGTGTATGTGGCGGCGCAGGAAGGCGAATTCATGGGCGGTGGTGTGGGCGAAGTCCACGGCGCCAAGCTGGTGGGCCTGCTGCGTCGAGCCATGATCGACCGCCCTGCAGGCGTAGTGCTGCTGCTGGAGTCCGGTGGTGTGCGTCTGCACGAAGCTAACGCCGGTTTGATAGCCGTCTCGGAAGTGATGCGCGCCCTGCTGGACACGCGTAATGCCGGAGTGCCTGTAATTGCTTTGGTCGGCGGGCAAAACGGTTGCTTTGGGGGTATGGGCATTGTGGCCCGCTGCACCAACCACCTGATCATGAGCGACGTCGGCCGTCTGGCCATGTCCGGCCCGGAAGTGATTGAAGCCTCCCACGGAGTCGAAGAATACGACTCCAAGGACCGCGCTTTGGTCTGGCAAACCAGTGGCGGAAAACACCGATGGCTGACCGCCGATTGCGACGACCTTGTACCGGACACCGTGGCCGCTTTCCGCGCCGCTGCCGTACAAGGCTTGAAGAATCCAGCTCGTGGTCCCGTCACCCTGGAAGAGCTGGAACAGGAACATCAGCTGCTGGCACACCGCGCAGCCCTGCTGCCTGTGGAGCAATGGGACCAAACTGAAAATCAGGCCCAAGCCTTGTGGCAAGCACTGGGGCTGGAACAAAGTGATCAAGTCGGGCAGATGGATGCTGCAGCCGTCAAAGCATTACGCAGCCAGGAGGCGCTGTCATGAAATGGGAAACACTGGTGCAATCGCTGTTCGATACGCAGCACAGCATTAGCGAACAGGATTTGTTCTTGCAAGGCAATGCCGAGTTTGATGGTGAAACCTTGGCCGTGATCGGCACGACGGAACACGCCCCCATCGGCGTGTCCCTGGCCTTGACCCAGGCACAGGCCGTGCTGGACACCATCAAGAACCATCCTGGCCGTAGCCTGCTGCTTTTGGTCGATACCCAGGGCCAGCAACTGCGCCGCCGCGATGAGCTGCTGGGCATCAACCGCGCCATGGCTCACTTGGGTATGTGCCTGGATCTGGCCCGACGCAAAGGCCACAAGGTCATTGGGCTGGTGTACGACCAGGCCCTGTCCGGTGGCTTCATCACCTCCGGCCTGATTGCCAATGCCTGCTATGCCGTGCCCGAAGCCGAAATTCGCGTCATGCGCATTCCTGCCATGGCCCGCGTGACCAAGCTGCCCGAAGCCATGCTGGAAGAGCTGGCGCAGTCCAATCCGGTCTTTGCGCCCGGCGTAGGCAACTACGTGGCCATGGGAGGCATTCAGTCTGTCTGGGACAGCAGCTCGCCAGAGCAACTGCGTGCTTCCTTGCGGGCAGCACTGGCTCAATCCAATGATCAGGATCGCCGCGCCAGCGATGGTGCCGAACGTGGTGGCCGCCGCCTGGCTGCCCAGATCATTGAACAGGTCTTGCAGGCATCCTGATGAACGCCCAGCTGCCCGCTCGCCGTCACCACCTGATCACGCTGGACAACACAGCCTGGGATCAGGTGCTGACTGATCTGGAGCTGACCAGCCACGTCTGCCAGAGCCTGCATCAATGGCAGGCTCGAGGCTGGCCGCTGGTCGTCAGCCGTCAGCCAGGCGAACTGCATAGCGGACAGTTGCAAGTGGGCATTCCTTTACCGACCGATTGGGGGCGGCAACGTCTGTCCCTGATCGTTTCCCAAAACCAGAGCCTGTCTTGGGGCAGTTTTCCCCCCGCCCATGAAGCCCAAACCTTATTGCCAGCCTCCTTGGCGCAAGACTGGCTGAGCTTATGTCAGCGTATGCAAGCACATGGCTGCACGGCTCAGGTCTATGGCAGTTATGGCTGGGAGCTGATCACAGGACAGGGCTATGTGCGTGAAGGTTCAGACCTGGATTTGCTGCTACCCGTGCAGAGCGCCACGCAAGCAGATCGTCTGGTGGAGCTATTAAGTGCAATCAGCGAATTGTCCGGTTTGCCCCGCCTGGATGGCGAGCTGCTGTTCCCCGATGACGCCGCCATTGCCTGGCGTGAATGGCAGCAATGGCGCAGCGGTGCCAGCAGCAAAGTCATGATCAAACGCACTCATGGTGTACGTATTCAGGCGCACTCGGACTGGCCCGAGCACGCTCCTGCTCCGGAGTCCTCTCATGCTGCTTGATGCAATTGAAACCAGAACATTGGCGCATCGCCCCACTGCCGCCGACTTCATGGATCCATCTCGTTCCTGGAGTTGTGCGGCCATAGGCCGTGCGGCGGTTCTAGCGCTGTATGACGAGCTGATTCTGGCCCCCAAACCGGGGCTGGTTTCCTTGCTCGACAGCGGCAGCCATGACGATATGGATGCCAGCACTTTTTATCGCAGTCTGTTTGCCCTGCGCCATTATTTTTCTGACATGGCGGCTCTGGGCCAACAGCGTGTTCCATTCAGCCAGCTGCAAACTCGCGGGATTGCAGCGGAGGCTCGCATGCAGGCGGCAACCGGGGGCATCAATACCCACCGTGGCGCCATCTTCATGCTGGGTCTGTTGTGCGCAGCCGCAGGCGCTTGCCTACCTTTTCGCACCCTGACTCCCGCCACGATTCGGGACCAACTTCAAACATTATGGGGGGCGGCTTTACAGGCCCGCAGCCTGCAAGCTTCGTCCGCACTGCCGGGCGGACGGGCGGTACGCCGCTATGGCTTGCAAGGCGCGAACCAGGAAGCAGCCCAGGGCTTTCCCACCTTGTTTGAAACGGCCTGGCCCGCCTGGCAAGTCGCTGTCAAAACTTTGTCTCCGCACAGCACACCAGTGGCAGAAGAGCAGTTGCAAACCGTGGGTTTGCATACCTTTTTTTCTGTTATGGCGGTCCTTGACGATAGTAATCTGGCCCATCGTGGCGGACTGGAGGGGCTACACTACGCGCGCCACTGCGCCACACAATACTTGCAAGCAGGCAGTGCGTTCAGCCCCGATGCGGTGCAGCGCGCGCAAGCCTTGCATCAAGCCTTCATGAAACGTCGCCTGTCCCCCGGCGGCGCAGCCGACACCTTGTCGGCCTGCTGCTGGCTGGATCGCTTGCAAGCCTATGCACCCGGCAGTGCCAGCCAGCGTCGCCCTACTGGAGCCTGACTATGAAAATCGCCCTGCTGTTTTCCGGGCAAGGCATGCAATACGCAGACATGCTGCCCTGGATGAACCCGGCAAACCCCTCGCTGCTGCAAATGCAGGAACAGTTGCACGTTCCCGATTGGCGCGCTGCCATGCGCGATACCCGTTGGGCCAGCACCAATGCCCATGCCCAAGTTCTGCTGACAGCTTGCGCCTTGGCCGCTTGGCAGGAATTGCAGGAGCACGTCCCTGCTCTGCAAACCTCCAGGCGATCTTTGGTGGCCGTGGCGGGCTACAGCATTGGTGAACTGGCAGCCGCTTGTGTAGCGGGTGTGTTATATGCCAGCAATACCATCCAGCTCGCCGGACTAAGAGCCGCCTTGATGGATAAAGCCGGGGCCGGACAGGACAGCAGCATGCTGGCGATAAGTGGGGTTTCAATCCGAACGATTGAGCAATGGTGCCAAGCGCACGGCGCTGCCCTGGCGATACGCAATGGTCCTGATAGTGCTGTCTGTGCGGGACCACGTGACAAGCTTGCTGCCCTGGAAAAATTCGCTCAAGAACAAGGGGCACGTTGCACACCCCTGGCCGTGAATATTGCCTCCCATACCCATTGGATGAGCAGCGCGGCCCAGGCCTTTCAAGAGCAACTGAATCAAAGCGAACTGACTGCCCCAACCTTGCCTTGGCCCACCAATGCCGGTCTATGGGTGCATAACGCCACTACCGCTGCCCAGGCCTTATCAGCGCAGTTGATGCAAACTGTGCAATGGGACTCCTGCATGGAACAGATTGAAGAGCGACAGCCCAATGTGGTGCTGGAGATTGGTCCGGGCCGCAGTCTGGCGACCATGTGGAATCAACGCTATCCGGAGATTCCTGCGCGCAGTGTGGACGAGTTCCAAACCCTGGATGGCTTGCAGCGCTGGCTATCTCGCTGGGCTGGATAAACGCAAGACAGCGGCTTGCGCAGACCCGTATCAGCCCGACGTCGGCCCTTCTTTTTCCAACTGAGTACGCACGATCCGGCAGGCCCGTAACAAGCTCAACACATTCGGGCTGCGCTCGCGCGACTTCATGCACACCAGGCCGATACGCTGTGAATGTCGATACTTCTGCTCCAGGCTCAGCCACTGAATCTTGTCAGAAAAAACCGCTTTGGCTCGCGCAGGTAAAAGGGAGCATCCCACACCACCACTAACCAGACTCATCAAGGAAAAGATGTCTCCGGTGCGCATCACAATATCGGCATCAAACCCGGCTTTGGCCAACATGCGCTGCATGTCCCGCCCCGTTGCAAAATCATCGGTCAGCGACACAAAACGTTCCTTGGAACAACGCTCCAGATCCACCACGGACGAGTCCGATCCTTGCCAATCCATGGGAGCAGCAAACATCAGCTCATCATCAAAAATGGGCAGCACTTCCAGATCATCCGGTTGCTCCTGTGGCAACTCGATCAGGGCTGCGTCAATATGACCGCCCCGCAACTTTTGCAACAGCTTCTCGTTGGAGTCCAGCACCAGATCAATCTGCAATAAAGGCTTGTGAACCTTCAGCTCTACCAAAAGGCGCGGCACCAAACGTATCGTCAGCGAGTACATGGAACCTATGCGCAACTGATCCGACGAATACCCCCCGGCTTCGCGGGCAGCATCAATGCCGTGCTGCAAGGTGCGTATGGTTTCCTTGGCCGCTTCGGCCAGCTCGCGCGCCGACTCCTGTGGCACCAGATTGCGGCCCTCCTGCAAGAACAGCGGGCAGCGCAACCCTTCCTCCAGGCTTTTCAAGGCCCGATGCACGCTCACCGCACTGGTGCCCAATTGTTCAGCGGCACGGGCAATCGTGCCAGCTTCCAGAAAAGCCAGCAGAACTTCCAAGCGTCGTACCGTGATTTTTTCGTCGATCAGAAACATCGTGAGGGCAGGTGGAAAAACAGCGCCAGAGCAAAGAGTACAGTATGGGAGAAGCCCGCAGTAAGACCAATGCAGGCTAACCCGAAAAAAATGCCCCAAGCCGCTAAAAGCAAGGCTTGGGGCATTCCCATGTCAGGTCAGAACAGCACGGGCTTGAACCCGGCAAAATCGTATTCAGGATCTGGAAATCAGGCCCTGAACCCAAGGCTTAAGCAGCCTTTTTCTCGCCACCCGTTTGCACGATTTCACGTACTGGAACGGGCGTCTGCAAACCAGCCTGATTCAGCACTTGGACCGCACGGCGGAACAGATCAAAACGGGCATCCCAGAAGTCAGCAGCATTGATCCACGCACGCAGATTGACGGTGATTACGCTGTCCTTGTACTCCATGACCATGACCAAAGGAGCCGGGTCTTTCAGCACCTGAGGATGTTCATTGAGCAGGTCTTGCAGCAGCTTGATGGCCAGGTCCAGATCATCGCCATAACGTACGCCCACCCCGAAGTCCAAACGACGAGTGGTGTTACGGCTGTAGTTGATGATAGGGTTGCCCCAGATCAGGCTGTTGGGCAGCGTGAATTGAATGCCATCCACTTGCTCAAAGCGGGTCAGGAACAAACCCACTTCCTGCACAGTGCCGTCACCTTTACCAACAACCGACACAAACTCGCCCGCACGCAAAGGACGCAGCATCAGCAACATGATGCCGGCGGCGATATTTTGCAGTGTGTTCTGCAAGGCCAAGCCCACCGCCAAACCGGCGGCACCCAGTACCGCGATAATGCTGGCGGTCTGCACACCAAAACGGGCCAACACGGCAATCAGCACAAAGATGCGGATTGTCCAGACCGTTACGGACTGGGCCATGGGTACAATCGTCGGATCCACTCGGGGGGAACGGGCCGCCATCCGCTTGATGGCACGACCAGCGACGGACGATAGCCACCAGCCAATAATCAGAATCAACAAAGCGATCACGACGTTGAGCGCAATCGCGACAACGGCTGGAAACTCTGTCATCCAGGCTTGCAATTTTTCCACGTTTCAATCTCCTCAATTAAAAGGCAAAGCACCGAAGGGACTGGCCGCCAAGGGTAAACATTGCTAGTGCGCATCATAGCCTTGGGACGGGTCTGAACCCAAGTTGAGCAAGCCCACCATCTTATCCCCGAAAACTGTGGATAGCTCATAGGAAAAACTGGGCAAATCAGAAAAACCTTCCGTAGTATCAGCCACTTGAAAACCACGAACAGAAAACATCCAAATCCGGAAACAGACGCCAGCTTATCCCCATAAAATGTGGACAAGTCACAGGATAAACCGTGAATCACTGCACTTATCCCCGTGCAATCAAGCACTTAGAAATGGCGAGCAGAGAATCGACAATTCTTTACCATTTTTTTCCTCGGGCAAGCCTTTGCTTGTTGAAAACCGGCTTATCCACAAAAGATGTGCATAAAAATAGGGAAAACCCCTGTATTAGCAAAAAATAGGCTTATAAAACAATCACCTAAGTAGCCAGGTCAGGGATTCACCATTTTGCACCTGTTCAAGCCGGTACGCGCCACAGGGAAGCCAGCCAATGCTGCTCCTGCGGCGGCCTGTCTGTGGGGCGATAAAAGTGATCGATATACTCAAAGCCCGCTTGCTCCAGACGCTCTGACCACTGCTCCCAACTGTAGTAACAACCATAGCGCTGACCATTCCAGCCTTCTTGCCCCTGACCACGCGGATTGGAGGAGAACAGCACGCCGCCCGGTCGCAGACTGTGTCGCAAAGCAGTCAAAACCGCAGGCAGCTCCGCGCTGGGTATATGGAATAGAACCGCATTGGCAAACACGCCATCAAAAGCCGCAGCGGGCAAATTCAAATCCAGAAAGTCCTGATGCAGCACCGGCAAGCCAGTTTGCTGACGAGCCATCTCCACAAAAACCGCACAGCCATCCAGCCCCACCGGACGATGGCCCATGGCCTGAAACGCGACCAGATCCCGCCCCGGTCCACAGCCCAGATCCAGAATATCCACGGGCCCCGGCAAGCCGATGGCCGCCAGCAAAGCATCACGATTCTGGCTGACATCATGGTCCCACGTGCCGTCCCGATAAGCCTGCGCATGGTCCTGGTAATGATTGACGGTGCGACGACTGGTTTCTTTCATCTGAACATCCTTGCCTATGCTATGGGTTTACTTGACGCTGCCTAACGATGGATCGACTATATCCTGAGTCCAATTTGAATCTGATGCCATGAAACCAAGCTATCCGCTCTCCGTCCTAGACCTGTCCCCTATTGTTCAGGGCTCCACACCGGCCCAGTCCTTTCGCTGTTCGGCGGACATTGCCCGTCATGCCGAGCAGTGGGGCTATCACCGTTACTGGCTGGCCGAACACCACGGCATGCCCGGTATTGCCAGTGCTGCCACTTCAGTTCTGATCGGGCACATTGCCGGTCAAACCAGCCGCATTCGTGTGGGCGCGGGCGGCATCATGTTGCCCAACCATTCCCCTTTGGTGATTGCTGAGCAGTTTGGAACGCTGGCCTCCCTGTACCCCGGCCGTATTGACTTGGGCCTGGGTCGTGCCCCTGGCTCCGACCCCGAAACCGCCCGCGCCTTGCGCCGCAATCTGAACAGCGACCCCGACCAGTTTCCGCGCGACGTGCTGGAACTGATGGACTATATGTCCGACGAGCCGCGCAACCGCATCATGGCCGTGCCCGGTCGCGGACTGAATGTGCCGGTCTGGATTCTGGGCTCCAGCCTGTTTGGTGCTCAACTGGCCGCCGCCTTGGGCTTGCCCTACGCCTTTGCTTCGCATTTTGCACCTGCTCAATTGATGGACGCTATTGAGGTTTACCGCCGTCAGTTCCAGCCTTCCGTGCATCTGGAAAAACCGTATGTCATGCTGGGCTACAACGTCTTTGCCGCCGACACGGAAGACGAAGCCAAGCTGCTGGCCTCCTCCTGGCAACAGTCTTTTGTGAACCTGCGCAGTGGTCGTCCAGGCCAGTTGCCACCCCCCGTGCGTGATTACTACGAGCAATGCAGCCCACCGGCCCAGCATCTGCTGGACTCCTTGCTCAGCTGTACGGCCATTGGCAATCCGGAACAAGTGCTTGAGCAGATGAAAGGCTTCATTCAACTGACCGGCGCCAACGAACTGATGCTGAACGCCAATATCTTTGACCATAACAAGCGCTTGCGCTCCTACGAGATTGCCGCCGAGCTGCGCGGCAGTCTGGTATGAACCCACGCCATCTTCAGGAGACCGCACTGCGCTACTTCCAGGAAGTAGCGCGTTGTGGCTCTATCTCGCAGGCGGCCTGCAATCTGCATGTGGCCACATCGGCCATCAGCCGCCAGATCAGCGGACTGGAAGAAAACCTGGGTATGGCCTTGTTCGAGCGCCATGCCCGTGGCATGAACCTGACCGCTGCGGGAGAGCTGCTGCTGGCCCATGCTCGTCGCAGCGCCATGGATGCCGAGCGAACCTTGCACGATATTGCCACCTTGCAAGGGCTGCAAACCGGCCTGATACGCATCGCCTCCTCTGAAGGTTTGGCCGCCCAGCTACTGCCGCAATGCATTGCACAGTTTCGTGAAAAGCATCAGGGCATACGTTTTCAACTGGACGTACTGCCGCCACACCGCATCACCATGCTGCTGCTAAGCGGCCAGATTGATATAGGCATCAAATTCACCCAGACGGCTGAAAAAGACATCAAGACCTTGTTCCGCCGCGATGCGCCCGTCATGGCTCTGGCGGTTCCCGGCCACCCGGTAACCCGTACCGAACGCATCAGCCTGAAAAGCCTTCTGGCACACCCCCTGGCCTTGCCCGGCCCCGACACCACCGTGCGGCAAATGATGGATGTGGCCTGCAGCGCACAGAACCTGAGTCTGGACCCGGTATTCAGCAGCAATCACATGCAGTCTCTGCATCAATTTGCCTTGTCCGGCGCAGGCGTGACGGTGTCGGCCTTGCTCTCGGCTCGTCACCTGATTGAGCAAGGTTTGCTGCAAGCCAGTTTCATTCATGAACGCGGCCTGTTGAACCGCCAAATTGAAGTGCAGGCCCTGGCTGGCCGCCGCTTGCCCTCTATTGTTCGCCGCTTTCTGGACGAGTTGCTGCCACAGCTTGAGGTCGACCCTCTAGCCTTGCCAAAATAGCAACACTGACCTGCTTATTTGTTGCTGGTTCGGCATCATCGCCTTTCCTATCATCTCTTGATTGAGGAGATAGCCATGACAAGACCCAGCAACGCCGCAAGCAACGCGCAGCCCCCATCGACCCGTCGCCCCTGGCGGCGTCTTGCCCAAACCTTATTAGGTGCTGTTCTGGCCGTCAGCAGCGTGGCGGCCCATGCCAGCGATTGGCCTGATCGTCCCATTCGCCTGATCGTACCCTTCCCCACTGGCGGTGCCACCGACGTCATCAGCCGCCTGATTGCCGAAAGCGCGGCCAAAGCGATGAACGCCAACATCATTGTGGACAACCGCACGGGCGCGGGCGGCACAATTGGTTCAGGCGAAGTCGCTCGCAGCAAGCCCGATGGCTACACCCTCCTGTTCACCACCAGCAGCACCCACGCGATTGCTCCGCACCTGTACAAGTCCCTGCCCTACGATGCAGAAAAAGACTTCACCCCTATCGCTCACTTGGGCGATGCCGCCAGCGTCCTGCTGGTGAACCCGTCCGTACCCGTACAAACGCTGCCAGAGCTGATTGACTACGCTCGCGCCCATCCTGATGAGTTGAACTACGCCAGCAGTGGCAATGGCACCATCGTGCACCTGGGCACCGAAGCCTTTTTGAATCAGGCCAATATCGTCATGTCCCACGTTCCATACCGCGGAACCGGTCAGGCCATTAACGATATGCTGGGCGGCTCCATTCATGTTTTACTGGACGCCATCCCCACCGGGATGCCCTATGTGAACAGCGGCCAGTTGCGCGCCCTGGCGGTAACCGGCCAGCAGCGCTCGCCGCTGGCACCCGATTTGCCCACCTTTCAGGAGTCCGGCCTGCCGGGCTATGAGTCGGTGACCTGGTTTGGCCTGTACGCCCCCGCAGGCTTGCCCGACGAAATTCGTGACAAGGCTTATGAGGCTTTTTCACATGCCGTTCAGGACCCCAAAGTACGCTCGCGCCTGCAAACATTGGGCGTGGACCAACCCCGCAGCACCAGCCGAGAAGAGTTTATCTCTCTGGTCCGCGAGGACAGCGCACGCTGGCAAGGCCTGATCCAACTGACTGGAATACAGATTCAATGAACAAGACTGACACCTGTCTGGACTGGAACAACCCCTACCCGTCCGCCCGCTCTGCGGTACTTGGCCAGAACATGGTCAGCACCTCCCACCCCTTGGCCGCGCAAGCGGGCCTGCGCATGTTGCAGGCTGGTGGCAATGCCGTCGATGCCGCCCTGGCGGCCGCCATCACACTGACTGTGGTCGAACCCACGGGTTGCGGGATAGGCAGTGATGCCTTTGCCATCGTCTGGGACGGCAAAGAACTGCATGGCTTGAACGCCTCCGGGCGCTCTCCCCGTGGCTGGTCGCCGGATCGTTTCAAAGGTCACGATGCCATCCCCGACAAGGGTTGGGAAAGTGTCTCCGTTCCCGGTGCGGTCTCTGCCTGGGCCGAGCTATCCAGCAAGCTGGGCCGTCTGAGTCTGGAGCAAGTGGCCGCCCCCGCGATTCATTACGCCCGAGAAGGCTTCCCGGTCTCGCCCGTAATCGCGCGCTTGTGGGAGCTAGGCCGTCAGCGTCTGGGCGATCAACCCGGTTTTGCCGAAGCCTTTTTACGTGATGGCAAAGCCCCTGTCGCTGGCCAGTGGTATCAGAACCAGGACCAGGCCAATACGCTGGAACGCATTGCGGCCACCCAGGGTCAGGACTTCTACACCGGCGAGCTGGCCAAACGCATTGCCGACTTCTCCCGCCAGCATGGCGGCGCCATGGACGAGCAGGATCTGGCCGAGCACCGCGCGAACTGGTGCGGCACCATCAGCCATCCTTTTGCCCAGTCCGTGATTCACGAAATCCCGCCCAATGGACAAGGTCTGGCGGCCTTGATGGCCTTGGGCATCATGGAACAAGCTGGTGTGGGCCAGCAGCCGCTGGACCATATCGACACGGTGCATTTGAGCATTGAAGCCATGAAGCTGGCTTTTGCCGATCTGTACGAGCACCACGCAGATCTGGAGCACATGATTCATCATCCCGAGCATTTGCTGGACCCGGCCTATCTGCGCGAGCGCGCCGCCCTGATTCAGATGGACAAGGCAGGCGACCCCAAGCACGGCCTGCCTGGCCCCTCCGGCACGGTCTATGTCACCGCCGCCGACTCCAGCGGCATGATGGTGTCCCTGATCCAGTCCAACTACATGGGTTTTGGTTCCGGCGTGGTCGTTCCCGGCACCGGCATCAGCATGCAGAACCGTGGTCATGGCTTTACCCTGCGCCCCGGTCATGTGAATGAAGTGGCCGGTGGCAAGCGCCCTTCGCACACCATTATTCCGGCCTTTGCCATGAATGCCGATGGCACCCCTCAAATGTCTTTTGGTGTGATGGGTGGCCCATTCCAGTCGCAAGGCCATATGCAAATGGCACTGCGTGTTCTGCTGTACGGTCAGAACCCGCAGGCCGCTGCCGATGCCCCACGCTGGCGCGTGACGGGTGGCCGTGGGGTGGCAGTAGAACCCACTTTCGATCCGGCGCTGGTTCAGGCCTTGCGCGAGCGCGGTCATGAAGTCGTCGTTGAACCCGGCAGCGGTGTGTTCGCCTTTGGCGGTGCACAACTGATTCTGCGTCAGGGCAATCATTACGTGGGCGGCTCCGACCCACGTAAAGATGGTCAGGTGGTGGCTTACTAGTTAGTAACACCCTCCACCCCCTAGGGCTGACTATACGTCAGCCCTATCTAATTAAAGGTTATCAAGTGAACAGATAACAGCTAAAAATCTAATATTTCCCACGCCTTCTCGAATGCAAAAAAAATAATTTTAATTACAATAAGAATTAAAAACCAGTTCCTGAAATCAAATAGGAGGCAATCCATGTCAGCAAAAGAAGATTTACTTAAATCTCTCTCCGATAATGATAAATCTGGTGGTGTCGATAAAATTCATAAAGCTCTAGTCGACTCAGGGCTAAAATTTAAAGGCCCTAGAAACAGCAATACATTGCTCTACTACTATCGCCATGGGAATAGTGAAATTGGTGTTGCAGCAATGCGAGATTCTCCAACAACACTTTTATCACTCCCTAAAAATTTCTGGGAAAATAACAAAAAATTAGAAGTTGCAATTAAAAAAGCCCATACTTTCCATATAAGCCCAACTGGCCCTATATCCTCGAGCCAATACTCAAGCGCACAATTTCAAATAACAGCTACTAGCATCAACACGCTAATCTCGATTATCAATGAGATAATCATCCCTGAAGCTCTTGCTGCAGGAGCAAAACTTCAGAATACAGCGGCTAGTCTCATCCGAGGCTCGACACTCTCAAACAACCTTCGTCCGAAGTAAAAAACCTATTTATCAGTCTATTTGACGCTCCTACAACACAAAGACTGTGTTTTTATCAGGTTTTCTTCAGCCAGACAGAATGACTGCTGTACCATCAAAAATTGCCGCTTCATACCCCGGAAGCGGTTTTCTATTTGTCTAAACGGCCCTGTCATCCAGAGGGCCGTACGCTGGAGCCCATTCGGTGCTGTCATTCTTTGAACGTCGATTAGATCCCTATCCCGAACAACACGTCGCCCCTCCTCCCAAAGGATTTTTCCCCTTCATCTGGGCCTGTACGAAAAATTCACGCGGCTGGATTGGCCTGATGACCGTAACCTCGATTGGCCTGTCGGCCTACGAGGCCATGCTGTTTGCCCTGCTCAGCTATATCGTGGACTGGCTGCCCTCGATTGAACCTGCCCAGTTCTGGAGCCAGCAGGGTGGCACGCTGTTGACCATTGCCGCTGTTCTGCTGGGCAGCGTCGTGCTGATCAGCCTGCATACGCTGGTCATGCACCAGGTGCTGGCCATCAACTTCCCCATGCGCCTGCGTTGGCTGTTTCACAAGCTGATGCTGAATCAGAGCATGTCCTTTTACGCGGACGAGTTTGCTGGTCGCATCACCACCAAGATCATGCAAACCGCTCTGGCGGTGCGTGAAACGCTGTTCATGGCCGTGGAAGTGGTCGTGGGCATGAGCGCCTACCTGATCGGTATTCTGATTCTGGCGGGCAGCTTTGACCGCCTGCTGATCCTGCCCTTCCTGCTCTGGCTGGTAGGCTACGCTTTGGCCTGCGTGTACTTTGTGCCCCGTCTGGGCAAAGTCGGGGCTGAACAGGCCGACGCCCGTGCGCTGATGACGGGCCGTATTACCGACGCCTACACCAATATCAACACGGTCAAGCTGTTTGCCCACACACGCCGTGAAGCAGACCATGCCAAGAACGCGATGCGCCGCTTCCAGGAAACCGGCCATGCCCAGATGCGTCTGATCAGCATGTTTGAAGTGACCAACCATGTGCTGGCTACTGTCTTGCTGATCAGTTCGGCAGGCCTGGCCTTGTACTTGTGGTCGATTGATCAATCCACAGCCGGTGTAGTGGCGGCCGTCATTGCCATGGCACTGCGTCTGTCCGGCCATTCCCATTGGCTGATGTGGGAGCTGACCAATCTGTTCGAGAACGTAGGCACGATTCAGGACGGCATCAATACCTTGACGCAAAAACCCACGGTGGTAGATGCTCCCGATGCCAAGTCCCTGCAAATCGAGCAAGGTCGCATCGAATTCCAGGACGTGAGCTTTGCCTACCGCGATAAAAGCCGTCAGGTGATCGACAAGCTCAATCTGGTGATCAAGCCGGGCGAGCGCGTTGGTCTGATTGGCCGTTCTGGCGCGGGCAAGTCCACGCTGGTCAACCTGCTGCTGCGTTTCCATGATGTGGATAGCGGCACCATCCGCATTGATGGCCAGGACATTGCCCATGTCACGCAGGACAGTTTGCGTGCCGCCATTGGCATGGTGACGCAGGATACCTCCTTGCTGCACCGTTCCATGCGCGACAACATTTTGTATGGCCGCCCGGATGCCAACGACGAGCTGCTTCATATGGCGGTAGAGCGTGCCGCTGCTGCCGACTTCATCCCGCAACTGCATGACCGCCAGGGTCGTGAGGGCCTGGAGGCACATGTGGGCGAGCGCGGTGTGAAACTGTCTGGCGGCCAGCGTCAGCGTGTGGCAATTGCCCGCGTCATGCTGAAAGACGCCCCCATCCTGTTACTGGATGAAGCCACCAGCGCGCTGGACTCGGAAGTGGAAGCCGCCATTCAGGAAAGCCTCAATACCCTGATGCACGGCAAGACGGTAATTGCCATTGCCCACCGCCTGTCCACCATTGCGGCACTGGACCGCTTGATTGTGCTGGATCAGGGCCGCATCATCGAGCAAGGCAGCCACCAGGAATTGCTGGAAAAAGGTGGTTTGTATGCTCGTTTGTGGGCACGTCAAAGTGGTGGCTTCCTGGGAGAGACTGGCAAACAAGATAGTTAAAACGTGTCACTTGCTTGCAAAAAAAAACTGACGTTACATCTTTGTCCCATTAGAATTTCGAAAGATCAAACTTCGCCGTGCTTGCGGCGAAGTTTTTTTTCAACTTATTCAGCCCATACATAGAACAAGATTATGTTTTTAGTCTTCCCCGATTCCGCCGCCATTGCGGCACACCTGAGCGCCCGTCTTCAGGAAATTATTCGTCAGGATCCACAAGCGACTCTGGGTCTGGCAACCGGGGGGACCATGGAACCCGTCTACGCCCGTTTCGTACAGGACGTACGTGCCAATGGGCTGGATGTCTCCAAGATCAACAGCTTCAATCTGGATGAGTATGTGGGTCTGGCGGCAGAGCACGAGCAAAGTTACGCCTACTACATGCGCCAGCACCTGTTCGGCCAACTGCCTTTTGAGGCTGCCCGTTTGCATCTGCCCAATGGCCTGACCAAAGAGCTGGAGCAGCACTGCCAGGACTACTCCGCCGCGATTGCGGCCAGTGGTGGTGTCGCCTTGCAATTGCTGGGCGTAGGCACCAACGGCCACATCGGCTTTAACGAACCGGGCACCCCTTTTGACAGCCGCACCCATGTGGTGGCCCTGTCCGAGCGCACCCGTATCGACAACAGCCGCTTTTTTGATTCCATGGACGAAGTGCCTGCATCGGCCATCACCATGGGGATTGCCGATATTCTGAGCGCCCGTGAAATTGCCCTGGTGGTCACCGGCGAGCACAAGGCTCGCACCATGCTCAATTACCAGGAAGGCGGTGTCACGCCCGAGCTGCCTTTCACAGCCTTGAAGCAACACGCCAACACCCACATCCTGCTGGATGAGGCGGCTGCCAGCCTGCTAGACCCCAGCCTCTGCCACCGTCCCCTGATCAGCCAGGCTGCCTGAGCCAGCTTGCCAGCCCCCGCCCAGTGCTCGAAAGAGCGCCGCGCGGGATTGCAGACGTGCCTGCATCAAACTGACGCGCACATCCTGAGCGGCGTACAAGGTACGCTGCGCATCCAGTAAAGACAGCAAGGTTTCCGAGCCGGAGCGATAACGTGCTTCGGCCAGTTCAAACGCCAGCCTGGCTTGCTCCCACTCCAGCTCCATAGTCTGCGCCTGGGCATCAAGGCTATGCAGTTGTGCCAGCACGCCTTCCACATCCATATAAGCCTGCACAGTGGTCTGCCGATACTGCGCCAGCCATTCCTGCAAACGGGCGTCGCTCAAATCCTTGCCCGCCTCCAGACGACCGGCATTGAAGATAGGCGCCACCAGCCCGCTGATCAGGCTGTAGACCGGATGGCGCAAGCTTTCTTCCCAATGATTGCCCGATGCCCCTGCCCGCGCCCCCAAGGTCAGGCTGGGATACATGGCAGCGCGCGCCACATGCACATCGGCATGAGCCGCTGACAACTGGGCCTCGATGCGCGCAATATCAGGGCGCTGCGACAAGAGCTGTGAAGGCAGACCTGCTTCCAGCTCCGGCACGTGCAAGCTGGCAATATCTTCCTGGGGCTCGGGCATGATTTCAGTACGGCCCAACAAGGTCGCCAGCTCCACCCGCGTGCGAATGGCCTGTTCTTCAATCACAAACAATTTGCGCTGTTGCGAAGCCAGCAATTGGCGTTGCTGTGCCAGCTCCAAAGGCGAAGCCGCCCCCGCCTGCAAGCGTGCTTCCAGCAGGCTCAACAAGCGTTGCGCAACGGCCAGGTTTTGACGGGCAATGGCCACGCGCTGTTTGTCGCCCAAGGCTTGCAGGCTTAAATGCACCACCTGCGCCTGCACGCTGACACGCAGCACATCCAGCTCGTAATTCGCCGCCTGAGCCAGGAACACGGCGCTGTCGGCCTGAGCACGATTGCGCCCCCACACATCCAGCTCGTAGCTCATGAATACACCGGCCACATATTGCGAGCGAGTGTCTCCATGCGAGGAAGAAAACGGCGCATCTCTTTGCGCAGACAGATTGCCCTGCAATTCCGGCAGCAAACTGGCTCCGGCCATGCGTGCCTGAGCCTGCGCCTGCAAGATCCGGGCCTGTGCCTGACGCAGCACCGCCACGTCCTTCAAGGCTTCCTGCATCAGGCTGTTCAAGGCGGGGCTGTTATAAGCACGCCACCACTCCGGCTCTACCTGGGCCAGTACAGGACTGGGTGTCGCCTTGGCTTGCTGTTGGTACGCCTGGGGCAGCGTCGGCGGGGTCTTGTCCAGATCAGAGGACAAGGAGCCGCACGCTTGCAGCACAAGCGTGCTCATGGCCCCTGCTATCCATCGGTAATGAGCCATGCTTACTCCCCTGCCAAAGCCTGAACGGGGTCCAGCGCGGCCGCCGTTCGTGCTGGCATATAGCCAAAAACCATGCCCGTCACCACGGCGCAGCCAAAGGCGCCCAAGGCCGCCCGCAAGGAAAACACCACATCCACCCCACCAAAAATCAGGCCGATACCCACCACAGCACCAGCCAGCACGCCCAGGCAGCCGCCTGTAATCGTCAACAGAACCGCCTCAGTCAGAAACTGGCGCATGATGTCACTTTGCCGTGCACCGGTTGCCATGCGTATGCCAATTTCCCGTGTACGTTCACGCACCGTCATCAACATCACATTCATGACACCAATGCCGCCTACCACCAAAGACACGGCGGCAATCAGGCCCAGCATCATGCTCATGGCCTGACGCGTGGACGCTTCAGCCTGCAAGCGAGCCGCTGCATTCCCGATTGAAAAGTCTTCTCGCCCGCCATGACGCTGTGTCAGCAACTGACGCATGTCTTGTTCCGCTTCCAGAACGGTGGAACTGTCCTGCGCATCAATCACCACATAGTCGGGCTGCGTCTGGGCCTGATACACACGGGCACGCGCCGCGTGATAAGGCACAAACACCATATCGTCGTAAGCCTGCGCGCCCGAATCGGCACCGCGCTCCTGCATTACCCCGACCACCTCAAAAGGTGAATTGCCGATCAGGAGCTGCTGCCCCAACGGCACGTCCATATCGGGGAAGAATTGCTTGGCGGCACGATGTCCCAACACAACCAGGGGAGCCAGATCCCGGTCCTCGGCATCGGTATAGTAGCGACCTTGTGCCAGCTGCCAGCGATGAATATCCGGCATGGTTTCATTGGCGGCAAACACATACACCTGGCGGTCCACGCTGCCACGCCGCACGGTAATCGGATCTCCAATCACCGGCATGACACGTCGTATCAACGGCAGCTCGCCAATCGCCTCCAGATCCTCTTCTGTCAGCTGTCCCTTGGCGACCCCATTGGGCGGTGATGAACTGCTCAAGTAAATGATCGTGGTCCCCATCGTGCCCATCTGATCCATGACACGTTGGCGGGCACCTTCGCCCACCGCCAGCATCACGATGACCGAGGCCACCCCGATGATCACGCCTAACAAGGTCAAGGCCGTGCGATGACGGTTAATGAACATGCTGCGCAAGGCGCTGCGGGTAGCATCCTTGATCTCCGAAACCCAGGGCGAGCGGCGGTGCTCGGGCGGTAGTAAAGGCTGTTCAAGCGTGGGCTCGGTGGCCGTTTCTGGGCGGCTATCCGAGAGAATGCAGCCGTCACGAATTTCAATAATCCGGTCTGCCATCGCCGCGACTTCATGATCGTGCGTAATCAGGATAATGGTGTGACCAGAGTTCGAGAGCTTGCGCAGCAAGGCCATCACTTCTGCACCACTACGCGAGTCCAGCGCACCCGTGGGTTCGTCGGCCAGAATGACACGGCCACCATTCATCAAGGCACGAGCAATAGACACCCGCTGCTGCTGGCCGCCGGACAACTGATTG
Organism: Alcaligenes sp. DN25; assembly: GCF_023674485.1. Lineage (NCBI taxonomy): Bacteria > Pseudomonadati > Pseudomonadota > Betaproteobacteria > Burkholderiales > Alcaligenaceae > Alcaligenes > Alcaligenes sp. DN25. Next base: position 1,145,372 of record NZ_CP098408.1, on the reverse strand, counting down.
GGCCGGTTATCCAGCTTGTCCGCCAGACCTAGGCTACTGAGTAACTCTGCGGCACGTGCCACGCGCGCGCCCTCATCCATTCCCGCGTAAATGGCAGGCATCTGGACATTTTCACTGGCGCTTTCAGTCGGAATCAGGTGATAGCCCTGAAAGACAAAACCAAAGGTCTCACGGCGCAACTGGGCCAGTTCATCAGGACTGAGCTGCGCGACATCCCGACCTTGAAAAAGATAGGTGCCGCTGCTGGGCTTATCCAGACAACCCAGCAGATTCATCAGTGTCGATTTACCGGACCCCGAGGCCCCCACAATCGCCACAAACTCGCCCGGCTCAATACTCAAGCTGACATCGAACAGAACCTGCACAGCAGGCTTAGTGCTGGGCGGGCCGCCATAGATACGGTTAATGTCCCGGAGCTCAATCAAAGGAGGTGCAGCCCCTACCATTGCAGCCACCGCCAGCCACGCTCAGGAGTGAGCACCGCCAGAACAACGTGCTCCCCTTTAGCCAGCCCGTTCACGACTTGTACCTGGTGACGATTACGCACTCCCAGGTCGACCGGCTTTTCCTGCACCTTGCCCCGCTCCAGCACCGGCACCGTAAAAGCATCAGGACCACGATCAGGGTCTGGGCGTAAAGCCACCAGGGGTACCAGTAAGGCCTGGTCAGCACGATCAATCTCAAACAGCACCTGCGCCGTCATCTGCGGCATCAATTCGCCGTCTTCATTGGCCACATCAAACAGCACCGTATACATGATGGCCTGTGTGGCAGTCGGTGCCGCCGCCGTGCTTTCATCCTGAGTGCTGCCCTCTGGCGCAGGCATGATTTGGCGAACCTTGGCCTGCCATTGACGCGCCCGCGTTTCGCCCTGCTCTCCCAGAGTCGTGAAGGTGACGGTCATACCGGGCTTGATACGACGAATATCGGCCTCGGACACGCTGGTCCACACTGTCATGGTGCTCAGGTCTGCAATGCGCAGAATGTTGGGAGTTTGATACGTGGCATTCAGCGTCTGGCCTTCACGCGCCTGCACGCCAATGACCGTGCCACTCATGGGCGCGTAAATGCGCGTATAGCCCAAGCGTGCCTCATCGGCTTTCAGCGTGGCCTGAGTCTGCTCCATCTGCGCTTGTACATGCGCTACCCGAGCCTGCGCAGTCGCCAGATTGGCTTGGGCAATCTGAATATCTTCCTGACGGCTGGCCTGCTGGCGCTCCAGTTGACGCTGGCGAGCCAATTGCTGACGCGCCAATAAAAGCTGAGCCTGCTGCTCGGCCAACTGGGCCCGGAACGCGGCCAAGGAAGCGCGGCCTGCATCGACGGTGGCTTGCTGCACACTGGGATCGATTTCCACCAGCAACTGGCCCTGCTCAAGCTGATCGCCCGGCGCAACCGGCAAAGCCGTAATCTGCCCGGACACCTGCGCACCCACGTCCACATAGCGGCTGGGCTTCAAAGTTCCCACCGCAGCAACGGTAGCGCGTATATCACTTTGCTCCACGGCCACCGTTTCAAACTGCTCTGAAGAACGCCCGGCCTGTGCGGCAAGCGCCCCCAGCACCAGCACCGCCACCAGGGCCAACGCCCAGCGGCGCTTTACTGCATTGGACTTCATAACTAATCCCAAAAAACCGTAGATCTGCACCCGCCGTATCATGCGCGGCAGGTGATCAAAAAAACAAAAGTGGTCAAGAAGGCAGGTACTTGCTTAGACCAAAACCGGCTCCACGCTACTTAGCAGACAAGGAGGTTCCCACCTAAACGGTGCATTCAAGCGGACAGGGCAAGAGGTCCTTTTTCAGGCCTTCCTTATAAAGACGTTTGAGAGCCCACTTTCCGGACATTTATTTTGTAAAAGTTATAGCGATGGGCTTGAGATAAGGGCGTCAAACATTTGCTGGACGCCCTATGTGGTGGAGAACAGGCAGGACTGTGCCCCCTGCCCGGTCCTTTCCTTAAAACTCCGCCGAGACACTCAGCATGAACGTGCGTGGCTGCGACAAGACCAGATAGCCATTATTGGGATAGCCACCGACCGAAGCCCAATACGCCGTATCGGCCACATTCTCGACACTGGCCCTGAACGTCATGGGCACACCGGAAATCTTGCGCTGATAGCTGGCCCCCAGATCCCAACGCACCCAACCTGGCACACGGATCGCATTGGCCGAATCCGCGTAACGGGCACCGGTTGCCAGCAACTGCGTATCCAGCGACAAGCCTGTCACCTGCGGCACATCCCAGGTTAGGCCCAGACTGCCTTGCCAACGCGGCACGCCAATCACGCGCTGACCTTCGCTCAGCGGGTCACCCGTGTTTTTCTGCTTGGTGTCCAAGGCGGTCACCCCACCCAGAATGCGCAGGGAGTCCGTCAACTGGCCGTAGAAGCTCAGCTCCAACCCGTTATGGCGATCCTTGCCCGCTTCCACAAAACGCAGATCGTCGTTCACCACACCACGCGGTTTGGTCGTGGTGAAGAAGGTCAGCCCGCCCCCCAAGGAACCGTTGTCGTACTTGATTCCCAGCTCTTTTTGCTGGGCCACAAAGGCCGACAAGCGCTGCCCGGCGTTTTGAACCGGCTGATTGTTAAAGCGAGTCGGTGCCAGATCGCCTTGCGCCAGGCTTTCCGTGTAGTTGCCGTACAAAGCCCATTCATCAGTCAGCTTGAACACCACACCCGCAGCAGGGCTGGTATGTTGCTGACGATCTTTGCGCTGCAAGGCCTGGGTGCCATAGTCATAGCTGCGCGTTTCCATGATTTGATGGCGCAGCCCCAACATGACTTCCAGCCTGTCGTCCCAGAGATACATCAGGTCGCCCAGGGTATAACTGGTCAGTTTGGTGCGTCCCACCAAAGCGGGTGAACCCAAATCTCCCCCGGTATAAGCGAAGGGTGACAAGGCGTGATTCACAGGATCATAAAGATTACTTTCCTGCACGCTACCCATAGCCCAGGCATTTTTCTCTTTGTGGTCATACAAAGAAGCAGCAGCGACCAGCTCATGCAACACAGGCCCGGTCTCAAAACTGGCTCGCAAACCCAACTCGCCTGTTTTCACGTCATCACGTCGGGAATTGTTGAAACGCGAGAAGGTGGTTTTTCCAGAAACGGCATCCGTTACCGTCTGAGTCGCAAGCTGATTTTTTTCCTTGCCATCTTTCATACCGAAAGCAGCCCACAGGGTCATGGAATCATTCAGATCATATTCCCCGCGTACCGTCCCAAAAATGGTTTTCTCATTAGAGTAGGTCCAGGGCTGGGCGAAGTTGCGCGTGTGCGAAGGCAAGCCCGGCAAAGCGGACAAGCCCGCCTTTAAAGCCACATTAGGCCGGACTTCACGCAGCTTATGTTCTTGATAGCCCAAGTCCGCCGACAAACGTACACGCTCACCACGCCAATCCACCCCTACCGTGTACAGGTCCAGACTGGTGTGCTCATTGTCGACCGCCGTATCACCACTGCGTTTGATGGCATTGATGCGAATGCCTGCCGCATCATCGGCAAAACGACGCGCAATATCCGCCTTGATCTGGCTTTGCCCGCCACTACCATAACCTGCACCGACCTTGGTCAGCGGGCTCTCGCCAGCCCGTTTGGGCAGCACATTGATCGTGCCCCCAATACCACCGCCGGAAGGCGCGGCACCGTACAGAAAGCCACCTGCGCCATGCAGCACTTCAATACGCTCGGCCAGTTCGGCAGCCGTCGCTTGCCGGGGCAGCAAACCAAACAAACCGTTGTAGGCAATATCATCGGACGCCGTCAAAAAGCCCCGAATGAAAAAACTTTCCTGAAAATTGCCAAAACCACGGGCCACGCGCACGGAAGGATCATGGCGCACCACATCGGCTACGGTCGACGCCTGCAATTGCTCGATATAGCGGCTGGTGTAGCTATTGACGCTGAAAGGCGAGTCCATGTTTTCAAGAGAACCCAATATCCCCACTCGCCCGCCGCTGGCGACCTGACCGCCCGCATACTCCGGCAACAAGCCCTGACGCGACGCATCCGCACTGGCATTAACGGTAATGGTGGACAACTCCTGCGGCTGGGCAACATCCCTCTGGTCTTGCGCCTGAGCCTGACAATGAAGAGCAAACAGAGACAGGACAAGAGAGCGTCCCAGGCAAGGCTTGAATAAGCTGGTCATCACGATTACCTATCAAGCCTTGATGTTCTTCAGGTCAATACGCACCACACTTTCGCGCTTGCTGGCTTTGTACTGCGGAGTGGAAGGAGCTTTAACGGTGACGTACAACTGGCTGTCCGGGCCCAGCTCCAGGCTGTTGGGGTTATCAGGCAAGTTGTATTGCGCCTTGATCGCATAGCTGCCGCCATCCAGCACAGACACTTTGCCTTGCTCGCGGTGAGTCAAATACAGCTCGTCGCGATCAGCGTTATACAAAACATCCATGGCATCCCCCACCGGCAGTTCCTGCAGCAATTTGCCGTTGCGGGCATCCAGCACATACACGGTTTTCTGGTCTTTGGTCTCGGTCACGTAAAGACGATTGCGCCTGGAATCCAGCGCAAAATTCAAGAGCAAGGCGGGTTTGGCGCCAGCCGGTTTCCAGCGCTGTTCGATCTTGTTGGTTTGGGTATTGATCACCATCACTTCGCCGTCGCCATTGGCGGCATACAGACGATGCGATCCCGAATCTATCAGCAGACCGGTCACCCATTTTCCTGCGTTTTCAATGGTGTCGATCAGTTCCAGATTACGATCATCCAGCACCCAGATCACGGCCGGCGCACCTACGGCCCCCACATATACACGGCCTTGCTGGGGGTCGTGACGAATCGTGCGCGGCCCCATTTTGGTGTCATCAAAACTGGTATTGCTAAAGCGGACTCGCTCCAGGCTCCCGTCCTCTTTCAGCTCAACTTTGGAGACGGCAGCAGCCAGACTATTGGTGACGTACAGGGTGTCGCCCGACGCGTTCGTCGCCAGGCCGAAGTTACTTTCATCGGTATAAATCGTCCCCTTCACATCCAGGGTGATCGGGTCCAATTTATAGATCACACCTCCCCGAACCGAAGGCGCACGCTCTGCCGAGGCCACATACAAGGACTTATCAAACGGGCTGTAAACCGTTTGATAAACCCCGTAAGCTAGATCCTTGCGTAAAGCCCCTTCTGCCGTAATTGACGTCTTTTGCGCCAGCTCCGGCGTCAAGGGCAGCGAGACCGACTCGGACGGCTGTGCATGGGCAAAAGATCCGGCACTTAGCACAGCGGCAGACAAGACAGACAAAGCAAGGCGACGTGTGAACATTTCAATATCCCGTGTTAAAAATAGAAGTGATTATCATTTGTATTATTGCATTAAGCACTTCCATGCTCAAAATCGGGATATCCCTGCACCTTAAGGAGAAACACGCGGGACTAAATCAGCCGCTTCCCTATCCCCCACTTGACTGCCCTCGCTACAATATCGACTCAGCCGCCTTCTGGGCGGCCTTGTTGTTGAATTCCCTGACCTGTACTGCGCTATGACTTCTGCTGCCGATCTGTCCGCCCACACGCCCATGATGCGTCAATACCTTCAGCTCAAAGCGGAGGCTGGCTCGCATCTGCTGTTCTATCGGATGGGGGACTTCTATGAGATGTTCTACGCCGATGCCGAACGCGGCGCACGCCTGCTGAACCTGACGCTGACCAAGCGCGGTTCCTCCAACGGCGAGCCTATCCCCATGGCTGGTGTGCCTTTTCACGCCATGGAAGGTTATCTGGCGCGTCTGGTGGCCTTGGGCGAGTCCGTCGCCATCTGTGAGCAAGTCGGTGACCCGGCGACCAGCAAAGGTCCGGTCGAGCGCAAGATCATGCGTGTGGTCACCCCCGGCACACTGACGGATGACGCCTTGTTGCCTCCCAAGGCAGACCGCCTGATTGCCGCCTGCACACTGATCAAGGTGCAACGTCAGGAAATGGTGGGGCTGGCCTGGATGAACCTGGCCAGTGGCGAGTTTCTGGTCAGCCAGTGCGAACCGGACATGCTGGATACGGAGCTGAACCGTATCGGCCCTGTAGAACTGGTCTATCCCGAATCGCTGCGCCCTGCGCCGGAACTGCCGCAAGCCAGCTGCCACACCCTGCCGGATTGGCACTTTGCACAGGACGGTTCACGCGAAACCTTGCTGGACCATTTTGACCTGGATTCTTTGGCCAGCTTTGGTCTGGACGATCTGCCTGCGGCGACGGCGGCAGCCGGAGCCCTGCTGCGTTATGTCGGCAGCACACAATCTCAGTCCCTGGTCCACATCACCGCTATCCGTGTTCAACACAGCTCGGACTTTCTGGTGCTGGATGCCGTCACGCGCAAGAATCTGGAAATTACCGAAACCATTAGCGGTGAAACCAGCCCAACCCTGTTCTCCACGCTGGATCATTGCCAGACCCCCATGGGCAGCCGTTTGCTGCGCCGCTGGCTGCATCACCCCTTGCGCTTGAACCACGCCGTTCAGCAGCGTCAGGATGTGGTGTCCCTGTTCTTCCAAACCCAGCAAAGCGCCAGCTTGAATGCAGGCGATCCTTTGGGTGTGCTGCGCCATGCTCTGCGCCGCTTCCCGGACCTGGAGCGTATTGCCACTCGTATCTCGCTACGCAGCGTGCGTCCTCGGGAGCTGGCCAGCTTGCGCGATGCGCTGGTGACACTGCCTGAACTACGTCGGGAGCTGGAACAGAACTTTGCTCAGTCTGAACACTTGCATGGGCATTTGTTAAGTCTGGCTCTGGACCCGGAGCTGGCTTCCTTGCTGCAGTCTGCCATCGCCTCCGAGCCCGCCTTGCTGATACGCGATGGTGGTGTCATTGCCGATGGTTACGACGCGGATCTGGACGAGCTACGCAGCCTGGCCAGCGATAGCGGCGATGTGCTGGTGAAGATCGAAGCTCGCGAACGCGAACGCACCGGCATTGCTACCTTGCGCGTCGAATATAACCGTGTGCATGGCTTCTTTATTGAAGTCAGTCGCGGTCAGGCCGACAAGGTACCCGACGACTACCGCCGCCGCCAGACACTGAAAAATGCCGAGCGCTTCATCACGCCTGAATTGAAAGAGTGGGAGGACAAAGTCCTGTCCGCCAAGGACCGCAGCCTGAGCCGCGAGAAGTTCCTGTTCGATGAATTGCTGGACAAGCTGCAAAGCTACGCAGGCCCCTTGGCCTTGTGCTCCAGCGCCCTGGCCGAACTGGATACCCTGTCCTCCCTGGCCCTGCACGCACTGGACAATAATTGGGTCGCTCCCGAGCTGACCGAGCAGGCTGGCATCTGGATTGAAGCAGGCCGTCACCCCGTGGTGGAGCACAGCATCGAGCGCTTCACGCCCAACCATTGCGAAATGCACGCGCAACGTCGCATGTTGCTGATTACCGGCCCGAATATGGGGGGTAAATCCACCTATATGCGTCAGGTTGCCCTGATTGCCTTGCTGGCCCGCATCGGTAGCTTTGTACCGGCAAGCACAGCCCGTATTGGTCAGATCGACCGCATCTTTACCCGTATCGGTGCGGCGGATGATCTGGCCGGTGGCCGCTCCACCTTCATGATGGAAATGACCGAAGCAGCAGCCATTCTGGCCGGTGCTACCCCCTACAGCCTGGTGCTGATGGATGAAATTGGTCGCGGCACCTCCACCTATGATGGTCTGGCCCTGGCCTGGTCCATCGCGCATCGCCTGCTCAGCCACAATCAGGCACTGACCCTGTTTGCCACGCACTATTTCGAAATCACGCGTCTGCCCAACGAGCTACCTGCCGCTGCCAATGTGCACTTGGCCGCCGCAGAATCGGCCTCCGGCATTGTGTTCCTGCACGAAGTTCAGGAAGGCCCCGCCAGCCGCAGCTACGGGATTCAAGTTGCACAACGTGCCGGCATTCCCTCTGCGGTCATCCGTCAGGCCAGTCGCGAGCTAAGCCGTCTGGAAGCACAAAATGATCCTAGCGCACAGCTGGATTTGTTCAATGCAGGCAGCGCTCCGGAAGCCACGGTCGCCGAGCCTGACCCGACCACAGAAAAAGCACTGGACCTGCTGGATCAGTTCAAGCAACTGGATGTGGATGACCTGAGCGCACGCGACGCCCTGGATTTGCTGTACCGCTGGAAAAAAGAAATGAAGGCGGCGGGTTAAACAGTCCAGAAGGGAGCCCAAGAGGCTCCCTTTTTTTATGTGGTTTTCCAAGGGCCGCTGGCGAGCAGATCGACAATCAATCATTCTTAGCCTCCCCACCGTGAGTCAATCACTCTATATCGCAAGTATTTCTCTGGATTCTTTGCGCTGGATACGCCTGATACGCAGGCTAGCCATACACCGGCACAGGCCGGATCAGTTAAGCTACGGGCTAATTTAATTCTTGTTCGGGCAGTCCATGACTATCGACCAGCCATTGACCCTTTTGGGCGGCATCAGCGCGCATGAGTTCATGCAAACCTACTGGCAACGCAAACCTTTATTGATACGCGGCGCCATCCCTAATTTCAAACACTCGCTGAGCATAGACAATATCCGCGAGCTGGTAACGCGTGAAGAAGTCGAGTCGCGCCTGATCATCCATGACGGCGAAGACTGGGAAATGGAAACCGGGCCTTTTGACGAGCTGCCACCCGCCTCGCAGCCCAACTGGACCGCCCTGGCACAAAGCGTGGATCTGCACGACGACAACACCGCCGCCCTGATGCGTCAGTTCCGCTTCATTGGCGATGCCCGTCTGGACGACGCCATGATCAGCATTGCTTCTGACGGCGGTGGCGTAGGCCCACACTTCGACAGCTACGATGTGTTCCTGCTGCAAGCTCACGGCAAGCGTCACTGGCGTATCAGCCAGCAAAAAGACCTGAGCCTGGTGCCCGACCTGCCCTTGAAGATTCTGCGCAACTTCCAGGTAGAAGAAGAGTTCACGCTGGAACCCGGCGACATGCTGTATCTGCCCCCGCACGTGGCACATGACGGGATTGCGATTGGCGACTGCATGACGATTTCCATCGGCTTTCGCTCGCCCACCCAGGCAACGCTGGCCCGTGGTTTGATGGATGCCGCCTCGGATCAGTTGGCCGCCGCCAGTGGCGAAGGCTTTGGCTTGTATGCCGACCCACCGATGCCCATGCCCGAGAGCCTGCAGCAGCGCTACACCGACCCGGATGCCCAGGCCAGCACTACACCTGCCGCCTTGCCGGAGAATCTTGTTCAGAAGTCGCTGGATGCCTTGAACGCCATTCGTTTTGACGAAGCATTGGCCTCACGGTTCCTGGGCGTCTGGCTGACCGAATTGCCCAGTAATAGCTGGTTCGACATTGCCGAAGACCCGATTGATCTGCATGACCCCGAGCTGCCTGCAGGCCGCTTGGCTTTGGATCGCTGCTCGCGCATGATGTATCGCGGCGATGAGCTGTATATCAACGGTGAGGTCGCCTCCTGCCCCGCCAGCCCGGCCCTGAAACAACTGGCTGACCAACGTGAACTCTTGATCCCCGGCGACAGTTTCGAAGCCCTGGATGAAGAAGAGCGCGAAATGCTGAATGCCTGGCTGGATGACGGCTGGCTGCAGTTCAAGGAAAACTGAGCACTGAGCCACTAACTCTGGCGAGTTCAGAAAAAAAGCGGGGCAGCTTGCAGACTGCTTCGCTTTTTTATTGCTAACACCTCAGGAATCGAAAAACCGATACATTTTCTGGTTGCGGTTGCGGTTGCGGTTGCGGTTGCGGTTGCGGTTGCGGTTGCGGTTGCGGTTGCGGTTGCGGTTGCCACAGTATTATTCCCGCCATCCAGCAAAAAAAAAGTACTATCATGAACGACGCGATTCACAAGACGAGCAACTCGTCATAAAACCACCACTAGTGGCTTTGCAACCCAGCTTTAATTCAGCTCGGGCCACACTCTAAATCACGTAGCCACCCCACTCAATCTAGTCAGGCACCTACCCAACTTAAAAGTGGTCTGCCCTACATCCACAAAGCGTCCTATCTGGCCAGTCCATTTAATCGCTATAAATAGTGCTCGTTTGTCATCTCTCCTTTTGGAAAGCGCAGAGCACTATGTCTACCTCCCGATCGACCTCATCCTCTCTAGTCAGCGACCTGATCCCGCCTATCGTGGCCGGTCTGATCTCGGTCATCGTCAACTACGGCGGCACCTTTATTCTGGTTTTCCAGGCCGCCAAAGTAGCCGGCCTCAGCCCTGAGCTGACCGCCTCCTGGGTCTGGTCAATTTCCATTGGTGTGGGTGTTACCGGTTTGCTCTTGAGCTGGGTTTCGCGCGAACCCATCATCACCGCCTGGTCCACGCCCGCCGCTGCATTTCTGGTTACGGCTCTGGCCACCACGCCATATGAAGAAGCCGTCGGCGCCTACCTGATCTCGGCAGCGGCCTTTGTGGTCCTGGGCCTGTCCTCCTACTTCGAGCGCCTGATCCGTCTGATCCCCAACGGCATCGCTGCCGGTCTGCTGGCCGGCATTCTGCTGCAATTTGGCATTGGCGCATTTGGCAGCATGACACTGGACCCGAAACTGGCAGGTCTGCTGATTCTGGCCTACCTGATCATCAAACGCTTTTCCGCACGCTACGCAGTGGTAGGCATTCTGATCCTGGGCCTGAGCTTTCTGCTGCTGGAGCATCGCGTAGACCTGAGTGGTCTGAAACTGGAACTGGCCGCGCCGGTATTCACCATGCCAGTATTCACCCTGAATGCCTTGCTAAGCGTCGCCTTGCCTCTATTCCTGATCACGCTGACCGGCCAATACATGCCCGGCATGCTGGTCCTGCGTAACGACGGTTTTCGTACCAGTGCCAACCCGATTGTCTGGGTGACAGGACTGGGCTCGCTGATCATGGCTCCCTTTGGCTCCCATGCCATGAACGTAGCCGCCATTACCGCCGCTATCTGCACCGGGCCGGAGGCGCACCAGGATCCTTCCAAACGCTGGGTTGCCGGGATTGCCGCCGGTGTGTTCTACATTCTGGTTGGCGTTTTTGGAGTAACCCTGGCCGCTGTGTTCATGGCCTTCCCTGCAAGCTTTATTACCACGCTAGCGGGATTGGCTTTGCTGGGCACCATTGGCGGCAGCCTGGCGGGAGCCATGGCAGACGTCAAATCGCGTGAAGCAGCCTTGATTACCTTTTTGGCATCAGCCGCCAATATCACCCTGTTCGGGATTGGCGGGGCTTTCTGGGGCCTGGTGATCGGTCTGCTGGCGTACTTTATTTTGAATGGAAAGTTGCCGCAGCGTAAAACGGAAAAGCTGGGTACTGAGGGGCTTCCGGCGGCGTCTGATGCTCGGTAACTCATAAAAACCTATTCAGGCCAGAACAGAGTTTCTGGCCTGAATGGCAAGAACATTCCCCTTGCCCATGCAGGCTTACTGCCTTGAATACCACTGATTTTATTGTAAAAACTAGTCACAAAAAACCCATCAATAAGCACTATAAACCTGCAACTTAGCCCTACTTCAGGCAAAAAACCCTGTAAGAATTAATAGACACAATCTATTGACTGCCTCTTCCAAGCTCAAGTGCTAGCCTGCGCTGGCTTTGATCTTCAGGAAACGGTGTCATGTTTGGCGATTTCGATCTTGCGTCACCCTATGCGGCTTATGCCCGTCTTCGTCAGGGGCCGCCTCTGGTTTGGGATGCGGATTTCTGTGGTGGGGCGTGGTTAGTTCATAGGCACAGCGATGTACAAGCTGCCCTGCGCAATCCCGATTTAAGCGTGCGGCGTGTTGGCGGGTGGGTGGCCCAGGCTGGCGCTGATCCTTCCCCTCGTTTGCAAGCCTTCAAGGGCTTGATGGCCAGGACACTGGTCTTTCTGGACCGCCCCCGTCACACACGCGTCAGACGAGTAGTGAATGCGGCTTTTAGTGCGAAGGCTTTGGAAACCCTGCACAGCACGATTGAAAAGCGCGTTACGCACATCCACCTGGAGTTAAAAGACAAGCTGCGGCACAGTTCAGCGGATCTGGTTGATGAGGTCTGTCGCCCACTCCCCGCCTTGGTCATGATGGACGTGCTCGGCTTGGAGCAGCTGCCTTTGTCTGTTTTTCAGGCCTGGTCAGAGCAACTGGCAGGCTTTATCGGACAAGCCACGCCGGATCTGCCTTTGCTGAGAAGCACCCAGGACGCCTTGCTGGATATGGCTGACTTTCTAGGCAACAGTGCCAATCTGCAAGAAGGCGGGTTGGCCTGGCGGCTTTTGCATGATGAGCAGCTTTCCCTTCAAGGCAGGCGCGAGCGCTTGGCACAGTCCTGTATGTTGCTCTTTGCAGGCTATGAAACCTCCCGGCATCTGCTTAGCTCCCTGTTTCAAACACTGCTGGCCGACTCCACAACGCTGCAGGACTTGCTATCGAATCCGCAGAAAATTCCTGCCGCGATCAAAGAGGTGCTGCGTCACGACAGCCCGATTCAGTACACAGCCAGACGTTTGATGCATGACCAGCACTGGCATGGTCAGCATTTGCGCAAGGGGCAGTTGCTGCTTTTGCTCTTGGGCGCTGCCAACCGCGATCCGGCGGTGTTTGCCAATCCCGACGATCTGGACTTCAGCCGCAACAATCAGGCCGAGCTATCCATGGGACACGGAATTCATCATTGCCTGGGAGCCGGTTTGGTGCAGCTGGAAGCCAAGCTCGTACTTGAGCAATTCCTGCCTTTGCTCCCTCGCCTGCAATGGACGCAAGGTGAGCGTATTCGGCTCCCCGCCTATCGGGGCTGGAACCGCTTGCCGGTTCAATACCGGGCGGCACAGTCATGAGTGCTTTTCTCGTTCATCTGGATCAACAACTGGAGACTTTGAAGACCAGGAAACTGTGGCGCCAAAGAGCAATCAGCCGCCCCTTGCCAAACGCCCATATCGAACGCAATGGCCAGGTCTTGCTGAATTTCGCCAGCAATGACTATCTGGGCCTTAGTCAGCATCCACAACTCAAACGGCTAGAAGCACAAGACGTCGCCGGAGCGACGGCATCCCCGCTGATTTGTGGGCATCATGCGCTGGCTCAAGCACTGGAGCAGGAGGTGGCAGAATGGAGTGGCTTCGAGGCCAGCCGTCTTTTTGTCAGCGGTTATCAAGCCAGCCTGGGCGTGATTCCCGCGCTGGTCGGAACGGGCGACACGATCTTTTGTGACAGGCTGAACCACGCCAGCCTGATTGATGCCAGCCGCCTATCCGGCGCTCGTTTACGTGTGTATCCCCATAGGGATATGGCACGGCTGGATGATTTGCTCGGCAGGCCAGCGCCGGGCTTCAAGCTGGTAATCTCGGACAGCCTGTTCAGCATGGACGGCACGATTGCCCCGGTCGATGAGCTGATCGCCTTATGCGAACGCCACGATGCTTTGCTGTATCTGGACGATGCACATGGCCTGGGAATTTTGGGTGAGAACGGACGCGGAGCGCCTGAGCTATTCCAGCTCACGACCACACAGCGTCGGCGTCTTATTTACCTGGGGACTTTTGGCAAGGCGGCTGGTCAAGGCGGTGCATTTATTGCCTGCTCCCACAAGCTGGCCGACTGGTTCACGCAATCCGCCCACAGCTATGTGTACAGCACCGGCTTGGCCCCGGCGCATTGTGCGTCCTTGCTGGCTTGTCTGCAGCTGATCAAACAAGCCCAGCCCCAGCGGACCCTGTTGAAAGAGCATATTCAGACGCTGCAAACCTTGAGCCAGTATCTGCCCTGGCGTCTAGCTCCCTCCGATACGCCCGTGCAAAGCCTGTTGATTGGCGAGGTAGAACCTGCTTTGCAACTGGCCGAAACCCTCCTGCAAAAAGGTATTTGGGCACCGGCCATACGCCCACCTACCGTTCCTCGCCATCAAGCCCGATTACGCATATCCCTGTCTGCCGCCCACCGGCAACAGGACATTGAAAAACTGGTCCAGGCACTACATGAAGCCGCCCAATCTTTACGGTGATTTGCCATGAACTCAAACTCCTTTCCCCCTTTGGCCCAACGCAGCCTGCAAGCGGTCTGGCATCCTTGCACTCAGATGCAGCATCACGATCAAGGCGTGCCGCTACTGGCAATCAAACGCGCCCAAGGCGCCTGGCTTCATGATGCCGACGGCAACGCCTATCTGGACGCCATCAGCTCCTGGTGGGTGAATCTGTTTGGCCATAGCCACCCGCATCTGGTGCAAGCCATTAGCGATCAGGTTCAGCAACTGGATCACATCATGCTCTGCGGCCTGACCCATGAGCCGGTTGTGCAGCTTTCCGAACGATTGGCCGCCTTGAGCAGCCATCGTTTAGGCCATGCTTTTTATGCCAGCGACGGTGCTTCCGCGGTAGAGATTGCCCTGAAGCTGAGCGTGCACTACTGGCGCAACCAAGGCCAGGAACACAAGCACCGCTTTGTAGGCATCGCGCAGGGATACCACGGCGAAACACTGGGTGCTCTGGCCGTGACCGATGTGCCCTTGTTTCGGGAAAACTACGGCACACAGCTGGGCCAGCAATACACCGCAGCCAGCCCCGATCTGCGTCAAGCCACTAGCCCGGACGAACACACGCAGGTCACCGAAAACGCACTGCACTCGCTGGAGCAGATTCTGGATGGTCATCAGGACATTGCCGCCGTCATTCTGGAGCCGCTAGTGCAATGTGCGGCTGGCATGCACATGCACTCCCCCGACTATCTACGCGGCGTGCGCGAGCTGTGTGACCGCTATCAGGTGCATTTGATTCTGGACGAGATTGCCGTGGGTTGCGGCCGTACCGGCACGTTCTTTGCCTGCGAGCAGGCCGGTATCTGGCCTGACCTGCTGTGCTTGTCCAAGGGAATTACCGGCGGCACGCTGCCCTTGTCCGTAGTGCTATCCAGCCCCTCGATTTATCAAGGGTTTTATGACCAGGACTTGCGCAGGGGCTTTCTGCATTCCCATTCTTATACTGGCAATCCCCTGGCCTGCCGAGCCGCGCTGGCCACGCTGGACTTGTTCCAGCAATACCCCGTCTACGAGCTGCAAAAAACGCTGGGACAAGCACTTGATGAAGGTTTGCATAGACTGAACCGGCACTATCCCAAGATGCAGCATCTGCGCCGCTGCGGGGTAATCTGGGCCTTTGATCTGGACACGGGCCCAGCTCGCTACGATCACCAGGGCTTTGCCCGGCGCTTTTACCGCTCTGCCTTGCAACAGGAACTGATGCTACGCCCTATCGGCAATACGGTGTACCTGATGCCCGGCTATCTCTGGGGCACAAAAGAGGTGGAGCATTGCCTGCATGGGCTGGGTCGTCTGCTGAAGGAATACGCATGAGGGCCTGCTTTGTGACGGGCACCGATACGGAAATTGGCAAAACGCTGGTCAGCTCGGCTTTACTTCATTTACTAAGCCAAAGCGGCGCACGCACGCTCGGCATCAAACCCATTGCTTCGGGGGCCGTAGAGGTAGAAGGACGTTTACAGAACGAAGATGTGGATGCACTGGCGCGGCATTCCAGCCTGAAGCTCGCTCCCGAAACCCTGACACCGTACTTGTTTAAGCCCGCTGCGGCACCCCATATTCTGGCTGAACAAGCAGGAATCGAAATAGACCCGGCTCTGATCAAAACAACGGTTCAAACGGTGGCGGAGCAAGCCGATTATGCAATCGTTGAAGGAGCAGGAGGCTTCATGCTGCCCTTGGGGCAAGGGCGGACAGGCATAGATTTAGCGCAAGTCTTGCAACTACCTGTGGTGCTGGTTATCGGTCTACGTTTGGGTGCCTTGAATCACGCTTTGCTGACGGCTCAAGCCATACGCGCCAGCGGCTTGAACTTGCTGGGCTGGGTCGCCAACCACATAGCGCCGGAGATGAGTTATGCCCAGGAGAACCTGCAAACGCTGCATGACTATCTGCCGAGCCCTTGCCTAGGGGTCATTCCAAGACTGAATGCCACCACACTGGATGATCGTATCCAGCAAGCAGCGCAATATCTACGCTCGCCATGGGGGGATAAGAACTAGGCGCTTTGCACAAGGCTTATAGAAAGTAGCTACCTACGCTACCCAAAAATGCCACTCCCAACAGCAGACACACTGCGCCACCCAAGGCAAAGCGCAAGGCCGGGTTAGTGGACCAGGCGTCCAAACAGCTATTTAGCAAACGTTGACGCCATGTCCCAGACCCTGCCGCGCCTGCGGCTTGCCGGGAGTTTGCACGCAAACGACTCAGATGCTCCTCGCTGATTCCATCCATGGCTTCCCACTCCAGCTTCCAGCGCAAGAAGGCGGCCTGATGCTCGGGATCAATGGACAACCAGGCCCGGAACGCAGACTGGCTGCGGGCATCGTTCTGATGTTTGGGGTCGTGCTGTTTGAGCAGCCAGCTCAAGGCTTGCTCGTCAATGTGCTGCATGTGTTCATCCTTAGACATACGAACCAGCCGGACGCGGCACTGCCCCGTCCACCCGATTGAGCGGTGCCGGATTATGGCGGCACGCCAACATGGCCATGCGGATATAGTGCTCAACGACTCGGGGGCTGGTGCCCATACGAGTCGCGATTTCTCTGTAGTTCAGGCCCTCGAAGCGATGCAGCACAAAGGCCTCACGACGACGGCGGGGCAAGGCCTCGATCATGGCCAGCATACGAGCACCCGGTTCTGAAGGAGCGTGAGCAGAGGCTTGTGTGCCACGCAGCATACGCAGGCAAAAACTTAAACCGTTACGGCAAAACGATTTCAGCATGGGCCACTCCCTAAAACACATTAAATGATAATGGTTCCTATTATCTTTATAGTTTTAGAGAAAGTCCAGCCCTGCTCAAGAAAGATTAACTCTGCTCACAAAATAAAAGATGGCCCCCCCCCCTCAAGTCTTTGCCAAAGAAAGGCTTTGCACCATTTCAGGGAGCACCGCAATCCAGGCGCTACAAACAGAGCGCAGCGCAGCCTGGAAAAGAGACTGTATCCTTTCAGGAAATGCTCTCAACGACCTCTTCTTCTGTAGAGGGAAAGCCAGCGCTAATCGCGCTGACCTCGCCAGATTCCGGGCCCCTATTGGCTCCTCTTCGACAAGAGAAAGAGAGCCAAAGTAACTCAGAACGGAGCTAGTGCATAAAAAAAGCCCTGGCATGAAACCAGGGCTTTTTCCAGACGGCCCGCAGGCCGACTCAAAACAATCAGTTGCCGGGGCGCAGATTGGTAGACAGCACATTGATGATGCGCTTGGCTGTCGGCGTGGTCTGCTCCTGACCTTGCTGATCCAGCACCGTTACGCGAGTGCCAGCACCTTGGGCGCTCAACTTGATGCGGAAGGGTGTGGCTTCGGCGGTGTTGCGGCTGCCGAAGATGCGGCCAATGATGTTTTGCTGCTCGATCTTCTCGCCGGTATCCGAATCCAGATAGCGGATGAAGAACTCGCCAGCGGAACGGTCACGATCCTCAACCGAGAAACCGGCGGAGTCGATGGCTACGCCAACACGACGCCATGCACGATCAAAGGACTCGTTCAGCATCAACTCAGCCTGATCGCCCTTGTCCGACGCCTGGACCTGAACGCTGGAAGGATCCTTGGAAGCGTTGGCTACTTGTTCACGTGCTGTTTCAATATCCGAGCCCAGGAAGACCATCATGCGAGCCAGCATGGCCGCATTCAGACCTGGATCTTCTTTGGCGAACACCCATTTAAAGGCGGAACCGTCTGCCGTTGGTGTTTCTTCCATGTGCTGGTGGGACACATAGATTTCGGTCTTGTTGCCGACGCGCTCAAAGCGGGTACGAAAGCGGTCACGTTCGCCGCTATCAAAGACCTGGTCAATGATGGAACCCAAGGCACTGCGTATCCAGCTTTCTGGAATCTTGGCACGGTTTTCAGCCCAGTCGGTCTGAATCAAGCCGGCACGGGGATCCTGGGACTGAATGGTAAAACCATGCTCACCCCAGAAATCGACGATGCGGGGAAACAGGTCTTCCACGGGGCGGTCTACGACCAGCCAGCGCAGATCGCCATCGCGCATCACCTTGATGGCATCAGACTGGGGCAGGATCGTATCGGCACCGCCCTTGGCCTGCTGCGCGGTTTGACCTTGCGAGTAGACCGAGTAAGACGTGGCACCTTCTGGCGCACGGTAATGTGCGTCACGGTTGGCCTGGGTCAGATCCGGCGGAATGCTCAAGGGATCGCCTGCTACCGTACTCTTGTAATTAACCGACTCGCCCTGGCCCATAATCTGGTCCATCGTCGAGCAGCCCGACAGCACCAACAGGCTCAAAGACAGCCCGATCAGGCTTTTATTAACTGGCTTTGCAATCATGGAAGAAGATCCGCAAGTTTCAAAGATTGACGCAGCAACTCGTGATGCTGTGCATTTAACGGCGTCAATGGTAAACGATATCCCAGCTGAGTAAGGCCCATTTCTGCAACTGCCCATTTCACGGGGATGGGGTTAGCCTCAACAAACAGGTTCTTGTTCAGACCTGCCAGATAGGCATTCAAACGGCGTACCGTCGGTACGTCCATATCCAAAGCGGCCTGGCACAACTGGCTCATCAGACGTGGGGCCACGTTGGCTGTCACGGAGATATTGCCTTTGGCGCCCAGCAAGATATACGAAGCAGCGGTAGGATCATCGCCGCTGACCACTATGAAATCTTCGGGGGCATCACGCAGCAGCAAGCCGCCACGAGCCAGATCGCCCGTTGCGTCCTTGATACCGATGATGTTGGGGATTTGAGCCAGACGCAGCACGGTGTCGTTCTGCAGATCAGCCACGGTACGACCCGGCACGTTGTACAGGAACTGCGGCAGATCCACCGCTTCTGCAATGGCGCGGAAGTGCTGGTACATGCCTTCCTGAGTAGGACGGTTGTAGTAAGGCACCACCGACAAACCGGCGTCTGCACCCACTTCCTGGGCGTGACGCGACAGTTCGATGGCCTCGCGAGTGGAGTTGCCACCCACACCGGCAATCACGGGCACACGGCCAGCCGCGTGTTCAACGGCTACCTTGATCAGTTCAGCGTGCTCATCAACCGACACCGTGGGCGATTCGCCCGAGGTTCCAACGACCACCAGCACACGCGTTCCTTCCTGAATGTGCCAGTCGATCAGCTTTCGGTAAGCGGCAAAATCCAGACCCCCATTGGGATCCATGGGTGTAACAAGGGCAACCATGCTGCCCTGAAAATTGGAAATAGCAGAGTCCGAACTTGCCATGATGAGATGAATCTCCGGGTTTAAGGCCCTATAGCCGAAAAAAAATATGACTCACAAGTTTAACGGATAAGCCGTTAAATCATAAGAACCATTTCAATATGCCTTCGCCCAGCGCAATCAAGGGACTCATCAGGGTCCACAGTACGCCGGTAAACATCAGCAGGATCAAAATGACCATGCCATAAGGCTCGATACGAGAATAATGATAGGCCAAACGATTAGGCAATAGACTAAATACAATGCGCCCGCCATCCAAAGGCGGCAAAGGCAGCAGATTCAGTGCCATCAGAACCAGGTTGACCTGCACACCGGCCACCGCCATGCCCATCCAGAAGCGGCTGTCACCCTGCCCGATCTTGACCATCAAATGGGCATACAGAACCCACAAGATAGCCATCAGCATATTGGAGGCCGGTCCGGCCAGAGCAACCCAGAGCATGTCGCGCTTGGGATTGCGCAGGCGGCCCCAATCCACAGGGACGGGTTTGGCCCAGCCAAACAGAATGCCGCCCATGCCCATCATGGCGCTGGACAGCAACAGCACCGCCGGCACCACAATCGTGCCGATAGGGTCGATATGACGCAGTGGGTTCAGGCTGATACGACCGGCCAGCATGGCCGTCGGGTCGCCAAACATGCGGGCGACGTAGCCGTGGGCAGCTTCATGCAGCGTAATACCGAAAATGACTGGCAAAGCATAGACCGTCAAGGTCTGTATAAAAGAGTCCATGGTGATCCTTGGTCCAGGCCGGGGACTTATCCCCTACTTTCTCAAGACGATAAGTCGCCTGTCATCAGCCTGTCTGATTGGGACAGCGAGTGCTGCCCCAAGGTTCAGAATTGAAACACGGATAGGCACCTGGACGCGAGTTTTGTGCAAGCCCGCAGATCAGGACAGGCCCAAAGTGGCAGGATCACCCGAGCCACGACGCAACACCTCCGGCGTAGGACCGGTCAGATCGATCACGGTAGTGGCCTGCAAGGGGCAAGGTCCACCATCGACAACCGCCGCCAACTGATGGGCATAACGGTCCAGAATTTCCTGGGCGTCGTTCAAGGGTTCGTCTTCGCCTTCAGGAATCAGCGTGGTGGAAATCAAGGGGCTGCCGACTTCTTCCATCAGGGCCAGGGCCACTTTCTGGTCGGGCACCCGAATACCAATGGTTTTGCGCGAAGGGTGCGACACGCGGCGCGGCACTTCCTTGGTAGCTTCCAAAATGAACGTCCACGGGCCAGGGGTGGCCATCTTCAACAAGCGATACTGCGGGTTATCCACTTTGGCAAAGTGGCTGATCTCGGCCAGATCACGACACAGCAAGGTCAGATGATGACGATCATCCAAGCCACGCAAACGACGCAGGTTGTCAGCGGCGGACTTGTCATCCAGGCGAGCGACAACGGCATAACTGGAATCGGTAGGAATGGCGAGCAGCCCTCCTTTAGCCAATAGTTCGGCTGCTTGAGCCAATGCGCGGGGTTGAGGATTTTCGGGATGAACGACGAATAATTGAGACATTTCGCGCTTCCTTGCTATTACGAGGGGAAATCATTAAACCTGAGTCACGCTCCAACCGGCAAGACCGGAGCAAGACTCAGGGTCGAAGTATTCTTGCACGAGTGTTGCATTCTTTAAAAAAAGCATGCTAGAATACATTTTTTACTTCACAGCCCACCTTGATGTAGGCCAGAAGCAAAAAAGCAGTAAACAGTGGTGACCGTAGCTCAGTTGGTAGAGTCCCGGATTGTGATTCCGGTTGTCGTGGGTTCGAGCCCCATCGGTCACCCCAGAAATTTACCGCTTCCAAAGTTTTGTAGATCTCCTTAAATGGTGGCAAGACCAGGAACTGGAAAAAACATACTTGAAAGCCCGCCACGCAGCGGGCTTTTTTGCGTTTGTTCATCGTAACAAGTTTGCCGCCTTCGCACACCCCACGCAAGTTCAGGCTGGACAATAAACTGTGTTTGATTGTGAACCCCAGGCCAGTCCTGGCTTTCGCCTGCGACCCAGCCCTTCGAGTTGGCAGGCCCGCACAGCAAAAGCCCCTCCCCATCAAACACCCGACATTTCAGCCCGCCTCCTCTGTAATAGAAACTGGCACAAAACCACGCTTTCTTATACTCTAATCTGTCCCATTTTCTGGAAGTTTGCTGATGACACTCGGTTTCCCCTGCTGGGATCAGGCACCCGCCAATTGGGACTGGCTTGCACAGGATGAAGACGGCCAATGGTTCTGGTATGGCGTCCAGCCCTCGCCTGGCATAGGTGGTGGCGTATGGCGCTCTCCCTCCCGCCTGCAGCAGTTTGCCGCCCGCGGCGCACCGAACCCGTCCTGGATGCACAGCCTCTACCAACGCCCGGACCTGCCTGACAAGAAACGTAGCACCTGAACCCATGCAAGAGCATCTGATACACCTGCGCTCCCTGCTGCACGATTACTGGCCGCATCTAGCCTTGGCGCTCAGCGTGATACTGGGCGCTTCAGCGGCCATTCATGCCGCCATGACAAAAAATGATGTCCGCGCCGCCATCAGCTGGGTGGGCGTCATCATCATGTCGCCCCTATTGGGACCGTTTCTGTATTTGATCGCGGGGATCAACCGCGTACGCAGACAAAGCCTTCTGGAGCAAAGTGCAGACGTGTTCTATGAACAGGTCACCTATCTGCACCCTCCCGTCTCGGACATTGGTGCCCTGGTCGGCGCCCCATTTCGCTCTTTGCAAATTCTGGGGGACCGCGTCAGCCGCAGCCAACTACGCAATGGCAATAATGTGCGCGTTCTGGTCGGCGGCGATCAGGCTTATCCCGCCATGCTGGAAGCCATTGATCAGGCCCACAGCACCATTGCCTTGCAAAGCTACATCTTCGATAGCGACCGCCTGGGGCGCGAATTTGTCAGCGCCCTGTCGCGCGCCCATCAACGTGGCGTGCAGATTCGCGTACTGGTCGACGCTATTGGCGCTAAATATTCGCGTACGCCCATTGTGCGATTGCTGCGCCGCGAAGGCATACGCTGCGCCCTGTTCATGACCAACCCCCTGGGCTTTCTGCGCATGCCCTACGCCAATCTGCGCAGTCACCGCAAATTGCTGATTGTGGATGGCACGGTAGGTTTTACCGGCGGCATGAATCTGCGTGAGTCCTTTATGGCGCAGTACAGCGACGGCAAGCCCTCTCAAGACACCCATTTCCGCCTGGAAGGCCCGGCAGTCATGCAATTGCTGGCTTCTTTCCGCCACGACTGGCAGTTCACGACTCGCGAAGATCTATCGCCCGCTTACTGGCATGCCAGTTCCTCGCCCGCCCCCAGACCTCACGTTCCGGCTCGCTGCATTGCTTCGGGCCCGGATCGTTTCATGGCCAGTACCCACCATATGCTGCAAGGGGCGTTTGCCATTGCCCAGCGCCATATCCGTATTCAGTCTCCCTACTTTCTACCCGATCAGATCCTGTTGGGTGCCTTGAACACCGCCGCCCGACGCGGCATTCAAGTGGATATCGTCATCCCCGGGCAAAACAATCTGCGCCTGGTCAATTACGCCATGACAGCCCAACTGGATCAGGTGCTGCGCGCAGGCTGCCGGGTCTGGCGCGCCAGCGGCCCCTTCAACCACTCCAAGCTCATGACGATTGACGGAGTCTGGTCTTATATTGGTTCGTCCAATCTGGACCCGCGCAGCTTGCGGTTGAACTTCGAGCTGGACGTAGAAATCTACAGCCGCGACACGGCCCGCCAAATCCAGAACCTGATTGATCTGGAAATTGAGGACGCCCAAGCCGTCAGCCTGGAGTCCTTAAGTTCAATCGGCTTTGGCAAGCGCTTGCGCAACCGCCTGATCTGGCTGGCCAGCCCCTATCTGTAATATGTGCACACCTGAAACTGCTGCAAGCTTCAAGAAAGCCCCTGGCTTGCACAATCTTTCAATCCGCTTGCGCACCCACCCTTTATAATCAAGCGCTTAAACGGTCTACACAGACAGGCGTGCCGTTCCAAAACAGACTTGAGCGCCATTAAAAAAACAATGTCCGAGCTTCCTTATTCCGACCTGGCCCAATGGGCCGCCCACCATCTGGAAAACCGCCCTCCCCGAGCCAAGTCCCTGGTCATGACCTTGTTTGGCGACGTGATTCGCCCACATGGCGGCAAACTTTGGCTAGGCAGTTTGATTCAGTTGCTGGCCCCCTTCGGGATCAGCGACCGACTGGTGCGCACCAGCGTGTACAGGCTGGCCGAGGAGGGCTGGCTGAGCGCGCAGCGCGAAGGGCGACGTAGCCAGTACACCTTGCGTCCCGAAGCCAGCCAGCGCTTCGAACACGCGTATCAACGCATCTACACCCCAACCTATCTGGCCTGGGACGGGCAATGGACGCTGATCTTCAGCATGCCCAGCTTGATGATGAACTCCAAGCAACGGGCAGACCTGCGCAAGGAACTGCTGTGGGAGGGCTTTTGCGCCTTGTCACCCACGGCTTTCCTGCACCCCAACCCGGATCACACGATTCTGGATTACATCCTGCAGGCGACACAGGCGCAGTCGCAGGTGTATGTGGGCAAGCTGGAACCTTCCCAACTGCCGCAAACCCGCCCTCTGTCCCAACTGATTCAGGACAGTTGGGATCTGGCTCAGGTGGCCAGCGGCTACGGTCAGTTCATCCAGCGCTTTGCGCCCGCTCTGGCCATGCTGGATGCAGGCCACGACTATAACGACGAGCTGGCCTTTGTGATTCGCACCCTGCTGATTCACGAATTCCGCCGTATTCAGCTGCATGACCCGCAACTGCCCATTGAGCTACTGCCAGCAGGCTGGGCAGGGAAACAGGCTTATGAGCTGTGCCGGGATGTGTATCGTCAGGTCTGCGGCAAGGCCGAGCGCTATATTCTGTCCACCTTGCGGGCCGAGGATGAACAGGCACCAGAGGCCGCCGCCTACTTCTATGAGCGTTTTGACGGCCTGCCCGTCCCGTCCGAGACTTAGGCCTGAAGCTGAATCCCTGAATAGAGAGACTGACTGCTGTGTGCTTGATATCCGCAACACACGACCAGCAGTACTGACAGCAATAGCGGCATGGGCAAATAAAAAACCCGGTGTGATCTGAATCACACCGGTTTTTTTTGCACCCTTAACAATCAGGCTCAGGCACGGGCAAACAAGCCCGGCCTGTCAGAGCAGATTAGTGCGCAGACGCTGCCTCTGCACCCACACCTGTCTCGGAGCGTACAGACTGAGCCTCGAAACCAGCACGGTCGATCTCGGCACGTGGGCTACGGTCAGTGATCGAGAAGAACCAGATCGCCACGAAAGCCAAAGGCATGGAGAACAAGGCTGCCGACGCGTAAGGGAATGGCGAAGAACCGGCTGGATTGCCCAGCGTAGCTTCCCACACCGAAGGCGAGAGCAAAGTCAGCAGCAAAGCAACGATCAAGCCCAGGAAACCACCAATCGTGGCACCACGTGTCGTGCAGCCTTTCCACAGAATGGACAGGAACAGGACCGGGAAGTTAGCCGAGGCAGCAATCGCGAAGGCCAGAGACACCATGAAGGCGATGTTCTGCTTCTCGAAAATAATACCCAGCAACACGGCAACCACACCCAGGATCAAGGTGGTAGTGCGCGATACACGCATGACTTCCTCGTTCGTGGCTTCGCCCTTCTTGATCAGCGTGGAGTACAGGTCGTGCGACACGGCGGATGTACCGGAGAGCGTCAAACCAGCTACCACAGCCAGAATCGTGGCAAACGCCACTGCCGACATGAAGCCCAGGAACACGTCGCCACCAACAGCATCAGCCAAGTGCACAGCGGCCATATTGGAACCGCCAATCAGATCGCCGCCAACGTCCAGGAAGCGGGGATTGGTGGACACCAGCACGATAGCGCCGAAACCGATAATGAAGGTCAGGATGTAGAAGTAACCGATCCAGGTGGTTGCCCAGAACACGGATTTACGTGCTTCTTTTGCATCAGGCACGGTAAAGAAACGCATCAGGATGTGTGGCAGACCAGCAGTACCAAACATCAGAGCCATACCGAAGGAAATCGCGCTGATAGGGTCCTTGATGAAGTTGCCGGGGCCCATGATGGCTTGACCAATTGTGGAGGCCTGGACAGCATCTTTACCGGCTGCAATAGCGGCATCTGTCTTGACCTGCACTGCCGCAGCGAACAGTTTTTCTGGCGAAAAACCATACTGTGCCAGCACCATGATGGCCATGAAGGAAGCACCGAACAGCAGCAGACCAGCCTTGATGATCTGCACCCAGGTGGTGGCTGTCATGCCGCCAAACAGCACGTAGACCATCATCAACACGCCCACCAGCACCACAGCCACCCAGTACTCCAGACCAAACAGCAGCTTGATCAACTGACCGGCGCCTACCATCTGTGCGATCAGATAGAACAGAACCACAACCAGCGTGCCCGAGGCGGCGAAGGCGCGGATAGGACCTTGGCGGAAGCGGTAAGCGGCTACGTCAGCAAAGGTGAATTTGCCCAGGTTACGCAGCTTTTCTGCCAGCAGGAATGTAATGATGGGCCAGCCGACCAGAAAGCCAATGGAGTAGATCAGGCCATCGTAGCCGTTGATCATCACCGCCGCCGAAATACCCAAAAAGGAAGCCGCAGACATATAGTCACCGGCAATGGCCAGGCCGTTTTGAAAGCCCGTAATACCGCCACCTGCCGTGTAAAAGTCAGAGACCGACTTGGTGCGGGCAGCCGCCCATTTGGTAATCCACAAGGTCGCCACCACAAAGACCGCAAACATGCCGATGGCGGTCCAGTTGGTCGGCTGCTTTTGCAGCTCGCCCAGGTCGCCGCCAGCCGCCAGCAAGGCGGGGCTGGCCAGCATCAGGCCCAGAGCCAGGCCGGAACGAAGATAGGAATGCTTCATTTACGCACCTCCTCAAGGACTTCCTTGGCCATCTGGTCAAACTTGGTATTGGCGCGCCAGACATAAATGCCCGTAATGACAACAGCCAACACAATGACTCCAAAACCAATAGGAATACCCAGGGTCATGACGCCATCACCCAAGCGCTCTGCAAACAATTCCTTGTCGAAAGCAATAATGCCGATGTAACTGTAGTAAGCCACCAGCATGACGATGGTGAGTATCCAGCCCAGCCGCAACCGGGTCTTGACCAGATTCTGATAGCGAGGATTGGCCGTAATCCGACCTACAAGGGGGTCTTGCATAGTTTGTCTCCGCATTGTTCTGAACGCCTTATTTTGCTGGCGTATCTTATTGAACCGGCCCAGCCCGAAAAGGCTGAAAACGGCGCTATGAAGACGCCTGCCGACGTCTATGCGGTGAACATTAGAGCCCGACACTTACACCATACTTACTAAATGCATCGGCTCAGGGTAATGCCTAGGAGCAGAAAAGCACGCAAGAAAAAGGGGAGTAAGGTTGGCGCGGGTGGAGGGGTTCGAACCCCCGGCCCCAGGCTTAGAAGGCCTGTGCTCTATCCAACTGAGCTACACCCGCCAGGTGATGGTGGCATCGTCAAAACTGTCAGGCGATGCAAGGTCCGAGATAACGGTCCGTAAGGAATAAGGACCGAATTCAAGGCCCATTTTTTGTAAAAAAACAGACCTGAAAAGGACAATCGAATATTCTAGCCTGAAAATCTGTTTTAGATAAGCAGCACTCTGGTCAGAGTGTCAATACTGTAAGAAAAATAATTATAGGTAGTATTTTTAGTCGCAAATGGTACAGTCGTGTACGGATTAACCCGTTTTCCTGGACTTTTCTCCATGCCGACCAAAAAGAAACTAAGCAAGCACTCTTTAATACTATCGGCCCCCTTTCTTATCTTGAGCGCAATCCTGAATACCGCACAGGCAGGTATCAGCTATCAATTGCGCCAAGTACAGGCCAGTTCTGGTGAAACCGTCGATATTGACGCCATCGTCTACAACGACACAGGCAGCTTGATGAGCTGGACCGCCCCGCAAAACCTGGTTTTGCAGTGGCGCGACAATAACGGCAACGTCATCCGCAGCCTGGCCGAGCTAGTCAGCCCGCGGCCCCGAGCATCCATCCCCATCAACAACTTCACCGCCTACAGTTGGCGAGCTGTGGTCCCCAATGGTTTGACCGGCTTGCAAGCCGTCAATATTGAAGGCGAGCGTGTGATGTTGGCGCTGGACACCAATCCGGAAGGTCAAAGCCCGATTACCTCGCAACCGGCAAACGCCGCCGTGGTGAACGCAGGTGCTGGCCATGACCCACGTGTCATTGACCCTGCCCTGCCCTATGCCCAGGCCGTCGCGGCCGGCGCACAACGCGAAGGGCCAGCCATCAATAACGGACAAGGCCTGAAACCCGCGAACTCCAGTTTCGAGAACTTCAGCAACGCGATTTCGGCTCACGACCCGACCTACTTTATTGTCGGCAATAAAGGCGGCACCAATGCCCGCTTCCAGCTGAGCTTCAAGTACCGCCTGCATTCGCCGGATGATCCTAGCAATCCGAAGTTCTACGATCACTTCTACATTGGCTATACGCAAACAGCCCTGTGGGATCTGCATGCCGAATCCAAGCCTTTTGTAGACACCACCTACCGCCCCAGCTTCTTCTGGCGTAAGGACTCCATCTGGGAATCCGAGCAGAAACGTCTGTTCATGGGCCTGGCCACCGGCTACGAACACGCTTCCAACGGCAAAGCAGGAGATGACTCCCGCTCCATGAACGAGGTCTTCATCCAGCCCGAGTTCAATTACCGCTTTGATCACGGCGCCACACTGACGTTCGCCCCACGCATAAAACACTATGTATTTATGGGCGAAAACGACGATTGGGCACATTACCGTGGTCGAGTGGACTGGAAGCTGCGCTACGCCCAGGACAACGGGCTGGTACTGTCCGGCATGTACAACAAGGGCGCCGGCAGCCGCAATACACATGAACTGTCTATTGCCTGGCCGCTGAACCGCACGCCTTTGAACATGAACGGCTACCTCTACGCCCAGTACTTCTCGGGTTACGCGGAAACCATGTTGAGCTACCGCGAGCGCAGCTCTTCGCAGTTCCGTATCGGTCTGGCGCTGGTGCCGTAAGCGCTGCTACAACAGTCCCCCACCGCGTCGGCTTCCCATGCCGGCGCGGGCCATATCATGGTCACAGGCCTGAATCAGAAAGCGCTGAAACAAGGCCACCAATCCTTCCGGCTCACGTCCTTTAGGCCACAACAAGCCCACCTCTACCGACTCCACCGGGTCATGAATCCCGATGGCATGGATACGCTTGCCTTCCAGAGACCAGGGCCGGTAAACCATATCTGACAAGATCGTCACCCCAAAGCCATAAGCTACCAAACCGCGCACCGCCTCCAGGGAGCGCGTCCGCATAGCCACACGCTCCGGAAAGCCGGGGCTGCCCCAATGTCGCATGGCCGCCGTATCGGCATCGTCCACCGTCAGAAAGATGTAAGGATAGTTGTTGACCTGCTCCAGGGACACACTGGACTCATTGGCCAGAGCATGTTGATCCGACACCCATAAGCGCCGGCGGGAACTGCTCAGGCGATGGTGCCCGAACATGGCCAAATCGGTGATATTCGACAAAATAGCAACACCCAGATCGATACGCTCGCCCTCCAGGGCGGCCTCCATTTCGGGGCGCTCCATATCCACCAGCTCGATGTCGATATTCGGATAGCTGTGCTTGAAACGACTGATCAGATCAGGCAAGAAGTAGCCTAGAACCGTATAGCCCGCGGCTACCCGAATCTGCCCTTCGATATTTTGTCGCCGCAAATCTGCATGGTTCAGCGCATCGCTGACTGCATCAATCACGTGATGGGCGTGGTGAAAGAACGCCTGTCCCTGTGGCGTTAACTCCACACCATGGGGCAAACGCTCAAACAAGGCCACATTCAGCTGGCGCTCCAGACTTTGCACTGCATTACTGATAGCCGACTGGGAGACATTCTCCGCCTGGGCCGCCGCCGAGAACTGCCCGCTGACCGCCGCAGCGATGAAATATCGAAACTGCCTCAGAGTCACTTCGTGCTTCATAGCCATCCGTTTTTCAGATATCAGGTACACGTAAATTTGATTTTACGATAACAAAAAGCTGCCCTAGACTAAAGAACAAACGACAACAACTTGCACGAAAACCATCCTTCTTGCAGGAGACAAACTCATGAATGCCCCACTCAACAAACCTTACAAGGCCATGTTGGAGTCCGTGTCCCTGGATGACAAATACACTGTCACCAAGGGCCGCGCCTATATGAGCGGCACCCAGGCCCTGGTGCGCTTGCCCATGCTGCAGAAAGAACGGGACCGGCGCGCCGGTCTGAATACAGCAGGCTTCATCTCTGGCTACCGGGGCTCCCCATTAGGGAGCGTAGACCAGGCTCTGTGGCAAGCCAGTAAACATCTGAAAGAACACGACATCGTGTTCAAGCCCGGTCTGAACGAAGATCTGGCCGCTACCGCCGTCTGGGGTAGCCAGCAAACCAATCTGTACCCCAGTGCACGTTTCGACGGCACCTTTGCCATGTGGTACGGCAAGGGCCCTGGCGTGGACCGTTCCATGGACGTGTTCAAGCATGCCAACTCGGCTGGTAGCGCCCGACACGGCGGTGTACTGGTACTGGCAGGCGATGACCACGGAGCCAAATCCTCCACTGTTGCCCACCAGTCCGATCACGTTTTCGCCGCCGCCGGTATTCCCGTGCTCTACCCGGCCAACGTGCAGGAATACCTGGACTTTGGCCAGCACGGCTGGGCCATGAGCCGTTTCTCCGGCCTGTGGGTAGCCTTGAAATGCGTCACCGAAGTAGTGGAGTCAAACGCCTCAGTTGATCTGGACCCGGACAGCCTGAACATTGTCCTGCCCGAGATCGAGGACATGCCCGCCGATGGTCTGAACATCCGCTGGCCAGACCCGCCACTGGCGCAAGAAGCCCGCATGATGAACCACAAGTGGTACGCCGCTCTGGCTTATGTGCGCGCCAACAAATTGAACCGCGTCGAGATTGATTCGCCCGAAGCCCGCTTTGGCATCATGACGGCGGGTAAAGCCTATCTGGATACCCGTCAGGCACTGGCCGATCTGGGCCTGTCCGACGAGCTATGCGCCGAGCTAGGTATCCGACTATTTAAAGTGGGCTGTATTTGGCCCCTGGACGGGCAAGACGCCCGCCAGTTCGCAACCGGCCTGTCCGAAATTCTGGTGGTGGAAGAAAAACGCCAGATTCTGGAATACGCACTTAAAGAAGAGTTGTACAACTGGCGCGATGACGTACGTCCCAAGGTCTACGGCAAGTTTGACGAGACCGAACACGGTGGCGGCGAATGGTCCAGCTTGCGCTCGCCCTGGCTACTCCCTCCTCAAGGTGAACTGTCTCCTGCGATTATTGCGCGCGCCATTGCCCGCCGCCTGTGCACCATGGACATTTCCGAGGAGCTGCAAGCCCGCATCCAGGCCCGTCTGGCCATTCTGGATGCCAAGGACCGCGAAGCCCGTATGCCGCGCGTCAGCGTAGAGCGCAAGCCCTGGTTCTGTTCGGGCTGTCCGCACAATACCTCCACTCGCGTGCCCGAAGGCTCGCGCGCCATGGCCGGGATTGGCTGCCACTACATGACGGTCTGGATGGATCGCAGCACCTCCACTTTCAGTCATATGGGCGGCGAAGGCGTCGCCTGGATTGGCCAACAACCCTTTACCGATGAAAAACACGTCTTCGCCAACCTGGGCGATGGCACGTATTTCCATTCGGGAATTTTGGCGATCCGAGCCTCGATCGCAGCCAACTCCAATATCACCTACAAGATTCTGTATAACGATGCCGTTGCCATGACAGGCGGCCAGCCCGTAGACGGGATCTTGAAAGTCACCGACGTCATTGCCCAGGTCCATGCCGAGGGCGCTCGCAAGATTGTGGTGGTCACCGACGAGCCCGAGAAATTCAAGGGCGTGACCCTGGCTGGCAACCCGCCTGTGTATCACCGTGATGAGCTGGACCGCGTACAGCGCGAGCTGCGCGAAGTGCCCGGCACCACCATCCTGGTCTACGACCAGACCTGCGCCACGGAAAAACGCCGTCGCCGCAAGAAAGGGACTTACCCGGACCCTGCCCTGCGCGCCTTCATCAACGACACGGTCTGTGAAGGCTGCGGTGACTGCTCGGTCAAATCCAACTGCTTATCCGTTGAGCCTCTGGACACCCCTATGGGCTCCAAGCGCCGCATCAACCAGTCCTCCTGTAATAAGGACTTCTCCTGCGTTAACGGTTTCTGCCCCAGCTTTGTCACGCTGAAAGGGGCGCAGGTACGCAAGCCGGAAGCTCAGGGCCGTTCGCTGGAGTCCTTCAATCTGGCCGATCTGCCTTTGCCCAAACTGCCGGATCTGGACAAGACCTACGGTATTTTGATCGCCGGTATTGGCGGCACAGGTGTCGTGACGGTAGGCGGCCTGCTGGGTATGGCTGCTCATATCGAGCAAAAAGGGGTCAGCGTCCTGGATATGGCCGGTTTGGCCCAGAAAGGGGGTGCGGTGCTAAGCCACGTGCAAATCGCACGCCAGCCCGATCTGCTCCATGCCACCCGCGTTCCAACGGGCGAGGCCTCCTTGCTCATTGGCAGTGATGCTCTGGTCAGCGCCTCCACGGATGTCCTGAGCCGTGTCAGCCGCGATCGCACACACACCATTATCAACACCGCAGCCAGCCCGACTTCGGACCTGATCGGCAATGCGCACTGGAAATTCCCGTTGCAAACCGCCTGCACGGATATTGAAAATGCCGTAGGCAAGGAAATCCGCTATCTGGACGCCAATGCCCTGGCCGTACACGTTATGGGCGATGCGCTCTATGCCAACCCCATCTTGCTGGGCTATGCCTTCCAGCGCGGCTGGATTCCGCTGCATATGGACAGCTTGCTGCGCGCTATCGAACTGAACGGCGTCGCTGTCAAAGCCAACCGTGAAGCCTTCCAGTGGGGGCGTCTGGCGGCTGAAAAGGGTATCGAAGCCTTGATGGAAGGTGCGACACCCAAAGCCCGTGAAGTCACTTTCCCTGAAAGCGTGCAGTCCCTGATCAAGCGCATGGAAGAACACCTGACTGCCTATCAGAATCCGGCCTGGGCCAAGCGCTACCGCGACGCCATCAACAAGGTCATGGAACGCGAATCGCGCCTGAATCAGGACAAGGCTCTACCCCTGACTCGCATCGCCGCCACGCAACTGGCCAAGCTGATGAGCTACAAGGACGAGTACGAAGTGGCCCGCCTTTACACCGACCCGGCCTTCCTGGACAAGCTGCGTGCCCAGTTTGCGGGTGAGCCTGGCAAGGACTACCAGATTGAATACCATCTGGCCCCGCCCTTGCTCGGTCGCAAGAACAGCCAGGGTCAGCCAGTCAAGAGCAAGTTTGGCCCTTCGACCCGCAGCTTGTTCAAGATTCTGGCCCGTCTGCGTGGTTTGCGCGGTGGTGCGCTGGATATCTTTGGCTACACCCAGGAACGCCGTCAGGAACGTCAGAACATTGAAGACTATCTGGCCGACCTGAATGAAGTCAGTGCCCACCTGGATGCGGACAATATGGAAGTGGCCCAGCGCTGGTTGAACTACCCGGATCTGATCCGTGGCTACGGCCATGTCAAAGATGCGGGCCACGTCAAAGCCTACGCCCAGCGTGAACAACAACGCAGCCAGTTCCGTTCTCGTACCGAGCCCAGCCAACGCGTTGCCTGAACCTATCGCCAGCCCTGGGAACACAGGGCTGGCTCCCCTTAACTCCTCCTTAGCGGCAGGCTGTCTTTCAAAGCGGCCTGCTTTTTTTCGTCTTTAAACCTTGAACCGGCATGCGGCCACACTTCCCCGACAAGCCCAAGCGTTCAGCAAGATAGTTTGCTCATTAAACTGACATACAATCGTGCAATTCGATGCCAGTGCCACCGTCCGTGGCAATTAGGTCGACCAGGACCACATTTTATGCGCCATCTTGTTTACGTTTTTGTTCCTTCAGCCCTGATTTTGCTGACCGCTTTCAGGCTGGCTTTTGCCTTGTGGCAATGGCCGCGTGTACGTCAGGCCGGAGGTCTGCTGCCCATCCTGATTGGCGGCTTGCGTATCGACGCCCTGATGATCGCCGCGCTCAGCGCCCCCGTGGTCTTGCTGGCCCCCTGGCTAGGACACTATCCCGTCATGACGACGATAGCCGCCATCTGGTTTACCTTCGCCTGGTTCCTGCTGACCTTGCTGGAAGTTTCCACGCCCCAATTCATCATTGAATACGACACCCGCCCCAATCGGCTGTATGTGGATTATCTGAAGCACCCTCAAGAAGTAGTGGGCATGCTCTGGAAAGGCTACAAGCTGATGATAGGCCTCGCCCTGATTGGTCTGGGGCTGATTGTGTACTCGGGCTGGTCTATTTTTGGTCATGTGTCTGCCGACCCCGTGATGAGCTGGTGGCTGCGTCCTATCTGGATGCTGATTGCTGCGGCCCTGTGCGTCCTGGCAATTCGGGGCACCTTGGCCCACCGCCCCATCAATCCTTCTTCGGTCGCCTGGAGCAGCGACAGCATGCTCAACACGCTGCCCTTGAACTCGCTGTATAACGTGGCCTACGCCATCTACAGCATGAAAAACGAGCGCTCGGCCGAGGATATTTACGGTGGCCTGGACGTCGCAGAAATGAACCAGATCGTGCGCGATGCGGCTGCCTTGCCGGCTGGCCCTGACACACTACCCACCCTGCATCGTCAGACGCCCGTGCAAAAACGTGAGCGCAAACCCAATCTGGTCCTGATCGTGGAGGAGAGCCTGGGGGCGCAATATGTCAGCAATCTGGGCGGGGCCAATCTAACCCCCGAACTGGACAAACTGGCCCAAACGGGCTGGAACTTTCGCCGCGCCTACGCTACCGGCACGCGTTCGGTACGGGGTCTGGAAGCGGTTTCTGCCGGTTTCCCCCCAACCGTGGCAGACGCTGTACTGCGCCTGCCCGGCTCGCAAACCCGCTTTTTCACCCTGGCCCAATTGCTCAAGGAACAAGGCTACCGCTCACGCTTTATCTATGGCGGCGAAGCCCACTTTGACAATATGAAGAGCTTTTTCCTGGGCAATGGCTTTGATGAGCTGCATGAGCAATCCAGCTTTGAGTCCCCCGAGTTCGTCGGCACCTGGGGCGCCAGCGACGAGGACATGTTCAACAAGCTGCACCAGTTGCTAAGCCAGGACAAGGAGCAACCCACCCTGACGCTGGCCTTCTCCGTCAGCAACCACTCGCCTTGGGAATACCCGGCTGGCCGTATTCAGGTGGAAGGCGATCCCGCCACGGTAGAGAACACGGTACGTTACGCCGACTGGGCCATTGGGGACTTCTTCAAGAAAGCGCGTGAATCCGACTATTGGGACAACACAGTATTCTTGATCGTGGCCGACCATGACTCGCGCGTGGGCGGTGCCAATCTGGTGCCTGTGCGTCACTTCCATATTCCTGCCCTGATTCTGGGCGCAGGCGTTCCCAACCGTCAGGACGAACGCATCATGAGCCAGATTGACCTGGCTCCCACCCTGCTATCTCTGATGGGCATTGAAAGCGAGCACCCCATGATCGGGCGCGACCTGACCCAGCAGGACAGCGACCGGGCCATGATGCAGTACTTCGAGAACTATGGCTATTTGAAAGGCGACATCCTGACCGTGCTGATGCCACACCTGCCGCCTTGTCAGTATCGCTATACCGCGCCGGACAAGTACGAGCCGCTGGAACAGATAGACGAAGGGCTGGCCAAGGAAGCCCTTGCCCACGTGCTCTGGCCTAGCTGGGCGTATCACGAACAGGCTTACACCCTGCCCCACCTGCAAAAACGCTAAAACCGAGGGTTCAGGGCTTGACGAAGTCCTGAATTTGTTCTACTATACTTGTCTTTAGTCGGGGCGTAGCGCAGCCTGGTAGCGCATCTGGTTTGGGACCAGAGGGTCGCGAGTTCGAATCCCGCCGCCCCGACCATTAAAGAATTAAAGGCTTAGTTCATTGCACAGTGAACTAAGCCTTTTTCTTTGCCTGCTCCCAGGGCATCGCCTTATTTGCGTTATGCTCTGACGACCGCCTTCAGCCCTGCTTGTTCCTGACCCGTTCAAACTACACGGATGTGTCCTTCAAAAAGCTGAGTTTGCCATTAGGCTCGATATAAGCCGCCGCTACCTCTTCCAGCGACTGGATTCCGGCCAAACGCATTTCACTCAGAATTTCATCGCGAGTCACAAACTCCCGACGCATATTGCGCCACTGCAATTGCCCGTCCCTGACCACACACACTTTGCGCGGAGTGGCCAGTGCATTGAGCGCCGGGAATCGGTACATCAGCCAATCGACTATGTACCCCCAAGCCACAATGGTTGCGGCCACCAGCAGACCATCCGTCAAGGAATTACTACCGCCTGACATCGCATTACCACTGGCATCGGCAATCAGCAAAAGAATCAACAGGTCCGCAACGCCCAGCGATCCCAGTTCACGTCGTCCTGCCAGCCGCAGCAGGACGAACAGAACAAAGTACACCACTGTGCCTCGCAGCACGGACTCCAACACAGGTATTTCCAGTGCGAAGACCGTGCTCCAATCAGGTGTCAGCATGACGACAAGCAGCCTTTGATCAGTTCAGATCAAAGTACTGGTGGTCTTTGGGACGCTGACCTGCCACGTCCTTGGCCGTAATCTTGTCACTGAACTCATTGCCCAAGTGGGAACGCACATAGTTGACGACTTCGGCTATTTGCTCGTCATTTAGAACGCCACCAAAACCGGGCATGCCCTTATTGCCCTGGTTCACCATGAACACCACATAAGCAGGCGCCCCCAGTTTCGGATTCTTGGACAGGGACGGATACATGCCCGCCCCTTGAGCGCCCTTGCCATCGATCATGTGGCAAGACGCACAGACCTGCTCATAAATTTCCTGGCCGGTTTTCTGGGTAAAGACCACCGTATCACCCCCTACCACCGCCGTATCCGCATGGCTGATGGTCAACAGTCCCGAGGCCAGAAAAACCGCTAGAGATCGCATCATCATGACTAGGCTCCTTTGGAATCGGCTTGTTGATTACCCACAATATGGCTATGCAAGCGGGAAATCGCGTTCAGGGACGACAGGATCGCACCTTCCTGCCAGGCGTTGACGTAAGAAGCGTGCTCACCCGCTAAAACCAGTCGACCATCAATCTGGCACAGGTTCTCGTAGTGCGCGGCCCGTGTCTGGTCCGTCCACATGCCATAGCAGCCCAATGTCCAGGGAACGCGGTGCCAGGCGACCGCCACCCCACTCTCGAACTCATCCTTATATTGAGGGTGGATTTGCGCACCATATTCCAGGGCCTTCTTGACCCGGTCCTCAGGACTGAGCGACGACCATTCGACGGCGCTGGGACCGAACATATACCCCCCCAGCAATACGCCTTTGCCACCGGCCATCATGCCGCCACTGGGGTAAGAGATTTGTGTGATGGGCAGGTCGGTATAACTGATGCCGCCATAGATCGCGTCATCATCTTCCCAGAAGCGCCGTTTGAACTGCAGCCCGATCTTGACCGAGGGAGCGTAGGGCACAGCGTCAATGGCAGCGTGCATTTCCTTGCTGGCATCCAGATCTATCTGGCTCAGAATCGACAAGGGAATGGTGCATACGCACCAGTCTGCTGTTTCAGTGTGCTCGCTACCCTTGCTTTGATCCTTGTAGCTAACCGTCACCTTGCCATCACTCTGCTTGATTGCAGTGACCTTGGCATTAAAGGTAAACAGGCCCTCCAGCTCCTTGCCAAAAGCAGCGCCGATCTGGTCCATCCCGCCAACCGGCTGAAACATGGTCTGCTGGAACTCGTACAGATCATGAATGCCCATATTGTGCCAAACACTGGAGCGCACAATATCGGCCAGTTTCAAAGGCTCGGAAAACTCAGGTTGAGCATTCAGACCGCCTCCCGGATCACGCTCAAAACCGCGCACCTCGGAACTGGCATGGCCTTTCACATAAGCCATGTTCTTGTCCAAGGCCCCCCAACTGCGCAAGGCTTCCAGCAGCTTTTCCTGATCTTCCTTGGACAAGGGTGCATCCAGCGACTGAGTATTAATGGCTTTGGACAAGAGCTCGGAGACCTGCCCCTGAAAATCCGCGTGGATATGGCGAAACCGCTGAGGCTTGCCACCAAAATGCTCTTTGCTATGCAAATAGGCGTTGTAGTTGTACTGGATAAACGGTTCCAGCCTGACTTTCAGCCGCTTACAATAATCCAGCAAGGCCCGGTGATGGAAAGGAATCCGCCACGGGCCGGGGTTGATGTATTGATCCTTGTCGAACTTGACATCCTGCTTGGCACCCCCCAGCTCGGTATAGCTGTCCCCGCCGTGCAAGGACCAGTTGCGCCCCCCCACTTTTTCCCGAAACTCCAGGATTTTGACTTTGTACCCTGCATTGCGCAGCTCCAAAGCGGCCACCATGCCAGCCAGACCCGCCCCCAGGATCACCACAGAGGTCCCTGGCTTAGGCTTGCCTTCCAGACGAATCGGGCCATCGTAACTGCCCTCCGTCGCATGGCCCAGACGCATCATGGCCTGATACATGGCCGCGCCACCTGCGGCATACCCGACCATCGTCAGGAAATGTCGCCGTGTCAGTATTCCACCCTGTGAAACTTGGCTCATCGTCCTTTCTCCTTTTGGAAAAATGATGAGCAGCATTCGCCCCCAACTTCTTTGCCTGCCCCCGGTGCATGAATGCTACTCGTGTGGAAAAAAACAAAGAACACAATGCCTTATGATCAGCTTGTCACTTAACTATAAGCACCTAAAATGTTTAAGCCCAACATAAGAAACACATCTTTACAGGGCTGAAAATTAGCTGACTCCCGATAAATGCGTGCAAACCCCTTTTTGATGTGGGCCTATGCTTGCCAAGTTCACCACGACGGGATATAATTTTTTTCTTAGTCGGGGCGTAGCGCAGCCTGGTAGCGCATCTGGTTTGGGACCAGAGGGTCGCGAGTTCGAATCCCGCCGCCCCGACCAAAAAATTCAAAGGCCTTGCAGAGCAATCTGCAAGGCCTTTTAGTTTTGCCGGTTCGGTTCACTGCGTCATTTAACTTTGGCTGGCGCTCACACCCACCGAGTCGGGCAAACCAAAAATAGAATCAAATGCCCAGTTGTAGATAAAGGCGAAGATGGGAAAGAAAGCCAGCAACACCGCTTCCATCAAAAAAGCTTTCCACAAGCTGACATTTAGCCACCACGCAATCAGCGGGATTAGCAAAGACACCAGCACAATCTGAAAACCGGCCACGTGCAGCACCCGGTGCCAGAACGTACGCGCCTGAATCTGACGACGACGCTCCCAGGCTTCAAACAGCATGTTGTAGAACAGGTTTACCGATACCGCGCAGGTGCTGATCATGAAAGACAGCATCCCGCTTTCCATGGCCCCTGCCCCACTCAAGTGCCCCAATACGGTTGCCGCTACCATCATGCCCAGCAACTCGAACATCCCTATGTAGACAACTCTTCTTTTCCATCCCTGCACGATAAATATCCTTGATCAAAAGCTCAGAAAGCATGATTATCCGCAGTACAGCTTCTAGAAAAAGTCAGATTCCATCAGTTTTACTTATGTTTTAGCCATGCTTACCAGTGATCATCTTGAGCTCTTGCTTGCCGTGGTTGAACACGGCTCCTTCTCCGCCGCCGCGCGGGCGTTGCGCCGCACACAATCGGCCGTCAGCATGGCCGTGGCCAATCTGGAGGCCGAGCTGGATCTGTCGCTTTTTGACCGCAGCCGACGTGAACCCGTACCCACGGCCGAACTACTGGCCATGCTGCCCGACGCCAAGCTGATCGCCAGCCGCTTGCAGAGTTTGCGGCTGCATTTGCAGGAGTTATCGGGGGGATTGGAAAGCCATTTACGGCTGGGTATCGTGTGCGACGTCGATCCCGAACCGGCGTTGATTGCCTTGCAGGCTCTGGAGCAACGCTATCCCGGTCTGGACATAGAACTGCGAACCGCGCCCCAAGACGCACTGGTCGAAGCGTTGCAAAAGCGCGAGCTGGATCTGTGCATTGCCTATGGCGGGCGGGAACTGGAAAGCGTGGGGATTGTGCAATCGCTGTGGACCGAAACCATTAGCGCTGTCGCTGCACCCGGCCATCCCTTGCTACAGGAAAGCCCCAGGCCCCTGGAAGATTTGAAAGCCTACCGGCAGATTGTGATTACCAGCCCCGACAAGGATATACGCAAGGACCGTTCCATGCTCAGCCTGCGTCAATGGAAAACGGACAGTCTGCCCATGACACTGGAACTGGTGGAACGGGGATTGGGCTGGGCGAATCTGCCCCTGTCTTGCCTGCGGCCCTCACTGGAGTCTGGCCGTTTGCACCGTATCCAGTTCTCTACCGGCAGCAATGGTCTGGACTTGCCCATTTATCTTCTGCAATCCAAGGGACAGGATGTGGGCAAGGCGCGGGCCCTGTTCAGACAGGCCCTGCAAGACGAATTGAATACGCGCCTTGCGCCTATTCCGGTACGGTGACATTCGCCTGGCCGCTATCAGCCAGGAACTGCGCCACCATCCCTTCCTTTTTCTGCCGAGCAATAAAAGCCTCAACCCAGGCATGGGCCAGCGTACGCTCCGACGGCACCGCCATGGCCTGACGAATTACAGTGAAACTGTCGGGCAGCACACGCAAGCCGCTGCGGGAGCGGGCATAGCGCTCCAAAGGCTGTCGTACGCCCGCAGCGGCATCCAGCTCTTCTTCCACAAACAGATCAATCGCATCGGCAGAGGTCGTTGCTCGTACCAGATCGGCATGTTTTAAATGACGGCTCAGGAACAAATCGTAGGCCGCCCCTTTGCCAACGGCAATGCACACGCCTTGCTGATCCAGCTGATCCACGTTCTGAAAGGCGGACTTGTCACGCACCAGATAGGTACCTTCGATATGCACATAGGCTTCACTGAAGCGAATCTTCTCCGCACGCTTGGGATCAATCGCCAAAAAAGCCAGATCCCACTCGTCCCTGTAGACCGCCTCTACGACAGCCTGGGCCGCATCGTAGCCATGAAATTGCACGCTCAGGCCCAGCTCTTGCGCCACGCTGCGCGCCAGGTCCGCCGAGACCCCTTTGGGCGACTGCTCATTGGCACCGCGTTGGGCCAGGACGGGATTGCCATAATTCATGGCAACACGCAAAACCCCGCTGGGGGCCAGTTCTGCTGCGACAGCCTGCTTTTGTGTCATGTAAATGCTCCGTCATACTTTTAAGAACCCGGTCTTCTACAATAACGCACCTTCCTGTCCCACTACATAATGGAGCGCCTGTATGTCTCGTGATGATCTTGGAAAACTCTTGCTGCGTGTCACGGTCGGTGTGTTGATCCTGCTGCACGGCATCGCCAAGATACGTTATGGCATCGGAGGAATCGAAAGAATGCTGATCGCCAATAATATGCCCGGCTTTCTGGCCTGGGGCGTGTACATAGGCGAAGTGATTGCTCCCGTCCTGATGATTCTGGGTTTTTACGCCCGTGCCGGCGGTTTGATTGTAGCCATGAACATGGTCATTGCCTTGCTGCTGGCCCATAGCAACCAGATCGGCAGTTTCAATGCCCAAGGTATTTGGGCATTGGAGTTGCAAGGCATGTTCCTGATTGGTGCGCTCACAGTCGGCTTGATTGGCGCCGGACGCTACAGCCTGGGTGGCGATGGCGGCCCCTGGAACTAAGGCTGGCCCGATTCATGTGCTGAAAAACGCCCGCTTCGCCGGGCGTTTTTCATGGATGATCAAGCTTAACCCCCACCTGCCCCCCCTTGTTCGCCCTAGCCACTCAGTCCGCTGGCCTCAGGTAGCTCTACACTCGACAATACTGCACTTGCACGGGAGTTAAAGTTGGCGTTGGCGTTGGCGTTGGCGTTGGCACCCAGCTTCCGGCCTTAACTTGCCAAGGTCAAATCCAATCGCAAACCACCTTTTTCCGACGCACTGGCTTGCACCTTCCCCTGATAGCTGCGCGCGAGCTCACGCACAATATCCAATCCCAATCCAAAGCCTGGATGTCGCTCATCCGCACGCTGACCACGACCAAACACACGCTCCAACTGCTCCGGCTCCAGGCCAGGACCATCATCTTCCACCACCAGATGCAGCACATTGTCCTGCTGCCACACCTGACACCACACATTCTGCGTCGCCCATTTGCAGGCGTTATCCAACAGGTTTCCAGCCATCTCCTGCAAGTCCTGCTCTTCGCCTTTAAAGATCAACTCCTGATCGGGTAAATCCAGATGAATCTGCTTGTCGCTATGCAAACGCCCCATCACCCGACACAAGGATTGCAGACAACTAGACACATCCGTACGCACACCTATGGCGCGTACCGCCATGGCCCGTGCACGAGACAAGTGGTGGTCAACCTGACGCTGGGCCAAGGCCACCTGCTCGCTAACCAAAGCCGCCAAATGCGGACCTTCGGATTGCGCAGCATTGCCCATAATCGTTAGCGGGGTTTTGACCGCATGGGCCAGATTTCCTGCCTGCGCCCGTGCGCGAGCCACCATACCCGCATTAGCACTGAGTACAGCATTGAAATCATCCACCAAGGGTTGAATTTCACTGGGGAAATTGCCACTGACTTGTGGCTCCCGCCCCTCCTGCACATCCAGCAAACGACGTCGCAAAAGATGCAGAGGGTACAAGGCCAGCACCACTTGCAAGATTGCCGCCAGGATCAAACCCACGGCCAAACCACCCAGCGACAGGAACAGAATCCGCTCAAAACGGGCTAATGGTTCGGCCAGCAGCTCCCGGTTGCCGGCCACCATGATCTGCAAGCTTTGTCCCTTGTCATTCACCTCGTCCAGCTCCTGACGCAACACAACCAGGCGCTGCTTTTCCGGCCCCGTCAGTGACAAGACGCCATTGGGCGAATCGGGAGCATTCACATCCAGAGCCTCGTCCCACAAGGACGTCGAGCGCAAAACCACCGTCCACTGCTCACTGCCCGCTTCCTGGCGTGCAATCTGCCAGTACATCCCCGAATAAGGCTGCTCAAATAAAGGATCGCTCAGGCGCGATTGCAAAGTCACCCCATCCGCATTGTCCAGATTCACGTCCGCCATAATCTGGTCCAGATGAGTTTGCAAACGCTGCTCGAACTGACGGTAAACGTGGTCTTGAAACAAGCGGTTCAGGCCCAAACCGGCCAGAACAATACTGATCAGAATCCAGGCCAAAGTCCCCAGCAGCAGGCGGCCACGCAGAGAGCCCAGAATGGTATGACCCCGCAAGGCGATCATGCTTCAGGGTCCACCAGACGGTAGCCCATACCTCGCACCGTTTCGATATAACCGGCGGGCAATTTCTTGCGCAGACGGCCGATAAAAACCTCGATGGTATTGGAGTCGCGCTCGAAGTCCTGAGAGTAAATATGCTCGGTCAATTGAGTACGCGACAGCACTTGGCCAGGGTGATGCATCATGAACGCCAGCAAACGGTATTCATGGCTGGTCAGCGACAAGACCATGCCCGCACAACTGATCGAGGACGAGCGCGCGTCCAGCTCCAATTTGCCCAGCTGCAAACGTGGGTTCGCCTGACCGGCCGCACGGCGCAGCAAAGCGCGCATACGAGCCAGCAGCTCTTCCATGTGAAAGGGTTTGGCCACGTAATCGTCTGCACCCGCATCCATACCTTCGACCTTATCGTGCCAATCATTGCGTGCGGTCAGAATCAGCACCGGCATATTGATGTCCGAAGCACGCCAACGACGCAAGACCGATACCCCGTCCATGCCCGGCAAACCCAGATCCAGAACTACCGCATCAAAGGCCTCTACCTCGCCCTGATAATGGCCTTGCTCACCATCATGA
This sequence comes from Alcaligenes sp. DN25, assembly GCF_023674485.1. Lineage (NCBI taxonomy): Bacteria > Pseudomonadati > Pseudomonadota > Betaproteobacteria > Burkholderiales > Alcaligenaceae > Alcaligenes > Alcaligenes sp. DN25. The sequence continues at coordinate 1,102,366 of NZ_CP098408.1, read as the reverse complement.
GCCACCTGAACGGCATAGCCGGCCCGTTCCAGCGCCTGCTGCAATTGCGCTGCCAGGGTAGGTTCGTCTTCAACAACCAGTATCCGCATCTTAATGTCCTCGGGAATGCGAGCGTTTCACGCCGCGCACAAGCAGCACTTTGGCGGTCAAGGCATCCACTTTCAGACGCAACAAGCGGTTGTCATCAACCAGCATGCGCAAGTCATACACCCAAAGCTCAAAGCGCTCGTCATATTCAAACTGCACACGCAGCACTCGTCCGGGATAGGTCTCGCGCACCCGCTTCAAGACTTCCCGCAACGGCAAGGCTTCCCCACGGCGCACGGCTTCGCGGGCCTGATCGTGGCCCCGATAGGCCGGGCCCGGAGGCCAGTACGGGCTGGGGCCGAAACGCTCGTTAGGAGGGGGAGGCGGGGGTGGAGGCGGGGGAGGGGGCAAACGACGAAAACAGTCGTCGTCCCCGAGGTAATCATGTCCTGACCAATCCGAACGCTGATTCCTGTCCCACGACGAATCCCCCTTCTGCTTTTTGCTGCCGCAGTCAGGGTAATCGTGAGAATGGGCCAATGCCAATGGCATCACCGCCGTCAAAACGGCGGCCAAACTCATCAGCAAGGCGGATTGTTTAATGGACGTCATAAGAATCGGTACGTGCAGAAAAATAGAGGGATCAAACGATCACTCCCCCTTATATAGCAAGCTGCGGATGAACATAACATGAACAGCAGCTTCAGTTTAGATTCAGAGCCACCTGTCCATAATGGGCACCAGGCTGACAGGACAAACAAATCTTCCCACCTCAAAAGGAAGCTACCCAGGAATCTGACAGCACCACTTTTTGATTACATGAAGGAGCTATACATGAAACGCACTTCCCTCTTTTCTGCCCTGGTATTGAGCGCAAGTCTGTTGGGTGGCACCGCTGCCATTGCACAGGAAGCCACAAGCGCAGCCCAAACACAGAGCACGCAGCAACAAGCCCGTCAGGCCCGCGACCACAAACCGCTGACCGCTGATCAAGTCACCGATATCGGTCCCGCCTACCAGCGCCTGAAAGATGCCGGCTACACCAAAGTGGGCAGCCTGCATCAGCGAGGCGACAACATCATGGCCATGGTGGTCGATAAGGACGGCAAGGTTGTACGTGTCCGTTCCGAAGGTGCCAATGGCGAGTTCACGGTTGTAGAGCGCAAGAACGACGGTCAGCATCGTCGCGGCCACCGCTCCGGTCACGATCAACAACGTGACAGCGCCACGAAAGAGGCCACCAAGTCCTGATCATCACATCACTTTCCCCTAAGCAGTTGATGTTCGCAAGCAGTAGAAGTGACAACACGCAGTTGTTTTAGCAGTAGAAGTCGGTAGCAGGACGAAAAACGGCGCCCCCCCAGCGCCGTTTTTCTTTTCTACTGATTAGCCCGGATAGGGTCATCCCGCTCAAGGCGTTAGGATGGGAGTCTGTTTCACCTTTGGGAAAAGTGTCTCTCATGCTGTCTGCTGATTCGGTTTACTCACAAAGCTACTCGGAATTTCACTGGTCCATCCCCGAGCACTACAACATCGCTCACGACACCTGCGACAAATGGGCTGACGGGTCCGGGCGTCTGGCCCTGATCCAGCAATTGCCCGATGGTCAGATCAAACGCTACACCTTCGATCAGCTCAAAGCCTGGTCCGATTCTTTAGCGGCTGCCTGGCAAGCCCAGGGTATTCAGGCTGGCGACCGTATCGCCATCTTTCTGGCTCAAGGACTGGAAACGGCGCTGGCGCATTTGGCGACCTACAAGATTGGCGCCATTGCCATGCCCTTGTTCACCCTGTTTGGCACGGACGCGCTGCGCTACAGGCTGAATGATTCCGGCGCCAGCACCTTGATTACCGATCAACAAGGCCTGGAGACGGTGTTGCCCTTGCGCGAGCACCTGCCACAGCTCAAACATCTTTACCAAAGTGACAGCCAGCAGGATCAGGGCGATGCACTTTCCTTATGGCAAGCCATTGCCGCCCACCCCGAACCGGCACCGCGCACATTGAATACCCGCGCAGACGACCCTGCCGTGCTGATCTATACCTCCGGCACCACAGGTTCGGCCAAAGGTGCTCTACATGCCCACCGCGTGCTGCTGGGGCATCTGCCGGGCGTAGAGATGTCGCACAACTTCCTGCCCACAGGCGAAGGCCTGATGTGGACGCCCGCCGACTGGGCCTGGATTGGCGGCCTGCTGGATGTGCTGCTACCGGCCTGGCATCACGGCATACCCGTGCTGGCCTACCGCTTCCCCAAATTCGATGCCGAGGCTACCTGGAAACTGATGTCCGAACACGGTGTCACGCATACTTTCCTGCCCCCTACTGCCCTGAAAATGCTGCGTCGCAGCCAATGGTCACGCGAGCAATGGCCTTTGAAGCTGCAATCCATTGCCAGTGGCGGGGAGTCACTAGGCGCACAGTTGCTGGATTGGGCGAAGCAGAAACTGGGCATCACCATCAACGAGTTCTACGGACAAACCGAGTGCAATATGATCGTGTCCTCTTGCTCGGCCTGGTTTCCCGGTCAGGCAGGCAAGATCGGCAAGGCGGTGCCTGGGCACAAGGTCGCGATTGTGGATGATCAGGGGCAAATTCAGAAACCCGGCATCGAAGGCCATATTGCCGTGCAGTCCCCCGATCCGGTTATGTTCCTGGGTTACTGGCAACGGCCTGAAGCAACTCGCGAGAAATTTGTGGGTGACTGGCTGCTGACCGGCGACAAAGGCATGCAGGACGAGGATGGCTATATCCAGTTCGTAGGCCGCGATGATGATGTCATCACCAGCTCCGGCTACCGCATTGGGCCCGGCCCGATTGAGGATGGCCTGATGGGGCATCCCGCTGTCGCCATGGCGGCAGTGATCGGTGTCCCCGACCCCGAACGCACCGAAGTCGTGAAAGCTTTTGTGGTGCTGAAGGAGGATATCGAACCGTCCCAGGAACTGGTCAAGGAGATTCAGGAGCACATCAAACGCCGGGTGGCTGCACATGAGTACCCACGGCTGATTGAGTTTGTCGATGCCCTGCCCATGACAACCACCGGCAAAGTCATACGTCATGCTTTACGCAAGTTGAGCCAGTAAAGGCACAAGCTGCAGGCGGCACCCGCACAACACAAGGCCGTCGCTACTCCCTTTACTGGAACCAACGCCGCCCCAATGGATAAAAAAACACCCCAATCCTTGGACGTAAATCCAGCGATTGGGGTGGTTGCCACACAGGAACAACTGTCCCGATGTGGGGGTATGGCTTTATTCAAACTCCAGGCAAAGCGCCGCAAGGCCGCTCTGCCCGCATCCGTCTGATTAACCGAAACGACCCGTGATGTAGTCTTCGGTTTCCTTGCGAGCGGGCTTCACGAAGATCTGGTCAGTTTCACCAAATTCCATCAACTCGCCCAGATACATATAGGCAGTGTAATCCGAGCAACGAGCCGCTTGCTGCATGTTGTGGGTCACGATAACCACGGTGTAATCCGCTTTCAGTTCAGCAATCAGCTCTTCAATCTTGGCCGTGGAAATCGGGTCCAGTGCCGAGCAAGGCTCGTCCAGCAGCAGAACTTCGGGTTTGATCGCCACACCACGGGCAATACACAGACGCTGTTGCTGACCACCGGACAGGCCGTTACCGCTTTGGTGCAGCTTGTCTTTCACTTCGTTCCACAGCGCAGCTTTGGACAAGGCCCATTCCACACGCTCGTCCATTTCGCCTTTGCTCAGGCGCTCGAACAAACGCACGCCAAAGGCCACGTTGTCGTAAATGCTCATGGGAAATGGTGTCGGCTTCTGGAACACCATGCCCACTTTGGCGCGGATCAGGGAAATGTCCTGCTTGGACGTCAGCAGGTTTTCATTGTCCAGCAGGATTTCACCTTCAGCGCGCTGGCCGGGGTACAGCTCGTACATGCGGTTCAGCGTGCGCAGCAAGGTGGATTTACCGCAACCGGATGGTCCGATAAAGGCCGTGACCTTCTTTTCCTTGATAGACATGTTCACATTGCGCAAGGCATGGAATTTGCCATAGAAGAAATTCAGGTTGCGGATTTCAATCTTGGTCGATTCGTCGGAGGTAATAATTTGACTCATAGCGTTGGCCGACTAGGGCGCTCCGTGAAAACGTTATTTTTGGCGGAAAAGGCTGCGAGCCAGGATATTGATACCCAAGACCAGCAAGGTAATCAGCACCGCACCTGCCCAGGCCAGACGGTTCCAGTCCTCAAAGGGGCTGGCAGCATATTGGAAAATCACCACCGGCAAGTTGGCCAGCGGTGCGTTCATGTTCAGGGACATGAACTGGTTGTTCAAGGCGGTGAACAACAAGGGAGCCGTTTCACCCGCAATACGAGCCACAGCCAGCAGAACGCCCGTCACGATACCGGGCAAGGCAGCACGGTAGGAGATGGACATCACAATCTTCCACTTGGGGCAGCCCAGAGCCGCCGCGGCTTCGCGCAGACCGTTGGGAACCAGCATCAACATATTGTCTGTGGAACGTACCACCACGGGGATCACCAGAATGGCCAAAGCCAAGGAACCGGCCCAACCCGAATAGTGCCCCACCTGTGCCACGTATACGGCATAGATGAACAGACCAATAATGATGGACGGTGCCGACAACAGCACGTCGTTCAAAAAGCGGGTGGCCGGAGCCAGCCAGCCGCGCTGACCGTATTCGGCCAGATAGGTGCCAGCCAGAATGCCGATAGGTGTGCCGATCAGAGTACCGACGCCAGCCATCATGACACTGCCAACAATGGCGTTCAGCAAACCACCCTCACCACCAGGAGGCGGGGTGCTTTCAAACAACAGGGACCAGGCCATGGCACTGCTGCCCTTTTCAATCAGGGTCCAGATGATCCAGAACAGCCAGAACAGGCCGAAGATCAAGGCAGTAAAAGACACACCCAGCATCAGGCGGTTAAACACCTGCCTGCGTTTGTAAATCGGGTTGCTCAGACTAATTGCGGATTTTTTATCAAACATGGTAGGTGATCCTTAGCGCGACGTGCCTTCGTTCTTGGCCAGACGCAACAAGAGCAACTTGGAGATCGCCAATACAACCGTGGTGATCAGGAACAGGATCAGACCCAGCTCCAGCAAGGCGGATTTCTGCATGCCACCGGCTTCGTTAAACTCGTTGGCCAGTGCAGACGCAATCGAGTTCGAGGGCGAAAACAGCGAGCTTGGCAAGTTAAAGGAGTTACCAATCACAAAGGTGACAGCCATGGTTTCACCCAGCGCACGTCCCAGACCCAACATGATCCCGCCAATCACCCCGTTCTTGGTGAAAGGCAGCACCACACGCCACATCACTTCCCAGGTCGTGCTGCCCAGACCGTATGCGGACTCCTTGAGCATGGGAGGCACCAGCTCGAACACGTCACGCATCACGGCGGTAATGAAGGGGATCACCATAATGGACAGAATCAGACCGGCGGTAAAGACACCAATCCCGAAGGGAGGGCCCGCAAAGATCTGACCCAGCACTGGCACCCCGTCAAAAAAGGAGATCAGGCCAGGCTGTACATAGCGCTGGAACAGGGGCACAAAAACAAACAGACCCCACATACCGTAAATAATGGAGGGAATCGCAGCCAGCATTTCAATGGCCGTACCCAGAGGGCGACGCAACCAGGCTGGCGAGAGCTCTGTCAGGAACATCGCAATGCCAAACGAGACCGGCACGGCAATACAGAGTGCGATGAAAGAAGTCAGCAAGGTACCGGCAATGGGCACCAATGCACCATATTCGTTATTGACCGGATCCCAGTTATTCGTCCAGAGAAAAGAGAAACCGTATTCGGCAATGGATTCCCGGCTTCCATAGATCAGGGAAATAGAGATGGCAGCCAGCAATATGAACACGAGAAACGCAAACGAGCGTGTCATGTTCTTGAAAATGCCGTCCATAAAGGCGTTCTGATTTGATTTCATGTAGACAGATGAAGGGACAGGCCGGAATAGGACGAACGCACTGCAACCGATTCACAGATTCTGTAACAGCCAAGGCTGCTCCAGCCCAACAAACCGGATAACGCTACGCGCTGTGCGTTCAAGACAAAACCGTAATTTTTACATAATAAAGACGGCACCACCTAGAGGTGGGCCGTCTCGCAGGATCAATTTACAACTGACCTGTATTTGAACACGAATCTTACTTCCAGACCGCAGCGCCGTCTTTGGACTTGATCTCCGATGCCCAGGCCGCCTTGATCTGGTCGGTTACGTCCTTAGGCAACGCAACGTAATCCAGCTCTTCAGCAGATTTGGCACCGTTCTCGAAGGCCCAGTTAAAGAAGTTCAGCACTTCTTTACCGTTCTCGGGCTTGTCCTGCACCTTGTGCATCAGGATGAAGGTAGCCGAAGTGATAGGCCAGGACTTTGCGCCAGGCTCTTCGGTCAGAATTACACCCATGCCAGGCGTACCGGCCCAGTCTGCGTTGGCAGCGGCGGCAGCAAAGCTTTCCTGACCAGGCTGGACGAATTGGCCGTCCTTGTTCTGCAACTGGGTCCAGGACAGTTTGTTTTGCTTGGCGTAAGCGTATTCAACGTAGCCGATCGAGTTCTGCAGCTGGCGTACGTAAGCAGCCACGCCTTCGTTACCCTTGCCGCCTTGACCGGTAGGCCACTTCACAGCCTTGCCTTCACCAACCTGGGACTTCCAGTCCGGGGACACTTTGGACAGGTAGTTGGTCCAACCGAAAGTGGTGCCCGAACCGTCGGAGCGGTGAACCACCACGATGTCCTTGTTAGGCAAGGTCAAATCGGGGTTCAGCTCCTTGATGGCTGCATCGTCCCACTTGGTGATCTTGGCCAGGTAGATATCGCCCAGTACTTTACCGGACAGTTTCAGCTTGCCAGGCTCAATGCCTTCGACGTTGATCACAGGCACCACACCACCGATCACGGCGGGGAACTGCAACAGGTTTTCTTTTTCCAGTGTTTCGACCTTCATTGGGTCGTCCGAAGCACCGAAATCCACGGTCTTGGCAATAATCTGCTGCTGACCACCACCCGAACCAATCGACTGGTAGTTGACGCGGTTATTCGTTTGTTTGGCGTATTCAGCCGCCCATTTGGCATAGATTGGGTAAGGGAACGACGCACCAGCACCGGTTACGTCTGCAGCTGTGGCAGTAGCCGCAAAAGCGCTGAACGCCAGAGCAATACTTACCTTGTTGAATACACGTTTTAACATCGAGAAATCCTCTTGATGATAGTCAGATCACAGGCCCACCCTGTATGTGTCGTCATAGTAAACAGACTATATGACACGTTCATGACAGTCTGTATTTCACACACCGCCCAAGCGCTGCATCATGCTCAGATGCAGATTGAACGGGGCACCGCGACTGCGGATGCGGTTATAAGTGCCATCCGGATTGGCCTTCCAGGACAACTGGTTGTCACGCAAGGCATAGGTGAAGGCTTCGGCAATAACCCGCTTTTTCAGGCTGCGGTCCAGCACCGGCACACCCAGCTCCACACGACGGAAGAAGTTGCGGTCCATCCAGTCGGCCGAGGAAATAAAGACCTCTTCCTGGCCGCCATTGTAGAAATAGAAAACACGCGAGTGCTCCAGAAAGCGTCCGATGATTGAACGCACCTGGATGTTCTCCGACAAACCCTTGACCCCCGGACGCAAGGCGCAAGCACCACGCACGATCAGGTCTACCCTGACTCCGGCCTGGCTGGCATCGTAAAGCGCCTGAATGATCTTGGGCTCCAGCAGGGAGTTCATCTTGGCCATGATGCGGGCTTTCTTGCCTGCCAGTGCGCGCTCGGTTTCCGCCTGGATGCGATCCATCATGCTGTCATGCAAGGTGAACGGCGACTGCAGCAAGCGCTTCAGGGGCCGCCAGGCACCCAGCCCGGTCAGCATGGAAAACACCTTGTCCATGTCCTCGCAAATTTCCTGATTGGCGGTAATCAGGCCAAAGTCCGTGTACAGGCGAGCAGTGCGAGGGTGATAGTTACCCGTACCCAAATGGCCATAACGACGAATTGAGCCACCTTCACGACGCAACACCAGAGCCATCTTGGCGTGGGTCTTGTGACCCACCACCCCGTAACTGACGTGTGCTCCCACCTCTTCCAGCTTGGCGGCCCAATTGATATTGGTCTGTTCGTCAAAACGAGCCATCAGCTCCACCACCACCGTTACCTCTTTGCCAGCACGCGCCGCCGACAGGAGGATATTCATCAACTCCGAATCTTCACCAGTACGGTAAATCGTCTGCTTGATACCGACGACGGCCGGGTCCGCCGCTGCGGCACGCAAGAAGCTCAAGACGGGCTGGAAGGACTGATACGGATGGTGCAGCAGTTGGTCTTTGCGGGAAATCGCCTCAAAAAACTGTGCGGGGGATTCAAATGAAGAATCAAACGGCGCCGGAATAGGCGCACGGTAATCCGGGAACAGAAGATCCGGACGGTCTGGCACATTACACAGCTGCATCAGGCGCGTCAGATTGACCGGGCCGCTGACGCGATAAGTATCTGGCACATCCAGCGAAAACTCGCTTTGCAAAAAGCGCTCCAGGCGCTCGGGCATGGAACGGTCAATTTCCAGACGTACGGCCGCACCAAAGTTACGTTGCGACAGCTCACCCTGCAAGGCGGCGCGCAAGTTGGTAACTTCTTCCTCGTCCACAAACAGATCGCTGTTACGGGTAACGCGCCACTGATAGCAGCCCTTTACGTCCATGCCGGGAAAAAGCTCGCCCACAAAAACGCTGATCAGGGAAGTCAGCAGCATATAGCCCTGGGGAATGCCGGCGATATCGTCTGGCACACGAATCACACGTGGCAAGGCACGGGGTGCCTGCACAATGGCAATCGTGCCGGTGCGGGCAAAGGCGTCTTCACCGCTCAGCTCAACAATGTAGTTCAGGCTTTTGTTGTAGACGCGCGGAAAGGGATGCGCCGGGTCCAGACCAATAGGCGTGAGCAAAGGCATAACGTCACGCAAAAAGGTTTGATACGCCCACTCACGCTGAGCAGGTGTCCATAGCGCGGTCAGCAGCAGCCCTATGCCTTCATCCATCAAGGTCGGCAAGACCTCGTCCATCAGCAAGTCGTTTTGCTTCTCGACCAATTGGTGAGCCGCAGCCTGCACCTTGTCAAACGCTTGTTGAGGCAAAAACCCGTCATCCCCCACTTGATGAGGATTTTGCAAGATCTGTTCTTTCAGACTGGAAATACGAATTTCAAAGAATTCATCCAGGTTAGAACTCACGATACAGATGTAGCGCAAGCGCTCCAGCAAAGGCGTGGTCGAATTTTCGGCCATGGCCAGCACTCGCTCATTGAACTTGAGCAAGGACAACTCACGGTTTAGCAAGGTTGAATCTGGAGAAGGCAGCATGGTGAGGTCGTTAAAAAGCCAAAGAAAATGGGATCGTGAGACTTTTACTACATGAATGTTACAGCTCTATGACCCGTAGCAATTCAAGTCTAAAACAGCTCTGCCTGGCAGGAGCGCAAATATCACATCGCCTTTCCCAAGATGCTTTCATCTAACTTTTCTTAATTTTCCGGTTTATGTAACAAAACCCATGATTAATGTCCTTATAATCGCACAGTAATCATCCCGAGCGATGCCTCATGGAACAACTTCTTGCCGCTGTGGACCTGGGCTCCAACAGCTTTCGTTTATCCATTGGACGAGTGGTTCAGCACAACGGTCATGCCCAGATCTACACCATTGACCGCCTGAATGAATCCGTCCGACTCGCCGCTGGCATGGGTCCCGACAAATACATCAGTCCCGATGCCATTGAACGCGCCGTAGTCATTCTGAAACGCTTCAACGAACGCCTGGCCGGTTTTCACCCTAATCGCGTTCGCGCTGTGGCCACCAATACCTTTCGGGTGGCACGCAATTTAAGCGAGGTTCTGCCGGCTGCCGAGGCGGCCTTTGGCTTTCCTATCGAGGTCATCTCCGGCCACGAGGAAGCCCGCCTGATTTTCTCCGGAATCAGCAACGAGCTGCCCCCCTCCCCCAATCGCCGTCTGATGATCGACATCGGCGGCGGTTCAACCGAAGTCATTATTGGCAAGGGCCTCAAACCTCTGCTCCTGTCTTCGCTCTACATGGGCTGTGTCAGCTATACCGACAAATTCTTCTCCGATGGCGTGATCACCGAAGAGCGCATGAGCAATGCGATCCTGACGGCTCGTCGCGAACTGGAAGGAATTACGCGCCAATACCGCAAAACGGGCTGGCAGGAAGCGTATGGCTCCTCCGGAACCGCCAAGGGCCTGATCGCCATCCTGCAAGAGAACGGCATGTCCAAAAAGGGGATTACCCTGGAAGGCATGGAATTGCTGCGCAAACGCCTGGTACACGATGGCAAGGTGGACACACGCAATCTGAGCGGCATCAAGCCACACCGTGCGCCCGTGCTGGCGGCAGGTCTGGCCATTATGATGGCCGCCTTCCAGGAGCTGAAGATTCGCCAGATGCTGCCTGGTGAAGGCGCACTGCGTGTGGGTGTGCTCTACGACATGCTGGGGCGCGAATCGGAACACGATCAGCGTGACCAGACCGTTCAGCAAATGATGAAGCGCTATCAGGTCGACACACGCCAGGCCCATCGTGTGCACGAGGCGGCGATGAAGTTCTTCGCACAACTGAAGCTGCCCGACACCCCTGAAGTGCAGGAACTGCAGCGTCAATTGGGCTGGGCCGCCGATCTTCATGAAGTGGGCCTGAGCATTGCACACGCGGATTACCACAAGCACACGGCCTACGTGCTGGAGCATGCCGATATGCCCGGCTTTTCCAACGACGACCAAGCCTTGTTGAGCTTCCTGAGCCTGGGTCACCAAGGCAAGCTGGGCAAGCTCAAGCGCTTTGAGTCCAATAACGCCTGGTGGCTGACATTGCTGAGCCTGCGTCTGGCCGTCATGCTGATGCGCCGTCGCGAGGACAGGGAAACCTTGCCGCTGAGCCTGCAAGCGCGTGGCAAAACCGTCATGATTCATCTGGATCACGAATGGATGGCCAGCCATCCCCTGTCCCAGGCCTCCTTGCTGGCTGAAGTACAGGCTTGGCAAAGCGATATCAATGATTTGAGCCTGGAGCTGGTCTGACAAGGCCTGCTGGACGTGTAGCGGCCAGGTGGGCCTGTTGAAAAACACTCCACCCAGCTTACAGCCCCGATAGCCTTGCTGACAGGCCCGTTGATTGGAGTATGGCTGACGCTAGCTGGCCGAGCCGCTCATTGACAGCGCCAAAGCCTGCCAAGCCCGAGCCAAGCAGATCATCAGAACCTAAAAAACCCCCGAAAGTTGGATGGCCATCCAACTTTCGGGGGTTCTTTTTATTCGCAGGCCCTATTCAGGCCCGACTTGGTCAGGCCTGAGCAATACGCAATCAGACCAGGCCAAAGTGACGTTTATAGCGCTCGTCCATGGCTTCCAGATCCAGCAGGACAGGAAAGTCTGCCGTATTGAAGTCCGGATCCCAGGCAGGTTCACCACAAATCGTGGCACCCAGCTTCAGGTAGCCTTTGATCAGCGGTGGAATGCGCGCTGGCAAATCGCTGTTCAGTCGTTCAACCGGATAGCGATTCAAGGGCTGCACATGCGGAATGTGCTTGTTGTCCTGCATGGATTTTTGGGCCACACGCCAGACTTCGGCAGCGGTGACGCCATCATCACGCAAACTGACACTGGCACAACCCAGAAGGTAACGGTAACCACCTACACGCGTCAGGGCAGCAATACCACCCCACAGCATCATGATGGCCGAGCCATTACGGTAGTCGGGATGGATGCAGGAGCGCCCAACCTCAACCAGGCTGGGGCGCAGCGCATCCAGGGCGCTGATATCGAATTCGGACTCTGAGTAATAGCCGCCCGCTTTATTGGCATTTTCAGGGGTCAGCAAGCGGTAGGTTCCTACAACCCGGTTCTCTTCGGGTTCGGTAACCATGAAATGCTCGCACCAGGGGTCGAAGCGGTCTATATCCAGACCATTGTGCTGGTCTGGAAAGACGGCGTTCATTTCCTGGGTAAAAACCTGAAAACGCAAGCGCTGAAGGCATTCAAGCTCAGCCTGGGTACGAGCCAGGCGCAAGGCCAGGCCTCCAACGGTATGACCTGCCCAAGTATTCGCCCAATCCACTTCAGTACGTTCGCGCTCAAGATTTAGCATCGTGATGACTCCAAACACTTTCGTGCATCATGCACAAACAATGTTTCAGGTATTTGATAGCCACATTACTATTTCATTAAATCCACTGCAAGCAAGGTATCGATGCCTGCTTGAGCCAGATCGGCTTGTTCTGCTTCCACCATCAAGCGCAGCTTGGGTTCTGTACCTGATGCACGAATAAGCACTCGCCCACGGTCACCCAACATTTGCTCCACTTTACGGGTTGCCTGTTGCAAACCCGCATGGTTTTTCCAGTCCTGGCCCGCTTGCAATGGCACGTTAACCATAATTTGCGGGTACATCTTCAGGCCTTCCATCAGTTCTGGCAGGCTCTTGCCGCTATGGCACAGGGCGGTCAGCACTTGCAGGGCGGCAATAATACCATCGCCTGTGGTGTGCCAGTCCAGGCACAGTAGGTGACCGGAGCTTTCGCCACCGAACACCCAGCCGTTTTGCTGCATCAATTCCAGCACGTAGCGGTCGCCCACTTTGGCTCGAGCAAACTCCACGCCCAATTCCTGCATTTTCTTCTCGAAACCCAGGTTGGTCATCAGCGTGCCAACCACGCCTTTTACAGGCTGGGTCTGCAGATGATCAGCAACAATTAGATACAATAGTTCGTCGCCATTGTAGATGCGTCCCTGGGAATCGACCATTTGCAGACGGTCTGCGTCACCATCCAACGCAATACCCAAATCTGCGCCGTGCTTGCGTACTTCTTCGGCCAGCTTCTCGGGATAAGTCGCGCCCACTTCCTGATTGATGTTGAACCCATCAGGTTGAACACCCACGGCAACCACTTCGGCACCCAATTCGCGGAACACGTGCGGAGCGATGTTGTAAGCCGCGCCATGAGCGGCATCCACAACAATCTTGAGCCCGTTCAGGTTCAAGTCGTTCGGGAAGGCACTCTTGCAAAATTCAATATAACGGCCAGCCGAGTCAGCCAGACGACGGGCGCGGCCCAGGGACTCGGACTTCACCCAGTGCATGGGCTGGTCAATGGCTTGCTCGATTTTCAGCTCGATCTCATCAGGCAGCTTGGTGCCCTGTGCGGAAAAGAACTTGATACCGTTGTCGTAATACGGGTTGTGCGAGGCAGAGATCACGATACCGGCCGTCAGGCGCAGCGTACGCGTCAAATAGGCCACAGCGGGCGTAGGCACAGGGCCAGCCAGCAATACATCGATCCCGGCGGCCGACAAACCGGCTTCCAGCGCCGATTCCAGCATGTAGCCAGAAATTCGGGTGTCCTTGCCAATCACCACGGTGGGGCGGCCTGTACCTTCATACTGGGCAGCCAGAACCTGCCCGGCAGCGTAACCCAGGCGCAAAGCGAACTCGGGGTTAATCGTTGGGCCACCTACTTCACCGCGGACACCATCGGTGCCGAAATACTTACGATCGCTCATTCAGAGACTCCACATTCAACCGCGTTCCACACATCCAGCGCTTCGCGCGTGGCGGCTACATCATGGACACGGACAATTTTTGCGCCCCGTGCCACGCAGGCAAGGGCTGCCGATAGACTACCAATCAAACGCTCACTGGCGGGTTTCCCCGTGACATGGCCAATCATGGATTTGCGCGACAAGCCGATCAACCAGGGGTAACCAGGCACTGCCGCCTGCTGCAAATCCCGTAGCAACTGATAATTATGTGCCGCTGTTTTACCGAAGCCAAAGCCGGGATCCAGCATGATACGCTCGGATTGAATGCCTGCGCTCACTATGGCGTCACATCGTTGTTGCAAAAAATGACGTACATCAACGACCACATCATCGTAGTGAACCTGCTCTTGCATGGTCCTGGGCTCACCTTGCATGTGCATGATGCACAGTCCGCAATTGGAGTCCTTGACGGCCTCGAGGGCACCGGGCATGCGCAAGGCATAGATGTCATTGATCATGTCTGCACCGGCCGCCAGGCTGGTGCGCATGACCTCAGGCTTGAACGTATCCACCGACAAGGCCACACCGCTGTCGCGCAAGCCCTCGATCAGGGGAATGACACGCTCAAGCTCTTGTTCCAGGGAAACGGGTTCGGCACCGGGACGAGTCGACTCGCCACCAATATCCAGAATGTCTGCGCCTTCGGCGATTAATTGACGGGCGTGGTCCAGCGCCCGAGGCAAATCATTGTGTGCATTGCCGTCATAAAAGGAGTCTGGGGTGACATTCACAATCCCCATAACCAAAGGGCGCTCCAGCCCAAACTGGAAGCGCCCACAAGACCACTCAGGGTAATTCATGAAATAGGCATGGCCTATGTTGTAAGTTAAGCAACCGGCGTTGTCGCCGCGGCACCCTTGTCATCAGCTGGGCGAGGACCAGCGGCTGGTGGCGTGGAGCCATCGGAGGGTGTGTTGTCATTGCTGTTGGGCACGTGTGGAGCCCGTGGTGGCAAACCTTTCATGATGTCGTCGATCTGGTCGGCATCAATGGTTTCCCACTCCAGCAAGGCCTTGGCCATGGCATGCATCTTGTCCATATTGTCTTCGATCAGCTTGCGGGCAACCGCGTACTGTTCGTCGATAATCTTGCGGATTTCGAAGTCCACTTTCTGCATGGTGGCTTCGGACACATGGGTGGTTTTGGTGACGCTGCGACCCAGGAACACTTCGCCTTCGTTCTCGGCGTACACAACAGGCCCCAGAGAGTCTGTCATGCCGTAGCGAGTCACGATGTCACGCGCAATTTGCGTGGCACGTTCAAAGTCGTTCGATGCGCCCGTGGTCATTTGATTCATGAACACTTCTTCAGCGATACGACCACCGAACAGCACGGCGATCATGTTCAACAGGCGCTCTTTGTCCATGCTGTAGCGATCGCCTTCCGGCAACTGCATGGTGACACCCAACGCACGACCACGAGGAATGATGGTGACTTTGTGAACCGGATCCGTCTTGGGCAGCATGCAAGCTACCAAGGCGTGACCGGCTTCGTGGTAAGCGGTGTTGCGACGCTCTTCCTCGGGCATGATCATGGTGCGACGTTCTGCACCCATGATGATCTTGTCCTTGGCGCGCTCGAAGTCCTGCATATCCACGGTGCGACCATTACGGCGCGCAGCGAACAAAGCGGCTTCGTTGACCAGGTTGGCCAGATCAGCACCGGAGAAACCGGGAGTACCACGAGCCAGCACCACAGCGTCCACGTTGGGAGCCAAAGGCACTTTGCGCATGTGCACTTTCAGAATCTGCTCACGACCACGGATGTCAGGCAGGCCAACAACCACTTGACGGTCAAAACGGCCAGGACGCAGCAAAGCGGGGTCCAGTACGTCAGGACGGTTGGTTGCAGCAATGACCAGTACGCCTTGGCCGGTTTCAAAACCGTCCATCTCGACCAGCAACTGGTTCAGTGTCTGTTCACGTTCGTCGTTACCACCGCCAAGGCCTGCGCCACGCTGGCGGCCCACGGCGTCGATTTCGTCGATAAAGATGATGCAAGGCGATTGCTTCTTGGCGGTCTCGAACATGTCGCGAACGCGGGAAGCACCCACACCCACAAACATTTCGACGAAGTCGGAACCGGAAATGCTGAAGAAAGGCACTTTGGCTTCGCCAGCAATGGCACGAGCCAACAGGGTCTTACCTGTACCCGGCGAGCCAACCATCAGGATACCGCGTGGAATGCGGCCACCCAGACGCTGGAAGCGGCTTGGGTCGCGCAGAAAGTCCACCAGTTCCTGTACGTCTTCCTTGGCTTCGTCGCAACCGGCCACGTCCGCAAAGGTAACAGGGTTGGAGTTCTCGTCCAGCAAACGTGCACGGGATTTACCGAAGCTGAATGCCCCGCCCTTGCCGCCACCTTGCATCTGACGCATGAAGAACACCCACACGCCAATCAGGAGCAACATGGGGAACCAGGAGATGAACAGGCTGGTCAGGAAGGAAGGCTCTTCACGGGCTTTACCCGATACCTGCACACCGGATTTCACCAGTTCAGGCACCATCCACAGGTCACCGGGGGACGTCAGCGAGTAGCTGCGGCCAGAATCCGGCGTGACATGCAGGGTATCGCCCTGAATATCCACCTTGCTGATGCGGCCGGAGCGGGCATCATTCATGAATTGTGTGTAAGTGACGCCATCAGTGGCTGGTGGCCGGCCGTCAAACTGCTTGAAAACAGTAAACAGCACCAGCGCAATAACCATCCAGATCGCGACTTTGGAAAACGAATTGTTCAAAGCCAATCTCCTGCGATTGCGATAACTTGCTCCATATGCTTACACATACCTGAACAAGCGCCATACATAGTTCATTCTACCCGATTCAAAGCCCGGCAAGTCATAAATTACCTGCGCTTCAAGCCACGGGCAACGAGAAAGGTTTCGGAGGATTTATCACGCGAAGCCTTGGGTTTACGCTCGACGACTCTGACAAAATTCTGCTTGAAAGACTCCACGATCTGGGAAAACCCGCTGCCGTGGAAGGCTTTGACGATCAGTACCCCTTCATCGGTCAGATGCTGCAGGGCAAATTCCTGTGCCAGCTCGCATAAATGCTGGATGCGGGCGGAATCGGCCGATGCCACACCAGACAAGTTGGGGGCCATATCCGAAATCACAAGGTCTACCGCCGCACCTTTTAAGGAATCTTGCAATTGCTCCAGTACAGAGTCCTCGCGAAAGTCGCCTTGCATGAACTCTACCCCGGCAATTGGTTCCATTTCCAATATATCCAGTGCGATAATGCGACCATTGAGCACACCGCCAGGGCCGACCATGCGTTCCCGTATCAATTGCGACCAGCTGCCCGGCGTAGACCCCAGGTCCACCACCACCTTGCCCTGAACCTGAATCTTCTCCAGATCCAATATTTCACTGAGCTTGAAGGCCGCACGCGCGCGATACCCTTTTTGTTGCGCCAATTTGACGTAGGGGTCATTTATATGCTGCTGAACCCACTCTTTAGAGAATTTTTTCTTGGCCATTCCCGTACAATCTCTTTATGCCAAAACTCAACCTTACACCTCATGAGCGCAGCGAACTTCGTGCTGCTGCTCACGCTCTGCGCCCAGTTGTCCTGATTGGAGACAATGGCCTGACCGACGCCGTGATCAAGGAAATCACCGTCCACCTGCAGGCTCACCAGCTCATCAAGATCCGTGTGGCCGGTGATGACCGTCAGGCTCGTCTGACCATGTTAGAACAAATCTGCGATGCGCTCGATGCTGCCCCTATTCATCATCTGGGCAAAATCCTGACTATCTACAGACCCAATATCGAACGCCCCCCTGTTTTGGGAGCGCCTGTTGAAAAACCTACCCGTGCGGTGCGCAAGCCTTCGGAGCCTTACACGCCCAAAAAGCTGGCCGCTTCCGGTGTTCAGCGTACGCGCAAGACGGAACGTGCTCGCCGTGCTGAAATGCAAGCTGAACGCAGCAGCACCCAGGAGAAGAAAGCCTCGGCCGCACCACGCAGTGTTCAAAAGTTCTCGGCAGTCAAACCTGCTGCCGCGCCCCGTAGCAATACCAACCGTCCTGGCAGTGCCATGTCCTTGCGGGCAGGTGCTCGTCGCGGACTGGGCGGTTCGGGCAAACGCTAAACTGCCGTAAATTATAAGGCCCCCGCACAATGTGCAGGGGCCTTTCTTTTGCGTGCTCGAATCAACAGCAGGGCAAGCCTGCTGTCAGAAGCAAGGTCAAACGTAACTGATCGACAGGATTTCGTATTCACGAATACCGGCGGGCGCCTTGACCTCGACCACATCACCTTCGCTCTTGCCGATCAGGGCACGAGCCACAGGGCTGGAGATGGAGATCTTGTTGGCACGGATATCGGCCTCGACGTCACCCACAATCTGGTAAGTCACGGTGTTGCCGGACTCCAAGTCCTCGATTTCAACCGTAGCACCAAAGACGATGCGGCCATCCGCCTGCAGCGCGGCCGGTTCGATAATCTGGGCATTGGACAAAGTGCCTTCCAATTCGGCAATCCGACCCTCGATAAAGCCTTGGCGCTCGCGCGCGGCATCATACTCGGCGTTCTCGGACAAATCGCCTTGTGCTCGCGCTTCGGCGATGGCGTTAATTACATCCGGGCGTTCCACCGTCTTGAGGCGGTGTAATTCGACTTGCAAACGTTGTGCGCCCTGCGCAGTCAATGGGATCGCAGACATAGTATTCCTGCTCAACAAGTAAAAGACGCTCCGTAGCAGGAGCGCCTGGAAGATAGGGGGATAACGATGATGGGGCAAACAATCAAACAGGTTGAATCGGCCGACTTGAAAGTCCTGCTGACCCTACAGCGTACATTCAAACACACTACTCAAGCCAAACCTGCCGGCTGCCCCAATATGGCTTTTCCGACACAGAGAAATTCTGCGGCAGAAAAAAACCCCGCGAAGAACCGGGGTGTGAGATCTATTGTCGGCAAACTGCCTGAAAATAGCAAGCCCCTGAAACCCCTGTGTAAAAAAACAGAAGCTCAAGGGCCACGGGTTTAGAGCAGGCTATGTCAAGACTGGCGACAGGCTGAGGGCCAAACTAGTCAGAGCCAGGCCAGTCTTGATTCGCCTTGGGCCGACTACACCATATTCTGGCGACGGCCTCGCAACAAAGCGTGCAGCAAAATAGCACCAAAGGTGGCGCAGCCAATGCCGTCCAGACGAATCACGCCAAACTGCAAGGAGAAGTTACCAGCCCCCAGAATCAGGGTGACGGCTGCCACCAGCAAATTGCGGTTATCGCTGAAATCCACCTGGTTCACCACCCAGATACGGGCGCCCGCAATAGCGATCAAACCAAACACCACGATAGACATGCCACCGAGTACAGGACCAGGAATCGACTGAATCACGGCACCAAACTTGGGCGAAAAGCCCAGGAAAATCGCGATCACGGCAGCAAAGGCAAACACCAGCGTCGAGTAGATACGGGTAGCGGCCATCACGCCGATATTCTCAGCGTAAGTCGTCACACCAGTGCCGCCTACGGAGCCGGACAGCATGGTCGCCACGCCATCACCCACGAAAGCACGACCCAGATAACCGTCCAGATCCTGACCGGTCATGGCGCTAACCGCCTTGATGTGACCCAGATTCTCGGCCACCAGAATAATGGCCACCGGCACAATCACGGTCATGGCATGAGCCTGGAACACAGGCGCAGAAAAGCTGGGCAGACCCAGCCAGGCGGCTTCAGCAACCGGCGCAAAGTTGATTGGGGTGCCGTAGCCCATCACATTGGTGAAAACCCAGTACAACACGCAAGCCAGAGCCAAACCCACCAGAATCAGCAAGCGTTGAGTCACCCCACGGGTGTAGACCGCAATACCACCCACGCACAATACGGTCATCAAGGCCATCATGGAATCGAAGGTGCCGCTACCCATCGCGCCCTTGGCCGCAATAGGAGCCAGGTTCAGGCCAATCACCGCCACAATCGAGCCGGTAACAACCGGAGGCATCCAATGGTTGATCAAACGCGCTGCCCCACCCTGGGTACGGGCATTGAACACCCAGACCAGAACACCGATCAGCGTATAGACCAGACCACAGATAATAATGGCCCCCAAGGCCACGCCAATATTGGGATTCGGGCCGCTGCCGGCATAGCCGGTAACCGCAATCACACCGCCAATAAATGCAAAACTGGAACCCAGGTAGCTGGGAACCCGGCCACCGACAAACACAAAGAAAATCAGCGTACCAATACCGGACATCAAGATGGCCAGATTGGGATCAAAGCCCATCAACAAGGGAGCCAGAATGGTGGAGCCGAACATGGCCACCACGTGCTGCGCACCCATGGCAATGTTTTGCGGCGTGGCCAGACATTCGTCGGGCTGCACAACCGCACCGGGTTCGCTGCCGGACACTCGGCGCCAACGCGGGAAGTAAGACTGAGACATAAAGGGTTCCAGAAAAGGAATAAAGAAATACAGCGCAATTGGTCAGACGGTCGCGCAGTGCTCCCTGAGGCACTGGCTGATTCGTTGAGGCATGATTTTAAACGTGAAAGACTCAACAAGGCACCTGAAAATAAGGCAGTACGCGGTAAACCCCAACATGGATCCAGCCAATACAGGTTTCAAACTGCCTTTTGACGTCGATGCTCGCGCTATATGCGGTATATACCCCCTCTATCTACCTGTGCTTGACTGGCCCATTACAATAGACAATCAGCCTGCCTTTGGCAGTCCGATTCCCTAGCAGAGTGATTACGCCAGCATGAGTACGTCTATTTGTCTGATCCGCCATGGTGAAACCGCCTGGAACGCCGTACGCCGTTTACAGGGCTGGCAGGATATAGAGCTGAACGAGACCGGCCGCGAACAGGCCCGTGCCCTGCAAAGTTACCTGAGCTCCCCGGCGTTTCACATGCCTGTGGATGCCGTCATCAGCAGTGATCTGCAACGCGCCTCGGAAACTGCGGCAATTGCCTGTCAGCATTGGGATATTGAAATCCAGCAAGTCCAGGGACTGCGCGAACGCGGCTTTGGCAAGCTGGAAGGCCAGGCCTGGGATGCGGCAGGCCGCCATGGGCCGGATCAGCCCGACGATACCGTCGATATCGATTACGCCGTAGAGGGCGGCGAATCACTGCGTCAGTTTCAAACACGGGTTCTGAGCTGCTTTGAGGCGCTGGCGCAGGACAATGCGGGCAAAAACCTGCTGGTCTTTGCCCATGGCGGTGTCATTGATATGGTTTGGCGCAAGCTGAACCAGCAGGCGCTGAATGCCAAGCGCACTCATGCCATTTTGAATACCAGTTTGAATTTCTTCAGTATCGATGAAGACTTGAACTGGACCTGTACGCAGTGGGGGCAGTTGCCACATCTGAACACGGCACTGGACGAGCAAGTCTAAGCCATACATAGCCATGATCAGGCAGGTACCCGCAGATCGGATTAGCTGCAGCGTTCGATAAACCAGCCTGAGACTTGTGCGGAGTCCTGTCCGCCTGACTCACCTCATCAGTTCCTGACAGTGTCTCCAGCGCCACACCCGCAACCTTCATCCTTACGATAGCGACGGCCCTATACCAGGAAGAGCCACAGGCACTATTGCGGTTGCGGTTGCGGTTGCGGTTGCGGTTGCGGTTGCGGTTGCGGTTGCGGTTGCGGTTGCGGTTGCGGTTGCGGTTGCGGTTGCGGTTGCGGCCATAAGCATAGCCCCCCTTCCAACCACGATGAGGCCAACAAGGGCCTCAAAAATCAGCGACAGGGGCAATGATCAGCTTTTTTTGTTCAGTCGTGGCTTGCGCGGCGCCTGACGAGCCAGACGGTCATACAGCCAATTAGGGAAAAGACGCATCAGGCGCGAGACAACTCCCATCTGCCACGGAATGACTCGATAGGACACGCCCTGCTCGATAGTCTTGCGAGCTTTGCGGGCAAAGTCCTCAGCAGGCATCAGAAACGGCATGGAGTAAGGATTCTGCGCCGTCATGGCCGTGCGAATATAACCGGGCGTAATGGTGACAACAGAGACACCGTACAACGACAGCTCCAGCCGCAAGCTTTCGCAGTAGGCAATGACAGCCGCCTTGGAGCTGCTATAAGCTCCTGCACCAGGCAGACCACGAATACCCGCCACGCTGGCAATACCCACCAAGGTTCCCTTCCCCGCCGCTTTCATGGTGCCGATAAAAGGCTCGAAGGTCGCCACCATGGCCAGAAGGTTTGTATCCACAATGGCTTTGAAGACGGCAAAATCCTCGGTTTCTTCCGTCAAGGTGCCAGCGCTGATCCCCGCACTGGCAATGACCACATCAATTTTTTGCCCTGTGAACTGCAAAAAGTCCTGGGCCGCTTGATGCAAGGCGTCTCTGTCACGTACATCCGCCACATAGATACGGTGCACACCGGGCAAGCTCTCAGCCAGCGCCTGGAGTTCTTCCTGACGCCGGCCCAGCAAACCCAGGCAAGCACCTTGAGCGGCGTACTCCTGGGCCAGCGCTTTGCCCAGACCGCTGCTGGCACCCGTGATAAAGACGGTTTGCATCTTTGCCTGCTTTTTACAGGAAGATCAGGGCAGCAATGCCCAGCACCAGCAACCACTTGAGGATGTAGTACAGGGTTTCGTTCTTTTTCTTGATCGCCTTGCCGAAACGACGCACTGCATAAACCGTACCGAAAATACGGTTGATACCACCGGTGCGGTCGCCTTCCTGGTTAGGAGCGGCAGCGGCGCGCAGCAAGAAACCACCCACTGCGTGATTGATCGCCTGTGCCCAACGGTAACGCATGGGGCGCTCTACGTCCGCAAATAAGATAATGCGGTTCTGATCCGTTTTGTTCTCGGCGTAGTGAATAAAGGTTTCATCAAACACCACGGCCTCGCCATCACGCCAGTGATAACGCTGGCCGTCCACTTCGATATAGCAATCCGGACTATTAGGCGTCATCAGCCCCATGTGAAAGCGCAGCGAACCCGCATAAGGGTCGCGGTGACGCGGTAAACGGGCACCGGGTGGCAAAGAGGTGAACATGGCCGCCTTGATCGAAGGAATGTCCTTGAGCAGATTGGTCGTCACCGGGCACAGTTCGCGTGCTGACGGATGATCCGCGTCATACCACTTCAGGTAAAAACGCGTCCAGCCGGTTTTAAAGAAGGAGTTGAAACCTGCATCGTTGTACTTGTCCGAGGCCTTGATATGGCCTTCGCCAAATAGCTGCTCGGCCTCGGCACGGATTTCATCGCAGTGCTCCAGCAGCTTGTTCAGCTCGGGAAAGTGTTTCAAATCCAGATACGGCTCGTTCGGTACTGCCGAAAAGCCGTACATGAAGACGTTCAAAGGAGCCGTGAAGGTGGAATGATCCAGCAACTGGCGAGAAAACCGGTGCCTGACTCTACCCCTGAAGTGCACAACAATCGTGCACACGATGAACAAGGCAAGAATGAACCATTTCACGACATGATCTCCAAAGAAGAAAACTTCTGCACTGTGCAGGCGGTGGCCTGCGTGCTGCCCCAATACGACGGCTTGGTCTTGTCTGATGCAAGAACAAAAAAAGGCGCACCACTAAGGTGCGCCTTTCCAGCCGGGTAAGACTTAGTGTTTCGCGAGCAGAGCGTGCAGCTCTTGAAGCGCGTAAACTTTCAAGCCCTCACCTTGGCTCAGATACTGCAAGCCTTGAACCGCCGCCACAGCACCGGCAATGGTGGTGTAGTAGGCCAGGTTGGCAGCCAGCGCATGTGTACGGATTGTACGCGAATCAACGATGGCGTTGCGACGCTCTTCAACCGTATTGATGACCAAGGAAACTTCACCATTCTTGATCATGTCCACAATGTGCGGACGGCCTTCGGTAACCTTGTTCACCACTTGAACAGCCAGACCAGCCTGTTCGATGGCGCTGGCGGTACCGCGAGTAGCCACAACCTTGAAGCCCAGCGAAATCAGGCCACGAGCCACTTCAACCGCTTGTGGTTTATCCTGAGCACGCACGCTGATGAAGGCCTGGCCGCCCTTGGGCAGGTTCACACTGGCAGCCATCTGCGACTTCACGAAGGCTTCGGCAAACGAGGTGCCCACACCCATGACTTCGCCGGTGGACTTCATTTCAGGTCCCAGAATGGTATCCACACCAGGGAACTTCACGAAGGGGAACACGGCTTCTTTCACGCTGTAGTAAGACGGCGTGACTTCTTCAGTAATGCCTTGCTGGGACAGAGTCTGACCAGCCATGGCGCGAGCGGCGATCTTGGCCAGCTGCAAACCGGTAGCCTTGGACACGAACGGCACGGTACGCGAAGCACGTGGGTTCACTTCCAGCACGTACACATCGCCATCCTGAATGGCGAACTGCACGTTCATCAAGCCCTTCACGTTCAAGGCCTTTGCCATAAGTGCGGTCTGGCGCTTGATTTCAGCCACGGTTTCGTCGCTGAGCGAGTAAGGGGGCAAGCTGCAAGCGGAGTCACCGGAGTGAACACCAGCTTGTTCAATGTGTTGCATCACACCGCCCACAAACACGCGCTCGCCATCGGCCAGGCAGTCCACGTCCACTTCTGTGGCGTTATTCAGGAAGTGATCCAGCAGCACGGGCGAGTCATTGCTGACCTTGACCGCTTCGCGCATATAGCGCTCCAGGTCTTGCTGCTCGTGCACAATTTCCATGGCGCGGCCACCCAGCACATAGCTTGGGCGCACCACCAGGGGGTATCCAATTTCAGCAGCCAGAGCAATGGCTTCGCCTTCGGTACGAGCTGTACGGTTTGGCGGCTGACGCAGACCCAGCTTGGTCAGCAGCTTCTGGAAGCGCTCACGGTCTTCAGCCACGTCAATGGATTCAGGGCTGGTACCGATGATAGGTACACCGTTGGCTTCCAGAGCACGTGCCAATTTCAGCGGAGTCTGGCCACCGTACTGAACGATGGTGCCCACGGGTTTTTCGATATGAACGATTTCCAGCACGTCTTCCAGAGTCAGAGGCTCGAAGTACAGACGGTCGGAGGTGTCGTAGTCGGTAGAAACGGTTTCGGGGTTGCAGTTGACCATGATGGTTTCGTAACCATCTTCGCGCAATGCCAAAGCAGCGTGCACGCAGCAGTAGTCAAACTCGATACCCTGACCAATACGGTTAGGACCACCACCCAGAACAATGATCTTCTTCTTGTCCGTAGGATGGGATTCGCACTCTTCCTCGTAGGTCGAGTACATATAGGCCGTATCGGTGGAGAATTCGGCCGCGCAGGTGTCCACACGCTTGTAGACAGGACGCACGTTCAACTGGTGACGCAGTTTGCGCACTTCCGATTCCACGGTGTCCAGCAGGAAGGCCAGACGGCGGTCGGAGAAACCACGACGTTTCAGACCGAACAAGGTGTCGCGGTCCAGATCGGCCAGCGTCTTTTGCTCCAGAGCCAGTTCAATGTCCACGATCTCTTTGATCTGGGCCAGGAACCAGGGGTCGATCTTGGTCAGGTTGTGAACTTCGTCCAGGGTCAGGCCTTGAGCGAAAGCATCGCCCACATACCAGATACGCTCTGGGCCGGGTTCGCCCAGCTCGACCTGCAGTTTTTCGCGGTCGGTGGTTTTCTGGTTCAGACCATCCACACCCACTTCCAGGCCACGCAGGGCTTTCTGGAAGGATTCCTGGAAAGTGCGGCCAATAGCCATCACTTCACCTACGGACTTCATCTGGGTGGTCAGGCGCGAATCGGCCTGAGGGAATTTTTCGAAAGCGAAACGTGGCACCTTGGTAACCACGTAGTCGATGGTGGGCTCGAACGAAGCGGGAGTCGCACCGCCGGTAATTTCGTTCAGCAGCTCGTCCAGGGTGTAACCTACGGCCAGGCGCGCAGCGATCTTGGCAATAGGGAAGCCCGTGGCTTTGGAAGCCAGAGCCGAGGAACGGGACACGCGCGGGTTCATTTCGATAACGATCATGCGGCCGTTATCGGGGTTCACCGCGAACTGTACGTTCGAACCACCGGTATCCACACCGATTTCGCGCAATACGGCGATCGATGCATTACGCATGATCTGGTATTCGCGGTCGGTCAGGGTTTGGGCAGGAGCCACGGTGATGGAGTCACCGGTGTGCACACCCATGGGGTCCAGGTTTTCAATGGAGCACACAATAATGCAGTTGTCGGCGCGGTCACGCACGACTTCCATTTCAAACTCTTTCCAGCCCAGCAGGGATTCTTCAATCAGCAGTTCGTTGGTTGGCGATGCTTCCAGACCACGACGGCAGATGGTTTCGAATTCTTCAGGGTTGTAGGCAATACCGCCGCCCGTACCGCCCAGCGTGAAGCTGGGGCGAATCACGACGGGGAAACCGGCGGTGCCGATTTCTTCAGCGATACGCTTTTGAACCGCCCAGGCTTCGTCCATGCTGTGAGCCACGCCGGACTTGGCGGACTCCAGACCGATGGAGGTCATGGCGTCCTTGAATTTCAGGCGGTCTTCGGCTTTTTCAATAGCAGCGGCGTTGGCACCGATCAGCTCGACACCGAATTTTTCCAGCACGCCATGCTTGGCCAGATCCAGGGCGCAGTTCAGCGCGGTTTGGCCGCCCATGGTGGGCAAGAGCGCATCGGGACGCTCTTTTTCAATGATTTTCTCGACAGCTTGCCAGGTGATGGGCTCGATGTAGGTGACGTCGGCCGTATCCGGGTCCGTCATAATGGTGGCCGGGTTGCTGTTGACCAGCACAGTCCGGTAACCCTCGGCCTTCAGGGCCTTACATGCCTGGGCTCCCGAGTAGTCGAATTCACAAGCCTGACCAATGATGATCGGGCCTGCGCCAATGATAAGAATGCTTTTTAAGTCTGAACGCTTTGGCATAGTGCGATTTATTTATTGGCCTGGTGGGCAGCCATCAGGCTGATGAATTTGTCGAACAGCGAGGCAATATCGCGCGGGCCGGGAGTGGCTTCGGGGTGACCCTGGAAGCAAAACGCGGGGCGATCTGTCAACTCGAAGCCTTGCAGGCTCTGGTCGAACAAAGAAATGTGCGTGACCTTGGCATTGGCTGGCAAGGTTGTGGCATCCACCGCAAAGCCGTGATTCTGGCTGGTGATGAACACGCGGCCGCTGGCCAGTTCCTGCACAGGGTGGTTGGCACCGTGGTGGCCATTTTTCATCTTCAAGGTCTGAGCACCTACGGCCAGACCCAGGATCTGATGACCCAGGCAAATACCAAACACAGGCAACTTGCGCTCCAGCAAGCCCTTGCAAGCTTCGATTGCGTAATCGCAAGGCTCCGGATCACCAGGGCCATTGGACAGGAACACGCCATCGGGTTCGTAAGCCAGCACCTCGGCCAATGGAGTTTGCGCAGGCACGACGGTGACCTTACAGCCACGGTCCGCCAACAGGCGCAGGATGTTGGCCTTGACGCCAAAGTCGTAAGCCACCACGTGGAAGCGGTCGCCTTCGGGCTTGGAGAAACCTTGGCCCAGTTCCCACGAACCTTCGGTCCAGTTGTAGGACTTGTCGGTGGTAACCACCTTGGCCAGGTCCTGACCTTTCAGGCCAGGGAAAGAGCGAGCCAGTTCCAGTGCACGTTCGGCGTCATCACCCACCAGGATGCAGGCACCCATGGAGCCTTTCTCACGCAAAATGCGAGTCAGCTTGCGGGTGTCGATACCGGAGATGGCCACAACACCCTGAGCTTTCAGGTAGTCGGGCAAAGACTGGGTGGAGCGGAAGTTGGACAGGCGGGCGGGACAATCGCGAATGACAAGCCCGGCAGCGTGGGCTTTGGTGGATTCGGAGTCCTCTGGATTGACACCGGTATTACCGATGTGCGGATAGGTAAGCGTAACAATTTGACCGCTGTAGCTTGGGTCTGTCAGGATTTCCTGATAGCCCGTCATGGCTGTATTGAAAACGATCTCAGCAACACAGTGCCCCTCGGCACCGATTGATACCCCTTTGAATAGGGTTCCATCCGCCAGGGCTAGGACGGCACTAGTGATAGTGCGGGACTCCTCAGGAAATAAAGACGGCAGCACGTTAAAAACCCCGGATTCTGAAATTAATATTAAACCTTCTAATTATATGCTCAAACGGGGTTTCTCCGGTAGTTTATCGGTAATAACACCGAAACCAGGCACGAAAACCTGGAAAATCGACTACAGTAATTGATTGGTTTGATGGCTTTGCGATGGACTAGTAACAGACATGACTACTCAGCTTGACTCCCTGCGCCAGTGCACAACCGTAGTGGCCGACACGGGCGATTTTGAAGCGATGCGTGCGTATCGCCCTACCGATGCAACAACCAATCCTTCCCTGATTCTGAAGGCTGTCCAGCAGGCGGCCTATCGTCCCTTGCTGGACCGTGTCATCGCCGACCACCCTCACGCCAGCCTGGCAGAAACCAGCGACTTGTTGCTGGTTGCCTTTGGCCGACAAATTCTGGACATTGTTCCCGGCCGCGTCTCCACCGAAGTGGATGCCCGCCTGTCCTTTGATACCCTGGCCAGCGTCGAGCGCGCCCGCCATATCATTCAGCATTACGAAAAGGCCGGTGTGCCGCGCGAACGGGTACTGATCAAGCTGGCGAGCACCTGGGAAGGCATTCAGGCCGCCCGTGCGCTGCAGGCCGAAGGCATCAACTGCAACCTGACCCTTTTGTTCTGCCTGCCGCAAGCCATCGCCTGCGCCCAGGCCAAAGTCACCCTGATCTCGCCCTTTGTGGGTCGCATCTACGACTGGTTCAAGAAAACCGCCGGCCAGGACTGGGACGAAAGCGCCAACCAGGGCGAGAACGATCCCGGCGTGCGATCAGTACGCAGCATTTACGAATACTACAAAACCTATGACATCCCCACGGAGATCATGGGTGCCAGCTTCCGCAATGTCGGCCAGATCAAGGCGCTGGCCGGATGCGATCTGCTGACCATCAGCCCGGATCTGCTGGGCCAGCTGGATGCAGCCCAAGGTGAAGTGCCTGCCATGCTGGATGTGGCGCGCGCCAAGGCGGTTGCCCCCGAATGGCGTGCCAGCAATGAAATCACTTTCCGCACGGATTTGAACCAGGACGCGATGGCTACTGAAAAGCTGGCCGAAGGCATCCGTCAGTTCACCGCGGATGGCATCAAGCTGGACTCCTTGATTCAGCAAGCGCGTCAGCAGGTTTGATCAGTGGCACTGCAGTTTAAAAGGCTTTGCACCCAGCAAAGCCCGAAAAGAAGCTCCCATGCTTGATCAACAACTTGATCAGCAAAAAGGATCAGCCCGGCATTGCGCCGGGCTGATTTGCTTTGAGCCCTATCTGGACTGCAGCCAGATCTTGCTCAGGTCAATACACACCACACTTTTCTAATCCAGCACACTTTCTTTCAACGTTCGCAAAGCAAGCTGATTTGTGGACAATTCTTCTTGTAGTCTTCCCAAAAGCCTGGCGGATAGGCATCCAAAGCCTGCTGAGTCAATAACGGCATCTGCCAGCGAAAGGACCGAAAACCCGCCTTTGCCAGGGCTGCTTCGTAATGCTCTTTACTCCAGCGGTGATAGGTAAAACGAATCGGCGGCCCCACATTAAAGTGTGCAGTATGCCGAAAGCCCTCTTGGTACGGCTCCTCCGTCAGCACTTTCAAACCGTACTTGGCCACATCCTCCTTTCCCAACTGAAAGTCCGGGTTCACGGTATAGGCCACCAAGCGACCATCCGGTTTCAGATTATCTGCCACGGCCTGGAACATCTGCTCCAACTCCTGCACTGACCGGGAGTAATTGAACAGAAAGGCCGCAATTGCCCGGTCGAACTGCCCGATTACCCCCATCTGCAGCACGTCTCCCACCCGGAACTCAATATCCTCCTTCTGCTGCCTGGAAATGTCTTTAGCCTGATTAACCATGCTCTCCGAAATATCCACCCCCACGACCTTGGCTGCCCCATGCTCGTAGGCCCGGCGCCCGAAAAAACCATAACCACAGGCCAGATCCAGCACAGACTTGCCCTTCACGTCTCCCAGCAACTGCTCCACAGTAGCGACCTCTGCCAGCCGAGCGGGCGAGGTCCGGTTGAACTCTTCGTAAATCATGCCGATTGCGTTGTAGTCATGCTGTTTTTCCATGTACGTCTCCATCTGCTTGGTTTGACAACAAACACGTCAAGATACTAAGACTGCTGGCACACACCGATCACGCGGTGCGGCCTTGATCTATAGCACTTTGGGGCCTGGGCGATAGGAGTGAAAACCACATATCGATCCTGTCATGTTTGTTCTTTTATGTATTTAAGCGCCTAACTGTCTCCTCCCTGTCCCCACTCTCGAAAACAAGCAGGCATAAAAAAACCGACTCCTGAAACGGGAGCCGGTTCTCTCGACATTTGGGCCAGACAGCGGTCAGAGCTTTTCTGTGCCGCCACCTTGCGGCCGCCAGGCCAGCAAGCGATCCTCAAAGACACTGACCAGCCCATCCAGGATCAGCGCAAACACCGTCAGGACAACAATACCGGCGAACACTGTATTCACGTCCAATGTGCCCTCTGCCTGCAAGATCAGATAACCGACCCCACTGGCTGAACCCAGGTATTCACCCACCACAGCACCCACAAAGGCCAGACCGACCGAGGTGTGCAGGCTGGAGAACACCCAGCTGGTTGCCGAAGGAATATAGACATGGCGCAGCAACTGGCGACGGCTGGCACCCAGCATGCGGGCGTTGTCCAGCAAGGTGGAGCTGACTTCACGCACACCCTGGTATACGTTGAAGAACACGATAAAGAACACCAGAGTCACGGCCAGAGCCACTTTGGACCAGATACCCAGACCAAACCACATGCCGAAGATAGGCGCAAGAATCACGCGCGGCATGGAGTTGGCTGCCGTCAGGTACGGGTCCAGCAAGGCCGCCGCACGCGGCGACAGGCCCAGCCACAGACCGCAAGCCAGACCGGCAATCGTACCGATGGCAAAGGCCAGCAGGGTTTCGCTCAAGGTCACGCCCAGGTGCAGGTAAATATCACCATTGGTGACGAACCAGGCCCAGATCACCTTGACCACTTCCAGTGGCTGACCAAAGAAGAAGGCTACTTTGGGGTCCAGCGTAAAAAAGTGCCAGGCAGCCAGAATGACGATGAGCAGCGAGATTTGCCAGCCGCGCAGGGCCAGCTTGGATTGAGTAATAGATTTAGACATATCAGGCACGCTTTTGCTGGGCATAACCCTTCAGAACTTCATCACGCAAGACGGCCCAGATTGCCGCATGCAATTCGACAAAGCGAGGATCATTGCGTACTTCGGCCACGTCACGAGGGCGTGGAAGATCGACATGAAATTCGCCGATGGGATGAGTGCCCGGCCCGGCCGACAGGACCACCACCCGGTCGCTCATGGCAATGGCTTCATCCAGGTCGTGAGTGATGAACAGCACGGCTTTACGCTGCGCCATCCAGATCTCCAGCACCTCGTTTTCCATCAATTGACGGGTCTGAATGTCCAGCGCCGAGAACGGCTCATCCATCAGAATGATGTCGGGATCACGAATCAGGGTCTGGGCCAGCATGACACGTTTGCGCATACCGCCAGACATCTGATGCGGGTAACGATCCCCGAAACCACCCAGGCCGACTCGCTTGAGCCACTCCTGGGCACGGGCGCGGGCCTCGTCCTGCGGGACACCGGCAAACTCCAGACCGGCCATCACGTTGGATTCGGCACTGCGCCAGGGCATCAGCGCTTCGCCCTGGAACATGTAGCCAGCGCGCTCGTTCACCCCTTCCAGGGGTTTACCGAACACACGCACTTCGCCCGACGAAGGGCTCAGCAAACCCGCCCCTACGTTCAGGAGCGTGGATTTGCCGCAGCCCGTTGGGCCTACAACCGACACAAATTCGCCTGGAGCAATGCTCAGGCTGGCGTCACGAACCGCTGTGTACGTACCTTTGCCATCGCGGGATGCAAAAACACAGCTGATGTTATCTAAAGAAAGTGCTGCCTCAGACATTGGGATACTTCTTGTTGGCTTTTTCAGCAAACTCGTTGGTGAAGATCTTGCTGGTATCAATCTTGGATGCGTCCAGATTCGGCACAAAAGCGGCCAGCGCATTCAAGGCGGTAGCGGGGCCATCAGCATCGACCAGACCATCTGGCGAGAGTGCTTCTTTATTGGCGTCCAGACATTGTTTGTACAGCTCTACATCACCCAGCAGGTAGGTGGCAGGCACGGTTCTGGCAATGGTTTCAGCGTCGTTGGCCTGAATCCATTTGTCGGCGCGCACGATGGCGTTGGCCAGGGCCTGAGCCGTGTTCGGAT
Source organism: Alcaligenes sp. DN25 (assembly GCF_023674485.1). Lineage (NCBI taxonomy): Bacteria > Pseudomonadati > Pseudomonadota > Betaproteobacteria > Burkholderiales > Alcaligenaceae > Alcaligenes > Alcaligenes sp. DN25. The sequence continues at coordinate 1,070,501 of NZ_CP098408.1, read as the reverse complement.
TCTTGGTGATGAAGTCTTCAGAGGCGTACAAGCAGGCCGAAGGCATATTGCCGCCAAAAATGGTCTTGGTGTCGGCAACGGTACGGGTGTCAGCAATGACACGTACTTCGTTCTCCTTGAGCAAGGTGCCGATAACCGGGTCCAGGTTAGCCATGGCATCGATCTGACCCGTACGCATGGCAGTAACCGCACCCGCGCCAGCGCCTACACCGATAAAGGCCACGTCCGAGGGTTTCAGACCATTCTGCTCCAGATAGAAGTTGACCATCATATTGGTCGAGGAACCCGGTGCGGTCACACCGATTTTCTTGCCCTTCAAATCCGCAGGCGACTTATAGTCAGCCATCGTCTTGTTGGACACGGCCAAAACGATGGCCGGTGCGCGTCCTTGCTGCACAAAGGCACGGTACATCTGCCCTTTGGCCTGCAAGTTGATGGTGTGCTCAAAAGCGCCCGAGACGACATCGGCACTACCACCGACAACCGCTTGCAGGGCCTTGGAGCCACCGGCAAAGTCGGCCACTTTGACCTTGAGGCCTTCATCATCAAAATAGCCGTTGATCTCGGCAATGGACAAAGGCAGGTAATAGATCAGCGCTTTGCCACCGACGGCAATCGTGATGCTTTTTTTCTCGATTTCCTGTGCACGGGCCAATGTTGGCAGCGACAGTGCCAATCCCGATGCTCCAACCAGCTTGAGTGCATGACGACGAGTCAGTTTCATGGCAATCCCCTTCTTGTTGTTGGTCATTAATTATTTAGGTCTGATACTTATACTAAAAAACAAAGGGGGGTGTCCCCCCCTTGTCCGCCAAGCGGTCAAACCCGTTTACGTGGCGCGACGCTCCATCAAAGCCCAGGCAATGGTGCTGGGGTCTACGTACTCCAGCTCGCTCCCGGCTGGCACACCGCGTGCCAGTCGAGTCACTTTCAAACCTTGGCTAGTGAGCATTTCCGCCAGATGATGGGCGGTAGTTTCGCCCTCTGCGGTGAAATTGGTCGCTAGAATCACTTCCTGCACTTGGCCATCACCGGCTCGCTCTAGCAAGCGGTCAAATTGCAAGGCATCCGGGCCTATGCCTTCCAGCGGCGTCAAACGCCCCATCAGCACATAGTAAAGGCCTCGATAGCCATGCGTAGCCTCGATCATGTTTTGATCGGCAGGCGTCTCCACCACACACAACAACGCCGGATCACGGCGGGGATTGGCACAGGTTTCACAGATAGGTTGAACAGTGAAACCATTGCAGCGCTGACAGTGCTGCAGTGCCGTCGCGGCATGTTCAAGAGCGCGGCTCAATTGGTCGGCGCCTACCAGGTCGTGTTGCAACAAGTGGTAGGCCATGCGGCGAGCGCTACGCTCGCCCACACCGGGTAGCCGACGCAGAGCCTGGATCAGAGCCCGAAGCGGTTCGGGCTCAGCGATCTGCGGTTCGTTCATTAGAACGGGAACTTCATACCGGGTGGCAGTGGCAGGCCAGCGGTAACACCCGCCATTTTTTCCTGCGACGTTGCCTCGGCTTTGCGCTGTGCATCGTTAAAGGCAGCAGCAATCAAATCTTCCAGCATCTCTTTTTCGTCTTCCAGCAGGCTGGGGTCGATAGAGACACGGCGCACATCGTGGCGGCAGTTCATGATGACCTTGACCAGACCACCACCGGAAACGCCCTCGACCTCGATATCGGCCAAGGCTTCCTGGGCCTTTTTCATGTTTTCCTGCATTTGCTGCGCCTGGCGCATCAAGCCGGCAATCTGACCTTTCATCATGGTTTGGTTTTCCTGATTGATATAAATTGACAAGGGGCCATTCAGGCGGCCCGAACCAAAGGAGTGGCCTTGATCGATCCGGCTTTGACGCTGCCGTCAAAGTCCTGGATCAGGCTCAAGACAAAGGGATCCTGGGCAACCTGCTCTTCGGCCTGCCGCTGGCGCTCGGCCAGCTTGGCCTGCTCCACGGCATGCGCGGTAGCATCGCCCGTATCCCCGTATTCGATCACCAACTGAATGGACTGGGCAAAGTATTCCGACAAAACGGTGCGCAAGCGCGCTTTGCCCTGGCTGCCTTCAGTGGCCTTGATTTTGGCACGCAGGTGGATTTCCTGGCCTTTCACGCCCAGCCATTCGCTCTGGCGGGCCAATTCAGCGGCCCAGCCACTTAAGGGCAGGCTGGTTGCCACTTCAGGCCAGGTTTCCGGTTTCATGCCGCCCAGACGGACGGTACGCGGGCTGTCCGAACCGCTTTGCGGTACAGGCAGGCCCAGTTCAGTGTCGGGCATGAAGCGATCAGACAGGGACACAGACGGTACATCGCCGTCTTCTTCGGCACGAGCCGCGTCCATATCCAGAGGTTGGTAATTCTCGAACTCTTCGTCCATGCCCTCGGACAGCCAGGCGGGCTCTTCCGGGCCGTCCTGGGTGGAGACGGCTGGCGGCGCTTCTTCTGCCACCGGGTCTACTCGGGCAGCGGCCTGGGCCTGAGACGACATCAGGGGCTGAGCACTGCTCTTGCCCTGGGCTTTGGAGGATTCCGCTACAGGGTCGGCAGAGGAATCAGCCTGGGATGCGGAGGTGGGCTCTGCGGCTGGCTGGGCTGACGGGGCGGATGGAGTCGATGCCGCTTGGACGGCTTCAACAGCGCTGCTGCCAGCAACTGCAGTCGCAGCTTCTTGAGGCTGACTGGTCGCGGAACGGGCGTCAAAGTTTGCATCCGCTGGGGCAGACTCTGAAGAGTCATAGCTGGCCCCTGCACCGGCAGGCTCGGGAGCATCTTCCCAGGCCGGGACAAAATCGTCGTCAGCAGGGATGGATTCTGCGACTGGCGCTGCTTGGGCTGCATGTGCACGGGCAACATTAGCGACCGGGGCGGCTGCAGGGACAGAAGCCTGTGCCTGCTGAGACGCGGCCTGTGGGCTAACCGCAGGCTGAGTGGTTTGCGCGGCTTGTACTGCTTGTGCGGTTTGCGTGCTCGGCTCTGTTTGCGCACCCTGCGCAGCTTGCTGTAGAGGCGCGGCAGAGGCGGCGGCATCAACAGAGGCAGCGGGGGCTGCCGCAGGAGCGGGAGCAGCCTGAGCCGCGCCAGCACCAGCACCAGCACCAGCACCAGCACCAGCACCAGCACCAGCAGTATCAGACCCCGAAGGCCCTGCTGGCGGTGGCACATACGCCGAGACGGGCTCGGGCAGCAAGGCCAGCATGCGCAAGCACGCCATCACAAAACCGGCGTACTCATCCGGAGCCAAAGACAGCTCCTGACGGCTATGCACCGCTACCGAATAAAACAACTGCACATGATCGGGCGAGAGCATGGGCGCTAGTTGCCGCACCGCCTCTGCCAGAGGATCATCATCAGAAATCGTGCCGGGAATGCGCTGCTCGATGGCGATACGGGACAACAAGGTTGCCAGATCAGCCAGAGCGCCCGAATAAGACAGGCCGCGCAAGGCCAGATCATCGGCCACACCCATAATGGCCTGTGCATCGTAAGCGACCAGCGCTTGCAGCAATTGCGCCAGGTGGCGTTGATCAATGGTGCCCAGCATGGCTTGCACAGCCTGGGCGCTAAGATCGCCCGCGCTATAGGCAATAGCCTGGTCGCTCAGCGACAAGGCATCGCGCATGGAGCCATCAGCTGCCTGTGCCAGCAAACGCAAGGCAGGCAGCTCGAACTGCATTTCTTCCTGAGTCAGAATGTCTTGCAGATGGCCCACAATCGCGGGCACTGTCATCTGCTTCAAATTGAATTGCAGACAGCGCGACAAGACCGTGACCGGAATCTTTTGCGGATCGGTCGTGGCCAGAATGAATTTGACGTGCGCTGGCGGCTCTTCCAGCGTCTTGAGCATGGCGTTGAAGGCGTGCCCGGTCAGCATGTGAACTTCGTCAATCATGTAGACCTTGTAACGGCCCGAGCTGGGGGCGTAGACCGCCTGCTCCAGCAGCTGGGTCATCTCTTCCACACCACGGTTGGAAGCGGCGTCCAGCTCTACATAATCAATAAAGCGGCCAGCATCAATCTCGGTACAAGCGCGGCAAACGCCACAGGGCTTGGAAGTGATGCCAGTTTCGCAGTTCAGCGACTTGGCCAGAATACGCGACAAGGTGGTCTTGCCCACGCCGCGTGTGCCCGTAAACAGCCAGGCATGGTGCAGGCGCTGGGTATCCAGGGCGTGCGTCAGAGCGCGCACCACGTGGTCCTGACCAACCAAGGTGTCAAAGGAACGGGGGCGCCACTTGCGGGCCAGAACGAGATAGGTCATGCGAATTCCGGACGGCGTGAACCATCAATACAAATAAGCGAAAGGAAAAGTGTACCGGATTCGGTGCTGAAGGGAAGCAGATAGACCGGGCGCGCATAACCCGATAAGCAAATGAAGTGGCGAGCCTGACTCCGGCACTGATTCTGCACGGCTGTGGCTGCTTCGTTCCCGACCTGACCAGATTCACCGCCGAACCATGCGGAGGGGCCCGCCGACCAATAGTGTAGCATCAATACGGCAGCCAAAGATCGGCTCTCGGGAAATAAAGTGCAGCCTGCGCGGGCCGGCCATCCAGAGCCTGCACCTGCTCACAATACCGCTGCAATTGCGGCGCATAACGCTCCAGCATCCGGGCCTTGAAATCGTCCAGACTTTCATGCTCGGCAGGTCGTCCGGTCTTGTAATCCACCACCAGCCAGTGATCTTCCTGGGAAATGGCCAGGTCAATAATCGACACCCGGCCACTGACGTCCAGCAAGGACCATTCCCGGTAAGCTCGGCTGACGCCCAGCAGCCAGCGGCCCCGTTCCGTCTGTACGGTCGCAGTAATCGCTTCAAACAGGGATTGGGCGGCTTCATCCAGATAGGTCGCTGGCACACCAGCACGCAACAGTTGACGACGCATCACGGCGCGGCCTTGCTGCAAGCGTTCTACCGGCCATTGCTCCAGCCCTTCACGGCCCAGCTTTTCCAGCCAGTCGTGGGCAACCGTACCAATGGCTTTTTCATGAGTCGTGTCCAGAGACCACTGCCAGCTTTGATACTGCGGGCTGTCGGCCTGCAACTGCTCGGGCGGCGCGGCCGGCAAGCTCACCACTCGCTGCAACAATGCCGCGGAACCTTGCCCGGATTCCTCTTGCTGTCCGCCCTGCTCGGCTTGCCAAACAGGAGCCTGTGGCTGCTCCAGGACCGGCCAGACACGGCTCAGCAAGGAGCGGCCATCCGGCTCGCGCAGGCCCTTATCCTGGGTGATACTCAATTCCGCAAACAGATGCAGCTCCTGACGGGCACGCGTCAGGGCCACATATAACAAGCGGTGGCTTTCCTGCTCGGCCCGGATACGCTCCCGCGCCGCCAGAAACTGCGACACCGGATCGCGCTGCTCGCTGCCCTTGTGACTGATCGGCCCCAGAATCAAGCGCTCGGCGCTGTGCTCCAGACGAATCAACGGCTCGGAGTCGGCTGCTGACTGCTTGTGCAAGCCAAACAAAATGACAGTTTCAAACTCCAGGCCCTTGGACTTGTGAATCGTCATCACCTCCACGGCCTTGCCCGTACCTTGCGGGGTGGCATACAGCGACTCCACACGGGCCTGCAATTGTTGCTGGTCGGGCGGTCCGTAAGGGCATAACTCCTCCAGCAGACGCAAGACTTGTTCTGCATCCGCCTGATCAGCCAGGCTTGGATAGACTTGCGGCCCGCCCAAGCGCGTCCAGCATTCCTGCACCCAGGCAGCAAAAGGCATCAAGCCACTACGATTGCCTTTGTCCAGCAAGATCTGGCAAGCAAAGAGCAGACGAGAACGCTCGTTGGCATCCCAGTCTTCAAAATCCTGATTGTGTGTAAGCTCGGCCAAGGTCTGTGTAGGATGCAAGGCGCACAGGCGGTGCAGACTCTCCAAACGCAGGCCGATCAATGGCGAGCGCAACACAGACAGCCAAGCCAGTCGATCAGCCGGGTGCGCCAAGGCACGGACCAACTGCACCAGATCAGCCACCACAGGACGCTGTTGCAAGGGTTCCAGTTCTACGGCTCGACACGGTATGCCCTGCTCGCCCAGCTTGCGCACCAGACCATGCAAGTGCGAACGTGCTCGCACCAGAATCGCCACCGGATGTTCGCTGTCCTGATAACGTTCCAGAGCTTGGGCCGCACACTGAACCGCCTCCTGCACTGCACGCTCTTGAGCCGCTTGCTGCGACGGCACAGCGTCCTCTCCCCTAGCCACTCGGAAATGCCAGGACGGATGAAAATGCACCGCCCAATCGGGGATATCGGGCTTGAAGGCGGTCGAGTGTTCGTAGGTGACCATGCCCAGATCCGGGTCAGGTCGAGCCGGAAACAATTGCGCCCCCACTTTGTTCACCCATTCCACCAAGCGCGGATGTGAACGGAAGTTATTACTGAGATTCAGCGGCTCCAGCTCTACTTCGCCCAAGCGTCGAGCTTGCCAGACTTGCAGAAACAAACCCACTTCCGCCTTGCGGAAACGGTAAATGGACTGCATGGGGTCGCCCACCAAAAACAGACTGCGCCCGTCGCCCGGCTCCCAGCCGCTGGTCAGGCGTTCCAGCAACTGCACCTGGGATTGGCTGGTGTCCTGGAACTCGTCTACCAGCAAATGGCGTATGGACCTGTCCATGCGCAAGAGCAGCTCGCCCGGCTCGTCGGCATCACCCAAGGCTTGCAAGGCACGTTGGGCAATCTCGGTGAAATCGACCTCAGCTTTCTCGGCAAAGCGCAGTTTCAATTGCGCCGCAGCCAGCCACAAGACCTGAATCAGATTGGACAGGACTTCTTGCTGCTGGGGGGAGTATTGCTCGGGCAAAAGGCGTGCACTGGCCAGGCGGGCAATCCAGGGCTCAGCCCCCAGACAATTGCTCAACCACTCGGTCAGCATTTCTTTTTGTGCCGTTTTAGGGGGAAAGCCATTACGCACCGTCAGGCTTTTGCGCAGATCGCCTTTATCCGTCAGCAACAAGGCTGCCAGACCACGCCAGCGCGGCAAATCGTCCATGACCGGGGCCAGGTTATCGCCTTGCCAATCCGCCAAGGCCAGCACATCGCCGCTTTCCAGATTCGAGGCCGAAAAACAGGCCAGGGGGGCCAAGGTTCGCGCCCAACCGGGTGGCAGTGAATCGCTTAGCTGCTGCAGCTGCTGCTCCACCACCTCACGCAAACTGTCTTGTAAAAAGGCTACATCACCGCCCTGCCCCACCGCTGGCAACCACTGTTCACGGCTGGCCAACATACCGGCCAACAGAGCTTGCGCCTGCAGCAGGTTCACATCCATGTGTTCCAGAAAACGCGCCACGCTGGGCACGCTTTCCGCCATCTCCAGCGTGGCCCAAGCCGCCGCTTCGTAATGCTCCTGGGCCTTATCGGTAATGGCCGGAACCCCGCCCAGCCCCGTAATCCAGGGCATGGCGCGTACCAGGTGGGCACACAAGGAGTCGATGGTCCGGATGCTTAAACGGGCCGGGTAAGCCAGCAAATCCCACTGCTGCTCCTGATTGCGCTGCATGGCGGCACGCGCCAGTTCCCAGCTGCGTACCCGGTAGGGCTCGGCAGGCCGTTCCTGATTGGCAGCGGCCAACTTCTCCAGTACACGCGCATGCATTTCAGCCGCAGCTTTACGGGTGAAGGTAATGGCCACTATTTCTTCTGGCCGCTGCACGCGAGCCAGCAAGGCCAGAATCCGATCGGTCAGCAGCTCTGTCTTGCCGGAACCGGCTGGGGCCTGGACCAGAAAGGAGGACTCGGGGTCCAGTGCCCGTGCACGGGCGGGGCTATCGCTAGGGACTGTCACCATTACACCTCTCCTCCATTGTCTTGGAGGTCTTCCTGGAACAAACGTAAAAAGGGCAAAACATCGCAATACAGCAAATCGTTGCGGTTCCAGATCTGGTTGGCGGCCTGCCCTTGCAGGAACTCATCTGCCAAGCCTTCCACCGCCTGTTTCCACTGCGCGATTTGGGCGGTCCACTGCTGGGCGCTCTCCAATTCGGTCAGACCCTCAATATCCATGCCGGGCGCGGCCAAACCGCTTAAACCGACCTGTCGGGCATGCAAGCGTACAAAGGCCAAACCACTGACGGTGCGGCCCTCATCCTGCAAGGCGGCGGCATAAAACGGCAATTGCAGATTCACGGGTCTGGGCCGCAGCCAGTCTTTATCGGGCCGCAGCTCGCCTATGCCGGTTTTGTAATCCAACAGTAATTGCTCGCCATCAGCCAGATCATCCAAGCGGTCCAGACGCAGGTTCAGACGTAACAAGCCTCGATTCCAGCTCAATTCATGCTCCGTCGCCCCCAGGGCGAACGGTGGGCGCTGGGCTTCCTGATGAGCGTACTCATTCAAGACGGCCAGACCCCGCTCCATTTCCAGGCTGCGCAGCACTGGACCGTAATCGGCCAGCTCTTCTTGCGCCGCTTGATCGATGCACGTTTGCACCACATCCAGCAGTGAGCCCTCACCAATCAGCTCATGCAGGCTGTCCTGATCCTTCACACGCAGCCAGAACAATTCGACGGCGCGGTGCAGGAACATCCCGCGTGTATTCATATCGCCCACACGGGCGTAGTCGGGCAAGGCCTGACCATGTAGCCGAAACTTCACAAACGCCCACAAGGGATTGCGAGCCTGGGTATCCAGCACACTGATCCCGCCACGTATGCGCTCTTCCTGTTTCAAGCTGGGGCCTTGCTCGTCCAGCAAGGCTTCCTGTGCGACGGCCTGCTCTGCCTGCACCGCCCAAGGCATTTCAAGCACAGGCCAATGAGCAATCAAGGGACTGGGCCTCAGCTCCTGTTCGCCCTGATGCAAAGGCGCACTTAGCAAAACCTGATTCCCACAGCGTAGCAAGGCACTCAGCATCCAGCGCGCCCATTCCAGCTCCCGCTCTGGCGTACTGCGAGGTGCCGAGACTCGACGCAACACCTGGGCAGGAATCAAAGGATTGGGTTTGACCGCAGCAGGCAAAATATCATCGGTCAGGCCCAGCACCCATACGGTATCCCAGCGCCCGCCTTCCGCTTCCAGAAAACCCAGCACGTCCAGCCGGGAACGTGGGTCTCGTTGTGGCTGGAACAAATTTTCACGGGCCATGCGGGCCAAAGCGCTTTGTGCCTTCAAGGCACTGATGCGACCCAAGACCGGCGCTTGCTGCGCCAGTTGCAGCAGCAAGGCTTCCAAAGCCTCCAGAGTTTGAAACTGGGCACTATCCAGACGGTTAGTGCCCGGAAAGCCCAAAGCCTCCAGGCATTGGCGCATGACCGACGCCCAGGTATCCACTCCTTGAGCGCCTGCCGATACGGACTCGAAGCGTTCCACCGCCTTGCCCCAGGCCAGAGCCAGTTCGGGTGTGTGGAAGCTGAGCATGTCGGCAAATTCTTTACGGCTAACTTGTGTAATGCGGTTGTCGCGCCAGGCCTTGTCAATGCGGGCACGGCCACCTGCTTCAGACTGTTCTGCCTGACACGCTCCCAAACGCAAGGCTTCGCCCAGCATGGCGGGCTCGGCCTGCCCCTTGGTCGCCAGCGTAAACAAGGCCTTCAACCAGGCCATGGCCGCTTCAACCACTGGCCACTCAGCCAAGGATCGGGCTGCCGCCACGTTATAGGGCAACGCACCTTGATCCGTGTGCATGGCCTGTCGCAAAAGACGATGCACCAGCGGCAATTGCGTTTCCAGCTGCGCGGCCACAATGGCTACTGTGCGATCCGGGTCCTCGTCCAATTGACGACGCGCCCACTGCACCGCCAGGCGCCATTCCGTATCCGCATCCTGCGCCTGCACCCGATACACCTCTGTCGCCGGAGCCTCTTCGTGCTGCAGCTGGAGAATCTCTACCCCCATGTCCTGCAAACCACTCAACAAACTTTGCAGGCGTGGCGAATATTCATGAAAACCATGCAGCACCATATGGCGATGACGCATGTGCAAGGCGCCTGCCTGCACCGCTTTGAGCACACGCTCCGCAGCCAGGTTTGCATCATCCAGATCTGCCTGCTCCAGGCTTTGCCGGTAGTGAGAGCGCCATTGCATGAAGCGTTCAAAATCCACGCTGGCCTCGCCGGGTTTCAGCTCGATATTCCATTCATCCAGCAAGGTATCGGCTTCACAGGCCAGGCGCGCTGCCTGGCCTACATCCAGGAAATAACCCTCTTCCTCGCACTGCTCGATACTGTGCTCCCAGCGCTGCAAGGCGGCGAAACGATCCATCTGGTGCGCGGCTGGTTGCCATTGTTCGGAAAAGCAAAGCTGATCGCTGGCCTGCGCCAGCCACGCGCCCAAAGGCACAATTTCCGGTACGGCAACCGTCCCGCCAGCACCCGCCAGACGGGCCGACAAATGTCCCAGCAGGCGGCGCGCATAGCGCTTGTTCACGGTCAAGACAACCGTCTCGGCACTATTGAGCTCCTGCAATTGAGCCATGGAAACAGCAGGGGTGTCGTACATAGAAAAAACCAGTTAAGGTTGCAAGAAAACAGAACGGCCAGCAGCGCTGATCCGGCCATTGTACCGGCGCTCTATCCCTAGTTTGTTCCCGCCCTTACACTTATCACCATGTCTAGTTCAAACACCCCCAATACCGAATTAACCGGCAGCCTGTCGCTGCGCACTGGCGACCATACCTGGGGTAGCGCCCGCCGTATGGCCTTGCTGGCCGCCATTGCCGAGCAGGGTTCGATCTCTGCCGCTGCCCGTCATATTGGCATCAGCTACAAAGCGGCCTGGGACGCCATCGACATCATGAATAATATGGCGGGCGAACCTCTGGTGCTGCGCAGTACGGGCGGTCATCGTGGTGGCGGTGCCACCCTGACGCCCAAAGCCGTCGAACTGCTGGAGCTGTATCAAACCTACGACCGGCTGCATCAACGCTTCATGAGCCGTATTGGTCGTTTAATGCCTTCCGTGGCGACTCAAATGGAGTTACTCCAAACCATGATCATGCAAACTTCGGCTCGCAACCAACTGCCCGGTATCGTTACCACGATTAAAACGGGAGCCGTCAACGACGAAATTCATGTGGATATTGGCCAGGGCCAAATCGTGGTCGCGTCCATCACACGAGAAAGCACGGAAAACCTGGGCCTGCGTGAGGGGCAGAAAGTTCTGGCCTTTCTGAAAGCGTCCTCGATCATGATTGGCACGGGCGACACCCGTAACTCCCTGTCCGCACGCAATCAACTGCCCGGCACGATTACCGATGTCATTACCGGTGCCGTCAATGCAGAAGTACGTCTGGAACTGCCACAGGGCCTGACAGTCACCGCCAGCATCACCCTGGACAGCACACAGCGCTTGCACCTGGAAGCAGGCCAGTCCGCCTATGCACTGTTCAAGGCATCCAGCGTGATGATCGCTACGCTGTAAGAGCTTCCAGATCCGCGCTGGTACAGCATTCGATAATGCGTCCATCGCGAATACGATAGACCTCTTGGGCCAGGGCCCTGGCATCCTCAGGATCGTGGGTGATCAGGATAGTGGGAATATCGATCTGGCTTTGCAACTGAGCCAGTTCAGCCCGCAAACGCGCACGCAAGTCCTGATCCAGGGCCGCCAAAGGCTCATCCAGCAAAAGCAGCTGAGGTTCAATAGCCAAGGCTCGCGCCAAGGCACAACGCTGCTTTTGCCCGCCCGACAGTTGGGCGGGATAGCTGCTTAATACCGACTCCAGCTGAAACGCTTCTACCCAACGCTGGGCAGCCGCAGGCATGTCTCGCACGGAGCGGTTGAACAAGCCCGTGTTCAGACCAAAGCAAATATTCTGTGCTGCGGTCAGATGCGGGAACAGGCCGTAGTCCTGAAACAGGTACGCCACCCGACGCTCGCGTGGTTTCAGGTTGATGCCTTTTTCAGAATCAAAATAGACCTGATTGCCAATTTGAATGCGGCCATGGTCGGGCCGCAACAAGCCCGCCACGCTTTGCACCGTCAAGGACTTGCCCGAACCCGAAGGCCCGTACAGGGCAATATGACGGGCTTCGGTTTGAATCTGAATGTTCAAGTCGAAATGACGGGCCTCGCTGACCACGGTGCGTTGAATCTGTACAGTCAGGCTCATTGCATCCCTCTTTTACGGCGTACGTGACGGGGTGACAAGGCACTGGTACTCCACAGGACCAGCACACAAGTAATCGAAATAATAGCGACCAGCACCAATGCCTGCTGATCCTCCCCTGCCTGGACTGCCTCGTAAATGGCGATGGACATGGTTTGGGTGCGCCCCGGTATGCTGCCCGCGATCATCAACGTAGCGCCGAACTCGCCCAAAGCGCGGGCAAAGGCCAGCAAAACGCCTGCCATGATGCCACGCGCTGCCAAAGGCAGGCTGACACGAAAGAAGATGGCCAAGGGCTTCAGACCCAGCACGCTGGCCGCATTTTCCAGGCGGGGGTCCACATCCTCAAAAGCCGCACGCGCGGCCTTCAAAATCATGGGAAAAGCTACGACAGTCGCGGCAATCACCGCGCCCTGCCAGGTAAAGACCAGTTCAATCCCCATACTGGAGAGCCATTGCCCAAAGGCACTGCGCCGACCCAGCAAGACCAGCAGGTAATAGCCGATGACGGTAGGCGGCAAAACCATGGGCAAGGTCAAGATGGAATCAAGCAGATCACACCAGCGCGACTGCCAGCGCGACAAGGCATAGGCCACTCCTATACCCAGCACACAGGCAAACAAGGTCGCCCAACCGGCGACCTTGAGCGATAAGCACAGAGGAATCCAAAGTGAAGTCATCCGACGATCAAAATCCTGTCAAGGCTTGGCAAAACCGTATTTTGCCAGCACTTGCTGTCCGGATTCAGACATGACGAAATCCTGGAAAGCCTGAGCCTTGTCATTACGGCCTTCGCGCTGCACCAAGGCAATCGGGTAAGTGACAGGTTCCGTGGTCTTGAGCACTTCCAGCACTTCCACCTTGTCTTTCATGATGGCCGCGTCGGTCGCGAACACGAAACCGGCTTCCACTTCACCACGAGCGACATAATCCAGCACCTGACGCACGTTCTGGCCCAGAATTTCACGCTGTTTCACCGCATCCCACTGACCGGCTTTCTCCAGAGCGGCCTGAGTATAACGACCCACAGGGACGACAGCCGGATTACCTAAAGCAACGCGTTTGACTTCCTCCTTGCCTAGATCGCCAGCGTTCGTAACCCTGGCAGGGTTGTCGCTAGGCACAATCAGCACAACCTGATTCTGCACAAAATTCTTGCGGGTGGCAGGATCCACAGCCTTGGCCTCTTCGGCCTTGTTCATGGCTTTCTGATCTGCCGAAGCAAACACATCCACAGGAGCGCCATTGACGATCTGCTGCAACAGCACGTCCGATGCTGCAAAACTGGTCAGCACTTTGGTGCCCGGATGCTCTGCCTCAAACTGGCCAGCCAGTTCCTTGAAGGCGTTGGTCAGACTGGCGGCGGCGGCCACAACCAATTCATCGGCTTGCGCGGCGCCTTGCAAGAACAGGGATAAGGCAGCGACCGATACGACACGTTTGAACATTGTTTTCTCCTCCAAGGGCAGGTGTAACGAATTAGTATAATCAGGAAATATATATAGGTATATAGCGTAAATCTACCCGTCTGCTGAATGAAGCTCATCATCCCGGAGTGATAGCATGATGGCTTTCCAGCTTCATTCCGGCTGCCAAAAGCACGCTTTACGACTCTTCCATCCTCATGACGCAAGCCAGTCTGATTTCCGATTTCATCACCATGCTCTGGTTGCAGGACGGCCTGTCTGCCAACACCCAACAAGCGTATCGGCAGGATCTGGAACGCCTGGAGGAATGGGCTCAACAAGAGCGCGAAGGCAAAGCGCTGGAGCAGTTGGAAGCCAAGGATTTGCGGGAATGGATGGCCAGCCAGGCAGATCAGAGCAAGGCCAGCACAGCCAATCGCAGGCTGGCCACCTTACGTCGCTTTTACAACTGGACAGTGCAAGAAGGCATGCGGCAGGACGATCCCTGCCTGGAATTGAGCAGCGCCCGACAGGCCCCACGCGTCCCGCACACCTTGTCCGAAGAACAGGTAGAACGCCTGCTGGCTGCCCCGGACATACATAATCCCTTGGGGCTGCGCGATCGCTGCATGCTGGAAACCTTGTATGCCAGCGGTTTGCGCGTCACGGAACTGACTGAACTGCCCTTGCAGAACCTGAGCCTGAGCGATGGCGTGCTGCGCATCGACCAGGGCAAGGGGGGCAAGGACAGGCTGGTGCCCTTGGGGCAGGAGGCCCTGCACTGGATCGAACGCTATATGCAGGAATCCCGCCCTGCCTTGCTGGGCCAGCGCCGCAGCGATTTTGTCTTTATTACCGGGCGCGGCACCTGCATGAGCCGCCAATCCTTTTGGTTGATCGTCAAGAAATATGCGGTTCAGGCCGGTGTTCTGGCCCCCTTGTCGCCGCACGTTTTACGTCATGCTTTCGCGACCCATTTGCTCAACCACGGCGCCGACCTGCGCGTGGTGCAAATGCTCTTGGGACACGCCGACATTTCCACGACCCAGATTTATACTCATGTGGCACGTGAGCGCTTGAAAGCCTTGCACGCAGCCCATCATCCACGCGCCTGAGCGCACTACCAAGATATGGCTAAAGAAAAACACGTTAGCGAAACACCGGCCACACAGTGGCTACGTAAAAATGGCATTTCCTTTACCGAGCATAGCTACAACTATGTCGATCATGGCGGAGCCATGGAAGCGGCAGCCCAGCTGGGTCTGGATCTGCACCGGGTGGCCAAGACCCTGATAATGGAAGATGAAAGCGCCAAGCCCCTGATCATCGTGATGCACGGCGACCGTGAAGTCTCCACCAAGAATCTGGCCCGTCAAACCGGCGCGAAAAAGATCGCCCCCTGTAAACCAGATGTGGCTCAACGCCATTCTGGCTATATGGTTGGCGGCACCTCGCCCTTTGCCACCCGCAAGGCCATGCCGGTGTGGCTGGAAGAAGAACTGCTGGAATTCGACACCATTTACATCAATGGTGGCCGACGAGGCTATTTGCTGGGCATCAATCCCCAGGTTCTGATCGACAAGCTGGGGGCACGCCCCGTACAGGCTGGCCTGGAAAAAGGCTGATCTTACTTAGCGGCAGGTATAAAAAGACGGCGCAGTCAGCCCGTCTTTTTTTATGTCTCGCGCTTGCTTGAACCCTCAAACGCCATAATAAACAGCCTGGTTCTGCTCCCTGCACTTCCTGCCACGCGCAGCCACCACCACCACCACCACCACCACCACCACCACCACCACCACCACCACCTCCTCCTCCTCCTCCTCCTCCTCCTCCCGCAACTGGAACTGGAACTGGAACTGGAACTGGAACTGGAACTGGAACTGGAACTGGATAGCAGCGGATTACAACACTGTCCGCTCCATCGCTCTTCACAAAAGCAGGAGATTGCACCTGTGTGACATTTCGCCAGATAATTCAAACCTGAATAATAAGAGGGGACCCCATGTTGCAATCCTTGCGCCAGCCCGCCATCATGACGGTGACTTTGGCGGCTGCTGGCATCCTGATGGTTACCATGGGGATACGCCAATCCTTTGGCCTGTTCGTCGGCCCCGTTGATAAGGCAACCGGCATGGGCATCATGTCCATCAGCTTTGCCATGGCCGTGGGCCAGCTTGCCTGGGGGGCCATCCAGCCTATTGCCGGTGCCTGCTCCGACCGTTGGGGCCCGGACCGGGTTCTGATCGCGGGCCTTCTGATTCTGGCACTGGGCTGTGCCGTAACACCATTTATTGGTACCGGGCTAGGGCTGACCCTGACGCTGGGCCTGCTGGCCAGTATTGGCTCGGGCGCGGCCAGTTTCTCCACCTTGATTGGCGCTGCCGCCCAACGTATTCCGGATCACGCCCGCGGTCAGGCCTCGGGCCTGATCAATGCCGGCGGCTCCTTCGGGCAGTTCGTCTTTGCCCCCGTGGTGCAAAAGCTGATCGGCTGGGTCGGCTGGATGTCGACCTTTTGGGTTCTGGCCCTGACCGCCCTGCTGACCCTGCCTCTGATTCGCAAGCTAAGTCCGGGCAGCAAGCCCGAAAAAGCCGCAGCCACCCCAGCCCCTGTTGTCAGCGGTCCCGGTCTGGCCGAGACACTGAAAAGCGCCATGAAGGATCGCAGTTACTTGCTGCTGAGTCTGGGCTTTTTCACCTGCGGTTTTCACATTGCTTTTCTGGTCACCCACTTACCGGGGGAAATTGACTTGTGCGGGCTGCCACCTTCGGTAGCAAGCTGGTCGCTGGCCTTGATCGGCCTGGCCAATATCTTTGGCAGTATTGCCGCCGGTTCCTGCATTGCCCGCTGGCGCAGCAAATACGTGCTGGCCCTGATGTATGCCTCGCGCGCCGTGCTGATCCTGTGGTACTTGATGATGCCTAAAACCGATCTGGTGTTTTACATCTTTGCCATCGGCCTGGGGCTGACCTGGCTGGCTACCGTGCCCCCTACCGCCAATATCGTCGCCAAGCTGTTTGGCACGCGCTATCTGGCAACCCTGTTTGGTCTGGCCTTGTTCTCGCACCAGATCGGCGGCTTTCTGGGCGCATGGCTGGGGGGTATCGCCTTGACCCGCTTTGGTGACTACAGCTGGATGTGGTGGGCTGATATTGTCTTGGCCGTACTGGCGGCCATCGTCAATCTGCCGATTCGCGAAGCCAGGATCAAGATGCAAACAGCTTAGACAACTCGCAATCGAAACTTCGCCAAGCAACAGCACAAACGGTTGCCCAAAGAAGAACTCCGTTTACCCCTCATCAAAAAGACCCGCCATAGCTGGCGGGTCTTTTATTTGGCGTAAGCATAAGTCCTCGTTATAACGGGGCAAAGTCTCGCCCCCCTTCGGCGCCGCGCAAGGCTGCTGCCGTATCGGTGGTAAAGAACGGGTTGCCCGAATAGTGAGCTTAGAACATGGTATTGCTATTAGCCGCCTGCTCCGGCACGGCCTGAATCACATCCCAGTGCTCCACAATCTTGCCGTCTTGCACCCGGAAAATATCCATCACAGCCTGCCCGCGATCGGCCTTGCCATTGGTCGAATGCACATGCAGATAAACCAGATCGCCGTCTGCGGCACTGCGCACAATCCGTGCGCGAGACTGCGGGTTCTCTTTGAAATAGCCATCAAAATACCCCACGAAAGGCGCTTTTCCGTCCGGCACCTCCGGGTTGTGCTGGATATAGTCCTCAGCTACGACCGACGCCGCTTCCTGCACCTGATGCTTGTTAAAGAAGCTGTCGTAAAAATCGACCACCAGCTTGCGATTGCTCTCTTCCTGAGCCACATCACGAGTCGGCGAATTGGCAGCCAACGCTGCATTTGTGCTCAACAAGAAAGAGCCCACTAATAAAACTGGAGATACCCATCGGATTAAACCTTTCATCAGTCCCACTCCCTGTTCAATAACCTACGGTGAAGCGCTGGCGTGAATGGGCAGGACGTTCAATCTCGTCCACCAAAGCGATGGCGTAATCCTCATAAGAAATCTTGCTGCCTTGGTCGGAGACCAAAAGGCTGTCTTTGCCGATACGGAATTTGCCTGTGCGCTGGCCGGGGCCAAACTCTGCCGAGGGCGACAGGAAAGTCCAATCCAGCTCTTTTTCCTGACGCAACTGATCCAGAAAGGCAATGCCACCCAAGGCCTCGGTCCGGTAAGCGTCCGGGAAAGCAGGCTGATCAATCAATCGCTGACCGGGGGCCACTTCAAGGCTGGCGGCACCGCCTACCACCAGATAACGCGGCACACCGGCCGCACGAACCGCCGTAATCAGCTTGGAAGGATCTGACGACGCAAAGCGAACCGCGCTAATTGCAATATCGTGCCCTTTCAATAGCGCAATCAAACCATCCAGATCATTCACATCGCCCTGAACTGCGGTGACATTGGGCAGGCTGGCAATTTTTTCAGTATGGCGAGCAATCGCTGTCACCGTATGACCGCGATCCGAGAGTTCTTTCAAAAGGCGCGAACCGACTTCGCCAGAAGCACCTATCAATGCAATACGAGACATAACAGCTCCTTGTGTGCTCAAATAAAGACTTGGTCTAAAAAGTAGACCATTAAGCGTGATGCTAGACAGTTTTTTGACAGTCCACAAGAAGTCACGCAGGCCATACCAGGTCACACGGAAGTGACTATTGAACACAGGAAAGCAAGCCGCCATGTCCTCATCAAGCGCAGCCACACTGGCTTCCAGCCCCATACAGGAAGAATTTGAGCAACCCTGTCCCATCCGGGATGTACTGGATCGGATTGGCGACCAATGGAGCCTGCTGATCCTGGAATCGCTGGCACCGGGCACCCTGCGCTTTAATGAGCTGGGCCGGGAAATCGGCGATATTTCCCGTCAAATGCTCTCACGCACACTCAAGCGGCTGGAAACTGATGGATTTGTACAACGAACCTTGTACGCCGAAGTACCGCCCCGCGTGGAATACACGCTGACCGAATTGGGGCAGTCTTTTCTGGTACCTATGCGAGAACTGGTGAAGTGGGCAGACGTACACCACGCCCGTATCTGTCAGGCGCGGCGGGAAGCTCAGGTGCAGTGATAAAGCCAATCCAGCAGAAACAAAAAAAGCCGCATTACGCGGCTTTTTCTTGGACGACTAGGTCAAGCCGCACTGGCCGGCAAACCGAACACCCGGTCAAAGGTCCAGCTGAAAATAAAGGAATAAATCAGAAAGAACACCAGAATGGCTACTTCCATACGCAAGGCTTCCAGCAAGCCGACCTGATACCACCACATATACAAAGGCACGATAGCAATTACCAGGCCAGCCTCAAAGCTGATGGCATGCACACTACGGCGCAACAGACTGCGGCCTTTGACAGCTTGGCGGGATTCCCAATGTTCGAACGCCGTGTTGAACACGTAGTTCCAGACAATCGCAATCACCGAGATCGCCACAGCAATGGGCGCAGACTCTGAAGCCTCCCCACCGGCAAAGTACGCCAGCAAGAAAGAAGAAAAAACAATGGCAAAAAACTCGAACAAACCCACGTAAAAAACGCGGCGTTTCCAACCCTGGAGTGTCATGACTACCCTGCTGCGGTGCATCAGCCTGGCACTGAAAGAGATTCAGCCGGACGAGACGATGCGTTCAAAAATGGAGTGGCAAATCCGATGCACAGGCCCTCAGCCCGCATCGAAGCTGCAATAAAGCGCACAATCCTACCACAGGCAGGCAGACGGTTTGCAAGGCAGCCCCAATAACCCTTTTCAAACCCGATCGGGCAATATTGTTACCCAAGCCTTACGTCATTCACAGCCCGTATCACTCCTCATCAAATCGCATAATCTGTACGCGTCGCAGCATTTATGGTGTCAGTTCCAACCCTCAACCTCTGGACTGGAGCGAACAATGACATCACATAAAGCCAACACCGAACAGCTGCATGAACTCTTGTATCAAGCCCTGGAAACCGAATTGGGCGGAGAGCAAGTCTATAAAGCAGCCATTTCCTGTGCCAATAACGCGGACCTGAAAAAAGAATGGGAAGGCTACCTGGAAGAAACATTGACACACCAACAGGTGCTGAAAAGTATCTTTGAGGAGCTGGCACTGGACCCCGCCAAACAAACACCCGGCCGACAAGTACTGAAACAGATCGCCTCTGCACTGGTCAAGGCCATGGAGTTGGCCAAACAGGCAGGGGATCCGAATGCGGCAGAGCTGGTCGCATCCGAATGTGTCATTCTGGCCGAAACCAAAGACCATCTGAATTGGCAGTTGATTGGCCTGGTTGGCGAGCAGAGCAAAGACAAGAAACTGGCGACTTTACTCAAACAGGCTCATGACGCCGTCGCTCCCGATGAGGGCCATCACCTCTACCATACCCAGGGATGGTCTCGCGAGCTGTGGATTCAATCCTTGGGATTTCCTGCCGTGCTGCCTCCGCCAGAAGAGCAAAAGCAAGTCGAAACGCCGATCGGGGCCTCGCGGGCCGAGCAGCAACGCAACAAGATGCTGTAAAAAAAGGGCCGCAAGGCCCTTTTATCTTTATGTATCGCCGTCCAGACGTCGGCGCGCTTTCAACGCGATGGAGGAATAATAGGCCTCCAATTTCTTGAGCTGTTTTTCATCCAGCTCCTCAACATCAATCAAGCGCTCATTGGCATCTGTCAGTGAAATAATCAGCTCATCAAGTTTTATATGCAGTGCCTTGCTATCTTTATTCTGATTTTGCTGAATTAAAAACACCATCAAGAAAGTAATAATCGTGGTTCCGGTATTGATAATTAACTGCCAGGTCTCCGAATAATTAAAATAAGGCCCGGACAAGGCCCAGACCAGCACGGCTAAAACAGCAACAGAGAACATGATGGGCGAGCCCGCAAAGCGGGTCACGGTCTTGGCAAAGCAGTCAAACAAACTGTCTACAGAATCTGGCTTGCAAGGTTTGACCACGGGTGGCTCCTCCTGCCTGCACGCAGAGGAGGAAAACGGGTCTTTTTCCAAGGAACGCTTGTCGTTTTTCATGGCAAATTCCTTATAAATAAAAGCAGTTTAGTCGGAAGCCCGCCTCATATATTTCAAATAAAAACGAAACTGGGCAAAATTCAAACACAGCTCGATCAAGGACACACCAGATTTTCCTGCCATCGACTTGAGTCACACCGACGACAAGCCAGCCAAACGATTTGCCCAAGCCTTATCCCCTTGCCTGATGCAAGGATAGACAAGAACTCCTCTGTTTTTTTTACGGGTATTTGCGAACGAAATATCCTTTTACAGCTGACACTACCCAAGCCCCGACAAGATTTGTAAGATGCGGGCTGACTATCTTGCTTTCAGTTTGATAGTTTTTGTAGAAAGTACATTGCTGTCTTTTTTTAAACACGCTATTTCCCATAGCTTTTATTTAAAAAGGAGCAAGAAGTGGGCAAGATCGACCATAAAACCATGTGTATTTTGTGCCAGACTCTGCCGCTTTCCAAAGCGCACACACCTAAGCATGCTTATATGGAACGCGTCACCAAAACAGAGGACTATGGAGACCAGGGAGCACAGAGCCTGTTTCGCTGCTCCGTTTGCCAAACTCACTGGCTTTATCAACAAGACAAATGGAAAAGTTGTCTGGGATTCAAGCTCTGGACCGGGAGTGTGGATGACTATCTGTCCTCAACAAGAAATCCCGTCAAAGCCTGGGGCCACCAACAGACCTCCAGAAGCTCATCTCCGGGTTTTGACAATCGACCGTTCCATTAGCGCCTCCTGCATTCCATAGCACGCATGACTCTTGAATTGTCATCACGAGCGATTAGTCAGGTGCTCAAGCCAGCCTTGTTGCTCAAAACAGGGCTGGCTCGAAAAAAGAAAACGAGCAGGCACGAACAGGCCTGCGCAAAAAGCACAGGATGCTAATCATCAAGTGGGATATCAAAGCTCGGCCTATCAGAACGAGCCTTCAGGACCATGAAGCCGGGCAGGCGTCATGCATAAGAATGGCGGGCCCAGCAGGAATCGAACCTGCAATCTTCCCTTAGGAGGGGAAAGTTATATCCATTTAACTATGGGCCCGGTGGCTTGTCTGCGCAGTGGGCCCAGGCGGGCCAGACGCCACATGCACCGCAGGAATCCAGGCTTTACAACACGCAAGGGTAGATTCGACGCCCTCTCTTGTTCGTAAAAAACCCGCTATTTTCCTGCCTGCTGCTACTGAACGTGCTACAGCAAAAGAACGGTCCAAAGACCCTGTCCTGCCGCCGTGCGCTTCTAAAAAAGCAGTCGCAAAGTGTACCAGCTAGACCGCGGGGACGAAAGGATTGAAACAGCTCAACAAGGCTGCCCCGCAGTGCTTCAAACAAGCATGAAAAAAAACGCATCACGAATGATTTCACCGCTGAAAATCCGCGCCAAAACCAGGTCTGGAACGCCCTTACCCTGTCCTTCCACCATCCAAAAAGAACACCGAAACCCAATCAGCAAGCCACCTCCGGCGCTTTCTAGGACAAACCCCAATCTAAATATGTTGTTAATATATTTAGAAAATATTAAGATCCATCCCATGCTTTGACGCTGGCCGCCAGCCTGCGACGGAGCTGGACTATAAAAAAACCACCGGAGACAAACATGAAATCCAAACTTGTTGCATCCACCCTGGCCGGCCTGTTTCTGCTGGGCAGCATGGCCTCGGCGCAAGCGGCCGAAATCAGTTGGCGCGTACCAACTTCCGTACCCGAAGGCTCCCCGTTTTATCAGAATTTTCTGGAGCGTTTTGCAAAGAACGTGAAGCTCATGACGGGGGATCGTGTCGAGATTCAGCCCTTTGGAGCAGGTGTTATTGTTCCCGCCCTTAAAGTTTTTGAAGCGGTAGAGACCGGCGTAGTAGAGGCGGGGCACTCCACCTCCAGCTACCTGGTCAACCAGGACCCGGCCAATGCCATTTTTGCTGGCTACCCCGGTGGCATGGGACCTGATGCTTACCGCGTCTGGCTGTATGGAGGCGGCGGCAAGGAAAAACTGCAGGAGCTGCGTTCCAAAAACGGTCTCAAAACCATGATTGTCGGTTTGGGTTCGACGGAAGTACTGGCCCACTCCAACACCCCCATCCGAAATGCAGAGGACTTGAAAGGCCTGAAATATCGCACTTCCGGTGCCTGGGCGGACGTAATGAAAGACTATTTCGGTGCCGTTCCCACCGTGGTGCCACCCGGGGACACGTACACCCTGTTGCAGCGCAAAGGGGTCGATGCGGTGGAATGGGCTACCCCCTCCTCCAATACCCCCGAAGGTTTTCATCAAGCCGCCAAATACATTGTGGTCCCTGGCGTGCATCAGCCCACCTTTATGTGGGAAGTCGTCCTGAAGCAGGAAACCTGGGATAAAGTGCCGGCCGATTTGCAGCAACTGATTGAGGCCGCTGCCGAACTGACCACCCACCAATCCCTGGACTACTTCTACAACGCCGACATCAAAGCCATGGAGAAGTACCGCCAGGGTCGCAATGAAGTCATCACTCTGGACCCGGCCTTCATCAAGCAATTGGCGGATGCCGGCAATGATTGGGTACATAAGAAAGCCGAAGCGCAAGCGCAATCGGGCAACGACTACATGAAGAATTTGCTGACTGATTACGACGGATTCCTGAACCGTTGGCGCAGTGAAAGCAATTACCTGATCCGAGACTAAGTCCCACTTTCTGAAGGAGAGCTGCCATGCTGCAGCCTATTTCAAAACTGATCGACTTTATCGCTCTTGCAAGCGCTCGGCTGGCGGAAATGGCGGCGGCAATCCTGGTCACCGCCATGGTATGGGAAGTCTTTGCCCGTTATGTTCTGCATGCCCCCACCGTCTGGGCCTTTGATGTGGCGTACATGATGAATGGGGCTATTTTTCTGCTGGGCATGGCCTGGGTGATGCGTCAGAACGAACACATCAGTATTGATGTGGTTCGCAAGCACTTGCCCAAGTCCCTGGCCCGTATGTCTGACGTGCTCCTGTACCTGCTGGTGCTGTTTCCGCTGTTTGCCATCTTGAGCAAAGTCGGGATACAGAAAGCCTGGATGGCCTGGAAGCTGAACGAGGTCGAAATGGTCAGCCCCTGGGCCCCGGTGATGTGGCCCTTCTACGCCTGCATTGCCATTGGCCTGATCGCCTTTACCTTGCAACTGCTGGCCCATGGCTTGCGCTGTGCTGTCAAAGAACAGAACACTGCTGACGTCGAGGTGAGCCCATGAATTTATGGATCGCCGGACTGATGTTCCCTGCTCTGTTCCTGCTGATTTTTCAGGGCATGCCCGTGGCTTTTGCGCTGATCCTGCCCGCTTTTTTGGCCGGTTGGTACGCCTTTGGCCCCATGATCTTTGACCAGATGTATGGTGCTTTGTATGGAGCGGCCACCAACCATATCCTGTCAGCGATTCCCATGTTTGTGCTGATGGGAGCCCTGCTGGAGCGCTCGGGCATTGCGGCACGCCTGTTTCGCACCATGCAGTTATGGCTGGGCGGCCTGCCAGGCGGGTTGGCCATTGCCACCATCGCCATGGCGGCGACCTTTGCCGCTGCAGCAGGCGTGGTTGGCGCGGTAGAAATCATGGTGGGGCTGATGGCCATCCCGGCCATGAAGCGCTTTCGCTACAACAACTCACTGATCGCGGGCACGATCTGCGCCGGGGGCTCCCTGGGCACCATGATTCCTCCCTCGGTGGTCGCGGTCGTCTATGCCTCCCTGGCACAGGTTCCGGTTGGCGAGCTGTTTGCTGCCATGCTCTTTCCGGGCCTGTTGATGACCACGCTCTTTGTGGCCTACATCCTGATCGCCACCACGCTCAAGCCGGAGCTGGGCCCACGGGCAGATGACGCGGATATGCGCCGACCTTTGGGGGAAAAAATCAGTATCACAATGCGTGGTCTGGTTCCCATGATGCTGCTGATCATCGCTGTTCTGGGCTCCCTGATGAAAGGGATCGCATCGCCCACCGAGGCAGCCGCCTTGGGCGCTACCGCCGCCGCTGTTCTTTGTATCTTCTACCGTCAGTTCAACTGGGAAGTTTTCAGTGGAGCCTTGCGAATCACGGTACGCATTACGGCAATGATCATGCTGATCGTGGCGGGAGGCACCATGTTTACCGGCGCCTTCGCGGCCAATGGAGGTGCCAAGCTGGTACAGATGCTGACAAGCGACTTGGGACTGGGCAGTACAGGTACGATCATTCTGTTCCTGGGCATCGTCTTTGTGCTGGGCTTTGTACTGGACTGGACAGCGAACGTGCTGATTTGCGTTCCGCTTTTCCTGCCTTTTATTGTGGCAAGCGGGCTGGACCCCTTATGGTTTGGCGTGATGGTGATCGTTGTCATTCAGACCAGCTATCTGACACCGCCCCTAGCCTCTTCCATTTTCTACCTGCTGTCCATTGCCCCGAAAGACATGACATACGGACAAGTTTGTCGAGGTGTAGTGCCGTTTATTCTTGCTCAATTGCTGACCCTGCTGATCGTCGCTCTGTTTCCGGCGATTGCAACCTGGCTGCCCCAGCAAGTATCCGGCTTTTAACGCAATTTTTATATTGGAGTCTCCGTGAGTAGCGCCCCCACCCCCTCTTCTCGTGCCGCTGAAATCGCCTATCAAGCGATTGAGCAGTTAATTGCCACTCTCAAACTGGAGCCTGGTCAGGCCATTGTAGAAAGTGATTTGGTGGAAATGACAGGTTTGGGACGCACCCCCTTGCGTGAAGCCCTGATGCGCATGGTGGCCTTGGGATTGATCGAGCAACAGCCCCGCCGCGGCCTGCGTGTCAGTGAAATCCGTGTGGCTGAACATCTGACTCTGATTGAAACGCGCCGTGTCCTGGAGCGCCTGATTGTGCAGGGCGCCGCCCGCTGGGCGACTCCAGCCCAGCGCAGCGCCTTGCTCGGTCACGCCCAGGCCATGGTGGATGCTGCTGACGCCAAGGATATCGACGCCTACATGCTGGCCGACCAGCATCTGGACGAAGTCATCCACCAGGCCTGTCGCAACACCTTTGCTGTGCAAGCGGTCACTCCCATGATCGTTCAGTGCCGACGGTTCTGGTACGCCTATCAATATGAAGGGGACCTGGAGGCCGGAGCCCAGGCTCATCTGACCCTGGCCGAAGGCATCCAGGATGGAAACCCCGAACAGGCCTTGCAGGGCTCCGAGACGCTGATGGCCTACCTTAGCGCCTTCACCCGCAAAGTCATCGAATAAACCGATAGATCAACTATTAATAATCTGGAGACATCATGAATCTGAACGGAATCCTCGTTCCCATCGTTACCCCGTTTGACGCCAACAACCAGTTAAACGAAGCTGCGCTGGAGCGTCTGGTTGAGTGCTTTATTGAAGCCGGAGTAGGCGGTATCGTGGCTTGTGGAACCACGGGCGAATACTACGCGCTCAGTGCACAGGAGCGTCGCCGCGTGCTGGAGATTGTTGCCAGAACTGGCCGTGGCCGCACAACACTGATTGCCGGCGTGAACTCCATGTCGCCTGCCGAAGCCATCAGCCGAATCCGTGAAGCGGAAGAACTAGGGTATGAGGCACTGATGCTCTCTCCCACCCCTTACAGCCTGCCCGGCCAAAATGAAGTGGTGGCGTATTTCAAGGAGGTCGCCGCGGCCACTGAACTGCCCATCGTCATGTACAACTTCCCGGCACGCATTGGCATCCAGATCGAGCTTGAATCCGTTTACGAACTGGCCAAGGTCAAGAACATTGTGGGCATCAAGGAGAGCAGCGGCAACTTCAGCCGGGTGGTTGCCATGGTCAATGCCAATCTGCCCGACTTCCAGGTTGTTTGCGGCTGCGATGACCAGGCGGCCGATTTCCTGTTCTGGGGAGTTCGTAGCTGGATCAGTGGCGGGGCCAATGTGTTTCCTGCCGAGCAGGTCCAAATGCTGAAAGCCGCCGAGCAAGGAGACTGGGACACGGTACGTCGCATGATGGCCGCCATGTTGCCCGCCATTGCCGCCATGGAGTCCGGCAACTACAACCAGAAAGCCAAACTGGGCTGCGTGCGTCACGGCATTGATGTCGGTTCGGTACGCTTGCCTCTGCTGCCAGTCGACGCGCAGGAACGAGATGACTTCCTGGCCCAGATCAACGCTTATCAAGTAGAACAGGAGGCTTGAATGCCCACGCAACAAGAGACTGTCTTTGAGTTGGCCCGCGCCGGAAAGCTGCACGCTTCCCATTTGATTCCTGGCTATCAAACCACGGCTTCGGCCCTGCTCGATAACGTCAGCCCTGTCGACCTGGCCGTAATTGGCAAAATCGCTGCCGGCCAAGCCTCGGATGTACAAGCAGCGGTCGCTGCCGCGCGCACAAGCTTTGAGTCCGGCGAATGGTCTGAGTTGTCTCCGGCAGAACGCAAAAAAATCATGCTCAAATGGGTGGCCTTGCTGGAGCAACACGCCGAGGAACTGGCCGCACTTGATTGTGTGGACGCAGGCAAGCCCATTACTGAATGCCTGAACACCGACATGCCCGCCACCATCGATACCTTCAGCTGGTATGCAGAGACGGCCGATAAATGCTTTGGTCGAATTTCCCCAACCGGCTCCGACGCGCTGGGCTTGATCACCAAGGAACCCATTGGGGTCGTGGCGGCCGTCCTGCCCTGGAATTTCCCGGCTCAAATGTACGCCTGGAAAGTTGCGCCTGCGCTGGTGTGCGGCAATTCGGTCATTGTGAAACCGTCCGAGCTGACCAGCCTGAGCGCCTACCGCATGACACAGCTGGCACATCAGGCAGGCATTCCCGCAGGAGCCCTGATCCTGATCACAGGCACAGGCGAGGAAGTCGGAGAGCCTTTGGGCCGGCACGGGGACGTGGACATTGTGTCGTTTACCGGCTCCACCGAAGTGGGTCGCCTGTTTCTGAAGTATTCCGCAGAAAGCAATCTGAAGGAGGTCGTGCTGGAATGCGGCGGGAAAAGCCCCCAGGTCGTTTTTGAGGATGCCCTGCTGGACGAAGCAGTTCCGTCCATCCTGGCGGCCGCATTCTGGAACATGAGCGAAAACTGCAGCTGCGGCTCCCGCCTGATCGTACACAGCAGCCTGAAAGACACGCTGCTGCAAAAACTCAAACAGGGGCTGAGTTCCTGGAAAGTAGGTCTGCCTACGGATCCGGACGTGTCTATCGGGCCGATGGTAGAACAAGCGCACTTTGAAAAAGTGGCCAGCTTTCTGCAGAACCCCGGCAAAAACGCCAAGTTGGTTCATGGGGGGCGCATTCACAGTGACCTGGGCAGTGGTTGGTATATCGAGCCCACCATCTTCGATCACATCACCCCGGAAGACCGCCTCTTCCAGGAGGAAGTGTTCGGCCCCGTTCTGGCCATCACGACCTTCGAGACAGAAGAGCAAGCCATCGCCTTGGCAAACGATACCCAATATGGCCTGGCCGCCTCCCTCTACACGCTTGATGTACGGCGGGCGCAGCGTGTCTCGCGCAAAATCAAGGCAGGCACCGTTTCGATAAATGGCTTTTCCGAAGGCGACATCACCGCCCCCTTTGGCGGCTTCAAACTGTCCGGTTTTGGCGGCAAGGACAAGGGAATGGAGGCCCTGGATCAGTACCAGCAAACCAAGGCCATCTGGTATGTGAACCAGTAAGCCACTGCTTGCATAGCCCCGGCATCAATAAACCGGGCGCTGCACACCGCCCCCCCCCTTCCAGACTCCTGGGCATACAAGCGGGGGGTGGTTCTTACCACTGAGCTGCTCCGGTTTTTTGAGCAGGTATGACATCCTGCTTCCAGCTCTTGCCCGGCAAGCTCAACATAGGGCGCTCACGGTGTAACACTAGCAATCAGCCCGCAGCAGACAGAACGACATTAGTAGAAAAAAGCCCCCCGCTCCAAAGGCACCGTCTTATCAGTGCACACCCGTTTCAGCTCCTGCGCGAACAACGTGTCCACCGGACGCTGCTGACCGGCCACCCGAGTAAAAAGCGCAATAGGCGACAAGCCCCACTCAAAGGAGTACGGCACAATCGCCACGCCGGACACGCGCACCAGTTCTTCAGCAATTTCGGTCGGGACCACAGACACGGCACGGGAGTGATTCACGATCAGTTCACCAATCAGCTTGGGTGAAGAGGTTTCCACGCTGGGCACCGGCTCCAACAAGCCTGCCCGCAAAAACAGATTCGCCACCTGCCGTCGCATCGGGGTATTGCGCGGTCCCAGAATCCAGTCCAGATCCTGCAATTGCGCCCAGTCCAGCTTGCGTCGGCCCAATCGCCCCGCCAGTTCCCGGCTGGCAATCAGGCGTGGTTGCTGCGCGTACAAGGCTTCATGGCGCAGCCCTTTCATATTCAAGTCCGGAGAGCTGCGCGCCACCACTGCATCCAAAGCGTGATCACGCAGTTGTTCCAGCAGCGTTTCCGTTAGCCCTTCGGTGATGCTGACGGACACCACCTGCCCTTGAGGGCGAGTTGCCCGCAAGGCCGTGGAAACCAGCTTGCCGGACACCAGGGGAATCACCCCCAGCCGCAAATGTGCTTGCCGCCCCATGCTGTGCGCCTGCAAGTCCAGACTCAACAACTCCATGTCCTGCACCATGGCCCGAGCACGTGAAATCACGATCTGCCCTTGCGCTGTTGCCTCCATACCACGCGATGAACGCAGGAATAGCGGTGTGCCAAAGACTTGCTCCACCTCGGCCAAGGCTTGAGTGACCGCAGGCTGAGTCATCGCCATTAAATCCGCCACTTTGGTCAGCGAGCCCAAGCGGTCGATTTCGATCAGCAGAGCCAGGTGACGCAACCTGAGTCGTTGTACCAGGCGATGGGCGATATCGTTTGTTTCCAAGCCTTTACCCCTATCTATAAGCATTTACTAATAGGGCAATAATAAGCCCTAATACTGCGGACTGTTTAATTATCTACACTTGTTGAAAGCCGGCGCTGGCGCACTACTCGCCACGCCTTCCCTGGATTTCACCAAACACCTGTTTGGCGCCTGAGCAAGAGGACACGATGAGTTCACCTGTAGATCGACAAGCCGCCCTGGATTACCACGAGTTCCCCATTCCCGGCAAAGTCACCATTGCCGCGACCAAACCCCTGGTCAGCCAACGTGACCTGGGCCTGGCCTATTCCCCTGGTGTTGCTGCCGCCTGCGAAGAAATCGTGGTCGACCCGAAAAACGCCTTCCGCTACACCGGCCGGGGCAATCTGGTGGGCGTGATCTCCAACGGTACCGCTGTGCTGGGTCTGGGCAATATTGGTGCCCTGGCCTCCAAGCCCGTGATGGAAGGCAAGGCCGTTCTGTTCAAGAAATTTGCTGGCCTGGACGTGTTTGACATCGAGATCAACGAAACCGATCCCGACAAGCTGGTGGATATCATCGCCGGTCTGGAGCCCACCTTCGGTGGCATCAACCTGGAAGACATCAAGGCACCCGAGTGTTTTGAAGTGGAGCGCAAGCTGCGCGAACGCATGAACATCCCCGTCTTTCACGACGACCAGCACGGTACCGCCATTTGCGTGACGGCGGCTTTCCTGAACGGCCTGAAAGTGGTCGGCAAAGATATCAAGAAGATCAAGGTTGTGACCTCCGGTGCCGGTGCGGCCGCGCTAGCTTGCCTGGACTTGATGGTGGACATGGGCCTGCCCGAAGAAAATGTCTGGGTCACCGACATTGACGGCGTGGTCTACAAAGGCCGCCCTGGTCACCAGGTTCCTGAACTGGCCCGTTTCGCCAAAGAAACCGAAGCACGCAAGCTGGCTGATGTGATCGACAACGCTGACGTGTTCGTGGGCCTGTCCGCCGGTGGCGTACTGAAAGCTGAAATGCTGCAAAAAATGGCAGACCGTCCCTTCGTGATGGCGCTGGCCAACCCTACCCCCGAAATTTTGCCTGAAGTCGCCAAAGCCGCTCGCGATGACGTCATCATGGCAACCGGCCGTTCGGACTTCCCGAATCAGGTCAACAACGTGCTGTGCTTCCCCTACATCTTCCGCGGTGCGCTGGATGTGGGCGCCACCACGATTACCCGTGGCATGGAAAAAGCTGCTGCCCGCGCGATTGCGGCTCTGGCTGAAGAAGAGCAGGACGAAGCGGTGGCCGCAGCCTACGGTGGTTACGGCCTGAGCTTTGGCCCCGACTACCTGATTCCCAAGCCATTCGACCCACGTCTGATCGTGCGCATCGCCCCCGCCGTGGCTCAAGCCGCCATGGAAGAAGGCGTGGCAACCCGCCCTATCGCTGACCTGGAAGGCTACATCGCCAAGCTGCAACAGTTTGTCTACCACTCTGGCGCGTTCATGAAGCCCGTGTTTGCCGTAGCCAAGCAATTGGTGCGCGAAGGCGGCAAGGCTCGCATCGTCTTTACCGAAGGTGAAGAAGAACGTGTGCTGCGCGCCGTGCAAGTGATTGTGGACGAGAAGCTGGCCCACCCGATTCTGGTTGGCCGTCCTGCCGTGCTGCTGTCTCGCATCAAGAAATTTGGTCTGCGCCTGCGCTTGGGCGTGGATGTGGAAGTGACCAACCCCGAGTCTGACGACCGTTTCCACCAGTACTGGACCACGTACTGGGAAAAAATGTGTCGTCGCGGTATCAGCAAGGAAATGGCTCGCGTGGAAATGCGTCGCCGCCTGACCCTGATTGGCTCGACCATGGTGCACCTGGGTGATGCCGACGGCATGATCTGCGGCACGATCGGTTCCTACCACAACCACCTGCGCTATATCGACGAGATGATCGGCCGCAAGCCCGGCTCCAGCGTCTACGCTGCCATGAACATTCTGCTCCTGGGCGAGCGTACGGTTGCCTTGACCGACACACACGTCAACGACGATCCGAACGCACAGGAAATTGCGGAATACACGATTGAAGCCGCCCGCATGTTGAGTACGCTGAGCCTGG
The DNA here is from genome assembly GCF_023674485.1 of Alcaligenes sp. DN25. Lineage (NCBI taxonomy): Bacteria > Pseudomonadati > Pseudomonadota > Betaproteobacteria > Burkholderiales > Alcaligenaceae > Alcaligenes > Alcaligenes sp. DN25. Next base: position 1,039,167 of record NZ_CP098408.1, on the reverse strand, counting down.
AACCCAAGGTGGCCCTGCTGTCGCGCTCCAACTTTGGTACCGACTCGGCCACTTCCGGACCCAAAATGCGTGAAGCCCTGCGTTTGATTCAGGAGCAAGCCCCTGACCTGGAAGTAGACGGTGAAATGCATGCCGACTGCGCTCTGGACGAAAGCTTGCGCAATCGTACCTTGCCCAACTCCTCGCTGAAAGGCTCGGCCAACCTGCTGGTCTGCCCGAACGTGGACGCTGGCAATATCAGCTACAACCTGCTGAAGACTGCTGCTGGCAGCAACGTGGCCATCGGTCCTTTCCTGATGGGCGCCAATGCTCCTGTACACATCCTGACTTACAGCTCCACCGTACGCCGCATCATTAATATGACGGCCTTGACCGTGCTGCAAGCCAATCGTGGCTAGGCCTTAGGGCAGAAATGAAAAACCGGCCTGTGCAGGCCGGTTTTTTATGGCTGACATTTAAAGTCCAAGGCTTATTCCAGCTTGATATTGCCTTTCTTGACCACGTCGTGGGCCCAGTCGTACTGCTCCTTGATTTCCTTGGCGAACTCTTCAGGCGAGTTACCCGACGGAGTCGCACCCTGCTTTTCCAGAGCCGAAATAATTTCGGGCTTCTTCAAGGCTTCCGCAGCAGCGGCATGCAGCTTGGCAACGATTTCAGGCGGCGTACCCTTGGGAGCCAGCAGACCATACCAGGCCGGGCTGTTCAGCTGCGGGTAGCCTTCTTCGGCCAAGGTCGGCACATCTTTCAGAGCAGGCAGGCGCTCGGGCCAGGCAATAGCCAATGCGCGCAAGTTGCCAGCCTGGATCTGGGCCATGGACGACGGCAGGTTATCAAACATGGCATTGATCTGGCCACCGACCGCATCCGTTACAGCCGGGCCGGCACCACGGTAAGGCACGTGCACGATATCAGTGCCGGTTTCCAGCTTGAAGGCTTCGCCAAACAAGTGCAGCACCGAGCACGTGCCCGAGCTGCCGTAGGAATACTTACCTGGATTGTCTTTCAGTTGCTGCACGAACTCCTTGAAGTTCTGTGCCGGGAATTTGGGGTTGACCTCGATCACGTTGGGCAGGTTGGCAAAGTTGCTGACCGGCACAAAGTCTTTCAAGGGGTCGTAAGGCAAATCATTGGGGCGGCAAGCGGGATTCACTGCCAGAGTCGAAATGGTGGCAATTGACAAGGTATAGCCGTCAGGTTTGGCGCGAGCCGCTTCTGCCGCTCCAATAGCGCCACCGGCACCACCCTTGTTTTCTACCACCATGGACTGGCCCAGCACTTCGCTCATGCCCTTGGTCACAATGCGCGCCACAATATCGGTGGAGCCGCCTGGCGCAAAAGGAACAATGACGCGAATCGCTTGATTAGGATAATCCGCTTGAGCATGAGCGACATTAGCCGTGCCGATCATGGACAAACTTGCACAAAGGGATAGCAGCGCAAATTTCTTGGGAAACTTCTCTATCATGGGAACATCTCCTCTTTAGTCTTTTTGTAGATCCATCCCCTGGGTAAGGGGAACTAACCAATAATAGCGCAGCTACTCCTCATCAATTGTTAATTCTGAAAGCAGATACCTACAGGGGATATACCTATATCTGCCTTTAATTACCGTCATCATGGCCACAATATTCCCGCTGATCCTGCCCGATTTTCTGTTGATAGCGCTGGGGGCATTGCTGCTGCATCGCTTTCATTTCAGCCGGGATTTTTTCCAGGGTGCCGAAAAGCTGGTCTATTACGTCCTGTTTCCAGCCCTGCTGTTTGATTCCATTACCCGCATCCCGCTCAATCTGGGCGATACCTGGCCTTTATTGGTCGCTGCGGCTGTTTTAATTGCTGTAGGCACGGTTTTGGCTTGGTTAGCCCTGCCCATTCTGAAACCCGAACATTTGCAGCACGCGGCCCTGACTCAATGCGCCTTTCGCTTCAATACCTATTTGGGGATGTCTCTGGCCAGTGCGATTGCCGGGCCATCGGGTGTCGCCGTTATGGCTTTGCTGGTGGGCTTTTCTGTTCCCATGGCCAATATGGTGGCAGTGACCGTGCTGGCGCGGGGGCAGCAAGGCCGTATCGCCATCGAGCTGCTTAAAAATCCCCTGATTCTGTCTACTGTTGCTGCACTGGCCTGGAATCTGGCTGGTTTGTCCGTACCAGGCCCGGTTCAATTGGCCTTTAGCCGCTTGGGGGCTTGTGCCCTGGGGATTGGTTTGTTGTGTGTAGGCGCCACCTTGTCCCTGCAAGGCTCGCGGCGTGCCGGGGCCTTGATCGGCTGGATTACGGCCATCAAGCTGCTGGCTTTGCCCTTGGCGGCCCTGGCAATTGCCTGGGTGTTGGATATGAGCACATTGGAGCGCCAGATGTTACTGGTATTTGCTGCCCTGCCTACGGCCTCTTCTGCCCACGTACTGGCTGCCCGCATGGGAGCCGATAGCCGTCTGGTCGCGCTGACCATGTCGATCGGCACTATACTAGCGGGCTTGACCATTCCATTGTGGTTATCCCTCGCTACCTGATCCAAGCCTATGAATCCGCAAGCTTTAACCTTGTCCTTGCCTGACGAGGACGCCACCACCGCCTTGGCCGAGCGCCTTGCCCCGCTGCTAAGCGGTCAGGTTCCCGGTGTGCCTGTGGGTGGCCGAATTCATCTTCATGGTGACCTGGGCGCCGGTAAAACCCACTTTGTTCGGGCCCTGTTACGGGCTTGTGGCGTTACCGGTCGTATCAAAAGTCCTAGCTACGCTTTGCTTGAAAGTTATAAAGTTTCTAGCTTATACTTCTATCATCTTGATTTTTATAGATTTAGCGATCCACGAGAATGGGTCGACGCAGGTTTTCGCGATATTTTGCAAGACAATGCTGTTGTGCTGATCGAATGGCCCGAAAAAGCAGGGGATTTATTGCCCGAGCCCGATCTGGATTTACACCTGGATTATTGCGGTGACGGTCGTTTGGCCACCCTGGATGCACGCAGCGCCAAAGGAACGCTATGGATTACGACACTCGCCCCCAGCCTGCAGAAGTAGCCCCAGCCGGCAAGGCCCGTCGCCGATTCGTCGCCACGGCCACCACCCTGTTCCTGCTTCCCGTCATACCGCGGCTGGCGAACGCCAGCACCATCGTGGCCGTCCGTACCTGGCCGGCAGACGAATACACCCGCGTCACCCTGGAAATGGATAGCGAGCTCAAGGCCGAGCACTTCACACTGGAAAACCCCCATCGCATGGTGGTGGACATCCAGGGCCTGACCATGAACCGCACCATCGAGGAGCTGGTTTCCAAGGTCCGCCCCAATGACCCCTACATTCGCTCCGTGCGCGTGGGCCAGAACCGCCCCGACGTCGTGCGTCTGGTGCTGGATCTGAAACAGGCCGTCGCTCCCCAGATCTTTACCCTCAAGCCCGTTGGCGAATACAAGTACCGTCTGGTGCTGGACTTGTACCCGCGTGTGGCGCAAGACCCGCTGCTGGCTTTGCAAATTCAGGACGATAACGACCCCCTGGCTTCCGTCCTGGAAAGCCTGGCTCAAAACTCGCCTGACGCGCCTGTCCCTACGGTACAAGGGCAAACCTTGCCGCCCGTCGCTCGTACGCCGCCTCCTGTCACGACTCCACCGCGCTCCCCTTCGCCTGCAGCCACGCCGGGTACTCCCAATCGTCCCTTGCTGATTGCGCTGGACCCCGGCCACGGTGGAGAGGACCCCGGTGCCATCGGCCCCGGTGGTACGCGTGAAAAAGATGTGGTGCTGAACATAGCCCGACGCTTGAAACGTCTGATTGATGCGCAGCCCAATATGCGTACTTATTTGACGCGTGACTCGGACTTCTTCGTGCCGCTGCAAGTGCGTGTGCAAAAAGCCCGTCGGGTGAAGGCAGACCTGTTCATCAGTATTCACGCTGACGCCTGGATCAAGCCTAGTGCGCGTGGCTCGTCCATCTACGCCCTGTCTCAAAACGGTGCCACCAGCTCGGCTGCTCGGTGGCTGGCCAAGAAAGAGAACGATGCTGACTTGATCGGTGGTCTGAACCTGGGTTCCCACAACCGTCAGGTTGCGCAAATTCTGCTGGACCTGTCCACAGCCGCACAGATTAACGATTCAGTGAAAGTAGGCTCGCGCCTGCTGGGCGAGATCGGCAAGATCAACCGCCTGCATAAGCGCAATGTTGAACGCGCTGGTTTTGCTGTGCTGAAAGCACCGGATATTCCATCGATTCTGATCGAAACAGCGTTTATCAGTAATCCGGAAGAAGAGCGTCTGCTGCGTAGTTCTTCACATCAGGACAAGATTGCCCAAGCCATTCTGACCGGCATCCGGGGATATTTTGCCGAGTTTCCGGCACTGGCCAGCCGTAGCTAACTATCTGCTTGGTTCGATGAAAAAAGCGCAGCAAAAATGCTGCGCTTTTTTTGTTTCCGTAGAGTCTGAGGCTGTTCGGAAAAGAGAGCGTCTTTGGGCAAAGACCTGTTTGAACCTGAATCGGCATGGCCTTTTCTTGAGGGGGAGCCGCTAGTCTGCAGGCGAGTCAGGGTTCTGGCCGCAGGCTCTTGAGCTATCCAGGATACAAGCCCCGTGCTGTTTGAGCGCGACGCTTATAGCTCGTCCGAGGGACGAGCTATCGCGCGAGTTCACGGGGCGCCTGGATAGCTCAAGAGACAAGGGTACCCGTGCGCAGCACGGGCCAGGGCCCCGCCTGCCGACTAGCGGCTCCCCCTCAAGAAAACTGAGGCATTCTTTACTAAAGGCTGAAACAGAGGCGGTTTTTTAAAAATACGGAGAGTGCCAATAGTTACCTTGAACACTTGAACATTTGAACACTTGAACACTTGAACACTTGAACACTTGAACCCAGATGTTGCGACGGCTTTTACCCCCTCGCCAACAACAGCGATATCTGACAGGTTCCCGAAATAAAAAAGGACGCCTACTGGCGTCCTTTCCTTAACCTTTAACAAGCAAACAATCCAATCTCAAATCCTACAAAGTCGCATTACCCTTGCTCTTGCGCTTGAAAATCTTCCACAAGGCCCCAGCCACGACAGGCACCGCGGCAGCCGCAATACCAATCAGCACGATGGTATTCAAATGCGCCTTGATGAAAGGCACATTGCCAAAGAAGTAGCCCAAGGTAATCAAGCTGCAAATCCACAGCACCGCGCCGGTAATGTTGTACATCTGAAAGCGCATGGCATTCATATGGCCCACACCCGCTACAAAAGGCGCAAAAGTACGGAACAAAGGCAGGAAGCGGGAAATGACGATGGTCTTGCCACCATGCTTTTCATAAAAAGCATGGGTTTTGACCAGAGCACGACGATCCAGGAATCGGGATTCCTGGGTAAAGACTTTCGGGCCTATATACCGCCCCACGTGATAGTTCACGGTATTACCCAGCACGGCTGCCACGATCAGCAGGCCACCCAGCATGACCGGGTCCAACATGCCCGAAGCGCCAAAGGCTCCGGCAATAAACAGCAGGGAATCGCCCGGCAGGAAGGGCAAAACCACAAGCCCGGTCTCGCCAAATATAATCAAGAACAGAACAAGATAAATCCAGGCTCCATACTGCTCGACCCACACACCCAGGTACTGGTCAATATGAAGGATCATGCTGAGTAAATCGGGCATAGTTCCACACCAAAATAACAATCCAGCCAGTCCGATACTGGCCAGACCGACACCATAGAGCAAGCGGTTAAAATAAGCCGCTACCGTTTGAAACCCGTTGAACGTGTAATGTTCAACCCTGAATACACACAAGGCCAGCCGCCCTATGTCATCAAGACGCCGTATTATCCCACTCCCGGACTTGCTTGTAAGCCAAATTGCAGCCGGTGAAGTTATCGAGCGCCCGGCATCTGTCCTGAAGGAATTGCTGGAAAACGCGATTGACGCCGGAGCCAGTGCCATCGAGATTCGCCTGGACGGCGGCGGCATACGCCGCATCTCTGTCAGCGACGATGGCCACGGCATCACCCAGGAAGAATTGCCCCTGGCGCTGCTGCAACATGCCACCAGCAAGATTCGCTCGCTGGAAGAGCTGGAGTCCGTGGCCTCCATGGGCTTTCGGGGGGAAGCCCTGCCCTCAATTGCCTCGGTAGCCCGCCTGACGATCAACTCGCGCACTCAGGACGACCCGCACGCCTGGGAGTACTCACTGGGTCAAAGCGAACCCCAGCCCGCCTCCGGGCAGATTGGCACGCATGTGGATGTACGCCAGCTGTTTGACGAGATCCCCGCCCGTCGCAAGTTTTTGCGCACGGAAGGCACGGAGTACGGCCACTGCGTGACCGCGCTGGAGCGCATCGCCCTGGCACAGCCGCAAATCGCTTTCCGCCTGTTTCACAATGACAAGCCCCAACGCCACTGGCGCAGCGGCACACTGGAGCAACGCCTGCTGGATATCTTGGGCAAAGAGTTTATTGAGCAAAGCCTACCTGTCGCCCAGGAGCAAGGTCTGATCAGCTTGCGTGGTCTGGTGATTCACCCCGCCCATGCTCGCCCCAGTGCAGACAAACAGTTCTTGTTCGTGAATGGCCGTTTTGTGCGTGATCGTACTGTGTCACATGCTATACGCAGTGCTTATGCCGATGTACTGCATGGAGATCGCCAGCCTGCCTATGCCTTGTTTCTGGACATTGCCCCATCCACGCTGGATGTGAACGTACACCCCGCCAAGCACGAGGTTCGCTTCCGTGACAGCGGTGCCGTCTACCGCTTTGTGCTGCAGTCTGTTGGACAAACCCTGGCGCAAGGTAGCATGGCCGGGGAAACGCCAGTTGCCGCCATGCCTTTGCCTGAAGGCGCTACTCAGCCTCCTGTAACGGGCACACCCAGCAGCTCCTACACCAGCAGCGAACCCGCCATGCCGTATAGCCATCCGGCCCGCCAAGGCTGGCAATCCAGTTTCAGCCTGCGCGAGCCATCTGGTGGCGGCAATGTCGACTGGAAAAGCATGTATCGCCCGATTGAACCTGCTCCCAGCAACACGCCAGTCACCAGCTATCAAAGCGAGGCAGATAGCACAACGGACGAGTTTCCCTTGGGCATGGCCCTGGGGCAGTTACACGGCATCTATATTCTGTCCGAGACACGCCAGGGCATGATTCTGGTGGACATGCACGCCGCACATGAACGCGTGGTTTACGAACAATTGAAACAGGCTCTGGATGGCCGCGAACTGCCTCGTCAGGACCTGCTGGTGCCGGTCGTATTCAGTTGCTCGGAAAGTGATATCGCCTTGCTGGATGAGCATCAGGAAACCCTGGCCGATCTAGGCCTGAGCATGAACCCGGCAGGCCCTACCACCATGGCCGTGCGTGCCGTCCCCGCCCTCCTGGCCCAAGGCGATATCGAATCGCTGGCCCGTGCCGTACTGCGCGATCTGGCCCAGGTAGGCTCGTCACGCCACCTGGATGAGCAACGCAACGAACTGCTCTCCACCATGGCCTGCCACGGCGCCGTACGCGCCAATCGTCGCCTGAGCATCCCCGAGATGAACGCCCTGCTTCGCAAGATGGAACAAACTGACCGGGCCGACCTGTGTAATCACGGCCGCCCCACCTGGTTCCAATGGAAGCTCAGCGAGCTGGACAAACTTTTTATGCGTGGACAATGAACGATTTACCCATTCTGTGCCTGGCTGGCCCGACGGCCAGTGGCAAAAGCGCAAGCACGCATATCCTGGCGCAACACTGGCCGATTGAAGTGATTGTGATGGACTCGGCCACGATTTACCGTGACATGGACATTGGCACCGCCAAACCCAGCGCCGAAGAACAAGCCGCTATCCCCCACCACTTGCTGGATATACGCGACCCGGTAGAGAGTTACTCAGCCGCAGAGTTCGCCACCGACGCAACCCGTCTTATTCAAGAAATCCGGGCGCGCGGGCATTACCCTGTGCTATGTGGCGGCACCATGCTGTATTACAAAGCCTTGCGCGAAGGCTTGAACGATTTACCGCAGGCAGACCCTGCCATTCGCCAGCAACTGGATGAGCGTGCCCAGGAAATTGGCTGGCCCGGCATGCACGAGGAACTGACCCGCATCGACCCGGTGACAGCTGCCCGGCTGGCTCCCCGCGACAGCCAGCGCATTCAACGTGCGCTGGAGATTTTCCATATCAGCGGCAAGACCATGAGCGACTGGCTCAAGGACAAAGCCCAGCCGCAAGAAGAGAGCCACCAGTACGTCACCATGAGCCTGGAGCCAGAAGATAGATCCTGGCTGCATAAGCGCATTGCGGCTCGCTATCACGACATGATCGCGCAAGGGCTGCTGCAGGAAGTGGAGAAGCTGTACCAGCGCCCTGATTTACATCCCGGTCTGCCCTCCATTCGCTGTGTGGGCTATCGGCAACTGTGGTCGTATCTGGACGGCGAAGTCAGCCTGGACGTGGCGATCGAACAGGCGATTGCCGCGACTCGCCAACTAGCCAAACGTCAATTGACCTGGCTACGCTCCGAACCCGAGCGTCTGCAATTCAACTGCCAGAGCCCGCAAGCCGCCGAGCAGATTGTGCAAGCGGCACGCCAGATCTGGCCAGCTTGATACACCAGGCTCGCTCGTAGGAACGGCCCCTTGACGGCCGGATGGTATCCGACTGCCAAGGGGCCCCGTTCAAAGAAACCGTTTTTTTACCCGAGACGCCTCTTACACCGAAGCGCTGCTCAGCTTGGGCAAGACTTTGGTACGCATGGCCACGTATTGGAACGCCCCCCCCAACAAAGCGCCGATCAGCCAGCCGTAACCTGCCATATTCGCCAGCGCAGGCACCCAGACGGTCGCTACCGAGAACACCGCCGCCAGGAAGAAAGCGGCCATTGCACGCTTGTTCCAGCCGTTCTGGAAGTAGTAGGTACCGCTTTCTGCCAGGCTGAACAGATCCGACACCACGACACGCTGTTTGCGGATCAAGTAGAAGTCCACAATCATGATGCCGTACAAGGGAGCCAGCAAGGCGCCCAAGGTGTCCACAAAACCCGTAATGCCGATAGCGCTGATCAAGGGCAGCCACAAGGCACCGATAAAGAAAGCAATTACGGCTGTCAGAATGCCGCCCATCTTGGCAGAGATCAGCTCGGGCTTGAGGTTGGCCAAATCAAAGGCCGGTGGAATAAAGTTCGCCACCAGGTTGATACCCACGGTTGCGGCAAAGAAGGTCAAAGCCGCGATCACCGTTAAAGCCAAACTATCGACGCGATCCACAATATCGGTAGGGTTGGTCAAGGTTTCGCCAAACAACACAGCTGTACCGGCGGTAATGAACAAGGCCAGGAAGGAGAATACGGCCAGGCTGACAGGCAAGCCCATGAAGTTACCGATACGCATGCTGCGCTCGTCTTTCACAAAGCGCGAGAAGTCGCCGTAGTTGATCACAACGGCAGCAAAGTACGCCACCATAGTGCCCACCACCGCACCAAAGGCCATCAAGGGTCCGCCTTCGTAAGAGCCTTTACCGGCAAAGATCTCACCCACTTTATCGAGCAAACCACCGCCAGCCTTGTACCAGATCACGGCCAGCAAGGCGAACATCACCAGATACACCAACGGGCCCGCCCAGTTCAGGAAGCGCGTAATCCACTTCATGCCCATCAGGAAAATACCCAGCTGCAGGATGCAAACCACCACGTAAGACACCCACCCCACCCAATCCAGCCCCAGGAACAAGGCTCCGCCGGGATGATCCAGCAAGGCATTGAACAACAGCGCCAAGGCCGTGGAGGCAAAGTAGGTCTGCACGCCATACCAGAAAATGGCCACAATCCCGCGCACCAGAGCAGGAAACTTGGCGCCCTTCACCCCCATGCTGATACGGGCAATCACAGGATAGGGAACGCCATACAGCACGCTGGGTTTACCGCTCAGATTCACCAGCCCCATCACAATAAAACCGGCCAGCAAGATGCCAGCAAATACGGCCCAACCATTCAGACCATAAGAAATAAACAAGGTGGCGGCCAAGGTGTAGCCAAACAGACTTTGAATATCGTTAGACCAGACGTTGAAAATCTCGAACCAGCCCCACAAGCGTTTTTGTCGTGGCAAAGGCGCCAAGTCTTCGTTGTGCAAAGCAGGATGCGGGTCTTTCAAAGATAAATCGCTGTGCTCCATTTTCTTCCCCCTAAGAAATTGCTTCTAACATTTCAGCTGAAATTTCTATGTGCTTGCCGTTACTGTAGGAGCCTTGCTGTTCGGGGAACATTATGGAATGTACGAGTAATACCTAAATTCGGATTAGCTCGAAAAACGACATAATCAAATCCATATAATATTTATTTGAAAAACAAATACATCAGATTCGATGCGGTAATACAGGGCAATTCAAAGCAGGATGCAGGAATAAAAAAAGCCAGCTTGATGAGCTGGCTTTTTTACTGACGGAAAGATCAGAGGTTTTTAGACCACTTCGGTCTGTGCCTGACCTTCCTGACGCTCCAGGATTTCGCCCAATTGGTAGACGGTTTCGCCTTGCTCGGACAAAGTGGCGCTGATGGCGTCTGCCTTGTCAGCAGGAACAATGATGATCATACCGATACCGCAGTTGAACACACGGTACATTTCTTCGTCGGCCACGTTACCGTTGCTTTGCAACCACTGGAACAAGGCAGGCATGGTCCAGGAATCGCGCTTCAGACGGGCAGTCAGGTGCTTTTGCAGAATGCGTGGCACGTTTTCCAGCAAGCCGCCACCCGTGATGTGAGCCAGGCCCTTGATGTCCGCACCGTGGGCAGCCAAGGCAGCCAGCACGGATTTCACGTAGATGCGGGTGGGTTCCATGACCACGTCAGCCAAAGGACGGCCATCAAGCTCGTCGGTAGGCTTGGCGTTGGCGTGCTTGAGAATCTTGCGAATCAGGGAGTAACCGTTGGAGTGGGCACCGCTGGAAGCCAGACCCAGAACCACGTCACCAGGAACAATGGACTTGCCATCGATAATGCGCGATTTTTCTACCGCTCCCACTGCAAAACCGGCCAGGTCGTACTCGCCTTCGGGGTACATGCCGGGCATCTCTGCCGTTTCACCACCGATCAGGGCACAAGCGGACAGTTCACAACCCTTGGCAATGCCGCCAACTACTTGAGCTGCCGTGTCGACCGACAGCTTGCCGCAGGCAAAGTAATCCAGAAAGTACAAGGGTTCTGCGCCCTGGACTAGAATGTCGTTGACACTCATGGCCACCAGGTCTATACCCACAGTGTCGTGGCGCTGCCAGTCAAATGCCAGGCGTAGTTTGGTACCAACACCGTCGGTGCCGGACACCAGAACGGGCTCTTTAAGGTGGGTAGGCACTTCAAACAAAGCGCCAAAGCCTCCGATTCCAGCCATGACGCCTGCACGCATGGTTTTGGCAGCCAGTGGTTTAATACGATCGACCAGGGCATCGCCCGCGTCGATATCCACGCCTGCATCGCGGTAGGTCAAGGAAACAGAAGTAGTGTTTTTCATGGGAAAAGCCGTGGGATATGTGAAAATTGCGAGTTGGACGAAATTGTACGACACATGACCGAGCAACTGATTCTGGATATATCTCCAGCACCGCCTGCCTCTTTGGACAACTTTGTTGCCGGAGCGAATCAGGCTGCGTTGCAGGCTCTGCGTCAATGCAGTCCAGGACGCGCGGTTTACCTGTGGGGACCGCCCGGCGCAGGTCGAACACATCTGCTGCGGGCGATGGCCAGTCAAGACGACAGCCGCTATTTTAGTTCAGATACACCCTCCCAGCCCATCTTTGACATCGCTACCGATGACAAAGCCCCTCCCAGCCTCTTGGCCATCGACGATATCGAACGTTTTGACGAGCACGGACAGGCTGCCGTATTTGCACTGTACAATCGCTGGCGCGAGTCGGCCACCCGGCCAGACGCCTTCACGCTGCTGGTCTCCGGCGACCGGGCTCCCAAAACCATGTCCGTGCGCGAGGACTTGCGCACACGCCTGGGCTGGGACCTGGTATTCAGGCTGGAATACCTGTCGGACGCCCATCGGGCCGAAGCCATGCAACAGCGAGCCGCTGCCCGCGGTCTGCAGCTGCAAGCGGAAGTGCTCAGCTGGATACTGACTCACTACGATCGCGATATGAACCGCTTGAGCGCACTGATCGATGCGCTGGACAATTATTCACTGGTAAAGAAACGCCCCATCACTTTACCCCTGCTCAAAGAACTTCTGGCCAACAGCCAGACCCAATCTTCTAGTTGAGTCATGACTGCTTCTTCTTTTATTGCCCTGTTTGATCTGGACCACACTCTGCTTCCTTTAGATAGCGATTACCAGTGGGCTGACTTCCTGGCCCGTACCGGCCGCGTCGGTGACCCCGCTGAAGCCATTCGTCTGAATGAAGACCTGATGGAACGCTATAACCAGGGATTGCTGACGGCCGAGGAATCGGCCGAATTCATGTTGGGCCTGCTCACCAATGCCAGCCAGGAAGAGTTGCTGGCCTGGCAGGACGAATTCATGCAGGCCGTGATCCTGCCCTCGATCAGCCCCGCTGCACGCGAACTATTGGCCCAGCATCAGGACCAAGGCCATCTGGTGGCAATCGTGACCGCTACCAACGAATTTGTGACACGCCCCATTGCTGCGGCATTGGGCGTAGACCACCTGATCGCGACCACCCCCGAAATGAAAGACGGCCGCTACACCGGCAAGATCAGCGGCGTGCCCAGCTTTCAGGCTGGCAAGATCACCCGTGTAGAACAGTGGCTGCAAACCATGGGCAAAACTTTGGCCGACTTCGAGCGCAGCTGGTTTTACAGCGATTCGCCCAACGATCTGCCCCTGATGGAAGTGGTGACCGACCCCGTGGCAACCAACCCCAGCGACAAGCTGCGTGCCGTGGCCACCGAACGTAATTGGGTCGTCATCGATTTGTTCGCTGACATGATGGACAGCAAATCGTAAAATCAGACGCATGCTCAAGCGAACAATAAAAACATTTGTCGACCGGCTGCTCAAACCAGCCAAAAGCGCGCGTCCCAAAGGGCCGCGCCGCTACACACGAGAAGAACATGGCATAGACCGGCGTCTGGTCTCGCGTCATGCCATCAAAGTGTGCGAGGTCCTGAACCACGAAGGCTATCAAGCCTATGTCGTGGGCGGCGCAGTGCGCGATTTGCTGGTGGGCCTGGAGCCCAAGGACTTTGACGTGGCGACCAACGCCACACCCGAGCAAATCCGCCCCCTGTTCCGTCGTGCCCGCATCATTGGCCGCCGCTTCCGCCTGGTTCACGTGGTGTTTGGCCAGGAAATCATCGAAACCTCGACTTTCCGGGCCGATGATAGCGGCAAGCAAACGGACGAACATGGCCGCATCCTGCGCGATAATGAGTACGGCACCATCGAAGACGATGCCGCACGCCGCGACTTCACACTGAACGCGCTGTACTACGATCCCCTGACTGAAACCGTCATCGACTACCACAACGGGGTAGCCGATCTGAAAGACCGTCAGGTACGCATTATTGGTGATGCGGAAACCCGCTATCGCGAAGACCCGGTGCGCATGCTGCGTGCCGTGCGCTTTGCCTCCAAGCTGGATGCCACCATTGAACCGGCAACGGATGCGCCCATTCGTTCCTTGTCGCGTCTGATCGAGAACGTACCCGAGTCCCGTCTGGCTGACGAAACACTCAAGCTGCTGAACTGCGGCCATGCCATGGACTGCATCCAGCGCCTGCAGGCGCTGGGTCTGCACAGCAAGCTCTTGCCCATGGTGGAACCGGTTCAACGCCTGCCCGGTGGCTCTGAATTCCTGGATATGGCCCTGGCCCGCACCGACACCCGCGTTCGTGCTGGCAAATCGGTCAGCCCCAGCTTTATCTATGCCTGCCTGCTCTGGAAGCTGGTCAAGCAAGAGTGGGAACGACGCAGTGCCCAGGACATGCATCCCCAGCAGGCCTTGCTGGAAGCCGCCGACCTGATCCTGGAAAAACAAAGCCGCATCATGCCGATTCAAAAGCGCTTCCAGTCGGATATGCGCGAAATCTGGTTCATGCAGCCCCGTTTTGAGCGCATCGCCAATCGCGCCATCTGGCGCATGACGGAACAACCTCGTTTCCGTGCCGCTGTGGATTTTTTACAACTACGCGCCGAAGCCAAAGAGGTGGATAGCGTGCAGGCGCAGTGGTGGATGGATCTGGCCGATGCTGGTGACGAAGAACGCAGCAATATGATTGCCGTGCGCAAACCTGCTGGCACTGCCGCTACCGGCTCGCGCAGCGGTCAGCGCCGTACCCGCCGCCGTCGCTCCAACGCCAAGCGCAGCAACGCAACGGGTGGAAGCGAATCGTGATTCCAGGCAGCACCACCGTTTTCGTCGCCATGGGCGCGAATCTGGGCGAAGCACGACAAACCCTGGAAACAGCAGCGGCTGAACTGGCCGCTACTGCTGGCATCCAGGATCTGACGCTGGCCCATTTCTACAGCACGGCTCCCGTCGATTCCAGTGGCCCGGATTACGTCAATACAGTCGTTCGCTTCACCTGCACCCTGGCTCCCGAGACCTTGCTGGACCGTCTGCAACACATCGAGCAAGAGCACGGCCGCACGCGCCTGTACCGTAATGCCCCCCGTACCCTGGATCTGGACTTGCTGCTTTACGGGCAAGAGCAGATCAACACGGAGCGGCTAATCGTACCCCACCCCCGCATGCATGAACGTGCTTTTGTGCTGGTACCGCTGGCTGATCTGGCTCCTGAACTTGAACTGGCCCAAGGCCACATCAGGGAGTTACTGATCAACGTGCAAGATCAGGAAATCAAGCAGCTCAGTTGATACCTGCGGCCAGGCCTGCGTCCGTAGCGAAGCCTGTTGCCAGCCGCCATCCCATTTGCAAGACCTGGGTAATACTGCTGACAATTTCCTCGCGGCGGGCCGCAGAGTCCACACGCAGCGCATACGAAGGATGCCAAGCTGCAATTACCCACGTCTGCCCTAAAAGAAACGGCTTGGCCAAATACTGAGCAAGCGGCACTTGGGTTCCCAGCAAAGCAGATAAGGCCGTCGCTCCCAAGGTGACGATGACAGCAGGTTCAAGACGCGCCAGCTCTTCTTGTAACCAGTGCCGACATGCCTGCACTTCGGCTTGAGAGGGGCTGACATGCAAACGCTGCTTGCCTCGCCCTTTCCATTTGAAATGCTTGACGGCATTGCTCAGATACAGCGCATTGCGTTCAATACCGGCACGCTGCAAAGCCTGATCCAGAACCCGCCCTGCAGGACCGACAAAGACACGCCCTGCCAAATCCTCGTAATCACCGGGTTGCTCGCCCAGCAACATCATGCGCGCTGTTGCCGGGCCTTCTCCCGGCACTGCTTGCGTAGCATGCTCCCAAAGGCCGCAGCGACGACAGGCTTCCAGTACAGACGGTTCACTGCGGTAAGGCTGTGCGCTGTGGGCCTCCACCGCGACTGACTTGCCCGGCATCCGGGCTACCGCACTAAACTGCCCCACTCGCCGGGCGCCATTACGGGCCTCGCTAATCATGGCGGGAATCAAGCTGGCTTCGGGCAGGCCTTTCCAGAATCGCACTGGCATGCTCTGCTGCAGAGCGGTTTCATTCAGCCGAGCGGGATTGAAAATGCTTTGGTAATAGCGCAGCCACAAGGCCTCCACCTGATCATCGGCCGGGCCAGCCCGTAACGCCTCTATATTGTCGGGGGCATCCTGCAGCTGCAGATTCTGACCATCCCACAGTGCAAGCCCTTGCGGCGTCGCGATACACCACGACGTGCCCCCCATGCGTTTGGAGAAATAGTCTGCAATCCACTCCAGCACATCATGCTCGGGTTCAAACCAGGCCCAGTACTCGGGCTGCATGCCCTTGCCACAATGGCGGAACCGTACATAAGCCATCATGTCGTGTTTTTCCTTGCGTACCGCTTTGGCCATCTCGTACAGACGGGCACCATCTTCGTCTGCTACAGACTCCACACTGCGGTCACCTTGATGCCAGCGCCACAGGACACGGTAAAGTAAAGCCCAACGCGCCGGCGCACGACACAAGGCCGCATCCTGCAGCAAGGCAGCCAGCCCTTTGGAAATACGCACAGACACACTGGAAACGGGCTGCTGCGCCTGGGGCTCTTGCAAGGAAACAGGCGGGGAAAGCGGCGTATGGAGTGCTTCATACTCCAGCCCGATTTGCTGCCCTTGCCGCCCCGAAGCCGGGCTTGCTTCTGCCCAACAAAGCTCCTCCGGCGACCAGCCCTCGGCCAAAGCGCGTAATGCCTGCTCGCGCCAGGCCAGATAACCGCCGTTCACCATCAGAGTCATCATGACTGTTGGCTCCTGCTGCCAGAAAGAAGCAAGGTCGTCACACAAGGGGGATTCATAGCAAGCTCAGTTGCTGCGGATTGCTCGAGAGCATGCGTCGCAGCTTGTCTGACGCAGCCTCAGCAAGGCCGGGACGGTAATCCTGGACCACTACAAACGGCTGCAATGTTTTGATGGAACAACGCAAACGGATCAAGTCCTGATATCGGATCGCCCGCATCTGACGAAGCTCGACCAGGCGCTTGGCATTGCGTATGCCTATACCCGGAACACGCGCAATCAGACGCTCGGGCGCCCTATTCAGATCTACCGGAAAAACCGCTCGATTGGACAAGGCCCAAGACAGCTTGGGATCAATATCCAAGGGTAAATCGCCCTTATCCTGAAACAGCTCCTCGGCCCGGAAACCGTAGCTGCGCAGCAGGAAATCGGCCTGATAAAGACGATGCTCCCGCAAGAGCGGCGGCGGCTGGGCTGGCAGCGCCGACGAACTGTCCGGGATGGGGCTGAATGCCGAGTAATACACCCGCTTGAGCTTGTAGGCTCCGTACAAGGTCTGCGCCGTTTGCAAGATATTGCGGTCATCCGCTGCATCCGCACCGACAATCATTTGTGTACTTTGCCCGGCAGGCACTTTAGGCCGCTTCTCCTCCTGAGCCTGTTCCTGGGACAGACGAATGACGCCCATGGCGCGCTTGATCGTATGCCCACTTTTCTCGGGCGCAAGACGGCTCAGGCCAGCGTCTGTGGGAAGCTCGATGTTGACGCTGAGGCGGTCTGCATAAAGACCAGCCAACGTAATCAGCTGGGGATCTGCATCAGGAATGGTTTTAAGGTGGATATAGCCGCGAAAATGGTGATCTTCGCGCAAGGAGCGCGCCACCTCGACCAGGCTCTCCATGGTGTAGTCCGAACTTCGTATGATGCCCGAGCTCAGAAACAGACCATCTATATAGTTACGCCGATAAAAATCCAGCGTCAGATCAACCACTTCGGCAGGCCGAAAACGCGCGCGTGGCACGTTGCTGGAGCGCCGGTTCACGCAATACAGGCAGTCATACTGACAAAAATTGGTCAGCAGTATTTTGAGCAGCGATACGCAGCGCCCGTCAGGCGTAAAGCTATGACAGATGCCGGCCCCCGTACTGGCCCCAAGACCCGTACGCCCACGGGAATCCCGTTTGGGCGCGGCACTGCTGGCGCAAGAGGCATCGTACTTTGCCGCGTCGGCCAGAATTTCGAGTTTGCGCGATAGCTCCATGATCGAAATACTGTATATAAAAACAGCATTATACAGTTTTCGCTCAAGGCGTCACTTATCCAGAAAACGTTCAAAGAGGGCAAGCGGCCTGGCCTGTCCGGCAAAGGACAAGCCAGGCAAACCAGCTCAAGCTAAAGGATCACGCGTCCAAAAGCTTGATCAAGGCCTCTTGATGATTGGATCGAGCTTCCAGCAATTGCCGCCCTTCTTCGGTCAACATGGCTATCAGGGGAGCGGGGAAAGGGGAAGGAGTCTGCGTCGTTTGCGGGATGGCTTGGACTAATCCCAGCGACTGTAATTGTTCAAAAACTGCTTGTTTCTTGTGCCAGGGGGTTTGGCGTAAGCGCACGAGCTCAAGAGTGTTCCAGATTGTGGGGTTGAGCTGCGGAATAGTGATGGAGCGCTGAAGTTGCGTCATACAAGGCCCTTAATTAAGACCACCCATACCGACGTTGTGTGCCCATAAGGGAGGTCAGCCAGAAAGCATCCCTATACCGTACAACATAACGATGTACAGAATATTTCAAGGAGTTCTGACAGACATCGTCGCAGCGCTCCTCCAAGACTCCAATAAGCAATAACCCGCGCTTGCGCCCTGGCAAACCCGGAAAAATCAGTCCGGCCCCGTTTTTTCTGCTCATTTTTTTTGATGCAAAATTGTTCCGAAAAGCAGCAAAAACACAACAAACGATCCGGCTCCAGCCAACCCCAGATTCGCGCTTAAACCGTAGGCATCCACAGTCTGCCCGCCCAGCCAGGAGCCAAGCGCTATGCCGATATTGAACACAGCCACGTACAACGACGTAGCCACCTCAACAGCATTGGCAGCGGCCTTCATCATCCAGCTCATCAGCCCTACCGACACCCCGCCATACGCCAGGCCCCAAAGTAGCAAAATCGCACCTCCACTCAGCGGTGATCTACCCACTGTCAAGAAAAGCAAAGCAGTGATGCTTAGACCCAACGCTATCGCCATCAAGCTGGCTTCAGTGCGTTTGGCTGCCGACATCCCGATCAGGAAATTGCCCACAATCCCGGCCACTCCATAAGCAAACAACAAGGCTCCTATCCATTGAGCACCTATGCCGGAAACAGACAGCAAAAGAGGACGCACAAAGGTAAATGCGCTGAAATGCCCCGCGACCAGAATCAGGGTCAAGAGCAAACCAAACCATAACTGCCGATTGCCAAACTGCTCGGCGAACTGACGCCATGTGGTCGAGCGCGACACGGACAGGGGCGGAATCACGGCCAGATGGAAGATCAACACCAAAGCGCTCAGCAGCGCCATCCAGCCAGCTCGCCCATCAAGGCGCCCAGTGGCACGCCCAACACAGAAGCGGCGGCAACCCCACCGAAGATGATCGAGGTTGCCAAACCTACAGACTGAGCCGGAACCAGACGGGATGCCAAGCCACCTGCAATGGCCCAGATGCCTCCCATACAAAAACCAACCAGAACACGGGCGGCCAGCATCCAGGCGATGCTGGGAGCCAGGGCGGAGGCTATATTGGCCATCACCAGCAAGGCCAGCAAACCGCACAGAATGCGGCGTCTGTCCACGCCACCAGAGGCCAGCACCACCAGAGGCGCAAACAGGGCTGCCAACAAGGCAGGCAAGGAAATCAGCAAAGCAGCCGTCCCCGTGGAAGTCTGCAAACTGTCTGCAATAGGAGTCAGTAAACCTACGGGCAGCATTTCCGTCGTGACCACGGAAAAAGTGGCTAGGCCAACGGCGATAACGGCCAGCCAGGACTGCCGCTTGCTGGGCTGCCCGGTCATGGATAGAGAAGAGGTATTCATCGCTACATGCTCAAAGAAAGAAGTCTAGACAGCGCAGGAGCGGGCTACTACGGGTGCGCGCAAACTTTGATAGCTGCACAAGGCAAGCAAGACGATCAGGGCAGCGGCATAGAGCGCAACCATAAAGCCGGAACTGGCTCCGCCCTGATCCACCATCCGCCCCGAAGCGGCAGCCCCCATAGCCACACCAATATTCAGACCAGCCAGCAGCCAGGTCATGCCCTCGGTTAATTGCTGCTCCGGCACCACACGCTCGACCAGCGACATGGCCACAATCATGGTGGGGGCGAAAAACAGACCAGCCAGCAAAACCGCCCCTGCCAGCTGTGCCACGCTGGCCACCAGCAATAAAGGCAAGGTCGTAGCGGCGGTAGCCAAACCGCCCAACAGCAGCAGGCGATGCAAAGGGATGTTCAGCTTCAAACCACCAAACACCAGACCTGCTGCGCAAGAACCCAGGGCGTAAGCCGACAGCACCAGGCTGGCCGCCCCCGGCTGCCCCATTTGCTGTGCAAAGGCCACGCTGACAATATCCACGGTGCCCACGATCACGCCCATGGCGACCATCAGCAATGCCAGCAAACGCACACTATTCAGACGCAGGACCGAAGGGCGGCTGCCCTGCTCCTGCGCTTGGATCGGCGGCTCAGTCCCCTTTTGCAACAACAGAGCCGACACACCGGCAATCAGCAGTAGCGCGGCAGCCAGCACACCGGCTTGTGGAAACACCAGGACCGCCAAACCCACCGACAAAGGCGGCCCGGCAATAAAGGTGACTTCATCCAGCACGGTTTCCAGCGAATACGCTGTTTGCAAGCGATCCTGCCCACGATAAATCGCCGTCCAGCGAGCACGCACCATGGCCGACATGCTAGGCATGAAACCGGCCAGCACCGCGCCTGCAAACAAGGTCCAGTCAGGCGCTTGCCACCATGTCGCCCCCAACAAGAGCAACAAGCCCAGAACACTAATGGCTGTTGCTAGCGGCAGAACACGGCTTTGCCCACGCCGGTCCACCCAACGGGACACTTGTGGCGATAGCAGCGCATAGCTCAATACAAAGGAGGCGGAAACCGCCCCCGCCAAGGCATAGCTGCCCCGCAGTTGCGACAGCATGGTGATGATTCCTATCCCTATCATGGGCAGCGGAATCCGGGCCAGCAGCCCGGCCAGGGCGAATCCCCGTGTGCCAGGCGCGGCAAAAAGTTCTCGATAAGGCTGAGCCATTACATTCTCCGTGAGCGCCCGCTTGCCACGACACGGTGATGCGTCGACAATACATACAAGGCGTATGTTTAAAATGATATATACATACGCTACGCATGTAAATATACATTCAGCTCGTATGTAAGGAGAAACTATGGCACGCCGTACCCGCGCCGAGATGGAAGAAACCCGCGCCACGCTGCTGGCCACCGCTCGCACGTTCTTTGCGGAACGTGGCTATGCCGACACATCCATGGACGAGTTGACGGCGCAAGCGGGCCTGACACGTGGTGCGCTCTACCATCATTTCGGTGACAAAAAGGGTTTGCTGGCGGCGGTGGTCGACCAGATCGATGCAGAAATGGACGAGCGCCTGCAGGCTATTTCAAACAATGCCGAGGACGCCTGGGACGGGTTTGTACGCCGCTGCCATACCTATCTGGAAATGGCGCTGGAACCGGAAATGCAGCGCATTGTCTTGTGTGATGCCAAGGCCGTACTGGGGGGCGCATCACCCGAATCGCATCAGTATTGCGTGGGTTCCATGGAAGGCTTGATTCAGGCACTGATGGATCAAGGTCGGATTGAACAGGCAGATCCCCACGCCCTGGCTTCCCTGATTTACGGCAGTCTGGCCGAAGCCGCCTTCTGGATTGCGCAGGGAGAGGATGGGGATGCCCGCTTGGTAAAAGGGCTGGCTGCACTGGATTTATTACTGCGCGGCTTGCTGATCAAGTCCTGAACGGGCGATGCTGAAAAAGCCAGTACCCAGGCAAAGAGCGGGTCTGGGATCATCTGCTTCTAACGGCAGGCAGATCAACAGATCGAATTCTTTTTTACGCGACCTCTTGAGCCACCAGAAATATACGGCCCTGGCATCTATAGCGGTAATGAACCTCTCCTAAAACCAGAACATTCAGGCAGCCAAGCAAAGCTCATACAAACGACAGACATAAAAAAACCCGCATTGAATGTTGTGCTGACGCTGTTATTACAAGCAGACCAGAAACACTCAGGCGGGTTTTGTATCGATAGCGCCGGGAAGCCCAAGCTTCCCGTTTCACGTCTTACACAGCGACCAAAGAGATCTCTGCGATACGCTTGCGCCACTCGGCAGGGCCAGTGTTGTGCACGGACACGCCTTGCGAGTCCACAGCCACGGTCACGGGCATGTCCTGAACTTCGAACTCGTAAATGGCTTCCATACCCAGGTCCTCGAAAGCCACCACTTTCGCATTGCGAATGGCCTTGGAAACCAGGTACGCGGAACCGCCCACAGCCATCAGGTAAGCCGATTTGTGAGCACGAATCGCTTCAATCGCGGTTGGGCCACGCTCGGCCTTGCCGATCATGGAGATCAAACCGGTTTTGGCCAGCATCATCTCGGTGAACTTGTCCATGCGAGTGGCGGTGGTTGGGCCTGCTGGACCAACAGCCTCGTCACGCACAGGATCAACCGGGCCTACGTAGTAAATCACGCGGTTGGTGAAGTCCACAGGCAGGGACTCGCCCTTTTCCAGCATGTCCTGAATACGCTTGTGAGCGGCGTCACGGCCAGTCAACATCTTGCCCGACAGCAGCAAGGTCTGACCTGGCGTCCAGGAAGCCACTTCTTCAGGAGTCAGCTCGTCCAGGTTCACTTGGCGGGACTTGTTGTAGTCCGGTGCCCAGTGAATGTCAGGCCAGGCCGACAGCGGCGGAGGTGCCAGCTCGGCGGGGCCGTTGCCGTCCAGCGAGAAATGTACGTGACGGGTTGCCGCACAGTTGGGGATCATGGCCACAGGCTTGGACGCCGCGTGAGTCGGGAAGGTGTTGATCTTCACGTCCAGCACGGTCGTCAAACCGCCCAGCCCTTGAGCGCCAATACCCAGAGCATTGACCTTCTCGTACAGCTCGATACGCAGCTCTTCCAGCTTGCTTTGCGGGCCGCGTTGCAGCAACTCGTACATATCGATGTCTTCCATCAGGGCTTCCTTGGCCATCAGCATGGCTTTTTCAGCCGTACCGCCCACGCCAATACCCAGCATGCCCGGAGGACACCAGCCAGCGCCCATCGTAGGAACCGTCTTGAGCACCCAGTCCACCAGAGAATCGCTGGGGTTGAGCATCACGAACTTGCTCTTGTTTTCCGAACCACCGCCCTTGGCGGCCACTTGAATGTGAACCTGATCCCCAGCGACCAGTTCCACATTCACAATACAGGGTGTGTTATCGCGCGTGTTTTTACGGGTGAACAAGGGGTCGTTCAGGATGGAGGCACGCAGTGGATTATCCGGATTCAGATAACCGCGACGCACCCCCTCGTCACAGAGCTCCTGCAAGGAACGCTTGGTATCAAAGCGCACACCCATGCCCACTTTCAGGAATACGTTCACCACCCCGGTGTCCTGACAGATGGGGCGATGGCCCTCGGCACACATGCGCGAGTTGGTCAGGATCTGGGCGATGGCATCTTTGGCCGCCGGGTTCTGTTCGCGCTCATAAGCGCGGGCCAGATGTTCCAGATAGTCGGTGGGATGGTAGTAACTGATGAACTGCACCGCATCAGCGATGGACTGAATCAGATCGTCTTCTTTGATCGTGGTCATGGTGGCGTCTATATAAAAAACGGGATGAACAAGGGGAAACTATTTGCCCTGCCAGACAGGCTCGCGCTTCTCGGCAAAAGCCGTCGCGCCTTCCTTGGCGTCTGCAGAGGTAAAAATGCCGGCGATACGGGGGCGCTGCAGATCGAACAGATCCGACTGACGCCAGTCGCGCGACTGGGAAATAATGCTCTTGGCGGTTTGCACGGCCAAAGGACCGTTGGCGGCGATCTGCTCGGCCAGTGCCAGCGCCTGCTCGGTAGTTTTGCCGGGTTCGGCCAAACGGCTGACCAGACCCAGTTCGGCCATGCGGGCTGCAGGGTACATACCACCGGTCAGCACCATTTCCATGGCCATGTGGTAAGGAATACGGCTAGGCAAGCGCACCATGCCGCCCGATCCGGGGACAATGCCGCGTTTCACTTCAGGCAGGCCAAAGTTGGCGCTGTCGGCCGCAACAATCAGGTCGCAGGACAGGGCAATTTCAAAACCACCGGCCAGGCAGTAGCCTTCCACGGCGGCAATCAATGGCTTGGCGGGCGGGCGCTCGCAAATACCAGCGAAACCGCGGTCGCCTACATAGGGGCGCTGGCCAGTCTTGGCAAAGGCTTTCAAATCCATACCGGCGCAGAAGGTATTGTTGGCCCCTGTCAGCACGCCTACGGCAATGCTGGGGTCGGCATCGAACTCATCCAGAGCCTGGGCCAGCGCCTGCGCGGTTTCCAGGTTGATGGCATTGCGTGCCTCGGGACGGTTCAAAGTAATCAACAACACCTTGCCGATACGTTCAAGCGTGACAAGTTCACTCATGGACCTAGCCTCCTTTAGACTGCCGCCCGAGATTCTGTTTCAAGATCAGGTCAGCAAATAAGCAGTATTTGGACAAACGCATATGATACGTCTAAAAACAACTTGACCGCCCGGTACACAGCGGCCTTGCCCATGGCCCGGACGGCCAAAATAGCCCATTGCGGGCGCTTTTCTGCTGCAAGGGCGCAGTTCACGCTAAAATAGAAAAATTTTGCAGATTCTCGCTTTACTGGCCATTGCTCATGCTCACCTTTCAGCAAATCATACTTACGCTCCAGCAATACTGGGACAAGCACGGATGCGCTCTGCTTCAGCCCTACGATATGGAAGTCGGTGCCGGAACCTCTCATACGGCAACCTTTTTGCGGGCCATCGGCCCTGAACCGTGGCGCGCTGCCTATGTGCAGCCTTCGCGCCGCCCCAAAGACGGGCGTTACGGGGACAACCCCAACCGCCTGCAACACTACTACCAGTTTCAGGTCGTGCTCAAGCCCGCACCTGAAAACATTCTGGACTTGTATATCGGCTCGCTGGAAGCCTTGGGCATCAACCCCAAAGCGCACGACATCCGTTTTGTTGAAGACGACTGGGAAAACCCGACACTGGGCGCCTGGGGTCTAGGCTGGGAAGTCTGGCTCAACGGTATGGAAGTCACCCAGTTCACCTACTTCCAGCAAGTAGGCGGTCTGGACTGTACCCCTACCACGGGCGAAATTACCTATGGTCTGGAACGTCTGGCCATGTACTTGCAAGGCGTGGAAAGCGTCTACGATCTGGTCTGGACCGAAGGTCATAACGGCCAGCGCATTTACTACCGCGACGTGTTCCACCAGAACGAAGTGGAGCAATCCACCTACAACTTCGAGCACGCCAGCACTGAAATGCTGTTTGCGCATTTCAACGACTACGAAGCCGAAGCCAAGCGCATCATTGACGTGCCGCTGGCCCTGCCTGCTTACGAGCAAACGCTGAAAGCCGCCCATACCTTCAATATGCTGGATGCCCGCGGCGCCATCAGTGTGACCGAGCGCGCTGCCTACATTGGCCGTATCCGCAATCTGTCCCGCGCTGTCGCACAGGCTTACTACGACTCCCGCGAACGCCTAGGTTTCCCCATGCTGAGCAACACATCCTCGGAGGCCAAGTAATGAACGCCTCCACGACACAGCCTTTGCTGATTGAACTGTTCACCGAAGAACTGCCCCCCAAAGCGCTGCAACAGCTGGGTCAGGCCTTTAGCGAAGGTCTGCAAAAAGTATTGGGCGAACAAGCCCTGCTGGCCCCGAACTGCGAAGTGCGTGCCTATGCCACACCCCGCCGTCTGGCCGCCTGGTTCAGCGCCGCTTACCAGCAAGCTGAAGACCAGCCCTATACCGAAAAGCTGATGCCCGCCCATATTGGCCTGGATGCCAATGGCGAGATCGCTCCGGCCCTGGCCAAGCGCCTGGCCGCCAAAGGTCTGGAACATCTGAAGGCCAGCGACCTGCTGCGCGAGTCCGATGGCAAGCAGGATTACCTGTACGCCAGCGGCATTGCCACCGGCGCCGCCCTGAAAGACGGTCTGCAAGAAGCCCTGGAATGGTCCATTACCCACCTACCCATCCCTAAAGTGATGCGCTATCAATTGGCCGACGGTGTCAGCAGCGTGCGCTTTGTGCGTCCTGCGCACGGTCTGGTCGCCTTGTGGGGTTCGGACGTCGTTCCCGTCAGCGCCCTGGGCCTGCAAGCCGGTCGCCTGACACACGGCCACCGCTTCATGTGCGATGCCCCCTTCGACATCCATGATGCCGACAGCTGGGCCGCACAGCTTAGGGATCAAGGTAGAGTACTTCCATCGTTCGAAGAACGCCGTAATGAAATCAGAGTGCAGCTGACAAGCTTGGCCCGCTTCTACGATGCTTCGCTAAGCAATGGAGACGACTCCGAAGTAGAGGCCTTATTAGATGAAGTAACAGCCTTAGTCGAGTACCCAGCTATATACGAGGGCAGATTTGACGAGCAATTCCTGGAAGTACCATCCGAGTGCCTGATTCTGACCATGCGTCTAAATCAAAAGTATTTCCCGCTGTTTGACTCCGCCACAGAAAAGCTGACCAATCGCTTCCTGATCGTCAGCAATATGGACATGAAGGATCCCAGCAACATCATCAAAGGTAACGAGCGCGTAGTGCGCCCCCGTCTGGCGGACGCCCAGTTCTTCTTTGAAACCGATCGCAAGCAAACTCTGGCCGAGCGTGTGCCTACGCTGGCTGGCAGCGTGTACCACAACAAGCTGGGTTCGCAGCTGGACCGCATCGAGCGTCTGCAATCCGTGGCTGGCTACATTGCCAAGCAACTGGGCGCGAATGAAGAGCACGCCCGTCGTGCCGCTTTGCTGGCCAAGGCGGACTTGAACTCCAATATGGTGGGCGAGTTCCCCGAGCTGCAAGGCGTGATGGGCGCTTACTACGCCCAAGGCGATGGCGAGCCCGAGGACATCGTGCTGGCTATTCGCGAGCAATACCGTCACCGTCTGGACCAGCCTGTCACGGCTGCCAGCCTGACCCAGGCCATTCTGTTCCTGGCCGAGCGTGCCGAAGTACTGGTCGGTATCTGGGGCATTGGTCTGGCTCCAACTGGCGAGCGCGACCCTTACGCCCTGCGCCGTGCCGCATTGGGCCTGATCAGCGCCTACGAACAGCTGCAAGCCGGTGCTCAGTTGAAGGCCAACAGCCTGAATCTGGATACGCTGCTGAACACCACCGCCTCCTTCTTCAAGGACGGGGTTCTGGCCGATGACACGGTCGATGCGGTTCAGACCTTCATCTACGAGCGCTACCGCAATCAGCTCAGCAACGATTACGAGCGCAGCGTGGTCGATGCCGTGCTGGCCCTGCGTCCACCGCTGGAACAGGTTCACGCCCGCATTCAGGCTTGCGCCTCTTTTGCCCAACGCCCTGAAGCCGAGAGCCTGGCTGCCGCCAACAAGCGCGTCAGCAATCTGCTCAAGAAAGCCGAAGGCGAACTGGCAACACTGGACGACCAACTGCTGGTCGAGCCCGCCGAGCGTGAGCTGGCTGCCAAGATTCAGGAATTGCAGCCCGTTGCCCAGGCCCAGTTTGAAGCCGGTGAATTTGACGCTTCCCTGGCCACGCTGGCCCAGGCCCGTGGTGCCGTGGACAACTTCTTCCAGGACGTCATGGTCATGGCCGAAGACCCTGCCATCCGTGCCAATCGCCTGGCCTTGCTGGCCAAGCTGCATGCACTGATGAACCAGGTTGCGGATCTTTCCAGGCTGGCTAACTAGTGAAACTTGCCATCATTGATCGGGACGGTGTCATCAACCATGACAGCGATGCCTTTATCAAAAGCCCACAAGAGTGGGAGGCTATCCCAGGCAGTCTGGAGGCCTTGGCTCGCCTGACCGAAAACGGCTGGAAGGTGGTCATTGCCACCAACCAGTCCGGTCTGGCGCGTGGTTTGTTTTCCATGACCACGCTCAATGCCATCCATGCCAAGATGCGCCGTGAACTGGCCTTGCTGGGTGGCTTTATCGACGCCATCTTTATTTGCCCGCACGGCCCGGATGATGGCTGCACCTGTCGCAAACCGGCCCCCGGCATGTTTCGCGACATTGCACATCGCTATGAAGTGAACCTGCAAACCGTACCCTCGGTGGGCGATTCCTTGCGCGATCTGCAAGCGGCCAGCCAAGCCGGTTGTGCCCCCTGGTTGGTCCAGACCGGCAAAGGCATGCGTACCCTAGAGAAAGGCGGCTTGCCCGAAGGCACGCGCGTCGAGGCCGATCTGGCCGCTGTTGTCGACAAATGGCTCCACGGAAACTGATATGGGCATTATCCGCGCATCACTCTATCAACTCTTTTTGTTGATTACCGTTATCCCCTACGCCTTTGCCTGCCTGATTATTGCGCCACTGCCCCTGGATATACGCTATCGCTTTACCACTGGCTGGCCACGTCTGGCTGTCTGGGGTGCGCGCACGATCCTGGGCATACGCTGGCAGACCAAGGGCTGGGAAAACCTGCCCGATGGCAAGGCCATCATCCTGTCCAAGCACCAGTCGGCCTGGGAAACGCTGTTCTTTCCTTCTTACATGCCGCGTCAGGTATGCTTTGTGTACAAGCGTGAACTGCACAAAGTCCCTTTCTTTGGTTGGGGGCTGGCTTTGCTGCGCATGATTCCTATTGATCGTGCCAAAGGCCGGGATGCCTTTGAACAGGTCATCAAGATCGGGCAGCAGCGCATTGACGAAGGCCGCTGGCCCTTGTTGTTTCCCGAAGGCACCCGTACCGCCCCAGGCTATACCGGCCGCTACAAGATGGGTGGCGCCTTGCTGGCCAGCCGTACTGGCACGCCCATTATTCCCGTAGCGCATAATGCGGGCGAATGCTGGCGTCGCAATGCCTTTATCAAGACGCCGGGCTTGGTTACTATCTCCTTTGGTCCTCCCATTGATCCTGCCGGGCTGACCCCTGAAGAAGTAAACCAACGCGTACAGACATGGATTGAAACCGAAATGCGCGTCTTGAATCCGGAACGCTATGACGGTCCCCCCACAACTGGCTCTGTTTCCTGACACAGCCTTTCCCCACCCGGCGAAGCGGCAAGAAAAGCCGCCCGCCGGTTCTGCTCTGCCCCCCAAAAGTGCCCTGACTGTCCGGCCCGAAAGCTTGCCGGAAGGTGTGCAATGGCAGCAGGTGGAGCTGGATGGCCACACCATTGGCTATCAGCTCAAACGCTCCCGCCGCCGTACCCTGGGCCTGACCATCAACGACAGTGGCCTGACCGTTGCCCTGCCCTCCTGGGTCAAGATCAGTCAGGCAGAACAAGTGCTGCACAGCAAAAGCGCCTGGATCCTGCGCAAGCTGCGCGAATACCAGCAACGTCGCGAACAACTGGCCTTGCAAAGCCTGCAATGGGTTGATGGCGATACCCTGCCCTTTATGGGGGTGCCCATCCGCCTTAGCCTGAACCCGCAGATTCAGCAGGTACATTTCGACGGACGAGCCGGTCAGGTTCAAGGAGGTCAACGCCTGTCACTCCCCCTGCCCGTCGAGGCCGAACCACAACGTGTTCAGGAACTGACTCAGGCCTGGCTGCAAAAACAAGCCAAACAGTGGTTTGAGCAGCGGCTGCAACATTATTTGAACCTGTCGGGCTTGAGTGCCAGCAAATTGCGGCTGGCGGCCCCCGCCAAACGCTGGGGTTCCTGCAACAGTGACGGCATCATCATGCTGAACTGGCGCCTGATACACTTTCACCCATCCATCATTGATTACGTCGTCGCTCACGAGGTCGCGCATCTGCAAGAGATGAATCACGGCCCACGTTTCTGGGCCTTGGTCGAAACGCTCTACCCTGATTTTGTCAATGCGCGCAATCAGTTACGACAATATGATCCAGGCACCCTGCCCCTGCTTTAAGGCAGGTTGAACTCTAGGAGCTCTACCTTATGCGTATCCTGCACACCATGCTGCGTGTCGGCAATCTGGACCGTTCTCTGGCCTTTTACACCGAAGTGCTGGGCATGAAATTGCTGCGCCAGTCCGACTACCCGGACGGCCGCTTCACCCTGGCTTTTGTTGGCTATCAGGACGAGTCCGAAGCCGCCGTATTGGAGCTGACCCACAACTGGGACACCCCCTCCTACGATCTGGGCGACGGCTATGGCCACATTGCACTGGAAGTGCCTGATGCCTACAAAGCCTGTGAGGACATCAAGGCTCGTGGCGGCAAAGTCGTACGCGAAGCAGGCCCGATGAAGCACGGCACCACCGTGATTGCTTTTGTAGAAGATCCGGACGGCTACAAGATTGAACTGATCCAGGCCAAAGGGCGCGTGGATTAAAGCAAACAGAACCGGCCTTAACTGGCCGGTTTTTTTTATGCTTCCCCCTAATTGTTCAACTTGGCACAAAGGTGCCTGAATCATATTTTGCGACTATTTGTGCCGCTACCCTTACATACCGTAGCCGCTAAAACCCGCCTGTATTCTGCGACAATCTAGCTTGGCTTTTCCCTGCCCTGTTTTCTGCCAACACTATGCTCAATACTCTTTGGCTGTTTTTCTTCCTGATTGCCGCCGTCAGCGGGTTTTACCAGTGGCTGGTCGGGGGAAATAGCGAAATTTTTGCGCAGATGGTGCGCAGCCTGTTCGATATGGCCGCCCTGTCCGTGCAACTGATGCTGCTGCTTTTTGGCACGCTCACCCTGTGGTTGGGTTTCTTGAAGATTGCCGAGAAGGCCGGGCTGATCGACACCCTGGCCCGCTGGCTAGGCCCCTTGTTCAGCCGCCTGATGCCCGGCGTGCCTGCCGGTCACCCCGCTCTGGGGCTGATCACTCTGAACTTCGCGGCCAATGGCCTGGGTCTGGACAATGCCGCCACGCCTATAGGCTTGCGAGCCATGAAGTCCCTGCAAACACTGAACCCGCATCCGGACACCGCGACCAATGCACAGATCCTGTTTCTGGTGCTGAATGCCTCGTCGCTGACGCTGATCCCCATCAGCATCTTCATGTACCGGGCTCAACAAGGTGCACCCGATCCTACAATGGTGTTCCTGCCCATTCTGCTGGCCACCACCGCCTCTTCCCTGGCGGGCTTGCTCAGCGTTGCCCTGGTTCAGCGCCTGCGTTTATTTGATCCCGTTCTGATGCTGTGGTTCGGCGTTTTTGCGCTGATCCTGGGCTCTTTCATGGCCTTGCTGGCAACACTCAGTGCGGCAGCCATCCAGTCGCTGTCCTCTCTGATGGGCAACCTGACCTTGCTGTCCATCATCTGGCTTTTCCTGCTGATGGGCTGGCGACGCAAGATTCCTCTGTATGAGGCCTTTGTAGAAGGTGCTAAAGAAGGCTTTGGCGTCGCCAGGGATCTGTTGCCCTATCTGGTGGCCATGCTGTGCGCTGTGGGCGTGCTACGCAGCTCTGGCGCTCTGGATATCGTGCTGGACGTGATCCGCTGGCTGGTGAACCTGACCGGACTGGATACGCGTTTTATTGATGCCTTGCCTACAGCTCTGGTCAAACCCTTTTCAGCCGGTGCCGCTCGTGCCCTGTTGATTGAAACCATGCAGCATCACGGCGTGGACAGCTTCCCGGCCCTGCTGGGTGCGACCGTGCAGGGCAGCACAGAGACAACTTTCTATGTGCTGGCGGTCTACTTTGGTGCGGTCGGCATCCAACGTGCCCGCCACGCGGTTTCCTGCGCCTTGATTGCTGATCTGGCAGGCGTGCTGGCCTCGATTGCGGTTTGTTATTGGTTCTTTGGCTAGAAGTCAGGGCTCTGCATGAGGGCAGGAAACTCTGCCACTGCAGACTCAACCAGGAATGGCCGATCATTCCGTATGGCCTCAACGGTGTCCCTCATAAAAAAACACCCCAAAACGGAATCTATATCCTGTTTTGGGGTGTCGTTCATTATGGAGTTTTGTCTATCAGGCGGCTTGGATAACGCCCTTATCCATCAGGTGATCGGCCAGGGCAATGTACTGTGCCAGGGACAAATCAGCCGGACGGCTGGTAGGTGCAATTTCCAGCGCCTCCCAGTCGATATGAGCCGTCCAGTCACCCAGGCCACCGCGCAACATCTTGCGTTTTTGCGAGAAGGCCCGCGCCACAACCTGACTGAATACACGCGCATCACGCGCCTGGGGACGATCTGCCGCCAAAGGCACCATACGCACGACTGCCGACACAACACGCGGTGGTGGGTTGAATGCCTCGGGCGGCACTTCAAACAACTTCACCATGCGATAGCGTGCCTGCAGCATCACCGACAGGCGGCTGTAGTCTGAAGAGCCGGGTTTGGCGACCATGCGATCAATCACTTCGCGTTGCAGCATGAAGTGCTGATCCACCACGGCATCGGCATAGTCCAGCAAATGAAAGAGCAAGGGGCTGGAGATGTTGTACGGCAGATTACCCACAATACGCAGATTCGGGCCTAAAGCACCGAAGTCCACACTCAAGGCATCAGCCTCAATGATTTCCAGCTTGCTGGGCGAATAGTGATTACGCAGACGGGCAGCCAGATCACGGTCAATCTCGACCACACGCAAACGCTCCAGCGCCTGCGTCAGCGGTCGGGTCAGGGCCGAGAGGCCCGGACCAATTTCCACCATATTATCGACAGGCCGAGGGCCAATCGCACGGATGATCTGGTCGATGATGGCCTCATCTTCCAGAAAGTTCTGTCCAAAGCGCTTGCGCGCCTGATGCTGGGCCATACTTATCCTTAGCGACGGCGGGTGCTGGACTCGGGGTCCAAACGGTTATCAATGTATGCGCGGCCGCGCAGGCTGTTCAGCCAGTCCTCGAAAGCTGGCTCGGCACGCTGCTGGAACAGAGCCTGACGGGCCTGCATGCGCTTGTACTCACCTTCCATATTGCGGGTACGGCGCTCGATCACCTGGATCAGGTGCCAGCCAAACTGGGACTCCACCACGGCGGTATCGTTGCCGGGTTGCAGCTTGTCCATGGCTTGCTCGAACGGAGGCACAGTCTCGCCAGGCGAGAGCCAACCCAAATCACCACCTTGTGGTGCGCTGCTGTCTTCCGAGTACCGCTTGGCCAGATCCTCGAAGGACTCGCCATTGCGCAAACGCACTTGCAGTTGCTCAATACGCTGACGAGCCTGTTCGGAAGTCATAACCTTGGACAGCTTGACCAGAATATGGCGAGCATGAGTCTGCGTCACCATCATGGGACCGGACTGCGCCGATGCCGCACTGGGCACAGGCGAAGTATTGCCAGGCGCAGCACCGCCTCGCTCCAGCACCTTCAGAATATGGAAACCTTGACCACTGCGAATCAGGTCGGAAACCTGGCCGGGGGCCAGGTTATGGACAGCTTGTGCAAATAAGTCAGGCCAGTCGGACAAGGAACGAGTTCCCAACGCACCACCGCTCAGGGCCTCTTGACCATCCGAGTTGGAGGCAGCCAAACCGGCAAAGTCTGCGCCGGAACGAACCTGGGCCAGCAGGCCCTCTGCTTTGGTCCGCAAACGCGCTTCTTCGCTGGAGTTCGCGCCTTCAGGCACTCGCACCAGGATCTGCGCCAGACTGACAGGTGCATTTTGCGCCTGTGCCGCCGATTGCCCCAAATTGCCCAAACCTGCGCCACCTTGAGAGCGCAGGTAAATATCAATGTCGGCGTCCGTAATATTGATGCTGCTGTCGACCGCACGCATGCGCAACTGATCCAGCAGGATTTCCTGCTTCAGATTGGCACGGTACTGCTCCCAGCTAATGCCATTCTTTTCAATCTCGGCTCGCAACTGGGCTTCGGTCATATTGTTGCGCGAAGCAATCATGCGCACACCTTCATCCACTTGCTGTGGACCGACTGAAATCCCCATGGCGCGAGCTTCCTGCTGCTCCAGGCGCTCATTGATCAGCCGTTGCAAAACCTGTTTGCGCAAGATGTCATGATCAGGAGCAGGAATTTTCTGCTGCTTTAACTGTTCCAGCACCTGTGCGGCTTCCAGATCAACCTGACGCAGGGTAATCACCTCGTCATTAACCACGGCAGCAATGCCATCCACAAACTGGGAGGAAGCAGCGGGTGCCGCCTTGGCTGCAGCGGGCTTGGACTGCGCCTGAGCCATTTGAGCCGTGCCCAGCCCCATGACGGCCATCAAAGCCAATGACAGGGTACGGTTTTTCAAGCTGAAACGCATATTATTCATACCTCTCATGAATCATTTTTTCCTGTACGGGATTGGTGACGGGTTCATAGCCAATCACACGGTCACGCAGCATTTTGATAGGGTCGTTGCCAATTCCGCCCAAACCGGATAGCTCCAGCTGGAAGAACAGGGCCTTATTGGTTTCCCTGGCCGAAACCGCATAGCGTTGCATCACCACACGAGCCGCCCAACAACAGTCGCCTTTATACTCCAGCCCCAGCACCGTTTGCGTGCCACGGCTTTCCTGGATGGAATAATCGTAACGTCCCACAGCGTACACCTTGTTGCTCAACGGCCATTGGCCCGTCATGGAGACGTATTCCTTACCACGATGATCTTCATCAGTCGGCGTGAAGTTGGGGTCAACGACTTGACGGGGGTCACGCTCATAACGATAGTTCACACCCAGTGTTGCCAGGCGTTTAGGACGCCAACGAATACCGGAGGCCAGACGGTTGCGGCGTTTTTCGTCTGGATTGAACTGCGCATCGAAGTTGACCGAAAACGTATTGGTCAAAGCCGCACTGGCACCGACCAGATAGTCTGAGCGGGTGCTGGTACGCGCTTTTTCAGCGCCCAGTGTTACGGTTTGCTTATCAAAATACAAGCGCTGAGCAGCCTGCAGAACCAGACGCTCATAGCCCGTGTCAGCATCCAGCCAGCGGGACGTCAGACCCACAGTGACCTGGTTTGCATTGGAGATACGGTCCCAACCACCGGAGAAAATGTTTTCACTGAAAGCCTGGGCAAAGTTGAAACTGGCCAGACTGGTGTCGTACAAGGGCAGCGAGGATTGGTCGCGATAAGGCACGTACAGATAGTAAACACGCGGCTCCAGGGTTTGAATGGAGTCGTTGCCAAACAAGGTGGTGTCACGCTCGAAGGTCATGCCGGTATCCAGGGACAGGATAGGCAAAACACGACTTTGCGTACGGGCCCGGTCCGCGAAACGCGCCATATTAGGATCACCCACATACCAGTCTGTCTGGTACTGGCTCATGTGCAGGCCCGCTTTGGGCGTGATGTACCAACCTGGGCGAACGATAGGATAAGCCACCGTTGTGTAGGACGAGAAACGCGTACCATCTGGAGCCAGACGGGTACTGCGCATGCTGTCAAATTCGCTTAGATTGCCACTGTAAAACGGCAAACGGAAACGGGTTGCGTAGTTATCGCTGACTACATCAAAGCCACCCCAGTTATAACGGGATGCACCCAAATACCACTCAGGCAATTTGTCGTACTGTGGCTGACGATATCCAGTAGAAGAATCCTGCAGGGTCTGATACCGCGTCGCACTGACGTGAGAGCGGAAATACTTGGAACCACCCCAACCCAGAGTCACCGTGCTGGCCAGATCCTGAATGGTGGAATCGTTCAATCCAAAACTGCTGAAGTCACGGAAATAATCATCATCCGAGACACGGCGGATATCCGCATTCAAATAGAAACTGGCAGGCAGGCTCTGGCGATATTGCCCCATGAACAACCAGCGTTTATAACCCAGCTCCTTGTCATCAGGCAGATAGTTACCGGTCAACTCTCCGGAGAAGCTGTCACCCAGATAACGGAATTCCCCCCCCAACATGGCGCCGCGTTTAGCCATGAAGCGGGGCGTCAGGGTGGCATCGTAATTAGGGGCCAGATTCAGGTAATACGGCACGCTCAGGTCTATGCCACCCCGCGTCGTCATGCCGTAAGTAGGCAAAAGGAAACCGGACTTGCGCTCTTTACGGAGCGGAAAGGTCAGGTAGGGAGAATACAACAGGGGCATACCCTTGAAGTACAAGACGCCATTACGCGCCACCCCTTCGTTTTCCTTGGAATACAGATCAACCTTGGGCGACTGGATATACCAGGCAGGCTCAGGACATGGACAACCCGAGTAATTCACATCGGATAGCCGCATATGGTTGGAACTGAGAATATCAGCCTGCGTCGCGGTACCGCTACCGCCGGTGGCCCCCAGCCAGAACTCCGGGGACGACATGCGCCCTGTATCCGCGTCCAGGTTGTAATCAAACTCCGGGCTGCGCACCAGGGCCCCATCACGCATGATCAGGCCGTTGCCGCGTACTTCCACCTGGCCGGTTTTTTCCTGATAGTCGATCCGGTCGCCTTTGACGACAGAATCAATGCGCCGGACCTGAGCACCGCCTTCCAGACGCAAGGTGCCATCTTCCAGTGTTTTCATCTGGTCGCCTATCAGATAGACGGCCATATCCTCTTCCTGGAGCTTGCGCACTTGCAAACCGGGGGACGTCTTTAAAGACGGACGCACGGACGACTGAGCCTGGGCGACCCCCATGCCTGTCATCATCAACACGATATACCACGCCGCAACTCGCACTAAGACTGCGCCTCCAGTTGTGTCCTGCATTTATGTCCTGCATTTGTTCCACCAGAGACGAAAAACCCTGGCGACCCGGTATTATAGTTAAGCCTGCCGTTTAGCGGCACTGCTAAACACTAATCCGTTACGATCTTCTGCTTCCCCTTATTTATGTCTGCTTCTATTTCTGCCGCTACCGACCCTCGTTTGCAGCAAGCAATTACCTGGCTGAACACCCTGAAGTCCCGGTTTGGACTGGATCTGGACAGCCTGCAAGCGGCCTCCAGCGACGCCAGCTTTCGTCGTTACTTTCGCCTGCAAGCCCTGGACCGAACCGTCGTTTTGATGGATGCGCCTCCGGCCACGGAAGACTGCAAGCCCTTTGTGCACGTTACCGAACTGCTGGCACCGACGGGCATCCACGTGCCCGAAATCCTGGCAGCAGACACTGAACAAGGCTTTTTGCTGCTCAGCGATCTGGGTCAGGACAATTTCCAGACCGCACTAAAAACCCCCATGCCGCAAAGCGAGCTGGACAAACTGTACCGCAGTACGCTGTTGACCTTGGTGAAATTGCAACAAGCCGACACCACGGGTTTGCCTCCCTACAACGAACAGCGTTTGCTGGAAGAACTACAGGTGTTCCCCGAGTGGTACATCCAAAAACATCGCCAGTTTGAACTAAGCGAAAAAGATCAGGAGATGTTGCGCAAAACCTTTGCCGAGCTGGTTCAGGCCAATGTGCAAAGCGCTACTGTACTCGTGCACCGGGATTTCCACAGCCCTAATTTGATGATGCCCCTGCCCGGCCAAAGCGAGCCCGGTGTTATCGACTACCAGGACGCCCTGGCTGGCCCCATCACCTATGACATTGCCTCCCTGGTGATGGACGCGCGTGTTACCTGGACGGAAGAGCAGCAACTGGACTGGGCAATTCGCTACTGGCAAGCCGCCATGGAAGCCGGCCTGGATGTGCCTGCCGACTTTGCCGTGTTCCACCAGCAATACGAATGGATGGGCCTGCAACGCAATCTGCGCATTCTGGGTGTGTTTGCCCGCCTCTCTCTGCGTGACGGCAAACATCATTATCTGGACCATATGCCCCGCCTGCTGGGCTATGTACATCAGGTGGCCAGCCGCTACGAGTGCTTTAACGGTTTGCTGCGCCTGCTGAACCGCCTGGAGGGTCGCCAAACTGTTTTGGGCATGACGGTCTGATGCGCGCCATGATTCTGGCGGCCGGTCGAGGCGAGCGCATGCGCCCCTTGACCGACACCTGCCCCAAACCCCTGATTCCGGCAGGTGGTCGGCCTCTCATCGTCTGGCACTTGCGCGCGCTGGCTAAAGCCGGCTTTCGAGAAGTCATCATCAACCACGCCTGGCTGGGTGAGCAGATTGAATCCACTCTGGGTGATGGCAGCCAATGGGGCCTGCGCCTGGGCTACTCGCCTGAATCATCTGCCCTGGAAACGGCCGGTGGCATTGCCAAGGCACTGGATTTTTTCCAGGACCAGCCTTTCCTGTTAATGAATGGCGATATCTGGTCCGATTGGGATCCTGCCCAAGCCTTTGCCATGGCCGAACGTTTGCAAGCTGGCCCGGAGCAGGCCTGGTTGATCCTGACCCCCAACCCGCCCCACCACCCCGAAGGCGACTTTGGCATGCAAGAAGGACAATTGCACCTATGCGCCAAAACCCTTGGGGGTGCCCGCAGCGCCACCTTGAGCGGCATAGGGGTCTACAAACCCGAACTCTTTGCCCATCTGCCCAAAGATCAGCCTGCCAAAGCCGCCCCCCTGCTGCATGCCGCCATCGAGCGCCGGCAGGTGCTGGGCAGTCTGCATGAAGGTTTCTGGATGGATGTCGGTACCCCCGAACGATTAGCCCAGTTAAACCAACACTTGGAATCGTTAGCACCCTCACAGTAAACTGATATTTTCCAGGCTAGCTGGCAGACGTTTCCAAGCACAACAAAGGGCAACAAAGCCAGCCATCCCGCCTCCATAGCCCCAATGACGTCTATGCTAATGGGTTTTGTAATCGGGACTTGATTTGCTTTGAGTCCCTTGTCTGACAGGAACGTCTGTTCTCATGCTTGGTTCCTCCAAACGCACCGTATTCAAACCCACCGCCTACGGCTCCAGCCGTCGAAAACGCCGTATTCCACGCTGGTTTGTCCTGCTTTTGACAGGTATTACCCTAGGTGCTGGTGGCCTGCTGTTCTTGCAAAAAAGTTATGGCCCTACGCGCCTGACCGTGGAGCAGTCGGAACAACTGCACTATGACCTCAACAGCGCCAACGCTGACAAGCAACGCCTGCAGGCTCAGTTGAACCAGACCAGTCGCGAACTTGAAGATGTCAGCCAGAAGGAAGACAAGCTGGGCAAACAGACCAGCGATCTGCAAGCCATGGTCACCAAGCTGGAAAAGGATATCGCGCTATTTGCCGATGCCATGCCTCCTGACCCACGCGGCACCTCCCCGGGCATTCGCGCTGCCGAGTTCTCGGTTACGGACGGCCAACTGAACCACTTTGTGCTGCTGATGCAGGACAAGGGCAAAGACGCCGAATTCACCGGCACCATGGAGTTGGTTGCTGCTGGCCGCTACAGCAATGGTCGCAGCGGCAATGTGGACCTGCCCAGCCAGCCTGTCAGCGTCGGCCGTTATGCCTACATCAATGGCTCTGTAGAACTGCCAGCCGGCTTTACGCCCCGTCAGGTCACGATCCGCATCAAGCCGGATGGTGCGAACCGCGTCGTTGCCACGCGCACCATCTACGTGACGCCTTCCCGATAAGCACGAGCCTGTCACGCACAGGCTGGTAGTCACAAAAAAGCCCTTCAGGCCCTTGGCTTCATCGCCAAAATCCTGAAGGGCTTTTTTATAGCCGACGATCCAGCCAGACTCTTAAGCCACGTGCTGCAAAAAGTCTTTCAAACGTTGGCTAGGTGGATTGCTCAGCAACTCCGCAGGTGGACCATCGTGCGCCACCCTGCCCTGATCAATAAAGATCAGACGGCTACCCACACGACGCGCAAAATCCATCTCGTGTGTCACCACCACCATGGTCATGCCCTCTTCCGCCAGCAACTGCATGACCTTGAGCACTTCCTGACGCAGTTCCGGGTCCAGTGCGGAGGTAGGCTCATCAAACAACATCAGCTTGGGTTTGATCGCCAGGGCACGAGCAATGGCGACCCGCTGCTGCTGGCCACCGGACAGCTCGTTAGGATAATGATTCATACGCTCGGCCAGGCCGACCTTGGCCAGCAACTCCGTCGCTTCCTCGCGTGCCTGAGAGCGGCTGGTGCCACGCGTATGGATGGGCCCGAACATGACGTTTTCCAACGCGCTCATCTGCGGAAACAGATTGAACTGCTGGAACACCATCCCTGCTTCCCGGCGCAAGTCGCGCACCTGAGCGGGCGTGCCATTGACGCTCAAACCATTGACCACGATATCGCCAGCCTGAATGTCTTCCAGCTTGTTGATGCAGCGCAGGAAGGTGGATTTTCCCGACCCGGACGGGCCAACCACCACAACCACTTCGCCTTTATCAATATTCAGACTGATATCGTCGAGCACGATATTGTCGCCAAAGCGCTTGGTTACCTTCTTGAACTCGACAATACTCATACAATCCTCATGCGATGTTCAATAAACTTCAGAGTCAGGGCAATCAGGCTGGTCAGGATCAGGTAGATCACCGCCACCGCTCCCCAAATCTCCACCGAACGGAAGTTGTTCGCAATAATTTCCTGGCCCTGACGAGTCAGCTCAGCAACCCCAATCACAATAAATAGCGAAGAATCCTTCAAGCTGATGATGCACTGGTTACCCATGGCGGGAATCATGCGGCGAAACGCCACCGGTCCAATAATGTGGCGCAAGATCTTGTGAAATGGCAGGCCCATGGCCTCTCCGGCCTCTTTCAGGCCCTTGGGCACAGATTGCAAGGCACCACGCACAATCTCGGAAATATAGGCCCCAGAGTTGATCATCAAGGTAAAGATCGCCGCGGTCAGCCCGTCAATTCGGATACTGGCCAGCATGGGCAGTGCGAAGTAGATGAACATCACCTGCACCACGATAGGCGTGCCGCGTATGAACAGCACGTAAAGCTGGCATAGGAAAGAGAGCACATACAACAGATAGCGTCTGAAAAAGCCCAATAGCGACAGAGCGATCAGCGCCTGTATGGAGCTCCAGATCCAGGCTGGCACAAAGCTCAGCCAATTGCTCATCAGCCAGGACAGGCCCTTGAGCGCAAAGCCCAGTGCAAACACGCCCAACACGAACAAGGCGGCTCGGCGCCAGGTGACCGGTACCCGAATATAGGTGGTAATCACCCCGGTCAGAAAACCCAATATAGCGCCACCCACCAACCCCAAAAGGGTAATGAGCAGCGTCATTTTTGTACCTTCCAGCAGGCTGGGTAAAGCCCCCCAGATAGCGTCCCATTCAAAAGTCACAGTGCTACCTTTGTCTTTGAATAAACGCCCACAACAGAGCGTCAAAAAATAAAAGCGGTGATCCCGTTACGACACGCGATCACCGCTTGGCATGCGCTTGGCTTTACGCCTGTTTATTCAGGCTGTTTACCAAACCATTTCTGGTAGATTTTGTCGTAGGTGCCATCAGCACGAATATCTTTCAAAGCCTGGTTCACGACCGGAACCAGTTCGCTGTCCTTGGGAAAGGCAATACCGTAGAAGTCACCACTTTTCACGGCACCAGTGACCTTCACACGATCTTTGCCGCCAGTCTGGGCGTAGTACTGCACGTTAGGCGTATCGTGCACCACCGCGTCCACACGGCCAGTTGCCAGCTCCAGGAAGGCATTGTCGATATTGGGGAACAGCTTGAGCTTGGCAGTAGGAACCGAGCGCTGCATGAAGTCCACCGTGGCGGTGCCGATCTTCACCGCCACAGTCTTGCCTTCCAGATCGGAGGCAGTCTTGATGGCCGAGTTATCGGTGTTGACCAGAATGGCCAGACCGCTTTCGTAGTAAGGATCGGAGAAATCGATCACTTGCTTGCGGTCATCACGAATGGTGATCCCGGCCAGCGCAGCATCCAGATTGCGAGTTTGCAGGCCCGGAATAATGCCGTTGAAGTCCATGGGCTGGAAGCGGTAATTCAGATTGGCCTTCTTGGCGACCGCATCCCACAGGTCGATGTCAAAACCGGTGTATTTACCGTTTTGCTTGAACTCAAAAGGCACAAACGCCGTATCGGTTGCGACCACCAGCTCTTTGCCTTGTTGTGCCAGAGCCTGCCCAGCGGGCAAAGCCAAAGCCAAGGCCAAACCGGCCATCAGGGTTTTCATTTTCTTATTGAACATCCGTTACTCCTCTGTAGGGACTGACCAAAAACCAGCCAGTTCGATGTTTTACCCAAGTCAGCGCAGGCTCATGACCTGCCCCAGCGTTGATCTATCCTACCCGAAGCAGCACAACTGTTTGTATTTAATAGTTTTAAAAAAAGAAAAACCTCGGGAAATCCCGAGGTTTTTTCATACAGCGAGTCGTATCAACACTCAAATTCAGAACGCAGGAACAATAGAACCTTTGTACTTGTCAGCGATGAATTTCTTCACGTCTTCGCTATGCAGAGCCTGGATCAGCTTGGCCACGCGTGGGTCATCCTTGGACTTGGCAGCTACAGCGATCAAGTTGGCGTAAGGGGAGTCTGCACCTTCGATAGCCAAAGCATCCTTGGTGGGGTTCAGACCGGCTTCCAGCGCGTAGTTGGTGTTGATCAGGGCGATATCCACATCAGCCAGAACGCGAGGCAAGGTAGCGGCTTCCAGCTCCTTGAACTTCAGCTTCTTGGGGTTCTGGTCCACATCACGCGAGGTTGCCAGAATGTTGGAGGGATCTTTCAGAGTCAGAACACCGGCTTTTTGCAGCAGCAGCAAGGCACGGGCACCGTTGGAAGGATCGTTAGGGATCGCCACCAGCGCGCCTTCTTTCAGCTCATCCAGGCTCTTGATCTTGGTGGAGTAAGCACCGAAGGGCTCAACGTGAACCACAGCCACCGACACCAGATCGGTTTTGTGTTCTTTGTTGAACGTATCCAGGTAAGGTTTGTGCTGGAAGAAGTTGGCATCGATATGGCCGTCAGCCACTTGCTGGTTGGGCTGCACATAATCGGTGAACACCTTGATATCCAGGTTCACACCTTCCTTGGCCAAAGCAGGCTTCACAAACTCCAGCAGCTCGGCATGCGGCACGGGGGTAGCAGCAACCGACAGGGTCTCGGCAGCTTGGGCCACACTGGCCAGCAGAGCCGACACGGACAAGGCCAGAACGGGAACAAATTTCTTCAAAGACATGAGCGACTCCAGTTTCAGAAAGGCAAGACTATGACGATAGCTGCCAGGACTTATTTTCGGCTCAAGCGAGCCACCATGGCGTCTCCAAACACCTGCAGGAGTTGCACCAGCACCACCAGGATCGTCACGGTCACCACCATGACATCCGTTTGATATCGTTGATAACCAAAGCGCAAGGCCAGGTCACCCAGGCCACCGCCGCCGATCACACCGGACATGGCCGAATACCCCACCAGGGCAATGGCGGTCACAATCAGGGCCGCCACTATGCCAGTCGTCGCCTCAGGCAGCAAAGCCAGCAAGACGGTCTGACGGGAGTTCGCTCCCATGGCACGGCAGGCCTCATTCACACCGGGGTCCAGTTCACGCAGGACGTTTTCCACCAAACGGGCAAAAAACGGCGCGGCGCTCAGGACCAAGGGTGGAATAGCACCCTGCACGCCCAACGACGTACCGGCCAGAATGCGCGTCAAAGGAATAATGACGATCAGGAGAATCAGGAACGGCACGGACCGCAAGATATTCACGATCAGGGACAAGCTCTGGTAGATCCAGGCATTGTCCAGCATCTGCTTGCGGCTGGTCAGAAACAGCAGCACGCCTAATGGCAAACCAATAATTGCGGTAAAGCCCAGCGAAATACCCGTCATCAACAAGGTATCAATCGTGGCTTCACCAATCAGCGCCCAATCCAGGTTGCTAAAGTTCATGGTCGCAATACCTCAAATTGGACATTCAATTCAGTCAGCAAGGCATCCAGCCCTGCTTTAGCCTGCGCATCGCCTTCCACGGCCACGACCAGTTGTCCGTAAGGCTCGGTCTTGATGCGGCCAATGGCCCCCTGCAAGATGCTGACATTCAGCCCCAGCTGGCTGGTAATGCGGCTGATCAAAGGCTCCGTTGTCGCCACACCGCGCACGCTCAAGCGCATGACACTACCGGGCACACCTTCTGCCAAGGCATGCCAGTCGTCAGCGTTCACGCCGCTTTCACTGAGCAAGGACTGCGTAGTGGGATGATGCGGGTGCAGGAACACATCCAGCACTTCACCACACTCCACGATCTTGCCGGCATCAATCACGGCAACCCGATCACAGACAGAGCGAATCACGTCCATGCCGTGCGTAATCAGGACAATCGTCAGCCCCAATTCCTGATTGATCTCACGCAGCAAACGCAAGATCGACTGGGTGGTTTCTGGATCCAGTGCCGAGGTCGCTTCGTCGCACAGCAAAAGCTGCGGCCGATTAGCCAGGGCACGGGCAATACCGACGCGCTGCTGTTGTCCGCCCGACAACTGACGGGGATACTTATTGGCATGGTCCTTCAAGCCCACCAGCTCCAGCACTTCCAGAGCGCGAGCGTGACGTTGGGCGCGATCCACCCCTGCCAGGCGCAGAGGAAAACAGACATTATCCAGAACCGTGCGGGAATGGAGCAGATTGAAATGCTGGAACACCATGCCCACGCCTTGTCGGAAAGCGCGCAACTGCGCACCCGAAAAGCGTGTGATGTCCTGATCCTGCACCCAGACCTGGCCTGAACTAGGTTGCTCAAGCAGATTGAGCATGCGGATCAGCGTACTTTTCCC
Organism: Alcaligenes sp. DN25; assembly: GCF_023674485.1. Lineage (NCBI taxonomy): Bacteria > Pseudomonadati > Pseudomonadota > Betaproteobacteria > Burkholderiales > Alcaligenaceae > Alcaligenes > Alcaligenes sp. DN25. The sequence continues at coordinate 995,276 of NZ_CP098408.1, read as the reverse complement.
AGCACCCGAGCGACCAATAATACCGAAGACCTCTCCTTGGTGAATCTGCAAGGAAACGTCGTTCAAAGCATGAACGGTCTTGCCTGCCAAGGAATAGGTTTTTGAGATGTGTTCAAGACGAATCAAGATGAACTCAGCCTAGTTAGTCAGTCGAGTTATAAAAGCCTGAGCTGTAAGCGAAATTTACCATAAAGCAAATTTGACTATGACCAGATAGATATAACCCAAGGAAATATTGAAACCATACTGAGGGCTGCACTGTATAGCAAGATTTCCGACCGGCCAATGCGCGGATGTGACCTTGGCTGTGCAAGGCAAGCGCCCAAAGAAAAAGGCCGCTAAGAGCGGCCTTGTTTCTACGTTTCAGTTTAGTGGTGGGTCGTGCGCGACTCGAACGCGCGACCAACGGATTAAAAGTCCGCTGCTCTACCGACTGAGCTAACGACCCCCGACTGAAAGATGAAATTATGGCCTGTTCCGAAGAAGCCGTCAAGCACTAAATGCAAAATAATTGGAAAAAAGGCGTTTTTCTTTAAAAAACCTGAAAACAGCGTCTTGCCAAGGCCCCGCCCCTGCCCTTTTCCCTGTTTCAGAAACAAAATCGGAACATCTATCCAGGAGTATTTACTGCTGAAAATAGAAAATGCCTCCCGAGACTGAGGTCAGACCCCAATGCCGGGAGGCATTCAAAGACGATCAGGTTCGTCTAGCGCTTAACGGGCACGAGAAATACGGACCTCGGCACCACGGCGTTTGACCTCCAGCCCTTCGGACGGCAGGATCTTCAATCCTTCCAGACCCTTGATGTAGCTGGAACCCTGCATCTGCATGACGCGAATCTTGTTGCGCATCACAACCGGGCTGTGCTCGGGCATGCCAAACATCCAGACCTCATCCAGCAAACGAGCCGAGTTGAACTCGGATGTATGCTTGACCACCGGTCCCAGACACAGCATATGGCCTTCGCGTCCAAAGACCGGCAAGCGATCCAGACCCACAGTCATTTTCAGGATGGTGCCGCCTTCATAGCGCCAGCCTGTGCTCAGATCCCACCAGGCATCGCCCTCAGGCAGATAGACCTCAACATCCTGACCAGGCTGCAAGACAGGAGCCACCAGCAAGGCAGGACCCAACAAATACTGGGTATCCCACAAGCGAGCCTGGGCATCTGCCGGGAAGCTTTGAGCCATGGAGCGCTGTACCGGCAAGCCAGTACGCACGGCGTCTTCAATAATGCCCAATACATAAGGCACCAGACGGAAACGCCACTCCAGCCAATGAGCAACCTGAGCCTGGGTTTCTTCATCAAACGCATCAGGACGCAAGGCAGGAATACCTTGCAGGCTGAAGTTTGCCGAGAAAACCGACATGGCCAACCAACGCAGATACAGTTCTGGCGTCATTTCGCTAGTCGATGCAGCCGCATTGCCCCAACCATGAATCTGGATAGGCACGCCGCTATTACCGGTAGCCAAGGCGGACTTCAAGGATTGCGTCAGACCTGCCCAGGTATTTTCCACCTGCGGGCCCAACTGCCAGGCAAAGCGCTGGGAAGATGGGCTCAAGTCACGGCTGGCAACCACGCCTTCTTGCGGTGTCTTGTGACCGGCAACAGCGTCAAACAGGGCCTGACGTGCCAGCACAGGGTAAATCGCACGCAACAGGGCGCCCGACTCGCCACCACGGCTGGTGATGGCATCCGGAATATCAAAACGGGCATTGCACAGCACGGCACCCAGACCATCGTCGACCATCTGACGCTGGCGCTCGGTCCACATGCGGAACACGTCTTTGTGGGTCAGGTCCAGCAAACCGTAGTCGCGACCACCGCTTAGCTCATCGCCAGGGAAGACATAGGCGCAGCCGTCGTCATCATTGATAAGCAACCAACCGCGATCTTCCCACTCTTCGAACAAGCTGGTGCCCGCCAGTACACAAGGACGAGTCCAGGCGGCCAGCTGCAACTGATCATTCTGCAAGGCAGAGAAAGCGTCGCGAGGGTCAGCCATGCGGGCGGCATCCCACTCCAGCGTAGGCTTGTCCTGCTGAAAATCGTAAGGCTCCGGTGGCGGCAAGACGGCCACATCCAGCGCAATACCCCGCTCGCGGCACTGATTGGCCAGCTCACGCAAGGACGTTACATCCTGCGCCTGAGCGCCATCCAGCCACAAGCCCATAGGCGTGACACCGGGCTGACCGGCACGACCCGTCAAGGCCGAGTACTGATTGATGATTTCGCTGGGATCACCCAGGAACAGGAAGAAATCCAGTTCGGCAGCGTGTACACGAGCGCGGTACGCATCCAGGTCTTGCTGACCCAGATCATGTTCAACCCGCTCGAAGGTATTGATGTATAAACCCCAGCCTTGGGTGCTCCAGAGCAAAGGCAGGCTGCGGTCGTCCGGACGATCGGTATCAACCGTTTCCTCGCGGCGGTCCAGTTCGCCCAGGGTTTCGCCCAAACCATACAGGGCGTCTTCCTCGGCCAGGGCCAGAACCAGCTGCCAGCAACTATTGGGCTCCTGCTCGAGCATCAATGGCTGATCGCCACTGCTCAAGAGCAGTTGCTCGCCACGCCGGACTTCAAAGCGCCACGGATTGGCCTGAATGTGCAGGGCAAGCTCGCCCTGCTCAATCCGCCAGCCCGAATCGGCTGCTTCCAGTTGAAATTCGCTGACCGCCTCATGGCGGGCCAGCAGCATATCGCCCAAAGCTTTGGCACGGGTACTGAGCTTTTCATTATCGAGCCGGGTAGCCGGCATACAGCGGAAACGAAAAACACCCGGCGCATGAGCTTCGATGCGCAGCGCAAAATCGGTTTCGACAAAAGCGAAATCGGCCTGGGCCGGTTTCGTCGTCAACAAACTCAGATGATTAAACAATTGTGTCACGTCGTCAGAGTGGAGCGAACGGCACGATGCTGATCGCAGGGTCACGCTCAAGATTACTTAACAAGGCCACTATTTTGACGTATTTGCGCTACAAAGGAAAATGTTGCTTCACATTTCGCCGAAATAATTCGAAAAAAGGGCCTTAGCGAGGTATTAAGGCTTGCTCCAAACGCCGCTCCAAAGGAATGGGTTCCTCCAGACAATAAGCGGCAAACAAACTGGCTGCCAGCAGGCTCCAACTCAAACCACGTGAGCCGTAAGCCGCAGCCATAAACAAACCGGGCAGGCCCGGCACAAAACCCATCACGGGCAAATGATCACTTAAAGCACAGCGCCAACCGGCCCATCCTTGTGCAGGTGTTGCCACCGTCATAGCGGGATTGGCCAGCATGACAGAAACTTTTTCTATATTTTGCTGATGGCCCTGGCGGCTGACCTGGGCAGATTCACCAAAACGTTCGTAGGTGCTGCCGATAACTTGCCCCTGCGGGTCTACAGGCAGGATATAGCCCTGACCACTTAAAGTCACTTCACCACGAGTCAAAGCCTGGTCGGCAGGCAAGTATGTCACCTGCCCGGCCAGACGTTGCATGGCCGCCAACCGTGGTAGAGGATGCTGGGCCAAGAACTCGTCGGGCAGCAAACTCAGGCTTTGGGCTGCCGCGGCTATCACTACACGATTGCTGCTTTCCAAGCGCTCCCCCTGCTGATTGCAGATATCCCACACCCCCGGCTCCTGGCCGGCTCGCAAGGACACCTGCTCTGGCAGACATTGAATCAAGGGGTGATCCAGCAGATGAGCCACCAGTGCACCGGGATTCACTACCATGCCTTGCGGAAAATACAGGCCACCGCCTTGCAGCGGCACCCCAGCCAAGGCCGAGCCCTGCTCACGATCCAGCCATTGCACCCAATCCTGGTCCAAGGCCAAACGCTCCAGCGCCTGCTGAATTTCGGCATCACTATTGCCCGCCTGCCCAAACACCAAGGTTCCGACTCGACGCGGGCGAGCCGCTTCCGGCAAGTCTTTCCAGCCCTGCCAGGCATGCAGAACAGCATTACGGCTCAAGCGGGCCAAGGGGGCATCATCCAGGGCGAACACGGGGGAGATGGCAGCCAGACGGTGACCTTGATGCGTCGCATCCAGGCCCTGGCTCAGTGCCGGATCACAAACCAGAACGGGCACACCTTTGCGGGCCAACTCCCAGGCACAGGTCGCCCCCGCCAAACCGGCACCAATCACTACCGCCCGCCCTTGCTGTGGTGGCAAATTGCTGCGTCGTCCCAGGTGGGGACGCAAGCGAGCGCGAATGGTGCACCACTTCCCCCCGGCACCGGGGACTTTTTCCACTTCAAAACCTACCGAGGCCAGATCACGTCGCACCTGCCCGGCACAGCACCAGGAAGCCGCTGTCGCCCCCGGCGCAGCCAGACGCACCAGTTGCCCCAGGACCGACCGCGACCACATGGAAGGATTGCCACGGGGCGCAAAGCCATCCAGGTAAAACGCGTCCGCATGGCAGTGCAACTCGCGCATCATGGTTTCGGCTTGCCCAAAGGCCAAGGTCAGTGTGACTTGTCCCCTATCCAGCTCCAGCCTGTGTATGCCCGGCACCAGTATGGGCCAGGCTGCCAGCAGTTCCTGGGCTTGGGTCTGCAACTCCTCGGGCAAGCGGGCGTACAGAATCGCCAAATCTGAATGGCGGAAAGGATGAGCCTCAACCGACACGAAATGCAGCCGCTGGCTGCGCTCCGGGTCCTGACGCCAGGCCTGCCAGGTAGCCAGAAAGCTGGCCCCCAGTCCAAAGCCGGTTTCACAAATCGTAAATTGGGATCGCCCCCGCCAACGCTCGGGCAGACCATTACTGTGCAGAAACACCCGTCGTGCCTGCCCCAAAGGGCCATCTGCCGGGTGATAGCTATCCTGATACACCGCGCTGACAGGCACGCCACGCTCATTGAATTCCAGAACAGCCGGGACCAGGGGCTCAAACGCAGAGGCAGCCATTAATTTTCTTGCCCATAACAACACTCACACACGCTCTAACCCCTTAAACTGGCCTTAATCAAACTGACACCAACAAACACGTACAATGAAAAGTCTCAGCTTCAGACTTTTCTTTTTTAAAACCGGATTGCCATGCCATTGTCACGTTTACCGCTCAGCGCCTGCCTGGACGCTGCTGTTACCGCAGCCCATGCCGCCGCCGCTATTTTACAAGCCTATGCGTCGGACCGTAGCTCTCTGGTGATCAGCAACAAAATGCACAACGATCTGGTGTCGCAAGCCGATCACGAAGCCGAGCAGGCCTGCATCAGCGTGCTGATGGAACGCACCCCGGACATTGATATCGTGGCCGAGGAAAGCGGCGGCGTGAATACAGGCCGTCCCACCTGGTATATCGACCCGCTGGATGGCACGACCAACTTCCTGCACGGCATTCCTCATTATGCCGTCTCAGTTGCCCTGATTGCCCCGGCCGGCACCCAAATGGATAACGGCGTACTGACCCAGGACACCCCGGTCATTGCCGTGGTCTACGACCCCAATCGCGAAGAGCTGTTTACCGCCATGTACGGTGTGGGCGCCTGGTTGAATGGCAGCCGTATTCAGACATCCTCATCGAAAAAACTGGCGGACTCGGTATTGGCCACAGGCTTTCCCTTCCGCGACTTCTCTTTTTCCGACCAATACATGCCCAGCCTGAACGCCTCCATTACAGGCAGCCGTGGTGTGCGCCGCATGGGTGCCGCCGCGCTGGATCTGGCCTGGGTGGCTTGTGGGCGTTACGACGGTTACTGGGAAATGGGCCTGGCCCCTTGGGACGTTGCCGCTGGCACCTTGCTGGTGCGTGAAGCCAAGGGTGTGTGTCAGGACCTGTATCAGGAAGAGCCCTGGCCCGTCAGCGGTCACGTCTACGCAGGCAATGCCCACATTGCCGATGAGTTGCTGGGCATGGTGCGTCCGTCGCTGACACAGCGTCCGACCAAACCCAAGCCTTAACGCCTTATTCGGGGCCAGTTGCCAAACCTCCTGCTCTGATCTTCATCGCCCGATAAAAAAGCGAGCCATTTAAAAACGGCTCGCTTTTTTCATACAGATCAGGTTGCAGGCCAGGTTTAGCAATTTGCTAAATAGTCGCCCCGTCCTCCAAACCTCCAAATCAAGCCTGCGCTTCAGGCTTGGCTTGCTCATCCCGCAGGACGCGGCGCAAGATCTTGCCCACATTGCTTTTGGGCAGCTCATCACGGAACTCAATAATGCGGGGACGCTTGTACGCCGTCAGACGCTCTTTGCACCATTGCTTGATATCGGCTTCAGTCAAGGACGGATTACGTTTGACCACGAACAGCTTGATGCTTTCACCACTGTGCTCGCTGGGCACCCCCACCGCCGCCACTTCCAGCACATCAGGATGCGCCGCCACTACGTCTTCAATTTCATTCGGATAAACGTTGAAGCCCGACACCAGAATCATGTCTTTCTTGCGATCCACTAGACGAATACGTCCCTGCTGATCCATGACACCGATATCACCCGTCTTCAAGAAACCATTAGGCGTAAAGACATTGGCGGTTTCCTCCGGCTGGTTCCAGTAAGCCGACATAACCTGCGGCCCTTTGACGGCCAGCTCGCCTTGTTCGCCCATGGCAACCGGTTGCCCCTGTTCATCCAGCAAGAGCACATCGGTTGAAGGCAAGGGAAATCCAATCGTGCCACTGTAATCGCGTGAATCCGTCGAGTTCACCGCCACCACCGGGGAGGTTTCCGACAGACCATAGCCTTCAATCAAAGGGCAGCCCGTCACAGCCAGCCAACGCTCGGCCACGGCTTTTTGCAAGGCGGCACCACCGGCCAGACACAGTTTGAGCTGCGCAAACGGCAAGGTACGGAATTTTTCGTGATTCGCCAGCGCATTGAACAAGGTATTCACCGCTGGAACAACTTCAGGCGGATTGCGTTTCCAGGCCTTGTAAACCGAATTGAGATCGCGCGGATTCATCACCAGCACCATATGCATACCTGCATACATGGCAAACAGACCGCAAACCGTCAGCGCAAAGATGTGATACAGCGGCAAGGCCACCATCATGGTGTAAGCCGGACCTTTAAAGTCGCCCAAAGCGGGAAAGCCCACGGCCTCCACCTGCAAGACGTTTGCCATCAAATTGCGCTGGCTCAACATGGCGCCTTTAGGGCGGCCCGTTGTACCGCCCGTGTATTGCAACAGCGCCAAATCATCCGGTTTGGCGGGCTGACGGCTCAGGCTCAATTTGCTGCCCTGCTCCAGCACGGCCTTCAGACTGTGCGAACCCGGCAAAGAATAAGACGGCACCATGCGTTTCAAATAACGCACGGCGAAATTCACCACGCTGCCCTTGAGCCCCATCAGATCACCCACGGTACTCAACACCACGTGGGCAGGCTTCACATTGTCAGGAACTTGCTGCAGCACATGCGCAAAGGTTTCCAGAATCACAATGACCTGAGCCTGGCTATCGGCCAGTTGGAACTCCAGTTCGCGTTCGGTGTATTGCGGGTTGGTATTGACGCCCACCATGCCCGCCCGCATGGTGCCCAGCAAGCAAATCAGGAAGGGCAAACCATTGGGCAGCATCAACATCACACGGCTGCCACGCTCCAGCCCCTGTGCCTGTAACCAAGCCGCGAAGGCATCCGCGCTGCGGTCCAGATGTTCATAGGAAATGTCATGCCCCATAAAGGTCAGCGCAGTCCTGTCCTTATGCTTTTTCATGGCGGCATCCAGACAATCGATCAAGGTCTGCTCGGCGCCTAACTGAATCTCATGGGGCACGGAGGCCGGATAATGCTCGAGCCAAGGTTTTTGCTGAGTATCCAAGGGCTTGTCACCTAATACGTGTTTATTTATGGTTAACTCTACTCTACTTTATTGTTCAAACCCAAGGACAAGCCCGCATCATGAAGCTGTTTGAACCCATTTCCGCCTGGTCGCATGAAATTGCGGCTATCCGGCGCGATCTCCACACCTACCCCGAACTGGCTTTCGAGGAAACCCGGACGGCCGATCAAGTCGCGTCCTGGCTGGAGAAATGGGATATTCCGGTACATCGTGGCCTGGGCGTGACAGGCGTTGTCGGTATCCTGAAGGGTACGGGCGGCGAAGGTCCATCCGTGGGGCTGCGCGCCGATATGGACGCCCTGCCCATGCAGGAGCTGAACGAGTTCGAACACAAAAGCCGTCACGACGGCAAGATGCATGCCTGTGGACACGATGGACATACCGCCATGCTGCTGGGTGCAGCGCGCTACCTGTCCGAGCACCGTGATTTTGCGGGCACCATCTATCTGATTTTTCAGCCTGCCGAAGAAGGTTTTGGCGGCGCACGCGAAATGATCAAGGATGGCTTGTTCACGCTGTTCCCCATGCAAGCTGTTTTTGGCCTGCATAACTGGCCCGGCATGCCTGCCGGCACCTTCGGGGTTTTGCCAGGCGGCATGATGGCCTCCAGCAATACCTTTGAAATTCGCATTGAAGGCAAAGGCGCCCATGGAGGCATGCCCCATCTGGGCGTGGACCCCATCATGGCGGCCGTGCAACTGGCGCAAAGTCTGCAAACCATTGTCAGCCGCAATGTGGACCCCCTCGAACCCGTGGTGCTGAGCATTACCCAGATTCATGCCGGCTCTGCCGATAACGTTATTCCCAACGAAGCCGTCATGCGCGGCACGGTACGCACCTTCTCCACCGAAGCCCTGGACCTGGTCGAGACCCGCATGCGCGAACTGTGCGAGCAAAGCTGTGCCGCCCAGGGTTGCAAGGCCGAGTTCGACTTTGACCGCCGCTACCCTCCCACCATCAATAATCCCGAGCAAGCGGCCTTTTGCGCACAAGTCATCAAGGAGCTGGTTGGCCCCGACAAGCTGCGTCAGGACATCCGCCCTTCCATGGGCGCCGAAGATTTCTCCTTCATGTTGCAAGAAGTCCCCGGCTGCTATGTCTGGCTAGGCAATGGCGATGGCGACCACCGCAGCCAGGGCCACGGCATGGGTCCGTGCATGCTGCACAACGGCAGCTACGACTTCAACGACGCCCTGATTCCTATTGGTGCCAGCTATTGGGCCAAATTGGCTCTAGACTGGCTGGCACAACACCGTTGATGCTTTAACAAATGTTTCATAGCGGAGCCAAAGCTGGCCGTTACAATGGCAGGTTCTATTGTTGACGGCGTGCGCTCCGCGCGACGGGCATCTGTCCCACCACCCTTTCTTCCAATACGGGAGTATTTGTGACTACTTCAAGCAACATCTCTTCGCTCCCGGACGGAGCCCCCACCCTGCGCGTCATGCCCATGCCCACAGACGCCAATATTCACGGTGACGTGTTTGGTGGCTGGATCATGTCCCAGGTGGACATTGCCGGAGCGATTCCTGCAACACGACGCGCCCAAGGCCGGGTTGCCACCATTTCCGTGAATGCCTTCACCTTCAAGCAGCCCGTGTTTGTGGGTGATTTGCTCAGTTTCTACACAGAAATCATCAAAACAGGCCGCACCTCCATTACGGTTTCGGTGGAAGTGTATGCAGAACGCAAACGCCTGCAACTTGAAACGGTCAAGGTAACGGAAGCCACGCTTACCTATGTGGCTACCGATGACGAGCGCCGCAGCCGCCCGCTGCCCCCTCTCTAAGTATTCGTGACAGGCAGGCCTATGCAGGAAAACCTGGTACCCCCTACTTCGCCCAGTGACACTCCCAAGCCACGCCGCCTGGAGCCCGAGGATGCGCAGCAGGCACTTTATCGCCTGAAAAACATCCTCAAGCGCCAGGAAGTGGTGGAATCGCTGGCCCAGCGCCAGTTCGAGGACGACGACCGCTCCAACCTGCTTGAGGGCTTGATCCATCGCCAGCATGAAAGCGAGATCAAGGCCATCCTGAACGATCTGCACCCGGCCGACATTGCCTTCATTCTGGAGTCCTTGCCCGAGCTGGAGCGCCAGGCCATCTGGCAATTGGTGGATGCCGAGCACGACGCCGACGTGCTGCTGGAAGTAGCCGACTGGGCACGTGAATCGCTGATTCGTTCCATGGACGCCGCGGACCTGATCGCGGCCGCCGGCAATATGGATGCCGACGAAATTGCCGATCTGGTCCCTGACCTGCCGCCCGATGTGGTGGCAGCCGTGCAGCGCGGCCTGACGGACGAGGAGCGTGCACAGTTGATCGAAGCCATGGGCTACCCCGAAGACACCGTGGGCGCCATCATGGACTTTGACATGGTGCGCGTGCGCGAGGATGTCACCCTGGAAGTGGTCCTGCGTTACCTGCGTCGTTTGCAGGAACTGCCAGACCACACTGACCAGATTTTCGTGGTGGACCGGGCCGATAAACTGCAAGGCACACTGTCCCTGACCCGCATGTTAGTCAGCGAGCCTGAAACCCTGGTGTCCTCTGTCATGTCAACCGATTATCTGACTCTGAATCCACTGGATTCGGACTCGGATGCGGCCGGGGCCTTTGAGCGTTATGACCTGGTGTCTGCTCCTGTGGTGGACGATATTGGCCGCCTGATTGGCCGAGTCACCATTGACGAAGTAGTGGACGTGCTGCAAGAGGACTCGGAAGAACAGGCCCTGTCTCGTGCCGGTCTGCAAGAGGACGATATTTTCTCGCCCATCCGTACGGCTATCCGCAACCGGGCTCCCTGGCTGCTGATCAACCTCTGTACAGCGGCAACGGCTTCCTTCATTGCCTCGCGCTTTGAGGATACCGTCAGCCACATCGTGATCCTGGCTTTCCTGATGTCGATTGTGGCCGGTATTGGTGGCAACTCCGGCAACCAGACCATGACCATGATCATTCGTGCCATTGCCACCGGCCGAGTCACAGGTTCCAACGTCCTGCCATTGATCAAGCGCGAACTGCTGGTGACCTTTCTGGTTGGTGTCTGTGGCAGCGCGGTAACGGCATTCTTTGCCTGGTTTATCTCCGACTCGATCGCCATTGCTGCCGTGATGATGGCCGCCATGATCGGCAATATGTTGATTGGCGCGGCGCTGGGCGTGATGATCCCGATTCTGCGTGATCGCTTTGGCAATGACCCTGCTGTGGGCTCCTCGGTATTGCTGACCTTTGCGACGGACTCACTGGGTTTCTTGCTGTTTCTGGGGCTGGCAACAGTTTTCTTGCTGTAAATCACCTGCAGGCATGATTAAAAAAACCGGCTTCTGGCCGGTTTTTTATTTCTGCATCAAAGGGAATCAATCGACTCTTTTAATCTTTTGGCCCCAGAGGGCCTGAAAATCCGGCCACTGGAACATCTAAATATCGGACTGCTGAACGTTGAATTTCAGTATGTGTGCTTCATCTTATTAAGCACAAGCTCTTTACCCTTTCCCGAAGGGAAAAACTTGATAGCCCCCCAAAAAAGTTACCTCAGACTCAAACGCGAGCAACAAACTGTCCTTCCGAACAACTAAGAGCGTGAGGACGACTGTCGGGCCTCTTCCAAGAACACTTCCAGACTCTCCTGTGTCCCCACGGCCTGAGCTCTTTGCAAAGACTCGGTCTGCGCCGTGTGCTCAAAAAAATCCAGTACGCCATTGGTCACTCGCGGCGCAATGCCTGCCAACTCCAGCTGACGACGCACTTGCAGAACCTCGTCTCGGCGGCGCACGCCGTGCACCAGATGGCTGCGCAGGCAGGACTCCATGAAGTCCTGCAAGCCCCGCTGATTCAAATCCTCCAGGACTTCATACAGCTCGGCCCGCAAACCCATGCGCTCGGCCAGCATCAAGTTTTCAATTCCCAAGGCCTCCAGCCCCTTGGTCATCAAACTGCGCAGCAGCTTCAAGCGCATTGCATCCCCCGCCTGTCCCGGCAAGATACGCACAGAAGCGCCCTGAGCCTGCCAAAACGCCGCAGCCCTGCCTGCCCCTTGCCCTGCCGCCAACAAAGCCGTCTGAGCGCCTGTAGAGGGCACAGAGCCCATAATCGCCAGGTCAGCCAGCTCGATTCCATGCTGTCGCGCCAAAGCGTCCATGCTCTCCATGTCCTGGGGCTCGGCCGTACACAAGTCCATGTACAGCGTTCCCACAGACAAATGCGGCATGACGGCCTTGGCCACTATGTCTGCCTGTGTTCCCGTCACTGCCGACAACACGCCGTCAAGACTCCGCCAATCCGTATCCGCCTGCAAACACAGTTTCGCTCCCAATTGCTGCGCCAGTTCGCCGGCTGCGGCACTTTTCCGGCGCACCAGGATAAACGGCACCTGCACACCAGCCGACTTCAAGGCAGCACCATAAAAATGCGCGACTTCGCCCGCCCCGATCAGGGCAACACGATGCAATAAGGGAGATGTTGTCATAGAAAAACACACAGAAGAAACGATCAGCTGCAGCCGGTAGCACCAAGCTGCGTCCTGTAGCTTACAGGGAAAAACGGCCCTGCATGAGCGGGATATAACCATTCACAGATCAGTTCGCAGCAACAAAACTGGCATCCAAGAAAAAACCCCATGCGCCAGGGGCTCATGGGGTTTGATCTCGCAGCCTGCAGGCTGGGCAGCTTGAGTCAGAATCAGTTCAAGCGCCCATGGCACTGCTTGTATTTCTTGCCGCTGCCGCATGGGCAAGGATCGTTACGGCCTACGCGTGGCACTTCGCCCTTGGCCGCTTCGTCCAGACCGGGATCTTCACCGCTCAAGGCAGCATCGTAATCCGAATGATGGAAACGGACATTGGAATTGGCAGGAACCTCAACCGCGGCTTCCTCGACCTGCTCCGGAGTCTGAATACGCACGGTCATCAGCACTTTGACCACTTCATCACGCACACGGTCCAGCATGTCGGAGAACAGCTCGAAAGCTTCACGCTTGTATTCCTGTTTGGGGTCTTTCTGGGCATAACCGCGCAGATGAATCCCCTGACGCAGGTGATCCAGGGCCTGCAAATGGCCACGCCATTGCGTATCAATGGACTGCAAGAGCACGGAGCGCTCGAAGTTGCCCCAGTTAGGCTGCCCCACCAGATCAATCTTGGCTTGCAGCAGACGCTGGGATTCTTCGATAACGCGATCATGCAAGTCATCGTCGGTCAGATTGGATTCTTTCTCCAGCATTTCAGCCAAAGGCAGCTCAATCTGGAAGGTGCTTTGCAAAGCGGTGGTCAAGCCGGGAATATCCCATTGCTCTTCCATGGTGTCTTGCGGCACGTATTCACGGAACAGACGGCTGACGGCGGCTTCGCGCAGGCTGCTGATGGTGTCGGAAATATCAGCCGACTCCAGCACTTCATTACGCTGGGCGTAGATCACCTTGCGCTGATCGTTGGCCACGTCGTCATACTGCAGCAACTGTTTACGAATATCGAAGTTGCGAGCCTCGACCTTGCGCTGAGCGGATTCGATGGAACGAGTCACCATGCGGGCTTCGATAGGCTCGCCTTCCGGCAAACGCAGACGCTCCATGATGGCGCGCACACGATCACCGGCGAAGATGCGCATCAGCGAATCTTCCAGCGACAGGTAGAAACGCGAGGAACCTGGGTCACCCTGACGACCGGCACGACCACGCAGCTGGTTGTCGATACGGCGGGATTCGTGACGCTCGGTACCAATAATGCGCAAACCACCAGCCTGTTTGACCTGCTGGTTCAGCGGTTCCCAAGCAGCACGAATAGCCTGGATCTTGGCTTCTTTCTGCTCGGCACTCAGGGACTCGTCTTCACGCACCTGAGAAATTGCACGTTCGATGCTGCCACCCAAGACAATGTCCGTACCACGACCGGCCATATTGGTGGCGATGGTCACGTGACCGGGCATACCAGCTTCAGCCACGATGTCGGCTTCACGGGCGTGTTGCTTGGCGTTCAGCACCTCGTGCTTGACGCCAGCGGCATTCAAGCGTGTGGAAATCAGCTCGGAGTTTTCAATGCTGGTGGTACCTACCAGTACAGGCTGACCACGCTCGTGGCAGTCCTGAATGTCTTTCAGAATGGCATTGAACTTCTCGTCATCGGTTTTGAAGACCTGGTCGTTCTGATCCTTGCGGGCCAGCGGACGATTCGGTGGAATGATGACGGTTTCAAGACTATAGATTTCCTGGAACTCATAGGCTTCGGTATCGGCCGTACCCGTCATGCCCGACAGCTTGTCGTACATACGGAAGTAGTTCTGGAAAGTAATCGAAGCCAGCGTCTGGTTTTCGTTCTGGATGCGAACGCCTTCCTTGGCTTCCACAGCCTGGTGCAAGCCATCCGACCAGCGGCGACCAGCCATCAAACGGCCGGTAAATTCGTCCACAATCACCACTTCGCCGTCCTGGACCACGTATTGCTGGTCGCGGAAGAACAGGTTGTGGGCGCGCAGAGCGACCATCAGGTGGTGCATCAGGGAAATGTGGCGCGGTTCGTACAGCGACTCGCCTTCGGGAAGCAAACCGATTTCGGTCAGGATCTGCTCGGCACGTTCGTGACCGGCTTCGGAAATATGAACCTGCTGGCCCTTTTCATCGACCCAGAAGTCGCCTTCGGGCTCGGGCTCGTGTGGACGAGGCTCTTGCGTCATGCGGGTCAGCATGGGCGGAACCACGTTCATGCGCACGTACAGCTCGGTATTGTCTTCGGCCTGGCCGGAGATGATCAGCGGTGTACGGGCTTCGTCGATCAGGATGGAGTCAACTTCGTCGACAATCGCGTAGGACAAACCGCGCTGGCGGCGATCCTCGGCGCGGTATTCCATATTGTCGCGCAGGTAGTCAAAACCAAATTCGTTGTTGGTACCGTAGGTAATGTCAGCCTGGTAGGCAGCAATCTTCTCGGCATTGTCTTGCTGGGGAACTACGACGCCCACGCTCAGACCCAGGAAGTTGTACAGACGCCCCATCCAGTTCGCATCGCGTCGAGCCAGGTAATCATTGACGGTCACCACGTGCACGCCTTTGCCGGACAGTGCATTCAGGTACACGGCCAAAGTCGCGGTCAGGGTTTTACCCTCACCCGTACGCATTTCGGAAATCTTGCCGTTGTGCAAGGCAATGGCACCGAGCATCTGCACGTCAAAGTGGCGCATGCCAAATACACGGACACCCGCCTCGCGTACTACAGCAAAAGCCTCGGGCAGGAGCGAGTTAAGCGAGGCGCCATCCTGAACACGTTGGCGCAGCTCCTGCGTCTTGGCTGCCAAGGCCTCGTCGCTCAGGCCCTGAATAGTAGGCTCAAGAGCATTAATCTGGGCGACCTGCTTACGGTACTGTTTGAGCAGTCGGTCGTTACGACTGCCAATAAGCTTTTTCAGCAATGAAACCATTCTTGTGTCGTCAATGTAGGCGAGGCCGCAAGGGCTTGAATCTGTGCCTCGAGCCTATCTCTGGTTAAAAGGGATGCGCAAGCAAACAATCAGTTTAACGCACATGCTGCAAGACGGAACTACTTGTCCGAATCCAATTGCGCGATCTGCTGTTCTACATACTCACGCGCCGGCAGAAAAAGCTTGGGATCCAGAGCATGTCCGGCCATGCGCACTTCAAAGTGCAGGTGCGAACCTGTGGACTGCCCGGTAGATCCGACACGGGCGATCAACTGCCCTTTTTCTACTACGTCGCCTAATTTAACAACGATTGATGACGCATGGGCGTATCGCGTGCTCATGCCATTGCCATGATTGATTTCCACCAGCTTGCCGTAGCCGGTCATATAGCGGGCTTCCGATACCACCCCACCGGATGCGGCATAGATAGGCGTCCCCTTGGGTGCTGGAAAGTCCAGGCCTTCGTGCAAGGCATGACGGCCCGAAATCGGGTGACGACGCCAGCCAAAGGAAGAAGCTACCTCGTCATAATCCACCGGACGGTAATTGGGCAGACGGGCTTCGTTGCCGGTACGCTCGGTCAGCACGGAATCCAGCATCTGAAACCAGTCCTGTTGCTCGGACATCTGTTTGGCCAGATTATCCAGCTGCTCGCCCAGACGGTCGGCGTTCCAGACCAGATCGGCTCCATCCATGCTGTCCATGACGGCCAGATCCTGCACGGGCATGGCACCGGCCAGCTCCGGATCGGTGTACTCAATGCCGGCCGCCTTGGCCACGCGCTTGCTGACACCGTCCATCTCGATCAGTTTGGCCTGCAAACCGCCGACTTTTTCGGCCAGGCGGGTCACGTTGTCCTGCATGGCAGCGGCCTGGCTCTGGGCCATATCCGCGTCCAGCGACACGCCACCGCGTTCACCCCAGTGCGACTGCACCAGAGCTCCCGCCGCTGCGGAAACGCCCAGCGATACCAGAGCCACCAGGGCGATCACCGTACGGCGCACCCCTTTGGCTTTGGCATCTAAGGACGTATAGTCTTTATGTTGATCCACTATCGTATAACCTCGAACATGACCTGGAAGCCTCCTTTTTCCTCATCCGCGCCAAAACGCAGTAGCGGGCAAAGCCACGCTTTGGGTTGGCTGGCCAGCGACCAGCAAGGTTCCCAGGTACTGGAAATGGCCCGGCAGCTGATGGCGGCGCAGACCCATGTAAGCAAAGCCTTGCCACCTGCTTTGGGCAAGGCTTGTAAAGTAGCCCGTATAGACAGACAGCAATTGACGCTGGCAGTTCCCAGCGCCGCACATGCGGCCAAGCTGCGTCAGCTGTTGCCCACTGTCACACGGCAGATGAATGCCGCTGGCTGGAACATTAGCGAGGCGCTGGTGCACGTGCAAGCCCATTTGTTTGCAGCTGTGACAGAAAAGCCCGCGCGCCAGGTACAAGTCCTGGACGAACGGGCCTTGGAATCATTTGAAAAGCTGCATGACTCATTGCCGCAAGGTCCCTTGGCGCAAGCCATCGAACGCTTGTTGCGTCATCATCGCGGCTAAGCAAAGCACCAGGAGCGGGACCCTAAACAAGTATCAAGCGAATTTCCACTCGCTGGAAAAAGCGTGGGGTGCACTGGCAGCCGACTCGAAAGTCACCAGTTCCCAGCTATCCTGGGCGGCCAGCAAGGCACGCGCCAGCTGGTTATTCAAACCATGGCCGGATTTGCACGCCACATAGCGTGCAATCAGGGGGTGGCCAATCAGGTACAAGTCACCAATAGCATCCAGAATCTTGTGCTTGACGAACTCGTCCTCGTAACGCAGACCGTCGCTGTTCAGGACACGGTACTCGTCCATGACGATGGCATTATCCAAACTGCCGCCACGGGCCAGACCGGCCGCACGCAAAGCTTCCACTTCGCTGGCGAACCCGAAGGTGCGCGCACGTGAAATAGTCTTCACGTACGAGTCATGCGCAAAATCCACCTCGGCAAAATTGGCCGTTGCATCAATGGCCGGGTGGTGAAAATCGATAGAAAACTGAAGGGCAAAGCCTTCGTAGGGCTCCAGACGGGCCCACTTGATGTCCTTCCCCTCGCCTTCAGAGACTTCGATGGGTTTGAGGACACGCAAAAACTTCTTGGCGGCTTCTTGCTCCTGCAAGCCCGCCGAACGCAACAAATACACAAATGTGCCGGCGCTGCCATCCATGATGGGCACTTCTTCAGCCGTCAGGTCCACGTGCAGATTATCAATGCCCAGGCCAGCGATGGCCGACATCAAATGCTCGACGGTTGAAACCCGAACATTATCCTTGATTAGCACCGAAGCCATACGCGTACCACCGACCTTGTCTGCCTGTGCGGGCAAATCCACGATTTCGGGCAGATCGATACGGTGAAACACAATACCCGTGTCAGGCGCAGCAGGGCGCAGTGTCAGTTCGACACGACGGCCAGAGTGCAAGCCGACTCCTTTGGTACTGATGACATTCTTGATGGTGCGCTGACGAAGCATGGCTGTTCTTGTATTTGTAAAGTGTTGTTCGCAAAGACTATTGTAACCGTAATACGGGTTATCCACTATACGCTTTCTAAAAACATAAGCAATTGTCAAGCGTCAAACACCCCGACACAACAAAGCACTTACGCCCCCTGAGCGCGAACGCCCAGGGGGAGTCGTGGGAGAAATCAAATTGGCGACTCGGGTAATCGCCGAACCTGATTTTTAATCAGCCTGCTTGCGCAAGAACGCCGGAATGTCGAAGTGATCCATGCCAGCAGTCTCCAGCGCACGCACCTGGGCCGAAGCCTGGCTGCGTGGATTGCGGATGACGGCAGGCACGTCGGCGTTGGCGTAATCCGCACCGATGACAGGCATGTTGTCCGTACCTGTACGTAACACTTCTTCGTTGTTTTGTACCAACTGTGGGCGCGCTTGCTTGCGACCCAGGCCAGTAGCAACAACAGTCACACGCAGGCTGTCGCCCATGGACTCATCGTAAGCCGTACCGAAGATAACGGTTGCGTCTTCTGCTGCGTAGCCACGGATGGTGTCCATGATTTCGCGCGTTTCGCGCATCTTCAGGGACGACGAAGAGGTGATGTTCACCAGCATGCCGCGGGCACCGTGCAGGTCCACACCTTCCAGCAATGGGCAAGCGATGGCGCGCTCAGCCGCTTCACGAGCGCGGTTCGAGCCGGAAGCCACAGCGGTACCCATCATGGCCTGGCCTTGCTCGCCCATGATGGTTTTCACGTCTTCGAAGTCGACGTTCACGTTACCTTCAACATTGATGATCTCGGCAATACCGGCGCAGGCATTGTGCAAGACATCGTCAGCTGCCTTGAAGCAATCGGACTGTGTTGCGTCCTCATCCATCAAGTCGTACAGGTTTTCATTCAATACAACGATCAGGGAGTGAACGTGCTTGCTCAGTTCCTCGATCCCTTCCTCGGCCATGCGCAGACGGCGATTGCCTTCAAAGGAGAAAGGTTTGGTGACGACACCCACGGTCAAAATGCCCAATTCCTTGGCCACTTCGGCCACAACGGGGCTGGCACCCGTACCGGTGCCACCGCCCATACCGGCTGTAATAAACACCATATGGGCGCCGTTCAATGCTGCGCGAATTTCTTCGCGAGCGGTTTCCGCTGCTGCACGACCTTGATCAGGCTTGGCACCGGCGCCCAAGCCGCTGCGGCCCAGACGAATCTGAATAGGTGCCTCGCTACTGGCCAGCGCCTGCGAGTCGGTATTGGCGCAAATGAAATCAACGCCCTGAACACCAGAGTTGATCATATGCGTCACAGCGTTACCGCCTGCGCCGCCCACGCCCACGACCTTGATGACCGTGCCGCTACCGCTGGTATCTAACATTTCAAAGTTCATCATGATTGACTCCC
Source organism: Alcaligenes sp. DN25 (assembly GCF_023674485.1). NCBI lineage: Bacteria > Pseudomonadati > Pseudomonadota > Betaproteobacteria > Burkholderiales > Alcaligenaceae > Alcaligenes > Alcaligenes sp. DN25. The sequence goes on along the minus strand of NZ_CP098408.1, from coordinate 976,198 downwards.
ACTCAAACACTTAATTAGTCAAGTTTCTACGTACTTCCCCGATACAACTGAAATTTGGAATCAGCTCAAAACATCTGCCAACCAAAGGGTTCGCACCCGGTTTGAACTGCCTCCTGGACAGCCCTTTCAGGCTGCCCGACCTGAGCGTCTTGCAACGCCCTTAATTCATGAACCATTCCTTCATGCGTGCCATCAGCCCTTTCACACTGCCTTTTTGCTGGGCCACTTTGCGGCCACGAGCGCTTTGCAGGCGAGCTTCGGTCAACAGACCCATCACGGTCGAAAAACGGGGGTTGCGCATCACATCAGCCAGGCTGCCTTCGTAGCTGGGCACCGCGATACGCACAGGTTTCAGGAACACGTCCTCGGCCAGCTCCACGATGCCCGGCAACATGGCCGTACCACCAGTCAGCACCACGCCAGAGGACAGCAAGTCTTCGTAGCCCGATTCGCGCAGGCTTTGCTGCACAAAGGTGAACAACTCCTCCACACGCGGCTCGATCACGGCACCCAGGGCCTGGCGCTTGACCTGGCGGTTGGGACGATCACCCAGACCGGGCACTTCAATCATTTCTTCCGGATGGGCCAGCGATTGCTTGGCCACACCAAAACGCAGCTTGATCTCTTCCGCATCCGGCGTAGGGGTGCGCAACATGGCGGCAATGTCGCTGGTGATCTGGTCGCCCGCGATCGGGATCACGTCGGTATGACGAATCGCACCGCCGGTGTAGATGGCGATATCGGTTGTACCGCCACCAATGTCTACCAGCACCACGCCCAGCTCTTTCTCGTCCGCCGTCAGGCAAGACAGGCTGGAGGCCAAAGGCTGCAAAATCAGGTCCTGTACTTCCAGACCACAACGACGCACACACTTGACGATGTTCTGCGCTGCGCTGACGGCACCGGTCACAATGTGTACCCGCACTTCCAGACGCAGACCGCTCATGCCTATGGGTTCGCGAATATCTTCTTGCGAATCCACGATGAACTCCTGCGTGAGCACGTGCAGCACTTGCTGGTCGGTGGGGATATTCACGGCCTTGGCCGTTTCAATCACGCGTGCCACATCGGTCGCCGTGACTTCCTTGTCTTTGACCGCCACCATGCCGCTGGAGTTAAAGCTGGTGATGTGGCTGCCTGCAATTCCGGTGTAGACCTCACGGATCTTGCAATCGGCCATCAACTCCGCCTCTTCCAAAGCGCGCTGGATAGAATTGACTGTCGTCTCGATATTGACGACCACCCCTTTGCGCATGCCCTGGGATTCATGCTGTCCCAGACCAAGCACTTCAAACCGGCCTTCCGGCAGCACTTCGGCCACCACCGCAACCACTTTGCTGGTGCCGATGTCCAATGCAACGATCAGGTCTTTGATGTCACGAGTCATATGTTCTTTACTTCACAGGGGTAGATGAAACCGGAGCCAGCGTTATCGCAAAGCCATTCGGGTAACGTAAGTCGGCACTTTGCAAAGCACGGTCGCCAAGCCGTTGCATCAAGGCAGGCCAAGCCTGCACAAATCGTTCAACACGTACCGCAAAGGGCAATGCACCTTTACGACCGTGCGGGTCGGCAATATCAGCAGCCGGGTCACGCCCCAGGCTTAGCTGCATGCCGTTGGACAACACTACATCCCAGGCGTAGCGCGGGCTCAGCGTCACTTCACTGACCTGTACATCCAGCGGCCCAAACCAGCGTGCCAACTCGGCATACCGTTGCACCACCAGACGCTCCGAATTCGGAGGACCGCTTAGCTGGGGTAAATCCACATCATCAGGCACCACGGCTTTATTGGCCGAAAATGATTCACCCCAGGTGTTGATCATTTCGTCTTCGTTCCAATAGGCCAGCGGCTGCTGTTCTTCAATCCGTACCGACAAGCTATTGGGCCAAACGCGGCGGATCTGCGCGCGACGTACCCAAGGAGCCGTTTCAATCAGAGCGCGGGACTTGTCCAGATCTACTGTGAAGAAGTTGCCTTGCAGGCGACCGGCAATCGTGGCTTTCACCCCTTCAGGAGTCACATAGGCCAGACGTTCGCCTTGCGAGGACTCGATCTGAATGCGTTCGATATTGAAGTACGGACGACGCACAGCCCAAACCACAACACTGATCACCAATGCCGATACCGCTAGCAAAGCCAGCGTATTGGCGATCAGGTTGGTCAGACGTGCATCGGAAAACATGAGTCAGGCTCCCCGTTCTATAGGCTGCGAGCAATGGCCTGCACCTTGCAGCGCGCCGTTGCCAAAATGTTCACGCACAACTGGGCGTAGCTGGTGCCCTCTGCTTTGGCTGCCATGGGCACCAAAGAGTGGCTGGTCATGCCCGGAGAGGTATTCATCTCCAGCAGCCAGGGGCGGTTTTGCCCGTCCAGCATGAAATCGGCACGGCCCCAGCCTTCGCAGCCCAGTGCATTGAACGCACGGACGGAAAGGTCCTGGATATGTGCCGTCAATTCGGGCGACAGATCTGCAGGACAGAAGTACTGGGTTTCGTCCGAGTAATACTTGTGTTCGAAGTCGTAATTGCCTTGTGGGGCCACAATATCGATCACGGGCAAGGCACGTGCCTGGGCGCCAACGCCGATGATGGGTACAGTCAATTCGCGACCACGAATGAATTGCTCAGCCAGCACGACGGTGTCGTAATGCATGGCGGTTTCAAAGGCGGCAACAGCCTCCTCGGCGCGGTCCACACGCACCACCCCCACGGTGGAACCTTCATGGGGCGGCTTCATGATCAGGGGCACACCCAGACGTTCAACCGCAGCGGCAACCTGGCTGACATGATCCAGCTGCGCAAAACCGGGAGTGGGCAAACCCAGGTGCTGCCAGATGTGCTTGGTCATGATCTTGTCCATGGCCAGGCCGGAGGCCATCACACCGCTGCCGGTGTAAGGAATGCCCATCCACTCCAAAGCCCCCTGCAAGGTGCCGTCTTCGCCGTAACGACCATGCAAAGCAATAAACACGCGGTCAAAACCGGCCTGAGCCAGTTCGGTCAGTCCTTTCTCGCCCATATCGAACAAATGCGCATCCACGCCCATGCTGCACAGCGCTTCATGCACGCCTGCGCCAGACATCAAGGACACTTCACGTTCGGCGGACTTGCCGCCGTACAACACGCCGACCCGACCAAAATCCGCTGTCATGCCATTTCTCCCAATTGAGCAGGAATCCGGCTGATGGACCCTGCACCCATTACCAACACCACATCGCCGTCACGGACAAAGTCCAGAACGGCTTGTGCCATATCGCTGATTTCGGCCACGAAAATGGGTTCGACCTTGCCGAGCACACGCACTGCGCGACTCAAGGCTCGGCCATCGGCGGCCACAAGGGGAGCCTCACCGGCGGGATAGACCTCTCCAAGGAGGACCGCATCGGCCTGGCTAAGTACCTGCACGAAATCTTCAAAGCAATCACGGGTGCGTGTGTAGCGGTGCGGCTGGAATGCCAGCACGATGCGGCGATCAGGCCAAGCACCACGTGCGGCCGCCAAGGTAGCAGCCATTTCGACAGGATGGTGACCATAATCGTCAACAACAGTAAACGTGCCACCACCCTGCGCCTGGGAAACCGGGAAGTCACCCACCATGGAGAAGCGACGCCCCACGCCGGTGAACTCTTTCAGACCACGGGCAATGACCTCGTCACTGACACCCAGCTCAGTGGCAACCGCAATGGCAGCCAAGGCATTGAGTACATTGTGCTTTCCGGGCAGATTCAGGCACACGGACAGCAGGGGAAGATCGCCTGTGGCCCCTTTGCGCTGCACATCAAAACACATGGTGGTGCCACGGCTTTCGATGTTGATCGCGCGGACCTGGGCATCGGTATCAATGCCGTAAGTCGTGACAGGACGCGATACAAAAGGAATGATTTCGCGCACATTCGCATCGTCGTTGCACACGATGGCGCTGCCGTAGAACGGCAGGCGGTGCGTGAAGTCGATGAAGGCGCTTTTCAGTCGGGCAACGTCATGGCCATAGGTGTCCATATGGTCGACGTCGATATTGGTGATGATGGCCATCACCGGCAACAGGTTCAGGAAAGAAGCATCGGACTCATCCGCTTCCACCACGATGTAATCGCCCTGCCCCAAGCGAGCATTGGCACCGGCCGAATTCAGGCGACCACCGATCACAAAGGTGGGGTCCAGATCAGCCGCGCCCAGCAGGCTGGCTACCAGGCTGGTGGTGGTGGTCTTGCCATGCGTACCAGCCACGGCAATGCCGCGCTTCAAGCGCATCAGCTCGGCCAGCATCAGGGCACGTGGCACCACCGGAATGCGGGCGGCACGCGCGGCCAGCACTTCAGGGTTGTCACCCGCAATGGCGGTGGAGGTGACGATCGCGCCCATGCCAGCGACGTTTTCGGCTTTATGGCCGATCACGATACGAGCACCCAGCTGTTCCAGGCGACGAGTCACCGCCGTTTCCTGAATATCCGAGCCACTGATGGCAAAGCCCAGGTTCAGCATGACTTCGGCAATGCCGCTCATGCCCGAGCCGCCAATCCCTACAAAATGAATATGTTGAATGCGGTGTTTCATCCCACCCTCCTTGCCGCCTGCTGACATGCTTCGGCAATCTGCTGCGTGGCATTCAACTGTGCATGTTCTTGCGCGTGGCTGGCCACACGACTTAGCTCTTCACGGTTCAGTCCTTGCAACCATTGCGCAAGCCACTGAGCCGTCAACTCCGATTGTTTCTTGAGCCACGCACCCGAGCATTCGCTCAGGTAGCGGGCGTTGGCTGTCTGGTGATCGTCAATCGCATGGGGCAGCGGCACGAACAGAGCTGCTACGCCGATTGCAGCCACTTCAGCTACCGTCATGGCACCGGCGCGGCAAATCAGCACATCGGCCTCTTTCATGGCCTGCGCCATATCGCCAATAAAGGCCTTGCAGTCGGCCTGCACCTGATTGTCCGCGTAGCTTTTCTGCAAGCTTTCCAGATGCTGCTGGCCGGACTGATGGGTTACATGCGGGCGCTGCTCGGCAGGGATCAGCGCCATGGCCTCAGGCACCACTTTGTTCAGCGCTGCAGCCCCCAGGCTGCCGCCCACCACCAGAATGCGTAGCGGTCCGCTGCGTTTGGCATAACGCTCGGCAGCCGAACCCTGGCCTACGAAAGCATCGCGCACCGGGTTGCCCACAGTTACTGCACCAGGCAAGGCACCGGGGAAGCCGGTCAACACACTGGTCGCCATTTTGGCCAGGTAGCGATTCGCCGTACCGGCCACCGCATTTTGCTCATGCACTACCAGCGGGCAGCGCGACACAAAAGACATCAGGCCACCGGGGAAAGCCACGTAGCCGCCCATACCCAGTACCACATCCGGCTTGGCTTCCTGCAGGCAGCGATGCGCCTGCCAGCAGGCACGGATCAAAGTAAAGGGTAAGGAGAGCAATGCCTTCACGCCTTTGCCTCGTAGTCCGGAAAATCGCAGAGGCAGCATTTTAATCCCATGCTGTGGGACCAAGCTACCTTCCATGCGCTCGGGATGACCCAGCCACAACACTTGCCAGCCGCGTTGCTGCATGGCTTCAGCCACGGCCAGCCCGGGCATGATGTGCCCGCCTGTACCGCCTGCCATGATCAGGATGGTTGGAGTGCTCATGTGCGCTTACCTCGCATCATTTGCCGATTCTCAAAATCCACCCGCAGCAACAAGGCAAAAGCCACCAGATTCATCACAATGCCCGAACCACCGTAACTGACCAAAGGCAAGGTCAGACCCTTGGTAGGCAACAAACCCAGCACCACACCAATATTGATAAAAGCCTGCACGCCAAACCACAGCGCCACACCTTGAGCGACGACACCGCTGAACAAGCGATCCATGGCGCAGGCCTGACGACCAATATTGAAGCTGCGCCATACGACAAAGCCAAAGGTCAGGACTAGAGCGGCCACGCCAACAAAGCCCAGCTCTTCGCCAATTACCGCGACGATGAAGTCGGTATGGGCTTCAGGCAGGTAATGCAGTTTTTCCACGCTGGAACCCAGACCCACGCCAAACCATTCGCCTCGGCCCAAAGCAATCAGCGAGTGCGACAACTGATAGGCACTGCCATAAGCATTGTCAGGATTCCAGGGGTCCAGATACACGAACAAACGTTCACGACGCCACGGTGAGAGCCAGATCAGCAAAAGGAAGCTGCTGACCATAATGCCCAGCAAGGCAGAGAACAACTTGCCGTTAATTCCGCCAATGAACAAAATGCCCACCGCAATGGCCACGATGACCATGAAGGCGCCCAAGTCAGGCTCCATCAACAGCAACACACCAACCAGACCCAGGGCCACCGCCATAGGCAGGAAACCTCGAATAAAGGTATGCAGGTGCTGCTGCTTGCGCACGGTGTAATCAGCGGCATACAGAACCATGGCTACTTTCATCAGCTCCGAAGGCTGGAAGTTGATGATGCCCAAAGGCAACCAGCGGCGTGCACCGTTTACTTCACGGCCAATGCCGGGAACCAGCACCACCAGCAGCAAGAAAATAGCCAGAGCAAACAGAGGCACGGCCAACTTCTGCCATACACGCAGCGGCACGGTTGCGGTAAACATGGCCAGCACCACACCCACCACAATGAACAAGGCGTGGCGAATTACAAAGTAGTAACGACCGTAGCTTTCATAGCGCGGTCCGTCTGCCAAAGCGATCGAGGCCGAATACACCATCAGCAAACCAAACAGGGTCAGCATCAGTGTGGCGGCCAGCAAGGGGCGATCAAACGCAGGCAATGCCGTGCGTCCGGGGCGTACGGCATTGACACCCGAGGTCAGCTCAGCAAACAGACTCATGCCGGCTCTCCTCTATCCAGTGCCATCTCGGTCACGGCGGCGACAAAACACATGCCGCGATGGTGATAGCTTTTGAACATATCCATGCTGGCGCAGGCCGGAGACAGCAAGACCACATCGCCCGAACGCGCCTGCTCGGCAGCAGCGTGCACAGCAGCTTCCAGACCCTCGCAGAAACGATGACGGACATCATGAGCGTCCAGAACAGAGGCAATCAGCTTGGCGTCCTGCCCAATCAAGAATACTTCGGCCACATTCGAGGCAGCCGCAACGGCCAGCGGCTCAAAATCCTGGCCTTTGCCCAAACCACCGGCAATCAGCCAGACACGCTGATCAAACCCACGCAAGGCGGCAACAGTCGCGCCGACATTAGTACCTTTGCTGTCATCCAGATATTGAACACCGTCCATCACACGCACCAGTTCGACACGGTGCGGCTCCCCTTGATAGGTGCGCAGACCATTGAGCAACTCAGCCCAACCCAGACCCAGACAACGAGCCAGCAACATGGCTGCTTGGGCATTCAAGGCGTTGTGACGCCCCTTGATCTGCAAAGCCTCAACCGGCATCAGGCGTTTCAAGCCACCTTTACCGCGCACGGCAGGCTCAGCCGGTGCATTACGTTTTTTCAGGCCTGTTGCCGGCAGCTCAAAATCGGTAGGCTCATTGGTCACCAACCACTGCATGCCGCCATCCGTCAGCAAGCCCATATCGCCCAGCAAAGCGGGCTGGTCCAAACCGAAGCTGCGCACCGACTCCTGGCTGGCATCGGGAATCATGGCCATAACGGCTGGATCATCACGATTGACCAAGGCCACATCACACATGCTGTACATGCGCTGCTTGGACTCGACGTAAGCGTCCATGCCGCCATGCCAGTCCAGATGATCCTGCGAAATATTCAGTACAACGCCAGCATCCGCCTGCAAGCTAAAAGTGCTATCCAGCTGGAAGCTGGACAACTCCAGCACCCAGACCTGAGGCAAGGCATTGTTTTCCAGAGCGTCGCACAGGGCGGTCAGCGCAGCAGGGCTGATATTGCCCACGGCCAGTGCAGAAACACCTGCCTGCTCCAGCAAGTGGCGCGTCATGGCCGTGACGGTAGTCTTGCCATTGGTGCCGGTAATGGCCACCACACGGCTTGCATGGCCTTGATCAGCCAGGTCTTTCAAGGCACGGGCAAATAGCTCGATCTCGCCAATGACTTCGATTCCACGATCTCGTGCCTGGCTTAAAAAGCCGGCCAGAGCAGGATCCAGAGGCGACAAGCCGGGGCTGATCACCAGGGTATGCACGTCGTTCAGGCTATCGGCCTGCAGGGCATTTTTCCCCAGACGCGTATCCAGAGCCGAACTGCTCAGGGCCTGAAGCTTGTCCAGACCCTGCACGTTCTCGCGTGTATCCGCCAAACGAATGCTGGCCCCCTGGGCCAAAGACCAGCGAGCCGCAGCAAAGCCTGTCTCGCCTAACCCAAGGATAAGCATGAGACCGTCTTTACGGATCGAAGGAAAACTCAACGCATTCATCGCAATTTCAATGTAGACAGACCAACCATGACCAGCATCATGGTGATGATCCAGAAGCGAACCACCACCTGTGTTTCTTTCCAGCCGCCAACTTCAAAATGATGGTGCAGCGGCGCCATGCGGAACATTCGTCTGCCCTGCCCGTAGCGTTTCTTTGTGTACTTGAACCAGGTCACCTGCAGCATCACCGACAAGGTTTCCACCACAAACACGCCACCCATAATGAACAGCACGATTTCCTGGCGAACGATCACCGCGATCGTGCCCAGCGCACCGCCCAGGGCCAGCGCACCCACATCACCCATGAACACTTGGGCGGGATAGGCGTTGAACCACAAAAAGGCCAGACCCGCACCGGCAATGGCTGCACAGATCACCATCAACTCACCCGCGCCGGGAATATAGGGGAACAAGAGATATTTGGAGTAGTCGACCCGGCCAACCACGTAGGCAAAAATACCCAAGGCAGCGCCCACCAGCACGGTAGGCATGATGGCCAGACCGTCCAGGCCGTCCGTCAGGTTGACGGCGTTGCTGGAGCCAACAATCACTGCCCAGGTCAGCACCACAAAGCCCAGCACACCCAGCGGGTAGCTGACGGACTTGAAGAACGGCACGATCAGGTCAGCCTGCGCAGGCAGGGGCATGGTGAAGCCGCTCAGGACCCACTCTTTGAACAAGGGCCACAGCTCGGTATTGGCAGGCACCGAAACGGCAAAGCTCAGGTACACGGCCGCAACCATACCGATCAAGGCTTGCCAGAAAAATTTCTGACGCGAGGACATGCCTTCGGGGTCACGATTGACGACTTTCTTGTAGTCGTCTGCCCAACCAATCCAGCCAAAACCAAAAGTCACCAGCAGAACGACCCACACAAAACGGTTGGTCCAGTCTGCCCACAACAAGGTACTGATACCGATAGAAATCAGGATCAGGACACCGCCCATGGTGGGGGTGCCATTCTTTTGCAAATGCGATTCAGGGCCGTAAGCGCGCACAGCCTGACCGATCTTCAGTTCGGTCAGCTTGCGAATAACCCAGGGACCTGCCAACAAGCCAATTGCCAGCGCAGTGGCGCTGGCCAAAATAGCACGCAGGGTGATGTACTCAAACACCCCAAAGGCGCGAATATGATCGTCCGATAGCCAACGTGCCAGTTCAAGAAGCATGAGTGGCCCCTTCGTTATGGGAGAAGTGGTTTTCCAGGGCGGCAACCACACGCTCCATACGGGCGCTGCGCGAACCCTTGATCAACACATGGGATGGCTCCAGGGCCAGCAGATAAGCCACCATGTCTTCCAAAGTCTCGAATTGATGCGCACGTGCACCAAAAGCCTGGGCAGCATGGCTGGCATCGCCACCCAAGGTCAGCAATTCATCCATGCCACGCTCTTTAGCGTAGGCACCCACTTCAGCGTGCAATTCGGAGCTGTTATCACCGATCTCGGCCATATTGCCCAGCACCAGCACCTTGCGGCCTTTCAGCTGTGCGAGCACATCAATGGCAGCACGTACCGAATCCGGATTGGCGTTGTAGGTGTCGTCAATCAACTGGTAACCGGAAGACAGTTGCTTGGGCTGCATACGGCCCGTGACAGGACGGAAGCTTTCCAAACCCTGCACAATCGCGCTCAACGGCGCACCGGCGGCATGTGCGCAAGCGGCAGCGGCCAAGGCATTGCGCAGGTTGTGGATACCGGGGCTGTTCAAGGTCAGGGCAGCAGACTGGCCTGCCACATGCAACATAAAACGGGTTTGAGCTGGCTCGACAAACATATCGGCCGCAAAGACCGTTTCCTGACCGCTCAGGCCAAAGCGCAATACGGGACGCTGACCAGCCTGCTCAGCCCACATGGCGCTGAAGGCATCATCATCAGGAATCACCAGCGCGCCATCTTGTGGCAGCGCGTCAATCACGGCACCGTTTTCACGAGCCACTGCTTCCACACTGTGCATGAACTCCTGGTGTTCACGCTGTGCGTTATTGATCAGGGCGATCGTGGGGCGAGCCATGGACGCCAGCACGGCGATTTCGCCGGGATGGTTCATGCCCATTTCCAGAACGGCGGCTTTGTGCTCGGAGCTCAAACGCAGGATGGACAGGGGTACACCCAGATCGTTGTTCAAATTACCGCGAGTTGCCAGGCTTTCTGCTTCGCCCAACCAGGCGCGCAAGATCGCGGCAATCATTTCCTTGGTCGTGGTCTTGCCATTGCTGCCGGTCACGCCGATGACAGGGATGTCAAAGCGCGAGCGCCACTCGGTCGCCAAGGTCATCAGCGCACGACGCGTATCGCCCAGCACAATTTGTGGCAGTTCGACTTCGGCATCACGCTGAGCCACGAGGGCCGCCACAGCGCCCTGCTCTTTCGCTTTTTCCAGATAGCGATGACCATCGAACTGCTCGCCGCTCAGGGCCAGGAACACATCACCTTTGCTCAGACTGCGGGAATCGGTGCTCAAACGCACGCCACGCAACCACAGCAAGGCGGCTTTGGCCCAGTCGGAATCATCAAACACAGAACGCTCGCCCTGGACTTCCTGATAGGTTTCGTGGCCCTTACCGGCCAGCAAAACAATATCTTCAGGGCTGGCAGCCCAGATCGAAGACAGGATGGCGCGAGCCCGATCCATTTGCACGGCCGGCGCTTCAGGCATACCAGCCACGATCTGACGAATGATTTCGGCAGGATCTTCAAAACGTGGGTTGTCGGTCGTAACCAGAACGCTGTCGGCCAGACGGGCCGCCACTTCACCCATAATGGGGCGCTTGGCCGTGTCGCGGTTACCGCCGCAACCAAATACGCAAATCAGCTTGCCGCCACGTACGCTGGCCACTTCACGCAAGGCTTGCAGGGCGCGTTCCAGTGCATCGGCAGTATGAGCGTAATCCACCACGACCAAAGGCAAGGGCTGACGACCTGCGGTGCTCTTGGGCGTCACAATTTGCAAACGGCCAGGCACGGACTCCAGCTTGTCCATGATGCGGGCGATCTTGGACACAGGCCAGCCCACTTCCTGCAGTACACCCGCCACCAACAGAAGGTTAGCCACGTTATGCTCGCCCAGCAGGTGGGTCAAAATTTGTGCGGTGCCGTGAGCGGTCACCAGATTGAATACCTGGCCGTCGGCACCGGTATGCACGTCCTGAGCCAGCAGATCCACCTCGGGCTGGCTCATGGAGTAGGAAATCACACGGGCAGCCAGACCGGCCTGCATCAATTCACGACCTGTTTCATCGTCTGCATTCACGACGGCGCTACGCAGACCGGGCCAACTGAACAGGCGCAGCTTGGCCTGTTTGTACTCTTCCATGCTGTGGTGATAGTCCAGATGGTCATGCGTCAGGTTGGTGAACCCGGCAATATCAATACGGACACCATCCAGACGGCCTTGTTCCAGACCAATGGACGAGGCTTCCAGGGCCACGGCATTGCCGCCTTGAGCGCGAATAGCAGCCAGGCTACGGTGTACGGTCAGCACGTCCGGCGTGGTCAGAACGCCACCCAGATTGGAGCCATCAGGCAAGGTCACGCCCAGCGTACCGATCGTGCCGCAAGGCACTTGGGAATGATTCAAGGCCGACGCCACCCACTGCACGGTGGACGTCTTGCCATTGGTGCCGGTCACCGCCACGACAGTCATGGCCTCGGAAGGACGGCCCCACCATTCGTGGGCCACTTCACCCAGCAAGCCCCCCAGATTGGGAACCTGCAAAACAGGCACACCGGGATCAACTGCTTGATCGCCCTGCTCGCGCACAATGGCCACTGCACCTTGCTGCACAGCCTGAACTTCGTACTCACGACCATCACCCTGATGGCCGCGGCAGGCGAAAAACGCATCACCCGCCTTGATCTGGCGGGAATCCAAACACAGATTAGCCGTGGGCGCTACATGCTGCGCCAGCCACTCCAATATTGCTGCGGCGTTCATCGTACATTCTCCGCACCGGGGCCAACGGCCACCAGCGAATCTATGGGCGCATCAGGCTGGACACCTAGGCGTCGCAAGCTCCGGGCCACAATTTCTGAAAAAATCGGCGCGGCAATACGCCCGCCGTAATAATTGGAACTATGTGGTTCGTCAATCGTGACGGCCACCACAATGCGAGGGTCGGAGACAGGCGCGAAGCCGACAAAAGAGCCGCGATACAAGGACTTGCTGTAACGACCATCCACAATCTTGCGGGCCGTACCGCTCTTGCCAGCGACGCGATAGCCTTGCACCTGAGCCAGACGGGCACCGGCTGGGCCCGCCGCAGCTTCCAGCATGGCGCGAACTTCCGCGGCCACTTTAGGGGTGTAAACCTGAACGCTGGCGGGCTTGCCTTCGCGCTTGAGCAAAGTCATGGAAACCATGTCGCCATTACGCGCAAACGCCGTGTAGGCGTGGGCAATTTGCAGCAGGGAAACCGACAGGCCATAGCCATACGACATGGTGGCGCGCTCGATGGGACGCCAGCGCTCCCAGGGGCGCAGTCTTCCGCTGGCAATACCGGGAAAATCGGCCTGCGGAGAACGGCCAAAACCCAGCTCGGTAAACTTGTTCCACATTTCCTGCGAAGTCAGGCGCTCGGAAATCATGGTCATGCCAATATTGCTGGACCGACGCAAAATACCGGCAGCATCCAGCATGCCATTGTTGCGACTAACGTCACTGATCACACTACCTTGGTAGCGGTACTGACCATTGCCCGTGTTGAACTGGGTGGCGGTGGTGATGCGGTTGATATCCAGCGCCAGAGCCACGGTAAACGGCTTCATGATGGAACCGGGCTCAAAGGTGTCGGTCAAGGCACGGTTACGCAGGGCCGGACCCTTGCGATCATCCCGGTCGTTGGGGTTGTAGGTAGGCAAGTTCACCAGGGCCAGAATCTCCCCGGTTTTCACGTCCATGACCACGGCCGCAGCGGCATTGGCCTTGACGTCTTCCATACCTTTTTTCAAGGCGGTGTACGCGTCGAACTGCAAGCCGGCATCAATGGACAAGTGCAAATCCTGACCGTGGGTAGGCGGGATGATGGCGCGCACGTCCTCCACCACACGTCCCAGACGGTCACGAATTACGCGGCGCGAACCGGGCGTGCCGGACAAGGCGGAGTTGAAGGCAAGCTCAATGCCCTCGATGCCCTGGTCTTCAATATTCGTAAAGCCCACAATGTGCGCCATGACATCCCCTTCGGGGTAGAAACGACGCATTTCTTCTTGTTGGTGGATACCAGGGATCTTCAGTTCAGCGATTTGAGCGGCCACATCCACATCCACCTGACGCTTGATGTAGACGAAGTTACGATCTTCAACGGACAGACGACGCTCGATATCGGACTGCCCCATACCAAGGAGCTTGGCCAACTGACCGATCTGCTCGGGTTTGGCATTCCGAGCATCATCAGGAATAGCCCAGATGGCTTTGACAGGCACACTGGAGGCCAGCACCACAGAACCCGTACGATCAAAAACCTTGCCACGCATGGGCGGCAGCACCTGGGTGCGCTCGTAACGGCGCTCGCCTTGCTGCTGCAAAAATTCGGTAGACAGGCCCTGCAAATACAAAGCCTTGACGATCAGGGCGCCAAACCCCAGAAACAAGAGGACCAGCACCAAACGCGAGCGCCAGAATGGAATCTGGACGCTCAGGACGGGATTTTCGTGATAGCCGAATCGTTTCATGGCCGCCCTCCGGACTGCACCTGGGTCGAGCTCAGCTCACCCCCTTGCAAATAGAGAGTGCGCTCGGGAGAGCTCAGCACCAGGCCCAATTCGTTGCGACCAATATCGTCCACGCGGGCGTTACGGGCCAGCTCGGCCCGTTCCAGTTGCAGACGACGCCAGTCCGTATCCAGTTCACCGGCTTTGGTGACCAGACGATCGGTTTGCACAAACAGCTCGCGCGCCTGATAGCGCGCCGTCACCAAAGAGATGGCCGAAAGCATCAACACCAAAGAGAGGGTGATGACCAGGCGCATCATCGGCGGCCTCGCTTGCCGGCGGGCTGTCGGCTATAGGCGGCCTGTTGCAGCAGACGCTCGCTGGCGCTGCGCATCCAGTCCTGGGGGATGGGGGTGTCGGTGCGTTGCACCACACGTAATACCGCCGAGCGGGCTCGGGGGTTGTCGCTGGACTCCTCGTCGGTGGGCAAGATTCTGCCCAAAGACTGCACCAGAGGCTGGGGCAAGTCTTTTTCCAGGATAGGTAGACGTGACTGTTCCTGCGCGGGACGCGCAGCTGCGTTCATGAACTGTTTGACCATGCGGTCCTCCAGTGAATGAAATGCAATCACCGCAAGCCTGCCCCGAGTCGCCAATCGACTCAGAATTGACGGAAGCGCGTGCGCGAGCTCTTCGAGCTCACGATTGAGGTAAATCCGTATAGCCTGGAAGGTCCTGGTTGCCGGATGTTGACCCTTTTCGCGCGTGCGGACGACACCGGCGACGAGCTCGGCGAGATCACGCGTTGTATGTAGCGGGCGGGATTGGCGGCGATCAACAATCGCCTTTGCAATCTGGAAAGCAAACCGTTCTTCGCCATATTCTGCAATGACCTCCTTTAAAACTTCTACGCTGACCTCGGCCAGCCACTGTTCAGCGGTCAAACCACCGCTGGTATCCATGCGCATGTCCAACGGACCTTCGCGCATAAAAGAGAAACCTCGTTCTGCGTCGTCGATTTGTGGCGAGGAAATGCCCAAATCCATCATGACGCCTTGCAATGGCCCCACATCCAGCTCGTCCAGAGCCTGGGCCAAATCACCAAAACCACTATGTACAACCGTCACACGACTATCTTGTGCTGCCAGCTCCTGGGCCACGGCGATCGCTTGCGGATCCTTGTCGATCACGATCAGGCGCCCCTGGGGACTCAAGTGCGACAACAACAGACGGCTGTGACCACCACGACCAAAAGTGCAATCGACGTACACACCATCGGCCAAACCCTGGATTTCAGGGTTTTGCGCCCAGCGCCGGGCCTCAAAGGACGGATCCACGAGGGCCGCCACCGTAGGCTCCAGCAGCACGGATCGATGTACCAGCGTCATGACTTACTCAGAAAGAAAAAGTGTCGAATACGTCTGTGGAGTTTTCAGCTAGATCCTGGGCCTGTCGGCGTTCCAGTTCCTGCGCATTCCACAACTCAAAATGGGTGGCCATACCCAGCAGCATGGCGTCGCGCTCCAACCCCACTGCGGTGCGCAGTTCGGGAGCGATCAATATCCGACCAGCGGAGTCCAGATCAACGTCCTGAGCACTACCCAGCAGCAGGCGTTGCAAGAAACGGGCACTCATGGGGAAGCGGGCAATTTGTTCGCGCTTTTCTTCCCACACACTGCGCGGATACACCAGCAAACAGCCGTCGGGATGGCGAGTGAGGGTCAAGCGGCCTTGTTCCTGCTGCAAAAGCGCGTCACGGTGCCGAGTCGGAATGGACATCCGACCCTTAGCATCCAGTGTGAGTGCGCTGCTGCCTTGGAACACTATTTTCCCCCACTTTTTTACACTATTTCCTACTTTTCCCCACTCTACGGGGGAAAGCCTTTGCGGTCAAGGCAGTGGTTGCAATTTTTTCAATCACAACAAGCACTTAGCGCACTATCCTAGAAGTGACTAAAAAAAAATACTGTGTGAAATCAAGAAATTGCAGGGCGCATTAAAAGTGAATTGTTATAAAAATGCGCGCAAGCGACTCTTGCCAAGGATTCAACATCCTTAACAATTGCTTTCAAATGTACGAAATCGGTGCAATTGGTGGCGAACGCCGGGAGAAGTGTGAGACAGGCCTATAGGCCGGATTCTGTATGCCAGCGGGAACCCGCTAGCCGGCAATCATTCCTCTGGACCGACCATTACTGGCCGGTTCTAGCTACCTACCCGCATACTGAGACGAGCCGCCTCTCGGGCTAAAAGCCTGCGTATGCCTATTTGGTATTGCTCCGGGTAGAGGTTACCGCGTTTCACCCCACAGCACTTTGCACCGAAGTACAAGAAAACACGGAAGTCGCCGTATCTGTGCCTGCTTGCGCAAGCCCTTGCTGTGGTCTCGTCTCTGTGGCCCTGGTCCTCGGCTCGTCTGGCGTGATGCCACACTTGCCGGACGGCTGTTAGCCGCTACCCTGCTCTATGGAGTCCGGACCTTCCTCGATACTTGCGTACCGCGACTGCCCAACCTGCCTCACAGATGCATTGTAACCTGCGACAATAGAGAAATTCGCAGGACGCGCTGATTTATCTGGAGTCTTATGTCCACCAATCTGATTTCCCTGACCGATGCCCAATTGGCATTCGGCCACCATGCTTTGCTGGACCATGCCGATCTGGTCATTCAAAGCAATGAACGTATCGGTCTGATCGGGCGCAATGGTGCTGGCAAATCGTCGCTTTTAAAAATTCTGGATCAACGTCAAGCTCCTGACGATGGTCAGGTCAAACGACTGGGCGGGCTGAAAGTAGCCACCGTCGAACAAGAACCGGAGCTGGATCCGAATCTGAGCATTTACGATTTGCTGTGTGGCGATTTCACCGAAGCCGAAGACTGGCAACGCCCTGCCCGCGTCAACGCCCTGATCGACAAGCTGGGCTTGAATCCGGATGCACTGGCTGGCAGTCTGTCGGGCGGACAGCGTAAACGCGTCGCCCTGGCCAATGCCCTGGTGAACGAACCCGACCTGCTCTTGCTGGACGAACCCACCAACCACCTGGACTTTGACGGCATTCTTTGGCTGGAACAATTGCTGCTGGATTTCCGTGGCAGCGCGGTCATCATTACCCACGACCGCCGTTTCCTGGATGTGGTGGCAACGCGAATTGTCGAGCTGGATCGCGGCAAGTTGTTCAGTTTCCCCGGCAACTTCAGCCAATGGCAGGAACGCAAGGCTGAGTACCTGGAAGCGGAAAAGCAGCAGAATGCCAAATTCGACAAATTTCTGGCCCAGGAAGAGGTCTGGATTCGCAAAGGCGTGCAAGCCCGCCGCACCCGAGATGAAGGTCGTGTTCGCCGCCTGGAACAATTGCGCCGTGACCGTGCCGAGCGACGCGAGCGCTCGGGCGACGTCAAATTCGCCATTTCCGAAGGCCAGCGCTCCGGTAAGCTGGTCGCTGAACTGCAAGATGTCACGCACGGCTACGACGACCGCATTCTGATCAAGGATTTCTCCACCGTGCTGATGCGCGGAGACCGTATTGGCCTGATCGGCCACAACGGCGCCGGCAAAACTACCCTGCTACGCATCATGCTGGGCCTGCAAGAGCCTAACTCTGGCACCGTGCGCCACGGCACCAAACTGAACATAGGCTACTTTGACCAGATGCGCAGTCGCCTGGACGAAAACGCCACTCTGGCGGACACCATCAGTCCCGGCAGTGAGTGGGTAGAAATTGGCAATCAGCGCAAGCACATCATGAGCTACCTGGAAGACTTCCTGTTCCCGGCAGCCCGCGCTCACTCCCCGGTACGCAGTCTGTCTGGCGGTGAACGTGCCCGACTGGCGCTGGCCCGCATGTTTGCCCAACCTACTAATGTATTAGTACTGGACGAGCCGACCAACGATCTGGATATCGAAACTCTGGAACTGCTGGAAGACCTGATTCAGGATTACACAGGCACCGTGCTGCTGGTCAGCCACGACCGTACCTTCCTGGACAACGTGGTCACCCAGGTGATTGCAGCCGAAGGCGACGGCCATTGGGGCGAGTATGTGGGTGGTTACGACGAGTGGCTGGCACAACGCCCGCAAGCCAAAGCCGAGACACCGGCAGCCAGCACTCCGACTCCCGCCGTCGCTGAAAAGCCTGCTGCAGAGCGCAACAACAAGGCTAACAAGCCTGGCCGTCTGGCCCCGTGGGAAGAAAAGGAGCTGGAAGCTTTGCCCGAGAAGATTGCGGCTATAGAAAGCCAGCAAGCCGAACTGGCAGAACAGCTGAGCGCACCGGATCTGTATAAAGATGGCTCTGCTCGAGCCGACGAAATCAACCAACAACTGGATCAGCTCAACACTGACCTGGAGCAGTTATTTGAGCGTTGGGAAAAGTTGGAAGAAAAGCGCTTGGCCAGCTAAAGGGAGACAGGGGAATCAGGGATTCAGCCCGGTAAAGCCGAACTGATCCTCCGGTTCCTCCTCAATCCGGGCAATGCGCTGACAATCGACCATGATCGGTTCGAGTACCGTGCAACAACACGGCAGAACCTCGCCTGGGCCGACATACGCTAAAGGCTGCTCTTTATAAGCAACCTTTCCATACACAAGAGGAATACGGCAGGAGCCGCAATAGCCGCTCCTGCATTGATACTCAACCTGATGGCCGGTTCGTTCCAAACCTTCCAACAAAGTTTCGCCGTCCCGCAACTGAAAGTCATGATCAGTTGTCCGGACTTGACTCATAACTCGATACCGTCGAAGTCGCCAGCCGACACGGCCGAGTCGATCTGACCGACCAGGTAAGAGCTCAGTTCCACCTCTTGAGGTGCCACCTGCACGGTGTCCGAAGACAGCCAGGTGTTGATCCAGGGAATGGGGTTGTGTTTGACGGACTCAAACGCAGGCTTCAGGCCCACGGCACCCATACGGATATTGGTGATGTATTCCACGTACTGTCCCAGAATGTCCTTGTTCAGACCAATCATGGAACCGTCGCGGAACAGGTAATCCGCCCACTGTTTCTCCTGCTCGGCTGCGTCTTTGAACATATCAAAGCAGACCGGCTCCAGTTCGCGCGCGATCTGAGCGAACTCAGGGTCGTCACTGCCGGAACGCAGGATATTGATGATGTGTTGCGTACCAGTCAGGTGCAGCGCTTCATCACGCGCAATCAGACGAATAATCTTGGCATTGCCTTCCATCAGCTTGCGCTCGGCAAAAGCGAAGGAGCAGGCAAAGCTGACGTAAAAGCGGATGGCCTCAAGAATATTGACGCTCATCATGCACAGGTACAGCTTCTTCTTCAGCTCGTAGACGCTTAGCGTGCGGGTTTCACCGTTGATCTCATGATCGCCCGCGCCCAGTTGGGCATACAGCATGGTGTCGCTGATCAGATCGTCGTAGTACGAAGAAATATCGGCCGCACGCAGCTGAATGTTTTCGTTACGCACGATGTCGTCAAAAATAACGGACGGATCATTGGCAATATTGCGAATGATGTGCGTGTACGAACGCGAGTGAATCGTCTCGGAGAAAGCCCAGGTTTCAATCCAGGTTTCCAGCTCCGGAATCGATACCAGAGGCAGGAAGGCCACGTTGGGGCTGCGACCCTGAATGGAATCCAGCAAGGTCTGATATTTCAGGTTGCTGATGAAAATATGCTTTTCGTGGTCAGGCAGGTTCTGGTAATCGATTCGATCCTGGGTGATGTCCACTTCTTCTGGACGCCAGAAGAAAGACAACTGCTTTTCAATCAGCTTTTCAAAAATCGGATATTTTTGCTGATCGTAGCGAGCCACGTTAACCGGCTGCCCAAAGAACATGGGTTCTTTGAGCTGGTCGTTATCCGTTTTGGAAAAAGTACTATAGGTAGTCATGATGCTATTTACCCTTGCTTAGATCTTGCACGCGCCGCCTGCGCAACCGTCATCCTCTACTTCGCCATGCGAATCATCGGCACCGTCGCGGGTGTTGTGGTAGTACAAGGTCTTCACACCGTATTTGTAGGCCAGCAGCAAGTCCTTGAGCAGTTGCTTCATCGGTACGCGACCACCCTCGAACCGCTGTGGGTCATAGTTGGTGTTCGCAGAGATCGACTGGTCAACGAACTTCTGCATCACGCCAACCAACTTCAGGTAGTCGTCGTTACCAGGCATTTGCCACAGCAACTCGTACTGATCCTTATATTTTTCAAACTCAGGCACCACCTGACGCAAGATGCCGTCCTTGGACTGCTTGACGGACACCAGGCCACGCGGAGGCTCAATACCGTTGGTGGCATTGGCAATCTGGCTGGAGGTTTCCGAAGGCATCAAGGCTGTCAGAGTGGAGTTGCGCAGACCGTGCTTGACGATGTCAGCACGCAGGGCTTCCCAATCCAGGTGCAGTGGCTCGTTGCAAATGCCGTCTACATCTTTCTTGTAGGTGTCGGTAGGCAGCAGACCCTTGGCATAGGTTGTTTCGTCAAAAGCATCGCAAGGACCGTATTCACGCGACAACTGTACCGAAGCCTTCAACAGGTAGTACTGGATGGCTTCAAAGGTACGGTGGGTCAGGCCCAACGCTGCCGGGTCGGAGTAACGGGTGCCGTTCTTGGCCAGGTAGTAAGCGTAGTTGATAACGCCAACGCCCAGGGAGCGACGCTTGTTGGTTGCGTTCAGTGCAGCCTTGACCGGGTAGTCCTGATAGTCCAGCAAAGCATCCAGAGCGCGAACAATCAGTTCAGCCAGACCGTCCAGCTCGTCCAGGGACTCCAGAGCACCCAGGTTGAAAGCCGACAGCGTGCACAGCGCGATTTCGCCTTCGGGATCGTTCAGATCGTTCAAAGGCTTGGTGGGCAGAGCAATTTCCATGCACAGGTTGGACTGGCGCACGGGAGCGCGGTCGGCCTGGAATGGGCTGTGCGTGTTGCAGTGGTCCACGTTCTGAATGTAGATACGGCCAGTGCTGGCACGCTCTTGCATCAGAAGGGAGAACAGCTCCACGGCAGGCAGGCTGCGCTTGCGGATGGCAGGATCTTGCTCGTACATCTCGTACAGACGCTCGAACTCGTCCTGGTCGGCAAAGAAAGCTTCGTACAGGCCGGGCACGTCGTGCGGCGAGAACAGCGTGATATGGCTGCCCTTGATCAAGCGTTGGTACAGCAAGCGGTTAATCTGAACACCGTAGTCCAGGTGACGGATACGGTTTTCTTCCACACCACGATTGTTCTTCAGAACCAGCAGTGTTTCCACTTCCAGGTGCCACATGGGGTAGAACAAGGTTGCCGCACCACCACGCACGCCGCCTTGCGAGCAGGACTTCACAGCCGCCTGGAACATCTTGAAGAAAGGCAGGCAGCCGGTGTGCTGAGCCTCTCCGCCGCGAATTTCGCTGCCGACGGCGCGAATGCGGCCACCATTGATACCGATACCGGCGCGCTGCGATACGTAACGAACAATGGCGCTGGTCGTAGCATTGATGCTGTCCAGGCTGTCGTCACATTCGATCAGCACGCAAGAGCTGAACTGACGGGTGGGTGTGCGCACGCCAGCCATGATGGGCGTGGGCAAGGAAATCTTGAATTGCGATACCGCGTCGTAGAAACGTTTGATAAAGCTCAGACGTGTGTCGGCTGGGTAACGGGCGAACAGACACATGGCCACCAGTATGTACAGGAACTGGGGGCTTTCGTAGATGCGCTTGGTCACGCGGTTTTGAATCAGATACTTGCCTTCCAGCTGCTTGACGGCACCGTAGGAGAAGTTCATGTCACGCCAGTGATCCAGATGAGCATCCAGCTCATCGAACTCGGCGCGCGTGTAGTCTTGCAGCAGATGCGGATCGTAGCGACCTTCCTTGGTTTGCAAGGTCACGTGATCGAACAGGCTTGGAGGTTCAAACTGACCAAAAGCGATTTTGCGCAGATGGAAAATCGCCAGACGGGCAGCCAGATATTGGTAGTCAGGCGTATCTTCGGAGATCAGATCCGCAGCCGACTTGATGATGGTTTCATGGATGTCGCTAGTGCGAATGCCGTTATAGAACTGAATGTGAGAGCGCAGCTCTACTTGGGAGACGGACACATTACTCAGACCTTCAGCGGCCCAATCAACCACTCGGTGAATCTTGTCGAGGTTAATAGGTTCTGTACGGCCATCTCGTTTGGTGACCATTAGCTGTTCGGTTGATTGCATGTCAGTCTCTGAAATCGGGGGTGATTGACGGAAGACGCGGCTTTTGCAGCCGCCAGCGTCAGTTGATGCACACCATATATAGTGTGATATTGGCGTCATTCTACTACATATAGCGGATTGAGCGAATAGCGGTTTTGCGACTGCAGAGCAGATTCAGCGCATAAAAATGCAACTAATCTTTGCTCTGCTAACAATTTCCTATTGCGTCTGGAGCTCTTGAACGCAGCGCAGCAAAGCCTCGCCATAGGCCTCTCTTTTGCGTACGCCTATGCCTGTAATCGGCTCCAGATCAGCCTCTGAACTAGGGCAGCGAATGGCCACTTCGCGCAAAGTAGCATCATGGAAAATGACATAGGCTGGCACACCATGTTCGCGTGCGGTGGCCGCACGCCAGGCGCGCAAAGCCTCGAATCGTCTTTGTTGATCGGGTTCAAGAGCAGGTCCGGCAGGCGCCTGACCTTTTACTCGGTGTGCAGCCGGTCCGCGTGTTACGGTTTCGCGCCGCAACATCAGGGTGCGCTCCCCTTTCAGCACTTCGCGGCTGGCCTCGGTCAGCAACAAGGTGCCGTAGCCCTCCGGGTCCACCGTGACCAAGCTATGCGCCAGCAACTGGCGCAGCACTCCGCGCCAGGCTTGATCGGTCAAATCCTTGCCCACACCAAAGACGGTCAGCTTGTCGTGCTCGTGCTCTTTGACACGATCCGTCAGCTTGCCCAGCAGGATGTCGATCAGGTGCCCGGCCCCGAAGCGCTGACCGCGCTCACGCCATAATCTATAGATGGTGGAGAGCATTTTCTGCGCCGCCACTGTGCCATCCCAGGCTTCTGGCGCTTCCAGACAGGTGTCGCAGTTACCGCAAGGTTCTATTTGCTGGTCAAAATACGCCAGCAAGCGCTGGCGACGGCAGGAAATGGTTTCGCAAAGGCCCAACATGGCATCCAGCGCCTGTCCCTGCTGGCGTCGGTGTGCCGCATCGCCTTGCGACTGGTTAATCATGCGGTGCAATTGCACCACGTCCTGCAGGCCATAGGCCAGCCAGGCCGTGGCCGCTTCGCCATCGCGCCCTGCCCGCCCGGTTTCCTGGTAATACCCTTCCACCGATTTGGGCAGGTCAATGTGGGCTACAAAACGCACATCCGGTTTATTGACGCCCATGCCAAAAGCAATGGTCGCCACCATGACCACCCCTTCTTCTCGAAGGAAGCGAGCCTGGTTGATGGCGCGCTGCTGCGCGTCCAGTCCTGCATGATAGGGCAAGGCATGAATACCGTTCTTGCACAGGAACTCGGCCGTGTCTTCCACGCGCGAGCGCGACAGACAATACACAATCCCCGCATCTCCGGAGTGCTCTTCCTGAATGAAACTCAAGAGCTGCTTGCGCACCTCGTTCTTTTCAATGATGCGGTAGCAAATATTGGGGCGATCAAAACTGGCAACAAAATGCCGGGCATCCTCCAGCTTCAGGCGCTGGGCAATTTCTACCCGCGTCAACTGAGTGGCGGTAGCGGTCAAGGCAACCCGTGGCACACCTGGCCAACGCTGGGCCAGCAAATCCAGACCCAGATATTCAGGGCGAAAATCGTGACCCCATTGCGATACGCAGTGGGCTTCGTCAATGGCAAACAGGGAAATCTGGCCGCGTGCCAGCAAATCCAGGCAGCGGTCTGTCAGCAAACGTTCGGGAGCCACATAGAGCAGATCCAACTGCCCCGTCAGAAATTCGCGCTCGACCTCGCGGGCAGTTTGCCAATCCTGGGTGGAATTCAGATACGCCGCGTTAACGCCCAACTCGTTGAGGGCGTCCACCTGATCCTGCATCAAGGCAATCAGGGGAGACACTACCACGCCGGTGCCGGGTCTCACCAAAGCAGGAATCTGGTAACAGAGCGACTTGCCGCCGCCGGTGGGCATCAAGACCAGGGCGTCGCCGCCTTGGATCAGGGTCTCGATAATCTCGTGCTGAGAACCACGAAAACTGTCATAACCAAAAACTTCCTGAAGAACCTCAAGTGCTGACTGGGCCATGCCGCCTGCTTAAAAAATCGGAATAGAAAAACGCAGCGCGATGTTCGACTGACGACTTTCCAGATGACGGCGAGCTTGCAAACCCACCCTAAGGTGGGGACTGTACCAGAACTGCTGCGTGACCCCAAGGTAGCGGTTCTCCCCGCCGGCAACTACCTGCTGCACCTCGTACTGAGTCTTCACTTCACCCCAGCGGCGCAGGGGCACGGACAGACCGACAATCTGCCGACTGCTGGCCGCATCCACCTTCATGCCCTGGTAACGGCTCAAATCCAGAAAATTGTCCTGGTAGCGTTCACCCTGCCACTGCAGGTGCAAATCATCCAGCACATCCAGGCCGTAGGCTGCCTGATATCGCCACCCCTGCCCCACCGCATGGGAAGCTTTGGCCACGCTGGCCTGCCACACGCCAAAGTCCGGCGATCGATAGGTTGCACCCAGACCGGTCAGCCCAAAATCACGAGCGCTTTCCATCTGGGTATCAATACTGGTACGACTGGTGACATCGGTACTGAGCATCAAGCTGCCAGCCGAAGAGCCATACACAAGATCCCCGTTATCCTGCTTGCCCGTCATGTCCAGCGCGCCAACGGCCAGGGCATAGCGCCATGGCCCGGCCGGGCCCTGCTCGAACTGCTGAGTGATATTGATACCGCCCAGTTCCACGGGCCGCGCCCAGTCCGGTGCGGTAACCGTGTCATTGCCCAGGGTCAGTTGCAGCCCGTCTTCATTCACATAGCGCCAGTTGCGCTCGCCAAACTGCCAGACCTGGTCGGGCGCGCTGCTCAACCAGCGGGCACTCCAAATTGGAGAGGACTGCTGACTATATTGGATGGAGCGCGCCAGACTGGCGGTGCTGGCACCGCTTAAACTGAAATCGGAAAATGTGTAATCCATGGAGGCCGCTGGACTGAGCAGGTCCTGATCTCCTTGGCGATGCCACTGCGTAGCATCAAAAAATGGCTCCACGGGCGGGAGCTCCTGGGCCGGGATGGCCTGCGCCTCATCCACGCCATACACGCGGGTAGCAGACAAATTCTCCAGCCCAACACGATTTTGAGCGGTGGCCAATGGAACAGCGAACAGCATGGCAAGACCGACCAACAGCCCGCCTGCCAAGCCTCGCTGGCAAGCTTTTGTACGCATGATTTATGTCACAAAAAGAGTTTAGCGCCGGGCATCCAGCATCACTTCGCCGCTCGCATCCAGGGAGCGTTTGATGGCGGAGTATTTTTCCAGCACAGCAGACTTATAGACTACACCAATCAGACGGCCCGAGCCGTCACCATTCAATACAGGCAGACGCTCCCCGGCAAAGCTCACAAAGTGTTCCTGAGCCTCGTCCAGACTCATATTCGGGTAGAGCGTCTTGACGAAATCCATGCGCAGAATATCGCCCACCACACGCTCCTGGGCAGCGTTGTCGTCCAACAACATTCGGGTCAGGTCAGGCTGAGCAATCACACCTTGATAAACTTGCTCCTCGTTCACCACATACAAATAGCGCACGGGGTAGTCCAGAAACATCTGCAAGGCATCACGCATTTGGGTAGTAGTGCTGACGACGGTATCAGCCGGACGTACCAGCTCGGCCAAGGTGGTGTGACGCAACTTGTGGCGCAGCAAGGCATCGCGCTCGCGCACCAGGGTGACTTCATACATGGCGACCTCGGCCACACCACGGGACACAAAATAAGCCATGACACAGGCCACAATCAAGGGCAGCACCAACTGATAGCTCAACGTCATTTCAAACAACATCAGTATGGCCATGAAGGGAGCGCTGGTGGCGGCCCCCAGAAACGCGCCCATGCCCACCAAGGTGAACAAGTACAACGGTAAATCCAGACCTGGCAAGATCAGCAAAGTCAGTTGACCAAACAAGGTACCGAAGGCCGCGCCCACAAAGATGGCGGGGGTAAACACACCGCCGACAGCGCCCGAACCAACTGTCAGCCCTGTGGCCAGAACCTTGAACGCCAGGATAAGCAGCACGCTGTACCAGGCCCAGTCGCTGTGCAGCATGGAGGACACTACGCTAAAGCCATTACCCGCCACGCGCGGCATGACAATCAGCAAAAATCCCAGCAACAAACCACCCAAAGCCAAGCGCAAAGGCAAACCCAGGCCAGTACGCTTGAACAGGGTACGGAACAGATTCAACAATTTCAGGAAAGCGGGTGCAGCCAGACCAATCAGCACACCCAGGACCAGAAAGGGCAAGATGTCCCAACCCGCAACGGCCTGAACATTCGTCATTTCGTAAGGGGCATGATAACCACCCAGCATACGCATGGTCAGGTGAGCACTGACAGCCGCCATCAACAGGGGGCCAAAGCTGCTCATGGTCATGGTGCCCAGCACAATCTCGGCCACAAACACGGCACCGGCGATCGGGGCGCCATAAGCGGCAGCTACACCGGCTGCGGCGCCACAGGCCACCAGCAGGCGCAGACGGGCTTCACCAAACAAAGTGAAGCGGCCAATCGCGGAAGCGGACAAGGAGGCCAGATGCACCATCGCCCCTTCCCGGCCAATCGAGCCGCCCGAGGCCACCGTCATCAAGGACGATAAGGATCGCAGCAGCCCCTGGCGAATGGACAAGCAGCCATCGCCAATGGCCACAGCTTCCATATAGTCAGAATTGCTTCCCGACGGCAGACGCCCTGCCAGCCATAGCAGCATACCGGCACACAAGCCGCCCAAGGTGGGAAACAGGAGGCGCATGTACCAGGGCAGACTTTCCGTGACTGCGACGATCCCCCCGTGCTGACCCGTGACAACTTGCTGCACCAAGCGCATGCCCTGATGAAAGGCCAAAGTCGCCAAGGCACCCAAAATACCAGCCAAGACCGCCCAGGCCAGCATGGCGGGCATATCAGACAACCACTTGAAACCCTGCAGACGCTTGCGCATCGACAGCACGGAATGGGCAATCATAAAAAAGGTCAGCCTTTAAAGCTGGGCGGCAAAGGTGGGCGAGACAATCCAAACATGCGCCAGTACACCCACACGTTGAAAATCAGCACGATGGGCAAGGTAATCACAATCGCCGACAGGATCAGGCTCAGGGCTGGCACCCCGGCAGCGGCGTCCCAGATCGTCATCTCGTCCAGGATCAGATAGGGGAAGAAACTGAACGCCAGCCCGGCCATGACGGACACCATCACGAACAGGGTCAGCAAAAAGGGCAAGGTCGTGGTGCGATAGCTGCTGTTGATCATGCGCTGCAGGCTCATTTCAATCGACACAAAGCAGCTGAGAATCAAGGCCCACAGGAACAATACCAAGCCCCAATACGGCCCGTCGCTCCATTTAAGCAGCACGCCAGCATTCACAAAGGCCAACACGACGGACACACCCACGGCACCGGCTGCAAACCAGCGTACCGAACGACGGCCCCAATTGACCGCTCGGGCACGCAGCTCGCCGGCTTCACGCATGATGAGCCAGCTAGCGCCTAGCAAGCAGTACGCGGCAATAGCACAAAAGCCCATGAAGACAGAGAACCAGATATAACCGGCATCGCTCTGAAAGCCCACTACGACCTGCGCCAGCAGCACACCATGGGAAAACGCCGTCAACCAGGACCCCAGGGCAAAACCCATTTGCCAGCGGGACTGACGCTCTACCGGCGCGCGTAGTCGGAATTCGAAGGAGACGGAACGGGCAAAAACGCCCACACCCAGCGCACATAACGGTCCGTACAGGCCGCCCATCACCGCCCCCCAGGCTTTGGGGAAAGCGCAGACAAACAAACCCAGGCCCAGAAACAGCCAGAACTCGTTGGCATCGCGCCAGGGGCTCAGCAATGACAGCATGCGGGGACGCAAGGAGTCTGGTGCCAGCAAGGACAGGCAGCCCACGCCAATATCGAAGCCGTCCAGAACCGTACCGGCCACAATGATCAAAAAGAACAGGGCCAGAAACGCCAGCGGCATCCAGAACGCCGGATCATGGGCACCCAGGCCCAGCGCATTTGCAAAAGAGTCAATCATGCCCGCCCCCGATGACGCGCGATCGGTACCACACCAAAACGAACGGCATGTCGCAACTTCTGGAAAAAACCAATCATGCACAAGACGTAGACCAGGCCGTAACTCAGCAAACCCAACCCGACGGTAAAGACGCTCTCGGTGCTTTGCACTTGCACGGCCTGAATATCGTTACCGACCAGATAAGGCAAAAAGCCCAACAAGACGTAGGCTGCGCCACCCAGCAACATGATCCAGCCCAACACCGAGGCGACCACCATGACCTGACGTTCTCTATAAGAAAGAGAGTGCGGGTCCAGGCCATAACGGCGAGTGCGCAACAAGACCCACAGCAGCAGGAACAACATCAAGGCTCCTGCCAGCACGGCTACACGGAAGGACCAGAAGGTCAGGGTGACAGGCGGCATGGCGTCGGAAAACTGATCCAGGCCCATCAAAATGCCACTGTCATTACGACCCAACCAGCGTCCACCCGCATGAGACCAGCGCAGCACACCCAGAACACTGTCCTGCATGGCGGAGGGCGCCGCCACCAGAATCAAATCAGGCTGCGAGCCGCTTTTCCAATACGCCGCCGCAGCCGCTGCCTTGGCAGGTTGATGCTCTGCAGTCATGAAACCATTGCCTATCACAGCGGCGATCAGGGCCAGCCAAGCCGCCCCGCCCAGAAACAAGGCACTGCGAAAGGCCAGACGCTCCTGATCGGTAACCGGCTTTTGCATGGTCTGGGCGCAGGTTACACCCAACATGAAAAAGGCCACCGTCAGCAAACTGCCTGCAAACAAAAGACCGGCATACCAGGGTAAGGCGGGCGTGCTGAGCACATCCAGCCATTCCATCACCACATAATGGCCTTCAATCACATCGACACCCGTTGGCACCTGCATCCAGGCCACAATCGCCACCAACCAGAACGCCGTGACGGTAACGCCCAGGGCCACCATCAGCACCACCACGGTATGAACCAGATTGGACAGCATGCGCTGGGCAAACAGCATCACACCCAAAAAGCAGGATTTGAAAATGAACAAGGACAGCATGGAGGCGGCCAGCATGGGACCGATGACATCGCCCACCTGCTCCATCAGGCCCGGCCAGACACTGCCAAACTGAAGCAGCACGGGCATGGACGCCGCAAAGCTTAAAATAAACGCCAGCGCAAACAGACGCACCCAAAAACGGTACGCCCCCATCCAGGCCGCGGCCTTGTTGCCAAAGGTTCTGATCTTGAAATACAGCAACACCCAGGCCAGTCCCAGCTCCAGGGCCAGAAACAGCAGCATGAAGCCCAGGCTAAGGAAAAACTGGGCATGAGACAGAGAAAGGGCGGAGTGCGTCATAATGAGCGCTAGTGTAGGGTGAATTAGCCTGCAAACGCCACCATACTACCCCAAGTTCTTCCCTGATTTTTTAGAACCCGTTCATGGGGTAAATACCCCTCTAAAACAAGAACGTGGCAAAATGGTCGATTAGTCTGTCGGCTTCTTTATTTCAAACGTGTATGACCTCTGACACCACTCCCGCTCCCGTATCTAATTTTCTGCGCACGATCATCGACCAGGATCTGAGCGCTGGCCGTTACGCACAAAAATCCTGGGCCGGTCAGCCAGGCCCGGCCAGTACCCAGGAAGGGGCGGCTGTTGATGCCGCGCGTATCCGTACGCGCTTTCCCCCCGAGCCCAACGGCTATCTGCACATTGGGCACGCTAAAAGTATCTGTTTGAACTTCGGACTGGCCAGCGACTACCAAGGTGCCTGCCACCTGCGCTTTGACGACACCAATCCTGAAAAAGAAGAACAGGAATACGTGGACGCCATTATCGACATGGTGAAATGGCTGGGCTTTGACTGGACCTTCAATAAAGAAGAGAACCTGTACTTTGCCAGCGACTACTTCGACTATATGTACCAGTTTGCCGAAGCCCTGGTGAACGCGGGCCATGCCTACGTTGACGAGCAAAGCGCTGAAGAAATGCGTACCAACCGTGGCACCCTGACTGAAAAAGGCGTGAACTCGCCCTGGCGCGACCGCCCTGCCCAGGAGTCCATCAAGCTGCTGCGCGAAATGCGCGACGGCAAGCACCCCGACGGCAGCATGGCCCTGCGCGCCAAGGTTGACATGGGCTCGCCCAATATCAATATGCGCGACCCGGTCATGTACCGTATCCGCCATGCCGAACACCATCGCACTGGCGACAAATGGTGTATCTACCCCATGTACAGCTGGGCGCACCCCGTGGAAGACGCGCTCGAGCGCATCACCCACAGTCTGTGTACCCTGGAATTTGAAGACCAGCGTCCCTTCTATAACTGGATTCTGGAACGCCTGGTCGAACTGGGTCAGTTGTCCGACCCGCTGCCCAGGCAGTACGAGTTCTCACGTCTGAACCTGTCCTACGTGGTCACCAGCAAGCGCAAGTTGCGCCAGCTGGTTCAGGAAAACCACGTATCGGGCTGGGACGATCCGCGCATGCCTACCCTGGCCGGTTTGCGCCGCCGTGGTTACAGCGCTGGTGCCATCCGCCTGTTCACCGACCGCCTGGGTGTGTCCAAGGCAGCCCAACACGTGGACTACAGCCTGCTGGAACAAGCCCTGCGCGATGATCTGGACCCGGTGGCCGACCGTAGCGTTGCCATTCTGGACCCGATCGAACTGATCATTACCAATTACCCGGAAGGCCAAAGCGAGCTGTGCCACGCACCGCGCAATCCGCACAATCCGGAAGCCGGTCAGCGCGAGTTCCCCTTCTCCGGGCGCCTGTACATCGAGCGCGAGGACTTCAAGGAAGAGCCACCCAAAAAGTACTTCCGCCTGTTCCCCGGCAATACCGTGCGTCTGAAATACGGCTATGTCGTGCGTTGCACCGGCTGCGTCAAGGACGAGCAAGGCAATGTCACCCAGGTTTTGGCGGAATACCTGCCCGACACCAAGAGCGGCACGCCCGGCGCAGACTCGGTCAAGGTCAAGGGCAATATCACCTGGATCAGCGCCGAGCACGCGATTGCCGCCGAGATTCGTCTGTATGACCGTCTCTTTGCCCACCCTCAGCCCGATGCAGCCGACCAGGACTTCCTGGAGCACATCAACCCGAACTCGCTGCGCGTGATTCAAGGTTGGCTGGAACCCGGCACCAAGGCCACGCCCGATGCCCGCTGGCAGTTTGAACGCCTGGGCTACTTTGTGGCGGACCGTGTGGACTCCACGCCAGAAAAACCCGTTCTTAACCGTACTACGACTCTGAAAGACACTTGGGTCTAAGGCTATTGACGTGAACGATCAGACTCATGCCAAAGGGCCGCAGGCCCTGGATTTCAAAAGCGCCACGCTGTACGCCGTACGGGTGGTGCTGCGTTCGGCTGACACGGCCGAGCAGTTAGCCGCTCTGTCTCAACGCATGAAAGACGCTGGCTCCTTCTTTGAGGACGAACCCGTCGTCATTGATGCCAGCGCGATTGATGCGCCGGTGGATTGGGCCACCCTGGTTGCCGCTTTGCGTGAGCACAAGCTGCACCCGGTGGGTATCATTGCCCACCCTGACCATGCCGATAACGCCATCGACAGCGGCTTGCCGCATGTGGAGTTGTCCAACCCACCAGCCCGCCCCCAAACCCAGGCCGCACCGGACAAGGAAGTGCCCGTGTTGTCGCAAGCCTCCCAGCAAGAAGCACCAGCGGCGGTCGCCCCGCCACCGCCCGCTATTGCTCCGGCTGCGCTCATCATCAACCGTCAGCTGCGTTCCGGCCAGCGCATCTACGCGCGCCACACGGATCTGATCGTGATCGGGGCGGTCAGCCAGGGTGCAGAAGTGGTAGCCGATGGCAATATCCACGTCTACGGTCCACTGCGCGGCAAGGCCATGGCTGGTGCCCGTGGCGATGCAAAAGCACGCATCTTCACCACCGAGCTGGACCCGGAACTGATTGCCATTGCCGGTGTGTATCGCATTATTGAAACGCGACTGGATGCACAGCTACGCAACAAGCCCGTTGTCGTCACGCTGGAAGAAGATACGCTCAGATTTGATCCTCTGAGCTCCTAGCAGTACAAGGCGCCGGCTTTTGCCGGCGCTTTTTATAGAGGCTTGCACTGAGAGCCCGCATGAGAGCAAGCAAGTGCAAGCGCAACCGTGTAAGCTGACACGGAACAAAGCAATTGATATGTTTTGTTTCTAAGCAGTAGGCTAAGTGGCAGAACGGATGTCAAAATTAGGCCCGTTATGCTTTACGATTATGTGACTTGAAAAACAAAGGAATCCGATTGTCATGGCGCGTATAGTTGTAGTGACCTCCGGCAAGGGTGGCGTGGGCAAAACCACCACCAGTGCCAGTTTTGCATCTGGTCTTGCGATGCGCGGTCACAAGACCGTGGTCATCGACTTTGACGTTGGCTTGCGCAACCTGGACTTGATCATGGGTTGCGAGCGACGCGTGGTGTATGACTTCGTCAACGTGATCCAGGGCGAAGCCACATTGAACCAGGCCCTGATCCGTGACAAGCAGCTGGAAAATCTGTTCATCCTGCCCGCTTCCCAGACGCGTGACAAAGACGCGCTGACCCGCGAAGGTGTGGAAAAAGTACTGGAAGAGCTCAAGGGCATGGGTTTTGAATACATTGTGTGCGACTCGCCCGCAGGTATCGAAACCGGCGCCTTGATGGCCTCCTACTTCGCAGATGATGCGCTGGTTGTGACCAACCCCGAAGTGTCCTCGGTTCGTGACTCGGACCGCATCCTGGGCATTCTGGCCGCCAAATCGCGACGTGGTGAACAGGGCAAAGAGCCCATCAAAGAATATTTGTTGTTGACCCGTTATAGCCCCAAACGCGTGTCGGACGGCGAGATGCTGTCCTTGCAAGACGTTGAAGATATCTTGCGCATCAAGCTGATCGGTGTCACCCCCGAGTCGGAAACCGTGCTGCAAGCATCCAACCAAGGAGTACCCGTTATCCATATCAAGGAAAGTGATGTGTCCCAGGCCTATCAGGACATCGTAGATCGTTACCTGGGTGGCGAAAAACCATTGCGTTTTGTGGATTACGAAAAGCCAGGTCTGTTCAAGCGCCTGTTCGGAGGAAAGTAATATGTCTTTCCTGTCCTTCCTGCTCGGTCACAAGAAAACGTCGGCAACAGTTGCCAAGGACCGTCTGCAACTGATCCTTATTAACGAACGTGGCCAAGGGGGTGTTGCTCCGGACTACTTGCCCCGCTTGCAAAAAGAGCTGGTCGAAGTGATCTCGCGCTACGTGAAGATTAATCCCGATGACATCAAGGTGAACCTTGATCGCCAGGACTCGCTGGAAGTGCTGGAAGTTAAAATCGAAATGCCGCAAATTGATGCCAGTACGCTGGA
Organism: Alcaligenes sp. DN25; assembly: GCF_023674485.1. Taxonomy (NCBI): domain Bacteria; kingdom Pseudomonadati; phylum Pseudomonadota; class Betaproteobacteria; order Burkholderiales; family Alcaligenaceae; genus Alcaligenes; species Alcaligenes sp. DN25. Next base: position 942,681 of record NZ_CP098408.1, on the reverse strand, counting down.
AAACAAGTAAAGCGTTGCTGACAGAAAAACTTTGCTGCTTGAAATGGCCATCCCTTGCGGATGGCCATTTTCATGGCTGCTCCCTATACCAAAAGCAAGCCGCAAAACACCTGCAACGAGCAGCGCAATGCGGCTAGGCGGCTAATAGATCAGGTACAATTTTCCCTTGGTAATCGGCCCGTTCCGATTTTTCTTCGCGCCAGAGATGGCAAGTAGTGCCATCGATGTCCCCTGAGGCCTGGCTTATTGACCCATGCGGAGGGAATCATGACCGAGCTCGGTCAGATGGCACGTCTTGTGCCCGCTCACCCCCAGCTTCCTGTTAGCGCCTATTTCGACCACGCTCTGTTCGAGCGCGAACAAGAGCGTATTTTTCAGCAGTCGGCCTTGTACGTCGGCAATGAAAAACTTGTTCCCGAACCCGGCGACTGGCGCACCTTGATCCAGGAAAACGCTGCCCGTACTCTGATACGCAGCCAACACGGCGTAGAACTGCTCTCGAACGTCTGCAGGCATCGTCAGGCCCTGATGCTTGGTGGCATGCCCGGCCAGCCCAATCAGGCCAACCACGGCTCCCTTAGCAGCACAGGCGGCAATATTGTCTGCCCCCTGCACAACTGGACTTATAACGCGCAAGGCGACTTGCTGGCGGCTCCCCGTTTCAAGGACAAGCCCTGTCTGAACCTGGAACGCTACCCCTTGCGCGATTGCCATGGCCTGCTGTTTGAAGGCCCGCGCGATCCAGCCCAGGATATGGCCGCCTTGTTCAGCCGCCCTGAATTCGACTTTCAGGACTATGTGCTTGATCACGTCGAAATCCACCAGTGCAACTACAACTGGAAAACCTTTATCGAGGTCTATCTGGAGGACTATCACGTCGCTCCCTTTCACCCTGGTCTGGGTCAGTTCGTAACCTGTGACGATCTGGAGTGGGAGTTCAGCGACTGGTATAGCCTGCAACGAGTCGGCGTGCATCAGGCCCTGGCCAATCCAGGCTCACCCACCTATCGCCAATGGCATGACAATCTGCTGGCCTACCGCCAGGGCGAAGCACCGGATTTCGGTGCCGTCTGGGTAACCTACTTCCCCACCCACATGATCGAGATCTACCCGCATGTGCTGGTGCTCTCCACGCTGTACCCCAAGGGGCCGCAGGAAACCATGAATGTGGTGGAGTTCTACTACCCGGAAGACATCGTGGCCTTCGAGCGTGACTTTGTGCAAGCACAACGCGCCGCCTATATGGAAACGGCCATAGAAGATGATGAGATTGCCGAACGTATGGATGCCGGCCGCCGCGCCTTGATGGAGCGTGGGGTCTGCGAGGTAGGCCCCTACCAGTCACCGCTGGAAGACGGCATGAAGCACTTTCACGAATGGTATCGCTCCATGATGGACGAGCGGCACCACCCGTAAGACATCACCGCAAGCCTGCTTACTGCCCTAAGCAAGAAAAAAGCCTCAAAGCCGGGAGGGATCTCCCAGGCTTTGAGGCTTTTAATCCGATGAGCGTTTCAGCTCAATCAGAGAATTTGAATTTAGCGGTTCTTGCCGATCTGATCGCCGATCACGCCACCAATCGCTGCGCCACCGACCGTACCCAGAACGCCACCATTAGTGATGACTGCACCAGCCACACCACCCAGACCAGCGCCGGTTACGGCACCCTTTTGACGTTTGCTCATACCATCCCAGGAAGAGCAGCCCGCCATCACGACGGCCAGAACCGTGGCCATACCCACTTTAGTGATAGTCGTCATTTTCATCCGTAAACCTCCGTGAAGTATCCGTGCTCAACACGGCATTAAAGTCTATCTTCACCCTACGGAGCCAATTAGTCCAGACCCTATTGTTAGGCAACGCAACAGATGTAATTCAGCTTTTGTTCAGTTTATTTGATCAGGGCCAGAACCTGCTTGAATACGGGGTTAGCCGGCGTTTCCAACCATTCAAACATGGCCATTTCGGCGCTAACGCGCTCCAATCCATGCATCGCCCAGCGATCCCAGGCAGCTTGTCGGGACTCGGGATGGCGCGAGCCTACGCAGTCCCCGACCAGCACAGGTTCATAACCACGCTCCATCAAACCCAGGCCAGTTTGTAACACACACACGTGAGACTCTGTACCCAGTAACAAGACTCGTGTGCGCCCTACCGGCAAGGCAGGCAAAAAATCGGCTTCGCGCGTGGCATCGAAGTGGGTTTTATGCAGCACTTTATCAATATGTGGTAACAAAGAAGCATCGGTTGGGCCGATTTTCTCGGCCCAATGCTCGGTTGCCAGCACCGGCACCCCTAAAAGACGCGCCGCCTGTGCCAGCTTCCCGGCCCGTTCGACCAAGGCTTGGTGGTCTGCAATGGCGGGCAGGAGCCCCGTTTGCATATCCACAATCAGGACGAAAGACTGGTGAGCATTGAGCACAGGCATGGCACTTTCCTTATTTCAGGGACTTGTAGCGGATACGACGAGGTTTGGCAGCATCTTCGCCCAGACGCTTCTTCTTGTCTGCTTCGTATTCCTGATAGTTGCCATCAAAGAATACGACCTGCGAATCACCCTCAAAAGCCAGAATGTGGGTGGCGATACGGTCCAGGAACCAGCGATCGTGACTGATCACCATGACCGAGCCGGCAAACTCCAGCAGGGCATCTTCCAGAGCACGCAGGGTTTCCACGTCCAGGTCGTTGGATGGTTCGTCCAGCAGCAAGACGTTGCCGCCTGCGATCAGGGTCTTGGCCAGGTGCAGACGACCACGCTCCCCGCCAGACAGATTGCCCACGATCTTGTTCTGATCCGCGCCCTTGAAGTTGAAGCGGCCCAGGTACGCACGCGATGGCATTTCAAAGCGGCCCACGGTCAGCAGGTCTGCGCCATCGGCAATCGCGTCAAAGACGGTCTTTTCATTAGCCAGGGCATCGCGCGACTGATCCACATAAGCCAGCTTGACGGTTTGGCCCAGTTTGACCGTACCGGAATCAGGCTGCTCTTTACCGGCCAGCATGCGGAACAAGGTGGACTTACCTGCACCGTTAGGACCAATAATCCCGACGATGGCACCAGCTGGCACCTTGAAGCTCAAGTTGTCGATCAGCAGACGATCGCCATAGCCCTTGCTGACGTTTTCAAACTCAATAACTTCATTACCCAAACGCTCGGCCACAGGAATGAAGATTTCCTGGGTCTCGTTGCGCTTCTGGTATTCGTGCGAGGACAGTTCCTCGAAACGGGCCAGACGGGCCTTGGCTTTGGCCTGACGTCCCTTGGGGTTCTGGCGCACCCACTCCAGCTCTTTCTTGATGGTGCGCTGACGAGCACTTTCCGACGCCTCTTCCTGCTTCAGACGGTCGTCTTTCTGCTCCAGCCAGGAGCTGTAGTTGCCCTTCCAGGGAATACCGTGGCCACGGTCCAGTTCCAGAATCCACTCGGCGGCGTTGTCCAGGAAGTAACGGTCGTGAGTGACTGCTACGACGGTGCCGGGGAACTGGCGCAGGAACACTTCCAGCCAATCCACACTTTCCGCGTCCAGGTGGTTGGTGGGCTCATCCAGCAGCAACATATCAGGCTTGGACAGCAGCAACTGGCACAAGGCCACGCGACGCTTTTCACCACCGGACAGGTTGGCAATGGAGGCATCCCAAGGTGGCAGACGCAGCGCATCGGCCGCGATTTCCATTTGGGTTTCGATATCGTCCGCACCGCTGGTCGCGGCGGCGGCAATGATGGATTCCAGTTCGGCCTGTTCGGCGGCCAGAGCGTCAAAATCTGCGTCGGGCTCGGCGTATTCGGCGTAGACCTGTTCCAGACGCTGACGCGCCTCGAACACCTGGCCCAAACCGGCCTGCACGGCTTCGCGCACGCTGTGTTCGGGATTCAGCTGAGGTTCTTGTGGCAGGTAACCGATCTTGATCCCCGCCATGGGGACGGCTTCGCCCTCGATCTCGGTATCTACCCCGGCCATGATCTTGAGCAAGGTGGATTTACCCGAGCCGTTCAGGCCCAGCACACCAATCTTGGCACCTGGAAAAAAAGACAAGGAGATATTGCGCAGAATCTGCCGCTTGGGCGGCACAATCTTGCCCACGCGGTTCATCGAATAAACGTATTGAGCCATATAAACCTAAAAAGGAAAAACAGGTCGTGTTCGGAAAACTGGGATTGTAGGCGTTTGGCGCCCGAAAGGTGCGCTTCTGTCAGGTTCAGAACGAAACACCCGGCCTGAGTGCAGGCCTGTCTCAGGTAATATACTCACTTTTGCTGACAATCCAAAAACGCCATGCCCACACCTGACGCCCCTGAACTTGTATTTACCACCGAAGAGATCGAAACCCTGGGCCGCACTGCCGATGCGCTGAGTGCCTACCTGGGTCGTGCCGTCCTGGCCGAGATCGTGGGAGCGGAAGAAACCGGCTTTGAATGGGTCATCTTTGCCATGCCCCTGGACAAGAATGAAGACGAAAGCGAATTCACGATTGTGCAGGTAGGCGGCGAACAGGCCCGCATCGTGGGCAACCGCGGCGGCTTGGACCCCAAGGACACGGCGGTCTATGCCTGCCGTTACCTGTGGGCCATCCAGTTAAGCGATGCCGAGCCTGTGCGCTTTATCAAAGTGGACGAAGAAGGCGAGGAAGTCGCCTGGACCGAGACCCTGGAAGAATTGCTGCCCTTCGCCCTGAGCGAAGATGCCTTCGCCGTCGAGGATGAGACGGATGAAGACGACGAGGACGATGATGATGACAGCCCGGAACCGGGCGTGCACGGCCACACCCTGCACTAATCTCGTTCAGGCCCGTCGCTTGTCCCGCAGATATAAAGCGACACCCACCGGCCACATCAAACCCACCAGCAGATAAGACGCCAGGCCTTTCAAGCCATAGCCTGCTGGTGGCTTGCGCCCACTGGCACGCAGGTGCAGCCCAAAGCGGGTGTAACGCGCGGCAGCCATCAAGAACGCCTTGGGCTCGTAGCGGAACCAGGGCAGACACTTCACCACCGTATCCTGCGCCAGCAGCCACAAGCCCAGTGCATGTTGCTGGCTGGTTTTGCCTTGCACCGACAAGGAGTCCGGGCTGTCGTGGTAGACACGGAATACGGTGTTCACAAATCGGTTCTTGTAGCCCGCACGGGCAATCGCCCGCCACACCAGGCTTTCTGGCACAAAGCCGTCGATCTGATCGGGAAAGGGAAACTTGCGCAACACAACGGTACTCAAACAGCCGAACTTCTCGCCCCGCACGTGGTAGCGAAAACTCATGTCCAAAGAGCTGGCATCAAAAATATCCTGGGGGAACATATCACCGACGACCTTACCATCCGGTCGCACACACAGGCCTGTAATGCCCGCATAGCCCGCTCGTTCTGATACGGGGATGTCGGCCCAGATCTGCGCCATATCGTAGAGCGCATTCACCAGCAGGGTGTCATCACTGTCCAAAGCAACGACCAGTTCACCTTGGGCCAGAGCCACGCCGTGATTGAACGCCGCCTTCTTGTGACGATTTTCCTGCCAGGCATAATGAATCGGAAAGGAGGCTTGCTGTTGCCAGCCTTGCACCAGTTCCCTTGTCCCGTCTGTGGAACCATCGTCAATGACAACCCACTCAAAGTCCTGACAGGTTTGCTCGCACAAGGAAAGATACACGCGCTCCAAGGTATGAGCACGGTTATAGCTAGGTGTCAGGACGGTGAACAAATGGCGCCATTCCATACGCGGGTGTCCCCATAAACCACTGTTTTGATTATTGTTACGGGCAGCTACTTAGATCTGCATCAGAATGACATCATCATAAAGCAAGCACGGCGCTGTGCAGCGCACTATCTGCAGGGCTCCAGACAAACCCGAAGCAAAATCAAACGCGCACAAAAAAACCACAGGCAAGCCTGTGGTTTTTTTGCTGCTGGGTGTGATTTCAAGCTGAAAAATCAGGTTTCTGCTTGTACACCGCTCAAGCCAGGCACTTAGACGCGCTTGACCTTTTCCAGCATTTTGAAAACGCCCTTGGGTGCGCGCACAAACAGACGTTTGAATGCTTTACCCAGGCAACGACGCTCCAGCGTGTTGCGGCGAGTGCGTTTGATTTCCGCCATGGTGATCTCCGATCTTAATGTAAGCCCTGCCGGATGATCCCGACAAAAGCGCAATAGCTAACCAGAAATTCTACCGTAATCCGCGTTAAGATACAAAGGCTAGAGTGTGCATCCCTGGCAACACCTTGCTGGCGTGTACCGCTCTCACTGGCGCATGGGGCCTGTTTGACAGGCCTTTTCGCTGCCGCTTCCCTACTCTGCCCTCTCCAGAAAGCCGACCTTGCCATGAGCTCAGAAATTCGCATTTTTGGCGCCCGCCAGAACACTCTGAAAAACCTGAATGTACGTATCAAAACGGGCGAGTTACTGGTTATTACCGGCGTTTCCGGCTCAGGCAAAAGTTCGCTGGCCTTTGACACTCTGTATGCAGAAGGCCAACGACGCTATGTAGAAACCTTCTCCCCCTATGCGCGCCAGTTCCTGGACCGCATGGACAAACCTCAGGTCGATCGCATTGAAGGCATCTTGCCCGCCATTGCCATTGATCAGGTGAACCCGGTACGCAACTCGCGCAGCACCGTGGGCACCATGACGGAGCTGAACGATTACATCAAGCTGCTGTACGCCCGCTTGGGCGAGTTGTATTGCCGCCAGTGCGCCCAGCCTGTGCGCCGCGACAATGCCGACAGCATCGCCAAGCAGATTCGCAAGCTGGCAGAGGACCACGATGACCCACGCCTGGTTCTGACCTTTGCCGTCAAGGTTCCGGCCAACTTCACGCAGCAAGAAATTGAAACCTTGCTGCATCAGCAGGGCTACACCCGCCTGCACCACGAAGAAACACAGACCGTCACAGCCAGCAGCAGCACGAAAAAGGGCAAAAGCAGCAAAGCCGCCCCCACGGAGCAAAAGCTTCTCTATGTGATTCAGGACCGCTTCCGTGCCAGCACGGTAGAGCCGGAACGTTTCATGGAAGCGATCGAAGCGGCCTTGCGCCACGGACAAGGCAAGTTGACGGTGTATGCTTCGGCCAGTGTCGATGGCCCGGAAACCGCCTGGCGTTTCAGCCAGGGCCTGCACTGTGCTCAGTGCGATATTGAATACAGCACGCCCGTAGCCAGCACCTTCTCCTTCAACTCGCCCCTGGGCGCGTGTGAATCGTGCCGTGGTTTTGGCCGCGTGATGGGTATTGATTACGGCCTGGTCGTTCCCGATCCCAGCAAAAGCCTGCTGGAAGGTGCGATCCGCCCTTGGCAGACAGCCAGCTACAAAGAATGTCAGGTCGAGATGGAGCGCTACGCTCCGGCAGCCGGTGTACGCCTGAGCGTGCCCTGGAAAGACTTGAGCCAGGAAGAGCGCGACTGGGTGATTAACGGCACCCCGGACTGGAAAGGCGGCAATCAGGCCTGGAAAACCCAGTGGTACGGCGCGCAACGCTTTTTCGACTGGCTGGAGTCGCGCGCCTACAAGATGCACGTGCGTGTGCTGCTGTCCAAATATCGCAGCTACAACACCTGCCCGGCCTGCGCCGGCTCGCGTCTGAAACCCGAAGCCAGCTTGTGGCGTGTAGGCGATCAGGCGGCCCCCGCCGATTCCCGCTACCCACGTTTCATGCCCGTGCATTCCAACTGGCTGCGCGAGCAACTGGATGCCATGCCCGGCCTGAGCGTTCCGGACCTGATGCGTTTGCCTATAGAGCACGTACGCAGCTTTTTCCAAGGCCTGCACTTTGGCGATGCACGCGATGCGGCCATTGATCTGCTCTTGAAAGAAACCCTGTCCCGCCTGGATTATCTGTGCGATGTGGGCCTGTCCTATTTGTCGCTGGACCGCCAAAGCCGCACCCTGTCTGGCGGTGAAGTGCAGCGTATCAACCTGACCACGGCACTGGGCACCTCGCTGGTAAACACCCTGTTCGTGCTGGACGAGCCCTCGATTGGCCTGCACCCACGCGATATGCACCGCATTATTGAAGTAATGCATCGTCTGCGCGGCAATGGCAACACCCTGGTGGTGGTCGAGCACGACCCGCAAGTGATGGTGGCCGCCGACCGTATTCTGGACATGGGCCCCGGCCCTGGCGAGCGTGGCGGTCAGATTCTGTTTGATGGTTCTCCCCAAGCCTTGCGCGGTGCAGAAACGCTGACAGGCCGCTACCTGAGTGGCGAGCTCAGCATCGAATCGCCCCGCCCCATGCCGGTGGCCGAAAACACGCCCCGCCTGCTGCTGGAAGACGTCAGCGCGCACAATCTGCGCCATATCTCGGTGTCCATTCCACTGGGCCGTCTGGTCTGCGTGACGGGCGTCTCCGGCTCGGGCAAATCCACGCTGATTCAGGACGTGCTCTACCCGGCCATCCTGAAACAGCAAGGCAAGCCGACGGAAGCCCCTGGCCCTTACGGTGCCTTGCTGGGCGCCGAGCAAATTGCCGAAGTAGTGATGGTGGACCAGACGCCTATCGGCAAAACGGCCCGCTCCAACCCGGCCAGCTATGTCGGTGCCTTTGACCCTATCCGCAAGCTGTTTGCCCAGGCCCCGCTGTCCAAAGAACGCAGTTACACGCCCGGCACCTTCAGCTTCAATAGTGGCGATGGCCGCTGCCCGACTTGTGGCGGCACGGGCTTTGAGCATATCGAAATGCAGTTCCTGTCGGACGTGTACCTGCGCTGCCCGGATTGCGATGGCAAGCGCTTCCGCCCCGAAGTGCTGGAAGTGCGTATCGAACACTTTGGTCGCAGCGCCTCGATTGACGAGGTGCTGGACATGACCGTGCATCAGGCCATGGAGTTCTTTGAAGGCCTGCGCGATGTGCAAACCGGCCTGGCACCCCTGGCCGATGTAGGTCTGGATTACCTGAAACTGGGCCAACCTGTGCCTACGCTCTCGGGCGGTGAGGCACAACGCTTGAAACTGGCGGCTTATTTGGCCCAGGCTTCGCGCACCCGTCTAAGCCAGGTGAAGGTCGCCAAGAAAGGCAATCTGTTCCTGTTCGACGAGCCCACCACCGGCCTGCACTTTGACGATATTGCCCGCCTGATGCGCGCCTTCCGCAAGCTGCTGGCCGCTGGTCACAGCCTGCTGATTATTGAGCACAATCTGGACCTGATCCGCGCGGCAGACTGGATTATTGATCTGGGCCCCGAAGGCGGCGAACATGGCGGCCAATTGCTGGGCACGGGTACGCCGGGCGACATCATGGCGCTGGAGCAATCGCACACCGGCCATGCCCTGAAAGAATACGAACAAGCCATTCTGGGTAAAGGCTCGGCCCTGTTCCAGGAACCCGAGGTGGATTACAAGGCCAGCTCGAGCGGCAGCAACGATGGCCAGATCGCCATCCTGAATGCGCGCGAGCACAATCTGAAGAACATCTCGGTGCACATCCCGCACAACACCTTCACCGTCGTGACGGGTGTCTCCGGTTCGGGCAAATCCACCCTGGCCTTCGACATTCTGTTTAACGAAGGTCAACGCCGCTACCTGGAGTCCCTGAACGCCTACGCCCGCGCGATTGTGCAGCCTGCCGGTCAGCCCGATGTGGACGCGATTTACGGTATTCCACCTACCGTTGCCATTGAGCAGCGCACCAGCCGTGGGGGTCGCAAATCCACCGTGGCCACCATGACGGAAATCCACCATTTCCTGCGCTTGCTGTATGTGAAGCTGGCCACCCAATACTGCCCGGACTGCCATGTGCCTGTGGCCCCGCAAACGGCCGAGCAAATCGCCGCGCAATTGCTGCGTGATCATAAGGGTGAGCATATTGGTTTGCTGGCTCCCCTGGTCACCGCTCGCAAGGGCTACTACACCGACCTGGCCAAATGGGCGCAGGGCAAGGGCTATACCCATTTGCGCGTGGATGGCGAGTTCATCCCCGTCAACCCTTGGCCGCGCCTGGACCGTTACAGCGAACACACGCTGGAACTGCCGGTGGCCGACCTGATTATTGATCCACGCCATGAACTGCAACTGCGCCAAGCCATACGCGAGGCGCTGGAGCTGGGTCACGGCTCCTTCAGTGTGCTGGCTCCCCTGACGCCATCGGGTTCCATGTCGCTGGAGCAACGCCGACAAGGTCAACCGCTGTCCACGGCCAGCCAGCAACACTTCTCCGTCAAGCGGGCTTGCCCGTGCTGCGGCACCAGCTTCCCCGAGCCGGACCCACGCATGTTCTCCTACAACTCCAAGCACGGCTGGTGCAAGGACTGCTTTGGTACGGGCTTGAAGCTGACCGGCTTCGACCAGGAACAAACGGGCGAAGAAAACAGCTGGAATAACGGCTACGAAGGCGAAGCCGTGGAATGCCCAAGCTGTCACGGCCAACGCTTGAACCCGGTCTCTCTGGCTTTTGAATGGCGCGACCAATCCATTGCCAAGCTGGCCGGTTTGCCCGTGGATGAAGCGCAGACCTTTTTTGGCAGCCTGAACATGAGTGGCCGCGAGGCCGATATTGCGCGCGACATTCTGAACGAAATCCGCAGCCGTCTGGACTTCATGCACGAAGTGGGCCTGGGATATCTGGCGCTGGATCGTGCCGCCCCCACCTTGTCGGGTGGGGAAGCCCAGCGTATCCGTCTGGCGGCCCAGTTAGGCTCAAACCTGCAGGGCGTGTGCTATGTGCTGGATGAACCCACGATCGGTCTGCACCCGCGCGACAACCAGATTCTGCTGAACGCCATGGCGCGTCTGGAAGGCAACGGTAATACGCTGGTGGTTGTCGAGCACGATGAAGACACCATACGCCGTGCCCAGCACATTATTGATATGGGCCCCGGTGCGGGCAAACGCGGCGGTGAAGTCATCGCCCAGGGCACACTGGCAGAAATCGAGGCCAACCCCAATTCGCTGACTGGCCGCTATCTGCGCGAGCCGCTCAAGCACCCCATGCAGGCACGCCGTCCCGTCCAGGCCGATGCACCCATGCTGACGGTGCACGATGCCAGCCTGCATAACCTGAACAAGGTCCAGGCCGGTATTCCGCTGGGCAAGCTCAGTCTGGTGACGGGCGTGTCAGGTTCCGGCAAGTCCACCTTTGCCCGCGATGTACTGCTGGATAATTTGCAGCGCGTGGTCGGCAGCAAAGAAAAACCGGTGTGGCAGGGTTGTTCCAGCATCAGCGGCTGGGAAAGCCTGGACCGCGTGCTGGAAGTGGACCAGACCCCCATTGGCAAAACACCCCGCTCCTGCCCGGCCACCTATATCGGCTTCTGGGACGAGGTGCGCAAACTGTTTGCCAACACCAACGATGCCCGTCTGCGCGGCTGGAGCGCCTCACGCTTCTCCTTTAACACCGGCGATGGCCGCTGCCCCTTGTGCGAAGGCCAAGGCATGCGCACCCTGGAAATGAGCTTCCTGCCGGACGTGAAGGTGCCTTGTGACGCCTGCCACGGCCAGCGCTTCAATCCGGAAACACTGGCGGTGACCTGGCGCGACGTCTCCGCCGGTCAGCTTTTGCAAATGGATGTGGATGAGGCGGTTGAATACTTTGCCGCACATCCTAAAATATTGCGCCCCCTGCAGCTGATGCAAAGCGTGGGCCTGGGTTATCTGACTTTGGGTCAGCCCTCACCCACCCTGTCCGGTGGCGAGGCGCAGCGCGTCAAGCTGGTCAGCGAACTGGTCAAGGCCCGTCTGGACGAAGGTCTGACTCGCACAGGCCGAGCCTACAAGGCTCCGCACACCTTGTACGTGCTGGACGAACCCAGCGTAGGCCTGTCCATGGCGGATGTGGAAAAGCTGATTGTGGTGCTGCACCGACTGGTCGATGCCGGCCATACCGTGCTGGTGATTGAACATAATCTGGATTTGATTGCCGAAGCAGACTGGATTGTCGATCTGGGCCCCGAAGGCGGCTCGGGCGGCGGCAGGCTGGTGGTTCAAGGCACGCCGGATCAAGTACAGGCCAACCATGCCTCGCATACCGGCATGGCCTTGGCGGAATTTTTAAAGGAACACGGCGCATGTATGGCCGATTTGAAGACAGACTAAAAGGCTATGCGCTGGAAATGCAGGGCTACCTGGGCCATATCCAGGCTCGTAGCCCTGAAGATTTAAGTACTGCTTTTGAAAAAATCGAACAGGCTCGTCAAGCTGGCCACTGGGTGGCCCTGGCACTGGACTACGAACTGGCCGAGCTGTTCGAACCCCGTCTGCCTGCTCGCGAGGCGGCGACCCATGCTCCCCTGAACGCGCTGGTGTTTGAGCAGGCGCAGGAAGTAGCTTTATGGGATAGTCAGGCAAAGCCCGAATTGAAGGTCAGCCTTCAAATCAGTCAGAAAGACTATCGGGATGCGCTGGCCCAGGTTCAGCAAGGTTTGCAGGCCGGGGATTTTTACCAGATCAACTACACCATGCCCCTGTGCATTCAATCCGGCATGGCACCGCGTGATCTCTATACCGCACTGGCCAGCCGCCACCCTGTAGCCTACGGTGCTTATCTGGATCTGGGTGATCGTCATATCCTGTCGCTGTCACCCGAGCTGTTTCTGGAAAAACGTGGCAACACTGTGCGGACCCGCCCCATGAAAGGCACCCGCCCGCGCGATACCGACCCTGTTCAAGATCAGAAAAACGCCCAGGAGCTGCAAAGCAGCCTGAAAGACCGGGCCGAAAACCTGATGATTGTGGATTTGCTACGCAATGATCTGGGTCAGGTGGCCCGCACGGGCACGGTGCACACCACCAGCCTGTTCGATGTCGAGCAATATGCCTCGGTCTGGACCATGACATCCAGTATTCAGGCAGAGGTAGACCCGGACTGCAGCCTGGAGACCCTGCTACCCGCTCTGTTTCCCTGTGGTTCGATTACCGGCGCCCCAAAGCTGGCCGCCATGCAATGCATACGCCAACTGGAAACGCAGCGACGCGGTATTTACTGTGGCTCGGTGGGGTATCTCAGCCCCCAGGGCGACTTGTCCCTGAATGTCAGCATCCGCAGTCTGGAGCTGAACAATCATGGTCAAGGAACATTTGGCGTGGGCGGTGGCATTGTGCTGGATTCGGACCCGGACCAGGAATGGTTGGAGTGTTTGTGGAAAGCACGTGTCTTGCAGACCCCTGTAACACTGACTTAAAGGCAGCATCATGAGCCAAAGCAAACCTGAATTGATAGAAACCTTGCGGGTAGATGCAGACGGCCAGATCCCCCTGCTGGAACTGCATCTGGAGCGCGTGGCACGCAGCTGCGCGGAACTGGGCTACGACTGGGATGCACAAGCCTGGTTGCAGGCCATGCATACGGCGCTGGGCCAGGCTCCGGTCAACACACCCTTACGACTGCGTATCTTGTGGGGTGCCGACGCCAGCGCCCAGGCACAGGCGAACGCACTGCCAGCACTGGAAGGCCCCTTAAAGCTATGCCTGTCCCGCACGCCCCTGCCCGCTCAGGACCCGCTGCTCTCGCACAAGACGACGCATCGCCCCTGGTATCAAGAGGCCAGCGCCCTGCTGGAAAAGCATCCCCAAATCTTTGATGTGATCTATCTGGATACACAGAACCGGGTTTGTGAAGGCAGTCGCAGCAATATTTATATTCAGGACGAACAGGGCCAGTGGTGGACACCGCCCGCCCAAGGCTGGCTCTTGCCCGGCGTGCAACGGCAGGCGCTTCTCAATAGCAAGCTGGTTCGTGAAACCGAGATTTCCCTGGAGGATTTACTGAACGCCAAGGCAATCCGAGTCTCGAATGCCTTGCGTGGCTGGCAGGACGCCTTACTGGTTCAGTATCCGGTTTAAGGCGTAGTCGGCGGCCTGCATGCCCATGCTGGCCGTCACAGTGACCCCGGAGCCATAACCCGCGCAGGCCAGTCCTTGCAGCGCACCGTCTTCGGCCTGGGTCCAGTTCTGTGGCAGACGCGTTTCCTGCTCGAACCACAGGCAATCCACTCCCATGCGAGGCACACGCTTCAAGGCGCGGCCCTGAGCATCGCTGCCACGCGCAAAGCCATGCTGCTTGCGCAGGATCTGGCGCAGCTTGCCCAGCAAGGCATCATGGCGTGCTACCGACAAGTCTCCCCGGCGCAACGTCAGCGGGTCAGTTTTGCCTCCTGCCCCGCCACAGCTCAGCAGGGGCACCTTGCAGCGCCTGGCCTGCAAGATCAGAGCAATCTTGGCACTAGCCTGGTCAGTGCAATCCAGAAACACGTCGGGGCGCTGCTCCATCAGGCTGGCCGCATTATCCTCAGTGACAAAATCTTCAATCAGCTGCAGCTGACACTGAGGATTGATCTGCGCAATGCGCTGGGCCATGGCTTCAATCTTGGCCATGCCCAAGGTGCTGTCCAGGGCAGGCAGTTGGCGGTTGATATTCGATTCGGCAATATTATCCAGATCAATCAGGGTAATCCGGCCCACAGCCGAACGGGCCAGCGCTTCCACCGCCCAGGTTCCCACGCCCCCGATACCCGCCACCATCACATGGGCGGCCGCCAGACGCTCGCGCGCTCCGGCTCCATACAAACGATCCAAACCGCCGAAACGGCGTTCGGCATCCATGTTGTGCTGCTCTGTCATGCAATCTGTCCATCACCGGCCCATGCGGCCAAACCCGTTAATTCTACGTCTAATTGCCCCTGACCAACCTGTGAAACGGGCCTTATACCCTGGTGGCTTGACTGTGCCCTGCCAAATAGCAACACTCATATAAGCAAATTAGTATTTTTCCTTAGTTATCAGCATCAAAGCCCGCTACAGTGGACTGTGCTTGCTCTACAATTGTCATAGGTTTCAAGCATCTGTGATTTTGGCTTACCACCCCTTTTTGCCGTGAACATCGATTCTATTTCCGCCTCGCCTTCCGCCGTACCCACACCGTGCAGCTTTCGTGTCCTGACTGACGAAGAGCGCAACGCCTCTTTGCGTCAATCCTTGGAAGAGGTGCAGTGGTGTGAAAAACAGGACCTGTGGGTCTATGGTTACGGCTCTCTGATCTGGCGTCCCGATTTTGAATTTGCCGAGCAGCGCCAAGCCTTGCTGCGCGGTTACCACCGGGCGCTGTGCTTGTGGTCACGTATCAACCGCGGTACGCCCGAGCAGCCCGGTCTGGTTTTCGGGCTGGATGTAGGCGGTTCTTGCCGGGGCATGGCTTTTCGTATTCCCGCCGAAAGCGTACCCAAGGTATTTGACGCCCTATGGCTGCGCGAGATGCCCAGCGGTGCCTATATTCCTCGCTGGTTGCGCTGCCGCACCAGCCAGGGCGATATTCGTGCCCTGGTCTTTACCATGAACCGCAAGACCGACGCCTACGTCCCCCGTATGCCGGACGAACAGCTGCGACAAGTGGTGTACTCGGCCCAGGGAACCAACGGCCCTTGCATCGAATACGTCATGGAAACCGCCTCGGCGCTGCAACGCTCTAAAATTCTGGATAAACGCCTGCAATCAGTGGTTCAATTACTACAGAGCCAGACTGCACTGCTTAATCCTCAACAAGCCTGAGAGCGCCCCATGTCCCTTGCCGATTTGCGTAACGAATACGAACGCTTTTCCCTGAGCGAAAACGAACTCTGTGCCGATCCTAGCCAGCAATTTCAACGCTGGCTGGATCAGGCGATTGAGCTGAAGGAAGTCGAACCCACGGCGATGACGCTGGCCACCGTGAACCCGGAAGGTCGCCCATCGGCGCGCATTGTTCTGCTCAAAGGTTACGACGAACAAGGCCTGGTGTTCTTTACGAACTACCAATCTCGCAAGGGTACGGACCTGGACCATAACCCGTGGGCCAGCCTGTCCTTTTTCTGGGCCTCCATGCAACGCCAGGTGCGTTTTGAAGGCCGCATCAGCCGCATCAGTGCGGCCGAGTCCGACGAATACTTTCACAGCCGTCCTCTGGGCTCGCGCATTGGTGCCTGGGCCTCGCCGCAAAGCCAGCCCATCAGCCGCGCAGAGCTGGATGCCCGTGCCAAGCAGTACACTGAAAGCTTAGGTGAACATCCCGCCCGCCCTGAACACTGGGGTGGCTTCCGACTGACTCCAGACCATGTCGAATTCTGGCAAGGCCGTGCCTCGCGCCTGCACGACAGGCTGGTGTTCGACCGCAAGGACACATCTGACTGGCAGGTGAGCCGACTGGCTCCTTAAGCCGTTCCCTTGGGGACGCCTGCCCTCAGCATTGATGCAATGACTGTTTTTTCTTCTACCTTCGATAGCGACTTCTTCCGTTCGGCACTGGGCCGTTTCGCCACTGGCGTGACGGTCGTGACCGGTGCCAACAAAGACAACCCGGATCAGGCCATTGGCCTGACCGTCAGCTCCTTTAACTCTGTTTCCCTGGACCCACCTCTGGTGCTGTGGTCGCTGGCCAAGCGCTCCCAGTCCCTGCCACACTTTGTGGACGGCCAGGGCTACGTGATTCACGTTTTGGGAGCCAGCCAGCTATCGCTGGCCAAGCGCTTTGCCTGGGGCGATCAGGCCGAGCGTTTTCGTGATCACCCCATCAAGCGTTCCCCGCACGGCTTGCTCATGCTGAACGACGAGCGTTGCAGTGCCTGGTTCGAGTGCAAGCCTTATGCCGTGCATGAGGCAGGCGATCACCTGATCTTTATCGGTGAAGTCACCCACTGCGAACGTAGCGCCCATCAGCCCCTGATCTACCATGCGGGCGACTTTGACCTGACTCCCTCCCTGGCGTGACGGGGTGTTGCAACGCGGTCCTGACGACGACAGCATGGCGGGAGTACACTACGCCTTTTGCTCCAACGCGCCAATAAGGTCCTGATTCATGGCAAACGATGTCGATTGCATAGTGCTGGGAGCGGGAGTCGTAGGTTTGGCCTGCGCCCGACAAATGGCCCAGCAAGGCATGGAGGTTCTGCTGATCGAGCAAACCGCCAGCATTGGCAATGGCGTCAGTTCCCGCAATTCAGAGGTTATACACGCGGGCATTTACTACACACCGGGCAGCCTGAAGGCCCGCCTGTGTGTAGAAGGCAAGGCCCGGCTGTATGACTACTGCCAGGAACACCATATAGCCCACGCCCGTTGCGGCAAGCTGATTGTGGCGACCACGCCCGAACAGGAAGCCGATCTGCTCAAGCTGCAGGCCCAGGCGCGCGCTTGTGGCGTGGACGATTTGCAGTGGCTAAATGCCGCCCAGGCCCAGGCTCTGGAGCCGGCCTTGAATTGCAGCGCCGCCCTGCTTTCTCCTTCCACCGGCATTGTAGATACCCATGCCTTGATGCTGGCCTTGCAAGGCGATGCGGAGAACCACGGTGCCCAACTGGTATTCAATACGCCTTTTGTCAGTGCGCGTGTCCTGCCCGGACAAGGTTTTGAAGTGCATGTGGGTGGCGCAGAAGCGTTCAGCCTGACAAGCACCCATCTGATAAACGCGGCTGGTTTGGGCGCTGTGGCCGCTGCACGCCAGATCGAGGGGCTGGATGCCAGCCATATCCCGAACGCTTATCTGTGCAAAGGCAGCTATTTCTCTTTGACGGGTCGCTCGCCCTTCAAGCACCTGATCTACCCCATGCCCAATAAAGCCGGGCTGGGTGTGCATCTGACGCTGGATCTGGCCGGTCAGGCCCGCTTTGGCCCGGACACCGAATGGGTACAGGACGAGAACTACGATATGGACCCGCAACGAGGCCAATCTTTTTACGCCGCTGTGCGTGAATACTGGCCCGCTTTGCCCGATAACAGCCTGAACCCCGCCTATAGCGGTATCCGGCCTAAAATTGTGCCCGCAGGTCATGCGGCAGCCGACTTTGTCTTTTCAGGTCCCGCCGAGCACGGCATACCTGGATTGCTGAATCTGTTCGGCATCGAATCGCCCGGCCTGACCGCGTGTTTAGCGATTGCACAACACAGCCAAGAAACCCTGGCCCAGGCAGCTTAAAAACTTTTCTGAAATCTTTACAATACTGTCGATGAACGATTACATCTTGACCCTATCCTGCCCGGATCGTACCGGCATTGTCCACAGCGTATCGGGCTGGCTGCTTGAGCAGAACGGCAACATTCTTGAGGCACAGCAGTTCGGCGACGCCGCCACCAACCGCTTTTTCCTGCGCATCCAGTTTTCCCTGCCCGAAAAGCAGGACGTCAACGCGCTGCAAACCAGCTTCGCCCCCATTGCTGAAAAATTCAGCATGGACGCCAATATTTATGACGCCCAGCGTAAAGCCCGCCTGCTGATCCTGGTCAGCCGCCAAGGCCACTGCCTGAACGATCTGCTGTTCCGCGCCCATAGCGGCCAACTGCCGGTGGAAATTGCTGCTGTGGCCTCCAACCATACCGACCACGCCGGTCTGGCTTCTTCTTACGGCATCCCCTTCCATCACCTGCCCGTGACACCGGAAACTCGCCCCGAGCAAGAGCAGCAAATCATCGACTTGGCTCGTGATCTAAAGATTGATCTGGTTGTGCTGGCCCGCTACATGCAGATTCTGTCCACCAATCTGTGCCAATCCCTGTCTGGCCGCGCCATCAATATTCACCACAGCTTCCTGCCCAGCTTCAAGGGCGCACGCCCCTACCATCAGGCACATGCTCGCGGGGTGAAGATTATTGGTGCTACCGCCCACTACGTAACAGCTGACCTGGACGAAGGCCCGATCATCGAGCAGGACGTGGAACACGTGACCCACTCGGTCAGCCCAGCCGAACTGACCCAGATCGGTAGCGATGTGGAGTCTCTGGTTCTGGCCCGTGCCGTGCGCGCCCACGTGGAGCACCGTATCTTGCTGAACGATCAGCGCACGGTGGTATTCCGCTAAGCAGCGAGATCAGGCCTACCTTAAGCCTAAAAAAGCCCTCAATGCTGTGGATACAGATCCACGCATTGAGGGCTTTTTAATGGTCTCCCATTTTTCAAAATGCCAGACGATTTGAGCCTGCTAGCTACTTGGCAATTAGCTCTACCAGCCTCAGGCAACGATCGACTGCTGTCTCTGCCAATCTCTGACGAGTATCTGCTTCAAATCGCCAACAGCCTCTCCCGCATACTGACTGCTTCCCCAATTCCACCATACGCTTGCAGCATGTCTCGTCGGCAAGACCCATGTTTACCTCGGGTACACGGCTACAAGCTCTGCTTATTGCCCTAACGCCAAACCTTCACGCCGAGGGTCTACCCCGGCCTCCAGTCCATCCTGAGTCCAGCGAATCACATGCGTACCGCTAGGAAAAGGCTGCTCACGCACCTCGTGCCCCATTGCCCTCAAAGCCTGCGCCTGTTCCGTCACAGCGGTCCCAGCCTCCAGCTCTGTCGCCCAATTGCGGCTGCCGTAATGGGGCAGGCTGACTGCCTGTTGAGCATCCAGATTCCACATCAACATGCCGGTCAGGGCTTGAGCCACATAAGGAATAATGGCACTGCCACCGGGTGAGCCCAGGGCAATGACAGGACGGCCATCCTGCATCACCATCATCGGTGCCATGGAACTACGTGGACGCTTGCCGGGTTCCACCCGATTCACGGACAGGCGTCCCATTTCGTCTTTGGGGCTCAAGGCAAAGTCAGTCAGCTGATTGTTCAGCAAGAAACCATGCACCATGATCTTGCTACCAAAAGCTGACTCGACCGAAGTGGTCATGGACACCACTTGCCCCTTGGCATCCGCCACGGACAAATGCGTCGTGGAAGGCAGCTCGGGCGTGTTGTCGCTGGGGGCTTGTGAGTCGGCCAAGGGCTTACCCGGTTGAGCATGTCCCATGGATCGGTCTGGCTGAATCAAGGCAGCGCGGGATTTCAGATACTCCGGAGCCAGCAAAGCCTGCTGAGGGACAGACACAAACGCCGGATCAGCCACCCAGGCATCCCGATCCGCAAAAGCCAAACGCCCTGCTTCGGAAAAATAATGAATCGCTTCGACAGATTGCGGTTTTGCGTCAGCAATGGGCGTGTGCTGCAAGATACCCAGCATCTGCATCACACTGATAGCCCCGGAACTGGGCGGTGCCATGCCACAGAGAGCCACTTGCTGCCAGTCCATACAGAGGGGTTCACGACGCAAGGCGCGGTACTGCGTCAAGTCAGACACAGCCAGATCACCCGCAATGGGATCGGCAGCGACGGCAGCCACCATATCCTGGGCAAGTTCACCTTGATAAAAAGCCTGTGCACCCTGCCTGGCCAAAAGACGCAGCACCTGCGCGTATTCCTTGTTCTGCAAACGATGACCAACTGGCCAGGGCTTGCCTTGCTCGTCCAGAAAATAGGCACGTGTAGCCGCCTTGTCAGCCAGTTCAGGATTATCGGCAATCAAGGTATTCAAGCGTGGGCTGACCTCAAAACCGACCTCGGCAAGCTCAATCGCCGGGTCAAACAAATTCGCCCACGGCAGCACGCCACCGTCTTTATGCATCAACTCCAGGGCACGCAGCAAACCCGGCACGCCTACCGAGCGACCACTATTGACCGCCTGCTTGAAGGACATGGTTTTACCGTCCAGCTCGAAGCGATCCAGACTGCTGGCTGCGGGCACCGTTTCCCGTCCGTCATAGCTCATCAGGCCGGTCTTGGGCTGGAACATCAGCAAGAAGCCGCCACCGCCAATGCCGGAAGACTGTGGTTCCACCAGCCCCAGAACCAACTGAGCCGCAATGGCTGCATCCACCGCACTGCCTCCCTGATCCAGGATGCGCAAACCCGCTTGTGTCGCCAAAGGATGTGCCGTCACCACCATGCTTTTCTGGGTGACAAGCTTGTCACGCTGCATGACACTGCTGGCGGTTTCCGGGTTCAAATGCTGGCTGGCTGCTTCCCGAGCATGCGCAGGTAGCGCCAGAGCCAAGGTCAAGGCAGCCGACAACAGAGCCGGTTTCCAGTGCAATCTCATGTGTTCTCCTTTTGGTACTCAAGCAGCCATTGTTCCAGCAAAAGCACCGCTTCGCTGGGCTCATTGGCCGTAGGATAACTAAAAAAATAGGCCTCACTGACAGGCATGGCATGATCCAGCGGCATGATCAGCTCGCCCTGCTCCAGCGCCTGTTGCACCAGAAAACGCGGCATCAAGGCCACGCCCATGTCGGCATGCAATGCCGCCATCACCAGGCTGAAAAGCTCGTAACGCGGGCCGGAACTGACACGCAAATCAGGCTCCAGACCGGCAGATCGATACCAGTCCGACCAGCTATCGGGGCGAGTGGACATATGCAGGTGAACCAGCTTTTGCCAATCGCCACTGGCGGCCAGCTTGGGCGAGCAGACCGGCACCAGTTCGCCTTCGTCAAACAGCTTGATCCCTTCAGTTTGCGGCCACAACTGCCGTCCATGATAAATGGCAGCATCAAAGGGGTGGTCGCCAAACTGAAACGGAGTGGTACGCACGGACAGGCTGACGGTGATATCCGGATAGCGCTGGGAGAAACGGGCCAGACGCGGCATCAACCACACGGTCGACAAGGTAGGCAACACGGCCAGATGGATGCTGCGGCCCACACCGGCGCGTGCAATCAGGCTGAAAGTATCCTTGCAGATTTGCTCCAGATGGTGACGGATGCGAGCAGCATAATCGCGCCCTGCCGGAGTCAACACCAGACGCCGCCGCACCCGTGTCAGCAAGGTCACACCCAGCCGCTGCTCCAGGCCGCTTACCTGCCGGTACACCGCGCTATGCGTCAAGGACAATTCCTCGGCCGCACGGGAAAAAGTCCCCAAACGGGCCGTGGCCTCAAAGGCCTGTAATGCGCCCAAACTGGGTACGCCTTGTCTCATAGGTCTTCCTCTTAATCATGCCGCCTCCGCCCTCCTCATTCAGTGCAGGACCGGATCGTTACGCCAGAACACGACATTGTGCAATTTTATCAATTGCCTTGTGCGCTTTATGCACACTATGCTGAGACTTTATATTGATCTCGCTGATTCACAGCCACCTGATGATGCGCTTGCTGCTCATAGTGGCGACTGTCAGCGATACTTAAGCAGCTCTTTTCTATTTTCCAGACTGATGGCGCCCATCCAGGCTCCACCTGACTGACCCTCTTTGATCTTCCCGGAGTACCTCTATGTCTGCCAATCCCTCTTTCCATTGGGACGACCCCCTGCTGTTGAATCAGCAGTTGAGCGATGAAGAGCGCATGGTGCGCGATGCCGCCCACGCCTATGCACAGGAAAAGCTGCTGCCACGCGTACTGGAGGCCTTTCGCCACGAACAGACTGACCCCGCCATCTTTGCCGAGATGGGCTCGCTGGGCCTGTTGGGGGCCACCATTCCCGAAGCCTATGGCGGCGCTGGTCTGAACTACGTCAGCTATGGTTTGATCGCCCGCGAAGTGGAGCGTGTGGATTCAGGCTACCGCTCCATGATGAGCGTGCAATCCTCTCTGGTCATGGTGCCGATTTTTGAATTTGGCAGCGAAGAACAAAAACAGAAATATCTACCCAAGCTGGCCAGCGGCCAATGGATTGGCTGCTTTGGCCTGACTGAACCCAATCATGGCTCAGACCCCGGTGCCATGGAAAGCCGCGCCGTAAAAGTGGACGGTGGCTATCGTCTGAGCGGCAACAAGACCTGGATTACCAACTCCCCCATTGCTGATGTGCTGGTGGTCTGGGCTAAAGTCGTGGGCGGTGACGACGACGGCAAGATCCGCGGCTTCATTCTGGAAAAAGGCATGAAAGGTCTGTCCACCCCGGCCATTCACGGCAAAGTAGGCTTGCGCGCTTCCCTGACCGGCGAAATCGTCATGGCCGATGTGGAGATTGCAGACAGCCAGATGCTGCCCCATGTCTCGGGTTTGCGTGGCCCTTTCACCTGCCTGAACTCGGCCCGCTTCGGGATTGCCTGGGGTGCCTTGGGCGCCGCCGAATCCTGCTGGCATACCGCCCGCCAGTACACCCTGGACCGCAAGCAGTTTGGTCGCCCCTTGGCGGCCAATCAGTTGATCCAGAAAAAGCTCGCCGATATGCAAACCGAGATTACGCTAGCGCTGCAAGGCTGCCTGCGTCTGGGACGCATGAAAGACGAAGGCACAGCGGCGGTCGAAATCACCTCCATCATGAAGCGCAACTCCTGCGGCAAGGCACTGGATATTGCCCGACTGGCACGCGACATGCTGGGAGGTAATGGTATCTCTGACGAGTTCGGTATTGCTCGCCACCTGGTCAATCTGGAAGTGGTGAACACCTACGAAGGCACCCACGACGTACATGCCCTGATTCTGGGACGCGCACAAACCGGGATTCAGGCTTTCTTCTAAAGCAAACCAAACAGGGCAAAGCCAAAGGCTTTGCCCTTGTCCGTTTCAACCGGAACAAACTGGTGAATTACATGCCGTAAGGGGACTTCTCTCCCGTCTGCATTTGCGGTTATTACTACCGAAAGACTCGAGGTAAACAGCATCCCTTCATAAGCAGCGGGCAAAAGGTCTGGAATGAAGGCTCTTTCCAGTCGCAGGGCCGTCTCAAGAACAAAGTGGCCGCTGGAAAGTTGGTAAACCAAAACTATGCGGTGGGGGTCTTTTTATTCTTGTTCGGACTTCAACTCAAACATGCTGGTCGCTTCCATTTCCAGCACCAGCTCATCACGCTGATTGAACACATTCCAATTCCAGCGAATGATGCCCAGATCTGAACGGCTGCTGGACACACGCTTGGACACCACCGTGGCCTCCAGACGGATTGAATCACCGGCTCGCACAGGCAAGACCCAGCGCAGACGCTCCAGACCGGGCGAACCAAAGGACTCGGAATCGTGCAAGGCAGAATCCACGGCCATGCGCATGGTTTTGCCACAAGTGAGCCAACCGCTGGCGATCAAACCGCCCCAATGGCCTTCTTCGGCCTGCTTGTCGTCAATATGAAAGGACTGCGGATCGTATTTCTGGGCAAATTCCAGCATTTCTTCGCGAGTCACAGGGACAAGTGGGTGCTTGATGACCATACCCACTTCAAATTCAGCAAATTTCATGTTGTTGTACAACGAAAAAAGCCCCCACGCTGCGCCTTCGGCTTGCTGCCCCCCGAGGGGGAGTTTTTGCCTTGGGGCGGCCCGGCGACAAAAAAAGCCCCCACGCTACGCCTTCGGCTTGCTGCCCCAAGGGGGAGCTTTCACCTTGGGACGGCCCGGCGGCAAAAAAGATCGAGAGCGCCACTCTACCATCTCTGCCAGAATTTGCAGCCCCTGCCCCTACTGCGCCACAAACCGCAGCAAACTGTCCACATCCGGTATCAGGAGAAGCCAGCCTGTGCGTCTTATACCAATCTATGGCATAAAGAGAGTTTCCTAATCACTCGCACGCCCAGCCTGCCCAGGGCTTCTTGATTCAACACCGCTATGACAACACTAGATTCATCTTTGCAATTTGCGAGCCTGATTCAAGGCACACAAGCCATTGAACTGGAATATCAACGCATTTTCCCCGAGCGGGTCGCGGCCCCTTTGCTGGTGTTCCTGCACGAAGGTCTGGGCTCGATTGCCATGTGGAAAGACTGGCCGGCACAACTGTGCGAACAAACCGGCTGTAGCGGCCTGATGTATTCCCGCTATGGCTATGGCCGCAGCACCCCTCGCCCGGACAATCGCCCCAAAGAGCCCGACTACCTGCATGAGCAGTCGCTGGACGTGCTGCCTCAACTGCTGGAGCAACTGGGCGAAGACGGCAAGAAGCGCCCGATTGTACTGGTCGGCCACAGCGATGGTGGCTCGATTGCCCTGCTGGCGGCCAGTGGCTTTAGCGACAAGCTGCAAGGCATTGTAGTGATGGCCCCGCACCTGTTCGTGGAAGACATTTCCCTGCGCGGCATTCTGGTTGCCCGCGAAGCCTACGAGCAAGGCTTTTTACGCGAACGTCTGGGCCGCTATCACGATGATGTGGAATCCGCTTTCTGGGGCTGGAACGCCACCTGGACCGATCCCCGATTCCGCGACTGGAATATTGAACAAGAGGTCAGCCGTATCACCTGCCCGATTCTGGCGATTCAGGGCGTGGATGATGAATACGGCACGCTGGAACAGATTCGCCGCATCAAGGAGCTGGTGCCCCACACCGAGCTGCTGGAACTGGAGCAATGCGGTCACCTGCCCTACCGGGATAAGGAAGCGCAGGTGAACCAGGCAATTGTGGACTTTCTGAAGCGAACAGCCCGCTAAACAGCGAACTCACCCAGTCTCTAAGCTCAGTCCCTAAAGCACACACGCCTACTAAACAGCAGCCTTACTCAAAGGCGGCGGCTGCTCGGCCCAGGCGGTCATTGACCGCCTGCCAGTCCGGCGTATCCGGGCAACGCTGCACCCAAATATGCTGATACTGGCCTTGGTCCAGACGACGCAACATAGCGTACAAGTCCTGGGCATAAAGCTGCGCATCCGGGCTGCACACATACCAGTCGTGCACCTCCGCCGAAAATGGCGGCAAGGAGGCAAAAGCGACAATGGCCTGCTTGCCCCCCTGGCTCAAAGCAGCCTGCACCGCAGCCGCGCTGTCTTCATCAAACAAAGATAAAGGGGTACGCGGCGCATAGTGCGCTTTCAAGCTGCCCGACACTTGCGGGGCTTGTTGATCCGGACTGGCGGGTTCGTAGCCGATGACCTCGGCAATCATGGCTGCCGTGATATGGCCGGGCCGCAACAGCACCGCACCCACGCCTTGATGGGTACGCGAGGCGTCCACAATGGTGGACTCGATGCCCACTTCCGACGGGCCCGCTTCCACAATCAGCAGCTCCTCTGCACTCATGTCCGCGAATTCATCGCGTACATGGCTGGCCGCCGTGGGCGATACCTGACCGAACTTGTTGGCCGAAGGTGCTGCTACTCCTGCCTGTCCGCTGGGCTTGAGTTCTGCCATGCGCTTGAGCAAAGCCTGTGCCACCGGATGGGAAGGGCAACGAATACCAATGCTGCTTTGCCCGCCACTGACCGTATCCGGAATAGCCGGATTGCGCGGCAAGATCAGCGTCAAAGGCCCCGGCCAGAAGGCATCAATCAATTGCTGCGCCACAGGCGGAATATCCGTCACCCAATAGCGCAAGTCGGCACCGGGGGCCACATGCACAATCAAGGGATGATTCGCAGGGCGGCCCTTGGCCTTGTAAATCAGTTGCACCGCCGCCGGGTTTTCTGCATCCGCGCCCAGACCATAGACCGTCTCGGTTGGAAAGGCCACCAGCCCCCCTTGTGCCAGCACACGGGCGGCTTGCTCTATCTGCTGCTCGGAAGGGCTACGGGTGGAATCACTCATGATCAAACGCGATACGCAAGGCAGCGGCGGCTCGGGCAGTGCGTTCACGCACTTGCTGATCCGACTCGCCCACAATATTGACGTGACCCATCTTGCGGCCAACACGGGCCTCGGCCTTGCCGTACAGGTGCAAGGACACGCCAGGCACAGCCAGCAAGGCAGCCCAATCCGGCTCACGCATCTGGCCCTGTTCATCAAACCAGATATCGCCCAGGATGTTGAGCATCATGGAAGGACACAAAGCGCCGGTGTCACCCAGGGGCAAAGCCGCCATCACACGAGCCTGCTGTTCGAACTGGCTGGTGACGCAAGCATTCATGGTGTAGTGACCGCTATTGTGCGGACGGGGAGCCACTTCATTGGCCAGCAAACGGCCGTCTTCCAGAATGAAGAACTCCACACACAAGACACCCACGTAGTCCAGCGTACGGGCGATAGCGGCAGCCGCCTGACGGGCCTGCTCGGACAAGGCATCATCCTGAAACTGGGCGCTGATGGTGGACACGGCCAAAATGCCATCACGGTGCTCATTACGGGCACATGGGAAGGTTTTGACCTGATCGTCCAGGCCACGAGCCAGGACAACCGAAATTTCGGACTTCAAGGGTTGCAGGGCTTCCAGCACACAGGCCTGAGAACCGAACTCCTTGAAAGCAGCCAGAGCCTGTTCACGGTCTGCTACACGAGCCTGGCCCTTGCCGTCGTAACCAAAGCGTGCCGTCTTCAAGATACCGGGGAACAAGGCGCTGTCAGCGGCTTGCAAATCGTCCAGACTTTCGATGGCCGCATAAGGAGCCACCGGCACACCCGCCTGCGAGATAAAGGCTTTTTCACGAATACGATCCTGCACAATGCCTACGGCATCGCCGGACGGCGTGACTCGTGTGTGCTGCGCCAGAGTCAGCAAGGACTGCGCCGGGACGTTCTCGAACTCGGTACTGACGGCTTGGCACAAGTCCCCCAGACGGGCAAGCGCTTGGGCGTCATCGTAGGCCGCACAGATATGCAGATCCGCCACCGCGCCTGCAGGGCTATGGGTGTCCGGGTCCAGCACGGCCACCTTGTAGCCCAGGCTTTGGGCGCTATGGCAGAACATGCGGCCCAGTTGGCCGCCTCCAATCATGCCCAGCCAGGAGCCAGGGACCAGAAGGGCAACATCAGTCATGGGGGTCATCATCACAAAATAAAATCAGGCAGTAGCAGGAGGAACACGCATAGCTCGGGCGGCCTCGGTCTGGCGGGCACGGTACGCAATCAGTTTTTCAGTCAGCACAGCATCGTTGACCGCCAGATTGGCAATCACGTGCAGCGCGGCATTGGCAGCACCAGCCTCGCCAATGGCGAAGGTGGCAACCGGCACGCCCTTGGGCATTTGCACAATCGACAGCAGGGAATCTTCACCGCGCAGGTAGCGCGAAGGTACAGGTACGCCAAACACGGGCAAGTGCGTCAGGGCAGCCAGCATGCCGGGCAAGTGAGCCGCGCCGCCTGCACCGGCAATAATGGCTTTCAGGCCACGGGCCGGAGCCTGGGCACCATAGTCCACCATATCAATCGGCATGCGGTGGGCAGAAACCACACGGCACTCATAGGACACGCCAAATTCGTCCAGAATGGCCACAGCCTGGCTCATGACATCCCAGTCGCTGGAGGAACCCATCACAATGCCCACTGTGGGGGCCGCAGGAGTTTGTACGCTCATTAGAGATACGCCCTAAAAGGAAGAAGGCGCCATGCTGCCGGGCGCCTTGGTAAATAGAAAAACAGCAGGGTCCATCCAATGATGGGTTTTCCGGCGAGGCAGACTTTGCTCTGCCCATCGCCCTCCCCCAAAGCCCGGCTCGCTGTGGCGAAGTCGTCCAAGGACATGCAGCCGCTTGGCACCCTGCGAAGGACGAGCAGGCAACTCGTTTACGGCGAGCGCCTGTCCGGGCTGTAAACCGTTCACGCTGTCAGGCGTTCCAGGGCTTCGCGGTATTTGTCAGCCGTACGCTCGGCCACCTCAGCAGGCAAGCGAGGAGCGGGTGGCGTCTTGTCCCAAACCTGGGTTTCCAGCCAATCGCGCACAAATTGCTTGTCGTAAGACGGTGGGCTGATGCCTTCAGCATAGCTGTCGGCTGGCCAGAAACGCGAGGAATCCGGGGTCAGCACTTCGTCCATCAAATGCAGCTGGCCTTGATCGTCCAGGCCAAACTCAAATTTGGTATCGGCAATCAGAATGCCACGGCTGGCCGCGTAGTCGGCAGCTTCGGTGTACAGACGCAAGGTCACGTCACGGATCTGCTCGGCCAGTTCCTGACCCACTTCCTTGACCACGTGGGCGAAATCCACGTTCTCGTCGTGCGAGCCCATTTCGGCTTTGGCAGCCGGGGTAAACAACACGTGGGGCAGCTTGGCCGCTTGCTTCAAACCAGCCGGCAAGGTGATGCCACATACCGCGCCGGTAGCCTGGTAGTCTTTCCAGCCCGAACCAATCAGATAACCACGAGCCACCGCTTCCACCATGATGGGCTTCAAGCGCTTGACCACCATGGAGCGGCCTTCCACTTGGGCGCGCTCTTCAGGCGCCACCACATCAACCGGGTTCACGCCAGTGGTGTGATTAGGGATGATGTGCGCCAGCTTGTTCAGCCAGAACTCGGTCATCTGCGTCAAGACAGCGCCCTTGCCGGGAATGGGGTCGTCCAGAATCACATCGAATGCCGAAATGCGATCACTGGCCACAATCAACAACTTGTCCTCACCCACCGCATACATGTCCCGAACTTTGCCGCGCGCGAGTAGCGGCAGGGAGCTCAGGCTGGATTGATGTAAGGGCTCTTGCACGATTTCATCCTTAAAACGAAAACATCCCGCTGACTATGGATGCAGGCGGGACGACAATCCCGGCGCCTGCGGCACCGGGCAAAGACGCGGAGACCGGGGCGGGCAGTCGTGCTGCCCACTCCTGCTCCGCCTGACAAAATTACTGAACGATCTGGGACAACTCGCCGGTGCTGTACTGGCGGGCGATTTCCTGCAAAGGAATGGCCTTGATCTTGGAGGCCTGACCGACGGCACCAAACTGCTGGTAGCGGGCCACGCACACTTTCTTGGCGGCTTCGCGAGCAGGTTTCAGGTATTCGCGTGGGTCGAATTTCTCCGGGTTTTCGAACAGGAAACGACGGATGGCAGCGGTCATGGCCAAACGGATATCGGTGTCGATATTGACCTTGCGCACACCGTACTTGATGGCTTCCTGAATTTCTTCCACAGGCACGCCGTAGGTTTCTTTCATGTTGCCACCGAACTGGCGGATTTCAGCCAGCAGTTCCTGAGGCACGCTGGAGCTGCCGTGCATGACCAGGTGAGTATTGGGCAAACGACGGTGAATTTCTTTCACGCGCTCAATGGACAGAATGTCTCCGGTAGGCTTGCGGGTGAACTTGTAAGCACCGTGGCTGGTACCGATGGCGATGGCCAGTGCATCCAGTTGAGTGCGTGTCACAAACTCAGCAGCCTGCTCGGGGTCGGTCAACAACTGGTCCAGAGTCAGAACGCCGTCAGCACCGTGACCGTCTTCCTTGTCGCCCTGCATGGTTTCCAGGGAACCCAGGCAGCCCAGTTCGCCTTCAACGGTCACGCCCAGCTTGTGAGCCATTTCGACCACTTTGCGGGTAACTTCCACGTTGTATTCAAAATCGGCAATGGTCTTGCCGTCGGGCAGCAAGGAGCCGTCCATCATCACACTGGAGAAACCCAGTTCGATGGCGCCTTTGCAAATCTCGGGGGACTGGCCGTGGTCCTGGTGCATCACCACAGGGATGTTGGGGTAGGACTCGACAGCAGCTTCGATCAGGTGACGCAGAAACGCTTCGCCTGCGTATTTACGGGCGCCGGCCGATGCCTGCATGATGACGGGGCTATCCGTCTCCGAGGCGGCTTCCATAATAGCCTGGACCTGCTCCAGGTTATTGACGTTGAACGCTGGAATACCATAACCGTGCTCGGCCGCGTGATCGAGCAGCTGGCGCATGGAAACTAGGGCCATGAGAAGACCTCCTGAAGACTAAAATAATTGAAAAACTTGGCCGGGCACGGTTCCGTGCACAGCCGATTGTTTGTAAGCGTATTAACTGGCGGTCCGACGCGCCGACTTGGGGCGGAACGCATTGACCACATGCTCGTGAGTTTGTGCGTAAGGTCCACCAATCAGGTCGATGCAATACGGGACTGCTGCAAAAATACCCGGCACCAATACTTGTCCGGTTTCTGAATCCCGTAATCCTTCCAGAGTTTCCTGAATGGCTTTGGGCTGCCCAGGCAGATTGATAATCAGAGCAGCGTGGTCCTGAATTTCTCGGATGACCGCAACTTGCCGCGACAAAATCGCTGTTGGTACGAATTTTAAACTGATTTGACGCATCTGTTCACCGAAACCGGGCATTTCGCGCGTTCCAGCGTCCAGAGTGGCCTCCGGCGTCACGTCGCGACGCGCCGGACCAGTGCCACCGGTAGTCAAAATCAGGTCGCAACCCGCTTCCACCAAGTCGACCAGGGTGTCAGTAATCTGGGCACGCTCGTCGGGAATCAGCCGTTCCAGATAGGCAGGCGCTACCGTCAAGGCGGAGTCCAGCCAGCGGCGCAGCGCCGGTATGCCTTGATCCTGGTACTGTCCGCTGGAGGCGCGATCTGAAACCGACACCAAGCCGATACGCAATTGATCCGGATGCTCGCGGGGAGACTGTCGATTGAATGTCATGCTTTTCCTTGGAAGCGAAATAAACTACAGGCCCTGAACGGGCCTGCCAATAGCACGATTGTAACGAATCGCAGTGGGGCTTAAATACAACGGCCGCCGTCTACTTCGATGCAAGTGCCTGTAATGAACTCGGCCTCGTCCGAGGCCAGATACAGCGCTGCCGCTGCCACGTCCTTGGGTGTGCAAAAACGTCCCAGCGGAATTCCCGCCAAGAAACGGCTGCGGTTTTCCGGCGTATCGGGCATGCCCATGAACTGTTCCAGCAACGCCGTGTCACCAATCACCGGATTAATGCAATTCACCCGGATATTGTCCGGCCCCAACTCGGCCGCCATACCCTTGCTGATCGTTACCACCGCGCCCTTGGTGCCGTTGTACCAGACCAGTCCGGGGCGAGGACGCAAGGCGGCGGTAGACGCAATATTGATGAAAGAGCCCGAGCCCTGGGCGCGCAGATACGGCACAAAGTGTTTGGCGGTCCAGTAAATGCTTTTCACGTTGACGGCATAGACCAGATCGAACTCGCTTTCGCTGACCTCCAGCAACGGTTTATTGCGATGCGTGGTGCCCGCATTGTTCACCACAATATGCAGCCCACCGCATTCGCGCAGGGCAATATCCAACAGGGCATGAACTTCGTCCCCTTGCGAGACATCGCAAGCGGCAAAAATGGCCTGACCACCCTGTGCCTGAATCTGGGCCGCTGCGGCCTGCCCTTGCTCTGCATTCAGGTCGGCAATCAGTACACGCGCTCCTTCGCGTGCAAAGCGCTGTGCAATGCCCAGGCCAAAACCCGATGCACCGCCCGTCACGATAGCCACTTTGTCTTGCAATCGCATGTTTGTCTCCTTCTGCTTTTTATATAGAAATGGCGGCATTGCGCCGCCATTGGTGAAACCTGTTTAGCGTTCAGCTGCCATGCTGCCAGAAAACCGGAGCCGCCACAGCCGCGCTAACCCCTAAATACCCCTACGATCAGCTGGCCGCATGACGTAGCGCAACCGTTTTCAGGGAAGTCAGGGCGTACAAGGCTTCAAAGCCCTTCTCGCGGCCTATGCCGGACTGACCGGTTCCACCAAAAGGCAGTTCCACCCCACCTGCCGCACCGTAATTATTCACAAAGACCTGCCCGGCTCGCAGTTGTCGGGCCATACGCACTTGACGAGCCCCGTCGCGGGTCCAGACCCCGGCCACCAGACTGTAAGGCGTGCCATTGGCCATGGCGATGGCTTCTTCCTCTGTACCGAAGGGCTGGGCCACCAGAACAGGACCGAAAATTTCCTCCTGCGCCAGACGATGTTCAACAGGCACATGGCCCAATAAAACAGGCACTTGGTAAAAACCGCCTGCGGGGGCCTTGGAGTCCAGCTTGCCTTGCGCCAGCACCACAATGCCGTCCTGGTCCAGATTTTCCAGATAGGAACGCACCCGCGCTTGCTGCTGCGCGCTGATCAGGGGACCGCAATCCAGATTGTCGCTGGCCGCCCCGGTCAGCAGCGCCTTGAAGGCTTCGGCCAGACGCTCGGTAAAGTCGCCATAAATAGCGCGCTGAATCAGCACTCGACTCCCTGCCGAGCAGGTCTGCCCGGCGTTCTGCACAATCGCATTGACCACGACCGGCAAAGCGGCATCCAGATCCGCATCCGAGAACACGATTTGTGGAGACTTGCCGCCCAGCTCCAAGGTGACCGGCACAAAATTCTGCGCTGCTTGCAAGGCCACCTGACGGCCTGTGTCGGGAGAGCCAGTAAAGGAAATGTGATTGATATCCGGATGAGCAGACAGAGCCTGCCCGGCTTCACTACCCAGCCCCGTGCAGATATTCAGCACTCCCGCTGGCAAACCCGCTTCGTGCAACAACTCGGCCACGCGCAGCAAGGACAGGCTGGCATCCTCTGCCGGTTTCACCACGCAGGTATTACCCGCAGCCAGGGACGCGGCTACGCTGCGCCCGAAGATCTGCAAGGGGTAATTCCAGGGGATGATGTGCGCGGTAACTCCCAAGGGTTCACGCAAAGTGAACGCCGTCATCTCCCAGCCCAGCGGGATAGTTTGACCATGCAGCTTGTCCACCGCGCCCGCATAGAACTCAAAATAGCGGACAATGGCAGCAGCATCGGACTGGGCCTGACGCAAAGGCTTGCCGGTATCGCGAGACTCCAGCCGCGCCAGCTCCTCTCGGGCATCAGACAGAGTTCGAGCGCAACGCAGCAATAACTGGCTGCGTTGGGCGGCCGTCAGACGGCTCCACGGCCCCTGGCTGGCACGTCGGGCGGCCTGTACGGCCCAATCAATATCCACCTCGGACGATTGCGCCAGGCGGGCGAAGGTCTCGCCTGTGGAGGGGTCGATAACCGGTAGCAAACCACCGCCCTCCGCGCCAAGTTGCTGTCCGTCAATCCAATTGCGACACTCCATGACCGCCTCCAATGCTATTGTTATCTCAGCCAATCGAGCTTTGCTCGAGATCATTCTACTCAAGGACCTGCTGCTTTGGACTCTCGACAACGTACTTTGCTCTTAGCGGGCGCTGGCGATCTGGGCACCCGCACCGGGATGCTGGCCCGCCATCACGAATGGCCGGTGATCGGGCTGCGCCGTCATGTTCCCCTGGACGATCACAGCGGGATAGAATGGGTGGAAGCTGATCTGAGCGAGCCCACCTCCCTGCGCCTGAAGCACCGTAAAATCACCCACGTACTTTACGCTGTCTCTCCCGACCAGCGTAGCCAGGCTGCTTATGAGCGGGTATTTCTGCACGGTCTGGAAAACCTGCTCAACGAGCTGGACCTGAAAGCCTTGAAACGCTTTGTCTTTGTATCATCCAGCGCCGTCTACGGGCCGAGCACTGAATGGGTGGACGAGAACTCCCCCACCGAACCCACGCAGTTCAATGGCAAGGTACTGCTGGAGGCCGAGCAACTGCTGCACCACCGCATCCCGGCCCAAGCCGTCGTCATCCGCCCCAGCGGCCTGTACGGGCCAGGGCGTACTCAATTACTGGACCGCCTGCGTGAAGGCCGTGCCACCGTGCCGGACGACCCGGAGCACTGGGCCAACCGCCTGCATATTGAAGACGCCGCGCGCGCCTGCTGGCACCTGCTGCGCACTCCCGCGCCCTTCCCTTGCTATATAGGTACGGACAGCCGACCTTACCGGATTACTGAGCTTTACGACGGACTGGCGGATCTGCTGGAAGTAGCCCACCCCGAACGGCGTCAGTCCAATGAAGGTGGCAAGCGCCTGAGCAACCAGCGACTGCTGGACAGCGGCTTTCAGCTGGACTGGCCCGACGCCCTACAGGGGTATGCACAGTTGATTAAAGATGGGGCGTAAACTTTCAGATCCAACAAAAAAGCCAGCCAACGTTCGTTGACTGGCTTTTTCTGACGAAGCAAAGACTGGCTTAAGCCTTGTCTTCCAACGCAGCCACGGCCGGCAAGCGCTTGCCTTCCAGGAATTCCAGGAAGGCACCGCCGCCCGTGGAGATGTAATCCACGTCTTCACCAATATTGAACTGGGCAATCGCTGCCAGGGTGTCACCACCGCCCGCAATCGAGAAAGCCTTGGAGCCTGCAATCGCACGCGACAGGGTTTCCGTGCCTTGTGCGAAGGCGGGGAACTCGAACACGCCCAGAGGGCCGTTCCAGACCACGGTGCCAGCCTTGGCAATGATGTCAGCGATCTGCTGAGCCGTTTGCGGGCCCACGTCCAGAATCATGTCATCGTCCTGGACCTGATCAGCAGCCTTGATTTCAGCCGCGGCATCAGCAGCAAAGGACTTGGCGCACACCACATCCACAGGGATAGGCACTTCTGCGCCGCGCTCTTTCATGATGCGGATCACTTCACGGGCTTCTTCCAACTGGCTTTCTTCCACCAGGGATTTGCCCACGGACAGGCCACTAGCCATCATGAAGGTATTGGCAATGCCGCCACCGACCACCAGTTGGTCAACTTTTTCAGCCAAAGCGCGCAGAATGGACAGTTTGGTGGACACCTTGGCACCACCCACAATCGCGACCAGAGGACGGGCAGGCTGGTTCAGGGCACGGCCCAAGGCCTTCAACTCGGCTTCCAGCAAAGGACCGGCACAAGCCACGGGAGCAAAGCGGGCGATACCTTCGGTAGTCGCTTCAGCACGGTGAGCCGTACCGAAGGCGTCGTTTACGTAAACGTCACACAAGGCTGCCATTTTGCAAGCCAACTCGGGATCGTTCTTCTTTTCCCCCACGTTGCAGCGGCAGTTCTCCAGCAAGACCACCTGACCGGGCGACACTTGCACGCCATCCAGCCAATTGCGACGCAGCTCAACGGGCATGCCCAGCAACTCGGACAAACGTTGCACCACGGGTTCCAGCGAATCCACAGGCTGGCACTCGCCTTCTTTGGGGCGACCCAGATGAGACGTGACCATTACTGCTGCGCCGGCATCCAGCGCCATGCGAATGGCAGGCACCGAGGCACGTACGCGCGTATCTTCGGTAATACGTCCGTCTTGCAGGGGGACATTCAGATCAGAGCGGATAAATACCCGCTTGCCTCGCAGCGCGTCCGTTTCGGCCAGCGCAGACAAGGTCTTGATGCTTGTAGACATGATTTTTTGTTCTGGGAATTAACGTGACAGGGGCGGGAAATCCCGCCCCTGCTATTCAGATCTTACTTGGCCGACATCAGTGCGATGGTGCTGTCGAGCATACGAATGGAGAAAGCCCATTCGTTGTCGTACCAGGCAGCCACTTTGACCATATTGCCGCCGGTCACTTTGGTCAGCAGGGAATCAACCGTGCTGGAAGCGGTGGTGTGGTTGAAGTCGATGGAAACCAGAGGTTCGGTGCAGTAGTCCAGAATGCCCTTCATGGCGCCTTCCGAGGCGGCTTTCAGAATACCGTTCACTTCTTCAACGCTGGTGTTGCGGCTGGCCACGAAAGTCAGGTCAACCATGGACACGTTGATGGTGGGAACGCGCACGGCGTAACCGTCCAGCTTGCCATTCAGCTCTGGCAGCACCAGACCCACAGCAGCCGCTGCGCCGGTCTTGGTGGGGATCATGCTGCTGGTGGCCGAACGGGCACGGCGCATGTCCTTGTGACGCACGTCGGTCAGGACCTGGTCGTTGGTGTAAGCGTGGATGGTGGTCATCAAACCGCTGACCACGCCCAGTTCCTTGTGCAAGGGAGCAACCAGGGGAGCCAGGCAGTTGGTGGTGCACGATGCGTTGGAGATAACGGTATCGGTGCTCTTCAGAATGTCATGGTTCACGCCGTACACGATGGTGGCGTCCACATCCTTGCCACCGGGGGCCGAGATGATGACTTTCTTGGCACCGGCTTGAATGTGCTCACCAGCCTTTTCCTTGGTGGTGAAAGCGCCGGTACATTCCAGCACTACGTCCACACCCAGCTCAGCCCAAGGCAGGGTCAGCGCATCGCGCTGGCTCAGCAGGCGGATACGGTCGCCGTTGACCACCAGATGATCGCCATCCAGCGACACATCAGCGTTGAAACGGCCATGCACGGAGTCATAGCGAGTCAGGTGTTCGTTGATCTCGGCACCGCCCGAGGCGTTGATGGCCACGATCTCGATATCGTGTTTTTTGCCGTACTCGTAGTGGGCACGCAAGATCATGCGGCCGATACGACCATAACCATTGATTGCGACGCGAATCGTCATGTCAGACTCCAATTACAAAATTTCTTGAACGGCCGCAGCGACCTTCTCTGCTGTCAGACCAAAATGCTTGAACAGGACGCCAGCCGGGGCGGATTCGCCGTAGGTATCGATACCCACCACGGCGCCTTCCAGGCCCACGTACTTGAACCACAGACCTGTGGTACCGGCTTCAACCGCAACACGCGGGATGCCGGGTGTCAGGACCTGGTCACGCCACTGCTTGTCCTGCGCGTCGAACAGGTTGGTACAAGGCATGGACACCACACGGGTCGCAATACCTTGCTGAGCCAGCTGCTCCTGTGCTTGCAGCGCCAAACCCACTTCCGAGCCGGTTGCCATGATGATGGCGCGCGCATCTTGCGCATCACGCAGCACGTAGCCACCACGACGGATGTTCTGGATGGTTTGCGCATCGCGCTCGACGAAAGGCAGATTCTGGCGCGACAAGAGCAAGGCGCTAGGACCACCGTCCTGTACGTCCATACCGATGCTGGTAGGACGCTCGACCGAGCAAGCCCAGGCCACAACCGTTTCCGTGGTGTCGCAAGGACGCCAGACATGCAGGTTGGGGATCAAACGCAGGCTGTTGGCGTGCTCGATGGACTGGTGTGTCGGACCGTCTTCGCCCAGACCGATGGAGTCGTGGGTAAACACGTGCACAACACGCTGCTTCATCAAGGCAGCCATACGGATGGCGTTGCGCGAGTAGTCGGAGAAAGTCAGGAAGGTGCCGCCAAAAGGCAGGTAACCACCGTGCAGAGCCAGACCATTCATGATGGCGGCCATACCGAATTCACGTACACCGTAGTTGATGTGGCGACCGAAATGCACACCGTCGGCGTGGGCACGTACGGCTTCGGCACCCTTCCAGTCGGTGAAGTTCGAGCCGGTCAGGTCAGCCGAGCCACCCAGCATTTCTGGCAGCACATTGACCAAAGCGCTAATGGCCAATTGCGAGGCTTTACGCGACGCAATGGTTTCGGCTTTCTGAGCGGTTTCTTCAATAAAGGCCTGTACTTTGGCGCTGTAGTCGGCAGGCAGCTCGCCTTTCAGACGGCGAGCCAGTTCTGCGGCCAGTTCAGGGTAAGCCTGGCTGTAAGCGTCAAAGCGCTTTTGCCATTCCGCTTGCTGGGCGCCGCCTTTTTCGCGGCAATCCCAACCTTGGTAGACTTCCTGAGGAATTTCAAACGGTCCGTGGTTCCAGTCCAGTGCTGCACGGGTGGCGGCAATTTCATCAGCGCCCAGTGGGGCACCGTGAACCTTCTCGGAACCAGCGGCGTTAGGAGCACCCTTGCCGATCACGGTACGGCAGCAAATCAGGGTAGGACCCGTGCCCTCTTTCGCGTTGCGGCGAGCCTGTTCAATCGCGCTATTGATCGAAGCGGCATCGTGGCCGTCAACCGCGCGTATCACGTTCCAGCCGTAGCTTTCAAAACGGGCGGGCGTATCGTCACCAAACCAGTTCTCGACCTTACCGTCGATGGAGATGCCGTTATCGTCGTACATCACGACCAGCTTGGACAGTTTCCAGGTACCGGCCAAGGAGCAAGCCTCGTGCGAGATACCTTCCATCAAACAGCCGTCGCCAGCGAAAACCCAGGTCAGGTGGTCGACCACATCGTGGCCTTCGCGGTTGAACTCGCGCGCCAACAAGGCTTCAGCCAATGCGAAGCCAACAGCATTACCCAAACCCTGGCCCAAAGGACCTGTGGTGGTTTCCACGCCCGCGGTAATACCCACTTCAGGGTGGCCAGGAGTGCGTGAATGCATCTGACGGAAGTTGCGCAGCTCGTCCATGGGCAGGTCGTAGCCACTAAGGTGCAACAAAGCGTAGATCAGCATGGAACCGTGGCCGTTTGACAACACAAAACGGTCGCGATCAAACCAGGCAGGGTCGGCAGGGTTGTGTTTCAGGTGCCGGGACCAGAGAACCTGGGCGATATCGGCCATGCCCATGGGCGCACCGGGGTGGCCCGAATTAGCTTGTTGCACGGCATCCATAGACAAGGCACGGATGGCATTGGCTAGGGTTTTATCAGAGGCTGACGCAATATCCATTAGAAGCTCATTGGGGCGGCGGCGCGACAATTCCGACAGGCGGACGGCTCACGGCCCTGATTAGTTTATAAAACGCGCTATTTTAGCATTGCTGGCGCTAAATCGCCCCCACTTGAGCTGGGGCCTTGCGCTTTCTCCCCGAAGCCTGGGTACGGTATGCTTGTGCGGTTTTTTATGCTTGATGGTGTCTTGATATGACAGCTCCCCGTTTCTACCACCCCCTGGACTTGACGGCCCAGACCGAGATCGCCCTGCCCGAGGCTCTGGCGCATCACGCTATCCGGGTGCTGCGTTTGAAGGACGGTCAGGACATTGTCCTGTTTGACGGGCGCGGAACCCAGTATCCCGCCATCTTGCGCATTGATGGCAAAAAGGGCTTTGCCAGCCTGGGCGATGCCCAAACACCTGTCCGCGAGCTGGCCGGTCGCATAACGGTGCTGCAAGGCATTGCCTCCAGCGACAAGATGGACTGGATTATTGAAAAAGCCGTGGAAATGGGCGTCAGCCGCTTTGTGCCGATTCGCGCGCAACGTAGCGTGCTGCAACTGAACGCGGAGCGGCAGGCCAAGCGCATGGGCCATTGGCAAAGAGTGATTGAGTCGGCCAGCGAGCAGTGTGGTCGCAACCGCTTGATGGAACTGTCAGCGCCGCTGACATTGGCCGAATACTTCCGCGAGGCGGAAACTGGCCTGCATCTGTTCTGTGATCCCGATGCGCCCCAGCAATTGGCGCAGGCCATCGGACCGCAAGATCAGGCCATGACTATCTTGATTGGCCCCGAAGGCGGGTGGTCGCCCGAAGAGCAGAAGGTGGCACTGGGAGCCCAGGCTCAGGCGATTCGTTTCGGGCACCGCGTGCTGCGAACCGAAACCGCCGCCTTGGCGCTGACAGCAGCGATCAGCGCCTTGCAAGGCTGGGAATAAGGCTTATTCTTCGTCCTGGCTGGAGTAGGAAGCAGGGGTCTCACCCGGTTCAGGGTCAGGATGCTTGCCAGCGTGCAGAACGACACATACAAAACGGCGCTCGTTGTTCGAGGCCCAGGCATGCACATCTTCACACACGCCCAAAATAGCCTGGGCGTCTTTTTCCAACGCAGGATCACCACTGTGCAGATTGTCCAGCCACAGGGCCAGGCCTGCTTTCTGATCCAGCACGGTGTCACACAGGCAATCGTAGAGCGCATCCAGATTGCCACCAAAAAATTCAGGGTAATCGACAGCCTTGGCGACTGCTCGCAGCACAGCGGAACGATTGCGCGCACGATCGCAACTTACTTCCAGGGCGGTAAGCCCCTGGTCCTGTGCCTGCTCCAGAAAATCAGCAGCCGTCAGGCCCGTTGCGTCGAGCACACCGCCTTGTTGCAAAGCTTCTTGCAAAGTCAGGGATTGGCTCATCAGGACGCTTCCTT
The DNA here is from genome assembly GCF_023674485.1 of Alcaligenes sp. DN25. Classification (NCBI taxonomy): domain Bacteria; kingdom Pseudomonadati; phylum Pseudomonadota; class Betaproteobacteria; order Burkholderiales; family Alcaligenaceae; genus Alcaligenes; species Alcaligenes sp. DN25. The sequence goes on along the minus strand of NZ_CP098408.1, from coordinate 902,655 downwards.
AAAAAACGCTAACACTTCTTCACGACGACTCATGGTATCGGTCTTTCCTAACTCGATCAGCTCTTGGGTGTAGCCGGACTCGAATAACAAATATGAAATTAATGCACCGCCTGTGGTCGGACCGGACTTTGAAGATACACCAAGTACTCGAAATAGGGTACGTGCAGCAGTTGGCATCTGATGAATATGCCGAGTGGCAATTTCATCCAGCGAGCGGCTGGGGGTGATGGCAAACGTGCTGACAGGACGCAGCGATTGGCTTTGTAATACATTTGCAGGCATATAGGCAAGCAATGTATTGATGCGTTCCATACGCTCAATATCCGTTGACACACTATCAAGGAATATGTTGGATAAAGCATAGCCACTGATCTGCGCCAAAGAGGGGTATGGCGGATCCCTGGATTCCTGTTCGTGATAGGTGTTGTCGGCGTACCCGGTACCCACAATCAGCACCTTGTGCGCTCCCAGATGAATGGCCGGACTGATGGGTGCCAACTGACGCATCGTCCCGTCCCCGCACCACTGGGTTTGCTTGCCCACTGGCAGAGACTGAGCCGGAAACATGAAGGGAATGGCGCTGGAAGCCATCAGGTGGTCCACCCCGATGACACCGGGGATGGCACGGCGCAGATTGCGCGTCCAGGGGCGAATACGCTCGTCAGACTGATAGAACGTCAGGTGCTCACCCGTGGTGTAGGCCGCTGCCGTAATCGCCAGCGCGCCCACATGCTGCTGGGCCAGATTGCGCTGCAAGCGGTCGAAGTCCAGGCTCTCTTCCAGCAGGTCGCGCAGGGGCGAATTATCCAGCATGGAGTGCGGAACATGGTCACGCAGACGCGGTGCCAGCCAGCCCAAGGCCAGCGTGGCCACCCAGTGCACACTGGTCGCCAGCAATTGCAAAGGGTCAGCATGAAAGATATCGTTGGTGCGCAACGAGCCCCACAGCTGTTGTATATGGTCTACAGCCTCATGAGGCCTGTCGGCGCGGCACGCCAATCCGGCAGCGTTGATGGAGCCTGCCGAAGAGCCACAAATAATATCGAAGGGATTGCGAAACTGAGGGTTGCGATCAGGATCCAGCAGCTCCAGCAAACCGGCCAGCACCCCGGCCTGATACGCACCGCGCGCCCCGCCCCCATTCAGGACCAATGCCACAGGAGCGGGAGTGCGCTGGATCATGGTAGGTATCAGCCTTCAGTAGCGACGTTGGCATCCACTACCGTGACCGCCGTCATATTGACGATACGGCGCACCGAAGAAGTGGACGTCATGATATGAACCGGTGCTCGTGCCCCCAACAGGAAGGGGCCGATTGCCACGTTACCACCGGCAGCCGTCTTGAGCAGGTTGTAGGCAATATTGCCCGCCTCCACGTTCGGGCACACCAGCAAGTTCGCCTCGCCAGTCAGGGCCGAGGTGGGCAGGATTTGATGGCGGGCCTTTTCATCCAGCGCGCAATCGCCGTGCATTTCCCCGTCCACCTCCAGGCTGGGGTCCAGCTTGCGCACACGCTCCAGCGCCCCCCGCATGGTGACGGCGGCAGGCGAATCATTGGTGCCGAAGTTGGAGCTGGACAGCAATGCCACCTTGGGTTCGATATTGAACTGACGCATCTTGCGAGCTGCCGCCAAGGTGATTTCAGCTACCTGATCTGCATCGGGATCGTGGTTCACGTGCGTGTCCGTCAAGGCCACGGTACGCTCGCTAAGCAGCAGAATATTCATGGCCGCATACGTTTCCACGCCGGGTGCCTTGCCAATCACCTGATCGACCAGCTCCAGATGGTTCTCGTAACGGCCCACCGTGCCACAGATCATGCCATCAGCATCACCCAGGTGCAGCATCATGGCGCCGATCAAGGTTGGGCGACGACGCATTTCCACACGCGCCATCTCTTTACTGATACCGCGACGGGACATGATTTCCCAATAGCTGGTCCAGTAACGGTGGAAACGATCATCCTGTTCGGGGTTGGTCACTTCCACATCAATGCCCAAACGCAGGCGCAGGCCATAGCGTTCAATACGCTGCTGCAGGACAGCCGGACGCCCCACCAGAATCGGGCTGGCCAAACCTTCATCCACAATAATCTGCACGGCGCGCAGCACACGCTCGTCCTCGCCCTCAGTAAAGACCACACGAGACTTGGCGCCGTCCTGCACCAGGCCACGGGCCAGCGAATAGATGGGCTTCATGAAGGAGCCGGACTTGTAAACGAACTGACGCAGCTGATAGATATAGCTTTTCAGGTCCGCAATCGGACGCGTCGCCACGCCTTCCTCCATCGCTGCCTTGGCAACGGCAGGAGCAATGCGGACGATCAGGCGCGAGTCAAAAGGACGGGGAATAAAGAAGGAGGGCCCAAAAGACACTTCCTCCAGCCCATAGGCAGCCGCAACCCCTTCGTCCTGCTCTTCGCGTGCCAGCTGACAAATGGCCAGCACAGCGGCTTTTTCCATGCCGCGTGTAATCGTGGTGGCGCCTACGTCCAGCGCGCCACGGAAGATATAGGGGAAGCACAGCACGTTGTTGACCTGGTTCGGGTAATCCGAACGGCCAGTTGCCATGACCACGTCGTCGCGCACGGCGTGAGCGTCTTCGGGCAGAATCTCGGGGTTAGGATTGGCCAGGGCCAGAATCAATGGCCGGGCGGCCATCTTCTTCAACATTTCGGGCTTGAGCACACCACCAGCGGACAGGCCCAGAAAGACATCGGCCCCATCAATCACATCATTCAGGGTACGGGCATCGGTCTGTTTCGCGAAGCGGGCCAGCTCGGGTACGGGATTGCCGGGGCGGCCTTCGTACAGCACACCATCAATATCCGTCACCCAGATATTTTCCAGCGGCAAACCCATATCAATCATCAGGTCCAGGCAAGCCAGCGCGGCCGCACCGGCCCCAGAAGTCACCACCTTGACCTGCTTGATGTCTTTTTCAACAACGCTCAAGCCATTCAAGAAGGCTGCTGTCACACAAATGGCGGTGCCATGCTGGTCATCGTGAAAGACAGGAATGCTCATGCGCTGGCGCAGCTTGCGCTCCACCTCGAAACACTCGGGTGCTTTAATGTCTTCCAGATTGATGCCGCCAAAGGTCGGCTCCAGACCTGCAATAATGTCCACCAGCTTGTCTGGGTCGGTTTCATTGATCTCGATATCAAAGACATCCAGACCCGCAAAACTCTTGAACAGCACGGCCTTGCCTTCCATGACCGGCTTGGAGGCCAGCGCGCCAATATTGCCCAGCCCCAGCACCGCCGTGCCGTTGGAAATCACCCCGACCAGATTGCCCCGACCGGTATAGCGGAAGACATTTTGCGGGTCGTTGACGATTTCCTCGCACGCGGCCGCCACACCGGGCGAATAGGCCAGTGCCAGATCGCGCTGGTTGGAGAGTTGCTTGGTCGGCGTGACCGATAACTTTCCGGGCCTGCCCTGTTCGTGATATTCCAGGGCTGCTTTCCGAAAATTGGCGTCCATGCTTATACCTACCCAAAAATCCATTCAAAACGGACCGGGATCGCCAGAGCGTCGCCATTGCCTGTCAACGTGAATTCAAACAAGCGCGTGGCTTGATACGCTGAATGCTGTTCTCGTCTCCGAAACCCCGGTCACCTTGCCTGGCCCTCAAGGCCAAAGCAAGGACCATTCTAGCCCTTGAGTTACAACATGGGTCAAGCACAGGCCAGGACAAACTTATAGCGTTTGGCCCGGATAGGAAAATCGGTCCGCTGGATCAAACAGCGCTTTGATGCGGCTATCCACATCCTGAGCTTGCCAGGACTGCTCCTGATTCGGCCAGGACCAATCTTGCGGGTCCGAGCCGCTTAAAACGGCATCATCCAGCACCAGCCATTCCACCCAGGCCAAATCACCGCCGTGGCCCAGCATCAGATGAGCCAGATTGATGCCCTCGCCCTCAACCGGCTCCAGTGCATCCAGCCTATAGCGGCAAGGCCATTGTTCCTGTCTCAAGGCCTGCGTTTCGGATTCACCCATCAATTGGAACAGGGCCGGAATCAACTGCTGCATGCGCAGGCTATCAAGCGGGTTGCGGTTTTCCTGACCAAAGGGACCCAAGGCTGCCTGCGTGTTGTCAGCCAGAATGACCGAGCAGTGCAATACGCCCGACAAGGCAGTGCGACCTGTGGGCCAATCATGCTGGCGTCGGTCCGCCAGCCAGGCGGCCACGGTCATCCCGGCAGGCGCATTGGCCAGTCCTTGAAAACCTTTGGCTTCCATTTCACCCAGCAGACAGCCAGGCTGAACAAACCAGCGATTAGAGTTGGGTTCCAGACGATCGCAGCGGGCCATCTGTCGGCCCGGTGCCAGAACAATCAAGGGACCATCGGTTTCACTGGCTTGCGGCACACCTTCCAGACACACCGTCACACCGTACTCGGCGGCCAGCGTCAACACCATATGCACGTCTGCACTGGAAGCGGGTTCCAGACGAGCCTGCTCATGATGCGGTTCTGCGCTAAGTTCGGACCACTCGCCCTGAACCCGGGCTTTCAGACGTGAACAAAATGTCTGCCACGCTGTTTGGGGAGGACGACGCCCCATCAAAAATGCACGCCGCGACGAAGAAACCATAGACTTTTCCTGCAACAAACCTAAACTTGAGTCTCACTGGCCCGACGGTTTGTACCCCTACAGGGCACACGCACATGCCACAGCCACCTGACGCCCTTTTGAGCAAGGTCCTACAATACACTTTTTACCCGAGATTTGCCGTATGTCCCGCCTCGCCAGTCGTACCGAACATGTTCTTCCTTTTCATGCTGTTGAACTCTTCAAACAGGCTAATGCCCTGAAGGCCACGGGCCGCGACATTATCAGCCTGGGCATAGGCGAACCGGACTTCACCGCCCCGCAAGCCGTGGTCGATGCGCTGCATCAGGCCAGTAATCAAGGCTTGAGTCAGTACACCGCCCCTGCCGGTCTGACGGCTTTACGTGAACGCATCGCCCTGTATTACGAGCAGCAGTTCCAGGCCCGTGTCGACCCTTCGCGTATTGTGGTCACGGCCGGCGCATCCGGTGCCCTGTCTCTGGCTACGCTGGCTCTGATCAATCCTGGTGACGAAGTGCTGATGCCCGATCCGTCCTACCCGGCCAACCAGAACTTCATCATGGCAGCCGGTGGTACGGCCCGCCTGATCCCGGCCTCGGCGGAGGAACGCTTTCAGCTAAGTGCCCAGCATATTCGCGAGCACTGGGGTCCCAAGACCCGCGGCGTTCTGATTGCGTCGCCCAACAATCCCACCGGCGCAACGATTTCCCGCCCTGCCCTGCAAGAACTGATCAAGGAAGTGCGCGCCCGTGATGGCTTCATCATCATGGACGAGATCTATCTGGGTCTGTTTTATGAAGAAGCACCGCTCAGCGCCCTGACCCTGGATCAGGACATTATTGTTATCAATAGCTTTTCCAAGTACTTCCACATGACGGGCTGGCGTCTGGGCTGGTTGATCCTGCCCACCTGGATGACAGAAGCCTGCGAGCGCATGGCTGCCAGTCTGGCAATTTGCGCTCCCTCCCTGGCCCAACATGCCGCCCTGGCCTGCTTCGAGCCTGAAACCATGGCGATTTATGAAGAGCGTCGGCTGGCCTTCAAACAGCGTCGTGATTACCTATTGCCCGAGCTGGAGCGTCTGGGCCTGCGCGTACCCGTGCGCCCGGATGGCGCTTTCTATATTTATACGGATATTCGTGAATACAGTCAGGACAGCGATGCCTTCTCGCAGCAACTGCTGCACGAGGCCGGAGTGGCCGCTGTGCCGGGCCGGGACTTCGGTACGGCCCACGCACCTTATACCTTGCGCCTGTCCTACGCCACTGGCATGGACCGCTTGCAGGAAGCGATCAGTCGTCTGGGACAATTTCTGGGCCGCTAAACCCGGCATCGTTTCAGTCTGCCGGGCAGTGCAGCCCGACACCAGTAAAGTATTTCGGGCCGCAAGGCCCGATTTCTTTTTCCATTCAGACCACTTAGCGTGCCCGGATCGGAATGCCCGAGGCCAAGGCAATACGGCGACGTTCAGCCAGCACCTTCGCGCCATAGCCGCCATCGCTAGGCCCGGTTGCGCCCACATAACAGGCCAGGCCACCTTCAAGAGACCCTCGGCGGCGAATACAGTCCGACAGAATCTGCGCACCCACCCGAATATTTGCCTCGGGGCTCAGCACCGCCAACGTCCCTTCCATATAGATATCGAACTTCTCTTTATGGACTTTGGTCATCACCTGCATCAGGCCCTGCGCACCTACATGACTTTCCGCATAGGGGTTGTAGCGTGACTCAATGGCGATCACCGCCAGAATCAATTGCGGGTCCAGGTTCTTTTCCTTGCCAACAATAAAAGCGGTGTGGATCAAGGCCCCCGCCACCGAATAGGCAATCTTGTACTTGCGCGCCAAATAGCTGCGCAAGGCCTGCTGCTGAGCCGCCGTGACGCCCGCAATGGGCTGCCCGGTGACCGAAGCACGCAGGTTCTTCATAAAGCCCTGATAAGTAGAGACAGCTTGCTGCTGTTCTGTCTGGCTCAAGTCCTCGCCCTCTTCGGACAGGTTGGGCTGTGTCTTGTCCGCTGGCCAGACCGCCTGGCTGTACGCATCGTATTTCACCGCCTCGGGGCGCAGGGTTTGCACGAGACCGGTATAAAGCTGGTTAAACTGAGCGCGCATCGACGGCACAACCACACAGGCTGCAATCGTCACCAGTACGGCAATGCCCAGGTACATGGCACACACGTGCACAAACTCACCGATGCGATACGTCAGGGTGCGGGCCGAGCGACTAAGTACATAGTCCATATCTTGGAAGCCCATGGGATCATCCTTAGTATTGCTAACTGCCCGATGTTAACCTTAGAACCTGTTCAAGGTCTTAACCAAAAATATCTGCAAGCGGAGCCCCGTTCTTCTGTGAAATACCGTGACTTGAGAGACTTTATTGCCCAGCTGGAAGCCAAGGGCGATCTGAAGCGGATTACGCAGCCAGTTTCCACCTCGCTGGAAATGACTGAAATCAGTGACCGGGTACTGCGTGCCGGTGGACCGGCGCTTTTGTTTGAAAACGCCCAGCATCAAGGCTCCAAAGCCGCCATGCCTGTCCTGGCCAATTTGTTCGGCACGCCACAACGCGTCGCCTGGGGCATGGGTGCACAGGATGTGTCGGCATTACGCGACACTGGCGAACTACTGGCCAATCTGAAAGAGCCACAGGCCCCCACCGGAATGCGTGATGCACTGTCCAAAGTGTCCATGCTCAAGTCCGCCCTGTGGGATATGAGCCCCAAGAATGTCCGCTCTCCCGCGTGCCAGGAAGTAGTGCTGGAAGGCAAGGACGTGGACCTGAACCAGATCCCCTTGCAGCTGTGCTGGCCCGGCGACGTGGCTCCTTTGCTGACCTGGGGCTTGGTGATTACCAAAGGCCCTCATGCCAAGCGTCAGAACCTGGGTATTTACCGTCAGCAGCTGATTGGCCGTAACAAGCTCATCATGCGCTGGTTGTCCCACCGTGGCGGTGCCTTGGACTTCCGCGATCATGCACTGACCAACCCTGGCAAGCCCTTCCCGATTGCCGTTGCCCTGGGCACCGACCCCGCCACCATTCTGGGTGCGGTCACCCCCGTGCCCGATAGTCTGTCCGAATACCAGTTTGCCGGTTTGCTGCGCGGCTCGCGCACCGAAGTGGCCAAAGCCCTGGGTAGCGACTTGTCTGTCCCCGCCTGGGCCGAGATTGTGCTGGAAGGCCATATCCTGCCCAGCAATCACCCGGATGCCCTGGCCGCCGAGGTGCCTGAAGGGATGAAGCCGCCCGCAGACAGCAGCTACGAAATGGCACTGGAAGGCCCTTACGGCGACCACACCGGCTACTACAACGAGCAGGACTGGTTCCCGGTCTTTACTGTCGAGCGCATCACCATGCGCCGCAACCCGATTTACCACAGCACCTACACCGGCAAGCCGCCCGATGAGCCTGCCGTTCTGGGCGTTGCGCTGAACGAAGTCTTTGTACCCCTTCTGCGCAAGCAATTGCCTGAAATTGTGGACTTCTACCTGCCTCCCGAGGGCTGCAGCTACCGCCTGGCCGTGGTGTCGATTCGCAAGCAATACGCAGGCCATGCCAAGCGCGTGATGTTTGGTGTCTGGAGCATCTTGCGCCAGTTCATGTACACCAAGTTCATCGTGGTGGTGGACGAGGATGTGAACACGCGCGACTGGAAAGAAGTGATCTGGGCCATGACTACCCGTATGGACCCGGTACGCGATACCGTGCTGGTGGAAAACACGCCTATCGACTATCTGGACTTTGCCTCGCCCGTTTCGGGACTGGGCGGCAAGATGGGCATGGATGCCACCAATAAATGGCCCGGAGAAACCCAGCGCGAATGGGGTACGCCTATCCAGATGGATGAGTCCACCAAGAAGAAAGTGGACGATATGTGGAGTTCGCTGGGGCTGTAAGCCAGAACGCGCCTTCATATGGCATGTTCCAAAAACAAACAAAGACCATCACCGCGACGGTGCATGGTCTTTGTTTTATTCTGCTCTTCAATGCGGGCCAGTCAACGCTACGCCCAAGGCCAGTATCAGGTCGGCGAGGCCAAAGGCTCCACCAGTTCAATCAGGTACTCATCCGGGTCAAACACAAAGGCGATCGTGCGTTTACCGTGATTCATCTGCTTGGGAGGTGTCTTGATCCTGACGCCCTGCTCTTCCAGATAACGCACCGCCTGATGCACGCCCTGGACCATCAAGGCCAGATGACCAAAGGCCCCGCCCTTTTCATACGGCTCTTTTTGATCCCAGTTCCAGGTCAACTCCAGACTGAACTGCGTGCTCTGATCAAAGCTGAGAAACACATTGGTAAAGCGGCCGGACTCATAGTCCGTGTGGCGCACCACATGCATGCCCAGAATATCGCGGTAGAACGCCAGGGATCGCTCCAGATCCAGGACGCGCAACATGACATGATCAAGGCCAAACTGTATTTGGGAAGTGCTCATAGCAAGGGGTAGAGGGTTGAAAATTGCAATGTAGCAAAGCCGCCATCCTTGCATCATGACCGCTCATCAAGGGTCCATGAGAAATACTCAAGCCTTACGCACTGGCTGCCATCAGCTCCGACGAGATGGTCTGGATGAATAAAGGCACACAGGGATTGGCATTGCTTTCCTGCCACATGATGTTGATGAAGGACTGCGGATGCTGGCCCGACAAGTCCAGATCAATCGCCACCAGATCACGGTGCACGTACTTGCGCAAGGACTGCGACAAAACGGCAATGCCGATATTGGCCGCCACCATGCTCATGATGCCGGTAATGGTGCTGGCTTCCTGTACGGAATTGGGATGGAAACCGGCATGTCGACACAGGGAATAGAAATAACGCCGCCAGACCTGCCAATGCGTCTTGCTGCCCACCACAAAACGCTCATTGGCCAGTTCCACCAAGGGAATGGATTTTTCCTTTGCCAAAGGATGATCGCTCTGCAAAAGAACGATGGGATCATCACGACATACCGGCTTCCACAGCACGCCCAGTTCCTCGGGGTCATCAGAGAAAGCAAAGCCAAAGCCCAGGTCCAGACTGCCCTGCTGCAAGCCCTGTATTTGCTGCTGCGTGGGCATATATAACAAATCGGTTGTGATGTTCGAATACTGCTGCTTGAAGTGCTCCAGCGTTCTGGGCAGCACGTCCTGCACCGCATAGTCGTTATAGGCAATGATCAGGTGTCCGATATCGCCAAACTTGGCTTTCTGGGCCAGCTCGATACCGCGCTCCAAATGCACAAAAACCTGTTCGATTTCCTGCAGCAATAAAAAGCCTGCCGCTGTGAGCTTGACCTGGCGGGTGCTGCGTTCAAACAGGTCCACCTGCAAATCATCTTCCAGCTTTTTGATGATGCGCGTCAGGCCCGGTTGCGTGATGTGCAGCAGCTCCGCCGCCTTCTTGAAATGCAATTGTTCGGCCACCGTTTTAAAGGCGCGCAGGTGATGCAAATCCAGGCGTGCGGGAATCATGGTTTTGCTCATATTTTAGATTGATAACATCGCGATCAATAATAGTGCGCGAATAGTGAATGGACAAGCAATTTGCAGAGGATTAGCTTATCTAGCACGCACTGGATGGCGCTTTGCAAGCATGCCAGGACCGGATGCCCAGCCCCACGGAAAGGAGGAACTCATCCTGTTGCAGCCGATGCTCTAGCCGAGCTTTCAACCAATACCAAGAAAAGATAGACACGTAGAAATAATAAAAAAACCAGCTACCCCCACAGGGTTTGATTTCAAAAAACAGATAGTCCCAATACTTGAGGAGACATAAGTATGCAAAGGGAAAGCACCGTGGCCGAATCGGAACATACCGATACGGGTCACATCAAGAAAGTAATGATGGGTTCAGCGGCCGGTACGATCGTTGAATGGTTTGACTTTGCCTTGTTCGGCTATATGGCCGTCTACATCGCACAAAACTTCTTCCCCTCGGAAGACAAGATGGCGGGCCTGCTGGCCACCTTTGCCGTATTTCTGGTGTCCTTTATTGTTCGCCCCCTGGGCGGCATCTACTTTGGCAGGCTGGGCGACCGCATTGGCCGCAAGAAGATTCTGGCCCTGACTGTCTTGCTGATGTCCGGGTCCACCGCCGCCATTGGTCTGATTCCAACCTATGAAAGTATTGGCATCTGGGCTCCGGTTCTGCTGATCATCATCCGCTGTATTCAGGGGCTGTCGGCCGGTGGCGAATATACGGGCGCCACCATCTACACCGTTGAACACAGCCCCATGAACAAACGCAACTCCTACGCCTGGGCCATGTCCGGTGCCACCTACTTTGCGTTTGCACTGGCAGCCGGGATCAGCGCCGGTCTGGCCGCGATTGTCGGTACCGAGGCCATGGGTGATTGGGGCTGGCGCACCATCTTCCTGCTGGCCGTTCCCATGGGCATCGTGGCCTTCTTCATTCGGGATCATCTGGCCGAATCGCCCGAGTTCCAGCAGATGCGTGCGGAGAAAAAAGGTCAGCTCAGCTACAGCGCGTCCCAGGTCTTCAAGGCAGAGGGTTCCAATATTGTGAAGCTGGGCGGCTTTATCGTGCTGTACGCCCTGTCCTTCTACATTTTCTCCACCTACATGAACACCTTCCTGCGCACGGTCATTGGCTTGTCCTCCGTCCAGTCCCTGACTGCGAACATGGTTGCCCTGCTGTTTGTCACCGCCCTGACCCCGCTTGCCGGTGTGATCTCGGACCGGGTGGGCCGCCGTCGCATGATGCAATTTGCCGCTGTCTGGCATGCGCTGTTCACCATTCCGGCCTATATGATCGTCAGCAAGGGAGCTTCGTTGGAGGCCGCCATTTTCGGCATGCTGATTATCGGTATTGGTCAGGTGGCAGCCAGCGTGGTGGCCGTCACCCTGCTCTCGGAAATGTTCCCGACCGACATGCGCTATACCGCTTCGAGCATGTGCTACAACATCACCTTCGCAATTTTTGGTGGCACCGCACCTTACCTGGCTATCTGGCTGACGGCGCAAACAGGCAGCTATCTGGCTCCCGCGTTTTACGTCACGGTGGTCGCGGTTCTGTGCTTTTTCTGGGTGACTGTGCTGATGCCCGAAACTGCCAACAAGCCTTTGCGCCGCTACCACACCGAACCGGCTCATGATGCCAAACCGGCTGTCAGCATGGGCAAGGCAGGCGCCAGTTAAGCCTTCTTTATTCCCGCTGGTTTTCCGCAATCAACAGCCCTGTAAAACAGGGCTGTTTTTTTATGGAAAAAGAGCATTGATTTACATTAAAAGCAATTCACATAAAGCTGATTCTGCCCATACAGAAACAGTATTCCCATACCGGCTTCTATAGAATAGCCTTCTATAGCCCGCGTCAAATATAGACTCACCTCCTGCCTTAAGCAGACTGAAGAATGCGCTTGCACTGCCCAAGGGATTTGCACCATGACCACCATCAGCCTTACCGACGTAACCGTAAGCAGCGACGCCGCCTCGCATGCCCAAGGGTGGCTGACGGTTCAATTCAGCAATGGCTACCGCATCCAGGCCTCCTGCCCCGAGAGTAATGACAACTGGGCTCAGGGAACCCGGCAGTTGTGCAAGCCAGAACATCACGACGGTCTGGCTCCCACGCAGGTGGACGAGCTGCTGATGCAAGCGGCTGACGATGGCAGCTATGTCGTCTTGCAGGCCACTTTACCCAAGACCTCCATTCCCATGACTTACGCCCGGCCCGCTGACGAGCACGTTTATATGGAGCTGTCCCATAAACAGCAAAGCGTTTTCAGCGCAGATTTTCTGGCCATTGCCGCGATTATTTTCGGGGCCTTGTATGGTTTGAAATGGCTCTTTGAAAAGTACCTGCTGCCCAAACTATAAAAACGCAGCCCAAAAAAAACGTCCTGTAAAAACAGGACGCTTAAAAGAAAAAAGAAAACTACACCGCCAGAACTGAGCTGCTGTTTAAAAAGCGCTGCTGCAACTGACGCGCCTGTAAAAGCAAAACATCATCCTGGTGCGGCTTTCCAATCAACTGCAAACCCATAGGCAATTTCTGGAAATACCCCAAAGGCAGGGACACCACCGGCAAACCCAGCAACTGCCAGGCACGACTCATGAAGGGTGCCCCTGTTCCTTCGGTTTTATAAGGCGCAACACCGGCTGCCGCAGGTGCCAGAATGAAATCCGCCCCACTATCTGCAAACCACTGCAGCATTGCCTGTTTGAGCGTGTCGGCTCTTTGCAAGGCAGCGATGTACTCCTTGTAGGGAAAAGCCAGACCCGTGCTCATCAAGGACTGCATATGGGCGCTCAAGGTTTCATGCTGCTGTTGCTCGTACACCAGATTCCGGGCCACTTCATAAGCCATGATCTGAGCATGCAAGGCCGTCAATTCAACAACGGCGTCCTGCAAGGGAAAATCCACCAGCGTATGCTCCTGTTCCGACAAATCCTGCTGGCACGCCTGCAAGGTCTCCAGCATCTTGCCCTGAACTTCACCCAATGCCTGCCCGGAGAAAACACCGAACACACAAGCCGCCTGCGCTCCCGGCGAGCTCAGACTCAAGGGCTTGTGCAGCAGAATATTGCGCAGCAAGAGCGTGTCGAGCACGTCATTGCTGAGTATGCCCAGGGAGTCCAGAGACTGAGCCAGCGGCTGAATATTGCGCAAGGAAAACTCGTTCTTGCTACCTACATAGCCAATGCAGCCACAGTAGGACGCTGGCCGTATGACCGATGCCGCCGTCTGGGTCCCGAAGGCGACTGGCACCATGAAATCAGCCACGGCGGCAGCAGAGCCGCTGGAGGAGCCGCCGGGGGTGCGTTCGGCATCATGCGGGTTATTTGTCTTGCCAGCCTGAAAATAAGCGAACTCGGTCGTGACCGTCTTGCCCATCAAAATGCCGCCTGCCGCTTTCATCGCGGTAACGCAGGAGGCATCCATATCCGGAATCCGATCCTGATGAATAGCCGAGCCCATTGTGGTGGGAATACCGGCCGTATCAATGACGTCCTTGACCGCAAAGGGCAGACCCATCAAGGGCGAGGCCTTGTAAAAATCACTGCGGCTTTCGTACTCGGCCAGATAGTCGTCCTGATCAATCAGATACTGCCAGGCACCAATCTTGTCATCGCGTATGGCAATGCGCTCATAAAAGGAGGCCACGATCTCCGGCAGACTGGCTTCGCCCGTATGCAGAGCATGCAGCAATTGATGCAAAGGCAGCTTAAACCACTGTCGTTTCATGCTGCCACTCCTTGAGAGCTTGCAATAAAGAGGCATCCACCGTCGCCACCCCACCACCAACACGGCCACGTTCTCCGGCACCGTCAATCATGCCCAGCAGCACCAACGGCCCGGTATTGTTGGCAATCACTTGCGCAAAATTGCTAATACCATTGCGCCCGGCCAGAAAGGGCAAGCGGGTTTTCAGGAACTTGTTTTGACGCGTCAGGTAGTCCGAGGGTAGAAAGGCGTGCAGATTCCTGGCACTCATTCCCGCCAGATCCAGACACTGGCCACCCAGCCCTACGAAATCCACGACAGCACTATCGCCCAGGGCACCCAGTGCTTTTGCCTGCTCATTACCGGGCTCTTTATTGCCAGCAATAACAGGAGCATCCGTAACCAGCCAAGTTATGGAGCTGGCCAATTGCAAACCAAAGCGCAAGCCATTACCGCCAACTTTAACGATGGCATCCGCGCCATCAGCAGGAGCCTGATTTGCCAGAATCAAGGCACTGGCGGCCATCCAGTAATTCAAGGCCCAGGCCATCGCGCCATATAGAAAGCTTTGGCTGGCGTCGTCATTAATGCCCCAGGAGACAATAATGTCGGCCAACTGCCGGGAGCCATGCATGGTACGAGCATGACCATCATCACCATTGAGCAGGGAAGCCTGAACAATAGGCCCCAGAGCGACCGGCCCCTGAAACTGTGCAGCCAGCCGCGCACCCAAACCCTGATGCAACCAACGCAGATGCGGCACCATTTCATCGGCAAAAATACCCAGGCGGGTACACCATTGCATGCCTTCATTCAGCACCGAGTACTTCTTGTTTTCGGGCTGATTACTGTCGCTGACCTCAATCAGATACATGGACGGCGTGACCACTCCGGCCAATGGCACCACCACGCCGTAATCCTGCGCGGGAGCCAGTTGCACGCCCCCTGCGTCCAGCAAGGCTTGCGCCTCTTGTTTGCTAGCTGCCCAGCCCTCATACAGAATGCCGATCAAAGCCGAATTTCGGATTGCGGCAGGCAACTCCTGTGCATCCCGAAACGGTGGCCCGGCATGCAGGACCAGGCGACCTTGCGAGGGCAAAATGGATTGCAGAGGCCGGACCCCAGTCCAGGCTGGCATCACGGCCTGCGTCTCTACATGCTGAGCCATATCGTCTCCTTACGCCACGCGCACCCAGGTTTCGCTGTTCGCCAGGCTGGCGGACTGCGCACGCGAGCCGTTAAAGTCCCGCTCTATGGTGTTGCCCGGCAAGGCCGTGCCATTGATCAGCACCCTGGCTTGCTGGGCCGGGTGGAACACGCACATCATTTCGTGCTGCTGGGTTTGGGTCTGGCTTTGCGGCAGGTCCACACAAATCGCTGGCTGCGTCATGTGATGCCATTGCAATTCCACCGCCAGACCTGCACTGGCGGAGGTGACAGATTCGCTGACCAGCTCAGGGAAACGGTTCACTGTCTGGAAAACGCCGTCACTCAAGACCTGCAACTTGTCCAGCGCCACCGCCTTGCGAAACAGGCCAAAATGGCGCACGAAGTCCCGTACCAGATACTCGGCCAAGGGCTTGTTATCCGTGATCAGCAAACGCGCGTCGCTGTCCTGCCCGTCTTCGTAAGGCTTGTCCAACACCAGGATGGCCTGGCCGCTGCCATACGCCGAGCTGGCGATGCGAAAGTACAGGGACAAGGACGACCAGTCCTGTTCAGGGTCAGTCTTCAAGTAAATAAAAGGGTTGTCACCCGTCCAATCCAAGGTGCCGGTTTTAATTCCCGTCATGCTCAAGTCTCCGTGTTCAATGTAGTCGTCATGGGAGCCTGGACGTTTCACGCCAGGTCTTTTTCCACCGCGTATTCCTGGCGCAGTTGCTGGAAGTCCGTGCTTGGTTGCCAGCCCAGAATTTCCTTGGCTGCATGGCTGCTGAAAATGGAGGCACGCGGATTGTTCTGATACCAGCGTGGGTTCTTGATTTCAGGCACAGGGCCAATAATCTGCTGATACCAGTCTGTGGTTGCCAAGGGGTGGGAGCTATCGTCTGCGCTAATGAAAAACACGCCGTAGCGCAAACCTTGCAGATTCACGGCGGCCTCAAAAGCACGCGCCAGATCTGCAGCCCAGATGTAATAGAACAGCCAGTTACGCTGCGGGCTGTCGACAAACTGGATGTACTCGGCAATGGTTTCCGGCAGCACCACGGCCAGCGGACGCAGGCAGATCACCTCCATATCGCTGGCATCGCTAAAGCTTTTTGCCATTTGCTCCATGACGATCTTGCTGACACTGTAGGCCTGATAAGGCTTGTTTTCATGGGCCTCGTCCACAGGCAGATACTGGGGTTTCCAATCGGCTCGCATCTCCGACAGACCGCAAGCGGAAATGCTGGAACACAGCACCACTTTCTTGACACCGTTTTCGCGACAGGCTTGCAGCACATGCCAGGTGCCGCGCACATTGACGTTGATGTACTGCTCCTCAGCAGCCTTCCAGTCGAAATCAATCGCCGCCAGGTGAATCACGGCATCGGCATCTTTGGTGGCCGCACGCACGGCCTCCAGATCCATCACATCCGTTTGAATAAAGGAAACCCGATGCTGGCTGGGTTTCAGATCCGCCACGACCACATCCATGGTCTGCATCAATTGCTGTACGACGTACGAGCCCACACGACCCGAGCCGCCTGTAACCACCACTTTTTTCATGGTGTTTCTCCTGTTTATTGTTATAGATCCAAAACCAGTTCGGCCGACAAGGCGCGCGAAACGCAGATCATCATGGTTTCATTCAGCTGCCGTTCTTCTGGCGACAGCACAAAATCCCGATGCTCCGGCAAGCCGGAAATGACCACGGTTTCGCAGGTGCCGCAGGTGCCGTTCTGGCATGAGCACTTGACCCGTACGCCTTCCCGTTTCAAGGCGGCCAGAATCGTTTCATCCCCCGCTACCGCGATGCTTTTGCCCGATTTTTGCAAAGTCACGGTAAAGCCCTTGCCTTGCAGCAGGGCCGGATCGGTCTCTACCGAGAAGCGTTCCAGCACCAGTTGCCAGCCAATATCGGCCTGTTCCTGTTGATAGTTTTCCAAAGCGGTCAGCAATGGTTGCGGACCGCAGGAATAGACGACGGTTTGTGCATCCAGCGTTTTCAATACGCCTTGCAGATCAAACAGCCCGTCCTGATTGGAGGCATGCGTGGTGATACGCGCAGCATCCACTTGTTGCAGCTCTTGCAGAAAAATAAAATCCGCTGCGTTTCTTGCCAGATACAGCAAGTGCCAGTCCAGGCCGGCTGCCGCAGCGGCCTGGACCATGGGCACGATAGGCGTGATGCCTATGCCCCCGGCCACAAAAAAGCACTTCTTGTTTGCAGCAAAGGGAAAGTGATTTTTCGGCACGCTGACAGCCAGCGCATCACCTTCCTGCAACACCTCATGGATATACGCAGAGCCGCCCCGCCCGGCTTCTTCTTTCAGAACGGCAATTTGCCATTCACGGGTATTGGCCTGCTGGCCACACAAGGAATATTGACGGTAAAGCGGTTCGGTCTGCGACACCGCCAGCTCCAGCTCAATATGCGCACCCGGCTCCCAGACAGGGAACGCGTCCCCGTCTGGCAAACCCAGGGTCAGGCCTACGACTCGCTCTGACAGCCTGGTTTTCTTCAACACGCGTGTTTGCAAAGTTTGCTGCATGATGCTGCTCCTGCTCCCTTAGGCAATCGCTCGGATCGGCAATACCCGGCTTTGCTCGTCCACACGGCGCTCTTCGGCGCGGTACAGATCAATCAGCCAGTTTTGCAAACGCTTGATGACCAGCTCTTCATTGGTCAGACGGCCACGGGAAGCAAAGTTGGATTGCATGCCCTGATGCGAACGACGCCAGGCAAACAGGTCCTCGATCATCACGGGGTACAGATCATCGTGTTCCTGATCGAACTTCTCTTTGTGGTCCTCGCGCTCCAACGTTTCCTGCGGGTACATCCAGGACACGCCATAGGTGGACTGCTTGGCGCTTTTGGGCAGCCACATGAAGTACTTCACCTTGTCGGGCATGGCCACCAGCAAGAGGTTGGGCGCTACCGTCACGTAGGAGAGCTGAGTTCGCTCCTGGTCAGTCAAGCCCTTCATGGGCGGCTGCAAGATAGAGCCGGTATGCGTGGGGGCTGCGTCTTTGTGGGTGGAGATCAGGTTGTAGGAGACAATGCCATTGGCCACGTCATTGAAGACAGCGGTTTCATCCACACGATCCGGATTGGTTTCGTACATGCCGCCCCAGGACGAAGCGTGCAGAAAGCTGCAGTGGTAGCACTCGTCATTGAAGATCTTCCAGTTCCAGTCGAAACCTTCCATCTTCAGGGGTTCCGAAGACTTCAGCTCGGACATGCGATAGTTCGCCAGCTGCTTGCCCAAATTGCCCAGGCGGGTGTGCAAGGCCGGTGCCGTGGCGTCGTAGTTGATGAAGATAAAGCCTTCCCAAACCTCGGCGCGGATCTTGGGCAAACAGACGCTCTTGGGGTCAAAGCTGGCACCGGTATCGGTCAGACCTGGGGCGGAAACCAGCTCGCCTTCCATGTTGTAGACCCAGGCGTGCAAGGGGCAGCTGATGCGGCGTACATTGCCTGCACCTTCCAGCAACAACATATTGCGGTGACGACAGACATTGGACAGTACATTGATGCCACCTTCACGAGTGCGGATGGCAAACAGCGCATCATTGCCTACATCGAAGGTGAAGAAGTCACCAGCATTGGGGATGTCAGTGGCACGGCCCACACAGAACCACTGCTTTTTCCAGACGGCATTCAGCTCAAACTGGAAAAACTCTTCCGAGGTAAAGCACTCGGGGGGCAAGGCGAAAACCTCGTCGGTTTCCTGCTGAAAGTAGCTGCGGTCAAATTCTTCAATCGCAATGGGCGAGCGTAGAGCGGTATTCATCTCAGTATCTCCTCTGGTTTGCATAAGCACCATGAATGGCTTTTATTAGGTCAGGCCAATCATGCGACAGGGAGCGACGCTTGAAAATTGAGCAAATTTGACGGAACGATGAGTTTTTTTTGTTGCTGAATATGGGTAACGAGAAAGCGGTAGGTCGCAAGCACTGCAAAGTGTGGAAATTCGCAGCGTCATGAAACCCGATTCATGGCTGCGTGTCAGGTATTTGGCAAGCAGGCATGAGCGGTGTGAGAACTATGCGAAGCTTGATATAGCCTCCAGTCACACGCATCAGATCGGGGTTCCACACCCTGATCGTTGAGAAGTGAGCAATGAACGACGTGCGATGAGCGATGAGCGATGAGCGATGAGCGATGAGCGATGAGCGATGAGCATCCAGCCTGGTTCGGAAAGGCCGACACATAAAAAAACCTGCATATTTGCAGGTTTTTTTAAAGACGCAGGGACAGCGACAAGATCAGCAAAGAGCGGAGAAAGCCCGGTCACCGAGCACAACACATGGAGGCCATCTGGCAATTATCGCCTAGCGTATTGCAATCGACGCCACCCAATCCACAAACTCCTGCTCCTGTCGGCTAAGGTTTGCCTCCTTGGGGTAGGCCAGGAAATAGGCATACTCTTCCAGGCACACATTGAACAGCTGGACGATTTCCTTCCTGTCGATCAAAGGCTTCAGCAAGGCCGGACAGCCCAGCATCACCCCTTGGCCATTCAAGACCGCATTCATGCGCACATTGGTGTCATCAATGTGAAAGCTCTTCTTGGCCGTCAGCTCCTGTCCTGCTGCCTTGCGTAACCACTGCTCCCAGCACAGCTGATTTTCTTCATGAATCAGCACATGCAGGTTCAGATCCGCCGGGGAGGTGATCTGGCCATGCGCCTGCAAATAAGACGGTGCACACACTGGCGTCAAATTGCCGGGAATGATGCGCAAGGTCTGCAACTGCGGCCAGTCGCCCTGCTTGCCCCAGACAATTGCAAAATTGATGTTGTCCCTGAAAAAATCCGGTGCCTGCAACCTGTGCAGCAAGTTGATTTCAATATCCGGATGCTTCAGCCAGAAATCCCCCAGTTGCCCGGTAAACCACATGCTGGACACAAAGGGCCGCAAGGACAGATTGATGCGGCTCTTGCCGTGAGGCATGCGCAATTCACTCAAGGCCTGATTGATCTCGTAAAAAGGCCGTTGCAAACGGTCAAACAGAAACTGGCCCTGATCCGTCAGCTCCAGCGAACGGTTTTTACGCAAAAACAGCTTGCAGCCCAGATACTCCTCCAGCACCTTGATCTGGTGGCTGACTGCCGAGGGAGAGACCAGCAGGTCTTCTGCCGCCTTGGTGAAGTTCAACCTTTGCGCCGACACCGTAAAGGTTCTTAAGGCATTCAGTAATGGCACCTGCATGACGGGCTATGTCTCCTGATGTGGGTAGCTTTGTTCTGGAATTATTTATTATCGGAGCATAAGCCTTGCCGCCTTCAAAAACCAGTCAGGCAGAACGCCGAGCTTCCGGCAGGCAAAAAAAAACCGGCCTGGGCCGGTTTTCAAACAGACAAGCAGACTTACTCGTCCACATCGGTTTTGCGTCGTACCGGAACCAGTACATTGCGTGCTTTCTCGCGTGCCGACTTGGAAGAATCAAACAGCTTCCAGGCTCCCAGAGCCAAAGCCCCGATACGCATCCAGCGCCCGCCGAAACTGCTCAGCACGGCAGAAGCACCGGACAACAGGAACGGATAACGGCGCGACAAGGACAGCGCGCTGGTGACCACACCGCCCATGCTCAAACCCGAAGGCTTGACGCTGTTCCACAAATTGCCGGGGCTTAAATCTTCGCCCAGGGAGTGGATCTGGGACGACATGGTCTGCCGCTCCAACGAGGCGCGGACTCGCAACAGTTCAATACGCACAGCCCGCTCCTGGGCGGACATGCTCTCTTGCTTCGTGCTCATTTGCCGTCTCCCTCGGAATCCCTCAAGCGCTCAATAAATGCGACATCGCGACGCAACTCGGACAAGGTGGCTGAAAAAGGAATCGGGCCTGTAGTCAGACGACGGCGTACGGCCAGGAAAAGACCCACTCCCAAACCGGCATACAGAACGACCAGCACTCCCAAAGCCCAGTAACGATAATCCGTAGGCCAGAAGTACAAGGCCAGCAACAAGCTGAAAACCAGCACCGCCAGAGTGGAGAACAGCAGTGCGCCAAACACCATGCTGAAGATGGTGATCAGGCTTGCCTTTTGCTGACCGGCTTCCAGAGCGAACAGCTCCAGCCTGGTACTGACAGCCCCTATCAAGGTAGAACCAAGCTGACTGATAGTTTGCCTAAGCGCCATGATTTATCCCTGCTCTGCGACATCCTGCCATTGCATGCAATGGCAAGAGCCTGATTTCTAAGAGGCTGCCGATCTGGACCGCAAAGTCCAGATCGGCAGGGCTGCTTTTTATGCTGCTGCAACCCCGCAAAGGGCCCGCAGCGCAGAGCAAAGACAGATTAACGACGGCTGATCAGCATACCGAACATCAGGCCCACAATACCGGCCACGCCAATGGCTTGCCAGGGCTTGTCGTGGACATAGTTGTCGGTTGCCTTGGCGGCACGCACACTGTGCTCGACCACGGCTTCCTGAGCATCGTGCAGGGAATCCCGGGTCACACGCAGAGAGCGCAGCGCCTTCTCACGCAGCTCACCGGCCTTGTCGCCCGTGGCTTCAGCGGCCTCACGCATCAGTTTTTCAGCTTCATCCAAGCTCGCTTTCACTTCTTCGATGAATTTGTCTCCGCTGTTTTCCACACTTTTCTTGGTAGCCATAAATAACTCCTTGCAGTTGAAAGGGACACGCGACAAATACGTATCGCCAAGTGAATGGCGCCATAGCAGCGCCGCACAAAATTCTTTAACCCGCTGTTTTCAGGATAAAGATACTCGATGTACCTGAGACCAGTCAGTCGCAGGTTTACTTCAGTTGCGTCACATCCACCGTGGACGGGACACCGTTCTGAATACTTTCCTGCTTCATCACCATCTGCACATCCGGGCAATACCAATCCGTAACCTGGGAGTTGATGCCCGGTATGGGCAGACTGATGCCACTGAAACTGGCCTGGGTAGGCTCGATCTCGCGTTGATAACGAATAGGCCAACATTGGTAATTGCCCAATGCAGTCTGTACCGATTGTTGAGCTCCAACCGTCTTGGCACCAGTATGAATGCGCAAGACATTGGCGTTGGACTGGGAGCGCTTGTCCAGATTAATCTGGAAATCCTGACGCGGAAAGGTCTGCCCTTCCTGCAGCCCACCGTGTTCGTAGGAAAACAGGCCCAGCAGGCGCAGGTCAAACGAACCTTGAACGGCTTCCAGACCACCACGGCCATCATCGCGCTGGAAACGGGTGCGGCCATCGCGCACCGTCATCACGTAGTCAATATTGGGCTTGCTGGCCGGCAAACCGGCCAGAGCTACACTGGCCTTGCCCTGTACACGCGCCTGGCACTGATCACCGCCCTGCTTTTTCACGTCAGAAAAAGCCAGATCAGCGCCCAAGGCCAGAAAGCCCGAGCCAGTCAGTTGTATCTGCCCACCGTCACGCATGAAAGGCACGTCACACAAACCAGCCTGAGCCGAGCTCAGGCCCAACATGACCAACAGCGGTGCAGCCATCCAAGCATTCAGTTTCATGTACATCCTGATTCAGTGAAACTTAGATTCGACTCTTTATTATGCCTATCCCCTCTGGCGTACTGGCAAGGGATTGTAAAAAAGCACGACAAGTTCTGGACTTAGAGTTCGCCGTCCTGAACCTTCTGGCGAGTACCAAAAATACGGTCGCCCGCATCGCCCAGCCCCGGCACGATATAACCATGCTCGTCCAGATGCTGATCAATGGACGCGGTATAAATATGAACATCAGGGTGATGTTTTTCAAGAGTGGCGATGCCTTCCGGAGCCGCCACCAACACCAAAGCGCGAATATTCTTGCAGCCTGCTTTTTTCAGCAGATCAATTGTGGCGACCATGGAGCCGCCCGTTGCCAGCATGGGGTCAATAATCAGGGCCAGGCGCTGATCCAGCTCGCCGACCAGACGCTCCAGATAGGTCTGGGCTTCAAAGGTTTCTTCGTTGCGAGCAATACCAATCACGCTGACTTTGGCGCCAGGAATCAAGCTCAACACCCCGTCCAGCATGCCAATACCAGCGCGCAAGATAGGCACAACTGTCACTTTCTTGCCAGCCAGCTTTTCCACTTCCACATTGCCACACCAACCTTCAATGGTGGTGGGTTCCAGAGGCAGATCCTTGCACGCCTCATAGGTCAGCAAAGAGGCAATTTCCTGAGACATTTCGCGGAAATTTTTCGTGCTCAGATCTGCCTTGCGCATCAAGCCCAGCTTATGGCGGATCAAAGGGTGGCGTATTTCGTGTATGGGCATGATTGCTTCATCAAATTAGGGACTAACTAAAAACAGGGCTGCTGCACAGCAGCCCTCACTATCGTGATCGTCAACGTACTGCCAGCCACTTCACCACCGCATCAAAAAAGGGTCGGGCAGAGGCAGAACGTTCGTCATTGACCATCATGACGACAATATACCGCTTTCCGCTGGCTCCCAGCACGTAACCGGCCAAGGCACGACTATCGCGCAGCGTGCCGGTTTTCAAGTGGGCACGGCCCTGAACCTCGTCATCGCGCAAGCGCGAACGCACCGTGCCGTCCACACCGGAGATCGCAAAGGACGAAATGTACTCGGGCATCCAGTTCGAGCGCCAGGCGACTTTCAGCATGTCAGCCATGCCGCCCGCCGTGACGCGGGCATTGCGTGACAGGCCCGAGCCGTTGTCCACGGTCCAGCCTGCGGTATTCACGCCCTGGCGACCCAGCACGTTCATGACGGCGCGCTCGCCGGTGGCCACCGTGGCACCGGGACCATTCATTTCTGCGCCCACGGTCAGCAAGATGGTACGGGCCATCACATTGTTGCTTTGCTTATTAATAAGACGGATCAGGTCAGACAGGGACTGCGAGTCATGCCAGGTAATCGCCTGCGCACGAGCCGGCACACGGCCTGCTTTGATGTCGCGGGCCAGGGTGCCGCCCAGATCGCGCCACAGGCTGCGGAACAGCTTGTCGAAAAACTCGGTTTGGGAATGAACCAGACGGTAAACGCTGAACTCACCGCAAGAAGCGGCGGCCTTGCCACTGACACGGACCACCATGCCACCGGCTTCAGGCTGAATCTGGGTACCAACAACAGGCGAACCAGGGCAGGTCGCCGTCGACCACTCGACTTCACCCTGTACGCGCACTCCGGGCAAAGGCGGGTCAATAATCGCAATCCATTTGCGCGCCTGTGTATCTGGCTGGAACACCAGCCGGGAAGCGCCTAGCCCCACCATCATGGCATCCGGGCTGGCGTTATAGGGACGGTCACCCGCATTATCGAAATCACCCGGATTGATGGTGACGTTGCCGAAGATGGAACGATCCACAATAACTTCGGTCAGATTCTTCACCCCACGCAAGCGGAGCTCGCGCAACATGTCCCATAACTGCGGCACGGTCAAAAACGGATCGCCCCCCGCCTTGATGTACAGAGGCCCTTTCAAAGTGCCTTGTTCGTCCACCTGCAGGCCGTCCTGGGCCATTAACGTCGTACGCCAGGTATATTCTGGCCCCAGAGCGGACAAACCGGCCCAGGTACTGACCAGTTTCATTACCGATGCGGGGTTACGGGGCTCCTGGGGATTGACGCCGATCAGGCGCGGACCGTCCACCTCGTCTACCACGATGGACAGAGACGATTGCGGCAAGCGGCTGGCGTTCCATACCGAAGCCAGCTCGGGCGGCAAGGCCTGGGCCAGGGCTAGTGATGCGCCTTGCACCATGAGCAAGGTGGCCAGAGCCACGTGCTTGCAACGACTCAAAACAGGCTTTGCCTTTAAAACGCCCATGCCCTCGTCTCCAACAGATCAATTCAGGAAAGACCCAAGCATACCGAAAGAAAAACACCACGGATATGGCCGTTTCAGCAATCTGGCGGCAAAGCGTTAAAATAGTCGGTTACCCCATCAGGCCCGGCCTTCTGGCCAGTGGCCCTTTACGACAAACCATGAGCATCGACCCCTCTTTAACTATCGCCCAGTTCGACTACGAGCTTCCCCCTGATCTGATCGCTCAAAGCCCGCCGGCCCAGCGCCAGGGCAGCCGTCTGCTGCATCTGGACGGTGCCAGCCAATTGCATGACCGCCAGTTCACCGACCTGCCCAGCCTGCTGCGCAAGGGTGACCTGCTGGTCTTTAACGATACGCGCGTCATCAAGGCCCGCCTGCATGGCCAGAAAAGCAGCGGCGGCAAGGTGGAAGTGCTGATCGAGCGCGTAACCGGCCCCGATACGGCTCTGGCCCATATCCGCGCCAGCAAGTCCCCCAAACCTGGCACGTTGCTGGAACTGGCCGACGGCAAGGTACTGGCCGATTGCACCGGGCGGGAAGACGCCCTGTTTGCGCTGCGCTTTCACGAGCCTGTGCTGGACATGCTGGAGCAATACGGCGCCACGCCTTTGCCACCCTACATTACCCACGCAGCGGACGAGGAAGACGACTCGCGCTACCAGACTGTTTACGCCCGTCACCCCGGTGCCGTGGCCGCCCCGACGGCTGGCCTGCACTTTACCGACGACATGCTGAACACCTTGCGCGAGCAAGGCGTGGACCAGGCCTTTGTGACCTTGCACGTGGGTGCAGGCACTTTTCAGCCTGTGCGTGTGGACAATATCAGCGAACACGTCATGCACGCCGAGCGTTACCATGTGCCCGCCGCCACCCTGGCCAAGATCGAAGCCACCCGCGCTGCCGGTGGCCGCGTCATTGCCGTGGGCACCACCAGTGTGCGTTCGCTGGAGTCTGCCGCCAGCAAAGAGCCCGGCATGAACCAGCGCTGCACCGATGGCAGCATTGAAGGCGACACGCGCCTGTTCATTACCCCCGGCTTCCAGTACCAGTGGGTGGATGCACTGATCACCAATTTCCATTTGCCCCAGTCCACCTTGCTGATGCTGGTATCGGCCCTGGCGGGGATCGAACCCATACAACGTGCCTACCAGCACGCCGTCCAATCCCGGTATCGCTTCTTTAGTTACGGCGATGCTATGTTCATTGAGCCTCCTACCCCATGAGTGGACTGAAGTTTGACCTCTTAAGCACCGATGGCGCCGCTCGCCGTGGCCAGATCACCCTGAACCACGGTGTGGTGCAAACCCCCATTTTCATGCCGGTAGGCACCTATGGCAGCGTCAAGGCCATGATGCCGCACGAGCTGAACGAGATTGGCTCGCAGATCATATTGGGCAATACCTTTCACCTGTGGCTGCGTCCGGGCACGGAGGTCATGGACAAGTACCAGGGTCTGCATAATTTCATGCAATGGGACAAGCCCATCCTGACGGACTCGGGCGGTTTTCAGGTGTTCAGCCTGAAAGGCATGCGCAAGATTACCGAGGAAGGGGTGAAGTTTGCCTCCCCCATCACCGGCGAGCGCCTGTTTCTGACGCCTGAAGTGTCGATGCAAATCCAGTACTCCTTGAACTCCGATATTTCCATGGTGTTCGATGAATGCACGCCCTACTTGATTGACGACCGTCCCGCCACGCATATCGAAGCGGCTAAATCCATGCGCATGTCCTTGCGCTGGGCTCGCCGTTCACGCGAGGAATTCAAGCGTCTGAATAACCCCAATGCCCTGTTTGGCATTGTGCAAGGCGGCATGTACGAGGACCTGCGCGACGAATCCCTGGCTGGTCTGACCGAAATCGGCTTTGAAGGCTATGCCATTGGCGGCCTGTCCGTAGGCGAGCCCAAAGAAGACATGATGCGCATTCTGGCGCATACCACCCCGAAACTGCCCACGCATGCCCCCCGCTATCTAATGGGTGTGGGTACACCGGAAGATCTGGTCGAAGGGGTCAGCCAGGGTGTGGACATGTTTGACTGCGTCATGCCCACCCGCAATGCGCGCAATGGCTGGCTGTTTACCCGTTACGGCGACATCAAGATACGCAATGCCCGTTACCGCGACGATACCCGCCCGCTGGATCCCAGCTGCACCTGCCATACCTGCAAGCATTTCTCGCGTGGCTACTTGCATCATTTGCAGCGTTCCAATGAAATTACCGGCTCGCGTTTGAATACCTTGCACAATCTGCATTTCTATTTGCAGATCATGCAAGAGATGCGCGATGCTATCGAGCAAAAGCGTTTCGCGGCCTGGCGGGAACAGTTCCACCAGGATCGGGCGCGCGGTATTGAATGACACGCTGTTTGTGATACCGCAATAAAGTGCCGCTACAATACACCGTTAGTTTTTGACAACCCACACAAAAAAATCCTCAGGAGCCCCACATGTCCGCTGTTGACATTCTGACTCTCATCCCCGCCCAGGCAGCTGCCGGCGGCGAAAATGCCTTGATGGGCATGCTGCCCATCATCTTGATGTTCGTTGTGCTGTACTTCTTGATGATTCGTCCTCAAATGAAGCGTCAGAAAGAGCACCGCAACCTGGTCTCCAACCTGGCCAAAGGCGACGAAGTAATCACCTCCGGCGGTCTGCTGGGCAAAGTCAGCAAAGTTCACGACAACTACCTGACCGTTGAAGTGGCCAACCTGACCGACAAGCCTGTTGAAGTTCTGGTCCAACGCGTGGCCGTTACGACTGTTCTGCCCAAAGGCACGATCAAGTCGCTGTAATGCCTCCGACCCCGGACCTCGGTCCGGGGTTGCCATTTCTGCACCCGTCGTAGATATCCCATGAATCGTTATCCTCTCTGGAAATATGTCATCGTCTTGGTCGCGCTGGCGATCGGCCTGATCTATACCTTGCCCAATCTGTTTGGTGAGTCTCCTGCTGTCCAGGTTTCCAGCGCCAAATCCACGGTCCGGCTTGAAACCAACCTGATCAGTCACGTTGAAGAGCTGCTCAAGAAAAACAATATTCCTACGACGGGCTCGTATTTTGAACAAAACGGACCTAGCGCCACTGCGCGTTTCCGTTTTGAGTCCACCGATGTTCAGCTCAAGGCCAAAGACCTGATCGAGCGCGAACTGAACAAGGACTCCACAGCTACCGCCCCCGACTACACCGTCGCGCTGAACCTGGTGTCTGCGTCGCCTGCTTGGCTGACCGCACTGGGTGCCCACCCCATGCACCTGGGCCTGGACTTGCGCGGTGGCGTGCACTTCCTGCTGCAAGTGGATATGCAAGGCGCGCTTCAAGCCCGCTACGACTCCATGGTGGCTGATGCCCGCAGCGTGCTGCGCGAAGCCAAAGTGCCTGTTGGCGGCATCGAGCGTGATGGTCACTCGCTGCGCATGAGCTTTGCCTCGGCAGACGATCGCGACCGCGCTCAATCGGAAATGCGTCGCGCCATGCCTGATCTGGCTTTCACCCCTGCCGGTGACAGCGGTCTGACAGCCCGTTTGACCGAAGCCGCCACCATTCAGGTGCAATCGAACGCCCTCAAGCAAAACATCACCACCTTGCATAACCGAATCAATGAGCTGGGCGTAGCCGAGCCTGTAATTCAGCAGCAAGGGTCCGATCGCATCGTGGTTCAACTGCCCGGTGTGCAGGATGTAGCCAAAGCCAAGGAAATTCTGGGTCGTACGGCCACACTGGAACTGCGTATGGTGGAAGACTCGCCTGCTGCCGTTGCGGCCTTGAACTCGGGTACCGTGCCCTTTGGTCTGGAGCGCTACACCGAGCGTGGTGGTGCCCCCCTGCTGCTGCGTCGCCAGGTCATCCTGACAGGTGAAAACCTGCAGGACGCCCAGCCCGGTCGTGATTCGCAAACCCAGCAACCCACCGTCAACCTGACGCTGGACAATAAGGGCTCGCGCATTTTCCGCGACATTACCCGCAACAACATCAACAAGCGCATGGCGATTGTGCTGTTTGAAAATGGCGTGGGTGAAGTGGTGACGGCTCCGGTTATCCGTAGCGAAATTCCTAACGGCCAGGTACAGATCAGCGGCAGCATGAATGCTCAGGAAGCCGCCGATATTTCCCTGCTGCTGCGTGCCGGTTCGCTGGCCGCCCCCATGAGCATCATTGAAGAGCGCACTATTGGCCCTAGCCTGGGTGCCGACAATATTCGCCAAGGCTTTAACGCCACGCTGTACGGCTTTATTGCGATCGCCATCTTCATCATGCTGTACTACCACCTGATTGGTCTGTTCTCCACCATTGGCTTGACCTTCAACGTGCTCTTGTTGCTGGCTGTCTTGTCCATGCTGCAAGCCACCCTGACCTTGCCGGGTATTGCAGCTATCGCCCTGACCCTGGGTATGGCCATTGACGCCAACGTGCTGATCAACGAGCGTATCCGCGAGGAGCTACGCAATGGTGCCTCGCCGCAACAAGCCATTCACCTGGGTTTTGATCGTGCCTGGGCCACTATTTTCGACTCCAACCTGACCAGTCTGATTGTGGGTGTCGCTTTGCTGGCCTTCGGTTCCGGTCCTATCCGTGGTTTTGCGGTCGTCCACGTGATCGGTATTCTGACCTCCATGTTCTCTTCGGTGGTTGGGGTTCGTGCCCTGGTCAACCTCTGGTATGGCAACCGTCGTCGCCTACAGGGTATTTCCATTGGTCAGGTCTGGAAACCACAGGACAAGAAGTAAAGTGCCGGGGCCGGTGCAAACCGGCCAGGCCCAACTACAGGCATAAAGCATCATGGAATTTTTTCGTATTCACCGCACTATCCCGTTCATGCGCCATGCGTTGGTGCTGAACCTGATCAGTTTTCTGACATTTATTGCAGCGGTCGTCTTCATTATTGTGCGCGGCTTTCACCTGTCCATCGAATTTACCGGTGGTACGGTCATGGAAGTGCACTATCAGCAAACCGTGCAGGTCGAAGATGTGCGCGGCTCGATTCAGTCGCTGGGTTATACCGACTTCCAGGTACAGAACTTCGGCACGTCGCAGGACATCATGATCCGCTTGCCCGTTCTGGACGGACAAGACTCTACCCAGCAAAGCGAGCAAGTACTCCAGGCCTTGAAGCAGCAGCACTCGGACGTGGAGCTGCGCCGTGTGGAGTTCGTGGGCCCACAGGTGGGGCAGGAACTGCTGCATAACGGTTTGATGGCCCTGGCCTTTGTGGTCGCGGGTATCTTGCTGTATCTGGGTTTCCGCTTTGAGTGGAAGCTGGCACTGGCTTGTGCGATTGCCAACTTGCACGACGTGGTCATCATTCTGGGCTTTTTCGCATTCTTCCAGTGGGAGTTCTCGCTGTCGGTGCTGGCCGGTGTCCTGGCTGTGCTGGGTTACTCCGTGAACGAATCCGTTGTGGTGATGGACCGTATCCGTGAGAACTTCCGCAAGCAGCGCAAGATGTCGGTGTCGGACATTATTGATCTGTCCATCACCCAGAACATCTCGCGTACCATCATCACCCACGGTTCTACCCAGATGATGGTGCTGTCGATTTTCTTCTTCGGTGGACCCACGCTGCACAACTTCTCGCTGGCGCTGACCATCGGTATCTGGTTCGGTATTTACTCCTCCGTGTTCGTGGCCGCCGCCATTTCCATGTGGCTGGGCGTGAAACGTGAGGATCTGGTCAAGCCGATCAAGAAAGACGAAGGCGGCGAGGTTGTAGAAGGCTAAGTTGCTTCTTGGCTCGCTGTTAACGAAAGCCCGACATTAAAACAATGTCGGGCTTTTTTGTTTCTAAGGCTGCTGGATTGCGAGTAATAGAGTGGCGGCAGTAAGCCTCTTTTTGTTTTATTGAGGGCCGGAGCAGGTCGGCGGGCGAGTCAGGTTATTCGCCGCGGGCAGAGGCCGGATGCGGGGTGCAAGGGTCGTGCTGTTTGAGGAGCACGCTTGCGGTTTGTCCGGGGGACAAACCGCGCTCCGAGTTCACGACCCGCCCGCATCTGGACTCTGACAAGGGGACCCGTGCGCAGCACGGGCGAATGACCCGCCAAGCCGACCTGCTCCGGCCCTCAATAAAACAAACGCCTGCCACCCTATATTGATCTGAAGGGATACTTCGGCACGACGGTTAGACAACGGGCAATACTGCCATCACGATATGACGGGATCTCGCAGCTGTGGCAGCATCAACGAGGTTTACAGAAAATCTCATTTCCATCGGGCTGAAATAACTTGCTGCTGTCGTTTTCAGTGCACAAGCTGCAATGACTGGATGACACACTACAAGCCATAAGTAATGCAAGGGAGGGACGACCAACTACGTAATTAATTCGGGATGGTTTCATCAGGTCTTAAGGTCAACACGCGCACACCACTGTCTGTCACAGCCACCGTGTGCTCAAACTGTGCTGACAGCAAGCCATCGCAAGTGCGCACGGTCCAGCCATCTTTCCCGGTTTGCACTGCATGGCCACCTTGATTCAGCATGGGTTCAATGGTGAACACCATGCCCTCTTTCAATCGCAGTCCTGTGCGCGGCATGCCCCAATGCAAAACTTCAGGCGCTTCGTGCATTTCCCGCCCGATGCCGTGCCCACAGTAATCACGTACAACGGAATAGCCGTTCTTGCGTGCGTACTGGGAGATGGCAAACCCCACATCACCCAAAGTCGCGCCGGGGCGTACGGCTTGTATACCTTTCCACATCGCCATATAGCAGGCATCGACCAGTTTTTGCGCAGCAGGAGTCACCTGCCCCACCATGTAGGTTTTGCTGGAATCCGCGATAAAGCCGTTCTTCTCCAAGGTGATATCGAAATTCACGATATCCCCCTCTTTCAGTACATCCGTCGTGGACGGCATACCGTGACACACGACTTGATTAGGCGATGAGTTCAGAACATAGGCATAACCGTACTGCCCTTTGCTGGCGGGCCGGGCTTGCAGATCATGGACGATGTAGCTCTCGACCAGATCATTGATCTGCATGGTGTTCATGCCAATCAGATCTAACTGATCCAGGCGCGTGAACACTTGAGCCAGCAAACGGCCCGATTCGGCCATCAAGGCAATTTCATCTGCCATCTTGATCATGCTGACTCCACCTGATCCAGAGGCACGGCAGGCTCACCCAAACCAGCCGCCTTCATTTCACGGGCGACAATCTCGTTAAAACTCATGGTCGGGTTCAGTTCGCACAACAACCCCATACGTATCCAGAAAGCCGCCTGCGCATTGATGGAGCGACATGAAACCGTACTCGCCTTGCGTAGCTGGTCGTGCAGCTCGTCATCAATATTCACGATACCCATTTTTCAATCCTTATATGATCCATATACGAATCATATAATCCGCAAAATCAGGACGCAAGTAGAAGCTGACTGAAAATCCTGATCCAGCTTCATACCCCGACAAGACTATTTCCAGCCTTCTCACCCCAAAGGGCGGCCTGTCTGCAACAAGTCCTCCCACATGATCCCAGCTTGCTTGTGGCTCACGGGAGGCTGGGCGTTATAATGCCCGATTCATCATTTTCAATGGCCCGCGGGATATACACCCGTCACGGCTCCTTCTATGACCGACACCACAATCTCTACCCCCGCCAGCGCGGATGCTGCTACCAAGCCTGCCCGCAAGCTCTTCATTCGCACCTTTGGCTGCCAGATGAACGAGTACGACTCCGAAAAAATGGCCGATATCCTGAATCAGGATCGCCCCGTGGAGTTGACAACCAACCCCGAAGAAGCAGACATCATCCTGTTCAATACCTGTTCGGTGCGCGAAAAAGCGCAAGAAAAGGTGTTCTCGGATCTGGGCCGGGTTCAGCATTTGAAAGCGCTCAATCCCGATCTGGTCATTGGCGTAGGTGGCTGTGTGGCCAGTCAGGAAGGCGACACGATTATTCGTCGTGCTCCCTACGTGGATGTGGTGTTCGGACCACAAACCTTGCACCGCCTGCCCGAGCTGATCGTCAAGCGCCGCAACAGCGGCCGCTCGCAAGTGGATATCAGTTTTCCTGAAATCGAAAAATTCGACGCCCTGCCTCCAGCACGCGTGGAGGGTTATTCGGCCTTTGTGTCCATCATGGAAGGCTGCAGCAAGTACTGCAGTTTCTGTGTAGTGCCCTACACCCGTGGCCCCGAAGTCTCCCGTCCCTTTGACGACGTACTGATGGAAGTGGCTGACCTGGCCGACCAGGGTGTGCGTGAAGTGACGCTGCTGGGCCAGAACGTGAACGCCTACCGTGGCCCGACCGACGTCGCTGGCGAGATTGCCGACTTTGCCATGCTGCTGGAGTACGTGCACGAGATCCCTGGTATCGAGCGCATTCGCTACA
The DNA here is from genome assembly GCF_023674485.1 of Alcaligenes sp. DN25. Lineage (NCBI taxonomy): Bacteria > Pseudomonadati > Pseudomonadota > Betaproteobacteria > Burkholderiales > Alcaligenaceae > Alcaligenes > Alcaligenes sp. DN25. The sequence continues at coordinate 869,674 of NZ_CP098408.1, read as the reverse complement.
CCACCTCGCACCCCAAGGAAATGACCTCGCGCCTGATCGCCGCCCACGGCAATCTGCCCAAGCTGGTCCCCTTTCTGCACTTGCCCGTACAGGCCGGCAGCGACCGTATTCTGGCTGCAATGAAACGCGGCTACACTGCGCTGGAGTTCAAATCCATCGTGCGCCGCCTGCGTGAAGCGCGTCCCGACATCGTCCTGTCCTCGGACTTTATTGTGGGCTTTCCCGGTGAGACGGAAGAGGATTTCCAGAAGACACTGAAGCTGATTCGCGATGTGAATTTCGACCAGTCTTTCTCTTTTGTGTATTCGCGTCGCCCCGGCACACCGGCCGCCGACCTGGAAGACAACACCAGCAAAGAAGAAAAGCTGGACCGCCTGCACCGCCTGCAAGCGCAAATCAACGAGCAGGCCCAGGCCATCAGCCAGGCCATGGTCGGCAGCGTGCAACGCATTCTGGTCGAAGGCACCTCGCGCAAAGACGACTCGGAACTGAAAGGCCGTACCGAAAACAACCGCATCATCAACTTCCCCGGCGACCCTCGCCTGATCGGACAAATTGTGGATGTGCACGTGACCCAAGTACTGACCAATACCTTGCGCGGAGAAATCGTGACCCATGACCGGGTTGCAGGAGCCTGATCTATGACTAGCCAACGCCGCCGCATGCCCACTTCCTTGCGTCTGGACGGGGACAATACCCATCTGGCCAATATGTGTGGCCCTTTGGACGAGAACATCAAGCAGATTGCCATTGCCTATGACGTCACCCTGCGTCGGCGTGGCAGTCATGTTTCGATTGAAGGCGAGCGCGCGGAGGAGGCTGCCAAGGCCATTGACTGGTTCCATTCGCGTGCCGTGCACCGTGCGCTGAATATCGACGATATTCAGCTGGGCCTGGTTGAGCTGGGCGCCAGCCGCCGCCACGAAAAAGAGGAAAAGCCCGAGCCCCTGCCCGAGCTGCCCCCCGTCGGCCAGGAAGAAATTTCCCTGCGCACCGCCAAACGCGACCTGCGTCCTCGCACACCCGGTCAGCGCGAATACCTGCGCAATATCCTGAACAATGACATCAACTTCGGCGTAGGCCCAGCCGGTACCGGCAAGACCTGGCTGGCGGTGGCCTGCGCCATTGATGCACTGGAGCGCGAATCCGTCCATCGCTTGGTGCTGACACGTCCTGCCGTCGAAGCGGGTGAGCGCCTGGGCTTTTTGCCCGGTGATCTGGCCCAAAAGGTAGACCCCTATCTGCGCCCTTTGTACGACGCCTTGTATGACTTGATGGGTGTGGAGAAGGTACAGCGCCTGTTCGAGAAACAAATCATCGAAATCGCACCGCTGGCCTATATGCGCGGCCGCACGCTGAACCATGCTTTCGTGATCCTGGACGAAGCCCAGAACACCACACCGGAACAAATGAAAATGTTCCTGACGCGCATCGGTTTTGGCAGCAAGGCGGTGATTACCGGCGACCCCACTCAGGTGGACTTGCCCAAAGGCCAGCGCAGCGGCTTGAATCATGCCGTCAAGGTGCTGGAAAACGTGCAGGGTATTTCCTGCTCGCGCTTTAGCAGCCGTGATGTCGTGCGCCACCCGCTGGTTGCGCGAATTGTGGACGCCTACGAACGAGCCGGTGATGCCTGATCTGTCCCTGAGCGTCCAGTACGCTATTGATTGCCCCGAGCTGAGCCGCTCCCGTATCCGCCGCTGGATGCAGCGCACGATTGATATGGCAGTCGAACGCATCCACCCCGAAGATCGCTTCACCGCCCTTTCCGCCACCTTGCGTATTGTGGACGCCGAAGAAGGCCAGAGCCTGAACCTGAGCTACCGGGAACGCGACTACGCCACCAATGTGCTGACCTTTGAATATGGTCAGGACGAGGACGGCGTGGTCCACGGCGATATCGTCTTGTGCCTGCCCGTGCTGGAGCGTGAAGCCCAGGAACAGCAAAAGCCATTTCTGCACCATGCCGCTCATCTGGTGGTGCACGGCTGTCTGCATTCCCTGGGTTACGACCACATTGAAGAGGACGAAGCCCAGGACATGGAAGCGCTGGAAACCGCTGTTCTGGCCAGTTTGCGCATCCCCGATCCCTACCAGGAGCGCTAGCTCGCCCACTTGTCACAAAGGGTCTCCCATCCCTGACAAAGCTGCGCCAATCCTCACTTCCCTTCCCGCATTCCGAATGATGACAGGTACATACCTTGTCATCATTTTTCGGTTATGCTTGTTTCTTCCTTAACTCGTCCTTCGGACAATGTCAGACTCTGCTCCCGACCCCGAGCCCCGCCCTTCCAAGGCCAGCTCAAACAATCCCATCTCTCGCTTAAGTGCTTTTTTCAATCGGCGTCACGAACCCGAAGACCGAGAAGACCTTAAGTCTGTCCTGGTTGCGGCCCACGCCCGCAAAGTTATCGACGACGAATCGCTGTCCATGATCGCCGGAACACTGGATATGGCCAACAAAACAGTGGCCGATATCATGGTGCCCCGATCCAAGATCGATATGCTGGACATCGCCAAGCCCTTGACCGAGATGCTGCCCATCATTATTGAAACGGGCCACAGCCGCTTTCCGATCTACGAGACGGAGCGCGACAATATCATCGGTATCTTGCTGGCCAAGGACCTGCTGCTCTCGATCGCCAACCCCACGCTGGATTTGCGCCCGCTGATTCGCCCTGCGGTATTCATTCCCGAGACCAAGCGCCTGAACGTCTTGCTGCACGAGTTCCGTGGCAGCCGCAATCACCTGGCCGTCGTTATTGACGAGCACGGTGGTACAGCAGGCCTGGTCACCATGGAAGACGTGCTGGAACAAATTGTGGGCGACATCGAAGACGAATACGATGAAGACGCCGAGCAGACCATTTTCCAGGCCGGCCCCGACAGCTGGCGTGTCATGGCACTGACTGAAATCCCCGATTTCAACGAAGCCTTCCAGACCCACCTCCCTAACGACGACTTTGACACCGTAGGTGGTTGGCTGGCGTCCGAATTGGGACATATCCCTCGCCGGGGCGATGTGGCCCAGCTTGATGGCATCAGCCTCACGGTTGTCCGTGCGGATGCCAAACGAGCCCTTTGGTTGCACGTTCAGCGAGCCACACCCGCCGAGCCTAATCTTGAACAAGCCTGATTCCAAACCTTTACCCCAGGCGCTTGGCGTCGCTTTACTGCTGGTCCTGGGGGGCTTGCATGCCCTGTCCTTTTCCATTGGCCCGCTGCCATCCTGGATTTTGCCTTTCTACCAGATCACCTTGCTGGCCATTGCCTGCTCGCAGATCATGGGTTCGACGTCCGTGCGCCAGGCCTTTGGTCGCAGTTATCTGTTTGGGCTGGGGCATTTTGGCGTAGGGATTTACTGGCTGTACATCAGCATGCACCAGTATGGTGGCATGCCCTCCTGGATGGCCGCCCTGGGCGTTTTGCTACTGGCTGCCGCCCTGGCCCTCTTTCCTGCTCTGGCTTCAGCGGTTTGGCAAAAACTGCGCCCCAAGCACGATAGTGATTCCTGGCTGCCACGATTGTTGCTATCAGCAGGCTGGGCAAGCTGCTGGGCATTAAGCGAATGGCTGCGCGGCAATTTGCTGACTGGCTTTCCCTGGTTGAATATCGGCTACGCCCACGCAGAAGGGATGTTTACCGGCTGGGCACCCGTTGTGGGTGTGTATGGCCTGGCCTGGCTGTCGGCTTTCAGCGCCGCCGTGATTGCCCAGTTTGCCGCCTCCAAAGACAAGAACCAAAGCCCTTCCAGCGCGATCGGCATTGGTATCGCCATGATTTTTGGCCTGATCGGGATCAGTCTGCCGCATATTGCCTGGGTCCAGCCCCATGGCGCGCCCTTTATTGCCCGCCTGGTGCAAGGCAATATCGATCAAAGCGCCAAGTTCGGCCCCAATATGAGCGAAGGCATAGAGCGTTATTACGAGCTGGCAAACCTGCCGGCCAAGACCCCCGAAGACGCGCCGCGCCTGATTGTTCTGCCTGAAACCGTTATCCCCGTATTGCAAAACCGCCTGGAAACCAGCTTCTGGTTGCGCTGGACGGAACTGGCACAGCGCCATCAAGCCAATCTGGTGCTGGGTGTCCCCATGGACCGTGGCACGGTCAACGGCAAGCTGAGCTACACCAACAGCGCCTTGCTGATCAGCCCCGAGACTCAGCCCCAGGACATCATCAATAGCACGGCCAGCTACTACGACAAGCATCATCTGGTGCCTTTCGGCGAATTCATCCCCACCGGCTTTCAATGGTTTGTGGACATGATGAATATCCCGCTGGGGGACTTCCATCGTGGCGCCTTGCCGCAAGCGCCCTTCAAGATGGCAGAGGGGCGTGTTGCCCCCAACATCTGCTATGAAGACGTGTTTGGTGAAGAGATCATCCAGGCCGTGCAAGGCAGTCCTGGCCAGGAAGGCGCTACCTTGCTGTTGAACATCAGCAATCTGGGCTGGTTTGGCGATTCCTGGGCCTTGAGCCAGCACTTGCAGATCTCACGTATGCGGGCTCTGGAAACAGGCCGTCCCATGCTGCGTGCCACCAATACCGGCATGACAGCAGCCATTGATCCTTATGGGCGTGTTCGTGCAGTTCTGCCGCCCCTGACGCCGGGTGTGCTGGATGTGGAAGTTCAAGGCACAACAGGCCTGACTCCCTACGTGAAATACGGCAATCTGCCCTTCTTGATCTGGGCAGGCCTGCTTCTGATTATTTTTGCCTGGCGCTCTCGTCGTCAGGACTAAGCACCAACAAACTCACCACAGGCTTTGCGCTATAGCAGGGATTCAAAGGATTCTGCTATTGCAAAGCCTGCGGTGCATTCGGGTACAAGCGCGCGGCAAAACCACCGGCACGCTCCCGATTCCAGGTCTTGCACCAGTCCACGAACTCATCCGCCGGGATGGGCGTAGAGCACAAATAGCCCTGCATATAGTCGCAACCGGCGTTGTTCAACAAATCCAGTTGCTCGTGACTGGTCACACCTTCTGCCACTACCCGCAAGCCCAGCTTTTGCGCCATGACAATCATGGCCTGAGTCAGCACCAGATCCTCGCTGCTCAGGGCCAGATTGCGGATATAGCACTGATCAATCTTGAGCACATTGATGGAAAACCGCTTCAGGTGCGACAGGGAGGAGTAGCCGGTGCCAAAATCATCCAGCGCCACACTCATGCCGTACTCCCGCAAGGAGCGCAACTGCTGCAAGGCTTGCCCCTGATCGTCCAGCAACAAGCGCTCGGTAATTTCCACCACCAGCGCATCGCCCGGAATGCCTTGGGTTTGCAGATACTCCACCCACTCGCGCGCGCAGGAGCCATTGAGCTTGAACTGCGCGGGCGAGACATTCAGGCTGACCCGGAAACCGGGGTCCAGCTCGTTGCGTAGTTTCACCGCGGCCTGGGCAGCCGTCTCGAACACCCATTCGCCAATCAGCACAATCAGACCGGAATCTTCGGAAAACGGAATGAATTCTGAAGGGGGCACCAAGCCCAACTGCGGGTGTTCCCAGCGTATCAAGGCCTCGGCACGGGTGACCTGCCCTGTACGCAAATCCACAATGGGTTGGTAATAAAGCTGGAACTGCTGCTCGCTTAGTGCCTTTTGCAAATCCTGCGAGAAACGCAGGCGCGCTTCCACGGCTTCGCTCATGGCAGGCAGGAAGCGGCAGTATTGATTACGGCCGCAAGCCTTGGCAGCGTACATGGCCATATCCGCATTCTTCAAAAGCTGGCCGGCATCATCGCCATCTTCGGGGAACAGCGTGATTCCCACACTGGCAGAAACAGACACCGAGTTCTTGCCCAACTGGAAAGGCTCTTCAATCGTGTCCAGCAAACAGCGACAAGTGCGCTCCACAATCGAGGTATCGCTGATATCCGAGATGATGACGGTAAACTCGTCACCACCAATACGGGCCACGGTATCCGTTACCCGCACACAGCGCTGCAAACGCTGGGCCACTTCCTGCAGCAGGACGTCGCCCTTCTCGTGCCCCAAGGAATCGTTCACATCCTTGAAAAAATCCAGATCCATAAAGATCAGCGCGAAAGGTAAGCCTGTGCGACGCGACTGCTCGCGCGCTTGCTGCAAGCGATCCTGGAACATCTGCCGATTGGGCAAGCCCGTCAAATGATCGTAATGCGCCTGCTTCCACATCTGCGCTTCACGCTTCTTATGGCTGGTGATGTCGGTGAACAAGCCAATATGGCGATACACCGTGCCATCCGGGTTCCAGGCAGTGCTGATGGTCAAACGCTCGGCAAAATCCTCGCCGTTCTTGCGTCGATTCCAGATATCACCCTGCCACCGCCCGGTTTCCGAAATCTCGCGCCACATCTTGCGGTAGAACTCCGTGTCCTGACGCCCCGAGTTCAGGATAGACAAGGTGCGGCCCCGCACTTCGTCCAGCTCGTAGCCGGTGATGCGGCTAAAAGCCGGGTTGGCATCTACCACATGGCCAAAACGATCCGTTACAACAATGGCTTCGCAAGTGTTCTCGTACACCACGGCCGCCAAACGACCCGTCACTTCGTTGCGCACCCGCGTGGTGATGTCCTGCACTACTGCCACCATGCCCATACGGCCCTCGAGCTCGATGGGAATGGCACAGATCTCGACATCAATGGATTTGCCGTCATAACGCAATGCCCGCGTTTCATAGCGCAAACTGCTGCCACCAGAACGCGAATCGGGCACCACTTGAGTCAAAGAAGGAAATCGCGGCGACAGAAAGACTTGATCAACCGTGAACTCCTGGCGCAATTGTGCACGGCTATATCCCAATGTCTCAGCCAGCTTTTTATTGACGAAATCAAAGCGGCCATCGCGGGATAAATAAACTCCCAATAAAGGGTTGTGGCTCAAACTGCGGCATATGGCGTTGAGCTGGGATAAATTGCGCTGCTGAATAGAAAGCTGCGCATCCAGCTGTTGAATCTGCAAACCGCAGTAATTCAAAATCTGCGACAAATAACGCGTTTCACTAGTGCCTGAACTGGTGCTTTTTGCACGGTAATTGCCGCCAGTAAAAGCCTGGCCTTGAGCCACCAGCTGTCGCAAGGGATCGGCTGCCCAGGCACGCAACATGAAGTAGGACAGACACAGCGCGATCAAATCCAGACCCAGCATGAAGAACACCGTCCAGCGGTGCTGCGAGCGGACGCTTTCACGCGAGGCATCAAACGCATCCAGCAATTGCTGGGTGTTATGACGAAATAACGAGTCTTCCGCGTTCAGGCTGGCCGCTGGCAAGAGCACTTGCTCGGAGCTGACCGGAAAATCCAGACGCATCAAGCGCCGCTGCCATTCATTACTTAGTTGAGAGACCAGCCCCAGCAAGGGCTTGTCCAGCGGGACCAGGACCACACCATCGACTACCCCGCCATCACGCAACAACTGCACCACCCCTTGGAACTGCTGATCCAAGTGGCGCAAGCGGGCAGGCGTCGAACTGGAAGGCGCGGCCAGCGCCACGGAATAGCTGATATCAGAGAGCTGGCGCAGGAGGCCGCTACTTGCCTGCAGGCGAATTTCTGCCTGGTTTTGCTTGTAAATGACAGTAACCGTTGCGGAGATCAACAACAGCCAGACCAACAGCACCCAAATCAGCAAAGCACTCAAACTGATTCGTCTTTGTGCATCCACTGGAACAGGCAGAGGTGATGATATGCACTGCTTTGCTGACATAGCGCCATTAAATAAAAAAATGCAGGCTAAGTGAGGGGCCTACAAAACGTAATTATTGCAGGTGAAATGTTACTCAACGAAGCATACCATCATTAGATTACAGAGCAGCGCAAATTTCTCACAAACCCTGCATTTATGCGCCTAAGAAGGGAATTAGACAAGCCTGAAAGGGACAAAAAAACGACGCTAATAGTTGAAAGCATTTCCTTCTATTGAGCCACAAATGAAATGTTATGACACAAAGAAGATACAAAACTCCGTATAAAACAAAAAGATACAAGCGCATTTCAGGCTCACCCTGAGCCCTGTTTTCGGCTTCCGCACGCCGGGGGTATCGCCTCCTCTGCCTGCCCCATGCCCCCCTCTGGCAGCCCCTCTGAAGTTTTTTCACTTTATTTTGGTTTTTTTCTTCAAAAGACTTGCACAAAGATAAAAACACCTTCATAATCTCAATTCTTCGTTGGTGGTCGACAAAAAGAACGCCGAAATGGGGGTATAGCTCAGCTGGGAGAGCGCTTGCATGGCATGCAAGAGGTCAGCGGTTCGATCCCGCTTACCTCCACCAAAAAACGAAGGTTAGCTGTAGAGTCCTGTCCCCTTCGTCTAGAGGCCTAGGACACCACCCTTTCACGGTGGGTACAGGGGTTCGAATCCCCTAGGGGACGCCAAGATTCTTGGCAACCGCTGCGGAGCGGTAGTTCAGTTGGTTAGAATACCGGCCTGTCACGCCGGGGGTCGCGGGTTCGAGTCCCGTCCGCTCCGCCAAAAAATTTAAAAATCAGTCCTGGACTGGTTTTAGCAGTTTGAAGTGGCAAGCCTCGTCAAGCCTGACACTTATTTCGATACTTTGGTTTTTTGACGCAGTTAAAAAACGAAGTAAAGAAAATTGGGGGTATAGCTCAGCTGGGAGAGCGCTTGCATGGCATGCAAGAGGTCAGCGGTTCGATCCCGCTTACCTCCACCAAAACGACGATTTAGTTGTAAGTCCTGTCCCCTTCGTCTAGAGGCCTAGGACACCACCCTTTCACGGTGGGTACAGGGGTTCGAATCCCCTAGGGGACGCCAAGATTCTTGGCACCGCTGCGGAGCGGTAGTTCAGTTGGTTAGAATACCGGCCTGTCACGCCGGGGGTCGCGGGTTCGAGCCCCGTCCGCTCCGCCAAAAAATTCAAAAAGCCTGATAGATTTCGATCTGTCAGGCTTTTTTCATTGGTGGACTCCCGGCCTGCAAGCATGCGCACCAGAACACCTCTCTCAGCCTCTGGTGCCTATCGCTCGTCTACGAATACCGTGCAAAGAAAAACCGATAAGCACTAATGCCCCTCCAAACAGGCATACCGCATGCCACCCACCCAGACGCCAGGCAATACCAGCCCGACCAGCAAAACCACCGCCTGCCCCAGAATCAATTTTCTACGGTCAATCCGGTCTCCAAGAGGGACCAGAAAAAACAGGCCGCAAACAAACCCCAACTGGGTCGCCATCGGGGCCAGATTAATCAGCCCTCTTTCCTGCGAGAATGCCTGTTGCAACAGTTCCAGAAGCGGCTGGTTGTAATAGACATTCGAGACAAATACGCCGCAGGCAATGAGGCATCTCCCATCCGAACAACCATACGCATCAGCCACCTTGCAAAAAGCGCTATCCCTGGCACGCTCTCAACAAGCCAAAGCCTGGAAGGTCAGACTCAAAGCATGATCCCATCCTGCGGATGCCCTGCTGCCTGCTCAAGCCATCGGCTGATCTAAAAGGTTTGCCTGTCAAGAAGAGTCCCATCAAGCAAAAAAACGGGATATGTGGCCTCAATTTACTTGCCGCGGCTTAACAAGGAAGTTAATGTATTGCGTTATCGTTACTTCAACATTCAACTTCTATGCCAGCCAGTACCCTGGGCCAGCGTGGTCCGACCGAGCATCATCGCCGCGAACAGATCATTGAGCAGGCCAATACGCATTTCCGGCTCTACGGGTATCGCAAGACCTCTGTTGCCAGCCTGGCCAAATCCATAGGCGTGTCCAGCGCTTATCTCTATCGTTTTTTCGACTCCAAGCAGGCTATCGGCCAGGCGATCTGCCACTCTGTGCTCAAAGGCATGCACGTGCAGCTGCAACAGATTGTGGAGGGCGACTTGCCCCCTATCGAACGTCTGCGCCACTTCATTGAAACCGCCTGCACGCTAAGCCTGGAGCTGTTCTTGCAGGAAGGCCGCATGCAAGAAGTGGTCATTGAAGCGCTGCAAAACAATTGGACAACAGTGGACCAGCACAGAGAAGATTTGCTGACCCAAATCACCGCCCTGGTGCGCGCGGGCCGTGAAAGCGGCGACTTTGAACGCCGCACGCCCTTGGACGAGGTGGTTCAAGGCATCCTGTTTGCCTTGACCGCCTGTCTACACCCTGTCTTGCTGGAAATACATCCGCCTGAAAAAACCCGCCAAGGTTTGCTGGTGGTAACGCAGCTTATCCTGCGTAGCCTGATGCCTTGAACGTCACGTCCCAAGTTACAGTTCATCCAACTATTTACCTACCCGGAGTCCTGCATGGCTCTTTTTCGCTCTCTTAGCCCTGTCTTGAGTTTGTCCGCCGCCCTTGTACTGATGGGGTGCAGCCAGCAGACACAGGAGGCCGACCCTCGCACTCAGGCTCCTTTGGTCATTCAAAGCGTGATTCAGCCCAAGGCCGATCAGCAACGACGTTTCCTGGGGCTGGTCAGCGCACGGGTGGAAAGCCCGCTGGCATTTCGGGTAGGCGGCAAGATTGATACGCGCAAAGTTCAAAACGGCGAGCACGTTGAAAAAGGCCAGCTCTTGATGACGCTGGACCCCAAGGATCTGCAACTGGATTACCGCGCCCGTCTGGCTGCCGTGCAGGCCGCCCAGGCTCAGGCCGAACAAGCCCAGTCAGATTACAAACGCTTGTCCCTGCTGGTGGAGCAAGGCGGTGTTTCCCGTCAGGCGCATGAACAAAGCCAGAAGGCACTGCGTAGCGCACAGGCAAATCTGAAGTCCGCCCAAGCACAAGCTGAAATAGCCCGCAACGCCGACCAATACAGTTCCCTGAAAGCAGAAGCCAGCGGCATCATTACCGCCCAGATTGCGGATGTTGGCCAAGTTGTCAGCCCGGGGCAAGCCGTGCTGCGCCTGGCCCAGGACGGTCCACGTGATGTCATTGTCAGCCTGCCCGAGCAGTGGGATATTCCGCTGGGTACTCGCGCCACCATTGAACTAACGGACTCCCAGGAAAGCCTGCCCGCCCAACTGCGCGAGCTGGCCCAATCCTCTGACCCTGCAACCCGCAGCTATCAGGCCCGCTTTTCCTTCGAGGGCGAGAATGTCACCGCAAGACTGGGTTCCAGCGCCATTGTGCATTTGACGCCCCCGGATGCAGACGCCTTGAATCAAGTGCCGCTGACTGCAATTTACGATGCGGGTAAAGGGCCCGGTGTGTGGGTAATTGATGATCAGAAAACCGTGCACTGGCAGCCCGTGACCATTGCCAAGCTTGCCCAGGAACACGCTTACCTGTCCCAAGGCCCTGAAGCCGGTACGGCCATCGTGGCGTTGGGCGCTAACCTTTTGCATGAAGGCCAGGAAGTTCGTCCTGAAACACGCGAGGTCAAGCAATGACAGGCCGCTTCAATCTTTCCGCTCTGGCGGTGCGTGAACGGGCCATCACGCTGTTTCTGATCATTGCTCTGGCAGCGTCCGGCATTTACTCCTTCGTGAAACTGGGTCGAGCCGAAGACCCGGCTTTTACCGTGAAAGTGCTGACCGTCACTGCCATGTGGCCCGGGGCCACCGCCCAGGAAATGCAGGATCTGGTGGCCGAGCCCATGGAAAAGCGCATGCAGGAACTGCGCTGGTTTGACAAGGTAGAGACGGTTACCCGTCCCGGCACAGCCTTGATGGTGGTGACCCTGAAAGACACCATGCCGCCCGCGGACGTTCAGAGCGAGTTCTATCAGCTCCGCAAGAAGCTGCAGGATCAGGCTCCGCGCTTGCCCAAAGGCGTGCAGGGGCCGTTTGTGAACGATGAGTACTCGGACGTGTCCTTCAGCCTGTTCGCGCTGCAAGCCCCCGGTCTGCCACCGCGCCTGCTGACTCGCGAGGCCGAGAAAGTACGCAGCCAGCTACTGCAAGTCCCCGGCGTCAAGAAGGTGAATATTCTGGGCGAGCAAAGCGAGCGTATTTTTGTCGATCTGGACGAAGCCAAGCTGCACAATCTGCAGCTCAATCCTCAACAGATTCTGGAAGCCTTGTCCAAGCGCAGTGCCATGACAGCCAGTGGTGCCATCAGCACCGATGGCCCGCGTATTCACATGCGCCTTAGCGCCGGGCTGGAGGATGTGGAGGCCATCAGCAATACCTATATCTACGTGCAGGGTCATAATCTGCGCTTGGGCGACATTGCCACTATCAGCCGTGGTTACGAGGACCCACCCAGCTTCGAGATTCACCACAACGCACAATTTGCCATGTTGCTGGATGTGGTGATGCAGGAGGGCTACAACGGCCTGTATCTGGGCAAGGATCTGGAAAAGGCACGGGAAGATATTGCCGCTGCCCTGCCCCTGGGCTTCTCCCTGGACACCGTCACCAACCAGTCGGTAAACATTGCCTCCGCCGTAGGCGAGTTCATGTTCAAGTTCTTCGCGGCGCTAAGCGTCGTGCTGCTGGTGTGTCTGGTCAGCATGGGCTGGCGGGTCGGGATTGTAGTGGCTGCCGCTGTGCCCCTGACGCTGGCCATGGTGTTCGTCATCATGATGATGACAGGCAAGGTGTTTGATCGGGTAACGCTGGGCGCGCTGATTATCTCGCTGGGCCTGCTGGTGGACGACGCCATTATTGCGATCGAGATCATGATCGTGAAAATGGAAGAAGGCATGGACCGCCTGAAAGCCGCCGCCTATGCCTGGAACCATACGGCAGCCCCCATGCTGTCCGGCACCCTGGTGACGATTATCGGCTTTCTGCCGGTGGGTTTTGCCCGTTCCTCTGCCGGGGAGTACGCCGGCAATATCTTCTGGATTCTGGCCGCTGCCCTGCTGACCTCCTGGCTGGTTGCGGTGGCCTTCACTCCCTATATGGGCGTGAAATTGCTGCCCGCCATTCCAGCCCGTCCCGGCGGCCATCAGGCCATTTACGACACCCCCAATTACATGCGCCTGCGCCGCATGATTGCCTGGTCGGTACACCACAAGTTTCTGGTGGCCGGAATTGTGGTGGCGGCCTTCGTGCTGGCGGTTGTAGGCATGGGTTTCGTCAAACAGCAATTCTTCCCCACCTCCGACCGACCCGAGCTGCTGGTAGAAGTGCAGTTACCCGAGGGCAGCAGTATTCAGTCCACGCAAGCCGTTACTCGCAAGGTGGAGAGCTGGTTGCGCGAGCAGCCCGAAACCAAGCTGGTCACCAGCTATGCCGGGCAAGGCGCACCGCGCTTTTTCCTGTCCTACAACCCTGAACTGCCTGATCCCTCCTTTGCTCGTCTGGTGGTGCTGACGGCTGATCACCACGACCGCGATGCGCTGCTGCAACGCTTCCGCCAAGTGGTGGCCGATGGCCTGACACCAGAAGCGCGTGTCCGTGCCACTCAGCTAGTGTTCGGGCCATCCACCAAATACCCGGTGGAGTTCCTGGTACGTGGCCCTGATCTGGACAAGCTACGTGATATTTCCGAGCAGGCCATGGCGGTGATGCGGGCCGACAAGGACATGCGTCAGGTGAACGTGGACTGGGGTTCGCGCGTACCCGTCCTGAAGCTGGACGTAGACCCACAACGTCTGCAAGCCTTGGGTTTGAATCGCCAGAGTCTGGCCGAACAAATCCAGTTGCAGCTGGATGGCACAACCGTTGCGGAATACCGCGAGGACCTGCGTAATGTGCTGGTTGTGGCGCGCAGCTCGGCCAGCAACCGCCATGACCCAACTCGCCTGTCCGGCCTGACCGTCATGAATGATCAGGGCCAGAACCTGCCCTTGGAGCAAGTCGGCAAGCTGGAAATCATGCAGGAAGAACCCAAGCTGGCCCGTCGCAACCGCCTGCCCACCATGACCGTGCGAGGGGATATTGCTCCGCACGTGCAACCGGCAGAAGTGGCCAACCGGGTGATGAAGGAGTTTGCCTCCTTGCAGGCTTCCCTGCCCCCTGGCTACCTGATCGAGATGAGCGGCATCACCGCCGAGGCCAAGAAGTCCAATGACGCGCTGCTGCCCGTCTTCCCGGTCATGATTGCCTTGATGCTGCTGGTCATCGTGATTCAGGTACGTTCGCTCTCGAACATGATCATGGTGTTCCTGACCGCCCCCTTGGGCTTGATTGGCAGCGTGCCCGCCTTGCTGATTTTCCAGCAACCCTTTGGTTTTACCGCGATTCTGGGGCTGATCGGTCTGGCGGGGATCCTGATGCGCAATACCTTGATTCTGATTGAGCAGATCAAGACCAACCGGGCTGAAGGTGCCTCACCCTACGATGCCGTGATTGAAGCCACTGTGCAGCGTGCCCGCCCCGTCATTCTGACGGCGCTGGCGGCGGTACTGGCCTTCATTCCGCTGTCCTTCTCCGTGTTCTGGGGCTCCATGGCCCTGACGCTGATCGGCGGTACAGCCATTGGCACCATCCTGACGCTCTTGTTCTTGCCCAGCTTGTATTCGATCTGGAATCGAATCCAGGATCCACGCGCCTCATAACTTGCTTGAAGGCTGAAACTGTGTAAATAATGGATGCATGGTTTGAACACCAACAAACCATGCATCCCACTGCCAGTCTTGTGGGTCCGGAGAACAGAACGACGCAAGATAGCTTATGTCTACACAGAAAGACCTGCCCGCCGCCCTGTCTCACGCTTTCGAGAAGGCGATCTACCGTATACACAGCCCAAAGGGCGATATGGACGTGCGCATCGGCCAGCTCAACCGCCCTCTGAATCAATTACTGGAACAAGAAAACAGCCGTGGGGCGGCAATTTTGACCGCCTGCAATCCAGGCGCGCAAATTTGCAGCCGTGCCTTTAACGATGCGGTTCAGGAAAGCTTGCTGCGCGATTTGCAGAAACTGGATCTGCGCTGGTGGCCCGCCGTGAATCTGGACCCCAAGGGCAAATGGCCGGATGAACCCAGCCTGCTGGTGCTGGACATCAGCCTGCAACAGGCACGCTGGCAAGCACGCCTGTTCAAGCAATTGGCTTTTGTCTATATACCGCTCAATGGCAAGCCGCAGCTGCATCAAGTGCAGCAGCGCCTGCCGGTGTCTGATCAGGCCGCTTCAAACAGCCCCGTTCCCTTCTAAGCGCTGACGAAAGTCTTCAGCAATGGCGGCACCTTTCAGCCGCCCTTCCGGCAAGACCTGCGCCCAGGCGCGCCACTCGTGGCCGGTTGCTACCAGCACACCGTCCATATTGAAGACTTGATATTCAAGCTTGAAGCGCCGCTCCAGCCATTGAGCCACCTGCACGCAAACGCGAATCTCGCGATCATAGGTAACGGGTGCGCGGAAGTTGGCACCGACATCCACCAAGGGCGTTACCGCATCATATTCCTGGCGCAAGATACGCTGACTCAAGCCTGCTTGCCGCAGCCACGCCTGATACGTGCAGTCAAACCAATAAAAATAATTGGGATAGAAAACAATCCCGGCCTCATCGCAATCACCCCATTCCACGGTGATGCGGCGCTCGAACACGTGCATGTTTATCCTTTTGCAAAATCGCCTGCCAGTTTACCCCGGATAAAAAGGTGGAAACCACGGTAATCAGGCACTGAATCAGCCGCTGAAACATTTTGCAAACACTGCCTTTGAAATAGTTTGTATCCCTCACAATAATTGAAATTAAGCGAAGTTAGCGACAATTTCCTCTAAAAATTACTGAAATAGGCCCCATAGCGAGAAAAGCCTCCGGAGCCTGCCAGCCCCAGGAGTCGTCTTTCACAGGCAGAAAACCTAGCATAGCTGCGTCACTGAATAAGGTAGCCTGCCATGTCTGTAAATACCCCCGCACCCTGGACGATTCGTCGCATCATGGAGCTTTACGAGCTGCCCTTTATGGACCTCGTGTTCCAGGCGCAGACCGTACATAGACAGCACCACCCGGCCAATCAAATCCAGCTCTCCAGCCTGCTCTCCATCAAGACAGGCGCCTGTCCCGAAGATTGCTCCTACTGCCCGCAATCGTCCAAATACCAGACCGAGCTGGAACCTGAACCCTTGATGCCCCTGGAACAGGTATTGGAAGCGGCCCGCGCCGCCCAGGCACAGGGTGCTCAGCGTTTTTGCATGGGTGCCGCCTGGCGCTCTCCTACCGAAAAACAGTTGGACCAGGTAGTTGAGATGGTCAGCGCCGTCAAAGCGATGGGGCTGGAAACTTGTGTCACCTTGGGCATGCTCAAAGACGGTCAGGCGCAGCGCCTGAAAGATGCCGGGCTGGACTACTACAACCACAATCTGGACACCTCCCCCGAGTTCTATGGCCAGATCATCAGCACGCGCACGTACCAGGACCGCCTGGACACGCTGGAACGCGTACGCGCAGCCGGTTTGAACAGTTGCTGCGGCGGGATTATCGGCATGGGTGAAAGCCGTCGCGAGCGTGCTGGTCTGCTGGCTCAGCTGGCCAATATGCGCCCTTACCCAGAGTCCGTGCCTATCAACCAATTGGTGAAAGTACCGGGCACGCCGCTGGATCAGGTCGATGATCTGGACCCCTTCGAGTTTGTACGCACAATTGCCATTGCACGTATCCTGATGCCCACCAGCGCCGTACGCCTGTCGGCGGGACGAGAAACCATGGATGACAGCACCCAGGCCCTGTGCTTTATGGCCGGTGCCAACTCCATTTTCTATGGCGAGCAATTGCTGACTACCGGCAACCCGCAGTTTGTGGCGGACCAGGATCTGTTTGCCCGCCTGCAACTGGAAGCGGCCAAAACCACGCTGTCCGAACCCCCTTTGTCATTGGAACAAACCCGTCCACGCGCTATGGTCGAGGCCCTCTAACATGCTCACTCTGATCGCCAGCATTCTGTGCAGTGTTGCCGTTTCCATTCTGCTGAAAGTCGCTCGCCAGCGGCAGATCGATGTCGCCCAGGCCATCATGGTTAACTACGGCGTGGCAGTCACCTTGAGTCTGGTATTGCTGCAACCGCATCCCAGCAGCCTGCTGAATCCTGCTACCCCCTGGTGGATTCTGATTGCCTTGGGTGTGCTCTTGCCCAGCGTCTTTCTGTTCATGGCGGCGGCAGTGCGGCAAGCCGGGATTGTGCTGAGCGATGCTGCCCAGCGCCTGTCCCTGTTCATTCCCTTGTTGGCGGCCTTTCTCTTGTTTGGCGAGCAACTGGCTGGTCAGAAACTGTTGGGCATCGCCCTGGCCCTGATTGCCTTGCTGTGCCTGCTGATACGTCCGCGGCAGGCCAGTAGCCAGGAAGCAGGCTGCGGGCATCCTGCCCTGATGCTGCTGGCTGTGTGGCTAGGCTATGGCGTGATCGACATCATGTTCAAGCAGCTCTCCAGAGCCGGTGCAGCTTTCTCCAGCAGTCTGGTGGTGTCCTTCTCGCTGGCCGGTGTGCTGATGCTGTGCTGGCTGCTGGCCAAGCGCACCAGCTGGCATAAAGGCAGCCTTTTAGCCGGTCTGGTGCTGGGCCTGCTGAACTTCGGGAATATTTTCTTTTATATCCGCGCCCACCAGATCTTCCCGGAGAACCCCACTCTGGTGTTCTCGGCCATGAATATTGGCGTGATTGCCATGGGTGCCGTCATCGGCGCGGGCTTCTTCAAGGAAAAGCTCAGCGCGCTCAATATGGTGGGGGTTGCCCTGGCCATTGGCGCTATCGTGGCCCTGATTCCGCGGTGAACAATATCGGGCATGTCTCATACATGCCCGCGTAAACGCACTATACGAGAATTCTTATATTTGACATTTAAAACTTCAGGAACCGCGGCTTTTCATCTCCTGTAGATTAGAAAAAAACGATTTTTACCGACGCCCACGTCGGAGACTACACAGGAGACATGAACATGACCGGATTTACCCGTCGACAGTTACTGCTGGCCGCCGCTTCCGCTGGAGCCGGCGCACTGGCTGCCCCTTGGCTTGGCCGCAGTGTGCTGGCGGCCAACGAACCCGTCGTTGCCGCCCTGTTCTGCGGCCACATTGATGACAACGGCTTCATGCAAGCTGGTTATCAGGGCTTCAAGAAGGCCATGGACCAGTTGCCTATTACCGGCCACTACAAAGATCAGGTGGCTAACGAAACCCAGGCGCAAATTGCCGCTCTGCGCGAACTGGCAACACAATACAAACCGGCCTTGCTGATCGCCCACGGCGGTCAGAACACCGATGCTGCCCTGGCCGTTGCCAAGGAGTTTCCGGATACCCGCTTTGTGATCACGCAAGGTGCCGTCACTGCCAGCAATCTGAGCAGCTATGACGTGCGTCAGGAAGAGTCAGCCTGGCTGGCCGGTGCCTATGCCGCCCTGATGACCAAGACCGGCGTGGTGGCCCACCAGTCCGGCATACGCGTGCCCCCTGGTTTGCGCGCCCGCGCTTCCTATGCCGCTGGCGTCAAGCATGCCAATCCGGATGTGAAGCTGCTGACAAACTTCTCCGGCAACCAGGATGATATTGAGCTGGCCGCGCGGGTCACCCAGGCACAGGCCAAAGCTGGTGCAGACATCATCTACACCATGCTGAACAAAGGCCGTAGCGGCACAACGCAGGCCTGCCGTGAACTGGGCATCAAAGAAATTGGTAATGTGATCGACTGGGTCGCCCGTGAGCCCGACGTATTCGTCGGTTCCGCCTGGGCCGATGTAGGCATTGGCGTATTTGAAACTTGCAAGGATCTGAGCGAAAACAAGTTCGAGTCCGGCAAGATCTTCAAGGTTGGCCTGCAGCAACCGGATGCGGTGCGCCTGATCATGGCCCCGGACACACCGGATGCCGTGCGCCAGCGTATTGCAGCGCTGCAGCAGGATATTCTGGCTGGCAAGATTGAGGTTGAGGCCGAATTCAACGGGCCTGAGTTCCAGACTTAAGATCCGGGCAGAAATAAAAAACCCAGGCTTGGCCTGGGTTTTTTTATGAGTGAATCATGCTCGTAAACCGCTATGAGAACATGCTCGATTCTGGCGGCGACCTAAGGGGCTGGATCTGAGGGTTTACGTGCTTTCTCTGCGTCTTTCTCAGCGCTCGAGCTTTCCACATCTGCCGCGCTCCCAAAAGCATCCAAGCCTTCAGAATTCACAGAGCTTCCCGAGCTTCCCGAGCTTCCCGAGCTTCCAACAACAGGATCAGCCCGTTTGTCGTCCTCGGCAAGTGTCGCCTCTGCAGCCTCATCTTCCGCCTTGCGCTCCGCAGCCGTGCTTTCCGTCGTTGCGGGCACCCGCTCTTCAACAGGCGGCAGATCCTCGAACACAGGGTCGTGCGACACGTCAGAGCTGATATCTACCCGTGGGTCCAGTGCCACCGCCGCAGCCGAGCTTTGCAAGCTGTCTGGCATAGGCACAAAGGTAGTAGGCGCATCCTGGCTCAAGTGATCGCCCAGTACCTTTTGCGGGCGGACCAGCAGAACCAAAGCCAAGCCACAGGCTGCCACGAAGATGTAGTACAGATTGCTGCCAATATAAGACATCAGGCCGCCGGCAAGCAGCGGCCCCAGACAGGCCCCCAAGCCATAGACCATATACAAAATGGCGCTCAAGCCAACTCGCCGCTCCGGATCCACGTTGTCATTGGCGAAAGCCGCGCCCAAGGGGTACAGCGTAAATTGCAGAATCCCGAACAACGCCGAAAAAATCAGCAGAAACCAGAACGGGGCCTCAAACCAGCCCCACAAAGGAATGGCCAAGGCCAGCAAACAGATCGCGTTAATGCGGATCAGTTTGACGCGATTCATGCGGTCCGCCAGCCAACCCACCGGCCATTGGGCCAGCACACCGGCGGCCACAGACACGGCGACAAACAAGGCAGCCTGCTCATTGCTTAGATGAACGCGCACCGCATACACGGGCGCCAGACCATAAAAGGCCCCGGTCAACATACCGGCGACCAGCAGCACCATCATGGACAAGGGCACGCGGTCCAGGTAATAGCGTGCGTTAATGGGCGCGGGTACTTGCAAGGGTGGGTGACTGCGACGGGTAATCGCCACCGGCACCAGACTGAAGGCCGAACAGATCGCCACAAATACCAGCGGCTCGTAATTCAGATGCGGAAACAGAGTCAGCGACAACTGCCCCAGCACGGTGCCCAGGCTGGAGAACACCATGTAAAAGGCAAAAATGGTGCCGCGTTGACTATTGTCGCTTTGCTCGTTCAGCCAGCTTTCAATCCCCATGAACTGCACCACCATAGCCGCACCCGCCAAAAAGCGCAGCAGCAGCCAGACGTACATGGAATCAACCAGAATCTGAACCAGCACACAGATGGTGACAATAGCAGCACTGGCGGCGTACGCCCGAATATGACCCACGCCCATGATCAGGCGGTGACCCATACGAGCACCAAATACCAGGCCCAGGTAATACACCGCAATCAGCCCGCCAATCCATACCTCTGACACCGAGATGGCCGTCAGGCGCACCCCCATGAAGGTATTGAACAGGCCCGAGCTGAGCAAGAGCATCAGGGTCGCAAAGTACAGGGACGAAAACGCACCCACCGATGACAGCATCCAGACATCCTAAAAAAACCGCGGCACCGGCCCCCAACTCTCGCTACCATCCAGATTCCGGCCTGGGTTTTGCGACAGGAGCACGGTAAAAAAAAGCGCCAGCTTGCCGCCAGCGCCTTGTAATCCTTCTATCCCTCGCCACGCCGGACTGGCGGGGGATCAGATACTTACGACTTTACCTGTTTCAACAGGGTGTCTGCATCCGATGTGTGCAGGCCGCCGTCGTTATCAATGTTCAATTGTTTGACAACACCGTCTTCCAGCAAGGCAGAGAAACGCTTGGAGCGCACACCCAGGCCTTTGGACGTCAGGTCAAATTCCAGACCCAATGCTTTGGTCCAGACAGCACTGCCATCGGCCAGCAGACGTACTTTGCCATTGACGTTCAGGGACTTGCCCCAAGCGCCCATTACGAAAGGATCGTTCACTGCCACGCACCAGATCTCGTCTACGCCGGCAGCCTTGAACTCGTCTGCCTTGGCAATAAAGCCAGGCAAGTGCTGCTCGGAGCAGGTGGGGGTGAAAGCGCCAGGAACGGCGAACACGGCAATTTTCTTGCCTTTAACCAGATCAGCCACCTGAAAGTTGTTGGGGCCCATAGGGCAGCTTTCTGTGGCGGTTTCAATGTACTCGCTAAGGGTCGCGTCTGGAACGCGCGCACCGACTGAAATGGACATAAGGTCTCCGTATGAATAAATACCGCCAGTATGGCGGCCCGAACTACCTATGATACTAATAGACTGGCCTGTCTTAGCAAATAACACTTATCAGTACGTTTCACAGGGCTACAAAACCGCGCGGGGTCTGGACACAAAAAAAGCCCCCACGCTACGCCTTTTGCTTGCCGCCCCCCGAGGGGGAGTGTTTGCCTTGGGACGGCCCAGCGACAAAAAAAAGGCCGGGCTTTTTGCCCGGCCTTCAAGGTGATTCACGTCTTGCGCAGCTTGCATCAAGCCGTACTGCCACATCAGGGGCTCACCTTGCCCTGCTCGCGGATAGCGATCAGGACTACTACAGCCATCCCATCATGCGGGGCAGCCAAAGCGTAATTTCAGGTACGAAGGTAATCATCAACAGGAAGGCCAAACCAGTCAGCAACCAAGGCAATGTGGACTTGGTAACTTCGGTCAGGCCCAACTTCGATATGCTGGACGCCACATACAGGTTCAAGCCCACTGGTGGTGTCGCCAGCCCAATCTCCATGTTCACCACCAGCATGATGCCAAAGTGAACCGGGTCCATGCCCAGCTTCATGGCGACAGGAAACAGGATGGGAGCCATGATCAGAATCAGTCCCGAGGGCTCCATCACCATACCGATCACCAGCAACAGGACGTTCACGAACAGCAGGAAGGCGATCAGGCCCATGCCTTGCGACACAATCCATTCCGCAATGGCCTGTGGAATCTGCTCGGAAGTCAGAATGAAGGCGAACATGACCGCGTTGGTGATGATGTACAGCAGCATGGCACTCATGGCTGCCGATTCCAGCACGATACGTTTGACCTCGCGCAGCTTCACATCCTTGTAGACCCAGACCGCAATCACAAAGGCGTAAACCGCACTGATAGCTGCTGCTTCGGTAGGCGTGAACACACCGGAGTAAATCCCGCCCATCACGATAACGATCAACATCAGACCCCAGATGGAGTCCATGAAGGCGCGCCAGCGTTCTTTGTAGGAAGCACGCGGCATACGGGGGTAGCCCAGTTTCCAGGCGCGGAACATGGTCGTGGCACCCAGGAGAAACGCCAGGATCAAACCCGGAACCACACCGGCAATAAACAGCTGACCAATAGAAGCCGTACCAACTTTGACCCCATCCGGACCCTCAACCATCATGCCGCTGGTTGCCACGGCATACATCACCATCACAATCGAGGGTGGCAGCAAGATGCCCAGACCGCCGGAGGTCGCCACAATGCCGGTCCCGAATTGCACGGGGTAGCCTTGTTTGACCATGGCCGGAATCATGATTGAACCAATGGCCGCCACCGTGGCAGGCGAGGAACCACTGATAGACGCAAACAGGGCGCAAGCCAGCACCGCAGCCAGACCCATACCGCCGGGCAAGTGGCCGACCATGGAAGCGGCAAAGCGAATCATGCGTTGTGCGACCCCGCCATGCGTGAGGAAGCTACCGGCCAGGATGAAGAACGGAATCGCCATGATCTCGAACTTCTCGATCCCGGTGAACAGCTTGAGCGCAATACTGTCCATAGGAACTTCGGTCATGGTGAACAGGAACCCCATCACCGTCAGACCCAGGGCAATCGATACCGGCATGCCTGTCAGCAACAGGATAGCCAGCAAGGCAAAAATAATCAGGGCGGTCATGCGCGCGCTCCTTCGGATTCAGACACACCGCGCTCTGTTTCAGCGATCAGATCCGCCGCAGGCTCGTGATGAGGCAAATGGCCCGTCTGGATAAAGTTCATCAAGGCTTGCAGGAAGCGGAAGCACATCAGCAAGGAGCCCGCAGGCACCGCCAGATACACAATCCACACCGGCACTTCCAGGTCAGCCGACACCTGGGCTGTCTGGGCAATGCCGTAGACAAAGCGGCCACCAATCCAGGCAACAATGGCTGTGAACAAGGCACCGGCGAACAGGGAAATCACCACCAGCAGATGACGCCAGCGTGGGCCCACAGCGTTCACCAGCACGTCCACACCCACGTGGATACCAACACGAACGCCGTAAGCGGCGCCGAATTTGGCCATCCAGACAAACAGGTAAATGCACAGTTCCTGTGCCCAGAGCAAGTTGACGCCGGCCACGCTTCGATAGGTAGAACGGGCCATGGCGGTAATGGACTCATAACCCTGAGCCCGCGACCAGGACACCAGCTCCGCCAGCAGGCTGACCGAGTAGCGCTGGCAGACCGCTACAAAAATAATCACTACGGCCGCCACCATCAGAAATGAGATGAACATTTCCTCAAAGCGGTCCAGAAATCGTAAAAACATGGGTAACTCCAGACTACAGTCTGCCCGCCCGGGGGCCGGGCAGACACAAGCATGTAGCGGGAAGAAAAGAAGAACAGGTCTGAATCAGACCTGTACAAGACAATCAGATGAAGCAGGCTTTATTCGGTAGCCTTGTAGAAGGCGTCGATCACGTCCTGGCCGATACGCGAAGCCATTTCCTTGTGCACGGGACGCAGCTGCTTGACCCATTCCTGACGCTCGGCATCGCTCAGTTGGTAGAACTGGGTCTTGCCGGACTCTTCCATGGCCTTCATGGAATCGTTGTTCTCTTGCTCTGCAATGTCGTTGGCGTAAACCGTGGCTTCTTCCATGGCTTTTTCCATGCCTTGGCGAATATCGTCAGGCAGACCTTCCCAGAACTTCTTGTTCACGATCACGGCATAACCCAGGTAACCGTGGTTGGACACGGTGGCGTGCTTTTGCACTTCGTGCATTTTCTGGGTGTACATGTTCGATGGCGGGTTCTCGGTGCCGTCGACCACACCCGTTTGCAGAGCCTGGTACACCTCGGAGAAAGCCATCACCTGAGGCACAGCGTCCAGTGCCTTGAACTGGGCTTCCAGAACCTTGGAGGACTGGATGCGCATCTTCAGACCCAGGAAATCATCCACGCTTTTCAGGGGCGTGTTGGCGCTCATGACCTTGAAGCCGTTATCCCAGTAGGACAGACCCTTGATGCCCTTGGGCTCCAGCTTGTCCAGCAACATGCGGCCTACAGGACCTTCGGTCACCTTACGCAGGTCCTCACGGTTCTGAAAAATGAAAGGCAGGTCGAACACTTCAAATTCGCGTACGCCCAGAGGGCCAAACTTGGCCAGCGACGGAGCCAGCATGTGCACGGCGCCCAGTTGCAGGGCTTCCAGTTCTTCCTTGTCCTTGTACAGTTGCGAGTTCGGGTAGACCTCGACAACCACCTTGCCCTCGGTGTACTTTTCGGCCAGTTCCTTAAAGCGCACGGCGCCCTTGCCCTTGGGTGTATCTGGCGATACAACGTGGCTGAACTTGATGATCATGGGGTTAGCCAGAACAGGCGCGGACAAGAATACGGACGCCAGCAAGCTGGCCACAAGGGTCTTTTTCATGTTTGCCTCCGGTCGGTTAAGAGCCGACACGTTTTATTGATTGATGTGCTTGAAAGCGTGTAGCTTAAAAAAGCGGCCCCGAATTATCTATTGTGGAAATCCGAAACCTTTTGTCATGATGCGTCTTGCCCGTCCGTCCGGATTCATACGCCAAGCGGCCTCGCGCACTCTGGCGGCCTACCCGATCAGCACCTATGTGCCTATTTTGGCCATCCTGATTATTGTGCTGCTGATGGGCGTGTTTGCCTGGGCGGTCAATAAGGAACGGGATGAGGAGCAGTCCAACGAGCTGATACGCAATGCCTTGTGGGTGGAGCAATCCCTGTCCTTTCAGCTGCGCTCGCACGAGAACAATTTAAGCCGCATTGCCAGCGAAATTGAAGTCCAGTCCCAGCCCGTCACGACCCAGACCGCGCTGACGCAATTACAGCACTTCAAGACCATCCACCCGGATCTGCTGAAAGTGGCCGTGCAGGATCGCTTTGGCACCACCTTGCTGGTGCGCCCGCCCGGTGCTGATACCCGGATTGCAGCCCACGTCAGCACGCCGCGCACGTCCACCTGGCTACCGGCCTACTACTCCAATGAACACCAGGAAAGCGTGCTGGACCTGGTGGTTCCCATTTACGAAGACAACGATATTGTCGGCACCTTGCGCGCCACCTTTTCCCTGGCCACCATCCTGATGGAAAACGTGCCCTGGTGGATTGCCGAGCAATATCACGTCTCCCTGATCGACCAAAGCGACCAGACGCTGGCCACACGCTCCAAAGGCGAGCCGGGCGAAAGCCAGTTGCGTTACGCCATGTCGGTAGATCCGCCCTTGCACGGTGTGCGTTTGCTGATGACGCCTTACCCGCAAAAGAACATCCCCACCTTCACCTTGCTACTGACCGTGATTGCGGGCCTGGCCCTGCTGGCTGTGGTGAACCTGGCGATGCAACATCACTACGCCCGCAAGCGCCGTGAAGCCGAGCTGGCCCTGATGCAGGAGCAAGCCTTTCGCAGCGCAATCGAAAACTCCATGGTGACTGGCATGCGCGCCCGCGATCTGGACGGCAAGGTGCTGTATGTGAACCCGGCGTTTTGCGAACTGGTGGGCCGCAGCAGCGAAGAAATTATTGGTCTGGCCCCACCCATGCCCTGGTGGGTGCCGGAGATGATGGATGAAACACTGGAGCGTCGAGATCGACTGAAATCCTCCCGCTCGGTGCAAGTTTTTGACACCCTGTTCCAGCGCCCGGACGGCTCACGTGTTGATGTGCAGGTCTTTGAATCCCCGCTGATTGACGCGCAAAAACGGCACGTGGGCTGGATCAGTTCCATCATCGATATCAGCTCGCGCAAGCAGGCCGAAGCCCTGGCCAGTTCCCAATCCGAACAGCTCCACCACACGGCCAAGCTCATTACCATGGGTGAAATGGCCTCCACACTGGCCCACGAGCTGAACCAGCCGCTCTCGGCCATTGCCAGCTATGCGGCTGGTTCCCTGAACCTGCTGGGAAATGAACCGCTGGACCCGAAACAACTGCGTCGCGGTCTGGAAAGCCTGGCGGAACAAACCCGCCGCGCAGGGCAAATCATCCACCGCATTCACGACTTTGTGCGCAAGCGCGATCCACAGCTTAGCCCTCTGAATTTGCCCGATGCCTTGCAAGGCGCCTTGGCCATGGCCAAGGCAGGTCTGCGCCATCACCAGATTCAATTGATTGTGCCCTCCCACCCCGAAAACCTGCCCGTAATGGGCGACAAGGTACTGCTGGAACAACTGATTTTCAACCTGCTGCGCAATGCCGCCGAAGCCATGTCGGGCCTGGAGCCAGAACGCCGGGTACTGGAAGTGACCATGCAGGCCAGCAATGGTGTCGTGCTGGTGATGGTGGCCGACCAGGGCCCCGGCGTGGCAGCAACGATCATGGCAGAAGTGTTCCAGGCCTTTACCACCACCAAAGCCCAAGGCCTGGGTATTGGCTTGAATATTTGCCGCTCCATCGTGGAGTTGCACCATGGCAAACTCTGGTTTGAAAACGGGGTTCCCCACGGTGCCACTTTCCTGTTTTCCCTACCCTTGATCGAACATGACTAAGCGCGCTCCTTTGGTCCACATCGTGGACGACGACCCGGCCATCCGCGATGCCTTGTCCTGGCTGTTCTCCACCCGTCAGGTCAACACCGAACTCTGGGACAGCGGCGAGGCTTTTCTAAATGCCCTGAGCCCCGAGACGCAGGGCTGCATCCTGCTCGACATACGTATGGATGGACTGTCCGGCCTGGAAGTGTTCGAGCAATTGCGCGAGCGCCAATCCCGTCTGCCCGTTATTTTCCTGACCGGCCACGGCGACCTGCCCCTGGCCGTGACCGCGCTGAAACAAGGCGCGGCGGATTTCATCGAAAAGCCCTTTAACGATAACGATCTGGTGGACCGGGTACTGGATGTGCTGCGCAGCTACGAGGCCAGTCAGGAAGAACGGGACAACGAGCAGGCACTGGAAGAGCGGCTGGACACCCTGTCGCAGCGCGAGCGCGAAGTGCTGGCCCTGGCCCTGGAGGGACGGCTGAACAAGCAGATTGCCCAGGACCTGAGCATCACCATGCGCACCGTGGAAGTGCACCGCGCTCGGGCACTTGAAAAAATGCAGGCTCGCACCCTGATCGAACTGGCCCGACTGCTGGACCCGGCCCGCTTGCGGGAAGACCGCAACCCGCCGGGGCCTTAGCCAGAGCCACCGCGCCGGGTGTATATAATGCAACCATAAACAATTAGAACCGCGCACTAGGCCCGGTCCCGGAGCGATCATGAGCACCACTACCGAAAACACAGATTTGCACCTTTCCCATCTGGATGAAGATGGGAAAGTTCAGATGGTCGATGTCAGTCACAAATCCGCCACCTCCCGTTCGGCCACGGCCCGCGCCGTGGTGCGTTTGAGCCCCGCTGCTTACCAGTTGCTGTCGGCTCAGCACAATGCCAAGGGCGAAGTGCTGAACACCGCACGCGTGGCCGGTGTGCTGGCCGCCAAGCGCTGTGCCGAACTGATTCCCATGTGCCACAGCCTGCCCCTGGATTTTGTCGGCATTGATTTTGAAAGCGACGCCGCAGCAGGCACCATTGCCGTGCTGGCCACCTGCCGCACCCGCTACACCACCGGCGTCGAGATGGAAGCCATGACGGCCTGCTCCATTGCCGCCCTGACCATTTACGATATGTGCAAAGCGGCCGACAAAGGCATTGTGATCGAACAGACCCGTTTGCTGGAGAAAACCGGCGGCAAAAGCGGAACCTGGACTGCCCAGCTCTAAGCCCTTTCACGGAGATAGCATGACAAGCCCTTTGACATTGCGCGTCCTGTACTTCGCCCAAGTGGCCGAACGCACAGGCCAGCGCCAGGAAAACTGGGAATGGCCCCAGGAAGGCACCGTTCAGCAATGGACCGAGGCCCTGCTGCAACGCCACCCGAATTTAAGCGATATGGCCGGCCGCCTGCATGTGGCCGTCAACCAGTTTCACGCCAAGCCTACCGACCCTGTCCGCCCCGGCGATGAAGTGGCTGTGTTCGAGCCCGTCACCGGAGGTTGAGATGATTCGCATCCAGACTGAAGATTTTGATGTTGCCGCCCTGAATGCCGAGCTGCGCGCCACGGCTGGCGGCAAGGCTGGTGCCATGGTGACGTTTACCGGCTATGTGCGCGATCAGGCCGATGGCACCGCCACCGAATCCCTGTTCCTGGAACACTACCCCGGCATGTGCGAGCGCGAGATTGAAGCGGTTTGCGACCAGGCCCGTCAACGCTGGCCCATACTGGATACGCTGGTCGTGCACCGCGTGGGCGAACTGAACCTGACCGAACAAATTGTTTATGTTGGCGTCACCAGCGCCCACCGTGGCGACGCTTTTCGCGCCTGCGAATTCATCATGGACGTGCTGAAAACCCGCGCCCCTTTCTGGAAGCGCGAGACCCTGGCTGACGGCAAGCGTTTCTGGGTACAGCAGCGCGACAGCGACGCCCAGAAAACGGACTCCTGGAATACCTCTGCGGACACCGACAAGCATGTCTAAAGCCAAGACCGACCGCCCCGCCGCACGTTTGAACGCGGCTGTTCTGACGATTTCAGACCGCCGGGGCCCCGACGAGGACAGCTCGGGTGATTACCTGGCCGCCAGCTTGACGGAAAGCGGTCACCATTGCGTACAGCGCGCCATCAGCAAGGACAATATTTACGCTATCCGTGCGCTCTTGAGCCAATGGATTGTGGATCCTGACATTCACGTCATCATCTGCAATGGCGGCACCGGCTTCAGCCACAAGAAATCCACGATTGCGGCCGTCACCCCCTTGCTGGATCAGGTCATTACCGGCTTTGGAGAACAATTCCGCTACTTGTCCTATCAGGACATTGGCTCCTCGGCGCTGCAGTCCGATGCGCTGGCAGGAACGGCCAACCGTACCTTGCTGTTCTGCATTCCCGGTTCGGGCGGCGCCTGCAAGCTGGCCTGGGAAAAGATCCTGAAAGAGCAGCTGGACAGCCGACATCGGCCCTGCAATTTTGCCTCGGAATATCTGGAGCCAGCCAAGCCCTGATACCTGCAACGGTATGACAGCGACAGCTCCGAACGACCTCCTTTCCACCGTGCTCTGACGCACCGAGCCACGAATTGTTTTATCGAATTTATCCATCCTATGATCGAATTTGACGTAGCACAGCAAAGGCTGGCCCAGGCAGGGCAAGTTCCCACCCAGACCGAGACCTGCGATCTGTCGCAAGCCCTGGGACGCATTCTGGCCCAGGATATTCAAGCCCAGCTGGACATGCCGCCCGCCGACAATAGCGCCATGGATGGCTATGCCCTGCGCCTGGCGGATATTTCCGACGGCAAGGTCCTGCCCATTCAGCAGCGCTGCTATGCCGGCGATATTCCTGAAACGCTGAAAGAGAACATGGCGATTCGCATCTTTACCGGCAGCATGCTGCCACCCGGTGCGGACACGGTGGTAATTCAGGAAAACTGCCAGGAGGACGAACAAGGTGTGCGCATTCTGGAAATGCCCGTGACTGGCGTGAACATCCGCCGCCGGGGCGAGGACATGCGCATTGGTGAAGTGCTGATCACAACAGGCACCAAACTGACAGCAGCCCATATTGCTCAGCTGGCTGCGCAAGGCCATGCTCAGCTACAGGTGTACCCGCTGCTGACCGTCGGCATTCTGACCACAGGCGACGAGCTGACTCCTGCTGGCCAGCCTTTGAAAGCCGGCCAGATCTACAACTCCAACGCCCCCATGCTGCGTGCGCAGTTGCAAGCGCTGGGTGTTGAAACTGTGCATGCAGTGCATGCCAAAGACACGCTGGAAGCCATTCAGGACGCTCTGAAAGAGCTGCTGCAACGCTGCGACCTGGTACTGACCGTAGGCGGTGTCTCGGTCGGGGAAAAAGACTTTGTGAAGCCTGCCATCGAAGGCATAGGCGGCCAGCTGGATCTGTGGAAAGTGCGTATGAAGCCGGGAAAACCACTGGCGCTGGCCTACATTGCCGACAAGCCGCTGGTCTGCCTGCCCGGCAATCCGGTATCTTCTTACGCCGTGTTTTCCTTGATGGTTTCGCCGCTGATTCGTCGTCTGCAAGGTCGGCAGCACGTGCTGCCGACCACACGTTACGGCGTGCTGCAAGGTGAACGCCACTTTGAAGGTGACCGCGAAGAATTCATCCGCGTACAAGTAGACAACGACGAGCAAGGCCGCCTGTTGGTGCGCCCCTTCGACAATCAGGGTTCGGGCGTCATCAGCTCCTTGCCTTGGGCACAAGCGCTGGCACGTATCCCTGCTGACTCTCATATCGCCCCCGGCGATGTGGTGCGTCTGTACGAATACAGCCAGTGGCAGGCATAAGCTCGAACGCTTATTCACGCTTTGGCCTTGCCATACAAAAACCGCCCTGATCAGGGCGGTTTTTGTTGTGTTGTTTGTTTTGGTCTGGAGCTATTTAAAGATACTTCACGTAAAGACAGCCGACTGCTCAGGAGGCCCGCATAACGGAACACTCATGCACGAACAGCCATCCCCGCCTCTGCTTTCCTCTGCTCATCAATACTTGCGCAGCAAAGCCACTGCAACAGGCTTACCAGCTTTGCGCCTGATCCAGATCCTGCGGCGTGTTGATATTGAAAAAAGCATGTTCAGGCGCATCGCGGAAATCCACTTCCACCGCACCTATGCTCTCCAGCCAGCTCATGACACGGCGCTCGCCGCTAAGCAGATAGTCTTTCAGGCCCGCAGCCTGATCGGTGCGCAGTAACAGGCATAAAGGGTGGCTACGCTCTGCCTGCGCGTAGGCAGCCACAGCGCCCTGCTCCTCAACGGCCTTGATCAAACGCTTGCCCAGATCCACTGGCACAAAAGGCAAATCCACCGGGCAGGACAAGGCCCACGGCGTACTGATCTGATCCAGCACACTGGCCAAACCGGCCAGCGGACCCAGATAGCCCTCCAGCTCCAAGACATCAGGGACCACACGCCCCCAATGAACATACTGCTCGGGATTGCGATTGGCACTGATCAAGACTGGCCCCACCTGCGGACGCAGGCGACGTACCAGATGCTGCACCAAAGGCTGGCCCTGCAAGAGCAGCAAGCCTTTATCGATCTGGCCCGACAAATCAAAACGGCGGGCTCGTCCGCCCGCCAGCACAATACCGCTGATGTCCTGTGTGCTTATCATCCGCCGATATAACTCATTTCGATACGGTCACGACTCGTGGTTTGCTCACCCCGAATCTGGGAATATCGGTCCTGCCGTCCCGTCCAGACGCCGTGCATATAGGCGGCTAACTGTTCGTCGGACGCACCCGAGCGCAATTGCGCCCGCACATCATAACCCTGGGAAGCAAACAGGCACAGAAACAGGCGTCCTTCGGGCGAAAGACGCATGCGCGAACAGTCTCCACAGAAGGGTTGAGTGACGCTGGTGATCACGCCAACTTCGCCCGTCCCATCCTTGAAGCGCCAGCGGCTGGCGACTTCGCCACGGTATTGGGCGGCCACTGGCTCCAACTCGAAACGGGACTGGATACGTTCCACAATCTCCGCACCGCTGAGCACTTCTTGCAGATTCCAGCCATTGCTGGTGCCCACGTCCATATATTCAATAAAACGCAGAATCTGGCCCGAGCCTTTGAAGTGCTCCACCATGGGCAAGATCTGATCATCGTTCAGCCCTTTGCGCACCACCATATTGACCTTTACCGGGCTCAAACCCACGGCCTGTGCCTTGGCAATGCCATCCAGTACGGTGGAGACGGACACGCCGCTATCACTCAATTGAGTAAAGCGGGCATCGTCCAAGGCGTCCAAGCTGACGGTGACACGATTCAGACCCGCGTCTTTCAAGGCCTGGGCCTTGCGACCCAGCAAGGTGCCATTGGTGGTCAAAGTCAGCTCCACCGCATCACCTTCCGGTGTACGCAGCTTGGCCAACATGGCAATCAGCACTTCAATATTTCGACGCAATAGCGGTTCGCCACCCGTCAGGCGCAGCTTGCGCACGCCCAGAGCAACGGCCTGCCGTGCTACGCGCTCAATCTCTTCAAAGCTGAGCAGGGAAGAATGAGGCAGGAACTCGTAGTCCGTGCCAAAGACTTCCCGCGGCATACAGTAGGTACAGCGGAAATTGCACTTGTCAGTCAGGGAAATGCGCAGGTCACGAAATGGGCGGTGACGCTTGTCCAAAGGTTGCCCTGACACAGCGGCAATCCGCACGGTCGGGCGGCGTGCAGGCTCTGCAGCACCCGCTTGCGCCCCCTGCTCGATGCCGGACGGCATAACCCCCGCTCCAGCAGGCTGCGGGTCACTCGGCTCCAAGGGCCGGGCCTCGGAACCTGGGGGAGCTGCTTCTTGATATGGCCTGTACTGAACCTGGTCTACGGACACCGGTTCACGTTTTGGCCCATGCTCATCGCTCATGGTGTTCTCTTTTTCAAGGACAGGGTTCGTCCCCGTCTCATGGTGTGTGTTTTCGTCATGCAATGGGGTCTAACGCCAGAGCATGTCGGCAGCCTGCCCGAATGCCTGTTCCAGCGTCATGATCTGTCCCAAACCCCGTGGGTCGTAACCCACCAGATCTTCCATGAATTGACTATACGCGGAACCGCCAATCACGTTCATCAGTTCCTGCATAGGAGCCTTATCCAGCGCTTCTTGCTCGACCGCAATGAAATAACGCTCCTGGGCCAAGGGAATGAACTCCAGCCCGCATCGGCTGGCCGCTGTTTCCACACCCAGGCCGGTATCGGCCATGCCACTGGCAACGTGAGCCGCCACCGCCATATGCGTCAATTCTGTTGTTTCAAAGCCCAGCACCGCATTCGTGTTTACCCCTAACTGCCCCAGCAGCAAGGTCGCCAGAAAGCGGGTACTGGACCCCATCTGACGGTTCACAAAGCGCACATCGGGCCGCAACAAATCGGCCATGCCGGTGATGTTCTTAGGATTGCCCTTCTCCACAAACAAGCCGGTCCGGCGAGTGGAAAGGAAAATCAGCCTGTGACGCGCCGGGGACAGCCACTGCCCATAACGGCGCATGGCAGCCACCTCGAACTCACCCACCGGAACCTGGAAACCGGCCAGATCGCAATCCCCGCGCTCCAGCGAAGCCAGCGCTTCAATGGCTGTGCGGTAGCGCAGCTCCAGCGGCAGACCATCGTGCTCATTGGCAAAGCGCATCAGGCCTTCAATCGCAAATCCGTGACTGGCCTGAAAGCGCAAACGGTCCAGAGGCTGCGCATACAAGCGGCCCAGCTCCTCTTCCAGCTCGGAA
This sequence comes from Alcaligenes sp. DN25, assembly GCF_023674485.1. NCBI lineage: Bacteria > Pseudomonadati > Pseudomonadota > Betaproteobacteria > Burkholderiales > Alcaligenaceae > Alcaligenes > Alcaligenes sp. DN25. Next base: position 836,448 of record NZ_CP098408.1, on the reverse strand, counting down.
GCCATGCTCTCCAGGGTTGGCGTCAGACGCGCATCCAGTCGCCGATTCGCCCACAGCAAACGCTGGGCGAACTCGGTCAGCTTGGTACCTTTGCGCCGGGAGGTTTCCAGCAAGGCCGCATCAAACTGTTTTTCGGCATTACGCAACAAGCCCCAGGCATGTCTGTAGGAAAACTGGCATTCCTTGCTGGCTCCCGCCAAGTGCCCCAGTCGCTCGATGGCACCCAACAAACGCAACACATCCCCCATGGGAAGGTCCACGCCGTCTGCATTTTCCAGAATCCATTCAGAGCGCAGCCGGGCTTTGAATTTCTGTTTGGTCATGTGTTTTTAAGACCAGTGTGTTTTCGTATTTATGTTTTGTGCTGCATGTACCAAACATTATATATGCGAAATATTGCTTATTGAAGTTATGGACTTAAGTGGTTAGATTACAAGGGAAAACACTGTCAAATAATATGCACCGCTGTGCATAAAAAATATGGAGGCGCAGGCACCCTATTCGGGCACCGCGCACACAGGACATGCAAACAACCCCTCATCACCAGGAGCAGGACCTGTCAGGTCTGGCTCCTGAAGAGGTCGCCTTGCAGGCCGTGCAGGAGCACGCCGGCCAGAAAGGTAACCTGTTGCCTATTTTGCACGCGATTCAGGACCGGATTGCCTGTATTCCCGAGTCCGTGGTGCCGGTGCTGGCCGAACAGCTGGCTCTGTCCCGTGCGGAAATCCATGGCGTTATCTCTTTTTACGCCCATTTCCGCACCCAGCCCCACGCGACTCATACCCTGGAAATCTGCCGGGCTGAAGCCTGTCAGGCGCGGGGCGGACTGGAGCTGACGGCTCATGCCCGTCGCCGCCTGAACTGCGACTTCCATGAAAACAGCGACGACGGCCAGTACACGCTGGAGCCTGTCTACTGTCTGGGCCTCTGTGCTCAGTCCCCCGCCGTCATGCTCGATGGCGTACCCCATGCACGCGTCACCCCCGAAAAACTGGATGCCCTGCTAAGCAGCCAGGAGGCCCAGTCATGAGCACCATTACCGTTTACGTTCCGCGCGACACCGCAGCGGTCGCCATGGGCGCCCATGAGATTGCCCAGCAACTGGCGGCCCAGGCTCAGGAGCGCGGTCTGGATGTGCAGATCGTGCGTAATGGCTCGCGCGGTTTGCTGTGGCTGGAGCCCATGGTGGAAGTGCAAACAGCTGAAGGCCGCGTCGCTTACGGCCCTGTCCAGACTGAAGATCTGCCCGGTCTGTTCGACGCTGGTTTTCTGCAAGGCGGTGCACATAAGTTATGCCACGGTCTGACGGACGCCATCCCTTACCTGAAGAATCAGGAACGCCTGACTTTTGCCCGTGTGGGGATTATTGATCCGGTCAGCGTGGCCGATTACCAATCCTGTGGTGGCTTCGAAGGTTTGCGCAAGGCGCTGAGCATGGAACCGGCCGCCATTGTGAAAGAAGTGACCGACTCCGGCCTGCGAGGTCGTGGCGGTGCGGCTTTCCCGACCGGCATCAAATGGAACACGGTACTGAACACCCCGGCACAGCAGAAGTACATTGTCTGTAATGCCGACGAAGGCGACTCGGGCACGTTTTCTGATCGCATGTTGATGGAAGGCGATCCGCTGTGCCTGGTTGAAGGCATGGCGATTGCCGGGCTGGCTGTAGGTGCGACCTATGGCTACATCTACGTGCGTTCCGAATACCCACTGGCCGTGCAAGCGTTGAACGAAGCCATTGTGGCAGCGCGCGCAGCAGGCTGGCTGGGCAAGAACATTCAAGGCAGCGGCTACGAGTTCGATCTGGAAGTACGCAAGGCAGCCGGCGCCTACATCTGTGGTGAAGAAACCGCCCTGCTCGACAGTCTGGAAGGCAAGCGCGGCATGGTGCGTGTGAAACCGCCTCTGCCCGCCATCAAAGGCCTGTTTGGTCAGCCTACAGTCATCAATAACGTGGTGTCCCTGGCTTCCGTGCCGGTGATTCTGGCCAAGGGCGGTGCTTACTACCAGAACTACGGCATGGGTCGCTCGCGTGGCACACTGGCATTCCAGTTGACCGGCAATCTGCAAAACGGCGGCCTGGTAGAAAAAGCCTTTGGCGTCACCCTGCGCGAATTGCTGTACGACTACGGTGGCGGCAGCGCCAGCGGTCGTCCCTTGCGTGCAGTGCAAGTCGGTGGCCCCTTGGGCGCCTATCTGCCCGAGCACCATTGGGATGTCCCGCTGGACTATGAGGCCTACATGAAGATCAATGCCATGGTCGGTCACGGCGGTCTGGTGGCCTTTGACGACACAGTAGACATGGCCCACATGGCGCAGTACGCCATGGAATTCTGTGCCATCGAATCCTGTGGCAAATGCACACCCTGTCGCATCGGCTCTACGCGTGGCGTAGAGACCATCCAGAAGATCCGTCGCCGCGAAGACATGGACAACCATGTCGAGCTGTTGCGCGACCTGTGCGACACCATGTTCTCCGGGTCCTTGTGCGCCTTGGGCGGCATGACCCCTTATCCCGTCCTGTCCGCGCTGGAACACTTCCCCCAGGATTTTGGACTGGCCCCGCAAACCGAGCAGGACCTGGCCAAGGTCTAAGACGGAGATCACCATGAAAGAAACAGTCGCCGTACGCGAACGTGACCTGGGCACCCCAGCCGCGACCCAGACCGAGATGGTCAACCTGACCATCGATGGCAAATTGATTGAAGTGCCCGTCGGCACTTCCGTGATGCACGCAGCCGCCTTGGCCGGCATCAATATTCCCAAGCTGTGCGCCACCGATTCGCTGGAGGCCTTTGGCTCCTGCCGTCTGTGCCTGGTGGACATTGAAGGCCGTCGCGGCCACCCTGCTTCCTGCACCACCCTGGTGGAAGAAGGCATGGTCGTCCAAACCGAAAACGACACCCTGCACAAGCTGCGCCGCAACGTGATGGAGCTGTACATCTCCGATCACCCGCTGGACTGCCTGACCTGTCCTGCCAACGGCAATTGCGAACTGCAAGACATGGCCGGTGTGGTGGGCCTGCGCAGCGTGCGCTATGGCTTTGATGGTGCCAACCACCTGGACGATACTACCGATAATTCCAACCCTTACTTTGCCTACGACTCCAGCAAATGCATTGTCTGCAATCGCTGCGTGCGCGCCTGTGAGGAAGTTCAGGGCACCTTTGCACTAACCATCGACAAGCGTGGTTTTGAATCGCGCGTCACCGCCGGTCAGAACGATGGCTTCCTGGGCAGCGATTGCGTGTCCTGTGGCGCTTGCGTTCAAGCCTGCCCGACCTCTTCCCTGATGGAGAAATCCGTCATCGATCTGGGGCAACCCGAGCACGCCGTCATCACTACTTGCGCCTATTGCGGTGTAGGTTGCGGCTTCAAGGCCGAAATGAAGGGCGACAAGGTCATTCGCATGACACCCTGGAAAGACGGCAAGGCCAACCGTGGCCACGCCTGCGTGAAAGGTCGTTTCGCCTGGGGTTACGCCACGCACCAGGACCGTATCCTGAGTCCCATGATACGCAAGAGCATTACGGACCCCTGGCAGGAAGTGTCGTGGGACGAGGCCATCAATTACGCCGCCTCCGAGTTCCGTCGCATTCAGGATCAGCACGGTCGTGACGCGGTGGGCGGTATCACCTCCTCGCGTTGCACCAACGAAGAAACCTATCTGGTGCAAAAACTGGTTCGCGCCGCCTTTGGTACCAATAACGTGGACACCTGCGCCCGCGTGTGTCACTCCCCTACCGGCTACGGCCTGAAGATGACCCTGGGTGAGTCCGCCGGTACGCAAACCTTTGACTCGGTGATGCACACCGACGTGGTGATCGTGATGGGTGCCAACCCCAGCGCCGCTCACCCCGTGTTTGCATCGCGCCTGAAACGTCGCCTGCGCCAAGGTGCCCGCCTGATCGTGATCGACCCGCGCCAGACCGAACTGGTCAGCTCGCCGCACATCCAGGCCGACTACCACCTGCCCCTGCGTCCAGGCACCAACACCGCCATACTGACCGCCATGGCCCACGTTATCGTCACTGAAAATCTGGTGAACGAGGCCTATGTGGCCGAGCGCTGCGATACCGCTGCCTTCAATGAATGGCGCAGCTTTGTCAGCCAGCCCCAGAACTCGCCAGAAGCCATGGCCGAGATCTGCGGTGTATCCGCCGACGACATCCGTGGCGCAGCCCGTCTGTACGCTACCGGCGGCAACGGTTCGATTTACTACGGTCTGGGTGTGACAGAACACAGCCAGGGCTCCACCACCGTAATGGCCATTGCCAACCTGGCCATGGCCACCGGCAACGTAGGCCGCGAAGGTGTGGGTGTGAACCCGCTGCGTGGTCAGAACAACGTGCAAGGCTCCTGCGATATGGGCTCTTTCCCGCACGAGTTCCCCGGCTACCGTCACGTCTCCGACACCAGCGTACGTCAGCAGTTTGAAGAGGCCTGGGGCGTGTCCCTGCAATCTGAACCCGGTCTGCGCATTCCCAATATGTTTGATGCCGCCTTGAGTGGCAGCTTCAAGGGACTGTACTGCCAGGGTGAAGACATTGTTCAGTCCGACCCGAACACCCAACACGTAGCTGCTGCCATGGCCGCCATGGAGTGTGTGGTGGTGCAGGATCTGTTCCTGAACGAAACCGCCAAGTACGCCCATGTGTTCCTGCCCGGTTCGTCCTTCCTGGAAAAAGACGGCACCTTCACCAACGCCGAGCGCCGCATTTCGCGCGTACGCAAAGTGATGGAGCCCAAGGCGGGCATGGCCGACTGGGAAGTCACCTGCGCCCTGGCCCGTGCTTTGGGCTACCCCATGAACTACGAGCATCCCGGCCAGATCATGGACGAGATCGCCCGTCTGACACCGACCTTTGCTGGCGTGTCTTACGATCGCATCCAGGAACTGGGTGGCAGCGTGCAATGGCCTTGCAACGAACAGGCACCTGAAGGCACCCCCACCATGCACATCGACGAGTTCGTGCGTGGCAAGGGCCGCTTCATGCTGACTCAGTACGTACCCACCGAAGAGCGCAGCAGCCGCAAGTTCCCCTTGCTGCTGACCACCGGCCGTATCCTGTCGCAATACAACGTGGGCGCACAAACCCGCCGTACCGACAACGTGGCCTGGCATGCAGAGGACTTGCTGGAAATTCACCCGGTGGATGCCGAAGATCGCGGCATTCGCAGTGGCGACAAAGTCTCGGTCAAGAGCCGTGCGGGAGAGACCGCCCTGCGCGCGACGGTGACCGAACGAGTGCAGCCAGGGGTGGTCTATACTACTTTCCACTTTCCCGAGTCGGGCGCCAACGTGGTCACCACCAACAACTCGGACTGGGCAACCAACTGCCCCGAGTACAAGGTGACGGCCGTGCAAATTCAGCGCGTGACCTCCGAGTCGGCCTGGCAAAATCGCTGGAACCGTTTCCACGATATTCAGCAGCGTCTCCTGCAAGGCGAGACCGTCCCGGCCGAGGATTTGGCCCAGGCGGATCACAGCCATTCGCATGAGCATGCCGAGGCCGTCGCGAAAGTATGATGCGTCCCAACAGGCCCTAAGGAGTTGCCCACGTGAGCCAGGCAGATTTTCGTGATGCTAGCGCCCCTGCCACCGTATGGCGGCAGGCGCGTACCCCAGCTGAAACACAAGCTGACACCCTGCCCCAAGAGGATCAGGATGCGCTGGCGCGCGAACAAGCCGTGGCTCTGGAGTTCAATGGCATCAGCCATAGTGCCTTGTTGTGCAGCCCCAGTGATCTGGAAGATCTGGCCTACGGATTCTCCATGACCGAGGGCATTATTCGTACCGCTGACGATATACGCGGCGTGGATGTGCTGGAAGGCGAGCGCGGCAGCCTGCTGCAAATCGAGATTGCCAGTGCCTGCCAGCATCAACTCAAGGCGCGTCGCCGTCAGCTGGCTGGCCGTACAGGCTGTGGCCTGTGTGGTCTGGAAAGTCTGGACGAGGTACGCCGACAGCTACCCCGTCTGGACGCTCCCGAGCACCGCCCCGATGCTGCCGCCATCTTCCAGGCCCTGGATGCCTTGCGCTCCAGCCAACCCTTGCATCGTCTGACGGGCGCTACCCATGCGGCGGCCTGGTGCAATCTGCAAGGTGATATCCTGGCCGTGCGCGAGGATGTAGGTCGCCATAATGCGCTGGACAAGCTGCTGGGCCACATGCTGCGCAACGATATTGATCCCCGCTCTGGCATGGTGCTGATCTCCAGCCGTGCCAGCTTCGAGATGGTCCAGAAGGCCGCTGCCATGGGCATCAACTTTGTGGTGGCCGTATCCGCCCCCACCGCCTATGCCGTGCAGATTGCCGATGAACTGGGTGTCATGCTGGCCGCCTTTGCCCGTGACCGCAGCTTCACGCTGTACAGCCATCCCCACTATCTGAATTCTGCCGAGTCACGCTCGGCCACATCACCATGAACATTGTTCCTTTGATTCCCATGGCCAACCAGATCGGTCAGTTCTTTGAAATCCTGAGCAATCGGGAGCAAGGACTGCGCGAGATTGCGGAACATATCCAGAAATTCTGGGACCCGCGCATGCGCCGCTCCCTGCTGGATTTTGTGGAACAAAATCCCAGCGGTAAAAGCGAAGATGGCGAGCTGCTGCCTATTGTTTTGCAGGCAGTCGTGACCCATAAACAGCAGCTGGAGCCACGCAGCCAATAAGACGTGCCGCAGACACAGAAAAGCCCGCCTAGGCGGGCTTTTTCTTTGGGCTGAAAACGATTAATCGCTTTCTTTGACGCGGTACACCAGCACGGTATTCTTGGCCATATTCAGCACCTTGATGGTCACGCTACCCAGCAACAGGCGGGAAAGACCACTGCGGCCGTGGCTACCGATAAATATCAGGTCGCAGCCTTCCTGCTCAGCGACCTGCACAATCCCATCGGCCACATTGAAATTCGATACGGATCTACCAGTGGCCTTGACGCCAGCGGTCTCGGCACGGTCCAGAATCTGCTGCAAGTACTTCTGCGACTGTTCCTTGGCAGTCTTGTCGTAGTCCTCGTCGGTGATGGCGTAGGCAGCAGCCATACCATCAAAACCAACGGTGGCAGCAAATGGCTGCGTCACGTGCAAAGCCAGAACCTCGGCACCAATTTGGCGGGCAAAGGTCACGCCTTTGTTGGCTGCTTGGGAGGAGAGCTCGGAACCGTCAGTTGGAATCAGAATTTTCTTGAACATGGCATAACCCCTTTGAATGGAGACAGATAGCTTACCGCTGCATACCGACACAGGACAAGCTAGTACAGACCTGAACCTTGAGCCAGGTCAGGATTCGTTCAATGCGCGGAACAATACGGCACAGCGAGTACCCGTGCGGCAGTAGGCCAAAGTCGGGCCTGGCAAGGCTTCAAGCAATTGACCAAAACGAGCAACATCAGCAGAAGTAATAGCGCTACCCACTACTGGCTGATATTCCACCTGCAAGCCTGCCGCCTGGGCGGCCTTCATCACGTCTGCCGACAAGGGCTGGTCGGGACCGCCTTCCATATCGGGACGGTTGATGATGACACTTTTAAAACCGGCATCGGCCACGGCTTGCATGTCCTCTCCCGATAATTGAGGGGCGACGGCCAATTGCTCGGTCAAAAACTGGTGCGGGAAGGACATAGAAACTCCTGAAATCGGGATAAACTAAATCAGTTCAAAGGAAAAATAGTATGTTCCCCCCCGATAGTACGCAAGTCCCTTTCTCTGCCTCCCTGCCGCAAGGCAATCACGCCAGTGCCTTGCTGATACGTCAGGCCACGTTGGACGATATGGCAGCGGTGCAAAACATCTATGCTTATCACGTACTGCACAGCACGGCGACCTTTGAACAACGCCCACCGGACGAACAGGAAATGCGTGCCCGCTTCACGCAAGTGCGCGAGCAGAATTTGCCCTGGCTGGTCGCAGAGCTGGACGGGCAGATCGTGGGCTATGCCTACGCAGGAACATATCGCTCCCGCCCGGCCTATCGCTTCACGATAGAAGACTCCATCTATCTGGCTCAAGGTCAGATTGGCAAAGGTCTGGGCAAAGCCTTGCTGGAACAATTGCTGCTGGAGTGTGAGAAAGGCCCGTGGCGGCAAATGGTGGCCATCATCTCCGGCCATGACAGCCGGGGCTCGATTGCCCTGCACCGTTCGCTGGGCTTTGCCCATGTAGGTACTCAGCCAGCCGTGGGCTATAAGTTCCAGCAGTGGATTGATGTGGTCATCATGCAGCGCAGTCTGGGTGACGGCAGCCAAAGCCAGCCAGCCCAGACGCCCTGATCTTCCTTCTCAGGCAATGCGCAGGCTGTATTGATCCAGCCATTGCTGCATCTCATCGCCAGCCAGCACCTCGTACTCTGCCTGACGTTGCAAGCCCACAGGATCGTCCTGCACGCTGCTCAAGGAGGGATGGCACATCATGCTGTCCCCGTGCTGCATCACCGCCAGCCAGGCTTTGACCAAGGCGCTGTAACGCTCCTTGCCACCCTGAAAGTCGTACACGCCGGTGAAGCCGGTATTCAAGGTGACGCCTTTGGCTCTGGCCAGGCGCAGCAAATCCTTGGAACCCAGCCCGGCAATAATCTGCGCCTTGAATCTGTCTTTAAACGCGAAACTCGTAGCCAGACGCTGGGCGCCGGTATAACGCAGCCAAGGCATGGAAGCGGCATAACGGCGCTCCATTTCTGCCAGCAAGGCCTCGCGTATCATGGGTAGCTGATGCACGTGCTGATGCCCGTCGATATAGTCCGGGCCCTGCCCCATCACCTCCTCAAAACGATCCAGCTGGCGAGCCACGCTATCCTTGACCTTCTGGGCATCCAGACGATGCAGCAGGCTGCGGATAATCACCTGCTTGAGCGGCATGGCATACACGCCCGCTTGGGAAGCAAACTCGGTAAAATTCAGGTGCAAACCTTTTTGCAGCGTGCTCTGGTGCAGTGCTGGTGCATTTTGCACAAAGCTGTCCCCATCGACCAGGCAGGATGTTCCTGTCAGGCGCCGGGCCTGGGCCAATTTCAGTATGGCCTCGTCCACGGCGGGGGCCATGCCAAAATCATCCGCGCATATACTGATCTGCCTGTCCTTGGCCACTGCTCGCTCCGCTTTATGTCTCGTCAAATCATTCTGTTCATACTGGTCGGCACTTTGGCCGCCTTCACGCACTGGGGCATTGTAATCGCCCTGGTGCAAACGCTGAGCCTGTCTCCGCTGCTGGCCAATCTTTTTGGCTGGCTGATTGCGTTCCTGGTGTCCTTTGGTGGCCACTACTGGCTGACATTCCGCTCCCAGAATGCCCGCTTTCTGCCGGCTCTGACACGTTTTTTTCTGGTGTCTGCCGCTGGCTTCGCCGTCAACGAAGCCAGCTATGCGTTTTTACTGAATCATTCCGGTCTGCGCTACGACTTGCTGCTGGGCCTGATTCTTATCGGTTTGGCTGTGCTGACGTTTCTGGCTGGGCGGCTTTGGGCGTTCCGCCGCACATAAGCTCGTACTCGTCGTGATCAAAGCGCCATAGAGCAATACGCTGATCTTCATACAGGCGCTGAGCATGGTTAAGCACCTGGCTTTGGCGCACGGCATCTGGCGAGCCGATCAACCAGACGACCGCCTTGCTGTCCCGACATAACTGCTGACGAAGGGTTGCCCGATCTATCAAGGTCAGCGCCCCACGTTGCGGCTCAAAGCGAGCTGCCTCCAGCAGCTCCTTGCGCCAACTATCGGTGCGCATGATTTCCGGATCATCCCAGCGCCCCATCACGCTGATGTTCTTCAGGCCCGGAACATAGAAGCCCAGGTCATAACGGTAATTATTCAGAAAGACGACACGGTCACCCTTTTGGTATTCACTGGCCAGTACACGGCCCAAGGCCTGACTGTTGACCTGTGGGCGCAGCATCATCGTCGCCACGGCAAACGCACAAATCGCAACACAAACACCCAGGCTCCAGACCGCAAAGCGCTCTACCTTTGCTTCTCCATCCCGCTGACTGCGGCGAATCACCACATCCGCCAGAAAAAAAGCCCAAGGGCCAATCGCAGGCAGGACATAGCCCACCAGCTTGGACGAAGGAATGGAAAAGAAAACCAGCACAGTCAGCAATGCCGACAGCATCAAGCCCCGTATCGCTCCCAAACCGTCGGAAGCATTAACAGAACCACGAAAGCGCTTGAACAAGAATGGCGTCCAACCCAAGGTGGCAACAGGCATCAGGGCAAAGTAGAACCAGAAAGGCTGAGGGTTGTTAAAGCCGGCTTCCAGAAAACGCTGGAAGTGCTGATAGACGATGTAATAGTCAAAAAAACCGGGGTAGCGCGCTTGCATGGCCCACATCCAGGGCGTGGCAACCAGCAGCAAAACCCCCAGGCCTGTCACAGAAAACAGACGCAACAAAGTACGCCACTGGCCTCGACCCAGCAGCCAGAACACCAAGATACCGCCGGGGATCAAAATCCCGATCAAGCCTTTTGCCAGAAAAGCCAGGCCTGCGGTGGCATACAGCCCCATCAAGGCCCAACGATAGGAGCGCCCTTGCTCCATCTGCAAGGCAGCATGACCACCCAAGAGCACACAGCTACTGATCAAGGCAGCAACCGTCATGTCCAGATTGGCGTAATGGGAAGCACCGAAAAGCAGGGGGCTGCTGACCAGAATCAAAGCCGTCCAGCCCGCATGTTGCTGGCTGGCATGACGCTTCAAGAACGCGTGCATACCGGCAATCAACAAGGCCGCCATCAAGGCAGGTACCAGACGAGCAGCCACAAAATTCACCCCCAACACTTTCAGGCTCAGGGCAGTCAGCCAATAATGCAAGGGGGGTTTATGGAAAAACGGCAGGCCGTCCAGACGCGGCACCAGATAATCACCGGATTCCAGCATGGACAGGGCCACGCCGACATAACGCCCCTCATCCGGAATCAATAAGGGGTACGCCCCCAGGGTCAGCGCAAACCACAGCAGTGCCAGCAGCCCCACGGACACACTAGAGAGCGTACCCAGGCGCTGGACGCCGCAACGTAAGCAATAGGCCGGTCCACGCGCTTGTCCAAGCGGTAGTGTTGCACCGGAAGAGGAAAAGGAATTATCGATACTCATCGCTCAAAGCCAAACCAATAGGGGTAGGCAGCTACTTGCGTAGCTGTCGAAGCGATCCAGAGTATCGATGTAGCGTTCAATTACAAATGAGAGCAGTTCGCCAATTAAACGATCCGGCCTGCCTTCAAAACCAGGCTTGCCTTCAGCCTTGCTGCGGGTCCTGATCGGGGGTCGCTAACTGCTTCTGGTCAGGTGCCGGTTCAGAGGCCTGAGCCAGTCCCTGCCCACGGCGACGATGCACCAGATACAAGGGCCGGTGCTTGACCTCGGCAAAGATGCTGGCGACATACTCGCCCACCACACCCAGCGAGAGCATATTCACCCCCGCGAAAAACAGTACCACCGTAATCAAGGTTGTCCAGCCCCGAACGGCATCCCCATACAACAAGTGCTTGAAGATAATGAACAAGCCGTAGCTGAAAGACAGCATGGCCAACACTGCACCTAACAAGCTTAACAAACGCAGTGGCCAGGTGGTGAATGCCGTCAAACCATCCACCGCAAAGCGCAATAGTTTAGTGGGACGGAATCGGCTGACACCATGCAAGCGTTCGGCAGGCGAGTAGTAAATGGGCTCGGACGGAAAACCCACCCAGGCAAACAAGCCTTTCATAAAGCGGCTGCGTTCGGGCAAGGCCATCAAGGCATCAACGACGCAGCGATCCATCAGGCGAAAATCGCCTGCATCACGCGGCACACGCAAACCGTTAGAGGTGCGCATCAGCTTGTAAAACAAACTGGTGCCCGCCCGCTTCATCCAGGTCTCGTCGTCACGGGTTTCCCGCACGGCATAGACCATTTCCAGGCCTGTAGACCAGCGCTCCAGCATAGCTTCGATCAAGGCAGGGGGATGCTGCAAATCCGCATCCATGCACACGACTACCTGCCCGCGGCTGGCCTCCAGCCCTGCCGTCAACGCTGCCTCTTTGCCAAAGTTGCGCGATAACTGCAAATAGACCAGTTGAGGGTAAGTTTGACGCAATTGCTCAATAACCAAAGGCGTTGCGTCTGTACTGCCATCGTCAACGAAAATGATTTCAAAGTCCGGAACCAGTTCGCGCAACTTTGCCACCAAAACCGGCAGCAATGCGGGCAGGTTTTCTGCTTCATTCAAACCAGGGATAACGCAAGAAAGCGTTTGGGCCTGTCGTTTTGTAATCATTATTCCTTGAGCACCGTACTGTAACAAAACCATGGTCTAGCCAACAAAAAGTAATCGTAGCCCGCCAGACCGCCTAGTGCAATTTACCTTCGGTGATACTTGTCTTTCTTAAAGAGCACCGTTCAAGACTTGTACAGCCCTTGCAAGCCGGCCAGACTGGCCAAACACCGCAAACGCAACATCCATACGCTGAAACGTGCAAGCAGTGTAGGAAAGCAAGCGTTGAATCAGCGTGAAATCCAGCGTGAAAATGTTCCGTTCCCAAGCGTTTTCTTTCCGGCTTGACCCCGATGAGTCATACCAATAAGATAGATAAAATATATATCTTTAAATTCAAAATATTATGGCTCTCAACCCTTTGTGTACCCGCCAGGAAATTCATGACCTGGTCTGGGACTTTTACGATCGTATCCGCATGGACGATGTCCTTGGCCCCATTTTCTCCGAGCGCATCAAGGATTGGGATACGCATCTGGGCGTAATGGAAGAGTTCTGGTCATCTCTATTACTCAAGACCGATGGCTTCAATGGCAATCCCATGGCCAAGCATTTGTCGCTCAAGCATATTCAGGCCAGCCACTTTGAACAATGGCTACGCCTGTTCAAGGAAACCTGCCAGGAGCGTGAAAACCAGGCCATGGCCGCGCTGGCATTGGAATATGCCCAGCGCATCGCCCGCAGCTTCTGGTTTGGCTACCAGTTCCAGCACAACCCCACTCAAGTGGCCAGCGAGCTGCAACTGCCCTGATCATGCGTCTGACCAACCTTACCGACTACGCCCTGCGTCAATTGATGTATCTGGGTCAGAACGAAGACAGGCTCTGTACCATCGCGGAAATTGCCCAGTACCACCAGATTTCCCAAGCCCATCTGATGAAAGTCACCCACCTGCTCGCCAAGGGCGGATGGATTCAGACACAGCGCGGGAAAAACGGCGGAATGCGGCTGGCCCGTGCGCCGGAAGACATCAATCTGGGCGAGCTGGTGCGCTATACCGAAACCGATCTGGCGGTGGTGGAGTGCCTGGGCAGCGGCACCCACTGCATCCTGAGCGGTCGCTGCAACCTGAGCAACATCCTTAAACAGGCGCTGGTCCAGTTCCTGAGTTATCTGGATAACTACACCTTGCGCGACATTATTGTGCCCGGCAGCAGCCCGGAACAGACGATTGCCTGGCCCACCAAGTCCATGCACTCGGCCTGATAGCAGACGGACGGATAGCAGACGAGCAGACGGCCCCGGACTCAAAAGAATCCGGGGCCGTTTGTTTAGGGTCCGACTACCGCTTCAAGCCGGGAAAATCAGATCGCTCCGTACAGTACCAGGATGGGCACGCACAGCTTCCAGCAAACCCTGCTCGGGCACACGATCCAGATCCGTCATGGCATAACCCAACTCGCCTTGCGTTTGCAGCTGCTGGCGGGTGATGTTGATACCGTGCTGGGCCAGAATATTGTTCAAGCTACCCATCGCGCCGGGAACGTTGCGATGAACATGCAGCAGACGCACAGCACCCTGGATGTCGTAGTAAGACACTTCGGGGAAGTTCACCGCGCCCTTGGTAGCGCCGCTACGCAAGTAGCTAACCAGTTTCTCGGCCACTTCACGGCCAATGTTTTCCTGGGATTCCTGAGTACTACCGCCAATATGCGGCGTCAGGATCACATTAGGCATACCGATCAAGGGGCTCTTCAACGGTTCGTCCACGCTTTTCGGTTCGGTTGGGAACACGTCCAGCGCAGCACCCGCCAGATGACCGCTGACCAAGGCTTGGTGCAAGGCATCAATATCCACCACCGTACCGCGCGAAGCATTGATCAGGATGGAGCCGGGTTTCATGGCCGCAATCGTCTCGGCATTCATGATGTTATGCGTGCCCTGCCCGCCTGGTACGTGCAAGGTGACCACATCGGACTCGGCCAGCATCTGCTTCAGGCTGCCATAGACACGGGCATTGCTCAGCGGCAGTTTGGATTCCACATCATGGTAGAGCACACGCATACCCAGCGCTTCGGCCAGAGTACCGACTTGGGAACCAATATTGCCGTAACCAATCACGCCCAAAGTCTTGCCACGGATCTCGAAAGCGCCATCGGCACTTTTGTCCCAGAAACCCTGGTGTACGCGCAGGTTCTTCTCGGGGATACGACGTAGCAACAAGATGGCCTCACCCAGCACCAGCTCGGCAACGGAGCGGGTATTGGAGAACGGCGCATTAAAGACCGGTACACCATAGTTCTGGGCTTGATCCAGATCCACCTGGTTGGTACCAATACAAAAGCATCCCAGCACTTTGAGCTGGTCTGCGTGCTCCAGCACCCGCCTGTCAAACTGGGTACGGGAACGAATTCCGACAACTTCGGCGCCTTTGACAGCGTCCAGCAGCTCCTGACCCGACAAGGCTCCCTTGTAGGTCTGAATATCGGTCAAACCCGCAGCCTCAAAAACTTCACGGGCGCTAGGATGAATGTTCTCAAACAGGACAATGCGACTCATGATGGTTCCAGTCATTGAAATAGTATCTAAATGGTACTATTTTTTTAGCCCGCCTGATCGAGCATCAACAATAACAGCAGGGGATTCTTGTCTTGAACGCCAAGCAAGGCCATGAATCCACAGCCAAATACAAAAACCCAGGCCAGGAAAATAAAAAATCCAGGACCTGGGTCACTTCAAGGCGGCCTAGCTCATGAAAAGCCGCCTGAATAGCCTGCTATCAAGAACCAAATGGCACCGGACGTGGTGTGTTGTCACGCGAAGGTGGCAGGATTGGCAGCACGATTTCAGGCTGTTTGCCCGTCAGCGTTTTCAGGAACGCGACGATCTGGGCATTTTCCTCTGCAGAGAAACTGCGACCCAACTGCAGACGACCCATTGTATCCACGGCTTCAGTCAAGGTATTGACGGCACCATCGTGGAAGTAAGGGTAGGTCAGCTCGACGTTACGCAAGGTAGGAACCTTGAAGTTGAAACGGTCAGCATCCTTACCCGTCACAGCCGCACGGCCTTCAGCCGGGTTGGTGGTTTGGTACGGCTCGATCAGACCCATTTTCTGGAAGGAGGTACCGCCCAGATTAGGACCGTTGTGGCAGGCCACACAACCACTATTCTTGAACAGTTGATAGCCAGCCAGCTCCTGATCGGTAATGGCTTTCTTGTCGCCCTTCAGCCAAAGGTCAAAGCGCGAATCAGGCGTCACCAAGGTTTCTTCAAAGGCGGCAATTGCGGAGGTGACTTCATCAATGCCGAAGTCGGCCTTGCCAAAGACTTGCTTGAACTCGGCCTTGTACTCGGGGATGGAGCTCAGGAACTCCATGGCCAGCTCGTGTGTGAACGCCATTTCCTTGGGGTTGGCAATCGGGCCACCGGCCTGCTCTTTCAGGTCGCTGGCACGGCCGTCCCAGAACTGGGCCACGTTCAGGCTGGAGTTCAGGACGGTAGGCGAGTTGATGGGGCCTTCCTGCCAGCGATCCCCGATGGAGGTACGGATATTGTCCGTGCCACCCATGCTCAGGTTATGACAGGAGTTACAGGAGATGAAACCAGAACGGGACAGGCGAGGTTCAAACCACAGTTTCTTGCCCAGTTCAACGCGTGCCGGATCAGTGACAACTGCGGCGGGAATCGGCTGTACAGGCTCATTTTCCTGAGCTTGCGCGGCACTGCCGAGCAGTAGACCGGCGGCCAGAGCAGAGAGAGTGAACAGGCGTAATTTCATAACAACTTCCTTATGGGATGACAGAGCTTCCTGCCAGTGAGTGGTCCGGATAGGACCCATAACCCTGCTGGCCTTATGGACATCGTAAGGAATGCCATTTCATTACACATTGATACATCGCAAGGAAATAATCTTTCCAGAGATGCTTAGGGAACTTTCAGAAGAAAGTGCAACTCCTCCGCCACAATCCCCTATAGCGCCTTGACGATAAGCATAAAAAATGCCGCCTGCAATCAAGCAGGCGGCATCTTGGGATTGTTGCAGTTTGTTTTTTTTACACGCCCAGATAGCGCGTCCACAAGGTGCGATCAGCCCCCAATGCTTCGGAGTTCCCCTGCCAGACCAATTTGCCACGTTCCAGAATAATGTGGTGATCCGACAAGGCCATCAGCCGCTCGACATATTTGTCGATCAGCAAGATGGTTTGCCCTTCTTCACGCAAGACGGCCAGACAGTTCCAGATTTCTTCACGCACCTTGGGCGCCAGTCCCTCGGAGGCTTCATCCAGAATCAGCAGCTTGGGGTTGGTGACCAGCGCACGGCCAATGGCTAGCATTTGCTGTTCACCGCCCGAGAGCTGGTTGCCCATATTGGACGCACGCTCACGCAAGCGCGGAAAAAAGTCATAGACACGCTCGGGCGTCCAGGTCTTGTTGGCTTTGGGGTTGCGGTTGCAAGCAAAGGCCGTCAAGTGCTCGGCCACGGTCAGGTTGGGAAAGCACTGACGCCCTTCGGGCACAATGGCAATCCCGGCACGGGCAATACGGTCCGGATTCCAGCCCGCAATGGACTGGCCGTCGAACTTCACATCGCCGCCGCGCACCGGCAACTGGCCCAGAATGGTTTTCAGCAAGGTGGTCTTGCCCATGCCATTACGGCCCAGCACAGTCACAACCTGCCCGCTACGAATGGACAGATCTACCCCGAACAGCACCTGGCTGGCGCCATAGCCGCTTTGTAATTGAGTCGTTTCAAGCATGGCTTTCCACCTTGGTTGGAACTGGCGTGTCGTCGTCGCCCAGATAAGCTTGACGCACAGCCTCGTTATCGCGGATTTCGGCAGCCGTGCCGGTAGCAATAATGTGCCCCGCCACCAGCACAGAAATCCGGTCAGCCAGACGGAAAACGGCTTCCATATCATGCTCGACCAGCAACATGGTGGCTTTGCCACGCATGGTTTCGATCAATTCAGTCAGGCGCAGCGTTTCGTCCGGCCCCATCCCGGCCATAGGCTCATCCAGCAGCAGAACTTGCGGACGGCTGGCCAAAGCCAGGGCGAATTCCACCTTGCGCTGCTCGCCATGCGGCAACACACCGGCCTGGGTATGCAGCAAGGACGCATCAATGGCACATTCGGCAGCCAAAGCACGGGCTTGCTCGTACAGCTCGGTTTCCGCCTGGCGCGCACGCCAGAAGCGGAAGCTGCTGCCACTGCATGCCTGCAAAGCCAGCACCAGGTTATCCAGCACCGTGTAGTTCTTGAAGATGTTGGTGATCTGGAACGAACGAGCCAGACCGGCAGCCACACGCTGGTGACCCGACAAGGAAGTCACATCCCGGCCACCCAGCAAGAGCTGGCCCGAATCCGGGGTCAAGGTGCCCGACAGCAAGTGAATCAGGGTCGATTTACCTGCGCCGTTCGGGCCGATCAAACCATGAATTTCACCGGGCACCAGGTCCAGGGACACATCATTGGTAGCCTGCAAAGCACCAAAGCGCTTCATCAGACCACGCGCTTGCAAAGCGGCCGAGCCGCTGCCCGCCTTGGAGGCGGTTGCTATCGTGTTCGTCATGCTTGCTCCTTGGCGGTAGTAGCGGGATCAGCGGCCGAGCGGATACGCACCAGTCCGGCCAGCCCCTTGGGTGCAAAAAACACCACCAGCAGCAACAAGATACCCAAAGGCATGTGCCAGTACTCGGTCCAGTTGCGCAGCAACTCTTCCAGCACCAACATCACGAACGCGCCCAGAGCACCGCCATACAGCAAGCCAATCCCCCCCACCAGCACCATGATGATCAGGTCAGCCGACTGGGTCCAGTTCATCAGGCTAGGCGAGACAAACAGGTTGTGGTTAGCCAGCAAGGCACCGGCCAGACCCATGATGGCTCCGCTCAAGGTGTAAGCCGTCAGGCGAATGCGGTAGACGGGGTAACCCAAGGTTGTCATGCGGCTTTCGTTTTCACGCGTGCCCATCAAGGCCTGCCCGAAACGGGCTTTAACCAGACGATTGAACAGGAACAGCACCGCCACCAGAATAGCCAGAACCAGGTAGTAAAAGCTCAGCTCATTGCTCAGATCAATCCCGGGCAAGGAGGAATGGCTGTACATGTTCAGGCCGTCCTCGCCACCGTACTGGCGCAAGGAAATGAACAGATAAAAGATCATCTGGGCAAACGCCAGCGTGATCATGATGAAGTACACACCACGAGTACGCAGCGACACGGCACCGGTCAGGAAAGCCAGCAAGCCGGAGATCACCATGGCGGCAGGCCAGGCAATCAGGCCGCTTTGCACGCCTTCGGTAGCCAGGATACCCACGGTGTAGGCCCCTGCCCCGAAAAACGCGGCATGGCCCAGGGCCACCATCCCGCCATAACCCAGCACCAGATTCAAGGCGCTAGCAGCCAGGGCATAGATGAAGATACGGCGTACAAACGAAATGTAGAACTCAAGTCCGTACATCGGTGCAATCAAGGGGAAAGCCAATAAGGCCACCAGCACCAGGGCGGAAAAAATACGCGAAGTAGACATACATTAACCTCGCGCCGGGAACAGGCCCGAAGGACGGAAAACAAGAACAACCGCCATCAGGACATAGATCGAAATGGCAGCAATCGTAGGACCGACGCTGGAAGCCACATCTGCCGGGAAAACGTTACGCAGCAACATGGGCAGGAATGCACGGCCAGCGGTATCAACCATACCCACCAGCAAGGCCCCTACAAACGCGCCACGAATCGAGCCAATCCCGCCAATCACGATGCAGACCAGAACCAGGATCAGAATGTCCTCGCCCATACCGATCTGAACCGCGGTAATCGGACCCAACAAGGCACCGGCCAGCGCAGCCAGAGCGGCTCCCAGAGTGAACACACCCAGGAACAGAATAGGCACACGCACCCCCATCAGGGTGGCCATTTGTCGATTGGAGGCTCCTGCACGCACCAGCACCCCAGCCCGTGTTTTGGTCACGAAGGCATACAGGGCCAGCGCCATCACCAGACCGACCGCAATAATCATCAGACGGAAGGCGGGATAGAGAAAGTCAGGCAAGAGTTCTACCGGCCCGGACAACAAGGCAGGCATATTCAACATAACGGGGGTTGGGCCCCAAATCATTTTGACCACATCATTGGCGATCAAAATAACGGCATAGGTTCCCAGTACCTGAGCCAGGTGATCACGAGTGACCAGCTTGCGCAGAATGAGAATTTCCAAGGCAATACCGACCAGGGCTGTCACCGCCACCGCCACCACAATGGCGGCGGTAAAAGACCCTGTACGCTGCATGGTTTCCGCGGCCACATAGGCTCCCGCCATATAGAGGGAGCCGTGGGCCAGGTTCATGATATCCATAATGCCGAAGACCAACGTCAGGCCCGCGGCAATCAGAAACAACATCAAACCAAACTGCAAACCATTCAGCAATTGCTCGCTAATCAGAATGAGCGACATGCTTTTACCACCTGTGAATCTTAATTAAGTTTGCATTCTTTGGCGTAGACGTCCTGGTAGGAGTCAAACACCTTGCTGACCATACGGTTCACAAGACGTCCGTCCTGATCCTTGACCACTTCACGCAAGTAATAAGCCTGCACGGGGAAGTTGTTGTTGCCGTAGGTAAATGGGCCGCGAACCGAGTTGTAGTCGGCGGCTTTCAGTGCCTTGAGCACCGCTTCGCGGTCGGATACCTTGCCATCAACCTGTTTGACGGCGGCGTCAATAGCCAGAATCACGTCATAGGCCTGAGCAGCGTAAACCGATGGATAGCGGCCGTCGTAGGCTTTGCGGAACTCTTCCACAAAGGTCTTGTTGGCAGGAACATCCAGGTCAGGCGACCACTGAGCCGTGTTCAACATGCCCAGGATAGGCTCGCCCACGGCGGGGATGATGTCCTCGTCACCCGAGAAGGCTGGGCCCAGCAACACCACATCTTTATTCAGGCCAGCGGCCACGAACTGTTTGATGAAGTTGATGCCCATGGCACCGGGCAGGAAGAAGAACACGGCCTGGGGCTTGGCCGCACGGATCTGTGCCAGTTCAGCCGAGTAGTCAATCTGGCCCAGCTTGGTGTAGAGCTCGTCGTTGACGGGTTTGCCGTAACCACGCTTGAAGCCGTTCAGGTGATCCTTGCCGGCCGGATAGTCAGGGGCAATGATGAACATTTTTTCGTAGTTGCGATCCGCAGCCACTTTACCGGCGGCCTCGTCAAAGGCGTCGTTCTGGTAGGACACACCAAAGAAGTACGGATTACAACCGGCACCGGCCAGTTGGCTGGGGCCCGGGTTGCTGGTCAGGTAAGGCACTTTGGCCGAGAACAGGGCGGGAGCCACTGCCAGTGCCACGTTGGAACCCACGGGGCCGGTAAAGAAGTCGATCTTGTCGCGCTGCACGAAGCGATTGACCAATTGGCGGGCCTGGTCGGGGTTACCGGCCATATCCTGTTGAATGAACTCGGCCGGGAAACCGCCCAGCTTGCCGTCCAGTTGTTTGATGGCCAGATTAAAGCCATCACGAACTTCACCACCAACGGCAGCGAACGGACCGGATGTGTCCATTGCCATCCCCACTTTGATGGTATCGGCATGAGCCAAAGAACCGCCAAAAGCCGCCGCCAGAGCTACGGTCAATGCAATACGTTTCATGTTATCTCCTTGCGCCACCGCGCTTATAGGCTGTCTTTAAATAAGATGCACAGCAGATCGAACTACAAATTCAACTATGCCAACCATTCATTTATAAATAGTTTAGTTATGAAACAATTTTGCTGGCAAGCTGTGGTTTTTACCTACACCCCTCAAATGCCCTGGTAATTCGACAGGAAACAAAGCCCCGTGCCAATCCCATGGACGGATAAGCACTATAACGACTGTAGGGATAGCCGTTTATGCAGGTTTTCCTTGATTTTGTTAACAATCCCGCACTAAGCGCGCTGCTAAACTGAAGGCTCGCCTCATTATTGGAGATCCCATGCGTATTTCCCATTCTCTGTGCCGCCTTGTCCTTGGCAGCGCCCTGCTCGCCCCTTTCCTGAGCAATGCACAGTCCTCGGAATCCGTTTATCTGGCTGACCTGGCCAAGTCCAACAAGCAAGTGGCCCAGCAGTATCAGAGCCTGATGCAGGACGTCGCCAAAAACGCCAGCTGGGTTAAAGATTTCGGTACGGCTTCGCCGGGCGAAACCGTTTCTCTGGATGGCCGCGACTACCAGGTTTTCCAGGGCTGCAAACCCCATGACTGCACCAGCTCCAGCTACGTAGTGCTACTGGACACTCAAAAGCAGACCATCTCCTACGGTGCTTTTGTGGAAAACAAGGAATCAGGCCCAGGTTTGGCCAGCAGCCAGATTCAATGGCTGGGCAATCCCGAGTTTGATCAGATCCGCCTGATGTCACCGGCCCTGTTTTAAAAAAAACAGCACTTGACCTTGCCCCCGTGGCAAGCCTTAAGCTGACTCCATTGTTTTTATCAAAGGAGTCAGCTATGTCCACCTTCTCCGTACCCGACATGACCTGCGGCCACTGTGTACGCAGCATCACTGAAGCCATTCAGGCTGTCGCCCCTCAAGCCACCGTCAGCACGGATCTGGAAAAACACCAGGTTACCGTTCAAGGTCTGGATGGCGCACAAGCCCTGAAAGTGATTGAAGAAGCGGGTTACACCCCCAGCGCCCTGTAAGCACGACGCGCCTTTCACGGTGCCAGCGCTTCAGAGCCAATAAAAAGGCCGGTTGATACCGGCCTTTTTTCATACTGCTTCGTTTAGCACGCACATACCGTCAACAACTGACAGGCTCTTGTGTGGTGTCAGCCGGGTCTGTCAATATTGACCGCAAGAATCGGAGTGCTTGCGATGAAAGACCCGCGTATTCTGGCTTCGTAATTGATGATGTCAGGATCCCTGCCCTATGACTACGAACCCTGCTTACAAAACCGACGATCAGCGCTGGGCGGCTGTGCAGGCACGAGACCCCGCTGCCGATGGCCAGTTCGTCTATGCGGTGCGTACCACAGGCGTGTACTGCCAACCCAGCTCAACAACACGCTTGCCCAAGCGCGAGAATGTCGAATTTTTCGATTCGCCCCAGAACGCTGAAGCAGCAGGCTATCGTTATAGCCGTAGGGCCCATGGCTCTCAAACCAGCGCCGCAGCCGAACGGGCCGCCATCGTGGCTCGTGCCTGCCGCCTGATCGAAACCTCGGAGACGCCGCCATCGCTGGACACGCTGGCAGCCGCGGTGGGCAAAAGCCCCTTCCATTTTCATCGGCTGTTCAAAGCCGAAACAGGTCTGACGCCCAAGGCATACAGCTCGGCCTATCGTGCTCGCAGACTGCGCGAGGAACTGAGCAGTCCGGATACGACCATCACCAATGCGATCTACGACAGCGGATTCAACTCCAACAGCCGATTCTACGAAGCCTCTGAACAGCTGTTAGGCATGCGTGCACGGGACTACCGGGCTGGAGGGGCCGGTGCTGTCATCCGTTTCGCTGTAGGTCAGTGCTCTCTAGGAGCGATTCTGGTAGCCCAAAGCCAACGCGGCATCTGCGCCATCTTGCTGGGCGACGATCCCGATCAACTGGTTCGTGACCTGCAAGATCAGTTTCCCAAAGCCGAAATCATCGGCTGCGACGGCGAGTTCGAGCAATTGATCGCTCAAGTCGTGGGCTTCATCGAAACGCCCTCTATTGGCTTGCACCTGCCACTGGATGTACAAGGAACGGCCTTCCAGGAACGAGTCTGGCGCGCGCTCTGTGAGCTCCCGCCAGGCGTCACCGTCAGCTACACCGACATCGCCGAACGCATAGGCTCGCCCAAAGCTGTGCGTGCCGTGGCCCAGGCTTGCGCCAACAACCACATCGCCGTAGCCATCCCATGCCACCGCGTCGTACGCCGGGATGGCGATCTGGCCGGTTACCGCTGGGGGGTAGACCGAAAACGTGAACTGCTACGCCGCGAAGTACAAGACTGATAGTCGGCTACCTGCCCCATCATCAAGAACCGGTTTTGAAGGCAAGAAACGGAGTTCCCCGTCAGGCCAGGACACATACGATGTGAGCTCCCAATAGAAATACAGGAGATTTCACTCATGGCTTTGCTTGATGGAAAGGTTGCCCTTGTTACCGGCGCATCCTCTGGTATTGGACGCGCCATCGCATTGATGTTTGCTGAGCAGGGAGCGGCACTTGTTCTTACGGCAAGGCGTAGCGCATTGCTTGATGCCGTCGCCAAGGAGATCCGGCAGTCTGGCGGCCGTGCCGAGTTTGTGACGGGGGACATTACGCAGGCTGAAACCCATGAGCAACTGATCGAAGCCGCGAACAGCAGATTCGGTGGGCTGGATATTGCGATCAATAACGCCGGTATTGTCGGTGCCCTCAAGCCGCTGGCCGAGATGTCACTGGAAGAATGGCAAACAACACTGGATACCAATCTTGAGGCAGCCTTTCTGGGTGCCCGTAGCCAGATTCCAGCCATGCTCCATCGCGGTGGCGGTTCGATTGTTTTCACCTCGAGCTTTGTGGGCACCAGTGTCGGCCTACCCGGGATGAGCGCTTATGGTGCCGCCAAAGCGGCACTCATGGGACTGGTCAAAGGCATCACTGCAGACTATGCGGCGCAAGGAATACGAGCTAACGCTCTATTGCCTGGCGGAACTGACACAGACATTGCCGGGGATCAGAGCACCAAGGATTGGGCGGCGGGGCTGCACGCCATGAAGCGAATCGCCCAACCTGAAGAAATTGCGTCCGCAGCACTCTTTCTGGCCAGCCCCATGTCCAGTTTTGTGACCGGCTCCGCCTTGTTCGCGGATGGAGGCAATGCGGCCGTGAAGTGACAATGCGGTGCTTCCTGATAGCTGATGAAGCACCACACTGATAACAGGCAAATACTGAGGCTTGTTAGCCCAGTTGCCCTAACACCGGGAAGGTCTTGAGCACCCAGATAGCAAACCGCGCCAGCTCGCCGGTTGCCATGGCCCAACCCATCACAATCAGCACCAGACCCGCCCCCCAACGCACATAGCGCCCGATCTTCCTGATCTGGGTCATGCGCTGCAAGAAGGGGGTCAGGAAGCAGGCGGCCAGGATGAAAGGTACACCCAGACCCAAAGCGTAGACGGACAACAGGATACTGGCCTTGCCCGCACTGGCCGTGCTGGCTCCCATCATCAAAATGCCCGCCAGAATCGGGCCGATGCAGGGAGTCCAGCCAAAGCCGAACGCCAGCCCCATTACCGTTGCCCCGCCAGGGCCTGCCGCTTTGCCGGATTCAAAGCGATAGTAGCGTTGCAGGCTCATGGGCATGCGCAGCACCCCCATCACACTCAAGCCCGCCAAAGCCACCATGACACCTGCCGCCACATTCAACTCATAGCGATAGGCCATCAACAGCTGACCAAGGTAAGAGAGGCTGGCTCCCAAGGCGATAAAAACCAGCGAAAAGCCAGCCACAAAACAAACGCTGCGGCCCAGTAGCTGGCTGCGCTTGACCTGCGTATACACCTGCCCGTCCCCGGCCAGATAAGACAGATAGCCGGGAACCAAGGGCAAGACGCAGGGGGAGAGAAACGAAGCCATCCCCGCCAGAAACGCCGTTATCAGGGCGATCAGGCCCAAATCCAAAGACACTATTTCCATATCAAGGGGCCGTGGCAGGTTCCGCTGCAGGGGCGGCCGGCATACGCATACGTTCGCGCGCCAGTTGCAAGCCCTGGTTCACGACCTTGGCGGTTTCCGAATCGGGTGGAAACTGCGCCAGCAAACGCTGCCAGTAGTCGATCGCAGCCGGATACTCCTCTTTATGCAAAGCGGCAGCGCCGGCCAGCATCAAGCCCAATGGCTCTTCGGGATACAGCTCCAGCGATCGCTTGACCAAACGACCCGGCAAACCGTCCAAGGTATCGACACCGGCCAGCAGCATGGATTCAGCATATTCAGCCAATGCCGTCGGGTCTCCATCCACCACGGCCATGGCCTTGGCATACGCCTGTGTCGCTTCCTGATGGCGGCCGTAATAGCGATGCGAACGGGCCATCATCAACCAGGCGCCCGGATCGTCCGGGTTTTCTTTCAGACGCTGCTCCAGACGGGCCACCATGGCCTCAATATCCACGGGCTGTGCGTTGGCTTGCTGCTGCACGGCGGCAGGATCGAGCATGGCCGGATTGCCCAGATAAAAGTACAAGGCGATAGCCGCGACCGGAATGCTGACCATCAAGGTCCAGGCCAGCTTCGGTGCGCCTGCTTGCTGCACAGATTCCGTTTTCAGCCCTTCGTTTTCTTCCAGCACACGCTGGCGCAAATCCATCTGCGCCTGTTCAAAGTCCTGGGCAGACAAGACACCGGCCTGCTTGTCCCGTTCGATTTCCTTGAGCTGCTCACGCAAAATCGCCAGATTGGCCTGCTTGTGTTCAACCACACGCTGCACGGCGGGCTTGCGCTTGACGCTCAACATCAAATACACCGCGCACAGCAGCACCAGTAGCGCGGCCACAATATAAAAAACAATAGTCACGATTGTTCATCCCGAGAAGAGCCCTGCAAGAGAGCATCGGCTTGACGACGTTGTTCCTCGGTCAAGGCCGTGTCATCACCCGCGCGGCGTCGACGGCGCAGCGTAAAGGCATAGACCAGAAAGCCAGTCAGCAATAACAGAGCTGGCCCGAACCAGAGCAGCAAGGTGGTGGATTTAAAGGGCGGGCGATACAAAATGAAGTCGCCATAGCGATCCACCATATACGTGCGAATCTGATCGGGGCTGCGCCCCTGCCCCAACTGCTCCATGATCTGCTGACGCAAGTCCACCGCCAGCTCGGCACGCGATGCCGCAATGGATTCGTTCTGGCACACCAGACAACGCAGCTCGGCCGCAATTTCCAGCATCACCGATTCCTGGACGCCCTGTTCCCCCGACTGGGCCTGCGCCGCCGGCACCAGAAACCACACACTGGCCATCAAGGCCACCATCCATTGACGCATCATCATGGCTGCTGCTCCAAACGACGGATCAAAGGCAACAAGGTTTCCTCCATGGATTCACGCGACACGGGGCCTATGTGCTTGAAGCGCACAATGCCCTGCTTGTCGATCACAAAGGTTTCCGGCACACCGTACACACCGAAATCAATGCCCACACGACCGTCCCTGTCCATGACAGAGACTTCATAAGAATTGCCATTGCGTAGCAGCCACTCGCGGCTTTCTTCAGGTACGTCCTTGTAGTTCAAGCCCACAATCGGCACCTTGTGCTTGGTGGACAGCTCTTTGATGAAAGCATGTTCGGTCAGGCACGGGTAGCACCACGAGGCCCACACGTTCAGCAACCAGACGCGTCCCTTCATTTGCTCACCCGAAAAACTGGCTTCGGGATTGTGCAATTGAGGCAGGCTGAACGCCGGAGCCGGTTTATCGACCAAGGGCGAAGGCACTTCGCTGGGCTTCAAGGTCAAACCAATGCCCAGAAATACCAGCAACAGTACAAAACCGATCAAGGGAACAGTAAAACGGTTCATGCCTGCACCTGCGTATTCATGGCTTTGTTTTGCACAGCGGCACGGGTTTGCTTGGCGCGATAACGTCGATCACTGATTGCCAGCGCACCGCCCAAGGCCATCAGCAAACAACCCAGCCAGATAAAGTCCACCAGAGGCTTGTAGTACAGACGAACACTCCAACCGCCCTGATCAAAGTTGTCGCCCAGCGCCACGTAAATATGACGCAAACCATTGGCGTTAATGGCCGATTCCGTCATGGGCAAGGCCGAGGACAGATAGGTGCGCTTTTCCGGATACAAGGTGGACACCACCTTGCCATCCTGCAGCAGTTCTACCGTGCCGCGTTCGGCCGAATAGTTCGGGCCCGGCACAATACGCACGCCCTGGAAGCGCGCGTCATACGCGCCCACCTGCGCCGTCTGACCGGGTTGCAACAAGACATCGGTTTCTGTCTCGTAGTGGCTGACCATGGTCACCCCCAGGACAAAGACAGCGACCCCGATGTGGGCCAGGTGCTGACCCAGCCAACTGCGTGGTTGCGAGAACACGCCGGAACGCGTGGCGCGCACACGCTTGACCACATCAAACAAGCTGCCCAAAACAATCCACATGGCCAGACCCGCGCCCAAGGCGGCGGTGCCCTGCCACTGGCCGTACAACAAAGGAATGGCTGCACCCAGCACGATACTGAACACGATCACCAGGGCCAGTTGGCGCACCATATCCATCATGCTGGCACGCTTCCAATTCGCCATGACGCCAAACACGATCAGAACCAGAGCCGGGATCATCAAAGGCACAAACACCTTGTTGAAATAAGGTGGCCCCACGGAGATTTTGCCCAGGCCCAGCGTATCCATAATCAGGGGATACAAGGTGCCCAACAGCACCGTGCCCGTCACCACTACCAGCAAAACGTTGTTGACCAGCAGCAAGGACTCACGCGACACCACGGCAAACTGCCCACCTGCTCCGACACGCGGTGCGCGCCAGGCAAACAGGATCAGGGAGCTGCCCACAATGACGGCGAACAGACTCAGAATGAACACACCTCGGGCCGGATCTGTAGCAAACGCGTGTACTGAGGTCAGCACGCCGGAGCGCACCAGGAAAGCGCCCAAAATGGACAGCGAGAAGGTGCTGATTGCCAGCAACACGGTCCAGTTCTTGAAGCTGCCACGTTTCTCCGTGACCGCCAGCGAGTGAATCAGGGCGGTCCCCGCCAACCACGGCACAAAGGAGGAGTTCTCTACCGGGTCCCAGAACCACCAGCCGCCCCAACCCAGCTCGTAGTAGGCCCACCAGCTACCTACGGCAATACCCAAGGTCAGAAACAGCCAGGCCGAGGTTGTCCAGGGACGCGACCAACGCGCCCAACTGGCGTCCAGACGGCCTGCCAGCAAAGCGGCAATCGCAAAAGCAAAGGCCACCGAAAAGCCCACATAGCCCATATACAGCAAGGGAGGGTGAACAATCAGGCCAATATCCTGCAAGAGCGTATTCAGATCCAGACCTTCAGCCGGAACCGGGAACATGCGCTCAAAGGGGTTGGAGCTAATCAACACAAACAGCAGAAAACCGGCGGTAATCAGACCCAAGACGCCCAGCACACGGGCCAGCATGGCTTCCGGCAAGGAACGCGAATAAATGCTGACAGCAAAGGCCCAACCCGTTTGCATGAACATCCACAGCAGCAGCGAGCCCTCATGCCCGCCCCACACAGCAGCAATGCGGTAGAACAAAGGCAGTTTGGTGCTGGAGTTCTGCGCCACATAGGCGACAGAGAAATCAAAGCTCACAAAGGACCAGGCCAGACACAGCAAACTGAAGGCCACCAAACCGAATTGCCAGCGGGCTGCGGGACGTGCAAAAGCCATCCAGGCCAAATTGCCACGCCAGGCACCATACAAGGACACAATGCCTTGGGCCAGCGCCAGTACAAAAGTCAGAATCAGGGCAAAGTGTCCAAGCTCCGGGATCATGGCTGGGCTCCTTGTTTCGCGCGCTCGGCCTGCTCCATGGCATGCATGGCCTCGGGCGGCATGTAGTTTTCATCGTGCTTGGCCAGCACTTCTTCCGCCACAAAATGGCCCTGCTCGTTCAAGCGACCTTGGGCCACCACGCCTTTCCCCTCTTGAAACAGGTCCGGCAAAATTCCCGTATAGCTGACAGGCACCTGGGCCGCGCCGTCTGTCACCACAAAGTTCACGGCCATGCCTTGGGCGCCACCACGGCGGATGCTGTCCATCTGCACAATGCCACCCACCCGGAAGGTCCGGTTTTCAGGGCTTTGCCCCTGGCTGACTTCAGTAGGGGTAAAAAAGAACACCAGGCTGCTTTGGAAGGCATTGAGGATCAGGGCGGTTGCCGCCCCCAGCACGATCAATGCGCCCAGAATCAGGACCAGACGATTTTGTCGCTTAGTCATGGCGCTGGCCCCCCAGGGCGCGCTCGTCACGTACCCGCTGCCAGGCCCGTGCCCGCCCTGCCCGGACGCTGAGCACTTCACCCAGCATCAACACGGTACAGGCCAGCACCGAGCCCCACACATACACGGCATAGCCGCCCATAGCGAAAAAATCGCCCACACTCGACCAATGCATCATCAGCCCTCCGTCAAGTTGCGAACCCAGGCGGTATGCGCCTCACGTTCAAGAATCAAATTGCGCACCCGGTACAGTGCGATGGCAATGCTGTAGCACCACATGGCCAGACTCATCAGCAACATGCCCGTCAGCATGACGGTGGCCATGGATGGCGAGCTGGTCAGCGATACCGAAGCCCCCTGATGCAAGGTGTTCCACCACTGCACCGAGAAATAGATAACGGGCACATTCACCACCCCGACCAGGGCCAGGATGGAAGCGGCTTTGTCAGCGCGACGTGGGTCGTCAATGGCACCACGCAAGCCCATGAAACCCATGTACAAAAACAGCAGCAGCAATTCGGAAGTCAGACGGGCATCCCAGACCCACCAGGCGCCCCACATAGGCTTGCCCCACAGGGCTCCGGTTACCAGGGACAAGACCGTACAGATCGCCCCGGTCGGGGCCAGCGCGGCTGCCATCATGGCGGCGGTGCGACTGTTGAAAACCAGGCAGATCAAGGACCAGAAGCCCATGGCCAGATAGATCAGCATGGACATCCAGGACACGGGCACATGCAGAAAAATGATGCGATAGCCTTCGCCTTGCTGGAAGTCGGTAGGGGCCAAAAAGAAGCCTACATAAGCGCCGACCAGAAACAGCAGAAAGGCCAGGATGGCAGCCCAAGGGATAATGCGTCCGGCCAGAACATAGAAGTTTTGAGGAGCGGCGTAGCGATACAGAAAGTTCATGGAATTTACTCAAGAGCAAGGCGCAACGCCGCTGCCGTGGCAGGTGGCGCAAAGAACAAAGCCAACAGTAAAAAAGCGGCCAGAACGGACAGATGCGCTTGCGCACCCAATCCTGCCTGAACCGCTTGCACCGCCCCCGCCCCGAAAACCAGCACGGGCACGTAAAAGGGCAAAATCAATAAAGCCAGCAAAACCCCTGCCGAGCGCAGGCCCAACACCAGAGCCGCGCCAATCGCCCCCAACAAGGTCAGAACGGGCAGGCCCAGCGCCAGGGACAGCATCAGCACGCCCAGGCTGGACGTAGGCAGGCTGAATTGCAGCCCCAGAATCGGAGCCAGCAAAAGCAAGGGCAGGCCTGTCAAAAAGGTATGCGCCAGCACCTTGCCCAAAACCCAAAGGCTAAGCGGCAGGTGAGAAAACAGAACCTGCTCCAGTGCACCATCCTGCTCGTCCTGTTCAAACAGGCGGCTTAGCGACAGCATGGTCGCCAGCAAGGCCGACACCCACAGCACGCCAGGCGCCATCTTGGACAGCAAGGCCGCATCCGCCCCCACACCCAAGGGAAACAGGCTGCACACCACCAAAAAGAAAACCAGTGGAATCAGGACATCGCCGGGGCGACGCATCGCCAGGCGCCACTCGCGCTTCATCAAGGCTAAAAAGAGACTCAACATGCCTGCCCCAGATCCAGATGCTGCACCTTCAAATCCCAGGGCAAGGTCTGGTGGCTAGTTAGAATGACAGCGCCCTGCTTATGCAGATGCTGCGCAATCAACTCGCCCAGAAACTTCTGACCGGCGCTGTCCAGCGCAGTCAGCTGCTCGTCCAGAATCCACAAGGGGCGATTGCTCAGAGACAGGCGCACCAGAAACACGCGGCGACGTTGTCCGGCTGACAGTTGCCGTACAGGCACACGACGGTAAGCCAGCAAACCGCCAGCCAACAACGCTTGGTCGCAAGCGTCCCGCTCTAGGGGAACGCGATCCTGCATAAGCAGGCTGTCCAGATTTTCTTGCACCGACAAGCTGCCATTCAGCCCCGGCGCATGCCCGCCATACACCAGCTGCCGTCGGTAATCGCTATCGTTGCTTTGCACGGGACGGTCGTGCCAGATCAGTTGGCCTTCGTCGGCCTGGGCGATATTGGCCAGGATACGCAACAAGCTGGTTTTGCCGCTGCCATTGGGCCCACTGACCAAACAACATTGGCCAGCTTCAAGCCTTAGGCTCAGCTCGGAGAACACACGACGCTGGCCCCGTCTACAGGTCAGCGAAACAGCTTGAAGCACAGCAACCCCTTGTCAAGAAAGCAAACAGAGCGAAGCCGCCCCTGAAAAAAGGCGGCTTGCTTAGCTCGCTAAGTAAAGACGAGCCCTCTTCAAGACAGGGGATGTTTTACTTAGTTCCACAATACCCACGAGAAACTCAAGCTTATTGATCTAGGCCAATCCGGGTTCAAGGCTGCATTCTTGATAAGATGCTGCCTTAGTACTTTCTTTGAGCAATAAACCATGAGCACCCCAATCACCCTGACTCCCCAGCCCCTCAGCCCCGAGGCTTTTGCTCCTTATGGCTGGATGTTGGGTAAAGGTCTGGCCACGGCGCCAGCGACGGCCGCCTTCAGCAATGCCGCCACTGACTTCTGGCACGAACATGCGTTTGACACAGGTCCAAGCGGTCAGACCGAAGTGCTATGGGTGAATTACCGCATTCAAGACCCCAACATCACGACCCTGGAAAACCACCTGCTGACGCAACAGGCACTGATCCCGCTGACTGGCGAAGTGATCCATATCGTGGCTGACAGCAAGCCCGAAGGGGGTCCGGATTTGTCGACCCTGAAAGCCTTTCGCATTCCTCAAGGGCAAGGCGTCTGCATGCGCCCCGGTTGCTGGCACAGCAGCCGTGTAGCCGGAGGTGAAGTCGCCTGTCTGATGCTGACGCGTATCTCTACCACGGTAGATCTGGTCGCCCATTTGAACGAGGGCGAACCCGCCACGGAAAGCGAGTTGCGCCCTCTGGAACAAAGCGTGGTGGTGGCGCTATAAGGTGCCCGCAGCAGAGCGCGACCATCGCTCTGCCCGACACCCGCATCAAAACGTCGATGCCGCGCCGTATTTCAGCGCCAGCTCAATAAAGGCGCGCATTGCAGCAGATTGATAGGCACCCTTGCGCTGCATCAAAATGGCCCGCCGTTGCGGCGGGGCCGGGTCCAGACTCACAGCCACCAAATACTCGCTATTGCCGGCAATCGCGGCAGGCAACAAGGTCGCCAGACCCGTGCGCCGAACCACCTCGATCACGGCATTGAGCGAGTTCGACTCCATCGAAACCTTCAAATCCAGATCATGCTGACGGCAATGGCGTTCGATCTGCCCACGCGTGGCGAACTCGGGCGTCAACAAAACCAAAGACTCACGCATCAGCGTGTCCCTATAGATGCTGCGGCGCTCGGCCAAGGGGTGCGTGCGGCTCATCACCAACGCCAGCGTCTCCACCAGTAAAGGCTGAAACTCCACGGCAGCCGAAGTCGGCTTTTCAAAAGCGATACCAATATCCAGCTCGTCTTCGACCAATTGCGTTTCCACACGCTCCTGCAGCATTTCCTGCACCACCAGGCGCACATTGGGATAACGGCGGTAAAAGGCCTCTACCAGAGGGCCAATCAAGTAAGACGTAAAGGTAGGCGCCACCGCCACTCGCAAGGAGCCTCGACTCAAATCGCTGACGTCATGCAAGGCCCGCCGCCCTTCTTCCAGATCCTGCAAGGCTTGCCGGGCATAGCGCAAGTAGACCTCGCCCGCATCCGTCAAACGCACAAGACGTCCGGTGCGATCAAACAGTTGTGCGCCCAGATGTTCTTCCAGCTGGCGTACCTGCTGAGACAAGGCCGGTTGAGACACGTGCAAGGCGCGTGCGGCGCGGGTAAAGCTTTGATACTGGGCAACCGCCAGAAAATAATTAAGATGGCGCAAAAGCATAAGGGACCTTTCTATAAGCAAACCCAATGCAAAGCATCAGAAATCGGTATTTTACCTTATGACCCTGAAGGGTTAATCTTCTATCCAAGCCGAACTACAAGGACAAGGATGAAAGACATTATCGACGGTTTCCTGAAATTCCAACGGGAAGCCTATCCCAAGCGCGCCAAGCTCTTCAAAAATCTGGCCACACAACAAAACCCCCGCGCTTTGTTTATCTCTTGCTCCGATAGCCGTCTGGTCCCCGAGCTGGTAACACAACGTGAACCCGGCGATCTG
Source organism: Alcaligenes sp. DN25 (assembly GCF_023674485.1). Taxonomy (NCBI): domain Bacteria; kingdom Pseudomonadati; phylum Pseudomonadota; class Betaproteobacteria; order Burkholderiales; family Alcaligenaceae; genus Alcaligenes; species Alcaligenes sp. DN25. The sequence goes on along the minus strand of NZ_CP098408.1, from coordinate 803,165 downwards.
TTCGTGATTCGTAACGCTGGCAACATCGTTCCCTCCTATGGTCCGGAACCCGGTGGTGTGACCGCCTCCGTGGAATACGCCGTGTCCGCCCTGCGTGTATCCGACGTCGTGATTTGTGGACACTCGGATTGTGGTGCCATGACCGCCATTGCCTCCTGTCAGTGCCTGGACCATATGCCCGCTGTAGAACACTGGCTACGCTACGCCGACTCGGCCCGTCTGGTGAATGAAGCCCGCACCCACGCCAACGAGCAAGAACGAATTTCCTCCATGGTGCGTGAAAACGTGGTAGCCCAACTGGCCAATATTCAGACTCACCCTTCCGTGCGGCTGGCCATGTCCGAAGGCCGTTTGACCCTGCACGGCTGGGTCTACGACATTGAATCGGGCACGATCGACGCCTATGACGGTGGCAGCATGAAATTTGTGTCCCTGGCTGACAACCCGGATGTATGTGCTGCTCCCTTGGTACGCCGATAAGTTCCTAGCGGACAAAATAAAAAACGCCATGCAAATGCATGGCGTTTTTTTTGCTACCTGCCTACGTTTATCCCCCCCTCAAAAACCTGTGCCTGTCTGTGTCAGGAATAAACGCCTCACCACTATGATGGTCCTGATCCGATGATCTTTTCATCCCTCTGTTCCATCCGGGTCGCGCGTTCATCTTGAACATCACGATATAACAAGCAAAGCGCTGTTCAGAACATGCCGCTCGGAGACTCTTTTTTAATGGCTGAACAATGAAAAAAACATGTCTTGCCCTGGCCTTGATGGCCTTGCATGCCGGGACACAGGCACAAGGCTTCTCCAACACCTACTTTATCGGCGACAGCCTGACTGACAGTGGGCAGTTCGGTTCGCGCTTTACCACCAATCCAGGCCAGGTCTGGTCCCAGGTACTGGCTCAGAAACTGGGAACCGACGCGGCCCCTAGCAGCCAAGGTGGTAACAACTATGCCGTCGGCGGAGCCCGCGTGGCTATCGATGAGCTGCTGGATCCCAGCAAGCCTCCCAGCCCCACTAATCCCCCTTTGCCCGCCATGACCACGCAGACCGCTCAACTGCTGGCCATGCACAATGGACGCCTGGACGGACAGGCTCTTTACGCCGTCTGGGGTGGCGCAAATGACTTGTTTGCCGCCGTAAAAGATCCGTTCAATATGTCCCAAATCGTGGCTGATTCCGTCGGCAGTCAAACCGCCTTGATCAACACGCTATCGCAAGCGGGCGCTCGCTACATTCTGGTCCCCAACATTCCTGATCTGGGCATGACTCCAGAGTTCGCCGGCTCCCCTATCAGCGCGGGTATCGCCACCTTGCTCAGTGACAGCTACAACCAGGCGTTTACCCAGCAGCTCAGTTCCAGCTCTGCCAATATCATTCCCTTGAACGTCTCGGCACTCTTGCATGAAGTGGCTGCCGACCCGCAGGCCTACGGCTTCAGCAACGTCAATACAGCAGCTTGCGGCAGTGTGTCCTCTCGCCTGTGTACGCCTGCCGATCTGGTGGCTCCTGGTGCAGACCAGAACTATCTATTTGCTGATGGTGTCCACCCCACGTCAGGCGGCCATGCTGTTATTGCCGACTATGCCCACGCTGTCGTCAGCGCCCCCAGTCAGGTCGCCATGCTGGCCTCCGCAGCCAATACCGCCGGGCAGATGCAAATGCAGCACATTGACCGTCGTCTTCAAACCGTCAGTTCGTCACAAGACAGGGATCTGGCAGTCTGGTTCCAGGGCGAGGCCATCACGCGTAATGGCAGCAGTGCGAACTCACGTCTGGATGGCACGCAGGCAGCCTGGAAGCTGGGTTTGGATAAGCGTCTGGCTGATTGGACGATAGGTGCCTACCTGTCTTACGACAATCTGGATGGCGATACGGACGAAAAAGGCACTTATAGCCAGAAGCGTCAGTCCGCTGGTCTGTACGGCCGCTGGCAGACCGAGAATCTATGGGTGAACGCCCAGCTTTTCTACAGCGATCTGGACAATAAAACCCGCCGTCATATCCGTCTGGGTGCCGCTACGCGCGAACACCAGGCCAAAGCAGGCGGCAGCCAATACGGCGGCAAGATCAGCACGGGTTACGACTGGCAGGCCGGTGCCGTCACCCATGGCCCGCTGTTAAGCCTGAGCATGCAGAAATCCAAGATCAAGGCTCTGTCGGAAGATGGCCGAGGTTTGTCTACCTCCATGGGTTTTGATGCTCAGGACCAGACCTCGGTACAAAGCAGCCTCGGTTACCAGATCAATGTTGCTGTCAGCCATCAGTGGTCCGTTCATGCCTCCGCACAGTGGCTGCATGAATTCAAGAAACCGGCAGAGCTGCTGGGCGCACGCTTGCAGGACGGCGTCTACAACCACCGCCACTTTTATCTGCCTACGGATCAGGAGCGCGTGCGTGACACAGGCCTGTTGGAATTGGGTGCGACGGGTCAGCTCAGCAATAACTGGACGCTGGGAGCCGGTGTCAGCACCCAAGTGGGTAAAGGCACCAGCGCTCAAACAGCCTTGTACCTGAATACGGCTTACCGCTTCTAAGTTGGCAAGTCTTCACAACTATTGCGGTATCCTGGCTTGGCCCGGATGCCGCAATTTCAATCTGCTTTATGTACCGAACTGCTAGTCAGCCCAATAAGGAATCCAGGGTCTGATTCAGCGTTTCCAAAGTGGTACCAACCGCCGGTAGCTTTGTCACTTTTCGACCATCCACAAACAGCAAGGTCGGATAGGATTGCGCGCCTAAAGCCCGAGCCAGGGCAAAATCAGCCAAGGCTTGTTCCCGGCCTGAACCGTCAGTCAAATGGCGTCGCACAGCATCTACGTCCAGGCCATTGGCAGCAGCAATCCCCTGGCAGACCTCCGGATCAGACAAGCTGCGTCCGTTCAAGTAGAAAGCCTGCTGCAACTCGTGCACCCAATGAATGGCCTGCTCCGGATCTTGCGCTCGCAGCACCGCCAAGGCCGTGGCCGCTTCCAGTGAATCCATGACAGTCGAGCCCTCCTCTGCCAAGGCCTTATAAGCAGCCCCAAACGTCGCCCCCGTCATTTGCGCGATGCGCTCGTTGGATTCGGAAATATAAGGGTAGCGGGACATGGGAGCAGCCCGGTCACCCACGAACAAGCCACCCGAGACAGCGGTAAAAGGAATGCGATGCTTGTTGGCCGCCTCGAACTCGACCATGCGTTCGGCAAAACCCCAGCACCAACCGCAATACACATCCTGCACATACACAATCGAACGAGCGGGTAAATTGAATGTGTTCATGACATTCCCTAAAAATGGTGTAGCTTCCCGGAATGGGAGAGAAACGGCACTCCTGATCCTAGCCCCCAGACATGAAATGACGCAGAGGATAAAAAGACGAGGACTCCACTTTATTGAATAAACGTCAGGCAATAAACTTCATTTCCTGACGGGTGGCAGCCTCTCGCGGCTCGATATTTCAAGCGGCCTGCAGCAGCACAGGCCTCACCGCGCTGAAGCTTGTAAAACAAGATCCCAAAACTGTGAGACAAGCCCAGGCTTCTGAGCCCAAACCCGCTCCTGTGTTGGAATCACACGACCTTCATGGCTCCCTTGAAAGCCCGACCGGCTTTACCTTCCCGGCAAAATGCTTTTATAGTGTGGCTTCGATTCATTTCCCGTGAGGTATTCGTCCAATGCGCCACTAATGCCGCCGTCCCCTAGACGGCCAGTCTCCACCCGCCCCCACTACGACTCAGGGGGAGTTCCTGGCATTAATGGAAGCATGACGCGTGACGAATCCTTATCTGACGCTGGAAGGCGTGTCCTATACCTTGCCGCAAGGCAAGACCCTGTTTTCCCAACTGAACGAAACCTTCGACTCGCGGCGCACTGGCCTTGTCGGACGCAACGGTGCAGGCAAAACCATTCTGGCTCGAATCCTGGCCGGAGAAATTCAGCCTAGCAGCGGCCGTTGCCTACGCTCGGGAAAAGTGCATTATCTGGCGCAGCAAGTGGCTTCTGTCAGCGGCTTGCGCGTCGCCGATCTGGCGGGCGTAGGACCGGCACTGGACGCCCTTGCCCGGATTGAATCCGGCAGTAGCGCCGTAGAAGACTTCAATCTGATCGAAGACCGTTGGGATATTCGACAGCAATTGCAGGAAGCGCTGGAGCGCAATGGCCTGGGTCATCTGACTGCCAAGACGCCTGCCGAAACATTAAGCGGCGGCCAGGCCATGCGGGTGTCGCTGATCAATGCCTTGCTGTCTCAGGCCGATTTCCTGATTCTGGATGAACCCAGCAACCACCTGGATCGCGACAACCGGCTTGCGCTGATTGAGCAGCTACGACACTGGCCCCACGGCCTGCTGGTCATCAGCCATGATCGCCAACTACTGGACACGATGGAGCGCACTGTGGAGCTGTCTTCCCTGGGGCTGCGTAGCTATGGCGGCAATTACAGCCACTACGCCGAGCAGAAAGCCTTGGAGCAGCAAAGCGCCATGGACCAGCTGGAGCACCGCAAGCTGGAGCGTCAGCGCGCAGAAAGCACCATGCAAGAGCAGCGTCAACGTCAGGAGCGTAGACAGGCACGCGGCAATCAACAGGGCAAGCAGGCCAATCAGGCCAAAATCCTGCTGGACAGGCAAAAGGGCCGCAGTGAAGCCACCACCGGCAAACTGCGTCAACAACACGTGACGGCTCAAAAGCAGTTGGCACAACGCGTACAGGAGGCTGCCGAGTTGATCGAGCAGGACACCGCTATCAATCTGCACGCCCTGCCCTTGATGCCGCTGACCCGCCAGCGCGTTGTGGAACTGGATGAGGTGAAGCTCCCCTATGTCCCGGCCAACCAAGCCCTGGTCACACTGCTGTTAAGCGGCCAGCAACGAGTAGGAGTCATAGGTCCGAACGGCTGCGGCAAATCCACGCTGCTCAAGGTCATTGCAGGCCAATTGGAGCCCCTTGCTGGCCACTGCAAAGTAGTGCCACAACATGTTTACCTGGATCAGGGCTTGGCTGATCTGGACCCGCAGCAAACCGTGCTGGAACAAATACAGGCAGTCAACCGCAAAAGCAGCGAGGGCGATTTACGCATGCGTCTCGCACAGCTGGGACTGGACGCCCAAAAAGTCACCGGCCCCAGCGCTGCCCTGAGCGGTGGCGAACGCCTGAAAGCCGCCCTGGCCTGCGTGCTGTACGCGGATCCTCCGCCACAACTGCTGCTTCTGGATGAACCCAGCAACCATTTGGATCTGCCTTCAACCTTGGCCCTGGAAACCATGTTGAGCAGCTACCAGGGCACGCTGATGGTGGTCTCGCACGACGATGCCTTCATGAACAATCTTGGGCTGACGGAACGGCTGGAATTCAGTGAAGAACGCTGGAGATTGCTACCTTGGTAGCGGCGCAAAACATAAGTGGCGCTCCCCCGCTATCTGAACGACAACCACTTATAGCGGTGGGACCGAGGGCCAAATTCAGGGCGCACTCTTACAAAACCTGCTTAATGTTCCCAAGTAGTGCCTGCGCCAAACGCTCTGCTTCCTTGCTCCTTGTGTCCCAGCGATCAAGCACCTCACCGACATACGCCAGACGCGCATATTCCAAGGTCTTGGCCAGCTCCTCGGACAGCCTGGGAATAGCCCACTCTGCTGCCTGCTCTTTAGTCACAAAATCCCCATGAACACCTGTTCGCCACATGCGCGCCAAAGTCAGCAGAACATTGCGCTCGTCTCCACGCAGCCCTTCATACAAGGGATCTACACCATCCCGCATTGCCTGGCGTATATGCTCGATCGGTGTAGCCGGAACATCTGCCAGCACATCGCTCCCCCATAGCAACTGCGCCTGCTGGCGGGCCTGGGCCAGAAGCAAGGTGTATTCAGGATCAGCGGCGGCTTCGGACAAGTAGCCCTCCTTGAAGGCCTCCCGCAGCCATTCACCGTAAATGAACTCCACCTTGGCCGGATGAACATTGCGTTGAAGATCTGCCAGACGACACACCACCAGCTCGATACAACGCGGACCACCAGGCGTGGCCGGATGAGGGGCTGAAACAGACAATAAAGCCGCAATCAGATCCTGACGCTGTTCATCTGACAGGGGAGCATCAACGACCGCCAATATATCCAGATCGCTTTGTGGCCGGAGCCCTCCGGCCACAGCGGAACCGTGCAAATACAAAGCTTGCAGATCAAGGCTCAGGATTTGTTGCACAAGCGCCAAGGCAGATTGCAACTGGTTGTTTGGATTTTCTGAGGCCAACATTCGACAAGATCTCTTCATAAGCAGTATTAGCGACATAGAACAAGCATTGGGACTAGCAGGCTGCTCCCCCAATGCAGCCCTGCCAGCTCCGAGGACCCAAACGCTTAACGCGTCGCTGGACAGAAGATCGAATACCGATTGGTCAAACAACGGAGAGAGAATCAAGCAATTGCTTGAATGCCCTTCTTCTCAACCACCGTCAACAAACGCAATGCTGGGCCGCCCGGTTTTTTTACACCACGCTCCCAGTCGGAAACCAGGTTTTTACTGACATTCAAATAGAGTGCAAACACAGGCTGCGAAAGATGCTCACGTTCACGCAAAGCACGAATGCGCTCAGGTGTCATAGGCAAGACTGGTGTTAAACAAGACTCATCAAACTCACGCATGGTTTGTTTGTCAATAGCGCCAACTTCCTGCAAGGCCTGCATCGTTTCATGGATTGCTGCGTAAGCTTCACTTCGATATTTTTTTGTCATTATCATGTACCTCCGTAAATTGCCCCTTGCTGATCAACTGGGCCAAATAGGCTTCTGACAAACCCAATACATAAGCGGCAGCCTTCTTGAACGCCGCTTCTTCATCCGCATCAATATTGGCGCGATCACTTTTAGCAAAGCCATATACAAAGAAAGCCAGCTCGTTTGTACGGTAGAAAGTCCGAAATCCGCCCGCCTTGCCTTGACCACTACGGGTCACACGCTGCTTGACCAGGCCCCGCCTAGATCTGCATCGACAAGTCCACGCTCTGCTCGTGTTATTGCATCCAAAAGCGCCAGATCCGCAATGCCCTGTTTGCCGGCGAACCGCTCGAACCATGCATTTTTGAAAACTCTCACCGCGGCCTCAAGCGTGATTAATAACACTAAGTGTTATAGATATTAGCAAAAAAAAGCAGGTACCTGATCCCAGGCACCTGCCACATCTACAACACTTGCAAGAAGCTTAGACGTTAAACAAGAAGTTCAGCACGTCACCATCTTTCACAACGTATTCCTTGCCTTCAGCGCGCATCTTGCCGGCTTCCTTGGCACCTTGTTCGCCCTTGCAGGCTACGAAGTCGTCAAAAGCGATGGTCTGTGCACGGATGAAGCCGCGCTCAAAGTCGGTGTGGATCACGCCTGCAGCTTGGGGGGCGGTATCGCCCACGCGGATGGTCCAGGCGCGGACTTCTTTAACACCTGCAGTGAAGTAAGTTTGCAGGCCCAGCAGGCTGTAGGCGGCGCGGATAACGCGGTTCAGGCCTGGCTCTTCCATGCCCAGATCGGACAAGAACTCAATCTTGTCAGCGTCGTCCAGTTCAGCGATTTCAGCTTCTACGGCAGCACATACAGCCACAACAGGAGCGCCATCAGCGGCAGCATAGTTCTGCACGGCTTCCAGGTGTGGGTTGTTGGTGAAACCGTCTTCTTTCACGTTGGCCACGTACATGGTGGGCTTGGCGGTGATGAAGCCGTAGGATTTGATCTGGTGCAGTTCGTCTTCGTCCAGCTTCAGCGAACGCACGGACTTGCCTTCTCCCAGTGCTTTCTCGATACGCTCCAGCAGGGCTACCAGCTTGGCAGCGTCTTTATCACCCGAGCGAGCCAGTTTCTGGTTACGGTGCACGGCTTTCTCAACCACGCCCAAGTCGGCCAGCGCCAGCTCGGTGTTGATGATTTCGATGTCAGCCAAGGGGTCAACCTTACCGGCAACGTGAATGACGTTGTCATCGGCAAAGCAGCGCACCACGTGCACGGTGGCGTCGGTTTCGCGGATGTTGGCCAGGAACTGGTTACCCAGGCCTTCGCCCTTGGAAGCACCGGCGACCAGACCAGCGATGTCTACAAATTCCACCACGGCAGGCAAAATGCGCTCGGGGTTCACGATCTTGGCCAGATCTTGCAAACGCTGGTCAGGAACTTCGACCACACCGACGTTCGGTTCGATGGTGCAGAAGGGGTAGTTTTCAGCCGCAATGCCGGCTTTGGTCAGAGCGTTGAACAGAGTGGATTTACCAACGTTGGGCAAGCCAACGATGCCGCATTGCAGTGCCATGAGTATCCTGAAAATCAAAGAGTTATATAAACGATGCGCTATTGTAGCGCCCTTGGACGCTACAGAGCCTGCAGACAGATCAGAACAGTCGTGCCGGGGACACAGGATAGCGCCTTGAGACGCGGGCTTGTCTAGACTGGAATGCCGTCAAACAGCTTGAGCAAGCCAATAATCAGCAAGACCGGGCCACCATTGAAGATGGCATGCAGCACGATCGATGCACCAATGCCTCGGCGCACTCGCAGCCAGGCCAGTACCAACCCTGTCAAACATTGGGGCAGCACCAGCATGGGCAGCAAATACCAGCTCATACTGTTGAGCTGGAAGTTATACAAATGCAGCGCTCCAAAAGCCAGCGTTGCACCATAAAACACCCAGGGAAAGAAACGCCAATAGCGTCGCATGGATGAAAAGCGCCATGCCCTTCCCTGCAAGGCACCCACCAGCTTGCGCCACCAGCTACTGCCTGCGGGCAAGGCTTGGCGTGGCATGCCGGTATAACGGCTGATCCAGATTGCCAGGCACAAGACCAGCAAGCCTTGTATCAACCACCAGCCTGGTCCCTGAAACATCAGGAACACCGCCAGCGGAACAACCGTCAGCCATTGTGACGGCCGTCTCAGCACGAAACGAAAGACCAGCTCTTCCACAATAGGTGCCCAGATAATGGCTTGCACCCAAGGAATACGCGTCGGGTCCAGGCGATGCTGCGCACCGCCCACACCTGCTACCGATACTGCGATCGGCCCCAGCACCAGCGCATTGATCAGCCAAAGCATGCCCGCCCATTGCAGCAGACGCTTCCAGGGCAAGGGAGCAAACCAGTCCAGATACCAGCCGTCACCCTGGACTCTGCCAGGCAAACGCCGGGCGCTACGAGGGTGACGCAGAAAATAAAAGAAATCTTTAAGCTCGTCCCGGAAACGCATCTGGCTGCTTGGCGCTGGCTTCATGTATCAAGCCTTCTGGGGCGCGTAAAGCTGGCGGGTCGCCTGCTCAAAGTCGCCACGCAGCAAAGCAGGCATCATGACGCGGCAACGGTTCATACCGTCCTCGATCTCGCGCAGCTCTTCATTGCGAGGGGTATGCAGTACAAAGTTCACCACTTGCTGGGCCAGGCCCAAGGTGCGAGGGTGACCAATGCCCAGGCGCAAGCGCCAGAAATCCGGTGTCCCAAAGGCGGACTGGATGTCGCGCAGGCCGTTATGCCCGGCGTGCCCACCGCCTTTTTTCATCTTCACCTGACCGGGCAGCAAATCCAGTTCGTCATGCAGGACCAGCACCTGTTCGGGCTTGAGCTTGTAGAAACGCATCAAGGCACCGGCGGCTTGCCCGGACTTGTTCATGAAGGTAATGGGTTTGGCGATGATGACGTTTTCACCTTCAAAACGCGCTTTGGCCACCCAGGAGAAAAAGGATTTTTCCAGGTTGAACGTTGCATGCAGATCATCAGCCAACTGGTCTGCCAACCAAAAGCCCGCATTGTGACGGGTGGTTTCGTACTCAGGGCCAGGATTACCCAGGCCAACAATCAAACGGATAGGCTCAGACATGAATGTTTTCGCAGAAAGCGCCTGCTCCGGCAAAGGCGCAGGCACAAATAACAAACCCCCGCCAGCATACGCTGACAGGGGTTGATTCGCCAAGCTGCAAGCCGACCGAAGCCGGCTGGCAATCTTGATTACTCGGCGCTTTCTTCTGTTGCTTCCGAAGCAGCAGCACCACCGCCAACTGGCAAGGCAGCAGCCAGCAGAGGGTTGGCTTCGTTACCAGCGTAAGTAACACCACGTGGCAGCTTGATGCTGTCCAGGTGCACGTTGGCGTTGGCAGTCATGCCGCTCAGGTCCACAGTGATGGACGCTGGCAGGTTAGCTGGCAAGCAGGTGATTTCCAGCTCAGTCAGGATGTGGCTGATAACTTGGCTGCTCAGCTTGACGGCTGGGGACACATCGCCACCTTCAAAGTTCAGAGGAACTTTGGTGGTGATGGCTTGCGAAGCCAGAACGCGCTGGAAATCAACGTGCAGAACTTGCTGCTTGTAGGGGTGCCACTGAACCGAGCGCAACAGCACTTTTTCAGCTTTACCGTCCAGTTCCATCGTCAGGATGGAAGCGTGGAAGGCTTCTTTGCGCAGGTTGTGGTAGGTCTCGTTGTGATCCAGAGCGATCACGACGGGTTGTTCGTCGCCACCGTAAACGATAGCGGGAACCTGGCCAGCGCGACGCAGGCGGCGGCTCGCACCCGTACCCTGTACATCACGCGAAGTAGCGGTGAATTTCATGTAGAACTCCAATTGCAGAACGCTTAATACGTACTGCGGAAAGTGGTAGCGAACTACCAAGTTGACGTGCGCCGCGACCAGCGCACGCTAAAAAACTTAATCAGTGAACAAGGAGCTGACGGACTCGGCGTTGGAGATACGCAAGATGGTCTCGCCCAACAGTGCTGCACAGGACAGCTGGCGAATCTTGCTGCATTCACGTGCCTTGGCGGACAAAGGAATGGTGTCCGTTACAACCAGCTCGTTCAATTGGGACTGCGTAATACGTTCGATAGCTTCGCCCGAGAGCACAGGGTGCGTACAGTAGGCGTAAACCGCCTTGGCACCGCGCTCTTTCAGAGCTTCAGCCGCTTTGCACAGCGTACCGGCCGTATCCACCATATCGTCCATCAGGATGCAGGTGCGTCCATTGACATCACCAATGATGTTCATGACTTCGGAGACGTTGGCACGTGGGCGACGCTTGTCGATAATGGCCAGGTCCACTTCCAGTTGCTTGGCCAGTGCACGTGCGCGCACCACACCACCGATGTCAGGCGAGACAACCACCATATCCTGGTAGTTACAGCGCCAGATATCGCCCAGCAAAATGGGGGAAGCGTAGATATTGTCGACAGGGATATCGAAGAAACCCTGGATTTGGTCAGCGTGCAGATCCATCATCATGACGCGATCGACACCGACCACTTGCAACATATTGGCCACGACTTTGGCAGAGATCGACACACGCGCCGAACGGGGGCGTCGATCCTGGCGGGCGTAACCAAAGTAAGGGATGGCGGCGGTGATGCGACCGGCCGAAGCACGGCGCAAGGCATCGACCATCACCATGATTTCCATCAGATTGTCGTTGGTGGGAGCACAGGTGGGCTGCAGAACGAAAACATCGCGACCGCGCACGTTCTCGTTGATTTCAACCATGGCTTCCCCATCAGAGAAGCGACCCACCGTCATTTTCCCCAGCGACATATCAAGGTGGTTGACGACATCGACAGCAAGGCGAGGATTAGCCGTGCCGGTGAAGATCATGAATCGGTCTTGTGCCATGATGGGAGATAGATTTTGATGCAGGAAAAGCAAAGCTGTTGATCGAAACCCCTACAAGGAAACGACTCAACAGCTTTACATTATCGCAGGCTAGGCCTGAAAGGTGGCTGGGGAAGAAGGATTCGAACCTTCGCATGCTGGAATCAAAATCCAGTGCCTTAACCAGCTTGGCGATTCCCCAAATACTTACTTAATCCAGTCGCGTAGCGGATGATCTTGCAAACCTGAACAAACCCAAGTTTGTTCGACCAGCAATTTACCACTATTTGATTCTTCGCTACCAGAAAAATCTATTTTACTGCTATTTTGGTCAATTTCAAACTGACCTGTCTTGGCGCTTTGTTCGTCTCTGCACTCAACAAACAAACAAGAACCTGAGCCCGTCATTCTAGCATTCAATTTTAGTCTTTGCAAGCCCTGTTTTAAATTTCTTAAACCAGGATAAAGACTGAATGCTACTGACTCCAGATTGTTTCTGCCAAAATAAGGATTGTCGTCCTTGGCTTGCCAGAATTTTTCTTGCCAATCAGTAAAGAACGTCATTGTGATGGGTTTTTCATCACGTGTCAAGCATTCGGAGGTAAATATTTCCCCCGTGGATATAAATTGTGGCGGACGGATGATGATGTAGTGTCGTGGCGGCATTTGAATGGCCTGCAACTGCTCGCCTATCCCTTGCGCAAATGCGGCCTGTCCGAATATAAAAACCGGCACATCAGCACCCAGGGGCAGGCCAATATCCATCAAGGCCTGACGGCTCAGCCCCAGGTTCCACAAACGGTTCAAGGCAATCAAGGTCGTGGCCGCATCGCTGGAGCCACCGCCCATCCCCGCTCCCGAAGGGATGTTCTTGATACAAGAGATGTCTACGCCTTGCCGAGTGCCCGTCGCTTGTTGCAGGGCACGAGCCGCTTTGATCACCAGATCCTGCTCAGGCTCCACATCGCTCAAGGTACTGTGTGCCCGATGGATCTGCCCATCGCTACGTGGTACGAAGCTCAGGTAATCATTCAGGTCCACAAAACGAAAAGCAGTTTGCAAGAAATGGTAGCCGTCCTCACGACGACCCGTGACGTGCAAAAACAGATTGATCTTGGCCGGAGCCGGGACGTTGTAGAGCGCCATTACACAAACCTGCTCGGGGCTTTACTGATCCACGACCAAGCGCACGCTGATGGAGCGATTGGCCTCATGACGATTCAATTGCAGCAAGCGCGGACCTTGTTCGTCGTAACGCGAGAGCGTCACACGCCAGCCGGACTGCTCGAAACTGCTTAGCTTTTGCTGATCATCCCGACGTTCGCTCTGAGCCGGGGCACTACCGGTGCGGCCATGCAGCCAGTCACGCAAGCCTGCAACAGGAACGGGACTGCCCAAGACCTGTTCAACCAGGGCATCGGGATGGGAGGCCATTTCCTGACTACCGTCTGTGCGTTCCAGAATGGCGCGCCCCGGTAACACCCAGACTCGCGCCAAGGTATTACCCAAAGGATTGCTCAAATCCAGCATCAGCTTTTGGCCGTCGTCGCGCCAGGAAAAGCCCCCCTGCACGGCTTCGACCTGCGAGCTGGAATGAGTCACGCTCAGCGCAAAACGGCCTGAACGAGACAAGGCGCTTGCCTCTTGCGACGCATCCGTAACGCTGCCAAGGTCAGATTCGGGCGGTGTCGCACAAGCACTGAGCAAAGCAACCAGGGCCAAAGCCCCTGCTCGGGTCCAAGCCCGCTGTTTCAAGATACTCACGGCAGCGGTACTCCCAGACGCTTGATGGTTTCTGTCAGTGTTCGGTTTTCGGGGTCTTTGCTCAAGCCAGCCCGAAAGACCAGCATGGCATCATCACGACGGCCTTTGACCCACAGCACTTCACCCAAGTGGGCGGCAACGTCCGCTTCAGGCAGGCGCTCGTAGGAACGCTGCAAGTATTCCAGCGCGGCTTGCAGATCGCCAACACGGAACAGATACCAGCCCACGCTGTCCAGAATATAAGGATTGTCCGGCTCCAGCTCCATGGCTCGTTCCAGCAAATCCTGGGCCTCGTCCAGACGGCGACTCTGATCCGCATAGGTGTAGCCCAAGGCGTTATACGCATTGGCATGGTCCGGGCGCAGCTCAATAACACGACGCATCAAGGTTTCAAACTTGTCGTGCTTGGCGCGCTGCTCGTACAACATGGCCAGGTTGTATTTGATCTCGGCGCTATCAGGCAACTCACGGTCCGCCCGCTCCAGCACTTCCAGAGCCTGGTCGGTACGACCGCTGTCTTGGTAGATAGAGGAATACGTCAAAGCCACAACGACCTGCTCGCTCATGTCGCGTGGGCGAGAGTTCTCCAGGGTACGACGTGCTTGCGGCAGATTGCCTTGGCGGGCTTGCAGGACGGCTTTATGAATCTGGGCCTGGAAACGCAGCGCGGGCTCTTCAATCAAGTCCAGCTGGCGAATGGCTTCGTTCATATCGCCCTGAGCTTCAGCAATTTGCACCAAGGACAAGCGGGCTTCAGAAATACTGGCCAAAGCCGTGTTGACGGCGTCGTTCAAGGACTGGCGGCGCTGCTGCTGGACCGCAATGTATTGCTCCAGCAATTTACGGGCCTGGTCAAACTCCTGGGCACGAATATGAATTTCGGCCTGGGTGTAGAGCAGATCAAAATCTTCAGGATTGGCGCGTTGCAAGGCGCTGACGATGGATTGGGCTTCATCGAACTGCTGGCGCTCTACCAGACGGTTGGCCAGCAGCAGTTGCAACTTGCGGCTATCCGGATTGGCTCGCACAAAGATACGTGCACTTTGCAAGGCAGCCGAAGGATCAATCTTGATACCGTATTCCAGCACGCGCTGCGCGGCGGCTTCGGAATGCGGGTCCAGCTTCAGGGCTTCCCGTGCTTCGCGCTCGGCCCGGCTCATGTCCCCGGCACTCCAGGCGGTATCCGCCAAGGCCAGACGGGCTATGGGCAAGGAGCGCACGGGTTGCTGCAAGGCCTTGTCCAGCACTTCCAGCGCCAAACGGCGATCCACCATCTTGCTGACCATGCTCATGGCTTGGACCACGGCCTGCTCTTTATCCTGGGCGCGAGAGATACGCAGCCACAAGGCATCGGCCAAGCCTTCGGTCTGACCGCTGGAGGCTTCCAGGGCCAGAGCCGTTGCTTTAGCTTCGGGATCATTCGGGGCCAGCAAGGCCCATTCTTTAGCGGCACGCAGCGCACGACCCAAATCACGGTCGGCCATGGCGTATTGAAAGGCGTTTTGAGCCAGGCGAGGATCGCTGGTGTCACGCGCCAAAGACAGGAAAGTCTGGCTGGCAACGTCGTATTCACCACGCGAAGCAGCCACTTCGGCAACCAGAATGCGATACAGAATGTCCGAAGTCAGGCTGACCAAAGGCAATTGCCCGCTGCGCAAACGAATCTTGTCAGCAGGCGGCTCCGCCTTGAGTATGGGAAGTGAGGGTTGGGCTTGCACCGAAACCGCTGCAAGCAACGACATCAGGCCCAGCTTTAGTGCTAAGGTCAGAGCATTCATCCAGAAAAACCCGTGCCCTGATACGCGCGACAAAACGCCCGATGGCACAATAAAGGAATCAGATTTGTTGATGGTATCACCCCCCCATGCCTGAACTGCCAGAAGTTGAAACAACTCGTCGCGGAATTGCGACGGTCATCCAGGGAAAAAATGTCCGACAATTCCTGGTTCACGAGCCCCGTCTGCGCTGGCCCGTGCCTGCCTCTTTGCCGCAATGGATTGAAGGCCAGGTCGTCCGGAATTGCACGCGTCGAGGCAAATACTTGTTGTTGCATTTTGAACAAGGTGTCCAGATCGTCCATTTAGGAATGTCCGGCTCCTTGCGTCGTGTGGATCTGGATGAAGAACGCCGCAAGCATGATCATGCGGAATGGATCTTTGATGAGGCCCGCTTCCTGCTGCACGACCCACGACGATTTGGTGCGATATTATGGCATGCCCATAGGGACGGCCCTCTGGAAAACCACCTTTTGCTACGTACTTTAGGCGTAGAGCCTTTCGACCCCCTGTTCACCCCCGAGTATCTGCACCGACATCTGCAAGGGCGGCGCGTCGCCATCAAACAGGCCCTGCTGGGCGGCAAGATTGTGGTGGGAGTCGGCAATATCTACGCTTCCGAATCCTTGTTCCTGGCCGGTATTCACCCCGAACTGCCCGCCGGTGAAGTTTCCTTGCATCGTTGCGAAAAACTGCACTCGGCCATCTTGAGCACCTTGCAATCCGCCCTGGACTCCGGGGGCAGCACCTTGCGCGATTACGTCAATGCAAGTGGTGAACCGGGCGCTTACTTCGACATTCACGCCAATGTGTATGAGCGTGCCGGCAAACCCTGCCCACGCTGCCAACAGCCTATCAAACGGATAGTCCAAGGCCAACGCGCGACCTATTACTGCTCGCGCTGCCAGCGCCGCTAAACCCTCCCCCTTTTTTCTGACAGCGTCTGATGCCGGTTCCGGCAGGCAGGCGCTCGTCTGCTTTTTTTCCAACTAAGCCTACCCTATTCAGGTATTCACCTATATCTAACTGATTCACCATAAACTAATCTGACACCATCCCTATCGACTGTGGAGTCATTTTCATGAGCAAGTCCTTCGCCTCGCATAACGACCTGGAAGACAAAGTCGTTGCCTTTGAAAAACTGTCCGACAACGCCTACGCCTATACGGCTGAAGGTGATCCCAACACGGGCATCATCATTGGTGACGAGGCCATTATGGTGATCGACACCCAGGCCACGCCTGTCATGGCTGAAGACGTGATTCGCCGCATCCGCGAAGTCAGCGACAAACCCATCAAGTATGTCTTGCTGTCGCACTACCACGCCGTACGGGTGCTGGGTGCCTCGGCCTACAACGCCCAGGAAATCCTGGCCAGCCGCGACACCTACGACCTGATCGTGGAACGTGGCGAGCAGGACAAGGCCAGCGAAATCGGCCGTTTCCCCCGCCTGTTCCGCAACGCCGAATCCATTCCTCCCGGCCTGACCTGGCCCACCATGACCTTTGAAGGTCATATGACGGTGGACCTGGGCAATCTGGAAGTACACCTGATGCAAGTGGGTCGTGGCCACACCAAGGGCGACACCATCGCCTGGCTACCCAAGCAGAAAATACTGTTCGCCGGTGACCTGGTGGAATACCAATCCACCCCGTACGCAGGCGACTGCTACTTTCGCGAATGGCCCCGCACACTGGACCGTCTGGGAGACTTCAAAGCTGAACAAATGGTTCCTGGCCGTGGCCCGGCACTGAAAAACGCCACCGAAGTGCGTCAGGCCCTGGCCGGCACGCGCGCGTTTCTGACAGACCTGTACTCCAGCGTGCAGCAAGGCGCGGCAGCCGGTAAAGATCTGAAGACCATTTACCGCGAAACCTACGATTTCATGAAGCCTCGCTACGCAGACTGGGTCATTTTTGATCACTGCATGCCCTTTGACGTGTCCCGTGCCTACGACGAAGTCAACGGCCACGAAGACCCACGCATCTGGACCGCCGAACGCGATCTGGAGATGTGGAAACAGCTCGAAGGTCAGTAAGACGCAAGGCCAGGGAGAAAGAAAATGGGAGACATTAATTACCAGACCCTGGAGCTGACGCAAGCGCCCCCACCGGCTACCCATGCCCGCCACCCCGTTGTGGTGGTGGGTGCCGGCCCGGTGGGGCTGACCATGGCCCTGGATCTGGCGGCCAAAGGCCACCGGGTCGTGATTCTGGACGACGACACCACGCTGTCCAAAGGGTCACGGGCCATTTGCTTTGCCAAACGCACCCTGGATATCTGGGATCGATTGGGCGTGGGCTCGCGCATGATGGACAAAGGCGTGTCCTGGAATGTGGGCAAGGTTTTTTTCCGCAATCAGGAAGTCTGGAGCTTCAATTTGCGGCCCGAAGAAGGCCACCAGCGCCCCGCCTTTATCAATTTGCAGCAGTATTACTGCGAAGGTTATCTCTACGAAGCAGTCTGCGCTCAGCCCCTGATTGAACTGCGTTCCGGCCATAAAGTGCTGAACGTGGTAAATCAGGCAGAAGGCGTGCATCTGGACGTAGAAACGCAGCAAGGCAATTACACCCTGGAAGCAGAATGGCTGCTGGCCTGCGACGGCTCGCGCTCGGCCATTCGCCGTGCTTTGGGTGAAAGCAGCAGCGGACGCGTATTCAAGGACCGTTTCCTGATTGCAGACGTGCGCATGCAAGCCGACTTCCCCGCCGAGCGCTGGTTCTGGTTTGACCCGCCCTTCCACCCCAATCAATCTGTCTTGCTGCACAGCCAGCCGGACAACGTCTGGCGTATCGACTTCCAATTGGGCTGGGATGCCGACCCGGTTGAAGCCGTCAAACCAGAAAACGT
Organism: Alcaligenes sp. DN25; assembly: GCF_023674485.1. Lineage (NCBI taxonomy): Bacteria > Pseudomonadati > Pseudomonadota > Betaproteobacteria > Burkholderiales > Alcaligenaceae > Alcaligenes > Alcaligenes sp. DN25. Next base: position 785,195 of record NZ_CP098408.1, on the reverse strand, counting down.
GCTGCCCCGCATTCGTGCCCTCCTGGGTGCCGACGCCCCCTTTGAGCTGGAATGGGTCAGCATTTACACCTTTGCTTGCGAGCGCATGGAGCGCTTTCGCCATGGCCGTATTCTGTTTGCTGGAGACTCGGCCCACCGTGTCTCGCCTTTTGGCGCACGCGGCGCCAACAGCGGTATCCAGGACGCCGACAACCTGGCCTGGAAGCTGAATCTGGTTCTGAATGCCCAGGCTCCCGACAGCCTGCTGGACAGCTACAGCCATGAACGTGAATTGGCTGCAGACGAGAACATTCGCCATTCCAGCCGTTCAACAGATTTCATCACGCCTAAAAGCGAAGTCAGCCGCCTGTTCCGTGATGCGGCCCTGATTCTGGCGCGTCGCCACGCCTTTGCCCGTGTACTGGTCAATAGCGGCCGCCTGTCCTTGCCCAGCGCCTACCCAGACAGCCCCTTGAATACGGCTGACACACACGAGTTCTCCGCCACGGCCACACCGCTAGGAGCCTGCGTCCCCGATGCACCTATAGAACAAAACGGTCAGCAAGGCTGGTGGCTGGGTCAATTGGGCAGCGGCTTCACCCTGCTGGAGTTTGGCGAAGGCCAGGCCAGCCAGTCTGAAGTGGTAGACGAACTGGTCGCCCAAGGTCTCTTGACCCGCCTGCGTGTCTGGCCTGCTGGCACCAGCGCTACCCAGGCCCAGAAAGAGATCATCGACAGCCAGGATATGCTGCGCCAGCGTTACGACGCCCAACCCGGTTCCTGCTATCTGATTCGCCCCGATCAACACCTGTGCGCCCGCTGGCGTCATCTGGATGGGCAAGCTGTCCAGGCAGCCTTGCACAAAGCCTGTGGCCATTTCCTGGAGAGTGCTTCATGTCTACACTGAATACCGATACCCCCCTGGAACGGGCTGACGATTTCTACCAAATGTTGATCGATGCCCACCAAGGCCTGAGCACAGCACAAAGTCATGCCATGAATGCCGCTTTGGTGCTGTTGCTGTGCAATCATGTCGGCTCGCTGGATGTGATCAAGCAAGCCTTGGACGCCGCCCGCCAGACCTGCCTGGAGCAGGCTGCCTGAATCTGGAGACCCCTAATGAGCTCTTTGAATTATCAGATTGGTTTTGGTAACGCTTTTGCCACCGAGGCTCTGCCCGGTGCGCTGCCACTGGGACGCAACTCGCCGCAGCGCTGCCCTTACGGGCTGTATGCCGAGCAGTTGTCCGGCACGGCCTTTACCGCGCCACGCGCCGATAACCGCCGCTCCTGGCTGTACCGCATTCGCCCCAGCGCCAAGCAAGGAGCATTTACGGCATTTGAAGGCGCTCCCCACTGGAATGAAGACTTTGGTCAAGGCCCGGCCAACCCCAATCGCCTGCGCTGGAGCCCGCTGAATCTGCCCAGCAAGCCGACCGATTTTCTGGCTGGTGTCCATACCTGGGCAGGCAATGGCAGCAGCGACTCGCAAAGCGGCGTTGCCATCCATCTGTACGCCATCAACCAGTCCATGGGACGGCGCGTGTTCTATAACGCCGACGCCGAAATGATGTTCGTGCCCGAGCAGGGTCGCCTGCGGCTGGTCAGCGAACTGGGCATCATGGAAATCGAGCCTTGCGAGATTGCCGTCATGCCGCGTGGCGTCCGCTTCAAGGTAGAGTTGCTGGACGATGTGGCCCGTGGCTACTTGCTGGAAAACTTCGGCGCTCCTCTGCGTTTGCCCGAACTGGGTCCGATCGGCTCCAACGGCCTGGCCAATGCCCGCGACTTCAAAACACCGGTAGCCTGGTACGAAGATGTCAGCGAGCCGCATGAGCTGGTCACCAAATTCACAGGCGGCTTCTGGGTTGCGCAACTGACGCACTCGCCCTTGGACGTCGTGGCCTGGCATGGCACGCACGCCCCCTATAAATACGATTTACGTGACTTCAATGTGATCGGCTCGATCAGCTACGATCACCCCGATCCCTGCATTTTCAGCGTATTGACCTCGCCCTCCGACACACCCGGCACGGCCAACCTGGACTTTGCTATTTTCCCGCCACGCATTCTGGCCATGGAAAACACCTTCCGCCCCCCTTGGTTCCACCGTAACTTCGCCAGCGAATTCATGGGCCTGATCCAAGGTGTGTACGATGCCAAGGCCGATGGCTTTGCACCCGGCGGCTCCAGCCTGCACAATTGCATGAGCCCGCATGGCCCCGATGCCAACACCTTTGACAAAGCCAGCAGTGCGGACTTGAGCAAGGCAGACTATCTGCGCGGTACCATGGCCTTTATGTTCGAGACCCGCAAAGTCATCCGCCCCTCGCCACAGGCCTTGCAAAGCGACAGCCTGCAAGCCAATTACGATGCCGTCTGGGACGGACTGGAAAAACACTTCTCTACGGAACAAAAGGCATGACCCGACCTTATCTGAATGACACTCACGACCCCAAGCTGCAAAGCTGGGTGCCCGGCGCCAACGAGGCCGATAACGGTTTCCCTATCCAGAACCTGCCCTTTGCCGTGGCCCGTCGCCGTGACAGTCAGGAAGACTTCCGCGTCATGGTGGCCATTGGCCCCTACGCGCTGGACCTGGGCCTGCTGGCCTGCGATACCCCCTGGCACGGCAAAGCCGCCGACGCCCTGGCCGCTTGCGTCAAACCTGCACTGAACGGCCTGATGGCCTTGGGCCAGGAATACTGGAGCGCGCTGCGTGCCGCCTTGTCACATGACTTGCGCCAAGGCTCCTCTGCGGAGTCGCGCCTGCGCCCCATGCTGATCGAGCGCAGCAAGCTGGAATACGCCCTGCCCGCCCAAATTGGGGACTACACCGATTTCTATATTTCCGTGCACCACGCAACGGCGGTGGGCAAACAGTTCCGCCCTGATGCGCCCTTGCTGCCCAACTACAAGTGGGTACCCATTGGCTACCACGGCCGTGCCTCCAGCATCGGTGTGTCCGGCCAGCAATTCCCACGACCCGTCGGCCAGACCCGCCCACCCGAAGGGCAAGAGCAGCCCAATTTTGGTCCTTGCCAACGCCTGGACTTCGAACTGGAAATGGGCATTCTGATTGGCAAAGGCAACGAAGCCGGTCGCCGTATCCCTATCGCTCAGGCAGACGAGCACGTTTTTGGCCTGTGCCTGTTCAATGACTGGTCGGCGCGCGATCTGCAAGCCTGGGAATACCAGCCTCTGGGCCCCTTCCTGGCCAAGAACTTTGCCTCGACGATCTCCCACTGGGTAGTGACACTGGAAGCCCTGGCTCCCTTCCGTCGCCCCTTCAGCCGCCCCGAGTCTGATCCCCAGCCTCTGCCTTATTTGCAGGATCAGACCAACCAGGAAAGTGGCGTTCTGGACGTGGAACTGGAGGTGTACCTGAGCACCGAACAGTCTCGCCAGCAAAAGAAAGACCCCGCTTTGCTCTCGCGCAGCAACTTCAAGGAAGCGTATTGGACTGTGGCCCAATTGGTCGCCCATCACAGCGTCAACGGCTGCAATCTGCAAACTGGAGACCTGCTGGGCACCGGCACCTTGTCCGGCCCGGCCAAGGGTCAGGAAGGCTCCTTGCTGGAAATGAACCAGGGCGGCAAAAACCCCATCGACCTGCCTTGGGGCGAACAGCGTAAATTCCTGGAAGATCAGGACGAGATCATTTTGAAAGGCCTGTGCCGTCAAGATGGCTACCCGACCCTGTCTTTTGGTGAATGTGCCGGTCGAGTATTGCCTGCCGTGCCTTAAATTCAAGACACCTTTGTAAACGACACCCCGCAGCCGGTATCTGGCCTCGGGGTGTTTTTACGTAAAGCTTTATCGAAACAGGCTCGCAAAAACAAAAAAGGGACTTGAAGTCCCCTTTCTGCAAACTCGGAGAGCCCTAGGCAGGCAGTTGCTTATGTCTGGCCCAAGACCAGAGGATATAAAACAGAACGCAGCCATACAGCCCCAGCACAGCGCCTGAAGCCAGCACCTGGCTAAGAAAATGGTAGCCCTGCATGATGCGTAGAAAGCCGAACAGCAAACCGGCGCTGATACCCAGCACAAAGCCCCCGGAGGCCAGTTTGCGGCAGCCTGTCATGACGCCCACAAAGAACAGGGACAGGAGCACAAAGCCGGATGCGGCATGAGCACTGGGCAAGGCATTGCCTGCCTCAGCCCAGGAATGCGCCCAGAAGTAGGTGGGCATGGATTCTGTACCGCCAAACATGGCCAGATTAAAGGGGCGTGGCATGGCGGTCAGATGTTTCAGTACGCCTACCATTAAAGGGCCACTACCCATGAAGAAAGCCGCCCCCGCCCAGGCCAGTTGACGGCGGGAGCCCTTGGGCTGCCGCCAGGCCACGATCGTCCATATCACTGCACCGCCAAAGGGAACGAACCACACCAGCCTGCGCCCGAATAAATCGACAAAAGGCTGCAATCGCCAGGAAAAGTCCTGGACTTGTGGGTCATAGAAATAGGCACTGAGTGACAGGTCCGTTGCTGAACCCATCGTCACTGCCGCAACGATTCCCAAAACAGTAAAAAAAACGGCACTGGCAACGATATAAGGACGAAAAAACATCTACACACCAAGTAGCTTCAATCAATCGGGCAATACTTTACCGGGGTTCATGATCCCCAAAGGATCCAGCGCCGTCTTGATCTGCTTCATCAAGGCCAGGGAAACCGGGTCTTTATAACGGGGCAGCAGTTGGCGCTTGAGCTGGCCTACGCCATGTTCGGCACTGATGGAGCCATGGAAACGGTGCACGCTGTCATGGACCAGCGCATAGATCTCATCCTGACGCTTCAGCAGCTCTTCCTCCGTGAAGGCCGTGCCGCGCGCGACGTTGTAGTGCAGGTTGCCATCACCCAAGTGCCCGAATGTCACGTTTTCCAGACCCGGGAAGGCTTCTTGCAAAGCCTTGTCCGTCTCGTGCACGAACTGGGACATCACAGACACAGGGATGGACACATCATGCTTGATGCTTTTCCCATAGGCTTTCTCTGCCAGTGGAATGCTTTCACGCAAATGCCAGAGCGCCTTGCTTTGTGCGATGGTCTCGGCGATAACGGCGTCTTGCACCAGATCTTGCTCCAGAGCCTGACCGATCACGCTTTCAAAACGCTCGCGGGCATGCTCCAGGCTTTCGCTATCAGACAGCTCCAGCAAGGCATACCAAGCTGCTTTTTCAGCTGGGCCCTGGAAAGGCATGCGTTGATCGGGATAGCAATGCAGCACGGCTTGCAGACAATTGCCTGCAATCAGCTCAAAGCCGGTCAAGGACGCCGCCAGACCCTGACGGGCCAATGCCAGCACCTGAACGGCATCTTCAATCGTATTCAATGCCAGCAAAGCGGTGCACGCTGCTACAGGCTGGGGATACAGCTTGATGGTCGCGGCGGTGATGATACCCAGGGTGCCTTCGCTACCAATAAACAGGTTGCGCAGGTCGTAACCGGTATTGTCTTTGCGCAGCCCAAGCAGCCCATGCAGAATTTCACCTTGGGCAGTCACCACTTCCAATCCCAGGGTCAGGTCACGAGCATTGCCGTAACGCAAAACCTGTGTACCGCCTGCATTGGTGGCCAGATTGCCGCCAATCGTGCAGCTGCCTTCTGCGGCCAGACTCAAGGGGAACAGACGCTGATGATCGCGGGCGGCCTGCTGCACATTTTGCAAAATGCAGCCTGCTTCCACCACCATGGTGTCGTTGTCGGTATCCACGCTGCGAATCTTGTTCAGGCGCTCCAAAGACAGCACCAGCGCAGTGGCGCTGTTGTCCGGCGTTGCGCCCCCGCACAAACCGGTATTGCCGCCTTGAGGGACAATAGGCACGCGATGCTCGGCACATAGACGCACGACCTGGGCCACTTCTTCTGTCGTTGCAGGCCGGGCCACCGCCAAGGCAGTACCGGTATAGCGTCCACGCCAATCCTCCAGGTACTGCTGCATGGATTGTCCTGTCAGCACATGTTGCTGACCAATACGCTGTTCAAGTTCGTTCAGAAAAGTCATGACCCAAGCCACTCAAGAAAAACAATCAGGCGCTCTTGCTGTCGCGCTACAGCTCTTAATGGTAACTCACGAAAGCCGGTGGCATTCGCGCTAAACTTCTTTCTTTGTGTATTCGTTCAGGACGCGACAGTGACCCACATTCCCGCTCTACCGACCGCTGTATTCAAAGCCTACGATATTCGGGGCACCGTTCCCGAGCAACTGAATCCCGACTTCGCCTACCAATTAGGTCTGGCCCTGGCGGCCTTGGCCCGTGAACAAAGCGTGCAAACCCTGGTAGTGGGTTACGACGGCCGCCACAGCAGCCCTGCGCTGTCTCGTGCCCTGCAACAAGGGATCCAGGCAGGCGGAATCAACACAGTCGATCTGGGTATGGTTCCTACTCCCGTCGTCTATTTTGCGGCCAATGTACTGGAAACCGGCTCGGGCGTAGCCATCACAGGTAGCCATAATCCGTCCAACTACAACGGCTTCAAGATGATGATGGCCGGCAAGACCTTGCACGGCCAGGATATCCAGGGCCTGATGAAACGCATGCAAGCCGGTATTGAGCCTGCGGCTCAAGCAGGCACCGGCGAGAAAAAGGACTTGCTGGACCAGTACGTCAGCACCATCGCCGAACGTGTCAAACTGGCCCGTCCCATGAAAATTGCCCTGGACTGCGGCAACGGCGTGGGTGGCGTCGTGGCTGCTCGCCTGTTCAAGGCCCTGGGTTGCGAAGTGGACATGCTGTTTGAGGATGTAGACGGCAGCTTCCCCAATCACCACCCGGACCCGGCCGAGCCGCACAACCTGCAAGACCTGATCACCCATGTTCAAAACACGGACTGCGAAGTGGGTCTGGCCTTTGACGGTGATGCTGACCGCCTGGGTGTGGTGACTCGAACGGGTCAGATCATCTGGCCTGATCGTCAGTTGATTCTGTACGCCCGCGATATTTTGCAGCGCGAACCTGGCTCCACGATTATTTTTGACGTGAAATGCAGCCGCCACGTCGCCCTGGAAATTGCCAAGGCCGGGGGTGAGCCCTTGATGTGGCAAACCGGCCATTCGCTGATCAAGGCCAAACTGGCCGAAACGGGTGCCCCTTTAGCTGGCGAAATGAGCGGCCACGTGTTCTTCAAGGAAGGCTGGTACGGCTTTGATGATGGCTTGTACACAGGCGCACGTCTGCTGGCGATTCTCTCGCGCGGTGACAACCCGACGGCAGAGTTGGAAGCCTTGCCGCAAGACCTGTCCACACCGGAACTGAAACTGCTGCTGGCCGAAGGCGAGCCTCATGCCTTGATTGCCCGCCTGCAAAAAGAAGGCCGTTTCCCCAGTTCCAATCAGCTCAACACGATTGATGGTGTACGTGCCGAGTACCCGGACGGCTTCGGTCTGGCTCGCGCCTCCAATACCACTCCAGTGATTGTGCTGCGTTTTGAGGCCCAGTCCCAAGAGGCGCTGGATCGGATCCAGGGAGAATTCCGGGCGGCACTGTTGGCTTTGAAGCCTGATGCTGCTTTGCCTTTCTAAGGCCGTGGAAGTGCACTCATACCCAGATCCCTGCTCGCTAGTCTCTAGCGCAGTATAAAAATGCCCCCACGCGGCAACTTTGGCTTGCTGTCCCCCAAGGGGGCACTTTTTACCGGGACGACTAGCCTTGGGGCAGCCCAGCGATAAAAAAAGAGCTGCACTGCCTCTGAAACCTTGGATTCAACCCCAAGTCACAGCAAGCAGTTCAGCCCGTTTCTTTATGCCTTGGCCCAGGGCCAAGGCAGTCAAAGCCTTAACGGCTCAAATACTGATACAGATCCAGATGAGCCTCGCTAATACGGCCTATATCAAAAGCCTCTTCAGCCAGACGGCGGCTTTCCGCCCCCATGGCTCGCCGCTTGGCCGTATCTTCACCCAAGTCCATCACAGCCACCGCCAATGCCTGCGCATTACGCACTGGCACCAGCACACCGGTCACGCCAGGTTCGATGGCATCACGGCAACCGGGTACGTCAGTCGTGACCACCGCCCGCCCGCAGGCTGCGGCTTCTACCAAGGACTTAGGCAGGCCCTCACGGTAGGACGGCAGCACGGCAATGTGTGATTGAGCGTAAAGCTGCGCAATATCGCTACGTTCGCCCAGACACTCCACCACGCCCTGCTTTTGCCAGCTCTGCCACTCCTGATCGCTGATACTGGCCGGATTACCGGGGTCGGGACTGCCAGCCAGTACCCATTTAACCGGGCTACCTTGAGCAGCGCTGATGCGTGCAGCTTCAACAAACTCACGCACACCTTTATCTACCAGCAGGCGCGATACCATCAGGGCAACGGGCGGGCCTTCGGGCTCCGGCAAAGCCTGAAACTGATTCAAGTCCACGCCTGAGCCACGAATCAGGACGCACTGATCGCGTTTGACAACACGGTCTTCCAGCAAGACATCACGGTCATTGCTGTTCTGGAAAATCACGCGGCTATTCGGATGTCCCAAGGCAATGCGGTAAAGCTGCAGGGCAATCCAGCGCACCGGATCAAAGGACTTGTCGCGCTTGGTAAATACATAGCCCAGCCCGGATACAGCGGCCAGAAAACCAGGCACACCGGCCAGTCGCGCTGCAATCCCGCCATACAGAACCGGCTTGATGGTGACCGCATGCACCAGCTCCGGACGCTCACGGCGAAACAAGCGCCATAGAGCCCAAATGGTGTGCAGCTCTTGCAATGGGTTGGTCCCGCTGCGTGTCATGGGCAAAGCATGGTGATGCAGGCCGTGACGCTCGATCTCGGCAACCGCCGGGCCGTCCATGGTGGCGACATGCACGTCATAACCCTCACGTTGAGCGGCTTGCGCCAAAGGCAAACGATGTGACAGGAAAAAAGCGGGGTTATTGACCACGAACATCAGCATGCGCGTTTTCTTGCTGGTTTCGTCCGTCAAGGCACTCAAGGCCTGACGGCTGCGCTTGCGCTTGGGGGGATACTGCGCCGTCAAGGTCTTCCAGGCCTGCGTGTAATTCTTGACCATGCCTTCCAGGGAGAACAGGCGGGCAACCCGTTCACGCGCATGCTCATGACGAGCCTGCCAGGAAGGCGCACCCAGTTCATCAACCGCACTATTGATCGCGCCTGCCAAGGCTTCAGCATTGCTGGGGGGAACAATCCAGCCCTCATTACCGACGATCAAGGCAGCATCACCCACATCGGTGACCACATTGGACACCCCCGCAGCCATTGCTTCGCAGACCACGTTGGGAAAACCTTCTGCCGAGCTGGACAAGACATGCACGTCCAGCGCATTCATCAGGCGAGGGACATCGCTGCGTCGTCCCATCAGGATGACGCTCTCGCGCAACTGATGCTGATCCAGCAAGCGCATCAAGGTTTCGTTATTGCTGTCCATGCCATCGCCAATCAAAAGGCAACGCAAGCCCGGATGACGGTGCAGGCTGCGAGCTAAGGCGGCCAGCAGATTGGGATGATCTTTAAGCGGATTCCAGCGGGCCACACTGCCAATGACAGGCGTATCCAGTGACAGGCCCAATTCTTCGCGCACTTCTTCACGTGCCTGCGGGTCAGGATGCCAACGGCTTAGATCGTAGCCATTGGGAATCACTTTCATGATGTCCGCACGATAACCCCACTGCTTGTGACGTCGGGCGGCATTTTCTGCGCAGGACACAATCAAATTAGGAATAAAGCGTGACAGGCGGGCGCACAGCCAGGCCACCATACGAGCTTTCGGGCTGCCTTGATACAGATTCGCGCCGGAATTACGAATACCCCAGGACACAGCCGGAATCCCGACCAGTCGCGCTGCGGCACCACCGATCAGATCGGAGTGATACATCCAGGTCTGCACCACATCGGGCTGCAAATCGCGCAGCAAGCGCGTCAGCGATCGCAGACCTTTCAAAAAGCCCAGCGGCGAGTGCATGTGCAGGCAGTACAAAGGAATGTCTGCAGCCCGCAATTGCGGCCCGAAAACGTCTTCCTCGCCCAGAGAAATCACAATATGCTCGGTTTCTTGACCTGGCGCCGTCACCAAGCGGAACAAGACGGTTTCTGCCCCCCCCTGCCCCAGCCCAGCAATAATATGCACGACTCGCAAAGGCGGCGTTACTTTTTCCAGCTTGTCATCCACGGCGTCTGTTTCCTGATTCAACGACCTTGGCTGCATTGCACTCATGCTTTGGCTCCCTCTTCGATACCGCCACGGGCGGCCTGAAAGACCTGGTCCCAGTTAAGCAAAACCTGCTCTAGTTCATAACGCTGACGCACCGCTGCAGCGGCACGACGGCCCAAGACGCCCCGAAAGACGCCATCCCCCATCAGCTCGGCCAGGGCGGCAGTCAAGGCACCTTCATCCCCTACCGGCACCAGCAGGGCATCCTTGCCATCGGAACTGATTTCGCGCGGGCCGCTGGGGCAATCAACCGTCACGGCGGGCAGGCCCATGGCCATGGCTTCCAGCAACACGTTCGGAAAGCCCTCTACTTCCGAAGTCATGACAAAGGCATGGGAGCGCGCCATTTCCTGCCAGGGCTCAGCGGTCTTGCCGGCCAGTTCGATACGGTCGCCCGCGCCGGACATGGCAATCTGCTGCACCAATTGGGCTCGCTGCGGGCCATCACCCCAGATTTTCAATTTCCACTCCGGATGCTCGGCGGCCAGGCCTGCAAATACGCGGATCAAGACATCAAAACGTTTGGAGGGCACCAGACGCCCCATGGCCATCAAGGTGCAGTGACGGTTCTCCTCCACCCGCACCTCGCGCTGCACGGCATTCAAGGCCTGCGGCAAGGGGTTGGGAACCACCATGACCTGCTTCATGCCCGGCACCATGGCCTGGAACGCCGCCACACTGGCTCGGGTTTGCACAGTCACTACCTGCGCCTTGGGGTACAGACGGCGGCGCAGGCTTTGCAGCAGCTTGCCTGCGCTGCTGCTAAAGGCCGGGTTGGTGCGTTCACCCACCACAATAGGGACGCCCATGCCGCCCAGCCCCAGCAACACATTGATATTCACATTGGTCAGAAAAGACACGATGACATCAGGCTGTTTTTCATGCACCAGCTTGCGCATGGCGCGCAGCTTGGCCAAGGGTTTGGGCAACCAGCTACCGCGCATGCGATGGGCCAGCCACACCAGTTCCACCTTGGAGTCAATAGGGTAAAAGGCGCTGCCTCCTCCACTATAAGTAGGCACCAGGGTGACCTGATCGCCCCGCAAACCCCAGGCATTGGCCAGGGTGGAAGCGACGCGCTCGGCGCCGCCTGCGTTCAGGGAGCTGACGAAAAACAGAATATTCACTGGGCCTCCGTGGGCTCATCGACCGGGTAGCTTGGGCCTGCTGGCACTAGGCAAAGCGCCATTTTAAGGCCGACGCAAGCACTGTTCCAACACTTGCTGCCATAGCGCCAGAACTCGGGCCGAGGAAAAACGATCGCGCACATCCGTGGCGCGGCGTGCCAATCGCTGACGCTTGTCGTCGTTGGACATCAGGTCGGATAAATGGGCTGCCAGGGCTTCCACGTCTTCAATCGGGCGTACCAAGACGCCGTCAATATTGGCGCGGATAATCTCGCGCGGGCCGGTATCGCAATCAAAGGCAACCGCGGTCAAACCGCTGGCCATGGCTTCCAGCAGGCTGTTGGACAAGCCTTCCATGCGGGAGCTGAGTACATACAGATCTGACTGCTCGTACCAGTCCGCCATATTGCCGACGCGGCCGGGAAGCTGAATCCGCTCTTGCAGCTCCAACTCTTCAATTCGTGCTTCCAGAGGAGCACGCTGCTCGCCTTCGCCCAGAATCACCAAGTCCCAGTCCGGGAAATAGTTGGACAACATGGCAAAGGATTCGATCAGGGTGTCAAACCCTTTAACCGGGTGCAGTCGCCCCACAGCCAGCAAACGTTTGCGGCCTTCTGGCAGTTCGGGCACCGGCACGACAGGCTCGGCACTATCCATAGGCCAGCGTACGGCATTAGGAATTACCTGAACCTGGCTGCCGGGCACATGCTCGCGCAACCAGTCTGCAGTACCAGCAGTCAGCGCGATCACGGCATGAGCTTGCGGATAGGTACGCAAACGGGCTTTTTGCCAGAAAGAGGACAAGGACTGGGAGGGCGGATGCGTATGCTCGGTAGCAATCACCTTGCAGGGCAAGCCTTTGGCGGCAGAAATGGCCAGCACAGAAGAAGTCGTCATCATCCCCAGCACCACATCGGGCTTGTTCTTGCGTATCAGGGATCGCACCCGGCTCACGCGCCGCCAGTTCTTCCACAAGGCATCCAGGCGGCCACGACTGCTGCCTGCCGTTCCCAGCACGTGGCGCTCTACGCCCTCTGCTACGGTATACGCGTCTTTGTCACGGCCGGCCTGCGTCACCAGAGACACTCGATAGCCGCGCGCCACCCAGGCTGCGCTTAAATCGACGGCGACACGTTCTGCCCCGCCCCCACCCAAAGAGTGGATAAGCAGCATGATATGAGGGCGAACTCCCGAATGACTGTGCACGTTTTCCTATTCCTGCGAACCAGACGCAAAGGCACTGGCTGGCTTCAAAGCCAAGATGAAATAACAAGTGAAAGAAGCCGCATACATCAGGCTGGTCGCCAGCATGATGCCCGACGGACCCATGCGCGCCGCCAGAATCGGGTTCAGGGCCGCTTTCACCAAAAAATTGATCACGGCAATAATTGCCATGGATTTATACCGGTTCTGACTGGCCAGTAACTGCACCAGAATCAGCACCCCAAAATAAAAAGGCAGTTGCACCAGTCCCCAGCTAAAAACCTGGGCGACGGTGGCCGTATCCTGCGCGGTAAACGCGCCACGCTCAAACAGCAGTGCCACGCCCCAAGGAGCCAGCAGGACGCCGATGGCCGCCGCTACTCCACCAGCCGCCAACATCATGACCGACCATTTCAAGGCCATGGAACGAGCACGGGCGTTATCGCCCCGGCTTTGAATATCAGCCAGCACAGGCAAGGCAGCACGGCCTACAGAGGCCGCCCCCACACCTAGAACCAGGGCCAGCAAGCGCGTGGCATAACCCAAGGTCGCGTTGGCATTCGCGCCCAGATTGGCCGCCGTATATTGGTCGATAGGGCCGACAAAGCTCATGGCAACCTGCCCCACCAGCATGATCGTGGCGGCCTTGAGCAAATCCGGCCACTGTTCGGCACGCAAGCTGATCGTGGGACGAGCCCAGATCTGATCAGCCCGAGAAGCCAGAATCATCAGCCACACGGCCTGGATCGTCATGCCCAGCAAGGTGCCCCACAACAAGGGGCCAATGCCGGCATTGGCCCCTGCGGCCAGCACCCAGATCAGGATGACAAAGGCAGGAACACTTTCCAGCAGGGTGTTGATGTGACGCTCATGCGCCCGCAAACGGGCGGCACTCAGGCCAATCATCAGGGTCAGAACCGCCGCTGGCGCAAAGGCAAACAGCAGTTCCTGGCTCATTTCATGGACTGCAGGACTTAAACCCTGTCCCGTCCATTGCAGCACCCAGGGCCAGCTAATCCAGATCAATGCACCCAGCACGCAGCCCAGCACAATGCACCAGGCCTTGAGTTCACCCAGAAAACGGCTGCGCGCTGCCGGTTCCAGACGATGCAAGCGCACCAGAACGGGAATCAGCACAACGGACATGGAGCCAACGATTGTCACTGGCAGCCAATTGGCCATGACCATCGTGAACTGATAGGCATCGACTACATCGCTCACACCGTAGCGATAAGCCACCGCCATTTCTTTGAAAGCGCCCGCTGCCTTGCCCAGCAACAGAAAAAACGCCACCCGCATCGCCCCCAGGGCGATGCGACGGTGGTCGTCATGCAAACTAGACAGACGTGCTTTCAGGCTGGCCCAAATCAACTCAGAAACGCCACGTACCAGGGCATGGCTGTATTCAGGCCCTGCAAAATCGTGTGAGTCGGCTCGTAACCCAATTGGGTGCGAGCCTTAGTGATATCGGCTTGAGAGTGCAGCACATCGCCCGCGCGGAAGTCCGCATAGATGGGCTGTTTGGTGTAGTTGACACCATTTGCACTCAAGGTCTGCTTCAAGTGCTCGAACAGCTCGTTCAAACTGGTGCGAGCATTGACGGCCACGTTATAGACTTCGGCCACAGCAGGTTTTTGCTGCACGGCGGCCAGGATATTCATCTGAATAACGTTGTCGATAAAGCAGAAATCGCGGCTGGTTTGGCCATCCCCATTGATTTGCACATCCTGGTTCTGGATCATGGCCGATACCCATTTGGGGATCACCGCAGCGTAAGCACCATTGGGGTCCTGACGTTTGCCAAATACATTGAAGTAACGCAGGCCCACGCTGGAAAAGCCATAGGCACGGGCAAACACGTCCGCATACAGCTCGTTCACGAACTTGGTGACGGCGTAGGGGGACAGTGGACGACCAATCGTATCCTCCACCTTGGGCAAACCGGGATGGTCGCCATAGGTGGAACTGGAAGCCGCATAAACAAAGGCTTTAACCTGTTCGTCACGCGCAGCCACCATCACGTTCAAGGCGCCGTTCACGTTGACCTCATTGGAAGTCAGCGGATCGTTCAAGGAACGAGGCACCGACCCCAAAGCGGCCTGGTGCAGCACATAGTCCACGCCTTTAACAGCTTCGCGACAGGTATCCAGATTGCGGATATCGCCTTCAATAAAGCGAAAACGGGCCCAGCGCTCGGCACCAACCTGATCGCGCACTTCGTCCAGGTTGTATTGATGGCCGGTTGCAAAGTTATCCAGACCTACCACCTGCTGATCCATTTTCAGCAGGGCTTCCAGCAGGTTGGAACCGATAAAGCCGGCACAACCCGTAACCAGCCAGGTTTTAGGCTGATTACGCAGTTGCTGGCTCGCCTGTTCAAATGCAGCGCTCATAATGCTTTCCAAAATTAAAGACGCAGATCGGATTGTTCGCGATCAAACACATACTTCAAGTCGTAGAGCACATGCTCGGGCTTGCCCCATTGGCGCACACCTTCCACACCCAATTCCTTGAACTGCTTGTGGGCCACAGCCACGATCACCCCGTCGTACTCACCCGCTTTAGGAGTCTCGACCGGAGTAATACCGTATTCATGTTGCGCTTCTTTAGGGTCAACCCATGGATCGTATACATCTACGTGAACATCGTACTGCTTGAGTTCATGCACGATATCGACAATACGGGTGTTACGCAGGTCCGGGCAGTTTTCTTTAAAGGCCAGACCCAGCAACAAGACGCGCGAACCTTGCACCTGAATGCGGCGCTTGGTCATGGCTTTAACCAGTTGGGAGGCCACATAGCCGCCCATGGAGTCGTTCAGACGGCGGCCAGCCAGAATGATCTCGGGGTGGTAGCCAATGGCTTGCGCCTTGTGGGTCAGGTAGTACGGGTCCACGCCAATGCAGTGACCACCCACCAGACCAGGACGGAAAGGCAGGAAGTTCCACTTGGTGCCCGCCGCTTCCAGCACGTCCAGGGTATCGATGCCCAGACGGTTGAAGATCAGAGCCAATTCGTTGATCAGGGCGATATTCACGTCGCGCTGGGTGTTCTCGATCACCTTGGCCGCTTCTGCCACACGAATGGAGCTAGCCTTGAAGGTACCCACCACAATGATCTCGCGGTACAAGGCGTCGACCAATTCAGCGACTTCAGGGGTCGAGCCGGAAGTGACTTTCTTGATTGTGGAGACGCGGTGTTCCTTGTCGCCTGGATTGATACGCTCCGGACTGTACCCCGCGTAGAAATCTTCGTTAAAGCGCAGGCCCGACACTTGCTCCAGCACAGGCACACACACTTCTTCGGTCGCACCGGGGTAAACCGTGGACTCGTAAACCACGATGTCACCACGCTTGAGCACTTTACCGATGGTCTCGGAAGCGCGGACCAGAGGAGTCAGATCAGGCTGCTTGAATTCATCGATAGGCGTGGGCACAGTCACAATGAACACATTGGCCTGGGCCAGTTCATCGGCCTCGCAGGAGTAGCTCAAGCCACTGGCCTGGGCCAGTTCTTCGCTCTCGACCTCCAACGTGCGGTCTACCCCTTCCTTGAGTTCGGCGACACGACGCGCGTTAATGTCAAAACCAATAACGGAACGCTTTTTGCCAAACTCTACAGCCAAAGGCAAACCGACATATCCCAAGCCGATGACGGCCAGTTTCACATTCTCAAGTTGCAACTTCATTCTCCAGTTAGCGCTATGCGCAAGGAATAATCTCGAACGCCTGACAGTATCAGTCCCGATCTATCCGCCGCCGTACCGAGGGTAGCAGCAGCCAGGAAGGGCGACGCCACGAAACCAGACGGGAATAGAGCCAGATATAAACCAGTGAGAAGGCCAGCATGCTGGCACACAAAGCCCAAGTATTGTCCCACCAGATCGTGGCTGGTACCAAACCGATCAGGGCCAGTACCCACAGGTAAGGCGAGGTCATGGCATTACAAAACGCGGGCAAGGCTCCGCCACTGTCACGACTGAACGTGGAGCGCACCAGACGACGGAACACCAGTTGATGCAGGTGCAGCGCGTCCGGCTGATCCACAGGCACACCGCGTTTGAAACGGCGACGCCAGATCGAAAACATGGTTTCAAAAACAGGGTAAAACAGCACGGCCAAGGCGTAAAACGGCGACACACTGGGGTTGCGCACCACCAGTTGCACAGCCAGTTCAGCCAGCATGAAGCCCAGGAAATATGCGCCCCCATCCCCCAGAAAGACCCGTCCAAAAGGAAAGTTCCATACCAGAAAGCCCAGGGTGGCCGACGCCAGCGAGGCGGCAATCAGGAAAATCGGAATGTCCTGCACCTGCAAGGCCACCAGAGCCAGGGACAGCGCCATCAAGGTGGCGATCATGCCGGCCAGGCCATTCATACCGTCAATAATATTCAGGGCATGGGTACAGCCGCCTACCGCAATCATGGTAAAGAGCAGCGAAATGGGCCAGAAACCCAGAACCCAATCAGCCCAGCTCACCCCAACACGCGACACACCACCCAACAGCCACCAGGCAATCGCGGCCGACAGGAAAGCGGCCAGCAAGCGTTTCAGAGAACCTACGTCCTTGGTGATGTCCTCGACCAGGCCCGCCACAAATACCGGCATGGCAGCCAGAAACAAGACCGGCCACAGCCAGGTCAGTGTCATATTGCTGGGCCCAAGGACCAGCAAGCCAGCCAAACTGCCTGCCACCACGGCCAGACCACCCACACGCGGGGTAGGACGAGAATGGGACGCTTGGGGTTTACTAAGGTCGCTGTCCCCGGTCAGACGGCCATGCCAACGTTCGGAGGCCACGATCAGCCCGCCGACCATAAAAGCCACGACACAGATATACAACCAGGTAAGAGACTCCCCCATCTGAGGTAAAGACACCGCAAAACACCTGCTAGGTTAGGAACTACACATTATCAACCTGCCTTCCGGCTTGTGTCCGTGACCAGTCGCATTAAATGCAACAATTTCCGTCAAGTCCCGTATCACTTTCGTGTAGGCAGGAGTAGCTCGCTAATTTGCCCGAGCGCGAGCCCGAAAGCAAGTATTTTGCGGGATTGGGGCTCAGGAATCGGGTTGCGGCAACGGTTCTGTCGAGGCCAGCTGATTACCGCACTCGGTCAGGAGTCGCCGTAACCAGCGATGGCTGGGCGAATGCCGGTTACGTTCATGCCAGAGCTGATAAAAGCGCATGGGCGGAAACTCCAGCGGGGCCTCCAGAATCGCCAGGGGCAATAGTCGACAATAAAACTCGGCGAAATGACGCGAAGTCGTAAAAATCAGGTCTGTATTCTGTAGCAAATACGGTGCTGCCGAAAAGGACTGCACCGCCACGCTTTCATCACGCTGAATACGCAGAGTCGCCAAGGTCGTATCGATGACACCGCGCTGGTTGATGGAATACGGCATGGGCACCACATGGCGCGCCCGCACGTAATCATCCATGGTCAACCCCTTGCGAGCCAAGGGGTGCGTTGCCGCTACCAGGCAGACAATCTGATCTTCCAGCAGCACGGACAGGTGCATGCGATCGGGCGGTTCGGGCCAGTTCCCAATAACCATATCCAGGTCGCCTTCCGCCAAAGAACGCTCAAAATCAAAGCTGGCATCCAGAGAATGCAGATTCAAGCGTGCCCCCGGTGCCTCGCGACGCATGCGCTCGACCACTCCGCCAATAAAGACAGGCGCCAGATAATCTGGCGCTCCGATATGAAACTCACTGCGACTTACCTGAGGGTCGAAACTGTCGGGCGCATTAACCATACAGTCGATCTCGGCCAGGGCTCCTTTAGCGTGGGCCAGCAGGCCAATGGCGCGCTCGGTAGGCACCATGCCCCCTTTTTCGCGCACCAGCAAAGGATCGCCAATAATGTCACGCAAGCGTCGTAAGGCCGCACTGATAGCAGGCTGCGACTGGTTCATTTTGAACGCGGTACGCGAGACGCTGCGCTCGGTAACGAGTAAGCAAAATACCCTCAAGAGATAGGTATCAAGCGGGTTATCCCCACGTCGGGCGGCCATCTTATTCTCTCCTTCTTACGCTTTTTTCCAGCATGATAATGACATACATGCACAATACGAGATGGCATATATCATTTATACGCCTAATTCTATTTTATTTATAAACAGAAAACTTAAACTGGTCCCATATAAGAAAATCATAGCCCACAGGCGGTGGTTTATAAGGGTTTGAATAAATCAAACATACCGTGTAAACGCCCACCCACTACCCTTGATAAAACGGCCTCCAGGCCTGGTCCTGGAGCCGCCTCGGCTCGCACTATTTACGCTTAGATAATCGGACTGACACATGACTACTCAAACCCTTACCACCACACAGGCGCTCACCGAACTCTCCAGCCTGGATCAGAGCCAATTCGTGGAAAAGCTCGAAGGTATTTTTGAACATTCCCCCTGGGTCCCTGAGCGTAGCTGGAACCAGCGTCCCTTTGAAAGCGTGGATCAGTTGCACGCCTGCATGGTGCAAGTGGTCCAAGAAGCATCGCACGAAGAACAGAAGAACCTGATCTGTGCTCACCCCGAGCTGGCTGGTAAAGAAGCCGAGCAAGGGACCCTGACCACCGCATCGACAGGCGAACAACGTGGCGCCGGCCTGGATCAGTGTTCGGCCGAAGAGCTGGCCCGTCTGCGTGGCCTGAATGCCCAATACCGTGAGCGCTTCGGTTTTCCCTTCGTGATTGCCGTCAAGGGTTTGAGCCGTTACCAAATCATGGATACAGTAGAAGCTCGTCTGAACAACAGTGCTGAAACCGAGTTTCAAGCTTGTCTGACTGAAATCGGCAAGATTGCCCGTTTCCGTCTGGATGCGCTGCTGGGCTGATTTTGCTGCCTGCCGGGTCTTGTTGACCCATCCAGTTCACGGG
Organism: Alcaligenes sp. DN25; assembly: GCF_023674485.1. Taxonomy (NCBI): domain Bacteria; kingdom Pseudomonadati; phylum Pseudomonadota; class Betaproteobacteria; order Burkholderiales; family Alcaligenaceae; genus Alcaligenes; species Alcaligenes sp. DN25. Next base: position 765,838 of record NZ_CP098408.1, on the reverse strand, counting down.
GTAGCGCCAGCCTGCGGGCACGCTGCCCTTTGTTTCCTCTGACCCTTCGTGGCGCGGCTGCTTTCAGCCCCACGCGGGTCTGCCCTACCAAGGACCTCTGCCATGACAATCACATTGAAGTTGGAAACCCTGACAGCCGAAGCCTTCGCCCCCTTTGGTGATGTCATCGAGGCCTCCGACACGGTTCAGCACTTCACCATCAATGAAGGCAATACCGAGCGCTACCACGACCTGGCCAAGATCGAGCCGGGTGCAGACGGTCAGGCGATTGTGTCCATTTTCCGTGGTCAGCCACGCACCTTGCCCTTTACCGTGGAAATGATGGAACGCCACCCCAAAGGTAGCCAGGCCTTCATTCCGCAGTCCGGCCAACAGTATCTGGTGATTGTGGCCCCTGCTGGCCCGACTCCCAAGGCAAGCGATCTACGCCTGTTCCTGGCCCGTGGCGACCAGGGCGTGAACTACGCAACTGGCGTTTGGCACCACCCCTTGATGGCACTGAATCAAGTGGCCGACTTCATCGTGATTGACCGCAAAGGTCCCGGCGACAACTGCGATGTGATTCAGCTGGAAGAAAAAGCCATCATTGCTGAACTGGAAACCACAGCAGCGTGAGCCAGTCCTGTCCCATCACGCCGGACATAGCGGCCATTTACGCCCATCGTCCGGCCGATATTGATCCTGAGCACTGGCGCGCCCGTGTCAATCTGGCCGCCGCCTACCGGCTGGCGGCCCGCCAGGGCTGGGACGATATCATCTACACCCATATCTCCCTGCGCCTGCCCGGCCACGACGACACTTTCCTGATCAATCCCTTCGGTTTGCGCTTTGATGAAATCTGCGCTTCCAATCTGCTCTTGATTGATACCCAGGGCCAGGTTGTGGACGGCACAGGCCGTCGTGCCAACCCCAGCGGTTTTGCCATTCACGGAGCCGTTCACCGCGCCCGAGCGGATGCACACTGTGTCATCCACTTACATACAGATGCCTCGATTGCCGTCTCGGCTCTGTCCTGTGGACTGCTGCCTCTATCGCAACACGCCATGCGGTTCTGGCAGGATATTGGCTATCACGACTATGCCGGTCTGGCCTTCCCGCCCCAGGAGCAAGAGGCCCTGCTCAAGCAATTAGGCTCCTATCCCGCCCTGCTCTTGCGCAATCACGGTGCCCTGACCTGTGGCCGTACTGTTGCCGAAGCTTATGTCCTGATGGATGCCTTGGAGCGCGCCTGTCGCATTCAGCTCTCGGCCATGGCTGCCAGCCCGCAACTGCACCTGCCCCCGACGGATGTGCTGGATTTGACACATCGCCAGCTTTTACCCGGGGATGAGCCAGAGGGCTTGTTAGAATGGCCAGCCTTGCTGCGCAAGCTCTATCAGAGCGAGCCGGATTTTTGCCGCTAAGACCCTTTCCACCCCTACGGAGCTTTTATGCCTTCTATTAACGTACAACTATTCGACGGCCGTCCCGTGGAAATCAAGCGTGAGCTCGCCCAGGCCCTGACTAAAGAAGCCTGTCGCGTGCTTGGCTGTACCCCGGAGGCCGTCGATGTGGTCTTTACCGATGTCAAACGCGAGGACTGGGCCACGGCCGGCGTCCTGTGGTCGGACAAGTAAATCAGACCCATGAAAAAGCGGCCCTGTGGCCGCTTTTTTTATATCTTTCAGCACCTTAACGGCTCTTCAAACGTAAATCAAACAGTAGTTTGGAGGCTATTAACATAGATTTTCAGGATGGACTAGGTGGGCAATACCCCTAGCGCTGAAAAATGCATGAAAAAAGCAGGAATCTGCTAGGGCGTGGCCTGAACACAGGCCCCATCTACAGGGCATATATCCTTCCCCCCCTGTCAGCATCAGCCTGCCATACGCTTTTACGTATTCTACTTATCAAGCCGTACTGCCTTCCAGTGATAGGGCCCATCCGATAACTTTATGCTTACGCGGCCCAGGCATCGGCTGCGCATAACGTATTAATAAGGAGACCCGGATGTCCGCCAACCCAGAAGTGTCCACACCTGCTGCTTGTGACGGTGTAGACGAACGCCTACCAACGGGGCGCCTGGCAACCCTTGGTTTGCAACACGTCATGGTGATGTACGCGGGCGCAGTTGCTGTCCCCCTGATCATTGGTGCGGCCTTGGGCCTGTCCAAGGAACAGATCGCATTCCTGATTAATGCCGACCTGCTGTGCTGTGGCCTGATCACCATCATCCAGGCTCGTGGCCTGGGTATGTTCGGCATCAAACTGCCCGTCATGATGGGCGTATCCTTTGCAGCGGTCAGCCCCATGATCGCCATTGGCCTGGATCCACAACTGGGCCTGCCCGGTATTTTTGGCGCCACCATCCTGGCCGGTATCTTCAGTATTCTGATTGCTCCGGTATTTAGCCGTCTGATGGGCCTGTTCCCCCCGGTCGTGACCGGCATCATCATTACCGTGATTGGCGTGACGCTGATGCGCGTGGGTCTGAACTGGATCGGCGGCGGCTCCCCTACTATTACTGACGCCGCCACCGGCCTGTCCATCCCCAACCCCGAATACGGCTCGCTGGAAAACCTGGGCATTGCCTTGATGGTGCTGACTGTGATCCTGCTGATCACCAAGTTTGCACGCGGTTTCCTGGCAAACGTGGCAGTGCTGATTGGCCTGCTGGTCGGTTTCTTTGTCTCTTTGGCCATGGGTCGCATCACCTTTGAAGGTCTGGATCAGACCAGCTGGTTTGCGGTGGTGACTCCATTCCACTTTGGCGTGCCTACTTTCAGCTGGGCCCTGCTGGGCGCAGCGGCAGTCCTGTCCCTGATCATGGTGGTGATCATGGTTGAGTCTCTGGGCATGTTCCTGGCATTGGGCTCCATCTGCGGCCGTCCTACCGACCGAGAAGCGCTGGTGCGCGGTCTGCGTACCGACGGTCTGGGTACCCTGGTGGGCGGCATCATGAACACCTTCCCGCACAGCTCGTTCTCGCAAAACGTGGGCCTGGTCAGCGTGACCGGCGTGCGCAGCCGCTGGGTATGTGTCATGGGTGGTGCCTTCCTGATCATGCTGGGCCTGTTCCCCAAAATGGCTTTCATTGTGGCCTCCATCCCCAACTACGTTCTGGGCGGTGCTGGCATTGTGATGTTCGGCATGGTGGCCGCTACCGGCATCAAGATCCTGATGTCGGCCAACCTGAACCGCAACCCTTACAACCCCTATATCGTGGCCATCAGCCTGGGCTTTGGCATGATTCCCCTGGTTGCCGAGCACCTGCTGGACAAGATGCCCCCTGCTCTGGCTCCCTTGCTGCATAGCGGAATCTTGCTGGCTGCCGTATCTGCCATCTTATTGAACCTGTTTTTCAACGGCATGGAAAAATACGCCGACCAAGGCCACACCGTTGAATCCACCGCTGCTACCCAGGCCCGCAAACAGGCCGCTGCTCAAAAAGCGACTGAAGACAGCGGCAATCACCTGGCCTCGCAAAACGGCTAAGCCCCTTTTTGAACAGCCGTCCTGCCTGAAATGGGCGGCTGTTCAAATTTCCGCAGTACCTTCATAAAAGTATCGACTGCCCATAATTAATCTAAGCAAGGTCAGTAACACCCACTCAAAGAAAACTAAGGCCGCAGGCCATAAGGGACATCAGATCCCAGGGACCTGCTTGTGCTCAAACAAAGAGGAGACACCATGAAAAAGCTACACCCTGCTCGCTGGGCATGCGCCCCGCTGGCCGCCGCCCTGCTGTCCAGCCCCGCCTTGGCAGCTGACTGGAGCGACACCTTTTTAGGCTACCGCTTCAGCACGCAGTACACCGAGCCGATGAACGATCGAACTATTCAGAAGCACATCCTGAGCCTGACACACGTCAACGGCTACAGCCTGGGCCAGAACTTCTTCAACCTGGATATCCTGCAGTCGGACCGCTACGATCCCTCCAACGGGAATGGCAGCAATGGCGCCACCGAGTTCTACGCCACCTATCGTCACCAGCTCTCCATGGGCAAGGTATTCGACAAGGATCTGAGCTTCGGCCCCGTAAAAGATGTGGCCATCACAGCGGGCTTTGACCTGAACACCAAAAACACCGCCTTTGCACCGCGCAAACGCCTGCTGGTACTGGGCCCAACCTTCAAATTCGATGTACCCCGAGGCTTTGTGGACCTGAGCCTGATGGTGGGTAAGGAGTGGAACCACTGCGGTCTGGGTGCTCCCGCCTGCCCGGACAGCCGCCGCTCTTTCGACACCCAGTTTTTAGCCAGCCTGAACTGGAATCTGCCCTTTGATGTGGGTTCAGTGCCTTTGAAGTTCCAGGGCTTTGCCAACTACGCCGGCCCCAAAGGTGATGACTACGCGGGCATCAGCACCAAGTCTGAAGTATTGGTCCGTACATCCCTGATGGCCGACGTGGGTAAAGTGGCCTTCGACAAGAAGAACACCTTGTGGGTGGGGATTGGCTACGAGTACTGGTACAACAAGTTCGGTAACCGCTACAAGGCAGACGGCAGCCTGAAACCCGGTATCAAAACCAGCGCTCCAACCGTACAGCTGGAATGGCATTTCTAAGTCGTACGCAGCAAAAAAACCGCTTTTCGAAGCGGTTTTTTCATTCCAAAGCGTAAAAATCCTAGAACTGCACCTCACCGTCCCAGTAACCCGGCGTGTTGTAGATGGCACGCAAATAATCAATAAAGCGCCGCACTTTGGCCGGCAGATAGCGCTGCTGCTGATACACCGCCTGAATGTCATAACTGGGAATCTCGAACTCGTTCAGCACCGTCACCAGCTCGCCCCGCTTGAGCTCTGGCTGAATTTCCCAGGTGGAGCGCCAACCTATCCCCCAGCCCTGCTTGACCCAGTTAAAAAGCAATTCACCGTCATTGCAATCCAGATCACCATCAACCCGTACCGCCAAAGGACGACCATCCCGCAAGAAGGTCCAGCCGCGTTGCTGCCCACCCTGCAAGTTGAAGGCCAGACAGTTATGACGGGCCAGATCTTCCGGTACGCGCGGCACCCCGTGACGCTCGAAATACTCGGGCGTACCACACACCACACGGCGGTTCGGATACAGACGTACCGCCACATAGTTGGGGTCAGTGACCTCGCCAATACGCAAGGCCATGTCATAACCTTCGCGCACCAGATCCACCACGCTGTCGGTGAAGTTGAAAGATAGTTTCAGCTCGGGGTAACGCTTCTTGAAGGACAAGGCATGCGGTGCCACATGACGGCGCCCAAAGGCAGCCGGAGCCGATACCACCAAGTGCCCGCGCACCACTCTACGCTGGGCGCTGATGCTGGCTTCGGCTTCTTCAAAATCCTTCAGAATTTGTTTGCACTGCTCCAGAAACTGCTCGCCCAGATCAGTCAAAGTCAGCCCGCGCGTGGACCGGTGCATCAAACGCACCCCCAGTCTCTGCTCCAAGGCATCCAGGCGCCTACCCATCACCACCGGGGTAACGCCTTCGATCACGGAAGCAGCCGCAAAACTGCCTTTTTCAGCGACCAGCGCAAAACTTCGAATTTCGGTATAACGGCTCATTCAATACTCCAAGTATCGATAGAAACAATCGTACCACCATTTCTAGGCAGGGCTATCACTCCTTATTATCGAGTTGTGAATTTCGTCAAACGATGATCTAGGAGATATCAATGGCTCGAATGAGAGCAGTGGACGCCGCCGCCGCGATTTTACGTAAAGAAGGCGTGAGCACCGTATTTGGCGTGCCTGGCGCCGCAATCAACCCCTTCTACTCCGCACTGCGCAAGGAAGGTGGCTTTGATCACATTCTCGCCCGCCACGTGGAAGGCGCTTCCCACATGGCCGAAGGTTTTACCCGTGCCAATCCCGGCAATATCGGCGTATGTATCGGTACTTCCGGCCCCGCTGGCACAGACATGATCACCGGCCTGTACTCCGCATCGGCTGACTCGATCCCAATTCTGTGCATTACCGGCCAGGCCCCTCGTGCCCGCCTGTACAAGGAAGACTTCCAGGCTGTGGACATTGAATCCATTGCCAAGCCCGTGACCAAGTGGGCCGTCACCGTGCGCGAACCCGATCTGATCCCGCGCGTGTTCCAGCAGGCTTTCCACATCATGCGCTCTGGCCGTCCTGGTCCTGTGCTGATCGATATGCCTATCGACGTGCAGATGGCCGAGATCGAATTTGATCTGGATACCTACTCCCCGCTGGAAGCCTACAAGCCTGCTGCCACCCGTGCCCAGGCTGAAAAAGCCATCGAACTGCTGAACGCTTCCGAGCGTCCGCTGATCGTATCCGGTGGCGGCGTCATCAACGCCAACGCATCCGAGCTGCTGCAGGAATTTGCCGAGCTGGTCAACGTACCCGTTATCCCGACTCTGATGGGCTGGGGTACTGTGGCCGACGATCACCCATTGATGGCTGGCATGGTTGGCCTGCAAACCTCGCACCGCTACGGCAACCAGACCTTGCTGGCATCGGACTTTGTATTCGGTATCGGTAACCGCTGGGCCAACCGCCACACCGGTTCCGTAGACGTCTACACCGAAGGCCGCAAGTTCGTGCACGTGGACATCGAGCCTACACAGATCGGCCGCGTATTTGGCCCTGATCTGGGCATTGCCTCGGACGCTGGCGCTGCATTGAAACTGTTCATTGAAGTCGCCAAGGAATACAAGGCTGCTGGCAAGCTGCGCGACCGCGCCGCCTGGGTAGCCGACTGCCAGAAGCGCAAGGCCACCTTGCAGCGCAAGACCAATTTCGACAACGTACCCCTGAAGCCTCAGCGCGTTTACGAAGAAATGAACCGCGCCTTTGGTCCTTCGACCACCTACGTCAGCACCATTGGTCTGTCGCAGATTGCTGCCGCCCAGTTCCTGCACGTGTACAAACCACGTCACTGGATCAACTGCGGTCAGGCAGGCCCATTGGGCTGGACCATTCCCGCCGCCCTGGGTGTGGTCGCCGCTGACCCAGGTCGTGAAGTGGTGGCCATTTCGGGCGACTACGACTTCCAGTTCATGATTGAAGAACTGGCCGTGGGCGCGCAGTTCAAGCTGCCTTACATCCATATTCTGGTCAACAACGCCTACCTGGGTCTGATCCGTCAGGCACAGCGTGGCTTCGAGATGGACTATTGTGTACAGCTGGCCTTTGACAACATCAACGCCCCTGAAACCGAAGGTTATGGTGTGGATCACATCACCGTGGTGGAAGGTCTGGGTTGCAAGGCCATCCGCGTACACAAACCCGAAGACATCCAGCCTGCCATTGAACAGGCTCGCGCATGGATGAAAGAGTTCAGCGTGCCGGTTGTGATCGAACTGATCCTGGAGCGCGTCACCAACATTGCCATGGGTACCGAACTGCACAATGTGACGGAATTCGAGTCCCTGGCCGAAGCGGGTATTGACGCCCCCACCGCCATCTCGCTGATGGACTGATTGCTGATTTAAAAAACGGAGTAGCACTATGCCAAAATTTGCCGCCAACCTGACCATGCTGTTTAACGAGCACGACTTCCTGGATCGCTTCCAGGCAGCGGCCGAAGCTGGTTTCAAGGGAGTGGAGTACCTGTTCCCCTACGCCTACGACAAACAGCAGCTGGCTGACAAACTGCAACAACACGGTTTGACCCAAGTGTTGCACAACCTGCCTGCGGGCGACTGGGACAGCGGCGAGCGCGGCATTGCAATCCTGCCCGAGCGCGTGGGTGAATTCCAGGACGGCGTAGGCCATGCCATTGAATACGCCACCGCGCTGGGCTGCAAGCAAGTCAACTGCCTGGCTGGCAAGCTGGCCGAAGGTGCAGACCGCGAACTGGCTCACAAGACCTTGGTCAGCAATCTGCAGTTTGCTGCCGCCAAGTTGAAAGACGCCGGCCTGCGCCTGCTGGTTGAACCCATCAATACCTTCGACATTCCCGGTTTCTACCTGAACCGTACCGAACAGGCCGCGGCGCTGTTGCAGGACGTGGGTTCGGACAATCTGTTCATCCAGTACGACGTCTACCACGCCCAGCGCATGGAAGGCGAGCTGGCTGCCACCATGAAAAAGCACCTGGACAAGATTGCACACATCCAGATCGCGGATAACCCAGGCCGCAACGAACCGGGCACAGGCGAGATCAACTACGCCTGGCTGTTCAAGTACATCGACAGCATTGGCTACCAGGGCTGGATCGGCGGCGAGTACAAGCCCGCCGGCGTGACCAAGGATGGCCTGGGCTGGATGACTGAACTGACTGAAGTCACTGCCTGATCGTCGAATACCTGCAGATAATTATTAGGAGATTACACAATGGCTAAAATCGGTTTTATTGGTTTGGGCATCATGGGCGCACCCATGGCCGTCAACCTGATCAAAGGTGGTCATGAGCTGTTTGCCTACACCCGTGGCGACTTCCCCAAAAGCGTGAAAGAAGCCGGCGCAACCGTTTGCGCCAACGGCACCGAAGTGACCCGTCAGGCTGACATCATCATCACGATGGTGCCCGACACCCCGCACGTGGAAGATGCGCTGTTTGGCGAAGACGGCATTGCCGCCGGTCTGACCGCTGGCAAGATCGTGGTGGACATGAGCTCCATCTCCCCCGTGGCCACCAAAGACTTTGCCGAGCGCATCGTCAAGCTGGGCTGCGAATACCTGGACGCTCCTGTGTCCGGTGGCGAAGTCGGTGCCAAGGCTGGCTCGCTGACCATCATGGTCGGCGGCAAGCAAGAGGCCTTCGACAAGGTCAAGCCCCTGTTTGAACTGATGGGCAAGAACATCACCCTGGTCGGCGGCTACGGCGACGGTCAAATCACCAAAGTGGCCAACCAGATCATCGTGGCTTTGACCATTGAAGCCGTGGGCGAAGCCCTGTTGCTGGCCTCCAAGGCCGGTGCCGATGCGGGCAAGGTTCGTGAAGCGCTGATGGGCGGTTTCGCAAACTCCCGTATTCTGGAAGTTCACGGTGAGCGTATGGTCAAGCGCACGTTTGATCCAGGCTTCCGCATCGAACTGCACCAGAAAGACTTGAACCTGGCCCTGACCACGGCGCGCCAGCTGGGTGTAGCACTGCCCAACACCGCAACGGCCCAGGAGCTGTTCAATACCTGCGCCGCCCACGGTGGCGCCGCACAAGACCACTCCGCCATGGTCCGCGCTCTGGAAATCATGGCCAACTACGAGATTGGTCAATAAGATCGGTTCAAGGATGCTCCCGTCCGGACTGATTTTTTCCAGATATCAAGCCAGTACGACCGGGACATCCAGCAAGCGGGCTGCGGCCCGCTTTTTTTTACCGCCAAGCCCCCCCAGACAGCACAATCTTTCTCGAAGGCTGCCAGTCAAAGCGGGGAGGTGAAGGCGTGTTGTAGCGCAGTAAGATGGTTTGTTGCCGTCACTCTGCATTAGGATTGACCCATGAAGATCGAGCCACAAGACTTACTCAGCAAAATGTTTCAAGCTGCCGTCAACGCGGCTCAGCCTGAACATTGCATCCCGCCTTATCTGCCCGATGCTCCCAAAGGCCGCACCATTGTGATCGGTGCTGGCAAAGCATCGGCAGCGATGGCCCAGGCACTGGAGCGTCACTGGGACAAAGGCCCCATCAGCGGTGTTGTCGTCACCCGCTATGGCTACGGCGTGCCTTGTGATCACATCAAGATTCTGGAGGCCTCTCACCCGGTCCCCGATCAAGCCGGTGAAGACGCGGCCCGCGAAATTTTGCGCACGGTCAGCGATCTGAACGAAGACGATCTGGTTATTTGCCTGATTTCCGGTGGCGGCTCGTCTCTGCTGCCTCTTGCCGGAGAAGGCATCACCCTGGCGGACAAGCAAGCTATCAACAAAGCGCTGCTCAAATCGGGCGCTTCAATTGGTGAGATGAACACGGTACGCCGCCACCTGTCCGCCATCAAAGGCGGCCGTCTGGCAGCGGCTTGTGCCCCTGCTCGTGTCCTGAACCTGTTGATTTCCGATGTTCCCGGCGACAAGCCCATGGACATCGCTTCTGGCCCCACGGTGGCAGATCCCACCACATGCGAGCAAGCGCTGGAAATCATTACCCGCTACGGCATCGAAATTCCTGCCGCAGCCCGCGCCCTGCTGAAGAGCGGCGATGGCGAAACCATCAAGCCCGACGATCCACGCCTGGCTCATGTCACCACCCATCTGGTCGCCACACCCCAACTGGCCCTGCTGGCTGCAGCTCGTGTCGCTGAAGCCCGTGGGGTGCGTCCCGTCTTGCTGGGCGACAGCATTGAAGGCGAAGCCCGCGATGTAGGCAAAGTCATGGCCGGTATCGCCTTGAGCGTTGCCCAGCATGGCCAGCCTGCCCAGGCCCCCTGCGTGCTGCTCTCGGGCGGAGAAACCACCGTGACCTTGCGCGGCCAGGGCCGTGGCGGTCGCAATGTGGAATTTCTGTTGTCCACCGCCATTGCCTTGAACGGGGCACCCGGTATCTACGGTTTGGCCGGCGATACCGACGGTGTGGACGGCCAGGAAGAAATTGCCGGAGCCTTCTGCGGTCCGGACACTTTGGAGCGTGCCTGGCAACAAGGTATACGCCCAAGGGCCAGTCTGGACAATAATGATGGTCATGGCTTCTTTGAAGCCTTGGATGACGCTTTGGTTACGGGCCCTACCCTGACCAACGTCAACGATTTCCGTGCAATTCTGGTTTTAACCCCTAGCGATTAACGCTTTTCTTAAAGGACTGGACATGAGAGACACGAAAGTACTGACCCTGGCCGATGTTAAAAAAATTGCCGCTGCTGCCGAGCAAGAAGCGCTGAAGAACAACTGGGCTGTCAGCATCGCCATTTGCGATGCAGGCGGTCACGCGCTCTGGATGCAACGTATGGACGGCGCTCCCTTGATGAGCGCGCAGGTTGCTCCCGCCAAGGCACACACATGCGTGCTGGGCGGTGGCAAGCCCAGCAAGGTTTTTGAAGACATGGTCAACAATGGTCGCTTTGCCGCTCTGTCCATGCCCATCACGCCACTGGAAGGCGGCGAGCCGATTGTGGTGGACGGTCAAGTCATTGGTGCAGTCGGCGTGTCCGGCGTAAAGGCACCTGAAGACGCTCAGATCGCCCGCGCCGGTATCGCTGCTCTTTGAGCTATCGATCCCCCTAAGGACAACAACCCATGAAACGTCAACGTCATTCCCGCATTCTGGCTACCCTGGGTCCTGCCAGTTCTACGCCAGAACGCATTCGTGAACTGTTCGAGGCCGGCGCTGATGTGTTCCGCCTGAACTTCAGCCACGGCACACATGAAGACCATGCCGCGCGCTATCACACCATTCGTCAGATTGAAAAGGAAACCGGTCGCAGTATCGGTATTCTGATGGACCTGCAAGGGCCCAAGCTGCGCGTTGGCAAAATGCAAGATGGCCGCGTGACATTGGAAACCGGCCAGAAATTCCGTCTGGATCTGGACCCCACTGAGGGGACCAGCCAGCGTGCCTACCTGCCTCACCCCGAAATCTTCGCTGCACTGGAAGATGGGACAGACCTGCTGCTCGATGACGGCAAGCTGCGTCTGCGTGTGGACAGCTTCGGTCCGGATTTTGCAGAAACCACGGTCATGGTCGGCGGCCCGCTGTCCGACCGCAAGGGCGTGAACGTACCCGGCGTAGTACTGCCTATCTCGCCCTTGACCGAAAAAGACCTGATCGATCTGAAGTTTGGACTGGAATTGGGCGTGGATTGGGTTGCGCTGTCCTTTGTGCAACGTCCTGGCGACATCCGTGAAGCCCGCGAGCTGATCGGCGACAAGGCCTGGATCATGGCCAAGCTGGAAAAACCACAAGCGCTGGAACACCTGGAAGAAATTGTCCAGCTGTGTGATGGCGTGATGGTGGCACGTGGCGACCTGGGCGTGGAAGTCCCACCCCAGCGCGTGCCTGTGTTGCAGCGTCAAATCGTGCGTACTGCCCGTGCGGCAGGCCGTCCGGTGGTCGTCGCTACACAGATGCTGGAATCCATGATTACCTCGCCTGTGCCTACACGTGCTGAAGCTTCCGACGTGGCTACAGCCATCTATTCGGGTGCCGATGCCGTCATGCTGTCCGCCGAATCGGCCTCCGGCCAGTTTCCACTGGAAGCGGTGTCCATCATGGACAGCATCATCAAGGAAATCGAAAACGATCCTAGCTGGCGCACCATTCTGGAAGCCAACCACAGCACCGCTGAAGCCAGCACCGCAGACGCGATCTGCTGCGCCCTGCGTCGCGTGGCCAGCATTCTGGAACCGGCAACGAACGTGGCCTACACCACGACTGGCTTTAGCGCCTTGCGTGCCAGCCGTGAACGGCCCATCGCCCCTATCCTGGCACTGACACCCCGTGTGGAAACCGCACGCCGTCTGGCCTTGGCCTGGGGCGTCCATGCCGTGCCTTGCGAGGACGTCAGCGATCTGGGCGAGATGATCGACCACGCTACCGATATGGCAGCGCAACATGAGTTCGCCCAGGCGGGCGACACCATCGTGATGATTGCCGGTGTTCCTTTTGGCACCAGCGGTCGCACCAACCTGCTGCATGTGGCCACGGTTCCACAGAAGTAAGTTCGCTCAACCTTGGCGATAAAAAAAGCCTTGTCCATCCACAATGATGGGCAAGGCTTTTCCTATTCAGACTGTGCAGTATTTTTTTTCATGTGAAGCCAAAACAGCGACGGCGAGCCGCACGGGCATCAACAAGGCCAGAAGCCCCGTAAATGCTGGCCCTTCAAGACAGGACACTCACAAACAAAAGATACGGGCAAAAAAAACCCGAGATCTAGAGATCTCGGGCAAATCCACCAAAGGAGGAGGGTGGAGGAGACAATCGTGGCAAGTTGGGCTACCAGATAAAGTATCGAGCCAGAAAGCTAAGGGTTATTACGCTTGTGCTTTTGCTTATTTCCCGCTTTCTTTTCAACATCCAATAACTAAAGTCTACCCACAAAAATGGTGCAATGCAAGATAAATGCTGTGGAAAACCCTTAGATGCCCATCTTGTCGCTTTAATGCATCAATTTCCTAGCGCAAATCTCATCCCAGGTATCTAGTCGTTAACCCTAAGCCACCAAATAAGCTCCAAACCTACAAAGCAAAACGGGTCAATTACTGACCCGTTTTGCTACTTGCATCCATGAAGGCTCGGCACTCATCAATAAGTGATTTGGCCCAGAGCTCCCTTTTACAGGCGATAAGCCGTCGTCGTCATGACTTTGGACATCATGCGCATCAAGGTTTTAACGGGTGGAGGCAAACCCACAGCCCCGTGATTCTCGGCGGTACGACGATGCTCAATCTCGTCATCGCGCATTTTTTCTACGATCCGACGCGAGCGATTGTCTGTAGCAGGCAAGGACTCCAGATGGCTTTCCAGATGCTCTTCAACCTGGCGCTCGGTCTCGGCCATAAAGCCCAGGTTATAAGGCACCCCTGCCCGGCTGGCGAGCAAGCCTAACGCGAAAGAACCGGCATACCACAAGGGGTTGAACACGCTGGGGCGGCTATCGAGCTCGCGCAAACGGTCATCGCACCAGGACAGGTGATCCACCTCTTCCTGCGCAGCTTGCAGCAGCACTTCGCTTGCCTGGGGATCTTTGCACAACATGGCCTGGCTACGGTACAAGGCTTGGGCGCAAATCTCGCCTACATGGTTCACACGCATCAGGCCGGCAGCATGGCGGGCTTCGTCAGCCGTGATCTCGGACACTTCCTTGCCAGCGGGATTCGGGCGCGACGCGCGTGCCGAACGTCCCAATACTTCCAGGGCCCGATTCGTCTCGCTCAGAATCTGGTCAAAAAAGCTGTTGCGTCGGTACAGACGGGTATCGCTGTTGGAAACGGTATGGCTCATGAGGACACCTGCAAAACAAAATGGATGGGTATTATTGCCGCAAAAAGGCGATCACTGCCTTGCTCTCAGACAAGAGCCAAAGCAATGGCAGCACACAAGCCATGATAACCAGGCCTATGCCGGCAATCTCTTGGTCAGACTGTAGATAGAAATTACAGAGCCGAACCGGATTGTCGTAATACAGCAGACCAACAATAGCCATCATCCAACTGAAATTACCAAAGAAAAACAGACGAAACACCAGATGGGCGCGGCGCCAGGACTCCATGAACAACATGCCCATCAAGACCAGACCGATATATTTGGCAGTGGCCATGGGAGGCGATACCAGCACATCGTCCAGTGCTTTGGGAACCATCCAGTAAGCCGCCGCAAAGCTGACCATGATCAAACCGGGCAAACCATATTCATTCAGGGCGTAATACGGGCGCAGCAAGGACTGCATGGCAGCCGAACGGCCGACCCCCTGGTAGCGCAAGGCCAGTTGCAAGCTAATGCCCGACAGGACCAACAAGGGAATATGCACCAGCATATGCAGACTCATGGAGGCGGTCAGAGGGCGATCCCAGAAGGCTGCGGCAGCAAACAGCAAAGCTGCCACCAATGCCAGGGCACTACCAAAATAAGGACGTACTTTAGGGGATTCGACGACACGTTTTAAGGACATTACATCGCTCCCTTCTTGTCCAGATCCTCGAGGGCGCGCTTGGCATACGCCAGGGCCAACATAGGCTCACCGTAATCCACGATACGACCCAGGCGCGGTTCGGCGCTGACAACGTGATAGGCTGCGTTGTGCTCGTACTCATCAAAAGGGGCGGGAATAACGACGATACCAAAATCATCCAGCACACGTTGACGCTGTTCGCCGGGCATCATGGTGACAAATTGCCAGACGTCCGGGTTGGCCTTCATGGTTTTGCTATAGCGGCGCAGGTGATCAGGCGAATCGGTGGGATCGAAACTGATGCTCAGCAGGCGGATACGGTCCTGCAAGCCTTCGTCCACAATCGCTTTTTGCAGTTGCTGATACTCCGAGCCCATCGCCAGACATAGCGTGACACAGCGGGTATAGATGAAATTGACGATGGTAATACGGCCATCGTTTTGCAGCAGAGAGCTTAGCTGGGTACTGCCCCCGGCAGGGAGCAGTACTTCTACATCGGAGATCAAACGCGGCGAGGCGGCAACATCATTGCGACGGGCCGTCTCGGCTGTCAGGGCGGAGAACCCTTGCGTCAAATGGGCCAGTGCCCCAATACCCAGGGCGAAGACCAGGAGAATACTTATAAATAGTCTCATCGCTGGCCCATCATTTCAGTCTTACTCTTCCATGGGAGCCAGATCAGCGTCCCCATTCCAAGGATCGGTTTTATCAGCGGTTTTTTCACGTTCGGCTTTGACAAAGGCCACGTCCACAGGATCGGCGCTATTGCCACCCAATTCTGTACGCAGGTAATTAACAACGGCCGTCATTTCCTCGTCATTGAACTTCTCGCGGAACTCGGGCATCGCACCATTGTACTTATTACCCTTGACCGTGATCTCACCCGTAATACCGTGCAACATGATCTGGACCAAAACTTCAGGCTTGCGCAGTACCCATTCGGAACCCACCAGCGGAGGGAACACGCCTGGAACACCGGCACCCGTTGCCTGGTGACAGGCGGCACATTGGGCTACGAACAGCTGCTGACCATCTACCGCGCCTTCTGGCAATTCGAAGTCGGCAACGATACGGTTGTCGCCCACGGTTGCGTCATGGCTCAGGTCACTGCTGAAAATATAGTAGATGCCCCACAGGAACAGACCTGCAATGATCAGCAGAACCACCCAAGGGATCGGTGCTGCGTTTTCTTCCGGATCGGAATGCTCACGCAGCTGTGCTTCATATTTACGATTGTCGCTCATTCTAATTCTCCGAGGCGCCCCGCCTTGCGGGGCGCGCTAGCTCAGCAATGCCTGTTTATTTGATAACGCTGGCTGGCGATACGGGATACGTACGATCCAGCGCCAACAGGTATTCAACCAGGTCCAGGGCCTCTTGCTTGGCCACAACCACCTTGCCTTCCGGTGCGAAATCACCTGGCAAGTTGACAACCTTGTCGCCTTCCTCTGCCTTGTCCTTGAGCTCGAACATGAAGGGGTAAGAAGGCATATTGCTGCCAGGGGTATAAGCACGAGGCTGATACAAGTGACCCAGGTGCCAGTCCACGCTAGGCTGACGAGCACCAATATTGAGCAGGTCAGGGCCGGTACGCATGGTGCCGAGCAGGTGAGGCGTGTCGTAGAAGTAGTCGCCTGCTACCGAGGCACGACCCCAGCCACGCTGGAAGTCAGGAGCCTGGTTCTGGCTACGTGGCTGCTGCGAGTGACAGTAGACACAGCCCATATCAATGTATTGCTGACGACCGCGCAGTTGCACTTCCGTGTAAGGCTTCAGGCCTGGAGAAGGCTCCACCCTTTTAACTTGCAGGTAAGGGACAACGACCAGAGCCGATGTGGCCAGGGCGAGCGTCACCATGGCGCCGCCCAATAGTTTGTATTCGCTTTCCATGACTAAATCATGCCTCCACTACATTGCGAGTTGCCGAGCGCTGGTGAAACAGGGCTGGACCAATACGACGGCTGCCATAGCGCAAAGCCATTGCCACAAAGTGGAAGGCAAACACAAGGTGACCCAGAGTCATCAAACCACCACCAATCGAGCGCGACTTCAGGTAAGGCATCGTGACAAACACCGATTCCATGAAGGCTTTGGCAGGATCAAGCATGGCCAGACCTTGCAGCCAACCGCCAATACTCAGACCAATAGCGTAGATGGAGAAACCAATCACAACCAGCCAGAAGTGCAGGGAGATCAGTTTGGGGTAAGGCCATTCCCAGGACATCACGCGTGGCATCACGTAGTAGATGGCACCGAACATCACGATGGTAAAGAAGCCGTACAAGCCGATATGGGCGTGGGCAACCGTGAAGTGCGTGAAGTGGGTAATCGTGTTGATGCTGCGCAGCGCTTCAAAAGAACCTTGAATGGAGCTGACGGTGTACATCATGCCGCCCAGCACGATAAAGCGCAGGGTAGGCGAGTGAATCAGGGTACGGAAGTGACCCTTCATGGTGTAGTGCTGGTTGATCGAGAAAGCCAGCACGGGGATGATCATCATCATGCTTTGGACGATGGACAGGGTAACCATCCACTGCGGCACAGGACCGCCAACCAGGTGGTGACCACCAACCTGACCGTAGAAAAATGCCAGACCCCAGAAACCCACCAGAGACAGGTTGTAGGAGCTGATAGGCTGACCGATGATCTTGGGCAGGAAGTAGTACACCGAAGCCAGAGCCATCGGGGTGTAGAACAGACCCAGCACGTTGTGGCCAAACCACCAGTTCATGGTTGCTTGTTCAACACCCACGTGCACGGCAGGCAGGTTGCCGACCAGGAACAGGATGGGGAACCAGAACAGGGCTGCGCCCATGTACCACACCGACACATACAGGTGGTGAGCACGACGGTTTTGCAAGGTGAAGACCAAAGGCAAGGCTGCCAGAGCACCACCGATAACCATCAGGATATCAACCTGCCAAGGCATTTCCAGCCATTCCATACCGTCGGTGATACCCATCGCGATACATGTCAGACCGATAGCCAGACCAATGTTCCACAAGATCCCGCCCGTGATGGCATAACGCGCACCGATCAGGGGAGTCTTGAGCAAACGAGGCAGCATCCACATGGCAACGCCGAACGCGGCCATTGGAGCCCAGCCGTAAGCCACACCGTTCAGGTGCAGCGTACGCATGCGACCAAAGGTCATCCAGGCGTGTTGCGTCAGAAATTCGGGATCGTGCAGCTTGATCGAGCTGATCAAGCCTGCCGTCGAGGCAAAGAGCAGCCAGAAGACCGAACAGGCCAGCAAAATGAAAGTGACCTTGGCGGAGGAGCGGTCGGCTTCCACGCGTTCTGCCAATTCAAGGCTCAGCGCCTGACGATCTTCAGCCGAAATTGCCTTGCGGCCCATCTCTTCTTGAAGTGCCTGACGTTGTTCAGGGGTGGCGGAGGGGTCATCTACCTGCCCGATTTCGCCTTTGGAGAAGATCTCTCGCGAAGCAGCGGGACTGTGGTCAAAGAAGTTACGGCGTAACGACCAGATGAAAACAAAGAGTCCTGTAACGGACAATATGAAAGCTAGTAGCAGTATTGAAACGGTATTCACAATGATCCAGGCCTGGTTAATGTGAAGCTGCCAAGCAGCTCGGCGGCACCTTGACGCGTCGCAGATCAAAAGAGCATGGACGCAAAAAATCTGCGACTGCCTAGGTCGCGAGAGCCGTCATGTTAAAACACCCGCTTGTGACGTCCGAATAAAGCCCCCATTGAAAGCAAGGTTTATTGAGACAGAACAAATACGAGCACGACATTTTTTGGTATACGGGCGACAGCCATTATAGGCGAGGGTAAACCCCTGTGACATATCTGTTTCAAAATGCCGTGTACCGCACAGCAGTTTATCCTAGGACAAACAACAAAACCAGTCTAAATCTTACAAAGAGCATGGTTCTGCTCTGATTTGTCCATATGGAATTTCTTATACGGGTGCCACATCCGCCACCATCAGATGCCCTGAGAAGTAACAAGGCTCACATCCGGGCTTCACATTTCAATTAGCAATAAAGCTGCAAAAATCCGCGTCAAATCACGCTAAACCTGGTTTCCATCCAGGCGCGACACAGCCCTCA
Source organism: Alcaligenes sp. DN25 (assembly GCF_023674485.1). Lineage (NCBI taxonomy): Bacteria > Pseudomonadati > Pseudomonadota > Betaproteobacteria > Burkholderiales > Alcaligenaceae > Alcaligenes > Alcaligenes sp. DN25. Next base: position 747,287 of record NZ_CP098408.1, on the reverse strand, counting down.
TCAAAAAGTACAATCACCGCTATCAATCTACTGACGAGTCTTGGCTCGCACTGCAAACAAAGGAATTCATATGGAATGCACAATCGACTGGGGCGGCAAAGACGGAATGTTGTTCGTTGCCCGTACAGGCAGTGGTCATGTGACGGCCATGGACGGTGCACCCGAAGGTGGCGGCAATAACCTGGCTCCACGCCCCATGGAAATGCTGCTGACCGGCGCCGGTGGCTGCGCAGCCTACGACGTGGTGCTGATCCTCAAGCGTGGTCGGCACGCCATTACCGGCTGCCAGGTCAAGCTGACCGCCGAACGCGCCGACACCGACCCCAAAGTCTTTACCAAGATTCACTTCACTTTTGTGGTCACTGGCAAGGATCTGCCCCAGGCCGCCGTTGAGCGTGCCGTACAACTGTCGCACGACAAGTACTGCTCCGCTTCGGCCATGCTGGGCAAAACAGCCGAGATCACCTATTCCGTCGACATTCAGCAAGCCTGAGGCCACCATGTCCCTGTATCCCTACGAAGACCTGCTGCGCCTGGTCTACACCCAAGGCACTCCCAAAGGGGACCGCACCGGCACCGGCACGAACTCGGTATTTGGTCACCAAATGCGCTTCGATCTGTCGCAGGGTTTCCCGCTGATCACCACCAAGAAACTGCATACCCGCAGCATCTTTATTGAGTTGCTGTGGTTTTTGCGTGGTGAGTCCAATGTGCGCTGGCTGCAAGAGCGCGGCGTATCCATCTGGGACGAATGGGCCGACAAGGACGGCAATCTGGGCCCGGTCTATGGTGTGCAATGGCGTTCCTGGCCCACTCCCGATGGCCGTCATATCGACCAGATCAGCCAGTTGGTGGAGCAAATTCGCAAGAATCCCGACTCACGTCGCCTGATTGTTTCGGCCTGGAACGTAGCGGATGTGGGCCAGATGGCCCTGCCCCCATGCCACGCCCTGTTCCAGTTTTATGTGGCCGACGGCAAGCTGTCCTGCCAGCTCTACCAGCGCAGTGCCGATATTTTCCTGGGCGTGCCCTTCAATATCGCCAGCTACGCCTTGCTGACTCACATGATGGCGCAGCAATGTGATCTGGAAGTGGGTGATTTCATCTGGACTGGTGGTGACTGTCACCTGTACTCCAACCACTTCGAACAAGCAGAGCTACAGCTCTCGCGCGAGCCTCGCCCCTACCCCAAGCTGACGATCAAGCGCAAACCCGCCAGTCTGTTTGATTACGAGTACGAAGACTTCGAAATCACAGACTACGATCCTCATCCCCACATCAAGGCGCCGGTTGCCGTATGAGTTCCACTCCTTTCATTCGCCTGGTCGTTGCCTATGCGGCCAATCGCTGCATTGGCAAGGACAATGACCTGCCCTGGCGCCTGCCTTCCGATTTGCAGCACTTCAAACGCGTAACCATGGGTTTGCCCATCATCATGGGCCGTAAAACCTGGGAGTCTCTGGGCCGCCCCTTGCCCGGCCGCCCGAATCTGGTGATCAGCCGCAATGCGGTTTACCAGGCAGAAGGTGCGCAGGTATTCAGCAATCTGGAGGATGCCCTGGCAGCCTGCCCCGGCTTTGAAACCGCTTGTGTGATTGGTGGCGAACAGCTTTTCCGTCTGGCCTTGCCTGTGGCGCAAGAACTGATTGCGACCGAGATCAAGGCAGATGTGGACGGGGATACTTTCTTTCCGGAACTGCCCGCCGGGGAGTGGCAAGAAGTGGAGCGCCTGCCTCAGCCTGAGGAAAACGGTTTCACTTACGACTACGTGACGTACCGCCGCCGTAGTTAAGAAAACCGGCTACTTGGCCCAAGCTATCCGTCTCACTGCACGCTTAACCGCGTATGCTCGAAACCAAATAAAAGGCCTGAATCCGATGACACGGATTCAGGCTTTTTTGCGATCAGTACGCCGAAATCAGGCAAGACCAAGGCGTATTCCTGCTAACTCAATATCTGAACTTACTCAGCCACCGCGGCATAGGCAGGGCCATCCAGCAAACCTTGCAGATCAGCCGGATTGTCAGCCTTGAGCTTGAAAATCCAGGTATCAAATGGAGCTTCATTGATCAGATGCGGTGCATCGGACAAGGCCTGGTTGAACTCCACCAGCTCGCCCGCCACAGGCGCGTAAATGTCGGAGGCGGCCTTCACCGACTCCACCACACCCGCTGTAGCACCCGCAGCCAGACGCGTCCCTGGGGTGAAGTCACCCACAAACACCAGGTCGCCCAACTGATCTTGAGCAAAGTCGGTAATGCCAACCAGCACAACACCGTCTTCATCTTTGGCCCACTCGTGGCTTACTACGTACTTTCTATCTCCTGGCAGCTGCATATCGCCTCCCTGACTGACCAGCCAACAATTCCGATGATTTCAGAAACGGCAGCAGACCATGCCCACTGCCCTTCCTGCTCGCATACTTAACCCTGCTCTGCCTGTGTCTTCAAGGCGCGTGCACACGCTGCTGCCGACGCCCAGGCCCATTGGAAGTTATACCCGCCCAGCCAGCCGGTGACATCGACCGCTTCACCGATGAAGTACAGACCAGGTACTTTACGCGCTTCCATGCTCTTCTGATTGAGCTCGCGTGTATCCACGCCACCGCTCATCACTTCCGCCTTTTTATAGCCTGCGGTGCCACTAGGTTTCAACTCCCAGCCATTAATCACCTGTCCCACCGTGCGCAACACGCGATCCGGCAGATCAGCCAGACGTTGCTGTCCCACGCCTTTGGGCAACAAGTCCGAGGTATCCAGCCATTGTTCGACCAGACGGCGCGGCCACAAGGTCGACAAGACAGTGACCAGTTGCTGACGGTTACCCGCCTTCAGATCCAATAATTGTTGCGCGATGTCCTGACCGGGAGCCAAGTCCACACTAATGCTCTCGCCCGACTGCCAGTAGCTGGAGATCTGCAAGATACCCGGCCCGGACAAGCCACGGTGCGTAAACAGCAGATCTTCCAGAAAGGCCTGACGTTGCTTGCCCTGCCCTGTGCTGACCTCCACCTCCAAAGCCATGCCGCTCAAAGCAGAAAATGGCTTCCAATCCCGACCGTCAAAGGTCAAAGGGACTAGAGCGGGGTGCGGCTCAATCACTTTCAAGCCGAAGTGACGTGCCACGCGCAAGGCATAGTCCGTGGAACCCAGCTGCGGAATCGCCATGCCGCCCGTGGCAATCACCACTTGCAAGGCATTCAAATCCCCCTGACCGGTGCGCAGCACAAAGCCGTCCTCGGTACGGCCAATGGACTGCACCGAACAGGGCATGCGCCAGGACACCTGCCCTTTCAAACACTCCTGACGCAGCATCTGGATGATGGACTCGCTGGAGTCATCACAGAACAACTGGCCTTTGTGCTTTTCATGAAAGCCGATGCGGTACTCCCGCACCAGCTCCAGAAAATCCTGAGGGGTATAGCCCGCCAAGGCCGAACGGCAAAAATGCGGATTCTTGGACAGAAAATTCTCGGGCGAGGTGCCCGTATTGGTGAAGTTGCAGCGCCCTCCACCGGAAATACGGATTTTCTCGGCCAGCTTTTCAGCGTGATCAATCAGTACCACTCGCAGGCCGCGCTGGCCTGCGATACTGGCAGCCATCATACCGGCCGCACCTGCGCCGATGACGGCAACATCAAAAAAAGGGATCACGCGGGTTTACTCGTTGGTTTCAGACTCAAGCACACAATCTACGTAGTAGCGTGGCAGTCCATCAGGGCCGATATCCTGCGCCAGTCCATGCACATAGGTCTCAAAGCCAGGGAAGCGGGCATTGAACTCGCGTGCAAATTGCAGGTACTCCACAATGCGCGAGTTAAAGCGTTCGCCAGGAATCAGCAAGGGAATACCGGGAGGGTAAGGCGTCAGCAAGACACCCGTCACACGGCCTTCCAGTTCGTCAATGCCAACGCGCTCGATATCGCCGTGCGCCATCTTGGCATAGGCATCCGAAGGCTTCAAAGCGGGAACCATGTCGCTCAGGTACACCTCGGTCGTCAGGCGAGCCAGATCGTACTTGCGATAGGCCTGGTGAATCTGCTGACACAGGTCACGCAAACCCATGCGCTCGTAGGTAGGCTGAGTCTTGCAGAAGTCCGGCAAAATGCGCCACATGGGCTGATTGCGGTCGTAATCGTCCTTGAACTGCTGCAAGGCGGTCAACAAGGTATTCCAACGGCCCTTGGTGATGCCAATAGTGAACAGAATAAAGAAGGAGTACAGGCCGGTTTTCTCGACTACCACGCCGTGCTCGGCCAGATACTTGGAGACCAGAGCGGCAGGAATACCCTGTTCAGCAAAGGTGCCGGAAATATCCAAGCCAGGAGTCACTACCGTGGCTTTGACCGGGTCCAGCATGTTGAAGTTGGTCGACAACTTGCCAAAGCCGTGCCACTCCGCATCGGAGCGCAGAATCCAGTCGTCGCGCTCGCCTATGCCTTCTTCAGGCAGATTATCCGGGCCCCAAACCTTGAACCACCAGTCGTTCTCGCCGTATTCCTTGGACACCTTGCGCATGGCGCGACGAAAGTCCATGGCCTCGCAAATGCTTTCCTCGACCAGTGCGGTGCCGCCGGGCGGCTCCATCATGGCCGCCGCCACATCACAGGACGCAATAATCGCGTACTGCGGGCTGGTGCTGGTGTGCATCAGGTAGGCTTCATTGAACACGTTGCGGTCCAAGGGGCGGTTCTCCGCATCCTGCACCGTAATCTGGGACGCTTGCGACAAGCCAGCCAGCATTTTATGCGTGGAGTGCGTGGCGTAGATCATGGTGTCTTTGGTGCGCGGACGGTCCGCACCAATGGCGTGCATGTCGTGATAGAAATCGTGGAACGCCGCATGCGGCAACCAGGCTTCATCAAAGTGCAGCGTGGGGATCTTGGAGTCCAGGGTTTCCTTGATCATTTCCACGTTGTAGATCACACCGTCATAGGTGCTTTGCGTCAGCGTCAGAATACGGGGCTTCTTGTTCTTGGCCTTGCTGGCAAAGGGGTTGGCCTCGATCTTGCGCGCAATGTTTTCCGGCAGGAACTCGTCTTGCGGAATCGGGCCAATAATGCCCAGGTGGTTGCGCGTGGGGCGCAGAAACACCGGGATAGCGCCCGTCATGGTAATGGCGTGCAGAATCGACTTGTGGCAATTACGGTCCACAACCACCACATCGTTATTGGCCACATTGGCGTGCCAGACGATCTTGTTGGACGTGGACGTTCCGTTCGTCACGAAAAAACAGTGGTCGGCATGGAAGATACGGGCAGCATTGCGCTCGGCCTCGGCCACCGGGCCGGTGTGGTCCAACAGTTGGCCCAATTCATCGACCGCATTACAGACGTCGGCACGCAGCATGTTTTCACCAAAAAACTGGTGAAACATCTGGCCAACCGGGCTTTTCAGAAAGGCTACGCCTCCCGAGTGCCCTGGGCAGTGCCATGAATAGGAACCGTCAGAAGCGTACTTGACCAGCTCGCGGAAAAACGGCGGTGCCAGACTTTCCAGGTAGGAGCGGGCTTCACGGATGATGTGACGCGCCACGAACTCGGGCGTGTCCTCGAACATGTGAATGAAGCCGTGCAGCTCGCGCAAAATATCGTTGGGGATATGCTGCGAGGTGCGTGTCTCGCCGTACAAATAGATGGGGATGTCCTCGTTGCGGAACCGCAGCTCGCCAATAAAGGAGCGCAGGTTCTTGATCGCATTGGCGACATCCTCCGGGGAGTCCACATCGAATTCCTCATCATCAATCGACAAAATGAAGGCGCTCGCGCGGCTTTGCTGTTGCGCAAAAGAACTAAGGTCACCATAGCTGGTGACCCCGAGAACCTCTACGCCTTCGGCCTCTATCGCCGAGGCCAGGGCTCGAATGCCCAGGCCCGACGTATTTTCGGAACGGTAGTCTTCGTCGATGATGACGATGGGAAAACGAAACTTCATCCAGAACTCCTAGGTACGAGGCAGGGTAACGCCTAGCTGACCTTGATATTTGCCGCCGCGGTCGCGGTACGACACTTCGCACACTTCATCGCTTTCAAAGAACAACATCTGTGCACACCCTTCACCGGCGTAAATCTTGGCTGGCAGCGGGGTGGTATTGGAAAACTCCAGGGTGACGTGGCCTTCCCACTCGGGTTCCAGCGGAGTCACGTTCACGATGATGCCGCAACGGGCATAAGTACTTTTGCCCAGACACATGGTCAACACACTGCGAGGAATACGGAAGTACTCAACCGTGCGGGCCAGCGCGAAAGAATTGGGCGGAATAATGCACACATCACCGACAAAATCCACAAAGGATTTTTCATCGAAAGCCTTGGGGTCCACGATGGTCGAGTTGATGTTGGTGAAAATCTTGAATTCGTTGGCACAACGCACATCGTAGCCATAGCTGCTGGTGCCGTAGCTGACGATACGTTGTCCGTCTACATTGCGCACTTGGCCTGGCTCGAAAGGCTCGATCATGCCCTGGGCAGCAGCCCGCCGAATCCAACGGTCGCTTTTGATACTCATAAGAAATTAGCCGCCTTAAATCAGTAACCGGTTATTTTATCGTTTAGATACACACACAAGCCAATTGCGGCGCAAATATGTCATTTGCGCCACAATTCTCTGCCCGCTTTGCGCCGGGCAAGCCCGCATCAATCCTTCGAGAACCAGCGGTAAATCAGGGCCAGACCGTTTACCGTACCGGCGCTGACCTCAGCCGTCAGGCCTCGTGCCAGGCGGTAGCTGGCTCGACCCACCGTTCCGGTATCGGCCATGGCCTGCTCCAGGCTAACGGAAATATCCGCCGTCAGTGCCTTGGTGATCGCAATAAACTTGCGCTCTTCGTTGCTGGTGCCGCTGTTCAGGGATTTGACCACACTTTCCACCGGCAAAATGCTACCGGCACTGCCCAGGTCGCCCGAGCGCATCGCCACTTCATCAATCCCGAACTTGCGGTAGAAGGGCTCGCCATCGCCCAGGAAGGACGTCCCCACACTGAGCAGCAAGGCCATGTCACCACCAGAATCATCCGGCCCGTGGCCCAGCAGGAGCCAGGACAGTTTTTCAACTTCGCTGACTTCCGGGTAGGACACCAAATCGATTCTGGGCTTGCGAGCCGTACCGGCTACCTTAACACCTGCCTCTACAGCCTGACCGGTACGCAAGGCTTCGATGTCCAGAATAGGCGAGGTAATGTCACCCTGGAAGGTCACGGTTCCGCGCTTGAGCAGCAACTTCTGACCATAGAGCTCAATTCGCCCGCCACGAGTGCGCAAGGCACCCATGCCGGTCAACTTGCCGCCAATCATGGTGACCCTCAGGCTGCCAACCAGACCGGAGTTCACGCCGTAACCCGTCAGGTAAAAACGCGGCCCCAGATCCACATCAATTTCCATGCTCATGTCGGTTGCAGCCTGGGAAGGCTCGGAAACCGGCTCGTCGCCTGCCCGCACAATCACCACATCGCTATCAACAGTGGGAATACCACCCAACATGTCCAGGTTGAACCAACCCGCATCAGCAACAACCTTGCCGGTAATGGCAATACGCGGCAGTTCCATGTCCAGATTGATATTGCCGGACATCATGGCGTAACGATCGGAGCGCTGCAGAATCGGGAAGCGGAAAATATCCACGTCAAAGGCCCCTTGCTGAGTGCTCAGGTTCCACTGCCCCGACACAGTCAGCTTGCCATCCTTGGCGTCCGGGCTCTCTTTCAGCCAGGTTGCGGTACGCCATTCCTGCGGCTCTACTCGTGGGCGAGCCGGGAACGTCAAGGACTCCAGGCGGAAAATGTCACCATCGAAACGGGCATCCAACTGACCGTCAATTAGACGGATGCCGTCATCCAGACGTGTGAAACGCAACTCGCGGCCCCTTACCGTGCCACGACTGGTCCAGGCCCATTTCGCGCCCACATCAATATTCACGTCTGCATTCAAGCGACCGCCCAGCTCCATGGCATCGCCCAGGAACAGGCGTGTCCAGCTCAAGTCGTCAATATTGGCTTGTATGCTGACCGTTTTGCGATCGTTCTCATTCAAGGCCAGCCCGTGAAGAGGAGTCTGGGCCTTGGCTGTGACGTAACCCATTTCCTTGGTACGCACATCCATCTGGGCATCCAGACGGCTGGTCGTGGCCGAGGTAGGTTTCGCATTGATGACGATACTCAGATCTTCCAGCCCCAGGGACATGGGCGGCTCAGCAAAAACCTGTACATCCCCCGCCACGCGGTCGACGCGCACCTGGCCGGACAAGGCGCCATTAAATTTCAGGTCCCAGCGCGCTTTGATATCAATTTCGGGCGGCTGGGTTTTCTTGTTCTTGGCAATCTTGACACCACCCTTGGCCTTGTCAGCGTTCTCTTCTACGCCAACTTTGCGCAGCAAGCGCGCGATGCGAGGCTCGGACAGGACCAGATCCAACAACTCACCACGGCTGGCCCATTGTCCAGGCTGGTAAGTGGATTCCTGATGACGCAGATTGATCCAGGGTTCGCCATCAACTGTGGTGCTCAAGGTACCGGCACCAACTCGCACTGACCAGGGAGCCAAAGGCTCGGGTGCCTTGGGAGCGTTTGCTGTTTTATCGGCTGCGTTTTCGGGAACGCCAGCCTGTGCCTTCGCTTGCTCTGCTGCCGATGAAGCAGACGGAGCAGCATTGGCCGCAGCAGCAGGCTTAGTATCGGGGCTGCCCTTAGTTTCAGGATTTATACCGGCCTGAGCCGCTCCTTCTTCCTTGGCGGCCCCCTGGCCTGCTACATCACCTTCAACCTTGGATTGGTCCTTGGCCTCTGCTGTGGCAACTTGAACAGGAGGCTCCGGCGCCCGCAGAGCATCGGTAAAACGCACAGGCAGTGCCGACTGCAAACGCACGATCAAACCGGCATGGTCGGCCACCAAACGGTTTACCTTGCCATCCCAATACGCGGCCTTGCCCTGATCGGCAAAATGCCAGCCACCTTCCAGTGCCAGATCGGCCTCGGCCATGCCTTGGCCCAACTGCCCCTTGGCCTTGCCGCCCAAGTCGTACTGGCCCTTCAACTGCAGGGTGTGATGAGCGATATCGCCACGCAACTGCCCTTCTGCCGACGCCTTGCCCAGCTCCAGGCCAGGCCACAGTTGCTCGGCACGAGGCATCTTCGCCAGCAAATCCAGCTCGGCCTTGCCAGACATGCCAAAACCACCTTTCAACTGAACCTGGTTATCCCCGATCTTCATATCGGTGAGCACATCCGAAACCGACAGCAAACGCCACCAATCCGCTTGGCCCGGCTGAGCCGGAGCCGACGCTTTTGCCTTGATCTGCCCGATAGCGGCCTGCTTGTTCCAGCGACTGCCCTGCAAAAGCTGCACATCCACATCCGCGGAGAGCAATTGTTCTTTATCCGCCAAGACCACATCGAACTGGCCTTGGGTATTAATCAGGGCGTCGGGCAGCACATCGCCCAACAAGGCATGCAGATCAAGCTTGTCGCTGCGGAACTGACCTTTGAAATGATCCTGAACGTGCACACCTTCCTGCGTGGCATCCCAGGCGAAGTCTGCATCCAGCGAGGACTCGTCCGGCAGTTTCACCGCCACCTTGGCCTGACGCACTGGCACGGAATCCAGCGGGCTCAATTCTGCGCTGGCGTCCAGGCTATAGCCCTGGCCCTGTCCGTTAAGCAGCAAGGTGGCTTGTTCCAGAGAGCCATTCAAGGTGATTTGAGCGTTGACCACACAATCGGGCAAAGGCTCGGGCTCAGGAACAGCAACTGGTTCCTGGATACGTTCTTCATCGCCAAGACCCGTACTACCCTCGGGCTCGGAGCTGATGACTCCGGCGACACCATGGGCGTCTACGGGCTGATCGACTGGCTGGCTGGCAGGAGTTGCATGACTCGGTGCGCTGGCCTCAGCTTGACCTTGCTGTGTTATTGCAGCCTTGGCACTGGTCTTGGCCGTTTCAACCGTGGCTGTTTTTTTGGACCGATCGACTACTGCCTTCTCGGCAGGTTTGCCGGATTTCGACGGCTCTGCATAAGCAGGCAAATACTGTTTCGCACAAATAGGCGAATCGGCCGTCAAACCGCGAGCAATGATTTGAATATCGGCTCGTGCCGGGTAAGGCGCTTGTAGTCCCGCCAACTCCACCTCACCCTGAAAGCCGGCGCGGATGGACTCATTAGCCACCATCAAATCGTACAGTCGAAGCTGCGCGCTGTCGGAATCCAACGCCAGTGCCGAAGACAAATCCGCAATCGCGACCGGCAAGGGCGTGCCATCCTGCGTTAACAAGAACTGCCCCAAAGCCAGCTTGTCCACGGCAATGCTGATAGGCAGCTCGGGCATTGTGAAGGGCTCGTCGGACTTGGGCTCGTCCGAGGAGGTCAAGGCCACATCCACTTTCTGAGCACTAAGCTCTACCACGTGCAGGCGGCGTTCCCACAGTTCTTTCCAGTTGGCCTGCAAGCGCAAACGCTCGATATCCACATGGGTGTCCGGCAGGCCAAGCACCAGGTGGTCGATACTCAAGCCATCCCAGATGGTTCCGCGCACGCCTTGGGCGCTGCCCTGCGCATAGGGCAAAGCCGTGCGCAAGGCCCAGCTTGTACCGGCCTGACTGGCCAGCACCCAATACACAAAGCCGCAAACAAGCAGCAGGGCAATCACCACAAAGGGAATGCCCCACAAAGCGAAATATCGGAACCAGCGCCGAACCCAAGCCATTAAAATGCGATTCCCAAAGAAAAGCTCAAACGTACGCGTTTGTCTCGCTGACCATAGGCCAGATCAAGATTGAAAGGGCCAGCAGGGGTGCGCACCACCGCACCCAAACCGTAGCCCCAGGCTAAATCCATATCACCAAAGCTGGGCGCAGCGTCACCCACGTCAACAAAAGCTCGCATGCCATACATACTGGTGAAAAAGTGCGTGTATTCCACGCTGGCTACGGCCATGGCTGGCGCGCCCACCACGGCGTCGCCTTGTCGAAGCCCAATGCTTTGATATTTGTAGCCACGGACACTGCGAGCGCCCCCGGTGCGATAACCGAAGTCAGGCGGTGTGCGGTCCGTCATGCGCCAAACCTTACCGATTTCACCCCGCAGGGACAAAATATCCCGCTCCCCAACTGGCCACCACTGCTGCAATCGCAAATTACTGCGGTAAAAGGTCTCGCCCTTGTCCAGCGTGACACCGGCGCCCACGCCAAAATCAATCAGATTGCCTTCGCGCGGATCGTACTTCTTGTCTACGTCCCGACGCAGCCATTGCCAGGTTGCAATGGCAGAAGGTGTTTCACGGGTGGGCAGACCGGAAATCTTGGTCTTGTCCCAGGCGCCCAGTAAGCCCCATTCGGTTTCATATTCCACGCGGCTATTGCCCGCTGCCTGTCGCTCCTGGCGCAGCTTCCAGCCCAGGGCCGCCCGCTCCGTGTCCAAACCTTCAATGTCCGAGCGATCGTACAAGACACCAAAACTGTTCTTGTAGCCGCTAATGGTGGGCGGCAAGTGAATGTCATAAAAGGCCCGCTGACGTTTTTTATCCACGCCAATACCGGCCTCGGTCCAGATCGGCAGGCCAAACACAATATTCTTTCGATACAAGGCCTCAACACGCGCGCCGTGGTCACTGTCAAAACCCAAGGAGCCGGTGAACTGCCTGGATGGCGCTTCTGTAACCCGTACACGTACAGGCAGTTCTACATCACCATCTGGAAGCTCTTTCTTTTTGCCGGCTTGTTCATCCAGGGTGACAAAGGCACCCCGGAAAAAAGTGGTGGCAGCCAAAGATTGCTGCCACTCGTCCAGCTTGTCCTGATCGTAAGGATCACCGGGGGTATAGCGCACATAGCGGTCTACCAGAGACTGGGGAACTCGCTTCAGGCCAGTGGTTTCCAGCGGCCCCATGCGAACCCTCGGCCCGCTATCCACTTTCAGGGAAAGGTCGGCCACGCCTTCATCGGCCAATACGGTTGCCCGCGTGTCTATGTAACGAGCGTAGTAAAAGTCCTGGCGCTGTACACTTTCCAGCAGATCCGACTTGGCGGAGGACCAGACCGAATTCAAAAAGGGATCGTCCACTTTCAAAGGAAAGCTGGCTTTGATCCCTTCCAGACGCACCTGATATTCCGGCTCCTGAATCTTGCCTTTGAAGTCCAGGGCAATGTCTCGTACGCGCGTGATTTCGCCCGGCTGAATAATGATGTCCCAATATTCACCGCTGGAATCCTCACCCACCTCCAGCGTGACCACAGAGTCAAAATAACCCTGAGTCTGCAAGGCGGAGACGGTCGCATCGTGAGCCCGGCGCCGCAGACGCGAGACCTCTCCCAAGTCCTGGTCTTCCGCCAAACGTGTAATGGCACTGACCGCGCGCTGAATTTCTTTCAGCGCCTGGGGGGGCACGCCCCCCGGATCAATAATGACATCGGGAACGGAAGACTGAGCCCATACTGCAGGGCTCAGGACTATCGAAAACAACAGGCAAAAGCCGGATTTGCGCATACGTACTCAAAGAGGACGAGGAACAACCTTGGGGCGCTGCCCCGACGTGTCTGGAGGAAGTTGCGACAAGTTAGCCGAAACGCGATTGGCAATCTCGTGATACAGGCGGGCCTCGGGACTGTCTGCGCTGGCAATCACCGTCGGGGTACCGGAGTCGGTCTGAGCCCGAATGCTCATTGCCAACGGCAAGGCACCCAGCCAAGGCACGTTGAACTGGCTGGCCATATCGCGACCACCATGCTGACCGAAGACCGGGTCAGCATGACCACAGTTCGAGCAGATATGGACCGACATGTTTTCCACAATACCCAGAACAGGCACATTCACCTTCTGGAACATGTTCAAGCCACGCTTGGCATCGATCAGCGCCAGATCCTGAGGAGTGGTCACAATCACTGCACCCGTCAAAGGCACTTTCTGCGACAAGGTCAAGGCGATATCGCCAGTGCCGGGAGGCATATCGATAATCAGGTAGTCCAGATTATCCCAACGCGTTTGTGTAAGCAGCTGTGTCAGCGCCTGGGTTGCCATCGGGCCGCGCCAGATTGCGGGAGCGTCTTCGTCCAGCAGGAAACCAATCGAGTTGGCTTGCAAACCGTGACCAATCAGCGGCTCCATCATCTTGCCGTCTGCACTGCGTGGGCGCTCGTGCAGGCCCAGCATGGTGGGCACGCTAGGGCCATAAATATCCGCATCCAGCAAACCAACACGCGCACCTTGCATATGCAAGGCCAAAGCCAGGTTCACCGACGTTGTACTTTTACCCACACCGCCCTTGCCCGAGGACACCGCAATAATGTTGCGGATATTGGGCATGGGTCGCAACCCTTCCTGCACAGCATGCACGCCAATGCGGGGATTCAAATGCAGCTTGGACAGGGTGGCACCCATGCCTGTCAAGGCTTGCTCGATACGTTCGCGCAGCTGTCCCTGAATGTCATAAGCCGTATAGGGCAGGTGCAAAGTCAGCTCAACCTGGTTCTGGTCAATGCTCAGCTCGCATCGACCCGCATCGACCGATAACTTCTTTAACGTGTTGGGATCGGTCACACTCGCCAGGGCTTGCAACACGCGCTCGGAACTCACTGTCATTTATCCAAAACCTTGATATAAAGAAACATCACCATACCTTTAAACCAGAAAATTAGCGGTTCAAGAGGAATTTTTTTACACTTATGATGTCATACTAACCCTATGAACACATTTAACCAGATTATCCGCACAGCCCTCTTTGTCTTGCTGACAATTTTCGGTGCAATCATGGCGTTTATCTTCATGGTTTCTACCGCTATTGCGATCGGCATTTTATACATTGTGGCGCGTATTAGTGGCCGTCCTTTCGGCGTCAAAGCCTATTGGGACCAGCGCCGCCGCCCTGCCGCTGCCAGCAAACAGTCGACCACACCACGTTCGCGTGATGTCACCGACATCGAGATGCGCGAGATTCCTTAACAGTTCTTGACTGTTCGCCAAGCCTTTGGCGAGCAGCAACGCTGATTAGGCACTGCCCCCGAACACCCTGAGTCGTCAAAGGCTCAGGGTGTGTGCATTTGTATCATTCGCAATTGCCGATCAGCACTTTGCCCGTGGACATTCCTCGGTCTGGCGCAGCACAAGTGTGCAATAGACCGTAGAATCCTTGTTCCCTTTCTCTTTTATTTTGTTAAGTCATGTCACGAACGATATTTGTTACGACCGCCCTGCCGTATGCCAACGGCTCGTTTCACATCGGCCACATCATGGAATATATCCAGGCCGACATCTGGGTTCGGTCCATGCGAATGTCGGGACATACTGTGCATTTTGTGTGTGCGGACGACGCCCATGGCGCGCCCATCATGCTCAAGGCAGAAAGCGCTGGCATTACCCCCGCTCAGTTGGTAGACAAGATCGCGGCCGAGCGCCCCACCTACCTGAACGGCTTTAACGTCAAATTCGACCACTGGCACCGTACGGACTCGCCAGACAACGTCGAACTGGCCCAGGATATCTACCGCACGCTGAAAAGCGCCGGCTTTATTGACACCCGCACCATCGAACAGTTCTACGATCCGGTCAAAGGCATGTTCCTGCCCGATCGTTACATCAAGGGCGAGTGCCCCAAGTGTCACGCCAAGGACCAGTACGGCGACAGCTGCGAAGTCTGTAGCGCGGTTTACGCTCCTACCGAACTGATCGAGCCCTACTCCACCCTGACCAATGCACGTCCGGTGTTAAAGACCTCGGAGCACTTTTTCTTCCGTCTGTCCGACCCGCGCTGCGTAGCCTTCCTGCAAGAGTGGACCACGGGCAAGAACGCCCAGGGCAAGCCACGTCTGCAATCGGAAGTGCTGGGCAAGACCCGCGAATGGCTGGGTACAGGCGAAGGCGCAGAGGCCTCTCTGAACGACTGGGATATTTCCCGCGACGAACCCTACTACGGCATCCCGATTCCGGACGCTCCCGGCAAATATTTCTACGTCTGGCTGGACGCCCCTGTTGGCTATCTGGCCTCCTTGAAAGCCTACTGCGCCAAGGCCGGTCTGGACTTTGATGCCTTGCTGGATCCGGAAGGCAGCACCGAGCAGGTCCACTTCATCGGCAAGGACATCGTGTACTTCCACGCCCTGTTCTGGCCTGCCATGCTGAAGTTCTCCGGCCGTAAAGTGCCTGACGCCTTGAACGTGCACGGTTTCATCACGGTTAGCGGCGAGAAAATGTCCAAGAGCCGTGGCACCGGCATTTCGCCTCTGCGCTACCTGGAGCTGGGCATGGATGCAGAGTGGATGCGCTATTACATGGCCGCCAAGCTGAACTCGCACGTCGAAGACATGGATTTCAATCCTGACGACTTCATTGCCCGCGTCAACAGCGACCTGATTGGCAAGTACGTCAACATCGCCAGCCGTGCCGCCAACTTCATCAGCAAGCATTTTGATGGCAAGCTGGCATACCAGGGCGACACTTCCGAACTGCAAAACCAGCTCAAGGAAGTCGCCGAGAAAGTCCGCACCGACTTGGAAAGCCGCGAGTATGGTCGTGCCGTGCGCCAGATCATGGCTCAGGCCGACATCATCAACCAGGCTTTTGATACCGCCCAACCTTGGGTCATGGCCAAAGGCATTGCGACCGCCGAGCAAGCTCAGAAAGATGCGCTGCAAGATATTTGCTCGCGCACCCTGGCTGGCTTCAAGGGCTTATCCGTCATGCTGACCGCCATCTTGCCCACCCTGACCCATCGCGTGGCCCACGAACTGTTTGGTCTGGACCGCGACTTTGTCTGGGACGACGTGGCTGCCTTGCCTGATCACATCGCTCCCTTCAAGCATCTGATGCAGCGAGTAGACAGCGCCATGGTGGACGAGCTGCTGGCTCCGCCACCCGCTCCCGTCGTGTTGCCCGGTGGTGAAGCCATTGCCGAAACCATCGACATCAAGGACTTCATCAAGGTGGACCTGCGCATTGCCAAAATCGTCAGTTGCGAAGCCGTAGAAGGTTCGGACAAGCTGCTGCGTCTGAGCCTGGACGCTGGCGAAGGCCGCTTGCGCCAAGTGTTCTCCGGCATCAAGTCGGCTTACCAGCCCGAAGATCTGATCGGCAAGCTGACGGTACTGGTCGCTAACCTGGCTCCTCGCAAGATGCGTTTCGGCGTATCCGAGGGCATGGTGCTGGCGGCCAGCCATGCGGATGATGCGGTGGATCAAGGCATCTATATTCTGGAACCATTCCCCGGTGCCCAGCCCGGTATGCGCATCAATTAAGACGCATTCCTGATACGCAAAAGAGCCTCGCCGAAAAAGCGAGGCTTTTTTGTCTACATCTACCAAAGAATAGGCTCAAAACAGCCTGCCAAGCCCCTTTCAGCGCCCCGTAACCCCGGAAAGCCGATACACTCTTTATCTTGAAACTGCTGTATTGATGCACAGTCTGCTGCTTTGAATGCAAGGACCTCTTGGCATGGAAAACATCCCCCCTACTGAACTGGATCGGCACCTTGGTGCACAGCGCTCCACCTGGGTCAGTGTCATCGTCAATATCAGTTTGAGCGTGCTGCAAATTGTGGTGGGTCTGTTTGCTCATTCGCAGGCCCTGATTGCTGACGCCATCCACTCCCTGTCCGACCTGCTGTCGGACTTTGTAGTGCTGATCGCCAACCGCCATAGCCGTCGAGGTCCGGACGCAGATCACCCTTACGGACATTTGCGCTACGAAACGGCGGCCACCCTGGCCATTGGCGGCCTCTTGCTGGCCGTCGGACTGGGCATGCTATGGAATGCCGTGTCTTCCTTGCGCGACCCCAGCAGCATCGAAGCAGTACACCCGATTGCCCTGGCCATTGCCTTCATCGCGCTCTGTAGTAAAGAACTCCTGTTTCGCTACATGTTGCGTGTCGCGAAGCGCTTGCGCTCGACCATGCTGGTTGCCAATGCCTGGCACGCGCGCTCCGACGCAGCCTCCTCGCTGGTCGTCAGCGTCGGGGTGATGGCCAACCTGGCAGGTCTGCCCTTGGGCGACCCCTTGGCCGCCAGTATTGTGGGTTTGATGATTCTGCGCATGGGCTGGAAGTTTTCTATTGGCGCATTTCACGACCTGACCGATAAAGCGGTCGATCAGGAAACGGAAGAGCGCATTGCCAAGCTCTTGCGCGAGACCCCCGGTGTGGAAGGCATACACCAGCTAAGAACCCGCAAGCTGGGTGACATGATCTGGGTAGAAGTGGATCTGGAAATGGACGGCACCCTGACTATTGCACAAGGTCATGCCATTGCCGTGGCCGCACGGGACCGTGTAATGGCCGAAGAGCCCGTGCTGGATGTCATGACGCACTTTGATCCGGTCACACCCAAGCGCTAAACCCTGTCTAAGCTCTACGAGCCTCGCCAGCCCAACAGCAGGCTATCCAGGACGGCGGGCGCTCTCGGGTGCCAGCATCTCTACCAGTACACGGGACAAGGCCGTCACCATCTCATTGGCATGAGGCCGATGCAAAATCGCCAGTTCAAAAGCATCGATACGGGGCAGACCTTGTGCTTGGCCCAATTCAACATGGTCATCGCGCACCGCACGCCGCGGCAGCAAGCTGATCCCCATCCCGTCTGCCACCGCCCCCTGAATACCGCTCAAGCTGGAACTGGTAAAGCTGATACGCCAACGACGTCCCAAGGACTCGACAGCACTGATGATTTCCTCTCGATACACACCCCGACGCGGGAAGGTCACCAAGGGGATGGGGTCCAGATGAAAGACCGGATCAGTCGCACTATCCACCCAGGCCGTCTGCTCGGGTAGACAAGCCACCGCTTCACGGGCATTGTGACGCTGCTTGACCAGCACCAGATCCAGCTCACCCTGATCGTAAGCGGCCAGCAGGTCGCTGCTCAGGCCGCTACTGACTTCCAGACGCACCTGCGGGAAGCGACGGTTGAAGCCCGCCAAGGCCCGCATGGTCTGTCCATTGGTAAAGTCCTCAGGCACGCCCAGACGCACGGAAATAGTCACCAGAGAACCGGATAGGGCTTCAGACAGCTGATGATTCAAAGCCAGCATCTGGCGGGCGTAACCCAACAGGGTCTGCCCCGCTTCAGTCGTGCTGACGCCCCGGCTGGCCCGGTCCAGCAGACGCAGCCCGGCCAGTTCCTCCAGGCGCCGCACTTTCTGGCTGATCGTGGACTGTGTGGAATGCAAACGCGTTGCGGCCGCCGTGAAGCTGCCGCAATCGACTACCGTCAACAAGGCCCGCAGCAGGTCCAGGTCGTACAAGGGCCGGTTCAGGCTGGGACTGCTTGATAGTTGATGATCCATATGCTCAAACCCTTTCTGAAATCCGCCAGGGTAATCCACCCCGCCGCCCGTTTATTCAAAAAACAAATACTAGAGATTTATACATTTAATTTGTAAATATCACCAGCAGTCGTTAAGGTGTATTGGTCCCGCGCATTACAACGACATCCCGCCTGTGCCTTTTGCCAGCCGCCGGGATTGCGCCGTGCCGTTCGACAGATTTTTCCTTACTGAATTTCAATGGGAATCAACATGTCCAAAGTCAATTACTACGCCCCTCCAGGTGGCCATCCTCCTCAGACTCAGTTGCTGACGGACCGCGCCATGTTCACCGAGGCCTATGCCGTGCTGCCCAAAGGCGTGCTGCAAGACATCGTGACCAGCTTCCTGCCCGGTTGGGAAAATACCCGTCTGTGGGTATTGGCACGTCCTCTGTCCGGCTTTGCCGAGACCTTCTCCCAATACATCATGGAAGTAGGCCCACAGGGTGGCAGCAACAATCCTGAGTCCGACCCCGAAGCCGAAGGCGTGATTTTTGTCGTCAAGGGCCAGCTGGAACTGGTTCTGGAAGGCACCAAGCACATCATGGAAGAAGGCGGCTATGCCTTTATTCCTCCTTCCACCAACTGGACCTTGCACAACCGCACGGGCGAGCTGGCCAACTTCCACTGGATTCGCAAGCGCTACCAGCGTGTGGAAGGCCTGGATGCCCCTGAAGCCTTTGTGACCAACGAAAAAGACGTGAAACCTGGCGTCATGCCTGGCACCGAAGGCCGTTGGAGCACCACCCGTTTCACCGACATGTCCGACCTGCGTCACGACATGCACGTGAACATCGTGAACTTTGAACCCGGTGGCGTGATCCCTTTCGCTGAAACGCACGTGATGGAACACGGTCTGTACGTTCTGGAAGGTAAGGCGGTGTACCGTCTGAACCAGGACTGGGTTGAAGTGGAAGCCGGTGACTTCATGTGGCTGCGCGCTTTCTGCCCGCAGGCTTGCTACGCAGGCGGACCAGGCCGTTTCCGCTACTTGCTGTACAAAGACGTAAACCGTCATGCCAATCTGACACTTGGCGGCACTCGCTAATAGGGTCTGAAACAGAACAGCCGCTGCCCGTCAGCGGCTGTTTTGCATTACAAACACGCCAAACCGGAACGCGTCCCCCTGATGCCGCCTGTGCCCGCAGGTGTCCCACAAGGCGCAAATAGGGACTCTGGTTTCAAGGCTCATTCCAACCTTGCTTCTCTACAGGAGAAAAACATGAACGATAAACACTATCTGCTGCGCTCCATCCAGATCGCCGAAGAGAATGTCGCCCGCGGCGGCCAGCCCTTTGGCGCAGTGCTGGTCCGCGATGGTCAAGTTCTGGCCGAAGGGGTAAATGAGACCTACATTGCCCATGACCCCACCGCGCACGCTGAGATCCAGGCGCTGCGTACTGCCAGCCAGAACGTGAAAAGCAGCAGCCATGCAGGCAGCACCATGTATGCCAGCGGCATCCCCTGCCCCATGTGCATGGCCGCCATGATCGCCTCGGGCGTGGAGCGCGTGGTGTATTGCGCCGACGATGAGGAAGGCGAGCCCTTTGGCTGGTCCACCGAATCCTTCTACAAAAAAATGCAGCAGAACTTTGGCAAACAGGGCGTAAAAATGGAACACCTGCCCTTGCCTGAAAAACGCAAAGTGTATGAAGCCTGGCAAGCCCGGTTTGGGCAAGGCTCCAACCAGGACTAAAACAAAGACCATTCAAAACCCTGCCATCAAGCAGGGTTTTGCGTATTTACATAGACAGACAAGTCAGAAAAGTTTATAAAACAGAGCAGTTATAGTAACGATTCTCATTTATTGAATCCCAAAGGAAATACATGATTGCGTCCCGCCCAGCCTCTTTAAAAATGATTGTTGCCTCCGTAATGGGCGCTTTGCTGCTCAGTGCATGCCAGACTGCACCGCAATCGCAACAAGCGGGCCAAACATCGTCCTTTAATGCGACTGCGCCTCAGGCACAGGTCACTTTCCGTCAGGACACCATTGATGGTGCCTACGAAATTCTGGCTGCCAAGGACAGCAAGCAGTTGTTTGTTGCTGCTACTCCTTTGTTTGAAGACCGTGCTGCTGGCTTCCTGCACGTTCTGGACCAGGACACGCTGCGTGAATCGCAACTGATCCAATTGCCGCGCCGTGCCTTTGCACTGGGCCTGAACCAGAAAACTCACACTCTGTACGTGGGCAACACCCTGGACGGCTCGCTGCTGGCAATCAACAGCCTGAATGGCACCGTCAAGCAACTGATCCAACTGGGTCAAAAAGAAGACAAGGGCGGCTGGGAACACACCCGTAAAGTCGTTATTGACGAGCAAGACAACCGCATCTTCGTGACCAATCCCTCCGAAGGAGGCCGCGTATGGATTGTGGATGGCGCCGACGGTCGTATCCTGCACAATATCGATAACGTGGGCTTGTGGCCTGCTGGCGCTGCCTACGATGCCAACACCAAGCGTCTGTTCGTGGGCCACGGCGGCAAGGATGAAATTGCCGTCATCAACCCGGCCACCGGCGCTATCGAACAGCGCTTCACCACTGGCGATGCAAAAAGCGATAAACGTGAAGATTCCCGCCACTTCTTCGTGAACATCGCCCTGAGCGCGGATGGCAAGAAACTGTTTGGTGCTGACGCCAATACCGGCAAGATCTACCAATTCGACACCAGCTCCGGCAAAGTGGAAAACACGGCTGAAGTGGGTCTGGGGCTGCTGGATATCGTGTACAACGACGCTCGCAAAGAGCTGATCGCCACCAACCGTGGCGTGGATCGTGAAACACCAGCCGGTACCGGTTCGGTCACCATTCTGGATGCCAACACCCTGGCTGTTAAACACCGTATCAGCGCCCCTGTGCACCCCAACAGCGTCACGCTGAGCGCTGACGGCCAGACCGCTTTTGTCACTATCAAAATCCCTCATGGCGACAAGAGCCCGCACTACCTGAAAGGTGCCAAGGACAGCGTTCTGCGTCTGAACCTGAATCAGCTCTAAGCCCCTGGCTTAAAGCCTGGTCCCAAGCCGAGACTGCCCACAAGGCAGCTCGGCTTTTTTTGTACCTGCCACTTTGGTCTGCCAGGCGGCCTGCCCCTCATCTGTGCCTTGGCCGCAGGATAGTTTTGTCCGCTGTTCAAGCTCTAAGCCAAGGCCCGCCATCACTGGCTCTTGGGCGTTTCAACGCTGTTTTAGCAATGCGGTCTGGAAACAAGCAGCAAAGCGGATTGCTGCAACCGGCCA
Source organism: Alcaligenes sp. DN25 (assembly GCF_023674485.1). Taxonomy (NCBI): domain Bacteria; kingdom Pseudomonadati; phylum Pseudomonadota; class Betaproteobacteria; order Burkholderiales; family Alcaligenaceae; genus Alcaligenes; species Alcaligenes sp. DN25. The sequence continues at coordinate 725,775 of NZ_CP098408.1, read as the reverse complement.
CTTGCTCAATAGAATCAATTAGTGGCCTAGCAAGACGCCTCTTGTCTCCCGGCCCCACACTCCCTTTCCCGCCTCCAGCTGTGCCACAGATTGGCATTTCTGGAGCGTTTTCTATTGAAGACAAGTCATGGTTCAGCTGAACGCGTATCACCAGCCTATTGGCCCCTCGCTCCCTCATTGGCAGGCCCGCCCGCAGCCAGCACGCTGCGTTCTGCACGGCAAATACTGCCGTCTGGAAGCCGTGAACCCGGAACAACATGGCGACAGCCTGTACGAGGCCTACAGCAACGCCAGCGATGGCCGCGACTGGACCTATTTGTCTGTAGGCCCCTTTAACAACCGCGCACAGTTCGACCAGCACCTGCAAACCATCAGCCAGGCCAGCAATGCCGTGCATTACGCCGTCGTCGAACAAACCACGGGTCGCGCATTGGGCACCTTGTCCCTGATGCGGATCGACCCACAAAACGGCTGCATTGAAGTGGGCTTTGTAGCCTGGTCGCCCGCTCTGAAACAAACCCGTATGGCCACCGAAGCCCACTACCTGTTGATGGCTTATGCAATTGATGGACTGGGCTACCGTCGCTACGAATGGAAGTGCGACACACACAATGCCCCCTCCCAAGCCGCTGCACGACGATTGGGCTTTCGTTATGAAGGTATCTTCCGTCAGGCGATTGTGTACAAGGGCCGCTCGCGCGATACAGCCTGGTTCTCCATTACCGACCAGGACTGGCCAGCCCTGAAAGCGAATTTCCAGGCCTGGCTGGCACCTGAAAACTTTGACGATCAAGGTCGTCAGAAACATCGTTTGGGGCAGCAAATAACTGTCGCTCCAGCCGGTCCCGGCGCCCGCCGCTTAAAGCAAATGCTGGCCCTGCAAACCGAGCTGAATCAGTTGATTGATCCGAACTGGCGAGTGGCCAAGCAGGACTACTACCGGGCGATCTGGGTGGAATGTGCGGAGCTGGCCGATTACCTGGACTGGAAGTGGTGGCAGCATAGCGAGCGCAATCTGCCGCAACTCCAACTGGAGCTGATCGACATCCTGCATTTTGGTCTGTGCGATGTACTGCGTGCCAACGATGCGCTGCGCGAGCAAGAAGCCGCCACCGCACTGGATCAGCTCCAGCACGCATCAGCCACCGCCAGCGACTCTACGGCCATCATGACGGCTCTGGAACGCTTTACCTTGCGCGTTCTGGAGACACGCCAGTTCGATTTCAGCGGCTTTGCCCAACTGGCTGCTCTTTGTGGTCTGACACTGGACACGCTCTACCACTCCTACGCGGGCAAGAATGCCCTGAACCGCTTGCGCCAACTGCGCGGCTATCAGCACGGCCACTATCACAAGCAGTGGGGCGGGCAGCAGGACAACGAGCATCTGGCACAGCTGCAATTGCGTCTGCCCACCGAGCATGACCATTACCCCGAAATGGTCCTGCATGCCCTGCAAGAAAGCTACGACACGTTTTTTTCGGGAGCCTCCCAGGTCCGGAACGGAGCCTGCGTACCGCCTCCCCTTTCTTCACGTTGACAAAGGACTGTCCATGTACCTCGATTGCGATTGTTCCATCAATGTCTTTCTGGACTCGCCTAAACCGGACTCCAATCCCGTGGAAAGCAATGACACGCGACATCCACCCGACCCCCGGCCACAGCCGCATAAGGTGCAACATCCCTGGTCCCGCTCGCGACGCCGCGAGCGCTCCCGCTGGCGCCAGGGTTAAGCAGCCCCAGCGCTTGTCTCCCGGCCCGGCACCACTGCCGGGCTCGTCTCCTTGATAAGGCCCCAAGCAAATGGAATAGGAGCTATGAGCCAGCGCGCATAGCTCCTCTTGATGTAAATCAAGACAATGAATCCCATCGTCGGCACAAGGATCGACGAGGCCTACCAAAGGAGACAAGCACATGGATACCCCACTCAGAGACAAATCCTATTTTGATGAACGCGCCACCAAAGAGATGGCCACTCATCTACAGCAAGTGCAACGCGACACCCGCGAAACCATGGCATTTGCCTGCCGCATCCTGGCCATGACCGAGCAGGAAGCTGGTTTGGCCGGCCAGATCAGCGTCCGTTCCGAGCGCCCCGGTGCGTATTGGACCTTGCGCTTTGGTCTGGGTTTTGACGAAGCCACCCCCGAAGACTTCATTGAAGTTGACCGCGACTTGAATACCCTTAGCGGCGAAGGCATGGCCAACCCGGCCACACGCTTTCACCTGTGGGTCTACGAAGCTCGCCCCGACGTCAATTCCATCATCCATACACACTCGCCCTGGGCCACGGTATTGGCCACCGCCCGCCAGCCCTTGGTAATTTCGCAAATGGACATGACGCCTCTGCATAATGACTGTGCATTTTTGGGCGAATGGCCTGGCGTGCCCATTGCCGATCAGGAAGGTGTCATCATCTCCAAAGCCCTGGGTGACAAGCGTGCCATTATTCTGGCCCACCACGGTTATCTGACCGCAGGTAAAAGCTGCCAGGAAGCCACGTACCTGTCGGTGTATCTGGAACGCGCCGCACGTCTGCAAGTGCGTGCACAAGCGGCCTTTGGCCCACTTACCCCTGTGGACGATACCTTGGCGGCCGAAGCGCACGACTATCTGCTCAAGCCCTCCATTGTTAACGCTACCTTTGACTACTGGTCCCGTCAGACCCAAGGCATTGCGCCCTTAACTAAAACTCGCTGACGCCCGCAACCAATACCCCGCTTCCACCAGGAGGTCGCCATGACGATGCCTAACAATGGACAGGCGCGTTCGTCGCGCCAATACGTTACCGCTGGCTTGGCCAGCATGATGGGAACCACCATAGAGTGGTATGACTTTTTCTTGTACGGCACCGCTGCCGCACTGATTTTCAACAAGATCTTTTTCCCCGCCTTTGACCCGATTACGGGCACACTGGCGGCCTTTGCCACCTACTCTGTGGGCTTTTTCGCTCGTCCTTTAGGAGGATTTGTTTTCGGCCATTTTGGCGACAAGTTGGGCCGCAAATCCATGCTACTGATCACGCTCTTTCTAATGGGGATCCCCACCATCCTGATCGGCCTGATTCCCTCTTATGAAAGCATTGGCTACTGGGCCGCTGTGCTGCTGGTGCTGATGCGCTTTCTGCAAGGTATCGCAGTAGGCGGAGAATGGGGCGGGGCCGTGTTGATGGCGGTTGAACATGCCCCGGAAGGCAAAAAGGGCTTTTTTGGCAGCTTGCCGCAAACAGGGGTTGCCCCCGGCCTGATCCTGTCTTCCCTGGCTATGGGCGCCGTCGCCAGCTTGCCAGAGGAAGACATGCTGTCCTGGGGTTGGCGCCTGCCCTTTCTGGCCAGCGTCGCCCTGCTGCTGGTGGGTTGGTGGATACGTGCCAAAGTGGCCGAATCCCCTGACTTCGAGCAAATGAGCAAAAAGGGCAAACAGGTTCCGATTCCTGCTCTGGAAGTTCTGCGTCATTACCCACGCGAAGTCCTGCTGGTCGTGGGAGGCCGTCTGGCAGAAGTGACCTGGTTCTACACCGTGGTGACCTTTGCCCTGGCTTACGCCACCACCACCTTGGGAGTAGAGCGCAGCGTCATGCTGGATGCCACCGTCTGGGGTGCCTTCGCGGCCTTGTTCACCATGCCCCTGTTTGGCGTATTGGGCGACCGAATCGGCTTCAAATGGGTCTTTATGGCAGGCACGATCTGCATGCTGGCATTCTCCTCCACCTTCTTTTCCATGCTGGGCAGCCTGGATTCCAGGACCATCACCCTGGCTTTGGTGATTGCGATTGGGCTGGTGTATGCCGCGCTGTATGGCCCGCAAGGTGGCCTGTTTTCCACGCAATTTCCACCTGAAGTGCGGTACAGCGGCATCTCCATTGCCGTGCAGGTATCCGGTGCCATCGGTGGCGGCCTGGCTCCCTTGGTGGCGACCTCCCTGCTGGCCTATGGCGACGGTCAACCCGACTACATCGTCTGGTACCTGAGCGCGCTGGGTCTGATTGCTTTTGCCAGTACCTGGTTCATGCATGGGCCGACGCACTTCTCTCTTCCCGCCCTATCCAGCCGAAAGGTACGCACATGAACGCAGCCGGTATTCACTACTACTTCTGGATGAATTCGGACTGGGCCTACCTGGGAGCCGACAGACTGGAAGCGATTGCTCGCAAGCATGGCATCCCTATCCACTACAAACCCGTGGACTTGCCGCAAGTCTATGCACGTACAGGCGGTGTCCTGCTGGGACAGCGCTCACCAGAACGTCAGGCTTATCGCATTGCAGAGCTTAAACGCTGGTGTCGCAAATTGGGCATACAGGTAAATCCCACACCGCGCTTCATGTGCCCAGACGCCACGCTGGCCTCCACCCTGGTGATTGCTATCAATCAGGCTGGTATGCCGGTGCTGGATCTGTACAAAGCCATTTTGCGGGCACAATGGTGCGAGGAGCAGAACATTGCTGACCCCACGCAACTGGCTCGAATCCTGCAAGCACAGCAGCTGGATGCAGACTACTGGCTGAAACAGGCACCGCTGATGCAGGCGCAGTATCAAGCCCACACCGAAGAGGCCATTAAAGCCGGTGTCTTCGGTTCGCCCTCCTATGTGTATCAGGGCGAACTGTTCTGGGGTCAGGACAGGCTGGACATGCTGGACGAAGCCATCGCCCTGCATCCTGCGCCAGCTTGAAGCACAAGCCCGACACCAAGCCTGACTGTTTTTAAAACAAGGGCGGGGCAAGGTTTATCTACCTTGCCCCGCTCTACTTGTTTACAGCTTGGTTCGCAGGCTCAAACCCTGCCCCCAAGCCATCAAAATGATTCAAACGGTCTATACCGAAATCGCTCTAATAGCCCTAACAGTCATCAACGGCGAGCATCCGTACTTGGTCAAAATCTAACAAAAAAGCGGCGAATAAACGCCTCGCTACGGGCTGCGCTTGCTGCTTGAACAAATCGTCACCCAAAGAGCCTCACAATCTTCCCCGGACGACCTCATCCAGATGCACACTAGTGCGGGCAAAACCGCGGCTGGCCTGCCTGAACATAGTCCTTTATTCAGAGGTAAAAGCCGTAGAATCACGCCTTTTCCTGCCAGGAAAATTCACCGATACGCCAGCGTAGCATTCCTGAAATTGGACTTTTGGGTCCGCCTTAAGGCCCGAGTTTCGGGCTTTCGGCATGCCGCCTGCCAAAAATGAAATGCAATGAGCAATTTTGAAAATTTACTTTTTCCATTGATACAGAATGTTATGTCTGCCGTACGAATCATATCGATAGATTTTATCTATTCATTGAGTCTGTATTCTGAGGAAATTGGCTACTTGAGCAATGCCAGTAAAGGTAGCCGTCTTCGTCAGAAGAAGGGCGCGGGGCTTTATATTGAACAAATACGCCACTATAAAGTATCAGCCAGATCAAAAAATCAGGATTCTGCTGATCTCCAATAACACTAGACAGCACGAACAACTTCTTCAAGCCCTGCTGGCTGGTGCTTTTCGGGTTTCTGTTGCTGCGGACGGAGTGCAAGGATATACCAAGGCCCAATTAACGCTACCCGAACTTATCCTGATGGATAAGCAATTGACGGGGATAGACGCCTTGTCCTTGACCCATATGTTGCAAGGATTAAAAGCCACGGCCCAAATCCCCATCATCGTTCTGGATTCACGCATGGATGGCAGCAGCGATGAATGCGTCACTTTTCTAAAGGCTGGTGCGGTTGATTACATTGGCAATCCGTATGCGGTCGATGAAGTAAAAGAACGTATCAACGTGCCCTTGCGCTGCCCCAAGCAGATGGCGCCTGCACTTGTGCCGGGCAAGATGCCAAGCCAGCGGCCCAGCACGACAGCCGAAACCAGCATGCTGATCCATGCCATTCAGAAAACCATTGATGCCAATCTGGGTGCGCCGCCCAGTCAAAAAGAACTGTGCGATATGTTCAAGATTTCGCGTCGAAAAATCATGAATATATTTCAGCGTAATTTTGGCTTAAGTGTAAGTAGCTATATCCGATTGCAGCGTATGTATCGGGCCGAGTATTTGCTGAAGACTACGGCCTTGAAAATTGATGTGATTGCGACCGATTTAGGATTTTCCAGCCCGGCCAATTTCTCTACCGCATTCAAAACGTATGCGGGAGTGTCTCCCGGAAAATTCCGCCAGGCTATGGAGAAGAACAAACCCTATACAGAAAACACACCATGTATTCGCTCCATGGGCCCACCTGTTTTCTCATCTGGGTGGTGTCCGCCGTAAATGGCAACAGGAAAAGAACAAGGTCCACAGGAGACTCGAGCCAGACTCACATAAAAATAAAACTGTTGAACGAAACAATGCCAGGAAGGTGATAAAGGAACCCGCCCTTCACACCTCCACCTTGGCCAGATACAGAAAAAGATGGCTGCACGCCACACAAATCCGGTTTCAGAGGGTCTGCACTTGCCGCCAGGGGGCAAGGTGATAAAATCGTGGCTACTTGAATAGTTCAATTCAAAACAGATCCGGGACGACCTGGATCTGCCTTTTCAGTACAGGGACGGCCCTACCTCTTTGGCGGAGCATCCACGATGGCCCACCCTGCATCACCCTCAACTCAACTCATTACTCCCATCACCTGGCTGCGTCTGCTCGGTTCCTGGTCCATTGTTGTCCTGTTCATGATTTTCGGCGGGCAATGGCTGGGAGACTCCCTGAACGGCACCACGGCGGCCATCGTCTTTCTGGTGCTGTTCGTGACTATCCTGACGGCCTCGTTTGGTGTGGTCCGTGAAGCCGACCACCTGGCCCACCAACTGGGCGAGCCCTACGGCACCCTGATCCTGACCCTGTCCATTGTGCTGATCGAAGTTATCCTGATTGCCTCGGTACTGCTGGGGCCGGGCGACTTTCCCACCATAGGTCGGGACTCGATCTACGCCGTGATGATGATCATCCTGAACCTGATCACCGGCCTGTGTTTGATTGCCGGCGCAGCGCGCAATGGCGATCAGGAGTTCAATCGCCAAGGCACCAATACCTACTTGTCCATGATCGTCTTGCTGACCAGTGTGGGCCTGATTCTGCCCAACTACACCAGCAATGCGGGCGAGTTCAGCACCACCCAGGCCATTGGCATTTCGGTTCTGACGGGCCTGGTCTATGCCATCTTTCTGTATCTGCAAATGGGCAGTCACCGCCATGACTATGTGCAGCCCAATCAGGCGATTCAAAGCACTGAAGATACGACACCCACATCGCGTGATCCCCAGGCGACTCGCGCGATGCTGATACGCAGTCTGGTGCTGATCGCCCTGATCCTGCCTATCGTCCTGTTGGCACACCATCTGGCCATTGTGACGGACTACGGTATCGCCGCCTCGGGCGCCCCCGTTGCCGTCGGCGGTGTACTGATCGCAATTATCGTATTCACCCCGGAGTCCATCACTGCGATCAAGGCGGCCATGAACAATGAAATGCAGCGCGCTATCAATCTGTGTCTGGGTGCCTTCGTCTCTACCGTGGGGCTGACTGTGCCAGTGGTGCTGATGATTGGTCTGATCACCGGCAAGCAAGTGATCATGGGCATCAGCAATATGGAAATCGTGTTGTTTCTGATCACGGCACTGCTCAGTATCTTGAGCTTTAGCAGCAAGCGAACCTCACCCATTCAAGGCTATATGCATCTGATGGTTTTCGCCGTGTTCGGGCTGCTGCTGTTTTATCCCTGAGAAGAACAAGGCAAACAGAGCCAAACCAGCTTTGTTTGCACCTATCCAACGGGACAGACAAGCATAACGGGCCTTCGTGGCCCAAGCGCCTGTCACTCAAGGTCCATGATTTACTGACAGAAACCGAGCTGCTCAGGATCGATCCGGTTCCGAACGAACACACTTGTACTCGAACTCGTTCATACCATCGGCAAAGTCCACGTGTTCCCAACCCAAGCGTGTAAAAAAGCGGCAGGCACGCTGGTTTTCGGGGAACACAAAAGCCACCCATTTACGACATGGGGGATGGCCTGGCCAAGCCAATACCGCTTCCAGCATGGCTCCGGCCTGACCATTGCCGCGTAATGGCGGCGCAACGGCAATATCGGTAATTGCATGTGGCAGATTTCGCCCGTCTCCCCAGGCACACCCAATCAAACCAATGGGCTGACCGTTCTGCTCGGCAACCAGCTGGACGCCATCGCTTTGGTTCAACACGTGCTCCAGCCACTCCTGATCCAGTGGCCCCAACTCGCGGTTCAAGTCCTCGTCCTGGAACCATTGCTGTATCCAGTCCCAGTCCGTCGCACGAATTCTTCTGATTTCCATCGCTACCCCGTTTTGAGTTGTCCGCTGCAGCTTGGAGCAGCCCCAGACAAAAACGTTCGAGACCAGCCTCATTCCAAGGCGGAATGACGCAACAAATTTTCCAGCCAATCCGCAAACACCTGAAAACGGCGCGACAAGTGTTGGCGATGCAAATACAGCAAGGACATGGGCATGGGAGCGGCACGGTGATCCGGCAGCACCTCCACCAATTCACCTGATTGCAAATGCGCCTGCACATCGTAAGCAGGGATCTGAATTAGCCCCAAGCCGGACAGACAGCAGGCGATATAGGCCTCGGCATTATTCACCGTCACACGACCTGGCAGATCCAGCACCTGACGCTTGTCCTGCTCCATCCACTCCCAAGGAGCCACACGCTCGCTGGTGGGCGAGGCATAACGGACCACTTGGTGGTTCTCCAGATCCGTTGGCGTCTGGGGCATGCCATAACGGGCAAGATAAGCGGGGCTGGCTACATTGATCAAGGGCAAGCTGCCCATTTTTCTGGCGATCAGGCCCGAATCACTTAATGGTCCCACGCGCAGCACACAATCCACCTGCTCCTCAATCAGATTCACCTCGCGGTCCGTCACGCCCAGATGCACATGGACATGCGGATAGCGCTCCAGAAACTCCGGCAGCGCAGGTGCCACAATCAGGCGGCCTACCCGCCCCGGCACATCCACCTTGATCGTGCCACTAGGCCCCACACTGGCTTGGCGAAACAGGTTTTCGGTTTCCTGCACATCAGCAATCACGCGCAGACAGCGCTCGTAAAACGCCGCACCATCTTGCGTGACTGTGACTTTGCGCGTGGTGCGATTCAACAGGCGAGCGCCCACTCGCCCTTCCAGCTCCTGAATGGCGGCCGACACCGAAGAGCGCGGCATACCCAAGGTATCCGCCGCGCGGGTGAAATTGGCACACTCCACGACCCGCGTAAAGATGCGAAACAGGTCAATGCGGTCCATAACTTTCTCCAGATAAGCAGCAGCAAAACACGGGCTGAACTGCTAGACCCGGTTGACTCAAGCAGCGGTGCGTATTGTTCGTTTTTTCAGACAAATGATGTCAGAACTAGATGATTTAAACAATTTCAGCGACTTATATCATGAAAAAACGAAAAGGCTTGCAGCCCGCAGCCCACACTAGCAAGGAGTCATCATGGCAAAGCACAGCATCAAAGGTAAAACCGTTCTGATTGCAGGCGGGGCAAAGAATCTGGGCGGCCTGATCGCCCGCGACCTGGCAGAGCAAGGAGCGAGCGCCATTGCCATTCACTACAACAGCGACAGCTCCAAAGCGGATGCCGAAGCCACCGTCAAAGCCATCCAGGCAACTGGTGCACAAGCCGTCGCCTTCCAGGCCGACTTGCGTTCGGCCAGTGCCATGGAAAAACTGTTTAGCGATACCGTCGCCGCAATTGGCCGCCCTGATATCGCCATCAACACGGTGGGCAAAGTACTGAAAAAGCCACTGACCGAAGTGAGTGAAGCTGAGTACGAGGAGATGAGCGACATCAACTCTAAAACTGCTTTTTTCTTCCTGAAAGAAGCCGGCAAACACGTACAGGACAATGGTAAAGTCTGCACCCTGGTCACATCCCTGCTGGGTGCCTTCACCCCCTTTTACGCCGCGTATGCCGGCACCAAAGCGCCGGTAGAACACTACACCCGCGCCGCCGCCAAAGAATATGGCGCACGCGGTATTTCCGTCACGGCGGTGGGCCCTGGTCCTATGGATACGCCCTTCTTCTATCCAGCCGAGGGCGAGGATGCCGTGGCCTATCACAAGACCGCGGCTGCCCTGTCTCCCTACTCCAAGACCGGGCTGACGGACATTGAAGATGTTGTGCCCTTTATCCGTCATCTAGTCAGTGACGGCTGGTGGATTACCGGCCAGACCATTCTGATCAACGGTGGTTACACCACCAAGTAAGAAGGCAAGCCAGTGTCTGAGCCTGCAAGATCACTGCTTCGGGCTTGAGCACTGGCTTTTCTCAATACCTGCGCATGGATGTCCAAAAGGCATCCACAAGTGGGAATGCCAGCCAGAACGTAACCGCGTTCAAACCCGAGATTCCTGATACGGGTTCTCGAAAATATCTTCTACGGTCTGCTCGAACAAGGCACTAATCTTGAATGCCAAATCCAGGGACGGTGCATGTTTGCCCGTTTCCAGCGCATTGACCGCCTGCCGGGACACCCCCAAGCGCTCCGCCAAATCTGCCTGCGTCCAGTTCGCCTCGGCCCGCAATACACGCAATCGATTTTTCATTTAATCGCTAGTCCGGACAAAGGGTGAAACCAGAGCGAACACCGCCCAAAAGAAGGGGTAAATCAGCCAGGCAGGAATATGGGGCGCAGCGGCGTAGGTTTCCCCAAAGCCCCAGGCTGTCCACAAGGTCAAGGTTGCGCCTGAGGCCAGCACAAAACACTTGGCCACGATCACCCGCACGAACTCATCGCTTTGCGCCATCAAGCGCAAGGTGGCCCAGACTTGTCCGGCCACAGGCAAGGCGACGGCTATGGCAATCAGCCAACCAACAGGCCGACCGAGCAGGCTGTCAAACAGGCCCAGAATGGTCAAGGCATTGACCAGGATATACACGCCCATAAAGAGCAAAGTGCGAATCAGATAGCTGCGACCTGGTGACGGCGCAGAGGAAGAGTTCCGGTTGGCAAGCATGGTTAAGCACCTGAATGTAAAGTAAACCTGACTTTATAGAAGTCAACACTACTTGTCAATAAGTAATGTTTACTTTACATTTTTGAATATAGAGCCAGTCAACCAGCAAGCATTCCGATTGGCTGGCTGGTCTAACTGGGCCTACACGTTCTGACCATAAAAACGAGATTTGCAGCTGGCACCTGCGCACGTTGCTACCCCCAAACACGCAGCCTGGATATAAAGCCACTTGAACAGGCTAAGTTCAAGACCTGCCCGTGTAGCCTAGCGTCGAGGGAGATTGCCCAAATCGCGCCTGAAATAGACGGCTGAAATGAGAGAGGTCCTTGAAGCCACAGGCCATGGCCACTTCGGTCACCCGTTTAGGTTTCCCGCCCTCCAGCAAACGGTAGCTATGGATCAAACGCTGCTCCCACAGCCATTGCATGGGGGTTGTCGCCTCAAAAGCAAAGAGTCGGTACAAAGTGCGAGTCGCCATAGACGAAGCACGGGCAATCTGGTCCACATCCAGCGTATCATCATGCAAATGTGCACGCATATAAGCCTGAACCTGCTCCAGCCGCCGCTCCTGACGAGTACCCCGAGAAAGCGCAGGAGCGTCAGACTCGAATACCGCGGAGAAGATATCCAGCACAGAAGCCGTCACACGCTGATCCATACCGTCCGCTGCCGCCTCCCCCATACCAAGCAGTTGCTTGACCAAGGCACCAGCCATCGGCCCCAGACGCGAGTTGGCTGCAATACGACGCGCTGCCAGATTGCCCACCGAGGGCAAGCGCGATGCCAATAAGGGGCGGGGAATCATGACCATGGCCGCGTGAGCCAAAGAGCCCAGCTCCAGATCAAAAGGCCGAGATTGATCCTGAAGTACCAGATCCCCTGTTCCCAGGCTGACGTAGCGTCCGTCCTGGCTCAGTTGAATATGACCATCCAGCATGAGCCACAGCATGAAACAGTCGCGCTGATCTTTACGGATATCGGCCTGCCGTCTGCTCACCCGTATCGCCTCCCCCTGAGGGGTGGCAGACCAGATGCTGCTCAGGCCCAAACCACCAAAACTAGTGAGGGTGACCCGCGCCTGAAACTGGGGCCGGGCAATCTGGCTGCACTCGGTCTGTGAAAACTGCCTGCAAGTGACCTCGTGCCAGTGCTCAAAGCTGTCTCCGGGCTTGACCGCTATGATCGCTGTCATAGGTTCAGTCTCCATAATCGGGGCTATCTGCACCGATGGATTAATCGTTTTTCAACAAGATTACGTCCATTACCCAAAGACAGACAAGCCCTGACAATACCAAGCCTCAGCTCCCTGCCCGTGTACTGTCCAGGATGGCAGGCACAGTCAAAAAAAACGTAAAACTGGCAGTGGCAGCCAAGCCAGAACTGCGCCACCCTCCTACTCTACAAGCGTCTATGACACCGGCAGCGGCAATACCAAATACACAGTCGCCCGGCCGTGAGCAAACCAAAGGAGAATGAAATGGCTATTCAAATTGATCAAATCAACCCCAGCAGCACGGCGGTCATTGTGATCGACATGCAGAACGACTTCATCGCACCCGGCGCCCCACTGGAAACACCCATGGGCATGGAGTTGATGCCCCGCCTGCAAAAACTGCTGGGCCACGCTCGCCAAACTGGCATGGAAGTGATCTTCACCGCCCACGCCCACCGCCGCAACGGCTGCGATATGGGCCTGTTCGGAGAGATTTACCCTCCGATTCAAAACCAGGTGGGGCTGGTAGATGAGACAGCGGGCGTTGATATCTACCCCGAAGTAGCCCCACAGGGGGATGAAGTCGTCATCAAGAAGCACAGGTACAGCGCGTTCTTTGGCACCGACCTGGACATCATCTTGCGTACTCGGAAGATCGACACCGTTGTCATCACCGGCGTGACCACCGAAAACTGCTGCCACGCTACGGCTCGCGATGCCATGTTCCATGGCTACAAAGTGGCCTTTATCTCTGATGCCACAGGCACCTACAACTACCCGGATATGGGCTTTGGGGCGATTCCGGCTGAAGAAGTACACCGCGTCACCTTGGGGGTGCTGGCAGTATCCACCGCGCATGTCATGACGACGGATGAGCTGATTCACAAATCCAGACAATAATCACGAACCGGACCAGAACCCGCATGCATTGAGCCTCCAGCTCATCAGGCAGCACCACAGGTCTTGTGAACCGCCCCACTTGTGAGGCTCGCTTCTCAAGACCTGTGGTTATTTTTCTTGTGCCACAACAAGTTGCGCCAGCCGCTGAATGGAGAGCGGCGCACAGCCTTCCGCATCATTGCTGATCGTCACATACGCCGCCTGCCCCGCCCCCGTGATCCCGCGAATCGTGCGGGCCAGCACCGTGCGAGTATGCACGTCCTCGCTGACAATGGCATCGAATGGGGTATGCTTTTTTTGAGCATCGGCATAGCCGTAAGCACCAAACTCCCGGTTCAAGTTCCAGCGACACACCAAGGGTCCCGGCCACAAGGCGCGCAAGACGGGCAGTTGCTCTTCAATCGGCGGCATCTTGCCATGCAGCCCCAGACAAAATGTCGCGCCATTGGCCTTGAGCGTATCGACAAGATGTTGAGTCAACAGCTCTGGATCTCTTACCTCTACCGCAAGCACCACCTGTGAGCCTTGCGGCAAAGCCTCACGCGCCGCTGCCAGCATCTGCCCCAACTTGTCGAACAACTCTGCCGAACGATTCAACCAGCCCCAGGACAGAGGGCTTAACTGGAAGACCAAGACGCCCAACTTGGCACGCAAGCCCTCGACTGCAGGCTGCACGAACTGCTCTACAGCCAGACGAATATCCAGAAAGTCCGGATTAGATTTGCGTACCTTGCCCTGCTCATCACGAACTTGGGCATCCGTAATCATGGAAGGACATTTCACAACGAAGCGAAAATCTTCATCAACCTGAGCGGCATAGGCGGAATACTGCGTGACCGTCAAAGGACGCCAGAAGGTGCGATCCACACAGACGGTGCGCATCAAGGGATGCTGGTGATAGGCCTCCAGGCCGTGCTTGGACAAGATACTCGACTCGTACTCGCCATCCCAGATCAAGCCTTCCCAACCAGGGTAAGACCAGGTGGAGACACCGAAACGCAAGGCTTCAGGAAGCTGGGCGGCCAGATCGCTTAGCTCCAGCGCGGAAGCAGCAAGGCTGACTTTGGTGATTTTGCGTCGGGAAGGAGCAGCGGGCTTTGAGGCGGGTGGCTGAGGAATGGCATCGCCGAAAAGATCTTCTTGCATGCTGGGTATAGTGCCATGGGAATGAAGTTAAGCAAATGCCGGCTCAAAATCCACCAGATCCGTACTTTGCATGCCTAGCCCTTTGGCGACGCTACGGCAACGACTAACAGCCTGAACAATCTCCGCCCAGATTGCTTCTGCTTCCTTCACCGTTAACCTGAAGTATGGTGTCCCACAACATGCGCACTGGAACCTGGAACCCAGGTGCACCTCCAGGTCTGAGCGCTTGGTAGATCGTGTCGTCATCAGAAACCTTCCAACTTGTCAGGATTCACAGAGGCCGAATCATCTTGCGACTTGGCCCCCGAGGTTTGATCCGCTTTGATACGTCGTGGCCGCCTGACGCGCTGGGGCAACTGCTCACGCAGCAAGTCCATCCCCAAGGCATCATTTTCCATGGTCATTACTTTAGTCACATCATTCAAGCGTCCCAACACATGCAAAGCGCTTAAAAAAGTATGCAAGGCAGTACCGGCATTACCATCCTCCATGCGCCGGACTGTGCTCAACGACGTACCAATACGCTGGGCCAAATCCTCTTGGCTTAATCGTCGCGCACGGCGAGCCGCAGAGATATCCCGCCCCAGCCGCAGCAAGGCACGGTCTACAGGACGGGAGATGACACTACGAGGAGCATTTTTATTCTCTGAATCAGTCATATTTTTATCCATTCATATATGAACAAATATAAATCATAAGAACTCAAATATGAACAATAAGGACGCAGTATATGCTTTCAGTGAAACTCTCCATACCCAAGTGGGTACAGGTGCTTGATCACACGCCAAGAAGCGGCACAGCGCTACAAGACACCTGTACAAGCAAATGGCCAATATGCTCATCACGCGACAGTGCGGTGAACAGCCGATAAAAGTATTGGGGGAGATATCAGAACTGGAGCGGGTGATGGGAATCGAACCCACGACGGATGCTTGGGAAGCATCAGTTTTACCATTAAACTACACCCGCCCTGATGGAGAGGTCTGCCTCAAAAGCAGACGATCCCGCGAATGGGCAAGCGAAAATTATAGCGCGATCTTTTCTTCATGCGTCGCCCCGGCCCTATCTTTTTCGCGCGCCACCACATGAATTCGGCGGCAAGACTCACTACAATAGAGTTTTCCCGCTTTTAGCTGATACGCGAGCCATTCCTGATGCCCGCGCCACAACCATGACCTCCAGCAACGAAAAACAATCCCTGCTGTCGCCCAATGTCGCGAACAGCAATTCCGGCGAGACCCATATCCGTAGCTTTGTTCATCGGCGCGCGCACATTACGCCCAGCCAGGAACAAGCCCTGGCGCGCCTCTTGCCCCTGTGGTCGATCAGCTACCGCAACAACATCCTGAAACCGGAAACGGTGTTTGGCAATGACAATCCCCTGATTCTGGAAATCGGGTTTGGCATGGGTGAAACCACCCAGAAAATTGCCCAGGCTCGTCCCGACGACAATTTCCTGGGCGTGGAAGTCTTTAATGCCGGTGTCGGAGCCTTGCTCAAGCGCATTGATGACAACCAGATCAGCAATATCCGCATCATCCAGCATGACGCGGTGGAAGTGGTGCGCGACATGATCGCTCCCGGCTCGCTGGCCGGTATTCATATCTACTTCCCCGACCCCTGGCCCAAGAAGCGCCATCACAAGCGTCGTCTGGTGCAATCGCCCTTTATTCAGTTGCTGACCAGCCGTCTGAAACCCGGTGGTTACATCCATTGCGCCACCGACTGGGAAAACTACGCCGAACAAATGCTGGAAGTGCTGTCCGCCGAGCCCATGCTCAGCAACACGCACGAAGGCTACGCACCCCGCCCCGACTTCCGTCCACTGACCAAGTTCGAGAACCGTGGGCTGCGTCTGGGTCATGGCGTGTGGGATCTGATCTTCACCCGCAATGACACCCCTACCCCTGAACTGAACTGGCCCAAGAAAGTACAATGAGCGCTACCCTGTTCCCGCCTATAGAGCCTTACGCCCAAGGCACGTTGCACACCGATGATGGGCACCATATCTACTGGGAATGCTGCGGCAACCCGGCAGGTAAACCGGCCATTTTCTTGCACGGTGGGCCGGGATCAGGATGTTCTGCCGATCACCGTCGCCTGTTCGACCCGCAAAAATACAATGTGCTGCTGTTTGATCAGCGCGGCTGCGGGCGTTCCTACCCTCATGCCAGCCTGGAGAACAACACCACGTGGCATCTGGTTCAGGACATGGAGCGGCTGCGCAAGGAAAAGCTCAAGGCCGACAAGATGCTGGTGTTTGGCGGCTCCTGGGGCTCGACTCTAGCGCTGGCCTACGCCCAGACTCACCCCGAGCACGTCAGCGAACTGATTGTGCGCGGTATCTTCATGGCCCGTCCTGAAGAGCTGCACTGGTTTTATCAGGAAGGTGCCTCGCGCCTGTTTCCCGATATCTGGGAACAGTATCTGGCCCCCATTCCCAAGGAAGAGCACGGGGACCTGATTACCGCCTACCACAAGCGTCTGACAGGCGATGACCCCGCTGTGCAGTTACGGGCCGCGCACGCCTGGTCGCAATGGGAAAGCAATACCATCACGCTCTTGCCCAGCCAGAATCACCTGGACGCCAAGTCCAGTGATAAAGCCGCTTTGGCCTTTGCGCGTATTGAAAACCACTATTTCATGAACCGGGGTTTTCTGGAGCCGGATCAGTTGCTGAAAAACGCCCACCGCTTGCATGGCATTCCCGGTGTCATCGTGCAGGGACGCTATGATGTGTGCACTCCGGCGCATACAGCCTGGCAACTGCATCGCGCCTGGCCCCAAGCAGAATTTCATATGGTTGCGGACGCAGGCCACGCCTACGACGAACCCGGCATTTTGGCCCGGCTGCTGGCCGCCACCCAGAAATTTGCCATCTGAATCACTCGTCCGGCCCTGGCCGGACCATATCCAGAGACAAGAATGAACATTACCCTGAACGGCCAGAGCAAGACTCTGGCAAACTCCGACACGGTTGGCACGCTGATTATCGAGCTGGGCTACGAGAACAAGCGTATTGCCGTGGAACTGAACGGCGATATCGTGCCCAAAAGCCAGCACGCCAGCACCCCGATCAAAGAAGGCGACACCATTGAAATCGTGGTTGCCGTCGGTGGCGGCTGATACTCGCCCTTTAAAATGCACAATTGCTGACATTCAGCTACGGCTTCGGGGATAAAAATGAGGTCATAATGGGCCGTCTCGCCTGCCATCAAGCAGGCAGCCGTAGAACCCTAACTTCAGGAGCAAAGCGATGGGCGTATTCAGTTTTCTTAAAGATGTCGGCGAAAAACTCTTTGGTGCCAACGAAGCCAAAGCAGCAACAGCTGACGAACTCCAGAAAGAACTGGCCAAACACCAACTTTCCGCCGATGGTCTGAATCTGACGGTTGATGGCGACAAAGTCACAGTTAGCGGCCAAGCAGCCTCCACCGAACAAGCCGAAAAAATTGTGCTGGCTCTGGGTAACACCCTGGGTGTCTCTCAAGTCGACAACCAGCTCAGCGTTGCTCAGCCTTCCGCAGAAGCCACCATGTACACCGTACAAAAGGGCGACACCCTGTGGAAAATTGCTGAAACCCACTACGGCAAGGCAAACGGCGCAAAATACACGGTTATTTTTGAAGCCAACAAGCCTATGCTCAGCCATCCTGACAAGATCTATCCCGGTCAGGTACTGCGTATTCCTGCGCTGTAACAACAACAGCTCAGGACGAAAAAAAGCCCGCGTATGCGGGCTTTTTTCTTGATGGTCCTGCCAGAGCAATTCACGCCCTTGCGGCAAGCTCCAAGCGCTTCTTAGCGAAAGCCTTTGAAACCCTTGCCAGCCAGACCTTTCAAGGCACCCATACCGCCCAGGCCGCGCATCATCTTGGCCATGCCGCCTTTTTTCATCTGCTTCATCATGCCTTGCATTTGCTCGAACTGATTGAGCAAGCGGTTGACCTCTTGCACTGGCACGCCAGAACCGGCAGCGATACGACGCTTGCGCGAGGCTTTGAGCAGTTCGGGCTTGGCACGCTCGGCCGGGGTCATGGAGTTCAAGATCCCTTCCGTACGACGCAATTGCTGTTCAGCCTGACCACCTTGCAACTGGGACGCGGCTTGCGAGAACTGGGCAGGCAGTTTTTCCAGCAAGGAGCCCATATCACCCAGCTTCTTGACTTGCTGCAGCTGGTCACGGAAATCATTCAGGTCGAACTTGTCGCCCGATTTGATCTTGTCGGTAATCTTCTGCGCTTCGGCGATGTCGATATTGCGCTGGGCCTGCTCAACCAGCGAAACAATATCGCCCATGCCCAGCACGCGCTGAGCCATACGCTCGGGGTGGAATGGCTCCAGACCATCCAGCTTTTCGGAAACACCCACAAACTTCAGCGGCTTGCCGGTGACATGACGTACGGACAAGGCCGCACCACCACGTGCATCACCATCCAGCTTGGTCAGCACCACACCCGTCAGCGGCAAGGCATCAGCAAAGGCCTTGGCCACGTTGACCGCGTCCTGCCCCTGCATGGCATCGACCACGAACAAGGTTTCAATCGGGTTCAGCAGATCGTACAGAGCGCGAATTTCGCGCATCATTTCTTCGTCAATACCCAGGCGACCGGCCGTATCGACAATCAGCACATCAAAGTGATGACGCTTGGCGTGATCCAGGGCATTACGGGCAATGTCGGCTGGTTTCTGGCTAGGATCCGACGGCAGGAACTCGACGCCCACCTGGGCGGCAACGGTTTTCAACTGCTCGATAGCGGCTGGACGATACACGTCGGCACTGACCACCAGAACTTTCTTCTTGCCTGTCTTGCGACCATGCTGAACGTGGCCGCCTTCGCTCAGCCATTTGGCGAGCTTACCGGTGGTGGTGGTTTTACCCGCACCTTGCAGACCGGCCATCAGAATAATCGCGGGAGGCTGAGCCGCCAGGGACAGTTCGCTGGCGTTGTCACCCAGGTCTGCGCCCATCAGATTGGTCAGCTCCTGGTGAACAACACCCACCAGTGCCTGGCCAGGATTCAAGCTGTCGGCAACTTCAACACCAAGCGCCTTTTCTTTGACCCGTGCGACAAACTCGCGCACGACGGGCAAGGCCACGTCCGCTTCCAGCAAAGCCAGACGCACTTCCCTCAACATATCCTGAGTATTGGATTCGGTCAGACGAGCCTGTCCGCGCATGGTTTTCACCACACGCGACATACGCTGGGTCAGATTTTCAAACATAGGACTGGGTTCGCTTAAACTAGGTTATCGTGTGGTCTACGAATAAGAATAAAATGGCCACTTGAGGTACGCCCCGTACCGTTTTTCAGGAAATCCGGGACTTATGTCTGCAAGTATTGTATTTCACTTGCTCGCCGCACTGGCGTACATCGTGCTGTCGATCTCTCTCTGGCGTCCGTTGACTCGCGGCAGCACCCGAACCGTACTGAACGCCCCCAGCCGGGTGGCCTTGCTCTGCGCCATCATTGTGCACGGAGCGGGCCTGCTACTGACTATTGTGCTGCCTCAGGGGCTGCATCTGAGCTGGGCACTGGCCCTGTCAGCGGCAATCTGGCTGGGCATGGTGGTGTTCTGGTTCCAAAGCCTGTATCTGCGTCTGGACAGCCTGCTGCTCATTCTACTGCCTGCAGCCACAATCGTCAGCCTGCTGGCCATGGCCTTTCCCGAAGGCCATATCGTCAACCATGTGGGTAATGAATGGCTACGTATTCACTTGATGATTGCGCTGGTCGCCTATGGGCTTAGTACCGTAGCGGCTTTGCACGCCGTCTTGATGACGGCTCTGGACCGTCAGTTGCACCGCCCTATTCTTCATCAGGAGCAACGCGGTTTGTTCAGCCGGGTTCTGGACACCATGCCGCCCCTGCTGGTGCAAGAGGAGCTGCTGTTTCGCCTGATCCGTGTCTCTTTTGTGATTCTGACCTTCACGATCCTGAGCGGTGCCGCCGTCTCCATGGCAATAGACGGTAAATTTTTGCCCGCCGACCACAAAACTGTCTTTACCTTGCTATCCTGGGTTACATTTGGTGGCTTATTATGGGGTCGAAAACAGTATGGATGGCGTGGTCGCGTTGCCTTGCGCTGGACCTTGGCCGGTTTTGCCTTCCTGCTGCTGGCCTATACAGGCAGCCACTTTGTACTAGACGTCATCTTGCAACGAGGGAAAATTGGGTAAAGTCTTATTTTGGGTTGTCGCCATCCTGGCGGCCATGATCATTGCCCGCATCGTGTCGCAAAACAAGGCCCGCAAGCGCAATCCACCCAATCCCACCATGCGTCCCCCGCGCAAGCAAGGCGCTGCTGAAGAAATGGTCCGTTGTGCACACTGTGGGATTTATCTGCCACGCTCCGAAGCCTTGATGAGCAATCATCACACCTGGTGCAGCCTGGAACACGCCAAGCGCGGCCCACGCAGTTAACGCCATGGCCCGCATGCACCACGCTTACGACCTGGACCGACAGGGCTGGCTGAAACCTCATGCCAATGTCCTGCGTGCCCTGTCACCCAATCAGGATGACCGCCCCGAGGGCGACACCCCGACCTTGCTGGTGCTGCACAATATCAGCCTGCCACCGCAAGAGTTCGGCGGCCCCTACATTCGGGATTTTTTTCAAAACAAGCTGGATATCAGCGCCCACCCCTGGTTCGAGAACATCCGGGACCTGAAAGTTTCGGCCCACTTTCTGATCCAGCGCACTGGCCACATCATCCAGTTTGTTCCCACTACCCGCCGCGCCTGGCATGCGGGTGTGTCGCGCTTTGAAGACCGCGAGCGCTGCAATGATTTCTCTATTGGCATTGAGCTGGAAGGCAGCGATTTCGAGCCATTCACAGAAGCGCAGTACCGGGAGCTATCCCGCCTGAGCCGCGCCTTACGTATGCGCCATAACTTGCGCGCCGTACGTGGCCATGAGCACATCGCTCCGGGGCGCAAGACAGATCCGGGCCCTTTCTTTGATTGGGAACGGGTGAAGCGGGAACATGGCTGGCCCAAAGAAACATTGCCGGAACAAGAGTTGGGACCAAAGCAAAGACAAGTGCCAGATCAAGACCGATAAAGTAGTTCAGGGCCAATATCGGCCAAGGTATTGCAGCCGGTCAGCGCCATCGCCACTTCCAGCTCCGCCCGCAAAATATGCAGGACATGAGCAACACCGGCCGCTCCTGCAGCGGCCAGACCATAAATATAGGGACGGCCAATCATCACGGCTGTTGCTCCCAGCGCCAATGCTTTGAGCACATCTGTTCCGCGGCGAATACCGCCATCCATCAGGACCGGCACCCTGCCCTGCACGACCTGACAAACCTGAGCCAAGACGTCCACAGAAGCGGGGGCACCATCCAAGGTTCGCCCACCGTGATTGGACACAACAATCCCGGCAACCCCCATCTCCAGGGCTCGCTGAGCATCACGGGGTCGCATGATTCCCTTCACCCAAACAGGCAAAGGACAGTTCTGCACCAGCCAGGCCAGATCATCCCAAGTCGGGGCCGTATCTAGCAAACCACTGCCAAACAAAGGACTGGTGCCTGCTGCGCCTAAAACCGCCTGCTGCGTTGGGGCACCCCGCAAATTCACGGCATCCACACCTGCGGGCAAGGCAAAGCCCGCACGCTGTTCCTGATTACGCACACCATTGACCGCAGCATCCACTGTCAGCATCAGCGCGGTATACCCTGCCGCTTCAAGCCGCCCCAGCAAATTCAGAGTAAATGCGCGATCCCTTTGCCAATACCACTGCGCCCACAAGGGGGCATGCGCCTGTGCGGCAATCTCTTCAAAGGAATGACTGGACTGCATGCTAATTACACTGGTCGCTCCCATCGCACCCGCGCCCAACACACTGGCCAATTCACCATCAGGGTGAGCCAATCGCTGATAAGCCACGGGAGCCAGAAGAATCGGGTAGTCCATGGACTGCCCTTGCAGCGTCAAACAGGTGGAAGGCTGATCAAACGTGCTTAAAGCAGCAGGCCATAAGCCCCAGCGCCCGAAGCTGGCCAGGTTGTCTTTCAGCGTCAGCTCATCCGCCGCCCCTGCACTGAAGTAAGCCCAATCCTGCGCGCGCATACGCTGACGGGCATACGGTTCGTAATCCCTCAGGCAGGCAATCTGAGCCGGGATGCTACTGAGCGGGGGCAGTCGTTCTTGGGACATGGTCAATCAAGCTCCAGGCGATCAGACATCGCTCCATTCACGCAGCAAATTATGATAAATCCCCGTCAGGCGTGATAGCTCCTGGGCATCCGCATTCTGCTTGGCCAGTTGTTGAATGCTCTGATCCAGCTCCCATAGCAACTTGCGTTGATGCGCATGGCGCACCATGCTTTGCGTCCAGAAAAACGAGGCATAGCGCGTTCCTTTAGTGACAGGCTGGACGCGATGCAGACTCGTTCCGGGATACACCACCATATGTCCTGCAGGCAGCTTGATGGACTGCGTGCCGTACACATCCTCGATGATCAGCTCTCCACCTTCGTATTCATCAGGATCGCTGAAAAACAAGGTCGTGGACACATCCGTACGCAAGCGCTGAGCCGTGCCAGGAACCGTAAAAATCGCGTTATCAATGTGCTTGCCGTACTCCCCGCCACCCTCGTAACGATTAAAGCGTGGCGGCAGCATACGCAGGGGCAAAGCAGCGGCAATAAAGCCGCTGTGCTGACCCAGTACGTGCATCAGAAACTCGCCCATCTGGCGAGACACTGCCGCATCCAGAGGCAGTTGCAGGTTCCGTTTGCTGTGCTGGGCCAGATAACCCGCCGTCGCACGCCCATCCTCCCACTGCGCCTGCTCCAGGGCCTGGCGACAGTCTCGCAATTGCTCAGCGTTGAGAACGTCCGGGATAGTAATCAGCATGGGATACCTGCAAGAACAAAAAAGCACAAAGTCGTACAAGAAGCAGACAGGCCGCCTCAAGAGGGCGGCCCATCCGACTTTACACTACAAGCTGCAGCTTACTCGAAGCGGTAAGAGGCATTGAACATGTAGGAGCGGCCTGGGCCGACGTTGGCAAAAATACCAACGTGAGAGGCATCATACATGCGCACATTGCTGATGTTGTTGACGTTGAACTGGAAGGACACGTTCTTGTTCAGGTCGTAGCGCGCCATCGCATCGTAACGCCAGTAAGAAGGCAGTTTCAATTGGTTGGCGTCATCCACAAAGCGCTTGCCTACAAATGTGGCACCTGCGCCCAAGGTCAACTCGGGCATGATTTTGTAGGTTGTCCAGATATTGAAGCTCTGCTTGGAGATGAACTTCATCTGGTTGCCGTCAAAGACATTGTCTTTGTTGCGGTACTTCTTGATCTTGGGATCCAGGTAGGTGTAGCCAGCCCACAGATTCCAGTTAGGGGTAATTGCACCAGCCGCGCCCAACTCCAGACCACGCACACGATTGCTGCCACTCAAGGACACGTCACCGGTCAACGGATCAGTAGAGCGAGCATCTTTCTTGTCGGTCTGGAAAACGGCCGCTGTCAAAGACAACTTCTCGTCAGCCACATCCCACTTGGTCCCCAGTTCCCAGCTGTAGCTGCGCTCTGGCTTCAAGTCACGAATTGCTGCTCCGCCTGCCGGGCCATCTGCACCACCGGCCTGACCCAGGTTTTCACCCGTAGGATTTGAAGATGTACCGTAGCTCAGATAAATGGAACCATTTTGTGCGGGTTTGTAGACCACGCCCAACTGGTAGTTCCACATATCGTCTTTGCGAGACTCTTTGGTGTTGTCGGCTTCAAAGCGATCAAAGCGTAGACCACCATTGATCATCCACTGATCATTCAAGGTCACAGTGTCAAAGATGTAGGCCGAACGGGTCTTGATATCGCCGGTTTTGGTCTTGGGACCGTACTGCAGCGAATAGTTGTACTGTCGATTAGGGTTCGGGTCGTAGAACGAGTCAGTATCACGGCCTGGGCCACCCGTCATCGCTTTGTTGTGGATTTCCTCCTTACTGATTTCCACACCTGCAACGATGTCATGCTTGATCGAACCAGTATTAAAGCTGCCGTAGACATCTGTCTGGTTCAACAGAGACTCAGCAACACGGTAGTTCGTACGGTCGTCACGACGGAACTGCAAGCCAGCACCTTCCGTCGCGCAAGCCCCGCCTGCACCTGCGGCGCAGTTATCAAAAGACGGACGCGTCATCAGATAGTGATTCAGAGTCTTGCTGTAACGCGTGACGTTACGCACCGTGAAACGATCATTCAGATCATGTTCGACGCTGGCCGAAGCGGTATCGGCAATGTACTTGCGAAAGTCCACATTGCGGCGACCGTAAAAGTTATCGCGATCGGCCTCCAGTGGGGTGACGCGATCCGGATTGGCGGCATTCTTGAAAGGAAAGCCCAAGTCCGGCATGTCCTTGTTCTCAAGACGCGAGTAAGACAAGGTCACACGCGTTGGCGTGCCCAAACCAAAGGCGATGGAAGGAGCAATGCCCCAACGATCAATCTTTACACCATCGCGCCCTGCCACTTCGCCGCCCATACGCATCAGATTCAGACGGATGGCGCCGGTATCCGAGAAAGCGTAGTTACCGTCAGCAGTCAGACGATATTGATCAGACGTGCCATAGCCCGCTTCCACCTGGAAGAAGTCTTTCAGCTTGGGAGACTTGGTCACCAGGTTCAGGCTGCCGCCGGTACCGCCACGGCCGGTATAAGCCGAGCTGGGACCTTTCAAGACTTCAACCGATTCCAGGTTGAAGGTCTCGTGCGAGCCACGGGAATAGTCGCGCACACCGTCGATAAAAATATCGGTACTGGCTTCGTAACCCCGGATAAAGGGACGGTCACCCATAGGCGTGCCTCCTTCGCCCGATCCCAGGGTAATGCCAGGAGTCGTACGCAACACATCTTGCAGCGACGTTGCGCCACGGTCCCTGATCACCTCCTCCGGGATCACGGTGATGGAACGCGGGGTGTTAAGCAGTGTCTCGGAAAACTTCACCGATTGCGCTTTATGCGCTTGAAAACCATCAATGCCATTAGCATCCGTCGTGCCTTGAACTTTGATGGATTGCAGCTCGGTCACGCCTGGATTGGCGGTTTGAGCAATTGCAGGAGTTGTCAGAGCAGCAAACAATGCTGCGGACAAAACCGTCTCGGCGAACCGACTAGGCGGCAGGGTGGAAACAAACAACATCACCAGCTCCATGTGGTAGTTATCGCTCTTTTTTGGGGCAGTGCCATCGAATCAAGTCCGATCGCTCGCTATTAGCGATGTTTCGCTGCCAGATAAGCGCTTTTAAAGGAAGCGGTAATATCAATCATTCTTATTATGAAGTCCATCCAAATCTTACGATTTCCTGAAATTCGGTTCAAAAACCGCGTTTTTGTCCTTACATTGTGGCGTCCATACATCGTATTACGATCAATTCTCATTAAGATGGACAAAAAATAAAAAATCGCTTAGCCACAAACGTTTGTTTAGTCCCTTATCTTCCCGCTTCTCCCCTTAGTCCTCTGCCAATGGACGCAAAAAAGCCTTGATCTTAAAAATGAAGATCAAGGCTATGAGGATAAACGCTTGCTGGCTCCACCCACAGGCAGAGCCAGCAAGATTCAGGTTTACAGATTCAACAGCAAGCGGTTCACACGCTTCACAAAACTGGCGGGATCTTGCAATGCGGCACCTTCGGCCAGCATGGCTTGTTCCAGTAACAATTGAGCCCACTCACCAAAAGCCTCGTCGTCAGCGGCCTGGACTTTGGCGATCAAGGCGTGCTCCGGGTTGATTTCCAGAATCGGCTTGACCTCGGGAGCTTCCTGGCCAGCGGCTTGCAGCATACGCAGCAGGTGCGGGCTCAGCTCGTTGGCATCGACCACCACGCAAGCGGGGGAATCGACCAGGCGGGCAGTAATGCGCACTTCCTTGACCTTCTCGCCCAGTGTGGTTTGCAGGCGCTCGACCAGAGGTTTGAAGGTCTCAGCCACTTCGGCCTGATGTTTCTTTTCTTCCTCGTCCGCCAGCGAATCCAGGTCCAGGCCACCCTTGGCCACGGATACCAGTTGCTTGCCTTCAAATTCGCGCAAGTAAGACAACATCCACTCGTCCACACGGTCGGACATCAACAGCACTTCGATGCCTTTCTTGCGGAATACTTCCAGATGCGGGCTGTTAGATGCAGCGGCAAAAGTGTCAGCCGTGACGTAGTAAATCTTGTCCTGACCTTCTTTCATGCGACCGATGTAGTCGTTCAGGGACACGGTCTGGGCCGAACCTTCCTGATTCGTGGAGGCAAAGCGCAGCAAGGCAGCGATACGGGCCTGATTGCCCATGTCTTCGCCAGTGCCTTCTTTCAGGACCTGGCCGAACTGGTTCCAGAACTCGGCATATTGCTCGGGTTGGTTCTCGGCCAGATCTTCCAGCAAGGACAGGATGCGCTTGGCACTACCCTCACGGATGGCACGCACATCACGGCTTTCTTGCAGGATTTCACGCGAAACGTTCAGTGGCAAATCAGCCGAATCGATGACGCCGCGCACAAAGCGCAGGTAAGCAGGCAGCAGCTGCTCGGCATCATCCATGATGAACACGCGTTTCACGTACAGCTTCACACCACGGCGAGCATCGCGATCCCACAGATCGAAAGGAGCTTGCTTGGGTACGAACAGGAGCTGGGTGTATTCGCTACGACCTTCGACCCGGTTGTGTGTCCAGGCCAGAGGGTTCTCGTAATCGTGAGCGATATGCTTGTAGAACTCCTGGTACTGCTCGTCGGTGATTTCCGACTTGGAGCGTGTCCACAAGGCGCTGGCCTGGTTCACGCTTTCCCACTCGTCCTGCTTTACTTGTTGCTGCTTTTCTTCGTCCCACTCTTCCTTGCGCATTTGCACGGGCAAGGAGATGTGATCGGAGTAGCGACGCAGCACGTTGCGCAGTCGCCAGCCGTCCAGGAAATCGTCCTCGCCTTCACGCAGGTGCAAGGTGATGGTGGTTCCGCGCTCGGCTTTTTCAGCGGCGGCAATGGTGAACTCGCCTTCACCGGCGGACTCCCACAGCACGGCTTCCTGATCGCTACCGGCACGACGTGTCAGCACGGACACTTTATTGGCCACGATAAAGGAGGAGTAAAAGCCCACGCCAAACTGACCAATCAGTTGAGTGTCTTTTTGCTTGTCGCCCGTCAGTTGGGAGAAGAACTCTTTGGTGCCCGAGCGAGCAATGGTGCCCAGGTTGGCAATGGCTTCATCACGGGACATGCCAATGCCGTTGTCGGAAATGGTGATCGTGCGCTGGTCCTTGTCGAACTCCACGCGGATACGCATTTCCGGGTCGCCTTCCAGCAAAGCCGGATTGTCGATAGCTTCAAAGCGCAGTTTGTCACAGGCATCCGACGCATTGGATACCAGCTCACGCAGGAAAATCTCCTTGTTGCTGTACAAGGAGTGAATCATCAAATGCAGTAATTGTTTGACTTCAGCCTGAAAACCCAAGGTTTCGGACGTATTCGCAGTGTCAGTCTGGCTCATGGTGAAAAAGCAAAAAAATGGGTTGATTGCCGCACGCCAAAGCGCGCCCTATTGCAGACAGATAGGGACGACCCACCATATTTCAAGAGACGGATCAGGCCGCCGGCCCGGATGTCAGGGCAATGACTCCGCTGATCATGATGGCGCAACCGAGCAAACTCCAGACATTGGCCTTTTCGCGCAGGACGACCATACCCAATATGGTGCCGGCCATCATGGACATTTCACGGGCGGGAGCCACCATGGACAAGGGTGCGCCCATGCTTAATGCCTGCAAGACCAGGATGTAGGACATGGGCGATAACAAACCCACTGCAGCCGCCAGTTTCCAATAAGGTTTGAACTTGACGAAGCCTGCCCGGCCCCGCTTGGCGATAAAAGGGGCCAGCATCCCCAGGCGCAACACATTGCTGAACCAGTCCAGCAGGAATGGCGAGATCAGCAGCACCTTGACGCCATAGGCATCGACCACGGTATAGGCCGCAATCAGAATCCCGGTCTGCATGCCCCAACGCACACCCGTCAGCGCTGCAGGGCTGAAAAAACGGCGCAGTCGACCTTGCGTGGCGATCAGCAAAATCCCCATCACGACCAGCAAGATGCCGAGCACTCCCAAAGGACGCACAGGCTCGCCCAGCAGGATAAAAGCACCAATGGAAGAGAGCATGGGGCCCGTACCACGGGCAATGGGATACACCACGGACAGGTCTGCAACCTGATAGCCTTTTTGCAAACTCAGGCTATAACCCATGTGCAGCAAGGCACTAAGCACCAAACAGGTAATGGTCTCGCTGGTCCAGGGCATATTGCCTTGCGTAAAGACCACCCACAGCGTGATGGGGAAATAAAACAGAATGGCAAAAAAGGAATAGGCGAATACAAAATGCGCCCCTGCCATCGCCGCCCGTTTAGAGAGCAAGTTCCAACCCGCATGAATGAACGCAGCACACACCACCAACAACAAAGCGGTCCAGGACATGAGGGCTTCCACCAGCAAATAGCAAAAGAAAAACTATACGCCCCCTTCAAGGGGGAGGCCAGCCAATCACGGGCCTTTCAACGTCCCATGACAAATAAGAGACAGTACTGGACAATTCAAACATCAAGGTATGATGTTCGACACGTATTTTGATATGGAGCCGATCATGAGCACCCTGCTGTATGTTGATTTTCCTTACCCCGGCCCTTGGGGTTCAGAGATGAGCGAAGCCATGCAAGAACTGGCGCAATCCATCTGCCTGGAACCTGGCTTGATCTGGAAAATCTGGACCGAGAATAAAGAACAGTCCAAAGCAGGTGGCGTGTATCTATTCACCGATCAAGCCAGCGCGCAGGCTTATCTGGACATGCACAGCAAGCGGCTCAACCGCTTTGGCATCACCGGCATTGATGCGCGCTTTTTTGATGTGAACCAGCCGCTGACAGCTATCAATTCCGGTCCCTTGTCAGCCAAATAAGACACAGACAACAGACGCAAGAAAACCCGCATGCATATCAGCAAGCGGGCTTCCATATCGATGCTTAGGCAGTCAGCTCAACGGCCTTGAAATCCACCGGAACCTCCAGCGCATTGTTGATGTAGTTGGTGAACAGGTTCAAGGCAGTCACACCGACCAGTTCCACCACCTCACCTTCGGAAAAACCGGCATCGCGCACGGCTTGTACATCGGCGGCCGAGACTTGCCCACGCTGATCCACCAGCTTGAGCACAAATTTCAAAGCGGCGGCGGTACGTGGATCATCCGACTGACCACGCTGAGCCTGGGCCAGTGTCTCCGGGCTTAGGCCAGCATTGGCACCCAGCACGTTGTGGGCAGCCAGGCAGTATTCGCAACGATTACGGTCGGCAATGGCAACCGCCAATTGCTCGCCCAGTTTCGCACCCAGCTTGCCACCGGCAAAGGCACCGAAAGAGCCCCACATGCTGCGCAAGGCGGCGGGCGAATTGGACACCATACGGAACATGGCAGGCACGCTGCCACCAAAGGCTTTTTGAATTTCCTGCAAAGCAGGCTGGCTGGCGGCGGGAGCTTGGGCAAGGTCAGGCAATGTAAGACGCGACATGATGATCTCCTGGTGAAGTGGGCCGGGGTGGCCGGAAAAAGCTTGCAGGGATAGTGTCTCGCCAAGATCAAGATCATTGGATAAGATTAGTCCCGACAACTTACCTTTTCATCCAGACAAGGATGTTTTCATGAACCTGGATCGCCTCTCCCTTTTGCTGGAACAATTCCGTGTTCGGGCTCATTTGTTCTACAACGGCTCTTTGTGTGGCGTCACCCGCTTTGCGGCCCAACCCGGACGGGCCTTCTTGCACATTCTGCGGCGTGGCCAGTTAAGCGTGCGCCACGATCCGCGCGATCCCGTGCCGGAAGTCCTGACCATTGACCGCCCCAGCCTGCTGTTTTACCCCCGTCCGCTGGAGCACGCTTTTTACGATCTGCCCAATGAAGGCTCGGATTTCACCTGTGCCACCCTGGATTTTGATGGGGGTGAGCATCATCCCTTGGCCCGCTCCCTGCCCGATCTGATTATTGTGCCGCTGGAAGAAGCGGCCGGCCTTGAACAGGCACTGGGCCTGCTCTTTGCAGAAACGGAGTCCGTGCGCTGCGGCCATCGCCTGCTGGCAGACCGTCTGTTCGAGATCGTGTTGCTGCAATTACTACGCTGGCTGTTTGACCATCCTGATCGTTGCGAGATTCCCGTAGGCCTGTTCCGAGGTTTGTCACACCCACCCATCGCGCGCGCACTGCTGGCTATTCAGGCCGATCCCGGTCGGGACTGGACCGTGCAATCACTGGCACAGGAAGCCAAGATGTCGCGCAGCGCCTTTGCCGTGCAATTCAAGCACTGGGTGGGCGACACACCGGCAGACTATCTGGCCCAATGGCGCCTGTCGCTGGCCTGCCAGCGGCTGGCACAAGGCCAATCTGCCAAACGTATTGCTCTGGATCTGGGCTACGCCAACCCCTCTGCCCTGTCCCGCCTGTTTCGGCAGCGCACGGGTCAATCCATGCGGGAATGGTTGGCCGCCCGTCAATCAGCTTGAGCGATTCTGCTCCAGCACCGCCAGAAAATTCACCAAGGCCGGGTTGGTATTGTCCGAGACATAAGCACTCATCAGCTCGGCCGCAATATCGTCTGCATCCAGCAAAGGCAGATACTCCAAGGTATCGGTGCGCAAGCGCGCCAGGGAAGCGGGAACAATAGCCGGAGCAATGCCCGCTTCAACCATGACCAGCACCGTGGGCACCATGCTTTCCTGTGCAAAGCGCGGCAGGCAGCCTGAGCGCTGCAGCATGCGCTGCTGCAAGAGATGAAAGTAACGCGACTGTTGCCGCGAATACGCCACCATTTCGTAAGAGAAAGCCTGGTGCAAGGTCAGCCCCTGACTATGCTCCTGAGCACGTGGATCATCCCGCCTGACGACAAACATCATGGGTTCGGACTCCACCAGCTGCGGGTTCAAATCGGGCACGGCAAAGGAAGGCCGAATCAAGGCCACATCCACCCGGCGCTCATAAAGAGCCGCAGGCATATCGCTGGAGTTCATCTCGTAGATCTGAATATCCACCTGCGGGAAGTCCTGTCGAAAGCGATACAAATGCTTGGATACCCCCGCATAGGCGCTGCTGGGGGTCAGGGCTATGCGCAACATGCCAGTCTCGCCTCTGTGCACCTGCTGTACCGCTTGCAAGGTCTGCTCCAGTTCGTTGCCGATCAAGCGCAGGCGGCGCTGCAACTCCGCTCCCGCCGCCGTCAATTGCACCGTGCGTGTGGTGCGGATAAACAAGGTCGCCCCTACCTGCTCTTCCAGCCTGCGTATGGCCTGACTCAAGGGCGGCTGGGTCATGAACAAACGCTGGGCGGCTCGACCAAAATGCAGCTCTTCAGCCACCACCAAGAACATTTCACTTA
Organism: Alcaligenes sp. DN25; assembly: GCF_023674485.1. Lineage (NCBI taxonomy): Bacteria > Pseudomonadati > Pseudomonadota > Betaproteobacteria > Burkholderiales > Alcaligenaceae > Alcaligenes > Alcaligenes sp. DN25. The sequence goes on along the minus strand of NZ_CP098408.1, from coordinate 694,139 downwards.
ATTTGGAGTCCAGCATATGCCCGCCAATTAGGTTAAAAAACAGATCAATAACGATTATTTTTAATATTAGACAACATAATCAGCTCTTACTACCATCCGTCCTGACACTTATCAAAAACAGGGCCATACTGCACGTCACTGCGAATATTGGCCCAAAGCAGGAGATAGACATGACGGTATTCAAGCATCGCGCCCCTTTACTGAGTGGCCTGCTCACGCTGACCTTGCTGGGTTCCGGTTCGGCCATGGCCGACGCGGCTTACCCTTCGCAGCCCATTACGTTTGTGGTGCCCTACGCTGCAGGTGGCAGCTCGGATACCCGCTCGCGCATGCTGGCTCAAAAAATGAGCGACAGCCTGGGCGTGACAATCGTGGTGGAAAACAAGCCCGGTGCCAGCGGCAATATCGGCACCAGCATGATTGCGCGCGCCAAGCCCAACGGCTACACCATCGGCCTGGGCAACTTTGGCCCCATGTCAGTGAACAAGGCGCTGTACGGCAGTAACCTGCCTTTTGACCCTGAACAAGATTTGCAGCCCATCGCCCTGATCGAACGCGGTGCCATGGCACTGGGTGTAAACAGCAACTCGCCCTACCAGTCTCTGGCTGATCTGGTCGCCGACGGCAAGAAGAACCCCGAAAAACTCGACTACGCCTCGACTGGCGCTGGTGGTGCCTCGCACTTGCTGACGGAACAGTTCAAGGCCACCTCCGGCTTTGACGCCGTACACGTGCCTTACCGTGGTGGCGCTCCTGCATCGAACGACCTGCTGGCCGGCAATATCTCCTTCTATCTGGAATTGGCCAGCCTGTTCCTGCCCCACATGCAAATCGACAACCCACGCCTGCGCGTACTGGGTGTGACCTCGGAAGAGCGTCTGAAAGCCATGCCTGACACCCCCACCTTCAAAGAACAAGGCGTGGATCTGGTGGCCTCGAACTGGTTTGGCGTGATTGCCCCCGCCGGCTTGCCTGCTGATGTACTGGAAAAACTGAACAAGGCTGTCAACGACGCCCTGAAAGACCCCGACTACCGTCAGATTGTGGAATCCCAAGGCGCGGAAGTTGTAGGTGGCACACCTGAAGAATTTACCGCTTTTGTGAAAGAAGAAACCAAACGCTGGACCGCGCTGATCAAGGCACAGAACATCTCGATTCAGTAGTTCCAGTTCTCGCTTATGACTGCAAACCCTTCCCCTCTCGCTACGCAGGACCAGGCTATCCAGGCCTGGTCCTGGCTGGCTGATCCCGCCACCTGTATCAGCACCAATCCCACTGGCCCCTTGGCGGGTTTGAGCTTTGGTGTGAAAGATGTGCTGGATGTTCAAGGCATGCCCACGTGCTACGGCGCGCATTTCCCCAATGCGCTACCCGCCGAGCGGGACGCCGCCTGTGTCGCCCTGCTGCGTCAGGCTGGTGCCATTGCCCTGGGCAAAACCGTCACCGCCGAATTTGCCTACGCAGCCCCCGGCCCCACCCGTAATCCACTGAACCTGGAGCACACGCCCGGCGGCTCTTCCAGTGGTTCGGCTGCGGCCGTAGCAGCTGGCATGGTTGATTTTGCATTGGGCACCCAAACGGGAGGCTCCATGATGCGCCCCGCTGCGTTCACCGGCATTCTGGGTTTCAAACCCAGCTTTGGCGCGGTGCATCGCAGCGGTCTTTTCCTGTTGTGCGACAGCCTGGACACGATCGGCTACTTCAGCCGGGACTTGTCCGTGCTGCGCCGCGTGGCCACTGTCCTGCAAGGCTTGCCTGATAGTCGAGTCCCCACAGCGCCGCGCATTGGCGTGCTGGATGGCAAAGATCTGGGCCCGATCACACCCGCAGCACTGGCCGCGTTGGAACAAGGCTGTGAGCATCTGGAGCAACAAGGCGCCCACCTGGAGCGTCTGCCTGCGGACCCACAACTGAAAGAGCTGCTGATCCTGCAAGGCCAGATCATGGCTTATGAAATGGCCCGCAGCCTGCTACCCGTCTGGCAAGCCAGCCCGGATGCCTTGCGCCCCATTACCGTGCAAGCCATCAAACAAGGCCTGGAATTGCCTGCAGCGGATTACCACGCCTGGCAGGCGCACCGTCGCCAATTGCAAACAGAATGGCAGGAGCGTTATGGCCATTTCGACGCCTTGCTGACTCCAGCGGCTCCCGGCCCGGCTCCCTATGGACTGGATAGCACGGGCTCTTCGATACTGAATCGTCCTTGGTCCTTGTTGGGCTGGCCCACCTTGAGCCTGCCCGCGCCCGGTCAAAACAGCCCACTGCCCTTGGGTTTGCAACTGATCGGACAGCCTCACCAGGACGCGGCTTTGCTGGATCTGGCATCGCTTATCTGCCCGGCTTGACGGGTTTGAAAAGCAATCAAAAGAACTACTCTGCAACCAGCTGAAATAGAGTAAACAGCAACCAGAATCATTAACAAATTCTTTAAATAACAAATATTTAGGAGCGCTTTGAGTTTTCTCAAAACACTCTTGAATATTGGCTCCGCAAACGGCCTGGCAGCGTACTAACATCAATAAGGTGTTCCCGGTGCGCTGCGTCGGAACGTTCATCACATCGCGACTACGCAGCACCCGGCTCTTTCAAACAATCCGGAAAAGACCATGCGTCGCCCTCTCTTACTGCTGCTCTCCACTTTCTTTCTGATCTGGGCTGTTGAAGCCCTGTGGCTGGCCCCCTCGCCACCGGGCGATATGCTGTGGGTGGTCCGACAAGAAGGCATGCTGTTAACCGGGATTCTGGCACTGGGCACCATGACAGCCATCATGATTCTGGCCCTGCGTCCCCGCCGTCTGGAACCCTGGTTAGGCGGCATGGACAAAGCCTACAGGCTGCATAAATGGCTGGGTATCATCGCCATTTTGCTCAGTCTGGCTCATTGGCTCAGCAAGGAATCCAAAGGTCTGATCTCGGCAGCGATCGGCACGGGCGGCCGTCTGGCCAAAACCCCGGTTCCTGAATGGGTCAGCCTGTTCAAGCCCTATGCAAAATCACTGGGTGAATGGACGTTTTACGCGCTGATTCTGATGCTGATCATCACCCTGGCGCACCGCACGATTTCCTATAAAAAGTGGTACAGCCTGCATCGCCTGATGCCAGTGGCCTATTTGATCCTGATCTTTCATGGCGTGGTACTGACGCCCCCTGCTTACTGGAGCGGTATAGGCGGCTGGGCACTGGCCATCACCATGATGATCGGGACAGCAGCAGCTGGCATCCAGTTGCTACGCAACTTGAGTTCGGCCTACCCACACACGGGCACCGTGATCTCCTGTACGTCACAAGGTGATGTGCTGGAGGTGCAATGCCGCATGGACCAATCCTGGCCAGGTCACCAGGCTGGGCAGTTTGCCTTTTTGCGTTTGAAGGGTGAATCCGAGTCCCACCCCTTTACCTTGTCCGATGCGGATCAGGACAACCAAATTGTGCGCTTTCATATCAAGCAGCTGGGCGACTGGACCCGCAGCCTGCCCGAGCGTTTGCATGTGGGCCAGAACATTGAGCTGGACGGCCCTTATGGACGCTTCACTCAGCCGGACCGCGATGACAAGGGCATTTATATCTGGGTGGGTGCGGGTGTCGGGGCCACGCCATTTCTATCCTGGTTAAGCCAGGAACATCAGGACGGTCACGCTCCCTACGCCTATCTGCAATATGCCTGTCAGCACAGCACTGACCCATTGGCTCAGGCCTTGAGCAAGGCTGCCAAAGAGCACCCGGACGTGAACCTGGAAATTTATGCCGATGGCCGTCGCTGGACGCCCAAAGAGGTGCTGCAGCATTACCAGGCCGACAAGCCTTTGCATATCTGGTTCTGTGGACCGGCTGCAATGGGCCGACAGTTGCGACGTGAGCTCAAGCAAACACTGCCTGCAAAATCCTGGACCTTGCACAAGGAACACTTCCAGTTCCGCTAAGCCTTTGCTCATCCAGCAACTGGCCTTGTTTAGAAATCAGAACAAGGCCAGTTCTGCGTATGCTGAGTGCAGCAATCCAGTGCGACTGGAACAGCCTACATATTTTGGTGAGGCGGCGTCGCCCCGAGCATAGACACAAAAAGAGTCACCAGATTGTTCTCCATGACGGCCCACTGCTCTGCAGTTTCCAACCCCATATTGTCGACCGCGCCGTGCATGCCCTGGTAGATCACCCAGGCGGTCAAATTCACGTCGGCCACAGACCAGGCACCCGCTTTCTGCCCTTCGCTCAGGATCCGGTGCAAGGGCTCGGTTACCGTATTGCGTTCGCCCTGGTAATTGCTGCGCATATGGTCTGAAAACACCAGATCATGCATCTCCAGGGTGTCTCTGTACGCCTGTACCGAAGCTCGAATCCAACAGGCCAGACGCTGCACCCAATCCTCTGCTGGCGCCTGCTCCAGCGCCCCCTGCACACGATCATGAAACTGCTGGATGAACTGCTCGCGCAGGGCAGCCAGAATCTCCTGCTTGGAGCTGAAGTAGTGATAGAACAAGCCCTTGGACATGCCCGCCCGCGACACAATTTCATCCACCGGCGTGGCTTCAAACCCTTGTTGCAGAAACAAAGTGGCAGCCGCCTCCAATAAGTCTCGGCGACGAACTTCAGAGGGTTGGGTACGAGGTGTTTTGGCAGCGGTCATGGATGTCAAAGTATCAGAAAAACCCCGACAAAGTGCCTCGTCGGGTGTCACGGCGCTATTTTAGCCAGCCTGTTTATTTTTCATTGACTGACAGTCAGTCAATAATTTATAGTAGTCGATAATAATTCTCATTTATCAAATATCATGACTCGCCGACTTGCTCTAACCATCGCCATTTACCTGGGGACTTTCATGGTCACCCTGGACATCAGCATCGTGAATCTTGCCTTGCCACGCATGCAACAAGCCTTGCAAACCGATATGGCCGGACTGCAGTGGATCGTGGATTCCTATGCGCTGTGCCTATCCGCCTTCATGTTGTCTGCCGGGCTACTGGGGGATCGCTACGGACGCAAGAAGAGCTGGTTGCTGGGCGTGCTGGCCTTCACCGTCGGCTCCATGATGTGCGCCTTGGCCGGTTCACTAAGCGCCCTGCTCTGGGGTCGTGTCGTGCAAGGCATGGCCGGGGCTTTACTTATTCCTGGAGCCCTGTCGATCCTGACCCACGCCTTTCCAGACCCGGCCCAGCGTGCCCGTGTCATTGGCGGCTGGTCTTCCTTCAGCGCCCTGGCTTTGGTACTGGGCCCGATTCTGGGCGGTGTGCTGGTCGATGTAGCCGACTGGCCTTCGATCTTCAGCCTGAATCTGCCACTGGGCCTGCTGACCCTGGGCTTGGGCATGTGGGGTATTCAGGAGTCGGCCAATCCCGAACACGCAGCTTTCGACCCTGTCGGCCAGTTGCTTAGCGTTATCTGGCTTGGCTCCCTGACCTATGGCCTGATCTGCGCGGGTGAGCAAGGCTGGCACGCCACCGAGACGATTCGCTCTCTGGTCGTGGCAGCGTTCACCTTCGTGGCATTTATCTATGCCCAAACCCGCGTCGCCCGCCCTTTGCTGCCTTTAAGCCTGTTTCGGGACTACCGCTTCAGCACCGCCAATATCGCCTCCTTTGTGCTGGGCTTTGCCGCCTATAGCAATGTGTTTTTCCTGTCCCTGTTCTTCCAGAACGCCCTGGGCTGGAGTGCCACCCAAACCGGCTGGGGGCTGGCTCCCCAGTTCATTGGCATGGCCGTGCTGGCCTCCCGTTTTGGAGCCTTGAGCCAGCGCTTTGGATTGAAGTTGATCCTGACTACGGGCTTTGGCCTGATGGCTACCGGTTCCTGGTTGATGATGGTGCTGCAACCTGGAGCTTCCTACTGGATGGCCGGTTTCGCATTGGCCGTACTGGGCATTGGCATGGGCTTGTCGGTACCGGCGTGCAGTACCTTGGTCATGAATCTGGTGCCGCGTGAGCGTTCCGGCATGGCATCAGCCACCACCAATGCCATCCGCCAAACCGGAATGACCTTGGGCGTTGCCCTGCTGGCTTCCTTGATGAGCCAAGGAGCAGTCAGCTCCCTGTCCAGTCGTCTTGATCCGGTCAATCCCATGCTGGAACAGGCACAACAAATTATCAGCTCCGGTCAGGTGAATCTGCCTGCCTCAGCAGATTCCTTGTTCTGGATGCAAGCCATCCAGCACGCCTGGGCAGACGGCTTTCACCGCGTCATGTTCTGGGCCGGATTGCTGGCCGTCTTCAGTCTGGTTCTGCTGCTGCGTCTGCGTTTGCCTCGTGTACAGGCTGCTCCTGCCGCTGCGGTGGAACTGCATTAAGCCCAGCTTTTGCAGACTGGATTTACAATAGCGCATGGACAAATTACGACTGGATAAATGGCTCTGGGCAGCGCGCTTTTACAAGACACGCAGCCTGGCTTCCGAGGAGATCACCAAAGGGCGGGTTTTGCTGAATCAGCAAAGCACCAAGCCTGCCCGCGAAGTCTCAATCGGTGATGTGATTACCTTGCGCAAGGAGACTCCTGCCATGGAGGTTCACGTCACCGCCTTAAGCGGTGTACGTGGCCCCGCGCCGCTTGCCCGCCAGCTGTATCAAGAGACGGAAGAAAGCAGCACACGACGCGCGCAAGCCGCCGAACAACGCCGTCTGGCACCTGAACCTGCACTGGACTTTGATGCTGGACGTCCGACCAAGAAAGATCGTCGTCAGATGCAGTTGCTGCGGGGGAAATAGACCGCTCCCTGCTCGTACTTCGCGGTATAGAAAAAGCCCTGCCAAGCTGCCCTGCCTGGCAGGGCTTTTTTTATGATTCGTTCTTTCGATGAGTCTATCGCCAGCGTTTCACGGCGATCTGCACAGGGACTAACAACCCGCTCCTGCTTGCCTCTTCCCCGCCGGTCTACCTGCTTATGCTGCAAGCCCCTGCACTGCTTTTGAGCACCCCACAAAACGTCTGCACTCCCGTCCGCTAAAGCATCTGCCGATGCAGAAAACCTTCAACTAAAAACCTTAAAAACAACGCTGCAAACCCTTTTTGATACATCAGATTGGACTTTTATATATCAATAAAATCAAGGGTTTACACCATTGATCGCGCTTGCAACAAAACGCTATAAACCTAAAACAATTACATGCAAACGCATTCAAAAAAATGCAAGGAGACAGGAAAATGAAAATCACGGCAGTACGCGCGATTCCCTTGAACGTGCCTTTTCAATTCGATAGCGCGGGCATCCAAAAACCCACCAACCTGGCCATCTGCCATGTGGAAATCGAGACCGATGAAGGCATCACCGGCTATGGACTTAGCGCCATTACCGAAGAGCACCCTGTTGCCAGCACCATCAACGATATTCTGGCCAGCGACCTGATCGGGCAAGACCCCTTGAACACCGAGCGCCTGTGGGATCGCATGTACTGGAACGTGTGCCCTCGTGGTCAGACGGGCTATGCCATGCACGCCATCTCTGCGTTGGACATTGCCTTGTGGGACATCAAGGGTAAAGCCCTGGGTCTGCCCGTATGGAAACTGCTGGGTGGTGCCCGTGAAAAAGTACCGGCCTACGCGACCTTCGGCTTTGCTTTCCTGGGCGAAGAAGAGCTGGTTAAAGTCGCGCGCGACTGCGTGGATCAAGGCTTCAAGGGCCTGAAGATGGTGGTAGGCCATCACGGCTTGCAACGTCGCGACGAACCGCGCCCCCTGTCCGAACTGATCCGCCAGGACATGCGCCGCATGAGCCTGGTACGCGAAGCCATCCCCGCCGACATTCCGCTGTACATCGACGGCAATTGCAGCCTGGACTATGTGCACGCCAAAGCCATCGCCCGCCATGCCCGTGATCTGGACGTCGGCTTTTTTGAAGAACCCATTACCCAGAACGACACGGGCCGCTTGCGCGAATTGCGTCAAAGCACTGGGATCACCATTGCCGCTGGTCAAAACGAAGGCCAGTCCTACCGCTTTCGGGATCTGTTGATGCAGCAGGCTGTCGACATTCTGCAGCCCAACGTGCTGATTTCTGGAGGTTTCACCCAGTCCCGCAAGATCTTCGCTCTGGCGGAAAGCTTTAACGCGTCCGTCGCCAATGGCGGGGCGTTCCCCTCCCACAACGGTCACCTGCACTGCGGATTGCTCAATGGCGGCGATGTGGAATGGCACCTGGCCGCCAGCGCCATGATGGCCGAGATCTACACCGGCCTGCCTCAGCCCGAACAAGGCTGGCTGCGCATGCCCGACGCCCCCGGCCTGGGGCTGACACCACGACAAGATCAAATCGACAAGCTGCGCAGCAACCCCGGCAGCCTGGGCTCCGGCAAAGGCTGAAACCGACGACTACCGAGGAGGTAAAAAAACATGAAACCCTGGTCCCGTGTTGTACTTGCCCTCAGTTTTATCTTTGCTGCCGCGCCCCAAAGCTGGGCAGCTCCCCCCGCCTGGGCCGAACGCCCGGTGCGACTGATCGTCCCTTCTGCCGCGGGTGGTTCGGGCGACACCCTGGCTCGTCCTCTGGCCGAAGCTCTGGGCAATGAAATAGGTCAAACCGTTGTTGTAGAAAATAAAGGAGGTGTAGGCGGCGTGCTGGGTGCCAGCATGGTGGCCAACTCCAGCCCCGCCGACAATCAGCTCTTGTTTGGTGCCGTGCATCACATGATTGCACCTGCCGTGTTGAAGAACTTCCCCTACGACACACGCAAGGACCTGAAAGCCGTCACCCTGATTGCCGCCATGCCCAATGTGCTGGTGGTGAACGCCAATTCGCCCTATCACAGCGTGGACGACCTGCTGGCCGCCGCCAAGCAAGGCGCTGGCGTGAACTATGGCACCAGTGGCGTAGCCACCATGCTGCATCTGATGGCCGGCAAGCTGGAAAAGAAATCCGGCACCACCATGACCGCCGTGCACTACAAAGGCAGCGGCCCGGCTGTGATGGCGCTGATCAGTGGCGATCAAGTGGACTTCATGTTCGAGACCATGCCGTCGGCCGTGGCGCAGATACGCAATGGCCGCTTGCGCGCCCTGGCCGTATCCAGCCCGGAACGCGCTCCTGCCTTGCCGGATGTTCCCACGCTGAAAGAACTGGGCATGGATGAGATCAGTGCCCAGACCTGGTACGGGATTTTCATGCAAGGCGATGTACCGGATGCCACCGTGCAAAACGTGGCAGACAGCATCCATCGTGCCTTGAATACCGACAAGATCAAGGAAATCTGGGAAGGGAACGGCGCGACCCTGGTCACCAACAGCCCAGCCGAGTTCACGGTCTATGTGGATCAGCAGCTGAACTATTGGGCCGACTCGGTCAGTGATCTGGGGCTGAGCAACTTCTAACTTTAAAAACTGCAATTCACCTTCAGGGCTGCCACTGGCAGTCCTTTTTCTTGAGCCTGTCCTGCCCCTGCTGCTTCGCGTTATGCTGTGGCACCATCTACAGCAAACCATAGCCATGTCCAGCCTGTTTCATCCCTTTGAAGAGCTTGCCACCCAACTCCTGCCCCACAGCAGCACCAGTCACAACGACGGCTCCCACGACCAAACGCACTTGCAGCGCGTCTGGAAGAACGTCTGTGCGATTCAGGAAAAAGAAGGTGGGGATCTGCGGATTTTGCTGGCAGCAACGGTGCTGCACGACTGCGTGGCGGTAGAGAAGAATTCGCCATTGCGCTCTCGTGCTTCCACCCTGTCGGCGGAGCAGGCACGACACATTCTGACCAGGCTGGGATGGTCAGAGCAGGACTGTGAAGCCGTGGGCCAAGCAATTCAAAGCCACAGCTTTTCAGCAAACATCCCGCCCGTCAGTCTGGAGGCCCGCATCTTGCAGGATGCAGACCGGCTGGATGCCATTGGCGCTTTAGGGATAGCTCGCTGCTTCTATACAGCGGGGCGAATGGGCTCCAGCTTGTATGAGCCGGAAGACCCAAAAGCAGAGACTCGTCCTCTGGATGACAAGCGCTACGCGCTGGATCACTTCCCGGCCAAATTATTCAAATTGGCCGAGGGTTTTCAGACAGAACGGGGGCAAGCAATCGCGCGTGAGCGACACGCGCGGATGGAACGGTTTATAGAGGAAATGCTGGGGGAGCTGTAATCCCTAGCCCCTTTTACAACTCCGTATATTTCTTGTTCGTCCCCCGCACTTTGTCAGCGGGGTATTTCCGGGCGTTTTTTACCAGCTTGTTGGTAACAGCCTCATTCATATCCACACCCAGAACGAAGGCCAGACGGCTCAGGTAGATTTGCACGTCAGCCAGTTCATCGCGCACGGCTTCAGCAGTTTTCGGGTCTTTGCCTGCTTCGCGGGACTGGTCTTCTGTCAGCCATTGGAAGATTTCGATCAGCTCGCCCACTTCGTTGGTCAGGGCCATGGCCAGATTTTTGGGGCTATGGAACTGGTCCCACTCACGCTCGCGGGCGAACTGGGCGACGGCCTCGTTCAGGCCAGTCAAATTCATCAAGGGGCGTTTTGAGTCTGTCATTACGTACTTCACTCTAAAAATTTCAATCCAGCGACAGACTCACACAAGGGCCGGGGGGATGGCAAGTCTGTTTACGATCTCGCAGCCGTTTGCAGGCTCATCATCAGGCGGTCCAATGCGTTGGCAAACTCACGCCGGTCGGCCTGGCTAAAGGGGGCCGGGCCTCCGATATCCACGCCAGTGCTACGCAGCTCTTCCATCATGTCGCGCATGGCCAGGCGCTCGCCTATGCTGTTGGCGTCCAGGCGTTCGCCCCTGGGTGTCAGGACCAGCGCTTTACGCTCCAGCACCTGGGCAGCCAGAGGGATATCGGCGGTAATCACCAGATCTCCCACGCTGGCGTGCTGGACGATGTAGTCGTCCGCCACGTCAAAGCCCCGTGCCACCTGCACCGCCCTCAACCAGGGCGATGGCGGGGTGCGCAGCATCTGATTCGCCACCAGGATCACATGGCGACTCCAGCGCTGCCCGGCGCGGTACAGAATCTCTTTGATGACTACGGGACAAGCGTCCGCATCGACCCAAATCTGCATGGGTTACAGGCCCAGAGTTTGAGCCAGCAGCCGATCAATGACCTCATTGGTCGAGACGCCTTGCTCGGTAGCACGAGCGCGCACGGCATCAATAACTGGCTGGGTCAGCTTGACGGGGAAGGACACCAGGCCAGCAGCCTGATCCAGACGACGTTGTTCGCGCCGATCGGCCACGGCGGAGTCACCTGCAAAGCGTTGTGGCGTACCCGCTTTTTTTACATTGCTCAGCAGTTTGACGGCGCTGAGTTTTTCCATATCGGTGCGTTTCATCGGATTTCTTTATAAGAATGGGCTGGTTCGCTCACGGTAAGCGAACAATACGGCGACAAGGCCGTTAGCCGGTATGGCTGGCATACTGCGCAGCTTGCAGGAAAATGTCCAGGCTTTTTATGTATAAGCCCTGATAATCAAAGCTTTAGTTTCTGTAAGCAGCCACCGCCCGGCCCTACACCTAACCACCAGTCACCAGTCACCAGTCACCAGTCACCAGTCACCAGTCACCAGTCACCAGTCACCAGATCAGCATGCGCAAAAAAACCCGCCGTAGCGGGTTTTTTATTGGCCTGATCGTATCAGTCCTGACGTGCAGTCACTTCTACCAGGTGGTAGCCGAACTGAGTCTTGACGGGGCCTTGCACAACGCCAACGGGGGCGCTGAACACAACCTGATCGAACTCGGGCACCATTTGGCCACGGCCAAATGTTCCCAGCTCACCGCCCATGCGGGCCGATGGGCAGCTGGAATTTTCCTTGGCCACCTGAGCAAAGTCAGAACCACCTTCGATAGCGGCTTTCAGTTCGTTCGCTTTCTCTTCGGTGCTGACCAGAATGTGGCGTGCGGAGGCTTGTGCCATGGTGTACTCCTTTTTTTAGAAAATCGTTTGAGCTTAACCCAGAACCATGCCGGAAGCGAAGCCCCCGGCACCGGTTCTACACCTGCTGTTTCAATTTCAGGCCTGGGCAGCTTTCTTGCGCTTGGCCGCGGCAATGCCATGACCCAGGGCAACGATCAGCAAGGCACCCACCACTTCAGCAATCAGCTTGGTGCTGGTGGAGGCCTCACCAAAGAACTCGATGAACTTCACGTCGGTCACGATCATGCCACCGGCAATCCAGCCCAGCAGCGCGGCGCCTAAGGTCACCACGATAGGGAAGCGATCGATCAGCTTCAGAACCAGGGTGCTGCCCCAGATAATGATAGGCACACTTACGACCAGACCAAAGACAACCAGACCGATCTGATGATCCGGATCGGCGGTTTGCGCCGCACCGGCAATGGCGATCACGTTGTCCAAGCTCATCACAAAGTCGGCAATGATGATGGTTTTAACAGCTTTCCACAGGGTGGCACTGCCTTCCACATTACCGTGGCCTTCATCTTCAGGGATCAGCAGTTTCACACCAATCCAGACCAGCAACAAGGCACCGACCACTTTCAGGTAAGGCACGGCCAGCAAGGTCAGGGCAAAGGCAATCAGGACGACGCGCAGGCCAATGGCACCGGCCGTACCCCACAAAATACCTTTGACACGTTGTTTGGCAGGCAAGTTACGGCAAGCCAAAGCGATAACCACGGCGTTATCGCCCCCCAGCAATATATCGATCAGGATGATCTGAAATACTGCCGCCCAACTCATTGTTTGCAAAAACTCCATCATGTGTAAGACCGCCTTTTCATATTGTTTGATTAAAAGCTGACGACCATCTTGCATGACTGTACAACGAGAAAATGACGACTCGTGTACAAAACAAAAATGGCCTGATCCATTAAGGGCACAGGCCATATCGTTTTTAGAGGATACACCTTGCCCTTTAATGGCAAGGTCTTGCTTGCAACCCTAAGGTTGCCCGGGCACCGGGAACGTGTGCAAAAAACACAGATTGCCGTGATGACGATGCGCCGGAAAGTAAGCTACTCCCCCTGATAGTTCGCAAGTATAACGATCTTGTATGAAACAACAAAGCTTTTCGCCGGACATGACGATTTTTCGGTGCAAGTTCCGGATCGACGTTGCAAGCTGGCCTCACGCCCCGATAGGGCCTGAATAAAGCGCCATTGAGTTAATGAGAACTATTTGCAATAATTTGCTTTTTGTCATTCAAGCTCCCTGCCCCCATGTCCAATTCGGACCTCTCCCGCAAAAGCTGGCTGGCCTATTATGGCGAGTTCATGCAGTCCTGCCTGCGCCGCTTTGGCGGTGCCGCGGACGCGGAAGACGTCGCCCATGATGCGGTAGAGGCCCTGCTTCGAAAAGATCAGAAAACACTGACAGCGGCCCATGCCCGCAACTTTCTGTACAAGTCCGCGCGCCATCGGGCCATTGATCTGTGGCGTCGCAACAGCCGCTTCCAGCACCTGGCCTGGGACGAGCTGCATGAAGACGCTCACCCTATCACCGACGGTGCCGATGCCCACGCCAGTGCGGAGCAAGTGCGCCACGCCCTGGTTGCGGCCCTGGAAGCCTTGCCTTTGAATCACCGAAGGGCTTTTGTCTTGAATCGCATCGAAGGCTGGACCCAGCCTGAAATTGCCCGTCATCTGAAACTGTCCATTGCCAGCGTGGAGCGTTATATTGCGCTGGCCAGCCAGTTTATCCGCGAGCGCCTGCGCGATGAGTTCTGAATCCCCTTTCTACCCCAGTGATGCCACCTCCCCTGCCGAGGCCGCCGCCCAATGGTCGGCCCGCCTGCATTCGGGCCGCTTCAGCCCGGCTGACGAGCAAGCGCTGGAGGAGTGGTTGCAGGCTGACCCGGAAAACGAGCGCGAATTTATGGCGGTGGAGCAGTTAAGCTCCCTGGCCAGCACGCTGGACAAGGATTTGGTCAAGCTGCTGTATGGCGGCAAAGTGCCCCAGCGGCCCGATCTGCGCCGCCGCAAACTGATCCGTAATACCGGCGCCCTGGTCGCTGTCGCGGGCTCTGCCGGTTTGGCAGGCCTACTACTCGGCCCCCAGGCTGTGTACGCCGCTAGCCTGCAAACACGTGTGGGCGAGCGCCGCTGGGTTCCTCTGCCGGACGGCTCCAGCCTGGAGCTGAATACCGCCACCCAAGCCGAGCTGCGGTTTTATGAAGACAGCCGTCATCTGGACCTGATTCAGGGCGAAGTGATGTGCGCGATAGCATCCAGCCCGCAGCGCCCTTTCATCGTCAAAGCAGGCAATACGGTGGTACGCGTTACCGGCACCAGCTTTACGGTTCGTCGTGATGCCGAGCAAGTCAAAGTGCTGGTCGAAAGCGGTAGTGTGGAAGTGTCCAGCGGCCGCTGGTGGAACCGCCAGACCCGGTATCTGGCCGCTGGCTCTGGCGCCACCGTTTCCGTTCAGGATGGGCTCAGTATTCAACCCGAGGTCGATGTGGCCGCTGCCACCGCCTGGCGGCAAGGACGCCTGATTGTGCGGGACCTGTCCTTGTTCGAAGTCGTTGCTGAAATCAACCGCTATCGCGAGCATCCCATCCGCATTGCTGACGGCAGAATCGGCCAGCAGCGTGTCACCGCGTCCTTCCTGCTGGATGAACAAAGTGCGGTGCCTCAAGCCCTGCAACAGATCCTGCCACTGCAGGCCAAGACACAAGACGATGGCAGTGTCCTGCTGAGCAGCGGCTCGTAATTACAATTAGTTTCAAATAAACCAATTCAGGCTGAGGGGCCTAGTAAGACTGACTCGTATTTAGATTCAGCGTTCCTCAACATCGCGTTTGATGAATATCTCTGAATCCGGGCGTCGCCCTGCCCGCCCCTACCCTGAATCTGCACCGTGAACCGAACCACTTTCCTACCCCGCCTGCGCCCCGTCCTGCTCGCTTTAGTGGTGGCCAGTGCCAGCACCCCTGCCCTGGCCCAAGACAATCCTGTCCCTATCCACATTCCCGCCCAGCCCTTGTCCGAAGCGCTGCTGAAACTGGCCGAACAGACCCAGCTGCAGGTGCTTTTCTCGCCTTCGCTAGTGCAAGGTCTGAGCACGACACCGATTCAGGGCCGCATGCGCCCGGAAGACGCGCTGCGCAGCCTGCTGCAAGGCTCTGGCCTGGAATACCGGCGCGAGAACAACACCATCACCCTGTCGCGCCCCAATACGGACGCCACCATGCTGGACCCGGTGCGCGTCGTGGGCCGTCGCCTGCCCGTGACGGAAGGCAGCCAGACCTATGCCAGCCATGGCGCTACTACCACGGCCACCAGGCTGAACATGACGCTGCGTGAAACGCCGCAAACCGTCAGCGTCATGACGCGCCAGCGCATTGAAGACCAGTCGCTGGACAATATCGGCAGCGTGCTGCAACAAGCGCCCGGTATTTCCATCCAGCACATAGGCAGCGACCGCTACACCATCTACTCGCGTGGCTATGCTATCGACAACTATCAGCTGGACGGCCTGTCCACGCTGTCCGATATCGTCAGCCAGAACATTCCTCAGGGGCTGGCAGATATGGCGATTTATGACCGGGTGGAAGTGCTGCGTGGTGCCTCTGGTCTATTGACCGGCGCAGGCGACCCAGCTGGCGTCGTCAATATGGTCCGTAAACGTCCGACAGCCGATTTTCAGGGCCATGCCGAAGTGAGCTACGGGTCATGGGATCAGATGCGCGCTCAAGTAGACCTTGGTGGCCCGATTAACGAGAACGGCAGCCTGCGCGGCCGTCTGGTTGGAGCCCATCAGGAAGGCAACAGCTATATGGACTACTTCACAACTAAAAAAGATGTGGTCTACGGCATACTTGAGGCCGACATTACGGACACCACGCTTGTCACCTTGGGGATGGATTATCAAAAAAATGATCCGCGCGGCTCCTCTGGCTCCGGCTTTCCTTTGTTCTACGACACCGGCGAACAGACCGATTTTGATATTTCCACCAATGCAGGGGCTCGTTGGAACACCAATACACTGGAGTCTCACAACACCTTTGTGAAACTGGACCAGCAACTGGGGGCAGACTGGTCACTGGCCATGTCCCTGAATTACCTGAAGGCCCGTCGAAGCGGAAAAAGCGCGGATGCTTCCTGGGGCTATCCCAACCGTGAAACGGGCGACGGCGTGCAGCTTTACGGAGGTGTTTCAAATGCCACACAGTATCAAACCAGTTTTGATATTCACGCAAAAGGCCCTTTTCAACTATTTGGACAGGACCACGAACTGATCGTCGGCTTTAATTCGTCACGCTACAAGAATCGCCATGACACCATGGACGACGATATCGAAGGCACCTCCATCAATCTCCACGACTGGAACAACAACCCGGCCTTACCCCATACAACTGGAGAAAAGCTGTTTGACTATGATCTGACCGTCAAACAGTACGGTGGGTATTCGGCGCTACGCCTTAAACCCAGCGACAAGCTGGCTGTCATTTTGGGGGGCCGCCTCAGCAATTACCGCTACAGTCTTTCCCAAAGCTATCCTGACCCTGGTATGCAGCGCTTTAACAGCCTGAAAACCATGCACGAAGACAATGTCTTCACCCCATATGCCGGCATTGTGTACGACCTGAATGAAGAGCATTCGATCTATGCCAGCTACACCAGCATCTTCAAGCCACAAAGCTATCGCGACCGTAGCGGCAACTTTCTGGACCCGCGCAAAGGCGATAACTACGAAATCGGCCTGAAAAGCGAAATGCTGGACGGCCGCGTGAACAGCAGCATTGCGCTGTACGAAATCCGCCAGGACAATCTGGCCGTGGCCGACAGTGGCTTTATCGTGCCGGGTACCGAGCGCGAAGCGGCCTACACGGCGGTCAAAGGCGCCAAGACCCAGGGCCTGGATATGGAAGTGACGGGCGAGCTGCTCGATGGCTGGAACATGGCCTTTAGCTACACCTACAGCCAGACCAAAGACGCCCAGGGCGAGCGCATCAAAACCCTGGTGCCACGCCATATGGCCAAGCTGTGGACCGCCTACCGCCTGCCCGGCAACTGGAATCGCCTGACGATTGGGGGTGGTGTGAACTGGCAAAGCCAGATCCATTTCACCGCCACACCGTGGGATTTGGGCAAGACTGTCACCGGAGAACAAAGCAGCTACGCCGTCGTCAACCTGATGGGCCGCTACGACTTCAGCAAGCAATTGACGGCCACCTTGAACGTCAACAATCTGTTCAACCGCAAGTACCTGAGTGCGCTGGATCAGACCTTCTACACCGGCTATTACGGCGCACCGCGTAATGCCATGCTGAACCTGCGTTATTCCTTCTAATCACGTGAAAGCGGCTACCAGGCAAACAGCCCCCGTAACCTAGAAAATAATCCAGGCCTCGGGGGCCACTGCGGGTTTGCTGATCACTTCAGCCTTGTGCCAGCGTTGCTGAACCCGGAAGGCTTACACGCACTTCAGGGCACTCAAATCCCCCGTATACGGAAAGCGCAATTCCTCGTAGCCAAAGGGCTGAAAATGCACCGTCAAACCATCTGCGTTGGGCAAGATAAGCGCGTAACTGGCAGGCTCGAAAGTCGATGTTGCGGCCCCCTCGCGCTCCAGATCCAGTTCGTGCTGATGGTTGGTGCCATTGACCGTCACAAAATGCAGGCCGTTCCACACACCGCTGGCGCAGCGATGCACGTGACCGGAGAACAAATGCACGGGCGCGGGATGAGCCTTGAGCAAAGGCAATAAATCCGACGCATTACTCATACGCAGCCAATCCATGGACGGATACTGCAAGGCAGGTAAAGGATGGTGCGAAAACAGCATTACCGGCCCGCTATGCGCGGCCAGCTCCTGCTGCAACCATTGCAGACGCCGCGTACACAAAAAGCCGTTGGTATAGCCGTCCTCCAAGGTATCCAGGTAGATCAGGCGCCAATCGCCCAAGGTCTCGGCATGCTGTACAAAGCCGGGTAAATCGGTCGTGGCCTGCGGAAACACGCTGTGAAAAGCGCTGCGGCTGTCGTGGTTGCCCATCATCAAACGTACAGGCGGAATCAAATCCTGCAAGCCTTCACACAGCCGCTCGTATGCGCGTGGATGACCGGCGTGGGTCAGGTCGCCCGTCAACACGCACAAGTCTGCATCGGCATGATGACGATTGACGTGCTGCACACAACTACGCAAACGATCCAGAGGGTCCGAGCCAAACAACAGGCCATCGGGCGGGGTAATGTGCAGGTCCGAAAACTGGATGATCTTCATCAGAATTCCTTAACGAATGCCGGCGCGTAAAAAGGCCTGCATGAACTGCTTTTGAAACAGCAAAAAGCCCAACAAAAGCGGCAAGATAGTCATTAATGTGGCGGCACTGATCAGGGAGATACTGACCCCGCTTTCCGGTGCGCCAAACAGGGATAAACCTACGGTCAAAGGACGGGTATGGTCAGAGCTGCTGATCACCAAGGGCCATAGAAAATTGTTCCAGTGCGTAGACACCGACACCAGGGCATAAGCCAGGTACACAGGCTTGACCAACGGCACGTACACTCGCCAGAGCACACCCAGGCGGCTGCATCCTTCCAGTCGCGCCGCATCCTCCAGTTCACGCGGCACTTGCTTGAAAGCCTGGCGCAACAAGAACACGCCAAAGGCACTGGCCATATAGGGCACACCCATGCCCCAGACCGTGTCCGTCCAACCCAGCAAGGCCACCATGCGGTAATTCTCCACAATCAGTACTTCGGGCAGGATGAACAACTGTAAAAGCAGCAGCATGAAGAGAAACTGGCTGCCAAAGAAACGAAAGCGGGCAAAGGCATAAGCGGCCAGGGTGCACAGCACAAACTGTCCGAGCAGAATGGTCAGCACCAGCACGGTGGTGTTGAAGATGTAGCGCAACCAGGGCGCACGGTCCCAGGCCGCTGCAAAATTACTAAAGGTCCAGCCTGCGCTCCAGTCAAAACTCAAGGCGGCGGACGGGTCGCGAAACGCAGCCCAGCAGGCATACAACAAGGGGGCAATCCACAGCAGGGCCAAAGCGTGCGCCCCTACTGTATCCAGTGAAGGCAAACGCAGCGGGCGGCCTGGGGCGGTCAAAACAGTGTCCATGTTCATCACTGGTAGTGCACGCGTCGTTCAGCGTAGCGAAATTGAAAGATGGCGACAGCACCCAGCCCCAACAGGAGCACAACCGTCAGCACGGCGGCACTAGGCGTATCCATATAGGCAAAAGCGGTTTCCCAGATCCAGTACAGCATCAGCTTGGAGGCATTATTGGGGCCGCCCTTGGTCAAGATAAACAGGTGATCAACCAGCTTGACCGAGTTGATCAGCGCGTTGATCAAAATGAACAGGGTCGTGGGTGCCAGCAAGGGTAAAAGCACACGGCGGCCATACTGCCAACGGGTCGCGCCTTCCAGACGAGCGGCATCGCGCAGCTCGGGCGGGATGGTTTGCAAGGCAGCCAGATAAAAGATCATGAAAAAACCGGCCTCTTTCCAGATCGTCACCACCATGACCGCGCCCAGGGCGGTTTGCGGCTGGCCCAGCCAGTTGGTGGCCCCGGCGCCAAACAGCTTGGCAATCTGATCCAGTAAACCCAGATCCGGTGTGTAGAAAAACAGCCATAGATTGGCGGCGGCAATCATGGGCAGCATGGTGGGCGTGAAGTAGGCACAACGCACCCAGGCCCGCATGCTCATGGCCCGGTTGGCCCACAAGGCCATCAGCAAGGCCAGGGCCATGGACACCGGAATCACAATGGCGGCATACCAAAGATTGTTCTTCAGAACCAGCCAGAACGTCGGGTCAGCCAGCATGGCATCGTAGTTGTCCATGCCCACAAACTGGGCCGGACGACGCGCCGTGCCTTTACTCAACAGGCTGGACCAGAACGTGTGCAGCGCCGGGATAAAGGCAAACACGCTTAGCAGCACAAACAGCGGCGTCAACAAGAGGTACGCAAATACCCACTCTTTACGCAGCACACGCAATGGTTCAGCCATTCCTGCACCTGCTTAGTTGAAAGGACGCAGCAGACGTTCTGCAGCAGCCTGGGCTTCATCCAAAGCGGCCTTGGGCGTCTTGGCATTAGTCAGCACGGCTTGCACGGCGTTGGACAGCAGCTCGCGTACACGTGCTGTCTCGTAAGTGGCAAACTCGGGCGAAGCTACGGCCAACTGATCGCGGGCGACCACAGCCTGCGGGAACGTTTTGGCGTACTCGACCAGAGCAGGCGTTTCGTAGGCGGCAGGGCTGACACCGACATAGCCCGTAGCCATGGACCACTTGGCGGCACGCTCAGGGGCCGTCATCCAGCGCACAAAATCCAGAGCCGCTTTCTTCTGTTCCTCGTTCGCGCCCTTGAACAGGTAGAAGTTGCCACCGCCGGTAGGCGACGCGGCTTTTTCCTTGGCGGGCAGCATGGCAACACCAAAGTCGAACTTGGCTTCATTCTTGACGGCCGTCAGGTTGCCCGTGGTGTGCCACATCATGGCGGTCTTGCCTTGGACAAAAGCCTGGCGCAGCGTGCCCCATTCAATGGTGCCAGTGGGGCTGACTTTGTGCTTGTAGGCCAGGTCGTGGAAGAACTGTAGCGCCTCCACCGACTTGGGGTCATTGAAGTAGACCTGTGTGCCTTCTTCATTCATCAACTGACGGCCATTTTGCAAGGCCATGGCCTGGAACATCCAGTAGGGGTAGCCCGTCGACGGAATCATCAAGCCGTGATGCTGGTCATTAGTCAGTTTCTGGGCGGTTTGCACCAGCTCGTCCCAGGTCTTGGGAGCTTGATCCGGATTCAGGCCCGCTTCACGGAACATGTCCTTGTTGTAGAACATGACAATGGTGGAGCGCTGGAACGGAATGCCCCAGACCTTGCCTTCCAAGGTGCCGTTAGCCATCAAGGCAGGATAAAAGCTTTTCAGCCAATCCTGGCTGGGGGTGTCCTGAGCCACATCGCTAAAGGCTTCGACCAGACCTTGTTCCACCAGATCATGCGTATCCAGTGCGCCCAGTACAGAAAGCTGCACCGGCTCGCCCGCACGCAGGGCCGACAAGGCACGTACTCGGGTTTCATCGTAGTTACCGGAGTAGACGGCTTTAACGGTGACCTCCGGGTTTTGGGCCTGGTAGTCCTTGATCATTCCATCGACCACATCGGTCAGCGGACCTCCTACGGCAATGGGGTAATACATGGTCAATTCCACCGCGCTATGGGCATTGGCGCCCAGGCCCATCAACAGGGCGCTGGAGGTGGCAAGCAAACAATTCTTCAACATGGGTAGACTCGCAGTACGTTTAGGGAAGAACAGCAGGAGGAACAGCGAAAGGAGCAGCAGTCAGAGCATCCGCAGACGGCAGGCGAGCCCCGCTGTCCTGGTTAAAGTAAAAAGCGTGAACAGGGTCCCAGCTCAAGCCACAGCGAGCACCCGCCTCGACGCTGCGGCTGTGCGGCGCGCGCACGATCAGGGTGTGGCCATCATCAAGCTGCACATACACATAGGCATCGGCCCCCTGAAACTCCTGGTGCACCACGGTGGCAGCCACATACTGCTCGCCCGCTTCGTGCAAGTTCAGGTTCTCCGGGCGCACGCCCACCAGCACACGATGCGGCTGGTCGTACTGACGGCGCGAGGGCCACAACTCCAAGGGCACTTGGTCACTGTGAATCATCATCATGGGTGGGCTGCCGATAAAGCCGGCGGTAAAGACGCTATTGGGCTGCCCGTACAGGTCCTGGGCACTGCCCTGCTGCTCGATGTGTCCAGCGTTAAGCAGCACCACGTGATCGGCCATGCCCATGGCTTCGGTCTGATCGTGGGTGACGTACACCACGGTCAAACCCAAGCGTTGCTGTAGAGCACGGATTTCATGGCGCACGGTGTGACGCAGCTTGGCATCCAGGTTCGACAGCGGCTCGTCCATCAGGCAGATACGATGGCCCGACACAATGCTGCGCGCCAGGGCTACACGCTGCCGCTGCCCGCCCGACAACTGGCCGGGCTTGCGCTCTTCCAGACCTTCCAGATTGGTCAGCGCCAGGGCTTCACGCAGACGCTCTTTTTGCTGCTGACGATCGGCACGGCGTACTTGCAGGCCGAACAAGATGTTGTCGGCCACATTCAGATGCGGGAACAGGGCGTAGGATTGGAACACCATGCTCAAGCCACGCTTGGCGGGCTCCAGATAGGTGGCGTCCTGCCCATTGATCAAAAGCCGACCCTGATCGGGGGTTTCCAGCCCGGCAATAATGCGCAGCAAGGTGGACTTACCGCAGCCCGAAGGCCCCAACAAGGCGGTAAATTTACCTTCCTGAATGGACAGATCCATTTGTTTGAGCACGGCCTGTTCGCCCCAGGCTTTGCCTATGCCTTGCAACTCGATAGCTGCGCGACTCATGCCTGCACCTCGTCAGCAATCACGATCTGAACACGCGCAGGAATTTGCTCGCGGTAAGGCTCGGGAATAGGCTGGTCGCTGACCAGAATATCCACATCATCCAAAGAGCCACTGCGCACAGGGGCACGACGGCCAAATTTGGTGTGATCCAGCACCAGAATCCGCACACGGCAATTGCCGCGCAGGGCTTTGTGGCAATCGGACTCGGCCATATCAAAGTCCAGCAAAGCACCGTCCGAGTCAAAGCCCCCTACCCCGGACACGCCAAAGTCCGCCTTGAAGCTGTTGAACAGGCGTTCGGCGCCGGGGCCCAGAATTTCGGGGTTGGGCTGACGCAGTTCACCACCCGTCAGTACCACGCGGTGGCTCATATTGTGAGACAGGGCCAGAGCGGCACTGATGTTGTTGGTGACCACGGTCAGATCGCGATGGTCGGCCAGCGCCAGGGCCACTTGCTCGGGGGTGGTGCCAAAACCCAGCAGCAGGCTGGCACCGGGAGGAATCAATGTGGCAACGGCTCGCCCGATACGGGCCTTGGCTTGCAAATGGGTAATGCGGCGCGTTTGGAAAGGCACATTACGCTCGACCACGTTCAGCTCGGCACCACCATGGCGGCGGCGCACCAGATCGGCTTCATACAAGTGGTTCAGGTCGCGCCGGATAGTCTGCGGCGTCACCCCGAAATGCGCGGCCAAGCCATCCACTGACACCGCCCCTTGGGCGGCCAGCAGATCCACAATAATGCTTTGCCTGACAGATAGGTTCATAACACGGCGTATGGGTTTCGTTTGAATACCCGGCAGTGTAGGAACGCGAAGTTACGTGTCGGTGACGCTCAGATGAAAGTTTTATGACGCCCAAATGTTCATATGAACATACTCTGCCTACCATCAGCCATCAAACGCATGCGCCACTCGAGCAGGCCGACTCCATCGTCCATCCTGCACATAAGGTAGCTCTGCATTACGCATAGGGTAATATCAACGCCGAACAACTAAAAAAACCAGGCGTCTACAGGCGCACTTATTCAGGAGACATGACATGAAACTTCATCGCTTTCTGCGTCCCTTGCTGGCCGCTACCTTGCTGGGGGCTACAGTCACTGCGCAAGCCCAGCTCAGCATGATGCTGCCTGCCAACCCAGGCGGAGGCTGGGACTCCACAGGCCGCCAATCCATGCAGGCCATGAATGAGGCGGGCATCTACACCGGCACGGTCAGCTTTAGCAATAAAGGCGGTGCCGGCGGCACCATCGGTCTGGCCGACTTCCAGCGCTCGCAAAAGGGCAAACCCGATGCACTGGCTGTATTCGGTGCGATCACAGTCGGCTCGATTGCCATGAACAAATCCCCCATCGATTTAAGCAAGTTTCGACCTGTTGCGCGTTTGACAGCGGAATACGTTGTGCTGGCGGTCAAAGCCGACTCCCCCTACAAAAACCTGGACGATTTTGTACAAGCGATGAAAGCCAACCCTGGGGCCATGCCCGTGGGCGGTGGCTCTGCCGGTGGAACGGATCACATTGCTCTGGCCTTGCTGGCACAGCAAGGCCAGGTGCCCGTCAAAGCCCTGAACTACATCCCGCAAGCCGGCGGGGCCGATACAGTGACAGGGATCGTCAACGGGACCCTGAAGGCCGGAATCTCGGGGGCGTCCGAGTTTCAGCAATTTGCCGACAGCGGCCGCATCCGTATTCTGGCCATCTCCTCGGACAAACGGATGAAAGGCCTGGAGCAAGTGCCTACCTTCACAGAAGCTGGCTACAAGGTGGAGATTGCCAACTGGCGGGGCATTCTGGGCTCGGTGGACATGCCTGAAGAAAACTATCAGCTGTGGATTGACCACTTCACCAAACTCAGCGAAGCACCACAATGGAAAGCAACGCAGGAACGCTTGGGCTGGGAACCGTACTTTCTGGCCGGCGACAAATTCGGTGACTTCATCAAGGCAGAAACCGAGCGCACCACGACCATCCTGCAAGACGCAGGCTTGATCCAGTAAAGCAAGTCGGGGAACACACATGAGTGTAACTTCGCGTCAGCCCTGGTGGCTGGGGCTGGCGGTCATCCTGGCGGGTGCCGTCTGTCTCTACGCCTCCATGTCCCTGACTCTCAGCGCACAATATGCCGCGATCGGCCCAGGCCTGTTCGTTGCGCTGGTCGGCGTGGGACTGGTTGTTCTGGGCATTTTGTTCCTGCTGCAAATGCATCGTGGCACCGCCTTCGACAAGGAAGAGCTGGCCCAGGATCCAGGCATGGACAAGGGGCCCTTCCTGACCGTCCTGCTGGCTGCCGTGCTGCCCAGCCTGATGATGGAGCCGTTGGGCCTGCCACTCACGGCCTCAGTGTGTTTCATGCTGGTGGCACGTGCCCTAGGTTCACGTCGCGTGCTGCTGGATCTGCTCTCCGGCTTGGTACTGGGCAGCGCCTGCTGGTTTCTGTTTGGCCGCCTGGGTTTGCAACTGGGCGGCTTTCTTCCTGTGGCGGGGCTGTAATGAATACGCTTTCTTTGCTCTTGCACGGCTTTGAGGTGGCTCTGCAGCCCATGAACCTGATGTGGGCCTTGATCGGTTCGGTGCTGGGTACGGCCATCGGCATTCTGCCCGGCATTGGCCCGGCACTGACCATTGCCCTGCTGCTGCCAGTCACGGTTTCCGTGGGGCCGGTCTCAGCCTTCATCATGTTCGCCGGTGTGCTGTACGGCGCCATGTACGGAGGTTCGACCACCGCCATTTTGATCAATACCCCCGGTGAAGCGGGCTCCATGATGACCGCGCTGGAAGGCAACAAGATGGCACGCCGTGGGCGAGGCGCGGCCGCCTTGGCCACGGCCGCCATTGGCTCTTTTATTGCTGGCACCATCGCCACGCTGGCGTTGACCTTCGCCGCCCCGGCCGTGGCCGAACTGGCCTTTATTTTCACACCGGCGGACTACTTTGCCCTGACCATCATGGCATTTACCTCGGTCGCTGTGGTGATGGGAGCTTCCCGCGTCCGTGGTTTTATTTCCTTGTTTCTGGGCCTGGCTTTGGGCGTGATCGGCATCGATGCCATGACCGGGCAGGCTCGCATGACTTTCGGGCTGCCCGACCTGCTCGATGGTGTTGAGCTGACGGTGGTGCTGGTCTCGGTCTTTGCGGTGGGAGAAATTCTGTACGTGGCCAGCCGCTTTCGTCACAACGACGAGCAGATCATCCCCATCAGTGGCAAAGCTTTCATGACACGCAATGAATGGGCACGCTCATGGAAGCCCTGGTTGCGTGGCACGGTCATTGGTTTCCCGATGGGAGCGATTCCTGGCGGAGGCTCTGAGCTGCCCACCATGCTGTCCTATTCCCTGGAAAAAAACCTGTCCAAAAACAAGGACGAGTTTGGACACGGTGCAATCGAAGGCGTTGCCGGTCCCGAAGCGGCCAATAATGCCGCCGCAGCCGGAATTCTGGTGCCCTTGCTAACGCTGGGCTTGCCCACATCCGCCACCGCCGCCATTTTGCTGGTTGCCTTTCAAAACTACGGTCTGCAGCCCGGCCCTTTTCTGTTTTCCAGCAACCCCGAACTGGTCTGGGGCCTGATTGCCTCGCTGTATGTCGGCAATGCCATGCTGCTAGTGCTGAACCTGCCGCTAGTCGGCCTGTGGGTGCGTCTGCTTTATATTCCCAAACCGCAGCTTTACGCCGGAATTCTGGTCTTTGCCATGATCGGCATCTGGGGCGTGTCCGGCTCCACCTTTGAACTGGCCATGATGGCCGGCCTGGGCGTGGTCAGCTACATCATGCGAGTCTACGGCTTTCCCATTGCCCCTTTGCTGATCGGTCTGATTCTGGTGCCCTTGGCAGAAAATCAGTTGCGAACGGCCCTGGCGGCCGGACAGGGAAATTTTCTGGTACTGCTGGAAAGTCCAGTTGCAGTGGGTTTTTATATTGCTGCCATTCTGTTTTTGAGCGTGCCATACATGCTCAAGCGCCTGCAAAAATAAGCCAAAAAAAAGCAAGCCCCGTATCCTGCGCGGCTTGCTTTCCCCCGACCAAGCCTCAAGCCAAGCGTTTATTTTGTCCCTTGCTGCGCCGCCAGATCGCGCACGGCCTGCAAGGTTTTGCTGACATGCTCATCGGGATCCATAGCCGTGTATTCGTACACAATCTTGCCTTCGGGCGAGATCACATAAGACATGCGGGCAGCCCGTTCGGTATGCGTTCCCAGTCCTGCGTCATAAGCCTTGATGACCTGGCCTGTGGTGTCCGCCCCCACCGCGAACTTGCTGCCGCAAGGTCCGGTGGAAAAATCCTTCAGGGTATCGATATTGTCTGAAGACAAACCAATTACAGTGGCGCCAAAGTGGCTGTATTCGTCAATGGCTTGCGCAAAAGTATGCGCTTCGACAGTACAACCCTGAGTAAACGCTGCCGGGTAAAAATACAGGACGACCGGCCCCTTCTTTAAGGCCTCATCCAAATTGAATTCAAAGGTTTTACCGGCCAGAGCGGCCTGCACGGTAAAGTCCGGCGCGGGTGTGCCCACGTCCAAAGCGGCCTGTGCGCCACCTGCCCCCGCCAGCAGGGACAAACCCAAAGAGAAAGCTGCTATTGCCTGCTTCATGCCATTACCTCCGTATGTGTGCGCTGCACCAGCAAGCAGCGTAATCCGCACAGGCATGAAAGCACAAGGCCTGGTTTTCCGGCCCGATCAGGGATGAACGATGCCGCTCCACAGCAGGACAAACACATTGTGGGGTGCGTCATGGCGGGCCAGACGGCCAGCTCGAATCAGCCTGGCGGCCTTGCCCAGCAAGGCAAACAAGGACTCGCATAACCAACTGGCCGCCAGATCGCGCCGCAAGTCCCCGCTTTCCTGCCACTGTTGGAACTGCTCAATCAACGCCTGTCGTACCGCTTCAGTGCGAGCCGTGGAATACTCCTCTACCTGCAACTGGCGCTCAACGTACATGTACAGATCCACAATAGGCAGCAGTTCCTGGATTAGTCGTTGAATGACTTCTTGTGGACTTCCCTCGCACAAGCGGGCGCGCTCAATAGCCTGCTCCGCACTATTTACCCCTTCCTGGAAGATCTCCATCATCATGGCTTCACGAGACGGGAAGTAGCGGCACAGGGTTGCGCGACTCAAGCCTACCAGACCGGCCAATTGCCCCATGGACGCCCGCGGCTGGTCGGCCAAAGCGCTTACAAGGCGCAATAGCAATTCCTCGCGAGGCCGAGGCTTTGCTGCAGTCATAATTCTTCCCCTAGGTAATACAGGACTGGATCGGGCACGGGCTATTGCCAGATCGCTGCGAATCGGTCTTCTTGTTTGGCACCACTGGAGAGCAGGAAAACGAACAGGCACGCTACCTGGGTGGAGCGTGCGCTAGTGTAACGTCATTCATTGAGAAACCGTATTTCACCCATGGAATAATGACTATGCGGGTGATTTTTTAAACGCTCAGACCGGCACGCGGAGCCGGCCAGAAAGCATCTGTCAGCAAGGTATCCGGATCCAGATCCAAAGGGCCGGGCCGGGTCTCCGGCACGCAGCGGCGCAAGGCTTGCTGCATCCGGTGCAAGGCCAGTTCGCCCGTGGCCCCGGCAGTGACCCGATCCCACCAGAAGCGATGCACATGGCGTACCTGCACGGGTACGCTAGGCAGGCCCAGCCTCTGGGCCATGGCCAATCGGTGCAGACCACGATTAATTTTCAGAATACGGCCATCACGGGAGATCACCACTCCCAAGGCATCTTTGCCGCGCCTGGGATCAAAGCCATCACGAGCCATCTCATCCAGAAAACCCAGGTAAATACGCAGGTACTCAATAATCTTCTCCGGCGTATCCAGAAATACACCTTGCTGATACGACTCCCAAGGATTGCCCTGTTCAATACGCTTCATCAGCTTTTTGAAACGCGCCGTTTGTTCCAGCTGGTGCCGGTTTTCATCCAGATCGCTGATCAGGGAGTAACGCGTTCCGACGCGCAAATCTTCACGTCGCTGGTCCCAGCTTCCCTCCCAGATAAAGGCCAGGGAGGACGGCCGTTTTTCCTCTTTGCGAGGCGCCTGAATGGCCATGCGGATCAGCTCGCGCGGGTTCACATGCAGGGTTAAGGCCTGCTCCCCCAAGGTTTCATGGACGATGTGACGCGGCAGGCCAAACGCCTCGATCCGACGGCTGCCAGCTTTGCTGTGCATCCAGCGCTGCAGCATGATGCGGCCCAAGGGGAAACCCAAGTACTGCTGGGTCTTGTCCCGGCTATGGGCCACCCAATGGGCCAGCAGCACGCGCTGCCGAATCTCGGGCGCCGCCAAGCTGCTAAAAGCGGCATCCGCGCCGGGGCCCAGCAAGGCTTCGCGATTCGATTGACGCAACTCACGCGGATGAGTCATGCGCTTTCCATGACGGTTCACAGTTTTCCTCCCAAGCACTCGCAGCCCTGGCCGCCCCCAACAAAGCACAGCGACCCAGAACGACTGACAGTGGCCTTATTGAGCAATAACAATACCAAATGATACATAACAGTCTCAAATAATACATATTTTTATTGAGCCGATTCTCCACAAACCGCAAGGCTGACAAGGATCAAACCGGCCCCACACCACATCCTTACCTGTTCAGACACACACGCCTCAACATCACTACGCTCCCGCTGTTATCCGACGGGACGAGCTTCTTGAAACGCACGCTGCAAAAAAAAGCCCCTGCCAAGGCAGGGGCTTGTTCAAACAGGGCCAGAAAGTCAGATCACTCAGGCAGCCTTACGAGCGCCTCGTACAAAGTAAATAACAACCAAGGCGAGCAGGAACGGCACACCAAACAGCAAGGTGTAGTGAAAGATATTGATGAACCAGGTGGTCACCAAAATCGCGACAATGCCAATCAAGCCCAGCAAGGTGCCGATGGGATAGGCCGGCATACGGAAACGTAGCTGCACACCGTCCCGGGCCACGCGGCGGCGGAAGAACAAATGAGTCAGGAAGATCATGCCCCATGTGAACAAGGCGCCAAACATGGACAGGGCGATCATCACCGGAAAGGCGGTTTCCGGATTGTTGGCATACACCACTGCGGCCACGGCCACACCGCTGGCCGATAAAGCCAGGGCATTCAAGGGCACACCATTGCGCGCCACCTTGCCCAGCGCAGCGGGCGCATCACCGGCACGCGACAGGCTGAACATCATGCGGGTCGAGATATAGAGCATGCTGTTCATGGCCGACAAGGCCGCAATAATCACAATGAAGTTCAGGATACTGTCTGCATAGGGAATGCCGACGGACTGCATCACCGTAATGAAAGGACTGGTTGTGCCTTCCGCTACCAGCACCTGCCAAGGCACCAGCATCACGATAAGCGACAAGGACAGCAGGTAGAAAATGATCAAGCGCCAGATGGTGGCCTTGAAGGCCTGGCGCACGGCTTGCTCGGGGTTTT
Source organism: Alcaligenes sp. DN25 (assembly GCF_023674485.1). Classification (NCBI taxonomy): domain Bacteria; kingdom Pseudomonadati; phylum Pseudomonadota; class Betaproteobacteria; order Burkholderiales; family Alcaligenaceae; genus Alcaligenes; species Alcaligenes sp. DN25. Next base: position 664,492 of record NZ_CP098408.1, on the reverse strand, counting down.
CTGCCTCGCCCGCCGCCACGGCAATCATCTCGATACTCAGATAGCTGAAGATGGAAATGATCACCCCTACCCACACCCCATACCAGCCATTGGGCATGAAGCCACCCTGGCCAAACAGGTTTTCCTGTACCTGTGCGGGCTTGTAATAGCCCGTCAACATGCCAATGGCCAGCACGATGAACGCAATAATGGCAAACACCTTGATCAGGGCAAACCAATACTCCACCGAGCCAAAAGCCTTGACGCTGTAGGCATTGACGGCAATCAGCACGGCCGAGAAAAAGGCGATCCAGATCCAGGGTGAGACGTCCGGGAACCAGAACTTCATATAGTCCGCCACCGCCGTCACCTCGGTGCCCACGGCCAGAACAATGCAGGCCCAATAGCTGTAGCGCACCAGGAACCCGGCCAGCGGATGAATATAGAACTCCGCATAGGCTCCAAAAGAGCCCGATGTGGGGTGTTCCACCGTCATCTCGGCCAGGCAGCCCATCAGGACCAGAGCAATGAAGCCGCCAATCACATAACTCAGTACAACGCCGGGACCAGCAAAGCCAATGGCAAATTTGCTGCCCAGGAACAAGCCGGTACCGATGGCGCCCCCGATCGCAATCATGCTCATTTGGCGGGCACTCAGTTTTTTATGCAGCCCGGCTTCGCGCGATTGAATTTGCTCAAATCGGCTCATGTCTCCTCCTTTATGCTTATTTTTTATATCAGCCTGATCAGGTCACCTTGGAGCGTGTTTTATAGGCGGGCTTGTCCCATTCCTTATCGGTCAGTACCGCCTTGATATGCTGCACAGCCTGCCAAATATCCACAAAAGACAGATACAAGGGCGTAACACCAAAGCGCATCACTTCAGGCTCGCGGTAGTCCCCAATCACACCACGGGCGATCAGGGCCTGCACCACGGCATAGCCTTGCTCATGGGCAAAACTGACATGGCTGCCACGGTAGTGGTGATCGCGTGGAGTCACCAGACGCAGGCCAAATTCCGCACATTCCTGTTCCACCAACGCGATGAACAAGTCCGTCAGCGCCAGGGATTTACGGCGCACCGCCTGCAGGTCGGTTTGCAGGAACACGTCCACACCGCAAGCCACCAGGCTCAAGGAAACAATGGGCTGAGTACCGCACAAGAAACGCTCGATACCGTTGGCGGCTTCATATGACGGGCTCATGGCAAAAGGGTGCTTGTGGCCCCACCAGCCGGACAAGGGCTGGCTGATCTGGCCCATCAGCTTGGGGTTCACCCACAGCAGGGCCGGAGCACCCGGACCGGCGTTCAGGTACTTGTAGGTGCAGCCAATGGCAAAGTCGGACTCGCTGTCTTTCAGCTCGATAGGCAAGGCACCCACGGAGTGGCACAAATCCCAGATCAACAGGCCATTGTGTTCATGCACCAGGCGGTTGGTCGCCTGCATATCGTGCAAGTAACCCGTGCGGTAATTCACATGGGACAGCACCACCACAGCGGTTTCATCATTGACGGCTGTTTGCAGGTCTGCCGGGTCATCAATCAATTCAAGCCTATAGTCTTTGCCAAAGAAGGCGTTAAACCCTTCAATGATGTAAAGATCCGTAGGGAAGGAATCACGCTCGGCCAGGATCACTTTCTTTTCCGGATGGCGCTCTTTTTGCAAATTGACGGCGGCAGCCAGCACCTTGAACAGATTGACCGAGGTGCTGTCGCTGACGATGGTTTCACCTTGACCGGCACCGATCAGGGGCGACATCTGGTCGCCCAGACGCACGGGCAAGGTCCACCAGCCTGCCTTGTTCCAGCTATTGATCAGGTCGGTACGCCATTCCTGAGCAATAACTTCCTGGGCGCGCTCCATGGCGTGTCGGGGCATGGCGCCCAGCGAATTCCCGTCCAGATAAATCGTGTTGGGTGGCAGGTCGAACTTGGCTTTGAAGGCAGCCAGTTCATCGGCCTGATCCCACTGCTCGCATTGCTGCAAGGTAATCATATTCATGCTCCTCGATTCTGCTTTTTAAGCTATTTAGTCTAGCACCGAGCCTCTGGTAAATTATTCCAAAGCGATGAAGATTATGATTAATACTGGAAGAAAATTCGGTTTTTAAAAACCTTTTTCATAGAAAATTCTAAAATATGAGACTAGATGAGACAGACCTGAAAATTCTGCGTCTTTTACAGGACAACGGCAGGCTCAGTAACCAGGAACTAGCTGACCTGGTAGCCCTTTCGCCCTCCTCCTGCCACCGGCGCGTAAAGATTCTGGAGCAGGAAGGCTTCATCGAAAACTACAGCGCCAACTTGAGCGCAGGCAAACTGGGCTTTGCCATTGAAGCCTTTGTGGAAGTGAATATCGGGCAGCTCAACGAGAGCGAGCATCAGTACCTGAGCAAGGCACTGGCCACCATGGATGAAGTGCTCCATGCCTACATCGTGACCGGGCAGGCAAACTACATGCTGCACATACGCACGCGCAACTTCGAGACTTTTTCCAATTTTGTCATTCACAAGCTCAACACGCTGCGCGGCGTCACCAAGATCCATTCGCAGATCGTGCTGTCTTGCATCAAGGCCAAGGGGCAACGCTTGCCTGTGTAAACCGGCTGCCGGCAAGGTCTGGCCAGGTGCCAGGCCGCGGGCTTAGTCGTAGTTCAGTTTGAAGCGTCGCTTGAAATGCTCGCTGCGCCACCAGCCCTTGCCGCTTTGCACCGGTTTGTTATCGGTATTGAACAGATCAATACGCTGCACAATCACGGCCTGGTTCTCCTTGATCCAGAGCTGCTTGGCCATGTCTGCCGACGCATTGGCCATGCTGATCTCTTCTTGCGCATGCTTGATGGGCACATTCAGCACGCCAGTCAGCATCTCCACCATGGTGTGTGTTTCCAGAGCCTGTTGCTCGATACGTTCTCCTATCGAGCGTAGCAAGTAGTTCTCAGCAAAATAAAGGGGCACCGCTGACCTGTAGCGCACCGCTTGCAGCTTATAAACCGGCTCATCGGAAGCGAAAAACTCAGCAATATCTGCCGGAGGGGTGACCAGCCCCCAACTGGCAATCTGAGTGGTGGTGTCTTTGCCCAACTGCACCAGGTCATTGATGGAACTCAGCTCCCAGGAGCCGGTGTTCTTGCGTTCCAGCACAAAGGAGCCTCGGCTGGGAAAACGCTCGATCAAGCCATTGCGCGTCAAGATCGCCAGGCCCTGACGCACGGTGATGCGGCTGACGCCGAACATCCCCCCTAGCTCGGCCTCTGTAGGCAAGCGGTCGCCGGGCTTCAAGCGACCGTCCTGGATATAGCGGGTCAGCTTGTCAGCAAGCTGCTCATACAGTGGTTTTGTACTCACTTTTTTATCTCATCCCTGTTGATGACGCTCTGCTGCTGGCTCTCCCTACGTGTTGTGTTCCACCTGCGGTATCAACAGAAAATCGTTGGTTCCCCTGCCAGTAAGCCGTCTTCTTATTCGCGTTCCAGCAGGCCCTTGATCAGAAACATCTCGGCCTCATGGACACAGGAAATCTGCTCCCATGCCGCATCGCTTTGTGTAGCCAAACGCCAGGTCAGCAAGCTCACTACACATTTGTCTGCGCCCAGCTTGAGCACCTCGCCTGGAATAACGCGCGACATATTACGAAACTGCATCGCCTCCTTGCTGGCGCCCACCTCGTAATCCACCTGAAAGCGGTCTGCGTCCACATTCAGGCGCACATAGGTTTCCTGGCCGCTAAAGACCGAGGTCCCCCTGAACAGGCCCGGTTCCACTTCGCTGCGATTCGCACTGCCCCAGGCCCACTGACCTTGCAAGATGCCATCGGACATGATTTCAAAAGCGACCTTAGCCGGGCGCTCCACCAGGATGCTACTGGAATGACAATGTGGATCTTTCACGTACTTGCTCCTGTGACCACTGCTTATTGTTATGACAATGTTTTATTGTCATGCCAAAGGAAAACCGATACTAGACGGGAAAACACGTACAGTTCAGCGAAAGATTGTCCATAACAAAGCCGCTGCCTCTCAACCCGGAGACGCAGCGGCTTTGAAACCTGAAGCAAAGCGCTATCAGGCGATGGACTACTGTCAGTTATGTCCTAACTTGCCGTCACCCACTGCTGGATGAAAGCGCGCAGCTCGTCGGGGCTGGAGGCCACACCCCCAGGTACCCGATAAACCTTTTCCAAAGGCCCCACCATCTCCTGCAGGGCAGGCAGATTGGCAGGGTCATCGCACATCATCACAATCCCGCGGCAATAACGACCGAAGCCTTCACGATGTGCCTTTAACCACAACACCGCTTTCTTGCGCCCTTCCGGGTCGCCGGGAGTGGAAGGATCGGGCAGGCTTTCGTAGACCAGAACGAACTCTTTTTCGGCCTTGATCAAAGTTTCCATATCGTCCAGCCATTGCGTGGCCAGCTCCAGGGTCAAGGGGAAATCGCGCACCCTTGCTATCGGCAAAGCGGATGTATCCAGAAATTGGGTGGAAAAGTCAGGAGAAATGTCTTGCTCACTCATTGCTAAAGCTCCTTGAATCAGGGCTGTCATACCCAATTGCAATATGCCCTCCATCTCGACCTCCTCCACGACCCGTTCCACGGCTGCACGTGGCTCCCGGCCAGCCACGGCATAGACCGTATCGGCAACCGCCAGGCAATGAAAGGCCACCGTTCCCATCAAGTAACGCGAGCGCTCGAAGGACACGCCATAAGCCTGGGCAATGTGCTCTTGATGCTCCCGGATCTTGTCCAGCATGGAAGGAGTCGCCACCAGCCTGCGTATCACATAGGGCGTGATGCCCGGATTGGCTTTCACAAAAGCCTGTGTCGCCGCACTGAACAGCTGCAGATAGTCCTCCAGGCTGTCTTGAACCGGAATCGTGGCCCGAGGCACTTGCCAGCGGCTGAAAATTTCTTCGGCCACCAGTTGTTTAAGCCCTTCCAGATTGCCCACATGCTTGTACAGCGCCATCTGGCTGACACCCAAAGCGGCCGCTACCCCCACAAAGGTGATGTTGGGCAGGCCAATCTGAATGCCAGCGTCGGCAATCCGTGCTCGGGTGATGGTGGGAGGACGTCCGCGTGGCGCGGGCGCCTGAGGGGTTGGCATATCTATGTTGACCCTTTTGATGGCAGCAGCGTGCTAGTACCTGCCACTGCCTCTTATTTAATTTATGAAACTCTACTAATTAGAAGCCTAGTTTACATCCACGATAATGATTCTCAATATCATTTTTTGCAAAGCGAGTGTTCCCGCTGATGAAGTCGCAAGACATCGACCTGAACGAGCAACAGCGTAACCCGATTCCTCCCGCCCCATCCTGGCAAAAATAGTCAGGAACAGAGACTTTCACGCCTGAAAACCGTGTGACAGCCCCTGCCCGTTCCACCTCTTATTTCTGGTTTTTGACCAAAATTGGTATGACCAATTAATTGGATAAAAAATTGTTTATTCTTGAATCGTTAGGGTAAACACTTAGATTCAATAAAATAATCCTTTCTATACAATGCGCTCTGTTCTTGACGATCTCAAGAAATGGTCAGACCAATTTAACGACCTTCAGGCTCGCTTGCGATACAAGCGCCTCCCATTTGCTCCTGCGGAGATAGAACAACATGCAACAAGCGTGGCTGCAGCAATACGATCCCACCGGCAATATCTGGCTGTCGGCACTGATCGCCCTTATTCCGATCATCTTTTTTTTCCTGGCCCTGACCAAGTTGCGCATGAAGGGGTATATGGCAGGGACGATTACCGTCTTGCTGGCCCTGGGCGTTGCCCTGTTTTTCTATCGCATGCCGGTTTCCACTGCGCTGGCCTCGGTGGTGTATGGCTTTTTCTATGGGCTGTGGCCGATCGCCTGGATCATTGTGGCCGCCGTTTTTCTGTACAAGATTTCGGTCAAGACCGGTCAGTTCGACATCATTCGCGCCTCCATCCTGTCCGTCACGCCTGACCAGCGCCTGCAACTGATCCTGGTGGGCTTTTGCTTTGGCGCCTTCCTGGAAGGGGCAGCCGGTTTTGGTGCGCCCGTTGCCATTACTGCCGCCTTGCTGGCTGGCCTGGGTTTCCGCCCCTTGTACGCGGCCGGTCTGTGTCTGATTGCCAATACCGCCCCGGTGGCGTTCGGTGCCATGGGTATTCCTATCATCGTGGCCGGTCAGGTATCGGGTATTGATCCCTTTGAAATCGGCCAGATGGCTGGTCGCCAACTGCCTTTTATGACGGTGCTCGTGCTGTTCTGGCTGATGGCCATCATGGACGGCTGGCGCGGTATCAAGGAAACCTGGCCTGCCGTGCTGGTCGGTGGCGGCTCCTTCGCGCTGGTGCAGTTCCTGACCGCCAACTACATTGGCCCCGAGCTGCCGGACATTACCTCGGCTCTGGTTTCCCTGGTTGTGCTGACCCTGTTCCTGAAAGTGTGGCAACCCAAACGTATCTTCCGTTTTGAAACACAAGAAGGCTCGCCTGCCCAGGACAATCTGGCCAATCAAGCCCCTACCGTGCTGAGCACTGGCCGCATCATCAAAGCATGGTCGCCCTTCATCATCCTGACCGCCATGGTCACGATCTGGAGTGTGCAGCCTTTCAAAGCCTTGTTTGCTGCCAATGGCCCGCTGGCGTCGACCATCGTGAATATTCCTGTGCCCTTCCTGCACAATCTGGTCGACAAGGCCCCACCCGTCGTGGCCTCGGCCACTCCGTATGGCGCGGTCTACTCCTTTAACTGGCTCTCTGCCACCGGCACCGCCATTCTGATTGCCGCCTTGCTGACTATCCTCTTTTTGCGCATGAAACCCGCAAAAGCGGTGGAAACCTTGGGCGAAACCTTCAAGGAACTGGCTGTACCGATCTACTCGATTGGCATGGTGCTGGCCTTTGCCTTTATCGCCAACTACTCCGGCCTGTCCGCAACTTTGGCGCTGGCCTTGGCTCACACCGGCAAAGCCTTCACCTTCTTCTCGCCATTCCTGGGCTGGATTGGTGTGTTCCTGACTGGTTCCGACACCTCTGCCAACGCCTTGTTTGGTGCCTTGCAGGCAACCACGGCACAGCAGCTGGGTCTGCCTGAAGTGCTGATGGTGGCCGCCAACACCACAGGTGGTGTGACCGGCAAGATGATCTCGCCCCAGTCGATCGCCATTGCCTGCGCGGCAGTGGGTCTGGCCGGCAAAGAATCCGATCTGTTCCGCTTTACCGTGAAACACAGCTTGATCTTTGCGGTTCTGATTGGCCTGCTGACTACCCTGCAAGCCTATGTGTTACCTTGGATGATTCCCTAAGAGCCCGCCCTCATCCTTCATCTGCAAGGCGCGTATACGCGTGCCTTGCAGATTTATTTTTCCGGTATCTCAAGAACTATGCGCCTCTCTGATCACGTTGCCCAACAATTGCTGGCGCTGATTCAATCCAGCGATTTCAAGGCCGGGCAAAGACTGCCTGCCGAGCGTACGTTGGCAGCTCAATTGAATGTGTCGCGTGCATCGCTGCGCGAGGCTATTCAGCAACTGAACAGCCAGGGCATTTTGCGCAGTCAGGTAGGTTCAGGCACTTACCTGGCCTCCCAAACGCCCCAATGGACCCAGCGCTCGGTAGACCCGCTGGCCGCCCTGATGCTGTCTGATCCCCAGTACCGTTACGACGTGCTGGAAGCGCGCATTGCTCTGGAGAGCAGTACCACCTGGCACGCAGCCCTGCGTGCCTCGCCCGAAGACAAGGACAAGATCCTGCAATGCTTCGAGCAAATGATTCGCTACCAGCAAAGCGGCGATACCGTGCAGTCCGCCCGCGCCGATGCCCAGTTTCACCTGGCCGTGGCCGAAGCCTCGCACAATCTGGTGCTGGTTCAGGTCATGCGGGGCCTGTTTGATCTGGTGCTCAGCAGCGTGACGCAAAACCGGGACATCATCATGTTCGTGCATGACTCCCCCGAGACCATTGTCAATCTGACGGCGCAACACGAAGCCCTGGTCAAAGCCATTGTCGATGGCGATCCCGCTCAAGCACGCCACGTTGTGAACGAACACCTGGGCTACGTACGCAACACCCTTCTTCAGGCTGACGAAGACCTTGCACGCCGCGAACGTGCCGCGCGCCTGCAAACCCCTCCTTCCGTCTTATCCGACCCGACTCTGCCATGATTATTTCCTCCTCGACCGACTACCGGCGTGCCGCCCAAAAACGACTGCCTCCTTTCCTGTTCCACTACATTGACGGCGGTGCCTACGCCGAGCACACGCTGCGCCGCAATGTGGACGATCTGGCCAATGTCGCCCTGCGCCAGCGTGTCCTGAAGGACATGAGCCAGCTCGATACCAGCATTGAGCTGTTTGGTGAAAAACTGTCCATTCCGGTGGCCCTGTCCCCGGTAGGTCTGACAGGCATGTACGCGCGTCGAGGTGAAGTCCAGGCTGCCCAGGCAGCCGATGCACATGGCATTCCCTTCACCATGTCGAGCGTGTCAGTCTGCCCGATCGAGGAAGTTGCCCCGCGCCTGAAGCGGCCCATGTGGTTTCAGCTGTATGTGTTGAAGGACCGTGGCTTCATGCGCAATGCACTGGAACGCGCGCAAGCTGCTGGCTGCAGCACCCTGGTCTTTACCGTGGACATGCCCGTACCCGGCGCTCGTTACCGCGATGCGCATTCGGGCATGAGCGGCCCGAACGCCGCCCTGCGTCGCTATGCACAGGCTGTCATGCACCCGCGCTGGGCCTGGGATGTTGGTCTGCTGGGTCGCCCGCACGATCTGGGCAATATCTCGCGCTACCTGGGCAAGCCTACGGGTCTGGAAGACTATATGGGTTATCTGGGCGCGAACTTTGACCCCTCGATTTCCTGGAAGGATCTGGAGTGGATACGCGAATTCTGGAAAGGCCCCATGCTGATCAAAGGCATTCTGGACCCCGATGACGCCCGCGATGCCGTGCGCTTTGGTGCCGATGGCATCATCGTCTCGAATCACGGCGGCCGTCAGCTTGACGGCGTCTTGTCCTCGGCACGCGCGCTGCCTGCCATTGCCGATGCCGTCAAAGGCCAGATCAAGATTCTGGCAGATTCGGGTATCCGCAGTGGCCTGGACGTGGTGCGCATGATTGCGCTGGGTGCCGACGCTGCCATGCTGGGCCGCGCCTACATCTATGCCTTGGCCGCCGCCGGGCAATCCGGCGTGGACCACCTGCTGGGCCTGATTGAAAAAGAAATTCGGGTCGCCATGACACTGACCAGTGTCAGCAGCATTTCCCAGATCACCTCTGACCTGCTTGTACAGGAGTCTTGACCATGTCAGTTTCCACCAGCGCTGCGGATTTGTTGCAGCAACTGCGCTCTATTGTCGGCAACCCTCACGTCCTGACGGACGACCGCAGTACGCGTCGTTACCGCAAGGGCCATCGCACGGGTGAAGGCAAGGTATTGGCCGTTGTGCGGCCCGGAACGCTGCTGGAACAATGGCGCAGCCTGCAAGCCGCTGTCGCTGCCGATTGCATCGTGATCATGCAGGCAGCCAACACCGGCCTGACGGGCGGCTCCACCCCCGACGGGGACGACTACGACCGCGACATCGTGCTGATGAACACCATGCGTCTGCAAGGCATACAAGTCATCAACGATGGCCAGCAAGTTGTCTGCCTGCCCGGTGCCACGCTGGACCGTCTGGAACAGACCCTGGCCCCGCTGGAGCGTGAGCCCCACTCGGTGATTGGCTCCTCATGTATCGGCGCCTCTGTGCTGGGCGGTGTTTGCAATAACTCAGGCGGTGCGCTGGTACGACGCGGCCCGGCCTACACGGAATTGACGCTGTACGCGCAAGTGCTGGACGATGGTACCCTGCAACTGGTCAATCACCTGGGCATCAATCTGGGAGATACCCCGGAAGAAATTCTGAGCCGCCTGGAGCAAGGCAAATACAGTGTTGCGGATATCATCAACGATCCGGAACGCAAGGCCAGCGACCCACGCTACGCCGACGATGTGCGCGATGTGGATGCCCAGACCCCGGCCCGTTTCAATGCCGACCCTTCACGCCTGTACGAAGCCTCCGGCTCGGCCGGCAAGCTGTGCATTTTTGCCGTGCGTCTGGATACCTTTCCCAAAGAAGCCAGTACTGTTTTCTACATTGGCACCAATGACCCGGACGAGCTCACGGCTGTGCGCCGCCATCTGCTGACGGAACTGCCCCGCCTGCCCATTGCGGGCGAGTACATCCATCGCACCGCCTACGATATTGGCGAGCAATACGGCAAAGACACCTTCTTGCTGATCGACCGTTTTGGTACCGCCAAAGTGCCATCCGCCTTTGCCATGAAAAGCCGTGTGGATGGCTTTTTTGAGCGCTTTGGCTGGCGCGGCGTCACTGATCGCGTGATCCAGGCCATCATGAACCGCCTGCCCAGCCACCTGCCGCCGCGCATGCGTGAATGGCGCGACCGCTTCGAGCATCACCTGTTGCTGCGCGTCTCCAACGACACCGCGCAGGCCACGCGCGATTTTCTGAGCCAGCAATTTGAAGGCAGCCAGCAAGGTGCCTATTTCGAGTGCGATGCCGAAGAAGGTCGCAAAGCCTTTCTGCACCGCTTTGCCATTGCCGGTGCCGCCATCCGCTACCGCGAGGCGCACCCCGACAGCGTGGAAGATATTGTGGCGCTGGACATTGCCTTGCGCCGTAATGACAAGGAATGGGTGGAGCAACTGCCGGACGATATGGAAAAAGACATCGTCCACAAGCTCTATTACGGTCACTTCCTGTGCCACGTATTCCACCAGGACTACATCGTCAAAAAAGGCGTGGTTCCTCTGGATATGGAACACCGCATGTGGAAGTTGCTGGATGAACGCCGTGCCGAATACCCGGCCGAGCATAATGTTGGCCACCTGTATATCGCCAAACCTGCCCTGGCCGGTTTCTATCGCGAGCTGGACCCGACCAACACCTTCAACCCTGGCATCGGCCACACCTCGCGCCGCAAATGGTGGAGTGTGTGCTGCGGCGGCAAACACGACTAGCCCCCTTTTTCTTGAAGGCACTCACGGGCTGCAAGCCATTCCCTTGCTTGCAGCGCGGTCCGCCCCTTCAATAAACCGTCCTTCATGCAAACCAGCAGGCCCCCAAGCTCGACTTGGTGGGCCTGTTTTTTTGTGCATTGTGACAAACAGAACACAAAAATATTCTGCCGCCTTTCCTATTTAGTTTAATAGGTTCCACTAATTCAAAATTTAGATTACATTATCGATAATGATTCTCAATACCTTATATTGAAGAGCCGAATTCTCCGGCTTTTTAGATACTTACCACCGCTCATGACCACTCGTGAAACTGCTACGGACGTGCGTAAAGAGCCTGGCCCCATCAGCCAGACCCTCAGCTCCATACGCTCACGTCTGATTGTTGCCGCCGTTCTGGCGGCCTTGGGTTCAATGCTGACCCTGGTGCCTTTGGCCGGAATCGCCCATATCGCCAAGCTGACTTTGGGCAATACCCTGTCTGGAGAGCTGCAAGGCGATATAGGCTGGACGGTGCTATTGAGCATCATCAGCATGTTTGCAGGCCTGGCCCTGATCTCGGCAGGCGAGCTGCTGGCCCACCTGGCCGACAATCAGCTGACACGCGGTCTGCGTCTGAGTGCCGCCCAGAGGTTAGCCAAGGTGCCGCTAGGCTGGTTTACCGGCCAGGCTTCAGGCGAAGTGAAACAAGCCATGCAGGATGACATCGCCACCCTGCACAGCCTGACCGCACACTTTTACACCTCGGTCGGCCGCGCCGTCGGTGCCATTGCGATCTCGGTGCTGTACCTGTTCGTCATGGACTGGCGTATGGCCATCGTGGCTCTACTGCCCTTCCCCGGTTTTTTCCTGTTCCTGCGCCACGCCATGAAAGCCAGCAGCGCGAACATGCAGGGCTTTGTCGAAAAGCTGGGCCGCTTGAATAGTGCCACCGTGGAATTTGTCAGCGGCATTCCCGTGGTCAAGGCCTTTGGTTCCAATGGGCAGGCACATGGCGGCTATAGCAAGGCCGTGGATGGCTTTGCCAACGCCTTTCTGAACTTTGCCCGCCCTTTGGTGGCCCGCATGGCTCACGCCCATGCCATGATCGCTCCAGTCACGGTTCTAGGTGTCGTGCTGATCTTCGGTGCCCTCTTCAGCTATTTGAACTGGATTGCCCCGGTAGACATTCTGCCCTTCGCCCTGGTGGCTCCCGGCATTTGCGCCCCCCTGCTCTTGTTGCATACCCTGCTGCACGATCTGGGTGGCGCAACGGGTGCGGCACAGCGCGTACAAGCTTTGATGAAAACACCCGTACTGGAACCGCTGAGCACTGATCAGCAACAAGTCCCGGCAAATCACGAAGTGCGAGTCGAAAACGTCAGCTATGCCTACGGCGAAGGCCATCAGGCACTCAGCAATATCAGCTTCACCCTGGAACCGGGCACAGTCACCGCGATTGTGGGCTCTTCCGGTTCTGGAAAATCCACCATCGCCCGCCTGCTGCTGCGCTTTTTTGACCCCAGCGAAGGCCGCATCACCCTGGGCGGTGCCGATCTGCGCCAAATCGAATCCACCGAACTTTACCGCCACATTGGCTTTGTGCTGCAAGAGGTGCGCCTGATCAATGCCAGCGTGCGCGAGAACATTGCGCTGGGCCGCCCCTCGGCCAGTCGGCAAGAGATTGAAGATGCCGCTCGCGCCGCCAATATTCACGACCGTATCTTGACCCTGCCTCGTGGCTACGACTCTGTCGTGGGTGAAGACGCCCAACTCTCGGGCGGCGAGCGTCAGCGCGTCAGCATTGCGCGCGCTGTCCTGCTGAACCCACCCATTCTGGTGCTGGACGAAGCCACCGCCGCTGCCGATGCCAGCAATGAAGTGGCTATTCAAGATGCTCTGTCACGCTTTGCCCAAGGCCGCACCTTGCTGGTCATTGCTCACCGCCTGGACACCATCATGCACGCGGATCGCATTCTGGTGCTGGAAGACGGCGCGATTGTGGAGCAAGGCAGTCACACCAGCCTGCTGGCTGAACAAGGCCGTTACGCACGGCTCTGGACCCTGGGTGGCTACGACAACCGTTCCAAGGACACATCATGCTAAAGACCCTGATTCAGTTGCTGGGTACGGATGCCCCCATTTTCCGCCGCTATGGCTGGATGGCTGTTTTATACGGCCTGCTGTGCGGCCTGACCATGACTACCTTGGTCCCCGTTTTCACTCATCTGCTCAATGGCGAACCCAAACAAGCAGGCGGCTGGTTGCTGGTCCTGCTGCTTGGCGTGGCCGTCTGCTGGGCTTGGCGCCGCCATGTGGAGCAGGCTGGTGTAAATGTTGGGGCCGCCATCCTGCAAGGTGGCCGGCATCGTCTGGGCGAACATATCGCTCAACTGCCCGTAGGCTGGTTCTCCGCTCAAAACACCGCGCGGCTGGGGCACATCGTCACTCAAGGCATGATGTCGGTGGCCCAATTACCTGCACACGTCTTCACCCCGCTGATCGCCGGAGTTGTGACGCCGCTTGTGCTGGTCGTGGCGCTGTTCATTCTGCATTGGCCGCTGGGTTTGATTGCCCTGATCGCGTTGCCTTTGCTGGCGGGTGTTCTGGCACTGACCGCCCACTTGGGACGCAAGGCTGATGATGCCTTCCAGGCCCACTTCGCCCATGCCAGCCAGCGCGTGGTGGAGTTTGCCCAAGCCCAATCCGTGCTGCGTGCCTTCAATGGCGAAGGCGGTGGCACCCGTCTGCTGGAAGAAGCGATTGAACGCCAACACCAGGCGGGCAAGAAACTGATCTGGCAATCCACGGCCTCGGCGGTACTCAATGCCTGGGCCGTACAAGCAGCCTTTGCGGCCTTGCTGATTGCCGCCACGCTTTGGCTAAACAGCCATACGGGTCTGGGCCTGAGCAGTGCAGAAGTCATCGCCGTCATCGTGTCCTTGCTGCTGAGCGCACGCTATATCGACTCCTTGCTGGAAGTGGCCAGCTACGGTGAAGTGCTGCGCGGTGCACGCGGCCAACTTGATGCGATTCAAGAACTGTTTGCCGTTCAGCCCCTGCCCGAGCCCGCTTCACCCCAAACTCCAAGCGACGGCTCGATTGTGCTGAACAATGTGCATTTCCGCTATGCCGCCGACAAGCCCGATGTACTGAATGGCATCAGCCTGAACATCGCGCCGGGCAGCATGGTGGCCTTGATCGGGGAATCCGGCTCAGGCAAAACCACACTGGCTCGTCTGATTGCCCGCTTCTTTGATGTCAGCCAGGGCAGTGTCTCCATAGGAGGCGTGGATGTACGCCAGATCGGCAGCCCCGTACTGACCACGCAAATCAGCCAGATTTTTCAGGACGACTATCTGTTCGCAGGCAGCATTGCCGAGAACATACGCCTGGGAAAACCGGATGCAACCGAGGCCGAACTGATGGAAGCGGTAGAACAAGCCGGTGTCAGCGAAATCATCGCGCGCTTGCCAGAAGGTCTGAACACAACGGTGGGCGAAGGCGGGGCCCGCCTGTCCGGGGGCGAGCGTCAACGCATCGCCATTGCGCGCGCTCTGATCAAGAACGCCCCCATTTTGCTGGTGGACGAAGCCACCGCCGCACTGGATGCCGAAAACCAGGCAGCCATTGCCCAGGCTTTGGCCCGTCTGCGTGGCAAGCGTACCCTGATCGTGATTGCTCATCAGCTCTCTACCGTAGCCATGGCCGATCAAATCGTGGTGCTGGAAAACGGCCAGATTATCGAGCAAGGCCCGCCGGCCCAACTGCGCGAAACCCAAGGCCGTTATGCCCACTTCCTGAACCAGCGTCATGCCGCCAAAGGATGGCGTATTGCCACCGCAGCCCAGAATAACGGTGTGTGATGCGAGCTAGATCTTTTGTGCTGTTGTTTCTGATGCTCTGCAGCCTGTCTTTGCTGATAGGTGCACGGCAAATCAGCTGGGCACAATTATGGAGTTTTTCAGGCGATGCCTGGCTGACACTGAGCGCCAGCCGCCTGCCCCGTCTGGCGGCACTGGTCTTGAGTGGCATAGGCCTGTCTGTCTGCGGGGTGATCTTGCAGCACATTGTGCGCAATAAGTTTGTGGAACCGGCCACCTCGGGCGGGCTGGATGCCGCCAAGCTGGGCATTCTGATCGCCCTGACTCTGGCCCCCACCAGCGGCACTCTGGGCAAACTACTGTTTGCCCTCTTGTTCTGCTTTGCCTCCAGCCTGATCTTCATCGCTGTGGTACGCCGCATCCGCTTCAAGAACACCGTGCTGGTGCCGGTGATTGGCTTGATGTATGGGGGTGTGCTTAGCGCCATTGCCGAGTTCTATGCCTACCACCATCAGATTTTGCAAAGCATGCAGGGCTGGATGCTGGGCGACTTTTCCAAGATCGTGCAGGGCAATTACGAAATCATTTATTTGATCCTGCCCATTGTGTTGCTCACCTATCTGTATGCGCATCGCTTCACTGTGCTGGGCATGGGCGAAGGCATGGCCACCAGCCTGGGCCTGAACTATTCCGCCACCGTGGCCCTGGGTTTGATACTGGTCGCGGTTACCGTATCAGCCACTGTCATTACCGTAGGGGCCATTCCCTTTATCGGTCTGGTCATCCCCAATCTGGTGGCACTGCGCTATGGCGACAACCTGGCTCGCACCTTGCCCATTGTGGCGCTGGGTGGTGCCAGCCTGCTGCTGGCTTGCGACATCCTGGGCCGCCTCATTATCTACCCTTTTGAAGTCCCTATTGGCCTGACCGCAGGTGGCGTGGGTGGCCTGCTATTTCTGTTCCTGATCTTCTGGAGGAACCGATGAAACGGCAACATCTGGTCTGGATCCTGTTGCTGGTGCTGGCACTGAGCTTTGTGTTCTATCGCTCCGGCCTGGACTTCGACTACATCATCCCCAAACGACTGAACCGCTTGGCGGCTATGGTGATTGGCGGCATCTGCATTGCCTGGTCCTCGATTATTTTCCAGACCATTACCGGCAACCGGATTCTGACGCCCGCCATCATGGGATACGAAGCGGTTTACCTGCTATTCCAGTCCCTGCTGATTTTGCTGCTGGGCACACAAAGCCTGGTGATGCTGGGCGCCAATGGCAATGTGGTGCTGTCCATTGTGCTGATGCTGGCCTACTCGCTGGCAATCCATCACTGGCTGTTTCGCCAGGGCAAGAACAATGTGTATTTCCTGCTGCTGATGGGGCTGGTGTTGACCATGATCATCAGCACCTTCACCCAGTTTGTGCAGCTAAAGATCAGCCCCGGCGAGTTCTCCATTTTGCTGGGTTTTAGCCAGGCGTCCTTTAACCGAGCCGAGCCCCTACAACTGCTGATTTCCGCCCTTCTGGTGGGTGGCATTTGCCTGGGCAGCCTGCGCAGCTTGCCCACGCTGGACGTACTGTCTTTAGGCCGCGAACAAGCCATTTCTTTAGGTGTCGACTATCGCCGTACCGTGCGCATCCAGCTGGCACTGATTGCTGCCCTGGTGGCTATTTCCACCAGCCTGCTCGGGCCCACTGCCTTCATGGGGATTTTTGTAGCCAACACCAGCTATGCGCTGGCCCGCAGCTTCCGACACCGAATCACGCTGCCGCTAGGCTGCGCCATCGCCATCGTCATGTTTTTGCTGGCACAGATAGCGGTGGAACACATTTTCAATTACCGCACGACCGTCGGGATACTCGTCAACCTGGTGTGTGGCGCGTACTTTCTGGGACTGATGGTTCGTACCCGAGGCACTGCATGATTACGATCAATCAGCTCTCCAAACACTACAAGAAGAAGACCGTGCTTTCCAAGGTCAGCACACAGTTCCCCGCCGGACAGCTCAGCTCCCTGATCGGCCCCAATGGTGCCGGTAAAACCACCTTGCTGATGAGTATCGCCCGCTTGCTGGAGACCGACGAAGGCCAGATCCAGCTGGACGGCCGCAACATTACGGATATACGTATTGCCGACTATGCGCGCCGGGTAGCCACCTTGCGCCAATCTCCTGATTTCAATTTGCGCCTGACCGTGGAAGAACTGGTCGCCTTTGGCCGCTTCCCCTATAGCCGCGGCGTGCTGACGGATGAAGATCAACAAGCCATCTCCGACGCTATTCAGTTTCTATCGCTGGAACCCTTGCGCCAGTCCTATCTGGACGAGTTGAGCGGCGGTCAGCGACAGATGGCTTTTCTGGCCATGACCATTGCCCAGCAAACCGATTATTTGCTGCTGGATGAGCCGCTGAACAATCTGGACATCAAGCACGCCGTTCAGATCATGCGCGCCTTGCGACGGCTCTGTGACGAGTACGGCCGCACCGTGATTCTGGTGGTACATGACATCAACTTTGCCGCCAACTATTCCGATCACATTGTGGCCATGAAAAACGGTGCGCTGTACTGCGCAGGACCGGTGTCAGAGGTCATCACGCAAGCACGGCTGACCGAACTTTATGGCCTGGATTTCGAGATTACGCACAGCGAGCGTGGCCGCCTGTGCAATTACTTCACCCCATCAGGAGAACTAGCATGATCGCCAAACACAGATACGGGCTGATAGCCCTGTTTGTGGCCGCCAGCTTTGCCTTGCAAGGCTGCGAGAAAAAGACCCAGGCAGCGGCGGAAACCCCGGCACCGCAAGCCGCCGTCAGCCCGCAGGCCAGTGCCCGCTATGAACCGATTGTGGTCGAACACAAGCTGGGCTCGACACGCATCGAAAAACTGCCACAACGCGTCGTGGCGCTGGACATGAACGAAGTGGATTTTCTGGATGCCTTGGGTGTCCCGGTGGTGGGCATGCCCAAAGACTTCATCCCGGCATTCCTGGACAAGTATAAAAATGCCCCTGAAATCCAGGACACCGGCGCAATTGTGCAACCGAATGTGGAACAGGTGTACGCCGCCAAACCGGACCTGATTCTGATCACCTCCTTGCAAGCCAATCACTACAAGGAACTGAGCCAGATCGCCCCCACCATTCACTTTGACGTGGATTACCGCGATAGCCAGGTCAACCACATTGAAGTCATCAAGAATCACCTGCTGACTCTGGGCTCGATTTTCAAGAAAGAAGAGCTGGCCCAACAAAAAGTGGCCGAACTGGATGCCAAAGTCGCCCAGGCCAAACAAATCACCCAGGATCGTCCTGAAAAAGCCCTGATTGTTCTGCATAACAACGGCTCGTTCAGCTCCTTCGGGGTGCAGTCCCGCTACGGTTTTGTATTCAATGCGCTGGGCGTACAGCCTGCCAGCCCGACAGTAGAAACCGGCCTGCACGGACAGCCTGTTTCCAGCGAGTTCATCCAGCAAGCCAATCCGGACATCATTTACATCATCGACCGTACCGCCGTAATGGAACGTCGCCCTGCCCTGAACGCCGACAGCCTGAGCAACCCGCTGCTGCGTGAAACCAAAGCCTGGCAAAACGGCCGTGTGGTATTTGCCAATGCCGAAGCTTGGTACGTAACTGCCGCCAGTGTCACCTCGCTGAAATTGATTATTGATGACGTGATCAAAGCCTACCAACAACCATGATCTAACGGTTTTTACACGGGCAAATAGACAGTAACGCGACTCAATCCAATTTCTATTTGCCTTAATCAAAGCAAAGAAACACACCCCGCCACATAAAGGAAACTGGCATGTACACACCACGCCACAATGGGACGTTTGCGCCCTCGATACGTAAAATCGGCAGTTCCAGCCGCTCCGGCTTTGCCCTGGACCGCACTTTCAGCGCCGTGCAAATAGCATTAATACTGGGTTTGGGAGCCAGCGCGCTGGCCTTGATGGCCTCGCCTGCGCAGGCACAAAACAGTACGGCTGCCCAGGCCGATGGAGTCGTCACCCTGCCATCCGTTACCGTCAAAGGCCAGCGCGACAAGACCGTCGAGAGCTACGCCGGTGGACAAGTTGCCACTGGCGGACGTGTCGGTTTGCTGGGCACCAAAGACTTCATGGAAACACCCTTCAACACCATCAGCTATACCGAGCAATACATAGCCGATCAACAGGCGCGTGACATCAGCGAAGTGATCGCCAAAACCGACCCCAGCGTGTTCATGAGCGGCATCGCAGGCGAGAGCAACGAAAGCTACTCCATCCGCGGCTTCCGTTCCGATGTGGGTGATGTCACCGTCAACGGTCTGGCCGGGATGGGCGGCTACTACCGCAACTCGCCCGAAGCCTACGAGCGCGTCGAGGTCCTGAAAGGCCCCTCGGCCCTGCTTAACGGTATGCCGCCCAAAGGCTCGGCAGGCGGCGCCGTCAACCTGGTCACCAAACGCGCCGGCGACGATCCCCTGTTTCGCGTAACAGGCAGCTATATGTCCGACTCGCACTTTGGTGGCCACGTGGATCTGGGCCGTCGATTTGGCGAGGACAAGCAGTTTGGTGTACGCCTGAACACAGCCTACCGCGATGGTGAAATTGCCGTCAAAGACCAGGACAAGAAAATTACCCAGACCTCTTTGGGCCTGGACTGGCGCGGTGAGCGTGTCCGCTTGTCTGCCGACCTGTTTCACAGCAAAGACCGCGCCTACGGCCTGACGCGCGGCCTGACCTTGAATCCCGGCGTAGAACTGCCCAAACCACCCAAACCCGATGTGTCGTGGAACCCGCCTTGGGCTTTTTACGACACCACCGATAAAGGCGCCATGATCCGTGGCGAGTTCGATCTGAACGATCAATTCACCGCTTACGCCGCCGCCGGTATCAGCCGTACCAAATTCAGATCCAATATGGGCGCTGGTCAGGTGATCAATAACGCAGGCGACTTCCGGATCAACTTCAGCGGCGTGGCCGACGAGATGCGGCGCAAAACCGCTGAAGTGGGTCTGATGGGTAAGCTGCAAACCGGCCCGGTCAGCCATCAATTCGCGATCAACGCCACGCAGTACAACGAAGACTACGACCTGAGCGGCTTTCGCAACTTGCTGCCCACCGCATGGGAAACCAATATCTACGATCCCGTCTGGGGCCCAGAGCCTTCCTTGCCGAACAATATTCCGCTGATCAGCACCACTAAAACTCGCTTGAAGAGCATCGGTTTTGCTGACACCCTGTCCTTTGCCGAGGACCGCGTACAAGTGACACTGGGCGCACGCCGTCAGCAAGTGATCAACGAGAGCTTTAACGGCACCACCGGCCAGCGTACAGGCGAGCGCTACAAGGAAAGCGCAACCACTCCCGCCGTCGCTTTCCTGGTGAAAGCCACTGATCAAGTCTCGGTCTACGCCAACTACATCGAAGGCTTGTCCCAAGGCGCGATTGCTCCCAACACCGCCGCCAATGCAGGTCAGGTTTTTGCCCCCTTCAAAACCAAGCAGAAGGAAGTGGGCCTGAAGCTGGATCTGGGTGAC
Source organism: Alcaligenes sp. DN25 (assembly GCF_023674485.1). Taxonomy (NCBI): domain Bacteria; kingdom Pseudomonadati; phylum Pseudomonadota; class Betaproteobacteria; order Burkholderiales; family Alcaligenaceae; genus Alcaligenes; species Alcaligenes sp. DN25. The sequence continues at coordinate 644,189 of NZ_CP098408.1, read as the reverse complement.
TTTGCCCATACCCTGGCCTTGTACGAAATCAAGCGCCCCGGCAGCTATACCGACCCATTTACCAACGTGTTCTCCTTTGGTGGCGAGCAACGCAACCGGGGCATTGAATGGGGCTTTTTCGGCTCCCCCATGGAAGGTGTTCGCTTGATGGGTGGCGTGGCTTACTCCGATCCGGAAATCACCAAAGCCGCCAACCCGGCTGAAGAGGGCCGCCAGGCCACGGGCCTGCCCAAGTGGCAAGCCAAGCTGGGCGTGGAATGGGATGTACCCAACTTGCAAGGTCTGACCGTGATGGCCAACGCCTCCACCTCATCCAAGCAATACCTGAGCGCGGACAACTCCCTGTCCATCCCCGGCCATACCGTGTTTGATCTGGGCGCACGCTATCGCACCAAGATCTCCGGCCGTCCGCTGACCTTGCGGGCGACGGTGAATAACGTAGCGAACAAAGCCTACTGGGCCAAGCCGCACTTCACCAGCCTGGGTGTGGGCGCACCACGGACTTTCATGTTGTCAGCAACGATGGATTTCTAAGCTGAAGAGCTGAATTTGATGACAGGGCCTTGTTGCAGCTGAGTGGTGTGACAAGGCCCTTATTTGATGACAAGCAGATGCTGCCATCGGTATTTTCAGGTGAGCTCACCAGCGGTCGACTCACCAGTCAGCTAAGTGGCGTACAAGTGAGCAATTTCTTAAGCCACGAAGCACAACAGGTGAATATCTTCCGGGTCCAGCGCAAATAAACGCGGGTCTGGCTCTGGCGCGATTTCAAAGCCGTGAGCCATATAAAAATCCACCGTATTCACCGAAGGCGTGGCCGAGGCATAGACCGCCTTTGCGCCCCACTTCACAGCCTGCTTCTTGGCCTGATCCAGCAGCCATACGCCCATCCCCTGCCCGCGCAAGGACTGGCTGACATGCAGAAAGAACAACTGACGCCACTCCCCCTGTGGTCCCAAGGGCAGGCTGTCCAGGCCGACGGCGGCCAGCAGGCTATCACCCTTGAATACGCCCATGAACCAGGAGCCTCGATGAAAAGCGTCCTCATGTTCCGGGTGATATTTCTCCGGGTCACCTTCCGGCCAACCCTGCAAATCAATATCAGCCGCTTGCTTGTGCAAGACGCCATCGCGCAGCTCGTACAAACCGTCAATCCGTTCACTACGGTCTATAGACCACAACAGATTCAGTTCGGTTTCTTTCAAAGGGCGCAGCGTCAAGCCTGGAGGTAAAGAGGGCATGGTAATCAAGGTGATGTATTTCGGGTTTGTAGAGGATTGAATCCGCCTCAACGCTCAACCAGGGAACTCGCCTGGCCAAGTCCCGCATGAAACTTGCCCCCTGAGTGAACGCGCCCGATTATAGGCGTACATCGCTCTGAATGCCTCGGCGAACAGGACGGCGCAAGACCGTAGCAGCTCGCAAATCGGGCTGTGGATCACGATCCTCTGCCTGCGCCAGCGTACTTAAAATCGAGCAGTCAGGCTGTTCATCACCCGGACAACAACCAATGGATGCTTCCAGCGCCAAGGCCATGTCCTGCATGTTTTTAATGCGGCTGCTCAGCTCAGTCAGATGCTGTTGCGCGACCCGCTTTACATCTGCACTCTGACGCGACGGGTCGTGCCACAGGCTCAGCAAATCACCAATGGCTACCATGGAAAATCCCAGATCGCGAGCACGTCTTATAAAGCGCAAGCGCTCCACATCTTTTCGGCTATACGTCCGGTAACCCGCAGCAGTGCGCTCGGTTTCCGGGATAAGGCCAATCTGCTCGTAATAACGAATCATTTTGGCCGACACTTTGGATACCTTGGAGGCTTCACCAATATTCATCTTGCTCCCCTTGCTCAATGAAAGGACTCGAAAGTCGGGTGTCAGTGATGGCAAAAGGTGGCAGGCCTTGTCCAAAGCCCCATCAGTCTTTTCTGCCTGCCCAGGCCTGTGTTGCCAGCACTGACAACACACAGTGTGAAGATTCCCACGGTAGGAAGGTCAAGCGCCCGCGTGGCCCAAGCCTCCGGCTCTAGAACGCTATGGCGTAAAAAATACATCCACATGCAAATCCTGCACTTTCAAACCGCGCTTGAGCACCATGCCCATCGTGGCATCCACCATGGATGGCGAGCCCGCCACATAAACCTTCCAACCGCTTAAATCAGGCTGATCGTGGCCAACGATATCGGTGACAAGCCCCCGGCGATAGTGAGTGGCCGGTATCCCGGAGATGACAGGAGTAAAAGCCAGATTGGGGTATTGGCGCTCCAGCGCCCGGAAGTCATCAATAGCATATAAATCCCGCAGTTCGCGCGCTCCAAAATACACATGAATGGGCTGGCTCATGCCACAGGCCAACGCCGTTTCAACAATCGATTTGATAGGGGCCAGGCCCGTGCCTCCCGCAATGCACAAGATAGGGCCGCCATGTCCCTCGCGCAGATAGGAGGAGCCGCGAGGTACTTCCAGGCTGAGCTTCTCGCCCGGCTGAAGCACGGTGTGCACATACGAAGACGTCACCCCACGGGGAACACGACGTATGTGAAACTCCAGCTCGGGTGCACCAGGGCGGTTGGCCATGGAGTAACTGCGCACGGGCGCCTGTCCGAATTTGATATCCGCGTACTGACCGGCAAAAAACATCAGAGGCTCAGGCTCATCCAGACGGATACGCACAAGGCGCACATCGTGCGTCAGTTCTCGCAACTCGGACACCGTGCCGGTCACGCTACGCGAGGGTGCAAGCCCCCGCACATCATCCGTGCCAATCCAGTCTACGGTCACATCACTTAAGGGGATCGCCCTGCAGGCCAGAATCAGACCGCGGGCCTGCTGCTCCTCGGTCAGGGCAAAGCGGGAGTGCTCCAGCCGGTCAATTTGCCCATCAACCAGCCGGGTTTTACAGCCCCCACAACGTCCCAGACGACAGCCATGCGGATAGGCCAGGCCGCTTTGCAAGGCAGCCTGCAAAATGTTTTGCCCCTCCTGAGCGGCGATCTGCTGACCGGTCTGACGGATAAGAATTGTTTTGCTGCTCATTGCTGCCCCCTTCACGTATAGCCCCACGGGCCACGCATTGCTCTCAGTTCCCGCCCGGTTCTGGTTGACCAATAGGGATCTGGCTGTCTCATTCTTGTATTTGACATGGCGACTCCACACAAAGTTGTTGTTTAACGACACAAAAGGCTTATTTCTCAATGCCTTGTGAACAAGCTAAAGCTTCCAACGATTGGAGAGTCAACACCTTCAACAAGGTGTGCAGACAAACCTTGACCTTCCAATCGTTGTAATGCCTAGCCTTGGCTAACAACTTTGCACAGACGCTTCGGAAGGGCCGAAGCCCTGCTGCAGGAAAGGGATACAGCCATGCGTCGAACATTCAAATTTGCTTTAGCGGCAAGCGCCATCGCCGCCATCGGAACCGCCTACGCTGCCCGCGATGGTTCCGATCATAAAGACAAGGCAGCAGAACCGCCACCAGAAGCCACCAGTGCACCCGCAGGCCCCAGCGTGCCTGTTGCTCAAGTTCTGGAGCGCAGCATTCTTCCCTCTACGGATTTCACCGGATTTCTTGCCGCCCCTCAATCGGTAGGACTACGTTCGCGCGTAAGCGGCGCGGTCGAAGCGGTCAGCGTCCCGGAAGGCAGTCTGGTACGTAAAGGGGAGGCTTTATTTCATATAGACCCGCGCCCCTTTCAAGTGGCTCTGGATACAGCCACAGCGCAATTACGTCAGTCCGAGGTTCTGGCCAAACAAGCGCAAGACGATCTGAACCGGGTACAGAAACTGGTCGAGACCGGCGCCGTTTCCCGCAAGCAATACGATGATGCACTGGCCATACGCAACGCCCAGCAAGCCCAGGTCCAGGTTGCCAAAGCAGCGGTCGCCGCCGCGCAGCTGGACCTGTCCTACACCCATATCCGCTCGCCCATCTCGGGTCGGGTAGACCGGGTCCTGGTCACGGCAGGCAATCTGGTCAATGGCGGCGCCACTGATCAGGCCAGCCTGTTGACCACCATCGTCTCCACAGACCCTTTGTATGCGTACTTCGACATAGACGAAGCCACCTACCTGAAAGCCATCCGCCAGACCCGCCCCGAAAAGGATGACAAAACCTCCGGGCTACCCGTTTCCGTTGGACTGGCAACAGATCAGGGCTTTCCGTATCAGGGGACACTGGACTTTGTGGGAAACCAGATTGATCGCAGCACCGGGACCGTACGGGCGCGCGCAGTCATTCCCAATCCCGACGGCATGCTGGCCCCCGGCCTGTTTGCGCGCATCAGACTGGCTACGGGGGCAGAACAAGCCGCTATCTTGATTGACGATCAGGCCTTGGGTACTGATCAAGGGAAAAGATATGTGCTGGTTGTAGACCAGAACAATCAAGCCCAATACCGCGTGGTCGAACCTGGACCGATGGTCGATGGTTTACGTGTCATTAAAAGCGGTCTGCAAGCAGGTGAAAAAGTCATTATCAAAGGCTTGGTACGCCCCGGCATGAGCATCGCTCCTCGCATGGTTCCCATGCAGGCGGGCAATGAGACGGTACGCCCCGCGGAGGCCCAACCATGAAGTTCCCTCACTTTTTCATCGCCCGGCCCATCTTTGCCATCGTGCTGTCCTTGCTGATGCTGATCGCCGGTGCCATGGCCTTCTGGCAACTGCCGCTAAGCGAATATCCGGCAGTCACGCCCCCTACCGTGCAGGTAACAGCCAAGTATCCAGGTGCCAATCCCGAGGTCATTGCCGACACGGTGGCCGCGCCGCTGGAACAAGCTATCAATGGCGTGGAGAACATGCTGTACATGAACTCCCAAATGGCGACCGACGGCCAGATGGTCCTGACCATCGCCTTCAAGCAGGGAACAGATGCCGACATGGCCCAGATCCAGGTGCAGAACCGGGTTTCTCGCGCCCTGCCCCGTCTGCCCGAGGAAGTTCAGCGCATCGGCGTTGTCACCCAGAAAACCTCGCCAGATGTGCTGATGGTGGTCCATCTGGTCTCCCCGGAAAAACGCTACGACTCGCTGTATCTGTCCAACTTTGCCATCCGGCAGGTACGAGACGAACTGGCCCGCCTTCCTGGGGTGGGTGATGTGCTGGTTTGGGGAGCCGGTGAATACTCCATGCGCATCTGGCTGGACCCGTCCAGCGTAGCAACACGTGGGCTGACAGCCAGCGACATCGTGGCGGCCTTGCGCGAACAGAACGTGCAGGTCGCTGCCGGTTCTGTGGGGCAACAGCCCAATACGGACTCGGCCTTTCAAGTCACCGTCAATACTCTGGGGCGTCTGTCCACGGAAGAACAGTTTGGTGAGATTGTGGTCAAGACGGGCGAAGACGGACAAGTGACCCGTCTGCGCGATGTAGCCCGAGTCTCTTTGGGGGCCGATGGCTACACACTACGCAGTTTGCTTAATGGCGAATCCGCCCCTGCCCTGCAAATTATTCAAAGCCCAGGTGCCAATGCCATTGATGTCTCCAATGCGGTACGCGCCAAGATGCAGGAACTGCAAGGCGGTTTTCCGCAAGACATTGAATACCGCATCGCCTATGACCCGACAGTCTTCGTTCGGGCCTCCTTGCAATCCGTAGCCATCACCTTGCTGGAAGCCGTCTTGCTGGTGGTGATTGTGGTTGTCCTGTTTCTGCAAACCTGGCGTGCTTCCATCATCCCGCTGGTCGCCGTGCCAGTGTCCCTGGTGGGCACCTTCGCCTTGATGCATATATTTGGTTTCTCCCTGAACACGCTCTCGCTGTTCGGGCTGGTCTTGTCCATCGGCATCGTGGTTGACGATGCCATTGTGGTGGTAGAGAACGTGGAACGGCACATGGCGCTGGGCGAGTCGCCCAAGCAAGCGGCCTTCAAAGCCATGGATGAAGTAACCGGCCCGATTATTGCCATCACATCCGTTTTGGCAGCGGTCTTTATCCCCTCCGCATTTCTATCCGGACTGCAAGGCGAGTTTTATCGACAGTTCGCCCTGACGATCGTGATTTCCACCATTTTGTCGGCCATCAACTCCTTGACCCTATCGCCCGCGCTGGCCGCCATCCTGCTCAAACCTCATCACAGCAAGACACGTCCAGATTGGCTGACACGGCTGATCGATACCCTGTTTGGCGGATTCTTCCGCCTCTTTAACCGTTTCTTTGACCGCGCTGCCAGCTCTTACGTAGGGACAGTGCGCCGTGCAGTCCGTGGCAGTGCGATTGTTCTGGTGTTGTATGTCGGCTTTGTGGGTCTGACCTGGCTGGGTTTTCACCAAGTACCCAACGGCTTTGTGCCCGCTCAGGACAAGTACTTTCTGGTGGGCATCGCTCAGCTTCCTAGCGGAGCCTCACTGGACCGCACCGAAACGGTGGTCAAGCAGATGTCGAACATTGCCCTGGCCGAGCCGGGCGTGGAAAGTGTGGTCGCGTTTCCAGGCCTGTCCGTCAACGGGCCGGTCAATGTTCCCAATTCCGCTCTGATGTTTGCCATGCTCAAGCCTTTTGACGAACGTCAGGACCCCTCGCTTTCTGCCAATGCCATCGCCGGCAAGCTGATGGGCAAGTTCAGCCAGATCCCTGACGGATTTTTAGGGATTTTCCCACCGCCACCTGTCCCCGGACTAGGCGCCATGGGCGGCTTCAAACTGCAAATTGAAGACAGAGATGGTTTGGGCTTCGAAGCTCTGGTGCAGGCACAAGGGCAAATCATGGCCAAAGCCATGCAGGCCCCGGAGCTGGCCAATATGCTGGCCAGTTTCCAAACGAATGCGCCCCAACTGGATGTGGAGATTGATCGGGTCAAAGCCAAGACCCTGGGCGTCTCCATGACAGACGTATTCGAGACCTTGCAGATCAACCTGGGATCGCTGTATGTCAACGACTTCAACCGCTTCGGGCGCACTTACCGCGTCATGGCACAGGCTGACGCGCCATTTCGCGCCCAGGCTCAGGACATCGGTCTGCTGAAAGTACGCAGCAATAAAGGCGACATGATTCCCTTGAACGCCTTTGTCACCCTGACCGAAGGCTCCGGCCCCGACCGGGTAATACGTTACAACGGCTTTCCTTCCGCCGACATCAGTGGCGGCCCTGCCCCTGGCTACTCGTCGGGACAGGCCACAGACGCTATCGAAAAAATCCTTAGGGAAACCCTGCCCGAAGGCATGGTCTACGAATGGACAGACCTGGTCTATCAGGAAAAGCAGGCCGGCAACTCCGCCCTGTACATCTTCCCTCTGGCCGTCCTGCTGGCCTTCCTGATTCTGGCCGCCCAATACAACAGCTGGTCCCTGCCCTTTGCCGTCTTGCTGATCGCCCCCATGGCCCTGCTCTCGGCCATAGGTGGTGTCTGGCTATCCGGTGGCGACAACAACATTTTCACGCAGATTGGTTTTGTAGTACTGGTCGGGCTGGCCGCCAAAAACGCCATTCTGATTGTGGAGTTTGCCCGCACGCAGGAAGAGGCGGGAGCTGACCCATTGACGGCCGTCCTGGAGGCCGCCCGGCTACGGCTGCGCCCCATCTTGATGACCTCTCTGGCCTTTATCGCTGGCGTGGTTCCCCTGATGCTGGCCAGTGGAGCAGGTGCAGAAATGCGCCACGCCATGGGGGTGGCCGTGTTCGCCGGCATGTTGGGCGTCACCCTGTTCGGCCTGCTACTGACCCCTGTGTTCTACGTGCTGGTGCGCAAACTGGCACTGCGCCGCCAACAGCGCCGGGCCCCTGACCGCAACGACCAGCAACACGCATGAAGCCAAGGACAAGCATGAACATGATTTTCCCCTCTCTACCCCGCGTTCGACGCCTCAGCCCCCTTGCCCTGGCATTGATACTGACAGGCTGTACACTGGCTCCCAAGTACGAGCGGCCGGCCGCCCCTATCGAGGCCACGTATCCCGCTTCCCCCCTTGCTACCGAAGAGGCTAGCTCTGCTGCAGTCATCGCTGCAGAAATAGGCTGGCGCGACTTCTTCCGCGACCCGCTACTACAGCAACTGATAGAAATTTCACTGGCAAACAACCGCGACTTTCGTACAGCGGCCTTAAATGTCGAAGCGGCACAGGCGCTGTATCGCATTCAACGCGCCAAACTGCTACCAGAGCTGGGGGCGGCCGCCAACGGTGCCTCCGAGCGACTTCCCGCCGACCTAAATCCAACTGGCACCAGCCAGCTTAATCGTCGCTACGAGGTGGGCGGTGTCAGCACAGCCTGGGAGCTGGATCTATGGGGCCGCATCCGCAGTCTGAACGAACAGGCACTGGCCCACTATCTGGCCCTGGATGAAACTCGCGTAGCGGCCCAAACCAGCCTGATCACCGAGCTGGCCAATACCTATCTGACGTTGCGGGCCGACCAGGAGCTACTACGCCTGAGCAGCGACACGCTGGCAACGCAACAGCGCTCCTACGAATTAAGTCGCCAGTTAAAGGAACTGGGCCATGCCACCCAACTGGACCTGCGCCGCGCGGAAGTCGCCCTGCGACAGGCAGAATCCAGCTATGCCGCCTATAGCCGCCAGGCAGCCCTGGATCGCAACGCTCTGGTCCTGCTGTTGGGACAAGCACTCAGCGCTGATCTATCCAGACAGCTGGATGAGGCGGTTACGCTGCCCGATCAGATCCTTGTGGCGGATCTACCTGGCGGCCTGCCCTCCGACCTGCTGGTACGCCGACCCGACATTCGGGCTGCCGAGCAAACCCTTCGAGGCGCCAACGCCCATATTGGCGCAGCACGAGCTGCTTTTCTTCCTACCATCAGCCTGACTGGGTCCATCGGAACCGCCAGCGCTTCACTGGAAGGTCTGTTCGACTCGGGTACACGGGCCTGGAGCTTTTTTCCCAGCATTAATCTGCCCATTTTCAAGGGCGGTGCCCTGCTGGCAAATCTGGATGTCGCCCATGTGCGCAAACGGATAGAAATCGCCCAGTATGAAAAAACCATTCAGGTCGCTTTCCGGGAAGTTGCGGACGGGCTGGCAAGCAAAAGCCTGCTGGACCAGCAGATCCAATCCGAGAAGCTGGCGGTCACGGCCAGCCTTGAGGCTCAAACCCTGGCCGAGCAACGCTTTCAGGAAGGTATGGACGACTACTTGAGCGTTCTGGATGCACATCGCAGCCTGTATAGCAGCCAGCAAACACTGGTCAGAACGCGCCTGGCACGACTGAGCAATCTGATTGACCTGTACAAGGCTTTGGGGGGTGGGTGGAAGGAGTACACAAACTCGGCGGATCACAACACTTGAACCTCGCTTTTGTGCCCGAGGCAGGACGGCATGTGCATGGCGTGCATGGATGGACCTCCCACTCTGGCCCTGACACTGCTCTAGCAGTGCCCGGGCAGCACGGTTGATCTTAACGATTCCGACGGGCCCGCTCCTGCACGACGTTACTTTCCAGCATCAATGCCGCCCGGCTAGTAACCCGATCCAGCATGCTGCTCAGGGCCGACAGTTCTGCTGCACTCAAATCCTGAAAGATCTCCTCGTTCAAGGACGCAACAACCGGCATAACCTCCTCATAACGCTGCATCCCCAATTCCGTCACCGAGACATGCACAACACGCGAGTCTTTGGTATCGCGCGTCCGCTTTAGCAAACCTTTCTCGCACAAAGTACTGACCGCTCGTGAGCAACGAGCGGTATCCAATGCTGCCGCCTCGGCCAAAGCCGTGCCTGTCAAAGCAGGATGCATGTTGGCAATCGCCAGAATGCGCCATTCACGGCGAGTGATATTGAAACGCCCCTCGCACAAGCGAATAAAAATCGGATTACTGGCAGACCAGGCTCGATACAGCTGGAACATCATCATGGCCGGCAGCGTAAGGGGCGCCGCACTGCCTGCAGTGCTTGCCAAGGCAGGGGAAGGCTTGGGGGAGCTGACCATGGGATGACCTTTAACCTTGAAGATACTTGATTAGAACAACTATCAGCCCCCTTGGTAAGCTGCGGTAAAAACTGATGGAAATCAAAAAAAAGGAGACAAATCATGGCCCTGAACCGCCTTCGCGCCACGGTAACAAGCTGTCTGCTGTCAGGACTGCTGTTCACTGGTTTATCCCACGCAGCAAGCCCCGTTGAAACCCTGACTGTCGTTGTGCCCTATGCGCCCGGAGGCGCGTCTGACCGGGCCGCACGCATTGTGTCGGACGGTCTGCACAAGAAACTGGGTATTCCCATTGTGGTCGAGAACAAGACCGGCGCCGGGGGCCGAATTGCCGCCCAGTATGTCAAAAGTACGGCGGCAGACAAAAATGTGCTGATCCTGGCCAACCCCGCCGTCATGGTCGTCGCTCCCCTGGTTTTCAATGACATCCCCTACAAACCCGACACCGACTTTCAGGCCGTTTCCATGGTGACTGAATACGGTTTTGGGGTAGCGGTGTCGGCAGACAGCGACATTCAAACCATGGACCAACTGATTGCCTGGGCCAAAGAACATCCCGGTGCCTTCAATATTGGCGTCCCGGCCACCGGCAGCCTGCCGCACTTTTTCGGCCTGATGCTATCCCAGCAAATTGGCTCCAGGGGCGAGATCATCGGCTATCGCGGTTCGGCCCCAGTCATTACAGACTTGATCGGCGGCGTACTGCCCTTGGCTATCGATACGCTGGATGTACTGACGTCTCAGCACCAGGGCAAGCGCATCCGCATTCTGGCCACCTCGGGCAGCGAACGAGAAACCACCCTGCCAGATGTACCTACCTTGAAACAGTCCGGTTTGGACCTGGAAGCCTCAGGCTGGAACGCCTTCTTTGCCCCGGCTTCCATGCCTGCCGACAAAGTCGCCTTCCTGGGCACGGCCATTAAAGAAGTCACCCGCGACCCGGCGCTGCAAGAAACACTGCTGAAAAATGAATTGATTCCCGTATCTGCCGATGCAGAAGAAACCCGCGTACGCATTGAACAATTCCGCCAGCAATGGGCTCCGGTCATTCAGGCCTCCGGCTTCAAAGTCACGCAATAAACCAGCAACACAGACAACATGACACAACGCAAGAACGTCCTGTTCATCATGGCCGATCAGCTGCGGGCTGATCACCTGGCCTGCTACGGCCACCCTCATATTCGTACCCCCTATCTGGATGCTTTGGCCGCCAAAGGGGTGCGCTTTGATCGCGCTTTCGTCAATTCCGGCGTCTGCGGCCCATCCCGCATGAGCTACTACACGGGTCGCTACCCGTCGACGCACGGAGCCACCTGGAACCGCGTGCCCTTGTCGGTAGGCGAAGTCACCATGGGCGAATACTTGCGCGCCGGTGGGCATAAACTGGTGCTGGCGGGCAAGACCCACATCATGGTCGACCACAAGGGGCTGGAACGACTGGCTCTGGATGGTGGCAGCGAACTGGCCCGCCTGCTTAAAACAGGGGGGTTTGAAGAGATAGACCGTTACGACGGCCACCACGAACCGGGAGAAGAAAGCGGCTACCCGGCTTACCTGCGGCGTCATGGTTATGAATCCGACGACCCATGGACAGACTTTGTCATCTCTGCGCACGGGCCCGATGGGCAGCCAGTCAGTGGCTGGCACATGCGCAATGCTTGCTACCCGTCCCTGGTAGAGGAAAAGCATTCAGAAACCGCCTACATGACGGATCAGGCCCTGTCTTTCATGGAGCGCATGGGAGATGAGCCTTGGGTGCTGCATCTGAGCTACGTCAAACCACACTGGCCCTATATCGCTCCTGCGCCCTACCACGATATGTACAGCGCCGAGCAATGCCTGCCCGTAGTGCGCAATGAGGCCGAATTAAGCAATGCGCATCCGGTCGTAGAGGCCTACCGCCAGCAAGAGGAATGCGTCAGTTTCGCCAGCGAAACCTGCATCAACACGGTCAGACCCGCCTACCAGGGCCTTATTACCCAATTGGACGACCACCTGGGCCGCTTGTTCGACTTCATGTCCCGCAATGGCCTGATGGACAACACCCTGATCATCTTCACGGCCGACCATGGGGATTTTCTGGGCGATCATTGGCTGGGCGAGAAAGAGCTGTTCTATGACACCGTGCAGCGTGTACCTTTCATCGTCTACGACCCGTCACCGGAGGCGAATGCTACGCGGGGAACAGTCGATGACAGAATGGTCGAAGCCGTGGATGTGCTACCTACCATGCTCTCGTGGCTGGGCCTGCCGCTGGCCTCCCACAGACTTGAGGGACGAGACTTGCTGCCCCTGCTACATGGCACCCAGCCACCTTGGCGCGACTGCGTGTTTTCCGAACTGGATTACAGCTATCGCCTGGCGCGCGTGATACGCGATAAATCACCATCCAATGCCAGAGCCTGGTCCCTGCGCAGTGACCGCTGGCGCTATGTGTATTGGCTGGACGAGCCTGAGCAGCTCTATGACCTGCATGCCGATCCTGAGCAGTTCAACGACCTGGGCCAATCTCCAGACCACGAAGACGTACGGGTTGAATGTCGGGAGCGCTTGCTGCAGTGGTTCACAAGCCTGAAACGCCGAACGACCGTGACGGACGAAGAAGTAGAGCGCGGTACCAATGCGTATAAAAAAGCAGGGGTATTTTTCGGGCAGTGGTAAGCCCAGGAGCAGAAAGGGCAAGCGTGTAGCATCAAGCGCTTGCCCCCTTCCTAGTCCGGGTTCTTCGGACCGCGGCGCTTGGGCAAGATGGCGGGCGTATCGTCATGTGGCTTGAACAAATACGGACTCTTATCGGGTTCCGGATTCGGAGAACCATCAAACTGCGTGGCTTTATGGTCTACCGGCCGCCTTCGCTCCTTGTCTTTGCCGCGTTCATTTACTTCTTTCAGGTCTTCCTGCACCCGCCCGGCAATATCCACTTGGGATTCGCTGCTGGGCTCCGGTGCTTTGGCTTGATTCGAGCCTTCGGTGTTGCCTTTGCGTGTGGGACTCATGCTGACTCTCCAAAGATCAGGTTGCGCAGACAGGCTCCAGCAAACAGTGTGCCTAGTAGCCTTCATGGCTGCCCCCAAGCTGAAAACCTGCCAAGCAAGGCCGTCAATCAACAGCCTTGGACGGATGTGGACTAAGGTTTGGCCTGACTGTGACCTTCATTGGCACGAGCCAGAAAGATCCGTATCAACTCCGGTGAGTGCTCTTCCAGCCAACGAGCCATCGCGCGCTCTTGCTCCAGGATTTGATGGCACACCATCGCCGTCTCCGTATCGCCCACAAAATCAGCGGCCTCCTTGAGCTGGCTGTAAGCCGCAATTTCCAGGTTTTCGAAGGCAAAGCTGAACATCGTGCCTTTCACCACCTCATCAGAGGCAAAGATCCCGGAAAAGCCCTGAAACGCTGCCATAACTTTCCCGCCCAGGTCTTTGAGCAAGGACGTATCCCCACCGCGCCGCTCTATGCATTCGCGCACCAGCCCCTGCTGTGTCTGAGTTTCCTTGATATGTTGCTGAATGCGCTGATGCAACTCCGGGTAGTTCTCCACCCGCGAGAGCATACTGTTGAGCATCGTCTCAGCCTGTTCTTCCATTGCATGTGCGTCTCGAAGCCAGTCCATCAAGTGTTTGTCCGCGCGTGATTTATTGGTATCCATGACATTCTCCTGTCGGTTTGCCTTGCCGCAACTGCGACAAGCAACTGATACCCAGCATATGGCGTTCCCAAGGTGCCAGCGCCCCGCGCACACCTTGAAAAACACCAAACAGCTACCCGCTTCCTCTTGAATCAGCCCCCACACATCCCGGACCGAAAAATTAAAGCCAGGCAATCACGCACGGCAAGCAAAATACTTAAATAATCGACATTAAAAAGGCGCCCAGCCCCGCCAAAAGTACAACCAACGCCGGCGGCACACGCCCCACCGTCAACAAGCCAAACAAGAGCAAGGCCAAGCCGAAATCCGCCTTGTCATGAATGGCACTGGTCCATACCGGGTCATACAGCGCGGCCCCCAGGATACCGACCACCCCTGCATTAATCCCTGCCATCGCCGTGCGCACACCAGCCCGATGTCGCAGCCCTTCCCAAAAAGGCAGGACGCCAATCAGAATCAAGAACGCCGGGATAAAAATTAGTGCCAACAGCGCCATGCCCCCCAGCCAGCCTTGCAAAGGCCATTGAGCCATCGCCCCGATATAAGCCGCGAAGGTAAACAGGGGGCCCGGCACTGCTTGCGCCGCCCCATAACCCACCATCAAGTCCGCATTGCTGACCATTCCTGTCGGTACGACAGAGGCCTGCAAGAGCGGCAACACAACATGCCCCCCACCAAAGACCAGTGCCCCGGATCGGTACACCCCCTCCAGTAACTGAACAATCGATGAGCCTGTTGCCGCAGCCCACACAGGCAAAGCAAGCAAGAGCCCGACAAAAGCCACTAGGGCAGCCATCCCTACCCTGCGAGACACCGGATACGAATGAGCCTGAGCCACCCCTGCTTGAGCAAAGTCCAATTTCCACCATGCGATCAAACCTGTCACCGCAATGGCCAGAACCTGCCCAAAGGCCGAGGGCAAGGCCAGACTTAACAAAGCAGCCACTATCGCCAATGCGGCACGGGATCGATCAGGGCATAAGGATCGAGCCATTCCAAACACCGCCTGGGCCACAATTGCTACCGCCACAACCTTGAGCCCATGTACCCACGCTGACTCTGCAATCCCCTGCTGTCCCGCCAATCCCAAGGCAAACAAAATCAATGCAATGGCCGATGGCAAGGTAAAGCCGGTCCAGGCTGCCAGCAAACCCATCCACCCGGCACGCCCCAGCCCCAGCGCCATCCCGACCTGGCTGCTGGCCGGGCCCGGCAAGAACTGACACAGGGCAAGCAGATCGGAGTAGCTGCGATCATCCAGCCAGCGACGGCGCTCTACGAACTCGGTACGGAAATAACCCAGGTGCGCGATCGGGCCGCCAAACGAAGTCAGCCCGAGTTTCAGGAAGGCCCAGAAGACCTCCAGCGGGCTGCCTGGCCTACCCGACGCCTGCCTCTGCACTTCTGCCGGTACTGATGTGGGTGTCTGTGTCTGTGTCTGTGTCTGCACAGGTTCGTTCGAATTATTCATTGCTGCCTGTTCCCCCCCTTGATCAACATCCGGCACACGTCATCTGCACCACCTGTTTTTACTGCTGATTAGTTTTCTGCTTACCGCCGATAGACAAGCTACAGACACCTTAGCCTGGCAACATATGATTATTGTGATGTAGAAAGTCAGGAATTTACCCACGGCGATTTAACTCGACCCACCCAACCCCGCCTCCCGGCACTCGCCCAGATAGCTTACAAACGTGGAAATCCGCGCCTACAAAGCCGTATTGCGGTAATACACCTCATTGATAGGCTGACTCATATCCAGCGCACGCTTGGGAAACAACTGCCCCAGCATCCACCACAGCAATAAATGCCCCTGCCTGAGTCAAGACAAACAGATACCAAGGCTTCTTCCACCCAATAGGCTATGATTTACAAGCCATGCCAAACGGACAATAACTGAGCAAAACCTACCAAAAAATAGAGATCATTACTCCAGAGCCATGAGTCAGCCACATCTTGTAGAAATAAACCAATATTCGTTTTCACCGGCGGCTTTGGCGGACATAAGAAATAACGCTTATGCGGTCGGTAACTGGCCTTTGGTTTATATCCTCAGTGACGGAACCAAACGCCGAGCCTATGTAGGTGAAACAAGCAGTGCGCTGACCCGTTTGAATACGCATCTGCAGCATGAGCATAAGAAAATGCTCACTACCGCCCATTTGATCAGCAGCTCACGCTTTAACAAGTCCGCTACGCTAGACATTGAATCGGCGTTGATCAAATACATGGCAGCCGATGGTTGCTTCGAATTGCTCAATGGCAATTTGGGCCTGTCCGATCACAACTATTACCAAAGAGATGAGGTCTACACGCAGATCTTTCGTGAGACGTGGGACAAACTCCGTGGCCAAGGCATAGCCAGGCATTCGTTAGAGTCGATTGATAACTCCGACGTTTTTAAATATTCCCCATACAAAGCGCTATCTTTCGACCAGCGTCAAAGCCTGGTGGAAATGATGCGCGCTCTGCTCAATGACAATCTGCGTCATCTGGTCGTTCAAGGCGGAGCAGGCACCGGAAAGTCGGTCCTCGCTATTTTCCTGTTCAAGCTGATCCATACTGATGAAGCGGAACTGAATCTTCAGGAGTTTTCCGAAGAGGAAAACGAGCTACGTGAACTGCTCAGCCAGCTAAAACAACGTTTCCCTACCCCCCGAATGGCCTTGGTAGTGCCTATGGCTTCATTCCGCGCCACCTTGAAACGGGCATTCAAGAACGTGGCTGGCCTGCGCCCTGACATGGTGATCGGTCCGTCACAACTGGCTCGGGAGACTTACGATATCGTACTGGTGGACGAGTCCCATCGACTCCGCAAACGAGTCAACCTGGGTTCCTACTACGGAATATTCGACAAGGTCTGCAGCGACTTGGGTTTGGATAAAGATAGCTGCAGCGAAGTGGATTGGGTGACCCAACAGGCTAAAAAGGCCATTTTTTTCTACGACCCCGATCAGTCCATCAAACCATCGGACGCCAACGCGGCAGACTTTCAAAAGATCAAGCAATCACCTGACGCTAGAGTAATGACACTGACTTCTCAGTTTCGCGTCCAAGCAGGCCAGGACTATGTCGACTTCATAGACAAGCTTTTGAATGTCCACCTTGCAAAGCAAGAGCAATACCGCTCCAAAAAATATGACTTTCTACTCTTTGAAAACATCGCAGATCTGGTTCAAGTTATTGAGCAGAAAAACCAGACTTACGGCTTGGCCCGCCTGGTAGCCGGATATGCCTGGCCATGGCATTCGAAAAAAGACTCCACGCTTTATGACATTGAAATAGACAATGTAAAACTGCGTTGGAATCGAACCAATACGGACTGGATTAACACGACGGGGGCAGAAGATGAGGTTGGTTGTATTCACACCACCCAAGGATACGACCTGAACTACACCGGCATCATTTTCGGAACAGAGATTGGCTACGACGCCGACACGAATCAGATCACGATCAACGAAAAAAACTATCTGGATCGAAACGGCAAGCAAACCATAAAAAGCACAGAAGAACTGAAGCAGTACATCCTCAACATCTACAAAACCATCATGCTTCGGGGCATCAGGGGCACTTACGTCTATGCCTGCGACCCGGCGCTGCGGGCCTATCTCAAGCAACATATCCCCAGCTACCAGGCTCCCCCAGCCCAAGAGCTCTTGCCTGCACCAACGTTGGTGCCCTGGGTCAATGCCGTTCCCTTCTATGACCTCCAAGCCGCCGCTGGCAGCTTCAGTGAATTGCAACACGTAGAAAACAAAGAATGGGTTGGCCTGCCCAAAGAGATGGAGGCGAAGCAAGATATGTTCGCCTGCCGGGTCGTAGGCGAATCCATGAACAAGATCATCCCGAGTGGCTCGCTCTGCCTTTTCCGCCAGGATCCCGGTGGAAGCCGAAATGGCAAAATTGTTCTGGTAGAGTGCTTGTCTGCTCAGGATAGCGACGATGGCTCAAGATTCACCGTCAAAGAATATGAAAGCATCAAAACCCAGACGGCAGAGGGCTGGGAGCATAAGAAGATCTTATTAAAGCCCCGCTCTACCCAACTTACGTTTGAAGCGATTGAACTCAATGAAGACGCCGAATATCGCTATCGGGTAGTGGGCGAGTTTATAAGGGTTTTGAGCTGAACAATGCCTGTGTTTTGCCGAACACAGGCATTGCGCTACGCAAGCTCAGGAAGAGGAAAGATAACCGAAGGGAAGATTAAGCAAAAAAAAGCAGACGACACGTCTACGGGCATGTCGTCTGCTTGCCTTCTACTGCAGTGAACCGTTTAGAAGCGTGTGCGTATACCCACACCAAACGTATCGCCACGCGACAAACCAGTCAGTTTGTCGCTGTAATACGCAGCATAGACATCCGTGCGCTTGGAAAGCTCGTAGTCGTAACCCAAGGCCCAGCTGTTGCGCTTGACGTCACTGGCCCCACTACTACGCGTGTGACCATACGAAGCCAGCACCTTGCCGCCGCCCATAGGGACAGACACACCAAACTGCCCGCCCTTCATCGTGATGTCACCACTAATAATGGTGTTCTTCACGTACTGAAACTGAGCAAATACCTTGGCAAAATCAAAGTCATAAGCCATGCCTAACTGGCTTGCTCGCTGATGACGAAAGCCCACAATGATGTTTTCCAGATCATCCGCCTGATTGTCGAACTTGATCTGCTGATAGGCTAATGTCGCCGAGAAAGCACCATTGAAATACAGCGCATTGCCACCCCATTTATTGGAGCCAGACTTGTTAGGCTCGTTACTGAACCCGTAAATCAAGTTTGCCGTCAGGCCATTGAAGTCTGGCGTGGTGTACTTGACCGCATTGCTCCAGCCCGAATCGCCCAGCACACCTTGGCCTTCCATCCCCAGATACGTGTGAAACACCGACGGGGAGAACGTGTAGGAATCGCCAAACGGGTTAAACAAAATGGTGGAGACGAAATAAGGCGTAGTCAGCCGCCCCAGCGTCAAAGTGCCTGCATCATCACTTTGCAAACCCACATAAGCACTACGAGAAAACATGGGATCGCCATTGAACCGCCCCGCCTGACCTGTCTCTGGCCGGAAGAACCCTTCCATGGCAAACACGGCGCGAACACCGTTGGACAACTCCTCCTGGCCTTTCAAGCCCCAATAAGAGGTTGTCATCCCTCCCCCGCCTACCGTCCCTTCCCGCTTGTTGCCTCCTACAGGCTTATGTATGCCTGCCCAGGCATCAACCAGACCGTACAGCTGTACATTGGATTGCGCGTGGGCAGTTGACCCTATTCCCAGCAAAGCGCCCAGCAACCCACCTGCCAATATCGGCATCTTTAGAACCATTGTGTCTCCGTTATCGTTTTCAGTATTGTGGTGATCCCCCTTCCCTTTTTCTAAGGGGGAGCCCTGACTGGGTGTAATCCACTTCGGCACTACAAACAAGCAAAGCGAACAACCCCAGTTTTTCTAGGGGCTTTTGATTTTTACTGTCACTTACAAGTGGTTTGGAAAGATGCGGGTGATAACAATTATTCAGGAAGGTACGTCGCGAAGCAGGCATGCTTTTTTGGGTACTACCGTTTTTCTTAATCTAGGCATGTGTTGCCGACGGGACTTGCCAGGTGGTTAAAAGCTCAATAAGCATCGGTTTAGAGACGTAAATATTGAGAATACTTGGCTCAACTTACCAGGTATCACAAGCATAAAAATCGACTAACGCAGATGAAGCCATCAAGGAGCCACTCCCAGGCTCCTTTTAAAGTACATACCATCTCGATCTTTCAGCATTAAAAAATTAATCCGTCAAAAGGGCTCAATAGGTTTAAAAACCCCCGTCTTGCTCATATTGCGCCGAAGGTCAAACTGAGCCAGTGCCTCCACCACATCAATCATGGGCAACATCTCAAAATTGATCTCTGACCATGCCTCCCTACTCACCTTCACGGAGTACAAATAATCATCACGCAACTGCCCTGTTGCCGGATCATGACGTTGAGAAAACCCCGATAGAGTGATGCCCTGAACGACAGGGAGAGCGGCAAAGGTTTCCCCAATAATCCGGAAACCTACACCATGCACATGGGCCATATAGCGCTTACGTACCTGCACTGCTGGCAGATCCTTCACAGACAGCTTCAAGCCCCTTGCCGGAACCGCTGCAATCTTCGAGGGCATATCCTCAATCTCCGGCAAATCGATATCCAAGTGAACATGCGCTCCCTGCTCCGCAATGTCCAACGATATCAACGTCTCCCGAGGCCAAGCGATATCCTGGAGGTTAGCTTCCAGCCATTGCTCCATCGCTGCCGTATCTTGATAGATATCCTCTTCAAGCAGCTTACGCCGCTGCTCTTGCTCATAAGCATGTTGAGTCTGATCACTTTTCCATGCAGCCAATAACCGTTGATGCTCGCTGGCTATCTGCTGATTGAGCTGATTCAATTTTTCCAAACGTTTGGGAAAAAACTTTTCCCACCATTTTGCACTTAGCAAAGCAGGCTGCAAGGGCTCAGAACGAAGAAAACGCTCTGGAACATACCTGGGTGCAATATGAGGCGCAGGAGTGTCTAAATGGATATTAGCCACCGCTTCACATTCACTATTTATTTCATCGCATTTACGCTGGATTAAGCTTTGAATAGCCTGGCGGTTCTGCTTCTTGGCGAGCTCAACAACCGACTCGGAAACAGGCTCTCCGTCCTGATCATGGAAACTCAACATTCCTTGCTCTGTGACCCCACACACCAAAGAGAAAGTCTGTGTTTGCTGGGCAGATTGGCGCGGCTTAGGGGCAGGAGCAGCCTTATATAGGGTATGACGAGCGGAAAATCCCAAAAAACTGGTATTGAGATGTGCCCCACGCTTACCAACATTCACCGTTGAGCCCCGCGGCCCCAAGGTCCAGCTAGTGCCCGAGCCACTCAAGTTCATGCGTATGCCTGGAGCCAACTTAATCGATCGTCGAAAACGTACAGCCACAACTCCCTCCATGCTTTTTAATAGTTTTAAAAGCTTATGAACTTCCACAAAAGAGGTTTTGGAATGCAGAGAAACCTGATGGGGATGTATAACACTGTGCTGAGGCTAACTCAAAACCAGAGGCGGCTAACTACCAGGCATAGTCACTGAATAAGCGGAAGCAGAGATAAAGGCACGAGACGGAGACAATCGCAGACAAAGGTAAGCATCGCTGTACCGATTCTGTATCTATTGAAGTGCTGAGTTGATTCCCTGAACAGGGACTGACACTACGGTATCTTCCAACTGTTTGAACTTCAGGAAGATTTTAGATGGTGCCCGGGGCCGGAATCGAACCGGCACGCCTTGCGGCGGGGGATTTTGAGTCGGTGTTTTACAGTGTTTCTACAGGGAAATGGCGCGAATTCTAGCGTAGGTTGAAATAGGTAGAACCAGTTTTAAATCAGTAGGTTAGCGTATTTTACCTGAATTGGTGAAAACTGGTCACTGTACCTGTACTGTACCGAAACTCGGTGCAGTACAGGTACAGTGTCAGGCATTTTTCTTGATGAATTCAGCGATCTCTACCTCTTTGGACTTCGAGAAAATCCAACCGCCGAGCGTGGAGTTCCAGCGGCCACCAAGTTCTTTGAGTTGCTCTTTAATGGATTTGGTGTCGCCTTTGACTAAGAATGATTTGATTTCACCATCTTTCTCGTAATCTTCCATGAAAATGCGTCCTTCCTTGACGATTTTCTTAAGCGATGCCGCCTTCTCTTTAACTTCCTTAGCTGTAGGTGGAATAGCCGGTGTGCCAGACAGCAAAAGGCGTACGTTCACGGAAATCTGATTCAATAACTGTTCCTTGAAGTCAGTGATGCTTGTATAAGATCCAGTTAGACCAAGTTTCTGCATTTTTTTTTCGAAGTCTTTCAGAGCCTTGTACTGATCTATGTCGAGCTTAGTAGGATCTATGTTTCTTGATGAAAAATAGACCATGACAGGCTTCTGGTTTTTTATAAACCACTCGATCTCTTCGGCGGTCCCACTTTCGCTGACACCGGTAGGCGACCCGAGTCTCGTCCAGAAAACTCCGATAGCCATATCGCACGAAGTGACGATTTGATTATTTATGACTCCTTGTGCTCGATCGCCAAGTAACGGTGCAGAGTGCGTCTCCCATTTTACCGGCAGCAATACTACCGAGTTCGATTCTGCGTTTGCTATATTCCATCTGGAAATAACCTCGGGTATTGCCTGCCGCTCTTCATCAACATCGCCTGGGCTAGCTATTAGTATTTTGAATACCTTTGCGTCGAACGACATGAAAACTCCTCAGTATTGATTTTATACGTTAAGAAATAATAACAAGTGGGCTAGGGAGAGCATTCTTATGGGTTGCTTCATGAATTAACTGCTGTCTTCGTCGGGCCTACAATTCTTTGGCCTTGCTGGCGGAGGGTTTAGGAGTTCCATCGACCCAAAAAACCTCGAGAGTGTGATCCTTGGTTTTTCCTACGGCATCTCTAAAAGTCAGTAGCCGTTGTTCCGTCGCTCCGCCGTTGTCTAAGACAAGGTAGATTCCGTACTGGCTTTTTTCCGACTTCTGATATATCGGAAGTTGGGTTTGGAAACCCTTAAGGAGATTCTTGTTGCTGGTGAGCTTTATTTCGACGAGAACCTTGCCTTTAAGCCCTGAGCTTAGCTTGAAATCTACGGGGCCTCTGCCGGAGTCGCTTTCAGGAGAGAGGTCAAGAGAGTTTGCCTCGCAGTATGCTGATGCCACACCAAAGAAGAGAAGCTGTGCGGCTGATTCGTGCTTCGGTTTGCCATCTTGGTCGTAAAGCAACCTGCATAGTTGCCCATCTTCAATCAGGTGCCTGAACTGCTCACAGATTGATTTAACAACACCAAGAACATCTTTTGCTGTGGGTTTCTTTGGGAGACTTAAAGGAAGAGTATGTTCATTAGGAAGGTTTCTTGTTTTTGTGTACCAAAGAACTTGTCCTGATGGATCATCTGAAAAATCGTAGGGGCTGATGTCGAATTTCAGATATGCTGCGACAACGTCTTTAAGTGTTTGAGGGTTTTCTATAAAAGACTTCCTCAATCCATATTTTTTTTCCGAAGTTGTTCTGCCTCGCCAAGACTCTCCGATGTATTTATTTAGCTCACGCCTGAGTTCCTCATTTTGCTCCGCAATGTAGAAGACATCTTGCATGTTCTCTGCTACTGGAAGTTCCCTTAATACATCCTTCGGAACTAACACTAGCGGCGAGTCTGAATATGGGTTTTTAGGAAGCCTTACTTTCTGGTGGTCTCGAGAAAGTCTTTGCTCTTCCGTAGGAATGCCTGTTTCATCGCAAACCCGCTGCGTGAAGCGGATTAAATCAGGCATGATGATTGTAGCAATCATGTCGCTTATGAAGTCAGGGCCAATTCCATCTTCAAAGACGCCAACAAGCTCGAATATTGCAGGATCGTTGTTCCCCGCAGAAATAATCTCTTGGATAGTCTCTAGAAGCTTCGCCCGAGTCTTTTTGCCCATGCCTCGGCCGTCGACTCCTGCTCCCGTATAGCCGATAGATAGCCCTTTGACTTCAGGAAACTGAAGTTTCTTATCAGCTGCTCGCCAAAACACGTCACCGGTCTTCTGAATCTTTTCTACGATGGTTAGCACATCACAGAAATGAGTAGAAACCTTCGCCGCGCTTCCTGATAGTTCAGGCGCAGTCGTTGTATCTAATAGGCGAGGGTCGATGAAAAGGCGTGTGTCAATTCCCAAGATGGGATCGAGTGCTCCTGATTTATCAAAAGTTACAGGATCAATGCCATAGTAATCGGATAGGCTCTTTACGGACACTGCGACCTCCTTGGCGTCTGCGCCCTGATTGTTTTGCTTTTTTGCCGGAATCTAAACTGTTAGCGCACTGTTGAAACTGAGTGACAAAAACCGGCGACAGCCTATCCTGCACTAGCTTCAATCACCTATATTTTCTTCGTCATGACTAAGCTTTTGGGCTTACCAAGACACTACGCGGTTGCACAAATTCTTCGAGGTCAATGTCCCCGTTGATGAACCGTTGAGCATGTTCTTAATCTGCTGCACTGAGCGAGAACCCCTCCAAGCCGACTGATGCGCGTGCGTAATTGACGGCCGCTACACGCCGGTCGCGCTCGGCACCGGATATCGTTTTAGTTAGTTCAGTTTCGTGCGAACCCATCTCAGCCATGGTTGTCTCCCGTGCTTTAGGTAACGCAATTTTACAAGGTGTGGGATTTTTTTGGTGCTTTGTCGAGAAAACAGGCAAAAAGGTTTCACGCAGAAATTGTCTTGTTTTTGTGGCTATCAATAGATTTTCCCGATTGACGGAAGTATTGGCGGTCATCCGTGATGCACACTTCCCAAAGAGGCTTTGCCTCTCTGGACTCTCGACCCTCGCCGGCGGGAGCCTCTGGTGCAGGGGTTACGGGCCAATGGCCCTGAACGCCTATCCCCGGGCGCAACGTGTGAGCACTCCTGCCGCGTCAAGGGGCCGTGTCCTCGCCCGTAGGGCTGCGCGGACCGGACCGACCCCTTGGCGCATCTAGAGGCCATGCAGCCTGTCGGCAAGAACGGACGCGGGATGCAACCGAAGAGGTTACCCAAGCGAAACGCGGAGAGAAGTATGAGTTAACCGAGAAATGGTCCTGCCGATGGCGAGGCCGATGCATACACTACCGTGCGCGTCGCTTACCGTTGATTGCACCGCCAGTAGCCGGCCCCCAGTTCTTGTCCATGCTCTGCATGATATGCAGCCGAACGCATTGCGCTGCGTCAGTGTACCGAAACTGTACCTAAGCGAACTTTAAGGAAAATCCCCCAGTACTGGGGCTATGACTTGAATCGCGCTAAGTGCTTGTGAACACTAGGGATTTTTGAGTGGTGCCCGGGGCCGGAATCGAACCGGCACGCCTTGCGGCGGGGGATTTTGAGTCCCCTGCGTCTACCAATTTCACCACCCGGGCTAGGTATGGCAACCTGGGAATCCAGGCTTGGAAGGAAAGATTGTTATTATACGCAGATTCCTCGGGGTTTTGGCAAGTGCTACAGCAATTTTTTTAAATTTAGCCTGGCACTGAAAACATTCCCGCCTAAAGTCCGTCTGAAGCTCCGTTTTCCGCCTGCTTTGTCACAACTGCTTAAGCATTAACGGACGGTTCTCGGCGGACAAGCACCTGCACCACTTCTGGCCATACTCAAACCTGGATTCCAAATAAAAAAAACAGGCCAGGTACACCGTCCTGGCCTGCTCAATTTTTTGGTTCTGAGTATGGAGCCCCTAGTCCCCTGCCACAGCCTGCCCGTTACGAATCCACTCTCTCCAGATCGCGACCAACAAAGCCATCAGGACCGGGCCGATGAACAAGCCCACGATGCCCATTGTTTGCACACCGCCAACCAAACCAAAGAAAGTCGGCAAGAACGGCAATTTTACCGGGCCACCCACCAGGCGTGGTCGCAGTGTTTTGTCGACAATGAACAGCTCGATAGCGCCCCACAGGAACAAGCTCACGCCAGCCACCAGGTGACCAGAGCCTATTAAATACAAGGACACCATTGTGAATGACAGGGGAGCACCGCCGGGGATCAACGCCATAAAGCCGGTGATCACACCCAAGAGTACGGGCGATGGAACACCAGCAATCCAATAGGCGATACCGAGAACCACGCCCTCACCCAAGGCGATCAAGCCCATCCCGGTGACAGTGGAGTTAACAGTAGCAGGCACAACCCGAGAAAAACGCTGCCAGCGGCCTGGCAGGATGCGCTCACCAACAATATCCAATTGCACCAGCAGCCTGTCACCATCTTTAAAGATGAAGAACAGCGTGATCAGCATGAACAGCACGGTCAACAGCAAGTGGAATACGTTGCCGGTAGCGGACAAGACCATGCGGTAGATATTGCCAAGATGCTGGCCGCTAACCATCTCGACCAGCTCGCCCAACGCGTGGGGTTCGCCTAAATAGACTTGCCAGTATTCGGTCAAGCGCTCGCCCATCAGGGGCATGGCTTTGATCCATTCCGGGGTCGGTGTGCCGTAGCGGTTGGCGGCCAGCGCCCAAGTGATGAAGCTGCTGGCTTCCTGGATCGCAAAAGACAAGGCCAGGGACAAAGGCACGACCAGGACCACGATGACGACCAGCAAGGCCAATGTAGCCGCCAATGCGGTGCGGCCATTACAGCGTACAACCAGCCGTTTATATAAGGGCCAACCGGCCAGGCCTATGATCAGCGCGGCCAGAACAGGGACCAGAAATCCCTTTAAAAAGTAGACGCCTGCGGCCAGCAAGAGCAGCAATAGCCAGCGAGCGATAAGGAATGCGGGTAAGACGGGTTGCATAAACGGTGGAGACCCTCTTGTCTATTGGTCTGGGCATGGGTCGGTGCCCGAAAGTTTTTTGACGATAGCATGATCACAGCCCTAGGAATACCCGTTTCTTACAACAAGCTGATAACACTTTTTAAGGTGGAAGCAAGCTCTAAGCGGCACCCGCGATCTGCATAGGGTCAAGACTCATCATGGCGGGCTGGATAGCAGCATCAGGACTGGGTCGGTTCGATAGAGATAACTCGGATCTGATCCTCAATGAACTGCGCCTCACATCGCGCCTTGCCAAGTCTACTCCTGCTGCTGTGAAGCAGCTTAAACGCTGCACACGAAAGCTTGAAATCTACAACAGGCGTTCAAGTCTTGTGATTCTCAGTCGCTTGAGAGCTGAAACAGGCATCACGTGCTGGTGCTGGTGCTGGTGCTGGTGCTGGTGCTGGTGCTGGTGCTGGTGCTGGTGCTGGTGCTGGTGCCTTCAGTCTGCTCTTGCAGAGCTCCCGACTTCTTTTTTTTGTGAGCAATAAAAAACGCCCTTAGGCTGGTTGCCTCAGGGCGTTTCTCTATATTCAGGGGCGTCTTTAGACAAAGCCCTGCTGACTGTGGCTGTCTTTATCCCCTCAACTCATGCTCAGGGCGCCACCGGCAATGCACGTTTATGCGCCGAAGCACGGAAGGTTTTGATGATGATCTGCGTGGCTTCATCGTCAATCACCTTGCCTTCCAGAAAATCATCAATCTGGTCATAGCTGACACCAAAGGCGTCTTCGTCCGGTTTCAAGGGGCTAAGGCTTTCCAGATCAGCAGTGGGGACTTTGAACACCAAGGCATCAGCAGCGCCCATCGCACTAGCCAAAGCACGCACACGGCGTTTGTTCAAGCCAGCCAAAGGCGTAATGTCAGCAGCGCCGTCACCAAATTTGGTGAAAAAGCCCATCAAGGCTTCAGCGGCGTGGTCTGTACCCACCACCAAGCCACCGTTCGCACCAGCAATCGCGTACTGCGCCACCATACGCTGACGGGCTTTGATGTTGCCCATCAGAAAATCCTGTTGAGCAGCATCGCGGAACTTCAGGCCGGAGGCCAGCAGTTGATCCAGCATGGCGTCCGATGCGGGCTTCACGTTCACGACCAAGGTCTGATCGGGATTGATAACCTTCAAACCACCTTGGGCGTCTTTCTCGTCAGCCTGCTCACCGTAAGGCAAACGCACGGCGATGAATTGCGCTTGATGGCCTTGCTGACGTGCCTGCTCTACGGCTCGCTGAGACAGACACCCTGCTGCCAGGGAGTCCACGCCCCCGCTGATCCCCAGGACCAGGCTGCGGCAGCCGGTACGCAGCAGATAGTCACTTAGAAAGCGGACGCGACGTTCGATTTCTTCCTGAGCATCGAAATGATCCGTGATCCCCAATTCCGCACGGATACTGGCTTGCAAAGCGCGTTGATCATCAGTCATGGCGCAGGCTCTCTACACAAAGTGAACAATAGTTCGATTGTAAAGGACTGGGAGAGCTGTGCCATACCGCCTTATCAGGGGTTTTTAAAAAATTGGGATCCTTATTCATTAAAAATGGATTCTGTATATAATCTTCAGTCAAGAAAAGCAAATCGCCCTTACTGAGACAAGCCCCTTTGCTATAGCTCGGGCACAATAAAACCAGCCCATGCCATCCGGTGCCTTGCACGACATTGAGCGTGCCTACGCGCCCGGCTGGCAGCAAGCTCACCAGACGTATCCCATGAGATCCTCAACTGAAATCGCAGACGAAATCCTGAGACGTATTCAGTCCGGCCACTACCGACCCGGCGACTCGCTAAGTCAATACGAGCTTGCGGAGGAGTTTCAGACCAGCCGCACCCCTGTTCGGGAAGCCCTGCGTTTTCTGGAGGCACGCCGCGTGACCTCGTTGACCAAGACCGGGCGCACGATTGTGGCTATTCCTTCTGCCAAATCAATCCGCGAGGCATTTCAGATTCGGGCCGAACTGGAAGGCTTGGCAGCGCAACTGGCGGTGGACTGGATCAAGGACTCGGATCTGGAGATCTTGATGCAGCATCAGTCCGACTATGCCCGCACCTTGCGAACGCGTGTGCGCAGCGAGGAGGGGTCAGAATGGTTGCAACACAACCGCGCTTTCCACGACTTGATCACGATCACCAGTCACAACGAGCGCCTGCACGAGCTGATTCAGGAGCTGCAAAACGACAGCGTCTCCAGCGCTTTAAGTTTTGCCTCGAAAATGCCGCCGCGTTTGATGGAAGAAAATATTCTGGAGCATGAGGCTATCATCGCCGCGCTGGCCGATCGCAATGGCACCGCCGCTCGAGAAGCCATGACGGAACACGTTGCCAAGACCATGAATCTGGTCCTGGACTGGTTGCCAGAGCGCTAAGCAAAAAAACAGTGCCACCCGCAAGGAGAGGTGGCACCGCACAATCAAGGTGGTTTGCGATCCCCCGGACAAACCACCCGACTGTTAAAACCGCGGCCTGCGCACCTGCAGGCAATCCTCTACCAGTTGGGCAACATCCACCAGCCATTCATCCTGATATAAACCCGCCACCAGTTGCAGCCCCACGGGCAAACCGGAGGCGCTGATACCGGCTGGCAAGGAAATGGCGGGCTGCCGCGTCAAATTGAAGGGATAGGTATAGGGATTCCAATCCAGCCAATTCTGCGAAGCGGCGTCAGACGGCGCTTCCCGGCCCGCCTCAAACGGCAATATCGGAACGGTAGGCGTCAGGACCAGATCAAACTGCGCAAAGTGTCTAAGCATGGCTTCACCCAGCTTTTGTCGGCCAATCAGGGCTTGGTAATAGTCCGGCAAGCTGTTCTTCTCGCCCTTACTGGCAACCTGGCGCAGACCTTCGTCCACTAAAGGACGCTGTGCCGCAGAGACTTGATTCACCAACCAGGCCGTACCAGCTTCCCAATGCGCTGTAATCAGCTCTTTTGCACCGGCCAGGGGTAGCTCGGTAGGCACAATATGCGCCCCCTGCTCTTGCAGCTTGTCAGCCGCCGCCTGGATGATGCCCCTGACCTCGGGGCTGCACTGCTCATCCAGATGCAAACCAATACGCAGGCCCTGCAAGGTACGAACGGGAGCTCGCACATGACGCGGCAAAGGTACCGAGTTCCAGTCGCGTGGGTCGGCTTGCATCATGACGCTCAGCAAGCCTTTCAGGTCCGCCACGGATCGGGCCATGGGGCCTACATTGGATAAAGTCAGCATCGGGCCAGCAGGCCAGGCCGGTACGCCCCCAAAGCTAGCTTTCATGCCGGTGACACCGCAAAAGCTGGCGGGAATCCGGGTGGATCCGCCGCCATCCGTACCGATTTGCAGCGTCCCCATCCCCGCTGCCAGCGCCGTGGCCGCACCGCCGCTGCTGCCTCCGCTGGTCAGACTGAAGTCCCAGATATTGCGTGTGACTCCCGTTAAAGGACTGTCCGCCGTGCCTTTCCAGCCAAACTCCGAGGTCGTCGTTTTGCCGATCAGTACCGCCCCGGCCTCACGCATCCGCGCCACCGCAGGCGCGTCATCCTGGGCAGCGTCCGCCATCCTTGCTGCACTTGAACCATAGCCAGTCGGCAAGCCACGCACCAGAAGCAAGTCTTTAACTCCGTACGGAATGCCATCCAAAGGACCACGTGCCGCACCTGCCATCCAGCGAGCCTCTGATTCGGCAGCCTCTTGCAAGGTCAAGGCACGGTCCAGATAACAGTAGGCATTCACAATGGGATTCCAGCGATCTACCGCATCCAGCGTAGCCCGCGCCACATCTACAGGAGACACCACTTTGCTTTGATACAAGCGCTGCAGTTCATCCGCACTGGCATAAATCAGATCCATAGAAGTGGGAGACTCCATGTCCACGGCGCTCTCAGGTTTGGCGATTGGCTCATCCTTATGGGAACTGCGCATCATGCTGACGCCTCCATCAAACGAACCAGCACCAGGGAGATCTCAGGCACATAAGCCAGGATGAACAGAACGACGATGGCTGCAATGACAAAGGGCATGACCCCTCTCACCACCACCTCGTAAGGCTGGCCTGATACGGAGACCGTCGTGAACAGATTCAAGCCAAAGGGAGGGGTAAAGAAACCCACCACCAGATTGACGCAGAACACCACACCCAAATGGATAGGATCCACACCCAAGGCAATGCCGATAGGAACCAGAATCGGTGCCAGGATCACGATGCTGGCTGCAGCATCCATCACGCAACCAACCAGCAGCAAAAACACCACCAGCAAGGCCAGGTACAGGAACTGTGTATCAAGCAAAGGCGTCAGTTCCGTCACCATCAGCATGGGGATACGCGCCGAGGCCAGAATCCAGCCAAAAATACCGGCTGCGCCCAGAATAATGCCCACCATGGAAGAGGTTTCTACCGAGCTTTTCATGACCTGCCACAGGGTACCTACGGTGAACTGGCGGTAGCACACACCCAACACCAGGCTGAATACCACACCCACGGCGGCGGCTTCGGTAGGCGTGAACACACCACCATAGATGCCGCCCAGAATCACAACAGGCATCAGCAAGGACGGAATCGCCTTCAAAGCCACCATGACCATCTCTTGCGAGGTATAGGAACGCGTTGCGCTTTTAGGCACTTTCAGCTTTCTGGTCAGCAGTATATGGGTCAGCATGAAAGCCAGAGCCATCAACAAGCCGGGCAGGATATTGGCTACAAACAGCTTGGGGATAGAAACGTTGACGGTTGCGCCATACAGAATCAAGGCAATGCTGGGCGGAATGATATTGCCCAAGGCACCGGACGAAGCCGTAATCCCTGTCGCCAAAGAAGCCGGGTATTTCTGCGCGATCATCGCGGGCATCATGATGGCGCCAATAGCCGCCACCGTTGCCGGAGCCGAGCCAGTCAAGGCACCAAACATCGCACAAGCAATCACCGTCACATAGCCCAGTGCACCATGGACGCGCCCGACCAGCATGTCGATCAGATCAATCAGGCGCCTGGACAGGCCCGCCTTTTCCATCAGGTTTCCCATCAGGATAAACAGCGGCACCGCCAGCAAGGGGAAGGAGTCCAGCCCCGCCATCACACGCTGCGGCACAACAATCAGTGGCCGCATGCCGGTAAACAGCAAAAACAGCGCACTGCACAGCAATAAGGAAAAGGCGATAGGAATGCCCGCGATGAACAGCGTGAACATCAAGCTAAAAAGTAAGAGAGCTTCTTGCATTTACACCCCCTCCAACGACTGGCTGGGCTGATCCCGATACCCGTCCAGCAGGGCATTCACACACTGCACGGCGATGATGGCGCCGCCTACCGGCAAGGCCGCGTACACATAGGCCATGGAGATGCGCATGGCAGGACTAAGCTGTTGGTAAACGATGGCAATCAGTTGCAAACCCTGCACCAGCAGGACCAGTGCGCAGGTCAAAATCGCAATCTGAACCAAGCCGCTATGCACTTGGCGGGCTTTGCCTTTCAGTCGCATCACCAGCAGGTCAATCACGGCATGACCATTGCTTTTAACCAGCACAGCTGTGCCCAGCATGATCATCCAGATAAAGCTGTAGCGTGTGATTTCCTCAATCCACGGCGGGGAGTAACCCATAAAATAGCGCCCGGCCACCTGTATTGATGCGGCCAGCACAATCAGCCCCAGAAATGCCGCCCCCAAGGTTCTGCATAAGCTATCCAGGCGGGTACTGACTCTATCGGCCCAATCGAGCAAAGAGTGTTTCATGATGGTTATCCGCCAGGATTATTGAGCAAGCGCCGCAGCACGGGTGACCAGATCAGGATCAATCACCGTCTTGTATTTTTCGTAAATCGGCATGACGGCTTTGCGGAACTGCGCTTTATCCACATCGGCATTAATGGACACGCCTGCCTCCATCAGTTTCTTCTCGATCTGCGCTTCGCTCTGGATCAGGAACTGACGTTGCTCCTGCACCGACTCACTAGCCGCTTTCTGGAAGATGGCTTTTTCATCAGCCGATAAGGTGTCCCAGACCCGCCCGGAAATCACCAAAGGAATCGCCACATACACGTGCTCGGTTCGGGACAGATAAGGGGCCGCTTCGTAAAAGCGACTGGTATAGAACAAGGCCGTGGGGTTCTCTGCACCATCAATGGTTTTTTGCTGCAGGCCAGTAAACAGCTCCGGATACGCCATGGAGGTGACATTCACGCCCAGCGCCTGCCAGGTATCCACATAAATAGGACTTTCCGGCGTACGCACTTTCATGCCGCTCAGATCCGACAAACTGCGGATTGCGTGCTTGGAGTTATACAGATTCCGGAAACCGCCATGCCCCCAGCCCAAAATTTTCAGGCCGGACTTTTCCAGATCAGCCTCAATCGGATCCGTGAAACTGGAGTCCAGAGTTTTGAAGGCGGTCTGGTAATCCTTGAACAGGTAAGGCAGGTCAAACACCATCGCTTTTTTCTCGAAGGTGCCCAAGGTGAAACTGGCCAGCAGGCTCATGTCCACCGTGCCCAGCTGCATGCCTTCAGCCACATCACGCTCGCCACCCAGTTGAGCACCGCCCAGCACCTGGACCTTGATGGCCCCCTTGGTTTGATCCTCCACTCGCTTGGCAAAATTCGTTGCCAGGTGGTGGTACATATCTTCGTTCTGCTCTACCGAAACGTGGGCAAGCTGTAATGTTCGCGGGCCTTTGCTTTCATGCTTTGCCGTATCGCCCGAACCGCCCTTGCCACATGCGCTCAGTGCGCCCAGCATCGCCAGAACCGCGATTCCCACTCGTGTCATTCGTTTCATGATCGTCCCCCTGCATCCTGTGGTATTGAACTTCTGTTCAGTTTTATTTGTGTTTCAAGCCAGCCCTGATCGGGCTTTTTTGCTTGTTGATGCTGCCCATACGCAAAGGCATGGGCAGCTTTCCTGTAGCTCGCTGTTAAAGCGGGACTGCTTACACCGCTCTGGACTCTTCCTCTAGGGAACGGCGGGTTTTCATATTGAAGCGGCCTTCATAAATCGCAGGCTGGCGGGTGGTCGGCCCCATGTACTGCACGTACAGAATCTCGCCATCTTCCAGGGTCGTCAGTGCGTGCTCGTAATGCGGGTCCGGGTGAAACACCATGGTGCCCTCGCCGTAGATCACGCCATTGATCTCGAACTTGCCCGCCAGGATGTACCAGATCTGGGCAAAGTAATGGCTGTGCAAAGGGTGCCCGGAGCCCTTCAGATACTTCACGACCCCGGCGTTGGGAATGGTGGGGTCGTCTTGCGTGGGGTGGAACATCATCTTGGTGAACTGCCCTTCGTAGCGCAGGTTGTCCCACTCCAGATCATCCCGATGCTTGACCGCCATTTCCCGGTGAGCTGCCGTCAGCGGGCCACCAATGCCACCCGGATTCAGAATCGGAGCCAAGGTAATTGGATCTATTTCACTCATCACTTCCTCCTTAAAAACCAAATTAACAAAATGGGATCCCGTTTTGCATAAAATGGATTCTATCAGGACGATGGCACTGGAATATTCGTATTTACCCGGTACGTTTCTACCAGGCATAAAAAAACCCCACCTGCTTCAAGGCAGGTGGGGTTTTTACAAGCAGAACTAGTGCTTAGCGGTCCAGTTGCGACACATCACGCACGGCACCACGGTCAGCCGATGTTGCCAGCGCGGCATAGGCTTTCAGTGCTTGCGACACAACGCGCTCGCGGTTCACTGGCTTCCAGGCCTTGGAGCCACGCGATTCCATTTCGGCACGGCGTGCGGCCATTTCTTCATCGCTGATAGCCAGGTGAATACGACGGTTGGGGATGTCAATCTCGATGGTGTCGCCATCTTGCACCAGGGCGATATTGCCGCCTTCGGCAGCTTCAGGTGACGCATGACCAATCACCAGACCGGACGAACCGCCGGAGAAGCGACCATCGGTGAACAAGGCCGAGCTTTTACCCAGGCCCATGGATTTCAGATAGGAGGTGGGGTACAGCATTTCCTGCATACCTGGGCCGCCTTTGGGGCCTTCGTAGCGAATAATGACCACATCACCCGCCTTGACCACGCCGTCCAGAATGGCAGCCACAGAATCGTCCTGGCTTTCGTAAACGCGAGCAGTGCCGGTGAAGGTCAGAATGCTTTCATCCACGCCAGCGGTTTTCACGATACAACCGTTGATGGCCAGGTTACCGTACAACACGGCCAAGCCGCCGTCTTGCGAATAAGCATTAGCCTTGTCGCGGATACAGCCCTTGACGCGGTCTGTGTCCAGTTCCTGGTAGTAACGGTCCTGGCTGAAGGCCACTTGCGTTGGGATACCGCCGGGGGAAGCGCGGAAAAAGTCACTAATGGCTTTGACGTTGTCGCCCTTGACGTCCCAACGCTTGATGGCTTCACGCAAGGTGCCACTGTGTACGTTGCCCACATCCAGGTTCAGCAAGTCGGCCCGGGCCAGTTCGGCCAGAATAGCCATGATGCCGCCCGCGCGGTGCACGTCTTCCATGTGGAATTCGGGGGTGGCGGGAGCCACTTTACACAGGCAAGGGACGCGACGCGAGATCTTGTCGATATCGGCCATCGTAAATTCCACACCGGCTTCCTGAGCTGCGGCCAGCAAGTGCAGCACGGTGTTGGTGGAGCCGCCCATGGCCACGTCCAAGGTCATGGCGTTTTCAAAAGCCTGATAGGTGGCGATGTTGCGTGGCAGAACGGATTCGTCGTCTTGCTCGTAGTAGCGCTTGGCCAGATCCACGATCAGGCTACCAGCA
Source organism: Alcaligenes sp. DN25 (assembly GCF_023674485.1). NCBI lineage: Bacteria > Pseudomonadati > Pseudomonadota > Betaproteobacteria > Burkholderiales > Alcaligenaceae > Alcaligenes > Alcaligenes sp. DN25. The sequence goes on along the minus strand of NZ_CP098408.1, from coordinate 609,628 downwards.
CGCTCGAACAAACCTTGGCGACGAGCGTGGGTGGCAACAATGGTGCCGTTACCGGGCAAGGACAGGCCCAGCGCCTCGGTCAGACAGTTCATGGAGTTGGCGGTAAACATGCCCGAACAGGAACCACAGGTCGGGCAAGCGCTACGTTCAACAGCTTCAGCCTGTTCATCAGTGACGTTAGGGTCAGCGGCTTGAATCATGGCGTCCACCAGATCCAGCTTCTGTACCACCGTCTTGCCATCTGGCGAGTAGACCTTGCCCGCTTCCATCGGTCCGCCCGACACAAACACCACAGGGATGTTCAAGCGCATGGCGGCCATCAACATGCCGGGGGTGATCTTGTCGCAGTTGGAGATACACACCATGGCGTCGGCACAGTGAGCGTTGACCATGTATTCCACCGAGTCGGCGATCAGTTCGCGCGAAGGCAGGGAATACAACATGCCGCCGTGGCCCATCGCAATACCGTCGTCCACCGCAATGGTGTTGAACTCTTTCGCCACACCGCCGACCGCTTCAATTTGACGGGCAACCAGCTGGCCCATGTCTTTCAGGTGTACGTGACCCGGTACGAATTGCGTAAAGGAGTTCACCACCGCAATGATCGGTTTGGAGAAATCCTCGTCTTTCATACCGGTGGCGCGCCACAGGGCACGCGCGCCGGCCATATTCCGACCGTGGGTCGAGGTACGGGAGCGATATTGGGGCATGACTACTCTCTGAACAGGAAAATTATGTAAAGATACCTATCATAAACGTCCCAAGGCGCTTTGTGCGCGTCAAGGTCGGGAAGGCGTCTTACCGTAGGGCGGCTACCGATCTGGCACCCAGAATCCTTTGCAGCAAAACCCCTTATTTAACAGGAGATATATTATGCCGCAGGCCGTGCCTGACCTTTCCAACCTGCTTCGACAGGACATCCGCTTTCTGGGCAAGGCCCTGGGAGAGGTGATTCGTGATAGCGAAGGAAAGGCGACCTTCACGCTGATTGAAGCCCTGCGCCGGGCGGCTGTCAGTTTCAGACGTGAACACGATCCGCAGCAAGCACGGATTCTGGAAAAAGACATTCCCAAGCTGAACGATGCGCAGGCCCGTTCCGTGGCCCGTGCCTTTGCCTACTTTTTGCACCTGTCCAATATTGCCGAGGACCGCGACCAGAACCGTCGCCGCGAAGAGCAAGATCCTGCGAAACTGCTGGGCAGCCTGCAACACGCCATTCAGACCTTGATGGACCAGGGTCTGAGCGCCAAGAAAATTCGCCGCTATCTGCAAGAAGCCTGTGTGATGCCGGTGCTGACGGCTCACCCTACCGAAGTTCAGCGCCAAAGTACGCTGGCTGTGCATATGGCCATTGCCGATGAATTGAACGGACTGGATCACAAAGCCAGCGCCACACAATCAGCCCGCACCCAGGAAAAGCTGACCGGTCTGGTGTCCCTGCTGTGGCAAACCCGCATGCTGCGCGATCACAAGCTGACGGTGATGGACGAGATCGATAACGCCCTGGCCTATTACGGCTCCACCTTCCTGCCCACCATTCCGCAGCTGTACCACGACCTGGACCGTTTGCTGGAACCGGGCAAAAAAAGCCTGCTGGATCAGAAAACACGTTCTCTGCCCGCCTTTTTGCGCATGGGTAGCTGGATTGGCGGTGACCGCGATGGCAACCCCAATGTGGGCCCTGAAACCGTTGAGCAAGCGGTGCTGCGCCAGTCGACACGCGCGCTGCAACACTATCTGGAGCAGATTCGTTTACTGGGTACGGAAATCTCCGTGTCCGACGCACTGAACCGTGTCAGCAAAGACCTGGCGGCCTTGTCGGCCAGCAGCCAGGACCCGTCGCCACACCGTGTAGACGAACCTTATCGCCGCAGCTTTATTCATCTGTACGCCCGTATGGCGGCCACAGCGCAGAACCTGCTGGGCCGCGACCTGGCCGATCGCCCCACTTACGCCGCCCCACCCTATGCAAACCCGCAAGAATTCAAGGCTGATCTGCAAATCATTGCCGACTCTCTGGCTGAAAACAAAGGCGGCGCCATTGCCGGCCTGCGCTTGAACGAATTGATTCAAGCTGTGGAGGTTTTTGGCTTCCATCTGGCCACTTTGGACCTGCGCCAAAGCTCGGACGTGCACGAGCGCGTACTGGACGAACTGTTCCGCGTGGCAGGCACGCTGTACAAGGACGAACCCGTCAATTACCGCCAACTGTCCGAAGAGGACCGCGTCACTTTGCTGCGCTCGGAGTTGCGCCACCATCGCCCCCTGGTTTCGCCCTGGTATCGCTACTCGGAAGAAACCGAGAAAGAACTGTCCATTCTGCGCAAAGCCGCCGAATGCCGACGTCGCTTTGGTGCGCGTGCGCTGGAACAAACCATTGTGTCGCACACCGAAACGCTCAGCGATTTGCTGGAAGTGCTGGTGCTGCAACAGGAAACCGGCCTGATCGTGCCCAACTCCAACGAGCCCGAGCATCAAGGTCTGATGGTTGTACCGCTGTTCGAGACCATTCCTGACTTGGAGCGTGGCCCGCAAATCATGCAGGAATGGCTGGATATGCCTGAAATCCGCCAGCGCGTGCGTCACGCTCAGGACAGCGTGCAGGAAGTAATGCTGGGTTATTCGGACAGTAATAAAGACGGTGGCTACCTGACCTCCAACTGGACGCTATACCGTGCCGAGCGTGAATTTGCGCAGGTATTCTCGCGCCGCAAAGTACGTCTGCGCCTGTTCCACGGCCGTGGCGGTTCGGTAGGCCGAGGCGGTGGTTCCAGTTTCGACGCTATTTTGGCGCAGCCTCCAGGCACCGTGAACGGTCAGATTCGTCTGACCGAGCAAGGCGAAATGATTCAAGGTCGCTACAAGGATGCGGACGTGGGTCGCTGGCATCTGGAGCTGTTTGTCGCTGCCACGCTGGAAGCCAGCCTGGGTTCACGCAAAGGCTCGTCCAATGACGACGAACATCTGGCTGCGTATGGTGACGCCATGGCCTGGATGTCCGAGCAGGCTCATCAAAGCTATCGCCAACTGGTCTACGGTACGCCGAACTTTGATCAGTACTTCTTCCAGTCCACGCCTATCAAGGAAATTGCTGGCCTGAATATCGGCTCGCGTCCTTCCTCGCGCAAGGCCACGCAAAGCATTGAAGACCTGCGCGCCATCCCCTGGAGTTTCTCCTGGGCACAATGCCGTCTGCCTATTCCTGGCTGGTACGGCATGGGCACGGCCTTGAACCGCTATCTGGAATCGGGGCTGCCCAATGATGGCCTGAACCGCAGCAAGCGCTTGGCTCAGTTGCAAGCCATGGCGCGCGACTGGGCCTTCTTCCGCACGCTACTGTCCAATATGGAGCAGGTGCTGGCCAAGACTGACTTGGATATCGGCCTGAAATACGCCGGTCTGGTCGAGGACGAGGAACTGCGCGAGACCATCTTCACGCAAATCCGTGACGAGTTCGAACTGACACACCGGCTGTTCCGTGAAATTACGGGCCACGAACTGCTGGCGCACGATCAGGCTTTGCAAGATGCCCTGGCCGAACGCTTTGCCTATATTGACCCGCTGAACCACTTGCAGGTGGAACTGCTGCGCCGCCATCGCCGTCAAGGTGAAAAGGCCAACAAGCCCACACGCAGCGGTGTGAACAAGCAACACGTCATTCACCTGACGATCAACGGTATTGCGGCTGGCCTGCGTAACTCGGGCTAACTCCAAGCCATGGAAATTGACCTATTAATTACTTTTATAAATAAGCTAATTTCCAAAAGAAGTTAAGAGCGTACAATAAGCCATTACTACGCTTTCTGAAAAAGGCGTGATCCCTACCGGGGTCACGCCATATGGCTTATGGCGCTTGCAATCATCCTGGGAATTCTGACTGGCCTGTCGCTGGGCCTGACTGGCGCGGGTGGCGGTATTTTGGCCGTGCCCGCTTTGGTATTGGGCATGGGTTACAGCATGACGGCGGCCACGCCAGTGGCCTTGCTGGCTGTAGGCGCCGCCGCTCTGGTCGGCGCGCTGGATGGTCTGTACAAGCATATCGTGCGCTATAGAGCTGCCATGTTCATGGCCGTTACAGGCGCTTTGGTCACGTCTTTGGGCGTACGCATCAGCCATGCCTTGCCGGAAAAAGTGCTGGTAACGCTGTTTGTCGCCATCATGCTGTGGATTGCCACCAAAATGCTGCGTCGTCCGGCGGCAACGGCCCATGCTCTTACACCCTGTTGTCTGAACCCGGAAACCGGCCGCCTGCGCTGGACACCAGCAGGCACGGCCACCTTGGCTTCAATTGGTGCGGTAGCGGGTTTGTTTTCAGGCATGTTGGGCGTGGGCGGCGGCTTTCTGATCGTGCCTGCCTTGAAACGTTTCAGCGACCTGTCCATGCATAGCATTGTGGCTACATCCTTGATGCTGATCGCCCTGATCTCCCTGAGCGCTTCGGCCATGAGTCTGGCACACGGGGCGGAGATTCCCCTTAGCGGCTGGGTATTTGTAGCCTCGGCCATGGGCGGCATGGTGATAGGCCGACAACTAGCCCCTCATATTCCTTCTGTGCGCTTGCAACAGGGTTTCAGCATCCTGACCGCTGTTGTGGCCCTGTCCATGCTGGCACGTACCTATCTGTTTTAAGCCGCGATTCGATACGCGCGCTCAAGCAACAACGGATACATGGCTTTGAGCCAAGCGCTGCGCTTGGCTCAAAACTGCACATACTTTACTCGCAGATACTGCCACCACCGTCTTGCGGATTCAGACGGTAATCGCTGAAAGAGCCGCCCTCACGCGGACGCACGGCGACAATGCGCTGAACAATATGGTCCGGATCGGCCCGGAAACCATGCTCATACGCCACGATATCCAGGTCCGCACACCAGCGCAGCAGCTCCCCCGGCTGCAACAGAAAGTCCGGATTACGCGGCGTGTTGTATTGCTCGTTGCCCACCCCAAAGGTTTCGTAAACCAGCACCCCACCTGGCTCCAGACTCTCCAGCAAAGTCGGCATCAAGGGGCGCCACAAGTACTTGGTCACCACCAGAGCATTGAACTTGCGCCCGGCAAAAGGCCAGGGACCGTTTTCGATATCAGTCTGGATAATTTCCCCGTAAGGCGAAGTCGCTGCCACCGCTTCCGGGTCCCGGTCTACACCGATCACGGTATTGCCGCGCTCGGCCAACCAGCGGGCATTGCGCCCCCGACCACAGGCCACATCCAGGACCGTGCCCGGATTCGGAATCAAATGGGCCCATGCCTGTAACCAGGCGCTGGCCTGTCCCCTGTCGTTCATCCTTACCTCTTTGCTAAGCAGACAAAACGCCCATGGTAACGCAGCAGTGGGCAAGCTCAAGCACAGCACTGGCCTGGGCTACAATTGGCCCCGATTCCACGCTATTTTTTTGAGGGTGTATGAAAGTTCTGCTGCAAAAACCCATATTGCTGATGGCCGTTCTGTGCCTGCCTTTATGGTTTGTCTACGGCAACTTCATCCTGGCCGCTGCCACCTCCATCCTGATCGGGATGCTGGTGGGCATGATCCGCACCCTGCACCAAGTGACCCAGGCCAAGAAAGCCAGCGCCAAGAGCGCCGCCCCGGCTTCTTCCGAGACACCTAACGACAAGCCCAACTGACGCCATGAACGTATTGTCCGCCCCTGCCCTGCCACACGGTTTGCCTCCCCTGTCCGAGGAACTGAAGAAACACGTCGCACAGGTTAACGATTACTTGCTGGACCGCATTGCCGATGAAGGCGGTTTCCTGCCATTCGACCAATGGATGCACCATGCGCTGTACGCCCCCCATCTGGGCTACTACACCGGCGGCAGCACCAAGTTTGGCAGCAATCAGCCAACGGGCGACTTTACGACGGCCCCCGAACTCTCTCCCCTGTTTGCTCAGACCTTGAGCCGTCAGGTCATGGAAGTACTGGAAGGCAGCCAATCCCTGTCCGTTCTGGAGTTCGGCGCGGGTAGCGGCGCTTTGGCCCAAGCGCTGATTACGGAGCTGCGCAAGCAAGGTATCGAGCCGCAGTATTCAATTCTGGAAGTATCGCCTGATTTGCGTGCGCGTCAGCAAGAGCGTCTGGCCCCCCTGCGAGCACAAGTGCAGTGGCTGGACAGCACGCCACACAGCTTCAAGGGTTGCGTGGTGGCTAATGAGGTTCTGGATGCCATGCCTGCCAGCCTGTTCACCTTTGATGTGGCTGGCAAGGTGCTGGAAGTGGGCGTTATTGCAGCAGACGACAGCACAGCCCAGGGCCTGCCAGCGCCTTTCTACCTGGCTACCCGCCCGGCTCCCGACCATCTGGCTTCGCTGGTGGCCGAACGCGTGGAAGCGCAGCCCTTCTACCTATCCGAGATCAACCTGCAAGCCGAAGCCTGGGTGCGCAGCATGGGTACTTGGTTAAAGCAGGGCGCGGCTATTTTGATCGACTACGGTTTTCCGCAGCGCGAGTACTATCACCCGCAACGTGACAAAGGCACCTTGATGTGCCACTTCCGCCACTTTGCTCATGCCGAGCCGCTGGTGCTGGCTGGCTTGCAGGACATTACCGCCCACGTGGACTTCACTGCCATGGCGGATGCCGCCCTGGAGGCCGGTTTGGATGTTCTGGGCTACACCAGCCAGGCGCGCTTCCTGATGAATTGCGGCATCACCAACTTCCTGGCTTCTCCGCCGGAAGACCCATCGCCCGCCGTGCAACAGCAATGGGCACAGACCATGAGTGCCGCCAACAAACTGCTGTCTGAAGCGGAAATGGGCGAACTGTTCAAAGTGCTGATTATTGGGCGCGATATTTCAGCCCCAGTGCTGGGCACAATGAGCGGAGATCGACGCGAGCGTCTGTAAAGCGGCCTTGAGGAACTTCCTGAGGGCATTTCCCTCAAGAGCCATAAGCAGAGATCAGCAAACGGCAGGGTATATACCTTGCCGTTTTTACGTGAAGCAACCGCGCCAGAACACTCCCACGAGACACCGCCCCCTAGACGAACACGCACTCAGCAGAAAAAAATAAGCGGCCTATTAGCCGCTTATTTTCTGAGTGTGCACTCCAGGCTGCTCACACATAGACTAAACAGACTGCTCCAAAGCTGCCAATCGAGCTGCGCGCACCGCTTCACGGATTTTGCCTGGCTCGGCCTTGTATCGAGCAGCAACTGCACCGGCATCCACACTGGCCATCACCTTTCGCAAAGAGTCCCATTCCAGCTCTGGAACGTCTTGCAGACAGGCCGCCGCACTGATCAGCTGAGTAAAGCGCTCTGGTTTGCGCAAGGCATCCAAAGACTCCATGACTTGCAAGGCAGATTCCACGTCTGCACGAGGCTGCAACAAGGCAGGGCTGGCTAACAGCACTGGCAAAAGACGGGCCTGGTCGCGCCATTCAGAAGGAGCACGAATCTGCTCGGCCACCTGTCCTGGGGCTTCCGAAATATGGCACAGAACGGCAAAGCAGCTTGCCAGATCCAGACGCCTGTCTTTAGCGACCTGCACTTGGTGGCCCACCTGATCGTTGTAATTCAAACCAGGCATGACACGCTCTAGTGCGCCGACTTCCCGCAGTACCTCGAACATGCGAGCGGGCTGCTTGGCAGACAAGCCTTTGGCTATTTCCAGATAAATGCGCTCGGGCACCAGCTCGTCCACTTCGCCCTGCTCGACCAGATCACGTGCCAGAGCCCAGGTATCGTCGGCCACGGTGAACTCGGTAAAGCGGGCCGCAAAACGTGCCAAACGCAGCAAGCGTACCGGGTCTTCGCTAAACGCGGTGCCCACATGCCGGAATAGACGGGCCTGCAAATCCGCCAAACCATTCAAGGGATCGTGCAGATTCCCCGCCGCATCCACGGCCATGGCATTGATGGTCAGATCACGGCGACGCAAATCGTCCGCCAGACTCACGTCTGTGCCGGTGTAAAAGGTAAAGCCCTTGTAACCACGGCCCGACTTGCGCTCAGTCCGGGCCAGGGCAAACTCTTCTTTGCTATGGGGATTCAGAAAGACGGGGAAGTCGCCACCTACGGGAACAAAACCTCGGGCAGCCAGGTCTTCGGGCCGGGCACCGACTACGACCCAATCCTTGTCACCCGCTGGCAGCCCCAGCAAGGCATCGCGAACCGCGCCACCCACCACATAGACCTGCAAACCGTCCAGAACAGGATCTGGCGGCCCCATCAGGGCCGCCAGAGCTGCTTGCTGTCTGTTATCAAGCATGGACGGACTCATCAAGGCGAGATCGTACCTAAACGCCCTTTGAGGGACTGCGGCTGACCGCTGAACATCATGGCGTAATAGGTCGCGTTGGAGAGCACGTTTTTCACGTACAAGCGCGTTTCAGTAAAAGGAATGGTTTCTGCAAAAATGGCCCCTTCTACCGGAGTGTTCAAGCGCGAGCGCCACTGGCGGGGACGACCTGGCCCTGCGTTATAGCCTGCCGATGCCAGAACCTGCGATCCATCCAGTTGACCCAGAACCATATTCAGGTAATTGGTACCCAGCACCGTATTCACCTCGAACTCGTTCACACGGGAGGGCGAGAAGTCACGCATATCGATCTTGTTGGCCACCCATTTGGCGGTGGCAGGCATCAGTTGCATCAAACCCGATGCCCCGACACCCGAGCGCGCATCGGTAATAAAGCGCGATTCCTGACGGATCAGGCCATACACCCAGGCCGGGTCCAGATTGATGGACTTGGCCTGCTCAGTTACGCGGCCTTCAAAGGGCGCGATAAAGCGCTGGCTGAAGTCGATCTCGTTCTTGGTCAACAGGGAGGTATTCACCACGCGATCGTAGATATGCTGCTCGCGCGCAAACTCGGCTGCTGCACGCAACTGTCTGTCGTTCATGCCACGCAAGGCAAAGTTCCACTCGGGTACCGCTTCCGGACGCCAGCCCAGCTTGAACAGCTCCACCGCACGCAGCAAGCCCGCATTGGTACGGGCATCCTGCATGTCCAGCGGCGTCAAAGGTTGCGGCTGTGGGGGCAAGGAAGGTGTCAGGCCCAACTCTTCTGTGGCCAACTGACCGTAGAAGTTCAGATCACCCACAATGGACTGGAACTTGGCACGCGCCTGATCTTTATGACCCAAGGCTTCATGGGCACGCCCCGACCAGTACACCCAAACCGGCTCGGCCTTTTGCGCATCGTTCATCTTGTCGATGGCGGCAGAGACATGCTTCCACTCGATGGTGCTCTGACGCAACTCGGCGCGCACTTGCCAGGCATTGTTGTAATCCGTCATGGGGGTACGACCGGAGCGGCGATACCATTTGGCCGCATCGTCTTCCACCCGCAAGGCACTGATCAGACCAAACTGGCCCCACACCCAATTCAGGTTCTCCTGAGGGATTTTGCCGGCCCAGGTACGGTCGATATAGGCCGCTGCAGCATCACGCTGACCACGACCCAGACGGGACAAGGCCAAGGACACCAGCTCCGGATTGACCGAACTGTTGTTCACATTACGATCCAGCCACTTCTGCGGGGAAGCCATCAAGGCGGTGTAATCCTTCATTTGCGGCGCAGTGAAGATAATCGCAGCCAGGCGGCGGGCCTGGGATGTGCGATTATTTTCCAGAGCATCACGCATCAGATCACGGACCTGATTCTTGCTGATCACTTTACGGGCGTACAACTGGTCCAGTGCCGACCAGCAGGCCTGGCTTGGAGAGAACGACGCCAGCAAGTCCTGCACATCCACAGGCTGACCGGCCATGTTCTGTGCTGACGCTACTGCACACTTCACAGCCGAGGTAGGGGCGTGAACGGGGGCCAGCTCACGCACCAAAGCATAGTTGCCGGTACGCGCGGCCGCCACAATCCAGTCGGACTTCAGGCGATTTTCCAGGTATTCGTCTTGATTGCCGCTCAGGAACAAACGAATTTGCTCATCGGGCACGGGCGTGGTCGTATCCTGCAAAATCCGGCGCAAGCGCCAGTATTCGGCGTAAGAACCCAGAACAGGATCATTAGCGGCAACCGGAGCCAGAGCATCGAGCGCTGTCCAGCGCTTGGCCTGCATGGCATCACGGGCGTCAATCAAAGCCTGGCGGGCCGTTGGCGGCACAGGCGGGACTCGATCCCAGCGACGCACGGCTTCTTTGGCAGGCTGCAACGCGACAGCTTGCTTGGCAACGGCAGGATCCGGGGAATGAGTCTGGGCTTGCGGCGACTGCGCCCCCGCACAGCCGACCAAACCCAGGGCAAACACCACCAAAGCGCTCAAGGGCGGGCGAGGAAGCATGGATGCCATGCCCCAAGCTGGTGTTTTCTGGTACTTTAGCTGGTTGATACCCATAGTGACGGCCTTTAGAAAATCACCCATGATTCAGAACGTAGAGCATAACGCAGCCGCGCTGCGCACGCGACTAAAAGACCTGCGAGCCGGGCAGCCCTCCATCGACACCAACCGGGGCGCTTTGCTGATACGGGGCCGTCTATTTACCTGGCTGGCCACCAACCGCAGCCGCCTGCGTGAACAGGGCCGTACCGAACCCACTACCATTGCCGCTTTCTGGCCTATGGCCCAGGAGCCGGACTTGCGCCCACTGCTGCTTCAATGGGTGGAAGAGGAAGGCATCAATGTCTGTCTGCCCGTTGTCAAAGAGGCCGATGCCCCTTTGAGCTTTGTCGAGTGGACACCCGAGACCAAAATGGAAAAGGGTCGCTACGGCATCGAAATCCCCATTTCCACTAAAACCATGCAACCGGATATTGTCCTGGTCCCAACCCTGGGCTACACCAGACAGGGTGATCGTCTAGGGTATGGCAAGGGTTACTACGACCGGACCTTGGCGGCGCTGAAAGAACAAAACCACGCTTTTACCAGCATTGGCATTGCCTGGGCAGTGGGCGATTTATCCGGCCAGGCCTACCAGCCCGCCCCGCACGACCAACGCCTGGACAGTATTCTGACTGATAAAGGCTGGGCTGTGCCCGCTCCGGAACTATAAGTAACCCGCTACCACAAACTGTTTAATCCACAACTCTGTTTGCCAAGCAGCTGATTAAACCGGGTCAGATGCTGGCTAGTCAGTTCCCCATGAAAAAACCCGCCAAATGAATGTGGCGGGTTTCTTATCGCGACGCGAAGTGCTTAGCGCCAGGTCAGATTCGGCAAAATAGCCATGCTCGCATCTGCCCCGTTCAGGGTGTACATGTGAATGCCAGGAGCGCCGCCATCGAGCAGGTCCTGACACAAGCGTGCCACCACATCGATACCGAAAGCACGAATCGATGCACGATCATCACCAAAATCGGCCAGTCGCAGGCGAATCCAGCGCGGCACTTCTGCACCGCACATGGTCGAGAACCGCAGCAACTGGGACGAGTTGGTAATGGGCATGATGCCCGGTGTGATCGGAATCGTGACTCCTTGCGCCTGGGCTCGCTCAACAAAGCTGAAATACGAGTCCGGGTTGAAGAAGTACTGCGTGATCGCACCGTGCGCACCAGCCTTGACCTTGTTCACAAAGTGACCCAGGTCGTCGCTAAAGCCTGTGGCCTGAGGGTGCATCTCGGGATAAGCGGCCACTTCGATATGGAAGTGTTCGCCATAGTTTTCACGAATGAATGACACCAGATCGCTGGCATAGCGCAGTTCGCCCGCGTCACCACCCATACCCGAAGGCAAGTCACCGCGCAGGGCCACGATACGTCGTATGCCCTGATCGCGGTAATTGTCCAGCATCTCGCCAAGCTGCGCGGGCGCCGTACCAATGCACGACAAGTGCGGTGCGACATCAAAGCCCAGTTTTTGCAGCAGTGCTACCGCATCGACCGTGCCAGCACGGGTGGAGCCACCGGCTCCAAACGTCATGCTGACATAGGCGGGGTTCAGGCCCATCAAGGACTTGGCGGTGCGCACCAGTTTTTCCTGCGCCGCGATATCTCGCGGCGGGAAAAACTCCAGGCTCAAGGTTTGCTTGTTGCTCATTTCATTAACAATCCCGACAGCAGCCCGGAAACCAGACTGTAGACGATCGCCCCAATCACGGCCCACCAGAAGCCTTCAACCTGGAAGCCTTTGAGGATGGAGCCCGCAAACCAGAACACCAAGGCGTTGAGCACCAGAAGGAACAAGCCCAAAGTCACAATAGTGATGGGCAAGGTCAGCACAATCAGCAAAGGTTTGACCAAGGTATTGAGCAGGCCCAGTACCAGCGCAGCGATCAGTGCCGAGCCAAACGAGGCAACCGTAATACCAGGCAGGATGTAGGCGACAACCAGCAGGGCAACAGCATTCAGGATCCAGACAAGTAGCAAAGTCATGATAGGGCTCCAAGAATAGGCGTCCGAAGACGCCGGTGCGTTTTAGTAGCGGTAGTGCTCAGCCTTAAATGGCCCTTGCACAGGTACGTTGATGTAATCCGCCTGCGCCTGAGACAAGGTCGACAAGTTCACACCCAATTTCTTCAAGTGCAAACGAGCGACTTTTTCGTCCAGATGCTTGGGCAGTACATATACTTTACCCGTTTCGTAGTTCTCGCCACGAGTGAACAGTTCAATTTGTGCAATGGTCTGGTTCGTGAACGAAGCCGACATCACAAAAGAGGGGTGACCAGTAGCACAACCCAGGTTCACCAGACGGCCCTTGGCCAGCAGAATGATGCGCTTGCCATCAGGGAAAATGATGTGATCAACCTGAGGCTTGATCTCTTCCCACTCCAGATCTTCCACCGAGGCCACGTCAATTTCATTGTCGAAGTGACCGATATTGCACACGATGGCCTGATCTTTCATGCGTTCCATGTGCGAGCGGTCGATCACGTGGTAGTTACCGGTGGCAGTCACGAAGATGTCAGCCTTGTCAGCGGCTTCTTCCATGGTCACAACGCGGTAGCCTTCCATCGAGGCTTGCAGGGCGCAGATAGGGTCAATTTCGGTAACCCAAACCTGGGCGCGCAAGGCGGCCAGTGCTTGAGCACAACCTTTACCCACGTCACCGAAGCCGCAAACCACGGCGATCTTGCCGGCAACCATCACGTCGGTAGCACGCTTGATACCGTCCACCAGGGACTCGCGGCAGCCGTACAGGTTGTCGAACTTGGACTTGGTCACCGAGTCGTTCACGTTGATGGCAGGGAAAGCCAGTTCGCCTTTCTTGGCCATCTGGTACAGACGGTGCACGCCTGTGGTGGTCTCTTCGGTCACACCCTTGATTTGGGCCAGACGGGTGGAGTACCAGGTTTTGTCGTTTTGCAGACGGGCACGAATGGAGGCGAACATGACGCGCTCTTCTTCGCTGCCGGGTTTGTCCAGAACGGACAGGTCTTTTTCTGCACGGGCACCCAGGTGCAGCAACAAGGTAGCGTCGCCACCGTCGTCCAGAATCATGTTGGCCTGCTCACCGGGCCAATCGAAAATGTCGTGGGCGTATTGCCAGTACTCTTCCAGGGTTTCGCCCTTGACGGCGAACACAGGCACGCCAGATGCGGCAATGGCAGCGGCTGCGTGATCTTGAGTGGAGAAGATATTGCACGATGCCCAGCGCACTTCAGCGCCCAGGGCAGTCAGGGTTTCAATCAGAACCCCAGTCTGGATTGTCATGTGCAAACTGCCGGCAATGCGCGCGCCCTTCAGGGGCTGGGAGGCAGCAAATTCCTCGCGGGTGGCCATCAGGCCAGGCATTTCGGTCTCGGCAATGGTCAGCTCGCGGCGGCCCCATTCAGCCAAGGAAATATCGGCAATTTTGTAATCGGTAAAAGTCACAGTCGGGCTCCGTTATACGGCACGCAGACTGCAGGGAGAGCAAATGAATTCTCACCAGCAGCCCGCCATGCAGGTCGTGGTGAGCGTCGTTCTCCAAGGTGGATACCACCTATCCATGCCCCGAGCCTGGCAAGACCGTGAGTCTTGTCGCAACGCCCCTCGAGGATGGCAAATGAATGTGGGTGATTGTACCCGTTTGGATCATCTTGGGAAGACAGCCCCACGGGTAAAAATCATAATTTCTTCTCATGAGACTGGCACTTGCCCGTCCCACCCAGCGTTGCTGGCTGACTGGTTTCCCGGCCCCGACAACGCTGTCAAACTGCAGCAAAGCGCCGCCCGCAAGCGGCCTTTGCCTATCTGCACATCGCTTAGATAGCCTGACGCAAAGCCTGGGCCTTGTCCGTAGCTTCCCAGCTGAACTCGGGTTCGCTGCGGCCAAAGTGACCGTAGGCAGCAGTCTTGGAGTAGATGGGACGCTGCAGATCCAGCATTTCGATGATGCCGCGTGGGCGCAGATCGAAATGTTGGCGAACCAGCTTGGCGATCTCGGTGTCCGGGATCACGCCTGTGCCTTCGGTGTAGATGGTGATATTGATAGGCTCGGCCACACCAATGGCGTAGCTCAGTTGCACCTGACACTGGCGGGCCAGACCGGCTGCCACAATGTTCTTGGCCACATAACGGGCGGCGTAGGCAGCGGAACGATCCACTTTGGAGGGGTCCTTGCCGGAGAAAGCACCACCGCCGTGAGGGCATGCGCCACCGTAGGTATCCACAATGATCTTGCGACCAGTCAGACCGCAATCGCCTTGAGGGCCACCAATCACGAACTTGCCGGTGGGGTTCACCAGGAAGCGGGTTTTCTCGGTCAGCAGATCCGAAGGGAAGCATGGACGAATGATGTGTTCGATCACGGCTTCGTGAATGTCTTTCTGGGACATCTCAGGCGCGTGCTGAGTGGACAGCACCACAGTATCCACTTCGGTAGGACGGCCATCCACGTAGCGGAAGGTCACCTGGGACTTGGCGTCAGGACGCAACCAGGGCAAACGGCCATCTTTGCGCAGCTCGCTCTGGCGCTGTACCAGGCGGTGGGCGTACCAGATAGGAGCAGGCATCAGATCAGGGGTTTCGTCGCACGCGTAGCCAAACATCAGACCCTGGTCGCCAGCGCCCTGGTTCAGCAACTCTTCTGGGCTGCGATCCACACCTTGGGCGATATCGGGCGACTGCTTGTCATAGGCCACCAGAACGGCGCAGGACTTGTAATCAATGCCGTAATCGCCATTGTCATAGCCAATGCGCTTGATGGTGTCACGGGCAACCTGGATGTAATCCACGTTGGCGTGCGTGGTGATCTCGCCAGCCAGCACCACCAGACCGGTATTGCACAAGGTCTCGGCAGCAACACGTGCCTGAGGATCTTGCTCGAAAATAGCGTCCAGGATGGCGTCGGAGATCTGGTCGGCTACCTTGTCGGGGTGGCCTTCAGAAACGGATTCGGATGTAAAGAGAAAGTCGTTGTTGTTCACAGCGTAGCTTCCTTGAATAAGGGCTGATAATCAGCACGAGGTTGAACAAACTGCGTTGCACCTCGAAGCCAGCGATGTGGATACGATAGACGGGGCGCGACGCTTTAGCGGTTTATAGTGGGCAGCTTGCTGCCCGATCGCTCCGCAAGTTGTCGTTTAACTCAGCGATACAATCTATTTTAAGCGAAAATACGTATTTATTTCAGCAAAACTTCATTTTCAAGGATTGCCTGGCCCATGCTAGTGGCTCTTTTGCGCTTGATGGCTCGCCTGCCTTTACCCGTCCTGCATGGCTTGGGTAGAGCTATAGGCCGACTGATTTACGCCTTTCCCGGACGCTATCGCCGCCGTCTGCAAAGCAACTGTCGTCAAGCGGGCTACAACTCTCCGGCGTTCTTCCGACAAGCTGCCGGAGAAACGGGGGCCATGATAGTGGAAACCCCGCGCGTATGGCTGCACCCGCAAGCCTGTCTGGAACACTGCACAATCGACAATCTGCCCCTAGTACAAGCAACCTTGGCCGAAGGGCGCGGCATACTCTACCTGACCCCGCACCTGGGCTGTTTTGAGATGATTGCGCGCTACTTTTCCGGTGTGGATCCGATGACCGTTCTGTTCCGCCCGCCTCGTCAAGCGTTTCTGGAACCCTTGATGGTGGAGTCACGTGAGCTGCCAGGCCTGCATGCCGTACCCGCCAATATCAAAGGCGTGCGCGAACTGGTTCGCGCGTTTCGCCGAGGTGAGTCGGTAGGCATGTTGCCCGACCAGGTCCCCAGTGGTGGCGATGGTGTGTGGGCCCCATTTTTTGGTCGCCCTGCCCTGACCATGACACTGGCTGGCAAATTGGCCCGTCAGTCCAATGTGCCTGTGATTGTGACCGCTGCCGAGCGCCTGCCTAAAGGGCGCGGCTGGCATATTCACACCTTGCGCCTGCCCGAGCCGTTGCCCGAAGACCCGACGGAACTGGCCACCCTGATCAACGAATCCATGGAAAGCTTGATACGCCGTTTCCCCACCCAGTATCTGTGGGGCTATAACCGCTACAAGATTCCCCACGATGCGCCCCCTTTGCCTGGCGATACCACCCCATGAGTTTTAATTCTTACCCGCTGCTCAAATCCGTTTTCACCTACTTTGGCCGTGCCTCGGTACGCACGCGCCAGCGTTGGGGTGCTGTGCTGGGCGGGCTGGTGCATCGCTTTGCCTCCCGCCGCCGTCATATCGTGCGTACCAATCTGGATCTATGCTTTCCAGACACGCCCGAGAGCACCCGTCGCGAGTGGGAAAAGCAGCACTTTCGCCTGCTGGCCCAATCCTATCTGGACCGGGGCCTGCTCTGGTTTGGTCTGCCCAGCACTATTCTGAACACTCTGCACCTGACGGGCGAAGAACACATCACCCAGGCTCTGGAACAGGGTCGCAAGGTCATGCTGCTGGTGCCTCACTTTCTGGGTATGGATGCGGCGGGTACACGCCTGTCCATGTCCATCTCGCCGTTGGTTGCCTTTTACACTCCCCAACGCGACCCCCATGTGGATCGCCTGATGTACGAAGGCCGTAGCCGCTTCTCCTCCGTCCCGCTGATTTCTCGCAAAGACGGCATTCGCGGTCTGATGCGTGCGCTGCAAAAGGGCCAGCCGATTTATTACCTGCCTGATATGGACTTCGGCACCAAGGGCTCGGCCTTTGTGCCCTTTTTCAATGTCCCGGCGGCCACGCTCTTGTCCACAGCCCAGATCGCACGCAACCAGGACGCGCTGGTGATTCCGGTCATTTCCCGCGTGGACGCCGAGACTGGTCACTACCATATTCAGGTGCTGGAACCCATGTCCGACTTTCCGGGTGAAGGCAGCCTGGAAGAAGCCACGGAACGCATGAATGCCCTGATCGAAAAATATGTGCGCGAAGACCCGCCGCAGTATTATTGGGTACATCGACGCTTCAAAACCCGCCCTGAAGGTCAACCCGGCATCTACTAGGCCCCATCATGCACAGCCCCACCACACCCCAGCCCGCTTCCTCGCTTTGGCGTTTCAGCAAAATGCACGGCGCGGGCAATGACTTTGTCATGCTGGATGGTGTCAGGCAAAGCATTGAAATGACCCCCGAACGCGCCCGCGCGCTGGCGGATCGTCACTTTGGCATTGGGGCGGACCAGATCTTGCTGGTTGAAGCCGCAACCGAACCCGGCGCGGATTTCCGATACCGCATATTCAACGCTGACGGTGGCGAGGTCGAACATTGCGGCAACGGCGCTCGCTGCTTTGTCCGCTTCGTACACGAACAAGGCCTGTCCTCGGCCAACCCTTTACGAGCACAAATTCGTACCGGCATCATCAGTTTGAATGACGATCCGGAGCTTGGCGTGGATGTCATGATGGGCACCACCCGATTTGCCCCTGCCGATGTCGCTTTTGACCCTAGCGGGCTGGAACAGAAAGCTCAGGGCGAAGATACGCTGTGGCTTCTGCCCGTACCCGATCAAGCCGAACCTGTCGCCCTGTCGCTGGTGTCCATCTCCAATCCGCACGCCGTGCAGGTGGTAGACGATGTGCTGCAGGCGCCGGTTGCCAGCGTCGGCCCCTTCATCGAATCTCACCCGCGTTTTGCTCAGAAGGTCAACGCCGGTTTCATGCAGGTTCTGGACGCCCATCACATCAAGCTGCGCGTCTACGAGCGCGGCGCCGGTGAGACCCTGGCCTGCGGCACAGGCGCTTGTGCGGCTGTGGTGGCAGGCATACGGCGGGGATTGCTCCAAAGCCCGGTTGTCGTTGATACTCGTGGAGGCAGTCTGCGCATTGAATGGGACGGACAGGCGCTACGCATGAGCGGCCCGGCCCAAACCGTCTTTACCGGACAAGTCGATATAGATGCACTGTGTGCGTCCCTAGCCAGAAAGGAAACCTTCTAGACATGGATACCCCCAACAGCCTTAGCGCCGTGGAAGTGGCCCAGTTTTTGAAAGCCAACCCTGATTTCTTCGACGCGCATGCCGATGTTTTTTCCAAACTGATGGTGCCGCACCCCCATCAAAGCCGCGCTATTTCACTGGGCGAGCGCCAGATCATGCTGCTGCGCGAGCGCGGCAAGAAAACCGAGCGCCAACTGGCCACACTGGTCGCCAATGCTCGTGGCAATGAAAAGATCTCGCGTCAACTACATCAATGGAACTGCCAGATGCTGGCCGAGTCCGATCCCGGTGCCCTCCCCGCTCTTATCTGCAGCAGCCTGGAGCGCATTTTTGAAATGCCCGTTGTCCGCCTGCACTGCTGGAATCCGGACGAAGTGCTGGCTGACGACGCGCTGGTCAGCTGGGCCTACACCTTGATCAATCCCTATTGCGGCGTCCGACGCGAACAGGAGTTCCTGGCCGATTTGCAGCAAGACGCGCAATCGGTGGCCATTGTGCCCTTGACGTTTCCGGAGTCGAACACCCTGTTTGGTCTGCTGGTTCTGGGCTCGCCTGAAGCCACGCGTTTTACGGCCGATATGGGTACGGACTTTCTGGAAGGCATTGGCGAATTGTGCAGCGCCGCCCTGCAGCGTTTGTACAAGCCCAGCAGTGTTGATCAAAGCGAATGTCCGGCCTGAAAAAACAAGATCACTCCCCTTCTGGGGACACGCCTCAAAAGCAGCCAGCCGCCCCCCAGGCCCTCAGCCCGGCCATGCAAAGCTGGCTGCATCAACTAAGCCACGAAAAACGCTATTCGGAACACACCCTTAGTGCGTACCGTAATGATTTGCGCCACTTGCTGGCGCAGTACCCAGGTACAGACCCCGACACACTGACTCAAAGCCAGTTGCGACAGGCTGCCGCCCGCTTGCATGCGCAGGGCCTGGCACCACGCAGCCTGGCCCGCATTCTGGCAGCCTGGCGTGGCTACTATCAAGCGCGCACTAAAGAACTGGGTTGGCCCTTGAACCCTGCAGCCAGCCTGAAGGCACCCAAGATAGGCCGCCCTCTGCCCAAGGCCTTGTCCGTAGACCAGACCCAGCAGCTATTGGACCGCCCCACCGCCCCCATTCAGGACGACCCGGTCAGCTGGCGCAATCAGGCCATGTTTGAATTGTTTTATTCCAGCGGACTACGTTTGTCCGAGCTGGTCAGCCTGGACACGCACTATCACCAGGACGCGCACTATCAGTCCAAGAGCTGGTTACTGCTGGATGATCGTGAGCTGGTGGTCAGTGGCAAAGGCGGCAAGACGCGCCGCCTGCCTGTCGGGGAGAAAGCGCTGCATGCCTTGCAGCAGTGGCTGGAAAAGCGCCCGGCTTTGGCATCACTGGCGACCAGCGCAGATGCCAGCGCGGCCCTGTTTCTGGGTGCCCGTGGAGCCCGCATTCACCCACGCGTGGTGCAGCAAGAACTGGAAAACTATGCCCGCGCCAGCGGCCTGCCAGTGCATGTCCACCCGCACAGCTTGCGTCACAGCTTTGCCAGCCATTTGCTGCAATCAGCACAAGACTTGCGGGCGGTGCAGGAACTATTGGGTCATACCAATATTTCCACGACTCAGATTTATACCCGTCTGGACTTCCAGCATCTGGCCCAGGCTTACGATCAGGCCCATCCTCGGGCACAACGCAAGAACCGGGCCAGTGACAAGCCGGAGGAGTGAATCAGGGCTGCAAGGCCTTGACCAACTGGTCTGTGTTCGAGCGCATCATGCCCAGGTAGGTATCCACGCCCGAGCCTGGGGCTCCCAAAGCATCGGAATACAAGGTGCCGCCGACTTTGGCGCCGGTCTCCCGTGCCACTTGCTCGACCAGTTTTGCGCTGACCGTGTTTTCCACAAAAATGGCCTGAATCTGCTCGCTACGCGCTTGCTGGATGATCTGCGCAATATCACGGGCTGAAGGCTCCGCCTGGCTGGATACCCCCACCAAGGGAATGAAACGGATGTCGTAAGCCTTGCCCATATAAGAGAAAGCATCGTGCGAGGTAATGACCTTGCGCTTTTCTACCGGCACCGCCTGCAGGCGGGTTTTGATGGAATCGTCCATCTCCTGAATGCGCTGTGCGTAATCCTTGGCGCGACGCTGGTAGTACTCGGCATTGGCCGGATCAGCCTGCTCCAGACCTTTGCTGATATTACGAACATAGATCTGTGCCAGGCCCAGGCTTTGCCAGGCGTGGGGGTCCTGGCTGCCGTGCTGATGACTATGGTCATGCCCGCCGTGGGACTGTGTATCCTCTTTGGCGTGGGTCTGCTCATGGTCGTGGGCATGCTCAGGTTCGGAGTCGTGACCGTGGTCATGGTCATGGTCATGGTCATGGTCATGGTCATGACCAGCATGATCCTCGTGTCCGCCACCTTCAAATGCCAAAGGCGTAATACCTTCTGTCGCCACGACTTGCGGCCCTTTATAGCCTGCTGCCTGCTGCAAGCGTGGCAACCAGGTCTCGAACTCCAGACCATTGATCACCAGCAGTTGCGCGTTAGCCAAGGTCTTTGCATCACTGGGACGCGGCTCAAACGAATGGGCATCCCCATTGGCGGGCACAATCGTGCTGGCCATAACCTTGTCGCCGCCTATCTCCTTGACCATATCGTTCAAAATCGAGAAGCTGCTGACCACACGCAAAGGCTCCGCCTGCACCGACAGGCTGGCCGCCAGCAAGCCCAGGGCCAGCACCGTGCGGCCTGAGTAAATGTCTCGCATTTTCATCAATCGTGCTCCAAGAGAGAGGCCATGCGCCGACGCCGTGCACGCCATTGGGAATAAGCACGCAGCAAACCGCCTTGGGGGCCAAAGGTGATAGAAAGAAAATAGAAGGCGCCGGCTGCCAAAATAATCGCGGGCGAAGCAGGCACGTTGTAGTAGTACGAGAACAGCAGGCCCAGATAGGCGCTGATCATGCCCAGCAAGGCCGCCACCAGCATCTGACGACCAACGGAATACACCCAGAATCGGGCCGAGGCAGCGGGCAGCATCATGATCCCCACCACCATCAAGGTTCCCAGCACCTGGAAGCCAGCCACCAGCGTGATGACCAGCATGAACAAGAACAACATATGGACGACGGAACCGCGCCCGCCTTGCGTGCGCAAAAAGATCGGGTCCATGCACTCCAGCACCAGAGGCCGGAATACCAAAGCCAGAATAATCAGCGTAACCGTCGTGCTGCTGGTCACTAGCAGCAAGGAGGCATCATCCAGGCCCAGCACCGTGCCAAACAGCACATGGATCAAATCCATATTGGAGCCGCGCAAGGACACCAGCAGCACCCCCAGCCCCAGGGATACCAGGTAGAAGGCCGCAAAACTGGCGTCCTCCCGTTGTGGTGTCAGGCGGGCCACCAGTCCGGCCAGCAAGGCGACAACCAGGCCGGTAATCATGCCGCCTATGGCCATCGCGCTTAAAGACAGGCCCGCCGTCAGAAATCCAACCGCCACACCGGGCAGGATGGCATGTGCCATGGCATCGCCCATCAGGCTCATGCGGCGCAACACCAGGAATACCCCCAAAGGTCCGGCCGCTGCAGCCAGGGCGAAAGAACCAGCCAGTGCGCGCTTCATGAAACCAAAGTCCATGAAGGGGCCAAACAGCACATCAATCAGCGCCATCATAGGTAGTCCCCCGCGCACAAATGGCGAGCCAGATGCAGGTTCTCCGGCGTCAGCACCGCCTCGGTCTCACCCCAGCCCACCACCTGCCCGGCAAGCAGCACGGTTTGCGGAAAACAGCTACGCACCATATCCAGATCATGCAGCACGGCCATCACGGTACGGCCCTGTTTGTGCCAGTCCAGAATCAGGTTCATCAATTCGTCCGAGGTTGCACGGTCCACCGCAGCAAAAGGCTCGTCCAGCAACAATATCTGGGCGTCCTGCATGATCATGCGGGCAAACAGGGCTCGCTGTAATTGCCCACCCGACAAAGTGCCAATGGAGCGACGCGCAAAGTCGGCCAGCCCCACCTGCTCCAGCGCATGGCCAATACGTTCATGTTCTGCCTTGGGAAATCCGCCCCAGGCACCCACGCGCTTCCAGGCTCCCATGGCCACCAGGTCATGCACTGTCACAGGGAAGCTTTTATCCAGATCGCCCATTTGCGGCAACAAGGCCAACTGATCCAGAAAACCGCTATCGACGGCAATGCGCCCTTTCAGGGGATTGATCTGCCCTGTCAGCCCTTTCAACAAGGTGGATTTGCCCGCCCCATTTGGCCCCACAATGGCCGTCAGCGAACCGCGTTTGAAACAGCCGCTGATGTCGCGCAAGGCTATCTTGTCTTTCCAGCCCAGCGCCACATGGTCAAGCTCGATCAAGGTTTGGTGTGAACTCATGCCTCTACCACGCACCCAATGCCCAGGTGGTCAGCAACCACAGGACTGCTGACACGCACAAAGCGCCCAGTACGCGCTGCCCGGCCGAAGCCAGCAGGAGCGAACGGCGGGGTGCCGGACTACGGGGAGCCGAGGAAAATTGAGAACAGGACATGAAACAGGGATAATGCGGCTAGATTGGGAATTTAATTTCTCCAAAGATGTTATAACATAACAAACACCTCATCAAGCGCCATGCCTGTACATATTCTTACGCCCAACGCCATTGAAGATCAGCTCGCTACCGCTGAACAGCTTTGTCTGGAACGCGGTAAACGGCTGACTTCAATTCGCCGCCAGGTGCTGGAAATCCTGATTCAGGCCCAGCGCAGTTTGCGCGCCTACGAACTGCTGGATCTGGTTCGCGAGTTCCAGCCCGGCGCCAAACCCCCTACCGTTTACCGCGCCCTGGACTTTCTGACGGAAGAAGGCCTGATCCACCGCCTGGATGCCGTCAATGCCTGGACGGCCTGTGTGGATGCCGGCGGCCACCCGCACGACTTGCTGATTGTCTGCACCCAGTGCGGCACCGTGGTGGAGCTGTGCGCTCCGGACCTGAGTCAAAGGCTGGCCGACTGTGTGCGCGGAGCGGGCTTTGCCCTGTCCGGCCACGAAACTGAACTGCGCGGCCTGTGCCAACGTTGCGTTGCAGCTAAAAACGAGCGAAAACCCTTATCTGCCCCCTAAAACGTGGTATTTTGCCGCCAATCGGTATATATTCCCCGATCTATTGGCAAACCTCTGTGAATTTTTACAGATCACCGTTTGCCCAACAGGCAAGGCTGTGATGTAATCGCACGTTGTTTTCGTGCGGAGCAGATGGGTGCAGGAAGCCGCGGTTGGTGCCGTGCCTTGTACCTTTCGCCCGCCACTGCGAGGCATGTTTATGAACGCGGCATCAGATCTGAACAACATGGTTCCAGTCACTGTTCTGACTGGTTTTTTGGGCGCTGGTAAAACCACGCTGCTCAAGCGCATCCTGAGCGAATATCACGGTCGACGCATTGCCGTCATCGAGAACGAATTCGGGCCGGAAGGTATCGACAACGAACTGTTGGTGCAGGACTCCGAAGAAGAAATCGTTGAGCTGAGCAATGGTTGCGTATGTTGCACCGTGCGTGGTGACCTGATGCGCACCCTGAATGATTTGCGCGTTCGCCGCCAGGCAGGCGAACTGAAGTTCGAGCGCGTCATCATCGAGACCACCGGCATGGCTAACCCCGGCCCGGTCTGCCAGACCTTCTTCATGGACGATGATATTGCCGACTACTATCGGCTGGACGCGGTCATCACGGTCGTGGATGCCAAACACGGCATGGCCACACTGGACCAGCAAGAAGAAGCTCAAAAACAAGTTGGTTTTGCGGACCGCCTGCTGATCTCCAAAAAAGATCTGGTCAACGATGTGGATTACGAGGCCCTGCGTGCCCGTCTGATCCGCATCAACCCGCGAGCCACGATTACGCCGGTTCACTTCGGTGAAACCGACATCAAGGATTTGCTGGAAGTCAGCGGTTTCAACCTGAATTCCATTTTGGACATTGATCCTCAATTCCTGGCAGAGCAACACCCCGATGCGGCGGACGGCCATGATCACCACCACGATCATGCCCACGGCGACGAAGGCGAGTGCGGTCCGGGCTGCGGACACGATCACCATCATCACCACCACGAGCACGCAGCTCACAATGACGAAATCGGGGCTTTCGTGTTCCGTTCGGACCGTCCTTTCGACCCCGAGCGTCTGGAAGATTTCCTGTCGGGCATTGTCCAGGTATTTGGACCAGATCTGATGCGCTACAAGGGCATCCTGTATCTGAAGGGCATCAATCGCCGTATGCTGTTTCAGGGCGTACACATGATGATGAGCGCCGAGCCTGGCAATGCCTGGCTGGCCAAAGATAAAAAGGGCACCAAGCTGGTCTTTATTGGCCGCAAATTGCCACAAGACATATTCACCCAGGGCCTGGAGAATTGCCTGGTTTGAATTAATAATTATTCAGTAAATGCGGAGCGATTGCGCGTGACGACAGTTACAGGCTCCCAGACGTCAACAAGAGGTAAGCATCATGGCAACTAAGTCACATGACAGTACTACAACCCTGCTGACCGAGCAGGAGCTTTTGGCGATGCCTGAGTCAGACTACATGAACGCCGCCCAGCTGGAGTTTTTCAAGCATCGCTTGCGCCAGCTGGAGCAAGACATTCTGGCCAACGCGGGTGCTACAACGGAAAACCTGCGTGAAACCCAGTTCGTTCCTGACCCGGCTGACCGTGCCACGATCGAAGAAGAACACGCTCTGGAGCTGCGTACCCGCGACCGCGAACGCAAACTGCTCAAGAAAGTGCAACAGTCCATCGCCCTGATCGATTCGGGCGAATACGGCTGGTGTGAGGAAACCGGCGAGCCCATCGGCCTGCCACGTTTGCTGGCACGCCCAACGGCTAACCTGTCTCTGGAAGCCCAGGAGCGTCGCGAGAAGCGTCAAAAGATGTTTGGGGATTGATAGGCGGCAAGGCCTATCACCCTGATAAAAAGCCCGCCCGATCATTCTGGCGGGCTTTTTTGTGGGTCACCCAACTCGATCCAACCCACTTGTGTACGCTGCTGAAAATAAGCAGGCTCAAAAAAGCCGGCTGCGTCTACCGCTAGCAGGCCAACAGGCTGCTTGCACGCCAAGAAGCCAGGCGACATACGAGAACCCCTGCAACAGCCCCTGCCAAGGGAAGCCACCCTGTTTCAGCCCGGTTACCAGGCACGACCCTCAGTCGGCAAAAACTTCCTGCTGTCATGCGCTTGAAATTTCTTGCCCGGCCCCCAGATGGGAACCTTAAAGGAAGGAAATCATGGAACAATTTCACGCCACTACTATTGTCTGTGTACGCCGCGGAGATCAGGTCGCCATTGGCGGCGATGGTCAGGTCACCCTGGGCAATATCGTCATCAAGGGCACGGCCCGCAAAATTCGCCGTTTGTACAATGACAGCATCCTGGCCGGTTTTGCCGGTGCGACGGCTGACGCCTTCACCTTGCAAGAGCGCTTTGAAGCGAAGCTGGAAAAGCACCAGGGCAACCTGCTGCGCGCCGCCGTCGAACTGACGCGCGACTGGCGCACCGACCGCGTTCTGCGCCGTCTGGAAGCTATGCTGTTGGTGGCGGACAAGGAGCACACGCTGGTGCTGACCGGCAATGGCGACGTGCTCGAACCCGAACATGGCCTGGCCGCCATCGGCTCGGGCGGCTCCTATGCCCAATCTGCCGCCATGGCCTTGCTGCAAAACACCGATATGGCTCCCGCCGACATCGTCAAGAAATCGTTGGAGATCGCAGGTGATCTGTGCATCTACACCAACCAGAACCATATCGTCGAAACACTCTGACAGCCGGATACACCACCATGTCTACACCTAATATGACTCCCGGAGAGATCGTCTCCGAACTGGACAAGCATATCGTTGGCCAGGGCAAGGCCAAGCGCTCCGTGGCCGTGGCCCTGCGCAATCGCTGGCGCCGCCAGCAGGTTGCCGAGCCCCTGCGTAGCGAGATCGTCCCCAAGAACATTCTGATGATCGGCCCCACCGGCGTGGGTAAAACCGAAATCGCCCGTCGTCTGGCCAAGCTGGCCAACGCGCCTTTCATCAAGGTCGAAGCCACCAAGTTCACGGAAGTGGGCTATGTAGGCCGCGACGTTGAAACCATCATTCGCGATCTGGTGGATATTTCGGTCAAGCAAACCCGCGAAATCGAAATGCGCCGTGTGCGCACCCAGGCCGAGGAAGCCGCTGAAGACCGTATTCTGGACGTGCTGGTGCCCCCTTCGCGCGATGCCCACGGCCAACCCCAACGCGAGGATAACTCTGCCCGCCAGGTGTTCCGCAAGCGCCTGCGTGAAGGCAAGCTGGACGATACCGAGATTGAAATCGAGATGGCCCAGGCCATGCCTCGTATGGAAATCATGGCCCCTCCCGGCATGGAAGAGATGACCGAGCAGTTGCGCGGCATGTTCTCCGGTCTGGGTCAGGAAAAGACCAAAGCCCGCAAGCTGACGGTCAAGGAAGCCTTCAAGCAACTGACCGAAGAAGAAGCGGCCCGTCGCGTCAATGAAGACGATTTGCGCACTGCTGCAGTGGCCAATGCCGAGCAGAACGGCATCGTGTTCCTGGACGAGATCGACAAGATCACGGCGCGAGGCGAGAGCCAGGGCAGCGGCGGCGATGTGTCCCGCCAAGGTGTGCAGCGCGACCTGCTGCCTTTGGTAGAAGGCACCACCGTCACCACCAAATACGGGGTGGTACGTACCGACCACATCCTGTTTATTGCCTCGGGTGCGTTCCACCTGTCCCGCCCATCGGATCTGATTCCTGAACTGCAAGGCCGCTTCCCCATCCGTGTGGAACTGGAATCGCTGAGCGCCCAGGATTTTGTACAGATTCTGTCCACGACCGACGCTTCGTTGACCAAGCAATACGCAGCCTTGCTGGGCACCGAAGACGTACAACTGGACTTCCGTCCCGACGGTATCCAGCGTCTGGCCGAGCTGGCCTTTGAGGTCAACGAGCGTACCGAAAACATTGGTGCCCGTCGCCTGTACACCGTCATGGAAAAACTGCTGGAAGAGCTGTCCTACAGCGCTGGCAGCCACGGTGAGCAAAACGTGGTCATTGATGCGGACTACGTGAACAGACAGCTGCAGGAAACCGCAGCCAGCCAGGATCTGGCGCGCTACGTGCTGTAAGCCTGACTTCGATCGGACATGAAAAAGGGGCAGATTTCTCTGCCCCTTTTTTTACATTTCGCTTGCAGACCACATCCAACACGGCATCAGGCTCTACCCTGTCAACGTAAACGCGATGGTCATCACATCACCCTGTCATCTCGACCACGAACCCACACCAGTGTTTCTCCTGCGTCGGAGATGAAAAAACCGGGCGAACCCGGCTTTTATCAACCCACTCAAACAGGCTTATTTGCTGATCTTGGTGACCACGTAATCACCACCGTCACGTTTGGCAGTGAACTTTACCTTGTCACCCGGTTTGATGTTGGCCAGCAAGGCGGGATCAATTTTGTACACCAATGTCATGGCGGGCAGTTCCAGGTCGCTGATCTCACCATGCTTGATGGTAATTTTGCCGGCCTCGGCATCCAGTCGGCGCACTTCACCCGACGCACTGGCTTCCTGAGCCTGGGCGACCACGACATATGCCGAGCCAGCTACCACACCCAAAGTTCCCAACGCCAAGGCTGCGCTTCGTTTCGTCCACGTCATTTTTCACTCCTGCAAATTGGGCAGAGCCAGACAATTAGCTCATAATGCCTACTTTCGGACGCCTGAGGCGTCTGTTTCCGATCAAGCATAACGCTAAACCTTTGCAAAAGCATGAGCGAATTTATTAAAGGGTATGTGCTGCGTCCAGCCACCCCCGCAGACCTTCCGGCCATTTTGGGCCTGATGCGCGATATGGCCGCCTTTGAGAAACTGGAGCATATTTTCAAGGCCAGCGTTGAGTCTCTGCGCAACAGTTTCTTCTCCGACGAGCCCAGTGCCTACTGCCTGGTGATTACTCCTGAGGATCAGCCCGACGCACCAATTTCTTACATTATGTGGTTTTACAACTACTCCAGTTTCCTGGATCGCCGCGGCATCTATCTGGAGGATTTGTATATAGACCCGGCTCACCGCAAGCACGGTCTGGGCGCTGCTGCCCTGCGCCATCTGGCTCAAATGGCCGTGTCCCAAGGCTGTGGCCGCCTGGAGTGGGTAGTACTGGACTGGAACCAGAACGCAATCGACTTCTACAAGTATCAGGGGGCCCAAGTGCTGGAAGACTGGCGCGTGGTACGCGTCACTGGCGATGCCCTGGTCAATTTGGCTCAAGGCACCCCTACTCCTGCCGAAACATAAGGCTTCTTCATGTCCACACGACTTTCCATTATCAGCACCCGCACCGGCGACGATGGCACAACGGGCCTGGGCGATGGCAGCCGCCTGCCCAAGACTGCCCCCCTGATTCATGCCCTGGGCGACGTGGATGAACTGAACAGCTATATCGGCGTCTTGCGCAGCATGGCACTGCCCGAGGATGTTGATGTCCTGCTGTCCGACATTCAGCACGACTTGTTCGATATGGGGGCCGAGCTGTGCATCCCTGGCCATCAGGTCATAGGCAGCGTCCATGTAGAACGTCTGGACCAAGCGATTCGTCACTACAACGAGCCCTTGGGCATACTCAAAGAGTTCATTTTGCCCGGTGGCAGCCCCGCAGCCGCACAAGCACATGTACTGCGTTGTGTGGCGCGTCGTGCAGAACGTAGCGTCGTGGCGGTGCCCTCAGAATCCTTGCCGCAAGAAGGCCCGCGCTTGTATCTGAACCGCCTGTCGGATTTGTTGTTTGTGCTGGCGCGTACCTTGAACCGCCATGCAGGCCGCTCTGACGTGCTGTGGGAGCCCAAGCGCAACGAGCCTGGCAAGGGCTGATCGCCCCATCGCGACTGCGACTATAAGAATAGGGCCCTGCTTTAGCAGAGCCCTATTCCTTTTCAGGCCAGATCAATGCGAGTGGTATCCGCAAACCTCAGCACAGGCTCGTCCGTGGGGTCCTCATAGACCTGCCACTTCAAGGACTGGCTGCCCACCTGAATATCCACAGTAGCCAGGGTGTTTTCCGCATCACTGTCCGCTGGGTCACAGCGCCAGATCGGAAATTCCGCATGGTGCTGATCCGCCAGGACGGTCAAAGGATCAAGCGCAGCACCGGCTTGTGCCAACAATTGATCCCCACGCTCCTGCCGCAGCTCTGACGACCGGGTAATACGCTGCTCAAAGCCTTTCATGGACGGATGTACCGCATGGTTGGCGTGCAGATGGTTTTGCTCAATGGTCTGCACAGAAACGGCCTCGGCACTGAACTCCACGCTCAGCAAGCGTGGATCGCCACGCTGCGCCAGGCTCAAATGGAAAGCGCCGGAACGTGGGTGATCCTGCAAGATCCCTACTGCCTGATCCAGATCAGGCTGATCCAGCATGGCGCGGGTCAGGACCATGCGCGGCACCCCTGGGGCCACATGCCGAGCCCGCACATTATTCACCGTCATGGCCAAACCGGCCTGGGTCACTGCAAAGCTATGGCCCGGCAAGGAAGCAGGGTAAAGAAAAGAGACAAAGGACATGCCGCTGTCGGGGATGAATTTGGCCACCCCGCAGTAACCGGCAAAACCTGGATCACCATCTTCGTTATGCACCAGACGAGGCTCGCCCTGGGCGGGCATTTGCACGGTGGTGCAACCATCGGGAGCCATGGCCCACAAGTCGCCCCGGCAATTCCACAAGAAAACATCCTCAAAGGGGAGCTCCAGACCCAATGCCAGGCCCTGGAGCTCGGTCCATATTCGGGGGAAATAACGCTCGGTGTACTGAGCCAGCTGACCGGCTACAGCCGTCCCCTTCGATTGCATGATGCCTTGCCATGCTGCTGAGTTCAGCAAGTAGGCATGCACGGCGGGGGCTCCGAAACGTCCCAAAGAATGGCCAATTTCTTTGGGACCACCACTTAACTCCAGATAGGACAACTTAGCCATTGCGTCTATTTCCAGTAAGCACCGGACTGGTGCAATTGATTTTCAACCAACTCAATACCGCTAACAGCACGACTGCCCGCCTTGGCCAGAACCTGTTCCAGCAAGACCTCCACCAGTGCCTGTGCAGCAACCAGAGAAGGAAAAAAAGACGGACTGTCGGTTCCAAACAATAATGTGGCATCTGCCTGCTGCGCAATAGGGGCAAGCAAGCTGTCGCAAATCGCCAGGATTTGTGCATCTGCCTGTCGGGCCGCTGCATGGGCCAGCACGGCTTCCTGGGAATACGGTGCAAAACCGAACAAGACCAGCACATCCCCTTTTTGCAGCGCCCGCAGATCCATATCCAGAGTACCGGACTCGCCACGCAACAAGCCAATCGAGGGCCGGAACAGACGGTACTGATAATGAAAGGAAAAAGCGGGTGCAAAAGAGGCTCTGAACCCGGCCACAAAAACCCGCTTGGCCTTGTTCAGCAATTCCACAGCCTGTGGCAAGCGTGCTTCATTCACCTCGCGCAGCAGCGCCAGAGTATCCATTTGTGCTGTCAGCGTCTGCGCCAGGCGATCTTCTTTATTTCGATTGCGTACCACCGCCCGGGCCTGATCGGCATAACGCCGTGCACCCTGGCCATGCAGCGCCTGGGTAAACACAGCCTTGAACTCTGCCCAACCGCCAAAGCCCAAAGACTGGGCAAAGCGCAGCAAGGTGGCAGGCTGCACCTGTGCCTGCGCGGCCAACTGACGCATGGACATCAAGGGCACCTGATCGGCATGATCCAGCACATAGCGCGCGCTTTGCTGGAACTGCGGCGACATGGTGGCAAACACTGCCTGAATACGCTCGGTCAGATTGCTCAAGGAGTTCATGGGCCAACACGCTTCAAAAGGGGACATCAAGTATATATCGGGCGCAAATGCAGTCTGGGCGCAACAGTGAGGCCTTTATCCACCTGTCCCGACAAATCAATGATGATTTATTTGTTGAAAGTATTATTATATATTCAACATACGTTGAAAATCCTTCCGGGCCTACTTTCTGGATCTGCGCCATGACACATGTCTTTCATCGCAACCCCAAACAAACCTTGCCCTGCGCCGTCAAAGGTGATGGTATCCGCATCGTGGACAGCAATGGCAACGCTTATATAGACGCCAGCGGTGGCGCGGCCGTATCCTGCCTGGGCCATAGCCACCCTGTTGTGATCGCTGCCATCAAGCAACAGCTGGACCAGATTGCCTACGCCCACACCTCCTTTTTCAGCAGCCAGGCCGCCGAGGACCTGGCAGATTTTTTGACCAGCCGATCCCCCGGTGATCTGGACCATGTGTACTTTCTGTCCGGAGGCTCGGAGGCCGTAGAAGCCAGCCTGAAGCTGGCACGGCAATATTTCGTGGAGATTGGTCAGCCCGAGCGTCATATTTTCATCGCACGCCGTCAGAGCTATCACGGCAATACGCTGGGGGCTTTGGCCATTGGCGGCAATGAATGGCGTCGCAAGCCGTTCCTGCCTCTACTGGCTCCGGCCCAGCATGTCTCGCCCTGCTACCCCTACCGCGACCAAGGCAGTGATGAAAGTGCCGAGCAATATGCCGACCGTCTGGCTCAGGAACTGGACGACATGATTCAAAGCCTGGGTCCCCAGAACGTCGCGGCCTTTGTCGGCGAGACTGTAGTGGGCGCGACCGCTGGTGCCTTGGCGCCAGTAGGCGATTACTGGAAAAAGATCCGTCGGGTTTGCGACAAGCACGGCGTGCTGCTGATTCTGGATGAAGTCATGTCGGGCATGGGGCGTACCGGCTATCTGTTTGCCTGCGAAGAGGACGGAGTCGTGCCGGACATCATGGCCATTGCCAAGGGTCTGGGGGCGGGCTATCAGCCTATTGGTGCAATGTTGGCCAGTGACCGGATTTACCAGGCCATCCTGAATGGCTCGGGCTTTTTTCAGCACGGCCATACTTATATGGGTCACGCCACAGCCTGCGCTGGTGCTTTAGCCGTGCAACAAGTGATTGAGCAAGACCAGTTGCTGGAAAACGTCCGTCAGCGCGGCGAGCAATTGCGCCGGGAGCTGCATCAGGCGTTGGACAGCCACCCCAATGTGGGTGATATACGTGGTCGTGGCCTGTTTGTCGGAGTCGAACTGGTGCAAGACAAGGCCAGCAAGCAAGCGCTGGACCCTGGCTTGAAAACCCACGCCAAGATCAAGCAGCATGCGTTTTCCCAAGGTTTGATGCTCTACCCTATGGGTGGCACGATAGATGGAGTTCACGGCGACCATATCTTGCTGGCACCGCCCTTTATCTGCACCGAGGCCGACATTCACGAAATCGTGACACGTCTGACCCAAACCATCGAACACATCCTGCCCCGATAAACCCGTCGAGCAGAGCGTCGAACAAACAGTCAGAACGCTCTGCTGACTGCGCTGCGGCAAGCCAGCCGCAAGAGGCACCGCTAGTTATACATAAAGGAGAACCATGGCCCGCCTACCCTATGCTGACCTGAAAGCCCCCGACGCCGCCCCATTGGTAGAACAGATCATTGCAGAGCGCGGCAGCGTCTTGCACCTGTACCAGATGCTGCTGCACAGCCCACCCATTGCCAAAGGCTGGCTGAATCACCTGACCGGCATACGCCACAACAGCAGCCTGCCAGGCGATCTGCGCGAACTGGTCATCATGCGCGTAGCCCTATTGAACCGTGCCCCTTACGAGGCCGATCAACATGCCCCTATCGCGCTGGCAGAGGGGCTGAGTCAAGCCCAACTGGATGCCCTGCCCGACTGGCAAGACTCCGATGCCTTCACGCCCATTCAGCGTGCTGTGCTGGCTTACACCGATGCCATGACTCTGAATGTGCAAGTGGAGCCCGCTGTTTTTCAGGACGTACGCCAGTATTTTGATGAAAAACTGACGGTTGAGCTGACCGCCACCATCGCTACCTACAATATGGTGTCGCGCTTCCTTGAAGCCTTGCACATTCATTCCGACGACTCGCGTTAAAACGGCACCTTGAGCGCCTCCGTCCGGCCACCTCCCAGGCGCCCCGCCAGAAACTCCACAAACAAACGCAATTTGGGAGGCAAATGGCGGGTGGGCGGATACAAGGCCCACAAGGCACCACAATACTGCGTGCGGAACTCCCAATCGGCCAGCACGCGCACAATACGCCCTTCCAGCTCCGGCTCCCTGGCCACAAAGCAGGGCAAACTGCCTATCCCCAAGCCGCGCTCTACCGCATCCAGACGCACACCCGTATGGTTAGCCGCATAGCGCCCGCTAACCGACACATTCAGTACCCGCCCGCCTTTATTGAAACGCCAACGTGAATCGCTGGGTGCCTCGCCCAGGTAGATGCAGCTATGTTCGCGCAACTGCTGAGGATGAACGGGCAGGCTGTGTTCGGCCAGATAATCCGGACTGGCGTACAAGCCATGCCGAATATCCGTCAGATGACGCCCCATCAAACCGGGCGGCGGCTGATCCGTGATGCGTATCGCCAGATCCAGCTGATCGTCGATCAGGTCTGCATAGCGATCATCCAGATTCATCAGCACATTCACTTTGGGGTGCGCCGCCAGGAAATCCGGCATATGCGGATGAATCAGAAAATGCCCCACGGCTTTGGGAACACTCAAGCGTATCTGCCCCTCCGGCTCGGTCTGGAACTGCCCTGAGATCTCCATCGCGGCCTGGGCGCAGGACAGCATGTCACGGGCATGCTCGTAAATCGCCTGGCCACTGTCGCTTAGCCGTAATTTACGCGTCGTGCGCTGCAATACCCGCGTTCCCAAACCTTTCTCCAGACGCGCAATGGAGCGGCTGACTGCCGACGGGGTATAGCCCAGGTGGCGAGAGGCTTCGGAAAAGCTGCCGGTCTCCACCACTTTGACAAAAACCACCATATCGCTCATCAGGGAAGTGAGATTACTTGTGCTCATAGGGAATAAATTATTTCAATGAATTGCAATTATCAGGACTGCTCACTATGCCTACAATGCCTTAAAACCAACCTACAGGTAATAAAATGCAAGATAAATTATATTTGACTAGCAATAGTCTTACCTGCATAGCGGAAATCCTGGAGTGTTATCACTCCGAAAATGAGCGTTATGCTGTCAGGCTGGATAAAACCTTATTTCATCCCCAAGGCGGAGGTCAGCCTTGCGACAAAGGCACGATAAATGGGCACGAGGTCCTGCATGTGGCTCAAAACCGCGACGGCCACGTGCTGCACTACCTGCATGTGCGCCTGCCCCTGGGGCCCGTAGAACTGCATATTGATCGCGCTCACCGACTGGAGCACGCCCGCCTGCATACGGCCGGCCACCTTATCGGCCATCTGGTTGAACGCATAGGCTGGCAGGCCGTAAAGGCGCATCACTGGCGGGGCGAGTCACGGGTGGTCTTTCGCAACCCCAAGGATGCTCTGCCCCCCTTTCTGGATGATTTGTCCAATCGTTGTGCTGAACAGATTCAATTGGCTCAGCCAATTTCCATCAGTTTTCAGGAAGGGCTCCGCGAGGTTGCAATTGGTAGCCTGGGGTGCTACCCCTGCGGCGGCACACATGTTGAAAACACATCCGAATTAAATGGACTGAAAATAATCCGTATAAAAAACAAAAAAGATGAATTGAGCATTCATTATGAAATGATGAATTAATAAATAATAAAAACCATGGCAGTGTATTAGCTTTGGCTATTATCGGAAAAGAAAAACAATTCTTTTAGAACCCCCAAGGGAAGTGAGATATGTATTTAGAGACCGAACGATTGCGGACTGAGCATATGCAGTCCCTGCTAAATGGCGAACTCCTGGCTATCCGCCTCTCCGGCTTCATTGATGCGCCCACCTCACAAAAGCTGGGCGAGCAAATCATAGACAAAGGCTTTGATCGCTATGTGAACGCTCCGAGCATTGGCCGCATTGGCATGGCTTTTTACGAAGCCGAAAACCAGCCCGAACGCATGGCCTCCTATTTCGAGGGGGTTTTTGACAATATCGACGAACTGCGCCGCCGCTGCGCCCCCTACCTGTCCCCGATTGACGTGCTGCGTTGCACGCTGGATGAAGTCTGGCCTGCCGGAGCCACACTGGAGACCTTGTACGGAAAGAAAATGTATGTGGGTTTGTCGCGCGTGGTGCAACCCGATGTGCGCTTTCTGGCGCATCACGACATTTTGGCCAAGGACGCCCCCGGTAATTACCAGGCCATCAGTCTACAAGGCCAGTTGGCCGCCAATGTCTATTTGAAAATGCCCGAACAAGGAGGTGAACTGCAAATCTGGCAAACCGAACTGAGCCCGGATGAATTTGATGAAATGCGTGGCGACAGCTATGGCATCCATCCTGATTTGTTGGGCACCCCCGAAGTACAGATACGCCCCGGTCCGGGCGATCTGATTATTTTCAATTCTCGCAAAATGCATGCCGTCACCCCCGGCAAGGGCGATTTGCGCCTGAGCCTGTCTTGCTTTGTGGGATATCGCGGTCCGGCCATGCCGCTGACCTTCTGGAGTTAACGTGTTGCAAACCTATTGGCCAGAGTTCGCTACTCTGGCTTTGATTCATTTTTTGGCCGTTATTGCCCCTGGACCAGATTTTGCTGTCACCATCCGCCAAAGTGTGCGGCTAGGCCGCCAGGCCGGTATTGCCACTGCCATTGGTATTGGCGCCGGAATCTCCGTGCATGTGATCTATACCTTGATGGGCGTGGGAGCCCTGCTGCACTCCACCCCCTGGCTGATGAGTGTGGCCGAGGTATTGGGAGGTGCCTACCTTCTCTATATAGGCTGGGGATTCCTGCGCCAGGCCAGCACACCGATGGAAGTGAGCCTGGCCGAGTCCGACAATGGCAAACCCGCTGCTGTCAGCGTGCGCCAGTCCTTGACGCTGGGCTTCATGACCAATGCCACCAACCCTAAGGCTACGCTGTTCTTTCTGGCCGTGTTTACTACCGTGGTCAGCGCCAGCACGCCTTTGACGACCCAGATGCTCTACGGCGTCTGGATGTGCCTGGTTAATGCGGGCTGGTTTATTGTGGTCAGCCTGATCTTTACCAATCCTCGCGTACGTCAGCGATTCCTGCGTATGGGGACCTGGTTTGAGCGCGTGACAGGGGTTCTACTGCTGGGGTTTTCGCTGCGCCTGCTGATCCATGCCGGTCAGCGCATCCTGCTTTAAGCCCGCCAACAAGCCATGGACCCCAAGGCTACGAGTGATAAGGTCTGCGCAGCAGAACCATCAGACGCTAAACAGCACACAGGTTTGACTTCATGCCTGTACTCACCATCTTGGCCTGAGCACCGTCTGGCACCTATGCGGCGCTTTGGTCTTGGCTTGGGCTCTGCGCATCATAAAAAAATCCCCGCCCTGAAAACAGGGCGGGGATTTTTACTCCTTAGACCATGGACTCACCCGTCTTGCGGGCGTTGCGCCAGTCACGTACCAGGTTACCGACCAGCAGAACCAGAATGATGGCCGACATGACCGGCCAGACCAGAAAGTAAATCGTCATAAGCATAGTGTTCTCCTTTTAACGTCTTGTCTCATACTCTCAAGCACGAGCCGAGGCCGGCTCACCTTGTTTCGACTCCCGAACTTTCTGCTTGCTCGGTGCAGGTGTGTCATCGTAGTGAAACGACTGCACACGCTCGGCAAGCACAGAGAAATCAAAACGTTCCTGACTACGCAAGCTGATGGCCACACACACCACAGCGCTAACGC
Organism: Alcaligenes sp. DN25; assembly: GCF_023674485.1. Lineage (NCBI taxonomy): Bacteria > Pseudomonadati > Pseudomonadota > Betaproteobacteria > Burkholderiales > Alcaligenaceae > Alcaligenes > Alcaligenes sp. DN25. The sequence goes on along the minus strand of NZ_CP098408.1, from coordinate 572,749 downwards.
CATAGGCGGTCAGGGAACCCAGCAAAACAATGTACTCACGCAAGAAGCCAATGAAGTTGGGCAAAAGAATCGCAGTGGCAATCACCCCCACCGCAATCGCAATACGGCTGCGGAAGAAGGCAAAAGCCATCAGACCGGCAACCACACCGCCACCAATCGAAGCGGTAATCTCGTAGAACACGGCGACCGCACCTTCGATAGGAATCAGCTCGAAACGCACGATCGTAAACAGCACGACGGCACACAACACCGACCAGCTAAAGGCTTTGTTGGTAACACGATCCCAGTAAAAGCTGACAATGACCGGGAACACAATCGCGCCCCACAACGCACCCACAAACACCAGCATGACCAGAATATCCAGCTTCAGGCTGGCGAAGATCACACCCACCATCGTGGCAACCACCATGGTCATACGGCCCCACCACAACATGCGGGCTGGTTTTGGACGACCACGTGCAATGTTCTTGGCGTAGATGTCGGTCATCACAATGGCCGACAGTGCAGCCAGGTCCGAGTCCGCCGTGGAAGACAAGGAGCCCACCACCAGGATGAAGAACAAGGCAATGCCAAATGGCGGCAAGTAGGTGGACGCCATCTGCGGGATGATGTTGTTCATGTTTCCATCCACAGGCTGCAAGCCGGTGAACAGAGCCAGCAAACCCAACATGCCCAGACCAATCACCACGGCACCATAGCCAATGGTGGCCGTCAGGAAAGTGGGTTTGATCAGGTCCTCGCGTACGGCGAACAGGCGCTGGGCAATAGTTTGGTTACCAATCGCGTAAGCCAGCACCGCCACAAAATACGGCGCCCCCTGCTCCAGAATTGCCTTGGTGGAATAGAAGTTGGCTTGCTCGGAATCCAGACGCCACCAGTTGGCCTGCACCATCTCCGGGCCACCGGCGTTAAAGAAAATCAGCGGGATAATGACCACGGCCGACAAAATCATGGCAACCAGCTGGGCAAAGTCCGTCATCACCGAGGCGCGGAACCCCGACCACAGGGTATAGGACAAGACGCCCAGACCCGCAATCAGCACACCTTGAATAAATGTCAGAGGGCTAAGGATCGAGACCAACGCACCTGCCGCGGTGAAGTTCACCATCAGGCTGATACCACTGCCTACCACGTTGGAAATCGCCATAATCATCTGGCTGGACGAGCCGTGCCGTGCATGCAGCACCTCGGCCAGTGTGTGTGCCTGCGGGGCCAACTGGCGAAAACGTCGCCCGAAGGGGTAGATGAACAAGATCATCAAGGCTCCCCATAGCCCGTAATGCAGAGGGCCGGATAGCCCGTACTTGAAGCCCGAGGTCGCGCTTGCATAAAACGACGCCGCCCATACCCAGGTGGCAATCATGCTGGCCGCCGACAGGCCAAACCCCACCGCACTGTTGGATACCATGTATCCGTCCACGTTTTCTTTCTTTTGACCAATCATGAGCGACATCAGGAACGTCGCGCCATAAAAGCCGACCAATAACAATATGGCCGTCGTGGTTGAAAGCGTAAAAAACTCCGCCTCTTGCATGTCTTTCCTTTTCTCTTCTGCGCGAGAGCCACTTGCACCACCTGGCTCACTCGCATGCATGCCGATTCCGCATTAACGCGCTGGGCGACACCCATCCCAGGACCAGAACCGAAACACTTGAACCGAACGCGCGCGCACACGCCCCCGCCCTTGGCACAAGCCAAAGCGAGAAAAAAGCAAGACACAGCGCAAAGTGCCTCACATTGCGGCGAGTCTGCGGGCCTTACAGCAAATAAACATGGCCAGAGACAAGCCGCTCTGTTGCAGGCCGATGTCGTGTGAGACAGTCGGCTGGTTGTTCCGCGACCCAAGGGCCGGGCAAGGTGTTTCGGGCTAAAGCCGGGTTGTTGCGCAACAACCTGTTGAAGAACGGGCCGTCATTTTTTTATGCAATTTTGTCGCACCTGAACGGCCTGCTCGAGAAGCTGATTCAATGAACCAGAGCGACCAATTATACATATTTAAAATTTAAGGGTCTATATCATGCTGTTTCAGCATCGAGAACGGGCTATCAAGCCCTTTCCGAGTCATTCATAGACCTCATCATTATTAAGGCTCACGCGTGCCAGCTCCTGACATGCTACGGGCACTTTACCCACAAAGGCGTAGCCTTCCCCGCGTACCGAACGAATGGGCAGCTCCTCTCCCATGGCGGTTAATTTACGTTTCAAGCGACTGATCAAAACGTCCACAGAACGGGCAGTTGCCTCCCGCCCGTCCTCCAGCGGAAAAAGACGATCGCGCTCTACGGTTTGGGGGCTGACAGCAAAGAGAACCTGGACAATACGTCGCTCGCCGCGAGTCAACATGACCGAGTGCCCTCTGGGCGTGATCATGGTCCAGCCATTCTCCATCAAATCCCAAAGCTGGGAATCTGGCTCCTGCTCGGATCTATAAGCGATATTGCCTGCATTGACCGGCTCTGCAGGAGAATCACGCAAGCTTCGCTGCAGGGCATAACCACGCCGGCGCAAGGCCTGCACGCAAGCGACCACCTCCACCGGCAAAGCCTCCTGATCGAAGCAGGCGTCCGCCCCGGCAAGCAACAAATGTCCACGTTCCAGGCCGGCCATTTTGTCGCGCCGCACAACGATGACGCCGGCAGCAGGAAAATCCATACGCAAACGATTGATGTGTAAAAAAACGTTGTCTGCCTGACACACCAAAGCAAACACCGTCTCCGCCCCGCAAGCATGTGCCTGAGACAGACACTGCTCCATCGTCTCTACCGTCTGGATCCTGCCCCCCCACTGCTCCGACTCCAAAGCGATCTGCTGCAAACCAGCCTTGTCGTCATACAACAGAAAAATCTGTTCTACCGTCATAGTCCTCACCCTTGCTGGCCCTATCAGGCACTTTATGTTTTTTTACCCTTGGACCTGCCTTAACAAACGCTGTGCTGCTGCGTCGTCAGGCATGGATAGATAAATAGCCCCCTGCTTCAAGGGCTCGCCAATTCGGGCGACTTGTGCCACCTGATCTTCCATGACCAAAACCAGCAAGGCTCCCACATTACCAGAGCTGATCTCGGCCAACTTACGCGCGCCCAAAGAATTCAGTTGGAATCGAACAAGATGCTGTCCCTGTTCGGTCCGCAAGGACGCCACACGCGTCAAATCGCTGCGTTGCACAACAACTTGCGGATACAACCACAGAGGGCCTTGCGGTCCCTGCACTTGCACCAGACCGGGGGAGGCTTGGCGCATTCCCACGTAGAAATCTACTTGAGGAACCTGCACCGAGCGCTGTGTCTGAGAGGCCAAAAAACTGCGTGTTCCATCTGCCCCTTCCCGCTCATAGTTGCTTGCCAGTGCAGGCGGGCTCAAATCAGCCCCGCCTCCTGCTGCTGTGGTCTGGCACCCGGCCAGTAAAAACAGCATCATGCCTATCGCCGTGCCCAGTACTGCTTGCCCTGTTTGACTATGCGTTGTCGCCATATTCACTCTCCGCTTTGACCCGCCGCTGCGGCCCCGTTCAAGACACCGGGCATAGCCCAGAAAAAAGGGCCGCGTGCCCAGGCACGCGACCCTTATCCCTCACCCCTTTACCATTGATACCCCACACCCACCGAGCCACCGTAATCACCACGGGAGGATCCCGCAACGTTGCCCTTCAGGACCCAACTGCCGCTGTCTGTCACCGTGGACAAACCCATGGCGTAGCCACTTTCACCACGCCATACACCGCCAGAAACGGAGAACATGCTCTTGCCGGGAACATAGGCTTGCGGCAAACCGGCCATTGCCATGGCGGCTGCCACGCCAGCACTCGCCCGGTTCTCCACCTTGTCGATACGACGGTCCAGATGGTTGAACTGATTGGTGATATTGGAGGTCGCCTGGTTCAACTGACGCACGTTGACGGCATCTTGCGGTGCCTGACCATCGGCCAGATTGCTGATGGTCTTGTCGTGCATGTCGATACCCTGCTGATTCATGGTTGGGCCATCGACAATCTTCACTTCATTGGTAGTGACGGACTTGGCCGCCACACTGTTCACCTTGATGTCCTGCGCCAGGGCTACTGTCACGTCCGTACCGGAGCGCGAGATTTCGATGTTGTCGCCATTAAGGAACTGCACTGTAGACTTGGGGGCCACATTGCTGGCCGTATCGCCATTGGTCTGGATGTTCCAGCCCGCACTGGCCAGCTCGGTCACGTTCTCTACCTTGGTATTCAAGCCACCCAAAGCATCGTTCACGTTGTTGTAGGTTTTATCGCCTACGTTCAGCTCCGTAACCAGCTTGCCGTTCTCGAACTTCGAACCCCCACCCATGCCGCTGGCGATGCTTTCACCCATATCGTGAATCTGGCTGCCATTGACCGCATCGGTACTGTTCGCGGAGATATCACCACGCGCCACATTAGTGATGCCCGTGCCACCCGTACGACCGCCATCAGTAGACTCGGCTCCGGCCATGGTGACCTTGCCATAGTTCACTGACTGGTCCGGATTCAGGTCGTACTTGACAGCACGATCCCCCAGATTCTGGGTTTCGCCCCGCACCAGATCCAGTTGCTCTTCAGTGGCGGCACGACCGCTCTTGCCAAAGTTGGCCCCCGTCAGGGTACGGTTGCTCAAGCCGGTAATGTCATTGTCCGTTGCCGACACCATCACGTTGCCAGCGCGCAGTCCGGCAGTGCTCAAGGCAATGTTCGTCCCGATAGCAAAGCCCAGATTATTCATGACTACATCAGGAGCGCCACCCGTGCCTTTCACGGTCACACTCTTGAGGTCCAGATCGTCATTCAAGGCAATGCTCAAGGTATCGCCGCCGTCGCCACTGGTGCTCAGATTGCTATTGCTGCCCACAATCTTCAGCGTCTCTCCCAGATCACGATGCACTGCCGTGCCGGTGCTGCCCGCAAAGTTCATGCCCTTGGCGGTCAAACCATCATCACGGCCTTCCAACTGACTGACGTTCACCGCATCAGTAGGCGCCACGCCTTTGGCCACGCCGGTAATCTTCTGATTACCAGCATTGATGCCCTGGTCATTGATCACCACATTGAAGGCGGTCAGACCGGCATTGGTCAGATTGACTTGCCCGATCGTCAAGCCGGTATTGCCCAGAATGACATCAGGTTTGCCCGTGGCACCCTTGACCTTCACTCCCGCGGTCGTCATCTCGGTATCACCTGTGGTGACGCTGGTCAGTGTCAGATCATCATTCAGAGCCACTTGCACTGTATCGCCCCCCACCGTGGAGGTACTCAGATTGGCATTGCTGCCCTTGATGGTCAGTGTCTGGCCCAGATCACGATGTACGGCTGTACCGCTTTGTGCAGCAAACTCCATGCCCTTGGCCGTCAAGCCACCTTCGGCGTCCGTCAACTGGCTCAGATTCACCGCGTCGGTACCTGTGGTTCCCTTGGCCACATTGGTGATCTTCTGGCTGCCCATATCAGCACCCTTGAAGAACGGGGTCTCGGCAATCTGTACCTGCAACTGACCATTCAGGACCTGGGTGCGCAGATTGGCACCGCTGTAATTACCCGCAGTCGTCGCCCCACCCAGAATCTCCAGGCGTTGCCCCAGATTCTTGTGAATCGTCGTATTGCTGTTGCCGCTACTGAAGTTATTGCCGCTGTAGTTGGTCCCCAGGGCCGTCAGATCCTGGTCCAGCTTGATCAACTGAGCAACGTTGACCGCATCAGTCAGATCCTGACCACCGGCCAGATTGGTGATACGGCGTTTTTCTGAACCATTACCGATCGATACCACACCCTGCCTGGCTTCCTGGGTAACCGTGCCTGTATAACGCGCAGTCGAGGACGTGTAAGCCGCATTCGTTGTGGCCCCCGCCCCCAGCGCCACTGCACCGGCTGCCGACACGGTTGCACCCGCACCCAGAGCCATACCCTGAATTGCCGTCTCATTGGCAATCGCGCCCTGCCCCATCGCCAGCGACTTCTCGGCAGAAGCGCGCGTATCCTTACCCCAGACCTGGGATCCGGCCGCCAAAGCCTGGGCATTAGTCCCCAGAGCCGAGGCATCCAGGCCTTCGGAAATGGCCTTGAAGCCCAGGGCCAAGCCACCATCTTCCTTGGCGTTGGAGCCTGCGCCCACGCTCATCGCCCCTTCACCGTGCATGATGTATTCGATCAAGCCATTGGGACCTGTTTTTTCTTCGATCCAGCCGGCTTTGGCCTTGTCACCCACAGCAATGGAACGGCGACCATCAGCCTCGACATCCGAACCGGCACCCACAGCATTGCTGGCACGGGTCTTGCTGCCTTGCCCCAAGGCCAGGGAGCCACTGCCTGCCACAAAAGCCTGATGGCCCAGCGCCACGGACTGGCTGCCCGAGGCCGAGGAGCCACTGCCCAGCGCCACGCTCTGCGTTGCTCCCCGAGCAACACTGGAACTGGTACCAATCGAGATGCCATCTATCGCTTGATCGTAGGCATTGCGTCCAAAAGCAATCCCCCCTTCCTGGGTAACTCGAGCCTGCTCCCCAATTGCCACAGCTCCTTTGGCGTGCGCCAGCGCATCACCCATCACCTCTGCTTTGTAGCCAATGGCCACCGCGTAATTCGACGTATCCGATACCCGCGACTCCTGACCAAGGGCAATGGAGCTCTCGGACGCTGCCGTGGCAGAGGTGCCCAAGGCGGTAGCCCCCAAGCCCGAGGCCTCGGTATGTGAACCAATAGCGGTGGTCAGATTTGCCTGTGTCAACCCACCCGCTGATGAATTCAAGCCAATCGCCGTTGCCCCTGTTCCGGAACCACGAGCCACAGCCCCAATGGCTATCGCATCAGCACCAGTGGCACCGTTATTATTTTCATTGGGGTTATTGGAGGAGTTAACACTGACATAGCGCTGGCGGCTCGCAATCAGCGTTGACTCCAGTTCTTCCAACTGTCCTTTGTTGACAGCATCACCTGCAGCTATCCCTGCGGCCAAATTGGAAATTCGCACAGGTGCTCCTGTCGAACTGTCAAGATCAATCAAGCTGCGATCGGCATTGGAGTAGGTGACAGCAGACAGTCCCGAAATCGCTCCTGCTACCCCCGTGCGCATGGCCTCAAATGCGGACCCGATAGAGGTATAGGTATGATCATTCCCGTTTTCGTCTTTAATAATAAATGCCGGGCCAGTCATCTGCCCGTTTGCGTCCCATTTCAAGTTGCCACCCACAATGGCCGTTAAATCCCCATGGAGCAGCTTGAGCTGACTGACATTGACTGCATCCGTATCCAAACGGCCAGCAGCCAAATTGCTTAAGCGACGCTCCCCTCCTACCGTGCCAATTGACACACTGGATGAAGGTAACAATGCCCCAGATGCGGAACCGTAACCCGCTCCCACTGTCTGGACGGACCTCGAATTGGCACCAATTGCAACGCTATTGGCATGCGTGACATGAGCCTGATCGCCCAACGCAATTCCACCTGCAGCCGCATTGGTTGAAGTACCCGCATAAACCAATGCCTGATTACCAATCGCAATGCCGCCAATATCGTAATCAACGACGGTAGCCATGGAACCCAATGCAATAGAGCCATCTGCACCTGAACGAGACCGCTCACCAATGGAGACTGCATGTGCCGCTTTCACGGGTGGGGCAACCGGGCTGCCTGAACCCGTTTGACCGGGCAGATTATTGGCACCGTAGCCAATGCTGACCGTACGGTCGCCAGTAAGCTTGTTGCCCGCCTCCCGTCCAATAGAAACCGTATCGTCGCCCGTGATATCACTACCTGATTTGTAGCCAAGAGCGACGTTATAACCACCATATACTCCCTGCCCTGCCAGCCCCCCTACAGCCACCTGACCGAAGCGGTTGCCAATCACCGGTGTACCCGCATTCGAGCCGGCGCCTTCTCCAATAGACACACCTGAAGTGGTGTTACTCATCGCCCCTGCGCCTACTGCCACCGAATTACTACCGAATGCCTTGGAGCCACTCCCCCCGGCAAAAGCAGCACTACCGGATGCCTCGGCCACGTTACCAATCGCTGTGGATCCTGTCCCGGAACTACTTGCACCAGTGCCCATTGCGGTACCAGCGACGCCCCAAACCCTTGCTCCTGAACCCACCGCCGTTGCCCCGGCAGCATCCTGCGCAACGGTGGAGTTGTGCCCCAATGCAATTGCATTGGTCGCCAACAAACCTACATTCGCGCTATTGCCCACCGCAATAGCTCCAGTTGCCTTGGCCTGGGCTTGATTACCAACCGCAACCGTGTTGTCGACTTCCAGAGGATCGACCAAGCTGGCCGCCGCATTACCAATTGCTACATTATTGTTACCTTCCAGCCGCTGGCCCGCCTTGTTACCCAAAGCAACCAAGCCATTGCCTTTGCTCTGTATCCCGGCATCACTGCCAATCATCACCCCATTGACAACCGTGTTGTCGACTCCAGCACGAGCACCCAGGGAAACCGATTCCTTGCCCGCAGCCTGGGACTGCAGCCCCGCCGCCAGAGCTGCCTCACCGGAGGCTAAAGCCTGCGGACCGATAGCCAGCGCATCCGCTGCACTGGCCACTGAATCGGCCTTGGTTGACTTACTATGGAAATATTTCATTCCATCGCCCGAGTTCAACGCACCATACAAAACCTTGCCAGACACTGCCTCCGTGCTGGCAGCGCTGACTGTCGCATCCGCCAAGCCAGTGATTTTGTTGTTATTTACATTCACCCCGTGCAAGCTACTGTTGCCTGCAACTGTCAAACCACCGGTGTTCACATTACCAGCCGTCACAGTATTGGTAATAGCCGCAGAGCTTGCCTGTAATCCGCCTTGCAAGACGGCTGAGCCCGCGCTTAACTGCCCAGTGAATTCCCCACTCGCCCCTTTGATTGCGCCAGTGGCCGTGACAGAGTCCACGTTAAGGTCAGAGCTCAATGCAACAGAGACGGCCTGACCTGTCTGGGTCAAGACCATATTACTGCCCGAACTCAGGACGAACGCCCCACCCGGAATAACATGGAAGGGAGTGGCCCCATCCACGCTAAGCTCCCAACCGTCTGTTATCTGGGCGGTAACAGGAGAGGAAAGTCCACCCAGGAGCAGTAAAGACAGAACAACTGAGCGCAACTGCAGGACCGGTCGCAAGCCTGCAAAAGCTGGCGATGCACTGCACCCTGCGCTGCTGCGCTTACCGCAGGTTTTGGTATTTTCCGCAACAGCCACAAAGGTTGCTGTCCGCTCGTTCCAAACCGACTTATAGATTCTGTTCATGATCTGTTCGCTTACAAAAGTAATTAGTCATGTCTGCCCCCCTGAGCTCATTCCTCGCACTGGCGTAACAAAGTTTCAAGGCACAGCACAGCCCCTCACCTCGTTATGGCGATAAATTGAAATTTATTACTCAGAAAAGTCTTACCGAACCCTTACACCTATTCGGATATTTTTTATTCTCTTACCAACTTTTAATAATTACTTTTGAATTCTTACGTTAGCCGTTTGAATTATTGCAAAACATGAGCTTTCATTGAATCATCAATTTAAATTTAGCTCTAAATATTAGTTCTGTTCTGCTGCCTGTAGACTGAGGGTGACAAGCCGCTGTACTGCCTGAAGGCAGTAGCAAAATTGGCAGGGTTCACATAACCGGCCTCAACCGCCACGTTCGTGACAGCTATATCCGTGCCCCTGAGCAAATGCATGGCATATCTCATCCGGCTGGAACGCACGTAATCATGCACAGTCAAGCCGCAGCTTGTCTTGAAAAGCTCATTCAGGCGTCTGCCCGTCGTCCCGAACAAGTCGGCCAGACTCTCTGTGCTCAGGGGCTCAGACAGATTGTGAAGCACGTACTGCTGCACAGCCTGCACCAAATGATGGCGCACCTGCAGCCCATGACAAGCCTCCAGGCTAGAAGGGGAATCATGAGAACCACCCGCTTGAGGCATCTCCTTCAAACTCAGATGCAAACGAATCCGTTCCAGTACCAACTGCACATTCGTTCGATAATCGATGAAGTCACGAGCACCACTGCGCAACGCCATCAACTGGCTGTCAGCACACGACAAGGCCGACAGAAATACGACAGGGATAGCCGCCGTCTGCGGGTTGGCGCGCAACAGACGCATGAAAGAATCCCCGCGCAAGCGAGGTAGATGATATTCACTCAAGATGAAATCAGGCCGCAGAGACTGGCATCGAGCCAGACCTTGTTGCGCATCCAGCGCAAAACTGATTCGACCAAAATTAGTGCGTAATAAAACCAGCAAGTCTGCAACACCGGCCGGTTCCGGAGCAATAAATAGAATATGAGCTTCAGACGAGACGTGCATAAGCTATCCACCCAAGATCAGACAGGCCGTATTACTCCAAATTAGAACAAATTCTAATAATCAAGAAGACTTGCTTATAAATGAGCTATTTTTCTTAAACCCCCTATTTACTTAATTTCCAAAAACAAAAGTTACACTATTTCAATTTCTTTCTTTAAACACCCATTAATTGCTTAGCAAACCGCAACGAATAGAAATTAAACCTGCATTAAACATCCATATTTTATTTTTGTTTCCAAAGAGTAAATATAGATTCATAAAGCTACGGAAAATCCAAATAAAAACCCCGCTGTAGCGGGGTTCATCGTGTCCAGCTGGGTCAAACCCAAGAATCAGGCGCGGCGAGCATAGCCTGCACGAGCCAGCACACCCAGTGGGCCAATTTGGCGGACCAGATCTATTTGCTCGGGGGTACGCACATAAATGCAGCCTGCATACGACAGTGCATTGACCGAAATACCGTCAACTAACTCCACGCTGCGAGGCACCACCAGCATCCACCCCTGGCCTGCCAACATATTATGTGGCGGCAGCAAGCCATCTTCTGCCGTTTCCAATCCCAACTCATTGCAGGCATTTCGGTACGAACTCAAAAGACTGGCTGTCAAGACATCCGGCTCCTGCGCATCCTGCAACCGCACAAAACAGTGTTCAAAAGCCAGCGCGGGATGTTGATGCGCACTGCCTGCCGCAGCCTGGGCAGGGAGCTTGTCCAGATACAGGGCCAGCGAGCCGTTGCTAGCCGCCTGCGGAATCCATTGTGTATGTTTATGACGCTGACTGGCCCCAGCCGGGCCACCGCCGTTATAAAAGCCCAGACCGCCTTGCACGGCCAGGAAATCCGCCAGAATTCGGAAATCAATCTCGCGCAACGGGCTGAGCTGTTCGGAAAACACCTTGTCGGCCAGCACCAGATGCAGATCACAGACGGCAAACTTGTTCAGCACGATATTGTGCGTACTACTGGCGTCATCCACTGTCAGTGCCGGAGCAGGTGGCAAAAAGGGATTGAAGTTGGGGTCACGTGGTCCACCTGGAATCGAGACGCTGGCGGCATCCTTGGCCGCCAGAGTGGATACCCAACGCACAAAAAATGTCAGTCCCTGATCGTGCAGCAGCTCTTCCTGAGCTTGCACGGGCAACAAATCACCGCTGGCCAGCGCGGCCTGGCTCAGTTGGTCCAGGCGTTGCAAAATTTCCTTGCTCACGTCGTCTCGCTCCTCATTTGAAGTTGTATAGTGACGCCTTATTGTAGGCAAGAGACGCGAATAAACGCGCATTGCTGCCTAGTCCGAATTTTCCACCATCCCTATCAGGAGTATTCCATGTCCGGTATCCGCCGTATTGCCAGCCCACTGCCACTACCCTTCTCGCGTGCCACCATGGCTGGCGGCTTTCTGTTCTTGTCCGGCCAGATTCCTTACGACGCCCAAGGTGAAGTGGTGCGCGGTTCCATCCAGGACCAGACCCACGCCGTCTTTGATCGCCTGATCGAAGGCCTGGCTCTGGCTGACGCCACCCTGGCCGATGTAGTCAAAGCCACTGTCTGGTTATCCGACATGGCCTTGTTTGCCGACTTCAACAAAGTCTACGCCGAGCGCTTTGGCGACACCCTGCCTACCCGCTCGCTGGTTGAAGCCAAGCTGGCCAAAAACGTAGACGTAGAAATCGAAGTGCAGGCCTGGCTGGGCGATCGCGCCTAAGCAGCCTTCAGGCCGACGGGCCGTCACACAAATTAACGCTGCCTGGCCCTGGCTATGGCACACTGAATTCCCCTAGTCCAAGGAGAATCCTGATGCGTTTTTTTGCTTCGGCCCGTCACATTTTGCTGGCTTGTTCTGCCTTAGGTCTTGGCGCCAGCAACCTCGCCTATGCCGCCAACACGGGCAAAACCGCAGAACCGACTGCGATCAAACGCTATCTGGGCGACTCGGACATGCCTTTTTCCCGCGCCGTGCAGGCCGGGGACTTTCTATTCCTGTCGGGACAAATCCCGCTGAATGAAAAAGGCGAAATCATACGCGGCAGCATTGAAGATCAAACCAATGCCACGCTGGACCGGATTGAAGAGACCCTGAAGCTGGCAGGTGCCGACTTCAGCCATGTCATCAAAGCCACGGTCTATTTATCTGATATTGCCTTGTACGAGCAATTCAACAAAATCTATAAAGAACGCCTGGGCAGCAACTTCCCGGCCCGCTCTCTGGTACAAGCCAAACTGGCGGGTGGTGTGGATGTGGAAATCGAGGTTCAGGCCTGGGTGGGTGCGCAAAACAGCCCCGCCAAGCATTGATGCAGGCCACTTACTATAGGCAATTCGATATAAGCAGCACGCTTACAGCCTGGCTATCTTGTATGGCACACTAACCCCTTAGCCAGACCCCTTACCTACGCCAGGCTTGCCGCCTGGCGTTTTCGTGCCTTTACGGAAACTCTCATGATCTACGCGATTACTGCCCTTTTCGCCTTTCAGCTATTAGGCGAGATCCTGGTGCAGACCTTGTCCTTGCCATTGCCAGGCCCTTTGGCCGGCATGCTGCTTCTGACTGCCGCCTTGCTGATTCGAGGCGGCGTGCCCAGCTCTTTGGAGAGCACGGCCAGTGTCATGTTGCAGAACCTGATGCTGCTGTTCATCCCCGCTGTCACTGGCGTGATGTTGTATTTTGATCGGGTGGCCGAGGAATGGCAGCCCTTTTTGATCGCCACCCTGGGCGGCACCGTCATCACCATGGTGGTCACAGCCCTGGTGCTCAATCGTCTGCTTAAGAATCGTCAGGAAGAAGAATAATGACGGACGGACTTTTTCAAATCTGGGTCTTTTTATCCAGCTCGCCCCTGCTGTGGCTGACCTTGACCTGCTCGGTCTACGCAGGCTCGGTCTGGATGTACCGCCAGTCGGGCAGTAGCCCCTTTTTGTTGCCGATTCTGGTCTCGGTCGTTGTGATTGTGGCCCTGCTCTTGCTGACCCGCACGCCTTACCCCGTTTACTTTGAAGGGGCCAAGTTCATTCACTTCCTGATTGGACCGGCAACCGTCGCCCTGGCTGTACCGCTCTACAGTCAACTGCGTCAGCTGCGCAAGATCTGGAAGCCGCTGACCATTGCCCTGATCATTGGCTCGGTTACCGCTATTTTCAGCACGGTCCTGATTGCCTGGGCTTTGGGCGGATCAATTGAAACCATCATGTCGGTTGCCCCACGCTCGGCCACCATGCCGATTGCCATGGCCCTGGCAGAACAATTTGACGGTCAGCCTTCCTTGGCTGCTGTGGCGGTTGCCATTACCGGGATTGCGGGCACGATCATGGCGCGCCCGCTGTTGAACTTGCTGCGTATTGATCGCCCCGAGGCTCGGGGCTTTGCGGTGGGTGTAACGGCACATGCCATTGGTACGGCACGTGCCTTGCAGGTTCACGAAACGATTGGGGCATTTTCCGCCATTGGCCTGAGCCTGAACGGGATCATGACTGCCGTGCTGGTTCCTTTTGTTCCTATAGTCCTGCGCTGGTTAGGCGTGGCCTGACCCGGCAAGACAGGCTGGCTCTAGCGCCACTCGTCTCGATAGACGAAGCGGGGCATCTGCCAATTGCGGTGCAGAGCCAGCATACGGAAACTCAAGCCGATAATCATGGGACCCAGCAGGGTCACATACGGGTGCCAGTCCAGATGCTGGGCACCCAGATACAAAGCGCCGGTCAGCATGGATACGCTGGCATACATCTCCTTGCGTAGCAGCAAGGGGATGTCATTACACAAGATGTCGCGCAAGACGCCACCGGCACAACCGGTAATCATGCCGCTTAGCAGCACCACCGTAATGGGCAGCTTCATTTCCAGCGCGATCTGACAGCCAATCACGGTAAAGACCACCAGTCCCATGGCATCGAGCAGCAGGAACAGGCTGTGCAAACGCCGCATGATCGGAGCGATCAAAGCCGTAAGAATGGCCGCCCCTGCCGTGATCCAGAGGTATTCAGGATGCTGTACCCAAGTCAGCGGGTAATGCCCTAAAAGCACATCCCGCACCGAGCCACCGCCCAGAGCGGTGACACAGGCGATGGTACAGACCCCCACCCAATCCATGTCACGACGGCCCGCGGCCAGCGCTGCGGTCATGGCCTCTGCAGTGATGGCGATAATGTAGAGAACAAGTAAGAGCATGATATTTTTTACGCATCAAGCTGTTGAATAAGACCCCGATAACAACGCAGCATCAGCAAGCCAGGCACAGCAATAAAGACGGTACAAATAAAAAAGCCTGGCCAACCCAGGGATTCGACCAGCACAGGCGTCAGAGGCCCGGCCAGATAGGTACGCCCCACTGCCGACAGGGCCGACAGCAGCGCAAATTGAGTGGCGGAATAGGTCCGATTACACAAAGCCATCAGCAAAGCGACAAAAGCCGCTGTGCCCAGGCCACCACACAGGTTTTCCAGACCGACCACAATCCCCATCAGCCACATGGATGGCGAAGTTTCAATCGCAATCAGCCAGTAACCCAGGTTGGAGACGGCCTGCAAAACACCAAAAATCATCAAGGCACGATACAAGCCCAGACGAGCCATGATCGCCCCGCCCATCAAGGCTCCGACCACGGTAGCAGCCAAGCCAAACACCTTGTTGATGGTGCCGACCTCGGACAAGGTAAAGCCAGCTGCACGAATCAGAAAAGTGGTGGACAAGGCACCTGCAAAAGCATCACCCAACTTGTAGAGCACAATCAGCACCAGAACGCTCCAGGCACCTGGACGCGAGAAAAAATCTGCCAAAGGCGCGATCACAGCTTCTGACAAACTGCGCGGTGGACGGCTTTGTTCCTGCGGGTCGGGTGAAATCAAGGTCACCAGCGCGCACAGCGCCATGAAGGCACCCATCAGAAAATACGTGTTGGACCAGCCCAGCCAGCGGTCCGCCAGAATCAGGGCCAGGCCGCCGGACACAATCATGGCAATGCGATAGCCCATGACTTTGACCGCCGCCCCCGCCGCTCGCTCATGTGCTTGCAGCACATCCGTGCAATAAGCATCGAAGGCAATGTCCTGCGTGGCCGACAAGAAGGCCACCCACACGGCCAGCAAGGCCAGTGCGGTCAAATTCACCGAGGGAGAAAACAGGCCCATGGCCGCAATGGAGGCGGCCAGCAGCAGTTGAGTGACAAGAATCCAGCCGCGCCTGCGCCCCATGAACGGCGGCGCGTAGCGATCAATCAGGGGAGCCCAGAGAAACTTCAGCGTGTAGGCCGAGCCGACCAGGGTCAGAAAACCAATCTCGGTCAGTGAAACATTTTCAACTGTTGCCCAGGCCTGCAAGGTGCCTGAAACCAGGGCCAGAGGCAGGCCGCTGGCGAACCCCAGAATCAGCAAAGGCAAGACTCGGGGACTGGTATAGACACGTGACACGTCAGGCCTTATTAGCGCTAAGCAGCAAGAAAATGGGGAGACTCGAAACGATACATGGCCAAGGTACTGCGCCAGCCCGGCAAAAAACGCACCGTGTCGCGACCATTGAAGGCAGCACGATCAAGAATACGTACGCCCACCGCCTGGGCCAGATCCTGAAAGTCTTTCATGGTGCACAAATGGATGTTGGGCGTGTTGTACCACTGGTAAGGCATTTCGCCCGTGACTGGCATGCGCCCGCGCAAAATGCTCCAGCCATGCGGCCAATAACCGAAGTTAGGAAACGAGACGATACCATACCGCGCCACCCGCGCCATCTCGCGCAGGATGTGCTCGGTATGGTGCATGGATTGCAGTGTCTTGGACAGGACAACGGTATCGAACTGCTGGTCGCTGAACAGCGCCAGGCCTTTTTCCAAGTCCTGCTGAATGACATTGACGCCACGGCGTACCGAGGCAATCACAAACTGGTCGTTCAGCTCCACCCCCGTTCCGACAACCTGGCGCGTGTCACGCAGATGCGCCAACAAGGTGCCATCGTTACAGCCCAGATCCAGCACACGCGAACCTGGCTCAATCCACTGCGCAATGCGCAGCAAGTCCGGTCTTAACATGGCGGCATCCACCTGAGTTTGCGGCTTAGTCATTCTGCCAACACCCCTGTAGTACGGGTGCGCGCAGGCAAGCCCAAATTAGCGGCAATCTGGTCATAGTATCCCTGCACAACGGCATGATAACGAGGGTCCTCAAGCAGGAAAGCGTCATGCCCGTGCGGAGCATCAATTTCGGCGTAAGTGACCTCACGCTGGTTGCGCAACAAAGCCTGCACGATTTCGCGCGAGCGCTCGGGCGAGAAACGCCAATCCGTGGTGAAAGACACCAGCAGGAATTTGGCCTGCACCTTTTCAAGCGCCTTGACCAGGTCCCCCTGGTGCTGGCGCGACGGATCAAAGTAATCCAGCGCACGGGTGATGATCAGATAGGTATTGGCGTCAAAGTAACGCGAGAACTTTTCGCCTTGATAACGCAGATAGGACTCGACCTCGAATTCCACGCCGTAGTTGTAGTGATACTCGCCGCCCTGGGCTGGGGCACGCTGGTTGCGGCCAAACTTCTCGGCCATGACGGTGTCGGACAGGTAGGTGATGTGGCCCACCATGCGAGCAACACCCAGGCCAGCCTTGGGCACCACACCGTGCTCGTAGTAATTACCACCGTGAAACTGCGGGTCGGACAAAATGGCGCTGCGGGCCACTTCGTTAAAAGCGATGTTCTGGGCCGACAGGCGCGGGGTACTGGCAATGACCACGCAGTTTTCCACGCGCTCCGGGCAGCTGATGGCCCAGCTCAGGGCCTGCATGCCACCCAGGGAGCCACCCATAACGGCCGCAAACTTGCGAATGCCAAAGTAGTCGGCCAGACGGGCTTGGGCACGCACCCAGTCTTCTACCGTCAAAACGGGAAACTCGGAGCCCCAAGGTTTGCCAGTGGCCGGATTGATGCTGGACGGGCCGGTAGAGCCAAAGCAGGAGCCGATATTGTTGACCCCGATGACAAAAAAACGATCCGTATCAACGGCTTTGCCGGGGCCGACCATATTGTCCCACCAGCCAATGCTTTTAGGATCGTCGTCGTAATAACCGGCAACGTGATGCGAGGCATTGAGTGCATGACACACCAACACCGCATTGTTGCGTTCTTCGTTCAGGGTGCCGTAGGTTTCGACAGCCAGCTCGTAGCTGGGCAGCACTTGCCCACTGCGCAGATGCAGGGGTTCGTCAAAGGCGATCAGTTCGGCATGTACAGGGCCCACAGAACCTTCGGGGATCAAACCGCAGGATGGGCTAAGGGCGCCAGTGTCGGCGCTAGGGACGGAATCAGTGGCCATCAGGACCTCTTTAGCTGGATTTATGGAGCGCCCGCAAGCGGATCAGGCAAATCGGCGCAAAACGTATAAGACAAAATTCTAGCATCGCTGCGGCGCGGCGTCCAAATCGACCAGCCAGGATCGATTCAGAACTCTGGGCAACGGTAACGTCAGAGAAAAGACAATGCTTTGATTTACATCATTATTTTCATGCACATTTGTCTGCCAGCTAAGCTAAATTTGAGTACATTGGCCCGACGTCTACCACGAATGCATGAGGAATGTCTTTACCGTGACGCACTTAACTTCACGCGAGCAGTCCTGCCTGAACTGGGCTGCCCATGGCAAGACCAGCTGGGAAATCAGCATCATCCTGGGCATTACTGAACGCACGATCAACTTCCACTTCCAGAACGCCTACGCCAAGCTTGGAGTCTATAGCCGCCAAGCTGCCATTACCCTGGCCTTGCAACAGCACCTGATCAGCGGCGACCCGGCTAGCGAGCTAAGCCGTCAAAGAAAACCTTTGCCTGAGCCGCGTCCGGGGCCTTCCCGGAATCCGTCATAACAAAACCCTGCACCAGCCAGCCTGGTTCCATGCGTATCATCGCTTCCAGGCGCAAGGCCACACCGCCCACATCGCGCGTCATGAAGAAAATCTGTCCGGGTGGCGGTAGTTGTATCTGGTTTTTCTCGCTGACTTGCCCATCGGGTATGAATTTCTCGCGCAGGGAATCGTGCAGTGCCTCGTACAAGCGTTGGCGAGCGGCCTCGTCCTGCTGCAGTTCCTTGGGCAAAATCACATGGCCCACGGTGTAGCTTTGCCCGCCTGCCGTGGCGGTGGTCAGGTAAAAATCCAGTTGATGCTGCTCGAAATCCAACAGTCGGTGACTGGTCGTGGGCTTGCCGGGCAGCATGGCCGACAGGCCCGTTTGTTCAAGCTGAACCTTGCGCCAGTTAAACTCTGGGCTGCAGGCTGCCAACATCAAGAAAGCCGCCAGTACCGCGGTCATGCGCCTGATCATCATGGTGCTAATCCCATATCCCGTTTCATGCTTTTCATCGGCTGGCTAAACAGCCGTCTTATACTCGCCCTGCCCGATACGCCTTTTGGCGCAACTTAACAAAGCAAGTCTGGTCGGACTACTATTTATAGACGGGGCCAGGCCCCCTTGAACAGTCCCGTATCTTGCACCCGATTTCGAAAGTGGGAAACACCACCATGAACACCAGCCACGAACGCCGCCTTGCCCTGCAACAGAATCCCGAGATTTTGACGGGAATCTTGCGCGGCATCGAAAAAGAAGGACTGCGCGTCGATGCGCTGGGCCAATTGGCAAACACCCCCCACCCGCAAGCCATTGGGTCGGCCCTGACCAACGGCCATATCACGACCGACTACGCCGAGGCCCTGCTGGAGCTGATTACCGAGCCGCAAGCCCGGGTCGAGGACGTGCTGCAGGAGCTGACCGACATCCACACCTTTGTGGCTGGCAAGCTGGACCAGGAGATTATCTGGAACCAGTCCATGCCCGCATTGCTGCCCGCCGAAAAAGACATTGCCATTGCCTGGTACGGCAAGTCCAACACGGGCATGCTCAAGCATGTATACCGCCGTGGCCTGGCCGAACGTTATGGCAAGCCCATGCAATGTATTGCCGGCGTGCATTACAACTTTTCCCTGCCTGATGGCATCTGGCCCTTGTTGAATGTCTGTGGCGACAATCTGCAAGATCAGCGCTCCAATGGGTATTTGGCGTTGATCCGCAACTTCACGCGCTATTCCTGGCTACTGATGTACTTGTTGGGTGCCTCGCCCGTGCTGGATGCGAACTTCCTGCAAGGTCGCCGCAACAATCTGGACAAGATCGACGAGGACACCTTGACCATGCCCTGGGCAACCAGCTTGCGCATGAGCGATCTGGGCTATCACAACAAGGAAGCCCAGGCCGAGCTTCAGCTTTGCTACAACGACCTGGACACCTTTGTGATGCGCATGTATCACGCTGCCGTAACTCCTTGGCCGGATTACGAAAAACTGGGTACCCACCGCGATGGCGAGTGGATCCAACTCAACACCCATATCCTGCAGATTGAAAACGAGTACTACTCCAGCATTCGTCCCAAGCGCACCACCCAGCGCAGCGAGCGCCCGGCTACAGCCCTGGCCCAGCGCGGTGTGGAATACATCGAAGTTCGCTGTCTGGATATAGACCCTGAATCGCCTACTGGAATTTCCGAGCAAACCTGCCGCTTCCTGGATACGTTCCTGCTGTTCTGTGCCGTGCAAGACAGCCCCTTCTTCCCGGACGGCGGCTACTGTCAGGACAGCAAGAACAATTTTGCAACCGTCGTGCGCGAAGGCCGTCGCCCCGGCTTGATGCTGACCAATCAGCAAAAAGAGAGCGTCAGCCTGCAAGACTGGGGCCACGAAATTCTGGAATCGCTGCTGCCTTACGCGCAAATGCTGGATCAGGCCCTGGATACCCAAGGTCACACAGAAGCTGTGCAAGCCCAAATCCGCAAACTGGAAAACCCGGAACTGACACCGTCGGCTCAACTGCTGAGCCGTTTGCGCGAAACCGGCTTGAGCTTTCACGACTACGCCTTGCAACGCAGCCGCGAGCATCACCAGACCTTGCTGGCCCATCCATTACCTGCCGACAAGCAAGCCGCTTTCGAGCAACAGGCCAAAGATTCTCTGCAAGCCCAGATTGATATCGAAGCGCAGGATCAGGAGTCCTTTGAGGACTACGTCCATCGCTACGAACGCAATCTGATTCCGCCTGAAGTGGAAAACAGCTAAGCGTCACACAATTACAACAAGCCGCCGCCCCAGGGCGGCTTTTTTTTGACCGTTACCTGCAGGCTCATACAGCAGGAAGTTTCTCTTTCTCCCTTTTCTCAAAATGGCTTTTCCTCTATTTCGAATAATTATTGTTATGTTATAACATCTCGAAAATTAACAAACCGGAAGATGAGATGCGTTTCCAACCCCGTCCCCTGCCACTAGCCCTGGCTCTGCTTTTGTGCGCCTCGGCCCAAGCCAATGAAATTGAAGAAGCTGTCCCTGAACTGGCCCCTATCCGAATCTCTGCCAGCCCCCTGGCCTTGCGACAAACCGAGCTGGCCACCGCCAGCACGGTCCTGCAAGGCCCCAAACTGGATTTGCGCCGCAGCAGCACCTTGGGTGAATTGCTGGACGGTGAAGTCGGCATCCATGTAGACAGCTTTGGTAGCGGTGCCAGCCGCCCCGTCATTCGCGGCCAAACTGCACCCCGCGTCAAAGTTCTGAGCGATGGCGCAGAGGTCATGGACGCGTCGGCCATCTCGCCCGACCACACCATCACGGTCGACACCTGGCAAGCGGATCGCATTGAAGTGCTGCGCGGCCCATCGGCCCTGCTTTACGGGGGCGGTGCTATTGGTGGCGTGGTCAACGTGCTGGATCGCAAGATCCCCACGGCCATTCCCGAAAAGGGTTTTGAAGGCTCGGTACGTGCCCAGGGCTCCACGGCTGACCGTGGCAGAATCGGCGCAATCGAAATGACAGCCGGCGAAGGCAATATCGCCTTGCACGTAGAAGGTGCCTCGCACCGTAGCCGCGACTATCGCGTCCCCAACTGGACCGATGGACGCGTCAAGGACTCCGACTCCAGCACGGACACAGGCAGCGTTGGCCTCTCCTTTATTGGGGACCGTGGCTATATAGGCGCGGCCTACTCCTACCGTGAAGGCAGCTACGGTCTGCCCGGTCACAGCCACGAATACGAGGACTGCCACCCGCACGGCGCCACTCTGCATTGCGGCGGCCACAGTCACGATCACGGCCATGCCCACGACCATGGCCACAGCCACGAACATGATCACGAACACTCGGCCACCGCTCACCTGCGTACTCAGCGTTTCGATATCCGTGGCGAACTGCGTGACCCTCTGCCCGGCTTCAAACGGGCTCGCCTGCGCGCTGGTGCGACCAACTACCAGCACGTTGAAAAAGATGGCGATATTGATGGCACCCGCTTCACCAATCGCGGTTACGACACGCGCCTGGAACTGGAACACAACCCTTGGGGACCGTTTGAAGGGGTCATCGGCCTGCAGACCAGCCAGTCTGATTTTGCGTCCCGCGACGGTGCTGAAAACTTCATTCCGCCCACCCGTACTCGCAGCCAGGGCCTGTTCCTTCTGGAAAGCGTGAACTGGGACGACTGGCGTCTGGAACTGGGCGCACGTCAGGAATGGCAAACCGTTACGCCCGACTCGCAAACGCTGGAACGCCGCAAAGGCACGGCGACCTCCTTCTCTTTAGGTACGGTCTGGGACTTCGCACCCGAATACGCCGCCAGCCTGTCCGTGTCCCGCTCTCAACGTCTGCCCACGGCTCAGGAACTGTTTGCCAAAGGCGTGCACTTTGCCACGCTGAGCTATGAGCGTGGCGACCCAAACCTGGATCGTGAGACCAGCCATACTGTCGACCTGGGGCTACAAAAACACCTGGGCGATCTGCGCTTTGATCTACGTACCTTCTACACCCGTAGCTCGAACTACATTTATGGCCGCAGCCTGGACCGTCACGAAGACTTTCAGCTGATTCAATACAGCCAGGACAAGGCCCAGTTCTGGGGCCTGGAAGCAGAAGCCTCTTACCCCGTCACGTCCTGGGTCTCGGTCAGCGTGTATGGCGATCTGGTGCGCGGTAAACTGCAAGATCCCGGCCGCAACCTGCCCCGCATGCCCTCCGCCCGCCTGGGTATTCGCACGGATCTGAACTGGCAGAACTGGTCCGGCTTTGTCGGCTACACCCACACCTTTGCCCAGGACCGACTGGCTGAACATGAAGAGCGTTCGCCGTCTTACGGTTTGCTCAGCATGGGTTTAAGCTACCGCCTGCATATGGATCAGAACACCTACACCCTGTACCTGAGAGGAAATAACTTGCTGAACAAGTTGGCTTACCGCCATACCTCCTTTATTGCCCGTCAAGCCCCGCTGATGGGACGCAACATCCTGGCCGGGATACAGGTGGAATTTTGAGCAAGACCGCCATACACACGGGTAGCCGCCTCTACCAGATCGTGGCCGACATGCAGGGCGAGCGTCCTTGGGGCAACTTTCTGGATGCCGGCACCGGCAAGGGTTCGCTGCGCTGGTTGCTGACGCTGGACACAGAACGCTGGACGGCCATTACCGCCTCTCCCAGCATGGCCGAACAAGTCACCCGCGAGCTGGGCGATCAAAAACGCCCCGAGGACCGTCTGCTGGTGGGCAACTGGAGCGACCCTGAATTTTTGCAGGGCGAACGCTTTGATACGGTTCTGGCCGATTATCTACTGGGTGCCATAGACGGCTTTGCCCCCTACACCCAGGACCAGTTGTTCAGCCGCCTGCGGCCGCTTACCGGCCAGCGTCTCTACATTATTGGTCTGGAGCCCTACGTGCCCTATAGCAGCACGGACCCGGCGGGCAAATTGATTGTGGAAATAGGCCGTTTGCGTGATGCTTGCCTGCTGCTGGCAGGCGAGCGCCCGTATCGCGAGTACCCGATGGACTGGGTCCTGCGCCACCTGCGACAGTCCGGCTATCGCTGTGTGGATGCGCAGCGCTTTGGCATTCGTTACGGCGACAGCTTTATCCACGGTCAACTGGATATGTGTGACGGGCGCTTGCGCCGTCTGAAGGACCGCAACCTGGCCATGGCTTTGTCCGAGCATGTCCAAGCTTTGCGCAAGCAAGCTCTGGCCTTGAACCAGACCTTGGGTGGTCTGCGTCATGGCCACGACTATGTAATTTGTGCCGAAGCTGTTTAAAAACCAGAAAGCTGCTCAGGAAAAAGCAAAAGGGGCCTCGGCCCCTTTTGTCTTGCATAGACTGCGATGGCAGCACATCTGGTTGTAGCGACGGCCACAAGTTCAAGACTCCAGGCACTGCCTGTCCAGACATCGCCTATACGCCTGATCGTCGTCCCGGCCAAACTCCCAAGCGCAAGCTCGCCTGTCAACGCAGGCGAATACGCAATTTCGTCCCAGGCCAAATGATCAGGATCAATAATTAGCCCACTTCACCTGAACCGCGCATAAGGCCGTGTTTTGACAAACAACAGACACAAAAAAAGCAGCCTTTGGCTGCTTGCATCGCGACACTTTATAACTGGAAATTTAAACCAGGTCTTGAAAAGCAGCCCTAAAGAGCCGTATAAACAAGAAGTTCTGGCGCGTCCGACAGGAATCGAACCTGTATCGAGGGCTTCGGAAACCCTAATTCTATCCATTGAACTACGGACGCCAAGCTCGCTATTGTAGCGCGAGTTTGGAGTTTTTTTCAGCATCTATCCGGCAATTATGAGTGCGCTAAATCAAGAGTCAGATACAAGAGCGACACACTCCGCTATAATCCATGGTTGCGCGATCTGGGTCGGTGGCTTGGTAGACACGTCCTTGCGCACACCCATTAGGTAGGCGCAAGCCTTTATTGGTGGCCTTTAAAGGCCCTCCCGTCATTTCTTGTACGAACTCGCAGGATCCGATAATGAGCAACACGGAACAAAAACCCGAAGAACACAACGAGGGTCACTCAGCCATGATCAAAACCCCTAAACAATTGCTTGTGACCGTGGCTCTGGCTTTCTTGGTGCCCATCGCGATTATTGTCATGCTGGTCAGCCTGGTTACCTCCACCATGGGTGCAGGTGCTGGCTCCGCCGCCCTTTCCCCTGAAGCCATTGCAGCCCGCATTCAGCCTGTTGCCGGTTTCAAACTGGTTGACGCCAATGCCGTCAAAGAGCTGAAGACTGGTCAGCAAGTTTACGAAACCACCTGTACCGCCTGTCACGGCGCCGGTGTAGCCGGTGCGCCTAAATTTGGCGACAAGGGCGCTTGGGGCGAGCTGATCAAGCTGGGTCAGGACGAGTTGGTCAAGAACGCTATTCACGGTATCCGCGCCATGCCTGCCAAGGGTGGCAACCCTTCGCTGGACGACATCGAAGTGGCTCGTGCCGTTGCTTACATGGCTAACGCCGCTGGCGCTGACTTCAAGGAACCCGACGCTCCCGCACCAGAAGGTGAAGAAGCTGACGCCAAGCCTGAAGCCACTGCGGCTGCCGATACCAAACCGGCTGAAGAGGCTCCTGCTGCAGAAGCTCCCAAAGCAAGCCAAACCGCTGCTGCAGATGACAACAAGGTCGACCCGGCCGGTATCAAGCTGTACGACACCATCTGCTTTGCCTGTCACGCAGCCGGTGTTGCTGGCGCGCCCAAGTTTGGCGATCAAGCGGCCTGGAAGCCATATATCGAATCCGGTATGGACACTATGGTTCAAAAAGCCATTCACGGTGTAGGCGCCATGCCTCCACGCGGTGGCTCTCAAGCCTCCGACGACGAAATCCGTGCTGCCATCCAGCACATGGTTAACGCCGCCAAGTAAGACTGCGACAAGGCTCTGGCACCGTACAGAGCCTGCGAATACAAAAAGCCCGATGAATATTCATCGGGCTTTTTTATTGCCTGAAGCGGTTGCAGATGACGGATGCAGAAGCTGCCCCCTACAATCTAGCCCTCGGATCCCTGCACCCTGCAGCTATCAAACAGCTGCGGATACTTACCATGACACGTGTTACTTCCGCTGCCCGTCTGACCGTGACGGGCGTCTTGTCAGCCCTTGCCGCTTTAATTTTTCCTTCGGCTCAGGCCTTCGCCAATGAGTCGACAACGGCAGCCACACAGAGCACAGCGCAGGCTACCAGCATCCTGGATCGAGATAGCCTGGAGCAGGCTATGCACACGCTGCTGCAAGCCACCATGGCCAGAGACCTGGAAACAATTCTGCAATTTCAGTCGCCGCGCAAGATCCAGAAAATTTCAAAAGCAATGGGCAAGGACCATGCAGAGACCATTGCCGAACTGATCCGGGTAGGCCGCTCTATGGATGAGCATCAGCCCGTACAGATTCTGTCTGGCCACTACGACGTGGATACTGCACAGTTCGGCAAAACCAGCACAGGACGCGACTACGCCGTACTGAACTACAGTCGTACTTTCAAAAAGGACGGCAAGACCTTTGAGCTTAGTTACCCCACTTTAGCCAGCGTAGATGGCAAGACGATTTTCATCATCCCGCTCAGCGAGGATGCGCTGCTACCCGAGCTGATTGAGCTGTATCCGGACCTGGCCTCGGTGAAAATACCCGCGACCAAAACACAGAAGTAATAGTCTGCTCTCCTGGAGTCCTGAGCCCGGCCTAAGCATCCGTTTATTGAGCACCTGGTTCAGGCTGCCTTTTAGAGACAGGCAGGGTCCGCCATGGGCTTGGCGCAAAGAACTATCCGCCGCCCCCAACAGCCCCCGTCTGCCAATAAAAAAGCCTGAGTCCGGTGTCATCCCGGACTCAGGCCGACTCATAAGCTTGTAGGCTGATCTACCTCTAGAACACGCTATAAAGCGTCCAAGAGAGCAATCTCAGGCCTTACTGCGCCTTGCACTGAGCCAATGCCGTCAAGGACATACCCAGTTGGACACGGCGTTGCAGCCAGGGGCTGGCACGGTAGCGCATATCGCCCGTGACAGCTTGCAGGGTGTTCAATACATCCAGCAAATCACGCGAGCCGACGGCATCACCCATGGACAGCGGGCCATTGTGCGGATAACCCAGGCCCAGACGCACAGCGGCGTCGATATCTGATGGGGTAGCAATCTGCTGCTGAGCGATATCGCTGGCGATGTTCACGATGGTCGCCACTAAACGCTGGGCCACAAAACCGGCAGAGTCTTCGATCACGCTAACCGCCGTACCATCGCTGGCCAGCATGGCCCAGGCTTGATCGCGCCATTCTGGTGTGGTCGCAGCCGAGCACATCAGCACGCGGCGGCGGCCTTTCTCCAAGCCGAACAAGGTATCCAGCGCCACGGTGCGAGCTGGGTCCAGGCCATGCAAGGACACCAAAGTCGCCACGTCTTCACCATAAGGCGTCAACAGAATCAGCGCATCAGCCGGTGGCTGGTCGCCTTCCACCACTTTCACACCCAGTTCGTTCAGCAACTGCAGAGCGCGAGCCTGACCTTGCTCGTGGTAAGGCGAGACCCACACAGGAGCAAAGGAGGTGACAGCGGGAACAGCAGGCTCTTGAGGAACCTGTTTCTTGCCATCTTCATACTTGTAGAAGCCTTCGCCGTTCTTGCGACCAAACAATTTACCGGCGTGACGCACGGCGGTAATGGGCGAAGGACGGAAGCGCGGCTCATCGTAGAACTGACGGTAAATGGATTCCATGACCGGATGGGACACATCCAGCGCGGTCAGATCCAGCAGTTCAAAGGGCCCCATGCGGAAACCGGCCTGCTCGCGCATGATGGCGTCGATCTGGTAAAAAGGCGCCACGCATTCCTGGGCGATTTTCAGGCCCTCGATGTTCATGCCACGACCGGCGTGGTTCACGATAAAGCCGGGCATATCCTTGGCGCGCACCGGCGTGTGGCCCATATCGCGCGACA
This sequence comes from Alcaligenes sp. DN25, assembly GCF_023674485.1. Taxonomy (NCBI): domain Bacteria; kingdom Pseudomonadati; phylum Pseudomonadota; class Betaproteobacteria; order Burkholderiales; family Alcaligenaceae; genus Alcaligenes; species Alcaligenes sp. DN25. Next base: position 545,714 of record NZ_CP098408.1, on the reverse strand, counting down.
CTTGCATCAAGGCATCGCCCACTTCCGGCGAGGTGCGCAGGCCGTCGATAACCTCGACCACTTTCATCAGCGGTACGGGGTTGAAGAAGTGATAGCCAGCCACGCGTTCGGGGTGGCGGCAAGCTTGGGCAATGGCGGTAATGGACAGCGAAGAGGTATTGGAGGCCAGCACACAGTCGGCCGACACAATCTCTTCCAGCTGTTGCAGCAAGCCTTGCTTGACGTCCAGACGCTCCACAATGGCTTCCACGACCAGATCGGCAGGGGCCAGAGCTTGCAGATCGCTGGCGGTTTGCAGACACGCTTTGGCCGCGTCCACCTGTTCAGCCGTCATGCGGCCTTTTTCTTGCAAACGACTCCAGACGGCGTGTACATCCGCCAAAGCAGCCTTGACCGAGTCCGCATTCAGGTCATACAGCAAGACCTGCTTGCCAGCCTGGGCAGCAATCTGGGCAATGCCCCTTCCCATAGCACCTGCGCCAACAATAGCGATGGTTTGTATCTGTTTCATGATTCACAACCTGATCGAAAAGCAATAAAAATTAAGCCTGTGCAGCGGAGCCGGATACAAGGGCCTCGACCTTGTCGGGCGACAGCTCCAGCACTCGCGCCAGGACCTCGCGGGTGTGTTCTCCCAGACGCGGGGGCGCACTGCGATACTGCACCGGCGTGGCCGACAAACGTAAAGGACTGGCTACCGAAGGCACGCTCCCCCCCTGCCCGGTCGGCAAGTCCAGGCGCAAGCCGCGCGCCAGCACCTGCGGGTCCTGATAAACCTGTTCCATCGTATTGATGGGCCCGGCTGGAATACCCACGGCTTCCAGCGTCTGCAACCAGCTATCGCGCCTGCGGCTTCGCATGATCTGCGCCAGCATGGGCACCAACTCGTCCCTGTGCATGACTCGTCCGGCATTGCGCGCAAAACGGGGATCATCCGCCCACTCGGGGTGACCCAGCTCCCGCGCAAAACTGCGAAACTGGGCATCGTTGCCCACCGCCACAATCAAATGCCCGTCACTGGCCTCAAAGACCTGATAGGGCACCAAATTCTGATGTGCATTACCGGGGCGCTGTGGCGCCTGTCCGGTACACAAGTAATTCATGTTCTGGTTAGCCATCATGGCCACCTGACAATCCAGCAGAGCAATATCCAGATGCTGACCCAGGCCACTACGGTGGCGCTCCACCACGGCTGCCAGCACAGCCACGGTGGCGTACATGCCTGTCATGACATCGGCTACAGCCACACCCGCTTTTTGCGGCTCGCCACCTGGCTCACCTGTCAGGGACATCAAACCACCCAGCCCCTGGATCATGAAGTCATATCCTGGACGACTTGCATAGGGGCCAGTCTGCCCAAATCCGGTAATCGAACAATAAATCAGGGCCGGGTTGATGGCTTGCAGGCTTTCATAGTCCAGTCCGTACTTTTTCAGGCCACCGACCTTGAAGTTTTCCACCAGAATATCGCAGCGACTGACCAGCTGACGCACCACCTCGGCACCTTGTGCAGTGCCTATATCCAGGATGATGGACTCTTTATTACGGTTGGCAGCCCCAAAATAGGCTGCATCTTCCGTGTCCGCCCTGTGACCATCCTGCAGATACGGTGGCCCCCAGCCTCGGGTGTCGTCCCCGGCACCGGGACGTTCGACCTTGATGACTTCCGCACCAAGATCAGCCAGGTTTTGAGTACACCAGGGCCCGGCCAGCACGCGCGTCAAGTCCAGAACACGCAATCCCGCCAAGGGCGCTTTTCGTTCAGTCGTGGTCATAGCAAACAAAAATCCTTCAAGTCGCTTATTGTGCACTACGTCTTCTTAGTCCGGTCTACGGACAGAAAAAAGTGCTCAAACCATGGTCATTTTCGAGGCCGGAGGAATTTGTGCAGCGCACCAAGCCGGGCGACGATAAACCGTCCTAGAATAGGTGACGATAGATTATCAGCGGCAGATCTTCCTTGCAGGACCCCGCCCCTTCAAGAGGCAGGGCACTTCTTTCGATAACAGGAGACCGACCTTATGCCATCGGCATTAACGCAGCAGCTTTATCAATCTATGACCCTGCCTGTAATGGCAGCGCCCATGTTCATTGTTTCGAACCCCGCCCTGGTGATTGCACAATGCGCCAGCGGCATCATCGGTTCCGTCCCCGCCTTGAACGCCCGCCCCCAGGAAAAACTCAAGGATTGGCTGGACGAGATCGACGACACCCTGGCCGAACTACGCGAGCGCCATCCCGAGCGCCGTATCGCCCCCTACGCCATCAACCACATCATCCACCAATCCAATGACCGCCTGGAGCAGGATTTGCGTGTGTGCGCCGACCACAAGGTGCCACTGGTGATTACCAGCCTGCGCGCCCCGCAAGACATCGTGCCGCATGTGCACGCCTGGGGTGGCAAAGTCTTCCACGACGTAACTACCTTGCGTCATGCTGAAAAAGCGCTGGAAGCGGGTGTGGATGGCCTGATCGTGGTGGCTGCAGGTGCTGGCGGCCACGCCGGTACCTTGAGCCCCTTTGTGCTGGTTAACGAAATCCGTCAGATTTTTGATGGCCCGATTGCCCTGTCCGGCGCCATGAGCCGGGGTCGCGACATTCTGGCGGCCCAAGCCATGGGGGCGGACATGGCCTACATCGGCACGCGCTTCATTGCCAGTACCGAAGCCAATGCCTCGGACGATTACAAGAACATGATCGTCAAGGGTCGTGCCGCCGATATCGTCTACACCCCGCTGTTTACCGGCATCCCCGGCAACTACCTGAAAGACAGCATCCGCGCTGCAGGCCTGGACCCGGACAAGCTGGACAGCGAAAAAAATGCCGACACCGCCTTCGGTTCGGGCATGAGCAAAGCCTGGCGCGACATCTGGGGCGCTGGTCAAGGCATTGGTGGCATTGACTCGGTGGAATCTACTGCCGACATCGTGGCCCGTTTGCATCGCGAATACCAGGAAGCCAAGGCAGCACTGCTGGCCTCCCCCTTCGCCTGAACAGGAGCACGCCATGATACGGACTCATGACGCAGGTCATTGGCTGGAAGTCATTCTGGACCGCCCGGAACGACGCAATGCCTTGACTGGCCCCATGTACGAAGAGCTGGCCGACATCATCGACCAGGCCAATCAGAACCAGAAATATCGTGCCCTGATTCTGACCGGCGCGGGCGAGCATTTCTGTGCCGGCAACGACATCTCGGAGCTGTCCAATGTGCGCAACAATGACATGCCGCCGCCGATCAAGTTCCTGCGCAGTCTGGTCCAAGCCGACATCCCACTGATCGTGGCCGTAGAAGGTCACGCGGTGGGTATTGGCGTAACCTTGCTGCTGCATGCGGACTTTGTGTACGCGGCCCGTGACGCGCGTTTGCGCATGCCCTTCACCGCACTGGGCCTGTGCCCGGAAGGCGCCTCCAGCCACCTGCTAGCGCAGTACGTGGGGCCACGCCGTGCCAACGAATGGCTGCTGCTGTCACAAGCCTTCAGTGCCGAGCAAGCCATGGAAGACGGCCTGCTCACTGAACTGACCGACCACGGCAATAGCTTGGAAGCCGCCCGTGCCTGCGCCCACGCGTTGTCCGAGCAGCCTCCCATTGCCTTGCGCACCAGCAAGCGTCTGCTAAGAGAACCCCAGCGCGAAGTTTTGCTGGAGGTTCTGGAACGTGAGCGCAAGCTATTTTCCAAACTGCTGGAAGGCGAAGAAGCTCTGCAGATTCTGGGGCAAATGAGCCAGAACCGCAGCGGCAAATAGCGCTTGTGTGGACCTGATTTCTGCGCAAACCCGCATGTGCAGCGATCTTGCCACACTGCACCCGGTTCAGACGGGTGATAAGGGGCCTGTGAGAGCAGGTCCCTAATTTTTTTTACCGTATTCGCAAAAAAATCTTGCGTGCAAAAAAAAAATCGCTGTATTTTATTTTTTGCGCTGCAACAAATGCACCGCTTTAACACGTTCTTTGCGGATACGCCCATGACACACTCCTGTCCCCCCCAAGCCCAAGGCTTGTACCTTCCCGCTAACGAACACGACGCCTGCGGCGTCGGATTTATCGCACACATCAAAGGCCAGGCGAGCCACGCCATCATCACCCAAGGCCTTAAAATTCTGGAAAACCTTGATCACCGCGGCGCTGTAGGCGCAGATCCCTTGATGGGCGACGGTGCAGGCATTCTGATCCAGATCCCCGACCAGCTTTACCGCGAAGAAATGGCCGCTCAGGGCGTGACCCTGCCGCCCCCCGGCGAGTACGGCGTAGCCATGGTGTTCCTGCCCAAGGAAACCGCTTCCCGCCTGGCCTGTGAACAGGAGCTGGAACGTGCGGTACGTGCCGAAGGCCAGCACATGCTGGGCTGGCGCGATGTGCCGGTGGACAGCACCATGCCCATGTCGCCCACCGTCAAGGCCAACGAACCGGTGATTCGCCAGCTGTTCATTGGCCGCGGCCCGGATGTGATGGTGCCCGATGCGCTGGAGCGCAAGCTGTACGTGATCCGCAAGACCGCCAGCCACGCCATCTACCGCATGGCATTGGCCCACGGCCAGGAATACTTTGTGACCTCGGCCTCGGTGCGCACCATCGTCTACAAAGGCCTGCTGTTGGCTGACCAGGTTGGCCGCTACTACCGCGATCTGGCCGACCCTCGTGCCTGTTCAGCCCTGGCTCTGGTGCACCAGCGCTTTTCCACCAATACCTTTCCCGCCTGGCCTCTGGCCCACCCCTACCGCCTGATCGCCCACAACGGCGAAATCAACACGGTACAGGGCAACTTCAACTGGCTACGTGCCCGTGAAGGCGCCATGGAATCGGCCGTGCTGGGCTCAGATCTGCAAAAGCTTTACCCCATCGTGTACGAAGGCCAGTCCGACACGGCCACTTTCGACAACTGTCTGGAACTGCTGGTGATGGCCGGCTACTCGCTGCCGCACGCCATGATGATCATGATGCCGGAGGCCTGGGAGCAACACGCCGAGATGGACGAAAGCCGTCGCGCTTTCTACGAGTACTACGCAGCTCAGATGGAACCATGGGATGGTCCTGCTGCCATCGCCTTTACTGATGGCCTGCAAATTGGTGCACTGCTGGACCGTAACGGCCTGCGTCCCGCCCGCTACGTCATTACCGACGACGACATGATTGTGCTGGCCTCTGAAGCCGGTACCCTGCCTATTCCTGAGCACCGCATCGTCAAGAAATGGCGTCTGCAACCGGGCAAGATGCTGCTGATCGATCTGGAACAGGGCCGCATCATTGACGATGCCGAGATCAAGTCCCAACTGGCCAACACCCACCCCTACAAGCAGTGGATTGAACGCCTGCGCTTGCGCCTGGACTCCCTGCCCAGCGTGCCCGGCGTGCGTCCCCAATTGGCCACCCGCGACCTGCTGGATCAGCAACAAGCTTTTGGCTGGACCCAGGAAGATATCAAAGTCGTCCTGCAGCCCATGGCCAGCAAGGGCGAAGAGGCCACCGGCTCCATGGGCAACGACGCTCCGTTGGCCGTGCTATCCGACAAATCCAAGCCCTTCTACAACTACTTCCGCCAGCTGTTCGCTCAGGTTACCAACCCGCCTATCGACCCGATTCGCGAACAGATGGTGATGTCGCTGGTGTCCTTTATTGGCCCCAAGCCCAATCTGCTGGACATCAACAACGTCAACCCGCCGCTGCGTCTGGAAGTGTCCCAGCCCGTGCTGAGCCCGGCTGACATGAACCAGATCCGGCGCATTGAAGCGGCCAGCAATGGCAAGTTCCGCAGCCAGGAACTGGACATCGTCTACCCCAGCGCGTGGGGACCGGAAGGCATAGAGGCCAGCGTGGCCGCCCTGTGCGCCCGTGCGGCAGATGCCGTGCGCGATGGCTACAACATCCTGATCCTGACGGATCGCCGCTGTGACGCCGAGCATGTGGCCATCCCCGCCCTGCTGGCAACCTCGGCCATTCACCAGCACCTGATCCGCATCGGCCTGCGTACCCGCACGGGTCTGGTCGTGGAAACCGGCTCGGCCCGTGAAGTGCATCACTTCGCGCTGCTGGGTGCGTATGGTGCCGAAGCCATGCACCCCTGGCTGGCTTTTGAAAGCCTGCAGCATCTGGCCCAGGACCCGATCAACCAGATCGACGCGTCCCAGGCCGAGGGCTACTACATCAAGGCCATCAACAAGGGCTTGTACAAGGTCATGTCCAAAATGGGCATCTCCACCTACATGTCCTACACCGGCGCGCAGATTTTCGAGACCATCGGCCTGTCGCGCTCGCTGGTGGACAAATATTTTGTGGGTACTTCCTGCCCGGTGGAAGGGATTGATATCTTCACCGTGGCCGAAGAAGCGCTGCGTCAGCATCGCGCCGCCTACAGCAAAGACCCCGTGCTGGAAAACCATCTGGAAGCCGGTGGCGAATACGCAGTACGCGTGCGCGGCGAAGCCCATATGTGGACCGCCGACTCCATCGCCAAACTGCAACACGCCACCCGCAGCCAGAACTACAGCACCTACAAGGAATACGCCCAGCTCATCAACGAGCAAAGCCGCCGTCACATGACACTGCGTGGTTTGTTCGAACTGCGTCTGGACCCGGCTCAAGCGATTCCTTTGGAAGAGGTGGAACCGGCTAGCGAGATCGTCAAACGCTTTGCAACCGGCGCCATGTCGCTTGGTTCGATTTCAACCGAAGCCCACGCCGTACTGGCCGTGGCCATGAACCGGATTGGCGGCAAGTCCAATACTGGTGAAGGTGGCGAGGACGAGTTGCGCTACCAGCACGAAATGCAGCACGGTAAAAGTGGCATCCGCCAGGGTGACACCTTGGCCAGCGTGTTAGGCCAGGATCGCGTATTTGCCGACATTGAGCTGCAAGAGAACGATTCGCTGCGCTCGCGCATCAAGCAGGTTGCGTCCGGTCGCTTTGGCGTATCCGCCCAATACCTGTGCAGTGCAGATCAAATTCAGATCAAGATGGCACAAGGCGCCAAACCCGGTGAAGGCGGCCAGTTGCCCGGCCATAAAGTGTCCGAGTACATCGCCAAGCTGCGTTACTCGGTGCCTGGTGTCGGCCTGATTTCGCCCCCACCGCACCACGACATTTACTCCATCGAAGATTTGGCCCAGCTGATTCACGATTTGAAGAACGTGAACCCACAAGCAGATATCTCCGTGAAGCTGGTGTCCAAAGTCGGTGTGGGCACCGTGGCTGCTGGTGTTGCCAAAGCCAAGGCCGATCACATTGTGATTGCCGGTCACGACGGTGGTACGGGTGCTTCGCCCCTATCCTCTATCAAGCATGCCGGTACGCCGTGGGAGCTGGGCCTGGCTGAAACCCAGCAAACCCTGTTGCTGAACCGCTTGCGCAGCCGTATCCGCGTGCAGGCCGACGGCCAGATGAAAACCGGCCGCGATGTGGTGATCGGTGCCCTGCTGGGTGCGGATGAATTCGGCTTTGCCACAGCTCCGCTGGTCGTGGAAGGCTGCATCATGATGCGCAAATGCCATCTGAACACCTGTCCCGTTGGTGTTGCCACTCAGGACCCCGTGCTGCGCCGCAAGTTCAAGGGCAAGCCCGAGCACGTAGTGAACTACTTCTTCTTCGTTGCAGAAGAAGTGCGTGAACTGATGGCCAAGCTGGGTGTACGCCACTTTGACGATCTGATCGGTCGCAGCGACTGGCTGGATATGCGCAGCGGTATCGAACACTGGAAAGCCCGGGGCCTGGACTTCTCCCGTCTGCTGCATAAAGTGGACAATGAAGAGTCCCCACGTCAGATCGCTACCCAGGATCATGACCTGGAACACACGCTGGATCGCCAACTGATCGAGCGCAGCGCCGTGACCCTGAATCAGGGCACGCCGTTGTCTTTCATCACTCCCGTACGTAACCGCAACCGCAGCGTCGGTGCCATGCTCTCGGGCGTGTTCACCAGGAAATACGGCCATCAAGGTCTGCCTGACGACAGCCTGCACATTCAGTGCAAAGGTACAGCGGGTCAGAGCTTTGGCGCTTTCCTGGCGCAGGGCATCACCCTGGATCTGGTGGGTGAAGCCAATGACTACGTAGGTAAAGGCTTGTCCGGCGGCCGCATTATCGTGCGCTCGCCCAACGACTTCCGTGGCTACGGCCCGGACCACATCATCGTGGGCAATACCGTGCTTTACGGCGCCCTGTCCGGTGCGGCTTACTTCAACGGCGTGGCCGGTGAACGCTTTGCCGTGCGTAACTCCGGTGCCAGCGCGGTTGTGGAAGGCGTGGGCGATCATGGTTGCGAATACATGACGGGCGGTACCGTGGTTGTCCTGGGCGAAGTGGGCCGCAACTTTGCAGCCGGCATGTCCGGTGGCGTGGCCTACGTGTGGGACCCGCAACGTCGCCTGCAACTGCGCTGCAACCCCGGCATGGTGGATCTGGAGCCGGTCCTGAGCAAGGCCGAGCAAGAGATGAACAGCAGCATGGCGCAATGGCACAGCCGTAGCGCCCAGGGCGAACGTCAGACCGACGATTCAATCTTGCAAACCCTGGTTCAGGAACATTTCAAGGCCACGGGCAGCTTCCAGGCCCGCGAGCTCTTGAAAGACTGGGACAGCGCCCGCGCACAATTCGTCAAAGTCATTCCACGCGAGTACCGACGTGCATTGAGCGAATTGTGGCAAAGCCCGCAAGCGAGCAAAGCCGCACCCAAAAGCAGTAAAACCCGCCGTTCGGCTTCGGCCTGAACCCTTCCCATCACCATCAGGAAACGACACATCATGGGAAAGACGACTGGATTTCTTGAGTTTCAACGTCTGCAAGAAGCCGTAGAAGCTCCTTTAAAGCGGGTCAAGCACTGGAAAGAATTTGTCCAGGTATTGAACGACGAGCAGGCAGGCCAGCAGGCCGCCCGCTGCATGGATTGCGGCATCCCTTTCTGCCACAACGGCTGCCCGGTCAATAACATCATTCCCGACTGGAATGATCTGGTTTACCGCCAGCAGTGGAAAGAGGCGCTGGACGTGCTGCACTCCACCAATAACTTTCCGGAAATTACCGGCCGCATCTGCCCCGCTCCTTGCGAGGCAGCCTGTACCTTGAACATTGACCGTGCGCCCGTGGGTATCAAATCCATTGAGCACGCCATCATCGACAAAGGCTGGGCAGAAGGTTGGGTTGAACCACAAGTACCTACCCACAAAACTGGCAAACGCGTGGCCGTCATTGGCTCCGGCCCTGCCGGATTGGCCAGCGCCCAGCAATTGGCACGCGTCGGCCACGAGGTCACCGTGTACGAGAAAAGCGACCGCATTGGTGGCCTGATGCGCTACGGCATCCCCGACTTCAAGCTGGACAAACACTTGCTGGATCGCCGTATCGCCCAGATGCAGGCCGAGGGCGTGCAGTTTTTCCCCTCTACCTATATTGGCCAAGCACAAGACCAAGCCGCCCAGGAACCGGGGCTGACCGTGCTGTCCCCTACCGATCTTGAGCAACAGTTCGACGCCATCATCCTGGCAGGCGGCTCCGAAACACCACGCCTGCTGGACGCCCCCGGCAGCCAACTGCAAGGTGTACATCCCGCCATGGACTTTTTGCGCATCCAGAACCAGCAAGTTGCCGGTTCGCGAGGCGCTCCCGCCATCAGCGCTCAAGGCAAGCATGTCGTAGTGATTGGCGGCGGTGATACCGGCTCGGACTGCGTGGGCACCAGCACACGCCAAGGCGCAAAATCAGTCACCCAATTCGAACTGATGCCCCGCCCGCCCGAGCAGGAAAACACGGAGCTGACCTGGCCCTACTGGCCCATGAAGCTGCGCACTTCGTCCTCGCACGAAGAAGGCTGCGAGCGTGACTGGGCGATCAACACCGTAGAGCTGGAAGGTAAGAACGGCCAAGTCAAAGAACTGCGCGCCGTTCGGGTGGAATGGAAAACCGATCCCGCGACAGGCCGCATGAGCATGACGCCCATCGCCGGTTCCGAAATGACCTTCCCCGCCGACCTGGTCCTGCTGGCCATGGGCTTCACCGCTCCCGTACGCCAAGTGCTGGACGCCTTCGCCGTAGAAGCCGACCAGCGCGGCAACGTCGCCGCCAACACGGATGACTACCAAACCAGCCGAGCCAAAGTCTTCGCCGCCGGAGACATGCGACGCGGCCAGTCCCTGATCGTCTGGGCCATCCGCGAAGGCCGCCAATGTGCCCGTTCCGTAGACGAGTTCTTGATGGGGAGTTCAACACTTCCCCGCTAAGTCTTCTTGGCAGTACCAGTAAGCAAACAGCCAGCCGCGATAAACGGCTGGCTGTTTGTCTTCAAGCGAGCGAGATCACTTCCAGGCCCCCTGACTTCGCGGGTCCTTATTTGTTGTTTGCGGCTCGCTGCCTGCTGCCTGCTGCCTACGAGCCTGTCATCCATATCTGCCAGCTTTATTTGCCTGGCAACGGATTGCAGCAAGAAGCAGCCAGAGCGATTAGTTGTGGGTTGTCGGCTGTTGGTTGCCACCATTCTGAAGCCCTTGCTGGCTTGAGGCTGGGTTGGAGCATTCAGGGGGCTTGCCGCCGTCTGGGGCTGTTGTAGGGATGCAAGCACCTTGCTGTTTGAGTTCAACGCTTGTGGTTTGTCCGGGGGACAAACCACTGAACGAGTTCAAGGTGCGCCCTACAACAGCCCCAGACAAGGGCACCGGTGCGCAGCACCGGCAAGCTTCCGCTCCGACCCAGCCTCAAGCCAGCAAGGGCTGCCGCAAGGACTCCACTCCCCACCTAAAACCCGCAAAACCCTGCAAACCCCACCCCCATAAGCCTTTGATTTAATTTCCCTTTCCAAAGAACCCTAGGGTTTTCCCTTAAAAACCACAGGCTAATCCAATCCCTAGGGTTTACCCTTGCTTTTAGACTAGGGAAAACCCTATAATGAGAACTCGTAACTTAGACCTTCACCTTAAAGGGAAAGCAAATGTCTACCATGACCACTTACTCGCACTACATTCACTGGAGTGATGCTGTTGAGCGTGGGGTAATGCAGCATGCCCTGGAAAATGGTGAATCCGTGTCTTTAACTGCACTGACCAAAGCAGCGGCCAAACAAGTTTCCAAAGCCGCAAACGTGGTGTTCAAGTACATGGTCGAACTGACCCGTGCCTTGAACGAAGCCCGCATCCGCGATTCCCGCATGTCGGCCAGCTACTGGTAAGCCACGCATCACCGTCGTAACGCTCAAGCAAAACACCGCTTGATGTTGAAAAGCCTGCTGATTTAGCAGGCTTTTGTTTTTTCTGCGTTTGCTAATACGGCCTTTCCAGCGGCACACCTTCATCCACCGCCCGGGACCTTGGCTCATTGGGCGCCAGCACCTCACCACGCGTCTCCCCAGCCCCAAGATCAAGACAAGCCCAGGCACGGAGAGCGTTTCTTCCAGCGCCGCAGAAAATGAAAAAGGCCAGCAAAAGCTGGCCTGCAGAACGACGGTGCCTCACAAAACATAGGCCCAACACGAAATCGTCCTTGATCAAGAAGCACTGCTCAAGACTTGTTCAACAAGTTCTTCAGCATATCCAGCCGCTGCTTGGGACTTAAAGCCGCCTGCGCCGGATCTTCCTGGGCACCAGGGTCTTCAATCTTCATCTCATCAATAAAGCGCGATCGCTCACGCACCAGATTCTCACGTGCGCGTCTGCGCTTCTTGCACCAGCTCAAGCGCAAACTGCGCTGCGCACGCGTAATACCCACGTACATCAGACGCCGCTCTTCCTGAATGCGCTGGGCCAGAATATCGGCTTCTTTATCCGGGTCTATATCTTCGTCATCGCGCCCAATGTGCGGCAGCAGCCCCTCTTCCACCCCCACCAGGAACACATGCGGATACTCCAGCCCCTTGGAAGCATGAAGCGTGGACAATTTGACCGCATCCGGGTCTTCATCCTCACCGCGTTCCAGCATGGTGATCAGGGCAACTCGCTGCACCAAGTCATTCAAACTCAGTTGATCGTCTGCCGCTTTGGACTTCAGCCAAGTAATCAACTCCAATACGTTTTCCCAACGAGTCTGCGCGGGTCGCTCGTCGAACATATCGTAGAGATAGCGCTCGTAATCAATCGCCCGCAGCAGCTCGTCCAGCAATTCGCTGACGGCCGTCTCGTGTCCTTCCTGATCGCTCTCTACCCGGTCCGCTCTTTGCTGGATACGGCCAATAAACTGCGCAAAGACACTTAAAGGCTCCAACTGCCTTTCCGGTAAGCGATCCGTCAGAGCGATTTGCGAGACGGCGGAATACAAAGACAGCTTTTGTTCCGCCGCAAACTGACCCAGGACCTGCAAGGTAGCCTGCCCAATTCCGCGCCTTGGTGTCGTCGCTGCGCGGATGAATGCCGGATCATCATCGTCGTTCGCAACGACTCGCAAGTAAGAAAGGATGTCGCGAATCTCGGCCTTGTCAAAGAAACTCTGCCCACCCGAGATGGTGTAGGGAATGCGCAGATTGCGCAGCGCCTGCTCAAAGATACGGGCCTGATGGTTGCCACGATACAGCACCGCAAAATCTCGCCACTCGGCCTGACGCTCGAAGCGCTCTGCCGAGATACGCATGGCCACTGAATCGGCCTCGTTCTGCTCGTCGTCTGTCACGTGAACCTGGATAGGCTCACCAAAGCCCAGGTCAGACCAGAGCTTCTTACCAAACACGACAGGATTATTGCCAATGACATTATTGGCAGCCTGCAAGATGCGCTGCACCGAGCGATAGTTCTGCTCCAGCTTCACGACTTTCAGGTCCGGGTAATCCTTGGGAAGCTGCGCCAGATTCTCCACGGTAGCGCCACGCCAGGCGTAAATGGCCTGATCGTCGTCCCCCACTACGGTGAACATATTGCGCTGACCGGTTAGAGAGCGCACCAGCCGATACTGACAAAGATTAGTGTCTTGATATTCGTCCACCAGCAGATACTGCACCTGACGCTGCCAGCGCTCGCGCACTTCCTGATTGTCTTCCATCAACTGCGCAGGCAGGCGGATCAGATCATCAAAGTCCACCGACTGATAGGCAATCAAGGTGGCGGCGTAGTCGCGGTAAATACGAGCCGCCTCGATCTGGCTGGGCGAGTTTGCAGCACGCTCCGCATCGTCCGGCCCCATCAAGGCGTTTTTCCATAAGGAGATTTCCTGCTGAACGGACTTCAGGCGGCCTTTATCCGTGGTAGCCAGCAGTTCCTGAATAATTGCCAGCGCATCGTTGGAATCCAGAATGGAAAAGCGCGGCTTCAAACCCACGTGCTGTGCTTCCTCACGCAACATGCGCAAGCCCAGAGAGTGAAAGGTGCTGACGGTCAGCCCTCGCAACAGCTTGGGATCTACCAGGGCGCGAATCCGCTCATTCATTTCACGCGCCGCTTTATTGGTAAAAGTCAGCGCGACCACTTGCCGGCCCGTGTACCCACACTCACGCAGCAGATAAGCGATTTTCTGTGTGATCACCCGTGTCTTGCCACTGCCCGCTCCGGCCAGCACCAGGCAAGGCCCATCCATATACAACACGGCCTGACGCTGCATGGCGTTCAGGTCGGTGGGGACAGTATGGCCTGGAGTAGTGACGGAGGTGGACATGGTGGAATCAGTGAATACTAGGCAAGAAAACGAGGTTCAACGCCAAACAACGTGCAGAACTAAAAGTGACATCCCAGCCAGGCCGAGTACGGTTTGATGACAAGCGAAAGGCTGACACAGAGACACAGCAGCAGCGAGGTACAGCGGGCATGGCAACGGCAGAGCAATCATCACCCTACAGCCATCGCTCCACAGCTTCATGGCTATTGGCTCATAGCTGCATAGCTGCATAGCGCACAAGGATACACCCTGATGTACTGAAGATGCTCCTACCGTCCTGCATATACATGAGCCTGGAGAATCTTAAATCTCGAGGGGATCGACCTCAATCGTAATGCGCACTTTATGCTGCTTGGCCAACTGCGCGACCTGTGGCCCCCAATAGCGCACAAAGGCTTGCAAGGCCGGACGATGGGCGCTTTCCAACAGCAACTGGGCACGCTCCACTTTGGCAACGCGCAAAACACGTAAGGGCACGGGATCGTACAGGAAAACCTGATCCGCGCCCGGAAATTCATTCGGATATTCTTCAGGCAAACGGCGCGCCTGGGTCAACAAGCGAATGGCATCTGCCAATTGCGGCGCTTCGGCAGACAGAAGCACCTGATAGGCAAAAGGCGGCAAGCCCACGGACTCGCGCTCGTTCAAGGCGCTTTGAGCAAAGCCTATGTAATCGTGCTTGATCAGGCTTTGATAAACGGCCTGCTCCGGGTAGCCCGTCTGGATGATGACATCCGCCCCTTCGGTATGGCGACCAGCCCGGCCTGCTACCTGCATCAGTTGAGCAAACAGACGCTCGGGCGCGCGGAAATCATGGGCGAACAAGGTAGCATCGGCATTGAGCACACCGACGACGCTCAAGCGGGTGAAGTCATGACCTTTGGCCACCATCTGGGTGCCCACCATGATGTCCACTTCGCCCGCATGCACCTGCTCGAACAATTGCTGCGCGCTGCCCTTCAAGCGGGTACTGTCCGCGTCGATACGCACCAGGCGGGCATTAGGAAAACGCTCGCCCAGAAACTCTTCAATACGTTGAGTGCCACGCCCCATAGGCTGCAAGTCCTGATCGCCGCAATCCGGGCAAGCACGCGGCACGGGGGCCTGATAACCGCAATGGTGGCACTGCAAATTGTGCTTGAAGCCATTTTGCCGGTGCAGCACGGTGTACACCGTGCAACGCGGACATTGAGACAGCCAGCCGCAAGAGGCGCAATGCAGCACAGGCGCGTAGCCACGCCGGTTGATAAACACCAGCGACTGCTCGCCACGGTCCAGACACGCTTCCAGCGCATCCAGCAACTGAGGAGAAAAACCCGACTCCAGGCGCAAATGGCGGGTATCGACCAGACGCATTCGCGGCAAGGAAACCTCTCGCGCACGCTTGGGCAGGCTCAACAGGCTATAGCGCCCTTGTCGAGCATGATTCCAGCTTTCCAGCGAAGGGGTGGCTGAACCCAGCACCACTGGCACTTTCAGATCGTAGCCACGCCACACAGCCAGATCCCGAGCGGAGTAACGCAAGCCATCTTGCTGCTTGTAAGAAGCGTCGTGCTCCTCGTCCACAATAATCAGGCCCAGCTCGGGCATGGGGGTAAAAATGGACAGCCGTGTTCCCAACAAAATGCGCGCCTGACCACTGTTGACGCGCAACCAGGAGCGCAACCGTTCACCTTCGGAAAGACCACTATGCAAGACAGCCAGCACATCGCCGGGCAAGACGCGCGCCAAACGAGCACGCAAGACCTGCTCGAACTGAGGTGTCAGATTGATTTCGGGCACCATGAACAAGACTTGCCGACCGGCGGCCAGCACCTGTTCCAGCACCCGCATATAGACTTCGGTTTTCCCGCTACCCGTTACGCCATGCAGCAACATGCAGCTACCGGGTTTGGCCGCCACAATGCCATCTACCGCAGCCTGCTGTTCGGCATTGAGCACGGGCAGGACGTCGCTGTCCACCGGCTCCACCTTCTTTTCCTTGCGCTTGGCCATGCGCAATACCGGACCACCAGCGGAACGCTTGCCCAGATAGGCAGAGGGTTTGCGCAAAGGCCCTGGCAAGGACGGCATCATGACCTCGCCCAGCGGACGGTGGTAATAGGTAGACGCAAAGCGCGCCATCCGCAACCAGTCCTGCGGGAAAGGCGGCAAGTCATCCAGCAGCTGATCAATCGCTTTGACCTGCTCGGGCGGGTAGGAAGGTTGCTCCGGCAAAGCCACCACCACGCCTATCATCTGCCGCCGCCCAAAATGCACAATGACCCGCTGTCCGATCAGGACGGGTTCGTGGTGCTGATAATCAAACACCCCATCCAGGGGAACGTCCAAAGCCACATGCAGCCAGAAAGGTCCGGTGCTTGCCGATGCAGAAATAGCGTCAGGAGTGGCGGTCATGGATGGTGGTTCAAAAAAGGGCTGGCCTGGCTGAAAGCCTGATAAGTCAAGAGCTTAGCGACCTGTGGATAACTTTGGGGAAAATGACATGAACAAAAAATACAAAGAAGCAAGCACAGATACAATTTAATTTTCAATATCTCTGAAATAAGGATAAAACGCAGAGAAATCAACTAATTAAAACTGGGTATTGAAATTAAACCTTAAATATAAAGACCTCAAACCCAGCTCTGTCTGTGTGCATAACTTTGCGCACAAGCTGCGACAGCCCGTGCGCAAAGACTATCAAACGCTGTGGTGTCGACGGCTGTAGGAGTGCACTTCTTCGACCAGAATGCCCACGGCTTCCGGGTCTGTGAAACGCGAAATACCGTGACCGAAGTTGAACACGTGACCGCCCTGACCCACAGGGCCAAAGTCGTCAATAACGCGACGGGCTTCACGGCGGATGGCTTCTTCGCCACCGAACATGGTCATGGGGTCCAGATTGCCTTGCAAGGCCAGTTTGTCACCAATACGAGCGCGCGCACGGGACAGGTTCACCGTCCAGTCCACACCCATGGCATCAGCGCCACAGCCAGCAATATCTTCCAGCCACATGCCGCCGCCCTTGGTAAAGACGATGACAGGGACGCGCTTGCCGTCATGCTCGCGAATCAGGCCATCAACCACTTTACGGGTGTAGGCCAGGGAGAATTCCTGGAACAGGGAGTCGGACAACACACCACCCCAGCTGTCGAACAGCATCACAGCCTGTGCACCAGCACGGATCTGATTGTTCAGGTATTCGCAGGTGGTTTGGGCATTGATTTCCAGCATGCGGTGCATCAGGTCCGGACGCTGATACATCATGCTTTTCACCAGACGGTAGTCGTCCGAGCCCTGGCCTTCCACCATGTAGCAGGCAATGGTCCAGGGGCTGCCGGCAAAGCCGATCAGCGGTACTTTGCCGTCCAGTTCCTTGCGGATCAGGGATACGGCATCAAACACGTATTGCAGCTTGGACATGTCCGGCGCTTCCAGCGCCATGACGTCGGCTTCGTTGCGTACAGGACGGGCAAAACGCGGGCCTTCACCAGCGACGAAATCCAGACCCAGGCCCATGGCGTGTGGCACGGTCAGGATGTCCGAGAACAGAATGGCGGCATCCAGATCGAAACGACGCAGGGGCTGCAAGGTTACTTCGCACGCAAATTCGGGATTCTGAGCCAATTGCATGAAGGAGCCAGCCTGGGCACGGGTGGCATTGTATTCAGGCAAATAACGCCCGGCCTGACGCATCAGCCAGATGGGGGTGTAAGGCACAGGTTCGCGCAACAGCGAGCGCAGGAAAACATCGTTTTTTAATTGAGGTAAAGACACGGCAATCCCTATTGAAAAATGCCTGTTAATTTTAACCATCGTGTTCGTCGTCTGGGTTTGACGCGGATCGAAAGCGTGCTGCATCGATATGGTGTTTGCGCATCAGTGCCCAGAAAGCACGCCGGTGCTTTTGCGCGGAGCGGGCCGCCATGGCGATATTGCCGCTATGGCGATCAAGGGCGGCGTGGATATAAGCCTGCTCGAAGCGGGCCACTATCCGTCCCTTGGCAACTTTGAAAGATTCCTGGCTGCTGGCGTAGCGCGAGGCTACCGCAGCGGCATAGGCTTCCAGCGTTGTCCCCTCCTGTTGCAAGATCGTTTGCGACAGGCGCTGCTCCGTTGGGCCGGGGTGCAGGACCAGATCCTGGTTTTCCTGCACCCTATAGTGTATCCGACCCGACAGCCCCGGTTCATTCAAAGCGTGGGAAGAGGTCTGTAAACGCTGACGATTGATGCGGGCGCGCAAATCGTCCAGGCATAAAGGCTCGCGCACGTAGTCTGCCAGACCCAGTTCCAGCAGGTCTGTCAGGGCCGCGGCCTTGATGGCACCCCGCAGCAAACCAAAGACCGGCACTGGCAAATGACCTTGGGCCACCGACAAGGCTCGACGCACGTGAATCAGGGTGGCCGCTTCGATGGGAATCAGACAGGCATCAAAACGTAGCAGCAAGGCCGATGCGCTGCGCAAAAACAAATACTCCTGATCGGGATGGGGCGGTGGTGGCGCCTGCAGAACATGCAGCTGCAAGCGCTCGCAAGGCGGGACGATGGCCTGTAAATTCTGAGCCCACGATGGCTGGGTGTGCAGCAACGCACAATCGAGGTGTAGACGCATAAGACTGTCCTTGAGAAGCCGGGCGAACCACACCGGCCGCCCCATAATCATGAGCCTCTAGGATAGAAATCCGACCCGTCTGCGATAAGTCGGAGTTGCGTCTACGTAGCTGTACTTAATCGCCGCAAATACGGCTGCGACGCCATTCGCTGGGCGATACGCCATAGCGTCGCCGGAAGGCGTGGCTGAACACGGCCGCGTCGGAAAAGCCCATTTGCCAGGCCAGCTCACTGATCTGCCGACCAGGTTTGCCGTCCACCAACAATTGACAGGCGCGCTCCAGGCGGGCGGCCATGATGTAATCGGCAGGCGCTTGCCCGCACAGCTCGAACAGCTTGTAGAGATAACGGCGTGAAATGCGAAACTGCAGCGCCAGGGACTGGGCATTCAAACCGGTATCACCCAGATGATCCTGCACGTATTGCTGAATTTGCAGCAGCTGCCCGCGCCGCACTTCGTCCAGGGCGGACTCGGTCGTCACCGGGCGACCATCGGCCAGGCTCAGAGCCATCATGCGAATCACGGTCTGGGACAGTTCGCTCAAGGCCGAGGGCGACAAGTGCCCGCGCTCCTGCAAACCCAAACGCAGCATATCCATGGCAATTCGGGCCGGACCTGTCGTGGCGGAGAACGAGCGGGCCACCGCATCGCTTAGCCAGGGCAACCAAGGCAGCAAACGCTCTTCCTCGAACTGCAAGACCAGAAAATGGGATTGATCCTGTACGGCCACTTCGTAAGGGCGGGTGGTGTCATAAATGCCCCACTCCCCGGCGTGCAAGATGCCACTGCGATTATCCTGCTGAATCTGACTGCTGCCACTGATCTGCAAGGTGACCTTGTACAGCGCCTGCTCGGATCGGCTGGCCAAGGCCTGGGTACGACGCACACGCTGCGCGCTGGTACACAGTTCCATGACATCGACCGAACCCATGCGATCGGTGGCCGCCCGGTTGGAGAAACCACGGCGAGAATCCGGCTGAACTTCCAAGGGCACAAAGTACGCGCACACCACTTCCTGCCAAGCAGCCAGGCTCTTGAAAGAAGCAGAGGGAGTGCGCAATAACATAGACATTGCCTGAGTGCCCTTTCGGCCAACGCAATTGATCGGGGTAAGGGGCAGAATATGCCCCCTTTCTTATAGCCCTAAAAAATTCAAGCGTCTACGGTCGTTAACCCGCTGTATCAGCGATCCATGGAGCCGTACAGGTAGGGCGCAGGCTCCAGACCCATACTGTTCATCTTGACGGTTAGCTCCGTACGCGCCTTGAGTACATCATCAAAACGATGCCGGCGCGATGCCCCTACCTCGGCCGAGGTAAAGGGTCGGTAATCGGGTGTCATTTCTTCCGGGCTGAACTTGGCCACAATCCAGTTCAGCACACGAGCCAGATCGGCATTATCCAGTTGCGACTGCGAGGCACCGGGCACTCGAATCATATAGTCCCGTCCAGCTGGCAAGCGTGTAAACAAGCCAATGGACTGGTTGAAATTGGGGATGCCCCGATGCGTCAGGCCCTGGCCATCGTAGCGATGGCAACCTGCGCATTGCAGCATATAGTCTTTGAAAGCCTGCGAACTTTGCAGGTAATCGCCCGTTCCGGCCATCTCTTCTTGGGCATGGGCCCAAGGCGTAAACGCCAGGAGTACGGCGCCCAAACAGGCCAGGCGCAAAGATGTCCACACAGTGATGCCTCCTTAAGTGACCGAACGCCATCCTGACCGCCCGGCACCTTGTTCAAACCCTGGGGGCTGCCTGTGCAGGAAAGAACTGGCGTCCCAAGGACCGTTCTTCCCGCATGACTGGCAGCCCGACGGGTTTTTTTAGTTTTTAGCCAAGCCAACCAGTACCGATGTCGTGCAATGGAAGGTGCTGTTCTCGTTCGCCATGCACCAGTTCACGTCATTGTGCAGGAAGAACTCGTAACCAGGACGCTCACGGGTCTGCGTGTTGCACTGGCAGCGGCCGCAAGCGGTCTTGCCGCAGCAGTCGTGGTAGCTGATCAGGTAGTCCTTGCCATCATGCGGGTTGTGGCAAGTGCCAATCCACGAGATGGGCGAAGGCGTCGAGCCCGGAGGGCAGGTGGTGGTCGTGCCACCGCAGCAAGAGCACAGGAACCCGTCCACCGCACAATGACGCCAGTAGTCGCAGGAGTTCACTTCGTCTTCATTCGCCAGATCGGGATTCAGACTGATGTGATCGGCACCACTGCTGCTGCCACCACCACCGGCGGCGCGAGCCACCGGCAATACAGGCAACACAAAGGCCGAACCGACCATTAATTTGCCCACCGAGCGCAGCACGCTGCGACGCGAAGTCTTGTGGGCCACAGAACGGGAGAGGTTCTCCCCAAATTTATCCAGCCAACGCATTGACGTTCTCCTTTCGTGATACCTGCACTTGCTTCATGCCCGAGTCACCGGCCAAGTATTCTTGCGCCGAGGCCACGCCCAGGTCTTTGGCGGTAAACAGGCTTTCCAGCTGTTCACGCGAATTGACCAGACCCTTGCCGCGCACCACACCGTTCTCGTCGATCAGGACGGCGTAAGGCAGTTTGCTGATCTGAAAGCCCATGCCCAGCTGTGTGGACAGGACGTAAGGGAAGGCGTCCAGTTGTGCTTTCTGGTAGAAAGCCAGATGCTCGGGCATCTCGCCATCACTGGCCAGCACAATATCTACCCACTGACCTTCCGAGCCCTGAATGGACTTCAGAATCGGCAAGAGCTTCTTGCACACCGGGCAGGTAGGCGACATGAAGAAAATCAACTGGCTACGCGGGCCAGCCACGCCCACGGTAACGGCACGACCGCGCAGGTCCTGCAATTCCATGACGGGAGCGGCATCACCCACCTGCGGGCCTTTATCCATAGTCAGGGCGCCCATGGGGGCAACCCGTTCATACAACACGCCAATCTGGCGCGACAGGGCAAGTACAACCAGCACCAGGGCCAGTACGATTACCCATAAAATGACGTTGGAAATCATTAAAGCGGTCATTTAGGTCTCCTAAGAATTCTGCATTTTCTGGAATTTCAGATGGGATTCGATCAGCTGGTTGGCCGCATAGTACAGGCCCAGCAAGGCCAAGGTGGCACCAAAGAAGGTCAAACCGTCCACCCAGACCAGTTCACGGGCGCTGCTGATGGCCCAGTCACCGCTGGCCACGGCCAGCGCAGCCAGCAAGGCATTGCGAGCCACCAGCCACCAGGACAGACCACCGGAGGATTCCCCCAGCCCGGAGCAGCCGCAATCCACATCGCGGCGGCCACGCAGCAGGTTCATCACAATGCCACTGGTGGCGACCAGCAGGACGCACAGGGCCAGAACCGCCCCCAGCGAACGGCTGGCTGGCCACAGCAGCAAAGGCGCACTCAAGGCCTCGGCAGCGACAAACAGCACACTGAACGGTCGTAACAACACTTCCGGCAACAATCGATAACCGCCAACGGCTGCCTCGAACAGGCTGAAGTGACGCAGTTTATCCAGCGCCCCCAGTCCCATCAGCACGGCCAAGCAAGCCAGGCTGGCGTAGGTCAGGACCGGGTCCATATCAGACACCCCCAACTGGGTGGAACTGAACTTGCAAGGATGCTTCTGCGGCGCCTTCAATGGTGCGCAGCAACTTGGGTTCAGGCTGGCTGATGTCATAGACGTTCACATTGCCACCGTCCAGGGTCAGCATCAGATTGCGTTGCTGATCAATGGTCATGGACAAGGCATCACGCCCTGGAATGCGGGCTACACGCTGCTTGGTCTTGGTGTCCATGACCCAGATCTCGGCCGCGGGGAACTTGTGAGTGCCCTCTTTGCCATCGGGATGCATGAACACATACATGCGACCGCTGGCGCGATGCAGACCCACCAGGTTGTAGCCACCGGGCACCCAGTTCTTGGCCTTGTCCTGGTCGTTCAGCAAGGACCAGGGGCCATCTACCTTGACCTCGTCACCGCTGAAATCAGCACTGTAGACATTGCCGTAGTAGGACACGAAGTGAGCCTTGTCCTTATCCAGAGCCGGAGCGATAAAGATCGGATCATCCTTCACGGAGAACATCTGCTTGCTGCGCGACTGGCTGGCGACCTTGCCGTCTTCGCCCAGATTGATGGTCAACAGGCCACCATCACCACAAATGGTCATGAAGCTGCGGGGGCGATTGGGCTGGGGAATCACGCTCCAGCAACCGGCGGCAGCTGTGACGTCTTCCACATAGTCGCCCTTGGCCACGTCCACGATCCCGATCGAGGTCGCTGGCGAGGCGTTTTGCAGCACGATGAACTTGCCGTCCGTCGTCTGACGGAACAGACCGTCATAGTTCAGACCTTGCACACGCTTGGGTGGCAGGGAAATCTCCTTCTCGAAGGTCAGCTTGTCGGCATCCCACACTTCCACTACATCCGAGCGCTTTCCACGCGTAATGCGCTCGTGATAGGTGGTCATGGTGTAGATTTTCTTGCCGTCGTTGGACACCTGCACGTGGCCGTTGAAGGCGGTGGGTACCATGCCCAGGAACTTGCCGTTGGTGTAGTCATAAACGTGCACACGGCTTTCGGTCAGGTGCATGAACACCGAGTCCATGACATAGATACGGTTTTCCTGCGGGGCAGACACACTGTGACCACCTGTCAGGACTTCGCGCGGCTTGTCCTGGGCCTGCGCGCCACCGGCCAGTACCATCAGCCCCAACATGGCGGCGGCGGTCGTTAATTTAAATTTAGACTTCATTGGATGTCTCTCCTCATGGGCGTCCACGCTGTCAGAACGCATAGGCATAACGGAATTGCAGGCCGCGCATGCGCGGGCCATTCTCGACTTTCAAATCATGGATGTACTGCAATTGCACCTGGTGAGCGTCAGTCAACTGGTGGGTAATCTCGGCGGCCAACTGGTGGTTACGTGCACGCGTCGCCGTGGTCTGGCCATTGACCCGCTCACGGCCACCTGTCTCGTAGCGGTAGCGCATACCCACATAAGTCTTTTCAGTCAGGTTGGTTGAAACCAGGGCCATCAGGCGGATTGCCGTGTCTTTTTTCAGGGTCTGGCCGTAGTAGTTCTTGTTGTTGCCAAAGAACTCGAACTCCGCCACGCCTTCCACAAAGGAGGACTCCCCAAAGCCTTTCACAATCGCAAAGTCCTGGATCGTGCTCCAGCGATTCTTGCCGGAGGACACATCAGCCTGCGAGCCGTGGTAACGACCAGTGGGCAAGGTAATGAAGGGCTCCCACGCAAACCAAAAACGGTTTTCCGGATCGTTGTGCAGCCACACGGCCGCACCGGCAGTCACATCACCAATCCCGGTCATGCGATCCCGGTCTTGCCCTGGAACATCCAGCGTGTTACGAAAACCGGGCACGATCAGCTCGTACTGCACCGTCTTGCCGGCCAGTTCGCGAAAGTGCATCTGACGATAAATCATGCCTTGCACATTCAACTTGGGGCTGTCGCCAATTCGTGAACCCTGATCATAAAAACCGTGAGACTTCAGCCCCATCATGTAGACCGCCAGGATGTCGGTCCCTACCGGAGCAGGAATCCAGTCCCGCGCACTGGGGTCGCCCGCAAGGGCGGCACCGGCACTGACGCCGCTCAAGGCCAAGGCCAGAGCGGTCCGCTGCAAAATTGCATACATTATTGTTGTCTCCTCAAAGAGGCGCGAACGGTATCGTTATTGTGTTCGCGCCTTTATCCCTAGCTAGGCTGCCGGGTAGGCCATGCAGACCGATTTGGTCTCCAGGTAAGCCTCTACCGCAGCGCGCCCGTGCTCCCGACCCAGGCCGGACTGCTTGTAGCCACCAAAGGGCATGCTGGGGTCCAGCATGTTGTGGGTGTTGACCCACACGGTTCCGGCCTTGATACCAGTGGTCAAACGCTGGACGCGGGCCAGATCCTGACTCCAGACGCTGGCACCCAGGCCAAAGTCTGTATCGTTGGCCAACTGCAGTGCCTGCGCCTCGGTATCAAACGGGGTCGCGACCACCACGGGACCAAAGATTTCTTCACGCATGATGCGGGCATCAGGAGCCACATCGGCAAACACGGTGGGGCGTACAAAGTAGCCCTGCTCGGGGCGAGCACCCTCGCCTGCCAACATGCGACCACCTTGCTGGCGACCCACATCGATATAGTTCTGCACGCGCTGCTGATGACGGGCGGAAATCAGCGGAGCAATCTGGGTGGACTGCTCAAAGCCCGAGCCCAGAGTCATGGAAGAAGCCAGATCGGCTACGCCCTGGACCACGCGCTCGTAAATGCCTTTTTGCACGAACAGACGCGAACCGGCGGTACATACCTGGCCCTGGTTAAAGAAGATGGCGTTGGCCGCACCTTGAATGGCCATGTCCACATCGCAATCGTCCATGATGACCACGGGGGATTTGCCGCCCAGCTCCAGGGACATGCGCTTCATGTCGTTGACGGCCTGATGACCAATCAACTTGCCCACTTCCGTGGAGCCGGTAAAGGAGATCTTGTTCACGCCAGGGTGAGCCGTCAAAGCCGCACCTGTGCTTTCGCCACGACCCGTGATCACGTTGATCACACCGGCGGGGAAACCAGCTTCCAGAGCCAGCTCGGCCAGACGAATGGCGGTCAGCGGTGTCTCTTCAGCAGGCTTCAGAACCACGGTGCAACCGGCGGCCATGGCAGGCGCAATCTTCCACACCGCCATCAGCAACGGGAAGTTCCAGGGCACGATAGCGCCCACGACACCCACCGGTTCCTGGCGGGTGTAAGCGTGGTATTTCACGCCGGGAGGAAAGCCGATGGAAGGCGAGAGCAATTCGCCATTCATCTTGGTGGCCCAGCCAGCCATGTAACGCAGCCATTGTGCGCTGGCAGCCACTTCCAGACCGTAGGAGAAGAACAGCAGCTTGCCGTTGTTCAGGGTTTCCAGACGAGCCAGCTCATCCGCGTGGGATTCAATCAAATCAGCCAAACGCAACAAGAGGCGCTCGCGCTGAGCGGGCAACATCTGAGCCCATTCGCCCTGCTCCAGAGCCTGGCGCGCAGCACGCACGGCCAGATCCACGCCTTGAGCACCGGCCTCGGGCTGGTGCGCAATCACTTGTCCCGTTGCGGGATCGTAGACGGGAATCGTGGGCCCTTGAGATTCAGTGACGGGTTTGCCGTCAATAATCATGTGTTCGCGAATCGCCTTGCGCTCGGCTTGTACGTCCTGCCCCATAGTCTGTCTCCACACGGAATAGTTGATTCTTAACGAATCCAGTATAGGGACGAGGACAAGCCCGGACTTGTGATTCTGTGCACGGAGGCTTGTTGATTTGGGTACGGAGTGAGCCCTGTCCTGCTTTAGAACAAATCCAGCTGGGCGGGCATGCTGGCCTGGATGTCGCCCGTGCCAGTCAAATGCACGCGGCGTTCAAAGCCCAGCAGGCTGGCTTTGCGATGCAAGCCGGAGCTAAATCCGGTCAACATGCCATTGGCACCCTGCACGCGATGGCAGGGCACGATGATGCTGATGGGATTGAGGCCGCAGGCCTGGCCCACAGCACGGACCGCCTTGGGACGGCCCAGATGTTCGGCCATCTGGCCATAGGTCCAGGTCTGACCATAGGGAATAGTCAGCAAGGCCTGCCAGACCTGTTGCTGAAACTCTGTCCCTTGCAGGCTGAAAGGCAGATCAAACTGCTGCAGCTTGCCGGAAAAATACGCGTCCAGTTGAGTCTGCACGGGCTCGGCCAAAGCAGGTTCCGGGATCAGCCCGGCCAGTTGCTCGGGTGTCAGACCATGTACGGTCTCTTCCTCGAAGTCCAGACGCAGCAAGGCTCCTTGAGCGTCCACCAGCAGACGCATCGCCCCTAAAGGCGTATCAAAGCAGGCAGTACGCAGCCCGACATAGGCAAACATGGCAATCCCGATCCAAGGGCAGAATGTCTGATCATACTGCGCGGCTCCTGCCACTTCAAAAACTCCGGCAATACCCAGGCAGGCTAGAGGCCAGCTCCTGGTCAAAGGCTTTTCAACCCAAAGCCGCCTGGCCGCAGCACCTCTCGTCCTTGTACCAACTCCTTATGCGCCTATAAAAGCGCCTGAGTGAGCAAGAAAACCTAAAAGAACAAGAGACTGAGACAACAACAATCACCTTGGCAAGCGCATTGGCTTTGGCGTCAAAGACGCACGACAAGCTCCCGATTACGCACAACAATTTTGTTGAGCGGGATATCCTGCGCAAGGTTCATGCTCCCATGAAGTGCCTGGCTCTCAATAGTTAGTGCTTGGCTCCTATTTTTGCGTCCCCCCACACCCACCGCTAACTATTGAGAGCGACGACCAACACGCAAACCTCGCTCCCTCAAGTTCCTCACGCCGCTACAGCAGCCCAAAGGGCTACATACCGCCAGGCCCAAAAAGGACGAAAGTCTCATATTGATAGTCATTGTGAGCCGATCTGGGCCGGGGGCCGCCCTCTGGGCGATTCAGGCTTCTTGCCGCAGGCAGGCTTGCTATTCGGGGTCCAAGCGTCCTGCTGTTTGAGCGAAATGCTTGTGCCTTGTCCGGGGGACAAGGCACTTTCGCGAGTTCAGGACGCGCCCGAATAGCAAGCCTGACCAGGGCACCGGTGCGCAGCACCGGCAAGGAGCCAAGCCCGGAGGACGGCCCCCGGCCCAGACCGGCGTTTTCACGAGACACTATCTAAACATGCAGGCTCTCTGCGCTCCTTGTCTCAAAAACCTCCTGCTCTGCACACAAACAGCGCCACTCCCCAACTCTCAGGAAACCGAAGAAGAAGAAGAAGAAGAAGAAGAAGAAGAAGAAGAAGAAGAAAGAAGCGCAAGCAAAAAAACCGGCTAAATAACGCAGGGGCCCCCCAGACGTTATTTACCCGGCAAATCCAACAAATGCAGCAGTTACTCAAGAACAGCAAGGTTTAAACGGTTTGCACACCCGTTGCAGACAAGTCCAGACCCACACGGCGCACCACAGCCTCAAACTCGTCCCGGCTGATATGGTCCAGAGCCGTCGCCGGATCACGCGTCGCATCGCAGGCGATGATGCCACGGCGCATATAGGAATACTTGCGCAAGGCCAGCGCCACCAAAGGCTGAAACTCGTAACGAATCAGCGAACAATAACGGTCAAACACACGGGCGGCTTCCTCCTGTTCGCCCTGACGGTGCAAGGCATAGACCTTGAGCAGAATCTCCGGGAAGGAGAAGCCGGTGACCACGCCATCGGCCCCCCGTTGCAGCTCTTCCAGAAAATGCATGCCACCCAGGCCACTCAAGATCGGCAAGGCATCGCCAGACAGACCCCGCACAGCGGTAATCTTCTGTCCGACGGGTGGGTCTTCGGAATTCAGAATGGACACACCCGCCTCTGCCTTCAAACGCACAGCCAAGGCCGGACTGATGCGGGCGGCGAACAGTTCCGGGAAGTCGTGAATGACCACCGGCAAACGAATAGCCTGCACAATCTGGCGGTAAAAGGACACCTGCATATCGTCATCCGCCCCCGCCAAGGGAGCGACAAAAATCGCATCGGCCCCCAGATCTTCAGCGCTGCGAGCCTGCTCCACCGCCGCTGCCGTTCCCATGGCCCGCACTCCCACCCAGACCGGCACCGCACCGCGCACTGCCGCCACGACGGTTTCAATGACACGCCGACGCTCAAAGGTACTGAGCTTGTGCAGTTCACCCATCACTCCCAAAATCGCCAAGCCGTGAATACCGGCTTCCAGCTGGAAATTCACCAGACTGACCAGGCTTTGCAAATCCAACTCACCACCCGGTTTGAAGGGAGTGGGGCAAATGGAAAAGACACCTTTATTTTTCATAATTACGCTTAGGCTCAACGTGGAATAACAAATGGCTTTTGCATACGCGAAATCATGCGTACCAAGGGCCAGAGAAGAATGAAGTAAATCAGCGCAGCGGCCACCAGCGGGGTCTGGCTATAGGTCTCGCCCTGCACGATCTGGGCCGAACGCAGCAGTTCAGGCAAGGCCACAGCCGAAGCAATCGAAGTCTGCTTGATGGCTTCCAGCGTGTTGCTGGCCAGATCCGGAATTACATTGCGCACACCTTGGGGCACAACCACATAGGCCATGGCCTGACGGGCGTTCAAACCCGTGGAGCGCGCCGCCTCGTTCTGTCCGGGGGACACCGACTCCAACCCGGCACGGAAAATCTCCGCGAAGTAACCACTGCTGTTCAAAACCAGCGCCAGCACCGTGGCGGAAAACTCATTCAAGGGCAGGCCCAAAAAAGGCAGGCCGTAGTAAATGAAGATCAGCAGCACCAAAGGCGGGAAGGCACGGAAGAAATCCACGTACAGCAGAATCAGGCGGTTCAGCCAGCGATGTTGCTGATAATGCAGGCAGGCAATCACCAGACCCAGCAAGGCAGCCAGCGGCACGATGATCACCGAGAGCTTGACCGTCAGCCACAAGCCCTGAAGCAGCAAGGGCCAGCTGGCGGCAAGAATCTTCGGGTTCAGAAAAGTATCGATCAGTTCCATAGCGCGTCACTCCTACGACTTGATCGCATAGCGCCGTTCCAGCACCCTCGTCAGATGAACGAAGGGGAAGAAAATCAGGCAGAACAAAATGGCCCCGGCCGTAAAGGCGGTGGGGTTGGCGATGTTGGACTGGATATTGCTGGACACATTAAGCAGCTCAGGCACGGCAATCACCGAACCCAGCGTGGTGCCTTTGGTAATTCCGATAGCGCGATTGGTCAGTGGTGGAATCGCCAGGCGCACGGCTTGCGGCAGGATGATGGCAAACAGCGTCTGACTGAAACCCATGCCGGTGGAACGGCCCGCTTCCCACTGACCCGTGGGCACTGAAGCAATGCCAGACCAGAAGATTTCTTCTGCAAAGGCAGACAACACCAGGCTCAAGGCCAGAACGGTGGCAGGAACGGGTTCAATCACAATCCCCAGGGACGGCAAAGCGAAGAACACCAGCACAATAATGACCAGCTGCGGAATCGCACGGAACACGTCCACATACAAGGTCATCAAGATATTGACGGGGCGCCAGCCGTAGCAACGCAACACGGCCAGACCCAGGCCCAGGACAGTGCCCAGAACCACGGTCATCACGGCCATTTGCAGCGTGACCCAAAAGCCCTGCATGATCTCGGGCAAATAGGGGCTGATCAGCGTCCAGTTAAAGAAGTAATAAATTATCTGATCCATGGCCAGCCTCAGTTCATGCGACTCAGAAAATCCTGAATACGCTTGTGACGCGGCTTACACAGAATCTCATCGGGACTGCCCTGATCCAGAATCACGCCCTGGTCCATGAACACAATGCGGTCCCCTACTTCGCGGGCAAACTGCATTTCGTGCGTGACAATCACCATGGTCATGCCCGCATCGCGGGTGCGTTTCATCACGTTCAGCACTTCACCGACCAGCTCCGGGTCCAGACCCGAGGTAGGCTCGTCAAACAGCATGACTTTGGGCTCCAGCGCCAGCGCGCGGGCAATGCCCACCCGCTGCTGCTGGCCGCCGGACAACTGGCTGGGATAGTGTTCGATACGCTGGGCCAGACCCACCTGTTCCAGATGATGGCGGGCCTGCTCTTCGGCCTGCGCCTTGGGCACTTTTTTCACCTTGCGCAGCGCCAGCATCACATTGCCTAGCGCCGTCATATGCGGGTACAGGTGTATGCCCTGAAACACCATGCCTATGTTCTGGCGCACCTGGTTCAGGTCGGTGCGCGGACAGGTCACATCACTGCCAGCCACCACAATCGTGCCGCTGGTCGGGGTTTCCAGACGGTTGATGCAGCGCAGACAGGTACTTTTGCCCGAGCCCGAGCCGCCAATCATCACGACAACTTCGCCGGTGTTGACGCTCAGGTCTATGCCTTTAAGAATTTCGGCCTGCCCAAACGATTTGCGCAAGCCCTGGATGCGGACAATTTCACTCATGGTCGCTCCTTGACCGCCTGCCAGTCGGGCAGGCGGGGACCGGCCCCTGCAGGGCCATATAGCTAGAGAAACAGCGCGAAGGCGCTTTTAAGGACGGGAGCAGTCGGGGGTGTGCTCGGTGGGCTCGTAGCCAGGGAAGTCGGGCACGCCATAGCCGGGGAAAATCACCGTCATGGCCGTACCAGCATTGGGTTCTGTACCGAACCACTTCACATGCAGCTTGGACAGAGAGCCGTCCTGCTTCATGCATTCCAGCACTTCATCCACGCGATTACGCAGGGCCGTGTCGTCCTTGCGGAAGGCAAAGGCGTAGTTAGCCTCGGTGGTCATGTCGTAGACCGGGGCCAGTGCGGGGGTCTGGGTGGCGATATAGCGTGCCAAAGGAGTCTCGGACATATTGGCAAAGGCGCGACCAATAGCCACGGCCTGCACAGCATCCGTGTTCTTGTTGAAGCGCTGGATCTTGTAGCCGTATTTTTCCTGATTGTCCTGCAACCAACGGTCCGAGAAGCTGCCGTTATTGACCGCAATGGTCTTGCCTTTCAGGTCTTCCAGCGCATTGACGGTCGCGCCCTTTTTAGCCAGAAAGCTCAGGCCGCCCGCCATATACGGCTCGGCAAACAGCATTTGCTCCGCACGTTCACGTGTGGTGTTGGTGGGAGCCGCCACCATGTCGTAACGACTGGAAAACAAGCCCGCAAAAATAGCGGAAAACGGGGTGTCGATGACCTCCGCCCCCTCGTAACCCATGCGTCGGGCCACTTCCTGGGTCAGATCATTGGAAAAGCCATCCAGCTTGCCATCGGTGCCGCGCATGAAAAACGGAACCAGGCCCACGTCTGCAGCCACCTTGAACATCTTGCCCTGATTGGGGTTGACCGCATGAGCGGGCAGGCTCAAGGCCACGCCGGCAGCCAATGTGGCCAGCATCAAGCCAGCTTTGCTGCTGACACGTCCCCAGCGGGACAGGGTGTTTTTGCGGGATACAGCCGCAGCCAACGGGGCGATTGTGTATACGCCTTGCATAAGGTCTCCTTGCCATCCATTTTCTGTTTGTAGTGCTTTAATTCTAGGATTGGCAAAACCTTGATGTCATATGCTTTTTTATTAACCCTTCATAACACAGGGTTAAGCAAATACCCGTACCCCTTATACGCGGCGCAATACGCGAACACGCACATTTCCCGACAGCTTCCCGTGATAAGGGTAAGTCCCCCCCTGGAGAGGCCGCCAAGCGAAGGCGCAGCGTGGGGGGATGGTTTATTTATGGATGAATCACTCAGGCCCAGCCTGCCCGCATGCCTCGGGAGGCTGTGGAAATCACCACTTCCATGAAGTCGTGCGCCAATTGCGACACCGGTACCACATTGGAATGCAGCATGTGCAAAGGCATGGTGGTGCGCGGATTAATGGGGCGTACCACCACATCCGGCCAGACCCGGCCTGCCACGGCCAGCTCGTCCACAATTGCAATCCCGGCTCCAGCCTGCACCATGGCACAGGCAATATGCGTCAAACGCACTTCTACCGCCAGTTGCGGCACACCAGGACGGTTACCAAATAACTGCTGCACCATCTGGCCATAAGGAGTGTCATTGCCATAACCAATCAGGTCCAGCCCTTCCAGATCGCTGGCGTCCAGTTCCTGCTTGTCGGCCAGCGGATGACTGGCTGGCAACACCGCCACCAGATGGTTTTCATAAATGGATTGGGCATGCAAGCTGGGATGCGTCAGCGGCACGATAGCCACACCGACCTCGGCCTGCTGGGTGACCAAAGCCTGTACCAGATCACTGGAAATCAGCGTGCGCACATACACCTTCACGTCCGGGAATGCCTGGCGAAAACGCGTCACCGCCATGGGGATCAAGGTCTGGCCCAGACTGGGGCTGACGGCAATGTGCAAGCTGCCGTGGCGCTTTTCGATCAGGTCGGTGGCCACCTCGTTTACCCGCTGCACGCTGTTATGAACCTGCTCCACCTCCTGATAGAGCCGACGCGCCTCGGGCGTGGGGTACAGACGCCCCTTGATACGCTCGAACAGCACCAGACCAATACGCGATTCGGTATAGGACAGCAGGCGGCTGATGGCCGGTTGCGACACGTTCAGCAATTGCGCCGCCTTGCTGATGGAACCGGTCAGCATGATCGCGCGAAAAACCTCGATTTGACGAAGATTGAGCAGCATCCCTTAACGTAGCCTTATGTTTCGAGCACAAATAAGCATAAGACATTTTGATTTGCCTATGTTTCAATTTTTTCAAGCTGCCATCCCGGCGCGCCTTGATCGCAACGGGCTTACAGAGCGGCTTCATAACTACGACACGGAGACAAAATCATGCAAACCCTGCTTGCTCGCACCCTGGCGGTGCTGGGCTTGGGACTGGCCGCCGCTGCGCCCGCCGCCCACGCCGCTGACAACGTTCATCTCATGCTGGACTTCATCCCCACCGGCGACTATGCCCCGTATTACTCCGGCATTGCCAACGGGATTTACGAGAAACACGGCATCAACCTGAAGATTACCCGTGGCACCGGTTCGGGTGACACAGTTCTGAAAGTGGCTGGCGGCGCGGCCGATATTGGCTTGGCCGATATTTCCGCCATTCTGACCTCTCGTCAGAACAGCCAGACTCCCATCAAGGCCATTGCTTCCACCTTCTCGCACTCGGCCCATTCCCTGTTTGTGCGCAAAGACTCGGGTATTACCGATTTCTCCGGCCTGGAAGGCAAGAAAATTGCCGTCTCGCCCGGTAACAGCCACAAGCTTTACTTCCCCATGGTGGCGCGCAAGGCCAACACCGATCCCGACAAGATTCAGTGGGTGACCGTTGACGGCTCCTCCATGGCACCGCTGCTGATCAACGGCAAAGTGGACGCCGCTCCTTTCCTGGCCACCAACTACTACTACCAGAACAAGCAGGCCAAGCGTTTTGGCAAGGAAATCGTGGTGCTGCCCTTTAGCGACCAGGGCTTCAACATCTACGCCCTGTCCGTATTCGCCACCGACAAGACACTGACCGAGCGCCCACAAATGGTGCAGAACTTCCTGGACGCCACCATCGAAGCCTGGGAAGCCGCCCGCAAGGACCCGGACACGGCTTGTCAGGCCCACGTAAAGGCCAATCCGGAAATCGACCTTGATGACTGCATGGGCAACCTGAACGCGGTGCTGGGCTACATCTACACCGATTTCAGTGCCGAGCACGGAGTAGGCAGCCTGGAAGAAGGCCGCATGAAAAACACCTACGAGGCCGTTGCAGAAGCCCAAAGCCTGGATCCCGCCTGGGACTATCACCAAGCCTACGACACCCAGTTCATCGTCAAGGCCAACGGCACGGCCAAGCCCTGAGCTGAACTGATTTTCGCGCGTGCTCCGGCTTGGCCCAGGCGGGCCGGCGCGCGCCTAGGAGCGCATTGTGATACGCATTCAAGACGTCAACCTGATCTACGGTCGTAATACCGAGCGAGAGACTCAGGCGCTGAAACAAATCAATCTGGACATCCAGGACAACGAAATCATTGCCATTGTCGGCGCTTCGGGCTGTGGGAAATCCACGCTGCTACGCCTGATCGCCGGCTTGCTGATGCCCACCACCGGCACCGTCAGCATTGATGATGAAATCGTTGCCCACCCCCGTCAGGACACCGGCATCGTGTTCCAGGCCCCGACGCTGGTGCCGTGGGCCAATATTCTGGACAACACCCTCTTGCCATCGAGCATCATGGGTCGTCTGGACGATCAGGCCCGCAGCCGCGCCACGCGTCTGCTCACTACCGCCGGGCTGGGCAATTTTCTGCACCACCACCCCAAGCAATTGTCGGGCGGCATGCAGCAACGCGTGGCCATTTGCCGCGCACTGGTTCACAACCCCAAAGTGGTGCTGATGGATGAGCCGTTCGGCGCCCTGGACGCGCTGACCCGCGAAACCATGACGCTGGAACTGCTGCGGCTTTGGTACGAAGACCCCAAAACCATTGTGTTTGTGACGCACTCGATTTCCGAAGCCGTCATGCTGGGTCACCGCATTGTGGTGATGTCGCCGCGCCCCGGCCAGATTACCGAAATTCTGGATGTAAACCTGCCCCGCGAACGCGACTTTTCTCTGGTGGGCACGCCCGAATTTACGCGCTGTGCCGCTGCCGTCCGTGAACTCATTTTCCAACACGAGGTGGCTTGATGAGCGAGCAAACTCAAACCCTGGGCGCCGCGCCCGTGCGCAAGCGACGACTGCGCCTGCGCGATTTCAATGAAATTACCGTCCCGGCCATCACCCTGATTGCCGTGGTCATCCTGTGGGAGCTGGCCAGCCGCCTGTTTGATATCCCTGAATACCTGGTGCCTGCCCCCTCGCGCATCTGGGCCGATTCCATGCAAATGAAAGAGGCCATGCTGATGCACACGCTGGTGTCCACGCGCACCATCATGCTGGGCTTTTTGCTGTCGATTGTGATCAGCTTTCCGCTGGCCGTGCTGATTACCTACTCGCGCTTTTTCGAGCAGGCCATCTACCCGCTGCTGATCCTGACCCAGTCCATCCCCAAGGTGGCCCTGGCTCCGATTCTGGTCATTATCTTTGGACCCACTGAGCTGCCACGCGTCGTGGTGACTTTTCTGGTGGCCTTCTTCCCGCTGGTGATCTCCATGACCTCCGGCCTGCTGGCGGCCCCGCCCGAGCTGATCGAGCTGGTCCGTGCCTGCCGCGCCACCCGCTTGCAAGAGTTTTTCCGCATTCGCCTGCCCTTTGCCGTGCCCTTTATTTTCTCGGGCCTGAAAGTGGCCATCACCTTGTCCGTGGTGGGTGCTGTAGTCGGTGAATTTGTAGCCGCTGACCAAGGTCTGGGCTACTTGATCACCACCTCTACAGCCTTCTTCAAGACACCGGTTGCCTTCGGCGCCATGGCGATCTTGTCCGTGCTGGGCATTGTGTTCTTCCAGGTGATTTCTGCCGCCGAACGCATCCTGTTCCCTTGGGCAATCAAGGACAATCGGAGCTGATCATGACATCAAGTTATACCGTCATCCGTGGGGGCCTGGTGCTGGCCCACGCCCAAGCCAAGGCCGAACCTCTGGACATTCTGATCAAGAATGGCGAGATCGAAGCCATGGGCCCGCCCGGCCTGCCCGCGCCGTCTGAAGCCACGGTGGTGCAAGCGGATGACCAACTGCTGCACCCCGGCCTGATCAACGCCCACACCCACGGCCACGGCACCTATGCCAAGGCCATGGGGGATCGCTGGTCGCTGGAACTGCTATTGACAGCCGGCCCCTGGATCAATGGCGACCGCCATCTGGAAGACAAATACCTGAGCACTCAGTTGAACGCGGCAGAAATGCTGCTCAAAGGCTGTACCGCCAGCTACGACCTGTACTCCGAAGTCCCGGTACCCACAGCGGAAGGCATGAATGCGGTCGCCCAAGCCTATGTGGATGCCGGTATGCGAGCCACGGTAGCGCCCATGATGGCGGACCTGTCCTTTTACCAGTCCGTCCCCGGCCTGATCGAAGCCCTACCGGAAGAGCTGCAAAAGTTTGTGGCCCAACTGGCACCGCAGTCGTTCCGGGCCACGCTATCAGGCCTGACGGACTTCCTGGATCAGCAGCACAACCCCGACCGCATTCGCGTGGCCTTGGCCCCGACCATTCCCATGCTGTGCTCGGACGAGTTCCTGCAAAGCTGCGGTGAAATCAGCGCGGAGCGCAATATCGGCCTGCACAGCCACGTTGGCGAGTCCTATGTGCAAGCCCTGACCGGCATGAAACGCTATGGCACCACCATTGTTCAGCATCTGGACAAGCTGGGCCTGATCTCGCCCCGTTTCACCCTGGCACACGCCATCTGGCTGGACGAGCGCGACCTGGACATTCTGGCCGAACGCGGTGCCATGGTAGCCCACAACCCCGGCAGCAATATGCGTTTAGGTAATGGGATTGCCGATGTGAACTCCATGCTGGAACGCGGCATTACCGTGGGCCTGGGCACGGACGGCTCCAATAGTGGCGATAACCAGAATATGTATGAGGCCATGCGTCTGGCCTCCTTCTCGTCCAAGGTGCGCGGCCCGGATACAGAACGCTGGGTCACAACCGAACAAGCGCTGTACGCCGCCACCGAAGGCAGCGCCCGCTGCCTGGGCATGGGCGAGCAGTTGGGACGTCTGGAACCAGGTCGAAAGGCCGACATCGTGTTTCTGGATCTGGCCCATATCAACTGGATTCCGCATAACAACACGGTCAATCAGCTGGTGCATCTGGAAGACGGGCTGGCGCTGCGCCATGTGATGGTCGACGGCCAGTTTGCCGTGCGCGACCGACAGTTAACACAAGTGAATATGCCTCGCCTGCGCCAACAAGTGGAGCAGGCCCAGGAACGCATCACACGCAATACCTACGACAAGCGCCACATCACGGAAAAACTGGCCAAAGCCGTAGGTTCGTTCTGCCTGTGCCTGGGCCACGACCGCTATCACGTGCAGCGCTGGGCGCACTCCAAGCAAGACTTAACATGACGTTATGTTTTACTGATAAATAGGCATACGACATTCATGACTGGATTTGCTTCAATCATGGAAACGAACACGATTGCGGGCAAGCGAGATGCGCGGGCCCGAGCCATCCAAGGAGGAAGATAATGAGCGACTTTGATCTGGTAGTACGAGGAAATATTGTTGAACGCGACCGCATCATCACTGACGGCTGGGTGGCCGTCCGCGAAGGCCGAGTAGCAGCCCGCGGTGTTGGCGCGGCTCCTTCGGCCCGTGAACATGTGGATGCGCGTGGCATGTGGGTCATGCCCGGCGTGCTGGACGGTCAGGTGCACTCTGGTAGCCAGGCCAATCAGGAAGGTCTGGGTTGGGCCTCGCGTGCGGCGGCCGCCGGTGGCGTGACCACCATGGTGGAAATGCCATACGACGATCCCGAACCCGTTGCCTCCCGCCCGCAGCTGGAAGACAAGATTGCCCGCATTGAAAGCGATTGCCACGTGGACGTGGCCTGCTACGGCACATTGAACGACCAGCACGGTCTGGAAGCAGCCGCTGGCCTGATTGAAGGCGGCGTTTGCGGTTTCAAATTCTCTACCTTTGAAGCCAGCCCCAACCGCTTTCCGCGCGTGGAAGAAGACATCCTGATGGAAGCCTTCCGCCTGATTGCCCCCTCCGGCCTGGCCTGCGGTGTGCACAACCAGGACCAGGAACTGACACGCAAGAACATCAAGCGCATGGTCGAAGCAGGTGATACGGGTTGGGACGCCTTCTTGCGCGCTCACACCCCTTTGATCGAAAACCTGGCCACCAGTGCCATTTATGAAATCGGTGCCCAGACCGGTGCCCGCGCCCACGCCGTGCACGTATCTCTGTCGCGCGGGTTTGAAATCTGCAATATGTACCGTCAGGCAGGTCACAAAGCGTCGATTGAAACCTGCGTGCAATACCTGATGCTGAACCACGAAGAACACACCCGCCGCTTCGGTGCCAAGACCAAGCACTACCCTCCCATTCGCCCCAAGGCGGAAATGGATCTGCTCTGGACCCACATTGCCAACGACGAATGTACCTTCGTGTCCTCCGACCACGTCAGCTGGGGCCTGGAGCGCAAGCAGTTTGACAATGTGTTCCAGAACTCCTCTGGTGGTCCTGGTCTGGAAACGCTGCTGCCCGCCTTCTGGACAGGCTGCGCCGAACACGGCATTTCCCCCACTATGGTCGTCAAGCAATTGTGCTGGGGCCCTGCCCAACACTTCCTGCTGGAACACCGCAAGGGTTCGCTGAATGTGGGTGCAGATGCCGACATCGTGATCGTCAAACCCGAAACCTACCGTTTTGACCCGTCCACCAGCCTGTCCGCCGTCACCTGGAGCTCCTTCGAGGACCGCGAGTTCCAAGTGCGTGTGGAAGCCACCTATGTGCGCGGCCAACTGGCCTGGGACGGCAAAACCGTGCGTAACGCTGCGGGCGACGGTCAGTTCATCCGTCCGCACAAGGCAGGCGAATTGTCATGAGCCTGGCCATGCCCTTGTTGAATCAGGAGCGCCTGTGGCGCAGCACCCAGGAGCTGGCCGCGTTCACGCTACCCGACCAGCCCTGGACCCGCCGCGCCTTCTCCGATCTGTTTCTGCAATCGCGTCAGTGGTTGCTGAAGCAGTTCGAGGAAGCGGGCCTGACCGTACGCATGGATGCCGCGGGCAATCTGATTGGTCGGCGCGAAGGGCGCAAGCCCGGACTGGCACCGATTACGACTGGCTCGCACTGCGACACCGTGATGTATGGCGGACGCTACGACGGCATCATCGGCGTGCTGGCCGGGCTGGAAGTGGCCCGCTGCCTGAACGAGCAGAACATCCAGCTGGACCACCCTTTTGAAGTGGTGGATTTTCTTTCTGAGGAGCCTAGCGACTATGGCGTGTCCTGCGTAGGCAGCCGCGCCATGGGCGGGGTCTTGTCCGACGCCATGCTGGCCGAACGCAATCCGCAGGGCGAAACGCTGGCGCAAGGCATTGCCCGCGTCGGTGGCCGCCCCGAGGAACTGGCCCAGGCCCGTCGTGCGCCCGGTGATACCGCCGCCTTTGTCGAGTTGCATATCGAACAAGGCCCGGTACTGGAATCGCGCAATCTGCCTATCGGCGTGGTCAGCAATATCGTGGGTATTTGCCGCCACCGCATCATCATCACAGGTCGCCCGGACCATGCAGGCACCACACCCATGGACATACGTCGTGATGCCCTGGTCGGTGCCAGCCTGATCATCAGTGAAGTGGACCGCAAGGCCCGCCGGGCTCTGGGGGGACCAGACTATCTGGTCGCCACCATTGGCAACCTGAACCTGACACCCAACGCCTCCAATGCCGTTCCCGGACGCGTAGAAATGATGGTGGAAGTACGCAGCGACCGCCAGGAGCTGATGCAGAACTTCACTGAGGAACTGCTGGCCCAGTTGCGCCCGGAAATCGAGGCCATGGGCCTGGGTCTGGACGCGGCGCAAGTCAGCCTGGCCAAACCCACGGACTGCACGCCCGAGGTGATGAGCATCATCGAGCAGGCTGCCAGCGCTTTGGGATACCCGAGCATGGTCATGCCTAGCGGCGCCGGTCATGATGCGGTTTACATGGCACCCAGCGGCCCCATGGGCATGATCTTCATTCCCTGCCTGAATGGTCGCAGCCATTGCCCTGAAGAATCCATTACGTCCGAGCAGCTTCTGGACGGTACGCGGGTTCTGTATCAGACCGTTGTCATGTTGGACCAGAGCCTGGAGAGCTGACATGGACTGGTCCTGTGATCAGCTTGGCGAACGCGAACGCTACCGCTTGTTGGTCAACACCGTGTTGCCGCGCCCCATTGCCCTGGTCACGACCTGTGACCAGCAGGGGCGCGTGAACACGGCCCCGTTCAGTTTTTTCAATGTGATGGGCTCGGAGCCTGCCGTACTGGCACTGGGCCTGGAAAACGATGCGCACTCTGCCGATGGTCTGAAAGACACCACCCGCAATCTCCTGGCCACCGGCCAGTTTGTGGTGAACCTGATCAGCGCCAAGATGGCACGCGCCATGAACATCTGCGGCATTGCTTACCCGACCGGTCAGGCCGAGCACCTGCAGGCGGGCCTGGATCTGGCCCCCAGCGTGCAAGTGCAGCCGCCCCGTATCGCCCAATGCCCAGTGCAGTTTGAATGCCGCTTGCACACCGCGCTGGACCTGGGCCCGCTACGCCATATCGTCATTGGCGAAATCCTGCATTTGCACTGCGACGACGCCATCCTGACACCTGAAGGGCGCATTGATATCGATGCTTACGACCCAATCGGACGCATGCATGGTTCTGACTGGTATGTCGGCCTGCAAGGCCGCTTTCAGTCAGAAAAACTAAGCCACCAAAACGGGCTACCGCCCACCCAAACATAAAAACATCATGAACCGTCGTCCTCATATCTACGTTCTGAACCCCAATTCCAGCCAGATCGTAACGGATGGCCTGGACCGTGCTGTCCAGCCTCTGCGTCTGGCCGATGGCCCGGCCATCTCCTGCCTGCGCCTGCCCCAAGGCCCGGCGGGTGTACAAAGCCAGACCGATATTGACACCCTGATCCCTCACTTGCGCGCCCAGGCCCTGAGCGTCAAAGAAGACGCCGCTGCTTATGTGGTGGCCTGCTTTAGCGACCCCGGCCTGTACACCTTGCGCGAAGCAGTGGATGTGCCTGTATTGGGCATTGCCGAAACCGGCGTGCTGACTGCCTTGTCACTGGGCCAGCGTTTTGGGGTGCTGTCCATTTTGCAGGCCTCTATCCCGCGTCACCTGCGCTACTTTGGTGCAATGGGGGTGACTGATCGCCTGGCCGCCGACCTGGCTATCAATATGGGCGTGTCGGAGCTGGCTGACGAGAAAAAAGCCCTGCAACGTCTGACAGAAGTCGGCCAGCGCCTGCGCGATGAGCACGGTTCTGATGTGGTGGTGCTGGGTTGCGCTGGCATGGCCAATCAGCGCGAGGCGCTGGAACAGGCTTTGGGCATTGCCGTCGTGGAGCCCACGCAGGCCACCGTTGCGGTGGCCTTGGGCCGTTGCTTATTAGGCTGGTAAGCCTTGATGAGCACCACACTGCAAACCGACTGCCTGGCGACGGCACAACGTCTGCTCCAGGCCCGCCAAGAACACCGTCCCATCGAAGACTGGCCCGACGCGCTGCGACCTGTGTCTTTTGATCAGGCCTATCGCGTCCAGGCCGTGCAAATGGAAACCCTGGGCCCCATAGGAGGCTGGAAAGTCGGCGCGGCCAATAGCGTGGCCCCGCCCACCTGCGCCCCCCTGCCCCAGCGTTCTCGTTACGCCAGCCCGGATGTACCATCCAGCAAGGAGCTGTCCTTGCGCGGCATAGAAGTGGAAATCGGCCTGGTTCTGGGTCAGGACTTACCGCCCGGCCAGGCACCGTATTCCATGGAACAAATCTGGCAGGCGGTCAGCCAGATCTGTGTAGCCGTCGAAATTGTGGAATCCCGCTTTGCGCAGCGTGACTCCGTAGGCCGTCTATCCACCCTGGCCGATCTGGCCAGTCACGGTGCGCTGGTCTATCAGCCGCAAGGCGTCGCCGCGCAGGATATGGCACTGCTACAACCTGAATGGGCACGCCTGCAAGTGGGGCAGCAACCCTTGCTGCAAGGGCCGAACCAGAACCCGGCGGGTGAGCTGACGCGACTGCTCATCTGGCTGGCTAATCAAGGCAGCCACCACCTTGGCGGGCTGCAAAAAGGGCAGGTCATCATTACGGGCACCTGTTTACCCATGCTGTATGCCGCCCCCGGCGACCGAATTCAGGCTGCCATTCAGGGGATCGGCGAGCTGAACTTTATCTGCGCCTAAGATCACATCGCCAGCGTCCGAAACGGCGCTGGTTTTGCCCGACAGAGCTTCTCATCAGGCAGCACAAGCTCTGCACTGCTGCTCCAAGAAATGCAGCGTGCAAAGCCGATTTGCCAATAGTGGCTGACCTTGAGAGACAACGACCAGTCGGGTTTAAAAAAACTCATCCAACAGGCAGAAGAAAGCGATGCGCTCGGCATCCATTTCCACGCCGTACAAAGCAAAGAAAGGCGCTAGCCACTCCTTGCCCAAATTGCGCTCTATGCTGCGCGCCGTCAGCGCCAGATCCTGATAACGATCCGCCACGCCCAAACGTCCGCAGTCGATAAAACCGCTGAACTGCCCTTGATGCACCATGAAGTTGGGCAAGCAGGCATCGCCATGGGTGACCACCAGATCTTCTTGTCCTGGGCGGCTGGCATATAGCTCGTCCAGCAGGCTTTGAACCGGCATGCCCTGACGCTCATCGTCAAAATCTTCTTCATCAATCAGGCCGGCTTTCGCCCTGGCACGTGCATCGGCCAACCGATGCTCCAGGCGATGATCGAAGGGGCAGGCTTCAAGTGGCAAGCGGTGCAGGCCTTGCAAGGACGAAGCCAGTAACTCCACGGTTTGCTGGGGAGACAAGCCCTCTGTGCAGGCCAGATCGCGCCCAGGAACAGCACTCATCAGCAGCCAATGGCGGCCCTGCGCCAACAAGGTATCCAGCACCTCTGGGCAAGGCAGACCTTGCGTATGCATCCAGCGCAAGCGCTCAATTTCATCGGGCAGCTCGGCCAAAGGCAGATCGTCCTCCGCCTTCACAAACTGGCAGGAGCCATCCGGCCAGTCCAGACGCCAGACATCAGCCCCGGACTCCCCAATGGTTTGACGTTGTACCTTGGCGGCAGCCAGTCGGGTTTGCCAGGCAAGAGGAAAACTCATACTTAAAAACCTTGCTGAAAACAGTCGATAAAAACGGAGGGAGGGATCAAGCCAAACGAATCAAACCGTGATGCCCATCAGACCTGATACTGCAGGTGAATCAGCGGGTATGGCTTGCCCTGATCGTCCACGGGCGAGCGTCCAATACGCTTGAGGCCCATTTTTTCGTAAAAGCCTACAGCCTGCTCATTCTGTTCATTCACATCAGTGGTCATGCTGGGATGCAGGCTCAAGCCGTGCAGCACCAAAGCCTTTCCTACGCCCGTTCCCCGGCTGTCCGGGTCCACAAACAAGGCCTGCATATGGCCCTGCTCAAGCAGCATGAAAGCCAGCGGGTAATCCGTCTCATCCACCGCCAACCATAAACTGGCCTGGAGCAGAAAACCGCAGACCATGACATCAATTTCCTGACGATCCTGCACGGATAAAAAATCGTGCGTGGCATCCACGGCCTTGCGCCAGATTTCAACCGCACGTTGCCCGTCCTCCGGGCGCGAATGACGAATCCTCATGGGGCGCATCCTGTGTGTAAAGTGTTAGCTGGCAAGCAGGACACTGATGTCAGCGGTAGGTACGTCAAGGCTGCAGCCGGGACAAGAACACCGGCCAGGCTCAAGACAACAGTCCCTGCGATGCAAAAATCTTTTGATAAATATTCCGCACTACTGCCTGCTTTCGCTGGTTGTAATCCCGCACACTGCCAGCCCCTTCTTTAGCCTGCATTTTGGCCTGAGCATAGCGCTGCAAATCCTCGGGATGCGTACCCAGCCAGTCCCGAAACAGGATATGGCGAATATGTTCAGGGCAATCCGGGCCGAACACATGCAGATTCACACGCGGCTCTTCCTGACGCAGCATGCGGTGCTGATACCAGGAGCGCTCACGTATGCTCAACTCATAACCCAAGGCGTTCAACGCAGGAACATAGTCCTCTTCCTGCTCCGGGTCGGCCACCAGCACATCAATATCAATCACAGGCTTGGCAGGCAGACCGAGCACCGCGGTCGAGCCCACATGCGCAATAGTCAGGGCCTTATTGCCCAGGGCCGCCTGAATTTCCTGACTCAAGCGCTGATACAGCACCGGCCAGTTCGCGTCGTAGTCCTGAACCTCGATCAGCTCTGCTTTAGGCTGGCCTGCCACCCAGGGATTCTCATTGGGGTCGCCATCCTCGAAGGTGGTGATTCTATCCAGTGCCCGTACAGGCACATTTTTGTTCTGATTATTCAAACAACTTCTCCTTGATACGACGGACCTTGCACCCTCAGCCTTGTGAGCCGGACAGAATCGGCCGGGTTTCCAGAAAAAATAAATGACGCAAATGCTGCTCGGCCTGGGCAGGGCTCAGATCCGTAAAATCGGTCAACAGCATATTGGCCAAGCCGTCATACATCGCAGATAAACGCAGTGCCGTGCCCTGGGCATCGGGTACCTGCCAAAAACCTTGCTCCGTGCCCCGACTCAGGTAAGAGGCCAGTTGTTCCAGCATTCTTTTATGCACGCGGGTGGTCACTACGGCCAGGGCTGCATCGGTTTTGGCCAGATCAGTGGCATCAATCCACAAAAACCAATAAATGCGATTGCGTTCTTCAAAAGCCGTCTTCAGGTAGTCCTCCATCAGAACTCGAGGGTCTGCAGATTGCGCAGCCTCCCATTCCATGAGCTGATCGAAGATCTCGCCCCAAGCCTCGGCCCGCAGTTCGGACCAGCGAAAGTAATGGTTCAACAGTCCACGGCCCACACCAGCCCGTTCGGTCACCATGCGAGTGGTGGCGGCACGAACACCAACTTCCATCAGGACCTCAACCGCGGCCTGTCGAATTCGTGTGGCACTGTCTTCTTTTTCACTCATCACCTTCCCTCCCTATTGACAAATTGAGCAAGCGCTCAATATTATGGCATTGAACAAGCGCTCAATCAATAAACATCCATGTCTACGGCTTCTCGAAACTCCTCCATCGACCTGATTCGCACCGCTGCCCTGATCGGTATTTGTGTGGTGAACCTGCCCTATCTGGCACTGAGCGACAGTGGCCCGACAGCCACATCCTCCTCCTATGACCACATGGCTGCCTTCCTGATCGAATTTCTGTTTCAGGGCAAATTCTTCCTGCTGTTCTCGCTGATTTTTGGCTGGGGTATAGAAATCCAGGCACGCTCTGCCGAACGTGCTGGCGTCCCCCTCAGCAGCCGCTACTTCCGCCGCATGTTCGGCCTGGCCGTGCTGGGTTGCTTGCACGCGACGCTGGTTTTTACCGGCGATATCCTGCTGCTTTACTCGGTGCTGGGTGTGCTGATCTGGCCGCTACGCAAGCTCTCCCCGCGCGGCTTGATCAAGGTGGCGTTGTTGATGGTGCTGGTAGAAATTGTCAGCCTGGCACTGATCGCTTATCTGCTGGCCGGTAGCGAAGACATGGCCCCGGTGTACTCCTTGGGCGGTGCCTTCTCCGAGGCAACGCTGGCACGCATCAGCGAATGGCCGGAGTCCTTTGTTTTCCTGTTTCTGTACCAGGGTCCACTGGCCTTTGGAGCCATGCTGATGGGCTTGGCCGCGGCCAAGAGCAACTTCTTTGAAGCCCATAGCGCCGGACAACAAAAGCTGGGGCGCGCCCTGCCCTGGCTCCTGCCACTGGCTTTGGCGATCAACTTCTTTAGCGCCTCCGT
The DNA here is from genome assembly GCF_023674485.1 of Alcaligenes sp. DN25. Classification (NCBI taxonomy): domain Bacteria; kingdom Pseudomonadati; phylum Pseudomonadota; class Betaproteobacteria; order Burkholderiales; family Alcaligenaceae; genus Alcaligenes; species Alcaligenes sp. DN25. Next base: position 500,732 of record NZ_CP098408.1, on the reverse strand, counting down.
GACCAACGAAGAGAACCTGATGGGGCTGACGGGTCTGTTCAGCATCGCCATCGGCGCGCCCTTGCTAGCAACGGTGTATCTGTACCTGCTGCTGCGTTGCGGACAATGGCTCAGCTTGCCCAATGTACTGATTGAGGCGGGCCGCAATTCACTGAGCGCCTATGTCAGCCAAGGCATTCTGGCTGGTCTGATTTTCAGCAGCTATGGCCTGGATCTGTTTGACTCCTTTGGCAATGCAGCACTGCTATTGATCTCCATTGGCCTGGCTTTGCTGGCCATGAGCCTGACAGGCCTGATCGCCCAGCGCTGGGGACGTGGCCCACTGGAGGCGGTTCTACGACGCATCACCTACGGGTCCAAACACGCCTGAACCGAGCGCCTTTTAGCTGAACATGAAACCTTGAATTCATATGAGTGAACAAACCGTTTCCAAAGACGCCACCGTCTCTTTTCGTCGCATCAACTCGCAAACCGTCTACGAGGTATGTGAGCTAAGCGAGACCCTGTCTCCCGCACAGCGCAGCATGATTGCCGACAATGGCACCTCCATTGCAGAGGCGCACTTTTCCGAGAATGCCTGGTTCCGTGCCATCTACGCCGATGACACCCTGGTGGGCTTTATCATGCTGCATATCGGTGCCGACCACGACGAAGGCATTCTGTATCCTGGTGCCTTTTTATGGCGTTTCATGATTGCAGCCCCCTTCCAAAACCTGGGTTTCGGGTGCAAAGCAATTGCACTGCTGATCCACGATCTGAAGTACCAGGGCTACAAGGAAATTAGGCTAGGCTATAGCCGAGGTGAAGGCAGCCCGGAAGCGTTCTACTCGAAACTGGGTTTTGAGCTGACAGGCGGCACCTATGGGGAGCACGAGCTGGAAGCCGTGCTGAAATTTGCTTGATAGCCAAATGGGCAAGGTGCTGAACGACGGCCTTCGCAAACCGTGTGCAGCCCTTGTGCAAACCGCATCCTAATCACCAGATAGGCTTAGCGCTGCCCGAACAAATCCGAAATGGCCGTGCGCAACCAGCGCACGCCTTCGTCCTGTCGACTGCGCTCATGCCAATGTACGCGCACATCAAAGCTGGGCAGAGCCAGCGGCGTAGGCACAATGCACAAGGCGGCAGGGTCCTGGAAAGACAGGACGGCCACATTGGGCACGGTCAGCAAATAATTACTGTTAACCAGAATCTGCTCCGCAGCCAGATAGTGGGGAATCGTCAGGCTGATATTGCGCCGCATATCCAGGGAGCGCAGGGCGTTTTCCACCAGAGAATGCCCGCTGCTGGTGGCATCAATGGCCAGATGATCAGCCGCCACAAAGGCTTCCAGATCCAGCTCATTTCTGGCCAGGGGATGGCCTTTGCGCATGGCTGTCACATAACGCTCGTGGCGGAACACGCGCGAATGCACTCGCCCTTTAATCATGGGCAAAGAGCCAATCGCCAGATCAATCTCGCCCGAACTCAAACCGCTTTCCAGCGATTCCCAGCCCAGATTCTTGATGACCAGGCGAATACCTGGCGCGTGTTTGGCGACAAAATTGTTCAGCCCCGGCAAAAAAACCAGTTGGCCGATATCCGTCATATGGACCTTGAAAACACGCGTAGACTGAGCAGGGATGAAGCCTTGGGTTTGCGTCAAGGCAATGCCCACTTCTTCCAGCAACGGTTGCAGTTTTTCACGCAGTGCAATGGCGATCTGCGTGGGTGCCACACCATAGCGCGCCCGTACAAACAAAGGATCACCCAGCGCCTGTCGCCAACGTTGCACCATCAGGGAAATAGCCGACTGGCTGATCCCGATACGCAGCGCGGCCTGACTCAGGTTCTGACATTCACAGATCAGGCAGAAAGCATGCAGCTCGGCCAGCGTCCAGTTATATGTTTTGTAAATATCAGATAGCACGCTGACACCACCTCAAGTCGTTTTTTGCTCTCTATTATGTGTGTTGGAAATAGTACAACGACAAGATAAATTGCCACTACGCCCCAACAAAACCAGGAGGAAAGCCCCATGAGTAAAAATGAAATCACGTGGTCCAACGGTCAATGGAATAGCACCAGCGCACCTTTGATTGGCGCGACCGACCATGCGTTCTGGATGGCCACCACGGTCTTTGACGGTGCCCGTTCTATTCAAGGCCATACTCCGGATCTGGACCTGCACTGCGAGCGCTTGAACCGTTCTGCCCTCACCCTGGGCATGGAGCCGGTGATGACGCCGCAGCAAACCGTGGACCTGGTGCGCGAGGGCCTGAAAAAGCTGCCTCACACTACGGACTACTACATCAAGCTACTGTATTTCGCACCCGGCGGCTTCTTGTTGCCCGACCCGGCCACCACCCAACTGGCCATTCATATTTTTGAATCCCCACTGCCTGCTGACAGCGGCTTTAGCGCGACCTTCAGCGAATTCCTGCGCCCTGATCCGTCCATGGCTCCTACCGATGCCAAAGCCTCCTGCCTGTATCCCAACACCCAGCGTATTTTGCGTGATGCCAGCGCACGCGGTTTTGACAACGCCATCGTGCTGGACTCCAAGGGCAAAGTGGCCGAGTTTGCTGTTGCCAACCTGTGGATTGTGCGTGACGGCGTTGCCCTGACCCCGGCGCTGAACGGCACCTTCCTGAACGGCATTACCCGCCAGCGTGTCATGCAGCTGCTGCGCGACGACGGAATTGAAGTACGTGAAGCCAGCCTGACACCACAAGACGTACTGGATGCCGATGAAGTATTTAGCACCGGCAATAACGGCAAGGTCCTGCACTGCAATCGCATTGACGATCGCCACTACGCCCACGGCCCGATTGAAACCCGTGCTCACGAGCTGTACATGGCCTATACCAAGCGCAACTAAGTCTCAGAAAGTAGCCAACAGCATGGTTGGAAATGGGCCATGTGCCCAATAGAAAAACGGCTCATTATTGAGCCGTTTTTGTTTTTACATCTCGGCAGAAATCGAACTATCGCCCTGCCCCAAATCCGGTGTTTGAGCCCCCTCTGCCTGCGCTTGCGCCTGCTTCATCTGATTGAGCAAGCTATGCAGCATCTCTGTAGACAGACCGTGCAGCACCAAGCGGTAGCCTGCTCGCAAGGTCGACATGGGCACCAAGGGGTGACCATTGTTCACCAGAATCAAATGCTCGGGTGCCTGCAAAATCTTGGCCGCGTAAATCCCGATAGTCTCGTCCAGCTGCAGGGAATTGGCCGCACGCCAGAAGTCGTTATCAGTCAGCAGCAACTGGTACAGGGGTGTGAACAGTTCGATGGCACTTTGCAGATCCATCTTGTTCAGCGGGCCTTGCGGCATATCGTCCAGCGCCAAAGGCACGGGCTGGATCATGGAGAAATCCACGCGCTGCGGCGGGCCGATTTCCTGATTATTGTCCCGCAAGGTCTGATTGAGCCGGATCACGAAATTGAACAGATTCAAATCGTGCTTCACAAAGGTGTGATCGCGCAATTCGTCGATGTTCATGGGGGTGAGCGGCGTGGTCGGCACCTGGGTGGGCGAATTGGCCGCGATAAAGGCCAGCACCTGTGATCCCAAATGGAAGTGACGCAGAATCAGCCAGTTGGCCTGTGGCGAGACAAAGCGCTTCAAGCCCCAGACCAGAATGCGATGCAACAGCCCCGAATGCGACCATTTACGCGGCAAAAAGGTTTTAACGACCTGAATCACGATAATCATCAGGCGCGCCAGTGGCCGCAGGAATGGCAGCAGGTACTGGCGCGATGACGAACTGGAGTCGGCCAGCCAGGCCTGCTTCACTTCATCAGGCAGGGGCGTGCTGCGATCCAGATACAAGGCCCGCCAAGGATTGGGGTCCTGCGGGTCATGCGGCTTGCTTAAAAAATCCGGGATTTGATCCATGACTTAAAACTCTTTCGCGTATTGGAACTGCATCAGGTACAGAGCGGCGGTACGACGTGCGGTTTCAATAATAATCTGCTCGGCGCGGCCTGTTTCATCGCAATCCAGAGCCAGCTCCACCGCCACCAGCCAACGGGCCAGATGATGCTCGTCGTTCATGCCATGGTAGTGCAGGAAACGGTACATATTCGGTTCGAGCGACAGCGAGGATTTCAGTAGCGGTAACAAGGCAGGAACAATGCGCTGGCCGGTGCCCTCAATAATGTAAATCGCACCCAGCAAACCAATCGGGTCCTGGCTGGCCGCCAGGGCATGCAAGTAAGCGTTCAGCGCCTGACCGCCGGGATTACGGCTCAGCTGCTCGATCTCGGTCGCGGTGCCACCGGCATGCTGATAGTCCTCGAACAGAATCTTGAAGTCGTCCTGTTCTTCGCCGGCGTGCAAGCGAATCAGCTCGGCTAACGGAGCATAGGTGGGCGACAGGGAATCGCACGCTTCGCGCATCCACTTGGCGCCTTCACGTACCTGGGGAATCCAGTCTGCCATCCACTTTTGATAATCCTGCATGCGGATCGAACCGTCGTGCAGGCTGCGCAGCAAGGGCGTACGCCACACTTGGGAGCGATAGTCGTGCCAGATGGGCGCCAATTGCGTCAGCAGATCGCGCAAACCTTGCGGGGCTGTGGCCGGGTCATGCGGAGGGGCAATATCCACCTGATCCACCGAGGCCGGAGCCGACTGTTTGGCAGACGGGTAAGACACAGCCGGGGCTGGTGCATCGCAGGCTTCTACTTCCAGCAGCATGTAGGCCGTCATGAAGCGGCCTGACTCGGGCACGTAGCACAGGATTTGCTCGCCGGGCGTCAAGGTCCGGTCGCGCATGAACTCGGCCAGCATGATCAGAATGGACGCTGCGCCCGTATTGCCGCGCCAGCGCAGATTGCTGTACCAGCGCTCGGCAGGAATGCCCAGGCCAGCCTGTTCCAGCAAATCTGCCACCACGGGGATGAATTTTTCGGAGGAGTAATGGCACAGGAAATGGCTGATGCGCTCGGGGTCTACCCAACCATCACGCACCAGTTTTACGTATTCGTGTATGCCGATGTCGAACAGATGCGGCAGCAGGCGAATGTCCTGGCGCAGGGACAAGGCACCATCTTGCTCGGCCTCGGCCCAGGAGTCGTAATCCAGATGGCTGCGAGTGGAATCACGCGTTGCTCCCAGCTGCATGCAAACCGGGTAATCACCCGAGAAGGATTTTTGATGAATCCAGCGCAGGCGCAGGCGGACGCCGGGCTGCGTTGTGGGCAGAACCTGATCTTGATGACTTAACAAGGCCGCGCCCGCACCATCGGACAACATCCAGCGCAGGAAGTGTGAGTCAAAGTCCGCCTGATAGCCTTGCGAGGCAAAGCGCGATCGGCGGAACAAGCGCGATGGCATTTCACTGGCCACGGCCATGCCGTGACGGTGCGCCCCCAGCTCGATCCCCTGGGCAACGGCCTGCAAGGCGGTCACGCCAGCGGCGCAAATTCCGTGGACCGAATGCACCTCCAGTGGAGGAGCGGCCAACTCACCTTGAATGGCATTGGCAAAGCCGGGCATCAACAAATCCCCGCCCGAGGAGCCGCTGGCCAGCAAGCTCACGTCCGCCATGCTCAAACCCGCCTGCTCCAGGCACGCACGCACGGCATTGGCGGCCATGGCCGTATTGCTCCAGCGCGTGCTGCCATCTTCACCAATGGCGTAGTAGCGCTGCTGAATACCGTTCTCGGCCAGAATGCGTTGCTTGATGCGCCCCGAAATACGGTTCAAAGGGGCAATAAAGTTATCCATTGCGGTGTTATCGACCGGCTCTCCGGGCATAAACCACTGGGCCTGATGGATAACAACGTGCTCAAAGGCCACGGGCATAGAAATACTCCTGATTACACGGAATCACGCCGACGCTCCGTCTGGCCCACGGCGTTCAAGGATTGACTGCGGTAGCGGGGCATGAACAGGCCCAGCACAAAAACACGCAGCATATAAGGCACCAGCCCCCCTTCGTTCAAGGCGTCCGGGGTGCGGGCTCGGTATTCGGTGTCGTGCAGCCGGGTCAGCTCGGACCAGTGCGCGCGAGAATGCTCATGGTGGGCCACATGCAGGCCGATATTAAAGAGCAAGGGATTGACCAGGCCCTCGAAATTGCGGGCATAGGCCAGTTGCTCGCCATGACGGCCCTCATGACTGCCATCAGCATGGGCATGTTGCAGATAATTCGTGGTCAGCAGCCAGTGCAAACCGTGCAGCTGCGGCAGGATCACGTACAAAAAGCCTTTTACCGGGTCCAGCGCCAGGGCCAGCGCCCAGCTTCCCAGCCACACGCCGTACTGCGCCATGCAATAGGCCCAGACGCCCGGCCAATGACGGCGCAGGCTACCCAGCCAGCCAAAAATCATGGGGTACAGCGCAGGTACGGCCTCAAAAGGGTGCATCAACCAGCCCAGCGTGTCGTTGGTATCGCCCCGCCAGAAACGGTAGGTGCGGGCCACATCTTTTTCACCATGTTTGTAGCGATGGTGATTGCGCCCATGCGCAGGCCAGAACACGCAAGCGGGATGGCCTTGTACCAGGGTCAGCCAGAAGTCCGTCAAGCGATTGGGGAGACGCCCCCGCCACATGCGCAGATGATGATGGTTATGGTTGATGACGCCAACGCCCAGCGTCAGGAACAGCAGCAAGCCGTATAGAATCCAGGAGAAGCCGCCCCGCCACAGCGCGACCACCAGCACAGGGTAGGCAATCAGGTACAGCAGGCTTTGCCAATCGCGCGGCTGGCGCAAACGCCACGCAGCGCTCATCCCCGCGCCTCCTCGGGACGGTCGGGCAAGCGGGTGCCAAACAGGCGATCCATAAAGCTGAATTGAAAACCGTAATTGCCGTTGTACTGCGCGTGATGGCGCTGGTGACGACGGCTGGCCGCCAGCCAATGGCGGCTGGAAACATGGGGGAAAAAGTCGTAATTGGAGTGGCCGATACTGTTGAAAAACAGGCTGAACAAGGGCACGGACAAAAGCGACCAGAAACTGAAGTCATGCACCACCATGGGCAGCAAAATCACATTGCCCAGCATGATCGACTCCAGCGGGTGGAAACTGTAGGTGGAGAACGGCGTCACCACAACGGAAGAATGGTGCGGGCCGTGATAACGGCGCAACCAGCGGGTATGCAAGAGACGGTGATTGATCCAGAAATGCACGTCGTTCCAGATCACCAGAGCCAGAATTTCCAGAACAATACGGGTCGCGCTGGCATCAGGCGTCAAATGCGCCCAGCCTAGCTGCAAAAAACCCCAGGGAAAAATCATGCCGGTGCCAAAAATCAGAATGGCCGTGCCGGATTGCTTCAGTTCCCGGCGCAGTTGGCCTGGGCGCAAGGGGCGCGTGTCCAGGGGGCGTCCCCAACCCAAGGCAGGTAAAAGCCAATGTGTCAGCGCCAAGGTGCCCAGTGCAAACAGCACGTAAATGCCGCCGAAGAACAATAAGCCCACGCCCATTACCTGCCAGACGCTCAAGGCCTGAAAAGCCTGCCCCATTCCACTCTCTACGTAACAAAGTGCGCTAATGCTAGCGCGGTCAGGAAGATTACGTTTGTTAATTTGGTTACTAATTGCTCACATTCGTCCAGCCCGCCCAAGCAATACAGTTTTGCAATAGCGGGGGCTAATCATAGCGGGGTTTCGCCCCTATCCTTGAGGGTATGCGCTTTCAATCGGAACCCATGCCATGAAAAAGGTCGTCAGCATCCTCAGTCCATGCCCCTCTTTGGCGGGTGACGATGGCCTGGCGGCGCGTACCTTGTTCAGCCATCAGGACCACGCGGACCGGCACAGCCCCTTTCTGCGCTTGAATTATGCCGCCCCCACCCCCTACCCGGCCCGTAGCCGTCGGCACAAGGTACATGGCTCCCCGCAGCGCGGCTTTGAAACCGTCACGCTGGTGTATCAGGGCGAGCTGGAGCATCGCGACTCCAGCGGTCATAGCGGCATTCTGGGTCCGGGCGATGTGCAATGGCTAAGTGCGGCCTCCGGCCTGCTGTATCAGGCCAGCCACTCCGAGCCGTTCGCCCGTCAGGGTGGTACTTGGGAAATGGTGCAGCTATGGATCAACCTGCCTGCTTGTGCGAAAACTCTGCCACCCAGCCAGCAGTCTCTGCCCAGCACAGACATTCCCGTTCTGGCCCTGCCCGATCAGGCCGGACAGATACGAGTGATTGCCGGGCAATACCTGGACCAGCCCGGCGCGGCCCGGCATCACAGCCCGCTCCTGTTGTGGGACATACAGATCAAGGCCGGGCATCAAGCCTGTTTTCAGGTGCCCGAGGGCTGGAACACCAGCTTGCTGGTGCGACGCGGCGAAGTACAAGTGAACCAGCAAACGCGAGTGCGCCCCGCTCAGGTCGTGTTGCTAAGCCTGGAAGGCCAGACTATCCGGCTGAACGCCCAAAGCGACACCCAGCTACTGTTGCTGGGCGGCGAGCCCATTGACGAGCCCGTTTTGACCTACGGCTCTTTTGTGATGAATACACAACAGGAAATTACCCAGGCAATTGCCGACTTTGATCAGGGCCGGTTTGGCTGCCTGGGCTGAGCTTTCCCTCTCCTATTTCCAAGCTGCCACGCACCCCGATGGCGGCCCCTGCCACCCCGACCTGACCATCCATCATCACAGCACACTTGCATTGAGCCAGCCCGCATACGATATACTGAACCGTCATCGACTTCCCTTAGACACTATGAGACGCTGGTTCGTCGTCGTCTTGCTTCTTATTCTTCCCCTGCAGGCTTACAGCTCCCACTACCACGCAACCGTGCAAGGTGGTCAATCGGCTTTATTCGCTCAACACGAATCCGATGCAGCCGAGTCTGCGGAACGCCGTGTCTCATCCGCCGATCATCCTCTGCATCAGCTCAGCGCCATTTTGGCGCACACGCCCATGCAACAGTACGCCGATCACGCGGATACCCCCTTGCCCTGCCCGGTTCAGTCTTTTTGGCTGCATGCCTGGCCATCGGCTTGTCCGACCTATTGCCTGCCAGCAATTTGCTGCGAATTTGCCCCGGAGCACCGCCCGCCCCGCGTCTGACGCCTGACGCGCCGCGGCGCCCTGCTTCTTTGCTTTTTTGCACTTATTTATCTGTCTAACAGGACAACATCATGGAATGGCTACTCGATCCCAGCATCTGGGTCGGCTTATTAACTCTGGTGGTGCTGGAGATTGTTCTCGGCATCGACAACCTGATCTTTATCGCGATTCTGGCCGATAAACTGCCCCCGCATCAGCGCGACCGTGCTCGCCTGATCGGCCTGTCGCTGGCGCTGATCATGCGCCTGGGTCTGCTTACTATCGTCTCCTGGCTGGTCACCCTGACCACACCACTGTTCTCCATTGGCCCGCTCAGCTTCTCCGGGCGCGACCTGATCCTGCTGCTGGGCGGTCTGTTCCTGCTGTTCAAGGCCACCAGCGAACTGCATGAACGTCTGGAAGGTGGCGATCATCACTCCAGCACCAACAAGGCCTATGCCAGCTTTGGTGTCGTGGTAGCCCAAATTGTGGTGCTGGATGCCGTGTTCTCGCTGGACGCGGTGATTACTGCCGTGGGGATGGTGGATCAACTGCCCGTCATGATGGCAGCCGTCATTATCTCGATTGCGCTAATGATCTGGGCCTCCAAGCCACTGACCACCTTCGTGAACAACCACCCCACCGTGGTGGTGCTGTGCTTGAGCTTCTTGCTGATGATCGGTCTGACGCTGACCGCCGAAGGCCTGGGCTTCAAGATCCCCAAGGGCTATCTGTACGCGGCCATTGGTTTCTCCATCCTCATCGAGTTCTTCAACCAGATTGCCCGCCGCAGCCTGCAGCGCTCGCAGTCACGCCGTCCTTTGCGTGACCGTACTGCGGAAGCCGTACTGCGCATGCTGAGCAACCGCAAGAATGAAGACAAGGACGACAACGGCAACGAGGGTCAGCTGGAACTGGACGAACAGGCATTCCGCACCGAAGAACGCAATATGGTCAGCGGTGTGCTCAGCCTGGCCGAACGCCCGATTCGCTCCTTGATGACGCCTCGTCAGGAAATTACCTGGCTCAATATCGAGGACTCCGCCGACACCTTGCGCCAGCAACTGCGCTCTACCCCGCACAGCTTCTTGCCGGTGTGTCAGGGCGATCTGGACCAGGTGGTGGGTGTGGCTCGCGCCAAGGATTTGCTGGCCGATCTGGACGACTACCCGCAGGTCAAACTGTGGCCGGATCTGCGTGAGCCCATCATCGTGCACGAACACACCGATGTACTCAGTGCGATTGCCATGTTGAAGCAGTCCAATGGCCAGTTCGTGCTGGTAACGGACGAGTACGGCGCGATTGAAGGCCTGCTGACCCCCATCGACATTCTGGAGGCCATTGCCGGCGAGTTCCCCGACGAGGACGAACAACCCGCCATTCAGCAGATTGGCCCCAATCTGTGGCAAGTGGATGGCAGCATAGACCTGCTCTTGCTGGCCCAAGCCGTGGAAGCGGACGACCTGCTTTTGAAAGACAGCAGCTTCAATTCCGTGGCCGGCTTTTTGCTGGAGCGTCTGGACTCCCTGCCCACGGTAGGGACGGTCGTTGAGGCAGACGGCCTGCGCTTCGAGATTACCGAAGTCAGCCAACGTCGTATTGCAACGGTACACGTCAGCCGCTTGCAGGAACCCGAGCAGACACAAGAGTAAAAGAAAAGGCCCGCTTCACAGCGGGCCTTTTTCAATCAGGCTCGGCTTAAAAGAGCGATTCCGCCAGGCAAGCGCGTCACCGCCACGCCATATAACTGCTGCAAAATGTCCAGCGCCTCAGGCAGATTATCCAGACTGACGGCAAAGCTGACCAAGACAGAGCCTAACGTGGCGTCTCGCAAAATCAGATGTCCTGACCAATAGCGGTTCAGCTCGGCCAGCACCTGCGACAAAGGCTGCTCATGAAAAGTCAGACGGCCCTGACGCCAGGACGGGAAATCCTCCGCCGCAACTGTCTGTACCGAGCTGATCGCATGGCGTCCATACACCAACTGCTCACCAGCCGCCAGCCGATATCCCTGTCCACCAAAATCCACCTGCGCACTGCCGGACAAACAGGTGACTTCGGTTTTGCCATCCAGATAGCGGATATTGGTACGGCCATTAAAGGTCTGAATGGAGCCAGCACCCGCAAACACCGTACACACCGAGGCCGAGCGCTCGGACTGTCGCACTTCCACTTCCCCATCCAGCAAAGCCACAATTCGACCCAGATGCGGGTCGTCACCGACGTTCAGGCGACTGCGCGTATTCATATCCAGCCAGACATGGTCCAGCAACTGCACGCGCCGCTGCTCGCCCGCACCCGTGCGATAGTCAGCACGCAAATCAGCCAAGGAAGGCCACAACTGCATAGGAGGCTTGGCGACCAGATACAGGCCACCACCCAGCAGCAAACCGCCCAGCAGGGCGCGACGCAAAGGCTGGTGGCCACGTTTTTTCATCAACTTGGCTTCGCGCAGCCAATCTTCACGATCTTGGGGCATGGCATCCCACATTTCGCGCGCGTGCGCAAAAGCGGATGCATGAGAAGGACTGCGCCCACACCAGCGGCGCAGCTCCCGAGCCTGACGAGAGGTCAGCGAGGACGTTTTCAGGCGGCTGACCCAGGCTCGTGCCTCCTTGTGCAAGGTGTCTTCATCCAGATTCAAGGCATTAGCAGGGTTCATCAACAATCAATTCAAAAAGCACTACACAGGGACTGACAAACGCAATCCAAAACGTTTTATCCAGCCGTTTAAACGGATAAAAACGAGAATTCAAAAGTAAACATAAATTGTCGGAAACTGCAGGCCCTATCGTCAAGCCATAGCCCGTCATAAAGAGTAAAGACGGGCTTTAACAGCACTGCATCAACTGCTGGCGCAGCCAGACATGAGCCGGGTCCGCGTGGCGACGGCTATGCCAGACTTGCTGAAACAAGACCGAGGGAATGGGCAGAGGAGGCTGGAAAAACACCAGTTCAGCCTGTTCGCGCAAGTGCTCGGCACTGCGGCTGGACACCGTCAAAATCAGGTCCGTGCCCGCCAGGACTTGGGCAGCCGCACTCCAATGCGGCAAGGACAAGGCAATCTGCCGTTTAAGACCGAGCCGATTCAGGACGTTGTCGACCTCACTTTCCCCTCCCGGACGCATGGCCAGCAACACATGCGGGCGCTGCAACCACTCTTCCAAAGCAGGGGCTTGCCCGCCGCTCAGACTGGCCCGATCCGCAATGCAGATCAGGTGTTCCTCAAACAAGGTCTGCGCCTGCAAGCCGGCCGGAATTTCCGAGAACACGCTCAAGGCCAGATCAATCTCGCCATCCCGCAGCTGACCCTGCATGGCTTCCCGGCTGGCCTGGCTGACCGCCAGCCGAATACCCGGTGCGTCACGACGCAGGCGGCGCATCAACGGTGGCAAGACAATTTGCGCGCCGTAATCCGACATGGCCAAGCGAAATTCACGTTGTTCACTGGCTGGATCAAAGCCACCCGCATCCAGCAGGCCATTGAGCTGCTGCAAAGCCTGCTCCAGAGGACGCTGCAACTGCAAGGCCAGCGCGGTCAGCTCCAAGCGGGAACCGCGGCGTATCAACAAAGGATCGTTGAACACCTGGCGCAAATGAGCCAAGGCATGACTGACGGCAGGCTGGCTTTTATGCAGACGCTGGGCAGCCCGCGTCACATGCTGCTCGGTCAACAAGGCATGCAGGCTCAGCATCAAATTCAGGTCTATACGGCGCAGCTCATCCATAGAACGAATAATGACTGTGCACACTATTAATTTCAATAAGAATTGCGAATAGTGCAAGATAGAGCTTTGATTCTTATGGAGATACGCTCATGCCCGGTACCGCTTTGTTCAGTATGTTGGTGGCTGTCTTTGCCGGTTCGGCCGTGCCGTTTCAAGCTGCCAGCAATGCCGTTCTGGGTAAGGTCCTGGGGCATCCGCTCTGGGCCACACTGGTGTCGCTCTGTATCAGTGCGGCTCTGGTGCTGCCCACAATCTGGCTGATGCGCGCCCCCGCTCCCCTGACCGCGCAACTGGCGCATGCCCCCTGGTGGGTATGGACGGGTGGCGTTGGCGGGGTCATTTACATCAGCGCCGCCCTGATTCTGACGCCACGCATGGGCGCCGCCAGCTTTATTGTCTGTGTGGTGGCCGGGCAAATGCTCAGCTCCATGCTGATCGACCACTACGGTTTGATGGGCCTGACACCACGCCCGGTGCATATGGGACGCATTCTAGGCGTGCTGCTGATTTTGGCTGGTATGGGCTTGGTGCAATGGTTTACGCCTTCCGTGTCTGCGGCGGCTGAAAGCAAAAGCGCCACTGCAGATCACAGTGGCGCTCAGGAAAACAATCCAAGCCTGGCTCAACGCGCTGGCGCTGACAGCAGCACCCGATCCTGATAGGGCTTAGGCGGAAGCCTCGGTCGATTTGGAACGGAACTGGCTGCACCACCAGAATCCGGCCGACAAGGCAGCCGCCGACAACATGCCCAAGGCCAACAGCAAGCCGCTATCGAACAGCAGCGGAGCCACCACACCGGAAACGGTGGCAAACAAAAGCATTTGCCAGGCACTTTGTACCGAGGAAGCCAGGCCGCGCATGGTGGGGAAGGTGCCCAAGGTCACCACCGTCATGCCCGGCAAGGCCATGGACATGCCAAAGGCGTACACAAAAATAGGCATCACGGCCCACGGCACCTCTGCCTGGAACAGGAGGTTGTACACGGTATTGAAGGTGGCGCCAGCCAGCATGATGGACAGGCCCAGACGAATCATGCGTGCCGGGGCCAGCTTTTCAGCAAAGCGGGCATTCAGGATGGAGCCACCCAACATACCGCCAATGAAGGGCAGGAACAGCCAGGCAAAGGCGGTTTCTGTCAGACCCAGCACATCAATCACAAAGCTGGCCGCCGACGAAATGTACAAGGCAAAGCCGCCAAACGCACAGGCAATGGCGGAGATCGCCAGCACGAAGCGGCCATTGCTCAAGGCCCGTGCGTAATTAGCCAGAATCACCCACAGCTTCAAGGGCTGGCGCGAGGCCACGGGCAAGGTTTCAGGCAGTTGCCGCCAGCACAGCGCAATCAGGGCAATACTGAGCACCGTCAGCATCCAGAACACCGAGCGCCAGCCCGAATAACTACTTAAATAGCCGCCCATGACCGGTGCAAGCGCCGGGGCCAGACTGAAGACCATCGTGATGTGGGCAAACAAGCGCTGAGCTTGCACCCCTTGTACACAGTCGCGCGCCAGGGCCTGACCGACGACACGCCCGGCACCTGCCGAACAGCCCTGGATCAAACGGAAGAACAACAGCCAGGAAAAGCTGGGGGCCAGCGCCGAGCCCACGGACCCGATCAGGAACAGGATCAGGGAGGCCAGAATCACGGGACGCCGCCCGAAGCTGTCGGACAACATGCCCCAGAACAGGCTCATGAAGGCAAAACCAAACAGATACAGACTTAAGGTCTGCTGAACCATTGACTGGTCAACGGAAAATTCAACACCGATACGGTGAAATGACGGCAGATAGGCATCGGTAGCAAAAGGCCCCAGCATCGCCAACGCCGCCAACACCAAGGTCAGCTTGCGGTAATTCATAGATAGCTTTGGAAAACAGGGAGGGCGCCAGAATCAGCGCAGGGATAGGGGCATGGTACCCCTTAACCGGACCGTACGGACACATCCGCACGGTGCACAGTGTATCAAACGATATAAAGCGGATCGAGCCAAGCCGCTTTCATGCTAGCTGGCCCGGTAGCCACTTGTCTGAAAAAAAGATCAGCGTCTGCTCGGCGACGGCGTACCAAAAGCCTCGCGGCTGGTCTGTCCGAAACCGCTTTGATGCAGCAGGCTGCGCTCAATAAAGCGGCTGACCAGGGAGCGCACTTCCGGCAACCACGGGCCTTGGTCAAACACTTGCGGGAACTTCATGCTGAACCAGGCATAGAGGCTGATCTGCTTGCTGAGCAATTCGGCGTCTTCCAGGCGGGAGGGGCTGGCGGATTTCAGCCAGGACGGCGCCGGTGGCAAGGCCATGGGGCGTTGTGCCACATAGGCAGACAGGCAACGCTTGAAGTAATCCAGCTCCGTATCCTTATCCACGGACACCGGCGCGCAGGCAAAGGTGAACTTCTCGCGCAAATCCAGCTTGGGAGCCAGGCGGTCTACACAAAAGCCCAGCTCGATGGCGTCTTTCAAACCCGCTGTCTGAAACAAGGGGCTATCGGAAGCCACTTTCTGCGCAAAGTACTGCAGCACAGCGCCGATATTGTTGTTATCCAGTAAAGAGGCCAGCGCCTGCACGTGCTCGGGGCTGGGTGCAATGGGCAAGCGCAAATCCACGCTGGGGGCGTCGCTTTGCAATTGGGTACGAATATGGTTCAGATCCTGCTTGTCCATCGCCCCCACATAGCCTTTGGGGTACAAGCCATAGCGGCCTGCCCGTCCGGCAATCTGGCGCACTTCGGTTGCGTTCAAGGCTCGCATGGAGCGGCCGTCAAACTTGTGAACCGTAGAGAACAGGACGCGGCGAATCGGCAGGTTCAAGCCCATGCCAATCGCATCGGTGGCTACCAGCACATCGGCCTCGCCTTGGGAAAAGCGCTCGGACTCGGTGCGGCGCACTTCCGGAGCCAGCGCGCCATAAATGGTGGCAACTTTCCAGCCTTGGGCGCGGTAACGCGCACTTAGCGTTAGGACATCCTTACGGGTGAAGGCCACCACCGCATCACCTTTGGACACGCCCTGAGCTTCACGTTGACGATCTTTGCGCCCCCGCCACGGCGCTTCCTGACGCCCTTGCTTGCCTGTGGCTCGCGGCGGGTCTACCGGATAAGGCATGACCTCCAGCGGGGTTTTGCGTTCGGTAAATTCCAGCTCCATGGTCTCTTCCATGGAACGCACCAGACGCTCGCACGGACGCAGGACGGAAGCATCACCACAGACAAACAGGGTACGGGCCGGAACACCGACCAGAGCTGCAGTCCAGGCCCAGCCGCGCTGCTCGTCTTGCAACATTTGAATCTCGTCCAGGACGGCCACGCGCACTTCCATCGTGGGGTCCATCATCTCGACCGTGCAGGCAGTGTGCTGGGCACCGGGCACCATCACGCGCTCTTCGCCCGTAACCAGATTGCAGGGGATGCCCGCGTTCATCAGACGATCACGCACCTCCATGGCCAGCAGTCGCAGCGGAGCCAGATATACGCCGGATCGGGCTTCCATCAGGGCTTCCAGGGCCTCGTGCGTCTTGCCCGAATTGGTCGGGCCCAAACGGAACACCAGATGGCGGCGGATGCCTCGGGCCAGGCTGAACATTTCCGGGAAGTCGCCCAGGCGCATCAAGTCCTGGGCACGCTGTTGCTCCACACTTTCCAGGATGCGGCGCACCGGGCCATTGAGCAGACGCTTTTCAAAATCCCCGGCCTCGATTTCTTTTTGCTCGATGCCCTCTTCCAGAGCCATGCGCAAGGCTTTGGCCAGTTCCAGAAAGGACGAGCCATCAATCAGGGGGCGCTGGGTTTGCAAAAACGCATCCAGCGAATCTTCCAGACGCTGGGACAGACGGTTTTGAGCTGCCGTGTTGAACAAGACTGAAACACGAGCGGGCAATCGATCCAGCTCCGAGCCGGTACGTGGCAAAGGCACGGCAGCCTGCATACGCACATTGGCGCGCCAATGCTGACGCTCGCCCGCTACGGGCACATTCACCGCCAGCCACAAGTCCTTATGCCACCACAGGCGCAAGGGATCTTCCGGGTCAATTTCGTAATCGCACGCTTCTTGCTTCTTGATCTGGTTCAGCACTTGTTGCTGACGCCATTGTGTGCGCGCACGGTCAGCCGCTCGCTGGTACTGCGCACGTTCACGATTGCTCAAGCTGCTGGCGTATTGCTCGCGCCATTGCTCAATCTGGCTTTGATCAATCGCTGCCAATAAATCCGGGTGATGGGCGACACGATCACGCCCGCCAACGGTTCCACCCCGCACTTCCAGCTTGGTACTGGGCAAGCGGCGATCAGCCAGCCATAGCTCGTATTCCTGACGAGTAATGCCCAGCAAGGCCATCGTTTCTTCCGACCCTATGCACTCCTGCTCCCAGGCCCAACGCTGCTGTCGTTGCTCTCGCTGACGCGCCTGACGTTGTGCTTGAGCCTGCAGCAAAAACTCCTGCTGCTCGGCATCCAGCTTGAACTCCTGGGTCAGGACAGCGGCACTGGCATTGCGGCCATACACCGTCATGAACCAATGGGCAGGTTCCCCGGCTTGCAGGCCCTCGAAGGCCTCCAGGGTGATGCGTTGCGGCTCGCAACCTTGCTCTTTCAGCCAGGCTGTCAAACGCTCCTGGGCCTGATTGAACTTGCGCTGTTTATCGTTTTGTTCTTTTTGACGCGCTTGTTCACGTTCTTTTTGGGCCTGCTCCCAGCGCTGACTGCGTTGCTCGCGATCGCGCTGTTCGGCCTGTAATTGCCACAAATAGGTCTGCGCTAAAGGCATGGACTGCCAGGCCTGCACCAAAGCCTGCAGGCGCGCGCCGCGCTCGGCTTCGGGCCAGTTCTCGCTTAAAGGCAAGGACTGGGAGGCTATCGCTCCGGCCAATTGAGCGCGCTGTTCAAGCAGTTGCTCACGCAAGGCTTCATAAGTATCCGCATCCAGCTTGTCCACGCTCATTTGATACAGCAGACGCAGGGTACGAATCACGACCTCGGGCACACCTTGGGACTGTAAACGCTGGTCCGCATCCTTCAAACCCAGTTCGGCAGCGATGATCTGATTGAAAAAGGCGGCGTCCTGCGGCAAGCGCCAGGCTTTCAGCCACACGCGCCGTATGCCTGCCCGGTCCTGAAAACGCGCTTTCTTGGCGACCTGACGAGCCACACCTTCCAGACGCGGATAATCCAGCCATTGGGGATGGAGCAGCAAGCCCGCTTGAGTGGGAACGGGAGAATCGGAAACAGACGAAGCGCGACGCGCAGCCATAGGGCGGGGACCTGAAAATACGGGAAGAAGAGAACGAGAAGGGCAGAAAAGCCGGTTCAAGCAAGCATGAGCAGCATTATACGGGTCTGCTCGGAGACGTTCAGAGGATACAGGCAATCACCGTGCTGAACGTCTTTGTGGGCAAGAAGATACAGGGCTACTCAGCCAGCCATTCCAGACAGCCTTGCGGCAAGGCTGCCAAACCGGACTGGCTGTGATTACAACCCGGCACGATGCGAAAACGCGGCTCACCACCTTGTTGCTGCGCCAAAGCCTGCGCCAGTTCGCGGGTGCCATCCACCATGCGGCGCTCTTGCAAACGTAAACGACGCAGCTCGCGCTTGTCCTCAGGCATGGCTTCTTCTGCCGGGCCCAGGCTTTGCTCGAACTCGCCAACGGAGAACTGTACGGACATCGTCATAGCGGCTTTGGGCAAGGGTTGGGCCAGCAGTCGAGCCAGATAGCCCTCCCCCCACCAGACCGAGGGGCTGGACACCACCAGTGCATCGAACAATTCTGGCTGTTGATACAGCAGATGCAAGGCAAACAGGCCACCCAGGGAATGGCCGCAGAGCAAACGCCGCTGCGCATTCAAAGGCGCCTGTGCGTAGGCCCAGGGCAAGAAAACGTCCTGCATCATGGCCAGAAAATCTGGCGCGTGGCCCGCTTCTCCATTGAGCGCGGGGGTGAAGTCCTGATCGCGCCAGACCTCCGCGCCATAACCTATCCCCAGCACGGCACAGGCTTGTGGAGCCTGCTTTTCACAGGTGGCCAGCACCGCTTCAAATTGCGGTAGATCAAGCACGCACAGCAATGGCCAGCCCTGCGCAGGCGCTGGCACGTCCGGCCAGGCCAAAGTCAGACGATACTGTCGGCCCAATGGGGAAAGAAAATCCAAATGTTCAAGCTGCATAAAAGAATCGCGGTAAGGACGCCAAAGCCCGGCTGATGAACTATACTTTCTTTCTATGTAAACGGTTATCATTCAGACACTTAATGTCCACATCTGCTGTTCCGGCTCCTGCGCTGGCCGACTATCAACACATCCTCAGACGTCGCTGGCTCCTGGTTGGGGCCCTGGTTCTTGTGATTCTGGCCTCGATTGTGGCCGACTTCATGTTGGGGCCCTCGGGTCTTAGCCTGGGAGAACTGAGCCATGCGCTGTTCAACCCGGAACAGTCCGACCCGACCACCCGCGTTATCGTCTGGGAAATCCGCCTGCCTTATGCCTTGATGGCCATGGCCATTGGTTTGGCACTCGGCCTGTCCGGTGCGGAAATGCAGACCATTCTGAATAACCCACTGGCCAGCCCCTTTACCTTGGGGATTTCCTCGGCAGCGGCGTTTGGCGCGTCCCTGGCCATTGTGCTGGACCTGTCGATTCCCGGCATTCCGCAAGCCTGGACCATTGCCGCCAATGCCTTTATTTTCGCCCTGCTGTCCGCCATGCTGCTGGACGCGGTCGCCCGCTGGGGCGCCATGAGCACCGCCAATCTGGTGCTGTTTGGCATTGCGCTGGTGTTCTCCTTCAATGCACTGGTTTCGCTGGTGCAGTTTGTGGCCAGCGCCGAAGCCCTGCAAGGGCTGGTGTTCTGGACCATGGGCAGCCTGTCGCGCTCCTCCTGGGGCAAGGTCGGCATCATGCTGGCGGTGTTTGCGCTGATTCTGCCGCTGTCGCTGCGTGATACCTGGAAACTGACCGCCCTGCGTCTGGGTGAAGACCGCGCCACCAGCTTTGGTATCAATGTCTCACGCCTGCGCCTGGTGTCCTTGCTGCGTATCAGCTTGCTGGCCGCACTGGCCGTATCCTTTGTGGGCACCATCGGCTTTGTGGGCCTGATTGCGCCGCATATTGCCCGCCGCCTATTTGGTGAAGACCACCGTTTCTACCTGCCCGGCAGTGCCTTGGTGGGTGGGGTGATTCTGTCTCTGGCCTCGATTGCCTCGAAAAACATTGTGCCCGGCATCATTATTCCGGTCGGCATTGTCACCTCGCTGGTGGGTGTGCCCTTCTTCCTGGGCGTTGTGCTGCGACGCCAAATAAAGTGAACCATGCTTGAAGTCCACGATCTGAGCCTGTCTTACGGCAAACGCGAAATTCTGTCCAAGCTGACCATCGAGCCTTTGCAGCCCGGTCAACTGGTGGCTTTGCTGGGCCCCAACGGTAGCGGCAAATCCACCCTGCTCAAGTCCCTGGCGGGACTGCTCAAGCCCACCACCGGCGAGATCCTGCTGGACGGTCAGGAGCTGAGCGGCGTCAGCTTCGAGCAGCGCGCCCAAAAAGTGGTGTACCTGCCCCAATCCCTGCCCGCCTCGGTCCACCTGCGTGTGTTTGAATCCGTACTGGTGGCGGCCAATGCCTCGGCCCCTGGTGGCCACGCCCGCGATGTGGATCATGAGCACATCATGCACATCCTGCAACGCCTGGGCATTGCGCACTTGTCCATGCACTATCTGGACCAGCTTTCGGGCGGTCAGAAACAGCTGGTGGGCCTGGCGCAAGCCCTGATACGCAAGCCTACCCTGCTGCTGCTGGACGAACCCTTGTCGGCTCTGGACCTGAACTATCAATTCCACGTAATGGACTTGCTGGCCCAGGAAACCCACGACAACAATCTGATCACTCTGATCGTGCTGCATGACCTGAACGTAGCTCTGCGCCATAGTGACTATGCGCTGATGATTGAAGGCGGTGGTCTGCTAGCGCAAGGCGAGCCAGCCAAGGTGATTACCCCCAACTCGCTGGCCCAGGCTTATGGCGTCCGTGCCCGCGTGGAAAGCTGCTCGCAGGGCACCTTGCAAATCATTATCGACGGGCTGCAAGAGCCTGTGCTGTGACCTTCGGAGAACCCATGAACATCCTGCGCCACCTGCTGCTGTCGCTGACCTTGCTCTTGCCTTTGGGCGTGCAGGCCCAGCCCATCGAAGTTACTGATGCCATGGGTCGTACCGTTACCCTGCCTGGCCCCGCCAAACGCATTGTGCTGACTCAGGCACGTCACTTCCCGGTACTGGCTTTGGTCCACCCCGAGCCAGCAAACCTGATTGCAGGCTGGTCGGACGAGTTCAAAACCTCCTTCTCCAACGAGTACAAGACCTATCTGAAGCGCTACCCGCAACTGGCCAGTATCCCTATTGTGGGTCGCCATACGGCAGACACCTTCTCGATCGAACAGGCCCTGGCCCTGCGTCCGGATCTGGTCGTGCTGACGGCCGCCTTTGCGGGCCTGACTCCCGGCCAGGACACACGCGACTCGGCCCTGATCCAGCGCCTGACTGCCGCCAAAGTGCCCGTCATTGTGATCGACTTCTTTGTGAACCCGCTGGAGAACACCGTACCCAGCCTGCGCGCATTGGGCTACGCCGTGGGTGAGAAAGAACGCACCGACGAGTTCATCCAGTTCTACGAAGAACACATGCAGGGCGTTGCCCAGCGACTGGCCGATCTGCCCAAGGAGGATCATCCGCCCGTTTTTGTGCATGCCCATGCAGGCAGCACGGACTGCTGCAACTCGCCCGGCGCAGGCACCTTTAACGACATGATCAGCTATGCAGGTGGCCACAATATTGGCGCGGATGTCCTGAAAAGCTCCACCGGCAAGCTGAATTTTGAATACATCAATTCCCGCGCGCCTGCGGTCTATGTGGCTACGGGCACAGGCGCAGGCAAGCGCACCACCTCCGGCGGATTGGCTATTGGCACAGGCGTCAGCGAAGACCAGGCTCGTAAAAGCCTGCAAGCCATTATTGACGGCAATCGTCTGCAAGCCCTGCCAGCCGTGCGCAGCGGCAATAGCCACGGCATCTGGCATGCCTTCAACGATTCGCCTTTGCACATGATCTTTATCGAAGCACTGGCCGCCTGGATTCACCCCGACCGCTTCCAGGGCGTCTCGGCTCTGAAAACACTGGAAGAAGTGAACCAGCGCTTCCTGACCGTGCCGATGGAAGGCACCTACATGATTGATTTGAAGTCCGCCCTCTAAGCCTTCATGTCACGCCTGATTCCACTGGAACTGCCGCCTGCGGGCGGCCATCCCCATCACGTCTTGCTACGCCTGCCAGACAGCAAGCCAGAACAAGGCCCCCTGCCTTTGCTGTGCCTGCTCGATGGTCAGTGGACCTTGCCCTTGCTGGAAGAAAGCGGCCACCCCGCCTTGCAGCACTGCGCGATTCTGTCGCTGGGTTACCAAGGCGAGCGCGATCAGATCACACGTTATCGCGCTCTGGATTACACCCCGCCCAGCCCGGACGGCACTCTATGGGAAGACCCACGCGTCCCCCAATGGCAGGCGGGTGGCGCTCCTGCCATGATCGAACAAGTGCGTATGGCGCTAGCCTTGGCCCAAAGCATGGAGCCTGCGCTGACCCGTTCGCGCATCAGCCTGTACGGCCACTCCTACGCTGGTCTGTTTGTGCTGTATGCCCTTAGCCGGCAAAGCCTGCCCATTCAGCACTACCTGTGCGCCAGCCCTTCCTTGTGGTGGCGTGATCCCCTGATCTGGACCTTGCTGGAGCGGGTAGACAAGCCGGTGCTGGTAGATATTCTGGCCGGTGCCTCCGAGGCCTGGTATCCGCTTAGCGCTCAGGCAGCGGGCCCGGAAGGACGCAAAAATGGTGTGCCTACCCTGCCCACCATGCAAAAACTCCAAGCGCACTTGCAAGCCCAAGGCATGCAGGCGAATCTGCATGTTCTGCCCGGAGCCGGCCACGGCCACGTTCTGGCACAAGCCACCTTGCGTGCCCTGGAACTGGCTTGTGGCGCGGCTTAGCCGTGTTCTCCCGGCGCGCATGACGCGCCTTTTCACTTCATATCCAAGTTTTCCCGCCCTAGGGTAACTCCCCCCATTCATCCTCTTGTTTTAGGCCTCAACTTCTTTTAGTCTGTATTTATATGCAAGTGCATAGAAATCAAAAAAAGAGATTGGAGACAAACATGAAGGTAGCGGTATTAGGTGGCGGGCACGGTTGTTACGCAGCAGCGGCAGACTTGAGCGAACAGGGCCACGAGGTCCGTTTATGGCGTCGTGATACGGCCCAGTTGCAGCCCTTGCTGGACCGGCCAGTCATGACCTTGAAAGACGAAGCAGGCGAGCGCGAAATCCCCATTGCCAAAGTCTGCGCCGATATTGGCGAGGCCATCGCCGGTGCCGACCTGGTACTGATTCCTTCGCCCGCCATTGCACAAACCGATATTGCCCGCGTCATGGCTCCGCACCTGACAGACGGCCAGGTCGTATTTCTGCCCCCAGGCACCTTTGGCTCCTTCATCATGAGCGAGATCGTGCGCGGCACCGGCAACAAGGCCGATGTCAGCTGGGCCGAAACCGGCACCCTGCCCTGGCTGGCCCGCAAACATGGCGATACCGTCATCAACATCACCACCCGCGCCACCCGCCTGCCTACTGGCGTGTACCCTGCGCGGAACACCGATCATGCCCTGGAGGTGATTGGCAAGGTCTTCCCCAGCGTGGAGCGCTGCGAAGATGCCCTGTCCGGTGCCCTGATGAACGCCGGCCCCATCATCCACCCACCGCTGATCATGATGAACGCCGGCCCGCTGGAGCACTTCCCGGCCTGGGACATTCATAACGAAGGCACTCAGCCTTCGGTCCGTGCCGTGACCACGCAACTGGACAATGAGCGCATGCGCATTCGTGAAGCGCTGGGCTACGGTGCCCCGCACTTCCCGCTGTCCGACCATTATGAAAACGATCAGTGGATGTATGGCGACCGTTCCTCGCACTCCAAGCTGGTGAAAAGCGGCGACTGGCGCGAGAAGATCGACCTGCACGAACATCGTTACATGCGTGAAGACACCATGCTGGGTCTGGCCTTCTTTGCATCGGTAGCCGACTGGGCCGGTGTAGATGCTCCCGTCACCAAAGGCTTGCTGGCGATTGCCGGTGCCATCGTGGGTGAAGATTTGCGCCAAGGCCAACGCACACTGGCCAGCCTGGGTCTGGACACGATGAGCCGCGAGCAACTGCAAGAGATGCTGCAAGCCGGGAGAGCCTGATGAACGCGCCCGCCCCGATCAAACGTATCGTTGCGGTGGGCGCAGGTCGCATGGGGCGGGGCATCGCCCTGGCCTATGCGCTGCGCGGCCAAGCCGTGACCTTACTGGATTTCAAACCCCGTCAGCCTGCTGATAGTGTCCGTCTGGACGCCGAAATACGCCAGGAGTTGCGTGCCACGCTGGAACAACTGGCCGACCTGGGCATGTTCGCCACCGAACAGATCGACGACCATCTGGCCTGCATCAGCGTCGCCCCCTTGAGCGCAGCGGCGCAAGTGCTGGGCCAGGCCGATCTGATTTATGAAGGCGTGCCCGAAACACAAGAAGCCAAGACCGACGCCCTGGGACGTATCGGTGAACTGGCCCGGCCCGATGCGCTGATCGCCTCCACCACTTCCACCATGCTGGCCTCGGATCTGGCCCCCATGTTGAGCCATCCGGAGCGTTTCCTGAACGCACATTGGCTTAACCCGGCATTCCTGATTCCACTGGTCGAAATCAGTGCCCACCCCGGCACCAGCGAGCAGACCTTGAGCCGTCTGCAAAGCAATCTGGAATCCATCGGCAAAGTGCCTGTGGTCTGTGGTTGCCACCCCGGTTTCATCGTTCCACGCCTGCAAACCCTGATCATGAATGAGGCCGCTCGCATGGTTGAGGAAGGCGTAGCCAGCGCAGCCGATATTGATAAGGCCACCCGCTACGGCCTGGGTTTCCGCTTTGCCAGCATCGGCGTGCTGGAGTTCATCGACTACGGCGGCAACGACATTCTGTATCACGCCGGGCAATACCTGTCGCAGAACCTGGACCCGGAACGCTACGCCGTACCCGACATCATCACCCGTTATATGGAAAGTGGACGCAACGGTCTGCGCAGCGGACAAGGCTTTCACGAATACCCGGTGGACCAGCAACAAGCGTATCGACGCGACGTGCTGGCCCGCGTACTGGGAATGCTGGATCACATCGGCCTGGCCCCTGCCCGCGCCGAACACCTTGCCAAGGAGACACAGGAATGAAAAAAACCGCTGCGTTGCTGTTTGCCCTGATGAGCTGTCACGGTCTGAGCCAGGCTCAGGAAGTCCCCACCTTGCGGGTAGGCTGGACCATTCCGGGCGAGGAAGCCAAGTACCTGATGGCCAAGCGCCCCGAGCTGTTCCCGCAACTGGGCAAGAAATATCAAATCCAGTGGACTCAGTTCCAGGGCACTTCGCCCATGGTGCAAGCCATGCGTGCTGGCGTTCTGGAATGCTCCACCATGGCCCCCATGTCGCTGGCCAATGGCGCTATTGAAAGCGGTCTGGAAGCCTATATCGTGGCCCAGCACGTGCACTCGGACGATGACCACTTCTCCGTCTACTGGGCCGTCAAGGAAGACAGCCCGATCAAGACCGCGGCGGACCTGAAAGGCAAGGTCATTGGCACCAATGCTTATGGAGCCGGTGTGTACTTCGACATGCTGCTGTGGCTGCGCCAGAACGGTATTGACCCGGACAAGGATGTAAAAATCGTTGAAACCGGCTTTCCACCTGCAGCTGACGCGATTCGCAGTGGCCGTATTGATGCCGGTCCCATGGCCCAGCCCTTTGCCCTGCTGAACGAGAAGAAAGGCGGTTTGCGCAAACTGTTCTCCCTGTCCGAAGTGGCCAGCCCATCCGTACAGATTTTCGAAGCCTGCAGCAAATCCTATAGCGACGCCAATCCCGAAGTGGTGCGCGCCTATGTGCAGGACTTGAAAACGGCCATGGGCATGCTCAGCAAAGACCCTGCACTGGCCGTAGAAGTCACGGCACAAATTACCCGTGCGCCCAAGGACTTGCTGGCCCAGTACCTGTTCACCGACAAGGACTTTGCCCGCGTCCCGGATATGCAGCCCAATCTGGAATCCATCCAGGGCACCTACGACCGCTATCACAAGGCTGGTTTCCTGAAGAAAGCCTTGAACGTGCAGGACTTTTATCGGGCTGATTTACGCGAGGCAACACCATGATTGAACTGGATGGTGTCGGTAAAACCTTTAACACCCGGCAGGGCCGCAGCCATACGGCCCTGCAAGACATCGCCCTGAGCATTCCGGCAGGGCGATTCGTGTCTATTCTGGGACCCAGCGGTTGCGGCAAAAGCACCCTGCTCTATATGTTAGGGGGCTTTGAGTCCTGCTCCAGCGGCCAGATCCGCGTCAAGGGCAAGCCCATTACCGGCCCAGGCCCGGACCGGGGCCCGGTGTTTCAGGAGTACGCCCTGTTCCCCTGGAAAACCGTGCTGGGAAACGTGGCCTACGGCATGCGCGAACAAGGCATGCCCAAGGACCAGGCCGAACAGCGCGCCAGCGAATGGCTGGACAAGGTCAAGCTGGGGCCTTACGCCTCCTTCTATCCACGTGAACTGTCCGGCGGTATGCGTCAGCGTGCGGCCATCGCCCGCACCCTGGCCTATGAGCCGGACATCCTGCTGATGGACGAGCCCTTCGGGGCGCTGGATGCCCACACGCGCGTCACCCTGCAAACGGAACTGCTCAGCTTGTGGGAGCAGTTACGCAACACCGTGGTCTTTGTGACGCACGGCGTGGACGAGGCCGTCTTCCTGTCCGATACCGTGATTGTCATGACTGGCTCGCCCGGCCGCATCAAGGAGGTAGTGGAGATTGACCTGCCCCGCCCCCGCGTCCGTAGCGAGCTGCTGCGCAATCCGGTCTATCAGGAAACCATTATTCGTCTGGAGCAATCCTTGATGGCGGAGGCCCACCCATGACGCCACAGCACTGGTATGAACATCGCTGGGCCTCCTTGGTCATGGCGGCCATTCTGGTGCTGCTGGCCTGGGCAGGGCTGGCCCGTTGGGTAGGGCTGGATTCCTTCCCCAGCCCTTGGGCGGCCTTGGGCGAACTGCCTGCCCTGATCAGCGACCCGATGGCCTGGTCGGCAATCCTGCAGTCGGTTGGCCGCATGTTTGCCGGTTATGCCCTGGCACTGGTCGTGGCCGTCCCCCTGGGTCTGGCCATGGGCCGCAGCCGCCTGGTCTATACCGCTTTCTATCCTCTGGTGGCCCTGGCCTATCCCATGCCCAAAGCGGCCTTGATGCCGATCTTGATGCTGTGGTTCGGTCTGGGGGATTTCTCCAAGATCCTGGTTATTGCGCTGGGCGTGTCCCTGCCTTTGCTCTATCACAGCTATCACGGCGCAACCCGCATCGAGCCCAAGCTGATCTGGGTCGCCCAGTCCATGGGCATGGGACCCATTGCCCGTCTGGGCAAGATTGTTCTGCCCGCCTCCTTGCCGGAAGTCATGATTGGCTGCCGTGTCGGGGTGGTCATGGCCCTGATCGTGATGGTGTCCTCCGAGATGATTGCGCGTCAGGAAGGTATAGGCAATCTGCTGTTCACCTCCATGGATATGGCGCAGTACTCCACGGTGTATGCCGTCATCATGCTGCTGGCCGTGCTGGGCATTGCCTGCGATGCGCTGTTCGAGTTTGTCCGCAAACGCTGCACACACTGGCATGACTCGACCCAGAGCCTGATGGACAAAGGATGACGCTATGACCACCAAAACCTTAGCCTCACCGGGACAAGCTATGCGTTCTACTCCAACCCGCCCGGCCAAACGCCGGGACTTGTCGGGACTGTCTTTGTGCATCAGTCCAGCCTTGATGCTGATTGTCTGGGAGCTGTGCACGCGCTCGGGCTGGGTCAGCCCGCAATTATTGCCTGCCCCCTCTTCCATTCTGATGCGTGTATTGGAACTGGCCGGTCAGGCGGACTTCTGGCAGAACCTGGGCATCACCGTCTACCGCCTGATCAGTGGTTTGCTGATTGCCTGTGTGGCCGGTGTGGCCCTAGCGCTGATTGCACAGTTGACGCGCTGGAGCTCGTTTCTGCTGGATGCCCTGATCCGTCTGCTGGCCCCTATCCCCAAGATCGCCCTTTACCCGGCACTGATCCTGATCATGGGGTTTGAAAGCTCATCGAAAATCGCTCTGGTGGTCTCGGATGCGATTTTCCCTGTGCTGATGGCCAGTTGGGTGGCTGCGCAAACGGTGGACCGCAAGCTGATCTGGTCGGCGCGTGCCGCCGGGACATCTCGCAGTGCCTGCCTGTGGAAAATCATTTTGCCCGCCATCAGCCCGACCGTGCTGGCCGGTGTACGGGTGGCAGGCGTCATTGCCTGCGTGGTGGTCTTTCTGGCCGAGATGATTGCCTCCACCGACGGTCTGGGCCATATGCTGACCGCCGCCGCACGCAGCTACCGCACGATTGATATGTTTGTACCCTTGGTCTGGATCTGTGTGCTGGGCTTCGCACTGAACCTGACGATTGCCGCTTTGCAGCGCAAAGTGGATCATACGAACTGATACTGAACCAACCACTTGCCCGGCCAATGGCAGCGCTGGCCGGGCTTTCGCAGGCTCACTCAATCACTCTGAACGAGTAGCCTGCTTTTTTTGCATCAAGGAAGCCGCTTCACTATGGCCAGCCGTACTCTGACTGACGCCTATACCGGGCACGATACGTTTATCCCCTATCTGCTCAATCGCAGCACCTCGGCCTTAAATGCTGACTTTCAAACCTTGCTGCGCAGCCATGAACTGACCCTGCTGCACTGGCGTGTGCTGGCTTTTCTGAACGAAACCGATGGCCTGGGCGTCAGTACCCTGGCGCAATATACCGACGTGGATCAAACCACCTTGTCGCGCGCCCTGGTGGTAATGGAAAACGCGGGCCACCTGTCCCGCCAGCCCGACCCGCTGGACCAGCGCCGTGTACTGATCCATCTGCATGAGCAAGGTCGCCAGCACTTTCTGCGTGTTCTGCCCGCGGCTCTGGACATTCATCACCGCGCCATCCAGGGCTTTTCGGCGGAAGAACTGACCCAGTTGCGCCAGTTCCTGAACCGCATTCGCGCCAATATCAATGGAGATGCGCGCTAAATAGCCCGCCCTGTGCCTTTTTATAAAGCGTCCGTGTGACCGTTTTCATGCCGTTGTCACCCTGAATCCGCCCCCAATCGGGGCGCGTTGCTTTTAAAGACCCACGCATGAAATGGACATTCAAGGGTATGAGCCTTTATTTACGTCAGGAAAGACCATAAAATGATAATGATTAACATTTAGTAGCGCAGCCTCCTGCCTGAGATGTCCTGCCAGGCAAGCTTGGCTTTCTTACGGAAAATAAGATCTCGTGACTCTCTCCCCTACCCGTGCTGGACGTCGCCAGCTTTTGCTGGCTGCCGCAGCCAGCCCTTTGCTGTTTGGCGTTCCCCGCCTGCTTCGCGCCCAAGACGGTCCCCTGAAAATTGCCCTGCTGACATCCTTGTCCGGCCCCTTCGCCTCCTTGGGCGAAAGCATGCGCGCCGGTCTGGAGTTGATGCTGCAACAGTGCAATTACGAGATGGGCGGGCGCAAGGTGCAGTTGCTGGTAGAAGACGACCACGGCAAACCGGACGAAGCCATCCGTAAAGTGCGCAAGCTGATCGAGCGCGACAAGATCGACGTTCTGGGCGGTGTCATCAGCGCCAATATCGCACTGGCCATTCGTGACATCGTGCACGATGCGCAACTGCCTACCTTCATTTCCAATGCCGCTGCCAATGGCCTGGCTCGTGAAGCAGCCAGCCCCTACGTATTCCGCCCCACCAAAACCAGCTGGATGCTGGGCCACACCGGCGCCTTGTGGGCCTTCGAGCACATTGAAAAATCCGGCGGCATCACGCTGGGTTCGGACTACACCGCTGGCCGCGAATACATTGAAGACTTCGCCAATACTTATCAGGAACAAGGCGGCACGCTGGGCGAGCGCATCTGGACACCCCTGGGTACGCCCGACTTCGCGCCCATCCTGATGAATCTGGCTGCCAGCAACCCCAAGTTTGTCTACACCTTCCTGGCCGGTGCCGACGCTGTGCGTTTCCACCAGCAAATGCAGGACTACCAACTGCACGGCAAGATCCAGATCGTGGGCCCCGGTGCCCTGTTCGATCAGGAAGACGTGATTACCGCTGTGGGCGAAGCTGCTTTAGGTGGCGTCAGTACCTTCCACCAATCGCCCGGCGCTCCGGCTGCCCAGGACTTTGTGGCTGCTTACCAGGCCAGCCGTGGCCGTTTGCCCGGCGAAGCCAGCACCTCCGGTTACGTGACCGGCCAGGTCATCAAGGCCGGTCTGGATGCGGTCAAGGGTGATCTGTCCAACAAGGCGGCCTTCAAACAGGCCCTGCTGGACAAGCCTATCAACACCGCCTTTGGCCCCATGGCTTTTGACCCGCGCAATAACCAGTCCATTCTGGATATTTACGTCAACCGGGTGGAAAAAGACGCGCAAGGTCGCCCCTTTAACACGGTGGTCCACACTTACCAGCGTATCCAGGACCCCGGCCCGCGTTCTTGAGCTCCACCTTGTCTTATTTTCTGCTTCAAATCCTCAATGCCCTGTCCTTCTCAGCACTGCTGATGTTGGCGGGGCTGGGGCTGTCTTTAGTGCTCAGCCTGATGAACTTCATCAACCTGACACACGGCTCTTTTTTCCTGCTGGGCGGCTATATCAGCGTCCAGTGGCTGGCATCCGGCGCGCCCTGGTGGCTGGCCTTTCCCGCCGCTTTCGCACTGTGCGGGCTGATGGGCCTGTTGCTGGACCGCTTCCCCTTTCGCCAGTTCTACCAGCGCACCCACTTGATGCAGGTGCTGCTGACCTACGGCCTGTCCGTCATTCTGGCGGATTTGATGCGCTGGGGTTTCAGTGCCGACACGCTCTCGCCCATGCTGCCGCAAGTGCTGCGTGGCGGGTTGTGGATCATGGGCTTGCCCTTCCCCACCTATCGCCTGTTCCTGATCGTCACCGGCCTGACGCTGGCCTTGCTGTTCTGGTTCCTGCTGGATCGCACCCTGTGGGGTGCCGCCATTCGCGCTTGCGTGCAGGACGCCCAGATTGTCGAAACCCTGGGCTTGAACTCGCGTCGCCTGTTCGCCATCGGCATGGCACTGGCCGCCGGTCTGGCCGGTTTGGGCGGCGCCCTGGGCGCTGGCATGCTGTCGGTCTACCCCGGTCTGGATGAAGAAATCCTCTTGCTGGCCTTGCTGGTGGTGGTCATTGGCGGCTTGAACTCGGTACGCGGCACCTTGCTGTGCGCGCTGATTCTGGGTTTCGTCACCACCTTTGCCCGCGTCTGGGTTCCAGCCTTTGCCAATGCCGCCACCTTGGCCGTCATGCTGGGCCTTCTGCTTTGCTGGCCCAATGGCTTGAGCAAATCCGCTACGCGTCAGGTTTAAATGAACAAGCTCAACACCTGCCTGCTGCGCACTGGACTTTGGCCTGCTCTGGCTTGCCTGGTCTTGCTGAGCAGCTATTTCTGGGGCGACGCCTTCTTATGGCGCTTTGGCACCGAAGCTCTACTGATCGGTTGCGCTGTCCTTAGCATCAACCTACTGATTGGTTACGGCGGCCTGGTCACCCTGGGCCACGGTGCGGTTTTCGGCTTTGCCGCCTACGCCACCGCCGTCAGCAGCCAGTATTGGGGCGCGCCCCTGCCGCTGATGCTGCTGGTGGGCATTGTGGCGGGCACCCTGCTATCCATATTGATGGCGCTGATCAGCCTGCGCAGTTCCGAGCTGTTTTTCATGGTGGCTACGCTGGTCGCCGGGCAATTGATCTGGGAAGTCGCGTTTCGCTGGCGTGATGTCACCGGCGGTGCCGATGGCCTGCGCGGTTTCCCGCGTCTGAGCCTGGGCGATCTGCCCTTGAGCGCCCCCTACACCCTGATGATTCTGGCCCTGGCGCTGGCGGTCATCTGCTGGTTGCTGCTGCGTTCTTTCAGCCGCGCCCCAATCGGGCTGGCCTTGACCGGTCTGCGCGATCAGCCCTTGCGCATGGCCGCCCTGGGTTATCAGGCATGGCGTATCCGCCTTTACACCTTCATGATTGCGGGTGCGGTAGCGGGTGCTGCTGGCGGCCTGTATCCCTTTGCGAATCAGTACGTCAGCCCGCAGCAAGTGCATTGGAGCTTCTCGGCCACGCTCATCATCATGGGTGTGATCGGTGGCATACGCACCTGGCGTGGCGCATTTATTGGGGCCACCTTCTATCTGTTTGCCCAGACCTACCTGAGCTCCTACACGGATCGTTGGCAGTTACTGGTAGGTTTGATCTTTGTGCTGACAGTTCTGTTCATGCCCAATGGTCTGGCAGAACGACGCAAGAGGTCTGCATGAGCGTTTTATTAAGCACTCGCGAACTGGCCTTGCAGGTAGGCGGTCTGGATATCCTGACGGACGTCAGCCTGGAGCTGCGTGCGGGCGAAACCCTGGGGCTGATTGGCCCCAATGGCGCAGGTAAAACCACACTGTTCAACATCATCAGTGGTCTGGCCACTCCTTCCAGCGGTCAGGTATTCCTGGAAGGCAAGGACCTGCGCAGTCTGGGCCCGATTGAACGCGCCAAACAAGGTATGGTGCGCAGCTTTCAGACCAGCCGTATTTTTCCTGAACTGACCCTGCTGCAAAACCTGGCTCTGGCCGTGCGCATCAAAAAAGATTGCGCCTACCACTGGTGGGGCCGCAAGGCCGCCCGCGCCGCCAGCCAAGAAGCAGCCGAAGCATTGCTGGAACATAGCGCCCTGGCCGGCCGGGGCCATGTGCTGGGTCGATCCTTGTCCTATGGAGAGCAGCGCATTCTGGATTTGCTGATCGCCCTGGCGCAGCAACCCCGCGTGCTCTTGCTGGACGAGCCTACCGCTGGTCTGTCCGAGTCCGAATCGCGTGAAGTCATGGCATTGGTCCACGCCATGCGCGGCCAATGTGCCGTGCTGCTGATCAGCCATGACATTGATATTGTTTTCCAGGAATGTGACCGAATTGCCGTGCTGTCATCGGGCACCTTGTTGACCTGCGACACCCCGGACGCCGTGCGCCAGCACGAAGGCGCGCGTCAGGCCTATCTGGGCGAACTGGCTTTGGAGGCGGCATGAGCACAGCGCTGAACATCTCCGGCCTGCATGCACGCTACGACCGTGCCGACATTCTGCAAGGAATTTCGCTGGATATCCCCGCCGGGCAAAGTGTGGCCCTGCTGGGCCGCAACGGCGCCGGAAAAACCAGCCTGCTGCACTGCCTGTTCAATATGGGCCCGCAGTGGAGCGGACAAATCAATGTGCACGGGAAAAACATTGCAGGTTGGCCCACGCACAAAATCGCCCTGCTGGGCATGGCTTTGGTACCACAAGGCCGGGGCCGTTTCCCAACGCTGACCGTGCAGGAAAGCCTGCGTTTGGCCGGGCTGGCACGGCGTCCGCGCTCGGATGATCGTTGGACGCTGAACAGCATCTACGAAGCCATGCCGCGTCTGTACGAACGCCGCCAGTCCTCCTGCTCCGCCTTGAGCGGTGGCGAACGACAATTGCTGGCACTGGCCCGTGCGCTGCTGACGCAGTCCTCCATTATTGTTCTGGACGAACCCAGCGAAGGCCTGGCTCCCATGACGATTCAGGACACCTTGTTGCCGCAGCTGCAAACGCTGAACGAGCAAGGTATTACCGTACTGATCGCCGAACAGAATTTAAGTCTGGCTCTGCAGTTGGCCGAACGCGCTTTGTTATTGGGTAATGGTCAGCTGGTGTATGACGGCCCTGCCGAGCAACTGCGCCAGGACGCCGCCCTTTTGCAACGCCATCTGGGACTTTGACATGCTGTCCGTATACAGTTTGTCGCTTCCCTTGCCCGACGGTATGGAATCCTGGTTACGAAACCAGGTTCCCGACCACACCTTGGCGGTGATTGCCCGTCGCAGACAGCAGTCGGACCAGCATTTAAGCCTGCTGGCCCACGGTGCGCTGCGCCATTTTCTGGCGCCCTTGCTGGGCTGCACGCCACGCGCCGTTCCCATCACCCAACTGGAACATGGCAAGCCCGTGCTGGATCTGGACGATGCCGATCTGCACTTTAGCCTGTCGCACAGCGGCGAGCGTGTGCTGATTGGAATTGCCGACCGAACTATAGGCATAGACATCGAGGCCATGCGCCTGCCCGTCAAAGCAGGGCTGGTCGAACATTGCAGTGTGCCGTCCGAGCGGTCCTGGCTAAAGAGCGATCTGGACTTCTACGCGCTTTGGTGTGGCAAAGAGGCCGCCCTGAAACATGCAGGCACGGGTTTTCATATTCAGCCTCAAGAATTATCCTTGGACGGTCACCCAGATCATGGATGCACCGTACAATCCCCCCATCCCATCTTGCAAGGTTTGGTGGTGCACAGTCACCGGCCGGTGGAAAACTATGCCGCCGCCATCTGCCTGAACACCCCCTTTGCTCCGTGGACAGTCAGCTTTTTGGACAGCGCTCAACTGCCTGACACCAAGCTGACTGAGCACGAGTAAATCTGACAAGCCTGCTTATTTATGTAATAGTTCTCATTACCATGATGAAATCTATTCCTGTTGAACAAATTTGGCCTGACGCTTTTGCCCAGCGATACCGCGATGCTGGACACTGGCAAGGGGAAACTTTTGGCGCTTTGCTGCGCACGCGCGCGCAAAACCACCCGGAACGCGAAGCCATTGTTGGCGGCACCCAGCGCTGGACCTATGGCGCGCTGGACCAGTACGCCAGTCAGATCGCGGCGGGCCTGCTGCAAGCCGGTCTGCGCAAGGGCGACCGCGTCCTGGTGCACCTGCCCAACATCCCTGAGTTTGTCAGTGTGATCTTTGGCCTGTTCCGTGCCGGTCTTTTGCCCGTGTACGTCCTGCCTGCGCACCGCATCACCGAAGTCGAACACTTTGCCAATACTGCTCAAGCGCGCGCCTATATTGGTGTGGACGCTCATGCCGGTTTTGACTACCTGCCTTTGGTACGCGAACTGCGTGAACGCTGCCCGCAGGTCGAGCAGGTTTACATCGTGGGCGACGCACAAGAATTTACGTCCCTGGCCCAGTTGCAAAGCAGCGCTGCCAATGTAGACGTACCCGTATCGGCGGCCCAGCCTTCCGAAGTGGCGTTCCTGCAAATCTCGGGGGGCAGCACCGGCTTGTCCAAGCTGATCCCCCGCACGCACGACGACTACATCTACACCTTGCGCGAGAGCGCCAAGATTGCCGGACTGGACGAGAACAGTGTGTTTCTGGGCGCTTTGCCCATTGCCCACAACTTCCCCATGAGTTCACCCGGTTTTCTGGGTGCACTGTACGCCGGAGCCAAAGTGGTGCTGAGCCCCGCCCCCAGCCCGGACGTTTGCTTTGAGCTGATCGAGCGCGAAGGCGTAACCGACACCAGTCTGGTCCCCCCGCTGCTGATGCTGTGGATGGATGCAGCCACCAAGACCGATGCCAAGCTGGATTCATTGAAAGTAATCCAGGTGGGCGGTGCCAAATTGAACGCCGAAGCGGCCAAGCGTGTACGTCCCACTCTGGGTGTGACCTTGCAGCAGGTGTTCGGCATGGCCGAAGGCCTGGTGAACTACACCCGCCTGGACGATCCCGAGGACACCATCATCAACACACAGGGCCGCCCCATCAGCCCGGACGATGAAATCCTGATCGTGGACGACAACGGCAATCCGGTCGCCCCTGGGGAAACCGGCTATTTACTGACACGGGGTCCTTACACGATCCGTGCCTACCACAACAACCCCGCGGCCAATGCCCGCTCCTTTACCGAGGACGGCTTCTATCGCACAGGCGACGTGGTACGCATGACGCCCGAAGGCTACTTGATGGTTCAGGGTCGTGCCACTGACCACATCAACCGCGCTGGCGAAAAAATCTCCGCCGAGGAAATTGAAGATCATCTGCTGGCTCACCCGCAGGTCTTTGATGCTGCCGTGGTATCGGTGCCCGACGAGTTTCTGGGCGAGCGCAGCTGCGCTTTCATCATCCCCAAGGATGACAAGCCCCGCGCGATTGAACTGAAGAAATGGATACGCAGCCGCGGTCTGGCCGACTTCAAAGTGCCGGATCAAATCGTGTTTGTGGACCGTTTCATGGAAACTGCGGCCCTGAAGATCAGCCGCAAGGAATTGCGCGCCCAACTGCGCGAACAACTCGAAAACACAACGCAAGAATAATCATGAGTACTGCACTTACCCTGGAACGCATGCGCGCAGATATTGCCGCCATGCTGCATGAAGACCCCCAGGACATTCTGGATGATGACAATCTGATCGACCTGGGTCTGGACTCCATGCGCGTCATGACCCTGGCCACCCGCTGGCGCGAAGCTGGCGCTCCTATCGAGTTTTCCGAGATGGCCTCGGTGGTCACCTTGGGCCAGTGGTGGTCCCTGATCGAACGCGCCCAACAAAACGGCCGTTGATTTTCTTACTGCAACACGCTTATGTTTAGCTCCCCTTCCGAACTGCCATTGCGCCCCCTGACCGAAGCACAAGAAGGTCTGTGGTACGCCCAGCGTTTGGACCCGCTCAACCCGATTTTCAATACCGGGCACTGCACGCATATCCATTCGGCGCTGGACACCGCGCTGTTTGCGCAAGCCATCAATCTGACGCTGACCGAAGCCGATGCCTTGACCTTGCGCATGGTGGACACGCCAGACGGCCCGGCCCAGTACCTGCGCCCGCAAGAGCCCATTCAACTGGAAATTGTGGACCTGTCTGCCCACGCAGACGGGGCCGAACAAGCCCAAGCCCAGCTGATGGCGGACCTGCGCACACCGCTGGACCCAACCGTTGCGCCACTGGCACGGCACATCCTGTTTGTACTGGGGCCCAAGCACCATCTTTGGTATCAGCGTATCCATCATCTGGCCGCTGACGGCTATGGCATGGCACTGATCGAGACGCGAGTGGTCAAGCTCTACAAGGCCCTGCTAAGTGGCCGTGAAGATCATGGGCATGCGCTGGAATCGTTCACCCTTTTGCAGGATGACGATCAAAGCTATCGGAATAGCGAGCGCCGCAGCAAGGACAGACAGTTCTGGCTGGACACATTAAGCGATGCAGAACCCGCCCAAAGCCTGAGCGAATCCCAGGCTTTGAGCGATCATCATTTCCTGCTGGCACGCAGCGCCGTCAAGCCCGAACTGACAGCCAGCCTGCAAGCATTGGCACAAAGCAGCGACATCAGCTGGCCAGACATTCTGACGGGCCTGACCGCCGCCTATGTGCGCCGTCACACCCGCCAGGACGAATGCACGGTGGGCGTGCCCTGGATGGGCCGTCTGGGCCATATCAGTGCCCGTATCGTCTCCACCGTCATGAACGTGGCACCGCTGCGTTTGCAGATCGACGAATCCCAGCCCTTGAATCAGTACCTGATCCAGGTTTCCAAGGCTCTGCGTCAGGCACGTCGTCATGGCCGCTACCGTAGTGAACAACTGCGCCGTGATCTGGGTTTGCTCGGTGGCATGCGCCGCCTGCACGGCCCCATCATCAACGTGCTGCCGTTCGATGCGCCCTACGAACAAGCGGGCCTGACCGCCAGCCAGACCGTGCTGTGCGCTGGCCCCGTGGAAGACTTGAACTTCACCTTCCGCGCCCAACCCGATGCCAGTGGCTTGCGTCTGGAAGTGGAAGCCAACCCGCGTCTGTACACCGACGAGCAGATTCAAACCCATCTGGTCCGTCTGGAGCAGTTCCTGCTGCGCGCTTTGCAGGCTGAAACCCTGTCTGCCGTGCCGACCTTGACGGATGCCGAACACCACCACTGGATTGAGACCGTCAACCAGACCGCTCACCCAGTTCCTGAAACAACGCTGTGGGCACTGATCCACGCCCAGTTGCAGGCTCACCCGGAAAAAAGTGGCCTGGAATTTGAGGGCAAGAAGCTCAGCTACGCCCAGATCAACGAACAAACCGCCAATCTGGCCGCGCAACTGCGTCTGGCCGGTGTGCAGACCGGCGACATCGTTGCCGTGGCCCTGCCTCGTTCGCTGGAGCTGGTGCTGTCCTTGCTGGCTATTCACCGTGCTGGTGCTGCCTACTTGCCGCTGGATCTGGACCAGCCTGCCGATCGCCTGAACACCATCTTGCAGGCCGCTCAACCGCGACTGCTGGTCGGCCAGCCCGGTTGCACGCTCAATGCCTCTTTGCTGGTCCCGCAGCCTGAACAAACCTGCACTGCGCCAGACTGGGCCACCGCCGGTCCGCACGATCCTTCCTACCTGATCTACACCTCCGGCTCTACCGGCACCCCCAAAGGCGTGCTGGTCAACCACGACGCCATCGTCAATCGTCTGGTATGGATGCAAACGCACTACAGCATTGGTGCCGGTGATCGAATTTTGCAGAAAACCCCGGCCACGTTTGACGTGTCGGTGTGGGAGTTCTTCCTGCCCTTCCTGTCAGGTGCAACCTTGGTCGTCGCCCCACCACAAGCGCACCGCGATCCGGCTCATATTGCCCGCCTGATGCGCGAACAAAGCATCACAGTGCTGCACTTTGTGCCCTCCATGCTCAGCGCCTTCCTGGATGAGCCTGCCGCTCGTGGACTGGCTCCGCGCCTGGTGTTTTGCAGTGGTGAAGAACTGTCGGCCGCTACCCGCGACCGCTTCCATTCTCTGCTGAACGCCGAGCTGCACAATCTGTACGGCCCAACCGAAGCTGCCGTGGACGTGTCCTACTGGCCTGCGTCGCGGGATGACCAATCCCAGCCTGTGCCCATCGGTTTCCCCGTATGGAACACCGCCCTGTACATTCTGGACGAGCAGTTACAACCTGTACCGCCCGGCGTGGCCGGTCATCTTTACCTGGCTGGCCGACAGTTGGCACAAGGCTACTGGGGCCGCCCGGACCTGACTGAAGAACGCTTTGTGCCCGACCCTTACGCCCTGCATGGCGACCGCATGTACGCCACCGGCGATGTGGCCCGCTGGCGTGAAGATGGCGCGGTTATTTTCCTGGGCCGCTCCGATCACCAGATCAAACTGCGCGGTCAACGTATCGAGCTGGGTGAAATTGAAGCCTTGCTGGCGCGTCATCCCGATGTGGCCCACGTAGCCGTGATTGCCCGTGAAGACATACCCGGTCAAATGGCGATTGTGGCTTACTGGGTACCGCAAGCAGGCAGCCAGTGCACGGACAACACGCTGGCCGCTTATGTAGGCGAGCACTTGCCGTCCTACATGGTGCCCAGCGCCTGGATCAGCCTGGATGCCCTGCCGGTGACAGCCAACGGCAAGCTGGACCGCAAGGCGCTGCCCGTTCCTGCCTTGCAGGCCCGCTCGGCAGGCTTGCCGCTGGACGGTGCCACTCAGCACCAAATTGCCGCTGCTTTCGCCACCGTACTGGAAAGCAGCGAAACGTTTTACGCCGACGACGACTTCTTCGCCTTGGGCGGACACTCGCTGCTGGCTGCCAAACTGGCCTTGATACTGCGTGAAGCACGCGGTCAGGCCGTATCAATTGGCACTATTTTTGAATACCCCACTATTGCCCGTCTGGCCAAACATCTGGATCAGTCTGGCAGCGCGGCAGCCGATGGTTTTGGTGCCGTCATCACCTTGCGTCCGGGGCCGAACGATCAGCCCGCGCTGTTTGTGGTTCACCCGGCCGGTGGTTTGTCCTGGTGCTATGCGGCACTGGCACGTCACCTGCCTGCCGGCCGCGCTGTTTATGGCTTGCAAGCCAGTGTGCTGTCTGACGCCTCGCTAGGTCTGGATGGCAGCCTGGATGCCATGGCCAAGGTGTATGTGGATCGTATCGAGCAAGTTCAAGCACAAGGCCCCTACCATCTGGCAGGCTGGTCCGTGGGCGGCATTATTGCTCAGGCCATGGCCGTGGAGCTGCGTCGTCGCGGTCAACTGGTAGGCATGTTGTCCTTGCTGGACGCCTATCCCAGCGACGCGTGGCGTAACGAACCGGCCCCCGAGCCCAATGCCATCTACAAGGCGCTGCTGCATATTGCGGGCCACGACCCAGACAGCTTGCCCGACGTTTCCCTGACCCGTCAGGGTGTGGTGGACTTCCTCAAGCGCAGCGGTCACCCGCTGGCCGAGTTGCCCGACACGCGTCTGGACAGCGTATTTCAGGTAGTGGAAAACAATAACCGCCTGGTGCGCCTGTACGAGCATCACGTCTATGACGGCCCCATGCTTTATTTCCGCGCAGCGCTGGATCACGCCGGCACACAATTGCATCCCGATTTGTGGAAGCCCTACACAGGGCAGTTGGATGTGCACGACATTGCCTCCTTGCACGCGCATTTGACCGGTACTGAAGCCGTGGCCATCATGGCCCCGCTGATGGACTCGGCCATGGCTTTTGCCGAACAGGCACAAGCCCAACCTGAACTCGATGTATAAGCCATGTCTGTAAGACGTTTCTTTCTGGATATCTCGCCACTAATCGAAAGTCGAGCATTCCGCTTTGCCTACTTCGCTCGGGCCGCCACGGTGCTGGTCACCGGCATGTTGATGGTGGCTGCCAGCGTGCAGCTTTATGAGCTGACCAAATCCAGTGTGGCCGTTGCTTTCCTGAACGTATCCATGGCCACCCCCATGGTACTGGCACTGATTGCCGGCGGTGTCTTGTCGGACCGCATGGACAGGCGCAGCCTGATGGTCTGGTCGCGCAGTGTCTACATCATCAGCGTGGTGCTGTTCCTGCTCAATACGCTGCTGCCCAACCCGCAGGTCTGGTTGATCTATGTGGCCGCTGCCATTGGTGGTGCGGCAGGCGGGATCAGCGTCCCGGCCATGATGTCCGCTACCCCGACACTGGTCGGTCGAGACAAGCTGGCCGCTGCGGCCGCCCTGTCCGGTCTGGCCATGCAGTTGGGCGGTATTATCGGCCCCGCCTTGGCAGGCGTACTGATCTCCGGTCCTGGTCTGATTTTCTGTTACGTGATTGTCCTGTGCGGTGTCATCGTCACCCCTTTACTCTTGCGTGCTCTGCCGCCCTTGCCTCCGCAAGCGGGCAAGCAGCCCCAGAAAAACGCCTTCCAATCCCTGCGTGATGGCCTTGGTTTTGTGGCCAGCCACCCCTTGCTGCGCGCCCTGTTGCTGATTGATCTGGCTGCCCTGATTCTGGCCACTCCCTTGGCCCTGATGCCCGAGTGGGGCGACACCATTCTGAAAATGGGTGCCACCGCCACCGGCTATCTCTACGCCGCTCCGGCCGTCGGTGCCACGCTAGCTGCCTTATCCAGCGGCTGGTGCCGCCAAGTGTCCCGTCCAGGTGCTGCCATTGTGATTGCCGTGCTGATCTGGGGCCTGGCGGTTGCGGCCCTGTCCCTGCAAACCACGCTGTGGTGGGCGCTGATCTGCCTGGCCATCATGGGTGCTGCCGACACCATCTCCAAAATCATGCGTATGGCGTTGGTTCAGCACCACACCCCCGATTACCTGTTGGGCCGTGTCTCCAGCTTGTGGATGACGCAATATTCCCTGGGCCAGGCCCTGGGCAATATGCAAATGGGTTATCTGTCCCGTCTGCTAGGCCCGGCAGTCGCCGTGGCCGTGGGTGGTTTGGCCTGTGCCGCTGTCGCTTGCGGTTTCGGCGTGTTTAACCAAGGCCTGCGTTCGGCCAGCAAACAGGATGGCCCGCCCAATGCCTGACATCTCGCTTTTGTTCTACCCACGCCTGCTGCACGCCTGTAGAAAGATCTCCTACATGGACCGTCTTGTCGACCGAACCTTTATTTAGGATTAAAAGATGCTAATCAATGTCAATTGCATTCGCCGTACCCCTGCCGCACTGCTGCGCAAGGCCGGCCTGAGCGCAGCCGTCCTGTCCCTGTCCCTGGCCAATGCCTTTGCGGCCCCCGCTTTTGACCAGCCTGATGCTGACTTTCGCGGTTCCCTGAATGCTGCTGGCGTGGTCTATGCAGGCTCCGAAGCCCAACTGGCTGGCCGTGGTTTCACCCCCGGCCAGGAAGTGACCCTGCTGCAAAACGGTCACACCCTGACCCCTCAAGCCCTGGTTGCCGACAAAGAAGGCAATCTGAGCACCAAGATCGCCATCCCCGCTGACGCCGCTGTGGGTGTGCACCCTGTCGTCATGCAAGTCAGCAAGCCCTCGACGGCCGACATCTTCAATCTGAAGGTGTCCCCAAAAGTTGAGCTGAGCGGTCAGGACAAATTCGAACTGCAATCCCAGCACCTGGTTCCCGGCTTGTACCAAAGCGCCTACAGCCCCAAGAACAAAGTGCTGTTCGTGACTTCCGCCGTGGGCCGCCCACCCGTCAAGCAGTCGCAATTGGTGAAAGTGAACCCCAAGACCCTGGCGGTTGAAGCCAGCGTGACACCTGCCGCCCAAAAAGGCCGTGACGATGGTCAGGTTCAAGCCGTTTACGGTGTGGACGTGGACGACAAGCAAGGCAATGTCTGGGTCACCAACACCCGCAGCAGCTCCATTGCTGTC
Source organism: Alcaligenes sp. DN25 (assembly GCF_023674485.1). Lineage (NCBI taxonomy): Bacteria > Pseudomonadati > Pseudomonadota > Betaproteobacteria > Burkholderiales > Alcaligenaceae > Alcaligenes > Alcaligenes sp. DN25. The sequence continues at coordinate 458,479 of NZ_CP098408.1, read as the reverse complement.
TACAGCCAGAAAGACCTGAAACTGGTCAAACAGTTTGAAGACGGCGTCGTCAGCCACCCACGCGACGTGGTTGTAGACGAGAAAACAGACCGTGCCTACGTGTCCTCGCCCGGCGCCAACACCATAGCTGTATTCGACACCAAGAAGCTGACTCAGCTGGACCCGATCGAACTGCAATCGAAAACCCGCAACAAACCCGGCACCATGAGCCTGGTACTGGATGCTGAAAAAGACCGTCTGTACACCGTCAGCGCCAGCACCAACGAGCTGATCATTGTTGACCTGAAAAACGACAATGCCCAAACCGTGTTCCCCGTACCTGGCGCACGTGGTCTGGCTGGCGTGTCGGTAGACAGCAAGAATGATCAGGTCTACATCACCGCCCAGGGCAGCGACAACCTGCTGATCATCAATGCCAAAGACGGTGCCGTTCAGCACGACATCAAGATCGGTGCCGGTGCCCTGAACGTGGTGTTCGATCCCAAGACATCCCTGGCTTACGTGGCCTCCCGCGGTGCGGGCACCGTGACGGCCGTGAATGGTAAGGGTGAAATCGTTGCCAACCTGGACGGTGGCAGCTTCCCCAACCACGTCTCCCTGGATGGCGAAGGCAATGCCTATCTGGTCAACAAATCCAAAGGTAAGGATGACCAGACGGCTGACCGCATCACACGCCTGCACCTGAAGTAAACCGCCCGATGCGCCCCTTCCATGAAAAGGGGCGCCAAGGCAAAACCCTTGCCCCAAAAAGGACTCCTATGAATAGCCGTATAGCCGACCAAGTCCGCCATGCCACCATTGAAGAATGGTTAGGTCATTACCAGGCCGACAGCAGCGTATTTGCCTCTCCCACCGTCAGTTTGATGGCACACGGCACGGCACTGGAGCGGCATACCAACAATGCCCAAGGGCAACTGCTCTCTGATGCCCAAACCTTGCTGGCGCAAGCCGCTCGGCAAGGTCTGGATGCCCCCCTGTTGATGGGAGTGATCCCCTTTAACACGACTCGCCAGGCTTACCTGCGCGTTCCCAAAAAATATCAGCGCGATCCCGTCCTGCTGCGCCCGGTACAACGCCCGCCGTTGGCCAAATCCAGCAACAGCATTGCCAGCCAAAGCCTGCTGCCTGATGGCGAAGGCTACGAAGACAGCGTCAGCCGCATCCTGGCCACGATGCGCGAACAGAACATTTCCAAAACCGTGATGGCCCGCACTGTCACCATCACTTTGAACGAAGCCCTGGACCGTCGGACTGTGTTGAGCAATATGCTCCACAGCAATCCTGCCGGCTACACCTACGCCCTGCCCTTGCCGGGCGGCAAGGCTCAAGACCCGGATCTGTTTTTTGGGGCCAGCCCCGAGTTGCTGGTGCGTCGCCAGGGCGATCTGGTTACCGTCAACCCGCTGGCAGGCACCGCCCCTCGCTTTGCCGACCCACAGCGCGACCAGGCCAGCGCCGACAGCTTGATGGATTCCAGCAAAGACCTGCGCGAGCACGCCTACGTGATCCAGGACGTGGTGCGCATCCTGTCCCAGTTCTGCGACTCCCTGGACATGCCTGATGGCCCCAGCCTGACCAGCACCGCCAACCTGTGGCACCTGTCCACCCGTATCAGCGGCCGTTTGCGTGACCCGTCCGTCACCTCTTTGGAGCTGGCACTGGCCATGCACCCCACGCCGGCCGTTTGCGGCCTGCCCACCCAGCCCGCCATGCAGGCCATCGAAGCCACTGAAGTCTTTGATCGCGGCTACTTTGCAGGCGCCATAGGCTGGAACGACCACGAAGGCAACGGCGAATGGGCAGTCGCCATTCGTTGCGGCCATTACACCCAGCAAGAGCTGACCTTATCGGCTGGCGCCGGCATTGTGGACGGCTCCGTCCCTGCCCTGGAACGCCAGGAAACCGGCAATAAACTCATGACCCTGATTAACTCATTGGGTCTGGCCCAGAACATAACCCTCTAAAGGAGACACGATTCATGACCATTCACGCCTTGCCCAGCTACGAACTGCCTCAAACCCCCGTAGCCAACCGCGTCAATTGGCGCCCACAGCCCAATCGTGCCGCCCTGCTCATTCACGATATGCAGACCTACTTTCTGCAGAAATACGATATGAGCCAGGCTCCTATCCCCATGTTGATCGAACGCATTGCCGCCCTGCGCGAGGTTTGCCACAAGCTGGGAATACCCGTGTTCTACACCGCCCAGCCTACCGAGCAACCCGAGAAAGACCGCGCCTTGCTGAACGACTTCTGGGGCCCCGGCCTGACCGCCAGCGAATTTCATGAGCAACAAGCCGTGGTTCCCGAGCTGACACCGGCCGAAAACGACATCATGCTGACCAAGTGGCGCTACAGCGCCTTCCAGCGCTCCGACCTGCGTGAGCAACTGCGCAATCTGGGCCGCGATCAGCTGATCATCACCGGCGTTTACGCCCACATCGGCTGCATGACCACCGCCCTGGAAGCCTTCATGCAAGACGTGCAGCCCTTCCTGGCTATCGACGGCGTTGCCGACTTCTCGCTGGAAGAACACCACATGGCGATCCGCCACGTCTCGCAACGCTGCGGCGTCAGCCTGACCTGCGCCGAAATCCAGGACAGCCTGCAAAGCTAAACAGGAAGCACACATGAGCCCACAAGAATTTGCAGGTGAATGCATAGCCGTCACGGGCGCGGCCCGTGGCATTGGCGCTGCCGTCACCCAACTACTGCTGGAACGAGGCGCCAGCGTCATCGCCCTGGACCTGGACGTAGAAGGACTGACCCAACTGAGTCAATCCGAATACAGTGATCGGGTTTCCTGCCACCTGGTCGACATCAGCCAAGCCGATGCCGTCGATGCAGCGCTGGCCCAAGGGCAGGAAAAACTGGGGCCCATTCATCGTTTAGCCTGTGTCGCGGGCGTCCTGCAAATGGGCCGCATCACCGAGCTGAGCAACGAACAATGGGATCGCACCTTTGCCATCAACACCACCGGCGTCTTCAACGTCTGCCGCAACGTGGCCAAAGGCATGATCGAGCGCAAGCAAGGCGCGATCGTCAACGTCAGCTCCAACTCCGCCGCCACACCACGCATCGCCATGGGAGCCTACGCCGCCTCCAAAGCCGCCGTCACCCAACTGAGCCGCTGCCTGGGCCTGGAACTGGCCCCACACGGCATCCGGGTGAACATCATCTCCCCCGGCTCCACCGACACCCCCATGCAACAAGCCATGTGGGCACAAGGCAGCTCGCGCGAAACCGTCATCGCGGGTTCCGGCGAAAACTACCGTCTGGGCATCCCCCTGCAAAAAATCGCCACCCCCGAAGAAATCGCCGAAGCCGTCCTGTTCCTGCTCTCGGACCGCGCCAGCCACATCACCCTGTCCGACTTGCGCGTGGACGGCGGTGCCACACTGGACCAAGGCTAAACAGCCAGACGCAAAAAAGGGCGGAATCTCCGCCCTTTTTATTGCCCATCGGAACGAGGCCGGACAAAAGCATACGAACATCCCTACTAGTGACAGTGCCGATAAGGACTGACCACCTATTGCCAAGTCAAGGAAGAATACGAACGAACCGAAACATCGTAAATGCGGCTCAATGAAGACAGACTCAGTCAGGTCAAATCGGATCGAATCAGGTCAGGTCAGGTCAGGTCAGGTCAGGTCAGGTCAGGTCAGCATCAGATTAGACCTGCTCAGTGCAGGTAGCCTCCTATCAGCTACCTCTTAATTCCGTCGAGTCTGTGAACTAGATCGAGCAGCTCCAGCGTGCCAACCGCCCCCGCCAACAACCGTTGAAAGCAGGCCCACTCAAGAGCACTGCCACCATGCTGTTCGGGTCGGGGCAGGCTCAGGCGGGGCGGATCAGAGTGCTTGCCGCGGGCCTGAGATTGCGTAGGGATGCAAGGGGCCTGCTGTTTGAGCCAGGCGCTTGTACTTGGTCCGGGGGACCAAGTACCTGGCGAGTTCAGGCCCCGCCCGTAGCAATCTTATGCCAAGGGAACTGGTGCGCAGCACCAGCAAGCGCTCAGCCCCGCCGGAGCCTGCCCCGACCCGAACAGCCCCCCGGTCCAGCCTCCTGAGCCTACTTTTTACCCTCGACCGGAGCCTCAACCTGCTCAATCCCGAACAAATGCTCCAAACCCAAGGCCAAAGCATCCCGCCACGCCACAAAATCATGTGCCGTCGCACTCTCCACGTAACGCACGTCATACCCCCGCGCCCGCAGCACATCATCCAGATGACGATTAGCCTGCACCAGGCTGACATCCCGGCTGGAGCCTGAAGACTCAAACACCCCGGCACTCATATAAATCTTCACTGGCACAGCTTCTGAGTCCGCCATCTGCCGCGTCAGCCACTGCCCACGAGTATCACCCGGCGGAGCCCACCAGAACGACCCCGACATGCTCAGAACATTGCCAAACAGTTGCGGCAAACGCCAAGCGGCATTCATGGCTGCCAAACCACCATAGCTGGAGCCGCCAATCGCCGTCTTGTCCGCTGTCGACTGCACCCCCTGGGCCTTGAGCCAAGGCATCAATTCCTTATCCAGAAACTTGATATAAGCCTCATTGGGCGGCAACTCCCGCGCCCGTTCCGCCATGCCCGGATTGTCCACCAGGACCAGCCACATAGGCTCCACGCGCCCCTGCGCAATCAAGGTATCCAGCATGGCCGGCGCACGCGCCAAATCCCGATAGTCCCGACCATCGAACAAAATCAAGGTGTGATCAATTTCCTGAGCCCGAGTGCCCGCAGGCTGATAAATCTGCACCTGCCGTTCCACACCCAAAGCCTCGCTGGGCAAGCGCTCCGTACGCCATTGCCCCTGCCCCAACTGCTGCGGCTCCAGGCTCACCACTTCGGCAGGTGCCTGCGTCAAACGCAAGACCGACTCACCATCAAACAGATCCTTGCTGTTTTCCGGCAAAGCCTTGGCATTATGAGGATCGCGCTGCAACGCCGCCCGCAGCACTTCGCGCGCCAGGTTCTGGCCCACATAAGGCACATCCGGCGCCATGCGATAGGCAAAGCGGGCATCACGCGGCAAATCGTAGGTGATGTACCAGATATCCGACTCACCCAAACGATGCATGCGATCGCTATACGAGAAAGGCCCGCCATGCAGACGCACCTCGTTCTGGGCACCGCGCCAGACAAACGTGACGCGATCATGCGTAGTGCTGTAGCGCTCCACCAAAGGCGAACCTACACGCTGCACATAGTCCCAGAAACCGCGAGACGGCTCGCCCGCGCGCAAGCGCATGCTCCACTGACGGATCACATCGCCTTGCAAAGGCTCGGCCTGAGCCGGCGCTTGGGGAGCCGTAACCGATTCAACCTGCCACTGATACTCGCCCTGCCCCTGCACACGCAAACGATATTCGCCCGCCGTGCTGGCAATAAAGCCAAAAGGGCCACCCCGTTCCGGGGCATCTGCCCAATGACGAATCGCCTTGCCATCCGGGCCGAACAATTCCAGCGCCACATCACCACTGTGCTGCCAACTGCCTTGCACCAGCTCATTTTGCTGCAAGCTCAGTATTCGTTCATGATGTTCGTGCGCCTGAACCTCACCTTGAGCCGAAGGCAGCGTAGCCGCCCAAGCCGACCCAACCATTCCCACCATCAATACAGCAACAACAGGTGCGCGCAACATACATCCTCCTAAATGCCGGTTTGCCGCAGGACAAGCCCAGTACCAAGAAGCAGTATACGATCAAAAATAATCAGCGCACCCCTCGGCTGGCTCGAGGCGGCGCCATTCATCACTCTAGACGGAAAGCCTGAATCAAACGATCCAGCTCTTGCACCTGCTCCTGCAACTCGCTGGAGGTGTGCGCCACCTGGTTCACCATCTCCGCGTTTTGCTGAGTGGCCGAATCCAACTGCCCCACCGCCACGTTGATTTGCTCGATACCAATGGTTTGCTCGCGAGTAGAAGCCGCAATCTCGTGAACAATCGTCATCACTTGCGAGCTGCCGGTGACCATCTCCTCAATGACCTCACCGACCTGCCCCATCAACTGCACGCCTTCGCGGGTGCTATTGGAGGACGCTTCCACCAATTGAGCAATCTCCTGGGCTGACGCCGTCGTGCGCTGCGCCAGAGCACGTACCTCACCGGCCACCACCGCAAAGCCTCGACCTTGCTCACCGGCTCGCGCCGCTTCCACAGCCGCGTTCAAGGCCAGAATATTGGTCTGAAAGGCAATCGAGTTAATCACCGTGGTAATGTCCGCCACCTTGCCACTGGTATCGCGAATCGCGCCCATGCGGTCCACCAGTTCACTGACCATCTGACCACCATGCTGGGCAGTTTTCTGCACCTGGCTGGAGACTTCCTCGGCACGCATGGCGTTTTCTTCGCTCATGCGAACGGTGCCCGTCATCTCTTCCATGGCCGATGCTGTTTCCTGCAAGGCCGCCGCCTGCTGAGTCGTGCGACTGGACAGCTCCAGATTGCCCACAGACAGTTGCGAGGTATCGTCCGCAATCACTCCACTGCTGTGTTGCAGCGTGCGCATGACCTCGTTCAGCTTCAGGCGCATCTGCTCGATGGAGGCCATCACGCTATTGTCCGGAATCGAACGTAGGGAATGAGCAACCCGCAAATCCCCATCAGCAATCGCTTGAGCAGCATCATGCAGCACCTTAGGTTCAGCCCCCAGCTCGGCAAAGATCTGGCGCGCCAGAAACACAGTAACCGCTGATACCAGCAGCACGATCAGAACGAACACGAGTGACGAGCTGAGCAGATTGCTCAGGAAGCGCGCCTGAATATTGTCGATATAAACGCCCGAGATCAGCACCCAATCCCACTGCGTCACCCCTTTGCCAAAGGCCAGTTTGGGGGCATTGCTCTTGTCGCTAAGCTTGGGCCAGTGATACTCCAGAAAACCTTCGCCACCATTGCGGCCGATGCGGCTCATCTCGGCAAAAGGGTGCACGCCGTTGCTGTCGACCACGGCACTGACGTTCTGGCCGTCCAGCTCCGGTCGGCTGGGATTCATGATGGACACCACATCGGTCGATAACACCGACACATAACCTTCCTGCCCAAAACGAATACTAGCGATGCGTTGCAGCGCCTGCTTTTGCGCCTCTTCCTTGCTGAGAACGCCTTTGCTGACCAGTTGCTGATAGTCCTGCGTAATGTTTACTGCAATATTGACGATGTGCTGCAAACTACTTTTTCGCTCTTCCATCTGTGCCTGATAGAGCTGATAGTTCACAAACGCAAAAACCGCCACCAACGCCATCAAGCACAAGATCAATGGCAACCACAACTTCTGTTTCAAGCCCAAACGCATCATATTCCCCGAGCAACGCTGAAAAGACAGGTCCCAGGTACGCAAAAACCGACCGTGTCACCACGGTCGGCCTGCATGGAGGCCCCATCGAACAAGCTGGGTAACGGCCTCGGGCTTGAAATACTTAACTAAAGTTACATATCGAGATAATTGGATGCTAAGGCGGCTTATAAAACACTACCGCTCAAGCGTCGGGAAGCTTCATGGCCTTGGCCAAAAGAAGGTTCGCTGCTGGCCAGAGTCAGCAAGAAGCCATCTTCAGACATCAATTCCGAGGTCAGACGCCCCTGGTAATGACCCAGCTCCAGATTCAAGGCAAGATCGCGCTGTTCCAGGTTATCGACGCCTTTGATAACCAGCTCAAAGCCCTGCTCGCTCAGTAAATGGCACGCGGTTTCCAGCAATGCCTTGAACGTCGGTTCACGGCAGGCGCGCTGAATAACCTCGGCTTCCAGTTTGACGCCGCTGATTGGCCAGCCACGCAAACGGTTGAGCTTGCTGTTCTCAATATCGGGGCTGGTCAGCCAGACCTGAATGTCCTGTTCTTTCAGAAACTGCAAAGCCTGGATCAGTTCTGGTGTTTCTTCCAATTCCTCGTCGCTGAACAAGTCCAGCTCTACACAGCAAGGTTGCAGCTCGAACTGACTCAACATGCTGGGCATGCGCTTATAGAGGGGCAGCAGCATATCGATGGGCAACTTCAGACCAATATGGCTGGCACGCAGCGAATACTCCTGCCACCAGCGACGCACGTCAGCCATCAGAGTACGCAGCATCCATTCGCACAAAGCCTGACGGTGAATGGCGTCAGGCATATGGCGCAGCACCAGATCCGATGACAGACGCAAGCCTGTGGGCGAGGTCCAGAACACCTGGGCGTCCACACCACTGTATTGGCCCGTACTGGTCGCCACCCGCAACTGATAAGAGAAAGACAGCGCTTCGCTGGCCTGCGGATCAAGCACATCCAGAGTTTCCAGCGCACGCAAGAGTTCCAGCGGCGTGGGCTGGGACGCTTCCTGCTCGTCGCGCTGGGCGTAAAACTCCATGATTTCAGTATCTTGCGGCTCTTGCTGGGCGATCAACTTGCCCGTAAAGGTGTAGCCCCAGCCGTGCACCGACTTGATCGGCAAGGCCACCCCTGCCTGAGTGGCCTTGCGGCGCAAACGGCTGATCAGGGAATCCACTGCACGGCTGTCACTGGCAGCCAGGCCTTTGTCGCGCATCAGGTCTTCACGGCTGAAACGGGCATCCGCATGGCGGATGAATGCGTCCATTAATTGACGTTCGCTATGCGTCAGTTCCAGTCCCACCCCATTGGGAGCCACCAGAGTCCAGCCTTTATCGCGCAAGATCCATTCCTGCTGGCCACTCTGATCCTGAACCTCTTCCATCGCCTGGGCGGCACCCACGGCGGCATACACATTACGGCGGCGCACGGCATGGCACCAGGCCATCAGCTCGGGAACTTGCACATCCATAGCCAGACACGCATCAGCACCCGTCAGCAGCAACTGCACACGAGCACTGGCAGACAGGCCGGACTGAACGGCCACAATACCCAGCGAGCCAAAGTCATTGCGCAATTTGGCCACCATCAAAGGCACGTAGCCCGTCTCAACAGGAAACAGCAACAGATCGGCCTGGCTCAGACGCGCCTCGGCTACCTTCTCCAGGGATCTGACAACGCTTGTCTTGGTACCGAAAACCCGCAGTTGCTCCAGCCAGTAGTGCAAGCCTTCGCCTTCTTCCAAAACAATCAACACGCAGTGTGCATGTTCCATAAGCGCCTACTATTTAATTATTGTCAGTCCCACGACGGTCCCGGCGAGGGCCGACAATACTATTTTTATCAATAGTTAGAATTATCACTTCTAGAATACGGAGCACAAAGTAAAGAATGGTCAAATGTGGCGTTTGAAATTTTTTGTCTTCAAAATAACGTCCGCCTTACCGCCTGAACCATCTCGGGATTATTTTCTAATCGCTGTTCTTTTAAAATCATGCCCCACAAATAATTATAGTTTCCATAACGATGGGGCATAAAAAACCCGCTCGAAAGCGGGTTGTTCTAGCTCAAGACCAGGCAGAATACTTACTGGGCGGCAGCGTCCAGGCGAGACTGCAACTGGGCAGCAGGCAGCCAGCCATCAGCGCGGCTACCATCGGCAAAGTAAATGGCCGGGGTACCTTGAACGCGCAGTTTTTGTCCCACTGCCAATAACTGATCCAATGGATGCTCACACGAGGCTTTCTCGGGTCGCACTCCGCCCCCCATCCAATCACTCAAGGTTTTAGCGGGGTTTTGGGCACACCAGATGTCCTCGGCTTTGCGGCGGCTATCCGGTCCCAGGATGGGAAACATCAGGCTATAAACCGTAACATTGTCGATCTCCTGCAAAGTTGTATGCAGACGTTTGCAATAGCCGCAATTGGGATCTTCAAAAACCACCATTTGACGGCTACCGTCGCCTTTTACCAGCTTGATAGCCTTATCCAGCGGCAAGTCATTCAGCGACACACGATTGAGTTCCTGCATGCGCTGCTCGGTCAGATCAACACGAGTTTTGCTATCCAGCAAAGAACCCTGCATCACAAAGCTGGCCTGCGGGTCGGTGTAGAGCAAGGTGCCGCCCACTTCCACTTCCAGCAAATTGGGAAATGGTGTGGCGCGAATACCATCGACCGTCACGCCGGGGAAAGCGGCTTCAAAGGCCTGGCGGGTAGTCTCGAAACGTGTGTCTACTTTGGCGGGGCTGGCGGCCTGAGCCAGGCTGCACAGCGACAAAAGCGCCAGTGCCAATACAGAACGAAGGTGCAACATCATGACGTACTTCCTTTGCTAATCGACAAGACCCTAGCGGCCTTAGAACAAGAGCGCGCCGGGGCTGACGCCGGCAGCATGCGCAATCAGGCGGCGTTTCACCCAGGGCAGGCGGTCCACCACTTGCATACCGGCATTGCGCAGCATGGAAGCCGGTGCCCCCGGTGCCGCAAACAGACGATACAAGCCATCGGTGGCTGCCCGCATGGCCGCAATCGGTTCAGCGCGAGCGCGCTTGTAGCGATTGAGTACACGCATATCACCGACCGAATAATGCGGGCCGCGCTCGGACAAGACCTTGATCAGGGCTTCGATATCGCCCAGACCCAGATTCAAACCCTGGCCAGCCAAAGGATGGACGCGATGCGCCGCATCACCCACCAAGGCCACACCGGGCGACACCAGGCCGCTACGCTCAAAGGTCAAAGGGAAACCGCGTACCGGGCTACGTAAGCTTAATTGCCCCAAACGGCCATTGGATAAAGAGAACAAGCTGTTTTGCAGATACTGCGCCTGCTCCTCTGAGGGCATGGCCAGCACCTTGTCGGCCTGCGCTTGCGGCACGGACCAGACCATGGAGACTTGCGGTCTACCATCCACATCCGGCATAGGCAACAGGGCCAGAATCGAATCGCCAGTAAACCACTGCAAGGCAACTTGCTGGTGCGGGCGCTCTACGTTGAAGTGGGCCACCAAACCGGCGTCCCCATACTCACGACCATGATGCTCAATGCCAGCGGCAGACCGCAGGCCGGAACGGGCACCATCTGCCCCCACAAACAAATCGGCGCTGATGCGCTTCTGTCCGGCGGTGATGATGGTATTGCCTTCCAGACGCTCGAAACGGTCTTCAATCCAGGGCACACCGAACACTTGCAAGGCCTGATACAGCGCCTGCTCCATCTGTCCGGACTCAACGATCCAGGCCAGATAATCCTGCGCGTCCTGCCAAGCATGCAGATTCAGGCAACCGCCGCCATCACCATGTACTTCCATGGCCTGCACTGGCGAAATGCGCTGGGCCGACATCAAGTTCCAGGCACCCAACTGCGTCAGAAAACGCTGGCTGGCGACCGAGACGGCGTAGACACGGGGGTGATACTGCCCCGCCGCCAGTTCCATAGGCTTGTAAGCGGGGGACAGGATGCTGACATCAAACCCGGCCTTGCGTAAACCCAGGGCGCTGGCCATACCGGCCAAGGCCCCTCCACACACCACAATTCGTTCTTTGCTCATCGTGCGCTCGGTGCTCCTGCCTGACGTGGCCACAACAGCCACATTTGACCTTGCTGCTTCATGCGCCCTGCCTGCGCACCAGCCTGATCGCCCGTGCCCCAGTACAAGTCGGTACGTGCGGCACCTTTAATCGCCGCGCCCGTGTCCTGAGCAAAAACCAGTCGCTGCAAAGGTTGGTTAGAAGCAGGCTGCGAGGTAGCCAAGTACACAGGCGTACCCAAAGGCACGTACGTGGGGTCAATAGCCACGGAACGCAGACCAATCAAGGGAATGCCATAGGCACCTTTAGGGCCCAGCTCCGGATCCACAATGGCCTCTTCGCGGAAGAACACCATAGCGGTATTTACATTCATCATTTCCTGAACGCGATGCGGATTGCGCTTGGCCCAGGCCTTGATGTTTTGCATGGAAGTCTGCGCCAAAGGCATCTCGCCCTGCTTGGCCAGCCATTGGCCTACCGAGGCATAAGGGCGACCGTTATGGTCGGCATAGGCCAGACGCACGGCGCTGCCATCGGGCAGGACCGCACGACCCGAGCCCTGGATCTGCAGAAAAAAGCCTTCTACCGGATCTTCCGCATACACGATCACGGGTGGCTGGCGCTCCTGCCTGGATACAATCTGCTCGCGTGTGTCGTAAGGCACAATGCGTTTGCCCACTTGCTTGCCGCGAATACGCTTGCCAGCCAGCTCGGGATACAAGCTACCCAGATCAATCGTCAACAAATCATCCGGCGCAGCGAAAAGCGGCCATTGATAGCTGGAACTACGGGTGCGCGAGGCCTTGAGCAAAGGCTCGTAATAGCCCGTGACCGTATTTTGAGCCACCTTGCCGTCGCCGGTCAGCAAACGCCAGGGCTGCAACTGTTGCTGCAGAAAATCACGTACAGCAGCCGTATCTTTGGTGTCAGCGTTCAGACCGGCAGAAGCCGCAGCCTGACAAACAGGCTGCCAGGCACGGGGATTGGCACGTGCGGGCATGGCCAGCGAACCGCTGACAGGACGCATCAGGCCCTTGCAGTTATTGATGAAACCTTTCCAGACATGGTCCAGCGAATCAGCCTGCCAGCCCGGCAAGGCGGACCAGTTCACGGCTTGATAACGCCCTGCCAACGCACGCGCCGGGGTTTCCGGCAGTGCCGACAAGGACGGCACGCGCAACGGTTGCAGAGCGATATCAGGACCGCCTTCTGCTGTACCCGGAGCCGTTGGCGAAGAACCCTGATCCCCAGGAATGGTGGAACAGGCACTTAATGCCAGCAGTACGGCTGGCACGCAATAAATTATCTTCATGGCTGGGTTTGGCCCTTAGTGCAAGGTACGGGGAGAGGAAAGGATGAACTCCTGAATGGCGACCTCAAAGGGCACACCATTCTCACCAACACATTGATAGCTGCCGCGCATGGTGCCAAACGGCGTGTTCAGGGGGCAACCACTGGTGTACTCAAAGGTCTCACCTGGAGCCAGCACCGGCTGTTGCCCTACAACGCCCAGGCCACGCACTTCCTGAACCTGCTGATTGTCGTCCGTAATGATCCAGTGACGACTGATAATCTGGGCCGTCTGCTGTCCATTGTTGGTAATCCGTACGGTATAGGCAAAAACATATTGATTGCTATCGGGCTCGGATTGCTCAGGCAGGTACTGGGGCGTGATCTGCACCTCAATATCGTCAGGCTTCATGATGGATTCCAGGTTACGGCTGTACAAATACGGGGCGCTGCACAGCCCCCCGCTTGAAACTATAATGATGACATATGGCCACGATTTTCGTGATGTCTAATCTTTACGGCACCTATTATGTCCCAAGCCAGCTCCACACGTATCGCTCCCAGTATTTTATCGGCCGACTTCGCCCGCCTGGGTGAAGAAGTCCGCAATGTTATCGCCGCCGGTGCCGACTGGGTTCACTGCGACATCATGGACAACCACTTTGTACCGAACCTGACTTTCGGCCCCATGGTCTGTGCTGCGCTGCGCCCCCACACCACTGCCCCCATCGACGTACACCTGATGGTGGAGCCCGTGGATGCGCTGATCCCCGAATTTGCCAAAGCCGGTGCCGATTACATCAGCTTTCACCCCGAAGCCTCGCGCCACGTGGACCGCACCCTGTCGCTGATCCGTGACCACGGCTGTAAGGCCGGCCTGGTATTCAACCCGGCCACCCCGCTGAACTGGATGGATCACCTGATGGACAAGCTGGATCTGGTCCTGCTGATGTCCGTTAACCCCGGCTTTGGCGGCCAGGCCTTTATCCCCAGCGCCATGGACAAGCTGCGCCAAGCCCGCGCCCGCATTGATGCGTGGACTGCAGAGGGTGGTCAGCCCATCCTTCTGCAAATCGACGGTGGCGTGAAGGTGGACAATATCGGCGCCATCCGTGCAGCCGGTGCTGACACCTTTGTGGCCGGTTCGGCTATTTTTGGTCAGCCCGACTACGCTCAGGTCATCCGCGACATGCGCGCGCAAATCGCTCTGGCAGAGCAGGCCTAAATCCTGCGTCCGGCCTGCTGTTTCCGCTACTGCAACGTCGTATTGCGGCTATAACTGCTCTGCCGAACCGCACTGTCGGGGCGGCGGCGCTCCACAAACAAGGCATTGCCCTGTACACGCTTGGCCTGTGCCTTGGCAGAACTGGCCAGCTCCGCAATTAAAGAGCCCGAATACAATTCGGGCTCATCGACTGTGACCACACCTAAAGACAGGCTCACTAGCGGGTGAAACACCAGCACGCCTTGACGGTTTTCAGCCAGATAGCCGCCTGCTTGCCGATGCTCCACTCTATACAAGGACTCCAGCTCTTTTTCCAGCTCGTCCAGAATGCTTTGGCAGCGCTCGGCCCAGTCCGGGCTGGTAAACACCAAAATAAAATCGTCACCCCCCACATGGCCCACAAAGTCCATGCGAGCCACCGCGTAACGGGTGAAGAGCTCGGCCATGGAGCGTAGCAGCTCATCGCCTTTGCGATAGCCGTACAAATCGTTATAGGGTTTGAAGTGGTCCAGATCCGCATAGCACACAGCGAAGTTCTGCCGATTACGCAGCAAACCATCAATATGCTCATTAATCGGCACATTACCCGGCAATTGCGTCAGTGGATTGGCATAACGCGCCGTCATGATCTGAATCTGCGTAATTTCACGCATCAGCTCCACACTGGAGCCCAGGCCCAGATACTCACCCGCCCCGGTAATGATGAAACCATCACTCAAGGCATCCCCCGCTCCCTGCGTCATCAAGGTGCCCAACTCCAGCAAGCTGGTATCGCAGTCAACAATCAGCGGTGGGGTTTCAATAAACAGGGAGCATGGCTTATTGCCATACAGTTCGCGGTGATAAGGCCGGGCAAGCTGATCATAAAGCTGACTACGACGCAAAATACCCGTCGGCCTGTCCCCTCGCACCAGAGCCACGGCACTAAGATCCGGGTGGCTTTGAAACAGCTCATACACACGATTCGTGGGTGTATTATCAGGCACCGCAGGCGCGGCACGCAGTAAACGCCGCACGCTCATGGAATCACGGCCTTGCACTTGACGCTGAGTGCGCACAGTGGATGGTCCAAACAGCGCGGCTTGCGCGGGCTCCAGCTGAGGCGGGGGGTTAGGTTGAGGGCGACACAGCAAATAGCCCTGCCCACAGGCCACGCCCAAATACCGCAAGGTGCGTAGTTCCGCGCCGGTTTCAATCCCTTCTGCAATCACAACGGATTGAGCATGGCTGGCAATATCGCAAATGGAGCGTACCAATTGCTGCTTGAGTACATCAGTATCAATATCGCGCACAAAGTATTTGTCGATCTTGACGTACTCGGGCCGCAATTCGGACCACAAGCGCAGCGAGGCATAGCCTTCACCCAGATCATCAATGGCAAACTGCAGGCCTTCTTTTCGATAAAGCTCAATAGCCTGATTCAGATAGTCGTAGCTGTCAGTACGCTCGGATTCGGTCAATTCGACCACCACCCGGCTCCAATCAATGCCATCCAGCTGAGGCATACCGGTACGCGGTTCGATGCGGGCCGAAGGCAACATGCGCATCACCACATCCGGGCTGGAGTTCAAAAACAGTTTGCCCGCCAAACCCTGCTGCTTGAAACTGCTGACCAAGGTATGGCAACACAGCTCTTCCAGATCCCATAAGCGGCCACATTGCCGGGCGGCGTCAAACAAGGCCAAGGGCGAATAAAAACTGCTGTCCTTTGGCCCTCGAATCAAACCCTCGTAACCCAGAATCAAGCCGGACTGCAAATCCACAATGGGCTGAAAGACCGGCGTAACTTGTTTTTCTACGAGAATCTGATGAAATGTATCGAGCATCATACTTCCGCTCCTAGGGCCTTTCTGAACGGACTATCGAAAGCCAATCTTGTACCAAAATACGGTTTGCTCACTAAATTGATAAGCCCGCGTGCAGTAAGGAGCTTTAACATGATGAATCAAACGAAATGAAAACCCGACGTTCCGAAAACTTTTTTCTGCTCGACCTTAACAGGAATTTGACAATATTTTGTCACAAGTCCGCTACAAAAAGATGAATATTTTCTCTGTGCTGTTTGATTTGGATGGAACCCTGCTCGATACCATTCCCGATCTGGCCTCGGCATGTAATGCCATGCGTATCGACCTGGGTTTACCCCCGCTCCCAGAGGAGCGCATCGCCACTTTCGTGGGTAAAGGCTCGGAAAACCTGGTGCGACGCGCTCTGACCGATCTACCTGAACCTCCTGCCGACTACACCCCGGCATTGGAATCATTTTATTACCATTACCAATTATGTAATGGCCAACACAGCCGCCTGTATCCGGGTGTACTAGAAGGATTGGATGACTTTAAAAGCCAGGGATTGCGTCTGGCTGTGGTCACCAACAAGCCCGAACAATTTGCCCGCCCCTTGCTGGAACAAACAGGTTTGGGCCCGTACTTCGAGCTGGTGGTGGGCGGTGATACCTGCCCGCGCAAAAAGCCCGACCCCATGCCTTTTGTCTACGCCTGCGAGCAAATGAAACTGACTCCCGAACAGGCCTTGGTCATTGGGGATTCCATGAATGACGCCCAGGCAGCGCGTGCGGCGAACATCCCCGTACTGTTGGTTCCTTACGGCTATAACGAAGGCAAGGATGTGCAAAGCCTGGATTCCGATGGTATAGTTGCCTCTATTGCCGACGCGGCCACCTGGCTGCGCAATAAACGCAACACCATATTTACGTCATAAAATTCATGTCTACTCGCACTCACGCATCCACAATCTACGGCGCTTATTGGCGCTGGTGGCGTTCGTGTATCGGGTAGATATAACCTTGAAGTCTGGCGTCCCTGCAAAGTAGTACACAGCGGACCGCCTCCAGGAAAATAAGCCCGGTAATCACAACGACCGGGCTTTTTTTGTTTCTGTCCGGCTCGTCGTACCCACTGACCCTCGAGATCCCAATGACAGAAATAGAATTCAATGCCCTAGCAGCAGAAGGCTTTAACCGCATTCCCCTGATTGCGGAAACCTATGCCGACCTGGATACGCCCCTGTCGATTTATCTGAAACTGGCGCACAACGGCCCCGAAGGCGGACGTTACAGCTGCTTGATGGAATCGGTTGTGGGCGGCGAGCAGTTCGGTCGCTACTCCTTTATTGGCCTGCCTGCCCGTACCGTGATCCGCAGCTATGGCCGTCATACCCAAGTGCTGCACGATGGCAAGATTGTCGAAACAGCCGAAGGCGATCCGCTGGAATTCATCGAGCAATTCCAGGCCCGTTTCAAAGTAGCCCTGCGTCCTGGCATGCCCCGCTTTGCGGGTGGTCTGGCCGGTTACTTCGGCTACGACACGGTGCGTCACATCGAACCGTCCCTGGGCATGAACCGCAAACCCTTCCCTTCCGACCAGGAAGAAGGCGTGCCGGACATCATGCTGCTACAAGTGGACGAACTGGTGATTGTGGATAATCTGGCTGGCCGCACTTACCTGCTGGTCTACGCCGATCCCGCCCAGCCCGAAGCCTACGTACTGGCCAAGCGTCGTCTGAAGGATCTGCGCGAAAAGCTGCGGTCACCCGTCGTGATCCCTTACGCCTACGCCAGCATGCAAACCGAATGCGAGCGCGACTTCGACAAAGAGGATTACCTGAAGGCCGTGGCCCGCGCCAAGGAATACATTGCAGCCGGTGACCTGATGCAAGTGCAGATCGGCCAGGTCATCACCAAACCTTTCCGCGACTCGCCCCTGTCCCTGTACCGCGCCCTGCGTTCGCTGAACCCATCGCCTTACATGTACTTCTGGAACTTCGACGACTTCCAGGTCGTGGGTGCATCGCCAGAAATTCTGGTGCGTCAGGAAGAACACCGTCAGGATGGCCGCAACATGGAGCGCGTTACCATTCGCCCACTGGCCGGCACTCGCAAACGCGGTGCCACACCTGAAGCCGATGCTGCACTGGCCGCCGAGCTGAAGTCCGACCCTAAAGAACGCGCCGAACACCTGATGCTGATCGACCTGGCCCGCAACGATATTGGCCGTATCGCCAAAACCGGCTCGGTACAAGTCACGGATACCATGGCGATCGAACGTTACTCGCATGTTCAGCACCTGGTCTCCAATGTCTGCGGTGAACTGCAAGACGGCATGAGCCAGATGGACGTGCTACGCGCCTCCTTCCCTGCGGGCACCCTGACCGGCGCCCCCAAGGTACGCGCCATGGAAGTCATTGATGAACTGGAGCCAGTACGCCGTGGCGTTTACGGTGGTGCTGCTGGCTACCTGAGCTACTCGGGCGAAATGGATCTGGCTATTGCCATTCGCACCGGCGTCATCAAGGACGGCATGCTCTATGTGCAGGCCGCCGCCGGTGTCGTGGCCGACTCCGATCCCGAAAAAGAATGGCAAGAGACCGAAGCCAAGGCACGCGCCGTGATCCGCGCTGCCGAACAAGTGCAATTCGGTCTGGACGAGCCTATTTAATCGCCCCACTGCCATCCTTTTTTTGCCGGAGAATTCTCATGCTGTTCATGCTCGACAACTAACATTGGCGTCCATCAACATCCAACAACATCTACTGAGTTCAGATAAGTTATTGATTTTATTGAGTTGAGTGTCTGCGGACGGCTACTGAAAGCTGGACAAATCCACTGCTAAAGTGTGTAATGCTGTGTGTAACGGGGCAAAGTGGAGGCGTTATACACATGGCACTCAATCTCTTATCCGCTCGCAAGGTCGAGACAGCACAGCCAGGTCCGAAGGTCTACCAACTTCGTGACGGTGGAAGCCTCTTTCTTCGCGTTCAAACCAACGGCAGCAAGCTATGGTGGTATCGCTATCGTCTGGGAGGAGCCTCCCAGGTCTACTCCATCGGCGTATACCCCAAAGTGTCGTTGGAGCTCGCGCGCGCAGAGCGTGACTGGGCCAAGTCCCTTGTCAGGCAAGGCATCGACCCCATCGTCGAAAAGAAGGCCAAGGTCGCGTTGCAGGTCGAGGCTTACGAACACACTTTCGAGTCAACCGCCAAAGAGTGGATCGTCAGCAATGCACACTGGAGTGACTACTACCGTGGGCAAGTCACAACCTACCTCGAAAAAGACGTTTTCCCAAAGCTCGGCAAGCTGCCGATCAGCACCATTAGAGCGCCACATCTCCGCCCGATAATCAAGGAGGTGGCGAATAGAGGCGCAAAGACTGTCGCAATTTTGATCCGGCAGTGGTGCGGCCAGATTTTCTCCTACGCTGCCGCTCAAGGAATCTGCGAGTTCGACCCGGCCTCCTTACTAAAGGGGTTGGTGAAGCGTCCGCAAGTCCGCCACAATCCCCCGCTGACATGGGCCGAGATTCCCGATTTTCTGAATCGGGTTGATGGTGAGGGTGGTTACCGCACAACGGTCTTAGCATTAAAGCTAATGGCGCTGACGTATGTCCGAACTGTCGAATTGCGTAAATCGACCTGGGAAGAATTTGATCTTGATGCAGCGGTATGGACTATTCCGGCCGAACGCATGAAGATGCGGCGCCCACACATTGTCCCGCTGTCGAAACAAGCATTAGTCGCTCTGCGAGAACTACATGCTCTGACTGGTGGTGGAAAGGCGTTGTTTCCAAGCTATCGAAAGCCTGGCCAAGTAATGTCGGCGACAACGCTCAATCAAGCTCTGAAGCGGATGGGTTACGCCGGTCGTTTCTCATCACATGGTTTTCGCTCAACTGCGACGACGATACTAAGTTTGCTGGGCTATCCTGAAAAGCGCGTTGATCTCCAGTTAGCACACTCAAAGCGCGCCAAGGATTCTTCTCGAGCCCCCTATGACCATACAAAATTCATCGGCTCGCGCAAAATCATCATGCAGGACTGGGCAGACATTCTCGATTCTCTTCAAGCTGGCATGTCCGTCGATGATGTAACTCAATTATTTGGCCCGCTGTCTGAGCGTCGCACCGCATTGCTGCGCGTGATTGAGCGGGAGTAGCAAATCTCATCTACTGCCTCTTGGATGTTGAATTCGTTTCTTATCAACCTTCTGACAATCTCTAGATTTCTTGCTAAGGGTATGTTGTCGACCTGGTTTTCTCTAAAGGTTCATCTATGAGCTTCATCTGCTCAAGCTGTATTGGCGACACGTTTCTTCGGCGGCTTGTCGAAGATGCCTCTTCAGATAAAACCCCTTGCGAATATTGCGACGCGAAAAGCGCAGCCGATCTATGGATGGTGACTGAGCTTTGCGATGAAGTTCTCGACACCTTCTTCGAGGACTCCAGCAATACTATGGCGGTGGTGCATTTCAATTACACCCCCGCTGGGGAGGATCTACCATCGACGGTCGCCCGTTTGACTGGCATGCCCCAAGAAGCCGTTGAGGCAGTAGTTGAGAGCCTTGCAAGCCTCTGGCACGACCCGAGTTCCGGTGAATCGCGATATGGCGACGATGAACCGTGGTTCGTTCGCAAAGCCAGCATGGCAGCGGAACTCAGCCACTCTTGGAGGGAGATGGAAGAGAGCCTCCGTAGCGACGTTCGCTATTTCAATCCCCAGGCGATCCATCTGCTTGAGAAGATCTTCGGCGAACTTGCCAATGATCGAAACATGGAAGGTTTGCCTGTGGTCGTGGAGGCAGGACCCGGAACGCTCCTGAGCACCTTCTATCGGGCACGGGTATTCCAGACGGACGGAGCCTTAACTGAAGCGCTTAAGTGGCCTGAACGGCTGCTGGGATCGCCAGCCGCCGGCATTGGCGCGGCAGGAAGAATGAATGGGCAGGGTCAGCCGGCTTTCTACGGAGCAACTTCGCCTGAAGTTTGCATTGCTGAAGTGCGTCCGCCAGTCGGCAGCCGAGTAGTGCTTGCCGCATTCGACGTTATTCGTCCGATACGTCTGTTGGATCTGCGGCGACTGGCGACGGTTGAACTGAGCCCCGAGAGCAGCCTGTTTGATCCGAACACGCGTGCCGCTGCACAGCGACGCGACTTCCTCCGAACTTTGGGGGACCGCATCTCAGCCCCTGTGGTCCCCGAACTTCAAGATCGGGACTACCTGGTGACACAGGCTGTTGCAGATTACCTAGCCGCCCACCTTGCGTTAAACCTCGAAGGCATTGTCTATGCCTCTGCTCAGAATCGACGCCCGGATGAACCGCCGGCTGGTGACAACGTCGTCCTGTTTCGCAAGGCTAGTGATGTGGAAAACGCTCATGGCGATCAGGCCACGGCCGAGGTTGCGTTATGGGAATACGAAGAAGAAGGTCCGGAACGCTGGTTTCATCCTTGCATCCTCTATCCAGAGCGCGAGGCCTACCGGCATGGACCAAAGCCTCAGAATCCAACTCTCTCGCTGAGACGAGACTCCATCGTGGTCCACGACGTACGTGCTGTGCGCTACGAGACAAAGGGCCACGAAGTAGACGTCGTATCGAGTCTCGACGATCGGCATTACGGTTGACCGGCCAGCACGAGTATCGATCGAGATCTGCAGCTGGATCTCTCTTCGTCAAACTGCTGTTTGCCCAGCATACCGGTCATAGTGTCAACGAGGCAGCAATGCACAACACAGTTGAACAACAGCACTGAGGCTCTGCCTCCTGTCGATTGACTACCTGCGGTAGCCGATCTCGTCTAAACCCTCTTACCTCGTAGCCTTGAATTCGTCGACGCCTTCTGGGTGCTCACTGGCAGGCGATGTGTTCTGCTTCAAGAACGCCTGCTCATTTCCTGAATTGCAAATATCGATTGGAAGATTTTTTGCCTTATTAACCTTGAGACTGAAGACGTCGAATCGGTTGTAGTAACCCACTACGTCATGAATGCGTTTGACAGGAAGCGCCTTGGCGAGGTCGATCTCGGCCACGCAAAGACCTTCATCCGCTTGCATTACCTCAGAGATCGGTTTTCCCGAGGGATCGGTGATCATCGACACGACGGGTGATCCATGGTCGAGCAAGGCGAGCCTCTCGGCACCGATGCGTTCCAGATACTTGCGCGCAGTTGCATCAAACGGGGACCCAGCAACTATGTTGAATACCTTCGCTTCAAAGGAGTGCGCTGCCGCGCGGATGCGAATACCGTCTTGGATGTCATAACCACCAGTCCCATCCGGATGCAGCGAAGGTGCGACAGACGGATAGCTGGAAATGTGTACCTGCTCTCCCTGCGCCATCAGTGCATAGCGCGCTAGCGGATTGGCATTTTCACCACAAATCAGCATGCCAATTCGCCCAAGGACCGTCTGGCTTACATTCAGACCCGAACCGTCTCCATTCGCCCAGAATAGCTTCTCCACATAGGTAGGCACCAGCTTACGGTGATGGTTGAGAAAGCCACCATCACTACCGATCAGCACATTGGCGTTCCAGAGACAACCCACGCTCGCATCCGTCCCTTCGTTGAAGCCGATCGAAACCACCATTTCGTGCCGACGTGCCGCATCGCGGATACGCGCAATTTCAGGTCCATCAATGCGCAGTCCCCTGGAGCACATGTCTCCAAACATGGCGTCGGTTTCGATGGGAGCGACGATGCGGCCCCAATGCGGATAGCCTGGAATGAAGCTCTCGGGGAATGCTAGCAGCCGAATGTCTTGTCGCGCGGCCTCGGCAATAAGGTCGCAGGCCTTATCAATTGTCTTATCGATGTCGAAATATACGGGTGCGACATGAGCGGCAGCAGCTTTGTAACGGGGGAAGTTGATCATCTGTCGGTTTCCAATTGAAGTTAAGGCAAAGTGTGCTAAGTGCCATGCATGCACGCCAGCGAAAACCAGGAAAACGCAGCTTTCCAAAAATTCATTCTCGTGACTTATTCTTGTCTTCCTCCTGCCGTTGCTGTTCCTCCAGCCAGGCTATGAACTGATGCTTCACTGGCTCGGCATGTACGGACGCGTCATGACAGATCACCACCTCGAACTGCGGACCCTCCACCTGCAGCGGTGCAGTAACAACACCTGGCGGTAACGGGTTTGGTACTGCGACAC
Source organism: Alcaligenes sp. DN25 (assembly GCF_023674485.1). Taxonomy (NCBI): domain Bacteria; kingdom Pseudomonadati; phylum Pseudomonadota; class Betaproteobacteria; order Burkholderiales; family Alcaligenaceae; genus Alcaligenes; species Alcaligenes sp. DN25. The sequence continues at coordinate 435,678 of NZ_CP098408.1, read as the reverse complement.
TCGGAACCACAGCGACTCCTGCCGCCTGCTGGAGAGAACGCACAACGCCATCGAAGGTGCGTAGACGAAGTCGAACGTCCCGCGACGGGTCATGATTCACGCGAAGATCGTCCAAGAGTTCTGCGGGAGGAGACCAAATTACCTCGTAACCGCGGACGTCCTGGCTCGTGATTCTGGGTAGCACTTCCAACGCGTGACCTTTGCTCATCATCACACTGAGGCCCGTGTGGCGATAGGGACTGAGCTGTAGTCCGCTCATGCTCGCATTGCGCACCGCCACTCCCACGTCGACCTCATTGCTCTTCACTGCGTCGGCAACTTCAACGCTTGAGCCTTCAAATATCTGAACCCTCACAGCACCGTGTTGCTGGCGAAATCTCTCTACGTCCTCAAACAACCCAAGAAGAATGGCCGTGGTATTCGCCATGACTTTGATCTCGCCTTGCTGCCGGGCGAGCAAGGCGCCGATCTCGCGGGTCATTTCTGCCACGCGGACCATGATGTCGTCGCATGATCGCACCACAATCTCGCCGGCGGGAGTGAGGGCTACCCCCCCGCTGTTGCGAATGAGGAGCGCTGTTCCAAAGCGCAGCTCCAGTTCAGCAATGCGTTTACTGATCGCCGAAGGTGTCATGTGCAACTCCGTTGCTGCGCGGGTAAGGCTTTTTGCGACAGCCACCGCGGCGAGCACTTGCATGCTATGTAAGTTGATCCGAGCCATGGTTGAAATCCTGTACTTCAGAGTGTCTGCCTTCTTGCCCAAAGCATACATCCAGTAACTATCCACCCTCTATCTTCCTTCATCGGTATTGAAAAAACGGAAAAGGTGCGTGTCCGATTTCTCCCTTGTCCCAACTTGGCAGGAGGTCGCTTAATGCCAGCACTGACAAGAAGGAGACACGATGGAACTGGGACTGAACGGGAAAACCGCGCTGATAACCGGCGCCTCTCAGGGGATAGGAGAGGCTATAGCCGAAGCGCTCGGAAAGGAAGGTTGCCATCTGGTTCTTGCTGCCCGAAGTTTGCCCAAGCTGGAACACATAGCAGATCGAATTTCGGAGCAGTTCGGAGTAAGGGTTCAGACCATCGCTATCGATCTGACCGGACCGGACGCCTGCGATGCGCTTATGCAGCAAGTGGGCACCATCAACATCCTGGTCAATAACGCGGGCGCGATTCCATCCGGTGCGCTAGGGGACGTCACTGGTCATGTGATGCAACGCGCCATGGGACTCAAGCTATTCGCCTACAAGCGCCTGGCGGAACTCGCATTCGAGCATATGAGGATCAACGGCAATGGCGTAATTCTCAACGTGATCGGCACTGCGGGAGAGCGTGCTCGTGCCGCCTATGCCTTGGGAAGCATGGTCAATGCATCCCTCATAGCAATGACTCGAGCACTGGGTCTACAGGCTTCGGTGCACGGTGTACGTGTGGTCGGCCTACACCCGGGAGCGACCCTGACAAAACGCAAACTAGACCAACTCAGGCAACGTGCAACAGACCAATTTGGTCAAGAAGAAGAGTGGCCAGCCCTAGCAGCCCAATACCCCTTTGGTCGGCTTGCTAAAGCTGAAGAGATTGCGGCGTGCGCTGCATTCCTGTGTTCGACCGCTGCCTCCTACGTGAACGCCACATGCCTAACCGTCGATGGCGGGGCGACGGATTCCATCCTCTGAAGAACCTTAAGGAACATTGACCATGACTACTTCAATTCGATTCGTAAGCGTTCATAGGCGGATGGTGATGGCGGCCTGCGCCGCATTCGCCACGCTTGCCACCGCCTCTTCGCTTCATGCCCAGCCGGCGAACAGTTACCCACAAAAGCCAATCACCATCGTCGTTCCATTCTCACCTGGTGGACCGTTCGACCTGATCGCTCGGGCTTTGTCATCGCCACTTGCCAAAGAACTTGGCCAGCCGGTAATCGTGGAGAACGCTCCCGGCGCCTCAGGCATGATCGGAACCGCGAAAGTCGCGCGAGCCCAACCGGACGGGTATACCTTGCTACTAGGTTCATCGGGCACACAGGCGCTCAACCCCAACGTATTCCAGAAAGTCCCCTACAGGTCACCACAGGACTTCGTAGCTATTTCCGAACTTGCCAGTATTCCCTCCATTCTCATGGTGCCGGTCAATAGTCGCTTCAGAAGCGTTGAGGAACTGGTGCAACACATAAGGCAGAACCCGGAAAACGTAACTCTGGGTAATGCAGGGGCGGGGAGTGTCTCCAATCAAGCAGCGCTCACGTTTCTGGGCTCCTTCGGCGGAAAGGTGACTCCCGTCCCCTACAAGGGAACCGCCCCGGCGATGGTGGACCTCATCGGCGGACAGATCGACGCGCTCTTTGACGCTGCAATCCAAGCGCTGCCTCAAATCAAGAGTGGCAAAGTACGTGCCCTCGCCGTAACTTCATTCGATCGCATTCAAAGCCTTCCGAATGTTCCCACGCTGGCCCAGAGCTGCTGCAAGAACGCAGAACTGATGATCTGGTACGGGCTATTAGCGCCGACCGGGTTGCCTACGGAAATCCAAGAAATTCTGCAAAAGGCAGTCATGAAGGCTCGCGCAGATCAATCGTTTATCAGAGCCATGCAATCTGGCGAAGCGCAGCTTCCCCAGGCTAATGCAGGCTCTGTCGAATTCGCCGACAAGATCTCCGCAGACGTAAAGCGTCTGGCTGATCTGGTTCGGGTCACAGGCTTTAAAAAACAGTAAGTCGAACTCTCCTACCCCACCCCCTCATTCGAGACTTCATATGGCACGCAATACGCAGATCAGTGCAGACAACAACGCCCCCCCAATCACCCGAATCCTCGCCGAGCATGTGGCACGCCATCCTTCTCAGGGATGGGAAGATGCAGTGGAACACGAAGCCCATCGTACCTTTCTGAATTGGCTGGGATGCGCCATTGGGGCAGCGCGCCACGAGACAGCGGACATCACTCTTGCAGCGCTGGCAGAACTGGCAACGTCCCCCCAGTGCACAGTCGCCGGGCGCAACGAACGAGTGGACATGGCTGCCGCTGCTTTGATCAACGGAGTCACATCACACACTTTTGACTTTGATGACACCCACCTCAAGACCATCATCCACCCTGCTGGCCCGGTAGCCTCTGCAGCACTGGCGCTAGGAGAGCATACCGGGGCCAGCGGCCGCAGCATCATTGATGCGCTGGTGCTCGGCATTGACGTGGCTTGCCGGATCGGTAATGCGATGTACCCTGATCACTATGACCGAGGATGGCATATTACCGGCACAACGGGCACGCTGGGCGCAGCCGCTGCATGCGCGCGCATACTTGACCTTGATGTGCACCAGACACAGATGGCCCTTGGCATTGCGGCTTCTCAACCGGTCGGCCTACGCGAGCAGTTCGGAACGATGACGAAACCCTTTCACCCTGGAGCGGCTGCGCGTGCCGGTCTGCTGGCGGCCCTGCTCGCCGGAAAGGGCTTCACCGCAAGCGAAAGAGCACTGGAAGCACCTCGTGGTTTCGTTCAAGTGACCTCCGACAAGGCAAACTGGAACGAAGTCACAGATGAGTTGGGGAAGCGCTTCGAGATCTCATTCAACACTTACAAGCCATTCGCTTGCGGGATCGTGATCCACCCAAGCATCGATGCTTGCGTCCAACTCAAGCAGCGAGGCGTTCACCCAGAACAGGTCGAACGCATCGAGCTGCAAGTCCACTCTTTGGTGCTGGAGCTCACGGGCAAGAAGGAGCCCACAGACGGACTCGCCGCGAAGTTCAGTGTTTATCACGGATGTGCCGCAGGGATGATCTTTGGCAAGGCCGGTGAAGCAGAATACGACGATTCCATCGTCCAGCGTCGCGACGTGGTGAATCTGCGTCGTAAAGTAATTGCTACCGTCAACCCGGACATGGATGAAGCTGCGGTCGTCGCTACTGCCGTCTTGAGTAACGGCGAACGTGTCGAGGTAGCGGTGGAGCATGCTATTGGTTCCCTGCAACGGCCTATGTCGAACAGCGATTTGGAACGCAAGTTCCATGAACTCGCGGACCCAGTTATAGATGTCGAGCGAACGACTGAACTCATCGACGCCTGCTGGGCGCTCAGCAGGTCGAGCGATGTCCGTAACCTCTGCATGCTGATGCAGCCGGGATAGATAGCTGCATAACGAGGTCTTTGTGCAATCGTTTAATAGTCCTGTGCCGGGCCAGTGTCGCTCCGAAACTTGGGTGGCTCCAGAAGTTCGTTTTGCAAGATCGAGAGCGAACTGCGCATAGAGTCGCGGTACGTTCGCAGACGGCCCGGCAAGTCCGCTGTTGTCACTTGTGTCGGCGGCCGGAATCCGAATGATCCGGGGCCGCCCCGCCCCTTGCGAGTGCTGTCCATGCGATTGCAGTTACCCCTCCACCGATCCGATCAACAGGCTGCTCGTCGGTCTCATCTTAAAGTGTCCTAAGCGAGGCCTATCATCGTTTCAGAATAGAGCGCACGTTTTACAAATCCACCCACCTCAGTCCGCCAAGGCTTCTTTGGCACCAAGAGGTAGGTAGTCAATCTAGATCTGTCATCACACTCATATAGTGGTCTTGCGACCACGCCTGTGTGTTGCGCGGCAGAAATCCAAGAGCAGCCTGCAAGTCCGATTCCAAGCCCTGACGTCACCGCAACTATGAGATAGGGAAAACTAGAGGCATATGCCTTTATTCGTGGCGTTATCGAACCTTCCCTAAACAATATCCTGACATGATCATGCATTTCCCATGAATTTTCTGGATCCCACGCCACAACGGGATGTTCATGAAAAGCCGAGAGTGGGATGGAAGAATACTTGGTCAAGGGATATTGGGCGGGAAGGAGAATGCCTAAACTATCCTGCCAAAGTGGCAGCGCGTCGAGACCATCTGTGTTGATTTTTGAGACCGAAATCCCGAGGTCATACGTACCTCTCTGCAGTCCCAGCAGTTGCTCCGCAAACGAGACTTCCGAAAGCTGGATCGAGACGGCTGGCTCAGCAGTTCGCTGCTGAACAAGCCAACGAGTCAAGTAGGGGCCCATCGCTTCCTTGGATACCGAAAGCCGGACAGGAGAGCGCTGCATCACTGAAATCACACCGACGTCCTCTAGACAATCATCAAGCCACATTTTATCTCAGAAAGAGTTATTTTTAACGTGGTTTGATTAGGTGCGATCACTCAGGCTTCTGTTATGCAGAAGCACACTATTCAGAGAGGTCGTCCCATTGGCGCAAAAACGTTCGAGCAAGAACCTGCTCTAGCGTTTGGGCGGGTGGTTCGAGACGCCCGCACGCAACAAGGAATCGCTCAAGAAGCCTTAGCACAACTAGCGGGCATCGAACGATCTCACATGGGGAAAATTGAGCGCGGGGAGCATACGCCGAACCTGATTGCAATACTTAAAATCGCGAGAGCCCTGAACTGCAGTGCTGGCGACCTGCTGACAGCAACCGAACACATACTGGTTCGCGCAGAAACTTCCTCGAAATAATCTATGGGGTGATTTTGCAGATCGAACTAGAATCATGGCTGTAATTAGCAGGTATGGTTTACCCAAACCGATCAGCAATCCGGTGAAGCTGTGGCGACCTGTTTTTCTCTAGGTAGAGAAGATAGGTTCTCAATACAGCACGGCCCTCTTCCAAGATTGGGCGAATTACCACATCAGAACGCCTGCAGACAGAAATTTGCCCAGCGGTGACAAATCCAAGGCCATAACCCGCACCGACCAAGGTCAACATCATATCCAGCGACGTGACATGTTCTACTGTACTTGGCTCAAGGTCCATTGAGTGAAACAGTCGCATTATCTGCTGGCAATACCCTTCGCATATTTTGGGATCACCTGCGACTATCGGATACCTGGTTAATTCATTCAACGGAACCTGTGGATGGGCGAGCACAGGATGACGTGCTGGGATCGCCACCATCAGTTGATCTTGCCAAATCGGTTTGGCGATGATTCCTGATCCTACATAATCAGTGCGGGCAAAACCAGCGTCGAATCTCCCTTCGTGTAAGCCTCGTAGCTGCTCTGCCAGAGGAACTTCGAACAGGCGAACTTCCATCTCAGGCTCTTCTTCCCGGCAGCGGGCAAGCCAAGTAGATAGTCTTGGTTCAATCGTTCCATCGGAAGACGCCACTCGAAGTATTCCTCGAAAACCTGCGGAAACAGCCTTCACATTTTCTTTTGCCTGTTCTAGTACGGCAAATAGTCGGCTGATATCATTAAAGAATATCTGTCCACTCATCGTCAGGCGGGTCCCACGTCGATTCCGATCAAACAGTGCAATACCCAGTTCGTCCTCTAAATCCTTAATGGTGCGAGACAAGGGCGACTGTTCCATGTGTAGGCGTTCGGCGGCACGCGAGAAATGAAGCTCCTCGGCCAGAACTAGAAAGCAACGTAAGTGTCGCAGGTCCATGTCGTCGCCTACACGTTGGTGCCCATTCTTATCGCCCTTGAAGCAGTTTTACAATGTCGGCTGTCAGATCCGCTACAGGCATCCCGTATTTGGAATAGAGTCGGAGTTTTCCCTGTGTATCGTAGATATATCCTCCGGCCGAATGGTCCATCGTGTATGTTCCCTCGGATTGACCTGGTACCTTTTGATAAACCACCTTGAATTCGCGGGCCATTTTATCTAATTGTTCTGAATTTCCGACCAAGGCGATGGCATTTTCGTCGAATGCACCTACATATGCGCGCAGAATTTCTGGTGTGTCCCGCTCAGGATCTACCGTGACAAAAATCACCTGGAACTTACGACTGTCTGTGCCTAGATTCTTTTTAACCGAAGCTATTTCCGCCATCGTCGTAGGGCATACGTCTGGGCACTGGGTATATCCAAAAAAGATATATACAACTTGTCCCTTGAATTCATCCAAGGAGCGTTGTTGACCGTATGCATCAGGCATGGACCATGTTCTAGCATAATCGGCGCCGGTCACATCGATGGAATGAAACTCAGATGTTTCCGACCTGTTGCATGCGCTTAAACCTAAGAGCATCAAGGTGCATATAACAGCCGCTACATACATTCGCTTGTCAATTCCGATCACCATGGTTTGGCACCTCGTGTCTCAAAGAAAATAATGGTCAAGTAGCAGGGCAAGAAAAACCCCTGCCAAATGCCACAAGGACCATCTGAATGTCTTGCGCGCCAGTTGATCTGAATAGTTTCTCCAGAGTCGATATGCATGAAGGCAAAAAATCACACTCAGAACAGACGCCGCGATCAAGTAAAGCCATGAGCTCATGCCGAATATCACCGGCAGAACCGAAACGATTGACAGTGCGATCGTATAAAGAAATATGTGTCGCGCCGTATACGCCATGCCGTGTGTCACGGGGAGCATAGGCAAACCGGAACGCCGATAATCTTCAACTCGATACAGAGCGAGCGCCCAAAAATGGGGTGGCGTCCATACAAAAATGATCAAGAAAAGGAGGAATGCATCGAGACCAACAGAGCCGTGCACTGCCGCCCATCCAAGCACTGGCGGCATTGCACCCGAAGCGCCTCCGATCACAATATTTTGTGATGTAAGTGGCTTCAGAATAAGCGTATAAATGAGCGCATAGCCAATCAGCGTGGCGAGTGTTAACCACATTGTCAGTTCGTTGACGAATACGGCCAGGAGCAGACACCCACCCAGGCATAAAGCAGCGGAAAAAAATATTGCCTGCCAGTTCGGAAGGGCTCCGCGCGCTGTTGGCCTCCAAGACGTCCTCGTCATACGCGCATCGATGGATCTCTCCAAAAGGCAATTGATTGTTGCTGCTGATGAGGCCACAAGCCATATGCCAATACATGCCACAATAATCCTGTGCCACTGGCCTACAGTCGGCCAACTCGGCAAGGAAAGGAGCATCCCGATTAATGCGCAAAATACAATCAGCTGTACCACACCAGGTTTGGTGAGAAGCCATAATTCACGCCACCGCGACACTGGCGGGGCTGACAGCATAAATTCATTCATACGCATATCCTCCCCGGACGAACGTGTCCAACACTACGGCCACATCCGTCAGGCTGTGACAGCGTTGAGGATTGATCTACAGGCACTGTTCAGCTACTCATCATGTAGAAATGCATGCTCCAAATAATCCAGATCGAGAGGGCAACGATGATGAAAAGAATCACCAGCGTAAAAATAAAGCTGATGAGATTCCATCCGCCCTCAGAAGACCGGTTCATGTGAAGGAAGTAAATCAACTGGATCACGATCTGCGCCACCGCAAATGCCACTAGAACCAAAAGTGTCGTGGGGCGTGAAAGTACCGGATTCATCACGAGCGCAAAAGGAATGACCGTGAGAACCACGCATAGTAAAAACCCAGTCAGATAACTCTTTGAGCTTCCATGAGCCTCTCCGGCTCGTGTTGTTGTATCGGACATCATCAAAAGGCTCCGAACAGGTAGACGAAGGTAAAGACGCAAATCCACACCAAGTCCAGAAAGTGCCAAAACAAACTCAGGCAAGATAGGCGCGTCACATTGTTGTCGGTGAGCCCACGTCTTTGAACTTGATGCATCAAGACTGCCATCCAAATCAAGCCGGCAGAGACGTGAAGACCGTGGGTTCCGACCAAGGCGAAGAAGGAGGACAGGTAGGCGCTTCGGTTCGGCCCAGCTCCTTCGACAATCAGGTGATGGAATTCGTAGAGTTCCATGCCAATGAAGATCGCACCGAGCAAGAAAGTGACGGAAAGCCACCGCAGAACAGCTGGCTTCTCGTGACGGTGCAGGGCAAGCATCGCATACCCGTACGTGATGCTTGAGAAAAGCAACACGAAGGTTTCGGTCAGCACAAAAGGAAGAGAGAACAGCTCTCGGCCTGTGGGTCGGTAATCCCCCCGTAAAACAAACGTATTCAGAAGTAGAATTTTCTCGTTAGAGGGAGTTCTGCATGAAGAAATCGAAATTCAGTGACAGCCAGATCATCGAGACGTTGAAACGGGCTGAGCGTGGCGTTACGGTGCCGGAGTTGTGCCGTGAACTGGGGATCAGTTCGGCGACGTTTTATAAATGGCGATCGAAGTACGGTGGTATGGACGCCTCGCTCATGGCGCGGATGAAAGAGTTGGAGGCCGAGAATGCCCGGCTCAAGAAGATGTACATCGAAGAGAAGCTCAAAGCCGAAATCGTTGCGGAGGCCCTCGCAAAAAAATGGTGAAGCCATCTCGCCTGCGTGAGATGGCTAAAACCGCCGTGGATACACATGCTGTAAGCATTCGCCTGGCGTGTACCGCTTTTGGTATCAGCCAAACCTGCTATCGCTACCAGGCTGCTCTGTCAGCAGAGAATGAAGAGATTGCCGACCATCTGATTCGACTGACGCACAATCAGCGTAACTGGGGCTTTGGATTGTGCTTTCTGTATCTGCGCAATGTGAAGGGCTACCCATGGAACCACAAGCGGGTGTATCGGATTTACCGGGAGTTGGAACTTAACCTGCGCATCAAGCCGAAGAAGCGCATCGTGCGTGAGCGGCCAGAGCCCTTGGCCGTGCCCGGAGAAGTCAATGCCACGTGGTCGATGGATTTCATGCATGACCAATTGGCGGATGGGCGCAGCTACCGCCTGCTAAACGTGATCGACGACTTCAATCGCGAAGGACTGGCGATGGAGATTGATCTCTCGCTTCCTGCCGGGCGGGTGATCCGTACCCTGGAGCAGGTGATCGAGTGGCGGGGGCGACCCGCTGCCATTCGTTGCGACAACGGTCCGGAATATATCAGTGCAGCCTTGCTGAACTGGGCAGCACAGCAAGGGATTCGCATCGAGCATATCCAGCCCGGCAAGCCACAGCAGAATGCGTATGTTGAACGCTATAACCGGACGGTGCGCTACGACTGGCTTGGACAGTATCTGTTTGAATCCATACAGGAGGTGCAGGACTTCGCCACCCAATGGCTCTGGACTTACAATCACGAACGCCCAAACATGGCCTTGGGCGGATTCACACCCATTCAGCGGCTGGCCATGGCCGCTTAACCCCTACTTCTGACTCACGTTAAAAATGGGGGGATTACCATGCCACCTTCGACGCATGCCATCGCAGCTTTGAAGGCGACATCCGGATCATCTTCTCGAATGATCGCAACTATCTTTGAAGTACCGATGCGGTTTAGGACGTCTAGTTTGTTCATTTGAGTCAACTCTCATAAGGATGGAAAAGGCATACGCCTCCACATCGGACCTTCACGTCGGCCCCATAAAAAACATACGCATCCTCAATGTATGGATTAATTCGTATGTTGTATGTTTATTATACATATCTTGTATGCATATCGGTATAAGGTCCGAGACGTAGGGACGTCCTCACACGATCGCTCTCGAGCCCAGTCGGCGATCCTCCTTGAGCAGCTTCGCGACTTTGGTGAGCGCCAGCCTCAGCAAGGTTTGGTTGGATGCTCCCCCTGTGGAGATGCGGATGGCATCACACGCTTTGGCTGACGCGTTAAAGGATTCCGAGCAAGCTACCGCCACCTTGTGGTCCTCAAGCGCATGGGCAAAGAGGTGCTGGTTCCAATGCGTTGGCAAGGGAAGCCAGATGTGTAGGCCAGTCGGATGGGCGTAGGCATCTTCAGGCAGAAGAGATCTGGCGAGCGTCTGACGCGCCCGCGTCTCGCGCTGAATCTCCTGGATGATGTGACTTGCCACCCCGCTACGTATCCATTGCTCAGCGAGTGCCAGGAGAAGTGCAGATCCCGTCCCCGATACTCGCAACGCCTGCTGTAGGCGGGAGACGTCCGTCCCCGGTGGCGGCATAACAAAAGCCGTCCGCAGGCTGGGCCAGATGCACTTGGACATGGTCGCCAGGTAATAGGCACCCTTGCCCCCGCTCAAAGTCGTGATTGGAGGCGGAGCGTCGCTGACCAAGTATCGGTACGGGTCATCCTCGATCAACGTCATGTCGAGCCGATCTAGCGTGCTTGAGATGTCGCGTCGACGACTTTCTGGCATCGTGCGTGCAGTTGGATTCTGTAGCGTCGGGTTCAGATAGATCAGGTTCGCTCCGCTGGCAGCGTGGCAACGTTCGATCGCATCAGGCATGACACCGTCCTCGTCTGCGTCCACCGCCATCACTTTTAGACCCAACTGCCTGGCAGCATGAAGAAACCCTGGGTAGGTCAACGGCTCGCAAAGAACCGTATCTCCAGCCCGGGCCATTGCACCCAAGATGCCGGCGATAGCTGCTTGCGCACCTGCACACGCAATCAGGTCCTGGCCCGACAGCCCGTCAAGCGCTGGCCTGAGCCAAGCCTGTGCGGCCTGAATTGCTGACCGATTGGACAACCCATCCTGGTACTGGGATAGGGTCTCGATAGGCTGACGCGCCAGTACTTCCTGAATACCGGTCCTCACCAGGTCGGCCATGGACCCCGCCGCGAGCTGAGGCGGTATGTTCATCGCGAGATCGATCTCACCATGCTCTTGCGTCGCAGCCGAGCCGATCACGAATGAACCACGGCCGCTATAGGCTGCGATCAACCCACGGTTACGTGCCTCTGTATAGGCGCGTGTCACGGTGGTCAGGTCTACATTCAGTTTGGAAGCCAGCCACCGCTGTGCCGGAATCAGATCGCCGGCAACAAGCTCGCCAGAGTCGATGGCTTGACCGATCAGATCTGCGATCTGTAGGTATCTCGGCCCGGCACCTGGTGTCAGTTGCTTGATCCAGCCTGCACGGGCTTCCCCCCTCGCGTCGTTGCGAGTAGCCATATGAATTCCTCGGTTGTCAATCCATACAATGGAGATTATAATTGCCGTACATTGTCTCATATTTACCATACGTTTTAAAGTTGTATGGTTCTCATGCCCGGCGATGAGGTGGCGTTGGGGGTCTTCATGTCCTCGGCGCCGAGTGTTCCGTGATGGAGATGCACCCCGATGAAAGACCACCACCTGATCTCTGCGAACCGGCTTGACGATGGCGCGGTCGTGTGGCTCAACGAAGCTCTTGAATGGGTCGATACCCTGGAGCTGGCCTGTGCCTTTGACGATGAGCGCCTCGAAGGAGCCAAGCTCGCAGCTGAGCATGCGGTTGGGCAGAATCTGATCGTTGGGCCGACACCACGCGCTGCCCAGATCGTTGAAGGACTGCCGCTACCGATCGACTACCGCGAACAGCTGCGATCTCGCGGCCCTTCCGTACGTCCGGATCTCGGCAAGCAAGCCGAGAGTGCGGGGGTGCTCAGCACCGTTCGCGAGAGACCTGTCGTGCCCGTCGAGGTCGCGCATGCGGGCGTGTACCGCTACGACCCGTCGGAGCGCGAGTTCCTCAAGACGCGCGCTCAGCAGTTCGAGCAGCAAGTTGCACGGCGCCTTTCGGGTGAGCTCGACGAAGAGGCATTCAAGGTCTACAGACTGATGAATGGCCTGTACCTGCAGTTGCACGGCTACATGCTGCGCGTGGCCATTCCCTATGGCACGCTCAGCGCCATCTAGATGCGACAGTTGGCCTACGTGGCGAAGACCTACGACAAGGGCTATGGCCACTTCACGACGCGTCAGAACATGCAGTTCAATTGGCCGCGCCTGTCGGATTCGCCCGAAATTCTATCCGTGCTCGCAGACGCAGACCTGCATTGCATCCAGACAAGCGGTAATTGCATTCGCAACGTCACGACCGATCATTTTGCGGGCGCCGCCCTGGACGAAGTGGTCGATCCGCGGGTGCATGCAGAGATATTGCGGCAGTGGTCCACCGATCACCCCGAGTTCACCTATCTGCCGCGCAAGTTCAAGATCGCCATTACCGGCAGCCCCGTTGACCGCGCTGCAGTGCGGTTCCACGACATAGGCATCCTCGCCAGAAAGAATGACGCAGGCGAGGTTGGCTTTCAGATCTATGCCGGCGGCGGCCTGGGACGCACGCCTATCGTCGGCACAAAAGTCCGAGACTGGCTGCCCGAGCGCGAGCTGCTGCGCTACGTAGAGGCAATCCTGCGCGTGTACAACACCTTGGGGCGCCGGGACAACATCTACAAGGCGCGTATCAAGATCCTTGTGCGCGAGCTCAAGCCTGCGAAGTTCATCGAGATGATCGAGGATGAGTTCACCAACCTTCCGGCAGACCGTCAGTATCTCGAGCCCGATATCGTTCAGGCCATTCGTGAGCGATTCGTGGCACCTGACTTCGCTGAACTTTCTGCGGTATCGCCGGAGCACGAACTCATGCTGGAGGCCGATCCAGAGTTTGGCCACTGGGTTCGCAACAACACGCACCCGCACAGATGCCCGGGCTATATAAGCGCCGTGATCTCGCTCAAACCTGCGGGGGGCATTCCCGGCGACATCAGTGCAGAAGAAATGGTAGCGCTTGCCGACCTGGCGGAAACCTATTCACTCAATGAGATTCGTGTGTCTCATGAGCAAAACCTGGTGCTTCCCCATGTGGAACTCAGCCAGCTCTATACGGTCTGGAAGGCGCTGCGTAGGGCGGGATTGGCAACACCCAATATCGGCCTCATATCGGACTCCATCGCTTGCCCGGGGATGGACTACTGCAGTCTGGCCACAGCGCGCTCCGTGCCCGTTGCACAGCGTATTGCGCTGCGATTCGAGGAGGCCAAGCAGCGCGAAATCGGTGAACTCAAACTCAATGTGTCGGGCTGCATCAATGCGTGCGCGCATCATCACGTGGCCCACATCGGCATCCTCGGTCTGGATAAGAGCGGCAAGGAGTCCTACCAGATAAGCCTGGGCGGCAGCGCCGACGAAAGCGCTGCGGTCGGAACGATCCTGGGCCCTTCGGTGGGCTACGACAGCGTTCCAGACGTCATCGAAGCGATTGTCGACATCTATCTCAAAAATCGCAGCGAGAACGAAACCTTCATCGACACCTATCGTCGCGTGGGGATCGGCCTGTTCAAGGAGGCACTTCATGACACTCATTGACACAGCGGGAACGCCATTGGCAGACCCCTATCAGTACCCGGCTGCCGATCAAGAACTGACCGAGGCCGACCACTGCGTTGTACTGTTATCGCAATGGGACACATACCAGGAATTGTTCGGAAAGACCGCGACTGGAGTCTGGGTCACGGGAGACCAAGACCCCGCCGACCTGCTTGCCTTGCTCAATCGAACGCGCGTGGTCGTCATCGAGTTCCCTAAATCCCGTGATGGTCGAGGGTTCACGCTGGCGCGCGTGCTTCGGGAGCGTCATCGCTATGACGGCGACATCCGCGCTGCCGGTCCGTTGCTGCCTGACCAATTCTCGATGCTGATCCAGTGCGGGTACACCAGCGTGCTCGCCGAAGCAGCGATACCGCTGGTCCGATGGAAAGAGGCAGCGATGGCGCTGGATCAATCCAAGGCGCGTCCACGGACACTATTGGATCGTCTCTCCCAGAATCGGTAGGTATAGCCATGTTCAACCTCACTGCACTCGAACTGGCGCGAATTCAATTCGGATTCACGATCACGTTCCACATCATCTTTCCCGCCATCACCATCGGGCTGGCAACGTATCTCGCCATCCTCGAAGGATTGTGGTTGAAAAAACAGGATGCGGTCTACAAGACCCTGTACCACTTCTGGTCCAAGATTTTCGCGGTCAACTTCGGAATGGGCGTGGTGTCGGGTCTGGTGATGGCCTACCAGTTCGGCACCAACTGGAGCCAGTACTCCGAATTCGCCGGCAGCATTACCGGCCCACTGCTCACCTACGAGGTCCTCACGGCGTTCTTCCTCGAAGCAGGCTTTCTCGGCGTGATGCTGTTTGGCTGGAACAAGGTCGGCCCACGCCTGCACTTCTTCGCCACGGTTATGGTGGCGATTGGAACATTGATCTCCGCCACCTGGATCTTGGCCTCCAACAGCTGGATGCAGACGCCGCAGGGACACGAGGTGATCAATGGCGTGGTGGTACCGGTGGATTGGATCGCGGTCATCTTCAACCCGTCCTTTCCCTATCGACTCGCACACATGGTGATGGCTGCGTTCATCTCCACCGCGCTACTGGTCGGTGCGTCGGGTGCTTGGCATCTTCTCAAGGGTAACCGCGGGCGCGAGGTCAAGAAAATGTTCTCCATGGCCCTGTGGTCACTGCTCGTGATCGCTCCCCTTCAGGTCTTCATCGGCGACCTGCACGGCCTGAACACGCTCGAACACCAGCCAGCGAAGGTCGCTGCCATGGAAGGACATTGGGAAAACAAGCCAGGCGAAGGTGTCCCGTTGATCCTCTTCGGCTGGCCTGACATGGATGCCGAGACCACCCGCTACAAAATCGAGATTCCGAACCTTAGCAGCCTGATTCTGACCCACGAATGGAGCGGACAGTACCCAGGGTTGAAGGAGTTCGCTCGAGAAGACCGACCCAACGCGACGATTGTGTTCTGGACCTTCCGCGTCATGGTGGGGTTGGGTATGTTGATGCTCGTCCTTGCGCTCTGGAGCGCCTGGTCGCACTGGCGCCGGCGAGCCTACGAATCGCGTGCGCTGCTGCGATTTTCCCTGCTCATGGGACCCTCGGGACTGATTGCGCTTTTGGCCGGTTGGTACACCACGGAAATTGGACGCCAGCCGTGGGTCGTCTATGGGTTGATGCGCACCGCAGACGCGGTCTCGAACCACTCGGCACTGACGCTTAGTGTCACCTTGGTCGTGCTTCTTGTGGTGTATGCAGCGGTGTTCGGGACAGGCGTTGGCTACATGCTCAAGCTGATTGGAAGAGGCCCGGACTCTAACGAGAACCCGCCCGATGGGGATGCACTGGATCAGCGACCTGCACGTCCGCTTTCCGCTGCCACGGACCCCGCTCAACCCACCTCGACCGACGTTTGAAAAAGGAGCTGTGACATGGGTATCGATCTTCCACTGATCTGGCTTCTGATCATCGGCTTCGGCGTGATGATGTATGTCATTGCCGACGGCTTCGACCTCGGGATCGGAATTCTCTTTCCATTCGTCAAGGACCGCAGCCACCGCGACGCCATGGTCAACAGTGTCGCGCCGGTTTGGGACGGCAATGAGACCTGGCTCGTGCTGGGTGGAGCGGCCCTCATGGCGGCCTTCCCCAAAGCCTACGCGATCTTGCTCAGCGCCTTCTATGTTCCGGCCATCTTGATGCTGCTTGGGCTGATCTGGCGCGGGGTGTCCTTCGAGTTCCGCTTCAAGGCCGACGAAGCCCACAAGCCATTCTGGGACAAGGCCTTCATGCTGGGCTCTTTCGTCGCTGCATTCTTCCAAGGTGCGATCCTGGGGGCGTTCATCGACGGTGTTGAGATCGTCGGAGGTCGCTCAGCCGCCGGGATCATGGACTGGCTGACGCCGTTCTCCGTCTTTACGGGTATAGGGGTCGTCATTGCTTACGCGCTATTGGGATCGACTTGGCTCGTGCTCAAGACCGAAGGCGACCTACAACGGCAGATGATCCGGATCGCCAAGCCGACCACATTTGCCTTGTTGGTGGCCATTGCCATTGCTTCGATCTGGACGCCATTGGCCAATCAAGCGATTTCCGATCGATGGTTCAGCCTGCCAAACATCTGGTTCTTCGCGCCGGTTCCAGTTCTCGTAGCAGCTGCAACGTACTACATCCAGCGCACGCTCAATGACGACCCTCATGCTGGGCCATTCGTCTGGTCACTGGTCCTGATTTTTCTGGGCTACACAGGATTTGTCATCAGTATCTGGCCCAGCATCGTGCCTCCATCGCTTTCCATCTGGGATGCAGCGGCACCTTCTGAAAGCCTGGGATTCACCTTGGTCGGGGCGCTGCTAATTATTCCCATGATCCTCGGCTATTCGGCGTGGGCCTATTACGTCTTCCGCGGAAAGGTCAAAGTTGGCGAGGGGTACCACTGAATGGGCGCCCCATCTACTCACCCGCGCCGCGAAACCTTGCGGCGCGTCGGATGGCTGATCTTGATCTGGTTTTGCAGCGTCGCTGCACTGGGCATTGTCGCGCTCGGTATGCGACTAGTCATGCGCCTGGTTGGGATGAGCACCTGATGCTTCAAAACAAAGACCGGCTGCTGCGACAAAACGTCCAGCAGTTCTCGAGCAACACGACTGAAAGAGCCGAATGACGATGGAACTGGCCAAAAGAGCCTACAACTTCAGCGCAGGACCTGCTGCGCTCCCGGAACCTGTTCTGGCGCAGATTCAGACTGAACTGTTCAACTGGCGTGAGACTGGTGCCTCCGTCATGGAAGTCAGTCATCGCTCGCCCGACTTCGTGGAAATGGCGGAACAGATGAGCAGGGACCTGCGCGACTTGCTGGGCGTACCTGAACACTACCGGATTCTGTTCCTGCAAGGCGGAGGCGCCCAACAGTTCTCCCAGATTCCCATGAATCTGCTCCACGAACCGCGGGTTTGCGACTACATCGATACCGGGCATTGGTCCCGCAAGGCCATTGACGCAGCTGGTCGATATGCCGAGGTGAACATCGCAGCCTCGATCCGCGACGTTGCGCCGCAATCCATTCCGCGCGAGCCTGAATGGCGAATCTCCGCGGCGCCGGCCTATCTTCACTACACCGCGAACGAAACCATAGATGGGCTGGAGTTTCATTGGATACCGGATATCGGCGATGAAATCCCACTTGTCGCGGACTTCTCGGCAAACATTCTCTCTGGCCCGCTGGACGTATCCCGATTTGGCCTGATCTACGCAGGGGCGCAGAAGAACATCGGCCCGAGCGGAATGACGTTGGTGATCGTCCGCGAGGACCTGCTGGGTCGCGTCCATCCGTACTGCCCGGACATCCTGAACTACGGCGTGATCGCAGAGCATGACTCCATGTACAACACACCCGCGACGTTCGCCTGGTACGCGTCAGGTCTGGTGTTTCAGTGGATCAAATCACTCGGCGGGTTGGAAGCCATGCGCGCGAGAAATCTGCGCAAGAAGGACATCCTTTACAACCAAATCGACCGCAGCGGTTTCTATGTCAACGACATATCGCATGCCGATCGCTCCCATATGAATATTCCTTTTCGGCTCTGCGACCAAACGCTTGAAAAGGTATTTCTCGACGGCGCCGCCGAGCAAGGCTTTCTGGGCTTGAAAGGACACCGGGCCAAAGGTGGCATTCGGGCCTCGATCTACAACGCCGTCTCGGAAGACGCTGTCACGGCACTGGCCGGCTACATGGCTGAGTTCGAACAGCGTCATGGCTAACATCAACGGACTATTTTCATCGTGACTATCAACTATCTGTCGCTTGCCGTCAGCGAGGTTCATCGCCTGGCACCCTATGTACCCGGAAAGGCCATTGAGGAACTGGAACGAGAGACGGGGCGAAGCGCCGAAAGCATCATCAAGCTGGCGAGCAACGAGAATCCCCTAGCCGCCAATCCGAATGTTCTTCGTGCGATTCAACAGGCGCTTCAAACCATTACCCGCTATCCCGATGGCACGGGATATCGGTTGAAAAACAAGATCCGGGACAAGTTCGGGTTGAACCCTGATGGGCTTACTCTTGGCAACGGCTCGAACGAGCTGTTAATCACGATCGCTCAGGCATTTCTTTGTGCCGGCCGCAATGCGGTGTTCAGTCAGTACGCTTTCTCGGTCTATGCGTCCGCGACGATTGCCGCCGGCGCGCAGGTGCGTGAGATACCCGCTCGCGAGTGGGGAAACGACCTCGAACTGATCTTGAAAGCGATAGACCAGGACACGCGCGTCGTCTTTCTCGCCAATCCAAACAACCCGACCGGCACATGGTTTGAATGTGCGCAGTTCGAGGCGTTCATGGACAGGGTTCCTCTTGAGACACTTGTCGTCCTGGATGAAGCCTACATCGAATATGCGGAAGATCCGGCCTTGCCTGACGGTCTGGCCTATCTGTCGCGCTATCCGAACCTGATCGTGACCCGAAGCTTGTGCAAGGCCTACGGGCTGGCAGGATTGCGTGTCGGCTACGCGGCATCGTCGCCCCAGATCGCCGAGATACTGAATCGGGTCCGGCAGCCGTTCAACGTCAACAGCCTGGCGCTGGCGGGTGCCTGTGCCGCGCTTGATGATCACGACTATCTGCGACGGGGGCGTGAAGTGAACCGGCAGGGCTTGAAACAGCTGCAGGATGGCTTTTCTCGGTTGGGCGTCGCCTGGATTCCTTCGCGTACGAACTTCGTCACCGTCGATTTTGAACGTCCCGCTAAAGCGATCTACGAAGCGCTCCTGGCCAAAGGCATCATCGTCCGGCCCATGGACGGCTACGGGATGCCCCATCACCTCCGCATTTCGGTGGGCCTCGAATCGGAAAATTCGCGGCTTCTCTCGACGCTCGAAAGCATTTTGGGGGAAGGAGTGCAGCAATGAATGCAGCCGTATCGCGAGACCTTTACGAACATGTCATGGTCCCCAACTACGCCCCCGTGTCCGTCGTTCCCGTCGACGGGCGTGGTGCACGCGTTTGGGACCAGGATGGCACTGAGTACATCGACTTCGCCGGTGGCATCGCAGTCAATGCCTTGGGCCACTGCCATCCGGACCTTGTTGAAGCGCTCACGCTCCAGGCGCAGCGTCTCTGGCACACATCGAACATCTTCGCCAACGAGCCGGCCATGCGGCTGGCCCACGCACTGACGCAGGCCTCGTTCGCCGACCGGGTCTTCTTCGCCAATTCCGGCGCTGAGGCCAACGAGGCGGCATTCAAGCTCGCCAGACGCTACGGCGTTCGTACTGGCGGCGAGGACAAGCATGAGATCGTTGCGAACTTGAACAGTTTCCATGGCCGATCACTGTTCACGGTCAGTGTGGCGGGCCAGCCGAAGTACTCCGAAGGGTTCGGTCCGCCGATCAAGGGCATCCGGCATGTCGCGTTCAACGACATCCAGGCATTGGAGGCAGCCGTATCAAGCCATACCTGCGCTGTCGTGATTGAACCAGTGCAGGGGGAAAGCGGCGTCTTTCCCGCCAGCCGCGCGTACCTGCAACGCGCCCGTGAACTTTGCGACACCCATGGCGCGCTCTTGATATTCGATGAAGTGCAGACAGGCATGGGCCGCCTGGGAACCCTTTTCGGATACGAGCACTTCGATGTCGTCCCGGACGTCATGACCTTGGCCAAGGCCATTGGTTGCGGCTTCCCGTTGGCGGCGATGCTTGCCACCAAGGAAGCCGCAAGACACCTGGAGCTTGGCACCCACGGCAGCACCTTCGGTGGCAACCCGCTGGCATGTGCAGTAGGCGAGACGGCACTGAAGCTCATAGACCGGCCCGAGCTGTTGCGCGGCGTCCAGATTCGGCATACCCACTTCGTTTCGGCATTGACCGTTATCGGCAAGCGCTACGACCTGTTCAAGGAAGTGCGCGGCATCGGCTTGCTTCTTGGCTGCGTGCTGACTGATCGCTGGAAGGGCCAAGCAAAGCATGTGATCGACTGCTGTCTTGAACATGGCGTGATGGTGTTGCAGGCAGGACCGGATGTGATTCGGCTTGCGCCCAGCTTGGTCATTGAGACCGAAGAGATCGACGAAGGATTGGCCCGGCTGGCAAAAGCTGTAAAGCAGCTATCCAGAGAACCGGTGGCGATGTGAATTTAGGCAGGAGATAAAACCATGGGAACAAAGTATTCGGCCATATGCGGAAGCCTGGTGGCGCTGGTCACGCCGATGACCTCGGACGGCGCCATTGAATGGGACATCTTCCGAAAGCTGATCGATTGGCACATCGAACAGGGCACTGATGGGCTGGTCATCATGGGATCGACCGGAGAGACGGCAACGATCTCGACCGACGACCATATCGAGTTGATACGAGTCTCGGTGGAACATGCAGCAGGTCGCATCCCCATCATCGGGGGTACCGGTGCGAATTCGACCAGCGAAGCCATCGAACTGACACGCGCAGCACAGAAGGTTGGTGTTGCTGCCTGCCTCTCCGTGGTCCCTTACTACAACAAACCCACGCAGGCCGGCATCTATCAACATTTTCGCGCTGTGGTCGAGGCCGGCGACGGTCCAGTGATTCTGTACGACGTTCCAAGCCGCACGATCACCAGCATGACGGTGGAAACCATTCTGGCGCTGTCCGAAGTCGACGGCGTCGTCGGGCTGAAGGACGCCACAGGAGACATCGGACGCGCAAACGAACTCTTGCACCGGCTGCCGCCGAGTTTCTCTATCTACAGTGGCGACGACGCGACGGCCGCGGCACTGATCCTCATGGGAGCGAAGGGAAATATCTCGGTCACGGCCAACATCCTGCCGACCCGCATGCACGAGCTTTGTACAGCTGCTCTGGCAGGCGACCTCGCAACTGTCCGTAGCTTGAGCCGCCGGATGGCGGCCATCAATCAAGCGCTCTTCATCGAGTCCAACCCGATTCCGGTGAAATGGGCGATGGCGCGGATGGGCCTGATCCCCGAGGGCATGCGTCTGCCGCTCACCCCGTTGTCGGCACAGTACGTCGATACAGTGACCAGCGCCATGGGAGACGCCGGAATTCGGCTGCATTCTCCGGGCCCCGGATTCGATCTGATCGATCCGCCTCCCGCACGTCGATCGCCAGCCTCCCAATGAGCCACCCGATTGATATGGCGGCAAGTTCCGATTCTGGCCAGGCAGGCCGGGAACGACTTTTGGTGCTCTTGGCGTTCGCGACCTTTGTCGTTTTCTTCCAGGCCTACGCGATCGCACCGATGCTTCCCGAACTCGCGTCGTTCTTCAAGGTAGAGGCGCGCGAAGCTGGTTTGGCCGTGCCGGCGTACCTGATCCCTTACGGGATCGCGACACTCGTCACTGGCCTGCTCGCTGATCGCCTGGGTATTGGCAAGGTCATGCTGAGCTCCCTCGCGCTCTTCGTCTTGCTGGTGCTCGCAACGGCGTTGAGCAGGACCGTTGAGACCCTGATCATATTGCGCGCGATCACCGGTGTTGCGGCAAGCGGAATCGTCCCCCTTGCATTGGTGGTCGTGGCCAAGCTGTATCCCTACGCCGAGCGCGGCCGGCCCCTGGGATGGATCTTCGGTGCCATGGCCGGCGGCATGGCAGTGGGGGCCCCTCTTGGCGTGGTGATCTCTCCTGCCATTGGCTGGCAAGGTGTCATGGTCCTCGTCGCCTGCATGGCATCGCTTACGCTCGTTCTGCTGTGGTGCAGACGCGAATGGCTATCGCGGGGAATGAAGATGCCGCCGATGACCTTCTCCTCTGTCCTCACCGGCTATGGGGAGTTGCTTAGAAGTCCTCGGGGTGCCCGCACTTATGGCTACGTGCTGGTGAACTCGATGTTCCACTCTGGCGTCTTCACCTGGCTAGCTGTCTATCTTGACCAGAGATACGGCCTGTCGCCGCAGCATATTGGCATTGCACTCCTTGGCTACGGGGTCCCTGGCTTACTACTCGGACCGCTGATTGGGCGTGCCGCCGACAGGTTCGGCCGCGGACGATTGCTTCCCCTCGGGCTTGGGTTGAGCACGATTGCGGTACTGATGTTGGTTGAGGATCTGCCACTTGCCTGGTTCTTGCTGCCCGTCGTCATGCTCTCGCTCGGGTATGACATGACCCAGCCTCTCCTTGCAGGAATCGTCACGGATGTGGGACGCGACCGGCCCGGCCAGGCAATGGGCTTGAACGTGTGCACCCTGTTTCTTGGCTTCGGGATCGGTAGCCTCGCTTTTCGTCAGCTCATGGACGCAGGATTTCCCATTGCTTTCGGGATGTTTGCCGCGGTCGAGGCGGTGCTGGCGCTGATCGCAATCCGCC
The DNA here is from genome assembly GCF_023674485.1 of Alcaligenes sp. DN25. Lineage (NCBI taxonomy): Bacteria > Pseudomonadati > Pseudomonadota > Betaproteobacteria > Burkholderiales > Alcaligenaceae > Alcaligenes > Alcaligenes sp. DN25. The sequence continues at coordinate 413,015 of NZ_CP098408.1, read as the reverse complement.
TGTTTCGCAACGAAACACCGAAACCGTAGCAATGGTGAGCGATCTCTCACTCCGTCCCTACCACCAAGTGGCCTGAGCCCACGAACACTTTGCCCGAGATGAATACTTATGGATGCGGTCCGCACATCTATTTTCCAGACGCCTTCCTTGGAAACTACAGCAGGCGGTGCGCTTCGCTTCGCCTATATGGCGTCCCATTTGCCTCCCAACACCTCGGTCAACATCGCTTTCATTGATGCGGAATCCGCCAAGGAGCGGATCGTCGCGATCGATGTGCTTCGATCGTCGGGGCTCACTCCACGACCGATTGTTTCAGCACGGCGATTCACGTCGGAAGGAGCACTACGTTCGTTTTTGCATCAGGCTGTACAGATCAAAGGGGTAAGAGACCTCTTCCTTGTCGGAGGCGACCCAGCCGTGCCACGTGGGCCATTCAGGGACTCACTGGACGTGATTAATGGGTCATACCTGGATGAGACCAATATCAGTGCCATCGGTATCGCCGGCTACCCAGAGGGGCATCCACGTATAGAAGGCGCCATTCTTTTGGATAGCCTGCAACGCAAGGTGGAGGCGTTGAAGGCCAAGGGGCTGCATGTGGAAATCACCACCCAGCTTTCATTCGATGCTCTGGCCGTCATCGCCTGGATTCAGCGAGTCAGGGGAATAGGCATAAAAGCGCCGATTCGAATTGGCATCCCCAGTCCAGCCGGTGTCTCCGGAATACTCAAGTTTGCCAAGCTCTGTCGCGTCAGAACTTCTGTTGAGTTGCTCCAGCGTTACGGATGGGAGACGACATCCCTGTTGAACTCGGCTGGGCCAGACCGGTTTCTGACTGAGTTGCTCGAGAGTACCGAACGCCTCGACCTGGGCCCGCTGAGCTTGCACCTCTACCCATTGGGCAACTTGGAGAAAGCGCTCCAATGGTTCAACGGCTGGGAGGAAAAGAGTCGTTGGCTTCATTGATGCCAATGAAGATGGAATGCCTTTCAACGCGTTGGAGATGAAAACTATATGGACGTACGTCACAGCCTTCTTGAGGACCAAATCGGAAACACGCCACTGATCGCACTCGAGCATGTGGACGCGCAAAGCAATCGGCCAAGAAGAAACACTGTCCTCGGGAAACTGGAAGGGAACAACCCCGGAGGCTCAGTCAAGGATCGGGCCGCGCTATCCATGATTCGTCGCGCGGAACAGCGTGGAGACATCCATCCTGGCGACACCCTGATCGAGGCTACGTCTGGAAACACAGGAATCGCGTTGGCGATGGTGGCTGCGATCCGCGGCTACAAGATGCTGATCCTCATGCCAGAGGACAGCTCCGTCGAGCGCATTCAAACCATGAAAGCCTTCGGAGCCGATGTTCTGCTCACGCCAAAGGAAGGCGGGATGGAGTATGCGCGCGATGCGGCGACCCGACTGCAGCAGGAAGGTCGCGGGCGGGTCCTTGACCAGTTTGGCAATACCGACAACCCACTCATTCACTACGAAACGACAGGCCCGGAGCTCTGGAGACAGAGCCAGGGACGAATCACGCACTTCGTCAGCGCCATGGGTACGACCGGAACGATCACCGGAGTGTCGAGATATCTCAAGGAAGTAAATCCGGGAATACGCATCGTCGGCGTTCAGCCCGAGGAAGGTTCCCGCATCCCCGGTATTCGAAAGTGGCCAGAGGCATATCGCCCCAGCATCTTCCGTCCAGAGGCAGTGGATGAATTGATCAATGTCCACCAAACAGATGCCGAGGACATGGCAAGAAGGCTCGCCAAGCAAGAAGGCATTTTTTGTGGAGCGTCGTCGGGTGGTGCTTGCTGGGCGGCGCTGGAAATTTCGAAGAAGGTGGAAGACGCAACCATCGTCTTCGTCGTGTGCGACAGGGGCGACCGCTACCTATCGACGGGCCTTTTCCCACACACGAAATCGTGATCCTGGAACCGATAGGAAGAAAAACTGAAATGAACACAACCGACAGACAGGCCGCCCTGGATTACCACGAGTTTCCCGTACCGGGAAAAATCTCGGTGACGCCTACCAAGCCGCTGGTGACACAGCGAGATCTAGCAGTAGCCTATTCGCCAGGCGTAGCCGCCGCATGCGAGGAAATCGTCTCGGACCCCGCCAACGTCTTCCGCTTCACCGGCCGCGGCAACCTGGTAGGAGTGATCACCAACGGAACCGCGGTGCTTGGACTGGGAAACATCGGTGCGCTTGCCTCCAAGCCCGTCATGGAAGGCAAGGCGGTGCTCTTCAAGAAGTTCGCCGGTTTGGATGTGTTCGACATCGAGATCAACGAGACCGACCCCGACAAACTGGTGGAAATCATCGCGGGCCTTGAGCCGACTTTTGGCGGTATCAACCTCGAAGACATCAAGGCTCCTGAGTGTTTCGTTGTCGAACGCAAGCTGCGTGAGCGCATGCGAATTCCCGTATTCCATGACGACCAGCACGGGACCGCGATCACCGTATCGGCTGCGTTCATCAATGGCCTGAAGGTCGTGGGCAAGGACATCAAGAAGGTCAAGGTCGTCACGTCCGGTGCGGGCGCTGCAGCCCTGGCCTGCCTGGACCTGATGGTGGACTTGGGCCTGCCGCTGGAGAACATCTGGGTGACCGACATCGAGGGTGTGGTCTATGAAGGTCGCACCGTGTTGATGGACCCGGACAAAGTGCGCTTCGCGCAAAAGACCGAGGCACGCAAGCTGATCGAGGTGATCGAGGGTGCCGACGTTTTCCTGGGTCTGTCGGCCGGCGACGTATTGAAACCGGAGATGGTAGCCGCCATGGGGCCGCGCCCGTTGATACTGGCTCTGGCCAACCCCAACCCTGAAATCCTGCCGGAAGCCGCGCTGTCTGTGCGCGATGACATCGTCATGGCGACGGGACGTTCGGATTACCCGAATCAGGTCAATAACGTGCTGTGCTTCCCCTATATCTTCCGCGGTGCGTTGGACGTGGGCGCGACGACGATTACTCGTGAAATGGAAAAAGCCGCCGTCCATGCCATCGCCGACCTCGCTCAGGAAGAGCAAAACGACGTCGTCGCAGCCGCGTATGGCTCCTACGGCCTCTCGTTCGGCCCGCAATATCTGATTCCCAAGCCATTTGACCCTCGCCTAATCGTCCGGATTGCACCGGCCGTGGCCAAGGCTGCCATGGATGACGGCGTGGCTACGCGCCCGCTGGCTGACCTCGACGCCTACCGAGCCCAACTTCAGCAATTCGTCTATCACTCTGGCGCTTTCATGAAACCGCTGTTCGCCGCGGCCAAGCAACTCGTGACCAACGGCGGGCGGGCGCGCATCGTCTTTACAGAGGCCGAGGACGAGCGCGTCCTGCGGGCCGTCCAAGTCATCGTTGACGAAAAGCTGGCACGCCCCATTCTGGTAGGCCGCCCATCCGTACTGCGGTCTCGCATCGAGAAGTTCGGCCTGCGCCTCAAGCTCGACCATGATGTCGAGGTAACCAATCCCGAGCACGATGAACGGTTCAACCAGTACTGGACGACCTACTGGGAAATGATGTGCCGCCGTGGCATCACCAAGGAAATGGCGCGCGTTGAAATGCGCCGCCGCCTGACGCTGATCGGCGCCATGATGGTTCACCTGGGTGACGCCGACGGCATGATCTGCGGAACGGTCAGCGGCTATCACGACCACCTGCGTTTCATCGACCAGGTTCTAGGCAAAAAGGACGGCGTCACGAACTACGCTGCGATGAACATCCTGCTGCTAGAAGGCCGCACGGTGGCGCTGGTCGATACCCACGTCAACGACGACCCGACGGCAGAACAGATCGCCGAGTTCACAGTGCTCGCTGCTGAAGAGATGCGCCGCCTGAACTTGGAACCCAAGGTGGCCTTGCTGTCACGCTCAAATTTCGGATCGGACAGCTCGGCCTCCGGCAAGAAAATGCGCCAGGCGCTAGAACTGATCCGTGCGGCTGCGCCCGAGTTGGAAGTTGATGGCGAAATGCACGGCGACTGCGCACTGGATGCTGCGCTGCGTCAACGCCTGCTGCCCAGCTCGCCGCTGCAGGGCTCGGCCAACCTGCTGGTCTGCCCCAACGTGGATGCCAGCAACATCGCATACAACCTACTCAAAACGGCTGCGGGCAGCAATGTTGCAGTCGGGCCGTTCCTGTTGGGTGCCCGAGCCCCGGTGCATATCCTCACGTCAAGCTCAACGGTAAGGCGGATCGTCAATATGACAGCGTTAACGATTATCGATGCCAACCGAACCGAGTGAGGCGGCATGTCGATGTCGGTGCCGGCCCTAGCGCTTCGCGTCTCCGATATCAAGCGTTGCGTTTGTAAATCTCGAATCATCACTACGATGTGTTTATCCCCCGCTGTCTGAAGTGAATGGCGGGCCATTTCTAGGAGAGATAGCTATGTCAAATAATGAGACTTTTCAAGCAGCGGTTGTTCAAGCCGGCTCTGTTGTATACGACACTCCGGCGACCTTGGAAAAACTGGTGCAGCTGACAAACAGGGCAGCGAGACAAGGCGCTAAGCTCGTCGTGTTTCCGGAAGCGTTTATTGGTGGATATCCCAAGGGCCTCGACTTTGGAGCGCGGCTTGGAACTCGAAGTGATGAAGGGAGGGATGAATTTCGTCGCTACTTCGAAGGAGCCATTGAGGAACATGGGCCCGAATCTGATGTCCTGTCTGGAGCGGCCCGCTCTAGTAAAGTGTATCTGGTGGTGGGAGTTATAGAGCGCGCGGGTGGAACGCTCTATTGCAGCGTCTTCTTCTACGGGCCTGAGGGCCAATATCTAGGCAAGCACCGCAAGTTGATGCCTACAGCCTTGGAGCGTCTCGTTTGGGGCTTTGGCGACGGCTCGACATTGCCAGTCCTAGATACCGAACTGGGCAAGCTCGGTGCAGTGATCTGCTGGGAAAATTACATGCCCCTTCTGCGTACGGCGATGTATGCCCAAGGCGTGCAGCTTTACTGCGCTCCCACCGTCGATGCTCGCGAAACATGGCTTCCCACGATGCAAACTATTGCATTGGAAGGGAGGTGTTTCGTGATATCGGCCTGCCAATACATGACTTCGGAAGACTTCCCGAGCGGTCATAGTGCCAAGACGCAAGGACCGGAGAAAACGGTTCTTATTCGAGGTGGCTCATGCATTATTGATCCGCTCGGGAAGGTCTTGGTCGCCCCAACCTTTGACGAGGAGGGTGTCTTTCTCGCTGAGATCGATGTCAGCACTATTTCACGTGGGAAATTCGATCTTGACGTAGTTGGTCACTACGCTCGACCCGACGTGTTTCAGTTGCGGGTGAACAGGCAGCCACTCGTGCCGGTCTCGTTCACCGACGAGGTTCCTCGCACAGCAGTTTCAGAGCCCTTGGAGTAGAAACGGGGGCCGAGTCTGCTGCGTACCGTCCCTGGACAAAATCGCACCGCACATGGCGCGCTACTTAGTCGTTACGGCGTGCACCTCCGCCCACGTGTAGAACCGATAGGCGGTAGGCAAGCGCGAACAAATGTCAGGAACTCGCGGGATCGCGTGTCCAAAGGCGGTAGCCTATCCTGGCAGCCGCATCGAGCGCATAGCCCAAGATGCCAATCACGACGATCGTTGCCATCAATTCGTCATAGGCCAGGCGGTCTCTCGTGTCGAGGATGAAATAGCCAATCCCCGATGCGACGCCCAGCATTTCTGCGGGCACCAGAACGATCCAGATGATCCCGATCGCCAGGCGGAATCCGGTCAGTACATGGGTCACCACGCCCGGCAGCACTACCTGGACAACAATCTCCGTGCGTGTCGCACTCAGGCTCTTGGCCAGTCGCAGCCAGTTCGGATCCATCGCAGCAACACCCGCGGCAGTGTTTAGCAGGATCGGCCAGACTGCGGCGAAGACCAGCAGGAACACCACTGGGGCATCACCGATACCCAGCGCCATGACCGCCAGAGGCATCCAGGACAGAGGAGAGATCATCCGCAGCAGCTGAAATAGCGGCGTGACGGCCTGCCGGAAGGCATGTGACATGCCCAGTGCCAAGCCTGCGGGCACGCCGAGCAGGACAGCGAACAGGATGCCCAACGCAACTCGCTTCAGGCTTGCAACCACATGAGGCCAAAGCTCCCCGCTACCCAGCAGCCCCAGCAGAGCCTTGCCGCTGGCGGCCGGCGAGAACGCATGTGCGATCGGCGTGCGCGCCTCAAGCGCTAGGATTCCCACCGCCCATAATGCGACGGCTGCCGCCAGCCCGCCGAGCGGCAAAAGCAGCTGTCGTTGGAGCGTGCGTCCACCGCCCATCAACCAAGCACCTCTTTCCGAGTCCAACCCCCTTCGACACCGAATGCCTGCAAGCCACCGACCTGCTCAATCGCCTTTCGCACGAAGCGGTCGTCGACGAGGTCGCGCGCGGCGAAGGCTGGGTCGAGTTTCGCGAGGAAGTCCGCGTTGCCTTCGACACGGGTTACGCGCAACGACTCGACCAGTTGCTCGGTGTAGCTCGGGAATGGGTAGGGTTGGAAATCAATGCGACGCTGCTGCCAATCCTTGTGACGCAGGACGCCCGAATCCTCGTAGGGACGGTAGGCATTGGGTAATAGGACCTTCTCCAGCACGGGAAGGTTGTGCGGGGTGTACTTTCCCTCGCCGTCGCGTGCCAGTAGCTTGGCTGTGTCGCCACCGTGATCACGAATCCAGAGCTGTGCCTTGACCGCGGCATTGGTGACACGTTGGACCCACTCGGGTCTTTCGGCGATGTCTTGTTCAGCCAGCGTCAACACGCAGCATGCATGATCCTTCCATACATCTCCGGTAAAGCGCAGCACCTTACCAACGCCCAGCGATTCGGCGGCCGCGTTGAACGGATCGGCGACGATGAAGCCGGCAATGCTCTTGTTGGCGAGTGCCGAGACCATTTCGGCAGGTGGGAGCACGATGAGGTTGACTTCATGGTCCTTCAGGGCAGTATCTCGAGGGCGGCTTACGACTTCCAACTTGTTCTCGCGCAGCATGCGCTGCAGAACAACGTTGTGGATCGAATACCAGAAAGGGATCGCAACCACCTTGCCCCCAAGGTCTGAAACCGATCCGATGCCCGGCAGCACGGTCAGCGCCGAACCACTCATGTGATTCCAGGCGACAACCTTGGCCGGAAACTTCGTTCCATAACGCATCCAAAGCGTTGCGGGCGAAAGCATATGAATGACGTTGACCTGACCTGCGATGAATGCCTCGACCAGCTGCGCCCAAGAGCGAAAGAGCCGGGGCTGCTCGGTACGCAAGCCCTCGGCTTCGTATAGCTTGCGTCCGTGAGCCACCAGCAGCGTGGTTGCGTCGGTTATGGGCAGGTATCCAATGCGGACCGGCTTGTCGTCACCCTTGAAGGCCTGTGCGCGTGCATCGCGCAGGGTTAGCAAAGGTGCCATCGCAGTGGCGGCAGTCAGAGCGCCAAGCCGCAAGACGTCGCGGCGGGTCAGGTGGCAATCGCAGCTACTGCTGCTGCAGATGTGAAGGTAGCGGTCGTAGCGGGTCATGCTGTGAGTCCTTTCATACGGTCGGAAGTCAGATATGCAGTGACTGCAAGGTGTCGTGTATCTCGAAGTGCAGTTCGGCCGCAGCCAGGGCGCGACTTTGTCTCGGCCGCTCAATGCCGACCCGCCACTCCCGAACTATCCGCGCAGGCCCTTCCGAAGTCCGCCCCATCAGGAGGATGCGATCGGCGACGACGATGGCCTCGTCGATATCGTGGGTGACCAGGAGCACTGCTGCCTTCCACCGCTGAACCAGGGTGATCAACAGGCTCTGCATCTGAGCACGGGTGATGGCATCCAACGCTGCAAAAGGTTCATCCGCGAAAAGCAGGACGGGTTCGCGTACCAGGGCGCGAGCCAGAGCCACACGCTGCGCCTGTCCCCCGGAGAGTTGCGCGGGATAGCTGCGCGCCAGATGCTGCAGCCCGACTGCCTCGATCGCTGCCTCGACCCGGTCCTTTCTCGCCTCGGCGCTGGCTCTCGGCTGGTGCTTGAAGTTCAGCCCGAATGCAACGTTAGAACGCACGTCACGCCATGGCAGCAAGCTGGCGCTCTGGAATATTAGGGCCGAACGTGGATGTGGCCTACTGAGGCTTTCTCCCAGGAAACGGATTTGGCCTCGTTGTAATGGCTCGAGGCCTGACAGCGTTCGCAGCAGTGTGGATTTGCCGCATCCGCTACTGCCGAGTAGGGCAACGATCTCACCCGCGCCCACCTGCAGATCCAGATCATGGAAGACGGGGGAATGCTCCTGATATGCGTAAGCCAGCCCCTGTGCTTGCAGAGGTATCGCGGACACAGGGCCGTGGGCGTCCCCGTGCAACGTCGTCACCAGCGGGCTCGCGCGTGCGGGGCGCTGTTTCGGTCCCGAAGTCATTGTTTGAATGCGATGGGTTTGTTGTCGGCCGCGCCCCTGCGACTGGCCAGCAGATCGAGCTGGAGCTCCAACTGCGCAAGGCTGGGTGTGATCACGGGAATGAAAGCCGCCTCTCGCCAGCGACGTGTGAATCCAGGGGCCTGATGCTCCAGATAAGCACGACCACCCCAAGCCTGCAACTCCAAGGAGAGTGCATCGCTGACGTGACGCGCCAGCGCGATCCTCAAGCGGAACAACGCGCCCGGGTCCTCAGCGAAACGGCCGCTTTCCAGGCCATTAAGTAGTGAACTGACGTCAGCCTGCAGAATCTGCTCCAAACCGTCAATTTTGGGTTGCAGGTTGGGACGGCGACCGGCCTGTTCCCTGGCCGCTGCAATGCTGGCGCGAGCCAAACCGATGGACATGCCGCACTGGAAGCCGAGGAACTGGGGCCGGATATGTGGAAGCCATGCCTCCAAGTCTGCATGCAGCAGATCCTCGGGACCAGCGAGCACGTTTTCGAGCCGAACCGCGGCCACATCGCTACCGCGAAGTCCAATGAGCGAAAGATTGGCACTGCGCTCAACACCGGGTTGAGTCGAGCGGAAGGCGAACACTGGCACAGGGCCCGGCGTTGACGTTTGGGCGGCAGCCGCCACACTGAAGCCACCCGCCCTCAGGTTCGTCACCCAGGGCAGCGCGCCGTCAATCCGCCAGTGCGGCTGTTGATCGAAGGACTCATCGACAGGCGTGGCAACGATTTCCAGCGATTCGATTCCGCAGACGAACTTCATTGCGTTGGACATTCCTGTCGCACCAGCCCAGACGCCTCCCAACAGCGCGGGCAGTTCACGCTCTCGCAGCGGTTGGTTATCGCTTTTGATGACGAATTCGGTGTAGCAGCGATGCCCCCACAGAACGAATGAGGCTGCAAGCGAATCCTGCGCCAATGACGCGATCGACTCCACAACTTCGGCCGCAGACCCGCCGCTACCACCAAGTTCCTCGGGAACGCCGATACGCGTCAACCCGCGTGCTGCGAGGCGTCCAAGAAGATCGGTCTGCGCTGAGCTTTGATCCAACGACTCGGCTTCATCAGCAAGCCAGACGTCCAGTTCTTCGTCCTGGGCACGCGGGCTGGAGAGTGTTGGCCGTTCGCTCAGTGCGCCGATTGCAAAGCGTTGAAGCTCGGGATTGATATCGGAACGCGCGAGGTTGTTGGCGAAGTTGCAAAGGGTCGCCAAGCTGACGCCGAGTACGACGTCGAGGGCCTGTCGCTCGGAGTAGCCGGCCTCGAGGAACAGTCGCAATGTGGCATCGGCCACCGCTCCGCGTGTGGCGATGACCTCTTTGGTGAAGTCTGCTAGAGCCTGTAGCTTTGCGTCCGACAGCGCTTCGCCATATTGCAAGGCCAGCACATCGTCATGCCCGAAGACCTTGCCCTTGACGACGGTCGCCGTATGCCCGGCCACGCAAAAACCACAACCATGGATGCGTGCCGCTGTGAGTTGAACCACCTCCCGCTCGGCCAAATTCAAGGACGATTTACCGTTCGTTGCCCCTACACCGAGATAGGTTTCGAGGGCCTGGGGAGAGCCTGAGAGAACGCCGATCAGATTGGGGACGAAGCCGTTGTTGGCCTGAACCTTTTCAATGAGTGGACGACTTGCTTCAGGGGCGGACTCCGCCGAATGGACTGGAAGACGGGACATGATGTGACCTGTAGTGAAAAATGGATAAACCGACTCAAGCCGAGGCAAACGCCATCGGCGTCAGGGAATCTCGACGGACAGGGGTGTTGATGCGAGCTCACTGCATAGCCGCGACAGCGTCTCGCTGAGCTCTTCATCCGTCCGCGTGTCGCGCCATCGATCACCGTCGCTGCGCCGGTAGTGATACCCCGCCCCGCGGGCTGCAACCCAAAGTTCATGCAGGGGTGGTTGGGTGTTGATCAGCACTGGGCCGTCCACGAACGTCAGCGTCAGCATGCTGCCGTTGCGTGCCCCTTCCACCTCGACATCAAAGTCTTGAAACCAGGTTTCGACCTGGTGCTCAACCGCATCAAGCACAGCAGTGCTTGTATCTTTAAACCAGACCAGCGCGGTAGAGTCTGAACGCCGTTGAGGCGGCCAGACCGGCCCGTGCAGTTTGGTAGGCGCTGGGGTGATAGAGCCCGTGACTGAGTACAGAACGCATGGCCGCCGCGCTGGTCTTCGTGAAGCCCGAACGGTTACGCGCGCCTTGATTGAGCGCGCATGCACAAGCAAGGGATCTGAAGATCATGTCTGTTACCTCAGTGACGGTGGGCATCGACGTGGCCAAGGCGCACGTGGATGTCTGTGTGCTGGGTGCCAAGAGCAGCGCCCAGCGGTTTGACAACGATGCCGAAGGCCACTCGGCGCTGGCGGCTGCCCTGCAGCCCCTGGACGTGGGTCTGGTGGTGATGGAGGCCACCGGCGGCTACGAGGCCGCGTTAGCGTGTGCCCTGCAGGCCACAGGCCTGCCCGTGGCGGTCATCAACCCGCGCCAGGCGCGCGACTTCGCCAAATCCATGGGACGCCTGGCCAAGACCGACGCGGTGGATGCGCGCACGCTGGCCGAGCTGGCAGCGGTGCTGCTGCGCCGCGACGATCTGCAGCGCTTCTTGCGCCCCCTGGCCGATGAGCGCCAGCAGTGGCTCGCGGCCCTGGTCACGCGCAGGCGCCAGTTGCTGACCATGCTCCATTCGGAGCGCCAACGGCTGCAGATCACGCCCAAGAAGCTGCACGCCAGCATCGAGGCCATCGAGGCGGCGATCAAGGCGCAGCTCGATGAGATCGAAGAGCAGATGGTCACGCATGTGCGCGAGCACTTTGGGGAGCTCGACACGCTGCTGCAGTCGGCTGCGGGAGTCGGCCCGGTGGCCAGTGCCACGATGATTGCCGAGCTGCCAGAGCTGGGCCGGCTGAACCGGCGCGAGATCGCTGCATTGGTGGGCGTGGCGCCCATGGCCAATGACTCCGGCGGCAGCAAGGGCAGGCGGCGCGTACAAGGCGGGCGCTTCGAGATCCGCCGCGTGCTGTACATGGCAACGCTCACGGCCACCCGCTACAACCCGGCCATCAAGGCCTTCTACGAGCGTCTGAAGGCCGCTGGCAAGTTGCCCAAGGTCGCCCTGGTCGCTTGCATGCGCAAGTTGCTCACCACGCTCAACGCCATGGTGCGCACTGGAAAACCTTGGGACAAGTCGCTTCATTGCGCTTGACTTCGAAGACGGTTACTCAGTCGGCGGAATTCATCGTCGTCCATACCATCTCCAAACGGCTCGGTTTCCTGTGGACTGCCTGGTCGGGCCACCTGCGACGAGGTCGTTGTCCCGCCCTTGGTCGTCAGGTGACTTGGCTGCGATCACCGGCCATCCACTCCCCATAAACAGAACTTCATGCGCTACGGATTGGTGCTCGCAGCACACAGGCTTGATGTCGCAAACGGGCAGCTTCTTCCGCGTCGGCCTCTCTAGCCACACGACAATCCATGCAAAATAAGTAATAAACACATACAATATTGATATATGCCATACATTATAGCATTTGTATGGTTAAGGTTGTATGCAATCGGTTGTCGGATTTCACAGACCCAGTTGCTTGGGGACGGGTTGTTCAAGCCCGTAGGAGCACCCATGAACTTCCTTCTTCCATGCAACCTGACCTTATGAACAGCCATCCTCGAACTTCAGTCGGACAAGGACGACGCCATGGTGACAAGTAGATCCCGCAAGTACGCATGGACGTGCTCTTGGTTCGCATGTGCGGCAGCGGCCGTGCTGAGTTACAGCGCAGCGGCATCAGATACGTTGATTCGAAGTAAGGCCTGCCTGGCCTGTCACCAGATCGATCGGAAGGTCGTTGGACCATCCTTTCAGGACATCGCCGCACGACATGGCGACAAGCCAGATGCCAGAGACATTCTCGCCCGGAGCATTCGCAATGGCAGCACCGGCGCGTGGGGTCGGGTTCCTATGCCGCCCAATGCCAGGATCTCGGTCGAGGAAGCCAACAAGCTGGCGGAGTGGGTTCTGACACAGAAACCCTAGAACGGATTTCATTGTTTTTCATAACGAAAGGAAGCTTCATCATGTTTGACCGCAGCCGTACGCTCCAGCAAGCCGATCCCGACCTGTGGTCGGCCATTGAGCGGGAAAATGAACGTCAGGAGCGACATATCGAACTGATCGCTTCGGAAAATTACACCAGTTTAGCCGTCATGCAAGCGCAAGGGTCGCAACTGACGAACAAGTACGCTGAAGGCTATCCCGGCAAGCGCTATTACGGCGGATGCGAATTTGTCGATATCGTCGAGCAGATCGCGATCGACCGAGCCAAGCAGCTCTTCGGCGCAGAAGCGGTAAACGTGCAGCCGAATTCTGGCTCCCAAGCCAACCAGGCGGTCTATATGGCTGCCATCCAGCCAGGCGATACCGTGTTGGGTATGAGCCTCGCCGAAGGGGGGCACCTGACACATGGATCGCCAGTTAACTCCTCAGGGAAACTGTATAACTTCGTCGCCTACGGACTCAACGCAAAGGAAGAAATCGATTACGACCAAGTGGCACGGTTGGCGCATGAGCACAAGCCGAAGCTGATCGTTTCCGGAGCGTCGGCTTATTCGCTGCGCATTGATTTTTCACGGCTGGCCGAGATTGCTCACGAAAGTGGCGCGCTGTTCATGGTCGATGTTGCCCATTACGCCGGACTTGTCGCAGGCGGTGTTTATCCAAACCCGATACCGCATGCCGATTTCGTGACCACAACCACGCACAAGTCCCTGCGCGGTCCTCGCGGCGGGCTGATCATGTGCAAGGCCGAGTATGAGAAGGCCGTGAATTCGGCCATCTTCCCAGGCATCCAAGGCGGCCCGCTTGAACACGTGATTGCGGCTAAGGCAGTGGCACTCAAGGAGGCGTTGGAGCCGGAGTTCAAAACCTATGCCGCACAGGTATTGGCAAATGCCAAAGCCATGGCAGAGACCCTGACCGAACGCGGTCTTCGAATCGTTTCGGGCCGCACGGAAAGTCACTTGATGCTCGTTGACCTGAGAGGCCGTGGTCTAACCGGAAAGGACGCCGAGCGAGTGCTGGGACAGGCACACATCACCGTGAACAAGAATGCCGTCCCTAACGATCCGGAGAAGCCTTTCGTGACCAGCGGTATTCGTCTGGGTACACCAGCAATGACGACAAGGGGCTTTAAGGAAGGTGAAGCCAGACTGACAGCGAACTTGATTGCCGATTTGCTCGACGCGCCCACAGATCATGCTTCGATCGCGAACGTCCTAAAGCAGGTAGACAACCTGACCCGACAGTTCCCCGTATACGGATAAGGCTCCTGTAGGGGCTGGTCGTGGTCCCCGCGGCGAGCCCCCTGTTGATGAAATGTAGGCATTCAAATTCCATACAACAACTATCATAGTAGGGTTTGTGCGCATACAAAATATGAGCTATACCGTACATAATCGACTTGTATATGGAAAAGGTGGTTTGGCACGCTCCCCTCGGAAAGCCGCTAATACCAGCCACGTCTTACTCGGGGCAAGCTGACATAGGAGACATGCCATGTTTCATGCTGAGGCAAAATCCAAACTGCCCTCTAGGGATAGGGCACCGGGCGGCATCGATAACAAGAGCAATGCCGTAGGCATCCAGGACGAAGTCGCCGCCATAACCAGGCGGACAATAGTTCAGCTCAAGGACCGGCCTGGTGCGCTGCTGCCGATCCTTCACGGTATCCAAGAAGCGCTGGGACATGTTCCGGCGGAGGCTGTACCCATCGTGGCTGAGGCGATGAGCCTTTCCCGAGCCGAGGTGCACGGCATCCTCACCTTCTATCCGCACTTCCGAACTGCGCCACCAGGCAGACACGTGCTCGAGGTATGCCGTGCAGAGTCCTGTCAGGCGTTGGGTGCAGAACGTCTTGCCGAGCACGTTCGCCTCCGCCTGGGCTGCGACTTCCACTCCACAACGGATGACGGGGCATTCTCACTTGAGCCAGTCTACTGCCTGGGTCTTTGCGCGCAGTCACCCGCTGTGATGCTTGACGGGCAGCCGCATGCCCGCGTCACACCAGACAAACTCGACAGGCTACTTCGGACTGCGTGCGAACAGGAGGAACTGCAATGACTGGTCCTGTCACGTTCTACGTGCCCCGTGACGCTGCGGCGCTAGCCATGGACGCCGATGCGGTTGCCAAGGCCATTCAGCGCGAGGCCGAAAGCCGTGCAGTTCCCATCACCCTTGTGCGCAACGGCTCACGCGGCCTGCTCTGGCTTGAACCGATGGTCGAGGTGCTCACCCCGACCGGGAGGATCGCGTACGGCCCGGTGCAACCGGAGGACGTGCCATTGCTCTTTGACGCCGGGTGGCTGCAAGGCCGCGCCCATGCGCTGTGTCAAGGCCTGACGGAGGAGATTCCGTACCTGAAGCGCCAGGAACGCTTGACGTTTGCGCGGGTCGGCGTCATCGATCCCCTCTCACTGGAAGAGTATGCGGCGCACGGCGGCCTGGAAGGCCTGCGACGCGCGCTTTCGATGACGTCTGCGCAGATCGTGGACGAAGTAACACAGTCCGGGCTGCGCGGACGCGGCGGAGCAGCCTTCCCAACCGGGATCAAGTGGAAAACGGTACTGACTACGCCCGCCGATCAGAAGTACATCGTCTGCAATGCCGATGAGGGCGACTCCGGCACCTTTGCTGACCGCTTACTTATGGAAGGTGACCCCTACGTACTGATCGAAGGCATGACGATCGCGGGCGTGGCGGCTGGCGCTACCTTGGGCTACATCTACGTACGGTCCGAGTATCCGCACGCCATCGAGGCTTTGAATGCAGCTATCGGCCGGGCCCGCGAAGTCGGCTGGCTGGGCGACAACGTGCTCGGCAGCGGCCATCGCTTCGATCTCGAAGTTCGCAAGGGAGCAGGCGCATACATCTGTGGAGAGGAAACGTCGCTCCTTGAAAGTCTTGAAGGCAAACGCGGCTTGGTACGCGCTAAGCCGCCCCTGCCTGCCATCCAGGGACTGTTCGGAAAGCCCACGGTGATCAACAACGTGATCTCGCTGGCCTCGGTGCCCATCATTCTGGCGCGTGGAGCAGCGTTCTACCAGGACTACGGGGTGGGCCGCTCGCAAGGCACGCTGCCTTTCCAACTAGCCGGCAATCTGAAATACGGCGGCCTCGTTGAGAAGGCTTTTGGACTGACCTTGCGCGAACTGCTGTATGACTTCGGCGGAGGTAGCGCCACAGGCAATCCGCTGCGCGCTGTCCAGGTGGGCGGACCGCTGGGGGCGTACCTCCCTGAATCGCAATGGGACATCCCGCTGGACTATGAGGCCTACGCAAAAGCGTCGGCCATGATCGGCCACGGTGGACTGGTGGCCTTTGATGAGAGTGTGGACATGCTGCACATGGCGCGCTACGCCATGGAGTTCTGCGCGGTAGAGTCCTGCGGCAAATGCACGCCCTGTCGCATCGGCTCAACGCGCGGCGTCGAGGTCCTGGACAAGATCGCCGCAGGCGGCGAAGCGGGGGAGCAGCAGATCCACCTGCTTCGAGACTTGTGCGACACGATGCTGAGCGGATCGCTTTGCGCTCTGGGCGGCATGGCGCCGTTTCCGGTGCTCTCCGCCCTGAACCACTTTCCTGAAGATTTCGGCATTTCCGCCGAGTTAGCTGCCGCGCCGGCGGCATGAAGGAGTCCATCATGCTGGAAACCGTCCTCAAACGTGATCGCGACCTCGGGACCCCGGCGCGCGAATCCGAACACCTTGTCACGCTGACTGTTGACGGCCGTGAGATCTCGGTGCCCGAAGGCAGTTCGGTGATGCGCGCAGCCGCCGAAGCAGGCATCAATATCCCAAAACTTTGTGCTACCGACAGCCTCGAGCCTTTCGGCTCGTGTCGATTGTGCTTGGTCCAGATCGACGGTCGGCGCGGTTATCCTGCATCCTGCACCACCCCGGCCGAAGAGGGCATGGTGGTCTATACAGAGACGCCCAAGCTCCACGATCTGCGCCGCAGCGTGATGGAACTGTACATCTCTGACCATCCGCTCGATTGCCTGACCTGTCCGGCCAACGGGGACTGCGAGCTGCAGGATATGGCCGGCGTAGTGGGCCTGCGCAATGTTCGCTATGGCTACGAGGGCGCCAACCATCTTCAGGACACCAAGGACGAGTCCAATCCCTATTTCACCTATGACCCGTCCAAATGCATTGTCTGCAACCGGTGCGTCCGCGCGTGCGAAGAGATCCAGGGAACGTTCGCGCTGACCATCTCCGGGAAGGGTTTTGCCTCACGTGTTTCACCGGGTCAGAACGAGTCGTTTCTGGATAGCGAATGCGTGTCATGCGGCGCTTGCGTGCAAGCCTGCCCGACGTCCACGCTTCAGGAGAAGACCGTCATCATGCTGGGTCAGGCCGAGCATTCGGTCATTACGACTTGCGCGTACTGCGGCGTGGGCTGTGGCTTCAAAGCGGAGATGAAAGGGAATCAGGTCGTGCGGATGGTGCCGTGGAAAGACGGCAAAGCCAATGAGGGCCATTCCTGCGTGAAGGGCCGATTCGCCTGGGGATATGCCACCCACAAGGACCGTATCACCAAGCCGATGATCCGCAAGGCGATCACCGATCCATGGCGCGAAGTGAGCTGGGACGAAGCAATTGCCTACGCGGCCAGCGAGTTCAAGCGAATCCAGGCCAAGTACGGTCGTTCTTCGGTCGGCGGCATCACGTCCTCGCGCTGTACCAACGAAGAAACCTACCTCGTGCAGAAGCTCGTGCGTGGCGCCTTTGGAAACAATAACGTGGACACATGCGCGCGCGTTTGTCATTCGCCTACGGGATACGGCCTGGGTCAGGCCTATGGCACTTCGGCAGGCACCCAGACTTTCAAATCGATCGAAAAAACAGATGTGGTGCTGGTCATCGGGGCGAACCCGACAGACGCCCACCCGGTGTTCGGCTCGCGCATGAAGCGGCGACTACGCCAGGGAGCGAAGCTGATTGTCATCGATCCCCGTACGATCGACCTCGTCGACAAGTCCCCTCATATCCGCGCCGAACACCATTTGAAACTGCGTCCAGGCACGAACGTCGCCGTCCTGACGGCAATGGCACATGTCATCGTCACAGAAGAGTTGCAGGACTCGGCCTATATCGCAGAGCGGTGCGATATGCGCAGCTTCAATAACTGGCTGGAGTTTGTGCGCAAGCCGGAAAACTCACCGGAAGCGACCGAGTCGACTACTGGTGTGTCGGCAGCCACCGTCCGAAGCGCTGCGCGTCTATATGCCACGGGCAAGAGTAACGGCACCGCGGCAGATGTTGCCGCTCATCGTCCCAATGGCGCGATCTATTACGGGCTGGGCGTGACTGAACATGCTCAGGGCGCCACCTCCGTGATGGCCATTGCCAACCTGGCGATGATCACCGGTAACATTGGGCGCGAAGGCGTGGGCGTAAATCCACTGCGAGGCCAGAACAACGTCCAGGGTTCCTGCGACATGGGTTCGTTCCCGCACGAGCTCCCAGGCTACCGCCACGTTTCCGACAGCACGGTGCGCGCTGATTTCGAAGCAGAGTGGGGTGTCACGCTTGATCCGGAGCCGGGCCTTCGGTTACCCAACATGTTCGACGCGGCCGTGGCCGGCAGCTTCCGCGGCCTGTATTGCGAGGGAGAGGACGTCGTGCAGTCCGATCCCGACACCCAGCACGTCGCTGCAGCATTGATGGCGATGGAATGCATCGTTGTTCAGGACATCTTCCTGAACGAGACGGCGCAGTACGCTCATGTCTTTTTGCCAGGCTCCTCTTTCCTCGAAAAGGACGGCACCTTCACGAATGCTGAACGGCGTTTGTCGCGCGTCACCCAGGTCATGCCTCCCCAGGGCGGCTACGCGGACTGGCAAGTCACTGTAAAGCTTGCCAATGCCCTGGGCATGCCAATGCACTATTCGCATGCGAGCGAAATCATGGATGAAATCGCTCGGCTGACACCGACCTTCAGGGGAGTGTCGTTCAAAAAAATCGAGCGTCTCGGCAGCGTGCAGTGGCCTTGCAACGAAGACACTCCCGAGGGCGGTCTGGAAACCATGCACATCGGAGAGTTCGTGCGCGGCAAGGGCCGCTTCTTGATCACGAAATATGTGCCCAGCGACGAAAAGGTGACGCGCAAATATCCGCTGCTGTTCACCACGGGCCGAATCCTGTCTCAGTACAACGTCGGTGCGCAAACTCGTCGTACGGAGAACAACACATGGCACCCAGAAGACAGGCTGGAGATCCATCCTGTCGATGCCGAAGACCGTGGGATAAACGACGGCGATTGGGTCGGTATCGAAAGTCGCGCAGGCTCGACTGTGCTTCGTGCGCTCATCACGGAACGGATGCAGCCAGGCGTTGTGTATACGACTTTCCACTTTCCCGAGTCTGGGGCCAACGTCATCACGACAGACAGTTCTGATTGGGCAACCAATTGTCCCGAGTACAAGGTGACGGCTGTGCAGGTGTTGCCAGTCACACAACCGTCCGAATGGCAGCGCACGTACTCACGCTTCCGTCGTGTGCAAGAAGAACTGCTTGAACGCGCCCGAGATAGTGAGGCACTAACTGGCGCCAAATGAACGAGTCGAAGGCGGAGTCATGAATCAGTCCGCGTCTTCCCTCTCCAGCTATGCCGACAGTGCTCGGGTCGGAGTTTCCCGAATACATGCGAGCGCGCTGACAGGTTCTTTTCAGGAGGACCATGTAGCCGAGGAAACTCCTATAGCTCTGGAGTACAACGGCATCAGCTACGCGACCATGCTGGCCACACCGACCGACCTCGAGGATTTTGCTCTTGGATTCTCTCTGACCGAGGGAATCATCAATCGACCATCGGACGTGCGCGGCATAGAACTGAGACCGGAGCGCAACGGCATCGTGGTGGAGCTCGAGATATCGAGTGCGTGTGCGATGCACTTGCGTGAACGACGTCGCGCAATGGCCGGCCGGACGGGTTGTGGGCTCTGCGGTGTGGAATCCCTTCCTGAGGTGCTTCGTGAAATTCCACCCGTGACAGCGACTGCGGCCCTTTCCGCACGCATCGCACTGCATGCCATGAGCATGATGCGCACCCGACAGTCGCTGCACAGATTGACAGGTGCGACTCACGCTGCAGGTTGGGCGGGCTTTGACGGCCACCTCGAATTCGTCCGCGAGGATGTTGGTCGCCACAACGCCCTCGACAAGCTTGTTGGTGCGCTGGTACGTAGCGACAGGGATGCCGCGACTGGAATGGTTCTAGTGTCAAGCCGTGCCAGCTTCGAGATGGTCCATAAGGCCGCATCGGCTGGCGCTGGCCTACTGGCTGCAGTCTCCGCACCCACCGCATTGGCTATCCGCACAGCTAAACAAGTCAATCTGACACTGCTCGGATTCATGCGTCAGGACGACGCCGTCATTTACTCACACCCAGAACGAATCATTTCCTGATGTAGCGGAGCCCAGTATGGAAATCAGAAATTTAGTCCGCATGGCCAATCGGATCGGAGATTTTTTCGAAGCCATGCCAGACCGACAAGAAGCGCTTGAAGAAATTGCCAATCATATACAGAAATTTTGGGAGCCACGAATGCGCCAGGAGTTTCTCAGCTTCCTGGAGCAGCATCCAGACGGTGATGGAGGTGAGTACCAATTGAATCCTCTCGTCTTGTCTGCTGTGGTTGCTCAACGCGAGCGACTTACACCGGTCGAGTTTCGTGAGCCTTGATCAGTAGTTCGAAATTGACACATAAAAAAAGATACCCAAAGGCCTGACTGCCGTTGGAGGAGACACCTTATGAACCATACGACCACATTGGATGTGCCCGATTTACGTCCAGGATTCCTAGACAAAGAAAGAACGATCGCCGGACCAGGCTTTAACCGGTGGCTTGTTCCTCCAGCAGCACTGGCCATTCACCTTTGTATTGGAATGGCCTATGGCTTTTCTGTCTTCTGGATTCCCTTATCCAAGATTGTTGGCGGGGCGACGCCACTGGCCTGCCCGTCCGAAATGAGCCTGCTGGCCGAGCTGTTCACCACCTCCTGCGACTGGAAAATCTCCACCATGGGGTGGATGTTCACGCTGTTCTTCGTCCTGCTGGGTTGCTCCGCCGCATTGTGGGGCGGATGGCTCGAGCGGGCCGGCCCGCGAAAAGCAGGTGTCGTCTCGGCCCTTTGCTGGTGTGGTGGGTTGGTCATTTCGGCAGCCGGCGTTTATCTGCATCAGATGTGGATGCTGTGGCTGGGGTCCGGCGTGATCGGTGGTATCGGTCTGGGGCTGGGCTACATTTCCCCTGTCAGCACGTTGATCAAGTGGTTTCCCGACCGGCGCGGCATGGCGACCGGGATGGCCATCATGGGGTTCGGAGGCGGCGCCATGATCGGTGCACCGCTGGCCGATCTACTTATGCGGTACTACGCGACGTCGACCTCTGTGGGTGTCTGGCAAACCTTTCTGAGCATGGCTGCGATTTACTTCGTCTTCATGATGTCCGGGGCGCTAGCCTACCGCGTGCCGCCTAGCGGCTGGAAACCCGCGAACTGGACTCCTCCTGCCACTCACTCCAGCAACGTGATGATTACCCAGCGTCACGTTCACGTGAACAAGGTCTGGGGCATCCCCCAATTCTGGCTCGTGTGGTGCGTCCTGTGTCTGAACGTGACTGCCGGCATCGGCATCATCGGCATGGCTTCGCCGCTGCTCCAGGAAATGTTCGGCGGTCAATTGATCGGTGACACAGCGCTTGGCTACGCCGACCTCAACCGCGAACAAATGGGAGCCATAGCCGCCATTGCCGCTGGCTTTACCGGCTTGCTCAGCTTGTTCAACATCGGCGGACGATTCTTCTGGGCGAGCCTATCCGATCGACTGGGGCGCAAGCGTACCTACATGATTTTTTTCGTGCTGGGGTTCGTGCTGTATGCCGCCATTCCCTGGACTGGCCACATGAGTCAACTGGCGCTGTTCGTAGGGGCATTCTGCGTGATCCTGTCGATGTATGGAGGCGGCTTCTCCACAGTGCCTGCCTACCTGGCCGATCTGTTCGGGACCCAGATGGTGGGAGCTATCCATGGTCGGTTGCTGACAGCATGGTCCGCTGCTGGCGTCTTCGGACCGGTCTTAGTCAACTACATCCGCGAATACCAGTTATCGATCGGTGTGCCACGTGCGCAGGCGTACGACGTCACCATGTACATCCTCGCCGGCATGCTCATCTTAGGCTTCCTCTGCAATCTTGCGATCAGACCCGTGCATGCGAAGCACTTCATGAGCGACGAGGAGCTGGTGCGTGAGAAGGCTCTCGCCCATGATCGAACAACTGCGACGCAAGTGCACGGGCCAAGCGCTTCAACGTTCCGTACACCGTTGGCTCTGGTGCTGGCCGCTTGGGCGTGCGTCAGTGTTCCCTTGGCTTGGGGCGTCTGGATTACGCTGCAGAAGGCAGCAGTTCTCTTTTATTAAACCTTTAGCTTGAACGAGGAGACCAACAATGCCCCTGGGCCAGACTTCCACGGTTCACATTCGATGAAGTCCGCTATGCAGTATTCAAAGGAAAATGAAGGACCGAAGACTGTGAAGCAGGATTTATATTCGGTTTCTTCATCTGCCGTTAGAACCCTCAAAGAGCCAAACCAAGCTCACGAGCACTTTCACGGGCAGGTCCTCGCGCTGCAGCATCAGCTTCCGGTCCAAACAGTGTTCCTTCCACAGTGATGGCATGCACCTCATTGATGCCTACCATGCGCGCCCACGTGCGTAGGTAGGCTAGCTGAAAATCGAATTCCTTCTCTGGATAGTCTCCCCCGAGGGAGGCACCGCGGGCAGCCACAACTACCAGTTTCCTGCCGCCCAGCGTGCCTACAAGATTCTGGCCGTCGAACGTATAGAGCACGTTCTTCTGTGTGACAGCATCGATTAGATGCTTCAACCTATACGGAATACCGAAGTTCCACATCGGAACACCCATGACGATGACATCTGCGGCGTGGAACAACTGTCCCATTTCACTGATGCGCGACCACACCTTCGCAACATCTCCCGTCATTTCCATTCCTGCCAAGCTCGCGTACTTTGCTTCAAGCTGAATCGACCAGGGTTTAGTAGATAGTTTTGAGCCTCCTATTTCAGTTTTAATAGGAGCCCAAATGAAAGCACAACGTTACCCCGAAGAATTCAGGATTGAAGCAGTCAAGCAAATCCTTGAACATGGCCACAGCGTGGCCGATGTCTCACGCCGTATTGGTGTGAGCACCCACAGCCTCTACAAATGGATCAAGCTGCAGCAAATGCCCGTAGCACAGCGTCGTGAACAGATCGGCCAAAGCGAAGAGTTGCGCCGTTTAAAAGCTGAACTCAAACGCGTCACCGAAGAGAGAGATATCCTAAAAAAGGCAGCGGCGTACTTCGCTCGTCAGTCCGATTGAAGTACGCCTTCATAGCAAGCAATCAGGCCGTCTTTAGTATCTCGCGCATGTGCCGTATGCTGCATTTGCACCCCAGCGGTTATTACGCCTGGAAAGCCAAGCCTGAGAGTGAACGTGCCCTTGACGACCGTAGGCTGCTGGGCCTGCTCAAGCAGGCATGGCTGGAGAGTGGCGGAGTCTATGGCTACCGCAAGCTGACCATGGATATGCGCGATTTGGGCGAGAGCTGCAGCAGGCATCGCGTTGCCAGGCTGCTGCGCCGCGAAGGCCTAAAAGCACAAAGAGGCTATCGCAAACGCCCATATTCCAAAGCAGGCGCACCAGCGATAGTGGCTCCCAATCTGCTGGAGCAGCAATTCACGGTGCAGGCCCCTAACATGGCCTGGGTCACGGACATCACGTATATCTCAACACATGAAGGCTGGCTGTACTTGGCTATGGTGATTGATTTGTACTCTCGCCAAGTGGTGGGCTGGGCAATGGGCAGTCGCATCGATACGCAGCTTGCGCTCGATGCTCTGCATATGGCTGTTTGGCGCAGAAGACCCAGTGAAACAGTCATTGTTCATTCGGATCAAGGCTGTCAATTTACAAGCCATGAATGGCAGAGTTTTTTAGAGGACCACAACCTGTGCTGCAGTATGAGCAGGCGCGGTAACTGTCACGATAACGCCGTGGCAGAAAGCTTCTTCCAACTGCTCAAACGCGAACGCATCCGTAAAAAAACCTATGCCACAAGGCAGGATGCGCGCAGCGATGTCTTCAACTATATTGAAATGTTCTACAACCCCATTCGCAGGCATTCCTCTGCAGAGGGCCTATCTCCTGTAGAGTTCGAGAGACTCAATTCCATGAGGCTCAATACTGTCTAGGAAATTCTGGTCGATTCAACATGACGTGTTTTTACAGAGATTGCGATGGGGTACAGACAGTTGGGTCGCTCTAGGCTGAAGGTTCCCGCCTTGAGCCTGGGTACGGCCACCTTCGGCGGAAAAGAGCAAGATCTTTGAGCAGTTTGGGGAGACGGGGATTGATGTAGCTCGACGCATAGTCGATCTCTTCCTCGATCATGGAATCGTTCACTTTGAAACGGACGATACCTATTCGGAGTGTCTCTCGGAGAAGATTCTCTGTTGATTTCCACGCAAAGCTGACCCACCATTTCCATCGAATCTTGACCCACCCTGGTTCGTGAACTTCACGCTCACGTTGTGGATAAGTTCTTGGTCGCCTTCTCCTTCTTGGTGGTCTGTGGTGGTTGCTGTGCGGAGCTGTTCTTGAACCTGTAGCTGTCGTTGCCGGTTTCCAGAATATGGCAGTGATGCGTGAGTCGGTCCAGCAGTGCCGTGGTCATCTTGGCATCCCCGAACACACTGGCCCATTCGCTGAAGCTCAGGTTGGTGGTGATCACAACGCTGGTGCGCTCGTACAGCTTGGACAGCAGGTGGAACAGCAAGGCTCCTCCTGACGTGCTGAATGGCAGGTAGCCCAGTTCATCCAGGATCACCAGATCGGCATAGGCCAACCGGTGGGCCAACTGTCCGGGCTTGCCGTTGGCCTTCTCCTCTTCCAGTGCATTGACCAGCTCCACCGTGGAGAAGAACCGCACCCTGCGGTGATGGTGCTCAATGGCTTGCACCCCGAGGGCTGTGGCGATGTGGGTCTTGCCCGTACCCGGGCCACCCACCAGCACCACGTTGTTGGCGTTCTCCAAGAATTCGCAGCGGTGCAGCTGGCGTACCAGTGCCTCGTTCACCTCACTGTGGCCGAAGTCAAACCCAGCCAGGTCCCGGTACGCAGGGAACCTGGCCACCTTCAATTGGTAAGCCACTGCGCGCACCTCCCGCTCGGCGGTCTCGGCCTTGAGCAGTTGGGACAGGATGGGCTGTGCTGCGTCGAAGGCCGGCGCACCTTGCTCGGCCAGTTCCGCAACCGCCTGGGCCATGCCGTGCATCTTGAGCTCGCGCAGCATGATCACGATGGAAGCGATGGCAGGGTCATGACGCATAGCGCACCTCCCTCAATTGGTCGTAGCGAAGCACATTGGCCTGGGGTTCCACCGCCAGCTTGAGAGCCTGGGGCGAGGTGACCGGTGCTGGAGCGGGCTTGCCGTCCAGCAGGCGGTGGAGCACGTTCAGGATGTGGGTCTTGCTGGCAGCTCCCGACTCTATGGCCAGCTCCACTGCGGCGAGCACAGCTTGTTCATCGTGGTGCAGCACCAGTGCCAGAACCTCCACCATCTCCCGGTCGCCGCCGGGTTGCTTGAGCAAGGTGGCCTGCAGGCGCTTGAAGGCGGGCGGCAACTCCAGGAACGGCGCGCCATTGCGCAAGGCCCCGGGCTTGCGCTGCAACACCGCCAGGTAGTGGCGCCAGTCGTAGACGGTCTGTCCCGCACCATGGTGGTTGCGTTCGATCAGGCGCCGGTGCTCGCAGACGATCTGGCCTTCGGCCGCGACCACTAGGCGATCCGCGTAGACCCGCAGGCTCACCGGCCGATTGGCATACGGCGCTGGTACGCTGTAGCGATTGCGCTCGAAGTGGACCAGGCAGGTGGGCGAGACCCGCTTTGTGTGCTCCACAAAGCCATCGAAGGTCCTGGGCACCGGCATCAAGGCAGCCCGCTCCGCGGCCCAGACGTCCGCGACGGTGCCCGGCAGCTTGCCATGCTCGATCTCATTCCATAAGGCCACGCAGCGCTCCTCAAGCCAGGCATTGAGCTCCGTCAGGCCAGGGAATGGCGGAACGACCTGCCACAGGCGATGACGGGCATCGCGCACATTCTTCTCCACCTGGCCCTTCTCCCAGCCGGAGGCAGGGTTGCAGAACTCGGCCTCGAACAGGAAGTGACTGACCATGGCCGCAAAGCGCGCATTGACGTCGCGTTCCTTGCCACGGCGCACCCGGTCTACAGCGGTGCGCATGTTGTCGTAGATGCCACGGCGGGGCACACCGCCCAGGACTGCGAATGCATGGTTGTGGGCATCGAACAGCATCTCGTGCGTCTGCAGCGGATAGGCGCGCAGGTAGAACGCTCGGCTGTGGCTGAGCTTGAAGTGGGCTACCTGCAGCTTGGTGCGCACTCCGGCCAGCACTGCCCAGTCTTCGCTCCAGTCGAACTGGAAGGCCTCGCCCGGGCCGAAGGCCAGGGGAACGAAGGTGCCGCAGCCGGTGGTCTGCTGGGCCACCACGCGCTGCTCTTGCCAGAGACGGGCAAAGGCGGCAACCCGGTTGTAGGAGCCGGTATAGCCCAGGGCCTGCAGATCGGCGTACATCTGCTTGACGGTGCGCCGCTGCTTACGGGATCGGCCTGCTTCTGTCTTGAGCCAGCCCGAGAGCTTCAAGGCAAAGGGATCGAGCCCGGAACGGCTGACCCGCTTGGGGTAGCGCGGCTCGGCCTCGCCTGCTCGCAGGTACTTGCGGATGGTGTTGCGCGAGAGGCCCGTGCGGCGGGCGATCTCCCTGATGGACAGCTGCTCTCGCAGGGCCCAGCGCCTGATGACACTCAGTGTTGCCACGTCTATCACTCCTGGTCTCCTGCTGCTCAAAGAAGCAGCAGGTTAGGGTTAGTACGTGGGTCAGGTTTGGATGGAAATCCCGGGGGTTAGTGGGTCACTTCTGCGTGGAAATCAACAAAGATTCTCGGAGAAGCGCGCAAAAGGAATCGCAATCCCGAACGGCTCGCATAGCTGACATCTAAAACGTAACGGGTCCGAAAACCGTAGCAGACAATGATGTCCTCCCAAAACTTGAGCCTGATAAGCAATAGTTTGAGCCGAATCAACATTCTCAGCAGACTTTACGAAGGTTATTTTTATAGGTTCTCTCCAAGCGTCGACACTTACCTATTGGAAGTTGCGTTGCATTACTGTTTAGAAGTTTGAGGACTACCATGTGCGGCATAGTCGGAATTATTGGGCGTAGCCCGGTAGCCCAATTGATCTATGATAGTTTGCTGTTGCTACAGCATCGTGGACAGGATGCGGCAGGCATCTCCACTGCACACGGACATCGCTTCTGCATTCATAAGAATTCAGGCTTGGTACGTGATGTATTTCGCACCCGTAATATGCGTTCACTAATTGGCAACAGCGGAATCGGACATGTGCGTTATCCCACGGCGGGCTCCAATGACAACAGAGAAGAGGCGCAGCCGTTTTACGTCAACGCACCATTTGGCATTACGCTTGCGCACAATGGCAACCTGACAAATTGGCGTGAGCTGCGCGATTCTTTGCTAAGGGCGGATCGTCGGCACATCAGCACAGACTCCGATTCAGAGGTGTTGTTGAATGTCTTGGCGCAAGAACTCCAATCGGTCTCCACCGCGTTATCCCTGGATGAGAACATCATGTTCAGTGCGGTGTCCGCTTTGCATAAGCGCATACGCGGTGCCTATGCCGTAGTGACGCAGATTTCAGGATATGGCTTGCTTGCATTTCGCGATCCATATGGCATTCGACCATTGTGCATCGGCAGGCGTGAAACGCCAGAAGGTCCGGAATGGATGATCGCTTCAGAGTCGGTGGCCATCGATGGAGGTGGCTTTGATTTCGTGCGCGATGTGGCGCCCGGGGAGGCGATCTTCATCGACCTTGATGGTAGCTTCCATTGTTGCCAATGCGCGCAAGAGGCTCGGCTGACGCCATGCCTCTTCGAGTACGTGTACTTCGCACGGCCTGATTCAATCCTGGATGGTGTGTCGGTCTATGGCGCCCGGCTGCGAATGGGCGAGTATCTTGCCAACAAGGTTGCCCGGTCCATGCGTCTGGGCGACATTGATGTGGTCATGCCCGTTCCCGACTCGTCGCGTCCTGCCGCCATGCAATTGGCGTCACGCCTCAACTTGAACTACCGAGAGGGGCTGATTAAGAATCGCTATGTCGGCCGAACCTTCATCATGCCTGGACAGGAAGCCCGGCAAAAGTCGGTACGGCAGAAGCTCAACGCCATGGGTATCGAGTTCAAGGGAAAAAATGTTCTCCTTGTGGATGATTCCATCGTCCGCGGCACGACAAGTCGCGAGATTATCGAAATGGCCCGCGCAGCTGGTGCGAACAAGGTGTACCTTGCCTCAGCGGCGCCCCCTGTCCGATATCCAAATGTCTATGGTATCGACATGCCTACACAGGCCGAACTCATAGCGAACGGGCAAAACGAAACAGAAATCGCGTTATCAATTGGCGCGGACGCGGTGATCTATCAAGACCTAGACGACGTGCAACAAGCTGTGCGGGACCAAAACCCAGCGTTATTGCATTTTGAAGCTTCATGTTTTGATGGAAAGTTCATCACCGGAGATGTGGATGCGGCATATCTAAAGGCACTTGAGCTAAGTCGGAGCATGACCGGCCACCTTGCGATCCACGAAGAAAGTACCATCCATATGGTAAATTGAGCCTGTTGAGCAACAAAATGACTCGCTCAAGCATGGAGAGAATCAGTCGGCGTACCTAGACTGGTGGAAGACATAGCAATCCCTGCTATCTCGGCTCCTCCAAGCATTCACCCTTTTCAGACCGCATGCGGCTTGGCTATGGGACGAATCGAAGAGGATTTCCACCCACTTATTAGGCGCTTACTCACCATGACACAACAGAAATCACAATCCAGGACGGTCCGCGTTGCGGCCGTCCAATACGCCCCGGACCTGGAAACCACTGAAGCAACGCTGCGCCGGGTACTCGACGCCGTTGCCGAAGCGGCAGCCAAAGGCGCACAGCTCGTCGTCTTCCCGGAGACGTTCATTCCCCATTACCCCTACTTCTCCGCCGTTCTGGCACCCGCAGCCATGGGTGCCGAACAGAACCGGCTTTATGAGAATGCGGTGCGCATTCCTGGCCCTGTGACCGAGGCACTCAGCGAAGCTGCGCGTCGTCATCGGATCGTCCTGGCGGTTGGCGTTACCGAGCGCGATCATGGGTCGCTCTACAACACCCAACTTATCTTCGACGTGGATGGTTCGCTCATCCAGAAACATCGCAAGATTTCTCCGGCACCGCACGAGCGCCTGATCTGGGACGAAGGCGACGGCACGAGCATCAAGGTCGTCGAGAGCACCGTGGGTCGTCTGGGTGCGCTGACGTGCTGGGAGCACTACAACCCCCTGGCACGCTTCTCTCTCATTGCCCAACACGAGGAAATCCACATCTCCACGTATATTGGCTCGATTTTCGGCCCTGTTTTCAGCAAGCAGACCGAGACCCAGCTGATGAACCACGCGCTGGAAAGCGGCTGCTTCGTAGTGAACGCTACTGCCTGGCTGACCGACGAACAGCGTGCCAGGATCGTCGACGATCCTGGCATGCAGAAGGTGCTGACTGGCGGCTGCATGACTGCCATTATTGGTCCGGACGGTCAGCATATCGTTCCGCCGCTGACCGATGGCGAAGGCATCCTGATCGCCGATCTGGATTTCTCCGCAATCACCAACGCCAAGCGCATCAGGGATTCGGTCGGACACTATTCGCGTCCCGACCTGTTCAGCCTCGCCGTGCACAGCAAGCCGACGCCGCATATCCGTGCCATCGCGAGTTCGGAGACAGTGCGCCGGGACGCTGACGTGGTTGTAGATTCGGCCGTCAATCCAGAGCAAGAGGCATAGGCCTCCTACAGCACCGCCGTGCATGAGTCTGCACGGCGGTGCAATATGGAAGGATTAACGACAACAGATGGGGTGAAATCATATTGCTTCCTCAAGATGCTCTCAGCAAGCTCCTCCTGCTGCATCCTGTACGTACGGAGCTGGATACACGTTGTCGTTTCCATGCTCCATGGAGGATGGCGCACTCAGCTGCGCCTGCACACGTTGCCCCGTATCACCTGGTGGTAGATGGCGAGGCGATGGTCGATATCGATGGTCACGGCTCACTTGCTTTGAAGACCGGAGACATGCTCGTCTTTCCTCGTGGTCACGCGCATCTGCTCTACACCGCCGACTCCGATGACAAAACACCGATGTACACGATGTACCGCGAAACGCCGGTGGTCAGGTTGACGAACGAGGCTGCCGGTCCAGCGACCGACATTCTGTGCGGACAATTCCACTTCGACGCTGCAGGATCACGCACGCTCATTGATGCGCTACCTGACATTGTGCTGGTACGAACCGCTGACAGAACCGAGTTTGTCGGGTTGCAGGCGTTGGTCAAGCTCCTGAGAGACGAAACCAATGAGCCGCGCCCTGGTGCCAGTGCGGTTGTTTCCCATCTCGCGTCCGCACTTCTGCTGCTTTTGCTTCGTGCTTGGCTTGAACAAGCGCATGCCGTACCTGGACTCTTCTCGCTGTTGGCTGACCCGAGGCTGAGTCGCGCTCTGCACGAGATGCTGGCCGAGCCAGGCCAGGGATGGACACTCGAACAATTGGCACAGGTGTGCGGCATGTCGCGCGCCACCTTCGTGCGCGCATTCCGCGCCGTGGCAGGCACGACACCAGCAGAGTTGCTTCTGTCGATCCGTATGACCCAGGCCACTCAATGGTTGAATCGGACGCACCGCAGCATAGGAGATATCGGTGAGGCCGTCGGATATCAGTCAGAAGCTGCCTTCAACAGGGTTTTCAAGCGTCGTTATGGCGTCGGGCCAGGGATGTACCGCCGCGGGAGCATTGAAGACCACCGTCGCTTAGTTCCGCCCAAGGACGAGGCGTAACGACATTGAGCTCATTCATTCCGCATAAAGACGATCTTTAAGAAGCGGTCCAACCTATGTATATGTCTTGGCGAACGCACCGCATCCACTACACCGACGAAGGAATAGGAAGGCCATTGGTATTTCTTCATGGCTTGGGTGGAAGAGCCTCGAACTGGACGTACCAGCGGCAATACTTCGCCCCCCGACAACGCGTGATTTGCTTGGAGTTTCCAGGTCACGGCGAGTCAGAGGGACTGGATGTATCGTTCGCCGCGTACCGGGATGTGCTCGCAGCCTTGCTCGATCACTTGGAGATCGAGACGGCGGACATGTGTGGACTCTCCAAGGGTGCGAGAGTGGGCCTGGATTTGGCAGCACAGATGCCACGGCGCATACGCCGACTGGTCGTTGTCAATGCATTCGCACACCTAGAGCAATCTGATCGCCTCGAACGTGCGAAGCTCTACGCGCTGCTTGGGCAGCCGGGCGGACGACAACTATGGGCGGACAGACTGATCGAACTGATGGGCGTAAAGGATCATTCAACCATAGCGAACGGTTTTCGGCGCGCTGCGTTGCAATTGAATGCAGCGCATATCCAGAGGCTTTTCAGCGAGCTCATCGAATACGACCAGCGCGCGGTGCTGCCGCGCATCATGGCACCGACGCTTTTAATGCGTGGCATACTCGATGGCTTCGTACCCGAATACTGCGTTCAAGAGATGCACAGGCTGATCCGTCGATCCTCAATGGTGTTGTTGCGAAATGCTGGCCATCTACCGTATCTCGAACAACCGGCCGTGTTCAACCAGTACCTCTCAACATTTCTCGAAGGATAAAAATTGGAGCGTCTCATCTTTCATCATTCCTGATTGCTTCCTAGAAATACGTTGTGGCGGGCGCTAAGCGTTCTGTTCACGGCGTGTTGATCTGCATATTTGAGGAGATCCCCCCTTTCCACAGGCTTGCGTCGGTCTCAAGGATTTGGCCGATTAGGTTGCGCACAGTCGGCAACCGCTCATGTCGTCGAAATAACGCCTCTACCTCCGAGGTAATGGCAGTTCCAGCAATCTCCCGGTAGACCACGTTTGGCATTTGGATGATTTGGGTCAAGATACTGGGAATGACCGCGACACCAACACCAAGCGCCACCTGCGTCAGCACCGCAACCAAAGTTCCAGGGGCCGAGACGATGTGAGGATTGAATTTCCCGCGCTTGGCTACCTCGCGCAACCCCAGCCCCTGTTCCGGAACCACAAACGATTCGTTCGCGAGTGCCCGCGGGCGAATGTCACTGGGCGTCTTCGCCAAGACATGGTCTGCTGGCAAAGCCAAGCAGAATCTGTCTCGGGCCAGGATATGGTTTGAGATCGAAGGTGGCAGGAGCACAGGCGTCCGTACGAGGGCCACGTCGATCCGGCCTTCCTCGAGGAGGGGCGTAAGTTGGTCGGTTGGGAACTCCTTTGTGTTCACCATGACGTCAGGCCATTGATTGCGAAATCGCTGAACTTGGTCCTGGAGTACGCCAAAGAAGGCTGCTGAACCCACATAGCCGATCTCCACTCTTCCGACTTGGCCGCGACCGGCACGGCGCCCCACGTGGATCGCCCTATCAAGTTGGTCGAGGGTAGCGCGCGCTTCCGTCAAGAAGGCTTCTCCAGCAGGTGTCAAGCTGACTGACCGCTTTGTTCGATTGAATAGACGCGCCTGCAACAAGCGTTCGACTTCCTGAATCTGCGCAGTCAGTGTCGGGGGAGATAGCCCAAGCTGCTCAGCAGAGCGTGAAAAGTGCAGATTTTCTGCAACCGTGACGAACGAGCGGAGATGACGGATGTCCATGGCTATCGAATTTTCTATTCAGTTTTACTGAATTATCTTAACAAACTGCTTTATTGAACTGAATTGTCTGCCCTGCTTCAATGACAACATCTACTTTCATTGGAGTTTCGTGATGTCTCGTTTTTCACATCTGACAGCGGCACTTGCGCTTGCTGGCTCCCTTGCACTGGCTTCGTTGCCAGCGGCCGCAGTCGAGTTGCCAAGCCAGCCAGTGCTCACGCTTGCTGCCGCACAACAGGTCCTCTCAGCTGCGCAATCCAAGGCACAAGCGTCCGGTTGGCCGTGCGTGATTGCCATTGTCGACAGCTCCGGTTCGCCCATCCTTCTGCTGCGCATGGACAACGCGGCTGTGCCAGCAGGTGTAGAACTCGCTCCAGGTAAGGCGCGCACCGCTGCGCTCTTTCGACGTCCCAGCGGTGCGCTCGAGGATGCGATCAACGGTCCTCGACCTGCCGCCATAACCGCCCAAGGTTTCGTCCTGATGCGTGGCGGACTTCCTATCGTCGTCAACGGACACACTGTTGGAGCGATCGGAGTATCTGCGGACACACCCCAGCATGATGAAGAAATCGCTCAAGCCGGCATAGCGGCACTCAAATAGCCGATCCCACAATGAATAATTCAGTTACCCGCCCCGCGATGAGGAAAGAGACTGCAATTCTCCTTGTCGCGTCAACCGGCTGCGCCATGACCGTCCTCGACACAAACGTCGTAGGTATCGTTCTGCCGACCATCGCCAGGGATCTACAGGCCTCGTTTGCCGAAGTAGAGTGGGTCATCAGTACCTATGTTCTATGCTTCGCAGCCCTACTCCTTCCCGCTGGCTCCATCGCTGACCGCTATGGCCGACGAAGGGTCTTTCTTTTCGGGATAGCACTCTTTGCAATTGCATCGCTGGCTTGTGGTTTGGCACCTTCGGCACCGGGGCTGTATCTGGCAAGGGCGGTGCAGGGAGTGGGAGCCGCGTTCCTTCTCGCCCCTGCCTTGGCCATCATCGGACACACATTCCACGATGAGAACGCACGTAGCCGTGCGTGGGCGGTATGGGGTGGCATCATGGGGCTCACGATGGTCGTCTCGCCGCTGATTGGTGGAGCGATCAGCAGCGTGCTCGGCTGGCGCTGGGCTTTCCACATCAACCTTCCGATCTGTGTACTGCTGGCGATAGCGGTACTTACGCTGGTGGAGGAGTCGCGTGATCCAACACCCCGGACCTTGGACATCCCGGGAATCGTTCTCTTCGCACTAGCCATGTTTAGTGTCACCTGGGCCCTGATCGTCGGACCCAGCCACGGTTGGATGAGCGGCCCAGTCTTGTTGCGAATTGCGGGCGGCCTGTTGTTGTTCGCTGTCTTTGTCTGGGTCGAACGGCGTCGCACTCATCCGATGCTCGATCTTGAGCTTTTCACGGCTTGGCCCTTCGTGGGAGCCGTGTTGGCGATGTTCGCCTACGCCTCGTCGGCCCAGGTAATGGCATCGCTGCTACCGCTGTTTCTGCAAAACGGTCGTGGCAACGGAGCACTTGCGGCGGGAATCGGCATGCTGCCCTTCGCTCTTGCGATGCTGATTTTTCCACAAGTCGGCCGGCGACTTTCGCCCTATTTGGACAGCTCACGCATCTTGACTCTGGGTCTCGCCATCGTTGCACTGGGGAACTTGACCATGATGTTCGCCGCCCGACAACAGGGAGAGTTGTTGCTGATCGTCGGAATGGCAATCCTGGGAACAGGTGGCGGGCTGCTCAACGGCGAAACGCAGAAGGCCATCATGGGCACCGTGCCCAGGCATAGGGCAGGAATGGCATCCGGCATTAGCACCACGTCACGTTTCTCGGGAATTCTGCTCGGTTTTGCCGGACTGGGAGCGGTGCTAGCCAGCGGCACACGCTCTGCACTCGAACAGGCAATGGCAGCGGAGCGTTTGCCGATAGAGCCTGGATTCGTCGACAGCATCGCAGCGGGAGATCTCGAGCGTGCCGTAGGGGCTTATCCACCCGACCTCGCGGCCACGATTACTTCGCTTGCACAGGATGGCTACAGCGCGGGATTCTCACACGCCTTTTTGACGGCAGCGATCATTGCACTTGCTTCGGCGGTGGTCGTGTTCGTCACGATGCGCCGCCGAGAGATAGGTACGGATTGTCAGGTGGGACTTCAACGAAGATGAGGTGCGGATCGGACAGAAGGTAGCCGTGTAAACGCCTTGACTTCCTGGGTCCTGTCACTTCGCATGTCCAGATATTAAGACCGCTGGATTGCTTGCGATGTTGCTGCAGGCGCTCGAAGCGCTTTTGCACCCATTGCCAATCCTGTTGGTTCTCTTGCTTGGCCAACATTCCGACCTGCGGGTGTTCCTGCGCGTAGCGCTGGAACACGCCCGGGCTGACCAGATAGGCTGTCTCGCTCACGGTATGCACGAGCGCCTTCGCGTCGTTGATGATGAGTCGTCGCGAGACAATACCTTGCTTCAGCCACACCATGAAATGTTCGCCCGACGGCTTCGCTGCCGTCGAAGAACGTGCACCAGTCGATATGGATGACGAAGGAATTGCTGCAGCAGCAAGCGCTGCCATGTGAGCATCGGGCTGCGCGGAATGGTCCTGCCCCGAGACGGCCTCTGAATCCTGCTCGGCACCGGACGCGCCGCTCAACCCCACCATTGACAGCATGTCCTCCAGAACGTCGGGCGCGGATCGGGCTGCGGGCGGCAAAACCAAGGCGGCGGCGCTATCGCCCCCCCAATGTGGGACCTCCTGGCTTTCTGAGACGGGCTTCACCTCGATCACAGGCGACGTCGCCGGTGCGCCCGCCTCGTTTTCAGTGGGTGCTACGTCGATCGCCATCGTGCCTGCAAAGGATGTTGGTCGCTCGCCGGATTCCCAGATCAGCGCGGGAGCCAGACGTAGCAGAGTGAACGCGTGGGACCAGCCGGTCGCGCTGGTCACGGTCGCGCGCCAGATCGCTTTTCCATCCGAGGTGGGCAGCAGCATGCCGTGGTCTTGCAGCACGTTGAATACGGCGGTGTTGTTCGCAGGAATGCCGTCGATTCCCTGGGACAGCAAATGTGCGCGCAGCTTGTCCGAGACCGTCTTGCTCACCAGCCACAAGGCATCCTCGGTGAGCCAGCCATCGGAAGCCTCTGGCTGGTTCAGCTTCAACTCTTCCTTGACCAAGTAACGCAACCCATCCAGCAGCTTGCGCTGCAGCGCATGCTTGGGTGCGGTCATGGCGCGCGCCGGATCGCCGCCAAGCTCCTGGGCGACGGAGGCGCGGTCAGCCTGCACGACGAGCTCGCCCAGGACACCCGCATGCTCGTACTGACCTGCAAGGACGTAGAGCAGCGACCCCCACAGTGCGGGGTAACCACTGAGCCAGTCCAGAAGCTGGGCGTCCAGCAGCTGACGGTAGAGCAAGCCCGTTGCGGCACCGTGCAGGCGGTACTCCCGGTCCTCACGGTAGCGAAAGCGATATGGCTGATGCACAGGACCGTGCCACGGATGCCAAGTGCTGCCGTTGGCCAGCTCGACATGCAGATCGACCGCAATCTTGCCGATGTCGTGCAGCAGCGCGGCATAGGCGACGGCGGCGGTCCAGGCTTCGGACTGTGCCGCCTGGTCCTCGGGGGTGGCGCCGATGGGCAGCAGATGGGATTGCCGCAGCTTCAGGCTATAGGCGACGATCTCCAAACCGTGGTCCAGCATGCCGCCGGGATAGGCGTGGTGGTGGCTTTCGGAGGCGGGAAACTGCTGAACCAGCTCAGCGTAGCGCTCGAGCGGTGCACGATAGAGGGTGGCGAACTGCCGGTGGGACAGGCACGTGCGCTGCCAGATGTGCTCCATCAGCTTCTGCCTGCGCGGCAGCGCGAGCAGCGAGGCGGCCGACTCGGGCCGCGTCAGCCCTTTGGGGAGATCGGCGGGTGGTGTCGCCGCAGCAGTGGCCGCGATCGGCGTCCGTTTTCGCTGGAACAGAGAGAGCATGAGGGTGTCCTGATGGTGAGCCAGCCGAGGGGCCTTTTGCCTTTTCGAGGTAGGGCCTTTCCCCTTGCCATCCATTCCCTTGCCCCTTACCTAGCCATTTGCCCTTTAACCATTTAGGTATAGCGCTGTCCAGAACGCGGCTCCACCGTCAAAGAGAACTGGACCTACTCGGATTGGAGGTCGCCCCGGCGCGGGGGCCGGTTCTATGCTGAGTGGATCCCACTGCCCAGCCAGGTGGCAACGGGCTTGCTAGGGCGAGCCATCTTTCCAAGGTTTACAAAGTTGACAAGTGAGACATAAGAGACTAGAGTGATTGCTGTCTCAAACCTCCTGTGGGAGATGACCATGCCCAAGACTCTTGAATTCATTGCTGACCATCTGCCGCGCGTCACCGTGGAGGATGTGCGTCGATTCGCCGCTACCGTCGAAATCCGGGATGCCGGAGCTTTCGCTGCCGAGCTGCAGGCGTTCGTCCACGAGCGGGTGGAGGCGGTGGAGCTTCCTGCCAGCCTGGAAATGGAGACGTTGGAGCAGACCTTGGCACGCAAAGCGGCCGCACTGCGGACCGACACGCGCTGGGGGCCTGGTGAAACCGACATCCAGCGCGGCCGCGCCATCTTGCTGGACGCCTTCGAGCAACCGCACAACCTGCCGCTGGCCGAGTTCGCCAAATTGGCGGACAAGTCGCGCCAGCAGATCTACAAGGACATCCTCGCCCGTCGGCTGCTGGCGTTAAATGTCGGGCCGCGCGGTCAGAAGCTGCCCGACTGGCAACTCGACCCGGTGAAACAGCAGTTGACGCAGACCGTGCTCCAGGAGGTCGAGGGCGTCGACAACTGGACCATCTATCGCTCACTATCCGAACCGCTGGAGGGTCTGGGTGGGCGTTCGCCAGTGGACGCGGTGACACCTGCTTCGATCGACGACGTGGCTAGCGCTGTGTTCAACGTGCTGGGCGTCCAAGTGCATTGAGATGAGGTCGCCGTGAGTATCAAGTTGCCGTCGTTCCCGATCGATGCGGGTGTACTGCTCCAGCACGTGAGCCGAATCGCGTATCGGGGCAGCCCGCTGTACTACGGCCACGACGGCACCAATCGCTACGATGCCCCCGCGCGGAACTACGGCGTGCTCTACCTGGGCCGCGATCTTCCCACGGCGCTGATGGAGTCGATGTTTCACAAGCACCAATGGCTCGCGGACACAAAGCGCTCGATCGCGCTGAAAGAAGTCCGGAGCCGGATGGTGCGCGCAGTAGGCGTCCTGGAGGATCTGTGCTTGGCCGACCTCACGGCATCGGGCGTCATGGCAGGACACTTCGGCTTGAATCTGGAGCAGTTGGCCAGCAGAGACTACGTGTACACACAGCAGGTGTCCGCCCAAGTGCATGCGATGCTCGGCGGTGACGACCTGCCGCTGTTCGACGGGGTACTCTATCCATCGCGCAACAACTATCCCGACGCCAGCATCGCCCTGTTCGAGCGCGCGAAAGCGAAGGTCAGCGTCATCGAGGACATCGACCTGGTTGACCATATGGATTGGCCGCGTTTCGTTGCAACCTACCGCATCGGCGTGGAACCTGATGACGAAGCGCCCTGAAGCAGGGAGAGAGCGTCTCGGAGCCACAAGCAGAACCTTGGCGCAAACTGAAGTAGGTATTCCTCATGTAGCAGGAGACGATCATGAACACGACAACCCGCAGCAGTACCGCAGAACGCCTCGGCCGTAGCGTCGGCCGAGGATGGCGGTCCTATGTCCGCGGCGAACGGCGAGTGTCGGACTGGCTGGTCTCCAAGGGTGTGCCGGCGCTTGGTGCCGCTGCGCTGTTATGGGTGGTCAAGCTAACTGCGCTGGGCCTGCTGTTCTACGTTACCTTCTGGTTCGCCGTCGCGGTGCTGGGTGTGATGGTTGCGGGATGGGCCGTCGCCATCAATCCCCCTGACGAGGAAGAGTGGCCTTTCACTGACCTCGCCGAATTGCGAAAGACGTCCGGCTACGATCCGAATCTGTACAACGACACATCGCACGAGTTGTACACCGACGATTGAATACACCCGCGCTACTTCAGCTTGCCCCCGGTGAGTGCTCCAGCACCCTTGCCGCCTGCTTGGCCAGCACTCTTGCTGCCATCTGAGAGTCCCTGGATGGCGTGCCCGGCCCGAATCCCGACCCAGGTGAGGCTCGCCAGCCAGAATCCCGGCAAGACCAGGAACATCGTCCCCATGACGAAGTTCAACAATAGGTCTCCGAACGCATTGTTCAAGCCGACCAACGGATCGAAGTTGTTATGCGGCCGGTTCCAGCCCCAGCCCCACCCGTAGAGTGCGTCCAGGATCGTGCTGTCGAGCCAGCGAGCCAACTGAAACCAAAAATCGACGAAGAACAGTGAAAACTGCACCACGCTGACGGTGATGACCGTCTTGAGGTCATAGGTGCCGACGACCAGCACGAGCGGAATGCAGATCACCAATGCCATCTTGAGCAGTGCGATCACCATGGGCAACGCTTGGCGCACCACGTCCATTGCAGGGAACGCCCCAATTCCTCCAACTGCCATGCCAACGTCGCCTGCCGCACGCGTCACGATGTTCGGCAGGCTCTTGTCGATCTGGCCGCCGTAGTCGGTATAGACCGAGCCCTGGTTGAGCTTCTGCTGCCGCGGAGAGGCGATCGCGCGGATCACCGAATCGTCCACCTCAGCACGGCTCAGGAACCCGGCCCAACCTGCCAAGCGATTCAGCAAGCTCGGGTTCACCTGGCCCAGAAGCCGTGCCCGCAGGCCGTTGCTGCCGTCGGTCCACCATTGCCGGCAAGTCGGATAGCCACCGCCGCTGGACCCCTGCACAAGCCCAGCATCGCGGTTGCTATCGTAGGGCCAGTCCTCGCGCGGCGTGCTAGACCGATAGTTGTCGTAGTAGCCAGCCGTGTCCGTGAAAAAGCGCGAGCCAACCCAGGTCACGTCGTGCATCTGTGCTTCATCAAGCTGCGGACGCTGCATGAACAGTTTGGCGCGGGCCGGCCCATAGCAGTCACGCGAGAAATCCGCCACTTCCTGGGCCAGCACTGGATCGTCGATGCGCGTGGCGTCGATCTCCATGCGCATCTGCCGCAAATCGGTACCGCAGGGGATCGCCGCCACGGAAGCGCCCGTAACGGCTCGCGAAAGCGCGTGCATGAAGGCCCACCACACCGGCAGCTTGGCGCTCTGGTTGTTGAGCGTCGAGAAGGACTGCGACCATCCTGTGTCGGTAGGCTGCGGCGCGCTGACTTGGCATTGCGCCGAGCGCGAGCTGTCGTACCGAATGGTGTTGAGGTCCACGTCGATGAACGGGATGCCGGCGAACATCACCACCACGATGGCGACGAACACCCGGTTCTCAATGCGGGCGGCGCTCAGCACGCCTTTATTGCCCTCGTCGGCGCCTTCCGCACGGGCCTTCAACCACTCCTGCAGGACGATTGTCACGAAGGGCAGCGCGAAGACGCCGCTGGAGACCAGCACTGTCCAGATGCCGTTATGGACGATCCAGGACACGAGGGTCAGGTAGTACTCCAAGTAGTCGGTGGTGTAGAGCGTCATGACCCGAATCTCCCCTCAAGCGGCCTGCATCAGCAGGCTGGCTTCCAACACCACGATGGCGACGACGCCGGCAATCTCGCTGCGCACCAGGCGTCGCCGTGCCTGTGCGTTGTCCTCGCGTGCAAGCAGCCGGCGGCGCATCCAGATCCACCCATAGACGGTCGCTCCGTACAGGCATAACCGCCACACCAGGAAGTAGCCCGCGGCAGCCGCCAGCCACTGCTCCCAGCCAGCAACGCTGCCGACAAGGTAGATGCCAACGACGTTGGCTCCCACGGCAGCCGCGACAATCACCACCGTCCATAGCAGCGCCTTCGCCGCGCGCCGGCTGAACAGCCAGCTCCGGCTCATCCAGTTCGCGCGCATCGGACTCATGGCCGGGCTCCCGGGTTGCCCTTCTGCAGTTGATCGAGACGGTCGGGCACCGGATCGCCCTCATAGACGCCGCGCGAACCAGCCGCGCGCGTACCATGGCGCTGGATGATGGCCATCGGCGAGTTGTTGGCCAGCTCGCGGCGCAACTCCAGCTCGGTCTTGAGGTTGCGGATCTCCCGGTCGAGCGTATCGCTCTCGTGGTTCACAGCCTCGACCGCCAACTGGTTGGCCGCCACGTTGGGTTCCTTCTTGCCCGTCAGCAGGGTCCGCTGGAGCAGCAATGCCTTCTCCAACACCGACGACAGCGCGACCTCGGACGCCAGGCGCCGCGCCAGCAGGTCTTGATCCGGTTCGTCGCGCAGCGCCTCGATAACGCCGCGCGTGATGGGCAGCGAGGCGCTACTCGCCTCACGCAGGTTCTCGAACGTCGTGTTGCGTGTCCCCGAGATCAGCTCCTGCAAGGTTTCCAGCTTCGCCTCGTACTCCTCCTGGATCAGCGGCGTCAGTCCGACGCCGGGCACCGTCTCGGTCTTGGTGCAGGAATCGCAGGTGCGCTGCTCCTGCTCCCCGAGGACCCGTGTGGCCCATTCGATCGCCTGCTGCGGCGAGGTCCAGGTCTGGCACGACAGGCTCGCACAACTGGACGCTGCGATGGAGGAGGTGTCGGTCACGCCACGACCGTTGACAAGGTTGTAGCCCGCGCGGGTCACATCGC
Organism: Alcaligenes sp. DN25; assembly: GCF_023674485.1. Taxonomy (NCBI): domain Bacteria; kingdom Pseudomonadati; phylum Pseudomonadota; class Betaproteobacteria; order Burkholderiales; family Alcaligenaceae; genus Alcaligenes; species Alcaligenes sp. DN25. Next base: position 372,061 of record NZ_CP098408.1, on the reverse strand, counting down.
CGACCACCCGGATAGCCGGCTGGCCTGCGCCACCGGCATTGCTACCGCCCACCCAGGGCACGCCGTCATTGCCCCGGCGCGTCTCGGCCTGCTCGATGGCCGACACGGCGTCCGTGCTCGACACCGCATCGCGCAGCGCCATGCCTTCGGCCATCTGGTTCCAGCCAAGCTGGCCGCCCGCCGTCTCGGCCATCTTCTCGGCCATGGCGCGGCATGTCAGCTTGGAACGGTCGAAATCCAGCCGAGCCTGCAGCACGCCATTCGTGAGCAAGTTGTATAAGCCAGGATCGGCGCGTTGGATGATCAACGCAGGCAGGGATGCCACGGCACTCGTGGCGCTCTGGATCACGCTGCCCATGATCTGCTGGAAACCATTCGTGATGCCGTTGAGCTGATTGCGCAGCGTGGTCTGGATGCTCATGTCGCCGCAGATCAGGTTGCTGTTCCACCCCACGCCTACCCCGATCGAACGCATGCCGGCGGCACGGCCCATGGACACTGCGCTGCCGCCGCCGATCGAGTACATAACGTCATCGCCGATGACGGCGCCGCTGTTCTGGTATCCGGCCTGCGCCCATGCCAGGCCGCAACCCAGGACGAGCGCGCCGGCCAGTACCGTCGGACGCAGAAGGCGGTACGCCCTGGTGGAGAGATTCGTCGGTTCAGGACGCTTCATCGTGGCACCTCAGAGGAAATCAACGCTGCCAAGGAACACCTGCCCACGGCGTTCGCAGCACGCATAGGGCCGCCACAACGCCCAGGCGTAATCGCCTTGCTGGGCCTGTTTGAGGGAACCGCTTCGTGGGAAGACCGAGCACGACGATGACAGCACGGGTGTGAGTTCCTGCCACTTTCCCGTCGAGGCGTCGCCTTCGACCAGATCGCCAGCCGGCCAATAGCCATCACGAGAGTTGGCAAGCAGCGGCTGGTACACATGCAACTGCCCGCGGCGAGTGACGACATCACCGGCACGCTGGGCCACCACGGCGCCAGCCTTGTGGTCGTCCGTCTGGTGCAGGAATCCTCCGCGCGGATACACGTTGCCCCAGAGGTTCAACGTCGAGCGCGCGCCGATCTCGCGCATTCCGGGGATCAATGCCTCCGGATAGACCATCTCCGGCACGTTGTAACGCCAGGCCAGCGTGTCCAGGGTGCTGAGCAGATACGGCATGAACGCCGTACCCGCGCCCTCGCAGAAGTAGCCCGACGACGAGACGAACTGGTTGAATACCTCGACGCCGGGATGACCAATGACATCGGCGTTCTTGAATTTCGCAAGATTGTTCTCGTGGTCTTCGTTCGTGGTGCCGTCGCCACCGGCATGGGCCGAAGGGTTGGGCGTGCTCATCGCCTGAACCTCGACCCAAGGGTTTTCTCCGGTATTGCTGTAGCTGGAGACGACCGCATCGGGGATGTAGTGGCGCACTTTGACGGACGTGCGCACCGTGCAGCCCGTCCAGGTGCAGTAGAGCCAGTAGCAGATGCCTACCACCCGGTATTCGAGGCAGTCTGGCGATGCCACCGAGCCTACGATGGTTGCGGTGTTGAGCGCATAGCTGCCCGTGGCGCTGAGCAGTAGCACGGACGCCACGCTAGCACGCAGGCGGCGCATCAGGTCGAATGGGCGGGTCACGGCTGGGCCCTCCTGTGCTGCTCGATGCGCGCGACTGCGCGGGCCACATCCTGTTCGCCATAGACGACGTAGCGTTGATCCACCACGACGGCCGGGATGCTGGTGATGCCCAGGCTCCATGCGTCGGTGACGCCCTGGTAGGCGGAAGCGATGCGGCGTTGGAGATCGGTGCCGGCGCTGTTCAGTCGGCGCTTGACGATGGCGGTCGCCTGCTCGGGTTCGGTGGGCAGTTCCGCAGAAAGCTCCGCTTCAATCCGGTGCGCTTCGTCCAGCTCGATCAACTGCTCGCCGCCCATGGTCTTGACCGGATGGCGGCTGTCGGTGATGACCAGCACATCGGTAGCATCGGTAGCGAATGTGGCCGGACTGAAAACACCCAAGGACACCGGCAGTGCAACGGCCAGGCCAAGGGATCGCCAGCTTGGCGCGAACCTGGGAAAAGATGCTGGCATGACGCGTGTCCCGGAAGTTGATCAGGACCATAGTCAAACGCAGAACCCGGTGCTGCCCCCACAAACAATGCGAATCGCGGACACCCCGCATACCTGCTTGCTTCGCGGCAAGGAAGAAGCGGAGGCCGAAGCCCCCGCTGTGATCAATGAAGCGATGCGTTACAGCAAGCCGTGCTCAGCGAAGGAGTACGGAATTCCCTGGCCGACGATGATGTGGTCCAGCACCCGAACATCGATGAGCGCCAGCGCGGCCTGCAGTTGCTGGGTCAGCGAGCGATCGGCATTCGACGGCTCAGTGGCTCCCGAGGGATGCTGATGCGAAAGAATGACGGCAGCGGAATTCAGCTCCAATGCACGCTGCACGATGACACGCGCGTGCACCGTGGCCGAATTGATCGTGCCTTTGAACATCGGCTCGTAGGCCAGCACCTGGTGCAGGCTGTCCATGAAAACAACGACGAATACTTCGTTGGGCTCGGCGACCAGTTTCAGACGCAGGTAGTCCCGCACGGCTGCTGGTCGCTCGAGCCGGGGACCGGCTTTGAAAACCCGCTGTTCCAGCAGCGCGATGGCTTGCTGGATGATCCAGTCCTCGTGCTGGGCAGCGATGGTGGAAAGCGACTCCACGCAGGAGTCATTGACGACGAAAGACATGGTGAACCTCCGGATGGCGAGATCGGAGGACGCACGCCCTGGGAGGGCAAGCCCTCCTGGGGATAGGAACAACAGAACAAGGTGCATCCACCACCGCGCAGCGGTGATTGTTCGCGGCCAGGATGCGGAGCGAACGGGTAGCGGTCAGCGCGGGCAACCGCGCCATAGCCTTGAAGACCGAGGGCTACCTGGGCATGTCGCCGACAACGTCGGCAGGCATTTCGGTGCTGAATGTGGCGGCTGACTCGTCAGCGGACAGCATGTCCATGGCAGATAGCAGAGAATCGCCCTCGATCGGTCCCTGTAGCAGGATTGCCTGACCGGTCTGGCGATCATGCAGCCTGATGGATGGCGTGGCGGTCACGCCGCCCTTCGTGGCTTCCTCGGCCTGGGCACGGATCACCGCATCCGGTCGCTCGCTTGCCAGACAGTGCTCGATGGCTGGCGTAAGGTCTGGATAGCTCAGGCCGTCGGGCAAGCCCTGGCCGTCGCTGCGCGTATGGACATAGACCCATTCGATGGCCTGCCAGAAGGCAGCATGTCCGCCGACCTCAGCGGCACATTCCGCTAGGCGTGCTTCGGCCGATGCGGCCGGCTCGTGCATAGCCAGCGGCTGGTGGTGCCATTGCAGGGCCACGTCTGAGTTCTCGCTCACCCAGCGCTTGAGAAGCGGAAAGTACGCCCGGCAGAACGGACATTCGAGGTCTGCATAGAGCGTCAGCATAAAACGGCTTTCAGGATTCCCCATCTGCCAAGGAGGGCCCTCCACCTGTGCAGTGCCGACTCGCGCAGGAGCCTGCGGCGTGGATTCACCGGGCGACTTGGCTACGAGCCAGATCAGCAGCAGTGCCACCAGTGCAGCTCCCAACATCCAAAGCCAGCGGGACCGCCAGCGCCGACGGCGGAACGCCTGCATCTGTATCGGAATGGAAGGTCGTTTGGGCGTCATGACATTCTCCGGCTATTGCGGCAGGTCCAGGGCCGGCGACTCGATGCCGCGCGCCTGGTCGATCTTCTCGGCGACCTTGAAGGCCGCCTTCAGTTCGGTGATGCCGTACTGCTGCATGAGCTGGTAGCGTTCGGCCTTCTCCTCGGGTTCGGTCTGCGCGAGTGCGAGGTAGAGGCTTGGCGGTACGGCCCGGAACAGCACCTCCATCGACTTCGACAGGATCACGCCTTCGGTGAATTTCCCTGCTTCCTTGCGTGCGGAAAGCATCAACGCTTTCTGGGCGGGCGAGAGTTCGCGGAAGCGCGCGATCTTCTCCACCTCGTCCGGCGGCATCGAAAGACAGACCCACCACTCGATCATGTTGAGCATGGGTTCTGCGGCACGCGGCAGATCGTCGATGTTCTGCGTTGCGAGCCAGAACCACGCACCCAATTTGCGCCACATCTTCGTGATCTTCACGACGTAAGGCGCGAGCAATGGGTTCTTGGTGATGATGTGGCCTTCGTCGGTGACGTTGACGATCGGACGGCCCAGGTACTGGTCGCGTTCGGCGATGTTGTTGACGGTGCTGATCAGGCTGATGTATGCGATGGAGAGCTGCGCGTTGTAACCCTCACGGGCATAGGTCGCGAGATCCACCAGGGTGATGTCGGCCTCGGGCCAAGGCGAGCCGTCCCGATCGAACATCTCGCCATCGGTGCCTTGACAGAACATGTCCATGGCATCGGCCATCTCCAGCAGCCGCACGCGCCGCATCTCTGGCAGCGTGCTGTCGTTGCCACGCGCGCGCAACGCATCGCGCACGTCGCGCGTGAGCACCGTGCGCCTCTCGGCTACGCAGCGCTCGGCAGCATCCAGAATGCACTGGCGGATCAGCGAGCGGTCGGCCCGCGTCATGCGGGCTTCTTCCTTGTCTTCGCCACCTGTGATCATCAGCCGCGCAGTGATCTCCAACTCGCCCAACACGTCGCGTTGCTCGTCCGGCTCCGTGGCCGAGGCATCGGGTGGCAGGTCTTCATCCAGCGCATCGGCATCGAGCGTCTGCACGTCGCTGGGTGTCTCGATCAGCCGGCGCGCATCGGCGAACGGCGCCAGGGTCACGCCCGAGCCTGGTGCCAGCTTCACGCGGTTGACCGTCAGGCCCAGACGCCTGGCAAAGTCGCTGAACAAACCGAAGCTGTTACCAGCCTCCACGATGAAGAGCCGCGGCCGGTAGATGGCAGTGACCTGGTTCAGCAGGTTGTTGAGCGTGGCGCTCTTGCCAGAGCCGGTGGGGCCGAACAGGAACAGATGGGCGTTCATCTGCCGGTCCAGGCGGTTGAGCGGGTCGAAGGTGATCGGGCCACCGCCACGGTTGAACATCGTGATGCCGGGGTGCCCCGTGCCCTGGGCACGGCCCCATACCGGCGACAGGTTCGCCGCGTGCTGGGCGAACATGAGTTGCGTGTACCACTTGCGGCGGTCTTGGCTGGGGTTGTAGCAGCACGGCAGCCAGCGCAGATAGCTGTTGAGCGGAGCCACCTCGTCGTCCTCGCGCACCGGCTGCAAGCCGGCGTTGAGCATCACGTTCGCCAGATCCAGCCCGCGACGATCCAGTTCGGCTTCGTCCCGACCGCGCAGGTAGAACGCCAGCGTGCCCCGGTATAGCTTGTGCGCGCTGCCGATCAGGGAGCGGGCCTCGTGCACATCCTTGAGCGTCTGTTCGGACGCCAGGGTTTCGCCCACGGCCTTCTTCGCCAGGTGATTCAAATCTGATTCGAGGACATCCTGCGGTGTGGCGACCATCGTCAGACACATCAGGGTGTCTTCGGGCATCTGGTCGAACAGCGTGTTGATCGCATCGCCCTTGCGGGTCTCGCCGGTCAGATGCCCGACGCCGGGTGGCATCCGTAGCCGGTCGGTGATCAGCACGCGGTGCGGCATGTCGTCGAAGCACCAGGTACCGCGCGCTACGTCGGAGCGCGGTTGCCCAAAGAACAACCGCTGGCTGAAATCCCGTCCGCTCGCCAGCTCGATTTCGCCGTCTTCGGTCTCATTGGGATAGCGTGCCAACGCATAGAAGCGCTCGCGGTCCTCGACCCCAGGCCCTAGCAACGCGGGATTGGGGTTGAACCACCGCAGCAGCCAGTCGTGAACGTCCGTCGCGACCATGCGCCGGGCTTGGATGCCGGCGTTCGCCAAGCCACCGCAAAGGCGGTCGCAGACGATATTGAGCATCTGTTCCGGCGTCTGGCCACGGCGGCTCGCCTGGCCCTGTCCTTGCCCGGTCACCCGGCGATAGACCACCATCCGTACACGCCGCGTCTGGCCGCGCCAGCGCAGCCGCGTGACCACCCTGTCCTCGAACAGTCCGCCCGGTTTGGCCACTGCGCGCAGGTGATGGCCGAAGAAGCGGAGGTAGAACTCGGTGAAGGCGGTATCGCGGGCACGCGGCTGCACGTAGTCGCGCAGGGTCTGCATGTACTGATCGAAGCTGGGTTCGTCCTGGGCGTAGAGCTGGAGCACCCAGGGGTTCTCATCCAGTTCATCGAACGAGTCCTGGAGCGCGTTCTCCAAGGCATCACGGGCATGCGCGAGCCAGCCGGGTTCCCGGCCCTCAGTGCCCAGTGGCACCAGCTCGAAGAAGGCCGCGACCGATTGCCCATCCTCCAGCAGCATGGACTTCGACTGCGGCAGGAACTCCACCCACGGCAGCAGTTCCGCGAACGATGGCGCGACGTCGTACAACGCCTGCTCGTCGGTTAGGGTCGCCGGCCTGCTGCCCTGGAGCGCCGCGCCAGGTTCGGGGATGCCAGCCTGGCGCAAGGCTTCGACGTGGCGCTGCCAGCCGTCCGGCTGTTCGTCATGGCCAGCCCCGGATGCGGCCAGCTTCGGCCAGGGGAGTTTCCAGCGCATCAGTAGTCCTCCACGCGCTCGCCCGGCATGGCGTACTGTACGCGCTGGTAGAGGGGGAAGACCGTCGTGTAGCCCGGAACCGGCACGGGGTCTGTACCCGCCAGGTGCGGGTACACATACATGACAAGATCGGGGTTCGGCAGGCGGTGGAACTGGCGATAGACCTCGTTGCGCGCCGTGCGCGTGTAGCGCATCTGCTCAGTGGGCGCGGCAACGTCGGCCTCGGTCAGCGGCCTGCGCAGACTCTGGCGTGCATCGAGCAATTGCCTGCGCGCGACCTGGCCGGCGCCACCGCCGCCGTCACCGGCGTTCTGCTGCCAGATGTCCATCATCGTGCTGTCGCCGTGCGGGAGCAGCTTTTCCTTGCTTGTGGCGCAGCCGCCGAGCACCGCAACGGCAACGGCCAGCGCAAGGCCCTTATTCAAGTTCGAGAGCATGGCTTTCTCCTGCGCGGTGATCGACCTTGCGGCCTTCGGGATCGAAGTCGATGGCGAGCGGCTTTTCGAGGTGGACGGCGACCTTGGCGCCGGGCTGCACATAGACGGCGGCGAAGGCCTGGCCGTAGAGCTTGTTGACCCAGTTCGACATTTCCTGGACGCCGCCGGCGAGAATCCGACCGACGGCTTCCTGACCACTGATGCCCACGGTGCCGATGGAGCCGTCCGAGCCGACGTAGGACATCTGGCCGCTGTCGCTTTCGATGAGCGAGGCCACGCCCGCACCGGCCGCGGTGATCAGGGCCTGCGAACCGAGGTACTGCTGGGCGTTGCTGCGTCGCTCTCCACTGACGCAGGGAATGCCATAGGGATCGCTGATCCAGCCCAGGCCATCGCGTTGCTGGTTGTTCTGCTGGTTGCCCTCGCGGTCCTCGGGAATGGTGCGGATGGTTCCGTCATGAAAGACGAAGGTGATGCTGCGCACCTGCCCGCGCACGCACGAGAGCGTCCAGTCGCCCGACGCTGTACCGCTGAACACGGCGCCCGCCACGTCGGGAATGTCGATGCCGTTGGCCGTGAGGTTGTCGGGGCCCACCAGGACTTTGAAAGGGTACGGGTCGTTCACGGTGCCGTCGATCGGCACGCGGCCGATCAGGGCGGTCATGGCCACCGATCCCATGAGGGTGGAGTTCGTCGGCACCGTATAGACAGCCTTGGCAGTCTTGACGCCGGCGGCGCGCGCACCCGCGTTCGCCACGGTTTCCGCCGTGGTTTCCAGCGTGCGCTGCGCCGGTCCGAAGCTCGTCGGGAAGCTCATGGCGCCACTGGACGAGCCGCGGCCCTCGGCCTTCTTCGCGTCGTCCGGTTCCACCCAGCGCACACCGCCTTCCATCCCGGTCTCGTCGCCGTCGTGCAGTCCCAGACCCACCGGCAGATCGGCATGGCCGCCGCCACGACCGCCGATGCTCTCCAGACGCCGCTGCAGGTCCGCGAGCAAGCCTTCAGTCTGCTGCCGCTCGCTCGCGGCTTGCTGCTGGTCGCGCCGCAGGTTGGAGCGCTCGGATTCGAGCGCGGAGTTGATGCGCTGATCGATCGAGTTCTCGCGCTGGCGCAGGCGCTGGTTTTCTTCGCGCTGGGATTTGTTGTCGGACAGCGCGGTCTGAAGCTCGGTGCGCAGTTGCTTGACCTGCGCGACCAGCGTGGCTACGGTATCGCGCGGGGTATCGCCCTCGATGCCCAGCGCCTTCATCTCTTCGGGCGTGAGCTGGCTCCCCGCGTCGGTTTGGGAAGGTGTCGATGCCCCGTCGCCCGAGAACAGACGGACGCCAATGAACAGCACCAGTAGCGCGACAGGGATCATCAGCCACTTCAGGAGTCCATTACTGCGCATGGCGGGCCTCCTTGCCATTCTCATCTGCGCCCGTCTGCGGCAGATGAACGGCCGGGTCGAAGCGATGAACGGCGGGCAGCAGCGATTGCGCCAGGCTCCGCCCGCGCGTCACCAGGTACAGGACAGTCGTATCCTCCGGTGTGCCGCGTGGGCCCAACGCGTCATGCTGGAAAGTGGCGGTGAGGAAATCGCCTTGCAACACGCGCGGGTCGAGGGTGGTCCAGGCGGCACTGTTGTTCGTGAGGCGCACTGCGGTGACCCACTGATCCTCCAGGCGCCAAGAGGCGAGTGCGACGGCGCGTACTGGCAACGTCGGCATCAGCGTGCCGAGGTCCAGGTCGCGGCGCAGGTTGACCCGCATCACGCCCGCAAGCGGTTCTACCGTGCGCAACGGTGCGTAGAGGTTCTGCGCGGCAAACCGTGTCAGTACGACGGGGACCGGGGTTTCGCGCCGGGCCGACGGCGCGCTCGCCGAATCACCAGCGCGTGCCGACGCTTCATCGGCGACCGCTGGCTGGTCGCCATAGCGCGCTGGGGCGGTATTTCCCTCGACGATGCGAACCGGCTCCAGTGCAGGTTCGCCGTCCTTGGTCGGCTCGGCGGCGATGTCCAGCAGGATCAATGCGCCACTGTCCGCGTCTTGCAGTTGCAACCGTGTGGGCTCGATTGGCTCGCTCGCCCGCAGGTACACCGCGCCGCCCGCGCTTTGCACGCGCAGGCGCTCGCCCACGCCGGCCGGTACGCCAACCCGGACGTTCCTGTCGATGAACACGATGCGCTCCTGGCCGACCTTCAGGGGAACGGCCAGCGGCATGCGCTCCCAGCGCAGGATTTCCACCGCATGGGCTACAGGTGTCGATGCTATGGCCAGCAGCCCCAGCACGGCGAGAAAGTAATGCTGTAGGGGGTGCTTCACGGGGTTTCTCCTTGAGGCGCTTGCGGAGACAGGCCGCCAGATGCCTGGCGCGTCGGCTCCGGAGCGTTGATGCGTTGGGGCGTGCCGTCGTAGCAGTCGAGCGACAGGCCGAACGGGTTGCGCGTGGGATCGACGTCCACCCGCGTGACCTTGATGGGGTAGCGCACCAGAGCGCGCTTGACCTGCTCAGCGCCGTAGTACTCGTCGGCGCTGATGTCCAGCGTCACCACCCAGTCGCGGTCGGAGACAATGCGCACGCGGGCGGTGGGATCGTCGCCATAACCACGGCCCGGGATTTCATAGATGCCGCGCACGCGCTGTCGCAGTTCGCCCGTGCTGCGCCGGTAGTCATAGTCGGCACGCAGGAACGCGTGACAGGCCGGCGTGAGGTACGGCGAGAGCGCGTGCAGATTGCGCGGGTAGTCTTCCTCGCCATTGGTCGGCCAGCGGTTGAGTTGCTGGAACACGTAGAACGTGAACGCATAGACCGATTCGGGCGGCACTTCCCACCACTTGCGGGTGCTGCCGGAGCGCAGGTCAGGCGGGACGTGGATCGTCAGATCGCGCGGGGCACTCCACCAGCCGCCACCCATGACGAGGGCGACGATGACCAGCGCGCCCGCGCCCAGTCGCAGCGTCTTGATGTGCGCCTGCAGGTGAGTGATCTCGTTCTTGAAACGGCTCATCGAGCGCTCCTTCGGGTGGTCCAGAAGCCCGAACGCGAAATCAGCACATGACCGCCCACCCAGCCAGCCATCAGCGGATAGCGCGTGGCGATGCGCCACTGCAACTGCCGGTACAGCCAGGTGTCAGGCCGGCCGCGCTTGAGCCGGCGCAGAATGCCGCCGCCTACGAAAACGCCAAAAGCCACACCGAGCACGATGAATGTGGGCGCCAGCGCAATGGTGCGGAACACCCAGGACAGCGGCGCGCCGATCAGCAAACCCGCACCGCCGGACAGGCCGCAGCAGATCCACAGTTCGTCCGCCGTGAGGCCACGCACGACGATGGGATGGCGGTTGAGCCGGTGCGGCAGGAACGTGACCGTTCCGTCGGCACGGATGTGCTGGTGCTCGGACATGGCCTGCACCTGCTCACAGGATGCCGGTGGCTTCGGTGAGCAGCCAGATGCCGATCACGAGCAGCACGGCGCCGATCGCCACGGTCAAGCCGAACTGGCCCCAGGTCTTGCGGCCGGTGTGGATTTCCGCGTAAGTCCCGTAAGCGTGGTAGCAGACACCGATAAACATCGACGCCACGACCAGGAGAGCCACGAGCATGATGATGTCGTAGCCGTAGTTCCTGATCGTTTCCATGATGCCGTTGCCCGTGCCGCGAGTTGGGTTCTCCAACTGCGGCAGACCCTGCGCAAACGACAGCGCAGGCAGCGCGGCGGTGCCCAGGGCCACGGCGGCGCGCTGGGCGAGACGGGAATTGAGGATGCGGTTTTGCATGGTCATGCCTTTCAGGTCAGGAGAGGAGGAAGAACGTCAGGACGAGGTACATCGCGACGAAGCGGACGCAGACGCCGAGGAATTGGCGCTGGTTGAGGCGGCTCTCGGACCACCCCACGTAGGCCGTTCGGATGGCCCAGACGCCCCAGACGAGCAGGACCGCGAACACGACGCCGACCAGGACGGTCGCCATCGCGGAAGGCGCAATGCCGCTGTTGGCTTGAAAAGCCGAGACCTGGGCGCCGTTCATAGCTTGCCCTGCGCAGTCGTCGCCGGCGATGGTTCGACGCCCCGCTCGGTGCGGTAGTCGCCGGCCAGTTCGGCGGGGTCGCGCGGCTGGGCGCGCGACGGCGTGAGATGGGCCTGGATGCCAGCGCGCATGTGCGCTAGGTCAGCCAGCAGCCGCGGGTAATCGAAGTGGTAGCGCTCGCCCGGGATGACGGGGGCATGCGCGGCGCTGTCCGTGACGGTGCGCTCCAGCGCGTCGAGCTGACGCAACGCACCGACCAGTTCCTGACGCTGCGCCGGGGACTCGGCCAGAGCCATCGATGACAGGCCCATCAGGAGGACCGTCACGAGAAGAGTGGGCACGCCGCGATGTGCAGCGCGCAGCCAGGTTGAAGCCACCATCGCGCCATTCCTGTGTGATCAGCAATGGCTCGATCGTGGAGGTCAGGGCGACTTCAGGCCGCAATCAATAGGAACTCGCGGACGACCGGATTGATGGTCTAGAGGTACTTCTTGAAGCTGCCGGCGGTCAGGCTTATAGCCAATCCCAGCAAGGCGGCACTCGGCAGCAGGATCAGCAGCGGATGCACCGAAATCGGCAGCGCCAGGTAGGTGATCCAAGGCAGCACGGCCAGCGGCATCAGGCTGGCTTTCGCACGGTGATAGATGAAGCCGGATTCCCGGCCCGCGCCGAACCGACGCACGTCACGCCGCACCAGGCCGTCTATCAACCCGACAAACGCCGCCGTGAAGATCAGCGGCAGCGTGAGCACCAGAACCAGCAATCGCACAAGAAAGGTCAGCGTCGTGAAGGCCGCCGCGATCAGGTAGCTCTCGGTCCAGACATAGACCTGGCTGATGAAGTACCGGAAGTTACGCGTCTGTCCCTGGCTGGGCGTGCGGGCGCGCTCGGCGGTCTGACTCATGCGCTCCATCAATCCCGAGCGTACAAACACCCATTCGTAGCCGGTATCCACCAGTTCGTGCGCCGTGCGCCCCGGCTCCTGCACGACCACGCTGCGCGTGAAGTGGGTGGACAGATGCCCCAGCTCGTACTGCAACATCTGCTGGGAATGACGCCAGCCCTGGTCTTTCCAGAACAGGTGCATGCCGACGCACTCCACCACGATGGAGAACAGCAGCGAACCGATCAACACCCCGAGCAGCCGGAACGGCAAGATGATGGTGCCGACGATCAGACCTTGGCGCTGGTTCTGCTCCCGCTGCGCGGTCGAGGCGGCATCTTTCATGGCGAGACTTCGTTATCGGCACCGTCGTCGGCGTCGGTAGCCTCCGCATCAGGTTTGGTCGGTGCAGCATCATCCAGCAGGTCGTCGGGCAAAGCTGCGTCCTGCCATGCCGAGGAGCTGGTGAACTCCCACCACTGCGTGGCCTCGGTATAGCTCTGGCGCATGTAGCCCGCGAGTTGTTGCAAATCCCGCGGCATGACCTCATCTGGGTCAGGGGCTGGCAGCGGCATGCGAACCTTCCAAAGCTGGCCGCCCTGCAACAGCGCGAAGCATTGACCTTTGGGCAGGCCAACGACGTGCGATGGTTCGATCATCGGCACGCTGGACATGCTGATGCGGTCCTGCGTGTTGCTGGTGAAATCCGTCGCACCGCGGATGTCGGAGCTGTCGGTCGCGCCGCTCACTATGGTGGTGGTATAGACCTCGACCTTCGGCAATTGACGGGTCAGCAGTTCGGCGGTGGCCGTCTCGCGCACACGCAGCATGAAGAGGTTGTTAAAATTGCCAATGACTTGGCCCGCCTTCGCGCGGTTGCCGATGCGGGCTTCGATGTCCGAAAGCGTCTGCGTATACGCGGTGACCTGCAATCCGGCGCCGCCGCCCTTGTTGATCAACGGCACGAATTCATCACCCATGAGTTCGTTGAACTCGTCGGCGTGGACGTTGATCGGAACGCGCGTTCCGGCCGATGCGCCAGGCAGGCCATCGTCGATCCCGTGCTTGTAGATGTGCCCTGCGACCGAAACCAGGTCGGAAAACATGGAGTTGCCGACCGCTGCGGCGACCTCGGCATCAGACAGCGCATCCAGGCCGACATAGACGATGGCCTGCTTACGGATGATCTGCATCCAGTCGAAGATCGGACGCGGGTCGGCCAGGTCGGAGTAGTTCGGGGCCAAGAGTTGGGCGATCTTGCCGCTGGTGAGCTTCTCCAGCAGTGGCAAGAGGCTGGCAACAATCTTGTCGAAGTAGGTCTTGTCGTAGCGGACTGCCGAGCGCAGGCCATCAAGCACAGGGTCGTAGTTGCGCGCCTGGGAGAGGTACTGCTCCAGCGCCACCACACGCTTCTCCCGCCCGATCATGTTGCGCGGGATGTTCTTCTCATTGACCTTGGCTTCGATCTGGACGATCACCTCCCATGCCTTGGGTTCGGTCTTGGCGAAGTAGTGTTGCGCGTACTCGATGAACAGCGCGTCGATGTTGATGACGTGCCTTTGGATCAGCATGTAGTCTGGGCGCTGTCCCAGCTCCACCAGTGCCCGCGCGATGATGTTGACGAAACGCCAGGCGAACTCGCGAAATGCAGCGCTATTGCCTTCGCCCGAGAGTTGGCCTGCGATGCGGGTGGCGACTTCCGAGATGCGCCCGAAGCGTCCCACGGCGTTGTAGCGGGCGCTGATTTCCGGCCAGCCCAAGTGGAAGATGTAGAACTCGCCTTCGCGGCCCGCGCGCTTGGCCTCGACGTACATCCGCTTCAGGAGGTCAGCATCGCCCTTCGGGTCGATGACGATCACGACCTCATGCTCTCCCGCGGCGTTCTTGCGGCGGATATCCTGGGTCACAAACAATTCGGCGAGCCGAGTCTTGCCGACGCGTGTCGTGCCCAGCACCAGCGAATGCCCGACGCGCTCACCCAGCGGCAGGCTGACGTCCACTTCCTCCGGCTCGATGCCGTGTAGGCGCGGTAGGCCGCCTACAGGCGGCAGCGGTCGCACGGGATTGAATGGCGCGTCCCAGTTCGTGAGCGCGGGCAGGCGCGAAAGCGGAAACGGCGCGTACTCCAAGCGCTCTTCCAGACGCCGCGTCAGCCGATAGGCCGTCGTTGGCTCTACGTAGCGGCGAAACTCCGGCCGGTACGTCTGCATCAGCCTATGGGTGTGCTTCTGCTCCCATAGGAAGCCGCGCCCGACAAAAAGGCGCTGCTGGCTGACGGGCACGTCCTTGCTCGTCATCACATAGCGTGGCAGGCGGCGGATGTTGCGCCGGTAGCGCAGGATGACGCGGGCATCGCGATACCGGATCGCGCCGTACGCGCCGAACGCCAGCGCGCTGCCAACGCCCATGGCTGGGCTCAGCGCAAGTGACCACGGGGCCACCAGGGACAGAAACGCGGCGCCTGCACACGCTGCGACGGTGTATAGCTCCACTGCTGGGCGAAGAAGAACCTCAACCGGCTGTTTCCCCGACATGACTTCATTGCTCTATGCCGGTGGCCGTGATCAACGCCGGGTAGTGGCGCAGCCCAAGGCGCTCGGCCAGGTCGTCGCCGGTCACGGGTGCCATCGGCACGCCAGGCGCCAGTGTGCGTAACCGTGCCAGGGATTGCGCGGTCTCGACATTGACCACCAGACCGACCGCGCCACGCTCGCGCAATGAGGCCGCATGGCGGCGAAGCCAGGCTTGGGAGGCGTCATCGTCGCCGACGACCACAAAAGGCCGCAGGCCTGGCGCCTCGATCACCCGCCGCGCGACGATGCCAGGCGTGAGCTTCGTGCTGCGCACCGGCAGCATGGCGGTCTCATCTGCTGGTGTTGCGGGAAGCTGCGGCGGCGGGATGGGCGATCGTGCCGCACCGTTGCCCCGCGGCTGGAGGTTAAGGGCTTCGTAGTACGGCAGCGCCGATGCGCCGCCACGGTCCTCGACCACGATCAGCGGCTCACCGGCATGCGTGACCAGCGGTAGTGCCGCGAGTAGCACTAGCAGGCTCTTGGACGTGAGATTGGCCAGATGGGATTTAGTCATGGGGAGTTCTCCTGGCGCGCGGCGGACGCCGCAGTGGTTGGGTGCGTACCCTGCACACGGGCGAGGTGGCGGGACACGCTGCGCCGGTAGCGGGCGGCAGGCTCGCCGCCCGCGGGACGGTGGTAGCGACCGATTGCCAGCAACCAGTCCTCGCCTGGGGTGTGCTGCTCCTTCAGGATCTCGGCCGCGATGGCGAGATTGCGGTACGGGTCGAGCAGGTCGCACGCTCTGGCGTAGCGCTGCTGGTGGTAGCCGAGGTTGATCTGGCCCAGGCCCGCGTCGATGCGCGTGTGCGGCGTGGAGCGCATTGCCTGCTGCAAACCGGAGCAGGCATCGGCGCGAGTGGAGAAGCGGCGTGACTGGCCGGCGACATTGAGTGACCAAGGCCAGGGGACGATGCGCCCGTTGCGGCGGACGCCACTCTCTTGCAAGGCCACGGCGTAGAGCACCGTCGAGGGGATGCCGACGCGCTGCGCAGCAAGCTGGTACGCTGGCGGCGGGACCTCTTGGGCATGGGCCGTGCCGGCGTGCAGACTGATGGCGAACAGCAGCGCGAACAGCGTTTGCCAACCGGGTGCGGGGATCAGGGCTGGCGCTGCCATTGGCCGTTCACCTCGCGGACAACAGCCGGCAGGTCGCCGGGCAGGCCCAGCGACAGCCAGCGGCCGCCGTCGTGGTTGAGCGTGATGCTGCCACTACGCACCCGTGCCGCGTCGATCTGTGCGCGCTTGGCCCAGTCGCGGATGCGCGCGTCGTCCTGGCGGCTGCCGACCATGTATAGGTCGAACTCGGTACCCGAGGATTGCAGGCGCTGCGCGAGCAGTCCGCAGGCCGCGCAGCCGTCCTTGACGAACACCGCCATGCGGCCGCTGCCGCGCACTGCGCCGGCGCTGGGCTTGTCGTCAGGCATGTTCACCCGTTGCATGCCGGGGTTCAGGCGCTGCCAGGCTTCGTCATAGGCACGTTGATAGGCAAGCAGCTTCTCGACGCGGCGCGCTTCGATTTGCACCTGCAGTTCTGCGTAGCGCCGCCGTTCCTCGTCAGTGCGGGCCTCGATACCCAGGGCTGACAGCGGGTCCAAGTTGGGCGAGTAGATGCCCAGCGGCCCGTCCATCAACTCACGATAGCGCGCCCATTCCTGCGGTTGCAGACCCCATTCGCTTGCTACCTGGTCGTTCGGGGTTCGGGTGACCAGCGGACGCTCCTGGCTCTGCGCATTGCGGGCCGGAGCGGTGGCCGGCTGCTGCGCCCAGGCGGGCAACTGCGCGGATGCCAGCAGGAACGCGAAAAGGATGATCGACGGCTTCATGTGGTGTGCTCCGGTCAGGGAATCGCCACGCGACGGGTCTGGTCGCCGGCCTGGAACACGGCGGTGTTGCCCTCGATCGCCTTTAAGCGCCACGGGCCGAGCGCATCACCTGGCAGCAGCACCTGAAACTGATCTGGCGTGAAGTCCGCGCTGCTCGGCGCGACGGACACGCTGCGCTGGCCAGCGCGCAATTCGGCGCCGACGACGCGGAACGGCAGCGGCGGCGGTTCGGGCTTGGCGGCAGCCTTGCCCGATGCGCGCGGCTGGGCGGGTGCTGCGGTGCGCGGAACAGGCGCAGCGGCCTGACGCGCCTTTATTTGCTCGACCTCCGCGCGCAGCGCCTGAATGTCGTCGGCAGCGGCATAGCCGCTCAGCGTTTTCTCAACCAGGGCAGCTCGGGCTTCAAGGACTTGGCGGGTGTCTTCGAGGTCTGCCACTGTTGCGGCGGCCGGACGCTGCTGAATGGCCTCGAAGGTCTCGGCCAGTCCCGCCGCCTGTGCTTCCAGGCGTTGCAGGCGGGAATCGAGCCGTTCCTGGTCGGCTTGGTCGTTCATGGTCTGGTAGCCTGAGGCTACGAAGGCGCTGAGGCCGATCAGCCACAGCCACAGAAGGCTCTGCAACACCACGGCGGCGGCCGGGCGCCGGGCAGAGTGTGGGGCGTTCATGGCTGACCTCCAGAAATCGAAGGCTCCAGCGGGAACGTCTGCACCGCCTCGGCGGCGAGTGGCTCGGGTGCGGGTTCGATAGCCACGCTGTCGGCGGGCTGTTCGAAGCAAATCTGTCGTGCGCGATCATCCACGTGCAGTTCCCAGGCCGGGCCGGCCAGTGTGAGCAGCGCATCGCGCAAGGTCATGGGGCCGAGGTGCAGGTGCGCCGCCGGCAGCGGCAGCGCGTACAACTCGATCACCGCGTGCGCCGTCTGGCACAAGCCGTAACCGCTGCGCTTGAGTACATGGCGCAGCCCATCGCCGACGGTGGCGCGGGCATCTTCGGGCATGGACACATCGATGGTCTGCAACAGCAGATCCCGCTGCGCCGCCTTGGGCGCTAGCTCGACCAACGTGTAGCGACCGTAGCGCATAACGGGGATGTACTCGGGCGTCTCGGGTTCGGGCGCGGCTGAGACTTCCTCGATGGCATCAGGCGCGGGCAGCGCAGTCGTCGTCGTGCAGCCGCCAGCCAGCACCGACCAGAACAGGCCGAGAACTCCTACCAGCAGGCGGCGTTCGGGATGGTGATACCAAAGTGGAAAGGGGCACATAAGCTCAGCGTCCTGAAACATCGAGCCCTCACCATCGCCGCTAAGACCGGATGCAGCAGCAAACAATGCGAACCACGCTGCGTCCCATTTGCTGACAGCACCCCGCTCAAAGAAAAGGCCCCCGAAGGGGCCAGTGGGAACGTAGGTCAGACTGCACCGAATCATTCCCGAACCATCTGCTTCAGTCCAGGATCGACCTGCGCCAATTGGATATGAGCCCAACAGCGGATGAATTGGCCGTTCTCGCCGATTGGCCGAATCTCCATTGCTGACGAATACCCACCCAAGTCGCTGGCATCGAAACAGACGACTTTGATCTGGCCGGCGTCGCAGCGGACAGATTGGATCTGGCGATAGCTCATATCGACCGCAACGACTTGCGGGACAAGGCCCAATTCGCGAGCGGCCGACAGGATGGGGCCATATTCGGCGGCATCGAAGCAGACGAACGGCCCTTCGTACTGGGCTTCTTCGGCCAAGTCTTTGGCCTTGTCATAGTGGATACCCAGGTCGTATTCCTCCTGGGTGATGCTGACTTTGAAGATCGGCATGTCAGGGCTGCCGGAGGCATTGGCGCAGGCGACTGCGACTTGCACCTCGATCTCGCTGCCGTCGGCAGGTTCGGTCGAGGGGACGACAGCTTGGCCCGAGGGCGCTTCGTCAGCCATCCCCATGCGCTCGCGCATTTCGTCGGCGAATGCCTCGGGGGCCATCATGCCGTAGCGCGCCAGGCGCACGGGAATGTCCTCCGCGCCGAGGTTGCCGTCATCGATGCGCTGTTGCATGAAGGTGACGATCTCGGCTTCCAGTGTTTCGCGGTCAGCCGCCGAGGGCACCTTAGACACATCGATCGACCAGGTTTCCACTTCCGCGGCGGTATCGCCGGTCAGCAGCCCCTCGCCGATGGCGCATTCGCACATGCGTTGCAGCCGTGCCAGCAATTCCGGCGCGGCCTCGCCGTTGAGCAGATAGGCCACGTCCAGCGTCAGGCGAACTTTGACGGTTTCGGGCATGGCTTGGGTATGGGTGTTCATGGAAAGCTCCTTGAAAAGAAAGCGCAGCCACGCCCACGAAGAACGTGGGCATGGCTGCAAGGTGGGAACAATGAAAAGCCGGCGGCGCAAGGCCGGCGTTGGCGTGGGGATCAGGCGGCGACCAATTGCCGGGCCAGTGCGACCTCGACGGAATCACCGTCCGGGTTGAGCACATCCAGCCCGGATTCGGGCACGTCGCCCGAGGTCGATTGCGAGACCAGGATCTTCTTGGCCATCAACGCGAGGCATGTCATCTGCGAAGAGGCGGCATACCCCAGGTAGATAACCTTCACAGCGAGCTTCTGACCAATGCGCCATGAGCGACGCGCGGCCTGCTGCAGCGTGTACACGTTCCAGCCCGATTGGAGGAAAACAATCGTCGGGAATTCGAGCAGGTCCAACCCAGTCTTGACGAGTTCTGGGTTCGTGATGAGCACGTCAATACCCCGTTCGATCTGCTCGGCAATCCAGTCTTCGCGCTGGCTGGCATCCACACTTGCGCGCAGCACCGCCGTCTTGAAACCTTCCTGTTCCAGCAGCATCTTCAACCGGCTCGTGGTGTCCCGCGTGCCGGTATAGACCGAATACACCAGGGTCTTGCGACCCGCGTCCTTCTCCTGACGGCAGATGTCGATCAGCTCGCGCTCCTTGGGCATCACCGTCAGCTCGTTGAACTGGGCCGGGGTGAACGCCAGCACGTCGCGCGTGCGTGGATGACGGACCGTCTCTGCCCTGAAGCAGCAGTCGGGCCACGCCAACAACGTGTTGAGGACTACGCCCAGCAAGGTGGTGTCCCGCTTGCGCAGGGCCTCCTTGAGTTGCTGGGTCAGGCTGGATGCCAGCTTCTGATACGCCTCGCCTTGCTCGGCGCTCATCGGCACCTCCCGGAATTCCTCGTCATACGGCGGCAGCACGCCACCGATGTCTCGCAGCTTCAGGAAGATGGTGTACGGCAGGATGCAGCGCAGTACGCCCTTGGGGCCGAACCCTGGGGCCTTGACCGTTCTGACCGTGACCTTGCTGCCCTTGGCCGTCTTGTGTGCCGGACCACCGGACTCGGAATAGATATCCTTGAGGACACCGTGGTCCCTCATGAAAGCCATCGCTGCGGCGTTCATGCTGCCGTTGCGACTGGGGACGTAGCCGTCTTCGATCATGCGGCCCGGAAGCGCGCGGAACAGCAGGTGGAACAAGTCCTCCGCGTATCCGCCCATCAGCGTGCCGGTGAGCGAGACCGTTTTGCGGACCTTGGATGCGATGACACCCATGGCCTGGCCTTGTGCGGACCCCCCCTGTTTGTACTCGTGCGCCTCGTCGCAGAGCAAAAGGTCGAACGTGCTTCGCGGCAGATACCGCTTCACATATTCGCTGGGTTGGTAGCCGCCTTCACCGAAGCCGAACTCCATGTTCGCCATGGCCCGCTCCATGCGGTGCGCCTGGCGATCCGAGAACACCAACTTCCCGCTCGCATCCATCAGGTTGATGAAGTTGTGCAGGTTGTCGCCGAGCATCGAGGCCAGGAAGCTGTCCCCGAAGGTTTTCATCAGGCGTTGCGCGGTGGCTTCGCCGATGGTGGGAATTCGCTTCAAAGCGCGCAGCACGGCCGAGGACTGATCGCTGCTGGACAGTGACCGCGGACGCATCAGCGTCCACAGCGCGCCGCCGCAGCCAGTGCACTTGCGACGGAATTCCTCCGCCTCCAGCTCTTGAGTACTGATCGGCTCGCCGTCGAGGTTGGTGATGACCTCCCCGCAGTGCGGGCAGACCCCCACGTCACCGTGACGGGTACGCTTGCGCGCGAAGGCAGGCTTCCAGTGGAACCCCATCCTCATGCGCACACGACCGAGGACGAAAAACTCCTGCGCTGGCGATGGCACGTCCAGTTGCTCGCGCAGTTTGATGAGCTTGAGCAACGTGTCCGGGCCGTTGAGCACCCAGACCTTCGCGCCCGCGACGGTTTCGAGGATTTCCCGGCGCCATTTGTAGACCAGATGTGGCGGGCTCAGGACCAGCGTGCGGCGATAGCCTTCGGCATGCAGGACCGCGGCCAGCGCAATGCCGATCGTGGTTTTTCCGGTGCCCATTTCGCCGTTGACGAACACGGCCCGCTCGCCTTGGTTGACGAGCAGTTCCGAGGCCGCATGCACGACCTCGGCCTGGGCGGGGAACAACTGGCGTTTCAGACCCGCCAGCACCAGTTGGCGGTGCGGGCGCGGCGTGCCGCTATAGACGGGCGGGTTGGCCCGGTTGAGGGAGTCCAGCAGTTCGTCGCCGAATTCGGAGACGAAATCCTGAAGGCTCAGGGAAAGTTCGGACGATTCCTGTTCGAGCAGGTCATCGTCCAGGGACGAAGGATCTATGGCTGGGGCCGCTTCGATGACTTGTGCGTTCATGGTGATGCTCCAAGAAAACGGGGCATGCACCACTCCCCAAGGGGCGGTGGCATGCCCCAGGGTGGGAAGGAAGAGCCGGCTGGATTCGGGATCTGGCCGGTGATGAAGAAGATCAGTACTCGCTGGGCAGCAGCAACGTCGTGACGCTGCGATCCCATTCGGTGATGACCCAGACCTTCAGGCTTGGGCCGATCTCGTAGGCCGAGAACAAGCGGTCCTCGCCCGACTTCAACGCGGCGTCGTTCTGACGTCGGTCGCTGTCGTCGAGGTCACCCCAGTCGGCGGACAGATGTCGCAGCAGATAGGGACGCGGATTGAGTT
Source organism: Alcaligenes sp. DN25 (assembly GCF_023674485.1). NCBI lineage: Bacteria > Pseudomonadati > Pseudomonadota > Betaproteobacteria > Burkholderiales > Alcaligenaceae > Alcaligenes > Alcaligenes sp. DN25. Next base: position 350,743 of record NZ_CP098408.1, on the reverse strand, counting down.
GGCCTTGTTGGACCAGGTTGGCGACACCCGAGGTCATGATGACTTGGCCGGGGTTGAACCTGGGAAAAACGTGTTGCGCAGGGGTGAACATGGAGGTGACTCCTTTAAGAAAAAGAGGTACCTCGCCCCATCGGGGTGAAGTGCCCCGGTGGGTGGAAAGAAAGAACGCCCCTGGTGCAGGCGCTCGGTGAGTACACGAATGCGGTTACTCGTAAGGCAGGAGAAGAACCGTCATGCTGCGGTCGTACATGGTCCAAATCTCCATCCAGATGCCGCGTGAAACGGGATAGCGCGAGAAGAGTTTTTCTCGCCCTTTGAGACCGATGTGGTCGTTGATGAAACGCTCATCAGCGTCGATCTGGCCCCAATCTCCGCTCCGATGCCGGTCGAGGCAGGTGCGGACATTGATGTAGCCGCGACGCGCCAGAGCTTTCACCCCAGGCGTCAGGACGATAAGTCCCGTGGCGAATAGCGCCGTTGGCACCACCGAAATGGGCGCGTTTGCAGGAAAGACATTAGGTGCCATGACGGGCTCCTGATGGTGGAAGGCCCAAGGCCCCAAACGGGGCGAAGGACCTGGGTCGGTGGAAAGAACGCTGCGACTGCGGGCGTTCGGCGATCAGTTCACTGCGCCTTCTTCGGGCAGTTGCACGACGGTGGTGCGCTGGTCGCCACTGGTGATGACCAGCAGGTAGAGCCGCGGCGTGATCGGAAAGCGCGAAGTCATCGCCGTGCCTTGCTCCAGCGCGGTGTTGTTCGCCTGACGCTCTGGCTCGCCGACTTCACCCCAATCGCCGCGCACGTGGCGCTGCACATAGGGCAAGGGGTCGATGAGGCTCTTGCTCGCCAGCCAATGCACTTTCTCGCTCAGTTTGAGCGTGCCCAGTGCGAACAGTGGTGGAACCTGGGGCTTGCGCCCCTTGAAGATGGACAGCATGGGAATACTCCTTGCAAAGGTTGAAGATCGGACGGTGAGCCGCCCATAGGGATCAGTGGATGGTGAGAACCTGTCCCAGCGTGGCTGAGTCAGGGGTAAGGTCCCAGGCACGAATGACCGGGACGAACTTGTCGGTGAGGATGCGGGTCTCGGCCAAGGAGCCGTCATCGCGCTCGCGGTACTCCACGGCGGAAGACTTCTGCTTGAACGTGTCGCCCTTGACGGCCAGGGTGCGGCCGGTGGGTGACTGCACGACACCGGAGATCGCGCCGGCCGCGAGGGCCAGTGCCAGGTGCCACTGTGACAAGGCGCGTGCCGGAGCACGCAGGGTCTGCTGGGTTGCGCCGAGATGGGTCTCGAACGCGGGCCACAGGCCTTTGAGGCGCCGCACTTCGTCGGCGAACTGCTCGGGCTCCATGCTGATCCGGTAGAAATACTCCGGCTCGGCCTGGGACGTGGGGACCACATACGGCAGCAACGTCCATTCGGGCGGCAGCTCGTCCGCTTCTAGTTCGCCCAGGCCGATTTGCAGCAGTCGGGCGCGGGAGGCTTTCACGTCATCGCCAGCCTGCTCACGCTGGCGGACACGACGGCCGAAGATCACGATCTGCTTGAACTGCTTGTCCACAGCCTGGAAGACGGACAGATCGGCGAAATGCCGTGTCAGCCAGCCAACCATCTCCTGATCCAGCACATGGAACGGAATGATGAAGACCAGGATGCCGCCGTACTGCAACAAGGGCAGCGTGCGCTGATAGAACAGTTTTTCGAGCCGTCCGCGGCCCTTGCCTTCGTAGCCCAGGTTGCCGTTGGCATCCCTTGCGAGATCGCCATAGGGCGGGTTGAGCCACAAGAGGCCGAAGGCCTGCCGCGAAATCATGGTGTCCATCAGGTCACCGTGGATGCAGTGGTCGACCAGCAGCCGGGCATGGTTGGCCCGTTCCTGATCGAACTCGACCGCGTAGGCGCCGGCCAGCTCAGGCCCGAGGGCATGGGCGGCCTCGGCGATGGCGACGCCTTCGCCGGCGCAGGGGTCCAGAATGCATATCGGCCCATCGCTGGGCGCCAGTGCGCTGAGGGTTCTTTCGAGTGTGGCTTCGTCAGTTGGGTAATACCCATTTTTCGCGAAATTCCTGGCGAGCCGGGGGAACATCAATGCCATGGGAAGTCTCCTGTCTGGCGGGGATGAAGGGAAAGACGGATGCGCGCAAGGCACGCATTCATCGGCGGAACGTCAGGCGACGGTCGTTTCCAGGTCGGCCAAAACCGGCTCCCGGGGCGGATGGGCGGTGAGCACACCGTCACGGATGAACTCACCCAGCGCGTTGGTAAGCGCCGGAACGTCGATGGCAAGCCGGAACCCTTGCAGCGGCCCGAGGGCCATCGGCAGGGAACGCAGCATCTCGCGCTCGCGCAGCAGCGCCAGGACTGGCGATTGCCAGTGGTCCAGCAGCGGCAGCGGGCACGTGTCCTTGACCAGGTGCCACAGGCGTGACGTGGGATCGGCCGCAGAACGCGGTAGCAGTGCCAAGGCGCTGGCCGAACTCTTGTCGGGCCGAATGCAGCGCCGGTCGAACAGCCAGAGATTGACCATCGAGCCGAACAGAGTGCGGCGATAACTGCGGGTCAGGCGCTTCTCAAGGCGGTCGACCGAACCGACGAATACTGGCAGCGAGCCGCCCTGATCGGTGATGACGTGGAACTGGTCCAAACCATCTTCGCTGCGACCCAGGGTGAGTCGCCCAATGAACTGCTGGATCGCGGTGTCGCGCGCCCAGACCGAGAGGAAGATCAGGTCACCCTGGTCGCTGCAGACGCAGGCATCGGCCATGAGGTCGGTGCATTCGTCGATCCGATACAGGGGCTGGTTGGATGAAGGTGCGGGCATGGTGGTGTCCTCGATGTGAGGGGCGCACCGCCCGCAGGGGGCAGTGAATGCCCCGTTAGGGATGGAAAGCGCGCAGTGCCCGAAGGGAATGCTCCGGCTGCGTCGCAGGCGACGTCAGGCTGACAGTTCGGCGAACGAACCATCGGCCTCATGCTTGACGAAACGGTTGCCCGCATTCATCACGGCGTCGATCTGAACCTGGTTGAACATGCTTTCTGGCACGCAGACCTGAAAGCGCCGCAGGACTTCGCGGTAGTAGTCCAGGTCGTGGCCGAACGGGTCTGCTTCGTACAGATTGCTGTACAGGAAGTTCTCGTCCAGAACCTGGATGGTGTCGTCTTCCAGCTCGGCCGGCTTGCGGATGAGCAGGAAGAAGTGCTGCATCGGCCGATCCCAGCCGAGAATGACGGTGATGGGAAATCCCTTGTAGGACGTCTCGAAGTAGTGCTGACTCATGGTGAAGCTCCGTGATTGAAATCGCCGGTCGCTTCCCCGACGGGAAGCAGACCCGGCGGGTGTGTGAAATGAAGCAGATGCAGGAAGAGAAAATCGGGCTGCGTGGCGTGTGCCGTTCTCAGGCCGTCAGTGCCTCGGCGGATGCCGTGGGTGTGCGCCGTCGTGCGTGGTAGGCGCGAACGCCTGTGCGCCAGTCGGCGGACTGTTCCGGTGCCATGCCGAGGTAGCTCAACGGGCACGAGTAGTAGTACGGGTGCATGGACTCGTCCAATGGCTTGTAGCCCCATTGGCCGTCGCTGCGTTCAAGCAGATCGCACCGGATGGTGCGCAGGGACTGGCCCGGTGCAAGATCACGATGCACGCCTTCGGCCTTTGCGGTCACTTCGACCACGGACCAAAGGACATTACCGCGCATCGTGTGGGCGATGACCTTCACGCTGGCGCGCTCAGTCTCCTGCGGTGCGATCAGTTCTGCGATCAAGTCGGATCGCGATTGATGAGAGAAGTACCAGCCCATGAGAGCCTCCTAGAAAAGTCAGGCCGGAGGCTTCCCTGCCAGGGAAGAGTCCCCAGCGGGTGGTGAAATGCCGTCTATGCGGTGGATGCCAGTGCGGCCTTATGAACCGCAACCAGCCGGGCAATAACCCAGTTCGATGCCATGTGAGCAGTAGCCGTGTGCAGCGTTCCAGTCTTGGGTCTCCTGCCGTTCGGCAGGTGTTTCGTAGCCCCATTCCCGTGCGATTTGCAGAGCCTGGGGGCGCTGGTTCTCGGGCAGTTGACGAGCTTGAGCGCCTATTGACGAGCTGAAGCGTTCTACGTAGTAGTCATAAGACAGCCCGCAGCCCTTGGCTGATTGCTCAGCCGTGGTGTCGCAGATTGCCCGCCAGGCGGGTTCATCCAGCGGGCGGGCATCTGCCGTGGGCTGTGATGGGGTATCGCAAGCGATGGTGGACATGATAGGAACCTCCAAAAGAAAACCGGGGCTCCCCCCGCGAGGGGAAAGAACCCCGGCGGGTGGATGAAGAACACCGCGGATGCGGCGCCTGAGATCACGCAGGTTGCAGTTCGGCCTCGCGGCTCCACTCTTGCGTCTTGAAGTCCAGCGAGTAGCCCAGTTCGCCCAGGCGAGCGATCTGCGCACGTAGGGCGCGGCGGTCGATGGTCGAATCCAGTTTCACGGACTCGCCCAGCGGCCACAGGATGCCGAACAGTGCGGCGTCGCCGTCTTCAGCACTGCCGGAGGCAGTGGCAGCAGCAGGCACCGGCGCATCCACTCCGAAGGGCGTGGTATCGACCAGCGGGTCCGCCGACGCCTGCACGGGTGCGGGCTTGGACGCTTTGACGGGCTTGGCCGGCGTTGCCGCAGGCTGCGCCCCTTGCTCTTCATCGAGCGGATCGACTTCCTGGGTAGCGAAGCTGCGGGCCTCGTCACGGCTCAGTTTGTCGATGCCGTTGAGCGTCATGCCGTCGAGGTTGGCGCGGACTTCAAATCGCGCGCCGCCTGCGACCGGATAGGACTTCGCGAAGATGTAGCGGATGACGAAATCCCCGTCGTACTTGCCTTCGGGGTACTGCTCCAGTTCCGCGTCCTTGACGGCGAACTCGCCGATGGGGGTGGTCAGGCGACCAACCGTGAACGGGCCGTTCTTGCCGCGGATGGTCCGCAACGTGAGCTGGCCCGGGACGACGATAGGCAGGACTGATCTTGTGGGTGCCGTTGTGGCTGCCATGATGGTTCTCCTTGGGAAATAGGAAAAAGGCAAGGCCCCGTGAGGGGCCATGCCGGATCAGAACGGATCAGCCAGCGCCGGCTCCTGCTCCTCGACTTGCGCCTCGGGCTCGCGCTCGGCGGACTCGGCGGGTTGTTCGGCAGCGGTGTCGGCAACGTCCTCGGCTTCGGGCGCGGGTGCGTCCTCAGCTTGCGGCGGCTCGGCTTGCGCCGGGCTCGTCGGATAGACCTGGACGCCATCGATCTTGATCAGACCGATGTGGACCAGTGTCGATTCGAGGTTCGCACCCGGTTCCCCGGCGCGCTCGCCCTTGGTGCGGATGTACGGATCGATCTTCATGTCGTTCAACTTGAAGCTGATCAGCACCTTGCGGTCCCCTTCGATGGCCTGGATGCACCGGCGAACCAGATGCTCGGCTTCAGGGGTGGCGACGATGGTGTCGAAGTACCGGTACTCCGGTTCATCGACGGGCCCGTTCAGGGCGGCGATGGTGCACGACAGGAAGGGATCGCCATCCTTGGGGGTGACGTCCTTCACTCGACTGAGGTAGCCGATGCCACGGGTGATCAGTTCATGCTGCTTGATCGAAGCCAGTTCGGCCCGGTCCAACAGCTCGGACTTGAGCAGACGTGCCTTGAGGGACGCGCCGGCCTGGCCCTTCTTGTCACCCTTGTCGCGGATGAACGGATCACCGCGCAGATCGCCGGTGCGAAAGCGCACCAGCGGACGCTGCTTCGGGTCGTCAATGCCGATATGGCGCTCGACCAGTTTCTTGGCCTCGGCACCGGAGACCTTGACGTCGAGGTAGCGGTAGATCGGGTCCTTGGCGGAGCCGACCATCGCGGCGATCGTGCATGCCAGGAAAGGCTGCGCACGGCGGCCGCCCCTGACGGGTACTTCACGGGCGCGCTGGATGTAGCCGATGCCCGAGGTGTGGATGTCGAAATACGATTTCTCGTTGGACGTGGTGCTCATGGTGAATCTCCATAGGGAAGAAGCGGAGACACACCGGCCCCACGCATGCGGGGAAAGGTGCGTAACCCCGCGGTGGGTTGATAAGGCGAAAGCATCCACCACCAGAAATTGGCGGCCGCTCGCGGACGGATGCGGTGCGAGCTGGCTCAGTCACGCAGTGGGAACTGCGCCGCAACCTCGAAGACCGATGGTTGCCTGGCATGTCGCTGACAACGTCAGCAGGCATGGGGTCAGCATGGCCGGGCCTCGCGTGCGCGACAGCAATCAATCGGCAACCGGGCGCATCCCTTTTTCCACAGTGCGCAGCGTCTGCCATAGCAGTTGCAGCCGCGGCGAGGTCGATGGCCTTTCCGTACGCATCAGTCGCCGCAGAAGCAGACGATCGACTCCTCAGTGGGATCGAACAAGTCGCCCTGGTCGGCGGCGAAGCGCGCCAGGTCCGCGTAACTGGGGCCATCGGCGCGAAACCGGGCGCCATTGGGTTTGCTCGCCAGGTTCAGCGACTCCATGCGAATCCACCAGGTGGCGGCCTCGGGCCGCGCCTTGATGAGGGCCAGGCGCTGTCCGCGCGGCTTCAGGAAACACAGGTCGCAATTGCCTTCGAGCGTGCGTCCGTTAACCGTGAGCAAATTCAGGTTGAATGGCTGAACCTGCCAGAAGGCGCTCACGTCGCGAACAGTCACGCCGGCATCCGCCAGCGGCATGCATATAGTCTCGTGGGTGGATTCTGTGGAGTGGCCGCGCGCGCGAATCTTGGCGACGCGGCGCTGCTCGTCGGCGCGGATGCCGATCATCTGGTCCCAGTCCGTCCAGCCCAGATGCCGCAGATAGCGGTGCATCGGCCTTATCTTCAGGCTAGCCGTGCAGCCGCGTGCGACGGGATTGGGCAAGTACTGGCGCTTGCGGATCAGCGCTTCGAAAGGTTCTCCTTCGCGACTGGCCCGATCGAAATCGACCAGCGCGAAGCCCTGTTCCGTGGGCAAGTATTCGAGCCAGCGGATCGGCACCTGCCAGTGCTCGGCGCAATCGCGCACGAAGCGCAAGGTCGCCTCGACTTCCTTACCTGTGTTGGCAAAGCAGATCACGGTATCGGCAGGCAGGCCGTCATTGGCTTGCAGCACGCGCCATAACATGTAGGCGCTGGTGCGTCCGCCGCTGAAGCTGATGCAAGTGGGTTGGGTGATCTTGAATGGATCGTGCATACGGTCATCTCCGGTGGCGTATCGGCGGGTTGGCCGGCGAGGCAGGCCTTAGTGGCCGGAGACGAACTCACACGCGCGGCGAGCGCCGCGATGCGGAGAAAAGAAAGCCCCCGGTGTGGGGGCTGTGAGGGCCGAGTGGCGGTTGCCGCGCTATGCGGGAGGCGCCACCTCCAGCGACAGATGCGTAGCGGTGGCCGACAGCATCAGGTCGTCTGCGGTGTGCAGAATGCGTGTGAATACGCGGTCCTTCGGATCGAAGTACTCCGCGAAGTCGTCGCCACCCAGTTCGGCACGCGCCAGTTCCCACCAGTTGTCAAATGGGTCGGTATCCGGGTTGCAACCGACGGCATAGGCCAGCAGCTTCACGCGCCCATCCGGGCGGCGCTCTCCCTGCTCGGCGAGGAAGTACACGCCATGATCCTTAACCAGGATGACGCGGCATTGGCTGGCGATCGCCTCGGTCAGCACGGGGCGCAGGTCGGAGCCTTTGAATCGCAGTGACATGGTTGAAATCTCCTGTGTGGAATAGAGAAAAGGCCCTCCACCCGAAGGGATGAAGAGCCTGTGTGGCACATGGCCAGAGGGGGCTGAAACGCCGTGGCGAAAGCCTCGGGTCAGCCGAAGAACCGCCAGGATTCAGTTCTCGGAGTCACGCTGGTACCGCCTGGCGCTGCCGGGCAGCCTTGGTGTCGATCACGCTCACATCGATCAGGCGCCAATGCCCGTCGTCGATGAGTCGCTCCAGCACTTCGCCGAGCATGTCGAAATACACCTCGTCATGCCGATCGACCAATTCGCCGTCGCGGTGTAGCTCCACCACGTAGGTGTCGCCGCCTCGGTCGTACAGCACCGTCACCCGGCCCTCGAACTTCGCGGTCGAGACCGTAAAGCTGATCGCGGGAGGCGTCGCGATGATCTTGGACGGCGTCGGATCGACCCAGGTGAAATCCTGAGCACCGGCATCGACCAGCATGTGGGTGATCCGCCGGAAGCCATCGGGCGCCGGCATTTCCTCCAACTGCTGGATGAGCTGGCCCAGTTCCATGCACTGCGGCTCGGGGATGGGCAGCTTGGCAGGCGCGGAGCCGAGGATATGCGTCTTGACGGTGTAGGGAATGCCGTCGGACGTCATCTCAGTGCGCTCTTCCGGGGTGTCCGCGCGCAAGCCATCGAAACGGCGCCGTGCGTAGGGTTGGATATGCACCTTGGCGCCTTCGTCGGGAACGGTGGTCACCAGCTTGGAATCAAGCACAGCGAATTCGCTGGGCTTGAGCTTGACGACGATGGCGTCGTCAGTGATTGCGACTACCTTCCCGTCGAATGGCTGGGGGTCGATAGCGAAGCCCAATGTCGAAGACTGCGGCTGATCGTCGAACACGCGGTACTTGAACGACCGCACGTTGCGGGGCACGTGGCCTGCGACAAGCGAAGGCATCATGGATTTGATGAAGGAACGGTCCATGGGGAATCTCCTTGAGGAAGAAACAAGGGATTCCCCGCCCGCAAGGGAGAGGTCCCTTGTGGGTGGCGTGGATGGACGCGGTACGTCCGTGGAAAGCATCGACCAGCACGGTTTCCCGTGCTCGCAGCCTTGAAGGTCTCGGCTACCTGGGCATGTGTCGGCATCGCCGACGAGCATGGAGGCAAGGATGACCCTGTAATGGGATACCCGCTCGCAGGAAACGGCACCGCGCCGTACCGGTTTTTCCGTTCTGAGGGAGCGGTAGGATGGCTGGTTACTCCCTCACCCTACCGCGTGCTGAAGGCCTGATTCTTAGATAGTTGCCGAACGTGGTGCAGGCAGTCTCGTGCTGTCTTTGATCCGCTTTTCCCGTCATGGCTGGTTCTTGTGGCGGGAAAGTGTCCCCCCGCGTCAGAATAGTTGTCGCCCCGATAGATTCTTGAGTCTCTGACTTCAAGACTCTTACCTTGGTGGTAGGTGGCTGTGGAGCTTGTGGGCGAAGGCCTGCGCGGTGGGCAACGCACCAGCGTTGTCCACGGCAAGCTGGCCGGTGCGCGAAGCGCATCGTCCACAAATCCACAGCCTCGCCTTCCCACCGATTTTTGAAGCACGGGGGCGTTGAAGAGGACGAATTGGCTCGATACGGACAAGCATTCAAGGATCGCGCGGTGGCCAGGCTGCTGCCGCCCGAAAGCGCCGCGGTGGAAGCCGTGGCAGGGGAGATCGGCGTGAACGCCGACACGCTGGAGCGCTGGCGCTCCGAGGCATTGGCCAAGCCGGCGCGCGAGCGCATCTGGACGGCTGCGGCCCGGCTGGAGGCGGTCATCACGACGGCAGCCATGGACGAGACGGCGCGCAGCGCCTGGTGCCGCAAGAACGGGGTGTACGCGCAGCAGCTTGCGCAGTGGCGAGGCAGCGCCACCCAGGCCCTGGCGCAGCCGCACGAGCAGCCCGCCAGTGCGCAGCAGACCAAGCAGGACCGCCGCCGCATCAAGGAGCTCGAGCGCGAGCTGCAGCGCAAGGAAAAGGCCTTGGCCGAGGCGGCCGCCTTGCTGGTGCTGTCAAAAAAACTCGAGGCGATCTTCCCCAGGGAAAAGGGCGAGGCCGAATGATCGGCCTGGAAGATCGCCGCAACATGGCCCAACACATCGAGCAGGCGCACCACGAGGGCGCCCGGCTCGCCGCAGCCTGCGAGTTCGCCGGCATCAGCGTGCGGACGCTTCAGCGCTGGAAGGCCCAGGATGGGCTGCAAACCGGCGACGGCAGGCCTACGGCCCTGCGTGGGACCCCAGGCCATGCCCTGACGCCCGAGGAGCGCCAGCGGCTGCTGGAGGTGGCCAACGAACCGAGGTTTGCCGACATGCCGCCGGCGCGCATCGTGCCTGCCCTGGCCGATGAGGGCGTGTACCTGGCCAGCGAATCGAGTTTCAGCCGCGTGCTGCGCGAGGCCGGCCAAAACCGGCACCGCAGCCGCGCCAAGGCGCCGCGCAAGGTCCGGCCACCCACCACCCACGTGGCCACCGCCCCGGCGCAGCTGTGGTGCTGGGACCTGACCTACCTGCCCGCGCAGGTGCTGGGACGCTGGTTCTACCTGTACCTGATCCTGGACGTGTTCAGCCGCAAGATCGTCGGCTTCGAGGTGCATGCGACGGATCACGCCGACCATGCGGCCCATCTGGTCAAGCGCACCGCGCTGGCCGAGGGCATCCACGCGATGGCGGCCAAGCCGGTGCTGCACGGCGACAACGGCTCGACCTTCAAGGCAACCACCGTGCTGGCGATGCTGCACTGGCTGGGGATCGACCCGTCGTATTCGCGCCCTCGCGTGAGCAATGACAACCCGTATGTGGAGAGCCTGTTTCGCACCGCCAAGTACCGGCCCGAGTTCCCTGCCGGCGGCTTCGTCGACCTGGACCATGCTCGCGGCTGGGCGGCCGAGTTCGTGCGTTGGTACAACCACGCGCACCGCCACAGCGGCATCGGCTACGTGACGCCGGCGCAGCGCCACGCCGGCACTGACCGCCACATCCTGCAGGCTCGGCATGAGCTGTACCTTCGGGCGCGGCAAAGCAATCCGGGCCGCTGGTCTGGAGAAACCCGCAACTGGCGTCGCATCGACGTGGTGGCCCTCAACCCCGAGCGCGAAGCGACCGTTTGCGCCGGCGAACTTCCAGGAGGCAACAAAGAACGACTGGCTGCGTGATTCAGGCGACAACTACCTTGACACGCACCGGTGTCGAGCCATACAGTTACCTTGAGCATGGATGGGCATCAAACGGGCATGCTCGAAAGGATCGTGTTCCGCACTGTTGCGGCGGTAAGCGATCTCACCTTCAAATGACAATCAAGGAGACTGGATCATGGCGCATTACCCTAAATTCAAGGCTGCGGCAATACAGGCAGCACCTGTTTATCTGAATCTGGACGCAACTGTCGAGAAGTCGGTGAAACTGATCGAAGAAGCTGCATCGAACGGTGCCAAGCTAGTGGCGTTCCCGGAGGCATTTATTCCGGGATATCCATGGTTCGCATTCCTTGGACATCCGGAATACACAAGGCGGTTCTATCACACACTCTATCTGAACGCAGTCGAGATTCCGAGCGAGGCTGTCCAGAAGATCAGTGCGGCAGCGAGAAAGAACAAGATTTACGTTTGTATTTCCTGTAGCGAGAAGGATGGTGGTTCGCTCTATCTTGCGCAGCTATGGTTCAATCCGGACGGTGATCTGATCGGCAAACACCGCAAGATGCGCGTGTCTGTCGCGGAGCGCCTTTGCTGGGGCGATGGCAATGGCAGCATGATGCCGGTGTTCGAGACGGAAATCGGTAATCTCGGAGGCCTGATGTGCTGGGAACACAATGTGCCTCTGGATATCGCTGCGATGAACTCACAGAACGAGCAGGTTCATGTGGCTGCATGGCCCGGATTCTTCGACGATGAAACAGCAAGCAGCCACTACGCAATCTGCAATCAGGCCTTCGTGCTGATGACGTCGTCCATCTATTCAGAAGAAATGAAGGACATGCTGTGCGAGACGCAGGAAGAGAGAGATTACTTCAACACATTCAAAAGCGGTCACACCAGGATCTATGGGCCCGATGGCGAACCGATCAGCGATCTGGTCCCCGCCGAAACGGAAGGAATCGCCTATGCCGAGATCGATATCGAGAAGATCATCGACTTCAAATACTATATCGATCCGGTAGGGCATTATTCCAATCAAAGCCTGAGCATGAATTTCAATCAGAGCCCCAATCCGGTGGTGAGAAAGATTGGTGAAAGGGACAGTACCGTCTTCACTTATGACGATCTGAATCTGTCAGTCAGCGATGAAGAGCCAGTCGTTCGGAGCTTGCGGAAGTAATTTTCTTGGCAGTGGATGTCATGGTGCCGTGACGTGAGGAAAGCATGCTTTCCTCCTTCAAGATGACTGATTTGCCCATGCGGGACGATTGCGTCCCGCTTTTTATTGGTGCGCCCTGCCGGGCGCACCAATAAAAAGCCCCTCGAAAGGGGCTGGAAATGTCAGGCTCCGCACACGAAATAGTGTTCGCGCTGACGTGGGAAGAACACGTGTTTCCACGTGTCACCGCTTGTATTGCCACCGTCGAACACGACCATTTCGTAGTCGTCAATGTCGGTGTCCACCAGGTCGGCGCTGTCGATATGGCGCATGTGCAGCGTGCCGCTCATGCGCTCGAATACCAGGATCTGGCCGATGGCGTCGTCCTGGCCCATGGCGTTGACGCAGGCTCCAAGCTGATGCTCGAAGTCGCGTGCGGGCGAGATGAGGTCGGGGAACATGGGGTTGCTCCTATGAAAATGGACCAGCCCGGCTCCTGGTGAGGGGACGGGCCGGCATGGGGGACAAAGAGGAAGGCTGGCGCGTAACGCGGCTACTACGACTCGACCAGCGGTAGGCCCAGCAACACGGGCGCATCTGCGTCGAGGATGAGGATGCGCACATCGGCCTGGCCAGCCAGGTCAAGGATGTTCGCCAGGTCGTCTGGCATGCCCTTTCTCCGGTGCTCTTGGCGAAGGTGTTCCGCGCTGATGCCTTCGGCATACTCCAGGTTCTTATCCGTCCAGGGCGTGGAGATCAGCTTGATGCCGATCGCCGGGCTGTACGGAACCCGGAAGGCGATGAACAGAAAGGCCTCTGGCGTGGCGAGGTCTGCCAGATTGGCGAGGTACTGGCCGGTTTCGTGGCTGATGTGTGCACTGCTGATTTCCCAGCACCGGCTGTAGTAGCCGGTCTCGAAGCTCAGCCGTCGAATCACCTCCCGAGCTGACTCTTCGGAGTAGGTGTCCCCGACATGGCATGGGCGACCGTCGAAGTCATAGCCCTCGATTGCGTAGACCACCGAGCGCACGATGCCTTCGGTTTGGCACAGTGCCTCCAGATCGGCAGGTACCTCCTGGCCCTCGATGATCAGTGCGAAGTCGGCACCGACCAGGCATGGGAACTGTGCTGCCTGATCGTCAGGCAGGGGTGCTTGGCTTAAATGCAGCGGCCGCCATACCGGCGGAGAATCGTCCTCGCAGGTGATGAGCAGTGTACGAACAATGCGCAGATTCGAATAACCGCGGATGAAGGGGTTGTCGGACTCGGACATGGATTACTCCAGGATAGAGAATACCGAGGCCACTCCCCATCGGGGATTGAGACCCCGGTGGGTTGGAAGTAGAAAATGCGTCAGGCAGCACTGAGTGCTGGCGCTTGGGCCAGCCGCTCTGCAACGCGGCGACGTACGTTCATACGAAATTGCCCGTCATTGATGCCGGCGAGCAGGCTGCCGGCCTCCATGGCGATCACGGCCGAGGCCTCTTCTGCGTCGGAGGCCAGAATGGCTTTGCGCAACTGGTCTCCGAGTTGGAGGGCCTGTGAAGACGCTCGGGCGACCTGAACTTCCCGGCTCAGATAGCTGCCGTCGCCACCGAACTCGAACAATCGCGGTTTGCTGCAATACCAGCACCCCTCGAATTGAATGGCGCTCAGGTGATGGCCGTCGTCCAGGCAGGTTGCGATCAGAAGCAATGCGTCGAGATCGGCGCTGTCCTCGAACTTGTGGTGTTCAATCAGGTTCGCCAGTTCCTCGTCCTTGCTGCTGCCGAAGAACTCGGCCAGCCGTTCGATTACCTGCGGGATCAGCGAGCCTTCGTCTTCCGATTCGTCGTCTTCGGGCATGGGGACGCCAAGCTGCGCGGCCAGATCTTCCAGACCGCCAAAGACATCGCACCATTGCGGATCATTGGTTTCGGCGATCTGGGCGATGTAGGCCTGCCCGTTGCCCGGATAGTTTTCGTCCAGCGCGAAACCGCCGAACAGTGCTTTGATGACAGGGGTCACCCGGTCGAGCATGAGTACGCCGGTGCCTTCGTAGTAGTTGTTTGCCATGGTGGCTCCTTTCGTGAAGTGAGCGGAGCCGGCCCATGCGGACAGAGCATCCGCATGGGAAAGACCCGAAGCCAAAAAGCCACGGGCAGTACGTTGATGATGAGATCAGGACGCGTTGTGGTCGGCCACGCCCATGGATTGCAGAACTTCGGTCAGTCCGACGAAGACTTCCGCATGCAGCCGGACGTAGTCGATGCCTTCTGGTGCCTGCTTGAGGCTGACCTGTCGATCCAGCGCCATCACGCGCTGTTGCAAGCGCTGGACCACGACAATTGACGAGGCCGTGCCGGTGGATTCGACCGGCTCGCCAAGTGGCCCGAGAAGCTGACGGGGTGACAAGGCCATCGCAAAGGCCTCAAACAGGTCGGGCATCATGGGATGGCAAGCCGCCTCATATGGCTGGGTGCCGATGTGAAACCGGGTGATGTTCCGGTCGTCGTCGCCTTCGATGTCGTAATCGACAACCACCAGGCGTGGTAATGGCACCGTGCCCGGCCAAGCCTGTGCAATGACCTCTTGCACCATGCCGCCTTCGAGCACGATGGACATACTGGGAATCTGAGACATGGAAACCTCCTTGATGAAAAAAACAAGGAGGGACACCGACACCCAAGGGGAGCCAGCGTCCCTCCTGGGATTGACGAAAAAAGAACAGTGTCGACCGCTTACCAGCCGTTGTAGTGCAGCACCAGGCTGGCGATGACCCGGCGGCGTGCAAGATCGAGGCCGCTCAGATCGGCCAGGCCTTCAAACCCGCACCGGCGTAGCAAAGAAGCGCTCCTGCGGGCGTTGTAGAAGCTCACCATCGCGGCGAGGAACATACGTTCTCCGCTGCTCAGTAAGCCCAGGGACCTGCTGATCTGCCGCACGTTGGGGCATAGCGCCCATTTGTCCTGGGCTTGTTCAAAGCCCTTTTTGGTGCCGTCGCCGAACCACCGGGGACCTGCGATCTGCACACCACGTTTCCATGCCTTGAAGAACGCATCGGGAGCAGCGGCGAAGTGCTGCTGCTCCCGTGCGATCTGCTCGGCAACTTCCAGGGGAAGCTGGCTCATGAGGGATTCCTTCTAGAGTTGATCAGGGGATGACGAGCTGAGACCAGCCGCCTCTTGCGAGGGCGCGTTCCGCGGCGGCGAAGCTGCGGAAGTACTCGCGGGACTCCCGCGAGACAGGTCCTTGGGAATCGCGCGTTCCGATGTAGTGACCGGCGGCGCTATGCAGGACTTCGAGCGGCAATTGCTTGCCGGTGCAGAACAAGGCGAGCTCGCCGAAAGAGGCGCGTGGCATGGTCGGACTCCTTGGAGGATGCGAGGCGACCAGGCCCGCACGGGATGGCAGCTCCCGCTGGGGTTGACGAAGGTGCATCGGCGTCGCGAGGACGCTCGTCCGCAGGGCGATGCTGGGCGGACTGGTGGGTGATACGGAGTGAACTCCGCGCAGCCTTGAACCCTGACTGCTGGCATGTGCTGACGAATCAGCGAACATGTGGGCAGCTTCGTGCGCGAGCCGCGCTGCGTCAGTTGAAAAACCGCATCCGGCCCAGTCCCGATTCATGCGCAGCGGAAAATGACAACCCCGCGTCGTGCGGGGCCGTCAGGACGGTGCGAAGGCGCCGGGTCAGTCGGGTTTGTCGCCCAGGACATGCTGCTTCCACAGGTCGAATGCCTGCTCGGACGGAAGCTCGGCGAGGATCACGATGGGCTGGTCCTGCCGGGCGCGCAGCGAAGCGAAGTACGCCTTGCGATCGGCGATGGCCTTGAGCTTGATGCCCTTGAGGTATTTCAGCTTGCCGTCCTTGATGAACAGCACCTTGTTGCCGATGTCGCGGTTGAACGCGGTGCGCACCTTGCGCTCCGAGTGCATGGCATCGGCCAGATGATCGACAAGGAAATCGAGCGACATGTCGATGGAAAGAGGCTCTGCGCCTCGGTGCGTGTCAAGGTAGTTGTCGCCTGAATCACGCAGCCAGTCGTTCTTTGTTGCCTCCTGGAAGTTCGCCGGCGCAAACGGTCGCTTCGCGCTCGGGGTTGAGGGCCACCACGTCGATGCGACGCCAGTTGCGGGTTTCTCCAGACCAGCGGCCCGGATTGCTTTGCCGCGCCCGAAGGTACAGCTCATGCCGAGCCTGCAGGATGTGGCGGTCAGTGCCGGCGTGGCGCTGCGCCGGCGTCACGTAGCCGATGCCGCTGTGGCGGTGCGCGTGGTTGTACCAACGCACGAACTCGGCCGCCCAGCCGCGAGCATGGTCCAGGTCGACGAAGCCGCCGGCAGGGAACTCGGGCCGGTACTTGGCGGTGCGAAACAGGCTCTCCACATACGGGTTGTCATTGCTCACGCGAGGGCGCGAATACGACGGGTCGATCCCCAGCCAGTGCAGCATCGCCAGCACGGTGGTTGCCTTGAAGGTCGAGCCGTTGTCGCCGTGCAGCACCGGCTTGGCCGCCATCGCGTGGATGCCCTCGGCCAGCGCGGTGCGCTTGACCAGATGGGCCGCATGGTCGGCGTGATCCGTCGCATGCACCTCGAAGCCGACGATCTTGCGGCTGAACACGTCCAGGATCAGGTACAGGTAGAACCAGCGTCCCAGCACCTGCGCGGGCAGGTAGGTCAGGTCCCAGCACCACAGCTGCGCCGGGGCGGTGGCCACGTGGGTGGTGGGTGGCCGGACCTTGCGCGGCGCCTTGGCGCGGCTGCGGTGCCGGTTTTGGCCGGCCTCGCGCAGCACGCGGCTGAAACTCGATTCGCTGGCCAGGTACACGCCCTCATCGGCCAGGGCAGGCACGATGCGCGCCGGCGGCATGTCGGCAAACCTCGGTTCGTTGGCCACCTCCAGCAGCCGCTGGCGCTCCTCGGGCGTCAGGGCATGGCCTGGGGTCCCACGCAGGGCCGTAGGCCTGCCGTCGCCGGTTTGCAGCCCATCCTGGGCCTTCCAGCGCTGAAGCGTCCGCACGCTGATGCCGGCGAACTCGCAGGCTGCGGCGAGCCGGGCGCCCTCGTGGTGCGCCTGCTCGATGTGTTGGGCCATGTTGCGGCGATCTTCCAGGCCGATCATTCGGCCTCGCCCTTTTCCCTGGGGAAGATCGCCTCGAGTTTTTTTGACAGCACCAGCAAGGCGGCCGCCTCGGCCAAGGCCTTTTCCTTGCGCTGCAGCTCGCGCTCGAGCTCCTTGATGCGGCGGCGGTCCTGCTTGGTCTGCTGCGCACTGGCGGGCTGCTCGTGCGGCTGCGCCAGGGCCTGGGTGGCGCTGCCTCGCCACTGCGCAAGCTGCTGCGCGTACACCCCGTTCTTGCGGCACCAGGCGCTGCGCGCCGTCTCGTCCATGGCTGCCGTCGTGATGACCGCCTCCAGCCGGGCCGCAGCCGTCCAGATGCGCTCGCGCGCCGGCTTGGCCAATGCCTCGGAGCGCCAGCGCTCCAGCGTGTCGGCGTTCACGCCGATCTCCCCTGCCACGGCTTCCACCGCGGCGCTTTCGGGCGGCAGCAGCCTGGCCACCGCGCGATCCTTGAATGCTTGTCCGTATCGAGCCAATTCGTCCTCTTCAACGCCCCCGTGCTTCAAAAATCGGTGGGAAGGCGAGGCTGTGGATTTGTGGACGATGCGCTTCGCGCACCGGCCAGCTTGCCGTGGACAACGCTGGTGCGTTGCCCACCGCGCAGGCCTTCGCCCACAAGCTCCACAGCCACCTACCACCAAGGTAAGAGTCTTGAAGTCAGAGACTCAAGAATCTATCGGGGCGACAACTATTCTGACGCGGGGGGGCCTTCGTGCTCGGGGTCGAACAAGGCGGGCGGCAGGCCCTTGGCGAACGACTCGGCATTGGCCAGCAGCGCCGCCTTGCCGGTGAGCGCGCGGAGGAATGTCGAACCGCCGTGGCCGTCGTTGCGGGCCTCGGCGATGGGAGCGCCGTCGAACACGACGGTGGCAGTGAAGCACAGCGTTTCCTCGCTGGCGAAGTCGGCCACCTTGAGGTTCTTCAGCGTAATACGGTCTTGCTTGGTGATGTTTTCCATGGGAAATCCTGAAATTGACCGGGAGGCGACACGCCCCTGACGGGATGTGGCGACCATCCCGTGGGTTGGAGAAAGGAGGCATCGATGCCCCGGTGGGCAGCGTTCGCTGGTGAGATGCCGAGGCGAACTGGCGGGTTGCATGGGCGGACCCCACGGCAGCCTGGACACCCTGACTGCAGGCATGGTGCTGATCAGATCAGCAACGCATGAAAACAGCATCGGAGGCTTACCTGTACAGGTCATGCGGCAATGGGGATTCGCGGCCTCCGCATTGCCGTGGAACGCAAAAAAAGCTCCCCGAAGGGAGCGGAAATGGCGGATGGCGGATGATCAAGCAATTGCGTGCAGCTTGCCCTCGGCATCGAAGCTGAGGCAGACGGTGGCGTTGGCGAGCTTGGGCTGTGCGGTATGGCGTAGAAAGCCCGGCAGTAAGGCAGCGAGCACGCGATCAGGTGCGTCCGAGCAGCCCACGGCGATGAAAGTGAGAATGGCTTGTGCATCTTCATACTCACGGTCCTCGTCATAGCGATCATCGAAGATGTAGTCCGATATGAACTCGGTACGCCCGCCGGCTTCCGGTGTCAGGTAGAGCGTGTTGCCCTTGCGCACGGCTTGCACCGCGTGCTCCAGCTCGCCCTCCAGCCCCACATGCAGCGACTCGACCAACTCCAGATCGACCTCGTCGTCGGCCAAACACCGACTGCTGTCGCGATGCAGTGTTGCGCCCGAACGGACCTGGATCTGCTCTGGCGTGACGGTTCTTACCAGCGTCTTGAGCCAGTGCCCGTCATCCAGACCCGGCTCCTGCAGCAGGAATGCCTTTGCGGCTTCGAGATAGACCTCAACGGTGTGCGCGTCGTCCTCGTCCGTACTGATGGTCCAGACTCCGAGCTGTTCTAGTACCTCGCGAGCCACTAGGCCCCCGACCGAGTAATGTGCCCAGTGAAAGCCGGACGGCTCATGCTCCCAATTGCGAAACCAGGATCGGGGAACAAAGGGCACGTCGTTGAGCAGATCGGCGTTGGACGAGTTGAGGCAGCTTTGCGCGTAGTGCTCGACAAACTCGCTGGCCGCCAACTGGGCTTTGGCCTCAATCAGCCCTTCGCGATAGGCCTGATCGATCGCTGCCTGGATGAGCTTGTGGTCGTCCGATTCGTTCAACAGATGTTGACGATCAGGAAGCCTGGCGAGGGTGTCGTCTGGCAGCAGTACGACTTGGTACTTGCCGTAGAGCGGTTCCCGACCGACTGGCAGGCCCTGGAGGAAGTAGCGCCATTGCGTGCTTGGTGCGGACAGGTCGAGCAGCACTCGGCCCATGGCGGTCTGCCGCCAAGGCAGATCTGGACCAGCAAGGGGGCGGACGATCTCGATGTCATTGAACGACACCGGAACAGGAAAGGCTTCGCACAGCCTGGCCAGTTCGCGCTCGGCCCATTCGATCAGCGTTCGTCCGGACTGCGGTAACTGCACGCCGTCCAGGCGTATCTCGGTGCCCGCGCGCGGTGACACCTGACGAACCTCGATACCGTCCCCGCGAATGATGGTCGCGGTGGCGGCGTTGAACGCCTGCGCGCGCGAATGCACGCTCAGGTGCTGGGCGAAGTACAACGTGGACAGCACGCCCAGACCAAAGGCGTTCTCGCGAGCGATCAGGTCCTCGTCCCAGCCGGACTCGGCAATGTAGATGAGGGTTTGCAGGTCGGCGATGCCCGTGCCGTCGTCGCTGACGGTGAGCGTGTCGCCCTCGGCAGTCACGCTGATATGGCGAGCTTGGGCGCGTCGGGCGTTCTGCAACAGCTCGCCGAGCATGGAATGAACGGTGAAGGCATGTCGCAGGTTGGCGATCAATCGGTGCTGGTTAGTTTGCAAGCGGATGGTGTTCATGGATGGCTCCTTGGAAAAGGTGTGCGCCGAGGCGCTGAGGTTGGAAAGGCGTGGCCCGGGCCGACGCGTGGAGGCGTCGATCAGGCGGCTGCCGGACTTGAAGAGAAACGGGCGGAATGGCCCAGAGAAGTCGCATCGACGCCCGGATGGGCGTGCGTCCGCGGCACGATACGGAACGGACGAGGTGGTCGGCGCGGAAGATTCCGCGGCGCAGCCCGGACGACCGTGGCTGCTGGCTGTTGCCGACACGTCGGCAATGCAGGACGAAGAATGGCGCGGCCTGCTGGCGTCGTCGTGCATCAATCCGAAGCTGTTGATCCCGTCTTGTGCAGGCACTGCACCAGCCGCTGGCCCAGCCACGCAACGCAGGGCACTGCCATGGAATTGCCGATCGCCTTGTAGCGAGGTGCGTCGGCGGCGAGCTTGCCGCGGTAAGGAACCAGCGTGTAGTTGTCGGGCATACCTTGCAGCCGCTCGCATTCCACCGGCATCAGCCGCCGTACCCGCCACTGTGACCAGTCGCCGGGGCCGGGGTCGTTCCAGTCGCAGCGGAAGTGCGCTTCGTAGTCGGGCGCCAGCACATGCGCCTTGTCCCCGCCGCCGCCACTGGTACGCAAGGCGGGGGAGATGCTGCCGCTCAACTGGGCGGCCAGACCTTCGGCCCGACCGCGCAGCGTCACGCCCAGCACCATGGGCCGGCCCTGGCCCGGCTTGCCGCCTCCCGTTGATAGCGTCCCGGCAAGCTGGCCGTGGCCCGACTCGAACCGAAGTTCCCCACGGGAGTTCTGTGCGAAGGCAATGGCCGGCACCACGCCTGCGTTCGCGTGGCTGTGGCAATGCCCACCCGCACGCAGCGTTGGCGCCCATTCCATCGTCGCATCTGCACCGCAGCCCTGCGCGGTGAAGGCGATGATCGGAATTCCCTTGCCAGTGCCGTCCTCGCTGCTGCCTTTGCCGCCGTTGGCGGTACTGAGCGTGTGGCTGATGTGGCCTGCGACGGACTGTGCAAGGAAGGTTTCGACCTCGAAGTCGTTCTTTGGACCCGGTGCTGCGGTCAGGCAGGCGGCCACGTCGATTGGCCCCGCCGTGTTGCCGCCACCGAACCCGAACGTCATCGTGGCCTTGCCGTAGGGCTGTTTCAGTCCTGCGAAGCCGCCTGCTGCCGCAGCACCAGGTCCAGCAGCGCCGGCAGCGCCTTGCCACGGCGCGAAGCCCGGCGAAGAATTCCCGAGCAGGCCCGCGCGCTCAAAAAGTACCTCGGCGGGATCGAGACCATCTCCACCACTTGCGACAAGAAACACACGACGGCGCCGTTGGGCGACGCCGAAATATTGAGCGTCGAGCACGCGCCAGGCGATGCGGCGCCGGGGTCCAAACACACAACCTGCGTGCGCCCATTTTTGCCCTGGCGGTTCGAGTGCACGGCTTTCTCCGGCGAGTGCTCCCAGGAAATGCCCGAAGGCGTTGCTGCGGTCGCTGAGGACGCCCGGGACGTTTTCCCAGACGAGCGCGACGGGCGGGCGGCAGATTTGGTGACGGGTTTGGTCGATGGCATTGGCTAACTCCACATAGGCAAGGGTCAAGGCTCCGCGCGGGTCCTCCAGTCCTCGACGCGCACCGGCAACGCTGAACGACTGGCACGGCGTGCCGCAGACCAGGATGTCGGGCGCCGGCACGGTGCCGTCGCGAACTTGGCGGGCGAGTGCGGTCATGTCGCCCAGGTTGGGTACGCGGGGGTAACGGTGGGCGAGCACGGCGCTCGGGAACGGCTCGATCTCGGCGAACCACGCGGCTTGCAGGCCGAGAGGTTGCCAGGCGAGGCTCACGGCCTCGATGCCGCTGCACACGCTGCCGTACAGCAGCGGCGCGTTGCGAGTTTGAGGGTGCATGTCGTATCTCCTGTTTTTGTGGCCCAAGCCAATGGCCGGGCCGGGACGTTGATAGGCAGGAGAAAGGCGCCGAAGGCCCTGCGGCCTTCGGCTAGGGGGGAAAGAAGAACCACCCGTGGGCTGATTGGCAGGCCCGGTCGTCGCTAGAACCGTCTGCTGTCAGCAATCACACCCGGCCCATGTCGTGGCTGGGGCCGGCATCGTCTAGGCGCACATCCGCGCACAAAGGGAGCCCGTTTTTGCGCCGGCGGGCACCGGCATCGAATACCGCTGACCACGAAGGGTCTCCCGATGGTTCGCACAGCCTGGAAAGGCAAGCCATCGGGGGACCCTTCGCAGGGGCGGAAGGAACGCAGATCAGGAGAACGCGCGCAGCGCTGTTCGCGGAAGAAGCCACCTTCAAGTCCCATGGCCGGGGACGGCCGGACGGGACGCGCACACGAATCGGGAAGGCAATGCGCGCTGGGCGTCCCGCAGGGCATGCGGGACACGGGCCACACCGCCGATGGCGGGGACGGCTCACGGGGAACGGGGTTGGTCAGACGCCTTTGCGGCCTGTGCCGCTGCGGCGCGGGGCGCGCGAGGCACCACGCTTGGACGTGCCGGATTCAACCGGCAGCGTGCCTTTGCAGTCGGGGTAGCGACTGCATGACCAGAAGGGGCCGCTCTTGCCGGTGCGCTGGCGCGTGGGAGCGCCGCACAGCGGGCAAGGCGGTCCCTGCGGAACCTTGATGGACAGCGAGGTGCTGCCGTACTGCGCGATCAGTTGTGAGATCCAAGCGGCCTGCTTGCCGATGAACACATCCAGGGTGAGCTGTCCGGCCTCGATCATGTCGAGTGCCTGCTCCCAAACAGCCGTCGTGCCGGGGTCGGCAATCGCTGCGGGCACGGCATTGATCAGTGTGAAAGCTGCCTCCGATGCACGGATGGAGCGACCTTTCTTCACGAGATAGCCCCGCGTCAGCAGGCCGGTGATGATGTTGGCGCGCGTGGCTTCGGTGCCGATGCCCGTCGTGTCTTTGAGCTTCTGCTTCAGGCGAGGGTCGGTCACGAAGCGCGCAACGCCCTTCATCGACTTGACCAGTTCACCCTGCGTATAGGGTTTCGGAGGCAGCGTCTTGAGCGCCTTGATTTCGGCCTCGGCCACCTGGCATGCCAGGCCCTCGCGCAGCGCGGGCAGTACCTGGCTGAGCGCTGCGCCGTCACCATCCTCGTCTGCCTGCGGCTCGGCCAGCACCAGACGCCAGCCCCTGATGATGACCTGCTTGCCGGTGGCCGCCAGCGTCTGCTGACCGCAGGCGAGATTCGCCACGGTGCGGTCAAACTCGTGATGGGGCAAGAACTGGGCGAGGTAATGCGCCCGGATGAGCCGGTACACCGCCAGTTCCTTCACGCTCATAGCGGAAAGGTTGGCGGGCTCCAACGTGGGAATGATGCCGTGGTGGGCGCTGACCTTGCCGTCGTTCCAGGCGCGCGAGCGCTGGGAGCGATCGAGCTGGTCCATGATTGGGCGCAGTGAGGGATCGGACTTGAGCACGCTGTCCAGGACCGTAGGTACTTCGGCGAACATGCTCTCGGGCAGATAGCCGGAATCCGAACGCGGATACGTGGTGGCCTTGTGCGTTTCGTACAGGGCCTGGGCGATCTCAAGGGTCTCCTGCACATCCAGCCCGAGGTGTTTGGAACAAACCTCCTGAAGCGTGCCCAAGTCGAACAGCAGCGGCGGACCTTCGCGCACACGCTCGGTTTCCACTGACACCACCTGGGCGCTACCCACGGCGCGAATCTGCTGCGCGGCCTGCTGGGCGATGGGCTGTTGCAGGCAGCGGCCCGCGTCATCGGTGCAGCCATCGGGCGGAAGCCACTGCGCGTTGAAAGCTTGACCGCCTGCGGACAGGGTCACGTCGATGGCCCAGAACGGCACCGACTTGAAAGCCGCGATCTCGCGGTCGCGGTCCACCACGAGTTTCAATGTCGGCGTCTGTACGCGACCAACCGAAAGCACACCGTCGTAGCCTGCCTGCCGGCCCAGCACGGTGAACAACCGGCTGAGGTTCATGCCCACGAGCCAATCGGCGCGCGAGCGCGCCAGCGCCGAGTAGTACATCGGCAGCGTGTCGACCGAAGGCCGCAGCTTGCCGAGCGCGGTGCGGATCGACGCATCGTTGAGCGCCGAGAGCCACAGGCGTTCGATGGGGCCGTGGTAGCCGCAAAGCTCGATGATCTCGCGGGCGATCAGTTCGCCTTCGCGGTCGGCATCGGTGGCGATGACGAGATGGGTCGCCTTCGACAGAAGCGCCTTGACGACCTTGAATTGCGTAGCGGTCTTTGGCTTGACCTCGACCCGCCACTGCTGGGGAATGATGGGCAACTGCTCCAGCGACCAGCGCTTGAGCGCCGCGTCATAGATCTCGGGCGCAGCTGCTTCTACGAGATGGCCGATGCACCAAGTGACTGTGACGCCGGAGCCGCTGAGACAGCCTTCACCCCGCTGCGTGGCGCCGAGAATACGGCCAATATCCTTGCCCTGAGAGGGCTTCTCGCACAAGAACAGCCGCATGTCCGTCCATCCGAATTCCGTAGTTCATTGAGTTGCTGGATTCGAGGATGCCGATCACTGCCAGAGGCAGCAGCAAACAAGCCGCATGCGGTGGCGACCGCTTTCACTGGGTGGAATGGCGAGAGTGGGAATGGCGCGTGGCCGAGGGTGCGCGCGTCGGGAGCCGCGATTTCCGGGAGCGCATGGAAGTCAGTGGACTTCCATGGAGCTATCCCCTGGGGATAATTCCATCAACGGCTACGGCATCGAAGCGCTGCAGATCATGCCTTGATCGCCTGCCGAGGGATCGGCCTTGTCCGCACTGATTGCATGGGGGGCGGCGAAGAATGCCGGCCGCCCTCCATGCAGGTCACTTCCTGCGCTTTGTCTCTTTCGGCGCAGCCGAATCGTCGTTGGCCTGGGGCTTTGGCTCTGCCTCCTGCTGCGGCTTCGGGCTGAGGGTCACAGACTCGATGCGGTACGGCAGGATGCCGACGCTACGGGCGTTGATTTGCCAGGTTTCGCGTGGCTGTTCCTCGTTGTCCGTCCAGGGTTCGCGCTCCATGCGGCCGATGACCAGCACGCGCATGCCTTTCTGGTAGAGGTCCTTCCAGTGCTCGGCATCGCGGTGCCAAATCTCGACGGGAGCCCAGAAGCCGCCGCGGTCCTCGAAGTCACCGCCCTTGGTGGGGACGGGGTTGTCGAAATAGACGTTCAGCCGCAGCAAGCGCCGCGGTTCATCGTTGCCGCTGGGAAATTCGCGGTAATCAGGGGGTGAACCGATGTTGCCTTCGCCGGAAAAATGCGTGCTCATATTGCAATCTCCATGGTGGTTGAAATACCCGCACCTGTTCGGCAGCGGGCGCAGGTCGCCCGGCGCGATCACTGATCGCGCAGTGCGGGTGGGGTTGACTTGAGCCGGCGCAGGTAGGCGTCATCCGCATCGGCGGATTTGCTGGCGCATTCCTGCGCCTGCCTGCCCAGGGTGTGCAACAGGCTGATCTGCATGTTCAGCGTGATGCGTTGAAGCTCGATGACATGCAGATCGGCCAGCAGGTTGACCGGCGTGGCGGTGCTCGCCATCAGTTCCTGCCACAGAGCTACGCCCATGGCCGAGCGGTCGTGCCTGCGCCAGCGCAGAAAGGTTGTTCCTGCGCCAGTGGTCTGCTGGGCCAGCTCGATGGGTAGCAGGTGGAAGGGATGGCCGACTGCCTGTTGCAACACCTGCCGCTGCGCCAGGGCAATCAACTCGTCGCGCATGGCGAAGCACTGACTGGCCCAGGCCTCGAAGTCCCCTTTACCTTTAAAGGGCTTTAAAAGGCCTTTTAGAGAGGCCGCGTGTTCCAGCCTAATGAAGGCTGTCTGTTCCAGACGACGGAAGTAGCGCGGTTCGCGGCTCGGGTCGCTCATGCCTGTTCATCCTCGCCGGTGCTGTCCTCGACAGGGTCGTCGGCAGTGGGTTCATCGCTGGGAGGGACAGTTGCGACAGCGCTATCACCACGCTGTTGCAGGCCACGACGCACGACGGGCGGCGCAAACTTCGAGCGGCGCGCTCCTTCGAGCACGTCCTGCGGCAGTTCACCGAACTTCTCCAGCGCTGCGCGTGCTGCTGCGTTCTTCGCCGCGAAGTCGTCGCGGGTGCAGCCCGAGTAGCGGTACTGCTGTGCCAGGCTGAACAGGCTGCGCAGGGCGTGAGCGCCTTCATTGAGCCAGCGCTCCAATGTCGAGCGATCAATCAGCGCGGTGTGGTGGGCAAGGATCAGCTTGCGGGCAATGTCGTCGTAGTCGGCCAGAAGATAGACGGCGGTAAAGCCGAGCTGCGCGTTCACAAACAAGGGGAGCTTCACCGGCTGCACGTTGAGGTTCTCGCCCAAGCTCAACGCTGCAGGCACACCGGCCAGCGCCTGGTCCACCTGCTCGCGCAGCGATTGCAACGTGGTCCTGGTCTGGTCGAGCTTTTCCTCGATACGCAACATCCACCAGTCGCTGTACGGGTCGTCCTGCTCCGAGCCGCGCTTCATCTTGTTCATGACGGCGATGTAGCCGTTGAGCCCGACAATGCCTGCTCGCCCCTCGGCGGCGGCGCGGCCATGCCAGATGCGCGAAGCGTGATGGGTGTGAAGCGTCAGCGACATCGCGCTGCGCAAAGAGCCGAGATTGAGTTGCAGAGGTTCGTTGGTTGCCATGGTGTCCGCTCGCGGTAGGAGAAAGAGCGATCAGGATCGGCACGCAGCGGAAGGCAGTCAGTCAACAAACCGAAATGAACTGGTCCCCGGTTGTCGTGGTAGTGGCTGCCCGCGGTACGAGCTATCCCCTGGGGATAGCTCCAACAAACGCCATGGAGCGCTGCTCGCGCAGATAGTGGGGCTGTCCATGAAACCGACGACAAAGCAGCCCCGTGGACGGAAGTAAGCCGTCCATCCCCATTGCGTTACACCTTGTAGTACATCTATCCCCTGGGGATAGCTCTACTGACGGCCACAGGCGTCCACTTCATGACCTTGCCGCTGGCAGCGTCAGCTTTTGCGCAGAAGATCGCGCAACCGGTCGATGTGCTGCTTGGCTACCTCGGGCGGAACCACATTACGCGGCGGCTCAGGCGATGTATCGCGTGCAGAGACAGGTGGCGATGCTGACCCAGCTTGCTTGGCCCATGCATTGAACTCGCCACGGATGGCCCGCTGGATGATGCCGAACAGGTAGCCTGCCGGGTTGCGGATGGTGCTGCCGCGACAGCGATTTGCCCATTCGTCCAGTACGGCCTGGCGTAGCGGAGCATCGACCTGCTGCAATGCCACCATGGCACCGGCCTGCTGCTCTTCCTTCAAGTTGAGGAAGCGATCCGGCAGACGAACTCCCGGCATCGCGCACGACTGCCCACGCTCACGCGCAGTAGTACGTACTTCATTAATACGACTACTACGTACAGTACGGTCCTGCTTCGGATTCCGAAGAGCGCCGTCTGACGCGGGTTTCGGCCCTGCTTCGGATTCCGAAGAAGGGTGTTCAGGATTCCGAAGAAGGCTCGGCGCCCCTTCTTCGGAATCCTGAACCATGTCCTTCTGTGGATAACTCTCCTGCGTCCCGATGTCTTGGCTTGCGAGGCGTTCGGCAAGGACCTGCAGCCGCGAGGGCAGCGTGCGGCCGGACAGCAACGGGTCTTCGGCGATCTCCTTGAGGGTATGCAAGCCCACGACCTGAACGGCCTTGGCCGAATGGTCCAGGGCCTGGCTGACAAGTTGCAAGTAGTCCGCGTCAAGCTGCATTGCCTCGAACGGAGTCAGAGGCTCATCGTGCAGGACATAGAGGTTGCCGAGGATGCGCCCGGTCTTGGGGTCGCGCCTGCGGCGCACGAGACTCAACCAACGTGTCAGGCGCAACAGCGTCAGCGCCCGTGCCACGGTCTCGTGGGAGGCTTGTCCGGCGCAGGGCGTTGACGCGAGCCACGGCCGAAGTTGCTCATACGTCGGAAATGCAGTGACGCCATCCTCGTTGAGCATCATCCGGAAGACTTGCCAGGCATTGCGTTCCAGCGGCGTCAGGCGTCGGTCGAGGAACAGCCGCCGAGGCACGCTCTCGTGTCGATTACCGCTGAACAGAAAACCGTCGCCGGTTGCAGGCACAGGAGACTTTGCGGATGCGGATGCGGATGCGGATGCGGATGCGGATGCGGATGCGGGTGCGGGTGCGGGTGCCGGCGCGGGCTGGCGAGGTCTCGGTGCAAGGTCTTTCAACGCGCTGTCGAACAGATCAGCGAGGGCGACGGGGCCTTGGCGTGGTGCTCGTGATGCAGCGTCGTCCACGACCATGATTCAACCCAACCCCTGATCGATCCAGTTCTTGATTGCAGCCCAGACCACCGACAGCGGCAGTTCCATGCCTTCGGCGAGGTCCATTGCCGCATCAAGAACCAAGGTCTCATCCACCAGCTCGACATTCCTGCTGCTGGTTACTGCCTTCCAGCGCCGCCACAACTCCGTGTCCTGCTCCTCGCCCAGAACCGGATGACGCCCCTTGCGTTTGGGAAGACCGAGAACTTCACGCCGTAACGCGACTTCCTGATGCGTCAGTCCGTAGAAGCGGCTCACCATTTCCGTACTGGCGCCCAGTCGCAGCATGCGATCGACGGTGGCGATCTCCTTCTCCACGTCCTGCGCCTGTTTGAGCAATCGCTGGAGCACTTCCCGGTTTACGGAGACTGAGCACCAAGAGACGTTGGAATTCGCCAGCACGCTGATCAGCGCCGGATGCTTGAGCGCATCCAACTCTTCCTCACCGAACCCCATCGCCTTGCAGCGACGCAGTTGCCCGTTGCGCAGGTCGTAGAGCGCCTGCGCGATGACGGCCTGGTTGAGTGGGTTCGGTGCGGACATGCGGGCCTCTCTGGCTCAGGTCCCAGAGCCGACAGCGCCGGCTTCCAGATCCAGCAGGCGCCGGGCCAGCCGCAGCAGCCGAAACAGCTTGACCAGCGCGGTGTCGCTCAATCGCCGGGCCCCGTCGTCGTGACGTTGGCCCTGGCCGTGCAACATCGCTGGCAGGTCGGTAACGAAGTGCCCGCCATCCAAGCCGACGTCGGCAGGCTGCTGACCAGCCAGGGAAACCAGGAGCGCGAGCACGGCGCGTGCGAGCGGCGACGAAGCCTGGGCCGGGGCACGACACGCGAACCCGATGCCGTCAGAACAATCCTCGACACACTCGTCCAGGTCGGCCTCGCCCGCGATCTCGCGCGCGAACTGCGCGATGTGGATGCGCAGGCGATCGGGTGTGTCGAGGCCAGGCTCGATATGCCAAATGTCCGAGATGGGATAGAGGCCGCCAGCCTGCACTGGAATCGACTGCAATACGTTGGCCGAGAAGTCGGACGGCAGCGCATCGCCTAGCTGGTCGGCGACCATGCGCTGGATGGACTGGAGCCGCTCCGTAGTTGGCGCCGGGGAGATGATGTGCTCGGCAAGCAGATCGCCCGCCGCTGCCGCAGGGCTGGCCGCGAATGCCTCACTCGGGGTCGCATCGTCCTGGGGCCTTGTCGGCGCGGCCGCAGAGAGGCCTGCAGCAGGTGCTGGTGTATCGGGGGACGGTGCCGGTTCGATCGGCGGCCGCACGATGGCCCCAGGCTCAGGCAGTGCCGGCGGCGCCGATGGCGGGGTTGGGTCGCTGACCAGAGCGCGGTGACGGCTCTCGGATTCGGTCAGATCCAGCGCAAGCACGTCGTAATCGATGTCCAGCAGTTCGGACATCTGACCGATCAACTCGTCCTGTACGCGCTGGGGCGAGAACTCGTCCGCCTGGGCGTCGAACTGCGACAGCGCCTCCTGAAAGAAGCTGTCGAAGTCCAGCGGCAGGGAGCGGCCCTTGGCATAGTGCTCCCACGTGCGTTCACTGGCCTTGCGCATGACCGACAGCCGCTCGACCTGGTGGCGGCCGAGGCCACCATAGAGAACCGTCGGGATCGCGGGCAACAAGTAGCGCACCGCATCGGCCATGCGGCTGATGTGCGACTGCTGGACAGGGAAGCCGTCGGCGGCCAGGCGGCGGGCCAGCTCGGACTGGCTCAGGTTGGTATGGGTTTCTTCTTCATAGAACTCACGTGCCTTCTCGACTCCGAGGGCGCGCTCGATGAACGTGAGGCCGCCGCGCAGTTCGTTCTCGGCCAGGTGCCCGGTCAGCGCGACGATTTCTCCGCGCGCAGGCCAAGGCCGGAACAGGCACGATATGCGGAAAAAGCGCTCGTCCTTCGTTTCTGCCCAGAGTTCGCGCAGGATCGCCAGCCTAGTGTTGCCGCCGTTGCGGATGATGTAGTGCGCCTCGCCAGGACGGCGTGTGATAGCTGGCGCCGCATCCAGGCCGCGCTCGCGGATGGAGGCCTTGATTTCATCGTAGGCCGAGTTGCGTTTTTTTCGGGGGTCGTGGTCGTAGGGTCGCAACTGGTCCAGCGTCACGACCATCGGCGTGTCGGCAATCGGGTCGCTCAAGGCCGTGGCCGACGGGCCGTTGCGCTCGAACCCGGCGGCAAGTAGCTTGCCCGCCATGTCCTGGGAGGTCATCTCAACCATGGCCGCAATCCTTGGCGTTTGCAACCCGAGTCGTGCAGGCCTCGCGCTCGGCCCGGCGGATCTGCGCACGAGCGTTGAGGACAGCCCTGTGGTCACTCGCGGTCGAACTGGTGTAGATTGAGGCGCAGCCCGGCTTGGTGAACTTGAGATGCCCGCCAGGTGTGCGTTTGACGTGCCACCCTTCACCGACCGCGAACTCGATAATGGCGCGTAGCCGTTTGTGGCCTCGAGCCAGCTCATATGCGTTCGCCATGAGACCTCCCTGTATCAAGAGGACGCGGCAAGCGACCGGACACCCGAGCGAATCTGTCCTGACACAGCGGGAACAGTTCGTTGGCAAGGCACCGCATTGTGTCGAGCGCCGAGGGTGCGACTCTGCCCGAAGGTTGGCGGTATTCGACCCGATGCACGGGCAGGCCACGCGTTGCCGCGCGTGGATAGGCTTCGATGGCCGGCACGTCGGTCTCCAGTACGCGGATACCGACGTGGTCTTCGAACAGGTCGCGCAGCGCCTGCTGGATCAGCCGTGCATTGGCGGACACAGGGTGGACGCGGTTGATGAGTAGGTGCAGTGGCGGGGGCTCGATCCCAAGATGTCGGTACGGCGCAATGTCCTCCAACAACTGTATGGTGCCCCGCCGCAACTCGCGGGCTGCCAGAATTTCCGGCGTCACAGGCGATAGTGCCAGGTCGGAGGCAAGTACTGCCATTTCCAGCAGGACCGAGCGCGCGCCCTGGGTGTCGATCAGCACCAAGTCGTAGAGGGGAGCCAGCACCGGCAGCAGGTGTCGCAGCCGCAGGCGTCCGTCAGGCGCATGCAGCAGCAACGTGTTCAACTCGCCCCGATGGTCGTTCGAGACCACCAGGTCCAGGCCTCCGATGACTGTACGGGATACGAGCTGGTCGACGGCGTGCTCGTTGAACGCCAATAGCTCATAAATGCCACCCGGCGCGCGGTGTGCCAGCTCATAGTAGGAGGACAAGGTGGGCTGCACGTCGAGGTCGAGCAGCAGCACGCGCAGACCCGCGTCAGCGGCAAGTCCGCCGAGGTTGGCGGCGGCGGTCGTTTTGCCGACACCGCCCTTGGTCGAGATAATGGATACAACCTGCATGGCGCTCTCCGTCAGGGGATGGGGAATTCCGAGGGAGAGCGAGTCACGTGCGGTTGTTGAGGCGTTCGGCGATCCACTGGTCGATCTCGATCGAGTCCCAACCCACCGCGCGCACGCCTAGACGCAGCGCCTGGGGAAATTGGCGTTTCTTCATCAGGTTGTAGATGTGGGCGCGTTTGAAGCCAGACTTGGCTTCGACTTCATCCAGCCGCAGGATGCGGCGCTCGTTCGGTTGCAGTACAGGTGTTTGCGACATGGCGGTCACTCCTGAACGCTCAGTGGCGTTTGTTGGCGTGACCTCTATTCAATAGACATGGCTGCGGAAAGACATTGCAAATGCAATATCCGCGACTGCACATACAAGCTGGCAAACCTCAAACGTTTGCGCTACGCAGGCGACGCCTTGCCGTTGCGAACTTGCCGTTCAACGTCCGCTCCGCGATGCCCATGGCTCCGCTGTGATGAGCCACCAATGCGCTCACCACGGCCTCCTGGGTTTTGAAACTGGAGTACGAGGTGCCCGATGGAGACTGGCCGAGCATCAGATCCAGCATCCCGCCGATTATGTTTAGATAGGTGGCCTCGGCTCGATCACTGATTGGGCATTGGGCGCAGGCGGGAATCATGGTGGACTGTTTGAGCAGAGCGTCGTATTTTTCCTGTAATTCGTTCAGTTGACGCTTGTACTGGTCCAAGGCGGATTTCAGGGCCAGCCGTTCGACAAGCATGGCTTGCCCGGTTTCTAGTGTGATGATGGGATGAGCTATACGCTCGCTGCGAGTAAAGAGGAACCCTGGTCGGTGCTCTGGATAGTGTTCACGCATCCATCGCTTAAGGTCCACGTGCCGCACGGTCAGGTTTGGGGAATCCCAAAGCGATTTGTCATTCGATGTAATGCCATCGCGCCCATATGCGAGTTCCCCGTTCTGAATTGCGTCATAGATTCGCTCCAAGAACAAACGCAGCTCATTCCATCTCGGGCAGTCGATCGTCTTCGGTAAGTGTCGATACGAAGATATCGACGGCAGAATTTCATTCGTATATCTCAATAAACCGGCCCAGCGTATAGCTGCTTCGATGGGAAGATAGTAGACTTTTGAAATAGGCGGACTATCGTGCATGCATCCATCTCCTATCGCGTTCTCTAAATCATTCCCTGTAAGTCAGATTAATTTCCGACTTTCGGATTTTGATTTTTCGAGAGCCTTAAGAACTAGCTGGCGCCGTGCACACGTATTTAAAATGTCATCGTTTCGTCGAAAATATGAGCTAATTTATGTTCGATCGACGAGCGCCAATCCAGGTCATGGCGGAATGTTCAACCAGCTCGACATTTACTCTGCGCACCTACGTGAGAGTTATGGATAGACCAATATTCAACAAGTCTGAATTTTCATAACCGCTTGGCTACATAGGTCTAAGAGAGTGAGCCATGCGCTTTGGGATGTGGATTCCAGAGTAAAAGCGCAGCTATTAGGTGGGATACGGAGAGTGACTGGGTCTAAAAAGAATGCTGTTAGATGAAATAAAAATAATGACAATCTGCCAAGGGCTTGAACCCCCAGCGTCCCGAGGTCAATGGCGTTGAACCATTGCAAGCTTTGGCTGCGCAACTCGAACAAGCTTCGGTATCGTGCTGTGGTGCAGGTAGAAATTTTTCTTGGCCTATCGCCCAGCTTCTGGACAGATGCTATAATGGAGCGCGCTGTACATGCGCCTGACAAATTACGTCAGGCCAGTTGACGAAAAGAACGATAGGATCTTCTTTCAGATGAATTTTTCCGCGACGTCCAACCTCCGTTGGTGGTGGCGCTTCTCATAGAAGCGGCACGTCGCTGCGGCATCGCGCCGCACCTTGCCGCCGAACCGGCAAGGCTCAGTGTCATCGCGCTCCCGGCAAGGCGGCTCCCAATTTCAAGGAGACTGCTTTCATGCCCCAACTTTCTTATCTGTTGAACCTCTTCCTGCGCGTCCTCTCGACATCGCGGGACGCAGCGATCTGCGCGGTCACGCAGATCGCTGCACGGGCCGGTGCTGACCGGCACGCCCATGACGACTATCGTCATCTACACGCATCACTCCACCCGACATCGTGGCACCACTGGATCATGGATACGCTGACTCCAAGGCAATCCAATGCCAATGTGTGTAATAGAGTGTGTAACGGAGCTTGTGTGTAATGAAAATTTATTTTGAAATCAAGGTGTTATGATGGCTAGGCTTCTGATGCTCGATAACTATGACTCGTTTACCTATAACCTGGTCCAGTACTTTGGAGAACTGGGTCAGGAAGTAGTGGTACGACGCAACGATCAAGTCACACTTGAAGAAATTGAAGCCTTGAATCCCAGCCATCTGTGCGTCTCGCCCGGCCCCAAATCCCCTGCAGACGCGGGCCTGTCGGTTGCACTGATCCAGCACTTTGCCGGCAAGCTACCGATTCTGGGCGTCTGCCTGGGTCATCAAGCAATCGGACATGCTTTTGGTGCGTGCATTATCCGTGCGCAGCAAATCATGCATGGGAAAGTCTCCCCTATTACTCACCAGGGCACGGACGTATTCAGCAACTTGCCCTCGCCCTTTAACGTCACCCGTTATCACTCCCTGGCCATCGAGCGCGACAGCCTGCCCGACTGCCTGGAAGTAACCGCCCAAACCGAAGACGGCGAGATCATGGGTGTCCGTCACCGCGAATTGCCTATTTATGGCGTGCAGTTTCACCCCGAGTCGGTGCTAAGCGAGCATGGCCACGCCTTACTGAAGAACTTTCTGGACCTTTAAATCATGAACACCATCACTCCTACCGAAGCACTGGTGCGCTGTATCGAACACCGGGAAATCTTCCACGACGAAATGCTGCATTTGATGCGTATGCTGATGCGCGGCGAAATGTCGCCTCAGATCGCGGCTGCCTTGCTGATGGGCCTGCGCGTGAAAAAAGAAAGCGTGGGTGAAATTTCTGCCGCCGCCCAGGTGATGCGCGAATTTGCCACCCCCGTCATTACGCCTAACCCGGACGAACTGCTGGATATGTGCGGTACAGGTGGCGACGGCTCCAATACCTTCAATATCTCAACCGCTTCCATGTTTGTGGCCGCCTCCGTAGGGGTGAAAGTAGCCAAGCACGGCAACCGCAGTGCGTCTTCCTCGTCCGGCAGTGCAGACGTGCTGGAAGCCCTGGGCGTGAACCTGACCTTCTCGCCCGAGCAAGTGGCCGACAGCATTGCCGAAACCAATATCGGCTTCATGTTCGCCCCCGCTCACCACGGAGCCATGAAAAACGTGGCTGCCGTCCGCAAAGAGCTGGGCGTGCGCACTATTTTCAACATTCTGGGCCCGCTGACCAATCCTGCCGGTGCGACCAACCAGCTGATGGGCGTCTTCCACCCCGACCTGGTCGGTATTCAGGTGCGCGTAATGCAACGCTTGGGGGCCAAACACGTGCTGATCGTGCACGGCAAGGACGGTATGGATGAAGCCTCTCTGGGTGCGGCCACCCTGGTGGGCGAACTGAAAGACGGTCAGGTGCGGGAATACGAAATTCACCCCGAAGACTTTGGCATGGCCATGACCTCCAACCGCAGCATTCGCGTCTCCAGCAAGGAAGAATCTGCCGTGATGATTATGGAAGCCCTCAATAACCAAGAGGGTACGGCTCGTGATATCGTGGGCTTGAATGCTGGTTTGGCCATCTATGCTGCCAACCACGCCGACTCCATTGAACAAGGCCTGCGCATGGCTTTTGAGGCCATTGCCAACGGTGCCGCACGCGAAAAACTCGAACAATTCCGCGCTTATACAAGGAAGTTAAACCCATGAACGACATTCTGGCCAAGATCCTCGACACCAAAAGAGCTGAAGTCGTCACCGCCCGCCAACTGCGCAGCGAGTCCGATCTGCTGCGCGAAGCGAAGAACCGGAACGACCTGCGCGGCTTTGCCAGCGCCATTGAAGACAAGATCGCTCAAGGCAAGCCTGCCATTATTGCGGAAGTCAAAAAGGCCTCCCCGTCCAAGGGTGTGATCCGTGCCGACTTCAACCCGACTGAGATTGCCTCCAGCTACGCCGCCCACGGCGCGGCCTGCCTGTCGGTCCTGACCGATATCCAGTATTTCCAGGGTTCCTACGACCACCTGCGCCAGGCCCGTGCCGTATGCGCACTGCCCGTACTGCGCAAAGATTTCATTATTGACCCCTATCAGATCATCCATGCCCGAGCCATGGGTGCCGACTGCATCTTGCTGATCGTCGCCGCGCTGGAGAAGGATCAGCTGATGGAATACGAAGAAATGGCCCACGAACTGGGCATGGACGTCCTGGTTGAAGTACATGACCGCGCTGAGCTGGATATTGCCTTGCAAATGAAGACCAGCCTGCTGGGCATCAATAACCGCAATCTGCGCACCTTTGAAACCAGCACCCAGAACACGCTGGACCTGCTGCCCTTTATCCCCAGCGAAAAACGCGTTGTCACCGAAAGCGGTATTCACACCATTGAAGATGTGGCCCTGATGCGCGAGAACCAGGTGCAAGCCTTCCTGGTTGGTGAGGCCTTCATGCGTGAACCTGATCCAGGCGTTGCCTTGCAGAACCTGTTCTTCGGTCAGCCTGCATGAGCACCTACGCTTGCCCCCTGTGTGCCTTGAAACCCGATCAATTGCTATGGTCGGGTGCAGGGCTGCAGGTACTGGCCGTCACGGACAGCCCGTTTCCCGGCTATACACGGGTAATCTGGCAAGATCATGTGGCTGAAATGACAGACCTGTCTGAAGAACAACGGCAGCACATCATGGCAGCCGTATATGTGGTTGAGCAGACTCAGCGTGAACAACTGGGAGTCGCCAAGATCAATCTGGCTCAATTCGGAAATCAAGTGCCGCATCTGCATTGGCACGTCATCCCTCGCTGGAAGGACGACCCTTTCTTTCCGGACTCTGCCTGGTCACCCGCCCCCATGCGCACAGAAGAACAAAAGCAAGGCTGGGCTTCCCACGAAGAACGCCTGCTTGAGCAAGTCAGCCAGTATCAGCAGGCACTTTGTATTGCGCTAAAAGCACGATTCAAGCACTAAACCCGCTATTCAAGTCCTGCTATTAAAGAAATACCCGCTGGCCTGTAAAAAGTCAGCGGGTATTTTTTGCCTCCCGGAAAAGAGACGGCGCACTGTAACAGACAAGTACACCGCTTATCCGTGGAGCCCGCTACAGTGCGACTCCACCGGCAGGAGCCAAGCTGCTGTTGTGCTACTTGCACGCAACCCACATAAACAGCTTGCTTGCTTGCTTGCTTGCTTGCATAGCATGGCCATAGCCAACTCTTTATACCTGGCAGCATGACCACCTCGACTTCACAAATCTCCACCTACGAACGATCAGAGTAAGGAGTGCCCAACGACTTCTTTCCGACACCCCCCTTGACCCAGTCACTTCGAGCACAAAATTAACCTAGATCAAGCCTGGACGACAATCGCCTAGCCCCTTCAAAAACCACCATATATAGTGTCGTGAATCCTAAAAATCACTATATATAGGTTCTTGTGAAAAATATGGCTACCCAGGAAACTGCCTCGCGTCCAGTTGCTCAGCTGGACATCATCCGTTCCATTACTGAATATCTGGACCGCCAGGACTGGCGCGTGCAAGCCAATGCCAACCAGGGCTACTCGCTGGGCGGTCTGATTCTGAACAGCTCGGGCAAGATGATTGCCAACTACTGGCTCAGCCACGTTTACCCCGAAGCAATCGGCCAGGCACACCGTCAGGCCGACCTGCACATCCACGATCTGGACATGCTCTCTGGCTACTGCGCCGGCTGGTCCTTGCGCACTTTCCTGAACGAAGGGCTCAATGGCGTACCCGGAAAGATTGAATCCGGCCCACCGCGGCATCTAAGCAGTGCAGTTGGCCAGGTCGTCAATTTTCTGGGCACCCTGCAGAACGAATGGGCCGGAGCTCAGGCCTTCAGCTCCTTTGATACCTATATGGCGCCCTTCATCCGCAAGGACGGCCTGAGCTACAAGCAGGTGTGCCAATGCATGCAGGAACTGATCTACAACCTGAACGTACCCTCGCGCTGGGGGACGCAGACGCCCTTTACCAATCTGACCTTTGATTGGGTTTGCCCCGAAGACCTGCGCGAGCAAGTTCCGCAAATAGGTGGCGAAGAAATGCCGTTTTGCTACGGGGATCTGCAGGCCGAAATGGACATGATCAACCAGGCCTATATCGAAGTCATGAGCGAGGGTGATGCCCGTGGCCGTGCCTTCACCTTCCCGATTCCCACCTACAACATCACCCGGGATTTTGACTGGCACAGCCCGAATGCCGAGCGCCTGTTTGCCATGACGGCCAAATATGGCCTGCCCTACTTCCAGAACTTCATTAACTCCGAGCTGGAACCCAATATGATCCGCTCCATGTGCTGCCGCCTGCAACTGGATCTGCGCGAGCTGCTCAAACGCGGTAATGGCTTGTTTGGCTCTGCCGAGCAAACCGGCTCCCTGGGAGTGGTCACCCTGAACTGCGCCCGCTTGGGGTATCTGTATCAAGGCGATGAAGCCGGTCTGTTTGCCCGTTTGGATGAACTGCTGGAAATGGGCCGCGACAGCCTGGAAATCAAGCGCACGGTGATCCAGCAGCATATGGACCAAGGGCTGTTTCCCTACACACGCCGCTATCTGGGCACCTTGCGCAATCACTTTTCCACACTGGGAGTGAACGGCATTAACGAGATGATCCGCAACTTTACCCAGGACAAGCAAAATCTTTGCACGCCGTGGGGGCACCGCTTTGCCCTGCGTTTGCTGGACCATATTCGGGAGCGCATGGTGGAGTTTCAGGAAAGTACCGGCCACCTGTACAACCTGGAAGCCACCCCTGCCGAGGGCACCACTTACCGCTTTGCCAAAGAAGATCGCGCCCGCTGGCCCGACATTCTGCAAGCAGGGACCGAGCAAATGCCCTACTACACCAATTCCTCACAGCTGCCGGTGGGCTTTACTGAAGACCCCTTCGAGGCATTGGAGCGACAAGACGAGCTGCAAGGCAAATACACCGGCGGCACCGTGCTGCAC
The DNA here is from genome assembly GCF_023674485.1 of Alcaligenes sp. DN25. Lineage (NCBI taxonomy): Bacteria > Pseudomonadati > Pseudomonadota > Betaproteobacteria > Burkholderiales > Alcaligenaceae > Alcaligenes > Alcaligenes sp. DN25. The sequence continues at coordinate 312,135 of NZ_CP098408.1, read as the reverse complement.
CTCTATATGACCGAAGCACTGTCCAGCACTGATGCCTGCCGCAATCTGGTGCAACGAGCCTTGAACCGTTTTTCCTTGCCTTACATCACCGTTACGCCCACATTTTCTATCTGCCCCAAGCACGGCTATCTGTCTGGAAAACATGAGTTTTGCCCGCATTGCGACAGCGAATTGCTGGCCAACAAGTTAGCTCAAGCTCGGGCCGAGGCTGACGTTCAAAACGAAGTTATCGCGGACACGTCAACGCCGTCGTCGACACCGACACCGACACCGACACCGACACCGACACCGACACCAGTCCATTAAAGCCGATCTCTTCAAGCCAACTTTTTACCACGACAGGCTAAACCCAATCCACTTGGCTCAACTAAAACCAGGCTTTTAGTTGTCCTCAGCCTTTATCTACAACCAGCCTCTTGGCACACACCCAGGCTAGTCACATCCGCATAGCGTGACGGCCCTTTTTTCCAAGGAGTTATTCATGAACACCGACACCATCACTCTTCAAGATTCCGAACGCCAGCCTTGCGAAATTTGGACACGCGTCATGGGCTATCACCGTCCCATGTCGTCTTTCAATATTGGCAAGCAAGGTGAGTTTCATGAGCGACGCTACTTCACCGAAGCCAGCGCCTGCGCAAGCAATACCGTCCCCACCCGATAAACAGCCCGGTCAAATTCCATGACTTACGCCACGCGCCATCTTTACCCGGCCACGCCTGCCCACAAAGTGGCATTGAAAGTGGGTGGCTGCGCCCCTTTCTCGGCTACGGATTACCCCGGCCAATTAGCCGCTGTCATCTTTGTGCAAGGCTGCCCCTGGCGCTGTGGCTACTGCCACAACCCCCACCTGCAAGAGCGCACACCAGACAGTGCTATTGATTGGAACGCCTTGCTGGACTTTCTGAATCGCCGCGTCGGCCTGCTGGATGCCGTCGTCTTTAGCGGCGGCGAGCCCACACTGGACCCGGCCCTGGGCTCCGCCATCCGCGCGGTGCGCAGGCTGGGTTTCAAAATCGGTTTACACACCGCAGGCACACATCCGGCCAGACTGCTGGAAATCCTGCCTTGGGTGGACTGGATAGGCCTGGATATCAAGGCAGAGTTCAGTCACTACGACGCCATTACTCAACGCAGCAATAGTGCCGCTGCGCCCTTACGCAGTTTGCAGTTGCTGCTGAACGAAGACGTTCTGTTTGAGTGCCGCAGCACTATTCATCCCCAGCTGCACAGTCCCGCCTCGGTACAAGCTTTGGGACAACACCTGCATGAGCTGGGCGTCCAGCGCTATGCCGTGCAGATTTTCCGCACACAAGGCTGTGATGATGATTTCCTGAATGAAACTGGGCAGGCTTTGCAGGCCTACCCGGGAGCGGAAGTTTTGGAAAACCTCCAGAAGCTGTTTCCGCACTTTGAAGTGCGACGCTCTTAATTGTCTCAGGAAGAAGCGGGGGTGCGTATCGGGCGGCGCAGCACATCCTGTAAAGCTGCTTTACCCTGTTTAAGCACTGCACGCGGATGCAGAATATCGGGGTCCAAGGCGTCCAGGGTGTTTTTCACCATCAGACCCAATTCGGTATCACCCTCAATCGACAGACGTCGATTAAAGAACAAGGTATCCGGATCTTCCTGCCGCTGCAAAAGCTGATAAAAAGCCCAAAGATCCGCTTTCAGAGTCAAATCCGGACGTTGTACGCGTGCCGACAGAGGATAAAAAGCCCCTTGGCGCCACGTATAGTCAAACGCTAAGCCGGCATCCGCCACCTGTATGCGTAAAGCTCGCCCTTCCAACCGTTCCGCAATGTCAGCCGGCAAGTGCGGACGCATCAGCACGTTCAAGCCCGTACAAAACAAGCGGGAGCCGGGCCACGGAGGTAATCGGCTTAAAACACCCGCCACAACAGCGGGTAAACGGGGAGTCGTTATTTCATTCATTCTTCCATCCCTCCCTTAAAAACGCTCTGACACCGGCGACACCCATTCCAAACCGGGGCGACCATGCCAGAAACCGTTGCAGGCCTTAGCGGGCAGTAAAGGCAGCATATCCTCGTGGGCATCCCTTGCCTGAATACGCCCCTGAATCACGTCATTAAACAAATGCACGACCGCATCCATATGCTGAGATTGCGGACTCAAACGCAGCATATTCACACCCAAATCGCGCAAATCCTGTACCTGCTCCAGTAAGGTGTACACCCAGGCGGATTGAGTCTGGATACCGTTAATCGTCAGAAAACCCTGCCCTTCACGGGTTTCCAGCAGCAAGCCATCGGGATAGTCCATGCACACGTACTGGCAATTGTCCTTGGGCAGATTGCGGTTACGCGCCGCAAAGCAACGGGCCGAGAAAGCCAGGGGCAAACGCCCGAAGGCAAAGACCTCGGTTTCCAAACCGGCAGGTCTGTCTTGCTGCAACTGCGCCAATCCTGCACGGCCCATTTCCAGAGGCATCACCCAACGCACCGCGCCTTGAGAAGCAATCAAATCCAGCACTGGCCCGTTATAAACATTTAAAAAAGGGCCAGCGACAAAGTCCCGACCCTGCATCAAACGTACTGCTCCCATATCATTGGCTTCGACCAGATAATCAGCCTGTTCGGTGACCTTGCGTAGCGTATTCACGTCCCGCCCGGACTCCAGCAAGACCTGACTAGACAGAACCGGCACCTTGCCAGCCTGGGCCAGCATCTGGGCAATATCCAGCCAATCATCCAGTCGTAGCTCGTGACGACGCGAACATACGGTCTCGCCCAGATACACCACATCGATCGGCCAGTCGCAGGCCGACTCATAAAACTGCATCGTGGCAACGCGGGACCAGTAATACTGCAAGGGGCCTAAAGATAATTTCATGATTGAGCCTCCCATGCTCTACTTCCAGGGCCGAGAATAGGCACCCAGCGTATGTTGCTGCCCTTCGGCCAGTTTGTTCAAAGCCCCCATCCAGGCCGGATGGACTGAATAACGGGCTGGCGTGGATTTGGCCGAATCAATGGCTTGCCGCCAAACCTGGGTAACTTGAGCCACATAAGCCGGGCTGCGCTGTCGGCCTTCAATCTTGATTGCGCTGACACCCGCCGCCAACAGTTGTGGCAACAAGGACAAGGTGTTCAGGCTGGTGGGCTCTTCCAGTGCGTAATAGTTTTCGCCCGCCACATCAAAACGCCCTTTGCACAAAGTGGGGTAAGCCGCATTTTCACCATCCTGATAGCGGTCGATCAACACACCATTCAGACGCGACTCCAGGCCCTGATCAGTCTGCTCCCAGCGCACATGCCCGGCGGGGGAACAGACTCCATGTGTATTGGGGGACTCACCAGTGGCATAGGAGGACAAGGCACAGCGGCCCTCCACCATCACGCACAAGCTGCCAAAGCCAAAAACCTCAACCTGAACAGGGACCTGCTCACAGACCTGCTCCACTTGGGTCATGGACAGGACACGCGGCAAAACCACGCGCTGAATACCGAAGTTCTGGTGGTAATACTTGATGGCTTCCGGATTAGTGGCTGAACCCTGCACCGACAAGTGCAAACGCAGATTGGGATGTGCCTGACTGGCATAGGCCATCAAACCTGGGTCTGCCATGATGACCGCATCGACCTGAGCCTGGGCAGCTCGGTCCACCGCGTCGCGCCACTGTTGCCAGGCATTGGGTTGCGGGTAGGTATTGAGAGCCAGCAAAACTTTGCGGCCGCGCTGGTGTGCGTAATCAATCCCTTGTGCAATCGCCTGTGCATCAAAATTAAGCCCGGCAAAGTTCCGGGCATTGGTGGCATCCCGGAACCCCAGATAGACACTATCGGCTCCGTTATCAATGGCTGCTTTCAAAGCAGGCAAGCTGCCCGCTGGGCAAACCAGTTCCATCTGCGGGTTATCGGATGCGGCTAAAGCCGTGGACGCTGTATTCATGACACTCCCCGATCAGCAATCTGGCCAGGGTGGATCCTGGCTCGACAAGACCACCACTATGCCTGCTCTGAAATTAAGGGGCCTTAACGCATATCAAATTCTTCCCACCTCCTGACCCGTGGCAAACAAGTCCCACTTTGCCTGCGCCATAGGCGGGCAGAATGGTCCACAATGCCTTCCAAGCCTTTCGTGCTGGAGTCTTGATGACACAAACTGAGATCACGCTGGATACTCGCGGCCTGCCCGCACCCGAGCCTTTGGAGCATTGCCTGGAAGCACTGGCTGAACTGGCTCCCACCCAGGCCTTGCTCATGTGGCTGGATCGAGAACCTTTCCCCTTGTATGAAATCCTGCGACGCAGCGGCTTCAAGTATCACGGCACCCACCAAGAAAACGGCTTCAAGCTCATCATCCGCAGGAACTAAGTCTATGCAACGCGCTTTATCGCTGGATCAGTCACCCTCTTTGTCACTGACCTTGCCCCTGTTTGCGAATGTCCCTTTTTTTGGACTGCTGGCTGCCATGCTGGCGCTCTATAGCGGACCGGAATTATTCAACTCCCGCTGGCACCCCGCCACCTTGGCCATAACCCATGCCTGGACCTTGGGGATCGTGGGCAGTGCCATGTTTGCCTCTTTGGCACATATTCTGGCCGTGGCCTGCAATGTGCGTATTCAGGTGTCACGCGGTCAGGCGCTAGCTTTTTGGGGCTTGCTCAGCGCTGGCACACTATTTCTGATGACGGGCTTTCTTAGCTGGCAAAGCTGGGCTTACACGCTGGCAGGCGCTTGTCTTGCCTTTGCTTTGGGGGCTTATCTACTGACTGCCATGCTGGCCTTGTGGCGCTCTCGGCGCGACGTCTTTCGCGGCGCCAAAGAAATCGTTGCTCCTATCCGACTGGCTTTGCTAGGACTGTTGCTGACTGTCTCAACGGGGCTTGCCATGCTGGTCGCCTTGGCAAGCGAACAAGCCGTCGCCAATTTGCTGAATCTTCACATGACGATGGGCTTGGCAGCTTGGGCAGGCTTGCTGCTGATTGCCATGTCGTTCCAACTGCTGCCTATTTTTCAAATCACCGAACTCTACCCGGCGCCTCTAGTACGTTGGCTACCTTGGGTCGTAGGAGCCTTGTTGATTGCACAGTGGGCCCTGGCCTCCTTACCTGGCTCCTGGTTACCTTTGCGTGATCTGGTCACCTACCTGATCTTTTTAAGCTACGGCTTATGGGCGGTGATTACGTGGGCGCGCCTCTGGAAACGCAAGCGTCCGACAGCAGGAGCCAGCACTTTATTCTGGTACAGCTCTTTAAGCAGCCTGTTGATTGCTGTTCTGTTGAACTTCTGGACCCACAATCCCGCCGTCTCCAACGCAGAGCTGGCGATTGGTGTCTTGCTCATTATGGGAGCCTTGGGTTCCGTCGTCTGTGGGATGCTCTATACCATCGTGCCCTTTCTGCTTTGGCGCGAGGCCCAGGAGCATGTCAGCATGGATACGGACAATACCGAGCACACGCGTGCCCTCTTACGCCTTATCCCCAAGACTGCCAACTACATCCCCGCGTCCACCGCCCGCGCGCATTGGGCTTTGCATAGCCTAAGTCTGGTGCTTTGGACAGGTGCGAGCTTGGGGATCGAGTATTTCGCCTGGATAGCTGCTCCTGCTTTGCTGCTGTCTTTTGCAAGCTTGACTTGGAATCTATGCACAGCCTGGCAGCGCTATCGCCGTAGCCTGCGCGCTATCCGCGCATATCAGTCAGAACACCATATTGCCGCAAAGCCGCGCTGTCCAGAATCGTAAAATTACGTCGCTGAACCCGAATCAGATCCCGGTCCATCAAATCACGCAAGGTACGTGATAAGTGCTCCGGGGTCAGATTCAGGCGGGAAGCAATGACGGACTTACCGACATCGATCCTGAAGGGGACACCCTCTTCGCCCGGCCACTCCTGCAAAAGGTAATTCACCAGACGTTGCACACCATTTTGCAGCGTATAGGCCTCCAACTCGCCCATCAAGCGATAAAGCCGCTCACTTAAACCCGCCAGCATCAGGCGAGCAACATCACTGCCCTTCTCCAGCTGCTCCATCAAGGTGTCTCTATTGATATGCAAAAGCAGAGAGTCCACCAAAGTCTGGGCCGTCACAATGTAATTACGGCCCATGAACATCAGCGCCTCACCAAACCCCTCTCCTGGCCCCACCAGGCGAACGACGCGCTCTGAGCCCGTGGACGAGACAAATACCAGCTTCACCCGACCATAGACCAACATGTGAAAGCCCAAACAAGGATCTCCACTGTGAAATAAAGTCGTACCACGCAAAGCGTGTACTTCCTGAGTACCTTTAGCAATGGGCTCCAGTTGTTCCGGTGGCAGCTCCTTGAATATAGGCAGATGAGCCAGCTGCGCCTGTATCCGCTTCCAGCGTCCCGACCCTTCACCCTGCACTAACCTAGTGTCTGACAATTCTTCATTGCTTGCCTGCGAGGCCATGTCTTGAGCCGCCATATCTTTTCCGTAAGCCAAATAGAACCATAGCTAGACTGACATACTCCGTTCCCTCTTGTTCAGATTAGCTCGACGCCTGATTGATACACGTCAAACAGATAAATCGAGGCTTTAAAGAGGACGTAAAAAGATAGTCAGAACAGCTAGTTCAGCATGACTTAGGAACAGATCCAAGCAAGAAGCGGTCAAATTTGACCATGTTAGAGGCAGGGAATATTGAGAGGGGAAACTGATTGGGAACAACCTCATTTCCAAATCGACTTGAATTCTGCATGGAGGCGATAGGCCTTAACAGAACCAGCAACGTCCACGTTAAAGAGAAAACTGAGTAGGAATTTCAGGAGGATCAGGGAGGACGAGTAGGACAAAGGCGGGTAATAACTAGGCACGTTATATGGCCATACAGAACCTAATGCCGACAGCTGTACGCCCTATCTTGGTCATCAAAGCTGATTGGTACAGAAAGCTCAGCAACTAATGCTACAAGCGCGAAGAGTAGAACGACCGAACACCCTGCAGGTAAGCAACGACGGATTGAAGGTCAATCCTAGGGTGCCGGGACAGGATGCCAAGACCGACCTGCTAGGGTTGGGCCAATCGGCGTCGGTAAGAATAAGGAATACACGCAGCCCGGAACGGGCCAGGAGGGGTGGCGGTACGCCTGAACCGGGCGGTCCAGGGTCAGGCCTTCGAGCAATCCGAGACAGACCGGTAGCCTGCGCTTTTGTCGCCGCATAAAACAAAACCCCCGCAAGGGATGCTTGCGGGGGTTTTGAGGAATAAGAGCTTGACGATGACCTACTTTCACAGACGTCCGTCCACTATCATCGGCGCAAAGGCGTTTCACAGTCCTGTTCGGGATGGGAAGGTGTGGGACCACCTTGCTATGGTCGTCAAGCGTAACTGGTTGCCGAGTCGTCTTTTAAGGGGCGCCCCAGCCAATTGGAAGAAGCACACCGCTAGCGATCAGTACGGATCAACTAGCAGCGGTTACGAAGGTGTCAAGCGCGGGTTGCGCTGCACTTCAATATTACGTTCTGTGGTCAACAACTTAACTCACTACAACCTCAAGGGTTATAGGATCAAGCCACACGGGCAATTAGTACTGGTTAGCTACATGCATTACTGCACTTCCACACCCAGCCTATCAACGTCCTGGTCTCGGACGACCCTACAGGGGGGTCAAGCCCCCGGGATACCTAATCTTCAGACGAGTTTCCCGCTTAGATGCCTTCAGCGGTTATCTCTTCCGTACGTAGCTACTCGGCAATGCCATTGGCATGACAACCGATACACCAGTGGTACGTCCACTCCGGTCCTCTCGTACTAGGAGCAGGCTCCGTCAAGTATCCAACGCCCACGGCAGATAGGGACCAAACTGTCTCACGACGTTTTAAACCCAGCTCACGTACCTCTTTAAATGGCGAACAGCCATACCCTTGGGACCGGCTACAGCCCCAGGATGAGATGAGCCGACATCGAGGTGCCAAACACCGCCGTCGATATGAACTCTTGGGCGGTATCAGCCTGTTATCCCCAGAGTACCTTTTATCCGTTGAGCGATGGCCCTTCCATACAGAACCACCGGATCACTATGTCCTACTTTCGTACCTGTTCGACTTGTCAGTCTCACAGTCAAGCACGCTTATGCCATTGCACTATCAAGACGATTTCCGACCGTCTCTAGCGTACCTTCGAACTCCTCCGTTACACTTTAGGAGGAGACCGCCCCAGTCAAACTGCCCACCATGCACGGTCCCCGATCCCGATTAGGGACCTAGGTTAGAACCGCAAACAGACCAGGGTGGTATTTCAAGGATGACTCCACGCGATCTGGCGACCACGCTTCAACGTCTCCCACCTATCCTACACAGGCCGGTTCACAATCCAATGCAAAGCTACAGTAAAGGTTCATGGGGTCTTTCCGTCTAGCCGCGGGGAGATTGCATCATCACAACCATGTCAACTTCGCTGAGTCTCAGGAGGAGACAGTGTGGCCATCGTTACGCCATTCGTGCAGGTCGGAACTTACCCGACAAGGAATTTCGCTACCTTAGGACCGTTATAGTTACGGCCGCCGTTTACCGGGGCTTCGATCAAGAGCTTGCACCCCATCACTTAACCTTCCGGCACCGGGCAGGCGTCACACCCTATACGTCCACTTTCGTGTTTGCAGAGTGCTGTGTTTTTAGTAAACAGTCGCAGCCACCGATTCACTGCGGCCTCTTCATGCTTTGTGCGCAGGCACATCACACTAATGAGGCATACCTTCTCCCGAAGTTACGGTATTAATTTGCCGAGTTCCTTCTCCTGAGTTCTCTCAAGCGCCTTGGAATATTCATCCCGTCCACCTGTGTCGGTTTGCGGTACGGTCTCGTAGAGCTGAAGCTTAGAGGCTTTTCTTGGAACTGCTTCCAGTTAGTTTAGAGCCGAAGCTCTATCCAGTCACACCCTTGAATTACGCACCCGGATTTGCCTAAGTGCCTTCTATGATGCGCCAACGGGGACATCCAACACCCCGATAACATTCTGCAATCCGTCCCCCCATCGCACTCTACGACGGTGCGGGAATATTAACCCGCTTCCCATCAGCTACGCATCTCTGCCTCGCCTTAGGGGCCGACTCACCCTGCGCCGATGAACGTTGCGCAGGAAACCTTGGACTTACGGCGAGGGGGCTTTTCACCCCCTTTATCGCTACTCATGTCAGCATTCTCACTTCCGATACCTCCAGCATTCCTCACGGAACACCTTCACAGGCTTACGGAACGCTCTCCTACCATGTGTACTAAAAGTACACATCCGCAGCTTCGGTCTATGGCTTAGCCCCGTTACATCTTCCGCGCAGGACGACTCGATCAGTGAGCTATTACGCTTTCTTTAAAGGATGGCTGCTTCTAAGCCAACCTCCTGACTGTCTATGCCTTCCCACTTCGTTTCCCACTTAGCCATAGTTAGGGACCTTAGCTGGCGGTCTGGGTTGTTTCCCTCTTGAGTCCGGACGTTAGCACCCGGTGCTCTGTCTCCCGTACTGTACTTGCCGGTATTCGGAGTTTGCCATGGGTTGGTAAGTCGCTGTGACCCCCTAGCCATAACAGTGCTCTACCCCCGGCAGTAATATACGAGGCACTACCTAAATAGTTTTCGGAGAGAACCAGCTATCTCCAGGCTTGTTTAGCCTTTCACTCCGATCCACAGCTCATCCCCTAATTTTTCAACATTAGTGGGTTCGGTCCTCCAGCACGTGTTACCGTGCCTTCAACCTGGCCATGGATAGATCGCCTGGTTTCGGGTCTACACCCAGCGACTGAATCGCCCTATTCGGACTCGCTTTCGCTACGCCTCCCCTATTCGGTTAAGCTTGCCACTGAATGTAAGTCGCTGACCCATTATACAAAAGGTACGCAGTCACACCACGAAGGTGCTCCTACTGTTTGTATGCATACGATTTCAGGATCTATTTCACTCCCCTTCCGGGGTTCTTTTCGCCTTTCCCTCACGGTACTGGTTCACTATCGGTCGATCACGAGTATTTAGCCTTGGAGGATGGTCCCCCCATATTCAGACAGGATTTCACGTGTCCCGCCCTACTTGTTCGATGCTTAGTTCCACGTACTGAATTTCGCCTACAGGGCTATCACCTGCTACGGCTGGACTTTCCATTCCATTCGACTATTCACTACGCTAAAACATCCAGGCTGGTCCGGTTTCGCTCGCCACTACTTCCGGAATCTCGGTTGATTTCTTTTCCTCGAGTTACTGAGATGGTTCAGTTCACTCGGTTCGCCTCCACATGCCTATGTATTCAGCATGGGATACCGTATTACTACGGTGGGTTTCCCCATTCGGACATCTACGGATCAAAGCTTGTTTGCCAGCTCCCCGTAGCTTTTCGCAGGCTACCGCGTCCTTCATCGCCTGTGATCGCCAAGGCATCCATCATATGCACTTATTCGCTTGATCCTATAACGCTTGATGCTGTTATAGGAATATGAGTATACGTTGTTGCCGTTCATCAATCCTTAGCTGTTATCCAATCCGAAGACTGAACAACGTCTATATTTTTGAGAACTTTCGTTGAACATAATTTGTTCTGTTGCAATCACAACCCGTGTATTGTCATTACAAGGCGACTAATCGTCTTGCGTTTATTAGACAACACACCTTCGTTGTGCTTCTTCCTAATTGTTAAAGAGCAATTCGTGGGTTGCATAACCCAACGAGCAGTATTCTTTAAAAAGAACACTCTTCGTTGAATCTAGCGCCAGGCTAACCGTTGTTTGCCTGTGCCCTATACTCTGTCATGAACCTTGCTGTATCGACAACCAACCACAAAAGCGGTGGTGGAGGATGACGGGATCGAACCGACGACCCCCTGCTTGCAAAGCAGGTGCTCTCCCAGCTGAGCTAATCCCCCGAGGTAATCGTTGGTGGGTCAAGTTGGAATCGAACCAACGACCCCCGCCTTATCAAGACGGTGCTCTAACCGACTGAGCTACTGACCCATCTATCACCAGTGGGCGATACCTTCAATGGTCATGACATTAACTAACAGCCAATAAGTGTGGACGCTTTCGCTTTGCGAGCCATTCGCTCTAAAAGGAGGTGATCCAGCCGCACCTTCCGATACGGCTACCTTGTTACGACTTCACCCCAGTCATGAATCCCACCGTGGTAAGCGCCCTCCTTGCGGTTAGGCTACCTACTTCTGGTGAAACCCACTCCCATGGTGTGACGGGCGGTGTGTACAAGACCCGGGAACGTATTCACCGCGACATTCTGATCCGCGATTACTAGCGATTCCGACTTCACGCAGTCGAGTTGCAGACTGCGATCCGGACTACGATCGGGTTTCTGAGATTGGCTCCCCCTCGCGGGTTGGCGACCCTCTGTCCCGACCATTGTATGACGTGTGAAGCCCTACCCATAAGGGCCATGAGGACTTGACGTCATCCCCACCTTCCTCCGGTTTGTCACCGGCAGTCTCATTAGAGTGCTCTTGCGTAGCAACTAATGACAAGGGTTGCGCTCGTTGCGGGACTTAACCCAACATCTCACGACACGAGCTGACGACAGCCATGCAGCACCTGTGTTCCGGTTCTCTTGCGAGCACGGCCAAATCTCTTCGGCTTTCCAGACATGTCAAGGGTAGGTAAGGTTTTTCGCGTTGCATCGAATTAATCCACATCATCCACCGCTTGTGCGGGTCCCCGTCAATTCCTTTGAGTTTTAATCTTGCGACCGTACTCCCCAGGCGGTCAACTTCACGCGTTAGCTGCGCTACTAAGGCCTAACGGCCCCAACAGCTAGTTGACATCGTTTAGGGCGTGGACTACCAGGGTATCTAATCCTGTTTGCTCCCCACGCTTTCGTGTCTGAGCGTCAGTATTATCCCAGGGGGCTGCCTTCGCCATCGGTATTCCTCCACATATCTACGCATTTCACTGCTACACGTGGAATTCTACCCCCCTCTGACATACTCTAGCTCGGCAGTTAAAAATGCAGTTCCAAGGTTGAGCCCTGGGATTTCACATCTTTCTTTCCGAACCGCCTACACACGCTTTACGCCCAGTAATTCCGATTAACGCTTGCACCCTACGTATTACCGCGGCTGCTGGCACGTAGTTAGCCGGTGCTTATTCTGCAGATACCGTCAGCAGTATCCCGTATTAGGGGATACCTTTTCTTCTCTGCCAAAAGTACTTTACAACCCGAAGGCCTTCATCATACACGCGGGATGGCTGGATCAGGGTTTCCCCCATTGTCCAAAATTCCCCACTGCTGCCTCCCGTAGGAGTCTGGGCCGTGTCTCAGTCCCAGTGTGGCTGGTCGTCCTCTCAAACCAGCTACGGATCGTTGCCTTGGTGAGCCTTTACCCCACCAACTAGCTAATCCGATATCGGCCGCTCCAATAGTGAGAGGTCTTGCGATCCCCCCCTTTCCCCCGTAGGGCGTATGCGGTATTAGCCACTCTTTCGAGTAGTTATCCCCCGCTACTGGGCACGTTCCGATATATTACTCACCCGTCCGCCACTCGCCGCCAAGAGAGCAAGCTCTCTCGCGCTGCCGTTCGACTTGCATGTGTAAAGCATCCCGCTAGCGTTCAATCTGAGCCAGGATCAAACTCTTCAGTTTAATCTCTGTGGTTGTCCCGTCTTGCGACGAGACCGATTGTGTCTCAAAGAAAAATTCAGAGTTACACAAGGTAATTCTTCATCTTTCGTTTGTGAGCACTTGATACAAACTTGTGGCGATCCCCGAAGGGTTCGACTCGCTCATTCCAAGCGCCCACACTTATCGGCTGTTAATTTTTAAAGAGCAGTGACAGTTGCCTGTCGTTCTACTGACTAACCCGGCTGGCTCGTCGCGCTTGGCGCTTCGTGCCTTGCTGTGTTAGCAGCAGAGAAACGAGATTATGAAGCAGATCAGGTAGTGTGTCAAGCGTTTTTTTGAAGAAGTTAGAAAGTTTTAAAACCGTCTAACTTATCCCGCTTAAACCAGAACTTTCGTTCTTTCTTACCTACTGAACAATCAACCGTGAGGTTAACTATCCAACTTCACAAACAAGGGTAAATTCTCAAAACCGTTTCAACCTGCAAAACCGCTTAAAAACTTAACGTTGCGTTCTCTGGAGCAGAACCTAGAACTTTAACACAGAATTTTCTGATTTGTCAAGCTCCGGGTTTTACACCCTGTCAGTTTCCTGACCAGTCATTCAAGCTTCGGTGCGGGCCTCTTGGCCAAGGCGGTGAAACTTGTCTAACTGCTCTCTGCGGCGCTTCGGGGAAAACCCTGTGTGTGCTGCAGCGAGAAAAGAACTATAGCACGAGGATTTTCCGCTTTGCAAGTTTTTTACCTCAAAATTTCATGTAAAAGAGGCGGTTTACAGTGCTTTTCCACTTAGATCATTGTTATATATGATAAAATTTAAATGTAACCAAATGACACTAAAATGACTATATTTCGTTCATAGCTGGAGAGACACCAGAACTGGCAGGTGAAACGCCCGGATGCCCCATCGCAGAACAGGTCGATTCCAGGCGTATCCTCTCCAGCTCAGCATCGATTCTCCTGTTTCGCGCTGAATTCCCGCCCCAAACGTATTTTCGCAGACAGACAGACAGACAGACAGACAGACAGACAGACAGACAGACAGACAGACAGACAGACAGACAGACAGACAGACAGACAAGATAAGAATGCAGTTGCAATCCTGGGGAAGGCTACACAAATCCCAGGCTACCACCATGGACCGCTAATCTGGAACCTGGTCTACAACACTCTATATATAGAGCGCCGGTCATCCCTCTATATATAGAGGCATACCAAGCACCTACTTTTGACCGCCAAACCCCTCTCTATATAGAGGCACCCCATCCAAGCAGATAGGTAGGCCACCTCTCCCCTATTACAATAGGCGGACAAATAACTCTGTATGCAGACTATGGCCCGCTCATCTTCTCAAGCCCCTGCGGCACAGCTCAGCCTGATTGGTGAGGAACTACTCTCCGGCAATCTCCTGACCGAGAACATCCTGAATCAAATTGCCCGCCTTCCCAGCGACTGGCGTGCCACATTGGATCGCCCGGAGCTGCAAGACATATTGGCAACTCTGGCCAAGTGGTTGGACAAGGAGTGCCAGGATGGCGCCTCTATTTATCCGGCCGCCCCTTTCCGCGCACTGGAGCTGCTGCCATTGCAAAAAGTCAGCGTAGTGATTCTGGGCCAGGATCCTTATCACGGGCCCAATCAGGCACAGGGCCTGTCATTTTCTGTGCCTGACACCTGCCCGGCTCCACCCAGTCTGCGCAATATCTTTAAAGAGTTGGAGCTGGAGTATCCCGACACCGCCTTGCCAAGCAGTCATGATCTGAGCAACTGGGGTCGACAAGGTGTCTTGCTATTGAATACATCGCTGACTGTAGAAGATGGTTTGCCTGCCTCTCACGCCAAGAAAGGCTGGGAGCAGATTACTGACTCCCTGCTGATGAACCTGGCCCAGCAGACTACACGCCCTATTGTTTATATGTTGTGGGGTGCCCACGCCCAAGCCAAAGAAGCACTGATTCAGCAGCACTCCCAGCATCCTTACCTAATTTTGAAAGCCAATCACCCTTCCCCCTTGGCTGCTCGCCGCCCCCCTGTTCCTTTTATTGGTTGCGGTCATTTCCAGCAAGCCAATGAGTGGCTCAAGGAGCAAGGCGTCGCTCCCATACAATGGTTTGCCACCGGCGCTTGACCATCCGTTCCCCTTACCTGATCCAGAACCATGCCTTTAAGCCCTGCCAATCCAGAATTAAGCTCTCAAGAACAACATGCTCTTTGGTCGAACGAACTGCTCGAACAATATGGCTGGCAATTTCAGGGAGAAACGCCATTTGCCGTCCCCTTAAGCAGCCTGCCCTTGCTGGATGAATTGTTCAAGTTTGTGAACGAGACCATCAAGGACTCTTTTGATCGCTCTTTATTCTGCTGGACTGATCTCAAACAAGACAGCAAAGGTCTGACGGCCTGGTATCTGGGCGTCGAAGATTACGACGAAGTGCTGGAGCCTTATATAGAGAGCTTGTCTACCAAGGCTCTGGCCCAGAGTGATGCAGTAGAAAGCCCACCGTCCGAATAAATAGACACCGGCAAGCATTGATACAGGCAGCCAGGGATACATGCCCCAAAAACCGCTAACGGCTCGCTGGCTGTCCTGGAACCTGTAAAAAACAGGCAGACGCGGATCAACAACACCGGAAAACCCGGAAGTCATAAAAAACCCGGCGCCAAGGCCGGGTTCTTCAAATAAAAGCCAAGTCTTACAAAGACCTGCTCTCTTA
Source organism: Alcaligenes sp. DN25 (assembly GCF_023674485.1). NCBI lineage: Bacteria > Pseudomonadati > Pseudomonadota > Betaproteobacteria > Burkholderiales > Alcaligenaceae > Alcaligenes > Alcaligenes sp. DN25. Next base: position 296,892 of record NZ_CP098408.1, on the reverse strand, counting down.
TCTTTAAGGTTGCACACCTGCTGCATGCGCCTGCTGGTCTGCATGATAGGACGAACGCACCATGGCACCAACCGCCGCATGGGTAAAGCCCATTGCATAGGCCTCGCGCTCAAACATCAAGAATTCATCAGGCGTCACGTAGCGCATCACGGGCAAGTGGTGGCCGGATGGCTGCAAATACTGGCCAATGGTCAGCATATCAATATCGTGAGCACGCATATCGCGCATCACTTCCAGAATCTCTTCGTTGGTCTCACCCAAGCCAACCATCAAACCAGATTTGGTTGGAATGTTTGGATGCAACTTCTTGAACTCTTGCAACAGTTTCAAGGAGTGGTGGTAATCCGAACCAGGACGCGCCTGCTTGTACAAGCGAGGTACCGTTTCCAGGTTGTGGTTCATCACATCTGGAGGGCAGGCATTCAGGATCCCCAACGCACGGTCCAGACGTGCACGGAAGTCCGGCACCAGCACTTCAATGGTCGTAGTTGGCGAATGCTCGCGCACCTGACGGATACATTCCACAAAGTGGGCAGCGCCACCATCACGCAAATCGTCACGGTCTACGGAGGTAATAACCACGTAGGACAACTTCATGGCACCAATGGCCTTGGCCAGGTTGGCGGGTTCATTCTCGTCCAGCGGGTCAGGACGGCCATGGCCAACATCACAGAATGGGCAACGACGTGTGCACTTGTCGCCCATGATCATGAAGGTGGCCGTGCCCTTGCCAAAACACTCCCCGATATTGGGACAGGAGGCTTCTTCGCACACCGAGAACAGCTTGTGCTCGCGCAGAGTTTCCTTGATCTCGTAGAAACGGGAATTCGGTGCAGCCGCCTTCACCCGAATCCAATCAGGCTTTTTCAAACGCTCTGCCTGCACGACCTTAATGGGAATGCGCGAGGTCTTGGCCTCGGCCTTCTGCTTTTGCGTTGCGTCGTATTCGACAACGCGAGGGCGCACAGTAGGTTTGGAATCGACGGACGTATCTGTAGGGGTGGTCATAGGCGTCTAAATAGAAAAACAGCGTGCGGGCAACATCACTAAACGATGGGCGCAGTGATCGATTGTAGCCCCTTCGCTTTACAAGCGCCTAGAACAAGGGCGATAGTTTGTACCAGACCCCTCTAATATAGAGGTCGACTTAACGATGCAGCAACACCCGAAAATAAAACCTGCACATACTATAAGTACGGAGACTTGCATGTCACAAGAGCACCTCGCCGATCCCGTCCTGCTGGAACAGCATCAGGGACTGGCCCGCATCACCTTGAACCGGCCCGCCAAGTACAACGCGCTGTCTGAAGAAGTGTTGGACTCTTTACAACACATTCTGGACAAGCTGGCCCAGGACCCCAGCTTGCAGTGCGTCATCATTCAGGCGGAAGGCAAGGCCTTTTGTGCCGGGCACGATCTGAAACAGATGCGCTCCAAACCTGAACATGACTACTACCGGGATCTGTTCAGCCGCTGCAGCCGGGTCATGCAAGCTGTGCTGGCCTTGCCCGTGCCGGTGATTGCTCGTGTGCAAGGGCTGGCCACCGCAGCGGGCTGTCAGTTGGTTGCCACCTGCGATATGGCTGTGGCCGTCGAGTCCACTCGCTTTGCAGTATCCGGCATTAATGTTGGTCTTTTCTGCTCCACCCCTGCTGTTGCCCTGTCACGCTGCGTGCCACCCAAGGCCGCCATGGAAATGTTGATGACTGGCGAATTCATCAGCGCCCAACGAGCTCAAGAGCTGGGGCTGATCAATTACGCGGTAGCCGAAGACCAGCTGGATCAAACCGTACAGAAACTGGCCGACAGCATCATGGCCAAGAGTCCGGTCGCCGTCCGCGCAGGCAAGGCCATGTTCTACCGCCAGCGCAGCCTGGCTATTGAACAAGCCTACGACTACGCCGGTCAGGTCATGGCTGACAATATGATGAGCAATGATGCCTGCGAAGGTATTGATGCTTTTATCGAGAAACGCGCGCCGCACTGGAGCGGAACCTGAGGCGGCACTTGACGAATAAATAACAATATAAAGATGAGCGCCGCCACATGCGGCGCTTTATCGCTGCGCTATTTAAGCTGCCGCTGCCTGTAGGCGCAGAGCCATCGCTTGCGATAGATAACTAGACAAATACTGTGCAACCTCGTCCATAGGGACCACAACACCTTGCGAACGCATATCCGTTGTTTGCAGCCCTTCATAGCCACAGGGATTGATACCGCTAAATGGGCTTAGATCCATGCCTATATTCAAGGCCAGTCCATGGTAAGAGCGGCCATTGCGAATCTTGATCCCCAATGCGGAAATCTTGGCCAACTCCTGGCTTGCCACCCCTTGCGGTACATAGACACCCGGTGCCCCTGGCTTGCAGCAAGCTCCTTCGACACCAAAATGCGTCAGACAGGCAATAACAGCCTCTTCCAAAAGGCGTACGTATTCTTTGACGTACAGGCCTACCCGGCGCAGATCAAACAGGCAGTACACCATTAACTGCCCAGGGCCGTGATAGGTAATCTGCCCGCCCCGGTCGGTTTGCACCACGGGGATGCCACCGGGGTTCAGCAGATGTTCCGGCTTGCCGGCCTGTCCTTGCGTGTAGACAGGCATGTGCTCGACAAGCCAGATTTCATCAGCAGTCTCTGGCCCGCGCTGCTCGGTAAAGTCGCGCATTGCCTGCCAGATGGGTTCATAGGCGCTAGGCCGCTCAAACCACTTGATACGAACTGAGTCGGACATGAACGCCTGATCCCTGCTTTACATCACCACACGCACCAGATGATGCGCATGCAGGGCACGGTAAAGGTTATCCAACTGCTCACGCGAAACAGCGCGCACCGTGAAAGTCAGGCCCGTGTAGTTGCCTGCCTTGCTGGGACGCACCTCGATAGTGGCAGCGTCAAAGCCTGGATCATGTTCCAGCACGATAGCCAGCAATTCGTCTTGCAGGGTTTCGTGAGTCTGGCCCATGACTTTGATAGGAAAGTCACTGGGGTATTCGATCAACGATTCTTCGGGGGAAATGGTCATGCTTGCTCCGCAGCCTTGATGGCCTTGTCATAGCCCTCACGTAATTTGGCAAAGACAGGGCCGGGTCGTCCGTCACCGACGGGCTGACCGTTAAATACAACGATGGGCAGCACCTCTTTGGTGGCTGACGTCATCATAATTTCATCGGCAGTGTCGACCTCTTCACGAGAGATCTGACGCGCCTGAAAAGCTATACCCGCCTGGGCGGCCAGCTCTTCCATCAAACTGTAGCGAATCCCTTCCAGGATCAAATTGTTGCGCATGGGTGCCAGCAAAGTGCCGTCGCGCACAATCCAGATATTGCAGGAGGCCCCTTCGGTCAGAAAACCGTCTCTGAACTGAATGACCTCGTCCACGCCGGCTTCAACCGCCTGCTGCTTGGCCAACACATTGCCCAGCAGAGAAACGGATTTTATATCGCAACGCAGCCAGCGTTCATCTTCAATAGCCACTGCCTTCAAACCCGTTTCGCGTTCTTGCTGCACACGCTTGAAGGGCGAGACCATGATGAAGATGCTGGGCGGCACATTGCTGGGGAAGGCATGGTCGCGCTTGGCAACACCGCGCGTCACCTGAATGTAGACCATGCAGTCGGCACCTCGGCCTGAACGTGCCAGCATATCCAGCACCAGCTTTTCCCACTCACGTCGAGTGAAAGGATTGGTAATGCCCACTTTTGCCAGACTGCGCTCCAAGCGCCCCAGGTGTCCATCTATACGGAAAGGTTTCCCGTGATAAGCAGGCACGACATCATAAATGCCGTCGCCAAAGATGAAGCCACGATCCAGTACCGAGATCTTCGCTTCGCCCAGGCGCACGAAATCGCCGTTCAAATAAACAATGCTGTCGGGGTCAATGCCTGCAATCATAGGATTTAGCCTCGCACCAAGGAATTACTCAAACATCAAGCGCACTTTGTCGGCCATACGACCAAAAAAGCCTGCCTCGGGCACATCTTGCAGCACCAGCAAAGGCTGCTCTGCCAAAACTTTGCCATCCAGGGACAAAGTCAGTGTACCGACCTTGTCACCCTTGCTCAACGGAGCCAGCAAAGGCTGGGTATAGTTGGCAACAGGCTTGATTTCCGAGGACTTGCCACGAGGAACTGTCAACCACAAGGCTCCTTCTGTACCCAGGCCTACATTCTCGACCTCACCTTCCCAAACACGGGCGGTGACAGCAGGATTGCTGGCGTCGTACAGTTTGACCGTTTCAAAGTTCTGGAAGCTCCAGTTCAGAAGCTTCAGGCTGTTTTCTGTACGGGCGGCATCGTTCGCTGTACCCACGACAACCGACACCACACGACGACCATCGCGCAAGGCCGTCGACACCAGGCAGTAACCTGCCGATTGGGTATGACCGGTTTTCAAACCATCAACTGTATTGTCCAGCCACAGCAGGCGGTTACGGTTGGGCTGCTTGATATTGTTATAGGTGTACTCTTTCTGGCTGTAGTAGTGCAGGTACTGAGGAAAGCGGGCAACCAGCGCAGCGGACAACACGCCCAGATCACGTACCGAGGTCAGATGCTCGGGGTCAGGCAAGCCGGTGGAGTTCTTGAAATGCGTGGCCGTCAAACCCAGCTTGGCGGCTTCTTCGTTCATCAAGGCAGCAAAAGCACCTTCGCTACCCGCAACGGCTTCGGCCAAGGCAACAGAGGCATCATTGCCCGATTGCACGATCACACCTTGCAGCAGATCATTCACGGCCACTTGCGAATTAACTTTCACGAACATGCGCGAACCTTCGGTGCGCCATGCCTTGTCCGAAATCACAACGGTCTGATCCAGCTTCAGGCGACCGGATTCCAAAGCATCAAAGACCAGATAGGCCGTCATCAGCTTGGTCAGGGAGGCAGGCTCGACCTGTTCGTTCAGCCCTTCTGCCGCGATGATCTGGCCACTATTAACGTCCATGGACAACCAGGCACGTGCCGTCAGGCTAGGTGCGGGTACAACGGACAAATCACCTGGCAAGGCAGGCGTCTGAACGCCAAGCACTTGAGCCGATTCTGTCGGGGTAGGGGTTTGAGTCTGTGCCTGAGCCACCATAGGCAGCGCCAGGGCAAGTGCCACCACACAACGAGAGAGGACTGGAGATGCAAATTTTTGAATAGAAGTCATGGAAAAAATCGATTGCTTTGACAGTGGCGGAAAGAACCCATTATGGCAGAGCCATCTGGGCCTGTGAGGGGCAAGGCCCCTGAGTCTGAACAGGAAAACGCAACGATTTGAAAGCAAAACCCGGCTTAGGTTCCAAGCCCGGCCAAATGACGGCTGACCAACTCACGCAGCTGAATCAGCTTGCCATGAAAAAAGTGGCCGGCCTCGGGCAGCACAACCATGGGCAACTGATGCTCACGCGCAAAGTCCATGCCTTCCGACAAGGGAACGACATCGTCGGTTTCACCGTGCACTAGCAAGGTATCGGCAGGAGGGCTGACATCCCGGAAGCGGAAACGATTGACCGCAGTACCAGTCAGGATGAAGGCGCCGGGCAAAGGTGCCTGGGCTTCCTGCAGGCTGGCATACACTTGAGCAGCGACTGCCGTGCCAAATGAAAACCCGGCCAACATGGATGGGCCGGAACTCCACTGCGGGAAATGTGATGGGAATTGCTCAATCAAAGCCAGCATATCGGCAGTTTCGCCGCGGCTGCTATCGAACTCCCCGGCAGACTTTCCGACACCACGGAAATCCGGGCGTACTGCCAGCAAACCATGTTGAGTGGCACTGCGCGACAAGGTTGTCACCACTTTGTTGTTACGTGCCCCACCATGCAAAGGGTGAGGATGCAGCAACAAGGCCCAGCCCTTGGGCTCGCCCGCTGGCCAGTCCAGAGCACAGTCAATAACACCGGCCTGGCCGGAAAATTGGATTGTATCTACGCGTTCAGACATGCTCAGATCAAATATCACATAAGATTACGTTTAACTCATCCAGTGTACCGGATTGTCATGAATACCTCTTCTGCATTCACCCTACCCAGCCCGCGCGATATGGTGGCAGAGCTGCGTACGCGCTTGCCACATTTTCCCCAGATACGCTGGGTAGACTCGACCGAATCGACCAACGCCGACTTGCTTGCCCTGGCTCGTCAGGAATCCGGGCCGCGTGTGCGTCCCTGGTTGCTGGGCGCACATCTGCAAAGTCGTGGTCGTGGGCGTGCCGGACGCACATGGGAGAACAGCGTCGGTGCAAACCTGATGTTTTCCTGTGCCTTTGATATTTTTCTGCCTGCGCGGCAGCTGCCTACTCTTTCGCCGCTGTCCGGTCTGGCAACAACGGAAGCACTGCGCCAGTTTCTGGAACCGGCAGTGCGTAATCGTCTGGCCATGAAATGGCCGAATGACGTGCTATGGGATCAGGCCAAGCTGTCCGGCATTCTGGTTGAGGCGACCCGCGCCAGTGCAGCGCCCAGCTCCAGTGACCATCATGTGGTGATTATCGGCATAGGCCTGAACCTGCGTGAGGCAGAGACCATCAGCCAGAACACGCAACGCGCCATTGCAGACTGGACCAGCATTGCTGAGCACTCCCAGCAAGCATCTCTGGCACGCTGTTCGGACCTTGTGGCCAAAGTCGCGCAAAGCCTGTACCTGAGCCTGAACCATGTCACAGCCCACGGTTTTGCTGATCTGCCTACACGCTACGCGCAAGTTGACGCACTAATTGGCCAGCAAGTCCATATTATTGACAATGGCCAAGTCCTGCATACAGGCATCGTGACGGGCATCAATACCTCGGGGCAATTATTATTGCGCCACCCCGATGGTTCCGAACGTGCGGTCACAGTGGGCGAAGTTTCCGTTCGCGCTCACCGCTGATCGCTATACTGCACCCTTTTTAGCTCTAACGATCCGGCATGACCCTGCTCATCGACTCTGGCAACACCCGTATCAAACTAGGGTGGTGTCATCCTTTAAGCGGCGCGCGCGAAAGCCAGCCGGTTAGCGTGCATGCCGACCAATTGGATCAATTGGCGGTTTGGCTGGAGGCAGGCCAGGCCCCGCTGCAAGAATTCGCCCAACAAAAAGGTGTACAAGCACTAGGGGTGAATGTGGCCGGGCCACAGGTCCAAGCGCAAATTGATGCAGCCGTCAGCCGTCTGGGCTTGGGCTCGGTACGCTGGTTGCAGGCCCAAGAGCAGGCTTTTGGGCTACACAACGATTATGAACAGGCTGGCCAATTGGGTGCCGACCGTTGGGCCTCCTTATTAGGGTTAAGCGATTTGCTAACCCAGGAATACCCGGTCGACCAAGGCGCCTTGCTGATCAGCTTTGGTACTGCTACCACAATTGACTTGCTGGGACCTGCACAAAATGGAGTGCGTCACTTTTTAGGTGGCTCCATTCTGCCCGGTCCCAGCTTGATGCTGGCTTCACTCAAGCAAAATACGGCGCAGCTTCCTGAGGCGCATGGGCAAACTGCGGCGTTCCCACGAAATACTCAAGAAGCTATCAGTACCGGGGTGGCTGCCGCACAGGCTGGAGCCGTGTTGCGACAATGGGAGAAAGGCCGTCAGCATCTGGGACACAGCCCATTGGTCTTTTTGGCGGGCGGTGGCCGCGCACTGGCCCAGCAAGAACTGTTAGAACAATTAAGTCATCATTGCCGTTTGCTCAATATAGAGCCCCCCCATCTACACGAGCTGGAAACTCCTGCCTTGCGAGGTCTGTCGCTGTTTGCGGCGCACCCGTAAGTCGATTCGAGCTTATAACGGTCCCTCTGCCCCCTCTTGCCTGTGAACTGCCGGTGACCCATAGATACGATTAGCATTAAAACGGATGAACTTAAACTCCCCTACCCGTACAATCTTGGGTTGAACTGTATTTTTCAGGGCATTTGCGATGCGACTGCTTTTCATATTGATCCTGGTGGCAAACCTTGCCTTGCTGGCTTTTGGACAAGGCTTTTTTGGCACGCCCCCCAGCGAACAAGGCCGTGAGCCTAGACAGTTTTCGCAGCGTAACCAAGATGCCATTCAACTTGGAACCCCGGCCCATCCAACGCCCGCTTCCCCTTGATCCTCGATTGACGACACTATGAAACCCATACGCAAAGCTGTTTTCCCCGTCGCTGGTCTAGGCACGCGTTTTTTGCCTGCCACCAAGGCCATGCCCAAGGAAATGTTGCCTATTGTCGACAAGCCGCTGATTCAGTATGCCGTTGAAGAAGCCATTGCCGCTGGAGTCACAGAACTGATCTTTATCACCGGCCGCAACAAGCGAGCCATTGAAGATCACTTTGACAGCATCCCGGAACTGGAACACGAACTGGAAGGCAAGAACAAGCTGGAGTTGCTGGATGCCGTTCAAAACATCATTCCCAGCCATGTCAGCTGTATTTACACCCGCCAGCCACGCGCGCTGGGTCTGGGCCATGCCGTGCTGTGCGCTGCACCCATCGTGGGCAACGAGCCCTTCCTGGTCCTGCTGGCGGACGACCTGATCGACGCCACCACACCCGTATCGCGGCAACTGGTTGAGGCTGCGCATCAATACAACGGAAGTATTGTGGCAACTCAAAATGTAAATAGAAATGAAACAAATAAATATGGAATTGTTTCGGGTAATTTAGTCGACTCAAAAGCAACTCGACTTAATGGAATTGTTGAAAAGCCCGCACCCGAAGTAGCCCCTTCTACACAAGCCGTTGTAGGCCGTTATGTATTGGAACCGGAAATATTTGACCACCTGCGACGCACTCAAGCAGGGGTAGGTGGAGAGATTCAATTAACGGATGGAATTGCCAGTCTTTTGGAAAGTCGTGCGGTATATGCATATGAATATGAAGGCACACGTTACGACTGTGGTAGCAAGTCCGGTTTCTTTCATGCTACGCTTGAATTTGGTCGTAAATACCACGGACTTTAACGAGGGGCGCAGAGGGGTCCGTTACGATAACAAGCTTGGTTGCAATTGTTGATCAAACACTGCCTTAAAACCACGCAGAGGGTCGATTTAGCTTGACTTACAGGTTAAATACCCCCTACGATTGGCGGTGCAGGATTTCAAGTTCGTCGAAGTTTGTTCAATACGGTATTGTTTCTAATACTCATTGCCCTGATTTTTACATCTTGACAATCTTTTTTGAGCAGATTGCTCGTCATTTTTAGGGAATGCAGGAAATGCAAACAGAAACCGGTATCGTGAAATGGTTCAATAACGAAAAAGGCTACGGCTTTATCTCCCCCGACAACGGTGGCAAAGATCTTTTCGTTCACCATTCCGACATCTTGGGCACGGGCTTTAAATCCTTGGAAGAAAACCAGCGCGTTTCGTACGTGTCGGCTGAAGGCCAAAAGGGTCCACAAGCTAAGAGCATCCAAAAACTGTAAATCGATCTCGATTAGTTTTTAGATCTCAAAAAAGCCCGCTAAATGCGGGCTTTTTTATTTAACTTGATCCAAATCAAGACGAGCTGTCCTCAAATCGCCACAAATTCCAAAACGCGTAAAACTAAATACTTATTAGCTAATAAACAGCTACGTATTTAATCGCGGATTTGTGCCAATCCAGAAAGTACACGCTGCACTGCGCCTTCGTGCATTTGAACCCAATGCAAACCCGCATCAGCCATTTTGTGATGGCGTGCTGGATCATCTACTAGCTCCAGTGCCTGCTGCAACGCCAAGGCTGGCGTACCCGCACGTATCGCAGCGCCGGCCTGCATGGCATCTTGCATGGCTTGGGCAAAATTATGAGTATGCGGGCCCACAATCACAGGGACACCCACTGCGCAGGCCTCGATAAAGTTCTGCCCGCCCAAAGGCTGGAAGCTGCCCGCCACAATGGCGACTCGTGCCAGGCCGTAATACCAGTGCATTTCACCTAGGGTGTCGCCCAGCAGCACATCCACTTCACGACAAGCCTTGATCGCACTGGTGCTGGTATCGCCCTGCTCCAGCAACTCGCTACGCCGCACGGAACGCAAACCTAGCTGATTCAGATAATCTGCCGCTTCTTCAAACCGCTCCGGGTGACGTGGAATCACAACAAACAGGACGGGGCTATGCAGCTCGCTCCCATGCTTGCGTTCACGGCGCAGGTAATGGGCAATGGCATCAATGAAATCGACATGCTCAGTCTCGCGCGTACTGGCGATCACCACCACACGCCGTCCCAGGTCACTGGCAAAGCCACGGCCACGTGCAATCTTGTCCTGTGGCAAAACTACATCAAACTTCAGATTCCCTGACACGCGCACGCCTTGTGCGCCCGCCAACTCCAGCCGCTGTGCATCAGCCAGGCTTTGTGCATAGATCAACTTGAAGGAGCGGTAGGCCTCTCGCATGACCGAACCTGCTTTCAGGCTGGTACGCAATGCACTTTCCGAGAACCGGGCACTGGCCAACATCATGGGAACACCTTGCCGGCGTGCCGCAGCCAATAGATTGGGCCACACCTCGCGTTCAATCAGCACCCCGGCACATGGCCGGTAATGGGCGAAAAAACGTCGTACCGAGCCCGGAAAGTCGTAGGGTAGCCATTGTTGCAGCAATTGCCCGCTGGCAATCTCAGCCGCAAACGCAGTCGCACCTTCTGTACGGCCCGTAACTGTCATATGGGTTAACAGGACCGTCTCACCCTGATCCAGCAAAGCACGAATCAAAGGCTGCGCCGCACGCGTTTCACCCAAGCTGACCGCATGCACCCACACCGGGGCTTTCCTGGGCGCAGGCAGCGAACCATAAAAACCAAAGCGGGACCCCGATAACACCTGCCATTCGCCACCAGCTCGACGGGCACGCAAGCCCATCCAGGCCATCAAGGCTGGAGCCAATATACGAATAGAGGCGGTATAGAAGAATCGGTTCACCCGCTTAGCCTCAGTACGAAATCAGCAGCAGCCAAGCCACGCTCGGCGCTACCAGGAAGACGAATAGAAAATAATGTCAGGCAGACAAAGGGCCTGCACCCAGGCGGGGCTGCAGGCCCCTTAGCATCGCGTATTGTAAGCACAAAGCCGGCTGACAAAAAAACGAATTGGCGATCAGACCCGAACTAGCCTTTTAGCGCGTCCAACAAGGCCGCCTCCGGCACTACTGTCCGCCCCAGCGCCTGATCGATGGCACAGAGCACCGTTTCCGCTGAAGGAGGATGCCCACGCTCACCCAGGCTGGCGGTGTAGGCGGAACCTTCCAGGGGGGTACGCACAGGGGTCGAGGCTTTATAGATACCAATAGTAGGACGACCCAAACCGGCTGACAAATGCGTCAGACCACTGTCCAGACCCACCATGACTTGCGCTCCAGCCAATTGCAGAGCGATAGGCGTCAACTCCATTCGTGGCATCACCTGAGCCTGGCTGCGACCGACAATCAGCGCCTCGGCACGGGCAGACTCGGCAGGGCTGCCCGCCAACAAGCGCAGTGCCATCCCTTCCCCTTGCAGGCGATCAAAGACCTGTTGCCAGTTCTCCGGCTCCCAGAGCTTATCGTCGCGGCTGGCCGACGGCATGATGATGGCGTACGGATCCTCGTCCTTGGGGGCTTGCGCGGCCAGACCCTGCAAACCAAAATCAGGAGCGCCTTCAAACTGATAGCCAAAGGCAGACGCGGCCAAGCTGCGCTGACGGAACACAGCAGGCTGCCAGAAACCGACGCGATGACGCACATCGTAGAACAGCGAGGCCAGCGGTTCACGCGCCGACTTCCAATCCAGCCCATGACGACAGCCTTTAGTCTGCCGTACCAGCCAGATGGATTTCATCAGCGCCTGCATATCCAGCACAACATCGTATTGGCGTGATTGCAGTTGTTCGCGCAAGGCGGCGCGTTCCTGGCGTGTCTGGGCAGACCACCACTGTTTGCGCCAGCGCCGATGCGCCACCGGGATCACTTCATTTACTGCCGGATGCCAGCCCGGAATCTGAGCAAAGCTCTCTTCTACGAGCCAATCAATTTGTGCACCGGGCACATGGCGTGCAATGTCCGAGATTGCTGGCAGCATATGCACCAGATCTCCCAAAGAGGACGTACGCACAATCAGTATCTTGCAAGTCATGGGCGAATTATAGTGGTGGCCGCGTCCAATCAAACAAAGATGCAGAAAAATATCCGCCTGCTCTACTTATGCCCGCCAATTGCCATCAGGCATAATAAGACTGCCTATTTTCTGGACCGGAAACATGATTGATCTCAAACAGATCGAAGCCTTTGTATGGGTTGCCGAGCTTGGCGGTTTCCGGGCAGCTGCCGAAAAACTCAACACGACCCAACCGTCTATTTCTCAGCGTATCGCCGGACTGGAATCCAGTCTGGAGCTGCGCTTGTTTGATCGGGGTGCCCGGGGCATCAAGCTGACCGATAAAGGCCAGGAGTTGTTGTCGCACGCACAGCGCATGCTGGATCTGCGTACCGAGATGCTGCGCGCCGCCAAAGAGCAGAACGCCATCCGCGGCCTGCTGCGTCTGGGGGTGGCTGAAACCATTGTGCAGACCTGGCTGCATGAGCTGATCGACAAGCTGCATCAGGAATACCCTGCTTTGGTCATCGAGATTCATGTCGACACCACCAGCGTGCTGCGCCAGCAACTGGCCAGCTTCCAGATTGATATGGCCATGATTGTGGGCGTAGGCCAGGATCCCAAAGAACAATGCATTCGACTGTGCGCTTATCAGTTAGGCTGGGTCGCCAGTCCCGAATTGAAGTTGCATGGCCGCAAAGTCAGCGTTTCCGAGCTAGGGGTTTACCCTGTAATCACCTATCCATCCGGTAGCGTTCCCTACCTCGCCACACGCGAAGCTTTGCTGCGTGCCGGCGTCAAATCCCCACGTATTTTTGGCAGTGCATCGCTAAGCACAATCGTGCAAATGACGCGTCATGCCATGGGCCCCAGCGTGCTGGCTCCCGAGGTCATAAAAGACGAGCTTTCCGAGGGAAAACTGCGCCTTTTGAAGGTGGATCAACCCCTGCCGGCCATCGAATTTTTTGCCTGCTGGATGGATTCTCCGGACAGTCATATTGCCCGCGTCGTGGCCAATCACGCCCAAGAAATCGCCCAACAATACGTGCAGTCCGATAAGTAATCGTTATGGCCTAGGATTCAAACATACGATTGGACACAAATTATCTGATCGGTTGCAATCCGAGGCTGTGATCAACCCCCTTTGTGCGAGTGGTCATCATGAACCTGCAAACCCTGCCTGTGCTGGCGCCCGAGGCTGAAAAATGCCGCGAGCTGATCCGTCAAGAAACTCATACTGGTCCTACCGCAGGACTGGCCGCAGGCTATGTGCAGGCCAACCTGATGATTCTGCCCAAAGACTGGGCCGATGAGTTCCTGCTGTTTTGTCAGCGCAACCCCAAACCCTGCCCTTTATTAGCCGTGACGGAACCCGGTCAGTTTCAGGTGCCAACCTTGGGTGGCTCGATTGATCTGCGCACGGATTTCCCTCGTTACCGTGTCTGGCAGAACGGCGAGCTCAGCGCCGAGCCACTGAACATTGAAGATGTCTGGCGCGATGATCTGGTGTCCTTTCTGATTGGCTGCTCCTTCTCCTTTGAAGAAGCGCTGCTGGCCGACGGCATTGATGTACGCCATATCAGTGCGGGCGTGAATGTGCCCATGTATCGCAGCTCTATCCAGACCCAGGGCACACAGCGCCTGTCTGGCCCGCTGGTGGTATCGATGCGCCCCATGCGTGCGGCCGATGCCATTCGCGCCATTCAGATCACCTCGCGCTTTCCGTCCGTGCACGGTGCCCCGGTTCATATTGGCAATCCGTCCCTGATTGGAATCAGCGACCTGCAACAACCCGACTATGGCGATGCTGTGCCAGTCGGCTCCGACGAATTACCCGTTTTCTGGGCTTGCGGCGTTACCCCTCAAGCCGTCGCCGCCCAGGCCAAGCCGCAGTTTTGTATCACGCATGCCCCTGGCCATATGTTGATTACCGATCTGCCCAACACACGGCTGGCCGCGCTTTAAGCAAGTTTTGACCGACACAAAACCGGTCACCCCTTTGGTTTCAATATGCAGCCCCTTCAAACAGGGAGCGCACTCTATCAACCATACAGCTGGACCGCTATTAGGAGCACCTTATGAAAAAAATCGTACTGACCTCCCTGGCTTTGGGCTCGCTGGCCCTGGGCTCTGCTGCCATGGCCCAGGAACTGCCCAAGACTTCTTTGAAAGTTGTCGGTGGCTTGAGCAACCTGACCGCCTACCAGAACACCGAGCAGCCCTTCTGGACCAAGAAAGTACCTGAGCTGTCCGGCGGCCAGATCACGGCCGATATCAAGGGCTTTAACGACATGGGCCTGAAAGGTCCTGAAATCATGCGCTTGATCAGCCAAGGTGTGATTCCTTTCGGTACCGCCACCCTGGCTTACTTTGCCAGCGACAACTCCATTAACGAAGCGATCGACCTGGCTGGTCTGGCTCCCGATATTGAAGTGGCCAAGAAGCTGACCGACGCGTTCACTCCCGCCTACGAACAGTTCTACGCCAAGAGCAACGTCAAGGTTCTGGGCTTTTCCACCTACCCTGCCCAAGTTCTGTTTTGCAATGGCAACTTCAATGGCCTGAGCGACCTGAAAGGCAAGAAGGTGCGTACCAGCAGCCGTACTCAGGCTGAATTCGTTCAGGCTCTGGGCGGCAACAGCGTGACCATCCCATTCGGTGAAGTGGTTCCCGCACTGCAAAACGGCGTGGTCGATTGCGCCATTACCGGCTCCATGTCCGGTTACTCGGCCAAATGGTACGAAGTCAGCTCCAAGCTGTACGAAATGCCAATCAACTGGAACCAACAGATTCACGCTGCCAACCTGGGCACCTGGAACAAGCTGGACCCCAAAGTTCAAGAGTTCCTGGCCAGCAACATCAAGGCCATGACCGAAGAAATCTGGGTTGCCGCTGCCAAGGAAACACAGGAAGGCTATGACTGCAACACGGGCGCCGACGCTTGCACGCAGCCCGTCAAAGGCAAGATGACTCTGGTCAAGCCTACCGACGCTGACCGTGAACTGCTCAAGAAAGTCATGAGCGAGACCGTGGTTCCCAAGTGGGCCGAGCGTAGCGCCGCCGACACCGTGGCTGCATTCAACACCAGCCTGAGCCCGATCCTGGGCTTCGAAGCCAAGAAGTAAATCTGTACGTCCTGCCTGCCACCGGACTCACGGTGGCAGGCTGCCTGTACCCCAGGCCCCTCCCTCCTAGACCCTGTACGGGGTAGACATCATGGAAAATACCGAAAAATTCGCCATGCTGAACCGTTTGCTGTCCGCCGCCACATCCCTGTCGCGCGTCGCCATCTGGTTCGCAGGCAGCCTGACATTGATCAGCGCCCTCTACATCACCGCGGACGTCCTGTTCCGCAAATTCAGTGGCAGCTCTCTGGGCGGCTCGGATGAACTGTCCGGCTATGCCTTTGCCATCAGCATTTCCTGGGCACTGTCCTTTGCCACCCTGCAACGGGCCAATATCCGTATCGACGCCATCTACCAGCACCTGCCTGTTCGTCTGGCTGCCCTGCTGGACTGGATTGCTCTGGTGGCCCTGTCTGTTTTCATTGTCTACCTGACCTTGTACGCCACCGACGTGGCCGGCCTGTCCTGGACCAACCAGTCCACCGCCAACACCGCCATGGGCACTCCCTTGTGGATTCCCCAGTTCCTGTGGGTGGGCGGCCTGATCTGGTTATGCGTCGTTCTGGCCTTGATGCTGCTGCGCTCCAGCCTGGCCCTGATTACAGGTGACCTGGCCGGTATCCAATCCCTGTGCGGTATCCGCAGCACCCAGGAAGAAGCCTCTGAAGAAGCCGAGGCTGGCAAACGCATGGTGCAAGGGGACGCCAAATGATTACAACCGCACTGACTCTCTTGCTCGTTCTGATCGGACTGAGCATTCCCGTGGGCGCTGCCCTGGGTGTTTTGGGCCTGATTCTGGACCCGCTGTACTCCATGCTGCCCCTGACCGGCGCATTGGGTGAAATTTCCTGGGGCACCAGCAACGAATTCCTGCTGGTGGCCATTCCCCTGTTCATCATGCTGGGCGAGATCCTGCTGCGCTCGGGCATGGCTGAACGTATGTACAACGCCATGAGCCTGTGGCTGTCCTGGCTGCCCGGCGGCCTGATGCACGCCAACATTGGTGCCAGCGCCCTGTTTGCCGCCACCTCCGGTTCCAGCGTGGCCACTGCTGCCACCGTGGGCACCGTGGCCCTGCCGCAAATCAAGAAACAAGGCTATAACGAGCCTCTGTTCCTGGGTAGTCTGGCCGCTGGCGGTACCTTGGGCATTCTGATTCCGCCTTCGATCAACCTGGTGATCTACGGCGTACTGACCAACACTTCGGTGCCCAAGCTGTACCTGGCCGGCATCATCCCCGGTTTGGGCATGGCCTTGCTGTTCATGTTGGCAATTGCTGCTGCATGTATGGTCAAACCCAAATGGGGCGGTGCGAAGATCAAGGCCTCCTGGGGCCAGCGTTTTGCCAGCCTGGTGCACCTGGTTCCACCACTGGGCATTTTCCTGCTGGTCGTGGGCTCGATTTACGCCGGTGTTGCCACCCCAACCGAGGCTGCTGCCCTGGGTGTGGTCGGTGCTCTGATTCTGGCTGCCTTCTCGGGCCGTATGAGCTGGAACATGATCAAGGAAGTGCTGGAAGGCACCATGAAAGCCACCGCCATGATCATGCTGATCGTGATCGGTTCGGCCTTCCTGAACTTTGTCATGTCCGCCACTGGCCTGACCAATGCGCTGACCGACGCCATCACGGGCCTGGGTGTCTCGCCCATGGTCATGTTGATGATCATCGTGGTGTTCTACCTGGTGCTGGGCTGCTTCATGGAAACCCTGTCCATGATGATCACCACCATCCCTATCGTGGCTCCCATCATGATCGCCCTGGGCTTTGATCCGGTGTGGCTGGGTATTGCCATCATCATTCTGGTGGAAGTGGCGCTGATCACTCCGCCGGTTGGTCTGAACCTGTTTGTGGTCCAGAGCCTGCGCAAGAGCGGCAGCATGAATGACGTCATGATGGGCAGCCTGCCCTTTGTGATCATGCTGCTGGCCATGGTGGGCCTGCTGGCTATCTTCCCGGATCTGGCTTTGTGGCTGCCACGCCTGTTCGGTTAATCCCAATCTGTCTTTGAGTAAACGAGTACTGCTATGCGTTTGACCTTTGAACTGGCCCAGGCCACCCACACTGAAATCATCGAAGCTGATTTGCAGCACTGCATCGTGGCCGGCTGGGCTGGCCGCGATCTGGCTGCCATCGAGCACCATATTGAAGAGCTGGCCGAACTGGGCGTACCGCGCCCTAGCTCGGTGCCTTTGTACTACCGCATCGCCGCCAACCAGATGATCCAGGATGCCGACATCCAGGTCGTGGGCTCCGGTTCGTCCGGCGAGACCGAAGTGTTTGTGTTCAACCACCAGGGCCGCCTGCTGGTCAGCCTGGCCTCGGACCACACGGACCGCGTACTGGAAGCCCACAGCGTGGCCCTGTCCAAGCAGATCTGCGCCAAGCCCGTTGCTCGCGAAGCCTGGTTGTTCAGCGACGTGGCCGACTACTGGGACGAGCTGATCATCCGCGCCTACATTCAGGAAGACGGCAAGGAAGTTCTGTACCAGGACGGTCCCTTGTCCACCCTGAAGAACCCGCTGGAGCTGATCGAAGGCTACTTCCAGTCCACCACCATGCCTGAAGGCTTTGGCATGACCTGCGGTACCGTGGGTGCCATCGGCGGCATTCGTCCTGCAACCCAGTTCACCATGGAACTGTATGACCCCCGCCGCGAACGCAGCATCCGTCATACCTACGTAACCGAAATCCTGCCTGAAGTAGCCTAAACTGGCCCAGCCCGCCCCACCCATTTATTTTGCGAGTGACCCATGCTAGCGACTATTACCGAACTGCAACGTGCTCTTGATCGTGGCGAAACCACCTCGGTCGAACTGACCCAGCAAGCCCTGGACCGTATCCAGGACGAAAGCCGTGACGGCGCTGCCACGTTCATCGAAGTGTTTGCTGAACAGGCTCTGGCCGCCGCCAAAGCCTCCGACATTTTGCGCGCTGCCGGTTTGAGCCGCTCGCTGGTTGAAGGTCTGCCCATGTCGGTCAAGAACCTGCATGACATCGCGGGCTGCATCACTCTGGGTGGGTCGGCTGTACTGAAAGACGCCGAACCGGCCGAACAGAACGCCACCATTGTGGAGCGCCTGCTGCGCGCCGGTGCCATTCTGATCGGCTCCACCAATATGACCGAGTTTGCCTTCTCCGGTCTGGGCATCAACCCCCACTACGGTACGCCTCGTTCCGTTTGGGACCGTGACAATGCCCGCATCCCGGGTGGTTCGTCCTCCGGCGCCGGCGTGGCCGTCGCTCAAGGCATGTCGGTTTTCTCCATTGGTACCGACACGGGCGGCTCCATCCGTATTCCTTCGGCCTTTAACGGCCTGACCGGTTTCAAACCCACCGCCGAGCGCGTTCCCAGCGAAGGCACCATGCCTTTGTCGCGCAGCCTGGACTCCAATGGCCCTCTGGCTGCCTCGGTAGAGTGTTGTGCCATTGTGGACTCCATCCTGACCGATCAGCCTTATGTGCCCGTGGCAACACCTGCCCTGGACACCTTGCGTCTGGCTGTGCCCAAGACCTTTGTGTTTGACGGCATTGATGAAACCGTGCGCGCCGCCTTTGACCGTGCCATCGCCCTGCTGCGTGAGCAAGGCGCTGTGGTTGAGGAAATCAACTTGCCCGAGTTTGACCAACTGCCGCAGATCAACCGCAAAGGCGGTTTTGTCTGCGCCGAAGCCTGGTCCGTGCACCGCGACACCCTGCAAAGCAAGGGCGAGCAATACGACCCACGCGTGGCCTCCCGCATCCTGCGCGGCAAGGACATCGATTGCGCCGACTACATCGAACTGCAAGACACCCGCCAGGCCTGGATCAGCGCGGTGGAAAGCCGTCTGGAGCGCTACGACGCCGTCCTGATGCCTACCGTGCCCGTTGTCGCTCCCCGCATTGCCGATCTGAAAGAGTCGGACGACGTCTACTTCGCCACTAACGGCCTGGTCCTGCGCAACCCCACCCTGATCAACTTCCTGGACGGCTGCGCCCTGTCGCTGCCTTGTCATGCCGCTGATGAAGCCCCTGTGGGCCTGATGGTAGCAGCTCCTGCCTACCACGACGAACATCTGCTGGCAGTAGGTTCAGCAATCGAACGGGTATTACCCCTGCGCAAACGCTAATCCAGTAAGATTTACGTTCCTTCCAGGACGGCCATCCGGCCGTCCTTGTGCTTTTCGTCAGGAGCCTGTCATGAGCACACCCCAGTCCTCCTCCTTGCCCCAGACCCTGACACCCACGGTCTTTCCCTTGGCGGGGGTGCTCATTCTGATTCTGTCTTCCTGGGCCCTGTCGGGTCTGGATGCCAGCGGCAAATGGATCATGGGCTTTGGCGTGCCCCTGCTGGTGATGTGCTGGTTTCGCTACGTCATCCATCTGGGATTAGTGCTGGCGCTGGTCTTGCCGGTCAAGGGCCGCAAGATCCTGCGCAGCTCCCGCCCCAAAGCACAAATTTTGCGTGGCACAGTGATGATGCTGTCCACCTTCTCGTTTTTCAACGCCTTGAGCTATCTGCCTCAAGCCGAAGCCACCTCCATCAACTTTCTGGCCCCTTTGCTGGTGCTGTCTGTTGCCCCCTGGATTCTGAAAGAGCCACCGCGCATCAGTCGCTGGGTAGCTGCCGGAGTCGGCTTTCTGGGCGTGCTGATCATCATCCGACCTACCGCTGGCCTGCACCCAATAGGGGTGATGTTTGGCTTGATGACCGCCTGTCTGTTCGCCACGCAATTTATCGCAACACGTCGCGTGGCCGTGGACAATTCGCTGACCACCCTGATCTGGAGCGGTGCAGTCGGCAGCATCTGCCTGACCATTGCCTTACCCTTTTTACTGCCCGCCGCCCTGCCTGCCTTAAAAGAGCTGAGCTTTTTCCAATGGTTGATTCTGATTTCGACCGGACTGTGGGGTTGTCTGGGCCATCTGCTACAAATACAGGCCTATCAACGCGCCTCGGCGTCTTTGCTGGCCCCGTTTGTGTATCTGCAAATTGTGGCCGCAGCCGCGCTGGGATGGCTGATCTGGGGTCAGTTCCCGGATGTCTTTACCTGGATCGGGATTGCCGTGGTGTGTACCAGCGGCATTGTGATTGGGACTCTGGAGTGGCGGCGCCAGAACAGGTCTGGCGCCTGAGTCCAGGTGGCAAGGCTTAGCGAGACTGCCAGCCCTGCACAAAGACGGCGACGGGCTGACGCTTGGAACCGGCTTTTTGCAGCTCCAGCAAACGCAACACACCTTCACCGCAAGCCACGTCAATGCCTTGGGCACTGACGTTCAGAACCTCACCAGGTTCTGCTGAATGCTTTTGCTCTAGCGCCTGAGCGCGCCAAACCTTCACGGGCTGCTCCAAACCGGGCAGGGACAGGGTGGAGCCAGGCACTGGGTCAAACGCGCGAATACGGCGCTCCAGCTCCTTGGCCGGTTGGCCTAAATCCAGCACCGATTCGGCCTTGGACAGTTTCTCGGCGTAGGTCACACCTTCTTCTGGCTGGGGAGTCGCCTGCAAGGTGCCATCACGCACTTGCTGCAAGGCTTCCAGCAAGGCCTGTGCACCTAGCTGCGCCAAATCGTCATGCAGGGTTGCGGCACTGTGATCATCACGAATCGCCAGCTCGCTGCGCACCAGCATATCGCCGGTATCCAGGCCTTCATCCATCTGCATGATGGTAATGCCCGTGGCCGCATCACCCGCCTGAATTGCACGCTGAATCGGTGCCGCACCGCGCCAACGAGGCAGGAGGCTGGCATGAATATTGAAGCAACCATAGCGCGGCAGCTCCAAAGTCCACTTGGGCAAAATCAGACCGTAGGCTGCCACCACCATCAGATCCGGCTGTAAATCCAGCAAGGTCTGGCGGGCCTGGGCTGCTTCCTCGGGATACTTGCCATCCAGACGCAAGCTGTGCGGCTGCAGCACCGGGATATTAGCGTTCACAGCGGCTTGCTTGACCGGGCTGGGACTGAGCTTCATGCCACGGCCAGCTGGACGGTCTGGCTGCGTCATGACCAAAGGAACATCAAAGCCCTGTGCTAACAGGGCTTCCAGGGCGATACGGGCAAAATCCGGAGTGCCGGCAAAAACAATACGCATGGCGACTATTGCCCTGCCTTCAGTGCTTCACGTTGCTGCTTGCGCAGACGGCTGCGGATACGCTCACGCTTGAGCACGGACAGGTACTCCACAAACACCTTGCCATCCAGGTGGTCCAGTTCATGCTGAACACACACGGCAAGCAGGCCATCGGCTTCTTTCTCGTACCACTCGCCTTTTTCATTCTGGGCCTTGAAGCGAATATTGGCGGCGCGCTCAACCTTGTCGTAGGTATCAGGTACAGACAGGCAGCCTTCTTCGTAGACCTTCAGCTCTTCGCTTTTCCAGGTGATTTCCGGGTTGATCAGCACCAGCAATTCATTGCCGCTTTCCGATACGTCAATGACCACCACGCGCTCGTGCACGTCAACCTGCGTCGCGGCCAGCCCTACGCCGGGCGCGTCATACATGGTCTCGGCCATATCCTTGACCAGTTTGCGAATACGGTCGTCGACCTCCTGCACGGGTTTGGCAACCGTGTGCAGACGTGGGTCAGGAAATTTCAGGATAGGAAGCAAAGCCATTGTCATGTCCGAAGAAAAAGCGATAAGTCGATATAATAAAACAAGTTTCAGGGCGGCACCCGATTGCCCCGGCAGCATATGAAGCCCTAGCCCCCGAAGCGGCAGTCACACTGGATACAAACGTCCGGGCCACACAGAACAAAGATCGGTTTCGTGCCACACTACCTTATGCCTGATCATTTTAGCTCGGATGAAATCTCGGAAGAATTGCGTGCCTGGTTGCGCCTGTCGCTGGAGCCAGAGCTTGCGCCCGCCCAGGCCCGGCAATTGCTGGCTGCCTGTGGGCTTCCACCGCAAATCTATCAAAGCTCGGTTCAAACCCTGTCGCGCCATCTTCCGGCCGAACTGGCTGTGCAACTAAGCCAGGAACCACTGGACGAGCTGCAGGCGCAGATTGAACAAGCGGTGGCATGGCTCAAGCAAGCCAATCACCATATCGTGACGCTGGCTGACCCCACCTATCCCGCCTCCTTGCTGGACCTGCACGACGCTCCTTTGCTGTTATATGCCAACGGCGATCTGGGAGCCTTGCAACGCAAAGGACTGGCTATTGTGGGAGCCCGCAATGCCACCCAATCCGGCCAGGAAATCGCGACAGATTTTGCAGCTACTCTGGCCTCCAGAGGCTGGTGCATCATCAGCGGCCTGGCTAGCGGCATCGACCAGGCGGCACACAAAGGAGCGTTAAAAGCCGGCCCTTCTTCCGCAGGCACTATTGCCGTGATGGGGACGGGGCTGGACTTGGTCTACCCGGCAGCACACCGCGATCTGGCTCATCAGATCAGCGCTGACGGTCTATTGCTGAGCGAGTTTCCTTTGGGCACCCGGGCCATGCCCCATCACTTCCCACGCCGTAATCGCATTGTGGCTGCCTTGGCCAAAGGCGTACTGGTGGTTGAAGCGGCCAAACAAAGTGGCTCCCTGATCACGGCTCGTTTGGCCGGAGAATTAGGTCGAGAAGTTTTTGCCATTCCCGGCTCCATTCACTCCCCCTTGGCTCGCGGCTGCCATGCCTTGATACGCCAAGGTGCCAAACTGGTGGAAAGCGCCCAGGATATTCTGGACGAACTGGGCAATGTGCAAGGCGACTTCAATCTGGATAGGGCTCCACAAACTGGTTCAAAACCCAATCCTTATGAAGCCTTGCCCGAGGAATTGCGCCCTATTCTGGAGCGTATCGATTTTGCGCCCCTCAGCCCCGAACAGCTGATGCGACGCACAGGCCTGCTGGCGACCGAACTGCCCGCCGTTCTGGCTGAACTGGAGCTGGCAGGCTGCATCGAGCCCCTGGCAGACGGACGCTTTCAACGCTTGAAACCTTAAAGACCATAGGGCAGTTCCTAGGACGCCAGCCCTGGCCTTCAAGAGGTATCATGACGATTACGTAAGGGCCTTCCAGCCCCAGCCATCTACCCCTTCAGGAAACTTCATGTCATACCCATCGCGCGTCAAGATTGTGGAGGTCGGCCCTCGGGACGGCCTGCAGAACGAAAAAGAATTCATCCCCACCGACATCAAGGTCGAACTGGTCAACCGCTTGTCCCACGCCGGTTTTGTGAACGTGGAAGCCGCGTCCTTTGTCTCGCCCAAATGGGTGCCGCAAATGGCGGACGGCGCAGATGTAATGGCTGCTATCGACCGACGTCCCGGTACGATTTATTCGGTTCTGACACCCAATATGCGTGGTTTTGAAGGTGCCCTGGCCGCCAAGGCTGACGAAGTGGTGATCTTTGCCGCCGCCAGTGAGGCATTTTCCCAGCGCAATATCAATTGCAGCATCGAAGAATCGCTGGAGCGCTTTGCCCCGGTTGCCCAGGCTGCCAAAGAAGCCGGTTTGCGTCTGCGCGGCTCCATCAGCTGTTCTTTCGGCTGTCCCTATGAAGGCGCTGTGGCTCCCTCCAATGTGCTGAAAGTGGGCAAACGCCTGATCGAATTGGGCTGTGACGAGATCGATGTGGCCGACACCATCGGCGTAGGCACGGCCCGCCAGGTGTATGACGTCATGCGCATGGTAACCGAGCACATTGACCCGGCTCATGTGTCCGGCCACTTCCACGATACCTACGGCCAGGCCATCGCCAATATCGTTGCCTCCATGCAAGCTGGCATCCATATCTTTCACAGCTCCGTAGCCGGTCTGGGCGGCTGCCCCTACGCCAAGGGTGCAACCGGCAACGTCGCCACCGAAGACGTGCTGTTCCTGATGCAAGGGCTGGATATTGAAACCGGCATTGATCTGAACGCCGTGGTAGACACGGGGCAATGGATTTCGGCTCATTTGAAGCGCAAATCGGCCAGCAACGCCGGTAACGCTCTGGCCGCCCGCAAGCAAGGGGCCGCCGCGTGCTGATGAGCCAAGCTCCCTCGAAAGAGGAAATTGATGCCATGTTGAAGGATCTGGGCTCGCTTCCCATTCAAGGCCGTTCCTGGCCCAAATGGGTAGCAGCCAGCGCCTGGATTGTGCTGGCCCTGATCGGCGTGCGTTTCGCGCTGGTGGCCAGCTCCCCACAAGGGGCCGCCATCAGCCCCGTCCTGGCGGGCTGCCTGGTCCTGCTGTTTACCGGCCTGATTCTGATTGCCTGGCATATGTGGCACGGCGTCACCACGATTGACCAGAACGGTATACGCCAGAACTGGATCATGAAACGGGAGGTGCAATGGCAGGATATTCACTTTGCCAAATTTGTACCTCTATTCAACTCCAAGCGCCTGATCTGCTTTACCCGGCGTGGCCGCCCTGTGATTTTTCAGGGTGCCACACAGGATCTGCAAGTGGCCTTTGCCAAGATCTCGCTGGTATTGCGGCGCAAGAGCTAAGTCTCTCTGTTTGCCCCATACGGCTAACCATATGGGGATAAACCGAGAACCGTACGTTGCAGTTAAGCAGCCTATCTATCGCCGTGTTCCAATACACGGTGATACCTACACCGAGGGTTCAGGGCAGCCCATATCGCCGGGCGAGGCAAAAAGCATATCAACGTCATCGCCCCCAGATCGAACAGTCAATAAAAAAGCAGCTCTCAAAGAGAGCTGCTTTTTGCATATCGCGAATCCCGAAAGGATTAACGAATCGGCAGACCGTAGATCAGGCCACCGTCGATCCACAAGGCGTTCAGGCCACGTTCGATTTGCAGCGGGCTGCCTTTACCCACGTTGCGCTCGAAGGACTCACCGTAGTTACCAACTTGCTTGATGATGTTGTAAGCCCATTTCTCGTCCAGGCCCAGGTTTTTGCCGGCACCGGGAGTCACGCCCAGCAAACGCTGGATATTGGGGTTATTGCTCTTGAGCTTCTCGTCCACGTTGGCAGCGGTCACACCCAGCTCTTCGGCGTTGAAGCTGGCCTGAATGGACCATTTCACAATGTTCAGCCAGGCATCATCACCCTGACGGACGAATGGGCCCAGCGGCTCTTTGGAAATGATTTCAGGCAGCACCAGGTAGTCGTCCGGGTTCTCCATTTTGGAGATACGGATCGACGCCAGACCGGAAGCGTCGGTAGAGAACACATCACAGCGGCCAGCCACGAAAGCGTTAACCACTTCGTTGAACTGCTCGATCACTACAGGCTTGTACTCAACCTTGTTGGCACGGGCCCAGTCAGCCATGGTGTTTTCGTTAGACGTGCCAGTCTGCATACAAACCGTGGCACCGTTCAATTCCTTGGCGCTGGATACGCCCAGTTTCTTGGACACCAAAAAGCCCTGACCGTCGTAGAAGTTGATACCGGCGTGGATCGCACCGACAGCAGTGTCACGCTGCTGAGTCACGGTGGTGTTACGAGCCAACAGATCAATTTCGCCCGACTGCAGGGCCGTAAAGCGCTGCTGCGAGTTCAAGGGTACGGCCTTGAATTTGCTGGCGTCGCCCAGGGTGGCGGCGGCTACCGAGCGACACACGTCGATATCCAGACCCGTCCACGTGCCCTTGTCATCAGGGGCAGAAAAACCGGCAAATCCGGTGGTCACACCACACAGCACGTGACCGCGCTGTTTGACGTTGTCCAGGGTGTCGGCGTGGGCAGCAGGCATGCTGGCCATCAAGGCCAGGACTACAGCAGAAACTGGCACAAAACGCATCGGGCTCTCCTCAAAGATATAGGTATTGACTATTTTCCAGCATAGTACCGCAGCCCGACTGCTACTTGTGTGCATATCTACATGGCTAATTAATCGTAGCTGCGTTGGTCCTCGATGACTTTACCATCCCGAGGCAAGGCTCCTGGCTCCATGAACTCCACCTGGGCACGCAGTTTGGTAATTTCACGAATCGAGTCGGCCAAAGCGCCTTCCAAACCCTCAGGCTTGGACGCGACTTCTACCTGGAACACCATCTGGTCTTGTCCACTGGCACCACGCACCACCAAGCGCGCCTGGCCCAGTTCCTTGTGACGCAGACGAATCTGCTCCACCTGCCCTGGATGCACAAACATGCCGCGCACCTTGGTGGTCTGGTCAGCCCGCCCCATCCAGCCGCGAATACGCTGGTTGGTACGACCGCAGGGAGACTGGCCGGGCATGACAGCAGACAAGTCTCCTGTCCCGAAACGCACCAGCGGATAGTCGGGGTTAAAGGAGGTCACGACCACCTCGCCCACTTCGCCCGGTGCAACCGGCTGGCCTGTACCAGGACGCACAATTTCCAGAATCAGGTTTTCATTGAGCACCAAGCCTTCGCGGGCCTGGGTTTCGTAGGCAATCATGCCCAGATCAGCGCTGCCGTAGGCCTGGTAGCCTGCCACCCCGTGCTCACTGAACCATTTTTGCAAGGAAGGCGGGTAGGCTTCGCCGGAGAACAAGGCCTTGCTCAGCCCTGGCAGCGCAATCTGCATGGACTGGGCTTTTTCCATGATGATCTTCAGAAAACTGGGGGTGCCGGTATAACCATGCGGGCGCAAATCGGCCATGGCCTGTACTTGCTGTTCGGTTTGACCCACGCCTCCTGGAAACACCGTGCAATCCAGGGCATGTGCGGCGGTCTCCATCATGGAACCAGCCGGGGTGAAGTGGTAGGAGAAGCAGTTGAAAATCAGTTCCTCGCGGCGGAAACCGGCCGCGTACAGTGCACGTGCAAAGCCCCAATAGTCCGGACGACGGCTTTCTGGCTCGTACATGGGACCGGGCGAGGCAAACACCTTGCGGGCCGCACCCCAGGCAATGGAGGAAAAGCCCCCGAATACGGACTGCGCGTAATCCGCAGACGGCGCCCCGGAGCGAGCCTGCTCGCGCGCTTCCAGCTGGGCTTTCAGCAGCTCGCTTTTACGAAACACCGGAATGGCCAGCAGATCCTCGCGGCTGCGCACGGCGGCCAGATCAACCGGACCCAGTTGCTTGGCAATCGCAGGGGCCCCTTTTGCGGCCGCTTGCAAGACCTGCGGCAAACGGGACAGTAAATCGGCTTCGCGCTCGTCCGGCTCCAGGGTTTCGCGCTCGTCGTAATATTCGCTCATCTCTCCTCCAGTGGGATGAATTGGCATTCAAACACTCCCGCGCCCAGCCGACGTTCTGTCCGCAGACAGACAGGTGTCGATACCAAGCTCTGCTACCACACCCCGTGTAGCCAGAAGCTGCCCAAAACTAAAAACGTCAAAAGGGGTCAGGGCGGCACCTTGTGTGCATCCCGATCGGTGGCCTGCTCCTGTGCTGATCCTGCTGCTTTCAATACAGGCCAGGCCCTGCTGATACATTGGAAATCCTTGGGAGTTAAGCCAGCCAGCGCTTGCGTCGTCGATAAAATTTATTGTCGCGAAAGCTCTTGCGCTCGCCCCCGGACACACCCAGATAGAACTCCTTGACGTCTTCGTTCTCGGCCAAGGCCTGGGAGGGTCCATCCATCATGACGCGGCCGTTTTCCAGGATGTAGCCGTAGTCGGCATACTTCAGGGCCACGTTGGTGTTTTGCTCGGCCAGCAAGAAGCTGACGCGCTCGCGCTGATTCAGGTCACGCACGATCTCGAAAATTTCTTCCACCACCTGTGGTGCCAGGCCCATGGAGGGTTCATCCAGCAAGATCATGCCCGGGTCGGCCATCAAGGCACGGCCAATGGCACACATTTGCTGCTCCCCGCCCGAGGTATAGCCGGCCTGACTGGTACGGCGCTGCTTCAGACGCGGAAAATACTGGTACACCTTGTCCAGCTCGGCGCTTAAATCGCCGCGTGACAAGGTACGGGTATAAGCCCCGGTCAGCAGATTCTCTTCAATGCTCAAGTGCGCAAAACAGTGGCGCCCTTCCATCACCTGCACCACGCCGCGCTTGACCAGATCAGCCGGAGTCAGTTGGTCAATACGTTCGCCACGCAGATGGATCTGGCCTTTGGTCACATCGCCACGCTCGGCGCGCAGCAAATTCGATACGGCCCGCAAGGTCGTGGTTTTACCGGCACCGTTGGCGCCCAGCAAGGCAACAATCCGCCCTTCTGGCACACGCAAGGACACGCCCTTGAGTACCAGAATGACGTGGTTGTAAATCACTTCGATGCCATTGACGTCCAACAAGATGGGCGTCTCATCCACTTGGCCTACGGTCTCACTCATAATCTTCCCCACGCAATGCAGTGCCCAGGGCGAACCCTGGGCGCCTGGGTTTAGCCTTCGCAGGTGCGAGGCGTAATTTTCTTCTCGGCGGCGTATTTAGCCGACATTTCCTTGACTAAAGGATCGACAAACTTCTTGTCGGACTGATACCAGTCGGACACGACGTCGAACTTGCTGCCGTCCCACTGCACGATACGGGCCCAGTCATCACCCATGTGGTTGTTGCACGAGGTTTTGACGGGACGCATGATGCCTTCAAAGCCCAGCTCTTTCAGGCGTGCTTCGTCCAGATTCAGGTTCTCGAAGCCCCAGCGCACTTGCTCGGGGGTCATGTGCTGACCTTTGCCGAACTTCTCTTGTGCGGTGCGGATAGCCTCAACCTGCATCATGGAGATCATCATGCCGCGGGTGTGAGCCAGCGTGCCGACGTACTTGTCACCGTTTTCAGCGCCTTTGCCTTTGGCGTGCATCTCGCGCACAGCGTCATGCACCGGACCGTCCCCAGCACTGTTGTGAATGGTGATGCCCTTGTAGCCCTTGGCGGTCTGGCCCAGATCGACCACATCGCTCTCGGAAGCTGCCCACCAGATGCCGTAGATCTTGTCGCGTGGGTAACCCACAGCCTGAGCTTCACGGATGGCGGTAGGCGTCATGATCCCGGCGCTCCACAGCAGGACGAAGTCAGGACGGTTCTTGCGCACTTGCAGCCAGGTGGATTTCTGCTCCACGCCAGGGGCGGTCACCGGGTACAGATCCAGCTTGAAGCCTTGTTCCTTGGCACGTGCCTGCAACAGGGCGATAGGCTCTTTACCGTAGGGCGAGTCGTGATAAACCAGCGCAATGCGCTGATCCTTCAGCTTGTCCTCCCCAACTTGCTTGGCAATGTCCTGGATCATGACGTCAGCCGCAGTCCAGTAGGTACCCAGCAGCGGGAAGTTCCACTCGAATACCGCACCGTTAGCCGAGTGCGACAGGCCGTAGCCCATGGTCTCAATGGTCACGCCATCCACAAAGGCCTTGTCGGTCAGCGCGAAGGTAATGCCCGTGGACTGGGTATCAAAACCCGAAGCGCCCCCGTTCTTGCCTTTCATGCGCTCGTAGCACTCCACGCCACGGTCGGTGGCGTACGCTGTTTCACACTCTTCGTATACCAGCTTGACGCCATTCACACCGCCGTCACGTTCATTGACCAGAGCCAGATAGTCCAGCTTGCCATCGGCCCATGGAATACCCAGTGGGGCAAAGGAGCCGGTGCGGTAGGTCAGCAAGGGAATGTACTGTTCCTCGGCTGCTACAGCGGCTGTACTCATGGTCAGCATTGCAGCGCAAGCACTCAAACCGAGCACAGCGCGTTTCAGTCGTGTTGTCATCTCCTGGTCCTCCGATAAGTACCATTTGTCTAAGTACCCCGTCCCGATTGGCGGGGCTGTTGTTGTAATGAACTGCCTACCTGCTGTTAATGGGGGAAGGGCCACAAGCGCAGCTTTTCCTTACCAATACTCCAGAGTCGAGCCAAACCGTGCGGCTCCACAATCAAGAAAAATACGATCAGGGCACCGAATACCATGTGTTCAATATGCGAGGCGGTATCCACGCCAATGGACACACCAAACCAGTGCGGCACGTTGGTCAGGAACACGGGCAGCAAGACCATGAACGCGGCACCGAAAAAGCTACCTACGATCGAGCCCAGACCCCCGATGATGACGATGAACAGCAACTGCAAGGAGCGGTTCAGGTCAAAGGCCAGCGGCTCCCAGGAACCCAGGTGCACAAAGGCCCACAAGGCACCGGCCACACCGATGATGAAAGAGCTGACGGCAAAGGCGGTGAGCTTGGCGTAGACCGGACGAATACCAATCACTTCTGCGGCCACGTCCATGTCACGAATGGCCATCCATTGGCGGCCAATCGCACCACGCACCAGGTTCTTGGCCAGCAGAGCAAACACCACCACGAAGATCAGCACGAACAGGTACTTCTGCATGGGGGTTTGAACCGGCAAGCCAAAGGCGCTCAAGGCAGGCACCGACACGTTGCCGGAAGGCGAATAGTTCGTGAAGAAGGCAATACGCAGGAAAGCCCAATCCACAAAGAACTGTGCGGCCAAGGTCGTGACGGCCAGGTACAAGCCACGGATACGCAAGCTGGGGATACCAAAGGCCACGCCTACCAAGGTGGCGAACACGCCGCCCAGCAGGATCTGCAGGACCAGTGGCAGCTCCGGAATACGGACACCAAAGTTCCAGGCGGCATACGCACCCACAGCCATGAAAGCACCCGAACCGATGGAAATCTGGCCGCAATAGCCCACCAGAATGTTCAGGCCAATCGCTGCCAAAGACAGGATCAGAAAGGGGATCAGAATAGCTTGCAGGAAGTAGTTGGATGCCATGGCTGGCACCAGCAGGAATGCCACCAGCAACAAGCCCAACACCACATAGCGATCCTGGCGGATGGGAAAAATCTGCTGGTCAGCCCGATAGCTGCTTTTGAACTGACCATTTTCGCGGTAAATCATATCGACTCCACCTCAGACGCGATCAATAATCTTCTCGCCGAACAGACCTTGTGGTCGGAACAGCAGGAACACCAGGGCCAGCACATAAGCAAACCAGATCTCGATGCCGCCACCTACATAAGGGCCCAGGTAAACCTCGGACACTTTCTCGCCCACACCGATAATCAGGCCACCCACAATAGCGCCGGGCACCGAGGTCAGACCACCCAGAATCACCACCGGCAAGGCGCGCAGCGCTGCGGTCGACAAGGTGAACTGCACCCCGTATTTGGAGCCCCAGATAATGCCGGCAACCAGAGCCACCAAACCGGCTACGGTCCAGACCACCACCCAGATACGGTTCAAGGGAATACCAATGGATTGCGCTGCCTGATGATCGTCCGCCACCGCACGCAGGGCGCGGCCCACGCTGGTGTATTGGAAGAAGATGGCCAGGGCCACAACCAGCAAGGCCGCCACCACGGCCGAGCTCAAGTCTTCCAGACTGACCAGCACACCGCCTTCAAACATGGACTCCAGAATGAAAGCCGGGTCTTTGGGCATGCCCACATCAATGGAATACACGGAGCTGCCAAACACGATCTGACCCAGACCGTCGAGCAGATAGCTGATACCGATCGTGGCCATCAGCAAGGTTGTGCCTTCCTGATTCACCAGATAGCGCAGCACCCAGCGCTCAATGACGACGGCCAGCACAAACATCAAGATGGCCGAGACAATGAAAGCCAGCACATTGCCCAGGATGCCCGGCTCCATGCCCAGCAACTGCGGAATCCACTGGGACAGACGGGCCATGGCCAGCGCGGCCACCAGCACCATTGCACCCTGTGCAAAGTTAAAGACACCCGATGCTTTGAAGATCAGGACAAAGCCCAGCGCGACCAGGGCGTATAACATCCCGCTCATCAGCCCGCCCAGCAAGGTTTCAAGAAAAAATGCCATGTCCGTTCCCCTCAATGGCCAGCGCCAAGATAGGCGCGAATGACGTCCGGGTTTTGTCGTACTTCGTCCGGTACTCCGTCACCAATTTTCTTGCCATAGTCCAGGACCACCACACGGTCCGAAATATCCATGACCACGCCCATATCGTGTTCAATCAAAACAATCGTGGTGCCGTACTCTTCGTTCACATCCAGAATGAAGCGACACATATCCTGCTTTTCTTCGATGTTCATGCCCGCCATGGGCTCATCCAGTAGCAGAATGCTCGGTTGCATCGCCAGTGCCCTCCCCAGGTCAACCCGCTTTTGCAGGCCGTAAGGCAAGCGTCCTACCGGCGTTTTGCGGTAGGCCTGGATTTCCAGAAAGTCGATGATGCCTTCCACATATTCACGGTTGCGAATCTCTTCACGCTCGGCACCACCCAGTCGGAAAGCCTGGGCAAACACCCCGCTTTTCATGTGCAGATTGCGGCCGGTCATGATGTTGTCCAGCACACTCATGCCCTTGAACAGAGCCAGGTTTTGAAAGGTGCGGGCAATGCCCTGCTCGGCGGTGTGACGCGAGTTCATGCGGGCATAACTCTGGTCACGCAAGACAATCTCGCCTTGTTGTGGTGCATACACGCCATTGATGACGTTCAGCATGGAGCTTTTGCCTGCGCCGTTCGGGCCAATGATGGAGCGGATCTCGTGTTCACGGATGTTGAACGAGATGTCGGTCAGCGCTTTCACACCACCAAAGGACAGCGAAATATTCTTCAAATCCAGTACCACTGGGCCAATGCGACGGCCCGGCATTTGCGCCTCACTCATCATGCGCTCCTTGCTGCTGCGTCTGTCATGCGCTCAATGTGCAGGTCTGCCGAAATGCGACCGCTGCGCCCATCCTCAAACTTCACTTCTGTCTCCACAAACTGCCTGTCCAGGCCATTGAACAGGGCGTCGACCAGAACCTTGTACTTTTGCGCGATAAAGCCGCGACGTACTTTGCGGGTACGGGTCAGTTCATCGTCATCGGGGTCCAGCTCTTTGTGCAGAATCAGGAAGGCACTGATGCGAGATCCTGCCAGCTTGGGATCATTCGCCAGATCAGCATTGACCTGAGCCACACAGTCCCGAATCAGGGCATAGACCTCGGGTTTGCCCGCCAGATCGGTGTAACCGGCATAGGGCAGGTTGCGACGTTCGGCCCAGTTACCCACGGCCTCCAGATCAATATTGATAAAGGCACACACTTCCTCCTGACCATCGCCAAAAGCCACGGCTTCCTTGATGAAGGGGAAGAACTTGAGCTTGTTCTCGATGTACTTGGGTGCAAACAAGGAACCATCAGCCAGCTTGCCCACGTCCTTGGCACGGTCGATGATCTTTAACTGACCATCGGTATCCAGATAACCGGCATCACCCGTGTGGTACCAGCCGTCCTCGGTAAAGGACTCGGCGGTGGACTCGGGGTTGCGGTAGTACTCCTTGAACAGGCCGGGGCTGCGCACCTGAATTTCACCGTTATCGGCCACGCGGATTTCCACGCCTTTCACAGGTGGGCCTACGGTGTCGGCACGCACATGGCCGTCTTCCTGGACGCAGACGAATACCGAGGTCTCGGTAGCGCCATAGAGCTGCTTCAGGTTGATGCCAATGGAACGGTAAAAGTCGAACAGGTCGGGGCCAATAGCTTCACCGGCGGTGTAAGCCACACGCACGCGGCTCATGCCCAGGGCATTCCGCAAGGGGCCGTAGATCAGGATATTGCCCACGCCATAGCACAGACGATCCCACATCCCCACGCCGGGGCGCTTGTCCAGAATCTGCACACCCACACGGTGCGCCAGAGACATGAAACGCTTGTACAAGGCGCGCTTCAGGGCACCGGCATCTTCCATGCGGATAGTCACTTGCGTGAGCAAGCCTTCCAGCACGCGGGGAGGCGCAAAGTAATAGGTCGGGCCAATATCGTGCAGATCGATGGACACGGTTTCGGGTGACTCAGGGTGATTCACCGTAAAGCCCGTGACCAGGAACTGCGTGTAGGAAAACATGTTCTGCCCGATCCAGGCGGGGGGCAGATAGGCCAGCACTTCCTCGGCATCGGTCAGCGATTCCAGTTCCTGAATGGCCAGGCCACGATCCACCAGCGCGCCGTGAGTCAGTACCACACCCTTGGGCTTGCCGGTGGTGCCGGAGGTGTAGAACATGGCGGCGGCATGGTCAGGCGTAATGGCCTTCCAGATGCGTCGCACACAGTCCGGATCCCGCGCCAATTGCAGGCGGCCCTGCTCCATGACCTGCTCGATGTATTGCAGCTGTTCTTGCTGATAATTGCGCAGACCGCGTGGGTCGTCATAGATCAGCGCATCCAGATCGGGGCACTGGTCCCAGACTTCCAGCAGCTTGTCGACCTGCTCCTGGTCCTCGACCACGGCCACGCGTATGCTGGCATCCAGCAATACGTGCAGCATTTCCTGGGCTACCGCATCCTGATACAAAGGCACGGGCACAGCGCCCAGCATTTGCGCCGCCATCATGGCCAGGTACAGGCGCGGGCGGTTTTCACCGATCACCGCGACGTGCTGACCGTCTTTGACACCCAGCCCGGCCAGGCCCGCAGCCAGTTGCTCGGCCTGTTCAGCCAGCTCTTGCCACGTCCAGGTCTGCCAGATTCCCAGGTCTTTTTCGCGCATGGCAACTTTGTTGCCGCGCACCTGGGCATGGTGTTCTATCCAGGCTGGGAAGGTGCCGGGTAAACCCGCTACCTGCTCTTTATCCATCCGCACAACCATGTCTCCTCCGAATTTTCCCGGCTTGTTATGGTCCAGGAGGCTGCTTATGATTGCGGCAGAAGGCAGATGTTATGCCCTCAAGCTATTTGCAGCCTGTTAATAATCAAGTTATCGGTTGCCCGTCCCGAAGATTGTCACGGACATGACATTCGACCTTTATCGAGGGTTAATCCTCATGCATGTTGTAGATGCTTTATCGGAGCGAGCCGCCTGGTTTCGCTTGTTGACACCCGAGCTGCAAGAGCGTGTCCGCCGCGACACACTGATCACCGCATACGAGGCCGGGGCCATCGTCGAACGCAAGGGAGAACGCGCCACCGCGTGGATTGGCGTGCTCTCGGGTTTGCTCAAAGTGTCGGTGGGAAATTCCGAAGGCAAGATCGCTTCCATGACCGGGGTACCCGCCGGTGGCTGGATAGGCGAAGGCTCCTTGCTGAAAAACGAAGAGCGCAAATACGATGTGGTCGCCTTGCGCGACAGCCAGGTGGCCCGCTTGCCCGTACACAGTTTTAACGATTTGCTGGACCAGAGCATTGCTTTCAACCGCTACCTCCTGCATCAGCTCAATGAACGTGTGGCGCAATTTATCGGCAAGGCGGAATACAACAGCCTGTCTACCCCCGATGCCCGCGTGGCACGCTGTCTGGCAGAGCTGTTCAACCCGCTGCTCTACCCCGGAAAAGGTCTGCGCCTGGACATTACCCAGGAGGAGATCGGCTACCTGGCGCGTGTGTCGCGCCAACGAGCCAACCAGGCCCTGCGCCAACTGGAAAACGAAGGGCTGTTGTTGATCAAGTATGGTGGCGTCCAGGTGCTGGACCTGGACGGTCTGAAACGTTACGGCGATGAATATGCCGCCTGATTATGCGGCCACTGTTGACCGCATCAAGGTCAATCCATACGGATGCCCGCACGCTCGATAACCGTGGCCCATTCAGCGCGTTCACGCTGGGCGTAAGCCTGGAATTCATCGGGCGTCATGGGCATGGGTTCCACCCCCATCTCGCGAATACGCTGATCCAGCTCGGGCGTTTTCAGGGCCTGCATCAAGTCCTGGCTCAAGCGTTGACGGGCGCCTTCGTCCATCTTGGATGGGCCCACCAAACCTTGCCAGGCATAGGCGTAGAAGTCGGCAATACCCGCTTCGGCCATGGTTGGCACATCAGGCAACAGACTGCTACGCTCGGGCGTGGCAACCGCCAGCACCCGCAATTTGCCGGCCTTGATGTTGGATAGCGCTGCGGCGGAATCCACAAAGGACATATCCACCTGACCGCCCAGCAAATCCTGAATGGCGGGTGCGGCTCCCTTGTAAGGCACGTGCACGATCTTGGTGTCCGTGCGCTGCTTGAACATCTCCAAAGCCAAATGGTGTGGAGAGCCACTGCCAGCGGACGAGGACGTCAGCTTTTCAGGTTGTTTACGCGCTGCTTCCAACAGATCGGCCACGGTTTTATAGGGCGACTCCTGTGGCACTGCCAGCATCAGGGGGAAGCGGGCCAGACCGCCCACATAGGTGAAGGCAGCCGGGTCATATTGCAGCTTGCTGTACAAAGAGGAGTTAAAGGCCAGTGTGCCCGAATCAGCCGTGCCTACGGTATAACCATCCGGCTTGGCGTTGCTGACATAGGTCGCGCCGATAATGGTGGCGGCCCCCGGTTTGTTTTCCACAATCAAGGTCTGGCCCAGGCTGCTTTCCAGCTGCTTGGCGACCAGCCGGGCAATCACATCTGAACCGCCGCCTGCGGGATAAGGTACTACCCAGGTGACGGCAGACTGGGGCCAGTCTGCTGCCAAGGCCGTTCCTGTCAGGCTGGCGCTTAGCAACAGCACACCGGCTCCAAAGTTCTTCCAATGCATGATGTCTCCTCCATGCGTGTAGACAGC
This sequence comes from Alcaligenes sp. DN25, assembly GCF_023674485.1. Taxonomy (NCBI): domain Bacteria; kingdom Pseudomonadati; phylum Pseudomonadota; class Betaproteobacteria; order Burkholderiales; family Alcaligenaceae; genus Alcaligenes; species Alcaligenes sp. DN25. The sequence goes on along the minus strand of NZ_CP098408.1, from coordinate 260,514 downwards.
GCTTTTGGCGCTATTTTTTTAAGTTTTAAGCTTCCCGTCCGGGATGCGCAGAGACATTATGCGCGGACAGCCCTGCACAGGGCATTAGTAACGATGCGGATATCGATTAGCTGTAATCGCGTGCGCCAAACAGGGCCGAACCCACTCGCACTTCAGTGGAACCTTCCTGAATCGCCAGCTCGAAATCACCGCTCATGCCCATGGACAGGCCTTGCACCTGTTCATGGCCCAACTCCACCAGACGATCGCGCCACTGGCGCAGGCTGGCAAAGCAGGCGCGGACTGCCTGGGGGTCATCGCTATTGACGGCCATGGTCATCAGACCACGGACCTTCAAGGTATCGAGCGAACGCAGGGACTGCATGAAGGCGGGCAGTTCTTCAGGGGCCAAACCAAATTTGCTGGGCTCGGGCGAGGTCTTGACCTGGATCAGCACGTCCAGGCTACGCTGCTCGTTTTGCAGGTGTCGATCCAGGGCCTGAGCCAGGGACAAACGGTCCAAAGACTGTACTTCGCTGGCCAAGCGTGCAATATCTTTGGCCTTATTGCTCTGCAGATGGCCTATCATCACCCACTGCACCGCGCGATCGGCCAGCTCTGCCTGCTTGTCTCGAATCTCCTGAACCTTGTTCTCGCCCATTCGCGACAGGCCCAAATCCAGGGCTTGAGCCAGCACGGGCACAGGAAAGGTTTTGCTTACCGGTAAAAGAGCCACCGCATCAGCAGGGCGGCCGGCCTGCAAGCAAGCCTGTTCGATACGTTGGCGCAATTGCGCCAAGCGACCAGAAAGGGAAGAGTCAGAAGAAGCCATCAATGCACACGCACCCAGATAAAACCATCGCAAACGCTGCAAACACAACAGCGGCCATTTCCGATAGCATAACTGTTGCACACGGCCACCGCTAAGCCCATCCACAGCGTGTTTGCCAGGTTCTGCGTCTGTGCGCAATCACACGTCTTCACTGTGTACTCGTATCCCGTTTCCCCAACCTTATCGAGGAGCTCATGACAGATCGTCCCACCCATGCTTTGCCGTCATACCTGAACGCCGACGACGTCGGCCCGTGGGGTATTTATCTCGAACAAGTGGAGCGAGTCACTCCGTATCTGGGCAAACTGTCCCGATGGGTTGAAACACTCAAGCGCCCCAAGCGCACGCTGATTGTCGACGTACCCATTGAACTGGATAACGGCACCGTGGCCCACTTCGAGGGCTACCGCGTTCAGCACAATACTTCCCGTGGCCCAGGCAAGGGCGGCGTGCGCTACCACCAGGATGTCACCCTGTCCGAAGTGATGGCTCTGGCTGCCTGGATGTCGATCAAATCGGCTGCCGTGAACCTGCCATTTGGCGGTGCCAAGGGCGGTATTCGTATTGACCCGCGCAACCACTCCCAGGCCGAACTGGAGCGCATCACCCGCCGCTACACCAGCGAAATCGGTGTGATTATTGGCCCCAACAAGGACATTCCAGCCCCGGACGTGAACACCAACGCCCAGACCATGGCCTGGATGATGGACACCTACTCCATGAATGTCGGTGGCACCAGCACCGGCGTGGTCACCGGCAAGCCTGTCTCCCTGGGCGGTAGCCTGGGCCGTGTGGAAGCCACTGGCCGCGGCGTGTATACCGTGGGTTGTGAAGCGGCCCGCGACGCCGGTATCGACCTGAATGGCGCCCGCGTCATTGTGCAAGGCTTCGGTAACGTGGGTGGCACCGCTGCCCGCCTGTTCCAGGAAGCCGGTGCCAAAGTGCTGGCCGTACAGGATCACACCGGCACGGTATACAACCCCAACGGTCTGGACGTACTGGCCTTGCTGAACCACATGGAACAGCACAAAGGTCTGGCCGGAGCGCCCAATGCCGAGGCCATTTCCAACGAAGACTTCTGGCATATCGAAACCGATCTGCTGATCCCGGCCGCGCTGGAGGGCCAGATCAACAAGAACAATGCCGACCGCATCCGCGCCCGCATTGTGATCGAAGGCGCCAACGGCCCCACCACCCCGGAAGCCGACGACATCCTGAACGACAAGGGCGTGATCATTGTTCCGGACGTGGTAGCCAACGCCGGTGGCGTAACCGTGTCCTACTTCGAATGGGTCCAGGACTTCTCCAGCTTCTTCTGGACCGAGGACGAGATCAACAACCGTCTGGAAATGATGATGCGCTCGGCCTACACCACGGTGGCGGCGGTTGCCAAAGAGCACAACGTCACCTTGCGTACGGCTGCCTTTATCGTGGGTTGCGCCCGCATTCTGGAATCTCGTCAGGTACGCGGCCTGTATCCATAAACTCATAAGGCGGCGTACCCGGTTTATGCCGCTTTTTATGAGCAAAATACAGCGCTTGTGCAAAAAAAACAGGGGGAAAGCGGTAGAATCGGGGCATCCAGGATATGACACCCGTATGAAACCCTTACCCCCTTTCTCTTTGACCGCAAGGACGTTGCTGTGAATAACAATGACCTGAACGCGGCGGTCCAGGTACGCGACATCCACAAACGCTTTGGCACCAACGAGGTGCTCAAGGGCATTTCCCTGCAAGCTCACAAGGGCGACGTACTCTCCATTATTGGAGCCTCCGGCTCGGGCAAGAGTACCCTGCTGCGCTGCATTAACCATCTGGTCGTCCCCGATCAGGGCGAAATCCAGATCGGCAATGACATTTTGCGCAGCCATCGCAATCGCAAGGGCATTTGCCAGACAGACAATCCGCGCCTGCTGGAACAAGTCCGCGCCCGCTTGGGGATGGTGTTTCAGAACTTCAATCTGTGGTCGCACCGCACGGTGCTGCAAAACGTCACTGAAGGCCCCATCCACGTCAAAGGCCGCCCGGCCCGTGAAGCGGCTGAATACGCCCGCGAACTACTGGGCAAGGTGGGCCTGAGCAACAAATGCGATGCCTACCCGGCCGAATTGTCCGGCGGTCAGCAGCAACGCGTGGCCATTGCCCGTGCCCTGGCCATGGACCCGGATGTCTTGCTGTTTGACGAACCGACTTCGGCGCTGGACCCGGAAATGGTGGGCGAAGTACTGCGCGTGATTCGCCAACTGGCCCAGGAAGGCCGCACCATGATCCTGGTCACCCACGAAATGAATTTTGCGCGTGACGTCTCTTCCGAGACCATTTTCATGCACAACGGCCTGATTGAAGAACGTGGCCATCCCAAAGATCTGTTCGATAGGCCACAATCCGAGCGTCTACAGCAGTTTCTACAACCAATGCAGTAAGATCATCGCTTCGTGAATACGACACCGGCTGGAAAACCAGCAGGGCCAATACGGCTCTGACCAGCCTATCCACAAAGGAGAGCCAGACCATGAGTTTCCTCAGCAAGACCCTGATCTGTGCCAGCCTGGCCCTGTTGGGCTCCCAGGCTGCAATGGCAGACACCCTGAAAATCGGTACCGAAGGCGGTTACCCACCATGGAGCATGGTGGACGCAGCCGGTAAAGTCACCGGCTTTGACGCCGACGTGGGCGCTGCCCTGTGCAAGGAGCTGAACAGCGATTGCAAATTCATCGTGCAAGCCTTTGACAGCCTGATTCCTTCGCTGGATGCCAAACGCTTTGACCTGATCATCTCGGGCATGTCCTACACCCCCGAGCGTGCCAAGCGCGTGAATTTCAGTATTCCTTACGCCGTTGAAGACGCCATTTTCGTTCTGCCCAAGAACAGTGAACTGGTCGGTGCCGACAACGAACAAGCTATTTTTGATGGCCTGGCTGGCAAAACCATTGGCGTTCAAGGTGGCACCACTCACGGCGCTTTCCTGTCCAAGAAAGCCCCCAAGACCACCGTCAAGAACTACGAGACCCTGGACCAGATGCAAATCGATCTGGACGCCGGTCGTCTGAACGGCACCTTTGCCGACCTGACCTCCCAGTCCAAGTTCCTGCATAAAGTCGGCGAGGACAACTTTGCCCTGTCCAAGCTGGTCATCAAAGGCTCCTCCGACCCTGAAACTCTGGGTTATGGCATTGCCGTCGGTATTCACAAAGACAATGCAGAACTGAAAGCCAAGGTTGACGCTGCCCTGTGCAAGCTGATCGACGATGGCACCGTCAAGACCGCCAGCGAAAAGTGGTTTGACATCGACATCGCCAACTACGAGATCTGCAAGAAATAAGTCGAGAAGTACCACTTGATGCTAGAGACCATTTTTAATGTGCTGCGCGAAGGCTGGGGCTGGATGTTCCTTCGCGGAGCAGCAATGACCTTGCTGATCTCCGTTTTGGGCATGGCCCTGGGCGTAGTCATTGGGATTACAGGAGCCAGCATCAAGACCAACGGGCCACGCTGGCTGCGTGGCCCCGTTAGCCTGTACACCACGGTTGTTCGCAGTATCCCCGAGCTGCTCATCATCTACCTGCTGTTTTTTGGCTCGGTCCAAGTCGTCTCCGATCTGGCCGATTTCATGCGCATGGAAGATGTGATGACGCGCTGGTTCCCCGCACTGGTCGGCATTTTGGCCATTGGCCTGATTGCAGGCTCGTACAGCGTGGAGGTGTTTCGCGGTGCCTTGCAAGCCATTCCCGAAGGCCAGATCGAGGCCGCCAAAGCCATTGGCATGTCCCCCTGGCAGCGCCTGCGCCGCATTATCCTGCCGCAAATGTTCTGGTACGCCCTGCCCGGCGCCAATAACGTCTGGCAAACCGCACTGAAAGACACGGCTCTGATCTCCCTGGTGGGTCTGGTCGAGATCATGCGGGCCGCGACCCTGGGAGCCGCCAACACGCGCGAACCCATGGCCATGTACCTGATTGCAGGCGTGCTTTATTTTCTGATTGGTGCCTGTAGTCAGGCCCTGTTTTTGCTGGCCGAACGCTATACCGGCAAAGGCATGAGAGCCCAGGCATGATTGATCTGGAATTATTCAATACCACCGTTGAAACCCTGTTCAAGGGGTTCGGCATGAGCGTCTATATCGGTCTGTGGGGCATTGTGCTGTCGCTGTTCATCGGCCTGTCACTGGCCCTGATGCGCCAGTCCCATAGCCGCATTTTGCGCAGCTTTGCCTTTAGCTACAGCACGGTATTTCGTGGCACCCCATTGCTGGTGCAGTTGTTCCTGCTGTACTACGGTGTGGGCACCCTGAGTTTTGTAAAGGACTCACCCACGTTGTGGTGGCTGTTCAGCGACGGCATGCGCTGCGCGATTCTGGCCATTGGTCTGAACAGTGGCGCCTACGTCAGTGAAGTCTTCCGGGGCGGTTTTCAGGCTGTGCCAGTGGGCCAGATCGAGGCAGCCAAGTCCATCGGCATGTCCGCCTGGATGCGCTTTCGTCGCGTGGCGTTTCCTTTGGCGATTCGCCAGGCCTTGCCCGCATACAGCAATGAAATTGTGCTGGCCATCAAAGGCACCAGTCTGGCCTCGACCATTGCCGTCATGGACCTGACCGGTCATGCCAAACGCTTGATGAACCAGAACTACGCCATCATCGAGACCTTTGTTATTGCGGGTCTGCTGTACCTGCTGATCAACTTTACCCTGCTATCGGTGGTGCACCTGGTCGAGCGCTGGTTGAAAGTGCGCCGTTAAACCGGCGCCACCCCAGGCTCTCCGCACCCCCTAGCGCAACAACTGGACGCGGAGCACCCTCACATGCCGACTCGCCCCAAACTGGCCCTGGTAGGCACCGGCGGCACCATTGCCGCCACAACCCAATCCAATCTTGGTCTGACGGACTACGACATCACCCAGGGCGTAGAAACGCTATTGCAAGCCGTGCCCGGTATCACCGAGCTGGCCGATCTGGAGTGCCATCAGATTTTCAACGTGGACAGCCGGGCCATGGGCTCGCTGATGCTGCTGGAGCTATCCCACAAGCTCAATGCTCTGCTCGCACGACCGGACATCAACGGCGCGGTCATTACCCACGGCACCGATACGCTGGAAGAAAGCGCTTTTTTCCTGCACCTGACCCTGAAAACCGACAAACCCGTGGTTATGGTGGCGGCGATGCGCCCGGCTTCGGCCTTGAGTGCCGACGGTCCGCTGAATCTGTATCAGGCCGTGCAAGTAGCCTGCTCTTCGCTGGCACAGGATCAAGGTGTACTGGTACTGCTGAACGACCAGATACACAGCGCCCGTTTCCTGAGCAAACAACACACCACTCAGACCAGCGCCTTCGGTTCACCCGATGCCGGCCCCTTGGGTCTGGTTGCAGGCGGGCAGCCGCGCTTCATGATGCGTACGCTGCTGCCCCATACGCACAGCAGCCTGTTCGATGTGCGCTCTTTGCACAGCCTTCCTAAAGTGCAGATTTTTTACGATCACCCCGATACTTTGGCCGAACTGTACCGCCACGCCGCACAAAGCGGTGTGCAAGGCATTGTGGTGGCGGCGACTGGCAACGGCAGCCTGACCCCCGGAGCCTTGGAAGGTGTCAGCCGGGCACACCGACTAGGCGTGGTGTGTGTGCGGGCTTCTCGCATCCATGCAGGACCTGTGACAGACAGTGCGTATGACCAGGATCACAACACCATTGCCGCGCATTACTTGCCTGCTCAAAAGGCCCGAATTTTATTAATGCTGTGTCTGGCTGCTCAACTGGAGCACGATGAGATAGAGGCGGCTTTCCGCGACTATTAAGGTTCGGGCTTTCGCCATCGTCCCTTGGACTAGCTGGCTAGATAAAGGGCACCAGCAGCAAGACTGGCTGTGGCTGTGGCTGTGGCTGTTCGACAATAGCGTACTCAAGCGCAATGCCAATAGGCTCAAGCCAATTCCAGCTGCCGCTGACTGCTGAGGCGTCTTTGCTCACCCGTTATGGGGTCCACAAAGGCAATGTGCCGAGCCAGCAACTGCAAGGGCTGGCTGAAGTCGTCCGCGTCACGCTCCGGCAAAAGCTCAGGGTAGAACACATCATTGATGATAGGTGCCCCCAGGCTGCTCAAATGCACGCGTAACTGGTGCTTGCGGCCACTTTTGGGACGCAGGCGGTACAAGGCCAGCTCCTGACCCTGCTCAGCCTGCCAGTGGCGTTCGCAAATAATTTCGGTGCTGCTATTGGCCTCGCCCTCAACCTCACACATGACAAACTTGCCGGGCACTTCTTTCATGCAGCTGCTGTACAGCAGCCCATTTGCCAGCTTTTCCTGAAACGGCGCGACCGCTTCATATTCTTTCTCGATCCCGCCCTGCTGAAACAGGGACTGGTAGGCCCCGCGAGCCGCAGGATCACGACAAAACAGCAAGATACCCGCCGTTTCCCTGTCCAGCCTGTGAATGGGGCTGATGCCATCCTCTCCGAAGTCCCGCCGCAGACGAGTCAGCGCAGTTTCGTACAAGTAGCGACCGCCCGGCGTTGTAGCCAGAAAGTGCGGCTTGTCCACAGCAATCAGACGCTCATCCGCGTATAGAACGGGCATATCGAAAGGGACGACCGCTTCGTTTTCCACCATGCGGAAGTACCATAACCAACGATCGGGCTGATAAGGCGAACCAAAATGTTGCGTCACCCCGTCCTGATCCAGAATATCGCCTCGTGCCAGTCTGTCCAGCAGGACCTCGGGGCTGACATGGGGGAAGCGTTCCAGCAAGAACTCCTCCAGCAAAAGCCAGGGCCCGCGTGGGCACCATACCTTGCTGGGGCTGACCCCATTGCGCGAAGGCAGGGGCGGCACACTTGTTATTGGTGTCATTACAAAAACAAAATAGATAGAAAATGGCCCGCTATTGCAGCGGGCCAGCCATCCAGTGGCATCAGTGTACTATCAGCCGCCGCCGAGGCTGCTGGCTCGCTCAACTCTGGACAGCACCTTGTGGGGCGGCATCATGACGGATCCGGCGGCCTTGCCTTAACCACAACCAGAGCAGAATCAGAAAAGCAGGAATATAAACCCAAAACTCGGAAGGACGATCTGGATGTGGCACTTTCACCTGTTGAATATCCCAGCCCTGCTCCCATCCGGCCCGCCGCGCTGAACTGCCAAAAGCCACCGAGGCAATTTGCGCCGTATCGCCGAAAGCCATCACCGTCAGCCCAGCCTGAGACAAACGCTTGCTCGCCGCTGCCAAGCCGGCCGCCCCATCTCCTTGCGGCAAGCCGGGCAATGATACAGCCACTGTTTTCTGCAAGTCTTTACCCTCCAGATTCATCCCCGCTAGTTGCACCACCAGATTGCCTCCGTCTGGCGTGTTCTGAACAATCTGCATCAACTCTGACGCGGGGCGACTCTGGTACTTCTCGCTGATATGGTCCATGAACCAGTCCGGTCGGAACAGCATGAACGTCACCAACAGGAGCAAGACGGTCTCCAGCCAGCTTGTTTTGATGCGCAGCCATCCCATGGTTGCCGCCGCAAATGTCAGGGAAGCCACGGTCGCTCCCACCACGACCATAATCAACTCCCAGACACCATGTATGCCGATCAACAAGAGCATGGGATTGAAGATGAACATGAAGGGCAGCACGGCCGTACGCATGGCATAGGTCACGCCCTGCACCCCTGTCTTGATCGGGTCCTCCCCTGAAATGGCAGCGGCTGCAAAAGTGGCCAAGCCCACAGGCGGGGTGATGTCCGCCATGATCCCGTAATAAAACACGAACATATGGACGGCAATCAGCGGAATGATCATGCCGCTTTGCGCCCCCAGCTCCACCACCACCGGCGCCATCAAGGTCGCCATCAGAATGTAGTTGGCAGTGGTAGGCATACCCAGGCCCAAAACCAGACACACAGCGGCGGTAAAAAACAGCATGACCAGCACATTGCCCATGGAGACCAGCTCCACAAAAGCTGTCATGCGCAGGCCCAGACCCGTCAAGGTGATAGCACCCACAATCAAGCCGGCCGTCCCGCAAGCAATGCCGATGCCCACCATATTGCGGGCACCTTCCTGTAGCCCCACCCAGACTTCACCGACGCCTTGGCGCAATGGCTGAGCTGTCGCCTGCTTGCGGAACCAGGCAATGATGGGACGCTGGGTTGCCATCTGGAACAACATGGCCACAACGGCCCAGAAGGCCGACAGGCCCGCAGACATCACTTCTACCGTCAGACACCAGACCAGAATGCCGATAGGGATCAGAAAATACAAACCGGCTCGCACCGTTGGCCACGGTTCGGGGCGCACCGGTGTGTTGACATTGATATCGGTGGGCAGGTCCTCGTGGTCTGCAGCCACTTTCAGCAAAAACACATACAGAACCAGCAGCAGGAACAACAAAATCCAGATAGCGGCGGCACCAGCTACCGCCTGAACCCCTACGCCTATCCAGTACACCAGTCCCATCACAATTAAAGTACCCGCCGTGCCCATGCCCCAGCCGGCCAGCTTCTGCATGAACGTTCTGGGTTTGCCCGATGACATCATCGGCTGTATTCCCAGCTTGAGCGCTTCCAGATGCACGATATAAAACAACGCGATATACGAAATGACCGCGGGCAGCAGCGCATGTCGAATGATGTCGGTATAGGGAATGCCAACATACTCAATCATCAGGAAGGCCGCCGCTCCCATGACAGGCGGCATGATCTGGCCATTGACGGAAGACGCCGTTTCAATGGCCCCGGCCCGAATACCGCCGTAACCGGCTTTCTTCATCAGGGGAATCGTGAAAATACCGCCCGTCACCACATTGGCAACGGAGGACGCAGACACAATGCCATTCACCGCCGAGGACACCACGGCAACCTTGGCAGGCCCACCACGCAAATGCCCCAGCAAGGCAAACGAGACCTGCATCATGTAATTGCCCGCCCCGCAACGATCCAGCAAGGAGCCCAGCAATACAAAAATAAAGATATAAGAAACCGAAACGCCCAGTGCGACCCCATAAACCCCTTCGGTAGTCAGCCACATATGCGAGACCAGGCGCTGCAATGAAGCACCACGATGAGACAGGGCATCCGGCAACCAGGGGCCGAGAAAAATATAAGCGATAAAGATCAGTGCCAACACGGCCATCGGCGCACCCAAAGAGCGACGTGTAGCCTCCAGCAACAACACCAGGCCAACACTGGCCACGACCACATCCATTGTGGTCGGGATGCCTGGGCGCATGGCCAGTTCTTTATAGAAAAAGAACAAATATGAGCCGCAAAAAGCAGCGATCAGAGCCAGGACCCAGTCATGAATTGGAATACTGTCCCGAGCCGACTTTTTGCGGGCAGGGAAAGCCAGATAGGCCAGAAACATGGCAATGCCCAAATGCAGGGCACGCGCCTCAGTGTCATTGAAAATGCCCATATTCAGGGCAAAGGGCAGCGGGGAAGCGTACCAAAGCTGGAACAAGGACCAGCCTATGGCCGCCAGAAACAAAACCATGCCCGCTGCGCCCGCAACAGTGCGCCCGCCCCTGTCTACGTCTGCAACCAGCTTTTCCAGTTCTGCCGTTTCATCCTGTGTCAGGGCGACGTCCGGCCCCATTTTCTTCTGTTCTTGTTGTGTCATTTGCATATATCTCCAGGAAAGTCTGGTTTGAAGCGCCGATGCAGCCGGGTCAAACGACCAGGCACCGATCACCTGGGCCAGGCAGCCCAGGAACTCCAAACCAGAAGCAAGACCACTGCCGGTGCGGTGGCACTTGCGACCAGGCCAGCGTAGCCAGCCTGGTCAATATCAGGCCGCCTTACAACAGCCCTTTTTCCTTGAAGTACTTTTCAGCCCCTTTGTGCAAAGGAGCAGACAGGCCGTTCTTGACCATGTCTTCTTTTTTCAGGTTTGCCAATGCAGGATGCAAACGCTTGAAATCATCAAAGTTGTCGAACACGGCTTTGACGACGTTATAAACGGACTCTTCAGGGACATCCTCTGACGTCACAAAGGTCGCTAAAACACCGTAAGTTTGGACATCGTCTGGGTTGTTAGGATACAGACCACCCGGAATGACGGCCTTGGCATAGTAAGGATAGGTTTCGACCAGTTTTTCTACAGCAGGCCCCGTCAGAGGAACCAGCTTGGCGCCACAAGATGTGGTCGGGTCCTGAATATTGGCCGAAGGGTGCCCGACTCCATAGATGAACCCATCAATCTTGCCATCACACAGGGCTGGACCATGTTCGTCCGGGCGCAGCTCGGAGGCCAGCGAGAAAAAGCTGTTATCCAGGCCCATTGCCTGCAGCAACTGATCCATCGATGCTCGTGTGCCCGAACCCGGATTGCCTACGTTAAACCGTTTGCCCTTGAAGTCGTCAAAGGTACTGATATTGGCTTCTTTGCGCGACAACACCGTAAAGGGTTCGGGATGGATGGAAAACACCGAGCGCAGCTTGGTGTAGGCACCGCCGTCCTTGAACTGCCCTTCGCCGTTATAGGCGTTGTAGCCCACGTCGGACTGCACCACCCCCAGATCCAGTTCGCCCGCCTTGATGGTATTGACGTTAAACACCGAACCGCCGGTAGACTCGACAGAGCATCGCACGCCATCGGTCCCACGGTCTTTATTCACCAACCGGCAAATAGCTCCGCCGGCCGCGTAATACACCCCTGTCACCCCACCCGTTCCGATGCTGACAAATTTTTGCTGGGCACTGGCCGGCAAAGGACTCAATAACATGGCACATAAAGCGGCGGCTGTGCTTGATGCCAACACCAGTTTCTTACCTGTTTTCTTTGCAGTGTGCTTCATCTTTTGTCTCCCTTGGGGTGGACCCCATTTGAATTGCCGGAATGCCCGGTTTACTTTCTATCGTGGTGCTCAAGGCGGATTAGTGACAGCAACATCACCATCCTGCCAATAAATCTCCTGACGGCGAAATGAGGACTCCAGCTGCGCAAGACGCTCTACCACTGTCTTGCCGCCCTGTGCAGCGATACGAGCCAGCAGATGTTCGGCTACGGTCACAGGCCCTACCAAGGAATGAAAAAAGCTGGCCATGGGCTGCTTGCCCGTATGAGGATCAAACAGCAATACATGCTTGGCACCTTGTGCAATGGGTGACAAGACGCTATCGGTCAGGGCCACCACGGTCGTGCCACGCTCCACCGCAGAGCGAACGCTGTTCACGACGGCCTTCACATACGGGGCCTGGCTGATCACAAGCAGCACACCACCACTTTCCAGGCCAGTTTCCAGCTCCACCAATACATCTGCGGCTCGGTTAAGCAGCACCCCGTTGCCACACATCAGTTGATAGGCGTAATGCATCTGGAAGGCGCAGGCAAAGCTGGCGCCCGCCCCTAGAAAGCCAACCTTGGGTGCCGCCAGAATGGCTTTGGCACATGCATCCAGACTGCCCGCCGGGTTAAGCCGAAGGACAGACTCCACGGCTGCCTCCTGCTGCTGGCCCAAGGCCTGGGTCTGCTGTTCTGCAGCGCGACTACCTTGCAAGGATTGAGCCCGCGAAGCCATGGTGTCGTCATTGCGATGCAAGGCTTGTTGAAACGGCGCCCGGAAACGGTCATAGCTGTCATAACCGGCAGCCCGTGCCAAACGCAGCATCGTGGCGGGAGCCACTGACAAGGCCTGAGCTTGCCTGCGCATGGACCAAAGGCTGACCTCAACAGGATGGCGTTCAACCCACTGGGCAGCCCGAAGCAACTCAGGCGTCAGTTCTGGCAAAATGCGTTGCAGTCGCAGCAAAGGTTCCATTCGGCTTCCATCGACGTTCTGCTGGAAATAAAACGAATGGTAATCTGAACCGACTAAAAAAAAACAAGTGTTTTCCTAGGGTTTGCCCGCAAACTATCCGACACGTAATCACTTGTTTGTCGGTGAAATGCGCCCCACCAGCTTCTGCCGTCAACGCTGCCGCGCTAACGTATATCAAAAAAATCGTAGCGTTTGTCTGTGTAAGAACGCTGGATATCTACCTGCTCGACCTGGGCCTGTTCAGGGCCAATATGCAGCCAGCTAACCATCTGGTCAATCGCATCCGTACTGCCCTGCAACACCAATTCAACCGACCCATTGGCCGCGTTACTGACCCAACCTTTGACGCCGTATAGATGAGCATGGCGCAGCGCACTTGCCCGAAACCCCACCCCCTGCACCCGGCCTTTAACACACACTTCTACCGTTTCACAATCCGCCATTAGCCTGCTCCCTGCTATTTGTGCCCGAAATGTGGCAGCATCCGCCCCGCATCTCAATATTCAGTTAAATTAGTCGCATCATTGTTGCATGACCGCACCCGCCCCCGATTACCTGCTTTGTGCAGCCTCTACCCTATGAATTTGCCCCGCCTTTTTACTCTATCGCTGCGCAGGGCAATGTACGTGCTAGGCATGCTGGCCACTCTGGGTTTCGTCGCCCCCGCCGCCCATGCTGCACCGCATTCCCAGCAGCATATTGTGCGCGTGGGTATTTACGAAAACCCACCCAAACTGCTGCTGGACAGCCAAGCCAGGCCCGGCGGCATCATGGGCGAACTCCTGCTGGAGATTGCCAAGCGTGAAGGCTGGACTCTGGAAGCCGTGCAATGCGACTGGCAGCAATGCTTGAATGCCCTGCAAAATGACTTGCTGGACATTGTGCCCGGCCTGGCTTATTCCCCTGAGCGCGCCGCCCTGTACAGCTTTCACAGTCGCGCCGTGCTGGAGGACTGGTCTCAGATCTTCACAGGTAAAACCACCCATATCGGTGCTCTGAACGACTTGAATGGCAAGCGCATTGCTGTCATGAGCGGCACCCTGCAACTAACCCAGCTCTACAATATTTTGCAGAAACTGGAGTTGGGTTCCAGGCTGGTCATTACTGACTCCCAATACAATGCCCTGAAACTGGTCCAAAGCAAACAGGCCGACGCCGCCGTAGTCGGCCATTTATTTGGAGTGCGCCATGCGGGCGAGCATGGCCTGAAAACCGCCCCCATCCGGCTGGAGCCAACCAATACCTACTTTGTCACGGCCAAGGACCGCCACCTGGACCTGCTGGCCGCCATTGATACTCACATCAAGCAATGGCAAGACAATAACGACCCGTTTTACACAGAAACACTGAACCAATGGGGCCTGCGCCTGATCGAGAAACCGACCAAGCCCTGGATTATCCCCGCCTTGCTGACACTGGGTGTCTTGCTGACCATTGCCCTGCTGACCGTCACCCTGATGCGCATTGGCCTGCGTCGTCAACGCAAGAAACTGGTCCGTACCGAGCACCATCTGCATACGGTACTGGATGCGATTGATGCGTACGTCTACATCAAGGACGATCAGTTTCGTTATCAGTACGCCAACCGCAAGCTGTGCGAAGACCTGAACTACACGACCGTCAGCATTGTGGGCAAAACCGACCAGGATTTGTACGCCAACAAACAAACTATTAACGAGTTCCGCCATAACGACGAGCAGGTGCTGTACAGCGGTGAACGCCTGGCCGTGGAAGAAGTGGTACGCGACCGGAAAGGCGATATACGCGCCACGTTCTTTTCCATCAAAATGCCGGTCAAAGACCCCGAGACCCGGCAGACCAGTCTGTACTGTATCTCCACGAATATCTCGGCCCTGAAAGCCACGCAGTCAGAGAACTACCGGCTGGCTTTCTATGACCCGCTCACCGAGCTGCCCAACCGCCGCCTGCTGCTGCAGCGTCTGGAACGTCACCTGCAGACCATAGAGCCGTACAAACGACCCGGTGCGCTGTACTTCCTGGATCTGGACCGCTTCAAGCACATTAACGATGCACGAGGGCACGCGATTGGCGATGCCTTGCTGCGCAAAGTCGCGCGCCGCTTGTCCTTGATGATTGATCCCCAGGACATCGTGGCCCGCCTGGGCGGAGACGAATTCGTCATCCTGAAAATCCTGCATCCCGGCACTGTGCGCGACTGCTACAAAGAAGCACTGGAATTTGCTGAACTGGTACGCACCCGTCTGGAAGAGCCCTACAGCATCGAAGGCCACTCCTACCTGAGTAGCAGCAGTATCGGCCTGGCGCTGATTACCGACAGTACGCTGACCTCTGAAGACTTGATGCGTCAGGCCGACACCGCCATGTATCGCTCCAAGGAGAATGGCCGCAACCAGATCACCTTGTACGAACCTGGCATGCAAGAGGCGCTTGAAGAACACCTGAGCCTGCAGCACGACCTGCGATTTGCTATTGGTTCGGATCAGTTGCGCCTGTTTGTCCAATCCCAGTACGACAAGCAAAACCGCATCAGCGGGGCCGAAGTGCTGCTGCGCTGGCTGCACCCGACACGCGGCATGCTGACACCCAACCTGTTCATTCCGCTGGCCGAAAGCACGGACTTGATCACCCCCTTGGGCGACTGGATCATGGCATCCGTCTGTGATCTGCTGCTGCAGACCCAGGAATGCAGCTTCCCCATTTCCATCAACGTCAGCCCGATTCAATTCCGCCGCCCTGACTTTGCCCGCCGTACACGCCAGATCCTGGAAACCAGCGGCGCACCGGCCCATCGCCTGATCTTTGAAATCACCGAGGGCGTGCTGATGGAAGACTTTTCCTCCGCCAACTCCATGATGCGCGAGCTGAAAGACCTGGGTATCCGCTTTTCCATGGACGACTTTGGCACTGGCTATTCCAACCTGGCCGCCATCCGCCGCCTGCCTCTGTATGAGCTGAAAATGGACCGCAGCCTGATCCTGGGCGTACCCATGGAACAGGAAGCCAACGCCATTGTGCGCACGGTGCTGGCAATGGCAAGACAGCTAGGCCTGCATGTCGTGGCCGAGGGCGTGGAGAACGAGCAGCAAAAAGAATTCCTGCTGCGTCGCGGCTGCCATGCGCTGCAAGGCTATCTGTTCAGTGCACCGCAATTGGTGGAGCAATGGCTGGAGCTTATTGAGCAGGATGATGGCGCTCAACCATAAAAGCCATCGACCGCACTAAACCAGCCTCAACGCCCCTCAGCCAGTTCAAAAACTCAACCCCAGGCGAAACAGCAAATAGGACAAGAATAACGTCAATATTTGCATATCGTATAGCGATCATATACACTATACAAATGATTAAGAGCTTCCGACACAAGGGTCTTCAGGCTTACTTTGAAACCGGCTCCAAATCCGGCATTCAAGCCAAGCATGCTGTCCGCCTCCAGATTCAGCTAACAGCCCTGCACGCTGCTACTCAAGCGGAAGATATGAACGCCCCCGGATGGAAGCTCCACAAGTTATCGGGCAAAAACCCCAAAGGCCAATCTGTACAAGATCACTACACAATATCGGTTAGCGGGAACTGGCGTCTAACCTTTTACTTTGAAGGCGAAGACGCTGTTTTGGTGGACTACCAGGACTATCACTAGGAAAACACTATGCGTATGCACAACCCATCCCACCCCGGCCCAGTCTTGCGGGAATACTTGGGCGAACTCAGTGTCACAGAGGCGGCATCCCGTCTTGGCGTAACGCGTGCAGCCTTATCGCGCATCCTCAATGGTTCTGCCGGTATTTCGGCAGACATGGCCTTACGTCTGCGCGACGCGCTTGGAACCAGCGCCGAGATGTGGATCAATATGCAGTCCCACTACGATCTGTGGCAGGCAGAACAAAAACCAAGGCCCAAAGTGCTGTCCTTCCATGGCCCCGCCCATGCCTGAGCCACGACGAGCAAAATAGGAAGTAAATCGCTGTAAGCCATATGCTTTGTCAGCCTGATATCTGCCCAATATCATCAAGCCTGCTTCTCTCACATCAAGCATCCGGCTCTTTGTCCTGAGCAGGCGCGGCCTCTTCCGGCAAGACCCAATCCAGACGCTCGTGCTCTATATCCGTATGCAAGGGCTCAATGCCAGGTTGAGTGCGTTTAGCCCTGGCCGAGAGCTCGGCAAAGCGGCTGACTTTGCCGTACAAGCCTTGCTGGCCGGCCAGTGCAGTCACCGTGCTGTTGTAGTGTTTGCCCGCCTGCCCCAAGGTTTCGCCCAGCTTTTTCAGGCGCTCGGCCAGGATGGATACCTGGTTGTAGATATCACCTGCGCGCTGACTTAATTCATGGGCTTGCTCGTTGCTGCGCACCATCATCCAGATATTGGCTACGGTACGCAAAATAGGCAGCAAGGTTGTGTGCGAGACCATCAGGACGTTCTTGCCCAGGCCGTAGTCAAACAGGCCATGATGCTGCTGCAAAGCCTGCATATAGGCCGCTTCAATGGGCACGTACATGAACACGAAGCCGGGGCTGTTCAAGCCTGCCAAGGCGCTGTAATCCTTGGAGGCCAGATCATCAATATGATTGCGTAGCGCTTGCACATGCGCTTGCAGGCTTTGTTGACGTTCCTCGTCAGTCTCAGCGCGAATAGCGCGGTCGTAATCCACCAGGGATACTTTGCAATCGAGCACCAGATGCTTGTCCTGAGGCAGGTGCACCACGAAGTCGGGGTATCGCAAGCGGCCTTGCTCGTCGCGGGCCTGCCATTGTGTGTCGAAGTGGACACCTCGTACCAAACCGGCCACTTCCAGCGTTTTTTCCAGCTGAGTTTCACCCCAGTTGCCAGTAGTCTTTTTGTCGCCCTTCAGCGCCACCGCCAGGGAGTGAGCCTCGGCACTCATGCGCAGACCCATTTCCTGCATGCGCTGCAGTTCCAGACTCAAGGCGGTCTGGCCTTTGACGGATTCATCGTGCACTTGATTCACACGCAGCTGGAAGCCTGCCAATTGCTCCCGGAATGGTCGCAGCATTTCATCCAAAGTACGTTGGCTATCCTGACGCAGGGTCTGTCCTTTAGCCTCCAGAATCTGCTGGGCCAAAGACTCGAACTGCAAACGCATCTGCTCGCGGCTATGCTCCAGGTCCTCTTGTATGGCCTGATTGCGCATCTCCTGAGCCTGCAACTGGGCATCGCGGCGTATCAGCTCTTTGTCCAGCTCCACTGCCCTATCCTGCGCATCCTGAGTCTGCTCCTGAGCATGGGCCAGATCTTGTTCCAGACGTGTGCAGCGATCTTCCAGTGCCTGCTCGATAGGCGCACTCATGCGTGCCCGCAGCCACAGCCCGATCAGCAAACCCAGCGCCAAGGCGACCAGGGCAATCAGCACATCCAAGCCCCTCAAATCCAGCTCCATCCACCGTACTCCTGCCCAGCACCGCCCGCTCAGGAATGCCCTGGCGGGTCTGTCTGGCTAAGCCTGCTATTTAACCGTATAACGCTGGTAATTTACACACCCTTTTACAGTCTCTCTCGAAAGGGAGCGGGATGATTTCATCCAATCCGCATTCACATACCACCTTCAGCCATACAGTCACATCCAGATAAAACTGGACGCTAAATCCCGTATTTGGGGGACAAATCAGAAACGTCTGCTCGTTAGGATGGGGAGGTCTCTGATTTTTCTGTCTTGTCATGAACTGGATCAGCAATGCACGGATCGTGGCGATTTTCTCTGTCGTCTGCCTGCATATCGCCGCCTATGCCGTCCTGAACGCCGAGTTGGGCACCGCCAACTGGTGGAGTGGCAACCTTTACGATGCCGCCACCCGCTGGTGTGTGCCGGTATTCGTCATGGTCAGCGGCGCACTCTTGCTCGAGCCTCGTCCCCAGGAAGGCATGAAGCTGTTCTATCGGAAGCGAGCATCGCGCGTCTTGCTTCCGCTGCTGTTCTGGACCGCTTTCTACTTGGGCTGGACGGCCTTCAAGCAGCATTGGTGGACGCCGGACGCGGACCCCTATCCCTATCTGGAGCGGCTGCTACAGGGTCGGCCTTATTTCCATCTCTGGTTTCTGTACATGATTGTGTTCCTGTACCTGTTTACGCCCTTTTTGCGTCGCATGGTCCAGAACACCAACTTGAAGCAGCTGGCTGCGCTGACCGGAGCGGCCTTTGTGCTGTCCGCCCTTAGCACCCTCAGCAATCCGGACTTGAACACCCACTCTGCGCCCTTCTTTACCTGGTTCCTGTCCTATCTGCCCTATTTCCTGCTCGGTTACCTGCTGCGCAAAGTGCCGGTGAATGTGCCCCGCTGGCTGACTATCACGGTGCTGCTGAGCAGTATCGTGGCAACGGCCTGGGGCTTTTATGCACTGGCTATCACGCACGATAGACAAACGGGTGCGTACTTTTATGATTACCTGAGCATCACCGTCATCCCCATGTCCATCGCACTGATTCTGCTGCTGCGTGACTGGGATCAGCCCTTGATCAACTCGCGTATCAGTGCCCATCTGGCGGAGTTGACCTTGGGGGTGTATTTGATCCACCCCTGGCTGATCGACCTGATGCACCGCTACCTGTTCACGGCACTGGATTTCAATGCGCTGTGGTCGATTCCGGTGCTGGCGGTAGCGATTTATGGCCTATCTCTATTGTTGACGGCGGGCTTCAAAGCCATGCCAGGCTTACGAGCGACGGTATAAGAGCAAAACTTGAAAAAAATGAGCAGGCTTCCAAGAGGAAACTTGCCCATCTACAAGCGTGTAACCATCGCTACTGACTATGAGCAGCAAGCTTGGCGGCACGAATCATTCCATACGCACGCTCAGCCCCCCCCAGCTCATGACCGGCCACTAACCATTGATCGCCAGGGACCCGTCATTTACTTCAAGGCTTAAGGACGAAATGGAGCATCATCAATAGGCGAAGCCTCGCCTGTCAGGTGAGCCGCCAAAATCGCCGCGCTACCGCAAGCCAAGGTGAAGCCCAATGCGCCGTGGCCTGCATTCACCCACAAGCGACCGGCCAGCTTGCTGGCCCCCACAACGGGCTTGCCCGAAGGCGTAGCAGGACGCAAACCGGCCCAGGTCTGCGCCTGCTCCAGCGGCAGGCCAGGGAACAGATCCTTCACCTGTTGCTTCAAAGTTGCCATACGGGCAGCGGGAATATCCAGGCCATCAAAACCAATATCTACCATCGCGGCCATACGCAGCACTTCACCCAAACGGGCATACACAATGCGCTGTTCGTAGTCGGTCACGCTGATAGCCGGCACGGCCTGATTCAAGCCTTCCAAGGGGAGGCTCAAACTATAGCCCTTCAGCGGGTAGATCAGAGGACGGCCACCCAGCTGACGCAGTAAAGGCACCGTACCCATCCCGCTGGCAACAACAAACTGATCCGCCTGAATCTCGCCTTCAGCGGTTTGCACCGCACGGATATCGCGCCCTTCCATTACAAAGCGCTGCACCGGCGTGTTCAGCTTCAACTGGTAGTCGCTGTCGTTTTGCATGCGCTCGTGCAAGGCCACGGAAAACAGATAAGCGTCGCCCGCTTCTTCGCTAGGCGTGTAAATCGCACCCTGCAAGCGCAAGCCCAACGCCTGCAAAGAAGGTTCCAGCTCCAGCACTTGGGCCGCTTCCAGCACTTGTTGTGACGATCCCATATCCGCCTGCAATTGCGCCTGTTCACGCGCATGCTGGAACGGGCCAGGGCTGCGGAACACAATCAATTTGCCATTGTTTTGATGGGCAAACTCCAGATTGAAGCGCTCTTGCCAGTCGTGCAGGATATCGCGGCTCAGATAGGACAAGGTCAACATCTGCGCGGTGGTACGGCGCACCACATCGCCTCGGCAAGCTTTCAGAAAATGCAGCAGCCAACGCCACTGCTGCGGGCTCAACGCAGGCTTGAAGCGCAGGGGCGAGTCTTTATTCAATAACCAGCGTGGCAAATCCTTGAACACACCGGGATCGGCCAGGGGGGCCACATAGCTGTAGCTCAGTTGTCCGCCGTTGGCAAAGCTGGTCTGTCCGGCTACTTGCGAACCGGCTTCCAGTACCGTGACCTTCACCCCTTTCTGGCGCAACATGAACGCGGTGCTCATCCCAATGACACCGGCGCCAATGATACATACATGCATGGAAATACCCCCAATAACTGGCCTCTATTGTCTTGGGGGTCGCCGCAGAGCGCCAATGAATAGTTGGCGCACTCCATAACCCTGGGTTATGGAACCAGCATTCTGCTCAATCCGGAAAACGGCATTCCAGCAGAGCCTGCCGGATGTGGTCCAACACACGTTCACGCGAGCCAGAACCGGCATCGTCGTGAGCCGTCAAAATGCTGACCGGAATCGGCAAAGGCTCGGGCAAGCGGTGTATGGCAAGGCCTCGGCCTTGCATGGCTCGGGCCGTAACCAGATCCACCAGGGCCTCGCCCACCTGTTGTAAAACCAGGCCACAAGCCACGTAATGGGTCTGCACACGCATGAAGGGGGCAACATCGGGGACATAGCTTTGCAGCAGATCCTCCACCATCGCGCCAACGGGATCGTCAGCGTCCAAAGCGATGAAAGCACGCTCGCCCATCTCCTCCCAATGACGCAAAGGCGCAATGCCCGGCAAGGTAACGTGCACCAGCTCGGTATGGGCCAGCACCTGCTGTTGCACGCCGGAAGATTCGCCCTGATCAAAGCTCATCACCATATCCAGGTCGCGCGTTTCCAGAGCTTGCAGTAGCTCCCCGCTATGGTGTGTGCGCAGCTCGAAACTCATGGCCGGGTGAGCCCGACGACAACGGCTCAAGGCCACCGGCAATAGCTCCAGACCAAAAGCCGGGCTGCTGCCAATACGCCACAAGCCTTCATGGTGGGAGCGCAGATTACGCGCCAAGCGGCTGACGTCATCCAGATTCTGATGCAGACGCGCAACGTAGGGAGCCAGAATGCTGGCCTCACGCGTCGGGATCAGGCGACCGCGCACACGGTCGAACAATCGAAAGCCCAGCTGCATTTCTGCAGTCGCCAACATTTTGCTGGCCGCTGGCTGAGAGATATGCAGCAGCTGCGCGGCCTGCGTCAACGAGCCGCCACGGCAAATCGCATCAAAAATTTCCACATGCCGCCACCGCATCGCTTAGCCCTCCTGCTGCGTACTGGTCTGAAAACAAGGTATTATCCTGCAACTTGGCCTGACATAAAACGCGTCAGTCCCCGGTGCTTACTTGGTATCCTATAGCCCTTTGAGTCTTTTGCCGTGCGCCAGGCGCCGGGCGAGCTTATGGCTGCCAATCCTTATAAAAAACGCGAACCCAATATCCGTGAACAAGTCTACGGCATGCTGCGCCAGGACATTGCCTTGGGCAAAATCGGTTTTGATGTGCGGCTGGTGGATAACGAAATTGCCGCCAGCCTGAATGTCTCACGCATGCCGGTGCGCGAAGCCTTGCTGCAACTGAAAAACGAAGGGGTGCTTGAAGGAACTTCGCGCGGTTTTGTATTGCGGGTCTACACCGCCCAGGATATTGAAGATATTTTCTCGGTGCGCCTCTTGCTGGAACCGCCTGCCGCCAAGCTGGCTTGCGTGAATCAAAGCAGAGTGGGTATGCAGGCCATGGAACAGGCCTTGAGCCGTATTGAAGCTACCCATCAGCAAGGCGATCCCATCGACAATATTCAGGCCAACTGGGCGTTCCGCAGCGCCTGGATCAGCATGGTGCCCAACAAGCAGCTGGTCGATACGATGGCGCGTCTGCATGACCAGGCCGATCAGGCCCGGATTGCCTGCTTGCAAGACCCTCAATTCCGTCTGGAAACCATGCAGCGGGCCAAGGGGATTTGTCAGGCTTTCAGCGAGCGTCAGGAAGAGCAGGCGGCCCATCTGATCATGGAAAATCTGGTCATCTGCTGCTCGGCTTACTGCCTCAAGCAGGCGGAGCTGCTGGCTTAATGATTCAGCATAAGCAGGAAGCTGCAAGGCAGGCGGTGATTGCCGCCGTCGATGCTTCCTGCTCAATCACCGGCAATATAAAGCCCCGGCTGTAACCCATATACAAGGTTTAGCCCATCAGCCCAAGCAATTGCCTTGTGTGCTGAAGACAGCGTCCCCTCTTGGTTCCGGAACAGCCCACGCACAACAAAAAAAGGCGCCGTAGCGCCTTTTTTCTTCAAGCCATCACGTCTTTTAGTCCAGCGTGATTTCCAGGGCCTTGATGGTTGGTCCCATGGCCTGAGCATCGTGCTCGATCAGATCAGCAAACTCTTTGGGAGTGGAAGGCTCGATCTGAATGCCGAAGTCCACGAATTTCTTGACCACTGCATCCTCTTTCAGGACAGCCGTCAGTTGCTCGGTCAGGCGGGCTACGTCTTCGTCAGGCGTACCGGCTTTGGCCGAAATACCCCACCAGATGGTAAATGCCACATTGGGGATACCGGCTTCGGCAATCGTAGGCACGTCTGGACGCAAAGGGCTGCGCTCGGTTGTCGCAGCGGCAATGGCGCGCAGGCGGCCATCTTCCAGGAAGCCACGGCTGCCAGTCAGCACGTCAAAGATAAAGTCGATCTGGCCGCTGACGGCATCAATCAAAGCGGGGCCTGCGCCCTTGTAAGGCACGTGCACCAGACGAGCGCCGGTTTCTTTGCGCAGCATCTCGCCCAAAAGATGAGTGCCCGTACCCATACCAGGCGAACCGTATGTCAGCTCCTGCTTCTGCCCTGCAGCCACCAGATCCTGAACCGTCTTGAAGGGGCTGTCTTTATTGACCAGCAGGAACACCGGCGCCTTGGCAGCCAGCGTCATGGGGATCAGGTCGGTAGCCACGTCGTAATTCAGACGTTGGTACAGGTGGCGGTTCAAGGAGTAAGCACCGCTATCGGCCAGGAACAACACCGTACCCAAGGAGCTGGGGTTGGCGTTTTTCACCACGTTCATGGCAACCTGGGCACCCGCACCCGGGCGGTTTTCCACAATGACTTTCTGATCAAAGCGTGTGCCCATTTCCTGAGAAATCACCCGCGCCAACTGGTCAGCCGCACCGCCCGGTGGGTAAGGCACAACCAGCGTCACATTCTTGTTTTGAGCATGGGCCTGTGCACCCAACATCAGCGCACAACACGTTGCTAATTTAAGCCATACCTTCATTGTTCTATCCCCGTTGCCCCTGTGGGCTTATTCAAAGTCATTGTGAAGCACATTGGCTCAAACACGTGAGCCTGGCCTGCTTGTTGCTGATCGACTGTCGTCCATAAACCTGATCAACCGTCTTGCTGGCCATCCTGCTCCGGCCTGCAAAACGCCCCCTTTTCTGTCCTTGCTCCGCCCCTGGTTTGCGCGAAATACCACTGCCTGGTGAGCTCTGCTACTTCGGGTTTTTCCGGTGAAGGACAGGAATTTCAAAATAATATATTGCAGTATACTGTTTGCAGGATATTAGTAATTTCACCCATGCATATCGGCTTGCCGCCTTGATCGCGCGTTGGCCGGGAGACAGATAGATCATGCACGCCCATTCCATTCCTGCTTCTGAATTGCCGCTGTTTTCAATACCTGCCACGCAACGCACGGTACCCGCCCTGTTGCGCCTGCGCGCAGAGCGCATGGGTGATGCTCCGCTGTTTTCAGACCGCAACACTCACTACACCGGCCAGCAAACCTTGCACAGGGCCGCTGCCAGTGCCAGCCGATTGAGCCGTGCCGGTATCAAACGTGGCGACCGTGTTGCCTTGCTGTGCACCAACCGCCACGAATTCCTGGATATGGTTCTGGGTTGCGGCTGGCTGGGCGCGATTGTGGTGCCTATCAATACCGCCTCGCGCGGGGCGCAGTTGCAGCACATCTTGTGCAATAGCCAGGCCAGTTTGCTGGTAGTGGAAACGGATCTGACGCCGCTACTGGCCGATGTGGACCTTGGCGCTACCGCCGTCCAGCAAGCCTGGTTGATTCAAGGCCAGGAAGCGGCACAAACACTGGCGGTGAGCACCTGCGATCTGCCTGCTTTGGGCGATTACTGCGAGCCTGCCGATATAGGCCCCGGCGATACGCTGGCCATTCTGTACACCTCCGGCACCTCGGGCCCTTCCAAAGGCGTTCAGTGCCCGCACGCCCAGTTCTACTGGTGGGGCATTTATACCGCCAGCAAGCTGGGCATGAAGCCCGATGATGTGCTGTACACCTGCCTGCCCATGTTCCACACCAATGCCTTGAATACGTTTTTCCAGGCTCTGGTCAGCGACGCCTGCATGGTGGTGGACAAGCGTTTCTCAGCCAGCCGTTTCTTTGACAATCTGTATGAAACCGGCGCCACGATTACCTATCTGCTAGGCGCAATGGTGCCTATCTTGCTATCCAAACCTGAGACGGCGGCAGAGAAGCTGCACAAGACGCGCATTGCATTAGGCCCCGGTGTTCCCGAGCAGTTTCATAGCCAGTTTCTGGAGCGCTGCCGCATGCATCTGCTGGATGGCTTTGGTTCTACCGAGACCAACTATGTCATGGGCCGTGGCATTCAGGAACAGCGCAATGGCTATATGGGCCGTGTGTCGGAAGGTTTTGAGGCTCTGGTCGTGGATGAGCACGACAATCCCTTGCCAGACGGTGAAGTGGGCGAGCTGTTACTGCGCGCCGATGAACCCTACGCCTTCGCGCTGGGATACTACGGTCAACCGGACAAGACAGTCGAAACCTGGAAAAACCTGTGGTTCCACACGGGTGACCGCGTCGTGCGCGATGCGGATGGTTACTACCGCTTTGTGGACCGCCTGAAGGACATGATTCGCCGTCGTGGTGAGAACATTTCCTCTTACGAAGTCGAGCAGGCTTTGGCCAGCCACCCTGCTGTCCATACGGTTGCCGTCTATGCTGCCAAGTCCGAGCTGGCCGAAGACGAGGTCATGGCCATGATTGTGTTGCGTCCGGATTGCACGGTCAGCTGCGAGGAGCTGCTGCAGCATTGCGAGCGCCGTCTGCCTTACTTTGCCGTACCGCGCTTTATTGAGTTTGCCCAGGTCTTGCCCACCACGGAAAATGGCAAGATTCAGAAGTTTGCCCTACGTGATCGCGGCATTGGTCCCAACACCTGGGATAGAGAAAAAGCAGGCTATCAGGTTCGCCGCTGACGGCTGCCACAGGAATTCAATATGACGCCTAATTTCAATCTGGACACGGTGCGCCTGCTGGGCGCAACCGAGGTCACCTACACCCGGCGTGGTCAACTTGGCACCTCCGAGCTGCTGGCCCAGGCTTTCAAGCAGTCTCTTGCCGCAGCAGGTCTGAAGGCCAGCGACATTGATGGTCTGGGGGTAGCCTCCTTTACCCATGCACCGGATCGGGCTATTGATCTGGCCTGGAAGCTGGGCTTGAAGGTAGGCTGGATTATGGATGACAGCAATGGCGGCGCCAGTGGTCTTAATATTCTGCAGCACGCTATTCGTGCGGTACAGGCGGGTGATGCCCGCTGTATTGCGATTGTGGCCGGGGATCATTTTCAGGCCAAGGACTTCCAGCAACTGGTCGAAAACTATAACCAGACAACTTACGATCATTTGCGCCCTTTAGGGGCTGGCAGTCCGAATCATCGCTTTGCGATGCTGACGGCGAATCAAATGCGCAAGCTGGGTTTGGAGCGAGAGGACTACGCAGCTCTGGTGATGCGCCAGCGGCTATGGGCCAGCATGAATCCGGGTGCTGCGTATCGCAGTCCCATGAGTCTGGATGATTATTTGAATGCGCCTCAAGTGGCGGATCCTTTGACGCGACTGGATTGTGTGCCGGTAGTGGATGGAGCCAATGCCTTGATTGTGATGCGCGCGGATCATCCGGCGGCGCAGAATCAGCCGGCGATTACGGTAAAGGCTTTACGCAGTTTTCATAATATTGATGATCAGCAAGGCGATGGCTTGAGCACGGGTTTGGCGGCTTTGGCTCCGGCTTTGTGGGCGGACTCGGGGCTGAGTCCGGCTGATATGGATGTCCTCAGTATTTATGATGACTACCCCGTCATGGTTCTGGCTCAATTGCAGGATTTGGGCTTCTTTCGGGCTGATAACGCCAAGCAGTTTATTCACGAGTCGATTGCGACGGGACGTGTGCCTTTGAATACCTCTGGCGGGCAATTGTCGGCTGGGCAGGCCGGGGCTGCTTGCAGTCTGCATGGACTGGTGGAGGTGATGCGTCAGTTGAGCGGTCAGGCGGGGGAGCGTCAGGTGGCGCAGGCTCGTTACGGTTTGGTCACGGGATACGGCATGGTGGAGTATCGCTATGGCATGTGTTCGACCGCGCTTGTTTTGGAGGCCTTGTGATGAGCCCTTCTGTATTTCGTTGTATGCAGTGTGATCATCGGATGTTTCCGGCGCGGTTCTTGTGTCCGAGGTGTCATGGGGATGAGTTTCTGGCTGAGGGGTGTGCGTCTGGTGTGGTCACAGAATTGACGCGTAGTGCCATCTCTGGCGAGGAGACTGGGGTGTATATGCTGGCTACGGTTGCCAGCGATGCGGGGCCGGTGTTGATTGCTCGTGTGCTGGATGAGGCTGTCCAGCGAGGGGATAAGGTCGCTTTGGCTTTGCGGGATGGCGGGATCTATGCTGATCCTGTGCGAGAGTAAAGGCAGTTTCTCAACTGCTTTCTTTGGAATGGCTCGATTGGATGGGGTTGGGTTTAGATGCCCAGAGTTTAGAGATCAGGGTGACTCAAGGTTTGGAGTCAACCACTGTTCGACGCGATGAAGAAGGTGGCTATAAGACGCTGATTAAGGGGCTGTCCCGGTGTTGGGGCTGGCAACTGCCGGCGCTATGCGCCGGTGCCCTGGTCAGATAATCGCTACGGGCGCACCTTGAACTCGTCCGGTGGTTTGTCCCCCGGACAAACCACAAACGTCGGACTCAAACAGCAAGGTGCTTGCACCCCTGCGCAATTATCTGCCGGCGGCAAGTCACCTGATCCGCCCCAACACCGGGACAGCCCCTCAATCAGCTCACAGCATCTTTTATCGGACGATTGCTGATCGGGATTTGAATGCTCCGACTTAGTGTTCTTAACGGGATCGCTGATCGTAGTAAAGGTTGATCGTGGAGCTGCTGGATGAAAGGAATTGCTTGGAAAGATGGGAGTAAACAGTCACTGTCCTAAGCCCGTACTTGCCAATGTCTGAGTGCGCTTTACTACACAGGTTAAAAACGTAGCGGCTTATGCGCTTAAGCCTTAAAAACTGACTTGAACGCTGTCGATACACACACTGCCTGCGTCCTGCTCGGCTCCAGAATCGACCTCAGCAACAGGCAGAAAAATCATTTAAGTTTTTATGCGCCGCTTCCACATCAATCACTTTGCTGCACATAAATAGGCGGCAAAAAATGGTCAGCACTATCGAGCATAAAAAAACCTCAGTTTGGCATCTGCCGAACTGAGGTTTTTTAGTTTGGAAAGCTTTTCCAGACTCCAGCTTTCTTCGCGGGACAACATCCTTATTGTCCCGCTTTCAGACTGCCTGCTCTGTCTTAGCCGATCAGTCCTGGCAGGCCCACGGCAATCCAGGGAACGAACAAGACCAGGGCCAGGATGCCGACTTCTATGACCAGGAAGGGCACGGCGGCGCTGTAGATGTGGGGCAAGCGGATAGATGGCGGGGCCACGCTTTGCATCACGATCAGCAGCAGGCCGAACGGTGGGGTCAGCAGGCCAATTTCCAGTGCGATCAGGATCATGACACCCAGCCAGACGGTATCCACACCTGCGGCTAGGGCCAGGGGCATGAAGAAGGGCAAAGCGATCATCATCATGGAAATTTGGTCCAGCACCATGCCCATGACCAGCAGCACCAGGAGCATGCAGATAACCAGCACGAAGGGCGACAGGTCGTAGTCTTTGATCATGCCCAGGAAGCCTGCGCTAGCTCCAGAGAAGCTCAGCAGCTGGGCGAAGGTGGTGGAGGCGGCCAGGATGAACAGGATCACAACCGACACTTTGGCAGTTTCGATCAGGCTCTTCCACAGTGCTTTCAGGGTCAGGGCACGGTAGGCGATGGTGGCGATCACCGAAGCCACGACGCCGATCGCGGCCGATTCAGTGGGCGATGCCCAACCGGCCAGCATCGAGCCAACCACCGCAATAAAGATACCCAGCAATGGCACGACGTTGAACACGAAGGGTTTCCACAAGGCCCAGCCTTTCAGGCGAGTGGCTGGATCTTCGTCGCTCATGGGCGCGTCTTGCGGACGCAGGCGGCTGCGCACGACCACGTAGGCCAGGAAGCCTGCTGCCATCAACATGCCGGGCAGGATGCCGCCAATCAGTAGTCGTTCAATGGAGATGCCCGCCAGGCTACCTAGCATGACGGCCAGAGCCGAAGGTGGGATCAGCATGGCGATACCGCCTACCGCCATGATGGGTCCCATGGCCATGGTGGGGTGATAACCGCGACGCAGCATTTCTGGCAGCATCACGCCGCCCATCATGGCGGTGTTGGCAATGGACGAACCCGACAATGTAGCGAAGGTCGTACCGCCCAAAATACTGACGATGGACAGTTTGCCCGGCACGCGCGAGATCATGCGTTCGATGGAGTCGATGGCTTTGAAGGCCAATCCGGTGTGGAACAACACCTCGCCCATCAGGACGAATAATGGGATGGGCGTTAAGGAAAAGCTGCCAATAGAGGCGGTGGTGTTACGCGCCCATTGGGCCAAACCAGCCGCTTCACCCAGAAACAGCCACGCGCCCAGCAAGTTCACGGACAGGAAGGCAAAGACCACCGGTGTGCCGATGGCCATCAAGAGAAAAAGTGATCCCAGCAGCAGGATCAAGGCCATGTGCCATTCCATGCTCAGACTCCTTGCTCAACAGGACGGGAAATCAGGCGGCGCAGGAATTCCAGCGCCAGCATGGATGCCCCAAACAGCAAAGGCAGATTCAGCCACCACTCCGGGAACACCAGGGCTTTAAATACCATGGCTCCTTGCTCGTGAGCATCCAGAGCGACGACGGCACATTGCCAGGCCAACACACCACAAACCACCAGACCTAGCAGGTTGGAGATCAGGTCCAGCAAGCGCTGGACAAACGTGGGCAGATTGTTGAACAGCACGTCGATACGGATATGGCCGCCCAGGTACAGCACCCACGGCGCTGCCACGAAGGTGGCAATGATCAGCATGTATTCGGTTACTTCCACGCTGGTGGACAGCGCGTCGTAACCCAGGTTGCGCAGCACCACGTCGGCACAAACCAGCAGGCTCATCAGCCCGAAAGTCAGCGCCGCAACGGCTCCGCAAGCGTTCATTAACAGAGCGTAAGGACGCCCCCAGGTCGTGTTGGAAGGCTGGCCTTCCGGGGCAGTTGCAGCAGACATCGCGTCTTCTCCGCAGATCAAAGTCACTGAAAGAGCGGGCATCTTGCCGCCCGTATGGCACCATCAAAAAGTGGACACTGTCCCCAAGGGCGCAATGTCCACTGTCAAAAACTACGTAATCAGCAATCTTGTTTAAGGCTGATAACCACCAAACAGTTCGCGCAGTTGCGCGGCGTATTTGGGGCTGGATTTATCGATACCGGCCCAGCCTGCTTCGTAAGCCTTGGTACGCAAGGCACGAGCTACGTCAGGTTCCAGAACCAAGGCTTGCACACCGGCTTGTTCGGTAGCCGCTTTTTCATCAATTGCCATCTGGTGTTCTGTCACGTTCTGCGACTCCATCCACTCGATTTGCTTGCGCATGAAGGCTTTCTGGTCTTCGTCCAGTTTTTCCCAACTCTTCTGGTTCATGAAGAAACCCACTTCCACGTTGTAGAAGCCTGGCTCGACACGGTATTTGGTCTTTTCATGCCAGCCCATTTCCATCACGCCTACGGAAGGCCAGCCATAGCCGTCCACCACGCCGCGCTCCAGCGCGGTGTAGACCTCGCCCGGTGGAATCTGCAGCGGCGTTGCGCCAATTTCGCGGAAGAAGGACAGGTACACAGGCACGCCACGCAGCTTGAAGCCCGACAGGTCTGCCGAGGTCACAGGCTTGTTGGTATAGATGTGGTATTGCAAACCATCTGTCGTACGAGCCAGCCAGGTGATGTTGGCTTTCTCGCGGTGAATCTTGTCCATCAGCTCGTAGCCGCCGTTCTGACGCAGCTCGCTCATGGGTTTTTCCGTCAGCGTCAAAGCCAATGCTTCAGGCACCAGATTGGCGTGGAATACGGCTGTGGTATTGGCAAAATCAATCACGCCGGAACGTAGCGCGTTACCTACCTCGAAAGGAGGAATGGCCTCTGGACCACCAATCACGTTGATCTGCACCAGGCCCTTGCCTTCTGCGTTGACCTTGTCCACAAACTGTTTGAAGCGCTTGGTAAAGAAGGTGTCCATCGTAAAGACAGATACCGCTTTCAGCGTTACTTCCGCTGCCTGCGCGCCAGCCATTCCCAAAGCCAGCAAGGCCGCTGCCACCACCCGAGTTGTTTTATTCACCATGACGGAACTTCCGCAGAAAGGTTTGTTATGAAATTTTAGTTTAGATATAAATATATCAATAATCAATTATTTATAAGTCGGGGTTTTCACTAAGCACGCTACGGACCCATAAGGTCTGGCGCCGATATTGCACCTGAATTCTGTATGCGGACGGCCTGCTGTATCATCACAGACTTCTAGTTTTATTGGCTTAAAAGGTATTACCCATGACATTTTCCGCTGTGCTGTTTGATTGTGACGGTGTGCTGGTAGACAGCGAGCCAATCACGGTTCGTGTACTGCGGGATATGTTGCAAGAAGAAGGCTGGGTGATGACTTATGAGCAGTGCTATGACTGGTTCATTGGCAAGGCGCTACCCGACGAGCTGCCCACCGTGCGCAAGATGACAGGTAAAGATCTGGATATGGAATGGGTGATGGCCTTTCGCATGCGCCGCAACCACGCACTGACCAATGAAGTCATGGCCATTCCCGGTATTCAGGACACGCTGGATGCGATCCTGCGCGACAAGCCCGGCATGATTGCCTGCGCGTCCGGCGCTGACCGCGCCAAGCTGGTGTTGCAACTGGGCCAGACTGGTCTGCTGGATTACTTCGGCACCCATATCTATAGCGGCGCTGAAACGCCACGCAACAAGCCATACCCGGATGTCTATCTGGCCGCCGCTCAAGGGCTGGGCGTTGACCCGCAACAATGCCTGGTCGTGGAAGACAGCGTGACTGGCGCAAGTGCAGGCCTGGCCGCAGGCGCCACGGTGCTGGGCTACTGCCCGGTTCCTGATAAGGAGGAGGATTTGCGCCGCCTGGGTGTGCGTGACACCTTCCGCCGCATGGACGAGCTACCCGCTTTGATCGCCAAGTTGGAGCAGGAACGGGTACAAGGCTGATTCATAGCCAGGCAATAGAAAGCCCCCTCAGGCGGCAGCAAACCGAAAAGCGTAGAGCGGGGCCTTTCTTCTGTTGCTTAGTCTTCCAGATGGAAGGTGTGCAAGATTCTATGCAGCACAGGGGCAATAATCAGACCAAAAGTCGCGGCCAGTACCAGACTGATATACGCGCCATAAATGGCAAAGAACACCTTGCCAGCCCATGTTTCAGGCAAGGCCATCGGCCCCAGCCCACCGACCATCATGGCCGCATTCAAGGCGGCATCGTGCCAGTGCACATTCTCTTCAAACCACATATGGCCCAATGCACCCAGCATCAGAGAAAAGGCCACGAAAACAATGCCGATAAGGGCATGCGCCAACAGGCGCTTGGCAAATTGCCACCCCGTAATCAGGGGCTCATCACGTGACTCGTACATGTCATTAAAGAGTATTAGCCTGGACCGTTAAAGAAGCTAACCATTGGCTGACCTGCAGGGACAAGGCATCCGTGGCCTGCCCAAATGCTTCAACCACCTGTGGCACGGCCGTGCCGACAACATCCTGTTGAGCGACAAAGCGACGGGTCTGAATCAACTGGCCCGAGCGCTGATCGCGCACTAACGCATCAAACTGAATCCGTACCCGTGGGGCGCCCTTAATATATTCGACCTGAAAAGCTCCCAACGTCCCGCCCACTTCCACATCAGCGATGACAGATTCGGTATCCAGCACCACCGCCCGGAACTGAGCCGAGTCACGCAAGGCATCGGCCAGTCGATTACGCAACAAGGCGGGCACATCGTCGCCCCAGCGTACGCCTTTGTAGGCACTTAGCTCGTTACCTTGAGGCAGAACCGTAATGCGCGAGCTGGCCAGCAGGCGCTCGGCGTGGGGCCGGTTCACCTGAATAATCAGGCTCTTATGCGAAGCGGGCGCTTGCTGGGCCTTCAAACTGGTAGCGGGAAGCTGATAATACGTCAGGGATTCGGCCTGAGGCAGGACCGAACAGGCGGTGGACAAGACGGCCAGACCGACTAGCGATATCTGCAAGAAACGACGCACAACAGTGGGCATCATGGTGTGAACTCCTGTAATTTGTCGCGACCCAAAAGGTAGCCGGCTGGATTATCTTCCAGACGGGAGGTGACGGCACGGAAACCGGCCAGCACCTGACGCAATTCACGCAAGGCGGGTTCGATCTCGGTCAGACCCTGAGCACCCCGGCCAATAGCGGCCGAATTCTGCTCCAAAAGCTTGTTCAAGCTTTGTGTGGCACGGCTGAAATCCTCCATGGATTTCTGGATGGCATTCATGGCTTGCGTGCCCTGGCGGTCTACCAGACCTTGTGTAGACGACAGCAAGGTGGTGGCTTGCTGGCTGGCCTGGGACAACTCCTTGACCAGGGATGGCACGCCTTCGCTAGCGGTCGAGAGCTGGCCCATCAAGGCTTCCAGCTTTTGCAAACTGGCGGACAGGGACTTGGAGTTTTCGGACGACAAGAAGGTATTGGCGTTCTCCAGCAGCTTGGAAATTTGCGTCATCAACTCTTCACCACCGGCCATCAACTGGGCCAGAGGGGAAGGCGAAGCCACAATCATGGGCAGGCCATCGCCGGTGGCTTCCAGCAAGGGGCTATTGGGTGTCCCCCCGCTAAGTTCGATCACGGATTGGCCGGTAATGCCGGCCAGTGCCAGGCGCGCCTGGGTATCTTCGTGAATAGGGATCGCGGCCTGAATTGACACTTGCGCACGCACACGCTGCAAATCGTGCGGATCCAGGCGCAGCGAGCGCACCTCACCAACCCGCAAGCCGTTGTACTGCACGGCGCTGCCACGAGACAGACCACGCACACCTTCCAGAAAGACAATATCGTAATCGCGGGTCTCGGCATCTTGCCCCGCCTTGGCCAGCCAAAGCGAGAACAGGACAGCAGCCACAGCCACTACCAAGGTAAAGACCCCGATCAATACATGATGGGCACGCGGTTCCATTAACTATGCTCCTGACGACGGTTTTGGGCCTGTTCGGCGGCTCGTCCCCGTGGACCGTGGAAATACTCCCGGATCCAGTCGTTATCAACTTGCTCTACACGCGCCAATGTGTCGTTAACCAGCACACGCTTTTGCGCCAGCACGGCCACTCGATCACAGATGGTGTAGAGCGTATCCAGATCGTGTGTAACCAGAAACACGGTCAATCCCAGCGCATCGCGCAAGGTCAAAATAAGCTGGTCAAAATCCCCCGCACCGACCGGGTCCAGCCCGGCAGTGGGTTCGTCCAGAAACAGAATTTCCGGGTCCAGCGCCAGAGCACGTGCCAGAGCGGCACGCTTGATCATGCCACCGGACAGCTCTGCCGGATATTTGGTGGCCGCGTTGGCCGGCAAACCCGCCAGAGACATTTTCATGGCAGCGATATGTTCTGCAGAAGACCGGGACAAGCCAATATGCTCGATCAGGGGCATGGCAATGTTTTCCACCACCGTCAGCGAGGAGAATAAAGCCCCTTGCTGGAACAGCACGCCTAAACGACGCTCCAGCCGCGAACGGGCTTCGGGTGACAGCGTGCCTATTTCCTGATCAAAAATGCGTACTGTGCCGCCAGTAGGTGGGCGCAATCCCAGAATGGAGCGCAGCAGCACGGACTTGCCCGTGCCGGAGCCGCCCACCACGCCCACGATTTCACCGGGATACACATCCATATCCAGATGCTCGTGCACGACGTGATCGCCAAAGCGATTATCCAGGTCACGTACTTGAATAATGGGACGAGCGGTGGCCTCTACCATCCCATCTCCATGAAAAACAGTGCTGCCAGCGCATCAATCAGGATCACGATAAAGATGGACTGCACCACTGCCGAGGTCGTATGTTCACCCACGGACTGCGCACTACCGGTCACTTTGAAACCTTCCTGACAACCGATGACGGCAATCAAAAAGGCAAAGATCGGGGCTTTGGCCATGCCCAGCACAAAGTGCCGCAAATCAATATCCTGATTGAAGATATTGATGAACATGGTGGGTGAAATATCCAGAATCAGGGCGCAGACCAGCCCACCGCCAAAGATCCCGGCCACCATCCCCACGAAAGTCAAAATAGGCATGGCCAGCAACATGGCCAGTACACGCGGAATGACCAGAATCAGCATGGGATTCAAGCCTTGGGCACGTAAAGCGTCGATTTCCTCGTTCGCTTTCATGGAGCCGATCTGCGCGGTAAAGGCACTGGCGGTGCGACCTGCCATCAGGATAGCAGTCAAGAGCACCGCAAATTCACGCAAAAAGGAAAAGCCGACCAGGTTTACGGTGTAAATGGTGGCACCAAAGTCCGCCAGCACCGTCGCCCCCAGAAACGCGATCACCGCGCCCACCAGGAAAGTCAGCAAAGCCACGATAGGGACGGCGTTAAAGGCCGTCTCTTCCAGCTGCGCCACAATCGACGTAACGCGCCACTGGCTGGGCCGCAGCATGTTCAGAATCAGGGTTTCCAGCGTCAGGCCGATAAAGCCCAGCAGCTCGCGCACATTGCGCGAAATATGGACCATGGACAGGCCCACGCGCTCGAACAAATCTGTAATGCCCCAACGCGCCGGAACCAACTGCTCATGGTCCATGCGGCTCATCGCCTTGGCAACGGTTTGCAATAATTGATGGCGCTCTTTGGACAAGCCTTGCGCACTGTCCAGCGCCGCCTGCACACGCTCGGCACCCAGCCATTCACAGAGAACTTGAGCTCCCGTGGTGTCCAGCGACTTCAGTTCGCTGAAATCCAAAGACCAACGGCCCTGCTTGTCACTGAGCGAGCGCAAACTGCTTTGCAGCGCTTCGTAGTGACGCAAGGACCAATCGCCTAGCAATTGCAGCTGGCCGGAGGAATCTGTACGAACATACAGAGGCACGGACGTATTCATGCGCATAGTCTAATGGATTTGCTCTGAGAGCTTCCATAGCGCCGACTACTTTTTCATGCTTTGTGGACAATTAAGCAGGCTGTAAGCAGGTCAAACAATCCGGCAACATTTCCGCTATATAAATGCGCCCATCCAAACCGGCGGACAGGCCGTGCCCGTACACGCCTTGTACCCGGCAACGCCCCACCAAGGTGCCCGAATCCGGATCGAACAAGGACAGACTGGCCGTTTGGTCACTAACTAACACCGTACCGTCTGTTTGCACAGCTACCGCCATGGGCTTGTGCATGGGGCGCAGCTCGCCCAGATAACGGCCTTGCGCATCCAGGTGCTGGACACGGTTGTTCTCCCGATCAGCCACCCAGACCGAGCCGTCGGCGGCACAGGCCAGCATATGGGGGGTGCTGAACTGCAAGGGACCAGAGCCCGGCGCGCCTAATGCCGCCAGCCATTGGCGTTGCGGGTCAAAGCGATGGACCACCGTATTGCCGTAGCCATCGGTGACCCATAAGCCCCCATCGGCGCACTCGACAGCATGCGTGGGATGGTTGAAGGGCTCTTGCCAGCGAGGCTGCTCGGGTTTGCCCAAACGCCATTGCTCATTGCCTTGGGCGTCCAGCGCCAGAACCTGATGCCCGTCCAGATCCGTGACCAGCACCCCACCTTGCGGCCGGGCGCTGATATGGTGCGGACACAGGATTTCCTCCAGGGGCCAGCGCGCCGACACCTGCCCATCCGGTGCCAGCACCAGCACGCAGGCCGGGCGACGCAGCAAGGCGGCGATGCGCCCATCAGCCAGCACCGCCACACTGGTGATACTGCTGATGTCCGCCTGAGTCCAGGCGCGCTCTACCTTGTAGCGCTGAGAACCCAGAGTTACGTAAGCCATTGCCATCTCCCTTCCCCCTTACATGGCGTTGGGCAAGACCATGACGATTTGCGGGAATATCGTCACCAGGGCTGTCGCCAGAACCAGCAACAGGAAAAACGGAAACGCCATGCGCACCAGCTCAAACAGATTGCGTCCGGTAATGCCCTGAATCACAAACAGGTTAAAGCCAATAGGCGGGGTGATCTGCGCCATTTCCACTGTCAGGATCAGGTAGACACCGAACCAGATTGGATCAATACCCGCCGCAATCACGGCAGGCAGCAAGACCGATGTGGTCAGGACCACAATCGAGATGCCATCCAGGAACGCACCCAGAATCACAAAAAACACAGTCAATACGGCAATCAAGGCGTATTGGCTCAGACCCAGGGAGCCGATCCAGGCGGCCAGATTCGCAGGCAGTCCGGTAAAGCTCATGGCACTGGTCAGGTAAGCAGCACCGATCAGGATGAAGGAAATCATGCAGGAGGTCCGTGCCGCCCCCAGCAAACTCTCCACAAAATTCTTCCAGTTAAGCGATCGTCCAAACGCAGCGATGACCAAAGAGCCGATCACACCCAGCACCGCGGCTTCGGTGGCGGTGGCGATACCGCCGTAGATCGAGCCGATCACCGCCATGATCAGCAGCACCACGGGCAAGAGCAAGCGCAGACGGCGAACTTTCTCGCCCCAGGTCAAGGTTTCGACATCAGCAGGCACACGGTCCGGGTGGCGCAAGGACCAGATCGCGATGTACAGCGAGAACAGGCACATCAGCATGATGCCGGGCAGCACACCCGCCACAAACAGGCGGATGATGGAAACCTGAGCAGCAACGGCATACACAATCATCACAATGGACGGTGGAATCAACAGGCCCAAGGTCCCTGCTCCGGCCAGGGAGCCAATGCTGATGCTGTCGTCGTAGCCGCGCGCTTTCAACTCGGGCAAGGAGATGCGCCCGATGGTCGCAGCCGTTGCCGCCGAGGAACCACTGACCGCGGCAAAGATACCGCAACCAAACGTGTTCACGTGCACCAGTCGCCCAGGCAAACGCTGTACCCACGGCCCCAGGCCGCTGAACATATCTTCAGCCAACCGTGTTCGATACAGAATTTCCCCCATCCAGATAAACAGGGGCAAGGCCGTCAAGGCCCAACTGGCCGAGGAGTCCCAGGCCTTGGTGGCAAAAATAATGCCTGCAGGCGCGTCGGCATACAGAAAGATAGACAAAATACCGCAAGCGATCAGAACCAGCGCCACCCACACGCCACTGGCCAGCAAGGCAAGCAGAACAACAAACAGCACTATTGCCTGAGATAAATCAGCCATGTTCAGTTGCCTCCAGTGTTTGACCTTGCGCCGCGTGCAGCAAGCGCCGCAACAACATCAGGGTCAACAATCCCAGACCAATCGGCATACCCAGTTGCGGAATCCACAGAGGTACCGCCACCATGCCCTGGGCCACTTCCTTGTAGATAAAGGACTCATAAACAAAATGAGCCGTCTCCCAAGTGCACCAGGCGGCCAGCACCAGACCAATCGTGGTGGCCAGCAGCTCGTACGGGCGATGCAAACGCTCAGGAATCACCTGCAGCAAAAGCGTGACGCGGATATGATCCCCGCGCAACATGGCATAAGGCAGCGCCAGGAAAATAGACGCCGCCATAAACCAGCCCGCAAAGTCATCCGAGGCGGGTATTTGCATGGAAAACAGGCGCGCCACAATCTGCGCAGTCACCACAACCCCGATCAAACACAGGAAGAATGCGGCCAGTGCGCCGCAGACTCTGGCCATACGCTCCAGAACGATCATGGACGCACCCCTTGCTTATGGTTGACGGTAAGCGTCAAGCAACTTCTGACCATCTGCACCGGCTTTCTTCAGCCACTCTTCGGTCATGGTTTGACCAATCGCGTGCATTTCGCTGGACAGTTTTTCGCTGAGATTACCCACTACCATGCCTTTATCCGCCATGGTTTGCGTCAACTTGGACGTTTGCTCGCGCGACATGGCCCAACCACGCTCCTCGGCACGTGCACCCGCATCCAGCACGGCTTTTTGCACAGTTTCAGGCAGGCGCTGGAAGGCGCGCTTATTGATGATCACAAAGCTTTGTGGAATGAAGACCTGGGCGTCGTAGTAATACTTCACGTAGTCCCAAGCCTGCGAATCCACCCCGGTTGCGGGCGAAGTCAGCATGGCATCAATAATGCCGGTAGAAAACGCCTGAGGCACTTCGGGTGTTTGCACCGTGGTGGGCACTGCTCCCATCAAGGAAACCAGGCGGCTGGTAGCGGGGCTGTAGGCACGGAAACGGACACCAGCCAGATCAGAGAGCTGCTCCACCGGCTTTTTGGTGTAGATGCCTTGTGGTGGCCAGGGCGAGCCATAGACCAGCACAATGCCTTGCTTGTCCAGACGCTCGGCCAGGAAGGGACGAGTGGCTTTCCACAGTTTTTCCGACTGATCGAAGGACGAGGCCAGGAACGGCACACTATCGACCTCGAACAAAGGATCTTCATTGCCAATGGCCGCCACCAGCATTTCACCAGCCTGCACCACACCTTGCTGTACACCGCGCTTGACCTCGGGGCGCTTGAGCAGCACCGAGTTCGATTGCACGTTGATATTCAGTTCCCCGTTGGTGGCCGCCTTGATGTCTGCCGCAAACTCACGCGCGTTTTGCGTCAGGAAGTTGTTATCAGGCTGCTCGGTACTCATGTTCCAGTTGGTCGCCGCCTGCGCGGTGCCAGCCAGCGCCAGAACGCAAGCCATGGAAAGTAGTTTTTTGATCATGATGTCGCTTCTCCCAAGAATTGAGGTGATGGCCGCCTTATGAGCGGCTTGCATTCAGATCCCGTGACTGCAGATCCCACAACAAAGAAAACTCGGA
The DNA here is from genome assembly GCF_023674485.1 of Alcaligenes sp. DN25. NCBI lineage: Bacteria > Pseudomonadati > Pseudomonadota > Betaproteobacteria > Burkholderiales > Alcaligenaceae > Alcaligenes > Alcaligenes sp. DN25. The sequence continues at coordinate 221,016 of NZ_CP098408.1, read as the reverse complement.
TACATCGTTGGTCGCCACCCCCAGATCCTGCTGCAAACGGGCAGCCAGGGTACGAGCAGCATTCAAGGTGGTCAGATCCGCCACCAGGTAGGGGTCCAGGCTGCGCTGCTGCGTATCCTCGGACGGCAAAGGGGTCGAAAGCTCTGGGTCTGGCGTCAGCACACGCAAGGCCAGCAGGCCATCGGTTTGCTCCAGATAGGCTGAACTCTGAGCTGCCAGCACATCCAGTTGTGCTGCCTCCGGCAAACGCACCAGCAAGACCACGGCGCCGGTACCGGCACCGCCCAGCAAGGACACCGCCATCACGCGCCGCTGGGTATTGCTCATGCGGGCAAAGTTGGTATTGGACCAATCCGTTTGCTGCTCAAAGGCCTTCTTGTATTCTGCCGTCCCAAAAACCCGCAGGGACTCGGTGCGATACAAGGCCAGATACTTGCACCCGGCGCCTTGGCGCACATAACGGCGCGACCATTGAAAACCCGGTATGGCAGCGCGTTCAGCCATGTGCTCGCGCTCATACCATTGATTGAAATCCTGCTCATGCTCTGGGGCGATGTCTGTCCAGATGAACAGTTCCCCCGGCGCATCACGATCAGTGCGAAAAGTAGCAGACACGACAGCCCTCCCGAATCAAGGTCATTGCACACTCTTTGTGGGAGTGTCCAACGGCTGCCAAGCAGATTCCAAACGGTTTATTTCAGCCTGGGGCAATAAGAAAAAGCGATCAGATCAAGCGAATGGCGCGGTATATAGATTATCAAGCAAGCCCACGCTCAGTACACATGCGCAGGCAAGGGGAAAACCCTCAAAGGCTAAATCGCGAAGACACGCGTGTCTGGCGGGGGTAAAGCCAGGCCAGGATGCTGGGCAGCAAAATGGTGCATGCGCTCCAGCGCCACGCCAATCACCGCTTGAGCGGTCTGCGTTAAAGGGTCGGGCCGCCAACTGGCGACCAGGCGCAAATCAGGCAAGGCATGTTCGCAAACAATTTCCTGGTACAGACCGCTGTCCAGCTGACGGCTGACTGCCGCCAGGGGCAAGGTGGCAATGCAAGGCTGGGCTTCGATCAATTGCGTGCTGGCGGCAATTGAAGAAACGTAGTGAATCCGGGCCTGATCCACAGGCAAGGGCTCAAGCAGCTGCACCAAGGCCAGATGCGGCTGGGAACCACGAGGGAAGGTCACCAAAGGCCAGCGTTGCACCAGCTCCTGCAAACCGCTGCGTACCGGCATGGACTCATCGGCCATGCATACCCAGCCCATGCGCATGGAGCCCATGGGCAAGTTGCGTATGCCGTCCCCCATGATGGGGTCGGTCTGCAAGGCCACATCAATGGTGCCGCGCTTGAGCAAGTCGTGAAGGCGCAAGGTGGACTCGGCGGTCAGCTCAATTTCCAGTTCGGGGTAGAGCGCATGCAGCTGACGAATCAAATCCTTGAACCAGGTATGCACAATGGACTCGACCACGCCCAGGCGTACCCGACCACTCAAGCGGCTGGAGCCTGCCAGTGCTTCACGTAAATCGTGCTCCATGCCCAGCATCTGCTCGGCGTACTGCATCAATTTTCGACCTGCCGGAGTCAGGCGTAGATCGCGGTGGCCCCGCTCGAACAGGGTTTTCTGGAACTCGGCTTCCAGGGCTGCAATCCGCCCCGACACGGCGGCTTGTGTCAGATGCTGCTTGTTCGCTGCCGCACGGAAACTACCCAAACGGGCAATCCAGATAAAGGTTTCTAAAAAGCGGATATTCATGCACCTGTCCTTTCAGGCTTCATCAGGGCGGCCAGATGATATTGGCTACGCAGCTCACCGGGAACGGACACGATCAGACCGGCACCATCACCCACAAAGGCCTGCGTGGGCAAAGCATGGCAATGGGACTGACCGGCGGCAATCCGCGCATGGCGCAACAAGGACACATGCGGGCGAAAACGACGCGGCGGCTGCGTCCAGCCTAAAGCACTCAGCTTGGCCCAGATCTCATCATGCCACTGCTGCAAGGCCGCCAGTGCCTGAGTTTGCGACTCGTCCGGCCCGGCCCACACTACCCTTGGTTTCTCGAATACATCCCGTATGGTCAGATCCAACTTGATCTGCGGCACCGTCCATTGCGCCATCTGTGTCGCCAAAGTCTGCAGATCCGACACACGGCTGCCGTCCAGAAACGCCAGGGTCAAGTGAAAGTGATCAGGCTGCATCATCCGCCCGCCATAAATCGCATGTGCGTGCAGCGCCTGCTCCGCCAGCCAGGCGCGGGTTTGCGCGTCTGGCCACCAGCCGATGAAAGCGCGAAAAACGTGTTCGGCACCTGACTGCTTCAGGTCCAGAATGGGCAAGGGAATCGTCATCAGCAAACCCTCAAACAAGGCAGATCAGAAAGCGGGGCGTCTAGCCTAGGCCCTGCACAGGCGACGCGCCAGATCGTACACAATATCCAGAGCCGGCAGTTGCGTGCGACCCGACAAACGCACCAAGGCATAGTGCCCGGACAAGGAAGAAGAAAAAAAGCCCAGCGGCACCAGATCACCGGCATCAATATCGCGCCGTACCGCCGCCAGCACACTCATCAAGACCATATCGCTATCCAGTACCACATCGCGCTGAATGCTGAAGCTATCACAACAAAAGCGTACAAAGCTGTCGGGATGGCCTTGGGCGCCAAACTCGGCAATCAGACGGTCAGTCAAATCATCACTGATCACGGAGCAGGCCACGGGATACTGGCTGATCGCAGCAAAGTCCAGCGACTCCAGCTGCAACAGCGGGTGGCCTTCGCGTACCAGCATATCGCCTTCCATGGCAGGCAAATACTCAATATCCAGGCCACGCACATCAGTCACCGCGCTGACGTCCAGCACCACCATATCGTAGTGTTCCCGGCGCAAACCTTCGATCAGTTCCAGCGTGCGGCCAATCACCGCGTCCACACGCAAACGCGGGTACTCGTCGAGCAGCGCCACCATGCACGGATGCAGCAAGACCGCGGCGGGGGTCGAACTTAAGCCCAAACGCAGACTGCCCGCGTCCTCGCCCTGCAGCAAGGCCAGCTCGCGCTGCAAGGCACGGCCTTCCTGCAAAACCCGGGGGGCTCGCTCCAGCAGTACCCGACCATAAGGCGTCAAGAAAATGCGCTGACTGCTGCGATCAAACAGCGGCACACCCAGCTCCTGCTCCAGAGCCTGAATGCTACGGCTCAAGGCAGACTGGCTTAAGTGGACAGCTTGCGCGGCCCGGTGAAACGTACCGTGTTCGCAAACGGCCACAAAGTGCCGTAGCTTGCGAAAGTCCATGCTTGTCCCCTTGCTGACGCTTGAACCGGCTTATGCACAGACCGCATCAACTTGATGATTTTTTGGCGTTTGAGCCGCGCATTGTACCTGCATAGAATGGCTTGGCCACTTGGATGGCCCTACAAAAACACCGGAGACAAACATGACTGATTCCCCAACGCCGCTGGGTACACGCCGCCGCTTTTTGAAAACCACCGGACTGCTGTCGCTGGCGGGTATGGCCCCTTCCTTGGGACGCCAGGCCCTCGCAAAAACCGCTCCCGGTCCAGGCACGGCTCAAGACATCATCATGGCCGACGCGTTGACTCTGTCGGGCTGGATCGCACAACGCCAAGTCTCCTGCCGCGAAGTGATGGTGGCCTATCTGGACCACATCGACCGTGTGAACCCCAAGGTCAACGCCATTGTGTCCCTGCAAGAGCGCAGCGGCCTGCTGGCCCAGGCCGACAAGCGCGATCAGCAACTGAAAGCAGGTCAGTACATGGGCTGGATGCACGGCATGCCCCAGGCACCCAAAGATCTGGCGGCCACGGTCGATATTGTCACCACCAGCGGTTCACCGATTTTCAAGGACTATCTGCCCAAACAAGATGCCATCGTCGTGGAGCGCGTGCGGCAATCCGGTGCCATTCTGATCGGTAAAACCAATACCCCGGAATTTGGCCTGGGGTCGCACACCTACAACTCCGTGTTCGGTACCACCGGCAATGCCTACCAGCCCGATCTGTGTGCTGGCGGCAGCAGTGGCGGGGCCGCCGTGGCCCTGGCCACCCGCATGTTGCCCGTCGCTGATGGCAGCGACATGATGGGCTCCCTGCGCAACCCCGGTGCTTTCAACAACGTCTACGGCTTTCGCCCCTCCCAAGGCCGCGTGCCCTATGGCCCATCCTCCGAAGTGTTCTTCCAGCAAATGGGCTACGAAGGCCCCATGGGCCGTACCGTGTCCGACCTGGCCATGCTGCTGTCCACCCAGGCCGGTTTCGATGCTCGCGCCCCGCTTAGCATCGGTCAAGACCCACAACAATTCGCCGGGAAACTGCAACGCGACTTCAAAGGCACCCGCATTGGCTGGCTGGGCGACTACAACGGTTACCTGCCTATGGAAGCCGGCATCCTGGACCTGTGCCAAAACGCATTGAAGAGCTTTGAAGCCATAGGCTGCACCGTTGAAGCGGCCCAGCCCGACTACTCCATGGAGCAGCTATGGCAAACCTGGCTGACGCTGCGCCACTTCACCGTAGCCGGAAGCGCACAGAGCCTGTACGCCAAACCGGAACTGCGCGCCCAAATGAAGCCTGAGGCGATCTGGGAAGTAGCGGGGGGCCTGAACCTGAGCGGGGCGCAGGTCTATCAAGCCTCCATCAACCGCAGCAAATGGTACGAAAGCCTGCGCAAGCTGTTCCAGACCTACGACTATCTGGTGCTGCCTACCGCCCAGGTCTTCCCCTTTGCTGGCACCACCCACTGGCCTGGCGAAATCGCCGGGCGCAGAATGGACACCTACCACCGCTGGATGGAAATCGTGATCGGCGGCTCTCTGGCAGGGCTGCCCGTCATGAACGTGCCTGCCGGCTTTAACGAAGCCGGATTGCCCATGGGCTTGCAGATCATGGGCCCTGCACAGGCCGACATGGCGGTGCTGCAGCTGTCCTACGCCTATGAGCAGGCCACACAGTGGGTGCAAAAACGTAAACCTGCCTTGCTGACTTAAGCAAATCTGATTACACACCCTCCATTTACAAAACCTGACGTTTTTAACTGTTTCAAAAACGCAAAACGATAGACGCCTAAAAACTCCATACCTAAGATAAGCAGAGCGGTCCGAATCCCAGACCGGCAAACACAGAACAGGAGTAGCACGATGGGTATTATCTCCATGATTATTGTGGGCTTTATCGTAGGCTTGCTGGCACGAGCCATCATGCCTGGCGATCAAAAAATGGGATGGATAATGACCACCATCCTGGGTATTGTCGGCTCCTTTGTCGCAGGCTACTTGGGACAAACCATGGGCTGGTACGTGCCTGGTGAAGGCGCAGGCTGGATCGGTTCCATTGTGGGTGCCATCATCGTCCTGTTTGTCTACGGACTGGTCAGCAAGAAAGCGTAAAACGCCGTATAAATACAAAACAGCAGCCTTGCAGCTAATGTGATTGGCGATCCGAAACCTCACCACACACGGCTGCAAGGCTGCTACACAACCATTTGCTAGTCTGCATGAGGCTCGATTCGCCGATACCTGTCGATACGCGACTCTGACTCACAGAAAAAATAGACAATAAGTCATTGACCGCCAGCGCGTGAACACAAAAAGCCTGACGCTCCCGGAGCCAGTCATGCCCTACACCATCACCTTGAGTCGCATTTACGACGCCGTCCATGAGCCTGCCGGCAAATCGGCCCGTGTACTCACAGACCGCCTCTGGCCACGCGGCCTGAGCAAAGGCGAATTGGGCGACATCCAGTGGCTGCACGAGGCCAGCCCCACAAGTGAATTACGCAAAAGCTTTCATAGCGGCGATCTTTCGCCCGAGCAATTCCAGCGTCGCTATCAGGAACAGCTAGAGCATGATCCTGATTCCTTGCTCTCCTTGATGAAGCTGGCCCGCAAAGGCGAACTGCAATTGCTAACCGCCACCCACGACCCGCAAACCTCGTACCTGACGGTGCTCAAACAGGCTGTGATTCAGGCTTTGCTTGAAGAAGATCGCATACACGACGGCAATGAACCCAGCTCGCCGGTTTGCTATGCGCACTTAATGAAAGATGAAAAGAAATAAGCCGGGGTTTATTATTCCTGCGCCTGCCTGACAGCGTTAGCATTCGGCCCATTACGCGCCCCCAGCAAACGCTGCACCAAGCTCTGCACACAGGTCTCCCGCCGCGAATCCGGCGCATAGTCTGAGCGCAAGGTAGACCAGGTCGGATGTATCCGTGCCTGCGCCAGTTCCTCCGGCAGGCCTTGCGCCCGCCAGACATTCAATTCCCGCTGCAAGGCCTGATCGAAATTCTCGGCATCAATCTCGCCCAGGCGAATCGGCGTCTGTGCGGCATGACCGCGCCGCTCCAAAGCCGCAATCAAGCTTAGCTGCCGCACAGCCAGCAAACGCAGCACGGCATCATCCACGCTAAGTTCCGTCTCGCCCCGCAACTTGCCCATCAAACGCTGGCCCCACTTATCCGCGCCTTGCCACAAACCACCGGCCAAGGCGCCCAGAACCGTCCCGGTTCCCAGGCTCAGGCCACCTGTCATCACATCCAGCGTGGCGCCTGCCATGGCACCTGCAGCCACACCCTTGCCCAACTGCACGCCAAATTCCTTCAAAGCCTGGGGATCAAACAAGTCCATGCCCCAACGGCCGCCCTCGAAATGCAGCAAATCCGCCACCACATCCTGACGGCCAAAGCTGTAGCGCTTGAGCAAAGCCTGCACACTCTTGGCCTCGCGGGCCAACACCGGCTCCCTTAGCTGCTGTGCCGCCAGCTCCATGGACTCCTTGTCCGAGGGTGTACTGACACGCCAGGCCGCCACATCAATCAACAGCTCTGCCAGCAAGCGCAAGGCATCCCGACGCCGCAATACTGCCTGCTGCGCCAAATCCACCTTCAACTGCTGCAACACCCCCGCATGCGTCTCCAGCAGCACCGCCAGCTTGTCGTACAGCAAGGCCTCGCCATCCAAAGCCGGTGCCACCGTATCGAATTCCGCCAAGGCATGAAGGCCCAAGCGTGCCAAGGCACTGCGCCATTCCTGCACCCGCGCCTGCGGACTACGAACGAAATTGAGTACAGGCAGCAAAGGCCGCCCGCTATAGGCCAGCAAGGTCAGCTCGTCCTTATGCTTGCTCAAGACCGGATCGCGCGCATCCACCACATACAAGCCTGCATCGCAGGATTGCAGCTTGCGCAACACGCGCGCTTCTTGCTCGAAACGGCCCTGTGCCGCTGGGGATTCCAGAAAACGACGTACCCGCTCTGGCCCATCAATACGTTCACCGGCTTGGCTGAGCTGATCCATGAAGTCCAGCAAGGCCATGCTGTCTTCCAGACCAGGAGTGTCGAACAACTCCACCAAAGCCTCGCCGTCCACCGTCAGCCTGGCGCCTTCCACATGCCGTGTGGTGCCAGGGCTATTGCTGACCTGACCGAACTCCGTGTCCCGTGTCAGGGTACGCAGCAAAGAGGTCTTGCCCGTATTGGTGTGACCCACCACCGCCAGCGTCAAAGCCGCAGCACTCATGATGGCTCCTTCAAAGACAAGTCAGGCCATTGATCGTGAATCTGCCCAGGCGCAAAGCCTGCCGCCACCAAACGCTCATGCCAGCTACGACGGCGCGTTTGATCCGGGTCGGCCAAAGCTTCATCCAACAACACCACATCGGACTGCTGCGCCAATTGTGCCCATTCAACCAGCGTTGCCACCACCCCGCGATCCGGCGTCTGAGCGGCATCACAGACCATCAACAAATGACGAGGGCTGGCAGACTGCAAGCGGCCCAGAATATCCAGACGCTCGGCCCGCGAGTCCACCCGCCCCAGATCCTGCATCTGCGCCTGCATGAAAGCAGGGGGCCAGCTATGTTCTGGTGGCAACTCCAACCCCACCACACACAGTGCATTGGCCGCCAAAGGCGTGCTTGGCTGGTTTTGAATGCGCGCCACTCTGTCGGGCGACGCCAATTCATCCACACCCGTCGGCTCGCTAACAGGCATCAAACGAGGACGCAGCTCTGCCAAACCCGGCAAGCTGTCGTCCAGACTCAAGCGAGCCGTGTGCTTACGCCATTGCCACAGGCTCCAGGCCAAAGCCAGCACACGAGGCAGCAAACCATAAGTCACCACCGCGCCCAATAACCAGCTGGACCACAGGGCCTGAGCCTGGGCGTCCAGCATTTGCAGGCCATCGCTGCTACGTATGGTGAGGGTATCGGGCAGGGCAAAGCCCAATAAGGAGGGCAGGACGCCCAGGCCTTCAACCAGCCAGACAAAGGTATCCGGCGTCAAAAGCGTGGTTTCCCAATTGAAGTGGTAGCGGCGTGAAGCCAGCAGTAACAGCAGGGTGCTCAGAGCCGACAAAAAGGCCAACACCCACAAGCTATGGCTGATCAGGCCTGCTAGCCAGGACTGGCTGCCCCGGCGCGCCAGCACGGCGGCAAAAGCCTGGGGAACCAGACTGGCATCGCCTTTGACGAAGCGGCGACTGAGCCACCACCAGGCATCCCCGGCCCAACTGCCTGTGCCGCTACTTTTGCCCGACCAGGCCAGGCTGAACAGCCAGAAAATAAAAGTCAGTATGTGCAGACCCAGCAACGCACCCAAAGCCGTCACTACATTCACGGCTCGACTGCCATCGCCCAATGCACCCGCGGCTGTACCGGCCCCGGCCAGCAAGGCCAGCACCGCCATGGCAATCAATAGAAGGCGGGCAACACGCCACCAGCGCGTCCAGGCTTGTTCCAGCCCATCGCGTCGCGCCAGCGCCAAGGCCCGAGCCGACACACGTTGGGCAAAGGAGCCGCCTGCCGCCCGCGCACGGCGCGATTCAGACAGGTCTTCAACAGGCCCCCACAGGGTCTCGCGCAAACGTATGGCTTCAACCAGAGTTTGCTGCTGCCAGGAGCCGACGGATTCAGACGGTTTCATGGCACTGGCCATCACTTAAAGAAGTACAGGTTCGTCAGGCAAGGCATTGACTGCCGCCACGCCTGGAGTCTGCGCCGGAGCGCCTTGTTGTAAGACGGTTTCAATCGCGCTGACAGCGGCCAGCAAACCAGACAAATACTCACGCGAAGCCAGATCTTTTTCCAACTGCTGACAGATCTGTGCCCATTGAGCCTGATCGGCCTTGATGCCCCGGTCTGCAATGATGTGGATACGGCGCTGACCCAAGGCCAGATACAGCAAGACGCCGGAGTTCAAGGGTGTGTCCCAGACACGTAAACGACCGAAGACCTCAAGGGCACGCTGGGCGCTATCGGCTTCATGGGCGGGCAAAACCGCTTCAATCGCCACGACCAGTTCACCACTATGGTTCTCTTCACCCTTGCGGATCTGCTCAGCCAGATGGCCCAACATTTCGGCATTGAAATGACGACGGCGCAGCCATTGGCCTTGCACCGATGCCCAACCCGACAATTCTTTCCAATTCACACTCATGTCGCTCCCCTGTGGCCTTACCAACTACCGGAAGCGCCACCGCCTCCGCTACCGCCACCACCGCCGCCGCTGCCTCCGCCAAAACCGCCGAAGCCACCACCACTGCTGCCACCATTCCCGCCAAAACCACCGGAGGAATAACCGCCCAAGCCGCCAATGACACCACCCCGGCGCGAGGCACGCCCGGAACTGGACTTGCCGCCTGCCCCAAAGAGTCGGCCAATCATGCTCAAGCCTGCACCGACAACAGCGGCAAGCAGGGCCAGGCCAATACTGCCCGACACCACCAGCGTGAACACACCAGCAGCAAAGGCGGCAAACAAAGGCGAAGCAAAAAATACAATCGCGCCTACAGCCAGCAAAGGCTCCCAGAACACACCTTCTTCACCCGACGAGGTGACAGGGGCATTTTTAGGAGGAGGGGGAAGCTCTTCGCCGTTGACCAGACCCACCAGACTATCGGCTGCGGCCTGGATACCGGCATAGAAGTTGCCTTCGATAAAACGAGGCGTCATCTGTTCGCGGATGATGCGCCCCGCCTGCAAGTCCGTGACCGCGCCTTCCAGACCATAGCCGGTCTGGATACGCATACGGCGATCATCCTTGGCCACTAGCAGCAAGATGCCATCGTCCACTTTCTTGCGGCCAATTTCCCACTGATCAAAGACACGCAACGCGTATTGTTCGATGGTTTCTTCGCCTGTGGTAGGTACCATCAGAATCACGACCTGCGCGCCCTTTTCCTGTTCCACGGCTTTGAGCTGCTGGTTCAGGGCGTCTTTTTGATCCGGGCTAAGGGTGCCCGTGGTATCCGTTACCCACCCCGCAATGGCGGGAATCGGTTCAGGTTTGGCCTGCGCCTGCGTCCAGGGCCAGCACAGCAATAACAAGGCCATCAACAAACCACAGGCCCAGACCAGCCTGCCAGAACGTGCAGACCCAGGCCCAGCAGTCAGTGCAAGATCGTGCACGTTCATGACTCCACCTCCAGAATTAATCAATACCCAGCAGGAGCGGGGGTCGCAGGAATATCAAACTTGACCTCGGGGTCACGCGTGATTTCGCTCTGACGATCCACGCCGTAGTTTTCCTTGACCTTGTAGCCAAACAGCTTGGCGGTAATCAGGGTAGGGAACTGACGGATGAACAGGTTGTATTCCTGCACCGTCTGTACATAACGGCCGCGTTCGGTGGCAATACGGTTTTCCGTGCCTTCCAGCTGCGTCATCAAGTCGCGGAACAGGCCATCGCTTTTCAGTTGCGGGTAGTTTTCCGACACGGCGATCAAACGCGATAGCGCCGAAGACAACTGATTCTGGGCTTCCTGGAAGCGAGCCATCACTTCGGGGTTGTCCAGATCATCCACTTTCATCTGAATGGTGCCGACCTTGGCGCGCGCCTCGGTAACCTGCGTCAGCACCGCGCGCTCGTTCACCATATAGGCATTGACCGAGCTGACCAGCTTGGGCACCAGTTCGGCGCGGCGCTCGTATTGATTCAAGGTTTGCGACCAAGCGGCCTTGACCTGCTCGTCCAGGCGCTGGATCTCGTTATACCCACAACCCGACAGCAAAACCGCCACGCTGCTGATAAAGACCCATCGTATCCATGATGTCATGATTTTTTTCCTGCAAAAATAAGCAGATAAACAACAAAAACGGGTTACGACCCATTTGCTCGGGCACGTGCCAAACAGAGCCCGGCGGTCCGTGCACGCCAAGCGTAAACCGCGTACCGCAGCATAACAAGTACGTCTATGGCGGCGCTTAACAATTTCTGTCAAATCCGGCAGGGCAATCCGCCTGACCGTTTACGTTTGAAGCAGGTTGTTTTAACGCTACCGCTCAAAATGATACAAGATGGTCAATGAGGATTTTTACTAATTTCACGCTATAATGGCAGATTGCGCAGCGCACCAATCACTGCGCCTCTTGCAGCAGGCGGCGTTCTTGCCCCTGCCGTGGCATTGTCGCCATAACAAAACACCTTAGCCTGGATTGGTAGGGCCCCAAAGAGGGCTTTTGGGCTAGTCACTGGAAAATTCTTGGACTCTCAAATCACTTTTGCCTCTCTTGAGCTGGCAGAACCTCTGTTGCGTGCTGTAACCGACGCAGGCTATACCCACCCCACCCCTATTCAAGCCCAGGCCATCCCCAAGGTCATTGAAGGTGGCGACCTGTTGGCTGCCGCTCAAACCGGCACCGGCAAGACCGCAGGCTTTACCCTGCCTATCTTGCACCGTCTGCTGAACAACCCTCAGCAAAACCGTAAACCAGGCCGCCCACGTGCGCTGATCCTGGCCCCTACCCGTGAACTGGCCGCCCAGGTTGAAGAATCGGTACGTTTGTACAGCCAGCACACCCGTCTGCGCTCGATGGTCATGTTTGGTGGCGTGAACATCAACCCCCAGTTCCATGCGCTGCGCAAGCCCTTGGACATTCTGGTAGCCACTCCTGGCCGTTTGCTGGACCACGTGCGTCAACGCACCGTGGACCTGACCGGCGTGGAAATCCTGGTGCTGGACGAAGCCGACCGCATGCTGGACATGGGCTTTATCCGCGACATTCGCAAGATCATCAGCCTGATGCCGGTTGATCGCCAGACTCTGCTGTTCTCGGCGACTTTCTCGGACGAAATCCGTGAACTGGCCCGTGGTTCGCTGAACAACCCTGACGAAGTGGCCGTTGCTGCCCGCAACACCACCAACGAACTGATTACCCAGCAAGTGATTCTGGCTGACCAGGCACACAAGCGTGATCTGCTGAGCCACATCATTCGCGAAAGCGGCTGGAACCAGGTTCTGGTGTTCTGCCGCACCAAGCACGGCGCCAACCGTTTGGCCGAAAAACTGTCCAAGGACGGTATGGCCGCTGAAGCCCTGCACGGCAACAAGAGCCAGGCGGCTCGTACCCGTGCGCTGGCCGGCTTCAAGAACGGCAAGGTTGTGGTACTGGTTGCCACCGACATCGCCGCGCGTGGTCTGGACATTGATCAACTGCCTTACGTGGTCAACTTCGAACTGCCTAACGTTCCTGAAGACTACGTTCACCGCATTGGCCGTACTGGCCGTGCCGGTAGCGAAGGCGTGGCCCTGTCGCTGGTGGATCGCAGCGAAATGCGTTTGCTCAAGCAGATCGAGCGCATGACCCGCAATCCTATCGAACGCATCGTGGTGGAAGGCTGGACGCCTCCTTCGCGCGCCGCTCTGGCTGAAGAAGCCAAGGAAGACACCTACGCAGAGCGCCGCTTCAACAGCGCTCCTGGCGCTCGTGCTCCTGGTGCCCGTCGCCCTAACGGTGGTGGTCAAGGTCGCTCCGCTGAAGGCCGTGGTGGCAATGGCGAAAGCCGTCCGCGCCGTCCTGGCAACGACAACCGCCCACGTCGCAGCGCCGCTCCTGGCGGTGCAGGCGGTGGCGCAGCCCGTGCTGGCCAAGGTCGCCCCGGTGGCCGTCAGGACAGCCGCGGCCCGAACCGCAGCAACCGCAGTTCTGCCCAAGCCAAAGCCTAAACCCTGAAAAGGGGCTGTGCCTGCCAAAGGCGGGCACAGCGCCCGCCTTTGAACCGAGCACACCATGGCACTGAGCACCTGGCTCGCCTTTTTCGCGGCTTCTTGGGTTATTTCGTTTTCACCTGGCCCAGGTGCGATTTCCTCCATGTCCTCCGGCCTGAAATACGGCTTCAAGCGTGGCTACTGGATGGCTATAGGCCTGAATATCGGGATCATGATCCAGATATTCATCATCAGCCTGGGATTGGGCCAAGTCCTGGCGCGCTCGGAACTGGCGTTCACCACGCTTAAATGGTTGGGTGCCGCCTACCTGATTTATCTGGGCTGGAAGCAATTGCGCACCGACGCCATGCCGGTGCAGGTCACAGGTCAGGAACCCAGCGACTTTCGTATTCGCGATTTGTTGATACGGGGTTGCCTGATCAATATCACCAACCCCAAGGGTCTGGTATTTTTGCTGGCCATCATGCCCCAGTTTCTGGACTTGAATCGGCCCATGCCGCTGCAATACCTGCTGATCGCCATGACCCTGTGCTTTACGGATCTGGTGGCCATGGGTTGCTACACGTCGCTGGCCGCTCGCATGTTGCATTTGCTGCGTCAGGCCAGCCATGTACGGCTGCTGAACCGCGTGTTCGGTTCGCTATTTATTCTGGCAGGGACGGTATTGGCCAGCGTGTCGCGTTAGCCTTGTGCACGCATCAGCTTGCCCCCAAGCTCTGCTTTACGGATAATTCGCTCACTGTTTTCCACGCGCCAGACTGGCGCTGCCACAAGGATTTTCAATGTCGTCCGGTGACATACGCTCTGAAGTCAAGAAACGCCGCACCTTTGCCATTATTTCTCACCCTGACGCGGGTAAGACCACACTGACAGAAAAACTGCTGTTGTTCGCGGGTGCGATTCAGATTGCAGGTAGCGTCAAGGCCCGTAAAGCCAGCCGTCACGCCTCCTCGGACTGGATGGAAATTGAAAAGCAACGTGGTATTTCGGTGGCCTCCTCGGTCATGCAGATGGAATACCGCGACTGCGTGATCAACTTGCTGGACACCCCCGGTCACCAGGACTTCTCCGAAGACACCTACCGTGTGCTGACCGCCGTGGACGCCGCCTTGATGGTGATTGACGCGGCCAACGGTGTGGAACCGCAAACCATTCGCCTCTTGCAAGTGTGCCGGGCCCGCAATACGCCCATCATCACTTTCGTGAACAAGCTGGACCGCGAAGTTCAAGAGCCGCTGGATGTGCTGTCGGAAATCGAATCGCACCTGGGCATGGAAGTGGTGCCGTTTTCCTGGCCTATCGGGATGGCACGTCGCTTTGGCGGTGTGTTCAATCTGCGCGCCAATCATATGCGTGTGTTCAAGCCCGGTCAGGAACGTCATGGCGAGGATGAAATCATCCCTGGCCTGGACAACCCTGTGATTGCCGAACGCTTTGGCGAGCCCTTTGCAAAGGCTCAGGAAGAAATCGAGCTGCTCAATGCTGCAGCCCCCGAATTCGATCTGGACCTGTTCCTGGCTGGCAAGCAAACCCCCGTTTTCTTTGGCTCGGCCATCAACAACTTTGGTGTGCAGGAAGTGCTGGACGCACTGGTTGATCTGGCTCCTTCTCCTGGCCCACGCGCTGCCTTGCAGCGTGAAGTGCAGCCGGACGAGCCCAAGTTCAGTGGTGTGGTGTTCAAGGTGCAAGCCAATATGGACCCCGCCCACCGTGACCGCGTGGCCTTTGTGCGCGTCAGCTCCGGCCATTTCAAGCGCGGGATGAAACTGAAAGTGTCTCGTACCGGCAAGGAAATTCGCCCCAATAACGTGGTGTCCTTCCTGTCGCAACGCCGTGAACTGCTGGATGATGCCTTTGCTGGCGACATTATCGGTGTGCCCAACCACGGCATCCTGCAATTGGGCGACGTGCTGACCGAAGGCGAAAACCTGCAATTTACCGGGCTGCCTTTCTTCGCCCCCGAACTGTTCCAGTCCATTGAGGTCAAAGACCCATTGCGCACCAAGCAATTGCGTACCGGCCTGACCCAGCTGGGTGAAGAGGGCGCCATTCAGGTGTTCCGTCCCCATATGGCAGGCGGCATGATGCTGCTGGGCGCGGTTGGCCAACTGCAGTTTGAAGTGGTGGCCCACCGCCTGAAAACGGAGTACGGTGTGGAAGCGCGCCTGTCGTCCAGCCGCTTCAATATGGCTCGCTGGGTAACAGCCAAAGACCCCAAGGACATGAAGAAGTTTATCGAGACCAACGCGGGCAATATTGCTTATGACGTGGTCGAGGCCACTGCCTTTTTAGCAAGCTCGCCTGCGCAGTTGCGCGTGGCTCAGGAGCTGAATCCGGGCATTGAATTCCACGCATTACGTGAACATGGTGGACACGTTTTCGGGGATGCCGTCTAATTCTGTCACAAGAGCAGGGCCGACATTTCGCTACAATGACGGCTCTTTTCTTTTAATTACGCGCATCCGGCCGACCGGATTGCCCCTGATTCAACCGAGACATCGCTTATGCCCTGGCGTTTTATCATTGCTGTCTTGCTGCTGGCCGCAGGTGCTTCAGTGTGGGGCGGCCTGGAACTGGGGAACTGGCTAATCGCGCACGGCCCTGAAAAGTCCATGGCGGTCAGCACCCCCGACCCGTCAGACTTGCCTACGCTTGATGCCGATGGCAAACCCTTTACCGCGCAACCGCCGCAGCCTTTACCCAATGGCCGCCTGGGAGTGCCGCAAGCACCCACACCGATCGCTTGGGAAATTGACACGTCCACGCTGACGGAAGAAAAGCCACCTATTGCCTTGGCCACCACGTCCATTTCGCTGGAGCAGGCCATTCAAATTGCCATGACCGAGCAGAACCGGGAGTTGCAAGGGATTGCTCGTGTAAACCTGGGTGGCTCCGAGCCTATCCAGCCGGTAGATATAGGCACGCCCCCACCACCGCCACCACAAGATATTCAAGTGGCCGGCAACAATAACGGTGCCTGGCAGGCACAGCTGCAGCAAGAGTTGAATGCCTGTAGCCAAAAAGGCTTTTTCGATCGCCCAAGTTGTTCCTGGGATGCCCGCAACAAGTACTGCGGTCCGAACAATGCCTGGGGCAAGGTGCCTGGCTGCCCAAGCAAGTCCTTCTAAGCTGTCTGTAGTCGCTTCCCAGGCTACGCTGCCTTTGCAATTGAAGGCTTCGTTTCCAGAGCAGGAAGCTGCCAAGGACAATAAAAAAGCACCCGTTAGTAACGGGTGCTTTTTTTTGGTCTGACCACACAAAGACTTATTCGTGGTCGCCCATCTGCGATTGCAGGTAGTTTTGCAGGCCCACTTTTTCGATCAGCTCCAGCTGTGTACCCAGCCAATCGATGTGCTCTTCGGTGTCGTCCAGAATCTTCAAGAACAAATCACGCGACACGTAGTCGCGGGTGGACTCACAGTACTCGATAGCCTCTACCACGGTCTGACGGGCAGCCTGTTCCAGCTTCAGGTCACAGCCCAACAGTTCAGGCACGTTCTCACCGATCATGATCTTGTGCATGTCCTGCAGGTTGGGCAGGCCGTCCAGCATGAAGATACGTTCGATCAGCATATCGGCGTGCTTCATCTCGCCGATGGACTCGTCATACTCGTGTTTGCCCAGCTTGTTAAAGCCCCAATGGTTCAACATGCGAGCGTGCAAGAAGTATTGATTGATTGCTGTTAGTTCGTTCTTTAGCTGCTTGTTCAGATGCTGAATTACCACTTTATCGCCAAACATGCTGTTCTCCTGTAAATCTGACGGCGCTCCCCCCAAGGAGCCGCCGAGCCCCCACAAATGCTGCTCACGCCACAGATCGCACTCAGGCGCGATGCAGGCAAAAACACAATGGGGGATGAATGTGACAGGCTACCATGCACGCATGTGCCATGGCTTAAAAAACAGCTAAACACCCAGAAAGCGTTGCACTTTTGGGTTAGTAACAGGACCAATAACAATCATTCCCACTAACAATAGCGGGAATGGAAAATCCTGATCAAAAACACGCGCTTAGGCGCGACAAACAAGACGGCCGAACTCAGGGGCAGGGATCAGGCTGTCGTTGGCAGCGTAATCCACCCGGGCGGTTTCAAGACTGGCAATCATGGTCTGATTGGCATAGCGTCCGCCGGGCAAATAGTCCTGAGCCGTCTCCGCGCAACAGCCACAGCAAGACGCCACGCCAAGCTGACCTTGCAGGTCTGCCAGGCTGGAAGCGCCGCCACGTACTGCTTCTTGTACTTGACGCTCGGTGATCGCGTTACATATGCAGATAAACATGAGAACTATTATTATCAAGAAACCTGAAAATATCAAGAGTCATTCTCATTAAGAACTGTCTTTCCTCGATATAGCCCTGGGAATGGCTTGCAGCCTGCCCTTGCGGTCTTGGCCTGAAAACGACAGTCGCATCAATTCTGCAATAGATGGTCCATCAACAAGCGCGCGGCGGGCGACAAGCTATAGCGGCTACGCACGCACAAGGCCACGCGACGTGAGGTCCAGGGCTCCTTGATCACGCACAAGGCCAGGCCCAGGCTTTGTACATAGGACTCGGCCACAGAACGCGGCAACATGCCAATTCCAAGCCCCGCCTCAATCATGCGGCACTGGGCATCGTAACTGGTCACCTGCACGCGGCAACGCCAGGTGCGCTCCAGTTCGCTGGCGGCACGTAACAGCAGCAAATTGGGGTGACTGCCAGTGTGCATCCCCACATAGTCGAAATCCAGCGTGTCGGCAAAGGCCAACTCCCCCCGTCCTGCCAAAGGATGGGTAGCAGGCACCAGCAACACCAGCTCGTCCTGGCGATAGTCGTAGTACTCCACCTCGGCACTGCCTACGCCTCGAATCAGTACTCCCAGATCAGCATTATTATCGGCCACCGCCTGGGCGACTCCAGCACTGATACGTTCCTCCAAGGACACCCGCACTTTGGGGTGACGCGCCATAAAAGAGCTCAAAGCCTGCGGCAAAAACTGCGTGATGGACGACAGGTTGGCCGCAATCCGCACATGCCCAGTGGCCCCGCCGGCAAAGTCGCGCATCAGCGCGCCCATGGCATCCATATCGTCCAGCAGGCGCTGGGACATGGCCGCCAATGATTTGCCCGCTGCCGTCGGATACACACCCTTGTTGCTGCGCTCAATCAGGGCTGCGCCCAGTTGCTGCTCCAGATCGCTCAGGCGCTTGCTGACCGCGGCAGGCGCAATATGAAACTGCTCGGCCGCCCCCGAGATGGTGCCGCGTTCCAGCACCAATAAAAACAGCCGTAAAGATTTGGGATCGATGTTCATAAGCCAGTATTCCATCCTAGGAAGGGCGGGTCGACAAGCACTCTGCCATCATCAATTGCGATAGCACCATCGCAATTTGACGCTGTACTCACGTCATTAGCGATGACAGACTACGCACATAATACGGAACCTGATTATTTAAGTCAGGAATAGAGAGTGAGGGGAGAAACAAGATGCGCGACAGCGACAATCTGAAAGGGGGCTTTGACGGCACCCTGCCCATGGGGCAACAGCCGGCTTTGGTCGTTATCGATTTTCAACGCGGCTTTACCGAGCCTGGCTTGACGCCACTGGCCTCGAACTGCGACAGCCAGATCGAACAAACCAACACCCTGATTCGCGCCATGCGTGGCAAGGGTCGCGTTATTTTCACCATCATCGGCTACGAAGCCCATCTGGCCGACGCCAATCTGTGGCTGACCAAGGCCTCGTCCTTGCGCTGCCTGCTGCGTGGTTCGACTGCCTGTGAGCTGGACCCACGGCTGGACTACGACCCCGAACAAGACATCATCCTGTACAAGACCCAGGCTTCCGCCTTTTACGGCACGCCGCTGCCCGCCTTGCTGGCCCATCAGGGCTGCGACATGCTGATTGTGGCCGGTGCCACCACCAGCGGTTGCGTGCGTGCCAGCGTGGTGGACAGCTTGCAGTCGGGATTTGCCCCGTTCGTGGCTGAAGATGCGGTGGCTGACCGCTCGGCAGCCCAACATCGCAGCAATCTGATCGATATGGCCAGCAAGTACGCCGAAGTCCTGCCCTCGGCAGACTTGATCGCTCATCTACACACGCTTTAAACGCGCAACAAAAAAAGAAACCACAGGAGACTCTCATGAAAAAAGCCCTGACAGCGGCGATGGCCGCCTGCACCCTGGCGCTGGGCATCTCGCCCGCCCAAGCCCAAGAAGTTGAGCTGACTTTCTCAACCTATTTGCCCCCGGCCTACGAATACGCCTGGAAACCCATCGAGAACTTCGTTCAGACCGTGGAAAAAGAAAGCCAGGGTCGCATCAAGATCAACGTGTTCCACTCCGGTCAGCTGTTCGATGGCTACGAGGAGCTGCCAGCCTTGTCGCGCGGTGACGTGGATATCGTCAACATGACCAGCACGTACCCCAGCGGCACCGTGCCAGCGCTGAACATCTTTACCCTGCCATTCCTGTTTGACAGCACGGCCCACCTGAAGCGTGCCCTGGATCAAGGTCTGTTCAAGCTGGGTGCCGAGCAGGAACTGCGTGACACCCACGATGCCGTGGTGCTGGGCCTGGCCCCTTGGGACCCGTACGAGTTTTACAGCCGCAAGGCACCGATCAACTCGGCCGCGGACATCAAGGGCAAAGTCTGGGCATCGACCAGCTCCATGGACGCACGCGCCCTGCAACTGCTGGGGGGCTCACCTACCGGCATGCCGTCTTCCGAGCTGTACCTGGCCTTTGACCGTGGCGTGATCGACGCCACCCCACGTCCCTTGCTAACCGGCATTGGCCGCAACCTGTATGAAGTGGCCAAGTACCTGTCCATCGCCAACTTCGGTATCGATGTGTCCGTGCTGACCATCAACCGCAAAAAGTGGGAATCCCTGCCACCTGATCTGCAAGAAATCATCAGCAAGGCCGCCCACCAGCGCGACGAAGAACAGTTTGAGCGCGTGAACGCCTTTGTAGGCCAGGCCCTGCAACGCTACGAGCAAGCCGGTGTGACCATCAATCGTGTTGAGCCCGCTCAACTGGCCGAAATGCGTCAGCAAACCCAAGCCGCCATTGATGAATGGAGCAAGCAGGTTGAAAACGGTCCCGCTTATCTGGAACTGATCGAAAAAACCCGCCAGCCCTGATCACGCGTGACTGCGCGCCGGACCACCAGCCGGCGCGCATCCCTCGTGTGGAGACACCATGAATCCACTTATTCATTTTCTGGGCGCATTTGCGCGCGGTAGCAACCGGCTCGCCATTCTGGTGGCCGAAGTTGCACTGGCCGCTCTGATGATTGCCTGCACCTACGGCGTCATTGCACGCTACGTCTTTAATAGCCCCAGCATCTACATCACCGAAGTGTGCGTGTACTTGCTGCTGGTCTGCTCCTGGCTGTCCATCGGCTGGGTTCACCTGGAAAACCGCCACGTCAGCGTGGAAGCCTTCCACATGCGCTTCTCGCCACGCGGCCAGCGCCTGGCCACCTGCATTTCGCAGCTGTGCATCTTGTTCTTCTGCCTGGTACTGCTGTGGGCCGGTATTTCCGTGGTGGAAACCGCGATTGCCCGTAACTACCGCTCGGCCTCCATGCTGCGTTTCCCCCTGTGGATTGCCTACGGCATGATCCCATTGGGTGGCACCTTGCTGGGCCTGGCTGCTCTGCGCCAGCTGTTCATCCCGAACAGTGTGGAATCCAACGACAGCATCAAGGAGTTCTGACATGGATTCCATGCTCATTTTCAGCCTGATGATGGCCTGCTTTGCCATCCTGATGGTTATCGGCACCCCCATTTTTGCCGCACTGGGTGTCGCCAGTGTTTCCGGCATTCTGATGAAATCCGGCCTGGGCGGCCTGGACGTCATTCCCGCCACCTTGCACCGCGGCATGGCCAGCTATTCCCTGATCGCCATTCCGCTGTTCATTCTGATGGGTGAGGTCATCGCCCGCACCAGTATCGGCGGCAAGTTGTATCAGCTGTTCTATCTGTGGCTGAACCGCCTGCCCGGTGGTTTGGCTGTAGCCAGTGTGGGCAGCTCGGCCGTTTTCGGTGCCATGAGCGGGGTCAGCGTGGCGGGTGCCGCCACGATTGGTCGCTTTGCCATTCCAGAAATGCTCAAGCGTGGTTACTCGCCCAGCCTGTCTGGCGGCACGATTGCTGCGGCCGGTGCCCTGGCTTTGCTGATTCCACCCAGCATTGGCTTTGTGCTGTATGGCGAAATGGCGGATCAATCCATCGGCAAGCTGTTCATTGGTGCCTTGCTACCCGCCTTGATGGTCACCGTCATGATGGTGATCTATGTCGCTCTGGTTGCGATATTCAAACCAGAGTCCGCACCGCGCAATTCGGAAGTCGTTACCTGGGCACAGAAACTGGCCGCCCTGAAAGACATCTGGGCTGCTTCCTTGCTGATTCTGCTGGTGCTGGGCACGATCTATCTGGGTATTGCTACTCCGACAGAGGCGGCCGGCATTGGTGCTGCAGGGGCATTCATCATTGCCATTGCCTACAAGGAAATGAACTGGCGCACGGCCTTGCAGATTCTGCGCTCCACCGCCGTCACCAGTGGCATGATTTTGCTGATTCTGGCCGCAGCGCTGCTGTTTGGCTACATCATGACCCGCTTGATGATTCCGCAAAAGCTGGTGGCCCTGATTACGGCATCGTCTCAGCCAGCCTGGGTCATTCTCCTGTTCGTGCTGCTGTTTCTGATTGTCGTGGGCATGTTTCTAGATATTGTTTCTCTTATCCTGATCACCACACCTGTTTTACTGCCTGTTATTGTGGCGCTGGGCTACGATCCATTATGGTTTGGCATTGTGATGATTATTGCCTGCGAAATGGCCGTCATTACGCCGCCGGTGGGTTTGAACCTGTATGTGATCAAGGGCATTGCCCCACAAATATCGCTACAGCAGATTACACGCGGGGCTCTGCCCTTTGTGGCACTGGAAATTTTGGCGATTGTGATTTTGACAATCTTCCCCGAAATCATTCTTTGGTTACCCAGAACGCTTTAAAAAATAAAACCCGCTTCATGCGGGTTTTTTTATTTTCCATCCACATTTTTTACGATGGCAGCATAATATTTGATTGCTTTTCTACTTTCTTTTTCTATCCCAGAATCAATAACTGGAGGAAACAGAAATGGATAAGAACAGCTTTACCGAACCCCCGCTCAAAGGCATCAAAGTCCTGGAGCTGGGTTCCTTGATTGCCGGCCCCTATGCCGGTAGCCTGCTGGCCCAATTCGGGGCCGATGTCATCAAGATCGAACCGCCTGGCAAGGGCGACCCGCTACGCCGCTGGCGGCAGTTGCACAAGGACACCTCCCTGTGGTGGCGCGTACAAAGTCGCAACAAGCGCTCCATTGCGCTGGATCTGCGCCAGCCCGAGGGCCAGGAAATTGCCCGTGAACTGGCCTTGCAAAGCGACATCGTCATTGAAAATTTCCGCCCCGGCGTGCTGGAACGCTGGGGCCTGGGCTGGGAAACGCTGCACGCACTGAACCCACGCCTGATCATGGTGCGCGTCTCCGGTTATGGACAGGACGGCCCCTATCACCGTCGCCCCGGCTTTGCCGCCATCGCGGAATGTATGGGTGGCCTGCGTTATGGCACCGGCTATCCGGATAGGCCCCCTGTACGAGCCGGTGTCAGCCTGGGCGATACGCTGGCTTCGCTGTACGGCACGATTGGCGCGCTGCTGGCCATGCACCATCTACGTCAGGAAGGCGGGCAGGGGCAGATGATTGATGTGGCCTTGTATGAATCTGTCTTTGCCATCATGGAAAGCCTGATTCCAGACTATCAACTGAACGGTCATCAGCGCGAACGTACCGGGGCCAGCCTGCCCGGCATCTCCCCCTCCAACACCTATCCCACCGGCGACGGCAAATGGGTAGTGATTGCCGCCAATAGTGACGCCATTTTCATCCGTCTGATGCAGGCCATGAACCGTCCTGATCTGGCCAGCGATCCGCACCTGTCCGACAACGCCGGACGGGTGGAACACAGCGCCATGCTGGACCAGACGATTGGCGACTGGACAGGGGCCCGCAGCCTGGAAGAGGTGTTGAGCGTGCTGGATCAGGCTGAAGTCCCCAGCGGCAGCATCTACACCGCCGCCGACATTCTTGATGACCCGCATTACCAGGCCCGCGGCATGCTGGAGAAACACACCTTGGAGGACGGCCAGGAACTGACCATACCCGGCATCGTCCCCAAGCTAAGCCGCAGTCCCGGTGCCACCCAATGGTTGGGGCCGGAGTTGGGTGAACACACAGACAGCATCCTGCAAGAACTGGGCATGAGCCCGGAGCGCCGCCAAGCTCTGCGTGAACAAGGAATCGTGGAATGAGTACCGTGTTATTAACTGATGTCACCTTGCGTGACGGCCTGCAAATTGTGCCACGCTGGGTGCCTACGCCGGACAAGCTGCGTATCGCGCAAGCACTGCCTCGATGCGGCGTGCGCAAGATAGAGCTGACGTCCTTTACCTCGCCCAAAGCCATCCCATCCCTGGCGGATGCCGACGAGCTGGCTAGCCTGACCGCGCGCGCGCCCCAAGTCTGCTACACCGCCCTGGTTCCCAATCTGCGCGGTGCACAGCGTGCTTTAGCGGCCAATATGGACGAGCTGAACTTTGTATTTTCGGCCTCTGAAGCGCATAACCTGGCCAATCTGCGCATGAACATTGCGCAATCACTGGCCCAGCTGGAGCAAGTGCTGGAAGCGGCGGGCAAAACGCCAGTCAACGTGTCCCTGTCCACCGCTTTTGGCTGCCCCTTTACCGGCGCCGTCGCCCCCGCGCACGTGATTGCACTGATGCAACAAGTGCAACGCATGGGAGCCAGCTCCGTCAGCCTGTGCGATACCACCGGCATGGGCTCGCCCGCCGATGTGGAACGTCTGACCCAGGCTGCCTTGAGCTTGTATGGTGAACAAGGCGTCACCGCCCATTTCCATGACACCCGCGGGCTGGCCCTGGCCAATGCCTGGGCCGCGTATCGCGAAGGAGGGCGTCGGTTTGACGCAGCCTTGGCCGGTTTGGGCGGTTGCCCTTACGCCCCCGGTGCCAGCGGCAATGCCAGCCTGGAAGATCTGGCCCATATGTTCCAAATCAGCGGTGTGGAAACAGGCTTGAGTCTGGAAGCGCTCCAGCCCTTGGCCGAAGAAATCGCAGCCCTGACGCAAGAGCCCGTTCAAAGTCGCCTGCACAAAGCAGGACCAGCCTACGCCTTGAAGGTGTGCCAACCATGAGCACGGCCCGCACCCTTTTTCAAAAGCTCTGGGATGCACATCGCGTTGCGACGGTAGACGATGAGCATGATCTGATCTACATAGACCGCCAGTTATTGTACGAAGTCACCAGTCCGCAAGCCTTCGAGAGTTTGCGCTTGGCCGGACGCCAAGTGCGTCGCCCGGAAACTGCGCTGACCACGGTGGACCACAACGTGCCCACGCACCGCCGCAATCAGCGTCTGGAAGACCCGTTGGCGCAGGCACAGATCGACCAGATGGAGATCAATAGCCGGGAGTTTGGCCTGCGCTACTTTGGCCTGGATGACGAGCGCCAGGGCATCATCCACGTGATCGGACCCGAGCAGGGCATGACCTTGCCCGGCTCCAGCATCGTGGCAGGAGATTCCCATACCAGCACGCATGGTGCGTTTGCGGCCTTGGCCTTTGGCATTGGCACCTCCGAAGTGGAGCATGTTCTGGCCACGCAATGCTTGGCCGCAAAACGCATGCGCAGCCTGCAGGTCGATGTGCAAGGTGAATTGCCTGCCACCAGCACCGCCAAGGATCTGGTCCTGCACATCATTGCCCGCATGGGTGCGGATGGAGGACGGGACTGTGCCATCGAATTTACCGGCCCCGCCATCCGTGCCTTGTCCATGGAAGGGCGCATGACCTTGTGCAATATGGCGATCGAAGCGGGGGCCCGTATTGGTCTGGTCGCTGTGGACGACAAGACCCTGGACTATGTGCGCGGCCGCCCCTTGGCACCAAAAGGAGAGGCATGGGACAAGGCAGAGCAGTACTGGCGCACGCTGATCAGCGATGAAGGCTGCCAATACGATCAGCATTTGCTGATCGACGCCACGCAGGTTGCCCCCACAGTCACTTGGGGCACATCGCCCGATATGGCGGCGGCCATCGACCAGCTTGTACCTGATCCATTAGCCGCTGCCACGGGCAAACAAGCTGATGCCCAACGCGCCTTGAACTATATGGCTTTGCAGGCCGGGCAGCCGTTGGCAGGCATCACCATAGACCGGGTGTTCATCGGTTCCTGTACCAATGCGCGTATTGAGGACCTGCGCAGCGCCGCTGCCATGGTCAAAGGCAAACGCGTAGCCAGCACAGTGCTGCAAGCTTTGGTCGTACCCGGCTCGGGTCTGGTACGCCGTCAGGCCGAGCAGGAAGGCCTGGACCAGATATTCACGCAAGCCGGCTTTGAATGGCGCGAGCCGGGCTGCTCCATGTGCCTGGGCATGAACGAAGACCGCCTGAACCCGGGCGAGCGCTGCGCCTCCACTTCCAACCGCAATTTCGAAGGCCGGCAGGGCGCCTTGGGACGTACACACCTGATGAGCCCCGCCATGGCTGCTGCCGCTGCAATTGCGGGCCATCTTGTCGATATCCGTAACTGGGACGCCGCATGAACACACCTTTTACTTCCGTGCGCTCGCGCCTGATTGCGCTGGACCGTGCCAATGTAGACACCGACGCGATCTTGCCCAAGCAGTACATGACATCCTTGTCGCGCACTGGCTTTGGACAATATGCCTTCGACAACTGGCGGTACGCGGACATTGGCTACCCCGGCAAACCACTGGACGAGCGTGAACCCATCAACAGTTTCTGCCTGCATCAGCCGCACGCCCAGGGAGCCCGGATTCTGCTCGGACGCGAGAACTTCGGCTGCGGGTCCAGCCGCGAACACGCAGTTTGGGCACTGAAGGATTTGGGTATTTCGGTGCTGATCGCCACTTCATTTGCAGACATCTTTCGCAATAACTGCTTTAAAAACGGTCTGTTGCCATTACAACTCAACACCGACCAGGTAGATGCCCTGTTTGTCACCGCCACCAATCATCCCTGGGCTGAATGGATGGTCGATCTGGAGGCGGGCATGTTGATCGGCCCCGATCAGCGCATTCACTTCCAGATAGAACCGGAACGCCGACGCCGTTTGCTGCTAGCGCTGGATGACGTCAGCGTGACGGAGCAAAAGATGGAAACTATTCGGGCTTACGAACAGCAGCGCAAGAAGCAGGAGCCTTGGCTATTTAATTGAGCGGAGCAGATGGCTGCAAAGGAGGGCTTTTGCAGGGCGTGTTCATATGTGCGCGCAGGCCCTGTTTGTTTATTGTTTTGACGTCCAAGGCTGCGAGTTGCTCGGCCAGGCTCGCCAGGAACCTTTGACCTGCTGTAGCCCGTTTTCCTAGACCCCAGCCGCCGCCCGCATCTTGCGTTGTGAAGCCGGTGCCAAACCTTCCGCTTCCCGGTACTTCGCCACCGTACGGCGCGCCAAAGTCAGGCCCTGAGCCTGCAAGAGATCGGTAATCTGCTGATCCGACAAAGGCTTGGCTGGCGACTCGTCACGAATCATCTGTGCGATCTGTGCCCGTACCGAAGCCGCCGACAGATCAGCCTTGCCATCAGCACTGGCCAAGGCCACGGTAAAGAACTGTTTAAGCTCCATCACTCCATGCGGTGTTTGCATGTACTTTTGCCGCGTTGCACGAGAAATCGTGGACTCGTGCAAATCCAGCTCGGCTGCCAGATCGGCCAATTGCATGGGTTTGAGCGCCGACACACCTTGCGTGAAGAAGTCCTGCTGCATCTGCACAATCGCTTGGGCCACCCGCAAAATCGTCACGAAACGGCTGTTAACGCTGCGCAGCAAGCCAGTCGCTTTTTGGCGCTCTGCCAGCAAGGCAGGGTGCGCTTCAATTTCGTAATCGTGCAGATTCACCAATTGCAGGCGTGGCACAGCCAGGGGATTCAAGGCCGCCTGCCAATTGTCCTTGCCGCGAATCAACAGCACATCGGGTACCACATAAGCCGAGACGTCCTGCGTCCAGGCCCGCCCCGGTTTGGGGTCCAGCTTCAAGACCAGATGATGGGCGCGCTCGACCAGCTCGGCCGAATAGCGACCGGCACAACGCTGACGCAACTGACTGGGAGAGGCCAGAATGCCGACATGCTCGCGCACCAGATAGCGGGCGCAATCGAGCAAGGCGGGTTCCAATTGCTGAGCCTGTTGCATCAGTTGCAAGTCCAGGCACTCGGCCAGATCCCGCGCACCGACACCGGCCGGGTCCAGGGACTGCACCTGGGCCAGCGCACAGCGCAAATCACTTTCATCAATATCCAGCTCGTCGGGCAGGCAGTCCAGCACCTCTTCCAGCGAGACGGGCAGGTAGCCGTTATCGTCCAGCTCATCGATCAATAACTGGGCCAAAGCGCGGTCACGGTCGCTCAAACGCAACAGTCCCAGCTGCTCGCTTAAATAAGCAGCCAGGTCCTGGGCAATGGCCGATTCGGGAGTCCAGTCAGGGTCGTCCGAATCTCCCTGATGTTTGGGAAACTCAAGGCTCGCCCACGAGGATTCCGCCTCGCCCGAAGCGGCTTCGGGCAATGGCTCGGCGGCGACATCCGTCTGCACGTCCAGACGTTCCAGCAAGGGGTTATCCAGCAAAGCTTGAGCCAACTCCTGCTCCAGCTCGGCCCCCGATAGCTGCAACACTTTAATAGACTGTTGCAATTGCGGCGTCAAAACCAGCGTTTGCTGCTGGCGTAAATCTAGTGACTGACGCGTAAGCATAGGTACAATCGTTTCCATGAAAACTGACAACGCCCAGACACCCACCGCCAACGATAGTCAGGCTCTGCGCAGCACACTGTTCAAGCTGTGCGCCACGGCCACTATTATCTGCACCGTAGTCACTATCGTGGTCGCCATTATCTGGTGGGACCTGCTCAACCGTCTTATCAGCTTTGGGCGTGGCCTGGATTACTCCGGCCTGCAGGCCTTGAGCATTCAAAACCTGGCGCTGATCAAGCAGTACAACCCGTTTTTCTGGTGGACGGTAGTGGGCGTCATAACCCTCATTATTGCCTATCTTTTGTATGGCTTCGTACAAGGGGTCATGCGACGCAACCAGCAACGCATTATCGACGAGTCCACGGTGGCTCAACTGGCCCGATCACTCAGCCGTCCGGCCCGTGAAGTGATTTTGTGGTGCTGGCCCGACCAGCGCAGCCCGTTGACTGTGGGCGATTTACAACGAGCCCATAGCGAGTTGCGCTCCGGACGTTTTAGCAAAATCGAACTGGCCGAGCAGCAAAGCCGCCTGCTGCAAGCCGACTACGAACGTCACGGGCCACAAGCCTAAAGCTTGCCTTCCTGTTTTTTTTGTGTTTGACTAACGGTCATGACTCACGCACGCCAATTCTCCTACGCCTGCCAAGGTTTCAGCCCCGCCGCTGAAGCAGCCTTGTCGCGTTCCGTGCGTGAAGGCCGTTCTTCGGCCCCTGCCTCCAGCCTATCCCAGCTGCTACTACTAGCGTCCGGTTGCCGGGCCTAGTGTCCCGTGGCAGTTCGGCAGCCAATACTCAGCCACATCTACGTCATTTGTGCCGCCACCGGCCTACGTAAATGCTGCAATCGCTGGTGACGGCAAGAAGTAATCAACACTTTTTGTCCGACAGGTATCCCCATGGCAATGCTGAAAAACCCCTCTCAAAAGTATCGTCCTTTTGTCGCCTTTGATCGCGACTTCGCTGAACGCACCTGGCCTTCCAAGCGCATTACCAAAGCGCCCATCTGGATGAGCACGGACTTGCGTGACGGCAATCAGTCCCTGATCGAGCCCATGAACGTGGCTCGCAAACTGCGCTTTTTCGAGCAACTCGTCAAAATCGGTTTCAAGGAAATCGAGGTCGGTTTCCCATCCGCATCGCAGACCGACTTCGATTTCGTTCGCAAGCTGATCGACGAAAACCGCATTCCTGAAGATGTCACCATCATCGTCCTGACGCAGTCGCGCGAAGACCTGATCAAGCGCACGGCTGAAGCGGCTGCCGGTGCCAAACGCGCCATCATTCACTTGTACAACGCTTGTGCCCCCGCCTTTCGCAAGATTGTTTTCAACTTGAGCAAGGACGAGATCAAGGAAATTGCCTTGACCGGTACACGCTTGGTCAAGAACGAAGTGGCCAAGTATCCGCAAACCCAATGGGGTTACGAATACTCGCCCGAAGTGTTCAGCACTACCGAGCCCGAATTTGCTCTGGAGGTGTGCAACGCCGTCGTGAAAGCCTGGGGTCCAGCCGCCGACGAACGTGTCATCCTGAACTTGCCCGCTACGATTGAGGCCACCACGCCCAATATGTACGCCGACCAGATCGAATGGATGCACAACAATCTGGAACAGCGCAACAACGTCACCTTGAGCGTGCACCCGCACAACGACCGTGGCACTGCGGTCGCTGCCGCTGAACTGGCTGTGATGGCTGGCGCGGACCGTATCGAAGGCTGCTTGTTCGGTAGCGGCGAGCGCACCGGCAACGTTTGCCTGGTGACCTTGGCCCTGAACTTGTACACCCAGGGCGTGGACCCTGAACTGGACTTCTCGGACATCGACGAAGTGCGTCGCACCGCCGAGTACTGCAACCAGTTGCCCGTGCACCCACGCCACCCTTACGCAGGCGACCTGGTCTTTACCGCGTTCTCCGGCTCCCACCAGGACGCCATCAAGAAAGGTTTGGCTCAACAAAAAGCCGACGAAATCTGGGAAGTCCCTTACCTGCCTATCGACCCGGCCGATCTGGGCCGCAGCTACGATGCGGTGATCCGCGTCAACAGCCAGTCGGGCAAGGGCGGTGTGTCCTACTTGCTGGAACAAGAGCACGGTCTGGTCTTGCCACGCCGCATGCAAATCGAATTCAGCCGCGCCATTCAGCGCGTCACCGACTCTTCCGGCAAGGAAGTGACGCCTGCAGATGTGTACGGCATTTTCGAATCTGAATACCTGAACTGCAAGAAGCACTACAAGCTGCTCAAGCACAACATCATCAGCCAGCCTCACGCTGACAGCGGCCAACAATTCACGATTGAAGTGGATGTGGAGCACGACGGCCAGGTTCGCACCTTGAAGGGCTCGGGCGAAGGCGCGATCTCTGCCTTTGTGAATGCCTTGGATCTGTCTATCAAGATCATGGACTACAACGAGCACGCCATCGGTTCCGGTGCTGAAACCCGCGCTGCCGCTTACGTGGAAATGCGTATCGGCGACAGCCCATCGGGCTTTGGTGTGGGCATCCACGCCGACATCGTGACTTCCTCCTTCCTGGCGATCTTGAGTGCGGTTAACCGCCACACCATCGCCCAGCAAGAAGCTGAAGCCACCACGGCTTAATACCGTCTTCATGTCGCGACTTGGGTGGTGATCCCACCCAAGCGCCCGCCCGGTTCACCATAACCGCGCCTGACCCGCTTTCGCAGCCCGGCTTATCGTCGCTCTGCCCGCAACCCGCCCACAAGGCGGGTTTTTCGTGGGCGGGCCATTAGATTGTGGCCCCCCGCCGTAGGTAAACCGGACTGGGCCAGGTCGGACTGGACCTGGTCAGTTTGAATAGCCCGGTTGGTTCGGCTGTTCGGCTGTTCGGCTGTTCGGCTGTTCGGCTGTTCGGCTGTTCGGCTGTTCGGCTGTTCGGCACCAGAGCGTAAAACCAATGCTCGTGGCACAGTACAAATGGCTGTGCCAATATGCCTCTAAACGGCCAATCTCACCACACGGAGCTTGCCCCCTGTTTAGCCGCAATCCACTTGAAGACGGCTGAAGTCTTTGGCGCGCAGCTTGTCCTCTTCAATAAAGGCCATCAAGCGGGCACCATCTTGCCAGCACCAGTTCAAATCATCATGGGACTGCAAGGTCAGCAGTGAACGCCATGGCGACTGACTGGGATACTCGTCCTGCGTCGGCGTAGGGTCATAGCCCAAACTGTCCCAAGAGGGACGACCCAGCAGATAGTCGCGCGGCAAGTCGCCGCTTTCTTCCAGCTCCTCAAACCAGTCATACAGCTCGTCCATATCCACTGGCCAATCCTTGCGCAGCTCTCCATGGCGAGGAATATCAATGCAGTTTTCGAACAGCACTTCCCGACTTGCTGTACCCCAGTCATGAGGGGCCTGAAGCTCGTGAAAATCAGTGGTGTCCGGCCAGTAAAAAGCCTTCAGATAGTCCTCATCGCGCCAGAAAATGGCGTCTTCCTGATCCATACCGTAAAACAGCGACAGCAGCCCGCTCGTGGGCAAATTCGCTGGGCGATCCGGTCCTTCCGGCAGCTCCGCAAAATTGATCTGGCCGACAAATAAATATTCACCGTCCGGATGCTCGGGCCAAGTAAAGCCTGGAGGAACCATAGGTTGACCACCAAAGCGGCTTTGCAAAAGCTGACCCTGGCCTTGCCCCAAACGGATGGCAACCGCCGGTTGTGCCAGGTCCAGGAAATACTGTTTATGCGCTTGCAGCACAGGTGAGGCATCAAGGTACTTTTCTAGCGTGTTCAGATCCATGGCGCTGGGAAGGAAGAAGTTGAAGATGGTGCAGGCAAGGATAAGAGTGTCACAGCACACACGGCAACCCTTGCCGAAGAATCAGAAAGAAAAAAAACCGGCCCAAGAGCCGGTTTTCGTTTGCCTTGCCGCAGATCAGTACGTGACCGCCAAACCCGGCAAATCCACAGTAACTTGCATGGAGCCCACCGCTTGCAAGCAATGGCGTGCAAATTCCTGGGCGCGCTCATCGTCTTGCGACAGCAGCGTGTAACCCAGGGCATCGGCCACGCCCATAATCTTGTCCAGCAACAGCACTTTGCCGCTGGCCCGCAGGGGTTCACAGCCAAGCTCTTGCCAGGTGCGATCAAACCAGTCACGCGATTGCTTGCCGCTGTCCGCGTCAATGGTTTGTATAGGAGTGACCAGCTCTATGTGCTGGCGAGGACTAAAGATCACAAGCACCATAGCGCTCATAGACGATCTCCGAAAAAAAATAGATCAACTTTGGAGCTTAAGCAAAGAAGGCCTGCCAAATTGTCGGCAGGCCGACATTCCAGAGACTACCAGGAGCTATCAGCCGGTTCCCACATCACCGGCACGCCAGTGTTATTCGCCTGGCGCAACATATCCAGCAAAGGATAGGCGCGTTGGCTGAAACTCACGGCCTGTGAAATCGGGTGTTCCTTTTCATCGTCTTCGTCCTCGTGGGGCGAATGCTTGTTTTCCCGGTCCTGCCCGATCGCTCGCTCAATATTGCCAATAGCTTCGGACAGTTGCTCTGCCGTGAACACGCCACGCTCGGGCAAACCATCAGGATAGGAACGCCCCGCGGCCCGGAGAATAGGCATGGCATGTTCAGAGAACATCAGAACATCGGCGGCGGCTTTGCTTTTAAAGACGACTAGCATACGGTTTCTCCTTATGGATCTTTGTGTTTCCGATTCGACTTTCAGGATACACACCCCTGCAAGATAGCAGGATTTTCCCCGTCTTGGAGAGTCCTTCATGCCTGCCGCGTTTCTGCCATGGTTAATCTTGCTCTTGACCACCTTGCCGTCCCTGGTCTGGTCACAAAGCTCGCTTGAATGTCCATTGCCTCCATCTTCCACCCGCTGCGCACCAGCGGCCGCCTTGGGGGAACAGGCCGAGCCCGCAACGGATATGGGTTTGCTCAATCCCGTGGATTTGCTCAGCGGACAAAAATACCAAAGTGATACAGACCTGCCGCTAAGCCAGGCCTGGCCTTTGCTGCAATTACAGCGTCATTGGAATGGGCAGGGGCAAAACCCCACACCGACACTTGGGCAAACTGGCTGGGCCTTGAATTACGACCTGCAATTGCGGCAGCAAGGCCATGCCTTGTTCATGCCGGATGGAAGACAAACGCGCTTGTACCCACCTGCACAGCGGCAAAGTTCGGGCTGGTTCTGGCAAGGGCCGAATGGTTTGATTCTGCGGTTTGATGAGCAGGGCTGGTTAATCCATGTGCGTATATCTACCCAGCAGTGGCTGGATATAGAACGTTTTGCGGGCACGCATCCGCAGGCGTATGCGGTTAACACTGTCCGTAATCATTTGGGCCAAGCGCTGGTGTTTGACTGGAAAAGCCAAACGCAGGAGTCGGTGTCGCTACCAGGGCTGGAACAGAGCAAAGAACCAGGACAAAACCAAACTCAAGTTCAGGCATCAGGACAGGTTCAATCCCAAACTAAAACCAGTTCCCTGACCCATGTCACAAGGGCGGTAAGGGCAGCGGGAACGGCCGCAGTAGCAGCAGCGACGACGGAGGCAACTACGGCTACGGCTACGGCTACGGCTACGGCTACGGCTACGGCTACGGCTACGGCTACGGCTACGGCTACGGCTATCAATATTAAAACCCCGGCCGGGCCATTTCGCTTGCTTCTGGAACGGCAGAATCAACAAATCTGGCTGGCCAGCGTCAGCCGTCCGGACGGCATGCAACGTCTCTATCATCCAGCCCCCACACCTTGGTCGCACCGTTTGGGTGGCAGCAGCCTGCAAGCACCGGGGCAAGCCCCTCAGCCAATCCAACAATGGGAGTACGACGCCCAAGGCCGAGTCAATAGGTTGATCTCCCACGCCTTCAAGCAAGACTGGACGGCACGCTATGAGCCGGGTCTGAGCGAATGGTCCATAGGTACGGAGCGACATCGCTTCCATTACCGAGACCATCAAGGCCTGCAGCGGCTACAAAAACTGGAAAGCCGCTTGTGTAGGGACTGTCCGGCCCACAGCACGGAATGGCAATATGACCCACAAGGGCGCTGGTTGCAGGCCGGACCTTGGACAGCGCAACGCCGGGCAAATGGAACGCTCTCTCGACTGGAGAAAAGGCAGGGCGGCTGGGGAGCATTACGTTTGGAGCTGAATGAAAAAGGGCGCTTGCAAAGTTGGGCAACCAGCCAGCATGGAAGCGAAACACGGCGCTGGAACCCGAATGGCAAACTGACGCACCTCGAATATGCCGAAGGAGGCGCGCTCCAAATTCAGTACGACCAACAGGGACGCCTGAGCAGTCTTGAACATCAACAAGGTCAGGACACTGAACGCAGTGAGCTGGACTGGCTCGGGCCTGGCGCGCTGCGCATTCTTCATCCCACAGAAACGCAATGGCTCAAATTGCGGGCCGGTTTACTACAAGAGCGCCGTTTGGAACGCCGCCATAGTCCCGGCCAACGCTGGACCGAGCGCTTTGAGTACGACGAGCAGCGCAAGCTGACGCGGCACACCCTGCCGGAAGGTGGCCAGCTACGCTATCACTGGGACAAAAGCGGACGATTGCTGTCTCTGGAGTGGATCAAGCAAACCGGGCAAAGCCAGACCGTGATCCACGCACAAGAGGTGGGCTATGCCTGGGGCAATGGCCTTCAACTGATCAGCCATGCGAACAGCACCGGGCAGGCGGTGGATTTGATGCTTTTGCAGCCGGATGGCAAACCTGCCTGGACACAAGCCCGCCGTCTGGATGCCCAAGGCAGGGTGCTGGAGGATCGTCATGAATACCCGCTGCTACAGCAAACCCGTCATTGGCTGTTGCACTACGACGCCCAAAGCCGGCTCATCGCTTTCCGCCAGGACCAGACAGAACCCGAACAGTGGCTGGCCTGGAGCCACAACGGTGAACTGGCTGCACGCCACCCGAGGCCAGCCGCCTCCATTCAGCGTTCATCCTCCGGCACGGCGAAAGCCGTCGGAAACCTGAATCTGGACTACGGCCCCAACCGTCGCTTGAAGCGTGTGCAAACAGCAAGCTCCACACTGGTCGAATACCGGCACGATGCCTTTGGCCAACGCATCTGGCGCAAGCAAGGCAATCAGGAGCGTGCCTTCTTCTTTCACGGCCAGCAATTAATGGCTGAGCTGGATTTACCAGCTACACCCGGCCAGCTCATCTCCCGGCGCTATCTGTATGCCGGGCTGACACCAATAGGCATGATTGTTTATCAGCCAGACGGACAAGGGCAGCTGTATTACCTGCATAGTGATTTGATGGGAGCTGTGCGGCTGATTAGCGATCAGCAAACCCAGCCGGTTTGGGCTGCCGACCTGAACCCTTTAGGACAGGCCGAACCTTTGCTTGAAACCCTGGAATTCAATCTACGTCTGCCGGGGCAGTACGCGGAATCGGCTACCGGCTGGCACGACAATCTCTTGCGTACCTATCTACCCGATCACGGACAGTATCTGGAAGCGGACCCGTTGGGGCCCTGGCCACAAACCCAGGCCGTGGGTTACGCACAGCAACAGCCTTTGCGTCATATTGATCCCACCGGCCTGCTCCTGTTCGCCTTTGATGGCACACGACAGGCTCCTATTACCAATAGCAATGTGTGGAAACTGTCGCAGTTGTATCAGGATGGGGCGGTGCATTATGCCGCAGGGCCGGGTGATCCAGTCACCCTGAACTGGGATGCACTGACTGCTTGGCGAGCAGGGCAGATTCTGGAGTCGCAATGGAACAATTTTCTGAATCGCATGCAGGAACAAGGCCCGGCTCCTAACGCTGTACCCGTGGACTTGCTGGGTTTCTCTCGGGGAGCGGCACTGGCACGAGACTTTTCCAATCGAATTCTGGACCACGTGCAGCAGGGCTGGTTTGTGCTGAATGATCCGCAGCGCGGCGCCATCCGTGCCTGCATCACGCCCCGTTTTTTAGGGCTGTTCGACACCGTGGCCCAGTTCGGGCTGGGAGGCGGCAGCAACTCCCAATACCGCCTGGGTGTGTCTGACGCCTGGAGCTGGGTTGCTCATGCCGTCGCCATGCATGAACACCGCGCCTACTTCCCTTTAAGCGCCCTGGCAGAGGCCATGAATACCGTGGAAATGCCTTTTATCGGCGCGCACAGCCAAATTGGCGGCGGTGTGCTGCCTGATGAAGACGAAGAAACCATCAGCGATCTGGATAAGGTAGCGCTGGCCTGGATGCATTGGCAGGCCAGGGCGACGGGCCTGACGCTGGCGGAACTGGCGCACACAGACCTTAGCGTCCTTCACCCTGTATTACTGGACATGCGCCTGCCTGGGCTGCGACTGACTAAAGGCAGTTTGCGGGGTGTGGACTATCACGGAGCGGGTCGAAACCTGATGTATCAGGACCTGCATCCACGTCTGGGGCAGGCTACCCAACAATCCATTGAAACCGTGATCAAACGCCATAACAGCTGGCGCATCCGTCCCGGAAATCAAGTGGGTTGGGTAGACATGGACGCTTACGATACGTGGTTACATAACCACCTGGGATGGGAGCGACAGGCTTCTTGAAAAGAATTTGGCGTCAAATCACGCTATCATGTGGGGCTATCCGGCGGGCCAATGTCGCGCCTTCCATCTGGGGCGTGTTCCACACGCCGCAGTTGTCTTTCTACCAATCCAGACCTTTCCTATGCTTGCTGAGCAACAATCTCAATTAATCGCCTGCCTCCAGGCTGCCGTCCGTGCCATCTTGCCCCAGGCTGAACCCAACATCACGCTGGAGCGCCCCAAAGTGGCTGCGCACGGTGATGCTGCCTGCAATATTGCCATGCAACTGGCCAAACCAGCCGGTCGCAACCCGCGCGAGCTGGCTCAGCAAATCGTCGATACCCTCCTGGCGGATCCGAACGCCGCCGCTTTGCTGGCAGGCGCGGAAATTGCCGGTCCGGGCTTTATCAACTTTCGTCTGTCCACCGCCACGCACCAGGCTGTCCTGAAGACCATTGCTGAACAGGGCGATAACTTCGGTCACCTTGCTCCTACTCAGGAAAAGCTGATGGTGGAGTTCGTGTCGGCCAACCCGACCGGCCCCTTGCACGTGGGCCACGCCCGCCAAGCCGCGCTGGGCGACTCGCTGTGCCGCGTATTCAGCTCCCAAGGCTACGACGTAACCCGCGAGTTCTACTACAACGACGCCGGTAACCAGATCGACAACCTGACCACCAGCGTGCATGCCCGTGCCCGTGGCATCGAGCCCGACAGCGAGCAATTCCCTGCTGACGGCTACAAAGGCGACTACATCCTGGACATCGCCCGCGACTATCTGGCCGGCGCAACCGTTCAGGCTGCCGATGGTGCTTCCGTCACCGCCAGTGGTGATCTGGACAATCTGGAAGACATTCGCCGCTTTGCCGTGGCCTATCTGCGCCGCGAGCAGGATCTGGACTTGCAAGCCTTCGGCCTGAAGTTCGACAACTTTTACCTGGAAAGCTCGCTGTATACCTCCGGCAAGGTTGAAAAAACCGTGCAGGCCCTGATCGACGCCGGTCACACCTATGAGCTGGACGGCGCGCTGTGGCTGCGCACCACGGAACTGGGCACAGGCGACGACAAAGACCGCGTAATGCGCAAATCCGAAGGCGGTTACACCTACTTCGTGCCGGACGTGGCCTACCACGTGGCCAAGTGGGAACGCGGTTTCCACCACGCCATCAATATTCAAGGCTCCGACCACCACGGCACCATTGCCCGTGTACGCGCTGGCCTGCAAGGTCTGGGTCTGGGTATCCCCAAGGAATTCCCGGCCTACATCCTGCACAAGATGGTCAAAGTCATGCGCAATGGCCAGGAAGTGAAAATTTCCAAGCGCGCAGGCAGCTACGTCACCTTGCGTGACCTGATCGAATGGGTAGGCCAGGACGCCGTGCGCTTCTTCCTGATCCAGCGCCGTGCCGACTCCGAATTTGTATTCGATATCGATCTGGCCCTGTCCAAGAGCGAAGAAAACCCGGTTTACTACATCCAGTACGCCCATGCCCGTATCAACTCCGTGTTGAACCAGTCGGCAGAACTGCTGGATCAGGTTCCTCAGGCCGACATCACGCCTTTGACCGCCCCCACCGAAATCGCCCTGCTGCAACGCCTGTCCGAATACCCCAATGTGCTGGCCCAATCCGCTCGCGAATTGGCTCCTCACCACATTGCCTTCTGGCTGCGCGACTGCGCGGCGGACTTCCACTCCTGGTACAACGCCGAGCGCGTGTCGGTAGACGACACCACCTTGCGTCTGGCCCGTCTGCGTCTGGCCCAGGCCTGCGCCCAAGTCATTCGCAATGGTCTGAACCTGCTGGGTGTGTCCGCACCCGAACGTATGTAAACCCATAGGCAGATATGGCAAGAGCACGTAAAAAATCCAGTAGTTCCGGCGGTACCTATACCGGCATTCTGATTGGCCTGATTCTGGGTCTGGGCGCGGCGGTCGCCGTTGCCCTGTTTGTCACCAAAGTGCCCATGCCCTTTGTGGACAAGGCCAGCCGGGACAAACCTACCGTTGCCTTGCCTGAAGGGCGAGACTTGCTGGACCCGAACCGGGACCTGTATGGCAGCTCCAGTGGACAAACTCCTCCGCCGGGCGACACCATTCCCGGTTTGACCTTGCCCCCCGTGAATTTGCCCAGCATCCCGTCCAAGCCTGCTGCACCGGACGCCTTGGGTGATCTGATCGCCACCTTGCCCGCCATGGGTACGGAACCAGCTCGCCAGCCAGAGACTCGCAATACCGCTCCTGCGGTAACGCCTCCGGCCACAGCGCCTGCCACACCAAGCATCCCGGCACCGGCCACCAGCAAACCCGCCACACCAGCTCCGGCTGCGCCCCCGGCGGCGACCAAGCCAGCCACCACCTCCACCCCCTACTACCTGCAAGCAGGCGCATTTCGCAACAATGCGGACGCCGAAGCCATGAAGGCCCGCTTGTTGATGCTAGGCTTTGACGCTTCAGTGCAAAGTGCACAGGTCAATGGCAGCACGGTGAACCGGGTACGCATGGGCCCCTTCAAGGGCATAGACGAAATGAACCGGGCACGCAGCCGTCTGGCCGAGGAAAAAATTGATACTTCGGTGGTCCGACCCTAAGCAATTTGTGCCAAAGGCAGCCCCAAGGTGAACTTTTCCGCCATTGCACAGGTCATAGACCTCATCTTCCCCATTAAGGAAATTGATTCATGAAGCTGAACGCATTGTTTGTACGATCCCTGGTCGGTGCCAGTCTCTTGGCTGGGGCGACCTTGTTGCCCGCCACCAGCGCGCTGGCTCAACAAGCCGACCAAGGCTACGTTACCCTGCCTGCGGCTCAGCCCTCGGACAGCGTCGGTAAAACCGAAGTGCTGGAGTTCTTCTCCTACAGCTGCCCACACTGCGCCATCCTGGAACCCAAGGTCGAAGCCTGGTCCAAGACCCTGCCAGACAACGTAGTACTGCGCCGTGTGCCTGTTGCCTTCAATGCCGGCATGACTGATCTGCAAAAGCTGTACTACACCCTGGAAGCCATGGACCGTCTGGACCTGCATCCCAAGGTGTTTGAAGCCATCCACCAGAAACGTGAGCGCATTTTTGATGCCAAGACCATCACGGCCTGGGCAGCCGCGCAAGGCGTAGACAAGGCTCGCTTCGAGCAGACCTTCAACTCCTTTGGTGTGCAGACCAAGGCCAATAAAGCCAACGAACTGTCCAACACCTACCAGATTCAGGGCACACCTAGTCTGGCAGTAGGCGGCAAGTTTGTGACTTCCCCTGCACTGGCCAATGGTTACGACGAAAGCATCACCAAAGCTCAAGAGCTGGTGAAGATGGTCACCAACCGCTAATCAGCGGTTTGGCTGAGCCATACAGCCAAGGGCCCTCAAGACTGGATTCGTTCCGGTTTTGAGGGCCCTTGGCGTTTCCGCTTGCGGTTCCCAGGCATAAACCTCAACCTCGCCCGATCAAGCGCGTAGTCGTCTCCAGAGCATCGCCAGAACACCGCTCAACAAGGCCAGGATCGCCGCCGTTAACACAGCAGCCAGCAAACCACTTTGCGCAATCATCGCTCCACCCAGAATCGCCCCAAAACCGGTTCCCGCATTGGCTGCCGCCACATTCAAGGTTCCTGCCAGAGCTTCAGCCTGCGGCGCAGTCTGCATGACTCGTACCTGACACACCGGAAACAGCGCGGTATACGCTAGCCCCCACAAGGCCAAGGCAGGTACCCAAAGATACAAGGACGAAGCCCCCATCACCGCGAGACTCATCGCCACGCCCAACAAGACGACAAACAAAGCCGTACTGCGCAAGGCACTCCGATCCACCAGACGTCCGCCCCAGTAATTGCCCACCAGCCCTATCGCGCCAAAGCCCATCAAGCACCAACCCACCCAAGCGGCAGGCACCTGCATGACACGCTCCAGCACCTCGGCCAGATAGGTATAGGCGGTAAACATGGCGGTAAAGACCAATACCGACAAGGCAATATGTGCCATGACTCGGCTATCGCGCAGCAAGCGGGCTTGTTCAGCCAAACGCACGCGTGCCGTTCCCGGTACTGCTGGCATCCACGCGGCCAGTAACAAGGCCATCAACAAGGACAAGGCCGCCAACATCCAGAACGCTCCCCGCCAGCCCATTGTGTCAGCGGCCAGCGTTCCTAAAGGAATGCCAAACAGCAGGGCGGCTGAAATGCCCAAATACACTTTGGAGACGGCTCGCCCCGCGGCTTCCGGTCCCGCCAGACGGCCCGCTGTTTCACTGGCCATGCCCCAGAATACGGGCAAGGCCATGGCTGGCAAAAACCGCGCCAAAGCCAGAACCCAGATATTGGGGGCCACAGCGGCCAAAGCGTTCGCTGCCGCAAAGAGCAGCAAGATACTGATAAACAAGGGTTTGCGCGCCACATGCGCCAACAGGGCCGTCAGGGGCGGCCCAAACAGCATCACGGTAAAGCCAAACAGGGTCAGCAACTGCCCTGCCAGGGAGATTGAGATTCCCAAATCTCGGGACAAGGCGGGCAACAGGCCAACAATCAAATATTCGGTGGTGACAATAACAAAGGCGGCTGCAGCCAGAATCACGACTGCCAAGGCACTGCCTGCATGGGCAGGCCGGCTTGAGTGGACCAGGGTAGACATCTTCAACTTCCAGCAATCAAGGAAACCCCAGTCTATTCAAGACTATAGATCCTATCTCTGGTAAATTTTCCTCCTATTAATGACAAATATTCCAGAATAGATTCGCCATGATCCCATCCGAACGACTGAAAGGCATCGCCGCTTTTGTCGCCAGCGTTGATGCCGGCAGTTTTACCGCCGCCGGGCAGGCGCTGAACTTGAGCGGTTCAGCCATCAGCAAAAGCGTGGCTCGTCTGGAAGAGCGCCTGGGTGCACGCCTGCTGGAGCGTAGTACCCGGCGCTTGGCGCTGACCGATGCCGGTACGGCGTTCTATCACAGTTGCGTACGCGTTCTGTCTGAACTGGAACAGGCCGAGCAATCCTTGGCCTCTCGTCATGAGGCCCCGCTAGGCAAGCTGCGTATTGATGCCCCGGCCACATTCGGGCGCTTGAAGGTATGGCCCTTGTTGCTGCAGCTCCGACAGCAATACCCGCGTCTGGACATGCACCTGTCCTTGTCAGACCGCTTTGTGGATGTTGTGGAAGAAGGCATCGATCTGGCCGTGCGCATTGGTGGTCCGGCACCGGACTCACCCCACCTGGGCTATCAGCATCTAGGCCGCGAGCGCCTGATTTTCTGCGCCTCACCCACTTATTTGAACCGTGCAGGGGTCCCCTCAGCCTTAGCCGACCTGCAGCACCACGAAAAGGTTCTATATGGTCGGGCCGATGGCAGTACCGGCCCCTGGCGCATCCTGCATGACAACGGCCTGACAGAACGACAGGAACAAAGAGGGGGGTTGGTCGTAGGCAATGCCGAGGCCCAGATCATGGCTGTATTGGCACACGGCGGCATCGCTCAGCTAGCCACCTGGCTGGTGCAGGAGCATTTGGATAACGGTGAATTGATCGCCGTGCTGCCGCAACTCGATACCGAGGGGCTACCGCTGAGTCTGATCTGGCCCATAGGCCGACAGCTGCTGCCCAAAGTCAGTGCAAGCCTGGCTCATTTAAGCCAGGGTTTGTGCATTGCCTGACTAGTCAGTTAAAGCGTTAAACCTGCGCCGCCGTCTCAAAAGCCTGCGTCAGGTCAGCGCACAAGTCTTTGGTCGATTCCAAACCGATATGCAGGCGCACCAGACTGTCCTGGCTGTCCTGCCAGTAGCTATGGCCACTTAGAAACGCTGTATCCACCAACTGCACCAGGCTTTCAAACCCCCCCCAGGAGAAGCCGATACCAAACAAGGTCAGGGCATCTACGAATGCGCGTGCCTGAGCATTGTTCAGCTTCAGTTGTACCGAGAGCATGCCATTGGAGCCCGTGCAGTCACGTTGCCACAAGACATGGCCAGGATCCTGCGGCCATGCCGGGTGATAAATACGGGTGACTTCAGGGCGACTATCCAGAAACTGACACACGGCCAACGCATTGGCGGCGCTTTCACGCATACGAATGGGCAGGGTACGGACACCGCGCAAGGCCAACCAGGCATCGTCGGCGCTGATGGAAAAACCCAGCGCATAGTGATTGTCGTGCAGACGCTTATTGATCGCCGGGTCAACCGACATCACCGCACCCAGCATCAAATCGGAGTGACCTGCCACATACTTGGTCCCAGCCACGATAGACACGTCAAAACCCAATTCCAAGGGACGGTAGATATAGCCCGAGCCCCAGGTGTTGTCAGTAACCAGCAGCAAATCGTGCTTGCGACCAAACTCCGCCAAGGCAGGCATATCCAGCATTTGCATCAACAAGGAGCCGGGTGACTCCACGTACACCATGCGGGTATTGTCCTGCAGATGACGTGCCATTTCCTCGGGGGTCGGTGCACAGAACGTGGCCTGTATGCCCATGCGGCGCAACACGGTCTTTTTCAGATAACGCACCGGACCATAAGCACTGTCAGCAATCAGCACGTGATCGCCAGAATCCAGCAGTGCCAGCAAACCCAAGGTAATCGCTGCCATGCCGGACGGTGCCAGCAAAGCCTGGGTGGCAGATTCCAGCTGACAGAACACCTGCTCCAGTGCAGCGTGAGTATCCATGCCCGAGCGCCCGTAGGTAACCGAGCGTTTTTCAGGATCTGCCTTGTCCGCCTGGGCTCGATCCAGAGCGTCCAGATTGCGAAAGCGCACCGTGCTGGTGCGCATGATGGGCACGGCCACCGGCGCCGCATCGGTATGCGGATCGAACGGGGCCAGACCCGTATGTTGCAAGGCGGTGTCCAGGGCGAGATCAGAGCTCATAGTGTTGGCAGGCGGTAGCAAGAAAAGCTCTACGCTACCACAGGCCAGCGGGCCCGGTCGCCTCTGCCAACAGTCGCTATATTGCCCCTTCTTATTAAGAGGCGCCCCAGTGTTTAAATGCGCTGGAAACGGTAAACCCCATCCTCGCCCATCTCACGACGCAAACGATCATCAAAATACAAGGCGTGCAGGTGAGCAATGGCCTCGCCCATGGCAAAGGTCATCTGATGCGAGTCCAGCTTGCGATGAAAGAGCACAGGCAGAATATCGGCGGCGGTACAGGGCTGGGCACAGGCTTCCAACACTTCTTCCAGACGCTCGGCGTGATGTTCCTGCTGCTGACGAATGCGCTCGTGCATGCCACGGAAAGGCTTGCCATGCGAAGGCAACACCAAAGTATCCGGGGCCAGATCCTGATAGGACAGCAGGGAGTTCAGGTACAAAGGCAAGGGATTCGCAAAGGGCTCGGTATCGAACACGCTGATATTGGTGGAGATACGCGGCAAAAGCATGTCACCGGAGATCAGCACCTTCAGTTCTTCACAATACAGGGACATATGCTCGGGAGCATGGCCGTAGCCCACGATCAAACGCCAGGGGCGACCGGCAATCACCACACGCTGACCATCCATCAAGCGCACAAAACGCTCGGGCACCGAAGGCACCATCGAAGGGTAGTAATCCCCACGGCTGCGAATCTGTTCACGGGCTTTCTCATCTTGCAGGCCGTGACGGACAAAATGCGCTTCTGCCGCCACACCATTCGGGCCACCGGCCT
Source organism: Alcaligenes sp. DN25 (assembly GCF_023674485.1). Lineage (NCBI taxonomy): Bacteria > Pseudomonadati > Pseudomonadota > Betaproteobacteria > Burkholderiales > Alcaligenaceae > Alcaligenes > Alcaligenes sp. DN25. The sequence continues at coordinate 177,115 of NZ_CP098408.1, read as the reverse complement.
CCGCGCCAGTCTGGCGTCCACCTGTCCCCGACCACAGCCTGGCGGTCGCGTAGTCCGTCATGCTGATCCACAAAGGTGCATTCCAGCGCTGGCACAACCAGTCCGCCAAACCGACATGATCCGGGTGCATGTGAGTAACGATCACGCGCAGCACGGGCAAGCCTTCCAGCTCGCTCTGGAAGACCTGTTCCCACAGTTCGCGCACTTCGGGACGGGCGACGCCACAATCCACAATGGTCCAGCCCTCGCGCCCCTCGATTTGGTCGCGCAATAGCCACAAATTGATGTGATCCAGCGCAAAAGGCAAAGGCATACGCAGCCAACGCACCCCCGGCGCGACTTCCAGGCTGCCACCCGCTGGGGGCAGGGTATCTGCCCAGGGATAATTCAATTTTTGTTCGTTAGGATTCATGCTCGCTCCAATGAATGGCTCTTGTAGGGCGTAAGGGCTGTCCATACTAAAAGGCCCTAGTTCCCTCTCTAGCTCTATGGCATGATAGTTTACGTTTACGTAAATCACACTAAAAATGACAACGACAACCTGGACAATATCGGATCTGGCGCACGAGTTTGGCATCACGCCTCGTACCCTGCGCTTCTATGAAGACCAAGGGATCTTGAGCCCGCTGCGCCAAGGTACACAGCGCATTTATCAGCCCCGCGATCGTGCCCGCCTGAAGCTGGCTCTGCGTGGCAAGCGCCTGGGGCTGCAGTTATCGGAGATTCTGCGGCTGATCAATATGTATGAATCCCCGATGGACACGGCCTCCCAGCTTAAGCACTATCAGGAAGTCCTGAACGAGCACCGCCTGCGCCTGGAGCGTCAGCGGCAGGACCTGGATCAGACCTTGCAGGAGATTCAGGACCAGCTCGACATCTGTCACACCATGAGCGAACAGTTGAAGTTGGAGTCCCGATAAGGGAAAACCCATATATATGACGTTTACGTAAACGTAATATAAATACAATTCCACAACCCATTTATTTCCACGGAGTGTCTCATGAGCCTGCACGGCCTGAATTTCGATCTTGGCTCCGACCTGGACATGCTGCGCGACGCTGTCGCCGACTTCTCCCAGGCCGAAATTGCCCCCTTAGCGGCTCAACTGGATCACGATGACCAGTTCCCCATGCACTTGTGGAAGAAGTTCGGTGAGATGGGTTTGCTGGGCATGACCGTTAGCGAAGAATACGGTGGTGCGAACCTGGGCTATCTGGCTCACATGATCGCGATGGAAGAAATCTCCCGTGCCAGCGCCTCGGTGGCCCTGTCCTACGGCGCGCACTCCAACCTCTGTGTGAACCAGATCAACCGCAACGGTACAGAAGCCCAGAAGCAGAAATACCTGCCCAAACTGATCAGCGGCGAGCATATCGGTGCTCTGGCCATGAGTGAGCCCGGTGCCGGTTCGGACGTGGTCAGCATGAAGCTGCGCGCCGAAAAGAAGGGCGATCGCTACGTGCTCAATGGCTCCAAAATGTGGATTACCAACGGCCCGGACGCTGACACCCTGGTGGTGTACGCCAAGACGGACCCGCAAGCCGGCGCACGCGGCATTACCGCCTTCCTGATCGAAAAGAATTTTGCCGGTTTCTCCGTTGCCCAAAAGCTGGACAAGCTGGGTATGCGCGGCAGCCACACAGGCGAGCTGGTGTTCCAGGATTGTGAAGTCCCTGAAGAAAACGTGCTGGGCCAACTCAATGGTGGCGTCAAAGTGCTGATGTCCGGCCTGGACTACGAACGCGCCGTGCTGGCCGGTGGTCCGCTGGGCATCATGCAAGCCGTCATGGACGTGGTGATTCCTTACATCCACGACCGCAAGCAGTTCGGCCAGGCCATTGGCGAATTCCAGCTGATTCAAGGCAAGGTGGCCGATATGTACACCACCCTGCAAGCCAGCCGCGCCCTGTGCTATGCCGTGGGCAAGAATCTGGACCGTCTGGGTGCAGGCCATGTACGTTCTGTGCGTAAAGACTGCGCAGCCGCCATCCTGTACAGCGCTGAAAAAGCCACCTGGATGGCTGGTGAAGGTATCCAGATTCTGGGCGGCAACGGCTACATCAACGAATTCCCCACAGGCCGCCTGTGGCGCGATGCCAAGTTGTACGAGATCGGCGCGGGCACCAGTGAAATCCGCCGCATGCTGATCGGCCGCGAATTGTTCGCCGAAACCGCCTAAAAAGGCAAAGGCATGTCCAACCCTGATTTTGGCGAAACCACCGTCATTACCCCGGTTCAAAAACCGGGGATGACGGCTATCCAGGTGGCCCAGGCCATGCTGGATGGGTTCAATCGCCACTATGCGCTGTTTCGCTACAGCGCCCAGCGCGCCAAGTCTTTGTACGAATCAGGCGACTGGCATGGTATTCAGCAGCTCTCGCGCGAACGTATCGAGTACTACGCGACACGGGTGCGCGAATGCGCGGCCATGCTTAGCCAGAATCTGCGTTTGCATCAGCCCACGCCTTCCGATCCGGCCCATCTGGACGAGGCCCAGCAGCAGTTGTGGTTGCAAGCCAAGGCGGAGTTTGTGCGTTTGCTGTCGGGCCACCGTCAGCCGGAATGTGCCGAGACTTTCTTCAACTCCGTCTCCTGCCGTGTGCTGCATCGGCATTACTTTCGCAACGAATTCATTTTCGTGCGTCCAGCTGTTGCCACGGATTATCTGGACGGCGCGCTGCCTTCGTATCGGGTCTATTACCCCACCGAAGAAGGTCTGGAAACCAGCCTGACCAATATGCTGGCCGACTTCGGTCTGGCCGCCCCCTTTGCCGACCTGCCGCGCGATGTGCGCACGCTGGCTCGTATGGCCGTGCGTCAACTGTGCCGCCGTCTGCCACGTGGCTATGGCTCGCGCATTGGCTCGGACTGCCAGATTCAGGTGCTGAACTCCCTGTTCTTTCGTAACAAGGGCGCCTATGTGGTGGGCCGCCTGATCAATCAGGGTGAAGTGCTGCCGTTTTCGATTGCCATTTTGCATCGCCCATCAGGACACTTGTATATAGACGCCTTGCTGCACACCACGGACGACCTGTCCACGCTGTTCAGCTTTACCCGCGCCTATTTTCTGGTCGATATGGAAGCGCCATCGGCCTATGTGGACTTTCTGTCCAGCCTGCTGCCACGCAAGCCCAAGGCCGAGCTGTACACCGCCATCGGTCTGCAAAAGCAGGGCAAGACGCTGTTCTACCGCGACTTTCTGCACCACCTGTCGCACTCGCACGATCACTTTGATCTGGCTCCCGGTATTGCCGGTATGGTGATGACGGTATTTACCTTGCCGTCCTACCCCTATGTGTTCAAGCTGATCCGCGACCGGATTCAAAAGCAGGGCATGGACCACGCTACGGTACGCAGCAAATACCAGCTGGTTAAAAAACATGATCGTGTCGGGCGCATGGCCGACACCTGGGACTACGCTCAGGTGGCCTTGCCCAAGGCACGCTTTTCCGAAGCCTTGCTGGAAGAACTTCGCCGCGAAGTGCCCAGCCTGCTGGAAGAGTCCGAGGACACCATCCTGCTGCGCCACGTCTACATTGAACGACGCATGACCCCGCTGAACCTGTATCTGAACAAAGCCAGCGACCCCGCCCTGAATGCCGCCGTGGAGCAATACGGCAAGGCGATCCGGGAACTGGCCGCCGCCGACATCTTCCCCGGCGATATGTTGTTCAAGAACTTTGGTGTGACTCGTCTGGGCCGCGTCGTCTTCTATGACTACGACGAAATCCAGCACATGCGCGAGATGAACTTTCGCGCCATTCCGCCTGCACCAAATGAAGAAGCCGAAATGGCCAGCGAACCCTGGTATCCCATCGGCCCGAACGATGTATTTCCCGAAGAATTCGGCTACTTTCTATTGACCGACCCTCGTATTCGCAAAGCCTTCATGGCCCACCATGCAGAACTGCTGGAGCCTGAATGGTGGACTCAGTGCCGCTTGCGAGTGACGCAAGGTCGGATCGAAAATATTTTTCCGTATAACAAAGATCGGCAGCTGCACGAGTTTGCCAAACGCGGGCCGGTCTCCTCTTTGCAACCAGGAGTCTTTCATGACTAATTCCGTTGTCATCGTCTCGATCGCCCGCACCCCTATGGGCGGCATGATGGGTAGCCTGTCCGATCTGGCCGCCCACGAACTGGGCGCCGTCGCCATCAAGGCGGCCATGGAGCGCTCGGGCATTCAGGCCGACAAGGTCGACGAAGTGATCATGGGTAACGTGCTGCAAGCCGGTCAGGGCCAGGCTCCTGCACGCCAGGCTGCCTTGGGCGCCGGTCTGCCCCAGGGTGTAGCTTGCACCACCATTCACAAGGTTTGCGGTTCCGGTCTGAAAGCCGCCATGTTTGCCCACGACCTGCTCAAGGCAGGCAGCGTGGACGTAGTGGTGGCCGGCGGTCAGGAAAGCATGAGCAATGCTCCCTACCTGCTGCTGAAAGGCCGCGAAGGCTACCGCTACGGTCACTCCACCGTGTATGACCACATGGCCCTGGACGGCCTGGAAGACGCGTACAGCCGTGGCACCGCCATGGGTGTATTTGCCGAAGATTGCGCCAGCAAATACGAGTTCAGCCGCGAAGAGCAGGACGCCTACGCGCTGGAGTCGCTGCGCCGCGCTCGCCAAGCCAGCGATGACGGCAGCTTTGAATGGGAAATTGCGCCAGTCACCATCGCTGGCCGCAAGGGTGATGTCGTTGTTGCCAAGGACGAAGCCCCCACCAAAGCCATGCCCGAGAAGATCCCCACGCTGCGTCCCGCTTTCAAGAAAGACGGCACAATTACCGCTGCCAACGCCTCGTCCATTTCGGACGGTGCCGCCGCCATGGTGATCACCACCGAAGAAAAAGCCAAGGAATTGGGTGCCACACCGCTGGCCCGCATTGTGGCTCACACCCAGCACGCGCAAGAACCGGCCTGGTTCACGACCGCTCCAGTCGCTGCTATCCAGAAACTGCTGGATAAAACCGGTTGGAGCGTGGCTGACGTTGACCTGTTCGAGATCAACGAAGCCTTTGCCGTGGTGACCATGGCTGCCATGAAAGAGCTGAACATCCCGCACGACAAGGTCAACATCCACGGTGGTGCTACCGCCCTGGGTCACCCCATCGGTGCATCGGGTGCTCGCCTTCTGGCAACCTTGATCGGCGCACTGCGCAAGACCGGCGGCAAGCGCGGTATTGCCTCGCTGTGCATTGGCGGTGGCGAAGCTGTCGCCCTGGCCGTCGAGCTGGTTTAAAGCAAGCTCATCAGCCGGGCTGCGGCCCGGCTGATTTTATGGGCTTTTCTCTGTTCTCTTTCCAGGCACGCCATGTCAGTTATTGAATCCCGCATCAATCCGCGTTCCCAAGACTTTCAGGACAACGCCTCGATCATGCAGGCCCTGATCCTTGATCTGCGCCAAAAGCTACAGAAAACCGCCTTGGGTGGGTCCGAATCCTCCCGGCAACGCCATGTGGGTCGCGGCAAGCTGCTGCCCCGTGAACGCGTCGAACGTCTGCTTGATCCCGGCACCCCTTTCCTGGAGCTTTCGCCTTTGGCTGCCCAGGATGTCTATAACAACGAATCCCCGGGCGCAGGCATCATCACCGGCATTGGCCGCATTGCAGGCATTGAATGCGTGGTGGTCTGCAACGACGCTACGGTCAAGGGCGGTACTTACTACCCGCTGACCGTCAAAAAGCATTTGCGTGCCCAGGAAATTGCCCAACAGAACAATCTGCCCTGCGTGTACCTGGTGGACTCGGGCGGGGCCAACCTGCCCAATCAGGAAGACGTGTTCCCGGATCGTGACCACTTTGGCCGCATCTTCTACAACCAGGCCAATATGTCGGCCCAGGGCATTGCCCAGATTGCGGTCGTGATGGGTTCGTGTACCGCTGGCGGTGCCTACGTTCCAGCCATGAGTGATGAATCCATCATCGTGCGCGACCAGGGCACCATCTTCCTGGGTGGCCCTCCACTGGTCAAAGCCGCAACCGGTGAAGAGGTCAGCGCCGAAGACTTGGGCGGTGGCGATGTACACACCCGTCTGTCCGGCGTAGCTGACCATCTGGCGGAAAACGATCTGCATGCGCTGGAGCTGGCGCGCCGCTGCGTAGGCCGCCTGAACCGTGAGAAGAAACTGCCCTGGCCGCTGAAAGAAGTGCGCGAGCCACGCTACGACCCGCAAGAGCTGAACGGCATCATCCCTGCCGACACCCGCAAACCCTACGATGTGCGCGAAGTCATCGCCCGCATTGTGGATGACTCGGATTTTGATGAATTCAAGGCCCGCTTTGGCACCACGCTGGTGACCGGCTTTGCCCATATCCACGGCATGCCTGTAGGCATCATTGCCAACAACGGCATTCTGTTCTCCGAAGCGGCCCAGAAGGGCGCCCACTTCATCGAACTGTGCTGCCAGCGCAAGACGCCTCTGGTGTTCCTGCAGAACATCACCGGCTTCATGGTGGGCCGCAAGTACGAAAACGAAGGGATCGCTCGCCACGGAGCCAAGCTGGTGACTGCTGTCTCTACCGCGGCCGTGCCCAAATTCACCGTGATTCTGGGCGGCTCCTTTGGTGCCGGTAACTACGGCATGTGTGGCCGCGCCTTCAGCCCACGCCTGCTGTTCCTCTGGCCCAATGCCCGTATCTCGGTCATGGGTGGTGAACAGGCGGCCAGCGTGCTGGCTACCGTGCGCCGTGATGGCCTGGAAGCCCGTGGTCAGACCTGGAGTGCCGAGGAAGAAGAAGCCTTCAAGGCCCCCATCCGTGAGCAATACGAACATGAAGGCCACCCCTACTACGCCACCGCGCGTCTGTGGGATGACGGCATCATCCAGCCTTCGGATACCCGGCGCGTTCTGGCCCTGGGCCTGTCCGCCGCCTTGAACGCCCCTATTGAAGACACCCGCTTTGGCGTGTTCCGCATGTAAGACAAGGAGACACTGTGTTTCAGACCCTGCTGATAGCCAATCGCGGTGAAATTGCCTGCCGGGTGGCCGCCACTGCCCGCAGCCTGGGGCTGCGTACCGTTGCGGTTTACTCCGACGCGGACGCCGACGCCCAGCACGTACGTGCTTGTGATCAAGCCGTGCGCATCGGTGGCCCCGAGCCACGCGACAGTTATTTGAAGATCGACGCCATTCTGGAAGCCGCCCGTGCCACTGGCGCGAATGCCATCCACCCTGGCTACGGTTTTCTGTCCGAGAACGAACACTTTGCTCGCGCTTGTGAAGAAGCCGGCATTATTTTTGTAGGCCCGCCCGCTCAAGCCATTGCGGCCATGGGCAGCAAGTCCGCCGCCAAATCCCTGATGGAAAAAGCCGGTGTACCCTTGGTGCCCGGTTACCACGGCGACAATCAGGACCCCGACTTTCTGCACAAACAAGCCGACCAGATCGGCTACCCCGTGCTGATCAAGGCCAGTGCCGGTGGTGGCGGCAAGGGCATGCGCATTGTGGAAGAGTCCGGCGCGTTCCTGGAAGCCCTGCGCTCTTGCCAGCGCGAAGCCGCCAGCAGCTTTAGCGACGACCGCGTACTGATCGAGCGCTACGTCACCAAGCCACGCCATATCGAAATTCAGGTCTTTGGTGACCAGCACGGTGGCTACGTCTACCTGTTCGAACGCGACTGCTCGGTACAGCGCCGTCACCAGAAAGTGATTGAAGAAGCTCCCGCCCCCGGCATGACGCCCGAGCGTCGCCAGGCCATGGGTGAAGCGGCCATTGCAGCAGCACGCGCCGTGAACTATGTGGGTGCAGGCACGGTGGAGTTCATTGCCGAGCAGGACGGACGTTTCTACTTCATGGAAATGAATACCCGCCTGCAAGTGGAGCACCCCGTCACCGAACTGATTACCGGCCACGATCTGGTGGAATGGCAGCTGCGTGTGGCCGATGGCCAACCTTTGCCTGCCAAGCAGGAAGAGCTGAGCATCAATGGCCACGCCATCGAGGTTCGCATTTACGCAGAAAACCCCGATAAGGACTTCCTGCCCTCCATCGGTACGCTGCGCAGCTTGCAGTACCCCGCCCATGCGTCCTTCACCTCCGGTGATGTGCGTATCGACAGCGGCGTGCGTGAAGGCAGCGTCATCAGCCCCTTCTACGATCCCATGATTGCCAAGGTGATCACCCATGGTGCTGATCGTGAGCAGGCCCGTCGTCGCCTGATTCGCACGCTGGCCGATACTCAAGTGGCCGGCGTACACACCAACAAGACTTTCCTGCAACGCCTGCTGGGCGATGAAGCCTTTGCCCAGGCCGATCTGGATACAGGTCTGATCCCACGCCGTCACGATGCGCTGTTCCCCAGCAATCAGGACGTTCCAGCGTCTGTGCTGGCCTTCGCCGCCTGCGCCGTGCTGACTCACCAGGGTCTGAGCGGACAAGCCTCCAACTCCGACCCCTGGGCGGTGCATGACGCCTGGCGTCTAAGCGGAGACTACGATCAGAAAGTAGCCTTGCAACTAGGCGAACAAACTCACGAAGTACTACTACAACGTCGTGAAAACCAGTGGCAGATCACACTGGGCGAAGCTCAACACGTGCTGCGCTGGCAAGCCGAGACAACCGCTGGTCTGGCCAAAACCCTGACCTTACGTCTGTGGCTGGATCAGGTCGAATATCGCGCCCAGGTGCTGCAAGATGGCGACCATCTACAAGTTGCCCAGGCCGGTTCGGACTGGACTCTGGCCGTGATCGACACCTTGGCCAGCGCCGGTACCAACAGCCAGGAAGCCCACGGCGGCCGTCTGACCGCTCCCATGCCCGGCAAGATCATTGCCCTGAACGTGGGCGCTGGTGACAGCGTCAAGCAGGGTGATGTGCTACTGGTCATGGAGGCCATGAAGATGGAACATTCCATTCAGGCACCGGCTGATGGCACCGTGGCCGAGCTGTTCTTTGCCGTGGGAGATCAAGTGCCCGAGGGCGCAGAACTGGTCACCATGGAGAGCTGAAACTCCTCCCTTCCAGCCCGTGTAAAACGCATTGCCGGGCTGGAAAAATAGGCGTAAAGTCGCACTAACAAGAGCCCCCGTCCAGGGGCTCTTGCCGTTAAGAACGACTCATGACCGCCCAGCCCCTTACCCCTTACTGTGGTCGCTTTGCGCCTAGTCCCAGTGGTCCCTTGCACGAGGGTTCACTGGTGGCCGCTATGGCCAGCTACCTGGATGCACGCGCCCAGAACGGGCGCTGGTTACTACGCATTGAAGACATAGACACGCCACGCGTGGTCGCAGGGGCTGACCAGATCATCATGCAGCAGTTGCAAGGTCTGGGCATGCGCTGGGATGGCGAGGTGCTTTGGCAAAGCCAGCGGCAGGCACGCTATCAAGAAGTGTTTGATGGCCTGCGCGAGCGAGATCTTGTCTACGGCTGCGCCTGCACCCGTCAGGAAATTCTGGCGGCTTCCCTGCCAGTCGCGCCGGATTCGCACGAATATCCCTATGCAGGCACCTGCCGCCACGGCATCCCGGTAGACCGTGCCATCCGTGCTTGGCGGCTGCGTGTCCCGGAAGGGGTGGAACACTTCACCGATCGCTGGGCCGGGCCGCAGCAACAGGACGTAGCCAAAGAAGTAGGGGACTACATTCTTAAGCGCGCCGACAAGCTCTGGGCTTACCAGTTTGTTGTGGTCATTGATGATGCAGACAGCCAGATCACCGATGTTGTACGCGGTGCCGACTTGCTCAGCTCCACCGCCCGCCAACGCGTACTGCAAAAAGTCCTGGGCCTGCCTGTACCGCGCACGTTGCACGTGCCGCTGGCCTGCGATGAGCAAGGCCGCAAGCTCTCCAAACAGAACCATGCCCCGGCCTTTGACCTGGAGCATCCTATGGAGACACTGCAACGCGTCTGGGCCTTTCTGGGGTTTGCTCCCGTGGCTGCGAACACCCTGGACGAGTTCTGGAGCCAGGCCATCAGTGCGTGGGCGCAGCGCTTCCCGCTGCCTGCGGAGCCAAGCCCGAACAGTTGAGCCACGAGCCGAGGCTGGATGCGGATGCGGATGCGGATGCGGATGCGGATGCGGATGCGGATGCGGATGCGGATGCGGATGCGGATGCGGATGCGGATGCCAGCTAGTTTAGTGGCCTTTCAACCGCTGCGGTCCCACTTGCAGGGTTTCAAATAAACGACAGTTTCTGCCCCAACAATCGATTTATGTTTCAATCATAAAGACGCCCCGCCGCAAAGGGCGTCTGCCAGAGCAGACCCAGGCAAAAAGCAGTCTGGATGCGCAAGGCAAGACCCATCCATCCCCTGAACACCCCATTTGCCCCCTACCGCAAATCAGCGTAAAGTTTGGTCACTGGTTACCGAAATCACGCAGTTTTTTTAATCACTTAGGACGGCAACCTTATACCCATGTTTGATATCCTGGTTTATCTATTCGAGACGTATTACAACCCCCAGTCCTGTCCCAAGGCGGAGGTTCTGGCCCACAAATTGGCCGCTATTGGCTTTGAAGACGAGGACATCAACGACGCACTGGGCTGGTTACATGCACTGGGCGAGACCTCGCAGCAGTGTCAGCCTACGGCTCAACTCAGTCCCAACAGTCAGCGTATTTTTTCTGAGCACGAACAACATGTGCTGGGCGCTGATGCCATGGGTTTCATCACCTTTTTGCAGAATTCCGGCGCTCTTACCGCCCACCTGCGCGAAATCCTGATTGAAAGCGCCATGACGGTGGACGAAAGCCCGGTCTCGTTGGACAAAATAAAAATTGTCGCCCTGATGGTTTTGTGGAGCCACGAAGCCGAAATCGATCACCTGATCTTTGAAGAGCTGCTCAGCGACGACTCCACCCGTCAGTCCCACTAAGCTGATACACAGGAACCTATTTTTTGTTCAAGAACCGGCCCCGATAAAGAGGGTCCTTCAACACAAAAAGCCAAGGCCCGAATCCGACGCCACATCGGACTCGGGCCTTTTTGATTAGGCTTGCTGCTGACTGGCTCTGGCTTGGCTGCCTCTAGCGAAACAAACCCCAGATACAAAAAAGCCGGATTGTCTTTATTAGAGACAATCCGGCTACAGGCTATTGAACGCAGTTGTTCAGCTCAGGCTTACTTGATTTCCTTTCTGTCCTTGTCCAGCATCGCGCGCAGCAGGCTTTGGCCATCCTCGACCACCGCAAACTCGCCATAACGGGCGGCATCGAAGCGATCTGCCGAGCCTTCAGCGAAGAACCAGGCATCTGTTCCAGGCGTCCAGTTACTGCGGTGACGACGCATGCGCAAGCGCATCACATCGGAAGGTTCAGCCACAGGGCCTTCTTCGCTCCACAGACGCTCCTGGCCGTCCTGCTCCAGATAAACACCCTTGAACTGCGCCACCTTGTTCTCATCCAGCTGCACCGCCACAACAACCCATTGCTGAGCGTCCATCTTGGCAAGCGCATCCTTGGGCAAGCCCCAGGACAGGGCAGACAAGTTCTGCGACAGGGCAAAGTTCAAGGACATATAGTCGCCCTGCATCAGCGAACGGGGGTCCACCGGAGCCAGTTCCAGCAACACCGTCTGACCATCGCTCAAGATACGTTCTTTTTGCACGATGGCCACGTTGGCCACACCCAGCACCAGCATGGTCCCCAGCAGAACGCTGGCAACCATACCTTTGGGCGCGTCCTGCAAGCTTGCTGCCGTCCCTGCCTTCTTGCGGCTCAACTGACCCAAATAGGCAAAGACCAGACATCCCACCCCGGTTGCCAGCAACAGCTCGGCCTTGTCCAGCAAACTGATATTCAGGATGTAATACAGACGCCAGAGGCAGAACAGGCCCATTGCCACGGCCACCGCCAACAAGCTGAGATAACGCCAGGCATAAGCTACCAGAATCCAGCTCAAGGCCAGGGCCACCGGCGGATAGGGAGTCCAGACTGCGCACAAAGCGGCCATCCCCAGCAAGGCAATGCCATAGACCAGGGGTTGGTCACGCCAACCGCGCCAATAAAACGCCAGTATTGCCAAAGGAGCCATGGCCAGCAGAAAGCCAGCTACGGTCAGGTACGGCCGCGACTCGTCCCAAAAGGGCATGGAATAAAACAGTGTGCCCGCCCAAATAAGATGAATCTGGGAAGCGAGCAGCAAGGACCAGAACAAGGGCAGCCAGAAATGCGGCTTGCGCTCACCACGCAAATAAAGATGCCCCAGCCACAAGGCGGCAAAAAACATGAATGCCGCGGGCATTTCCAGCACCCAATAAGGCATCATGGTCCAGCGATCAAACAAGCGCTCGATCACCAGAAACTCGATCGCGGCCAGTGCCCAAATCACCAGCAACATGCGCAATACGAACTGGCCTTTGGCAAGCCTGTACAGCAAGGTACTGATCACGACGGCTATCATGGCGCTGGCCTCAAGTGGCCAGGGGTAGCGCAAGTCCATAACCGGCACGCTCAGCAAGAGCAACGCACACGCAACCCAGCCGCCGACCAGATCCTGGCTGGGTACTGTGTGAGCCTTGGCAAACAGCACGGGGGACACCAGAGCCATGATGCCGCCCAGTACACCCAACGCTTCCAGACTCAATTCCAGAGAAACACCCAGGTACAGCAGAATAATCAGCGGTAACAGCAGGTATAAGAACAGCTTGATCACGCGCAGATACCAGGGGTGATGCTCGTCACTATCCTGAGCGTCAGCTTGAACACTAGCCTGTGCGTTGGCCAGGATCTCTGCTGTTGGGGCGGCAGGACTTGTTGTCCTTGCTGCGTTCACTGATGCTTGGGTTGCAGCCGCTTCAGCTCCAGCATGAGTCCGTCGCCAATGGACGACCTGTTGCTGCAGGAAGCGCAGCAAGCCCAGGCCCAGACCCACAATAACCACCACGATCAGCAGGAACGCATCGCCTGCATACTCGATAATCAGCATGCTCAAGGAGCCATACGCGCCGAACGAGGCCAAGGACATGATCAGCAAATCCGGGCGGCGGTAGTGATAAATACCGTACAGCACCAGGAACAGGACCAGTCCCAGCAAGGAGTTGCCTTCCATGACCTGGGCACCGATGAAAAAGCCCACCGCAATTGCTGCCACACGCGGCACGATGCGCCACGGGTCATGACGCGCACGCCAGATGGTTTCGGCTGCCAGCAACAGCAGCACATTGACTGCCAGAGCCAGCAAGGTCTGCGTGGTGTAACTGCGCCCGAACCAGCCCAAGCGGGCAACATCTATCCATAAGTACAAGGCGGTATTGATCAGTACCAGCCACAGCACCGACAGAAAGACACTGCGCACTGTGAATACCCAAGGTATGATCAGCACAGTCCACAATGCGAAAAGCTGCCAAGGGTCTGCGCCGGTCTGATAAGTCTGGCCAATCAGCGCCAGCAAACCGCCCGTGGCCACGGCGGCCAGGCCGGTCAAGGCAGCCGGCACTCCCAGATCATGACCCCAGCCACCGGAACGTCGGCGAAACAGCAAGGCCAGCCCTGCAGAAACCAGCACGGCGCCTTGAGCCAGGGCAAATTTGGCTACGTGCCCCCAGTTTTCCCAATTGGCCGCAATCCAGGTCACCAGACCACTAGCGAGCAGCAAAACGGCCAAACCCCAGGCCAGTTTTGTCAGAAACACTCGCCAGTCTGTGGGCCATACGTTAGTCTTGTCAGGTCTCATAACTTGCATAGAGGGATAAGCACCTCGTATCATTTCGCGCATTGCAGCGCAGTTGCTGTCACTGGAATCATATGGATAAAACACTAATCATTGCCGAGAAACCTTCAGTCGCCGTAGATATCTCGCGGGCATTGGGCGGTTTCACTCGAGAAGGTGATTATTTCGAAAGCGATCGCTATGTGCTGGCCTCCAGCATCGGCCATCTGCTGGGCCTGGTGGCCCCTAATGATCCGGTCCGCGGCAAGTGGAGCTTCACACATCTACCTGTTATTCCCCCTCAGTTTGAGCTCAACCCGACTGACAAGAAATCGACTGAGCGCTTGAAACTGCTGGTCAAGCTGATCAAACGAAAGGATGTCACCGCTGTTATCAATGCCTGTGACGCGGGGCGCGAGGGTGAGCTGATTTTTCGCTACATTATGCAGTACGCCGGTGCGAAAAAACCGGTAAAAAGGCTTTGGTTACGTTCGATGACACAATCGGCGATCCGTGAAGCATTTGAAAACCTGCGCGACGATGAAGACATGAAACCGCTGGAAGCGGCTGCCCGTTCGCGCGCCGAAGCGGACTGGCTGGTGGGCATTAATGGCACGCGTGCCATGACGGCTTTCAATAGCAAGGATGGCGGTTTTTTCAAAACCCCCGTGGGCCGTGTGCAAACCCCCACGCTGGCTATCGTGAACGAGCGCGAGAACCGCATTCGCCAGTTCGTGTCGCGCGATTACTGGGAAGTACACGCGGACTTTATTGCCGCTGCAGGCCTGTACACCGGCCGCTGGTTCGACCCCAAGTTCGTCAAAGACGAGCATGACCCCGAGAAAAAAGACTCGCGTCTGTGGTCCCTGACGGCTGCCCAAACCATTGTGGCCGCGTGCCGCGAGCAACCCGGCGTAGTCACCGAGGAATCCAAGCCCAGCACGCAGATGTCGCCCGCCTTGTTTGATTTGACCTCGCTGCAACGCGAAGCCAACTCGCGCTTCGGCTTCTCTGCCAAGACCACCTTGTCCTTGGCGCAGACGCTGTACGAACGCCACAAGGCGCTGACTTACCCCCGTACCGATTCGCGCTATCTGCCTGAAGACTATATAAGTACAGTGCAAGAAACCATGCGTGCGCTGGCTGACAGCGGCACGCCTGCCAGCGCTTCGGTGCAACCGTTTGCGCAGGAAGTGGTCGAGCAGAAATGGGTCAAGCCCAACCGTCGGATTTTCGACAACAAGAAGGTTTCGGATCACTTTGCCATCATCCCCACCTTGCAGGTGCCTCGGGAGCTGAGCGATGCCGAACACAAGATTTACGAGCTGATCAGCCGTCGCTTCCTGGCCGTGTTCTTCCCGGCTGCGGAATTCCGCGTCACCACGCGTATTACGCAGGTGTCCGGTCACCACTTCAAGACCGAAGGCAAAGTGCTGGTCAAACCGGGCTGGCTGGCTATTTATGGCCGCGATGCCCAAGGTGAAGATGCGTCCCTGGTGCCGGTTGCCGATGGCGAGAAGGTTCGCACTGA
Organism: Alcaligenes sp. DN25; assembly: GCF_023674485.1. Lineage (NCBI taxonomy): Bacteria > Pseudomonadati > Pseudomonadota > Betaproteobacteria > Burkholderiales > Alcaligenaceae > Alcaligenes > Alcaligenes sp. DN25. The sequence continues at coordinate 162,001 of NZ_CP098408.1, read as the reverse complement.
AGACGTGAGCACCAAGGCCCTGGCTACCAAGCCACCTGCACGCTTTACGGAAGCGACCCTGCTGTCGGCCATGGAAAGCGCCGGCAAGCTGGTGGATGACGAAGCCTTGCGCGAAGCCATGTCCGAGCGCGGTCTGGGTACGCCAGCCACTCGTGCTGCCATTATTGAAGGTCTGCTGAACGAAGCCTACTTGCGTCGTGAAGGCCGCGAGCTGGTACCTAGCGCCAAGGCGCGTCAGCTGATGACTTTGCTGTCCGGCCTGGGTGTTAGCGAACTGACTTCGCCCGAACTGACTGGCGAATGGGAGCACCAGCTCAAGCAGATCGAGCAACGTCAGCTGGATCGCGACGTATTCATGCGTGAAATCGCGCAGATGACGCAAGTTATCGTCAAGCGTGCGAAAGAGTACGAACGCGACACGGTTCCTGGTGATTACGCGACCTTGCAGACGCCATGCCCTAAATGTGGTGGCGTGGTCAAAGAAAATTACCGTCGTTATGCCTGCACGGCTTGCGATTTCTCTATCGGTAAGCATCCGGGTGGTCGCACCTTTGAGCTGCCTGAAGTTGAAGAGCTATTGGCCAAGAAAGAACTGGGCCCACTGCCCGGTTTCATCAGCAAGATGGGTCGTCCCTTTGCGGCACTTTTGCGCATTACCGACGAGTACAAGCTGGAGTTCGACTTCGGCCAGAACGATGACGATGATGACGAAGCCCTGGATTTCAGCGGCCAGACCCCGGTCGGCCCCTGCCCCAAGTGCCAGTCTCCCGTCTTTGAGCACGGCTTGCGTTATTTGTGCGAGAAGTCCGTGGGCCCGTCCAAGAGCTGCGACTTCCGTAGCGGCAAGGTGATTCTGCAGCAGGAAATTACCCGCGAACAGATGGCCAAACTGTTGGGTGAAGGCAAGACAGACCTGCTGGATGGTTTCGTGTCCTCGCGTACCAACCGCAAGTTCAAGGCCTTCCTGGTGCGTCAGGCAGACGGCAAGATCGGCTTTGAGTTCGAGCCGCGTCCAGAGAAGCCAGGTCGCAAAACAGCCGCCAAGAAAACGGCCACTAAAGCAGCGGCTAAAAAGACAGCAGTGAAGAAGACGGCGGCCAAGAAGACGGCAGCTAAAAAAACAGCTGCTAAAAAGACGGCCAGCAAGGCGGAGTAAAAAGCTCGGCTTGTTTGAAAGAATGGCCTCCCTTTTTTGGGGGGCCTTTTTTTATGGGTAGTCGTGTAGGGCTTGCAGGCTGGGGAAGAGAGTCTCTGTGAAAACGCCATTCAGGGACCGGGTTTGGGTCTCCGGGCTGAGCACTTGCCGGTGCTGCGCACCGGTTCCCTTGTCGAGTACAGGATCCGGGCGCACCCTGAACTCGCCCGGTGGTTTGTCCCCCGGACAAACCACAAACGCCGGGCTCAAACAGCAGGGCGCTTGCATCCCGGATCCCGCACTCGCCTGCGGCAAGTACTCTGAACCGCCCCGAGACCCAAACCCGGTCCCTGAACGGCTCACAATAGTTCTTTGCCCAGAAGCTGTAAGGCTTCTTACCCTTATGACCTCAATTCCACCCAAATACTTATGTACGCCCCTGGGCATGGCATAAAGAAACGAGCGAAACATAGGCTGCTAAGCAAGCATAAGCATCGAAAAGCTAACAACAACAACAACAACAACAACAACAACAACAACAACAACAACAACAACAACAACAACAACAACAACAACAACACACACACATAGTGCAAAGCACACGACACCCTGCACGCAGCCACAGCCAATGCAAACCCAACCGAAACAGTGTTGCAAGGCCGAGGTATTAGAACGGTGTGAAGGCTCGAGTCCGTGGGGCGTTGGGGGTGGGCGGGTCAGAGTACTTGCCGCGGGCAGGAGATAGCGCAGGGGTACAAGCATCCTGCTGTTTGAGCACGACGCTTATGGTTTGTCCGGTGGACAAACCATCGTGCGAGTTCAGGATGCGCCCTGCGCTATCTCCTGACTAGGAAACCGGTGCGCAGCACCGGCAAGTGCTCAGCCCACCCCCAACGCCCCACGGACTCGAGCCTGGCTTTTAATCACCTCTCCTATGCCAAGCTCCGTCCCAAGCACTACTCCAGAGCCAAAACCCTTCTAAACCACAATGCAGCAGCATCAAAACCGCAACTAAAGCGGTAAGTAAAACAAAGCCTTAGCAAGCACCACAATCAGCAGGACGTGTGCAAAAACACTAAGGTGGATAATCCGTGAACGCCGCGCCGTCATGGTCTTGCGTCGGCTCATCACCATTACAGATAGAAAGTGCCCGAATACGCTTAGCGCCAGGGTGATCTTTACACCCAGTATCCAGGCACGAGCGCCGCCGACCTCAAACAAGGCCCGATGCTGCCAGGCCAGACTCAAGCCAGCACCGTAGAGCAACAACAGAACCCAAGGCATGATGCGGCGCGCGCGACGCCCCAGGGCATACTCAAACTCCCGCATCGATGGCCGGGAAACCTGACGCGCCAAAGGCGACAACATCAGCACCTCGAAAAATACGGTGCCAATAAAGAAAATCGCAGCCAGAAGGTGAACCAACAACAGGAGGAAATAGCTCATGAACAGCGCTCAGGAAAGCAGACGATTCTTCAACGGTACACCAGGTCTCGCGCCCACAAACTGACTTCTGGCACATAGCTGATCAGCATCAAGCAAGCCAGGATGACGACTACAAAAGGCAGCAGGGGACGTATCAGTTTTTCCAAAGAAATCCCGGCCACTGAACAGGCGGCAAACAGGTTCACGCCAAAGGGCGGAGTCACCATTCCCAGCGCCAGATTGACCACCATGATGATGCCAAAGTGCGCCGGATCAATGCCAAACTGCATGGCCACCGGCAGCAAGAGCGGTGCCAGCACCACAATCGAGGCCGAGGTCTCGACAAACATGCCCACCACAAACAAGGCCACGTTCACACCCAGCAAAAACATCATGGGGCTACTGAACAATTCCCCCAACCAGATCCCCATGGCAGCCGGAATGCCGGTGCGATTGAGCAGGAAGCCAAACACACCCGCATTGGCGATGATGAACATGATGACCGCCGTGGACACCACGGAACGATGCAGCACCTTGGACAAGTCGCCCCATTTAACGCTGCGATAGACAAACATGCTCACGATCAAGGCATAGACTACCGCCACCGCCGAAGCCTCGGTAGGCGTGAAAATACCCCCGTAAATCCCGCCGAGAATAATCACCGGCATCAACAAGGCCAACCACGCCTGACGGAATGCCGTCCAGACACCCAAACGACCCACGCCGTCCTGCAAACCCAGACCATGGCGACGTGCATACAGCCACACATAAAGCATCAAGGCGCCGCCGATCAGCAAGCCAGGGCCAATACCTGCAACGAACAGCTCGCCTACCGACGTGTCCGTGGATACGGCAAACAGAATCATGGGAATGGACGGCGGGATGATCACCCCCAGCTCCGCCGCTGAGGCCTGCAAGGATGCCGCGAACGGTGCCGGGTAGCCATGCCGGACCATGGCAGGGATAAGAATTGCCCCGACCGCAAAAGTGGTTGCCACACTGGAACCGGCCACTGCCGCAAAAATCATGCAGGTCAGCACACAGCTACAAGCCAGGCCCCCTTGAACACCCCCCACCAGGCTTTTGGCAAACTCCACCATACGGTTGGACATGCCGCCCGACTCCATCAGGTTGCCTGCCAGAATGAAGAAGGGCACAGCAACCAGAGGATACTTGTCCAGAGCTGCATACAACTGCTGGGCGATGACCAGAAAAGTCATGCGCCCCTCCCAGGCTACCCCCGCCATATTGGCCAGCCCCACGGCAATCGCCACGGGCACCGTCAATACAAAAAACAGCAGCATGGACACAAGCATGATCTGGGACACGATACGGCCTCCGGTCTAAACAGATGCCCGTAAGGCATCGAGAGTTCGGTGGTGCTTTACAGGCACGGAATCAGGTCTTGAATTAGAGCTGCGTGTTATCGACCACAGCAGGCGCAGGTTTCTCCAGCCAACGGGCCAGCAGGCCCAAAATGGCCAGCACGGCACCAATCGGGATCGCGATATACACCCAGGAAATGGACCACTCCAGACTAGGCATGGTCTGAAAGCGCACCCGCCAGGTCATTTGAATGCCGACCCAGGTCAACAGGCCGAAAAAAGCCAGACACGTAATCAGCACGGCCACATCCAGCCAATGCTGCGTCCGCTTGCCGACCCAGAGCCGCAACACATCCACGCTTAGCATGGCGCCCTGACGCAAGGCCAGACACAGGCCCAGCATGACTGTCCAGATAAGAGCGGCACGTGACCAGGCCTCGCTCCAGTCGGCGGGCGACTGGAGCACGAAACGAGCGATCACTTGATAGAACGCAGCCGCCACTGCCGAGAGCAGCAGCAACTGCGTCACCCAGGACACCAGACGAAACAGGCCCTTATCCAGAACGGACAACAGAGCTTTCATGATGAATGCCGTTTACTGAGTCTGACGGATAGACTCGACCAGCTCCTGGCCGAACTGTTTGTAGTACTGGGGATAGACAGGCTCTACCGCTTTGGCAAACGCGGCATGGTCAACTGCATTGACCTGCATGCCTTCAGCCTTGACGGCATCCACGCCGGTTTTCTCGATGTCGTCCACGTAATCACGCATGGCCTGGGCAGCCGTTACGCCGGCATCTTTCATCAACTGCTTGTCCTGATCGGACAAGCCGTCATACACCGCCGGAGACATCAGCACCAAGGCCGGGCCATACACGTGAGCAGTCAGCGACAAATACTTTTGCAGCTGCGGCAGCTTGGCCGACACAATCACGGACAAGGGGTTTTCCTGACCGTCGATGGTGCCCTGTTGCAGTGCGGTTGCCACTTCCGGCCAGGCCATAGGCGTAGCCAGAATACCGATTTCACGGAAAGCGGCAATATGGATGGGGTTCTCTGTGGTGCGAATCTTCAGGCCCTTGGCATCAGCCGGGGTGGTGACAGGACGCACATTATTGGTCAGGTGACGGAAACCTTGCTCGCCCCAGGCCAGCGCCACAATCCCGCGTTTGGGAAATTCAGCCAGCATGTCCTGACCGATCTTGCCATCAAGTACATGGCGGGCATGCTGCAGGTCGCGGAACAGGAAAGGAATATCGAACACGCCGGTCTTGGGCACAAAGTTCAGGGTTGCGCCGGTAGAGACAATGGCCAGATCAATCGTGCCCAATTGCAAGCCTTCAATAACTTCACGCTCGCCGCCCAAGGCACTGTTGGGAAAGGCCTCGATGGTGTAGTTGCCGTCCTTTTCCAAGGCACTGGCAAAGGCTTTTGCACCCGCACCATAGTGAGAGCTGGTGGACAAAGCGTAAGCCAGCTTCAAGGAAGTCTGGGCCGTGGCCGCTCCCGCCACCAGGCCCAAGCCCAGCATCAAACCTGCGGCCAAAAGACGGTTCTTCATGTGACGGTACATCATGCATGCCCCTCCTGTCTGAATGGATCAGTGTATTTAATGCGTAGTGCTCGGGCTGGGACATAGGGGTTTTTACGCCTGTGTCCCAGCCGGGCACCTTATTCTTCTACGTACCAGTTATCTTCGGACAACATGACCTGTTGATGGCCATAGCCTGCTGGCATCATGGGGAAACAGTTTTCCAGCGCCAGCACTTCCACGTTCAGAAAGAACGGGCCATCGTGGGCCAGACAACGCTCCAGCGCCGCATCCAGCTGATCGGGATGCTCCACGCGTTCGGCTTCCCAACCAAAGGCGCGCGACAAGGCCACAAAATCGGGCATGGCTTCGTTGTAGCTGTGGCTGTAACGACCATCGTGAATCAGCTCTTGCCACTGGCGCACCATGCCCATGTGGCGGTTATTGCACAGAATCACCTTGATCGGCGTGCGATGCTGCACAGCGCTGGCCAGTTCCTGAATATTCATCAGTACCGACGCGTCACCACTGACACACACCACCAGCTTGTCCGGATGCGCAATCTGCGCCCCAAACGCAGCAGGTACGCCGTAACCCATGGTGCCGGCTCCACCCGAAGTCAGCCAACGGCGAGGACGATCAAACTTGATGTACTGCGCAGCCCACATCTGGTGCTGGCCCACATCGGTAGAGACGATGGCATCACGGCCTTCCAGATGCGCGTCCAGACGTTGCAGCAAGTGCTGCGGCAAGATGGCGTCGCTATGAGGCGTCACTTTCAAGCACTCTTGAGCACGCCACACGCCAATGCGCTGCCACCAATCTTTCAAGCGACCTTCGGGCAATTCGTGATGCGACAGCTCTTTGCGCAGGGCGCGCAGTAGGGGATAGCAATCACCCACCAGAGCCACATCAGCACGCACCACCTTGTCGATGGAACCGGGGTCGATATCAATATGAATCTTGCTGGCATGGGGGCAGAAATCGGACAGACGGCCGGTAATGCGGTCGTCGAAGCGAGCGCCCACACAGATAATCAGATCCGCATGGTGCATGGCCAAGTTGGCTTCCAGCGTGCCGTGCATGCCCAACATGCCCACGAACTGCTCATCACGTGCAGGGTAGGCACCCAGGCCCATCAAGGTCAGTGTGCAAGGTGCGCCAGTTTCCTGAACCAGGCTGGTGAAGGCGTGGCTGGCATCGGCCCCGGAGTTGATCAGGCCACCACCACCGTAAAACACGGGGCGGCGAGCGTGCGCAATCATGGCGGCGGCGCGTTTGATCGCCGCTTCCTGGGCAGAGGCCGGAGCGGCAGGAGCCAAGAGGCTGTCAGCCTCGTCCTGGGCCGGCGCGTCGCTGCTGGCAGCGGGCAGGGTGGCGATCTGAATATCTTTGGGGAAGTCCAGCAGCACCGGACCGGGGCGGCCCTGGGTACACAGGCGCAAGGCCTTGGCCGTCAGGGAGGCCACGTCTTCAATACGACGAACCTGGGCATTCCACTTGGTCACAGGGCGGGAAATGCCAATCGCATCGCACTCCTGGAAAGCGGCGGTACCAATTGCGGTGGTCGCTACTTGACCACTAATACACAGGACAGGAATAGAATCACACAAGGCATCGAGCAAACCGGAGGTGGTATTGGCCATACCGGGGCCTGATGTCACCAGCACCACGCCAGGTTTGCCGGTGCTGCGGGCATAGCCTTCGGCCGCATGTACGGCAGCTTGCTCGTGACGAACCAAAATATGACGAATTCGCGGCTGGGCATGAAGAGCATCATAGAGCGGTAACACCGCTCCGCCAGGATAACCAAAAATGGTATCTACACCCTGAGCGATCAAGGTTTCGAGCAAGATTTGCGCGCCGTTGTGGGCGGTCGTTTCAAGTGACATGGTTGCGTAGCCCTGCATGTTTTGTAAGATAGAGATCGCCGTCCAGTTTATCCCCTTTTACAGGCTGATTCCCCATGGTCACTCAACGCCAACCCTGGCACGTCGTCAAACCATCCAAACTGCATGGCAATGGCGTCTTTGCGCTACGCGATATTCCAGCCGGAACGCGCATCCTGCAATATGCTGGCAAGCGGCTTACGCCGGAACAGGCCGATGCCTTGTTCCCCGTCAATCCGGATGAGCCTTTCCACACTTTTTTCTTTGCACTGAGCAATGGCAAAATCGTGGACGGTGGTCAGGGAGGCAATGATTCACGCTGGATCAACCACTCTTGCGCCCCCAACTGTGAAGGTCACGAGAACGCCGATGGCTCGCGCGTCTTTATTGTGGCCATGCGCGATATTCCTGCCGGGGAAGAGCTTTTGTATGACTACTCGCTGGTCATCGACGATGAAATTACCGAGGAGCTCAAGCAGAACTACCGCTGCCTGTGTGGCGCTCCCCAGTGCCGTGGCACCATGATTGCCCTGCAATCAGATCGCTCCCAGGCTGTTGCCGACGAGCTACGCGAAGTGGCCGCAGAATTGGATGCGGAAATGGAACAGGCCCGCAAAACGCCGGTTTCATCCAAACAAAAAGCCGCTGATCTGAAGGCCACTGCCATTAAGCAGGCAGAAAAGGGCGAGTCCGATCAGGATAAAGATGAGGACGCGGATAACGATAAAGAATCCTCAAGCGAGAAAGGCAAAAAGGATAAGAAGAGCAAAAAGAAGAAAAAAGAAAAAGCCAAAAACAAGGATAAAAATAAAGACAAAAAGCCTTCCAAAAAGGACAAAGAAGGCAAAAAAGGGAAAAAGGACCGTAAAAAAGAGTAAGCTGTCCCCCAGCTTGCATTAGCCCAGGCTGCCTCACCGGCAGCCTGCACCCTTGCTAATCACCCGCACAGCAAGCCCGGCAACACCCCAGCCGGGCCTATCAGAGCGCCACACACAGGCCCATCTGTCGTGCCGGGCCAGGTTTCAGACCTCATCAGCTAGGCGAAGCACCAACCCCCATATTGCGTGTGCCCTCGCCCCCATCCCTATCGTCTCTCCCCAGGCCAATGATGGCCCGCGGGTGCTATTGCACCGGGGGAAATTACTCACTGCCAGCCCCGTCTTTGACCGCTAGCATGTAGCTTTATTGCCAAATCTGACAGACCTCATGGATTCAAGTTCTACAGATACACCCGATAATCCCGCCGCCTCGCCCGCCGAATCCGGCCTGCGTATTCCTTTGCAAATAGAGGACTGGGCTTCGGTCCTGATCATGGCGACCCTGGCTTTAATTACCTTTGCCAACGTGTTTGTGCGCTATCTGACCGATAGCTCCTTTGCCTGGACCGAGGAAATCTCCATCTTTCTGCTGGTGGTCCTGACCATGAATGCCGGTGCCAGCGCCTGTGTGCGCCACTTGCACATTCGTATTGAAGTCTTTGCCGATGCGGGCACGGTGCGTCGTCAACGCCGCCTGGCCCTGTTTGGCATTGGCATGAGCCTGCTGTTCTTTGTCGGCATGGCCATTCTGTCCGGCCGCATGGCCCTGGACGAGTTCGAGTGGGGCGATACCTCGCCCTCCATTGGTGTCCCGACCTGGTGGTACAGCATGTGGCTGCCCATCCTGTCCACTACCCTGAGCCTGCGTTTGCTGGGCATGTGGGTGCGTCGTTGGCAGGCTAAATCATGATTGCAACCTTGCTGTTTGTCATCTTCATCGGCCTGATGCTGGTGGGCGTGCCGGTGGGCGTGTCTCTGGGTATAGGTGGTGCCTTTGCGATTTTGATGTCCAACCTGGATACGCACTGGTTTGGCCTGATGGCCGTGCCGCAAAGCTTTTATGCCGGTCTGGCCAAATACCCCTTGCTGGCCATTCCCATGTTCGTGTTGGTGGGTTCCATTTTTGACCGCTCGGGCGTAGCCAGCCGTCTGGTGAACTTTGCGGTAGCGCTGGTTGGCCGCGGCCCTGGCATGCTGCCCGTTGTTGCCATTGGCGTGGCCATGTTCCTGGGTGGCATTTCCGGTTCCGGCCCGGCCTGCGCCGCTGCCGTGGGCGCGGTCATGATCGGCGCCATGAAACGCGCGGGCTATCCCGGTCCTTTTGCGGCCAGTATTGTGGGCGCGGGTGCTGCCACCGACATTCTGATTCCCCCTTCCATCGCCTTCATTATTTACTCGGTGCTGGTGCCCGAAGCCTCCGTACCCGCGCTGTTTGCGGCTGGTATGTTCCCCGGCATTCTGGCGGGGATTGGCCTGATTATTCCGGCCATCTGGCTATCGCGCCGTCACAAGCTGGGATTGGCCGAAGCCGAGCTGCCACGTCCGCCATTCTGGCGCAGCCTGCGAGAAGCCGCCTGGGGCCTGATTGCCCCGGTCATCATTCTGGGCGGGATGCGCCTGGGTCTGTTCACCCCTACTGAGGCCGCTGTAGTGGCTGTGTTCTACGGCCTGTTCGTGGGCATGGTCATCCATCGCACCATCAAGTTCCGCGATCTTTTCTTGATCCTGCGGGAAGCCGCCGAATTATCAGCCGTCATCATGATGGTTGTGGCACTGGCCGGTATTTTTGCCTGGGCGCTGTCCACCCTGAGCATTATCGACCCCGTCACCAATGCCATCATCAATTCCGGTCTGGGCGAGTACGGCATTCTGGCGCTGATGATTGTCATGCTGATTGTGCTGGGCATGTTCCTGGATGGCATCTCGATCTTCCTGATCTTCGTGCCGCTGTTCATGCCTATTGCCTACAACTTTGGCTGGCACCCCGTCTGGTTCGGGGTCCTGCTGACCTTGAACGTGGCTCTGGGCCAGTTCACTCCACCCGTCGCCGTCAACCTGATGGTCGCCTGCCGTATCGCGGGCGTCCCCATGGAAAGCACCCTGCGTTGGGTAGGCTGGCTGCTACTGGGCATGGGCTCGACCATGCTGCTCGTTATCGCACAACCCGAGATTGCCCTGTGGCTGCCGCGCTACCTGGGCTTTAACTAAAACCACAAGACTGAAACACAACTCATAGAAAGGGAGACCTGACCCATGAAATTACGTCACATTCTGGCCGCTCTGGCATGTACAGCCGCCACCCTGGCCGTGGTTCCCGCTGCCCAAGCCGCCTACAAATCCGAGTACAAGCTGTCCATCGTGGTGGGTACTACTTTCCCTTGGGGCCAAGGGGCGGTGATCTGGTCCGACCTGGTGCGCGAGCGCACCGATGGCCGCATCAATATCAAGATCTACCCCGGCACCTCGCTGGTACAAGGCGACCAGACACGCGAGTTCACTGCCATTCGCCAAGGCATGATTGATATGGCCGTGGGCTCCACCATCAACTGGTCCCCCCAGATCAAGCAGCTGAACCTGTTCTCCCTGCCATTCCTGCAACCGGATGCCAAAGCCACCGACGCTTTGATCAACGGCGAAGTGGGCAAGGACCTGTTTGGCTACATCGAGAAAGCCGGTGTGGTGCCTCTGGCCTGGGGTGAAAACGGTTTCCGTCAGCTCAGCAACTCCAAGCACGAAGTGACCAAGCCTGAAGACATGAAGGGCCTGAAACTGCGCGTGGTCGGTTCGCCGCTGTACATGGACACCTTCAGCGCCCTGGGTGCCAACCCCACGCAAATGAGCTGGGCAGATGCACAACCTGCACTGGCTAATAAGGCTGTAGACGGCCAGGAAAACCCCCTGTCCATTTACGCCGGTGCCAAGCTGTACGACGTGCAGCAGCAGTACCTGACCCTGTGGAACTACGTGTCTGACCCACTGGTGTTTGTGGTGAACCGCGACGTGTGGAAATCCTGGAGCGAGGAAGACCAGAAGATCGTGCGTGAAGCTGCTATTGAAGCCGGTAAACGTGAAATCGTGATTGCCCGTACCGGCATCACGGCGGAAGATCCTACCTTGCTCAAAGAGATCGAAAGCCACGGTGTGAAGGTCACCAGCCTGACTCCAGAGCAACATGCTGCCTTTGCCAAGGCAACCGAAGGCGTGGTCGAGAAGTGGACCAAGACCATTGGTGAAGATCTGGTGAAGAAAGCACGCGACGCGATTGCTGCCAGCCGCTAATTAGCTGGGTTTGAAAGACTGAAAGCCGGGCCTGAATGGGCCCGGCTTTTTTATTGTCTGGCTGCCCCGCACAAAACAAACCTCATGAAAGCAGCAGCCTACGAGCGCAGCGTGGGGATACTTTCAACCTCCGGGTTACCCTCGAAGAAAGAAATGCCATAAATCGGCGGCACAACCTGAGGGCATTCTTTACAGCCTACAAATATCAAAAACCAGCTTCCTTCTGAGCGATCAGCAAGTCCAAGACACCGTCTCAAAGCACGTTGACCGCTGAGCCCCAAAAAAATCCCGCTTATTCCTTGAAGCGTATCGCCAGCATTTCACCCGTCGCACAAACTTCGCCATTCGCGCTAAGCAACAGGTCCACCCAGACCTTGCGTCCATCCAGCTCACGCAGCTTGCCTTGTACCGTCAGCTCTGTCCCCATTGGAGTGGGACGCCGAAACTCCACTTTCAGGGAGGCTGTCACACAGCGAATTGGCTCCTCGCTGGTGCCCATCTCGATATTCAGATCCCTATAGATGAAGGCTGCCGCAGAAGCAGTACCGTGGCAGTCCAATAAGGAAGCAATCAAGCCGCCGTATACATGGTTGGGCACGCCACCGCTGTAAATCGGCTTGGGGGTGTAGCGGGCCACGGTATCGTCGCCGTCCCAGTAGCTCTTAAGCTGATGCCCGTCGGGATTATGTTTGCCACAACCGTAGCAATGGCTGAAGTTGTCGGCATAAAAATCTTGAAACGCTTTAACCATATGAGTATCTGCTGTCCTCAAAGAAACCAAGAGGCCGTGCTCCACTTGGTAGCACGGCCTATTTCTTAAGCCACTAAAGGTAGTTTGTCAGCGCTACGAGCCAACAACCCACCCAGGAGCGTAGGCACTAACAAGGCCTGCAATATCTTATTGAAACGCCGTTTCCAGGAAGCTGCGCAGCTTGCGCGAGTGCAGCCTTTCTTTGGGCATCTCGCGCAGCAGTTCCAGCGCCCGGATGCCAATATGCAGATGCTGGCCAACCTGACGTGCATAGAATTCGCTGGCCATGCCCGGCAGTTTCAGCTCGCCATGCAAGGGCTTGTCCGACACGCACAGCAAGGTGCCATACGGGACACGGAAACGGAAGCCATTGGCAGCAATGGTGGCGGACTCCATATCCAGCGCAATCGCCCGCGACTGCGACAAGCGCCGCACCGGCTCGTGGTGGTCACGCAATTCCCAATTACGGTTATCGATGGACGCCACCGTGCCTGTACGCATGATGCGTTTCAACTCCCAGCCGGACAGCCCGGCCACCTCGGCCACGGCTTGCTCCAGGGCGACCTGAATTTCCGCCAGAGGAGGGATAGGCACCCAGGTGGGCAAATCCTCGTCCAGCACGTGATCCTGACGCACATAGCCATGTGCCAGTACGTAATCACCCAAGCGCTGAGTAGTACGCAAACCGGCGCAATGGCCCAGCATCAGCCAGGCAGCAGGGCGCAGAACGGCAACGTGGTCGGTAATGGTCTTGGCATTGGATGGCCCCACGCCGATATTGATCAGGGTGATGCCGGAATGATCGGCACGGCGCAAGTGATACGAGGGCATTTGCGGCGCGCGAGCCAAAGGCGAACCGGTTGTCGATGCATTCGCACCCGCCGGAGTGATGATGTTGCCCGGCTCCACCAGATCTATATAGCCTTGATCATCCGCCTGCAGCACTTCACGCGCCCACTGGCAGAACTCGTCCACATAAAACTGATAATTGGTGAACAGCACAAAGTTCTGAAAGTACTCGGGACGAGTAGCGCTGTAGTGCTGCAAACGATGCAAGGAGTAATCGATACGCGGCGCAGTAAAAGGCGCCAGCGGCAAGGGTTCGTTATGCACGCGCTCCCACGTACCGTTGACGATGGCATCGTCCATATACGCCAGATCCGGTACATCGAAGTGATCGCGCAAGGTGTCACCGGGCGATTCAGGCACGGTTGTCACCGTGGACTGCACACCATTATTCAGGGCGAAATGCAGCGGGATAGGCACGGAGGATTCCCCCACTTCCACCTGCACACCGTGATTGCGCAGCAGCAGTTCCAGTTGCTCCAGCAAGTAATCGTGATAGAGGCCAGGAGCGGTAATGGTGGTCATGTACACGCCGGGCTCGACCACATGCCCATAAGACAGGCGGCTATCCACTTCCTGATAGGTATCGACGCGCAAACGCACTGCAGGGTAGCAGGCTCTGAAGCGCTGCCCGCGTGGAAATCCGGTTTCCAGACACTGGGCAAAAGAGTCGCGCAAAAAAGCGGTGTTGCGGTCGTAAATATGGCGCAGCTGCTCCAAAGCCTGGCCGGCATCCTGATAGCCATTGAATGGAATCAGCTCCGGCGTGGACGTGATACGAGAAAAACCGCTGGGATCAGACATAACAAGTATTCCAAGGGGAAACAAAGACAAGCAGATCTGCAAGCATCATAAGCTGTTTATTGTTCCGCCTCCTACACGACTCCATGACAAATTCAGCCGCCTGATTCTGACGCTCATGTACCAGCCGAACAGACAGGCCTGACCGTCTGCCGCTTTCGCGAACCATCGCTCCCCAATACAGATGTTCGGCTATCGGTTTCGCCTGCGCTTAAAGCCATCAACCATATACCTTTGCAATGGCTCGCCTAGCGCCCCAGCGTCTTGCCATATCCGAGCAAGGCAACCCAGACCCAGTCCCACTCAAAGCAAATGTCGTTACTGGTTTTTGACTGAATCACAAGCCCTACTGTCCGCACAATGGACACGACTATCGTTAGTTTTGAGACTGAATTTACTCACAGGCCCCATTTAAACAGGCAGCTTTACCCCGGTTTTGGGCAAATTCCATTTTTCCGGGATCAGGCAGGTCGAGCCCTGGCGCAAGCCCTTGACCCAAGACCCTGTTTTTATGCTAATGGCGCTAGACAAGCGGCTTGGCGGGCATATCAGGTATTTCAAGCGGGACCAGATGAGGCAGCTTATGATGGCAAGTGGAAGTCAGGCACGTCTTCTACCTCATATATAAGACTTGCCCAAATCCAGTAAATACATTAAGTATGTAGTCTTAATACTTTTAGTATTAAATCCAGCTAGCGTCAGTCCTTCATAATTTAAGTTATCCAACCTGGCAGTGTGCTCGGCATGCGTGTGAGACATAGCTCGTCATCGCGCAAATTAGCTTGTATTTAGGCTAATTTACAATGGGTTAGCGTATTTTAATGATGTTCGCTTCAAGCATTTGCTCGCCCTCTGATGTCATTTGTGTCTTGGCGCCGCGTGGGTCTTGTCACCCGCGATTTCAGCAAGATCTGAAAGTGCTCTTGACCAGGTAATTGCAGTTAGCAAGGCCGTTTTGGCCTGCCACTGTACCGAATCACTTTTAACTATCAGCAAGGGTACACATGACCACTCGAATCTCCTGCCAGCGACTGCAAGTCGCCGAGGTGCTTCATCAGTTCATCGAACAAGAAGCCCTGCCCGGCACAGGTATCTCCTCCGAAGCCTTCTGGGCTGGTTTCGATAAGCTGGTCCATGATCTGGCACCTAAAAACCGCGCCTTGCTGGCCGAACGCGACCGCTTGCAAGTCGAACTGGACAAGTGGCACACGGCCAACCCAGGCCCCATCACCGATATGCCTGCCTACAAGAGCTTCCTGAGCTCCATCGGCTATCTGAAAGAAGCGCCTGCCAACGTCAAGGTCAACACGGCCAACGTCGACACCGAAATCACCGAACAAGGTGGCCCTCAGCTGGTTGTGCCCATCATGAACGCACGTTACGCGCTGAACGCCGTAAACGCACGCTGGGGCAGTCTGTACGACGCGCTGTACGGCACGAACGCCATCCCTGACACTGACGGTGCTCAGCGTGGCGGTGGCTACAACGCCGTGCGCGGTGCCAAGGTTATCGCCTTTGGCCGTCAGTTCCTGAACGACACCATTCCTCTGGCTCAAGGCAGCCACGATCAGGCTACCTCCTACACCATCGCTGACGGCGCTTTGCGTGTCACCCTGGAAAACGGCGGCACCACCGGTCTGAAAGACGCCTCGACCCTGCTGGGTTACCGCGGTCAGCCCGATGCGCCTGAAGCCATCGTGTTCCTGCACAACGGCCTGCACTTTGAACTGCAGATCGACCCCAACAGCCCCATCGGCAAGACCGACCCGGCTGGCGTGAAAGACATCGTTCTGGAAGCCGCACTGACCACCATCATGGACTGCGAAGACTCCGTGGCTGCCGTGGACGCCGACGACAAGGTCCTGGCATACCGCAACTGGCTGGGTCTGGTGACCGGTTCGCTGACCGAAGAAATCAAGAAAGACGGCAAGGTCTTTACCCGCCGCCTGGCTGACGATCGCCAGTACACCGACCTGAAAGGCGCTACCCAGACTCTGGCTGGCCGCTCCCTGATGTTCGTGCGTAACGTCGGTCACCTGATGAGCAACCCCGCCATCATTGACGGCGAAGGTCGCGAAATCCCTGAAGGCATTCTGGACGCCGTGATCACCACCCTGATCGGCATGCGCGATCTGGAACTGAAGAAAAACTCGCGCAGCGGCTCGCTGTACATCGTCAAACCCAAAATGCACGGTCCTGACGAAGTGGCGTTTGCCAGCGAGATCTTTGACCGTGTGGAAAGCCTGCTGGGTCTGGCTCCCAACACCGTCAAGCTGGGCATCATGGACGAAGAGCGCCGCACCAGCGTGAACCTGAAAGCAGCTATTGCCCAGGCCACCGAGCGTGTCGTGTTCATCAACACCGGCTTCCTGGACCGCACGGGCGACGAAATCCACACTTGCATGCAAGCGGGTGCCGTGGTGCGCAAGGCCGACATGAAACAAGCTGACTGGCAGCCTGCCTACGAGCGCAACAACGTTCAGATCGGCCTGCAATGCGGTCTGCGTGGTCGTGCCCAGATCGGTAAAGGTATGTGGGCCATGCCTGACCTGATGGCTGAAATGCTGGAACAGAAGATTGGTCACGTGAAGGCCGGTGGCAACACCGCCTGGGTGCCATCGCCTACCGCTGCCACGCTGCACGCCTTGCACTACCACCAAGTCAACGTGGTCGACGTCCAGAAGGGTCTGGAAGGCGACACCAACGACTACCTGGACAGCATCCTGACCATTCCTGTGGCCACTGACACCAGCTGGTCCGCCAAGGAAATCCAGGAAGAACTGGACAACAACGCTCAGGGCATCCTGGGTTACGTGGTGCGCTGGATTGACCAGGGCGTGGGCTGCTCCAAAGTACCGGACATCCACGACGTGGGCCTGATGGAAGACCGCGCTACCCTGCGTATCTCCAGCCAGCACATCGCCAACTGGCTGCTGCACGGCATCGTCACCCACGAACAAGTGGTTGAAACCCTGCAGCGCATGGCTGCTGTGGTGGACCAGCAAAACGCGGGGGACCCAGCCTACCAGAACATGGCCGGCAACTTTGAAGGCTCCTTTGCCTTCCGCGCTGCTCAAGATCTGGTTCTGAAGGGTCTGGAACAGCCTAACGGCTACACCGAGCCTTTGCTGCACCAATGGCGTCTGGCTTTCAAAGCCGCTCAAGCCTGAAGCACACCATACTGCCCGGAGTTCACCTCCGGGTAACAGTACCCCCAAAATCCCCATCTTGCTGGTTCAGGATGGGGATTTTTTTTCGTCTCCTGTTTCCAGCTTTGCGGCAAAGAGGAATTTGAATCGTCGCTCGGCACAAGCAGCATTTCCAAGTTTTCAAGCAGGTTTGAGTCTCGGGGCTCCGGCTTCGGAGCTTGGCGAACATCCCTGTTTGCCTCATCTCGTTATAAACTCGAACTCATAACGATTTTGACCGACAGGAAACCCCATGAAATCTTTGCTGTTTTCCGCCGCTTGCCTGCTGGCCATCACCACCACCGCTCACGCTTCCGACCTGCTAATCGCTACTGGCGCAGGCTACCGCAAGCCCGTCACGGAATTGATGGAAGCCTTCAATAAAGAAACAGGCCTGACGGTAGAGAGCAGCTTTGGCAATATGCAGCAGGTCCGCGCCCAGAGCGAGCAAAATCCAGACATTGCTGCCATTATTGGCGACCGCTTTTTTCTGGAGCCCATGGGCATTGCCCAGCAGTTCGTGAACATCAGCCAGGGTGCCCTGATGCTGGCCGTGCCCAAGGGCAAGACCATTGATTCCATCCAGGACTTGCAGCAGCCCAGCTATGCCCGCATTGCCATTGGTGATGCCAAGAAAACTGTCTACGGCCGCGCCGCCACCACCTGCATGGAACGCGAAAAAATCCAGGCCGAGGGTCGCAGCATTGAAGTCGCCATGCTGCCGCAGGTATCCACCTACCTGCTCAATGGCGAGGTGGACGCCGGTTTCATCAACCGCAGCGAAGCGCTGGCCCACAAGGACAAGCTGGGTACCATCCTGCCCATGCCAGCCCAATGTCACGACCCGATTGATCTGAGCCTGGCCGTGCTCAAGGACCGTCCTGCAAGCCCTGCCTTGCAATCCTGGACCCAGTTCCTGGGCTCGGACAAGGCCAAGTCCATTCTTGAGCGCCACGGCCTGTGATGTCCGCCTGGATGAGCTGCTCCAGTAGCTCGCTGGGCCTGAGTGTATATGTGCTGACTGCCACCTTGGTGGCCCAATTGGTTCTGGGGGTAACCCTGGCCTGGGTACTGGCCAGAAAGCGCTTCCCAGGCCACGGATTACTCGATTCACTGGTGAGCCTGCCGCTGGTTTTCCCACCGATTGTTATCGGTTACTTGCTGCTGCTTGCCCTGGGCAGGCAGGGCTGGTTGGCCAGTGCCACCGGCTGGTCACCCAATATTGTTTTTCAGCCTGCGGCCTTGCTGATCGCCGCCTTTATCGCCGGGCTGCCATTGATGGTCAAACCCGTGCAAAACAGCATGAACAGCCTGTCGCCACGGCTGCGTGAAGCAGCAGCCACACTGGGCCACGGCACCTGGTCCTACTTCTTCCGGGTGGAATTGCCCTTGCTGCGTCCTGCCTTGGCCACCGGACTGATTCTGTCAGGCGGACGGGCCATGGGAGAAGTGGGCATTTCGCTGATGTTGGGTGGCAATATCGCGGGTCGTACCGAAACCCTGTCTTTATCTATCTACAACGCCGTCCTGGATGGCGACACAGACTGTGCCAATGCGCTGTCCTGCTTGCTGGGGCTGACGGCATTAGCCTGCTTTTGGGCGCTGCGGCGCTACGGGAATCAAAAATGACGGTTTTTTTTGAACAAAGCCAAATCGACCAATGGATTGGCGAGGATGCCTCCTACCTGGATCTGACCAGCCACATGCTGGGACTGCACAACCAGAACACCACACTGCGTTACGTCGTGCGTGACCATATCCGCGTGGCAGGCACTGAGGAGGTGGCCGAGATTGTGCGCTCTTGCGGCGGCCAGACTCAGCACTACACCCCCAGCGGCGTGGCAGCGATGCCCGGCCAGACCATTTTGCTGGCACAAGGCCCCGCCAAAGCCTTGCTGCGCGCCTGGAAGGTCGGCCAGAACCTGCTGGAGTTTGCCTGCGGCATCGCCACCCTGACACATCAAGTCGTGCAAGCCGTGCAAACGGTAAATGCCTCGGTGGCTGTGCTGACCACTCGCAAACATGCGCCTGGGGTACGCAAGCTGGCCTTGAAAGCCACACTATCGGGCGGAGCCATGCCGCATCGGCTGGGACTGGGCGAAACCATTTTGATCTTCCCCCAGCACCGCGCGCTGATGGGTGGCTGGGAGGAGGTGGGCCATGCGATTGCCCGTCACAAATACGCCTTGTGCGAAAAGAAAATCGTGATCGAAGCGACAGATCTGGATGAAGCCTATAGCGCGGCTCAGGCGGGTGCGGACGTGGTGCAGTTCGACAAAATCCCGCCCGAGACCCTGGCACAAATTGTGCCTGCGCTGCGCAAAGCGCATCCCAACGTCACCATTCTGGCAGCGGGCGGGATTCATGCAGGTAACGCAGCCGCCTATGCCGCAACAGGTGTCAATGCCTTGGTGACCAGCAGCCTGCACTACGCGAAACCGGCCGATATTGGAGTGAAGATCAACTTGGCAGAGCCAGCAGAATCGCAAGAGCCGCTTGTTGCCAGCAAACTGGAAGGGCTGGAATAAGGTCACCGGCCGCTCACTGTTTGTCAGCCTGGCCCACTAGGGTGTTAAGCGAAAACAAGGAAGGTGAGCTCCGGCATTAGAGCCAGTCATCAAACGACAGAGTTGCAAAGCACCACCAATAGAAAAACAGATCGCTGAGTCCGCCAACAAATGCGGAAACCAGCACGAACCTTACGCCTGGCATCTGCCCCCTGGCGGCTTGGAAAGCATGCAGCTCCGTGAACACGTTTTCACAAAAAAGGTGGGCTCAGACAGTCTCCTTAGACCCCAAATGCTGCAACAAGCGCTGCATGGGTTTGGATAGGGCGCCCCAGTCCTGATAACACAGGCACAAGGAGCGCTTGGCCCAGGAGTCGCTCAAAGGCCGCGCGACAAAGCCATGGCGACGCCTGTAGCGGCTGCTGGCCACGCCTCGCGGCACAATCCCCAGGCCCACGCAGGGCTCATGCAGAACATCCTGCAAGCTCAATTTGCTGTGTGCCGCCAAAGGGTGAGCCGCAGCCATAATCAGTACCAGATGATCCTTGGCCACCGGCTCCAGCATCAGCCCCGGTGCCTGCACTGCATCCGACACCACACCGGCCTGGGCCAAACCGGCGGCAACCGTACGCACAATATCTGCGCTGGTACGCTCTTTCAGTTCGATATGCAGATTGGGGCACCGTGCCAGCCAGGGAGCCAAGCGCGACGGTAGAAACTCGGTTAAGGCCGCCGTATTCGCATACAGATGCAAAGTCCCCCGCGCTCCAACAGCGAAATCCTGCAATTCGCCTTTCAGCAGAGCATGCTGACGCAGCATCAGCCATTACCACTGTGAAATCCAGCGCGAAGACGGCAAGATGATTGCGACAGTGGAAAGCGCTGTCATGACCTTGAAAGGGGATCGGGCACAGGGGCGATAAAGTTCATGCTGCCAACTTCTTCAAGCCTCAACCACAGCATCAAGAATCAGAATGCTTATTTTAAACTTAAATAAAATAAAAAAACCGGCTATCCCTCTGTAAATAAAGAATATTCTGAAACCAAAAATCCCCGATCAGGGATAGCCCCCATGCCCGCCCAGCCGCGCAACTTTTACACTAGGCACTGGTCACGCGCATCCTTATGCTCTGGAACAAGGGGTTCCCAATGTCGGCAGAAAATGGCTTGGATCTGTCGGTGTTGTACCGTCATCCAGTCTTTCATTCGCACAGCGCCGAGCTGTCTCATCAGCCGCTTAGCCGGGCCATTTCCCGGCATGCCCTGCATTGGGGTCGCGGGCGCATCAACACCAGCCTGTACCGTCGCGATATTGATCAGATCAGCCTGATGCGACTGGGCTACGGTGCCGAAGTGGAAATCCAGGCCGATGCCTTCGGGGACTTCTGTCTGGTGCAAATGCCCTTGCAAGGCACGGCCGAATTCATCAGCGATGGCCATCACAGATTAACCGCCTATCCCGGCGATATTGCGGTGGTATCCCCTCGCCACCATGTGCGCACCTTGTGGCAAGCCGGTTGCGAACAGCTGATCGTGAAGATCCCCTACAGCTTGTTTGATGGCGTGGGCCATCAGACGCTGGCACAAGAGGGCATGACCCGAGGCTGTGTCTACAAGCTAGACCCCTGTATGGGCCCGCAATGGGCCAACCTCATCCAACACCTGCTTCTGCTACCGGCGCAACATGGCGACCGTCCAGCCAACTGGACGCAGCATATTGAAAGCAGCCTGGCTTTATTCCTGCTGTGTCATCCCGCCGACGAACAGGCTGTGCAGGCTCTGGTGGATGAATCCATGGGAGCCGCAGCCCGGGCAGGGCAAATGCGTCTGCTCCAGGCCAGGAACTATGTGCTGGCGCATTTGCACAGCAACATCTCACTAGATGATCTGGCGCAGGCAGCGGGTGTGAGTCCCCGCTTCCTGCATCTGCTGTGCCGTCGTCACTACAAACAGTCCCCCATGAGCTGGGTACGCAATCTGCGTCTGGACGCCGCCCATCAGGTGCTGCAAAGCCGGCCCCGCCCCAACGTCACCGAGGTGGCACTGGCGCATGGTTTTGGGCATCTGGGGCGGTTTTCTGCCTACTACCAGCAACGCTTCAAGGAACTGCCCCATCAAACGGGGCAGACACGGCACACAAGCATCAAACAGTCTTAGATGAACATGGACTTGTTGATGGGCAGATTGTGCTTCTTACAGTAGCTGGTGTAGTGGTCGATCATCCAGAACACATCAATGATTTCCAGGATGTTGTCGTTCTCGTCCAGGAACTCGATGGGCGTGCCCAGGTGGAACAGGGTTTCCATGCCTTCGTCGGACACCAGGGTGTGCGTGCGACCGGGGCTTTCGTGGATGTAATGACCGGCGCGGGCCACCCAATCGTATTCCTCGTAGCGCAGGCTGCCGGACAGAATGTAGCCGGTCACCACAGCGCGGTGGCGATGACGCCCCAAAGAACCACCTTTGTCAGCGCGCATGATGTGCACCGAGGTGTTGTTGCGAATATCAAAGCTCAGGTGACGCAGCCAGATATTGGGGCCGAAAGGAATCCAGGGGGAGGTTTCCTCGGACGTATCGAAGTGGCCTTCAACCAGCGCGTATTCGTCGCGTACCTTGTCGATGCGTTTTTCAATGTCGATATAGGGTGGGGTGCTGTTTTGAGTCATGACTTGTCTCTCTCATAGAAATAAAAGCCGCTGTGTTTCCCACACAGTCGGATGCCAATCCCCCCGGATTGACCTGGTTTCATTCTATGAAGCCATTTGGTGCCGAACTATCCAGCTTTGGCACAACGTAGCGGCGCACTATCCAGTTCTGGCACTCCCGCTCCGATCGCTTTATTTGACCCCGAAAAAGACCGGCGACGAACTCCTGACACAGTTCATGCCCATGCCATTTGGCAGCTCATTTTTTCACATTCAACAATACTGATTTTCATAAGCAAATCAAAAGAGTAAGGACGCTTATCGACCATAAACACATGAGCGAATTGTCTTTCGTGGCAGCGGCGATCAGGCATGTAATACAAGGCATTGACTCGCACAGGTGCCCCCGTTTTCTGGCGGCACCTTGTTCTGATTTCACTGCAAGGAATTGCCATGAGCCGCCCTCTGAAAACCGTTATTGTGAATGGAAGCTTGCACCGTCCCTCCCGCACGCAAGTGCTGCTGGATGCGCTGCGCGACACACTGAACGACCAACTGGCACTGGACGTGCAAAACATCGAGCTGGTCAACCTGCTGCCCGAACTTGGCGCGGCCCTGTCCACCGACGCCTTGCCCGCCCATGCGCATCAGGCCATCACCGCCATTGAGCAGGCCGACTTTCTGATCGTGGGCTCGCCCATCTTTCGCGCGGGCATTCCGGGCTTGCTCAAGCACCTGTTCGATCTGGTCGACATGAATGCCCTGAATGGCACCCCCGTATTGCTGGCCGCCACTGGCGGCAGCCAACGCCATGCCCTGGTCATCGAACATCAGCTACGGCCCCTGTTCAGCTTCTTCCAGGCTCTGACCTTGCCCATCGGGGTCTATGCCACGCCCGAGGAGATTCAGGACGGCGAAGTCACCAGCGCCGCCCTGCAACAGCACATCCAGCGCACCGTTGATCTGGCCGTGCCGGTACTGCACAGTATTCAGACGCGTTTGCCACTGCGAAACTCTATTCTGGAGGCGCAGGCAGCATGAGCCAAATCACCTCCACCACACCCGATATTTTCTGGTTCCTGCCCACCTCGGGCGATACCCGTTATCTGGGCAAATCCGACTTTGGCCGCGCGCCTACCAACGAGTATCTGCGCAGCATTGCCGTCACCAGCGAGAACCTGGGTTATGACGGCTTGCTGATTCCCACCGGCGCCTCCTGCCTGGACCCCTGGGTAGTGGCGGCCAGCCTGGTTCCTGTTACCCAGCGCATCAAGCTGCTGGTGGCACTGCGTACCTCCTTGGGCGCACCCGTTTCCAGCGCACGTCAGGCAGCGTCCTTGGACCAGGCCCTGCATGGCCGTTTGCTGCTGAATGTGGTGCCCGGCGGCGATGCCACCGAACTGGCCGCCGAAGGCGTGTTTCTGGACCACGATGCCCGTTATGAATACGCCCATGAATACCTGACGATCTGGCGTCAATTGCTCTCTGGCGACACCGTGAATTTTCAGGGCAAGCATTTCAAGGTAGAGAATGGCCGCAACTTTTTCCCGCCTGTGCAAAAACCCTATCCGCCCTTGTACTTTGGCGGCTCCTCAGACGCCGCCCATGAACTGGCTGCCGAGCATGTCGATGCCTACCTGACCTGGGGCGAACCACCGGCTGCTGTGGGCAAGAAATTTGAGGACATCCGCCGCCGTGCCGCCGCCCGTGGCCGCAAATTAAGGCTGGGTGTACGCCTGCACGTGATCGTGCGCGAAACCAATGAGGAAGCCTGGGCCGAGGCGGATCGCCTGATCAGCAAATTGACGGACGAGGACATTGCCAAGGCGCAGGCCAATTACGCCAGCATGGACTCGGTAGGCCAGAAACGCATGGCCGCCTTGCACGGTGGCCGTCGCGATCAACTGGAAGTCTCACCCAATCTGTGGGCAGGGGTGGGACTGGTACGGGGCGGGGCAGGCACCGCACTGGTGGGCGACGCCCAAACCGTGGCCCAGCGCTTGCAGGAATACATAGACCTGGGCGCGGACTCCTTCGTGCTATCGGGCTATCCGCATCTGGAAGAATCCATCCGCTTTGCCGAGCTGGTATTTCCACTTCTGGGCAAACGCGCCGTCACCGTCAGTGATCGCGCCCAGACCGGCGGCGCCTTTGACGCGCGCGGTGTTCAAAACCAGCAACTTTCTTCTGCATCATGAGCCAGAAAATAATCGATCTACGCTGCCGACCTGCCTTTCTGCACAAGTTTTTCGGGGCCGAACCTGGTACGCCAGAACATGCCACCGCGCGTTGGCTGAATCGCCGCGTTGGCACTCGTGGCAGCGATACTCACTTTG
The DNA here is from genome assembly GCF_023674485.1 of Alcaligenes sp. DN25. NCBI lineage: Bacteria > Pseudomonadati > Pseudomonadota > Betaproteobacteria > Burkholderiales > Alcaligenaceae > Alcaligenes > Alcaligenes sp. DN25. Next base: position 137,525 of record NZ_CP098408.1, on the reverse strand, counting down.
AAAAGTCACTTAGCCAGGAAGGCTTTCTGGAAGAAGTGCGCCAGGCCGGACTGAGTAAAGCGGTCGTCGTAGGCCGCCACACACCGTCGCAACATTTGCCCAACGACACCATTCATCAGATCGTGCACGGACACGATGAATTGCTGGGCATTGCCGGTATTGATCCGGCTCTGCAAGGCGAGCAGCAAGCCCTGGCCGAGGCAGAACGCGCCATCAAGGAGCTGGGCTTGTCCGGCATTGATATCGAGCCGGGTTTTGGTGTTCCAGCACGTCACCCCGATGACCCGGTTTACTGGCCCGTTTACGAACTGGCGCGCCACCTGAAAGTACCCGTCTTTTTGATGAGTGGCCCCACCACGCCGGACCCGCGCTACAACGACCCGGCCGGGCTGGCCAAAGTGGCCAAAGCCTTCCCGGATCTGCCTTTAGTGGTCTATCACGGCTATTGGCCCAATGTGCAACAGGCCATAGGCCTGGCCTTTCTGCACGAGAACGTGCATCTGGTGCCGGATATGTACATTTTCCAGCCGGGAAACGAGGGCTATGTGCAGGCAGCCAATAGCTTCCTGTCCGAGCAATTGCTGTTTGGTTCGTCCTATACCTTCCGCCCGATTCGCCAGAGTATTGAGGACTTCCAGCAGCTGGGTTTCAAGGATGCAATTCTGGACAAGCTGTTTTATGACAATGCGGCCAGGCTGTTTCAACTCTCGTAATAATTTCGATCTGAGGAACCAGGCCTTGAAATCCCATTCTCGATAACTTACCGTTTTGATGAGTTTTGATAAGAAGGGATGACCATGCGTCCATCTGTTGTGCTCGACATGAACCGAGATGCAGTGCGTGAAGCCGTAAGCCGCTTTCGCACGGCGAATCCACGCGTCTTCGGTTCGGTACTACATGGCACCGACCAGGATGGCAGCGACATTGATTTGCTGGTTGACGCACTGCCTGGTGCGACGCTGTTTGACCTGGGAGGCCTGCAAGACGAGCTGGAATCACTGCTCGGTATTCAAGTCGATTTGCTGACGCCCGGTGACCTACCACCTAAAGTCCGTGCCCAAGTGCTTGCAGAGGCGCAACCAGTATGAGCAAGTACCGTCTTCCGGATTACCTTGACCTCGAGTTCGCTCAGGCTCATGGACAAGTGCCGTGGCGTAATATGCGCGGTATGCGCAACCGCATCGCCCACGGCTACTTCGACGTCAACCTCGATGTCGTGTGGGACACCGTGCAGACAGCACTACCGGAATTGCTTCAACAGTTACTTGCCGTTCGTCAGGATGCAGACGGCGACACGCCATGCTGATAGGCTATGCGCGCGTCTCGACGCAAGATCAGAACCTTGAATTGCAATGCGAAGCTTTGATTCAGGCCGGGTGCCAGAGGGTCTTTGAAGACAAGGTAAGTGGCACGCGAGCAAATAGTCCAGACTTGGTCAAAGCGCTCGAAATGCTGCGCGAGGGCGACACATTGGTGGTCTGGAAGCTGGACCGCTTGGGCCACTCAGTCAAGCAACTTGTCGATCTGGTCAACGAACTGCGCACACAAGGTATCCAGTTCAGAAGCCTCACCGACTCCATCGACACCAGCACGCCGTCTGGTCGGTCCTTCTTCCACGTCATGGCCAGCCTGGCCGAGATGGAGCGCGAACTGACAGTCGAACGTACCCGTACCGGGCTGGAAGTCGCCAAGCAGCTTGGCCGCAAGGGTGGTCGCAAACCCAAGATGAACGACAACAAAATCAAGTCAGCCAAGAAGCTGCTGGCCAGCGGTGTACCACTCAAGGACGTGGCCAAGAACCTGGACGTATCCGTTCCTACGCTTTATCGCTGGGTGCCAGCCTCATCACGCGCTTAGCGTACTATTTTGTCGGTGATTTACCCTGAGAGGCTGCGCGCTCAAGGCTGACAACATAAAGGGCACGATTAATTCATGCCCTTTATGTTTCCAAGAGGCGGCCCCGCCTCTGGCCGCATTAGCTCAACTCCCCTTGGTCCCCACATGCCAGTAGTACACAGGCTCGGCCTCGTTCAGCAAAATATCCCCCACCGACCGAGCCTTGTAGATCACCGGATTGTGCGAGGCCAGGGCTCGCGCATTACGCCAATGTCTATCCAGACGACGGGACTCCTCCAGGGCCGTAGAGCCACCCACATCAAACAGGCGCGTGGCCGCCCGCAAGACGGGCTCCACCACGGCTACTTGCGCCTGTGCAGTGCGTAGCTCCAGAGCGTCCAAAGTTTCGCGGGAGACCTCCACACCCGCCTGCCGCTGATCCGCAATGCTTTGCAAATGAGCCGCCACATCACGTACCGCCAGTTGGGCAATATAGGCCGTGCTGGCCAGCTCTCCCACAATATGCTGCACCAAGGGGTCGTCCTTGGGTAGCGCCGCACTACCATGGCTAAAGACACGCTTGCGCGCCTGCACATAGGCCACTGCATCACGCTGCAAGGCTTGGGCGATACCCGCCAAGGTCGCCAAATGCACCAGCTGGAAATAAGCCACCAACGGTGTGGGTTCCTGACGCGGAAAACGGATGATGGCGCTCTCAGGCACAAGCACATCCGTCAGCACCGTCGTGCCAGATCCCGTCAGCCTTTGGCCAAAGCCATGCCAGTCATCCAGACGCTCCACCCCTTCCTGATCGGTGGCGACCACGGCATGTACCGTTTCATCCTCCTTCTCCGTTCCTGTGCTGCGAGCCACCACCGTGACCCAATCCGCGTACAAGGTGCCCGTGCTGTAGAACTTGCGGCCATTCAGACGCCATTGACCGGCCTGCTCTGGATCGGGCTCCAGCGTGGTTTGCAACTGGCCTACAGCGCCCAAACCAGTCTCGGTCGTGGCATTACCAAAAATCGCCCCTTGGCCTGCCAATGGCAGCCACTGCGCTTGCGTGGCCTCATCCCGATCAATCAACAATCGGTCGATGAAACCGAAATGAGGGCGCAGAATTTGGGCGACGTTTGAGTCGGCCGCGGCCAGGTCCTGAAAAAGCTCAAAGAACACCGAAATGGAGACACCACTGCCACCCCATTGAGGCGGCACACGCAGAGCCGTAAAACCGCTATCTTTCAGCCACAGAATGGGCGCATAGGCCAAGGTACGGGTATGCTCGCGCTCCGCCGCAGTATCGGCAATGCGCTGAAAGAGGGCGCTGAAACGGGCACGCAAGGCGCCCAGATCGGAAGCTCGTGCACTTGCTGGCTCTGCCCTTTCTGGCACAGTCCGGCGTGGCGCAACATCAGAGGAAAAAACGGCAGTGTCAGTAATCATGATGTGCAGCCCTCAAGGAACCTGCGTAATGGAGGCATGACCCGCCGTCTTCCACGGCAAGGCATACAGCTTCTTGTCTCCCGCAAAAGACCTGTCGATCTGCGCGGCCACGGCAGGGGAATTTTGATAAAGATCCACAAACTGGCGTATGCGCGGATCCTCTCTATGGCTGCTTCTAGCCACAAAGCGAATCGCGTAGTACAGATCATCCACCGTGGAATACTGCAAGGCCTTGCTGGCCAGCTCGGACTGCCCGGCGTTCACAAAATGGGCTGGATAGCCTTGGACCAAGGGCAGGTCATCGGCTGCGCGCACCAATTGCGGCCCTTCGACTTCCACAATGCGCAGCTTTCTGGGGTTGGCCGTCACATCATGAATCGAGGCACGTGCCTCCACACCCTCTTTCAGCTGAATCAGGCCAGCCGTCTGCAAAAGCAGCAGGCCGCGCGCCTGATTCACCGGATCACTCGCCACCCCAACAGAAGCGCCTTCGGGCAGCGCATCCAAGGACGAATACTGCTTGGAATACAAGCCAATATTGGGCAATAAACCATAAGCCACACTTTCAATGGCATAGCCGCCTTCCTTGACGGCATTGTCCAGGAAAGCCTGATGCTGGAAGTAATTCAAATCCAGATCCCCGGAGGCCAAGGCCGTATTGGGCGTGGTCCAGTCGGTGAACTCAATCACCTCGACCTCCAGACCCTGTTTCTTGGCCTCCTTGGCTGCCACGGCAACAGAATCGGCCAAAGAGCCGGGCGTGACGCCGATTTTCAATGCAGCAGCAGACACATGGCCCGCTAGGCTCAAAGCTGCCAAGGCAAACACGGCACGAATAGAAAAACGGGCAAACAACATGATCCTGACCTTAAAAAAGGGGTCGTAAAAAATGATCCAACGCAGCAGATACTGGCTCTTTCTCGCCTTAATCAGCTTGCCTGCAAGGCAGAGGTAGCGGCCTCATCCGATCCCGCCTCCGGGGTCGAACCGGGCACCAAATGCCGCCACTGCGCGGCAGGGTGCGTGGCAGATACCCGATCTCCTTGTCCAAACAATTGCTGGCGCAGGGTTCCACCTTCATACGCCGTGCGATAGCGGCCCCGGTTTTGCAGCTCGGGCACGATGTAGCTGGCAAAGTCTTCCCAGGTTTCGGGCACGACGATGCGGGTCAGATTGAAGCCGTCGATCTCGCCTTCATCAATCCAGGTGCTTAGCGCATCCGCCACTTGCTGCGGGTCGCCCACAATGGTTTTGTAGCGGCTACCCAGCGTGAATTGCTCCAGCAGCTTGCGACGCGTCGTCCAGCCTTGTTTCTGGGCTGCGGCCGCTGCAGATTGAATCGCGTTGCTGGGGCCAAAGCGGATGGGTTCATCCAGGTCATACTGGGCAAAGTCCACGCCGGTACTGGCCGCAAAATGCGCCAGGCCGCCCTCGGAACTGGCATGGGCCAGATAGTCGGCATACTTCTCTTTAGCCTCGGCTTCCGTAGCACCCGTAACGACCGCTACACCCGCATAAATCTTCAGGTCCTGCGCTTGCCGTCCCGCATTGACCGCTGCCTGACGCAGCTTGCGGGACGAGTCCCTGGCCGCTTCCGGGTCCCGCGCACCGATGAAAACCCCTTCAGCATGTTGCCCGGCAAACTGCAGCCCCCGCGCCGAAGTGCCTGCCTGGAACAGCAGAGGCGTGCGCTGAGGAGAGGGCGCGCTCATATGAATTGCATTGCTGCGATAAAACGGCCCTTCGTGATGCACGGTATGCACTTTCTCGGGCAGGGCATGGATACGACGCTGCTTGTCGGCAATCAGCGCGCCATCTTCCCAGCTGCCTTCCCACAGCTTGTAAGCCAATTGCAGAAAGTCCTCGGCCCGGTCGTAACGGCTGTCGTGTGCATCCAGACCATCCTGCCCCAAACCCCGCGCCCCGCTATCCACATAGCCAGTCACGATGTTCCAGCCTATGCGGCCATTGCTTAGCTGATCCAGCGTGCTGACATCGCGTGCGAAGGTGTAGGGGTGATGAGCCGCCACTGACGCTGTCAGACCAAAGCCAATATGCTGCGTGACGGCTGCCATGGCCGAGACCAGCAGCCAGGGGTTGTTCACCGGTAGTTGAATACCCTCGCGCAGCGTCAAGTCCACACCTTGCTGGTAAACGTCGTAATAGCCGACCACATCCGCCAGAAAGATGCCGTCGAACAAGCCTTTTTCCAGCGTTTGAGCCAGGTCCGTCCAGTACTTCAGAGTGTGATACTGCGTGGATTGATCACGCGGATGCGTCCACAAACCATGGTGGATGTGGCCGACGCAATTCATGTTGAAAGCGTTGATATGGATGTGTTTCTTGGGCTGCGTCATGGGGCATTCTCCTTGCTTAATGCGGCAACCAGGTCAGGCGATACAGCTTTTTCTCGCCCTGGTAGAACTGATCGATTGCCTCGCGCACCGCAGGCGATGTTTTGTAGACCTCCAGGAACTGGGCAATGCGCGGATCTTCCGTCCTGTCGCTACGGGCCACAAACTGAATCGCCCAGGAGTCGTCCTCGTAACTGGTCAAGGACAAGGCTTTCGTAGCATCAAAGGCGTTGGAGGCCAGGATGAAATACGGAAAGCCCTGAGCCAGATCCACGTCCTGTGTGGCACGTGCCAATTGCGGGCCTTCCACTTCCACAAACTTCAGGTTCTTGGGGTTGGAAACAATGTCATCGGGAGTACCCAGCAAGCCGGTTTCGGGGCGCAGCGTGATCAAACCTGCATGCTGTAACAGACGCAACCCACGGCCTACGTTGACGGCGTCACTGGCAATCGCCACTTTTGCGCCATCGGGCAAATCGGCCAGCGTGGCGTGCTTGAGAGAATACAGGCCCAGGTAAGACAAAATGCCCGGCTGCACGCTGACCAGTTTGAAGCCCTTGTCGCGCACGGCATTGGCCAGGTAATTGCTGTTCTGGTAGTAGTTCAAATCAATATCGCCCGCATCCAGCGCCACATTCGGTGTGGCCCAATCGGTAAATTCGATCACCTGCACATCCACCCCCTGCTTCTTGGCTTCCTGAGCGGCAACGGCCACCGAGTCCGCAAAAATGCCGGGAACAACGCCGATTTTCAATGGCGCAGCGGTCGCTGTGCTGCTCAACAAAACGGCAGTAGAAACCAGGCTAAACGCCGTCAGTTTTTTCAAAATCTTCGAGATAGTCATCAATCAACATCCAGATAAAAGAGAAAGATCTGTGGCCTGGAAAACAGGCCATATCGAAGCGCATATGTGTCTTGCTGGAACGTATTTACTGACATGCTTTGAGCCATACTGCGCAACGCTTCCTCACCCCTGCAGCCATGCCCAAACACAGCTTTCCAGGTGGCATCACAAAGCACCATGGCGCGGCGGGCGCACTCCATTCAGGGCGTAATTGCCAATGGCGTGGTACTTCCAGCGCACCGGGTCATGCAAGGTATGGACTCGGGCGTTACGCCAGTAGCGATCCAGCCCATGCTGGGCCTGCGTAGCGCTGGTGCCTGCCAGTTCAAATAACTTGCTGCCTGCCAGCACACTGGCACTGGTCGCCAAAGCCTTGGCCTGCGCAACGGCAATGGAGGCCTCAGCCACGCTGTCCTCATCCGGTGCTTGCTGGGCGGCGTCCACAAAGCGGGCGGCGCGGGCCAGTAGCGCTTGCGCGGCACGCAAACGCACATGCACATTGCCCACCTCCTGCAGAAGCAAGGGGTCCTGTGCGGCGCTGTCCACGCCAGCGGTAATCCAGGGGCGGCTGTGCTCGCGGATAAAGGGCAAGGTGGCCGCAAAAGCCCCTTGGCCTATGCCCAAATCCAGTGCTGCATGGATGATCTGGGCATAGGGGCCAATGGTGGTCGGACGCTCGAAGGAATCCGTGAACGGCACAACCCATTGCGGCTGCACAGGAACACGCGTGAACTCCACCGACCCACTGCCTGTGACACGTTGGCCAAAGCCGTCCCAATCGTCTGTCAGCGTGACGCCTGCAGCCCCACGCGGTACAAAAACCAGATACAGGCGGCCATCATCAGGCGAAGTCGTCAGCGTGGGAATCCAGTGTGCAAACAGCGAGCCCGTGCAATAGAATTTGCGGCCATCCACAAACCAGCCATCGGGTTCTTTCAGCAACTGCGTGCGACGGACAAAGTCCTTCTTGCCGATCTCTGCCAATGCATTGCCAAAGCGTTTGCCTTGCAGCACTTGATCGTAGAAAAAGGCCTTTTGCTCGTGCGTCGCCCCCACGCGCAACACTTCCAACGCGTAATAGTGGTTTTGCGGGATATGGCCAAAGTTGCCATCGGCCTTGGCAATGCGCTGCACGACACGGGTGAGCACATCGGCGGAAACGCCCGCGCCGCCGTATTCTTTGGGGACCGTAATGCCCCATAAGCCACTTTGACTGAATTGCTCCACCTCTCGATGCGGCAAGATACGGTCGCGATCACGCTCCAGCGCATCCTGGGCAATGGATTGTGCAAACTGCTCGGCGGCTTGCAGCGCTTCGGCCTCGGACTGGATGATGTGTACGGATGTAGAAAGCTGTGTTGTCATGGCCTCAGTTCCATTGGTGATAAGACGGCGAGGCGCCATTGAGCAGGTAATTACCCAGCAAGTGATATTTCCAGCGCACCGGATCATGCAAGGTGTGCACGCGGGCATTGCGCCAGTGGCGGTCCAGGTTATGAGCTGCACGGGTGGACGACGAGCCGGCCAAGGCAAAGAGCTGTTCGCTGGCATTCAGGGCCGCTTCCGTCGTCAGGATTTTGGCCTCGGCAACGGCTACAGAAGCACGGGCGCTGCTGTCTGCATCCACGGGCTTGGCGGCCAATTCATCCAGCAAACGCGCTGCCTCCAGCAAGACTTCCTGAGCAGCATCCACCTCAATCTGCAAGGCCCCGACTTCCTGAATGATATGAGGGTCCTGCGTGGCACTGGCCACACCCGAATCGGTCCAGGGGCGCGCACGATTGCGGACAAATTCCAGTGCATCCTGCAAGGCCCCCTGAGCGATACCGGCATCAATACTGGCTTGAATCAGTTGAGAAATAGGACCCGACAAGGAAGGCTTGTCCGCAAAACGCCAGCTTTCCAGCACATGGTCTTCCTCGACCAGGACCTGCTCGAACACCACACTGCCACTGGCGGTGGTGCGTTGCCCAAAAGCGTTCCAGTCATCAATCACCTGCACGCCGGGCGCATCACGACGCACCCAGACCTGTACGCCACGGCCTTGCTCATCCGCAGCCCGGAAAGGAATCCAATGGGCGAACAAGGCCCCGGTTGAATAAAAGCGTGTGCCGCTAACGCACAAGCGGCCATCCGCTGCCCGAGCAAGATGGGCAGTGATGTCGGTAATCACCGCTGCCTTGCCCTTTTTTTCCGGCCCGCCATTACCTAAACGCGCGCCTTGCAGCACCGCCTTGAACCAACGCTGCTTTTGAGATTCAGTGCCGGTGTCTTGCAGGTTCTGGATCAGCGCGAAATGGTTTTGCGGGATCTGCCCCAGAGAAGGGTCAGCCGCGCTGATGATGGCAAAAACCTGTACCAGCGTTTCATTGGAAACTTCCAGGCCGCCATAGGCTTTGGGAATAGTGATGGCACCCAAGCCGCTGGCGGTATAGCGCTCTATCTCGTCCCAGGGAAGCTGGCGCAGGCGATCGCGCTCGGCAGCAGTTTGGGCAAATTCAGCAGCCAATTGCCGGGCAATGGCGAGGGCTTCGGCCTCGCTGCCAATCACATGAGGCTGTTGGGGGGGCAAGGGCAGACGCTGCTTTGCAGATGCTTCGGGCAAAGCTCCGCCCTGAGTAATCCGATCATTCATACGGCACTCTTTTCAATGACTAAAAACGGTAGGGATAGACGCAGCCTCCAGCACCTGCGTCCCGGCTCAAGACAGAGCGTCCGAGCAAACAAAGAACATCACACTCGTTGCCAAGGCGACGCCACTACGTGCGCCAGCCCTTGGCTGAACTCGGATCAACGTGCGCGCAGCCACTGCACGTAGCGGTCGCCAGCAAACTGCACCACAGTCACTAAAGCAATCAACACGGCAATCACGATCAACATCACCTGCGTATCAAAACGCTGGTAGCCGTAGCGGATCGCCAAGTCACCCAAGCCACCGGCACCGACCGCACCGGCCATGGCAGACGAGCTGATCAAAGCCACGATGGTGATGGTGAAGCCACCCACAATGCCGGGCAGTGCCTCGGGCAAGTAGACGTGGCGCACGATGTCCCACTTCTTGCAGCCCATGGCTTGAGCCGCTTCAATCAGGCCCGAGTCCACCTCGCGCAGGCTGACCTCGGCAATACGGGCAAAGAAAGGCGTGGCGCTGATTGCCAAGGGCACAATGGCCGCCCACACCCCAATCGTGGTGCCTGCCAGCAAGCGCGTGAAAGGAATCAACGCAACCAGCAAAACAATGAAGGGCGTGGCCCGGAAACCATTGACCACGCTACCCACCGCCCGGTTGATCTTGGGCGACTCCCAAAACCCATGGGGGGCCGTCACAATCAAGAGCACTGCCAGCGGAATACCGGCCAGAAAGGCAATGCCCCCAGACACGCCCACCATCATCAACGTGTCCAGAAAAGCCTGCCAATAACGCTCAGCGGGGATACTCAGATTCCACAACATATCCAATGTCCTCAATGTGATGCGCGATGGCCGCCGGGCCTTGCGTCAAAGATGTCAAATCGGGCAGGCTCACATGCCCCTCAATGGCGACCAGCAAACGTCCATGTGCATGGCCCTGAATGCGGTCCACGCCACCATGAACCAGCTGCGGCTGGCCGGGCAGGCTGCGGGCAATGCGCAGCAAATCCGGCTCCCAGCCACCTTCGCCGCTATAGCTCAATTGCAGGATGCGGCTGTACGTGCCAGTTTCAGGAGGCTGCTGTACCAGACGTGCCTGCAAGTCCTCCGGCAGTGTGTGCTGCAAGGGGGCCAGCAGCGCCTTGGTGGCGTCATGCTGCGGTTTGCCAAACACACGCCAGACCTCGCCCAGTTCGGCAATGCGGCCTTTTTCCAGCACCAGCACGCGGTCGGCAATTTCACGGATCACGCTCATCTCGTGCGTAATCAGCACGACGGTAATGCCCAGGCGGCGGTTAATGTCCTTGAGCAAACTCAGAATGGATTGCGTAGTCTCCGGGTCCAGCGCCGAAGTGGCTTCGTCACACAGCAAAATCTCCGGGCCGGTTGCCAAGGCGCGAGCAATGCCCACGCGCTGCTTTTGCCCACCCGACAAACGACTGGGATAGGTATCGGCCTTATCTTGCAAGCCGACCAGTTGCAGCAGTTCCTGAACACGCTGAGCAATGTCTTGTGCCGACACCCCGGCCACCTTCAAGGGCAAAGCCACGTTCTCGTACACCGTTTTGGCAGACAACAAATTGAAGTGCTGAAAAATCATGCCAATGCGGCGACGCAGCTGCACCAGTTCCGATTCATTCAAGCGGGCAATATCCACGCCATCCACCAGTACCTGGCCGCTGCTCGGGCGCTCCAGCCGGTTGATGGTGCGCAGCAAGCTGGATTTACCCGCGCCGCTACGGCCAATAATGCCGAAGATGCTGCCTGGCGCGATGTCCAGATCAATGTCCTGCAAGGCAGGCACGGCACCTGCCGAGGACTGATAGATTTTGGACAGATTACGGAAGGCCACGCTGCCCGCCTTGACGACGCTGGGCTGCTGTTCCAGTTCCGCTTTGACAGACGCACTGGCCTTGTGAACCTCGCGCTGTCCTGCGGCCTGTTCGGCGGTGTCCCGCAGCTCGTCCAAATTACGCCGTAGTGCTGATGTGTATGCCATATCACTTGCTCGCTGTGCTGCTGCCTTGCCAGGGCAAGGTGTACAGATGGGGGTTGTGATCAAAGCGGTCTGCAATCGTGTTGCGTACCGCTTGCGACTGCTGGAACAGCTCCACGAACTGTTTCAGGGCAGGGTCGTTGACGCGGTCTTTACGCGTGACAAAACCCATTGCATAAAAGGTGTCGGCAATGCCGGAATAGACCAAGGCCTTGCCCGCATCCGCCTTGCGGCCAGCGCTGACGAAATAGCTGGGCCAGACGACAGCCAGGTCCACATCCGGCAGGGAATGGATCAGTTGCGGGCCTTCAATTTCCACCAGCTTGAGCTGCTTGGGGTTGTCCACCACATCATTGACCGTGGCTCCGGTATCCAGACCATGACGCAAGGTGATCAGGCCCGCTTTTTGCAGCAGCAACAGGCCACGGCCCTGATTGACCGGATCATTCGGCAAGGACACGGTTGCGCCCTTGGGAACCTGGTCCAGAGACTGATACTTGTTCGAGTACAGGCCAATGTTTTGCAGCAAGCCCAGACCAATCAATTCCAGGTCGTAGCCACGCTCTTTGATGGCATTGTTCAAAAAGGCTTGGTGCTGGAAGAAATTCACATCAATATCGCGGTTGTTGACAGCCTCGTTGGGCAGCGTCCAATCCGTAAATTCCACCAACTGAATATCCAGACCCTGCTTTTTGCCTTCCGGGATCAGCGCTTGCACCGCATCCGAGGTTGCACCGGGAATGGAGCCCACTTTGATCACGGCGGCAGAGCTGCTGAACGGCAGGGCAGCGGCAAACAGAATGCCCAGCGCCCAACGCTGCAGGCGAGAGGAGAAGATCGCAGCCATTATTTCGCCCCTCCTTGTGCATTCAGCCAGGCCAGGGTGTAGAGGCGCTCGTCGTTATTGAATGCCGCACGCGACACGTCACGCACAGACTGCGAGTTTTGATAGATGGAAATGAACTTTTGAATGACAGGATCGTTGGTACGGTCCGCGTTCACCACGAACTGAATGGCAAACTGCGCATCTTCAATACCGGAGTAGGCCAGACCACTGGAAGGATCAAAGGCTTTGGCCGCCACGATGAAATGCGGATAGCCCTGGGCAATATCCACATCCCCCGTAATACGCACCAGTTGCGGGCCTTCTACTTCCACAAAGCTGAGCTTTTTGGGGTTCTCGGCAATGTCATCCAGGCTGCCCAGATAACCGACCTCTGGCTTGAGCTTGATCAGCCCGACTTTTTGCAACAGGAGCAGACCACGCCCCTGGTTCACGGGGTCGTTGGCAATGCCTACCTTACCGCCCTGGGGGACCTGGTCCACCGCCTGATGCTTGAGCGAATACACTCCCACATTGGCCAAAATACCCGTGCCCGCGCTGGCCAGCTTGTAGCCGTTTTTCTCGATGGCGTTCTTCAGGAAAGGCTGATGCTGGAAGTAATTGAGATCAATATCGCCGTTATCCACCGCCACATTGGGCGTGGTCCAGTCGGTGAACTCGATCACCTCGACATTAATGCCTTGGGCCTTGGCATCCTTGGCCGCGGCATTGATGGAATCGGCATAGGCGCCCGGCACCACGCCAATGCGTAAGGAGTCGGCGGCAATGGCCGGAGAAACAGCCAGCACAAGGGCACTAGCTACGATGAGTTTGGACAGTTGCTGGAGCATGGTAAACAGTGCCTCACGGGGTGGGCCTGCGCTTGCAGGCAAATCTTGGAAGCTTCTATTACATCGACTCCATTCCCTTGGCACCACAACAGAACAATCATTTACTTATGCTGGCTAACTGCTGGATGAAATTACTTCAAGTTATTGATATTTATATTATTTTTTAAAATAAACTAAATACTGCCAACGATGGCATTTGTGATATTTCATGCGCGTTTCAAGTTAGCCGTGGGAGTGCAAGAACAGGAGTCAAAAATGGTTTTTTGCCGTCCTCCGCGCAATTTTTCCAAACTTATATCAAGTAACTTAACTTATAATTAACTTATATTTTGTCCATGAACTCGATATTTTGGACACCCAAAGCCGCCAAACAACTGCGCAAGATCGACAGGCAACACCAGGGCGCTATCCGCGACGGTGTCGGCAACTTGGCTGACATGCCCAATTGCTCCGGATCGCAGAACATCAAAGCGCTGACGAATCACCAGTATGGCTATCGCCTGCGCATCGGAAACTATCGCGTCCTGTTTGATTGGGACGTAGAGATAAGAATTATCGACATCCAGGAAGTGAGAAAGCGCGATGAACGCACGTACTAATATTCAGATCATCAATGGCCCGGACGGCAATCCCGCTTTTGTCGTGATTCCCTACCAGGACTACATCGCCAGCCAGACCCAAGACGGCGGGCTGATCCCCCACGCCGTCGTCAGCAGCACGATCGACGGTGCAACACCGGTTCGGGCATGGCGTGAACACCTTGGGCTGACACAGGCAGAGCTGGCCGCTCGTCTGGGTATCAGCCAATCTGCCTATGCACAGCAGGAAAGCAGCGAACGACTGCGAAAAAGCAGCCTGGAGCGCATTGCAGCTGCGCTTGGGATTACACCTGAGCAACTCGACTTCTAAGCCAGGAACGGCAGCTTGCAGGCCCCCTCCAAGCCGCCAGACCCGCAGGGCTACAAAAATTCAAAGACCAAAAAAAATCCGCCCGAAGGCGGATTTCTTTACAGCAAGCTGGCCGCTTAGCCGCGAACCTTGACCAGGATTTCGTCCAGCCAGGCCAACATCAGGTCGATTTCGTCGGCCGTGATGTTCAGAGCTGGCATGAAACGCAGCAGGTTAGGACGTGGCGAGTTCAGCAGCATGCCTTCTGGAGCACGGTCGCGAGCAGCAGCCACGATTTCCGGGCCGTCGTCCTGATCCAGGATCAGAGCACGCAACAGGCCTTCACCACGCTCACCATTCATGCCCCACTTGGCGCTGATGGCCAGCAGGCCTTCGGACAGCTGCTTGGCGCGGGCGTTGACCGAAGCCAGGAAGCCAGGAGCAGCCAGTTCGTCGAACACGGCCACGCCAGCAGCGGTCATCAGGGGGTTACCGTTGTAGGTACCGCCCTGGTCGCCTGGCTGGAAGCAGGACACTTCTTCGCGGGCACACAGTGCCGACAAAGGCACACCACCACCAATGCCTTTACCCAGGGTCATGATGTCAGGACGGATGCCCGAGTGTTCGTAGGCAAACATGGTGCCGGTACGGCCCATGCCGGTTTGCACTTCGTCCACGATCAGCAGCAGCTTGTGCTCGTCAGCCAGAGCGCGCAGGCCCTTCATGAATTCCACGGTCGCAGGAATAACACCAGCCTCGCCCTGTACGGGTTCGAGCATGATGCCCACGGTTTGATCGTCGATCAGCGCGCGCACGGATTCCAGATCGTTCAGTTTGGCTTTAGGAAAGCCGTCGACCTGAGGGGCGAACATGCGATCCCAGCCGGGTTTGCCGGACAGGGACATGGTGGCCAGGGTACGGCCATGGAAAGAGTGCTCAAAAGAAATGATCTTGTAAGCGTTGTTCTTGTTGATCTGACCCCATTTGCGCGCCAGCTTGATGGCGCCTTCGTTGGCTTCGCCACCACTGTTGGCAAAGAACACGCGGTCAAAGCAGGAGTGCTCCACGATGCGCTTGGCCAACTCGATAGAGGGCTCGTTGTAGAACGCAGGCGAGGGGTTGATCAATTTGGACGCTTGTTCGGTGATCGCCTTGATCACGTTGGCAGGGCTGTGGCCCAGCGCGTTCACGGCCCAGCCCTGGACGGTGTCCAGGTATCGCTTGCCGTTGTGATCTTGCAGCCAGGAACCTTCTCCTCGCACAAAGACCAACTCCGGACGCTGGGTAATTTCCATTAATGCACGTACACCGGCCCGATCGAATTCCATAACGGCAAACCTTGATGAAAATGAAAGAAGAAAAAATAAACCAGCCCGGCGGCTGGACAATTAATTCTAACGCAGCACACCCCCAGCAGGACGCTTATGCCTGGGACAATGGCCATCTGGCCGTGGATTGTCCCTTTTCTGGTACACATCCGCGCCCTGGCAGGCGCCAAAGCGTTTTAAGCCTGAAATCTTTGCACGGTATCGGGGTGGGAGTCGCCGGGACGCGTTTGTATAAAACCTGTCATCCAAGCGGCTTTCCAAAGATCTGCCTGCTTAAAACAAACCGTCCAGATCCAGTTGACGAGGCTGCTCCTGCGGCATTTCACTGATGGGCAGCAGAGCGCTGGCTTTCACACCCAGCAGGCGCAGGCGTCTATCCAGCACGGCGCGTTTCAGATTCTGGCGGGCGGCGGCCAAAATGGCATCCGCCGCCAGCACGGGAGCGGGCAGGGACAGGTCGCGCGTCACGGTTTTGAAGTCCTCGAACTTCAGCTTGATGCCTATGGTTTGGGCGCACATGGCGGATTTGCGTAAATCCTGCTCCAGCTTTTCACACAGGGACTCCAGCACGGCAGACAGGCGGGACCGATCCATGCGCACGTGCAGATCACGCTCGAAGGTGGTTTCACGACTGATGGATTTAGGCGTGCGGTCGGTGGATAAGGGGCGCTCGTCCTGGCCTTGAGCCACGGCCATCAGCCATTGCGCGTAGCGCAGGCCAAAATGTTCCTGCAATTTTTCTGCAGGTGTGGCGGCCAGTTCCCCGATCTTCTGTATGCCCATTTCCGTCAGCTTCACGACCGACTTGGGACCAATGCCATTGATCTTGCCCACAGCCAGCGGCCAGATGCGGGTAGGCACATCGTCCATGGTCAGCACACAGGCCCCATTGGGCTTGTTCAGTTCTGAGGCAATTTTGGAGAGCAATTTGTTGGGAGTGATGCCTACCGAACAGGTCAGGCCCGTAGCCTGGTTCACGGCTTGACGAATCTGCTCGGCCAGCTCGTGGCTGTCTTCGGTTTTATGGCTGAGGTCCACATAGATCTCGTCGATACCCCTATCTTCGATATGGTCCGAGACCGTGGCCACAGCCTGTTTGAACAAGCGCGAATAATGGCGGTAAGCTTGAAAATCGGCAGGCAGCAAGATGGCATCGGGGGCCAGTTGGGCCGCCTTCATTAAACCCATGGCCGAGAACACACCCAGCTGACGCGCTTCATAGGTCGAAGTCGTGGCCACCCCGCGCCCAACATAATCGGCCAGACGGGCATGTTGCCAGCTGCCATCGGACAATTGCCTGGGCGCATCAGCACTGCGCCCGCCAATCACCACGGGACTGCCGCGCAAATGCGGGTAGCGCAGCAGCTCCACCGAGGCATAAAACGCATCCATATCCACATGAGCAATACGCCGCTCCAGAGGTTTTTCTTCTTGTGCCGCCACCTTGATCAGCCTGTTAACTGTATATATGTACACCATTATAGCGACAAGTCAGCGGTGCACCGAGAGCCACTGAATAAGCGCCGGGATGATATAAATCACTAAACATCATTAAGCTGACAGCAGGCTGAAACTACGTATTGAATCGGCAGCAAGCGCCCGGTTACTATGCAGCCTCTCTATCAGCGACACCAAGCACCCCAACAGGAGGTTTTCATGAAAAAAACAGTATTGGCTGCTGCGCTGGCAGCTCTGGTCGCCCTGCCCTTGGTGGGCCACAGCAAAACGCTTACCTGGTCCAGCCAGGGCGACTTCATGACGCTGGACCCACACGCACAGAACGAAAACCTCACGATCACAGGCAGCATGTATGTCTATGAGGCGCTGGTGGACTACGACAAGGATTTCCAGATTGTGCCCAGCCTGGCCACGGCCTGGGAACAACGTGAACCTACTGTGTGGCGCTTTACGCTGCGCGAAGGGGTGAAATTCCACGATGGCGCTCCCTTTACCGCCGATGACGTGGTGTTCTCCATTCAGCGCGCCATGGCCCCTACGTCCAACTTCAAGGCTTACGTGAACGGCATCGTCAAGGCAGAAAAAGTGGACGACAAGACGGTGGACATTGTTACTGCCGCTCCCAACCCGGTTCTGCTGCGCCAATTGACCAGTGTGTTCATCATGAACAAGGCCTGGTCGGAAAAGAACAATGTGACCCAGCCCCAGGACTTCAACAAGAACGAAGAAACCTTCTCGGCTCGCAACACCAACGGTACTGGCCCTTACAAGCTGAAGTCGCGTGAAGTGGACGTACGCACCGTCTTTGTCGAAAACGAAGAATGGTGGAACAAGGGCAACAAGGTGGGTAACGTCACCGAAGTGATCTACGTACCCATCAAGCAGAACGCCACCCGTACCGCCGCCTTGCTGTCGGGCGAAGTGGACCTGGTTCTGGACCCGCCTGCGCAGGACTTGCAGCGTCTGCGCCAGCAAACCAAGATTGTGGAAGGCAACGAGTACCGCACCATCTACCTGGGTCTGGACCAAAAGAATCCGGAACTGAAGTACAGCAGCATCAAGGGCAAGAACCCCTTTGCTGACCAGCGTGTGCGTGAAGCCCTGTACGTGGCCATCGACATTGAAGCCATCAAGAAAGCCGTAATGCGCGGTTCTTCCGCCCCCACCGGCACCATGGTGGCCCCTCAGGTTCACGGCTACACCAAGGAACTGGCCCAGCGCCTGCCTTACAGCCAGGATCGTGCCAAGGAACTGCTGAAAGAAGCCGGTTACGACAACTCCCTGACCTTCACCCTGGATTGCCCGAACGATCGCTACATCAACGATGAAGCCATCTGCCAAGCCATTGTGGGCATGTGGGCCAAAGTCGGCGTGAAAGCCAACCTGAACGCCATGCCGCGCGCCACCTACTTCCCCAAAGTTCAGAGCTACGACAGCAGCGCCTACATGTTTGGCTGGGGCGTTCCAACCTTTGATGCGCTCTACACCCTGCAAAGCCTGATGCACAGCAAGGGCGAGGGCGCTGACGGCTCCTTTAACTTCGGTAACTACGAAAACGCCGAAGTGGACGCCTTGATCGACCAGATCAAGACCGAAACCGACACCGCCAAGCGCGATGCGGCCATCCACAAGGTTCTGGAAATTCATGCCAAGGAAGTGGGCCACATTCCCCTGCATGACCAGATCATTCCTTGGGCCATGGCCAAGAAGGTCAACGTGGTACACCGTGCGGACAACCGCATGCTGGCCCAATGGACCACCATCGACTAAGTTGTTTTCATACCCCAGCCCCGCCTCCGTGCGGGGCTGGTTCCCATTACGCTGTAGTCATCCGTTTCTACACCAGCCCCCTTGCCGGGCCCTTTTTACACATTAAGGACGACACTGGTCGCGAGTGATCCTCGCGCTCTACCAGGAGACCGCCTATGCTGGTATTTATTATTCGCCGTCTGATCCAGGCTGTTCTGGTGATGCTGACGGTCAGCCTTCTGGCTTTTGTGCTGTTCCGCTACATTGGTGACCCGGTCACCATCATGCTGGGACAGGACGCCACCGAACAAGATCGCGTGGAACTGCGTGCCAGCCTGGGGCTGGACCAACCCGCTCCCGTGCAATTCGGACGCTTTGTATCCCAGGCCGTACAAGGCGAATTTGGCCTGTCCCTGCGGCAAGCCCAACCGGTTTCCACGCTACTGAAAGACCGCCTGCCTGCCACGGTAGAGCTGTCCGTGGTGGCCGCCATACTGGCCTTGCTGATAGGCCTGCCGCTAGGGGTGTACACCGCCTTGAAGCGCAATGGGTTCATGGCGCAGAGCATTCTGGCCTTTTCATTGCTGGGGATCTCTCTGCCCACCTTCCTGATCGGTATCTTGCTGATCCTGATCTTCTCCGTGCAATTGGGCTGGCTGCCCAGCTATGGCCGGGGCGAAGTCCTGAAGTTTGGCTGGTGGAGTACCGGCCTGCTTAGCTGGGACGGGATCAAGCATTTGATCCTGCCCGCCATCACGCTCTGTTTGTTCCAGCTCACGCTGATCCTGCGTCTGGTGCGCTCCGAGATGCTGGAAGTACTGCGCGCCGACTACATCAAGTTTGCTCGTGCCCGTGGCCTGTCGCAACGCGCCATCCACTTTGGTCACGCCCTTAAAAACACCATGGTGCCGGTTATCACCATCACGGGGCTGCAACTGGGCGGCATCATCGCCTTTGCCATCGTGACGGAAACCGTTTTCCAATGGCCGGGCATGGGTCTGCTGTTTATCCAGGCCGTGCAATTTGCCGACATCCCCGTGATGGCGGCCTATCTCTGTCTGATTGCCCTGGTATTTGTTGTGATCAACCTGCTGGTAGACCTGCTGTACTTCCTGGTCGATCCACGTCTGCGCACCCAATTGTCGGGCGCCAAGGGGCACTAATATGTTCGCTAAATTGAAAACCGCCTGGGATAGCGATCTGGTCTGGTCCTGGCGCCACTCTCCCGTCGCCATTGCGGCCACCATCATGGCCTTGCTGCTGTTTATCGGCGCGCTGGGTGCCCGCTGGGTGGCTCCTTACGATCCCTTCGATCTGACCTCCATCGACCTGATGGATGCCTTGCTGGCCCCGGCCTGGTCGGAAAACGGTTCACCCCAATACTGGTTGGGAACAGACAGCCAGGGGCGTGACTTGTATTCGGCCCTGTTGTACGGGACGCGCACCTCCTTGCTGATCGGTCTGGCCTCGGTAGCCTTGTCCATGGTGGTCGGTATCGTGCTGGGCCTGCTGGCCGGTTACTCCGGTGGCCGTGTGGATGCCTTCATCATGCGTGTGGCCGATGTGCAGCTGTCCTTCCCGGCCATCCTGATTGCCTTGCTGATCGACGGTGTAGCCCGTGCCGTGTTCCCCTTGAACATGCACGATGTGGTCGCCTTTCCGGTGCTGATCGGAGCGATTGCGTTGGCCGGTTGGCCGCAATATGCCCGTACCGTGCGCGGCTCCACGCTGGTGGAGAAAAACCGTGAGTACGTGCAGGCTGCCCGCGTCATTGGCGTGTCTTCGCCGCGCATCATGTTCAGTCATGTGCTGCCCAATGTGATGGGCCCCGTGCTGGTGCTGGCCACCGTGCATCTGGCCACCGCCATCATTACCGAAGCCACGCTGTCCTTTCTGGGCGTCGGCGTTCCGGCCACCTCACCCTCTCTGGGCACCCTGATCCGGATCGGTAACGACTTCCTGTTCTCGGGCGAATGGTGGATCACGATTTTCCCTGGCCTGATGCTGGTGCTGCTGGTGCTGTCGGTCAACCTCCTGGGCGACTGGTTGCGTGACGCCCTGAACCCCAAATTGAGCTAAGCCATGACTGCACTCTTAACTGTCCAAGACCTGTGTGTCGAATTCCCGACCCGGCGTGGTGTGCTCCAAGCCCTGGATCATGTGTCCTTTTCCATCGCCCCCGGCGAAGTGCTGGGAGTGGTGGGGGAGTCCGGTGCCGGCAAATCCCTGACGGGTTCCTCCATTATTGGTTTGCTCGATGCCCCCGGTCGCATCAGCGGCGGCCAGATTCTGCTGGAAGGCGAGCGCATCGATAATCTGAACCAGGACCAGATGCGCAAGATTCGTGGCCGCAAGATTGGCGCGATTTTCCAGGACCCGCTGACCTCGCTGAACCCGCTCTATACCGTGGGCCATCAACTGGCTGAAACCATCGTCACGCACCTTCCCCTGTCCTGGAAACAGGCACAGGAACGCGCCATCGAATTGCTGGAAGCTACCGGCATTCCGGCAGCGCGCGAGCGTATCGACCACTATCCGCACCAGTTCTCCGGCGGCATGCGCCAACGGGTGGTGATTGCGCTGGCCCTGGCGGCCGAGCCCAAGCTGATCGTGGCGGACGAACCCACCACGGCACTGGACGTGTCCATTCAGGCGCAGATTATCGACCTGCTGAAAAAACTCTGTCGCTCGCAAGGCACCTCGGTCATGCTGATTACCCACGATATGGGGGTGATTGCGGAAACCGCCGACCGTGTGGCCGTGATGTACGCCGGTCGCATTATCGAGATCGGCCCTGTACAGGATGTGATCCAGAAACCCAGCCACCCTTATACCCGTGGCTTGATGCGTTCCATTCCCAATCTGCACGCGGGGCTGGAGCGTCTGGAGCAAATCCCCGGCAGCATGCCACGCTTGAACGCCATCCCGCCCGGCTGCGCCTTCAATCCGCGTTGTGATCGTCGCTTTGATCGCTGCCTGGTCGAACGCCCCGAGCTGATGCCTGTTCCCCCACAAACACAGGCGGCCTGTTGGCTGCATGCACAGGAGTCCGCATGAGCGCCCCTAAACAAGCCCTGGTCCAGGTCAAGGACGCTGCCTGCTGGTTTGATGTGTCCCCGCCCTTGCTGGAGCGCCTGGTCTACCGCAAACCCAAAGTAAACCTGCGCGCGGTCGATGGCGTCAGCTTCACCTTGAACAAGGGTGAAACCCTGGCCCTGGTAGGCGAATCCGGCTGCGGGAAATCCACCGTGGCCCGTTTGCTGACGGGCCTGTATTCGCTGACACGCGGCGAGATTCTGTTTGATGGCCAGTCCCTGAAAACCATGGACAAAGCCAGCCAGAAGGCCATGCGCAAACGCCGTCAGATGATTTTTCAGGACCCCTATGCCAGCCTGAATCCTCGTTGGCGCGTGGGCCGCATCATTGCCGAACCACTGGTCACCCACACGGACATGAGCCGCGCCCAGCAAGACGCCAAAGTGGCTGAGCTGCTGACGCAAGTGGGCCTGAACCCCAGCGACGCCCAGCGTTACCCGCACCAGTTCTCCGGTGGCCAGCGCCAGCGTATTTCCATTGCCCGTGCTCTGGCTCTGCAACCCGAATTCATCGTCTGTGACGAGCCCACCTCGGCGCTGGACGTGTCGGTGCAGGCCCAGGTCCTGAACCTGATGAAGGATTTGCAGCGCGAACTGGGGCTGACCTATCTGTTCATCTCACACAACCTGGCCGTGGTGCATCACGTGGCCGACCGAGTTGGCGTCATGTATTTGGGCCGGATTGTGGAAATTGCGCCACGCGACGATTTGTTCGCGCAGCCTCGCCACCCCTACACGCGCATGTTGCTGGGAGCCATTCCCGACATGAGCGGAGCGGGCAAAAGCCGCATCCCGGTCGCTGGTGAAGTGCCTAATCCACTGAACCCGCCATCGGGCTGTACCTTCCATCCACGCTGCCCGCTGGCCAATGATCGCTGCCGCCGCGAAGCCCCGGCTTTGCTGCAAACCGGGCCGCAAGAAGTGGCTTGTCATGCTGTAGAAGAAGGGCGCGATCAGGCCTGATCGCTTGCGATGCCAACAGTAAAACCGCCCACGGCAACTTGCCGAATGGGCGGTTTTTTCTGATAATTGAGAATTATTCTCAGTTCTCATTGCCCGATTCTCTACCATTTTTCTGGTCGAGCAGGCACCACTGGAACGCATCATGCACAATGCCGCCTTCTCACCCGACACGGAATCGCTCTACCGAAATTACCACGGCTGGTTGCATAGCTGGCTACGACGCAGGCTAGGTAATTCCTTCGATGCGGCCGATCTGGCCCAAGACGTTTTTGTCCGACTGCTGCAAAAACCCCGTCAATTCGGCAGCGAACCCGAAGCCCGTGTGTATTTGCGGCTCATGGCCAATGGCATGTGCGTGGACTTATGGCGACGCCGTCAGATTGAAC
This sequence comes from Alcaligenes sp. DN25, assembly GCF_023674485.1. Lineage (NCBI taxonomy): Bacteria > Pseudomonadati > Pseudomonadota > Betaproteobacteria > Burkholderiales > Alcaligenaceae > Alcaligenes > Alcaligenes sp. DN25. The sequence continues at coordinate 114,880 of NZ_CP098408.1, read as the reverse complement.
AAGCCTGGCTGGAAGAGCTGGCCAACCGCCCGGCCGCCCTGGTTCCTTCTGCCGAACACCAGGCCCTGGTGCTGGAAGCCCTGCAAGAGATAGACAGCATGTTGCGCACCCTGCCTGCCAAAGTGGGCAATGCCTTTTTCATGGCCATGGCCGACGGCATGAGCAACCGGGAAATTGCAGAGGCGCTGGGCGTGTCCACACGCATGGTGCACCGATATCTTAGCCAGGCCATGCTGTGCTGCCTGAAACTGGAAGCCCGCCATACCGCCGCTGACATGCCCGTGCATCAGGCGTCCAGCCTGCCCGAGCCACGCTGATTGCCTGTACGCCCCCCTATGAGCACTTCCGAACTGCATCCCGACGATACGCTGGAGCCTTCATTTGACGCGCTGGAGCAGGCCGCCGAATGGTTTGCCCTGCTGCGCTCGGACGAGGCCTCGGCCCAGGACCGACAAAGCTGGCAAGGCTGGCTGGCCGCTCAGGCCGAGCATCGTAAGGCCTGGCAGTATGTAGAGCGCATCAGTGGCCGCTTTGAACCGATCCAAAGCAGCGACAGCCGCCAGGCTGCCGTCCAAAGCTATTGCCTGGCCAACCGACGAATGGGACGCCGCCGCCAATTGCTGCTGGGCCTGGGCACACTGGCAGGCAGCAGTTTGGGCAGTTGGCTGGCTTGGCAGCATACGTCCTTGCCCGGCACAGTAATGGCCTGGTCAGCCGAGCATCGCACCGCCCGTGGTGAAGTCCACCAACTGACTTTGCCCGATGGCTCTACCGTTTGGCTCAGCTCCGACACTGCAATGAACCACGACTACCGAGGCAATCAACGGCTGCTCTCCCTGGTTCAGGGTGAAATTCTGATCGATACAGCGGCCGATCCTGCACGGCCCTTTCTGGTCGAAACCCGTCAAGGCTTGCTGCGTGCCTTGGGGACACGCTTTACGGTGCGACTGGACGGTCAGGAAACTTTTCTGGCGGTGTATCAAGGCGCAGTACAGGTGGACACGGCAAACAAGCGCCAGCAGCACATTATCCATGCCGGTCAGCAGACACAGCTTTCGCGTACCGAGATTGCGGCTACCACTGCTGTCCTGCCCGAGCGGCAAAGCTGGACCAAAGGCATCCTCGTCACCGACAACACACCCTTGATCGAGGTCGTGCGCGAATTGCAGCGCTATCGCGGCGGCCACCTTAGCGTTTCACCCGAGGCGGCCCAGCTGCCTGTGATTGGCAGCTATCCCTCCACCGATCCGGACCGGGCCTTGAGAATGCTGGAAGGGGTGCTGCCCATTCGCATCAAACGAACCCTGCCCTGGTGGGTCAGCATTGAACTTGCCGAGCACTGACCTTGATTCAGACACACATTCACGGGCATCAGCCGCCGTGCATGACAAGCCAGTTTACGGGCCTATTCAAGCGGCCCAATGCTTCAAACCGGCTATTTCCACTTTTCCGAGTTCCGCTTTTCCTTGGCGTGTTCGATATACCTGATGAGGGCATCGTTTTACCCGTCTCCTGGCACAAAACCAGAATCTGACCAGGACACATGCAAACCGGCTCGCTCTCGCCGACTACACCGCTTCCAAGGAGCAGAATTCATCATGCCCGGCTATTCCCAGCCTGTCGCCCGAGGGGCGAACTCTTTTGGTGCCATGCACTTTTTCCGACCCGGTTTCAAACTAAGCCCCTTGGCCTGCGTGCTGCAACTCGCCCTGGCCAGCGGTGCATTGAGCCTGGCAAGCTGGCATCCTCAAGCCCACGCCCAAACCATCAATAGTGCGTCTGCCAAACAACAAAGCTACAGCATTCCAGCAGGCCCCTTGAGCACAGCGCTGGCTCGCTTTGCAAGCGCATCCGGCGTACTGGTCGCTGGAGCCGGTGAGCTGGCCAGGGACAGAAACAGCCCAGGCGTTTCCGGCACGTTTTCGCCCCAGGCCGCGCTGGATGCACTGTTGGCCGGTACTGGCCTGACTGCTGTTGCCAGCTCGGATGGCAGCTACCATCTGCGCCAAGTCCCAGAGGCACCTGCCGGTGACGTCACCCAGCTGAGCACCGTAACCGTACGGGGACGACTCGATCCCAGAACCGAAGGCACAGGCAGCTACACCAACGCATCGGCAAGCTCGGCCACGCGCATGAACCTGACTGCACGTGAAACCCCGCAGTCGGTCAGCGTGATCACGCGCCAGCGGCTCGACGACCAGGGTTTGCTCACGCTTAATGACGCACTCAAGCAGGCCACCGGCGTCAAGGTACAAGAAGGCGAAGTGCTGGGCACGACTTATCAGATCCGCGGCTTCTCGCTGGATACGGCACAGCTTGACGGCGTGCCTGTCTCGCTGGGCGCAGGCGGCTCGGAAGCGGCCGCCGACATGGCCATCTACGATCGCGTGGAAGTGGTACGCGGCGCGGCGGGTCTGTTGCAGGGGGCCGGCAACCCGGGCGGCACGCTCAATCTGGTGCGCAAGCAACCCACCCGTGAATTTGCCGCCAGCGGCAGCGCGATGGTGGGATCGTGGAACAGCTACCGTGTGGAAGCCGACGTCTCCAGTCCTCTCAACCACAGCGGTGATCTGCGTGGGCGGGTGGTGGCCGTGCACGACGACCGCGACTCCTTCGTGGATCACGTCAAGGAACGCAAGGAAGTGCTGTATGGCGTCTTGCAATACGACTTCACTCCCTCCATCACGGCCACCGTGGGGGTGGACCATCAGCGCACCAAGGGTACGCCCAACGGCACTGGCGTCGTCTTCTTTGACGATGGCGGCGATCTCGAACTGCCACGCAGCACTTACCTGGGTGCCGACTGGAACCACCGGGCCACCCGCAGCACCACCGTGTTCGGCGACCTGACCTGGGAGATGGACAACGGCTGGCAGACCAAGCTGTCGGCCAACCGCCAGCACTACGACGTAGACACGGTGTTTCTGTCCGCCTCGGGCGCGGGCGTGGACCGCAACACGCACCAGGGCCCACTCCTGAACTACGCACGAGCCAGCAGCCTGAACCGCACCCAGACCAGCGTGGACCTGTACGCCTCGGGCCCATTCTCCTTGCTGGGCCGCAAGCATGAGCTGGTAGTAGGTGCGAACATGCGCCGCAATCCCACCGAAACCGACCAGGTGCCGCTGCGTGAATACGCCCGCATCCGGCCCGATGTCTTTAACTGGGACCCCACCTCGCTGCCTCCGCCCAATATTGGGCCTTATGAATCGCGCACCGCCACCACCACCAAGCAGTCGGGCATCTATACTGCTGCTCGTCTAAGTCTTGCCGATCCGCTCACCTTGATCGTGGGTGGTCGTTGGAGCTGGTGGGACTACAGCAGCGACAGCACCAATCTGCTCACCGGCGCCAACACGGCCTCCTCGAGCTACAAGGTCAGTGGCGAGTTCACACCGTACGCCGGTCTGATATTCGATCTGAACGATAACTACTCGCTGTACGCCAGCTATACCGACGTGTTCCGTCCGCAAAACGCCATCGATCGCAACGGCTCGCTACTCAAGCCCATCGTGGGTGCCAACTACGAGGCGGGTATCAAGGGTGAATTCCAGGATGGCCGCGTGCAGGCTTCGCTGGCGGCCTTCCGTATCGAAGAAACCAACCGCGCCCAGACCGATCTGGACGGCCCCAAACCGTGCCCCTATACCACCAGCGACTACTGCTCGATTGCCGCAGGCAAAGTGCGCAGCGAAGGGATTGAGGCGGAGTTGACAGGTGAACTGGCCCCAGGCTGGAATCTGACGGCTGGCTATACCTACAACACCACCAAGTACGTGAAAGATGCGGCCAACCAAGGCAAGCCCTTCAACACGCGCACGCCAGAACATATGTTCAAGCTCTTTACCTCTTACCGCCTGCCAGGCTCGTTGCGTCAGTGGACAGTGGGGGGTGGCTTCACGTGGCAGACCAAATTCCTGTACGAGAACACGGCCGGCACGATCCGTATCGAGCAAAATCCTTACGCCGTGGCTGATCTGATGGTGCGCTACGACTTCACGCCCAAGGTTTCAGCCACCCTCAACCTGAACAACGTGTTCGACAAGAAGTACTACCGTTATATTGCCCACGAACGCGCCTACAACTACTACGGCGACCCACGCAACGTGATGCTGACACTGCGCGCCCAATATTGACGCTGAACGTGATGAACAAGGTACTCAAGCGCTCTGATCGCAGCGCTCTGGGTATCTTGTGGACTGACGATACGCGGCACTACGGCGCTGCACGAAACGCCATATTCAGGCTGGAGCGCCAGAAGTCATTGGGCCACGAACGGGCTAAAGCAAAAAACGCGGTGTTTGCTGCCAGAGGCAGTGAACACCGCGTTTTTCAATAAAGCCATCAGCGGGCCTGATGCGGCCCGGTGACATTCAATCAGTTCTGGTTCGCAGGCGCGAAATCGGCCAGGTGGCAGGACAGGATGTCGGCAATGGCACGATCATCCAGGCCACGGGAGCGCAGGTCTGCGGACAGGGCGTCCACATCCACACGAGCCAGTGAACGCTCGGCACCACGAGGGCGATCGTCGCGAACCACGCGGAAGTCGTAATCGCGCTGGGCGGTCTTGGCCACTTCGTAGTGCATGACTTCATCCACTTCGTTTTCCGGCGTGAAGGTCAGCACGGTAGGGCGCAAGGAATACAGGTCTTCGGAGTTCATCACGTATTCGGTTGCGCAGATGATGACGGTGTCGCCCTTTTGACAGGTACGGGCCGCCGCGCCGTTCAGGACCACACAGCGCGAGCCGGGTTCACCGAAGATCACGTAGGTAGAAATACGGGCGCCACTGTCCTTATTCCAGATTTCCACAAACTCCATGGGTAAAATGCCCGCTTGTTCGCAGATTTCAGGATCCAGGGTGATCGAGCCGTGATAGTTCAAGTCGGCACCGGTCACCTTGATACCATGCAGCTTGGCACGGACCACTTTTTTCATGACAACACTCTCTAGAAACAGGTCCCCTGTAACGGACACCTAAGCTTGGCTAAAACGCGGCTTGCGCTGCGCCCTTAGCCCGATCAGGGCTGCGGGAAAGACTGCATCATAAACCCAGAAATGCGCGCAAATCCGTTTAGACCCACAGATTTGTACGGGAAAACCACAGCATCAATGATTTGCCTGACGGCCAGTCTGTGCTGTAATCCCCTCTGCCGCGTCGCGCCGGTCTTTTTTATTTTCAATACGATACCGTTTTCCATGCCCAACCTGCTCATCGAGAATATTCACAAACGCTATGGTTCCCTGGAGGTCCTCAAGGGAGTCTCTCTCAGCGCGGAGCCGGGCGATGTCATCAGCCTGATCGGGTCCAGTGGTTCGGGCAAAAGTACGTTTCTGCGTTGCATCAACTTTCTGGAAACGCCCAATTCCGGCCGTATCGTCATCAAGGGCGAGGAACTGAAAACCCGTCTGGACCCCAAAACGGACGAACTGGTTGCGGTAGATAAACAACAGCTCAAGCGCCTGCGCACCAGCCTGGCCATGGTGTTCCAGCACTTCAATCTGTGGTCCCACATGACGGTGCTGGAAAACATTACCGCCACGCCCATTCATGTACAGGGCATGGACAAGGCGCAGGCCATTGCCAAAGCGGAGCTGTATCTGGACAAGGTGGGCCTGTCGCGCGATCTGGCCAAACAATACCCGGCCTTCTTGTCGGGCGGCCAGCAGCAACGTGTGGCGATTGCCCGTGCGCTGGCGCTGGAACCTGAAGTGATGCTGTTTGACGAGCCAACCTCGGCGCTGGACCCCGAGCGTGTGGGCGAGGTTTTGCGCGTTATGCAGAATTTGGCCGAAGAAGGGCGCACGATGGTGGTGGTTACGCACGAAATGAGCTTTGCGCGCAACGTCTCCAGCAAGGTGGTGTATCTGCACGAAGGTCAAATCGAGGAAGAAGGCCCGCCAGAAGAAGTGCTGGTGTCGCCACGCAGCCCCCGCCTGGCGCAATTCCTGGCAGCGGGCGGTTCGTCCAAAGGCTAAAAGGCAAAACCGCCCAAAGACTTCGGCCACACTCTGAGCAGACATAAAGCAAACGGCGCCTTGCGGCGCCGTTATGCATTTGCAACCATCCTAATGAAGCCGCCAACCAGCGGCTTCTGACTACAGCCCTGCTATCAGGACTTGGGACGTGGCATATCAAACAAGGCCAGGTCCGTAATCTCAAAGTAATCGCCAGGACCACCACCACGCAGAATCGGACGTGGGATCGCGGTACGGTAAATGCCGTCCACGATGCTGTTGGGCGACACATGCACGCCGACCACTTCACCCAGCACCATCCAGGTGTTCAGATCCTTACCTTCCGAGTCTTTCAACTGGAAGTGCGTCGTCACCTTGCACTCCAGCGAGGCATGGCTCTCGCCCACGCGGGGGGCATCAATCAGGCGGGAATCCACAGGCGTCAGGCCCGCGACTTCAAACTCGCGCACATCTTGTTCCAGGCTGGTCATGTTCATGGGTTCGGCCAGATCACGGGTAGCCAGGTTCCAGGTAAAGACGCCGGTTTCAATTGCGTTACGCACGCTGTCTTTGTAGCCCACGCTGGAAAAAGCGATGACAGGCGGGCGGTAGTTGAACACGTTGCAGAAGCTGTATGGAGCCAGGTTCAGCACACCTTCCTTGCTTTTGGTGCCAATCCAGCCGATGACACGGGGACCCACAATAGAACTGATCGGGTCGTGGCGCAGTCCATGGCCTTGTGTGGGTTCGTAGAAGTGAAAGTCTTTCTGCACGGTTCTCTCTGTTAATAAACACAACAAACTAAACGGGACTGCGGGAAATCCCGGTGGCCCACTGATATACTTTACAACTAAAATAAAGCCGCTGCAAACCGTTGAAACTCAAGGTTTTACGTATCCTTCCTGCCTTTCAGAACCATCTAGGCACATGAAACATGGAAAATAAGCCCGATCACTGGGCACGTGTAGCTTCTGCTGACCTGGAACACGTGCGCAAATCTGTCAGCGATATGTTCAAGTCGCACCAGCTCAAGCAGCTACGTGCCGACCAGACCCTGCAAACCCGGCTGCGACACGCCCAGTTTGGTCAGGTCGCCTTGAGCCGCCTGGGCTATGGCGCCGACGTACACATACAACCCGATCACCTGGCCGGTTTCTACCTGGTCCAGATGCCCCAATACGGCACCGCCAAAATTCGCTGCGGTGGCCAGACTGTGGACTCCAGTCCCTACGCCGCCACGATCCTGAATCCCAACGAGGATGTGGACATGGTCTGGCACGCCAATAATGAGCAATTAATGCTCAAGATAGACCGCAATCTGGTGGAACAGGCCGCCCGTGGCATGGGCCTGGACGTAGGCCCGCAAGGTTTGCTGTTTCCGGTACGCCTGGAAGCTCACACCCAGCCTTCCTGGCAAATCATGCTGCGCTACGTGCTGGACTGTGCACGCAACTACGAAGACATCCGGCGCTCGCCGTTGATTATCAACCAGCTGGAGCAATTGGCGGTGACAACCTTGCTGGATCTGCACCCACCGGCTCAGATTCAGGCCCTGAACCCCGCCCGCATCTTGCCGCGCCACTTGAAGAAAGTAGCCAGCCACTTGCATGAGCAGGCCCATTTGCCGGTCACGGTAGACGAACTCAGCACCATTGCGGGCGTGAGCTCCCGCACCTTGCAGCAAGCCTTCAGAGACCACTACGGCGTCAGCCCCATGCAGTACCTGCGCCAGGTTCGTCTGGACCGTCTGCGCCACGAACTGATCCATTCCAACGAGCCTAACCTGACGCTGGCCGACCTGGCCATGCGCTGGGGCTTTGCCCACCAAGGCCGTTTCAGCGCCGAATACCGCAGCCGCTTTGGCGAAACGCCTAGCGAGACCCTGCAACGAGTGCGCGGCGGCCAGCACTAAGCTGACCGCCTCACCCGTCCTCTCACCCCTTCAAGATACGCTGGGCTGCCAGATAGCCGGATTGACCACCCAAGCCAGGGCCTGGATGCACCGACGCACCAATTTGATGCAGATTGCGCCAGGGCGTGTTGCCATTGCGCGCGTTCTTGTGTCCTGCAAAAGGACGCATGAAAAAGAACTGATCCGGTGAGCACACACCGCTATACGGATCGCCCCCCACCAGATTCATGTTCAAGGCTTCCAGATCCGCCGGGCTGACGCTACGACGCCCGATAATCTTGGCGGCCAAGCCAGGCATGACGGTTTCCAGACGAGCCTGAACGCGATCGGCCATAGCCTCGCGCACGGCTTCGTTCCAGCGTCCATCAGCTGGCACAGGAATCTCGCCCGCTTCATCGCCTTTGATGTGACGCGGCAGCTCCTGCATTTGTACCCATAGAATCCAGTGCCCTTCCGGTGCGCGAGTCACATCCACCGCCACCGGCTGGCCCACGGCCAAGGTCGGCTTGGCAGGCAGGTAGCCATTGCTGGCCGTGACCACCGAGGAACACACCTGCTCCATACTTTCCGTCACATGCACCATAGGGACATGGCGCAGCTCCGGGTCCACCCAGTCGGGCGGGGAACTCAAGGCAAAGTGTATCTGCATGCCGCCCCGGCCATAGTGATAATCCTGGGCGGACTTCAACAACTCGGGTTCAACTTCAGGCAAAAGGTCGCCATACAACTGACCCGGCGTCACGTTACACACCACGGCACGACGCGCCAGATAGCGCTGCGTACCGACGCACACGCCCGTCGCCTTATTGCCTTCCACCAACACGCGATCCACATGGGAATTGGTCAGTACCGCGCCACCAGCTTCTTCGATGATGCGGGTAAAGGCTTTCACAATCTGATAACTGCCGCCTTTGACGACAGGCATACCGCCACTGACCACGGCGCTGAAGGTCAGCTTGCCGATCAGGGCCGAGCTGGCTTCATCCGGGCCCAAACCGCTATGCAGCACCCAGGGAGCAATCATGGCGCGAGCCAAATCGCTGCGCAGATCGCGCATGGCCCAGCGTCGGAAGCTTTCCAGCGCTTGCGAGCCAAAGGACATCAAGCCATCCAGCCCCCGTTCGCGCCAGGCACCAAACGCCAGTTTGGCCATGGGCCAACGGTAAGGCTCACCGCCCAGCAAGCCAAATACCAAACCGGCATCCGGGCCAAACATGCGAGCCGCCATGGCACCCAAGGCATCGCCTTCACCCGGCATCCAGTCATTGAAGCGACGTACGGTGTCGTCCATATCCTGACGCAAGGCCAGCGACGGGCCACCAGGAATGGCCAGACCCGTGCTGTATTCGCCTTTGACAAACTCCAGACCGGCTTTGGCCAAGGGTTCAGCCAAAGTGGCATAGGATGCACCGCCCATGAACAAGGGATACCAACTGGACAGCACATCATGGGTAAAACCGGGGAACAGCTCTTGCGTACGGATGCAGCCCCCGGCCACCGCATTGCGCTCCAGCACTGTCACCGACAAACCCCGCTGGGCCAACAAGGCGGCACAGGTCAGGGAGTTCATCCCGCTGCCGACAATGACTACATCAGCGCTGTGCGCATCACTCATTTCAACGGTCTCCGCTAGGCGTGGTCAGGTTGGCGAAACGGCCACGGTGAAACACCGCAGGCTCGTGTTCGGTCAGCGTGGTGTGGCGCACCACACGGCCAATAAACAAGGTGTGGTCGCCACCTTCATGCTGACGGTAGTTCTCGCACACAAAGGTCGCCACACAGTCGTCCAGCAAAGGCACGCCTTCTTCACCATCCACATGCGAGACCAGGGCAAACTTGTCCTTGACCTGGGAGTTGGCAAACCCCAGGGCCACGGGCACTTGTTCCTGGCTGATCACGTTGATCGCAAAGTGGCTGCACTTCTCGAAAATTTCCAGGCTGGGCGAGTGATTCACCAGGCTCCACATCACCAGGGGCGGCTCCAGCGACAGGGACGTAAAGGAGTTGATGGTCAGACCCACCGCCCGGCCATCGGGACAACGAGTCGTGACAATGGCCACACCCGTTGGAAAATGGCCCAGTGCCTGGCGAAACGCACGGCTATCGACCACATTCAGATTGGACGGTGTGGGTTTGGCGTCAGCGGCTGCCAACGCTTGGGCAGACACGGCCTGCCGCTGGGCAGCGGTTTGGGACGAGGAGTCTTGCAGCGTTGCGGTGGGGGTCATGATACGTCTCCTTGAATACTATCTATCAGGCAGCCACAGATTGGCTGCGAGTCTTCTCGATCAATGCCTGAGCGGCACTCAGATCTTCCCAGGCCGGGAACAGAACCGGCGGGTGGTTAAAGCTGTTGGCCAGGAAATGAGCCAGGGCGGGCGATTGCTGAGCCGAGGTCAACAAGGCAAAAGAAGAGTCGGTTGGTGGCTTCAACATGGAGTTGGTCCAGCGCACCACCAGATTGGCGTAATCCCAGTAACGCTCGAACGTTTCCTGCATCCAGTTACGGTCAAACGCGCCTTCACCACGTTGCAAAATGCTGTCCAGATACACTTGGGCGGCTTTGGCGGCGTTGTTGGAACCTTGGCCGGTAATGGGGTCGTTCACGACCACGGCATCACCCAGACCCAGCACCATGCGGCCCGAAGGCAGCGTCAGCACAGGTTTACGAACTGTGGGAGGGAAAGCACCGGACAGGTAACCTTGGGCGTCGGTCAGTTCCACATTACGGGCACGATCGCCTTCCCAAGGCAGGAATTCGCGCAGGAAAGAAACGCTTTGCTCCAAATGAGCTTCGGGCGTCTTGGCATCGCGGAAACGATCCAGTGGGCCACCGGGCACGCCTTCGAACACCATGATGTCGCAGGGACCGGACAGGGTCAGCGAGGGGAACACAAAGTATTCGCCCACACCGGGGATGAAGTTAAAGGACACGCGCGAGTATTCAGGCGTAGGCTCCAGACCATGTACATAGGTCAGGGCCAGGGCGCGCTGAGGCTTGTCGTACATGGAACGCTGATCGTCACGCTCGAACAGCTTGACCACTTCGCCCTTGCCGGCAGCCAGCATGGTCAGGTCGTACTCCTGGGTGATGCGCTCCAGTTCGGCCACGCCCACGTCTTCCATGATCAGCTTGCCGCCACGCTGCTCGAACAGCTCCAGCCAGTAAGGCATTTTTACGCGCTGGTCAGTTGCCTGGGCTTCACGATCCAGACGGCCGCTCCAGTCCACGGCTTTGGTGTCAGGCTGTTCAGGGTTGGGCAGGGCAAAGCCGATGCCTTGTACAGGCGGGCATTCGTCGTCCCAGAAATTCAGGCCCAGGCGGCGCTCTACGTCCAGCGCCTCGGCAAACATGCACTGGCTGGACATCACGCGGCCACCACGAACATCGTCGGGACTGCGGTTGGTAAAAACGGCTACGTCGTAGCCCTTGGCCAAAAGACCGAATGCAACGGGCATGCCAGCCTGGCCAGCGCCCACAATAGCAACTTTACGCATGATTTTTTCCTTCTGAGGGAGCTAAAGACGCCACTGCGGCGGCGTCCTGGTTTTTCTTATTCAGCCAATTTGGGAATGGCGGGTACACCTTGCTCTGGGCCCATGGCCGAGTAGCCGCCATCCACGGCGTAATCAGCACCGGTCACGAAACTGGCGGAATCCGAGAGCAGGAAGGACACGACTTCGCCCACTTCCTGGGGATCGCCCACGCGGCCCAGCATGTGAAATGCCGAGGCCACGCGATCGGTTTTGGCGCGATCGCCGCCAGTCAGCTCGTCCATCACACGCGACCAGATCCAGCCGGGCGAGACCGAGTTCACACGGATACCGTCAGGAGCAAAGTCCAGCGCCATGCTGCGTGTCAGTTGCAACAAGGCGGCCTTGGAGACCGGGTACAACCAGCGCCCGGTTTGAGCGATCGACGAGGAAATGGATGTGAAATTGACGATGGAGCCGCCACGCGGCAGCAAGGGACGCACAGCCTTGGCAGCCTGCACCGCGCTGACCAGGTTGATATCCAAGGCCTTGAGCCAATCTTCACGGCTGGAAGCCATGCCTTCATCCAGATAGGAACAAGCCAGATTGACCAGACCATCCACACGGCCAAAATGCGCCTTCACCTGCTCGATGGAGGCATTCAGGCTTTGATCGCTGGTAATGTCCACTTCCCAGAATTTGGCTTTGGCAGCATCGTTGCCTACGGCTTTCTGACCACCTGCGGCATCAATATCAAACACGGCCACACGTGCGCCATAGCCCATCAGCACCTCGACCACGCCTGCGCCAACACGTGTTGCGCCGCCGGTGACGATGACTACCTTGTCTTTCAATCCTTTCATCTCGCTCTCCTGCCGCGGGCCCTTAGAACGGAACCGCTACTTTTACAAAAAATTGTTTTCCTTCGGGACGGCCACGCACGCCCAGATCCTGCTGGTACTTGGCCGTAATCAGCAGCCCCTTGTCATTGGCGTAACGCAGGCTGGGACCAATGGCGAAGGCACGAGCCTTGCTGTCACCGGCCATGGGGCCACGGTCGCTTTCAATCTGTTGATAGGCGTAACCACCCACACCCAGCACCAGCCCATTGCCAAAACCCCAACCCACGGCGTAATCGGCGTGAATGGCTTTACCCGTACGGGTTTCGGTGTCGCTGTTGCGGAAGTTGAAGTCCACCATCATCTTCAAATCCAGGTTGATGCCGCTGGGCTGCATGTAGCTGAAGGCAGCGGCGGGCTGAATGGCCCAGTAGTTGCGGCCCAGGTTGGCGCTGTCGGTCACTTTGTAGCGACCAGTCGGGGCGACAAAATCCACGCCCAGGATGTAGTGCATCTTCTCGCTGGGGTGAAAGCCCAAGGCCGGACCAAACACCACATCACCCAAACCACTGCGGCGCTGAGACTGACCGGCGGCTTGCGCCTTGACGGTCAGCAGGGGAGCCAGGGCATGAAATGCCAACTGGCCACCAAACACCTGCTGGTCCGTCACCCAGACCAGACGCGGCGCAACCATTGCCACATCGACCTTGAAGTCAGGAATAGGCAACTTGTCGCCATTCTTGTCACGCACCGAGTCGTAACGCATGGCACCGCCGTACATCAGCAAGTGCACACCGGGCGGCGGCAGAGCGCCACTCATGAAGTTTTCCAAACCATCGGGATAAATAGGCAGACCATTACCTTCAATTGCACAGGCCGGGCCGGCGCCCAATACCCCTGCACCCAGAACCACTGCTGCTATTTTTTTATTGATGTCCCCCACGTCCGTTCTCCTTTTGTTTTTTAGGTATGACGATGGAGCCAATGGTAGAAGTGCTCTTTTTGTCGGTATATCCACTTTGCGCAGCGCCTAGCCAATAAGCGCAAGAAGCCGCAAAAGCAGGGAAAACCCCGATTTGGTTTAGATTTAAAGGATGACGATCAGCAAAGTGGTTAAACGCTGTGTTTCAACGGGTATCTGAGATAATTCCTCGCTTCCCGCCAAGTGAATAATCAATATCACCTGGGCCTGAACACCCAGGACGGCGAGCGATGTGTAATACCGTCGTCATTGGCCTGGCCACAAACACGCCGCTTCATCTCGATGAGCCCAACTCTCTCTTTTGCTGAATCCCGATTCAGCCAGGCCCTGCTCGGCCACCGTTTTGGTGCCTGGGCCTTTATTACTTTTGCGGTGCTGGCCGTGATGGCTACGTGGGCCATTTATTGGCTCACCCCCATGATCTCGGACGACTTCAACTACGCCAACAAAGGCATTGCATGGACGTCGATCAAGCAACATTACCTGCAATGGAGCGGTCGTCTGGTCTCGGATACGCTCTCCAGCGCCATGCTCACGCTGGCTCCGGGATGGCTGAAAGCCACACTGAATACAGCGGCCCTGTTTGGCCTGGTCACGGTACTGACAGCACTGGGGGCCCAACTGGCCGGACGAGCTTTGCGCCCGTCTTTACTGCTGCTGGTGTTCACCTTGTATTGGCTGGTCAACCCCCATCTGGGGCAAACCACATTCTGGTTGGTAGGCGCCGCCAACTACCTGTGGCCCAATCTGTTCAACTTCGGTTTTGTGCTGGCCTTTATTTACTACTTGCAAAAGGACAAGCCCTCTATGATCACAGGCTTGGCGCTCTGCCTTCTGGGCCTGCTAGCCGGTTGTTCCAATGAAAACACCGGCATTATCAGCTGGTGTTTGCTGGCGTATCTGGGCCTAAGGCACTTTCAGCGCACAGGTTCGCTCGGTTCATGGCATCTGGTTTGGTTGCTCTGTATGGGGCTGGGAGTCGCCGTGCTGGTCCTGGCTCCGGGCAATCAAGTACGCGCAGAGGTCTTTGCTCATTGGTATGACCAGCCCTTGTTATGGCGCATTGGGGAGCATTTTGGTCGTCGTTTCCCGGACGCCCTATTGCGGTACTGGGGGGTGATTCTAGTGATGCTGGTTTGGCGTTTTGCCATAGGGCCTGCGTCTTCTGAATCTGTACGCCGGGCAATGTGGCTGCTCATTGGCGCATCGCTTCTGGCCAACGCCATTCTGGTTCTGGCACCTAATATCCCCAAGCGAGCCTTGAATGGCGGCTTGATGTATCTGCTGGTGGCCTTGTCTATTTACGGACATGATTTATTGGCGCAAGGGCAACGCGTTATACCCATGCAGCGCAACCTGTTAGTAACCTTGGGGGCCTGCGGCACGCTATGGCTGGTATCCAGCGGATTAATGTTGCGCAGCTATCACGGCACCTGGGAGCAGGATCAGGTACGACGCGCTATCTTGGCCGATGCCCCCAAACATCAGCGTCATCACGTAAAACTACCTAAGTATTTTTTCCTGCCCACGTTGCGTTCGCGGGATCGCTTCGATATGCACCTCGACCCCAAGGCCATGGCCCGATACTTCCGCAGCAAGGCGGTGATCAATGAATATGCCGTCAATCAGCACTATGACCTGGAGACGGGGGCACCACCGCCCACGCCTTAAAGCTTGAGGACTTGTGCATTTCCTCCGCTGCAAGCCGATTCAGGCCCTGGGGGGACTGGCAGGGCGAGTCAGACTACTTGCCGCAGGCAAGGGAGAGCGTAGGGATGCAAGCATCCTGCTGTTTGAGCCGGACGCTTGTACTTGGTCCGGGGGACCAAGTACCCGGCGAGTTCAGGATGCGCCCGTAGCTCTTTCTTGACCAGGGCACCGGTGCGCAGCACCGGCAAGTGGTCAGCCCTGCCAGACCCCTCAGGGCCTGAAGCGGCGTTTTACAGGGAGAAACGTCGATCAGGGCTAAAGCATGGGCCCGATTGCCTATCCTTTGCCCTTACAACAGCCCCTCCCAAAAACATAAAAAAACCCCGCTCTCCCAAAGAAAAACGGGGCCAAAACTGTAGTAGTACTGCGGATTACTTGGCAGCGCTCAGCTCTTTGATCTGCTCGCGGAAGTAGGCCAGAGCGGCTTTACCGTCAATGCCCTTCTTGTCGGCAGCCTTGATCCAGTCCTCTTCAACAAAGGCCAGACGCTCTTTCATCTGATCTGCAGCTTCGCCCTGGATGCGCAGTGTTTTCAGGCCAGCTGCGGTGTGCTTCTCAATGGCTTGCTGTTCGGCAGCCTGCCATTTGGAACCGAAGTCGTTGGCAATCCATTCGCCGCTGATTTTCTCGATAGCAGCACGGTCGGCTTCCGACAGACTCTTCCACTTGCGCTCGTTCATGAACATGTACTGGCTGGATTTGCCAAAGCCACCGGGCACCGACACGGCAGTCTTGACCAGCTTGTCCAGTTTCCAGTTATCCAATTGGTCGTACTGGAAGTACATACCGTCGATCACACCACGCGACAGCATTTCGTAGCTGTCCGAAGCAGGCGCGTTCACGGTCACAATGCCCAGGGCCTTGCCAATCGCATCAAACAAAGGGCTAGGCGAGCGCAGCTTCTTGCCTTTCAGATCGTCAATGCTTTGCACATTGTCCTGACTGGTGAAGATCACGGTGGCAGGGCTGGTCCACATACCCAGCAGTTTCACGCCCTTGTGCTCGTTGGCACCCATCATGAATTTTTCGTAAGTGCGCCAGTAAGCCACCGAGTTCACGCCGCCGTCATCAGTGGTGAAGGGCAGTTCGGCAAACTCGATCAGCGGGAAGCGGTTAGCCGTGTAGCTGTGTACCGACATGCCCATATCAGCAATACCGTTACGCACCAGATCCAGGTGAGCTTGCGGCTTGCCCAGCGCGTTGATGAACTCCACCTTCACGCGGCCTTCGGTAGCTTTTTCCACTTCCTGAGCCCAGGGCTCAAACATATTGGTCACAATAAAGTGGCCTGGAGGCATCCACTGGGAAAAACGCAGGGTGGTAACTTCAGCCGCAACCGAAGGCATGGTCGGTGCCAGGGCTGCTGCAGCCAGGCCCAGGCTCAAGGCCAATTTTTTGAAAACACGCATCTCGACTCCTCGTAAATTATTTTGCTGCCGGGCCACTACAGCCCGGCGTCCAGGCCACTTGATGGGACAGTAAACAGGTCCTGGACCTGCACACCCAGCGGCTTTACTGCTGCCCGGATCACAACTGCATCCGGGCCGGGTTTACATACTGTTCGGGACAACCAGAACAATCCAGGGGACAAACACCAGCAAGAGCAAACGCACGATATCCATCATTACAAAGGGAGTCACACCCCGAATAATGGTGCCCAAAGGAACATCGGGCATCACGTTCTTGATCATGAAAATGTTCAGACCCAACGGAGGGGTAATCAGACTGATTTCAGCAGCCACCACCACGATGATGCCGAACCACACCAGATCAAAGCCCAGAGAGGCCACAATCGGGTAGAAGATAGGCACCGTCAGCATGACCATGGACATGGTTTCCAGGAAACAACCCAGAACCAGGTAAATCGCGCAGATGATCAGAATCACCACAATGGGCGACACATCAATGCCCTGGATGAAACCCAGCAACTGATTAGGCAAACCAGCCACGGTCAGGAAGTTGGTAAAGACCAGCGCACCAATCACCAGCGCAAACATGATGGCCGTGGTTTGAGCGGCTTCAATCAGCACCGTCAGGTACATGCGAGGCTGCCAGCCACGACGCTTCAGGGTCAGCAAGAAGGTCGCTGCAGCGCCAATACCCGCCGCTTCTGTCGGGGTGAAGACACCCCCGTAAATACCGCCCATGATGACGATGAACAGCACGGTAATGGCCATCACGCCTTTGGTCGCCTCAAAGCGCTCGCGCCAGCTAGCTTTTTCGCCAGGACGGCCCAGATTCGGGTTGATCGCGGTAATGATCATCACCGTGATCAGGTACATCAGCATGGCAATCATGCCGGGCAGGAAGCCGGCGGCAAACAGCTTGCCAATATCGGTTTCGGTCAAGATCCCGTAGACCACCATCATCACGCTGGGCGGAATCAGAATGCCCAGGGTGCCGCCTGCCGCAATACTGCCGGTAGCCAGACGATCGTCATAGTTGTACTTGCGCATATTGGGCATGGCCACACGACCCATGGCCGCTGTGGTGGCCATACTGGAGCCACAGAGTGCACTAAAGGCACCACAGGCAACAATCGTGGCCATCGCCAGACCACCACGCAGGTGACCAATAAAGGCGTGGGCAGCTTTGTACAGGTCCTTGGACAAACCCGAGGCATTGACCAGATTACCCATCAAGATGAACAGCGGCAGCACGGTAAAGCTGTAGCTCATGGCCGTGTCGTAGCTGGTCTGCGCCGCCATGGTCAAGGCCGCTTCCATGCCGGTAAAGAAGGCAAAACCCAACGTACCAACCAGCAACATGCCCCAGGCAATGGGCAAACCCAGAAATAAGCTACCCAGCAGGACAGCCAGTCCGATAATAGAAATCAACATGAAAAAACTCCGTCTTTATCGGCTTGGAGAGCTAAAAATCTTGAACAGGGAAGCCACAGTGGCAATGCCGGTCATGGTGGCGATGATGTAGGCAAACGGGGCAATGGGCACTTGCAAGGCGTTGCTCATATCGCCGTAGTCGGCCAGCTCGTTGGCGTGACTCCACAGGTAGACAGTCAACACGGCCAACATGACGGTAGAGACCACATTGATCACGAATTGCTGGATACGACGCGCCACTGGACCTAGCCAGGCGTCAATCAGACTGACGGTCAAGTGTTGCTGGTGCCAGGTAACACGCGGCAAGGCCGCAAAAATCAGCACACCCAGCAAGAGTTCGCTGGCTTCATAAGCGCCCAGCAAAGGGGCGTGAAATACGTACCGGCCTATCACGTCCACGGTAGTGATCCCTGTCATCAGGATCAAGATGACCACACAGGCAGCATCCAGAATTGTCTCTACAACTCGTACTACTCCACGTGAACGCACCAGCTCCATTCCTGGCAGATCGTCGTTCATTACAGCTCCACTCTTTTTGGCCGGCGAAGGCCCGTTTTTTGGGTCATCATGCACCTCGAAAAATCGACGCGCATTGTTATATTTCTGTTCTAAATAGTTTATAGATGAACAAATCCAGGTAAATAGAAAGAAACCCTTAATTACATCCAAAATCATGGATTCGTGGTTTCTATCTCACATGGCAAGAAATATGGCCAGCAACAAGTGCACTTGTCCTGTGCAGGAGCAGCGGAACTCTGCCGCAGCAGCCGTGACGACTGACTCTACTCTACGGAGGGCAGGCAAACATTGGCTTTACGGAGGGGAAAAAAGTGGCCACCGGAAGGTCCGTTTGGCTTCATGCAGCCCCCTCTCCAACCAGTCTGCTCGAAGTACGCCTGGGGGGATAAAAAGGCCATTTAATGGAACAGCCCCCCCACAATATCAGGCATAGATCCAGACATTGAAGGACGGAGTTGATAGATTCCGCCTGTTAAGGCAGTCGCTATCCCCGCCCGCTCTACGAGCGCGCGAACTGATAAATACCGATCAAAATGACCGCGGCCCCTAACAAGCTCATTACCGTGGGCTGCTCGTGAAAGATCAGTAATGAAGCAATCATCACAAAAACAGGTTCGGATAATTCACATACCTGGACCTTAGAGGCGGACGTCAATGAAACAGCTCGTATTGTGCAATAAAAGCCCAGCATAGACGGCACAACTGCCAATAAGGCGATCAACACCCAAGCCTCTTGGCTAGGTAGTACAAAGCCTACTTGAGCAGCAGGAAAAAATAAAAATATAGATCCGGCCATTAACAGTGATCGCGTAACAAAAATACCACTACCTAAACCCCAACGCTTCGCCAATACCGTAAACAAGCCGTAGCCCAAACCAGCCAGCGCAGCCATACCAATCCCTTGAAGACCTTGGGGATTAGCCAAATCAAACAAAAAGGTAAGCCCGAGCAAACATAAAACGATGCCAAGCAACTGCCCCCTCGAAGGCAAGCGACGAGCAAACCAGGACTCCAGAGCAAACGCACTCAATGCCGCACAAGCCATCATAGAAAAAACCACATTAGCAGCAGAGTCATGTTGATAAGCGTTTGTTTCAAAAAAAAACAAACAAAAAATACCAAAAAATGCGCAAATCAGAACTACGCGCCAATCGGAAGGAAAATTAGAACGCCTTGGAAAAAAAACCCATAAAACCACCACCCCTAGCAATGCTCGATAAAATGCAATCAACGCACCATCCATCTCAAGCAATAAGAATTTGCTAAAAATAGCAATGGTAGAATTAAGAAATGCAGCTAGAAATGCAAAAAATATACCTGATCTCAAGGAAAACAAAACTAATCCTTTTTATTAACCTGAAATGAATTACTTAACCATAAGGGTGGAGAGTGAGTAGTAGAAGAAAAAATTCCACCAAATCTAGAGTTAACAGAAAAATAGCTACCATCTCTGAGTAAAATAGAATGCGCTTTCCTCATATTCCAAAAAGGAATAGCTGGAAAAAGATGGTGTACGAGATGAAATCGCTCATTATGAATGCCAGTAAAAAAATTCTCTACTACATTACCAAACCTGTTTCTAGAAGCATACAAATCAACTTCAGCCTTACCTACAAGAGGATAATGCTCAGCAGTTTCAATAAACCAACTAATAGTTTGAAAAACAGTTAAATAGGGGAGAAGCCAATATAATAAGAAAAAATACCAGCCTACAAAATATGCACCAATGGCCCCAAAAACGAACAAAGAAAGAAGCATAGAGAATAGATCAAAACCACTTAAATTCTTTAATAATCTATGCCCAATTAAATATCGTAAATTTTCAAAAAAATTAATTTGAAAAATAGGTTTTATAAAAAAATTTAAGTAAAAACCTAATCTAGTCTGCTTGTTGTAAACACCAGAAGAAATATAATAAGAATAATCAGGATCCCTATGCTTATTACCAAGAAAAATATGATGATCCAGGACATGTGATTTTTTATAAGAATCCCATGTTTGAAAAACCAAACAACCAGAAAAAAACTACCTATAGCTCTATTTAATATTCTATTTTTAGCAAGAACAAGATGACTAGATTCATGAAGCAGCGTTGCTAAAGCCCTCTGCCTAGCCCCTATAACTAAAATAGACAAAGGAGCTAAAAAAAACCATTTTTCGGCTAAAAAAAAGATAGCACCACAAAAAAATAGTTAGAAAACAGAGCAAAAATAGAGTGATAATTATCTAATTTATACAATTTTTTGATATCTAAGAGTATATCTGGGCTGAATCTATGTTTTTGCAGCCTAAAATTTAAATCAACACTCATTACTCCCTCACTCTGAAACATATCCGTAAAATATATTTTTTGACCTAGGACAAATTATTTCAAGAAATAAAGGGAAAATCAAATATGAAAAAATTAGATAAATTGATTTTCTTATCTAAGAATTATTACTAAAAATGAGAACCTTTGAACGGATAATATCAAGCAATATTCCATTGAAATCCAAATACAACTTACAAAAAAAAGCTAGCTGCCTAAAAGGCAGCTAGCTCACAATGAATACTAAAAACACCAAATCGGAGCGAGGCTACAATGCTCCCATCGACATTAAATCGTCAGCGTACCCACACTGGCACCACCGCAGACATACAGGGTCTGACCCGTGATAAAGCTGTTTTCAGGGTCCGAGAAGAACAGGGTGGCGCGGCTAATGTCGTCCGCACGGCCCAGACGCTTCACAGGGATCGCGGCAGCCAGCTTGGCTTCGCGCTCGCTACCGGCTTCGACCACGTCGTAGAACATATTGGTAGTGATGGGGCCGGGGGCAATCACGTTGACGGTAATGCCTTGGTCCGCCAGTTCCAGCGCCCAGGTACGGGCCATGCCCAACATGCCAGCCTTGGTCGCCGCGTAGGCGGTACGGGTTTGCAGACCCAGCGCACCCCGCGAAGACATCAGCACAATGCGGCCAAAGTGGCGCTCGCGCATGCCAGGAACCACTGCCTGAGTAATCTGCAAGGCCGCGCCCAGGTGAATCTGGGTCAGACCCTGCAAGTCTTCCAGCTTGACCTCGTCCAGCAAGGCCGGCCAGATCACGCCTGCGTTGTGGATGAAGTGGGTCACTTCAAAGCGCTCGGCAATATCCTTGGCGGCTTTTTCGGTTGCTGCTGCATCCAGCAAATCCACCTGCACGCAGTGCAGACGCTCGTGCGTCCAGGGCAGGACATTGCGCGCCATGCTGATCACGGTGTAACCCTGATCCAGCATCTTGCGGCAAATGTCTTCACCAATACCGGTGCTGCCACCCGTCACAATGGCGGTGTATTGAGCTTGTGTCATCTTGATTGTCTCCAGGCAAATTCAGGGCGCAGGGCGCGCCACCAGCACGGCTACGCCGCCAGCATCCAGCTCCAGACTCAGGCGCACTTTCTCGTCCGCCTGCCCGCCTTCGGGCAAGTGGGCGATGGCAAAAGGGCCGCAATCCAGGGCAACTGTGCCGATACGCCAGGGCAGTCGTGCCTGAAAGTAGGGTTCGTTGCTGTGATGCAAGGTGGTCGTGGCCTGCAGAACACCCGTGTCGGCAACGGCCTGCCAGTTCAGCGTCGTGTGCAGGCAATGGCCGCACACATCGCGGGCGGGATACTGCACCGTGCCGCAGGACGGGCACACTTGCAGGGCGAATTCGCCGCGTTGGGCGGCTTCGGTCAGTCCGGCTGCCGTGGCGCTGCGTGCACCCGGTGGCAAGATTTGGGTGTCGCTCATGACTGCCCCCGTTCCAGCAAGGCCGCAGCAGTACAAATACCACGGTCGTAATTGATCATGCCAAAGCCGGACACCAGGCCGATGCGGGCATTGGCCACTTGCGTGTCGCCTGCGGTATCCGTCAATTGGCGCAAGGCCTGAACCAGACCCAGGTAGCCGCCTGCTGCACCGGCCTGGCCTACCGATAGCTGTCCGCCACTGGTATTGAAGGGAAAGCTGCCGTCCACCGTAAACGTGTTCTTGCGGATGAACTCCGGGCCTTCGCCCTTGGCGCAGAATCCCAGGTCTTCAAACTGCAGGACGTTGATGACGGGGTAGTCATCGTAAGTTTCCATGAAATCCACGTCTGCCGGGGTGAGGCCCGCATGTTCGTAGAACGCATCCTTGTCCATGGCCCAGCCACCGCGATGCTGCACAGGGTCTTCAGGGAAAGCGTTGTGACGCTCGATGGTAGAACGGATACGGACATAAGGCAGGCCCAGTGCTTCGGCCTGTTCACGGCGCATGACCAGATAGCCTTCGGCTCCGGCACACGGCATCACGCAGTCAAACAAGTGGATGGGATCGGCAATGACGCGCGCCTCCATGTACTGTTCCAGCGTCAGCGGTTTTTTCATCAGGGCATGCGGGTTGCGCAGCGCATTATCGCGCTGGGCGACGCACAGCTTGCCGAAATCTTCACGCGTGGCACCGTAGTGACGCATGTAGTAGTCCGTCAGCAGCGCAAAGCTGGCGTTGGGGCCACCGGCACCATATGGGTAGACGGCATCCTGGGAGAAACGGGAAAAGCCCGACACCGTGTTCTTGAAGGATTCACGGTGGTTGGTATCACCCGCAATACACGCCACGATGGACGCATCGCCACACTGCACGGCGCGGGCCGCACGACGCATGGCCACCACACCGCTGGCCCCACCCATGGGGATATGGTCCAGCCAGCGTGGGCTCATCTGAAAATGCTGCATCACGCCTACGGCAGTGTCCGAACCCAGCGTGAAACTGGATACGCACACGCCATCGACATCGGCTTTTTTCAGGCCGGATTGGGCCAGCAACTGGCCCAATGCCGCACCCAGCCACCAATGCGCGGTCTGCTCGGAATGGCGCTCGTAGGGGATGGTCACCGGGGCGACCAGCACCACATCGTCATAGCCCTGGCGGGCTGCTTGCGGCAAGGCCATGGGCTCAGGCCTCCTGACGTTTTTTCAGGTGATTCGTGTTCACGCAGGCCGGGTTCTCCAACGCAGCCAGAGCAACCGTTTTCAGTTCACCGCGCTGGATCTTGTTGGTCGAAGTCAGCGGCAAAGCATCCACAAACAGAACGTAGCCGGGCACCTTGAAATAGGCCAGCTGGGTCAGACCCCACTGCACCATTTCCTGGGCAGCCTGTTCACGCTGTTCCTGGGTTTCGATAGGATTGTGCGGCACCACCAGCGCCATCACTTCATCGCCACGGATGGCGTCGGGCACGGCGGCCACGGCAATGGAGCGCACCAGCGGGTGCTGCTGCATGATGTTTTCCACTTCCACGGCAGCGATGTTCTCGCCACTACGACGGATCACGTTCTTTTTGCGGTCCACAAAGTGCAGATAGCCTTGTTCGTCACGGCACACAATGTCGCCCGTGTGGAACCAGCCGCCTTCCCAGGCTTCGTCGGTTGCAGCCGGGTCTTTCCAGTAGCCGGAGAAAAAGCCGTAGCGTGGGTTGTCACCGGCCGAGCGCACCAGCAATTCGCCGTTTTCACCGGCTTGAGCGGGTTCGCCATCGTCCTTGCGCAACAGCACTTCCACCACGGGCATTTCCTTGCCAAAGCAGGAGGTGCCGATAAAGCGCGGCTCGTGATTGGCGATGATGCTGGCACCCGCGCCGGTTTCCGTCATGGCCCAGGCTTCCAGCAGCGGGAAACCAAAGCGTTCTTCAAAGATAGGATGCAGACCACGGTCCACGCCGGCGCCAAAACCAAAGCGCACGCTGTGTTGACGGTCTTTTTCGCTGGCCTCGGCCTTCATCAGGATGGCAGGCATCACACCCAGGTAATGCACCACGGTTGCGCCGGATTCGCGCACCGAATCCCACCAGCTGCGTGGGTGAAAACGGTCCAGGGAGATCAGGCAACCGCCGGTCTTGACCATGGCCATGGTCGAGCAGGCCATGGCATTCATGTGGAACAGGGGCAGCGGAGTCAGCATGCGCTCTTTGCCATGCTCCAGCGAAGCCAGACCACCAATGTCGCGGTACCACTCACCGGCGTAATGGAAGTACTGGTTGGACAGCATGCAGCCCTTGGGGCGGCCTGTGGTGCCGGAGGTGTACAACAGAGCACATTCACTGTGTTCGTCAGGAATGTCACAGGAACGGGCGGCGGCGCGGCTTACCATGGGTGGCACATCGCCGTCGGCCATGATGGCAAAGGGCTGGCCTGCACGCTGAGCTGCTTCCACCAGATCCTGGTGACGGCTGGGCAGGGCAATGGCCATGATCATTTCCGAATGGCCGATCAGGTATTCCAGCTCGGCAGCGCGCAAATCAGGATTGATTGGCACAATCGACACGCCCAGGCTGTTCAATGCGAACCAGTGCAGGAAGAACACGGGGCGGTTCTCCAGCAGGATGCCGACGCGGTGGCCGTGGCCGTAGCCAGCAGCGGCGTAGCCGGCGCGCAAGGCGTCAATACGCTCCAGAGCCTGACCGTAAGTCAGCTCGCCCGCTTCAATACCGTAGATCTCGGCGGTCTCAGGCAGGGTACATACAAAGGGCTTGTCGCCCCATTTCTGGGCGGTGTCTCGAAAAGCCTGGTAGACCGTGGTGTTGGCCATCAAAAATTCTCCTGTCCTGTCACATAAACAACTGGATATTGCCGAAAGGCGCGTCGCAATTGAGCAGATCCACCCGTTTCAGACGGATCTTCAAGGCGTCGTCCTGGCGCACCAGGGTGTAGGTATTCCAACCCACATAGATATCTTGGTTGTCGCCACGCGTTTCCGTGTAATGGAAGGCGCAACGCACGGTGTATTCGCCTTTTTCCTCGTCCATGCTTTCCACAGTGGGTTGCTGGAGCAGGTGATGGCTGCGGCTCTTGGGCTGCTGGGAAAAGGTACGGCGGCCTGCCAGACGTTCCACACGGATACGCAGCAAGAGCTTGTCCTCGTGCATCAGGGACGCGTGTAAACGGGCGTCCTGCTGATCGTGCACCAGCGGCATCCAGTAGTAGCCATCCTCGGTGAACAGGTCGAGCCATTGCTCGTAGCGCTGCTCATCCAGCAGGCGGGCTTCCGCATACACAAAATCGATAAGGGCCTGACGGCTGATTTCGCTCATGGTTATTCCTCTTCTTTCTTGGCCTGCTGCTCGGGCAGCATGAACTTCAACCAGGCGCGGAACTGGGCGCGCATCTGCATTTCGCTGGTGCCGTTGATCACCACGTTCTTTTGCTGGTCTTCGTCTTTTTCCACCAGACGGGCCAGGTTCATCCAGTCGCGACCACGCGACTGCAAACCGTGCTGGGCACGCTCGTACATTTCCAGGTCATCGTGACCGACCATGGAGGTCGGTGCGTTGATCAGGCGGTTGTACATCAGGGTGCGTTCCAGGAAGGTGTCAGGTGCACCCACCAGGCGGAAGGTCCAGGATTCCACCAGGGTTTTGTCAGCGGCCAGCGGCTTGAACAAACGCAAGGTCTGGATCGGGCCCTTGACCATGATGTTGGGGAAGTAGCAAGTGTTGTGACGCGTATCGCCCAAAATGGCTTTGGCGCGCTCCTCACCGTAGGCTTCGACCATCTGGTCCCAGTAACCCGGAATTTCGGAGTAATCAGCGTGAATGGAATTGCTCACGCCGGTATGGCCGTGACCGTTTTCCCACACGCGAATGCCCATGCCTTCGTAGAACTCGTAAGGCGACATGAAGGGGGCAAACAATTCAACAGCCATGGGCTTGGGCGTACCCGGAGGGGCCGCTTCCCAGGCTTTCACAGCAGTACCCGCCGAGGACTCGTGCGCCACCATGGGGTGACAGGTATCGGTCTGGTTATCAACCAGCATTTTCCAGTTGCACTGGTGCATGTAACGCATCACGCCACCGGCCACTTCCAGACGGCCTTCGGGGGAGCGATCCACCATATTGTCGATGGTGCTCAGGGACTCGCCAAAGAATTCCTCAAAGCCAATGCCTTCATCGGCCAGTCGACAGAACACGAAATCGCGGTACACCTTGACGTTCTGTACTGCGGCCATGCCCTTGCTGCCTTCGGTGCATTCAAAGCCGGTGTTCTCGTAGCCCTTCTTCAAAGGGATGGACAACAGGGAGCCGTCCGTCTTGAACGTCCAGGCGTGGTAGGGGCAACGGAAGAACTTGCCCGTGTTGCCACAGGTCTCGCCCGCCACTTGCACACCTTTGTGCGGGCATCGGTTGTAGAGCACACGGATGCTGTCATCGGTATGGCGCACCATGATGACCGATTCAGTGCCGACCGTCGTGGTGTAGAAGTCGCCTTTATTGGGCACCTGGCTGGCATGGCCAACGTAGACCCAGGTATTGACGAACAACTGCTCCATCTCCAGTTCAAACAGCTCCTGGTTGATGTACAAATCCTTGTGGACCTCGGCCTCGCGTACCAATTCGCGGATGGCCTGGGGATTATCACGATACTTTTCCATCATGTTCTCCGTCGCCCTTGGGCTTATAGATCCAGCACCAGACGCGGGGTCTTGGCGCGGGAAATACAGATCTGGATGACCTTGTTGCTGGCTTTTTCCGAGTCGCTCAGGAAGTAGTCGCGGTGGTCAACCTCGCCTTCGATCACATCACAGGTACAGACGCCGCACTCGCCGCGCTTGCAGTCGATCATGGGGTCCAGGCCCTGCTCTTCCATCACGTCCACAATGGTCTTGTCAGCGGGAATTTGCAGGGTCACGCCGCTTTGGCGCAGTTCCACTTCAAAAGGCTGGTCGCCTTCCTGGGGAGCAGCCGTCACAAACAGCTCGAAGTGCACATGGTCGCCAGGCCAGCCACGTTGCTTGCAGGCTTCGATCACGGCATCAATCATGCCTTTGGGGCCGCAGACGTAAATGTGCTGGTCTTTAGACAGACCGTCGAGCAGGGTATTCAGGCAGAAACGGCCTTCGCTGTCGTCCGCGTAGTGACGCAGAGCCGGGCCGGACAGGGCGCTCAGCTCATCCAGAAAGGCCAACTGTTCCACACTGCGACCAGCATAGTGCAGCTGATAAGGGCGGCCCTGGTGATGCAAGGCAGCGGCCATGCTGGCAATGGGGGTGATACCGATACCACCGGCAATCAGCACGGTTTCGGTTTCGCCTTCAGCGGCAGCATGCAAGGGGAAATCATTCTTGGGACCAGCCACGCGCAGCGTATCGCCTACTTTCAGGCTGTGCATGAAGCGCGAACCACCCGAGCTGTTGTCTTCCAGGCGCACGCCCAGACGGTAACAGGTCGGGCCCTGTGCCGTGTCGGCGTCCAGCGAAATCAGGGAATAGCAGCGGTGATCGTTCAGATCAGGAATCTGTACCTGCAGGTGCGAACCCGGCGCAAACGCGGGCAGGGAACCGGCCTGGGCAGGCTCCAGCGTAAAACTGCGAATCAGCGGGGATGCGTTCTGGATGTCCCGGATAACGAGTTCAAAAGTATCCATCATGTGCCTACCATTGAGCATGACTACATCAATTACCCAGCCAAAAAGGCCAAGCCGTGGCATGATGTAGCGCCGCAGGGGGCAATGGGACGGTATCGCGTAACCTGAAAAAGGCTGCGTAAGGCTCGTCTACTGTCTCCGCTAAAACCGGCTGCCTGACACCAAGACTGGCTGTATGGCTGGATCTCTATTCATTCTTTTGTGAATTTATTTTATTGATGAATAGTTTACGGATAAATATATACTGCCGAATATAATGGAAAACCACTAGGTGAGAAAACAGCAGAACCGCATGGTACACAGTTCTGCCACTTCCCCACCGTTTTCTACTTACTGAGCAACCAGTGCGACCACGCGCAATGGGCTGCCGGAACCGCCTTCAATCTTCAACGGGGCCGACATGATCAGTGCACCTTGAGGGGGCAGCTGATCCAGGTTGCACAGGCACTGCAGACCGTAACGGTTGGCACCGTGCATCAGGGTGTGGCAAGGGTAGCCAATAGGCCAGGAGTAGGATTGGCCAGCGTCGGTGTTGATGGTTTCAACGCCAAAACCGTGAACCTTGCGCTCGTGAATCATCCACTCTACCGCTTCCTGAGCTGGGCCAGGCGTGTGAGCACCGTCTTCACGCATGTTCAGGAAGGCTTCGGCGTCGTTCACGCGTTTGGACCAGTCGGTGCGAAACAGCACCCAGGCGCCTTCAGGGATACGGCCATGCTTGGCTTCCCAGTTCAACAGGAACTCGGAGGTCAAAATGAAGTCTTCGTTCTGGGCCACTTCAGCAGAAGCATCAACCACCACGGCAGGGCGCAGGAAGTTGTCGACTGGAATAGTGTCGACCGTGTTGTCTGGATGGTCCTTGCCGGAAATCCAGTGCGCAGGAGCGTCAAAGTGGGTACCAGTGTGTTCGCCACAGGTGAAGTTGTTCCAGTACCAGCCTGGGCCGTTTTCGTCGTATTGGCTGATGCGCTCAATCGAGAAACCGGCAGTCTGGCCAAATTGGGGGGGCAGTTGCAAGGCGGGGAAGCTGGGAGACAGAGTCTGGGTCAGATCCACAAAACGGACCTGCTTGCTGTCGATCGCCTGGATAAAGGCTGCCAATGGGTTCTTGTCGCTCATTTCATCTCCTACTTGGGTCTTATGTCGTCGTTATCGTTGCCTGCCCTGCATGGCGCAGGATAGGGACCAGCCGTTAAAACAGCCCGCTCCTTCAGGCCCGGCACCGCCTTCCTTACAAAGGCAGCTTGCATCTTGGACCGCTGCGGCAAAGCCACGGCGGTTTTTTTTGAGCAGGTCGCTTGAGCAAAGAGACCTGTCAAAAAACGGTCCCGATCCACACAGGGAAAGGGACCGTCTTGAACCTTCTTACGCTTCCTTGTCGTCCAGAACGGAGAACTCGGCAGGATTCAGGTCTGGCTGGGACGCTGCGTCGCCTTCGTAAAAGCGGGCAGGAGTCAAAGCCTTGCGGTTCACACGCAGGTCAAACACGTCAAAACGGTTGTAGTGACCAGTGATGTCGTGCATTTGACGCGGCTGGATGCAGCGCGACAGATCGATGTCGGCGTAGGCAATGCCTTCTTTGTCGATCAGTGCTTCGCCCTGAACGCGGCCATCGGGGCCAATAATGCCCGAGAACGCGCTGTTGGGACGAGCCAGCAGATCACGTGCTTCAGGGTGGCTGGCCGACATGGCTTCGATGATTTCCTCGGAAACCGTCGAGCAAGCCACAACCGTAAACACCTTACCTTCAAAGCAGTGAGCAGCAGCACGCAGGCGAATCGCTTCCGCCATGTCGTAGTCTTTCGGTGCCACGGGCAAGGCGATGTAGCTGGCAACGTGTACCAGTTCACCTTGCGACAACAGGCTGAAACGAGCCAGCGTGTTGGTGTTTTCACCGCAAGCCAAGGCACCCAGAGGGCCAATAGTGGTGTCATGCACGCGCATCGAGGACGCATCGCCGTTGGCCCAGGTCAGCTTTTCAGCCCAGGTGGGAACCAGTTTGCGGTGACGGCCCAGAATGCGACCGTCAGCGCCGATGGTGACCAGCGTGTTGTAAATGGTGCCGATGCCAACGGGACTGCGCTCGTTCACACCCAACACCACGTTGACCTTGCGCTGGCGACAAACCTGCGCAACCTTCTGGATCTCGGGACCGGGCACTTCGATGGCCGATTTGCACAGGCGCTCGAACCACGGGCTACCGTCGATCGGGTTCATCACCCAGCTCCAGTAGGGGTAACCGGAGACGAACACCTCGGGGAAGGCGATCAGCTCGGCACCGTTATCGGCCGCTTCGTTGATCAGGCGACATACTTTTTCAATAGTCGCATTCGTATCCAGGAACACGGGCGCTGCCTGAACGGCGGCGGCCTTGAACTGACGCAATTCCAGCATCATGCTCTCCTTTACTTAGTTTTGGGGGGTGACGTCCACGATGGGGTGGCGCAGTTCGCCAATGCCTTCAACCACAGCGTGCACTACGTCACCAGGCCACATCCACTCTTGAGGATCACGGCCAGCGCCCACGCCTTCCGGGGTACCGGTAGCAATGATGTCACCGGGTTCCAGCGTGATACCGGCACTGATGTCAGCGATCAGGTCGTTCACGTTGAACAGCATGTGCTTGGTGTTGGAGCTTTGCTTGGTCACACCGTTCAGAGTCAGGCTCAGGTTCAGGTTGTGCGGGTCGGTCAGCTCGTCAGCGGTCACGATCACGGGGCCGAAAGGAGCGTAGGTGTCCTGGCCTTTGGAGTAGATCCACTGACCGGCACGACGGCAGTCGCGGGCGCTCACGTCGATCATGACGGAGTAACCGAACACGTACTTCAGGGCGTCTTCTTTGGCCACGCGCTGAGCACGGGTGCCCATGATCACGGCCAGTTCCACTTCCCAGTCCATTTGCTGAGTGATGTTCTTGTTGTGCTCGATGGCATCGCCAGGGCCAACCACAGTGGTTGGTGGCTTGGAGAAAATCACGGGCTGCTTGGGCAGCTCTTTGGAGGTGTCCAGAGTACGGCTGGATTCGGCTACGTGTTCCACGTAGTTCAGGCCGATACCAAAGATGTTCTTGCGTGGGCGTGGGATAGGAGCCAACAGCTTGACGTTGGCCAGGGGCAGCGCCACACCGAAAGGCATATCGTCGGCGTAGGTTTCCAGCAAGCGAGCCGTGGAAGTCACAGCGGCTGGGCCCAGGTCGATGAAATCGAGCATATTGTCAGGCAGCATGTGGCCTGTGGCGTCGCCCAGGTAACCCAGGTCAACCACCAGATCACCCACAATGGCACCCAAGCGGCCAGCGGCAGCAACTTCACTACGGTACGTTACAAGACGCATTTCTATCTCCAGATTGGGCCATCTTGTGCAGATGGCTTGAATAAATCGGGTCGGCCCGCCTTGGCAGGCCGTCCAAATAAGTTAAACAAGTAGTCTTACAGCAGGACCTGATGGCCGCCGTTCTCTGCCAGCGCTTCTTCGCGGTACAGATTCAGGGCACGCATCACGGGCAGGTCATGGAACGAGAACAGGCAAGCGTCATCAGACGAGGAGCCGTTCACGTGCTCATGGAACATCCAGGATGGTACGCAGAAAATGTCGCGTTCGCGCCAGTCAAAGCGTTTGCCATTGATGATCGAATAACCTTCACCCTTGGCGCATTGGTAAATAATGCTGCCGGTGTGACGGTGGGCCTTGGTGTGTTCACCGGGGCGCAGCATCTGCATGCTGGCACCAATGGTGGCCATGACAGGGCCGCCGGTCAGCGGGTTGATGTAGTCCATGATGACGCCATCAAAGGGGCTGCCGTCCGTTACCTTGGCGTAGGCCGACAAGGCTTCGTAGGTGGGCTCCCACTCGTACTTGAGCAGGGGCGAGTACGGTTTTTGCCAGTCGTGCAAGGTGGGCTTCAGACCACGACCACCCCAGATACCCACCGCGTCGTTGACGGGGTGCGTAATGGCCTGGGTCAGATCCGGGTGAACCGCGTAGAAACCGGCTTCCAGGGCGTTGACCAGCGGAATGTCCAGACCGTCTTGCCAGATGCAAGGCAGGCCGTCAGCTTCCACACCGTGCTCGTGCCAGCAACCGTTAGGCGTCAGCACGAAGTCGTTGGCGCCCAAGGTCATCTTGTGGCCGTCCACGATGGTGTAGGCACCGCGGCCTTCCATGATGAAACGCAGGGCCGAGGAGGAGTGCGCATGTGCGGAAGCCGCTTCACCCGGTTTCATGACCTGCAAACCGGAGTACAGCCAGCCCACCGCCGCCGAGACTTCCTGGCGACCGGGGTTGTTCAGGTAAATCACACGACGACCGGCCTTTTCAGGGCTGACCAGATCCACCGAACGCAACACGTAATCGCGCAGGTCGCGGTAGCGCCAGACCACAGGCACGGATTCGGACTTGGGTTCCCAGGGCTCGATCTTGTTGGCCACGGTCCACAGGGCACCGGCCTCAAACTGAGTCAAATCCTGGTAGTACTTCACCAGTTCGGGCGTGTCCTCAACATCTGCACGACCGAGCACGCTTTCGCGGTGGGTGTCAAAACGTTCTTCCGACATGATGCTGTCTCCTTTCGTGTTTTATGACTTGGCAGGGCCGTCCTGGGCCACTGGCGCACGTTTGATTTGGCGCTGCAACCAGTCCTTGCCCCATTCGTACTGAACGGGCCAGGCCAGGTCGGTGTAACCCAGCTCCGCAGCCTGACGTTGTGGCCAGTTCGCATCGGCCAGAAAGCCTCGCGACAGGGCGCACAGGTCAGCACGGCCTGCAGCAATAATGCTGTTGGCGTGATCCGCTTCCATGATCGAACCCACCGCCATGGTGGCGATACCGGCTTCGTTACGGATACGGTCGGAGAATGGCGTCTGGTACATGCGGCCGTAAATTGGCTGCTGCTCCAGCACCACTTCACCCGAGGACACGTCGATAAGATCGGCACCGGCTTGCTTGAACAGGCGGGCGATTTCCACCCCGTCGTCCGCCGTGTTGCCACCTTCGGCCCAGTCTGTTGCCGAGATACGCACCAGGATGGGCTTGTTCTCTGGCCAGACGGCACGGATAGCGGCAAACACTTCCAGCGGGTAAGCCATGCGATTTTCCAGACTACCACCAAATTCGTCACTACGCTGATTAGTCAGCGGCGAGATGAAGCTGGACAAGAGGTAACCGTGGGCGGCTTGCAATTCGATGCAGTCAAAGCCAGCCTGGTCAGCGCGCTTGGCGGCGGCCACAAAGGCGTCACGAATTTCGTCCATCTGGGCACGGGTGATCTCGGCAGGCACGGCAGTGACGCCAGCCTGGTAAGGCAGGGCGGAGGCCGACACCAAAGGCCAGTTGCCTTCAGCCAGCGGCTGATTGGCTTTTTCCCAACCCAGCTGCGTCGAACCGCGACGGCCAGCGTGGCCCAGTTGCACACCGATCTTGGCACCCTGTTCGTGGGCGAAAGCCACCACAGGTTTCCAGGCATTGGCCTGCTCATCGTTCCACAGACCGGTACAACCGGGAGTGACACGACCTTCAGGCGTCACGGCCGTCATTTCAGCCATGATCAGGCCAGCGCCACCCATGGCGCGGCTGCCGTAATGCACCTGGTGTGTGGCACCGGGCATGCCGTCCTTGGCGCTGTACATCAGCGTGGGCGAGAGCACGACACGGTTCTTCAACTGCATGTCGCGCAGCTTGAAGGGCGTGAACATGGGCGAGGGAGCCTTTTCACCGTCGGCCAGCTTCATGCCAGCTTCGGTCGCCATCCAGCGCTCGTATTTTTCCAGCCAGGCCGCGTCACGCATACGCATGTTCTCGTGCGAGATGCGCTGCGAACGGGTCAGCATGGAGTAGGTGAACTGCTCGGGCTTCATATTGGCGTAACGGGCCACGTTCTCGAACCATTCGGTCGAGTTGCGGGCGGCGTTCTGAATGCGCAATACGTCCACGCTACGAGCGGCTTCGTAATCTTTCAGGGCCTCTTCCATGGACTCGTGGTCCATGTGCTGAGCCAGCGTAATGGCATCTTCCAGAGCCAGCTTGGTGCCGGAACCGATGGAGAAGTGAGCGGTGTGAGCGGCATCGCCCATCAGCACCACAGGAACCTTCTTGCCGGTGCCGTAATCTTGCCAGTGCACCCACTTGTTGCAGATAACGCGTGGGAAGCGGATCCAGATGGCCGAACCGCGCAGGTGAGTCGCGTTACTGATCAGCTTGTTGCCATCCAGATGGTCGGCAAACAGCTTCTCGCAGTAGGCAATGGCCTCTTCCTGCGACATTTCGCCAATACCGGCTTTCTGCCAGGTCTCTTCAGGCGTTTCCACGATGAACGTGGACAGGCCATCCTGGAAGCGGTAGGCGTGAGCCTGGAACCAGCCGTGTTCGGTTTCAACAAAAATGAAGTTGAAGGCGTCGAACACTTTTTCCGTACCCAGCCACACAAAGCGGCAGTTACGGGTGTCGATATCGGGCTGGTACACGTCTTCGTAGCGGGTACGAATGGCGCTGTTGATGCCGTCAGAAGCAATCAGGATATCGGCGTTGTACTTGCGGGCCAGTTCAGCTTCGTCCGTGACCACGGTCTCGAACACCAGCTTGACGCCCACTTCTTCACAGCGAGCCTGCAGGATGTTCAGCAATTTCTTGCGACCAATCCCGATAAAGCCATGACCGCTGGAGCGCACGGCGCTACCCTTGAAATGGCACTCAATGTCGTCCCAGTGGTTGAACGCGTCACCGATGGTCTGCGCGGACACAGGGTCAGCTTCACGCAGGTTTTCCATGGTCGCGTCCGAGAACACCACACCCCAGCCAAAGGTGTCGTACGGTCGGTTGCGCTCGACGACAAAAACCTCGTTCTGAGGGTTTTGCAACTTCATCAGCAAACCGAAATACAAGCCGGCTGGGCCTCCGCCAATACATACGATATTCATGATATGTCCGTATGGTCTGAATACATGCTTCTGAGCATAGTATATTTATTAATAAATATTATACAAGTCAACTATTTAAATCAAAAAAAATACCTGACCTGCACACTGCCTGCTACTACTTCAAACTAGATCAAGCCTTGCTGCTTTCTGGCTGGGCAATCACATACTCTTGCATGGGGTTGCGCAGGAAATCAGGGATAGGAATACCCAGGTGCGTCTCCAGCGAGGTGGTCACCACGGTCTGGCGCACTTGCATACGCAACACACCGTCTTTACCGATGCAGCGCAACAGCAGCGTCAAGGAGCTATTGCCAATGCGTTCCACACCCAGGCTCATCACCACATCATCACCCATACGGCTGATGGACTTGAACTCGGCTTCGATATGCACCGAGGGCATGCCCACCCGTTTGCTGGCGATCATGTTGTGAAAACCCTCGGGGGTCATGGAGTCGATCCATGCTTCCATCAGGTCGTTAAACATCACAAAGTACTGCGGATAAAAAACGATACCCGCTGGATCGCATTCCGAAAAACGGATGCGATGTTCTTGTTCGTACAGCTTGGAAACCATGTTGTAGACACCTTTTTAGCAAGTGTTTTGTGCGCCTGTTCGTGACGCTATCCGCATCCTGCCTGGCTTACAGGCCTGGCAGGATGCACCTTATGCTAGCCAGCAGCGCTTTGCAGATGGACCCGCAACAGGCCCAGATGCTGATGGATGTGCACGACCTCTTCCGTGCCCAGACCTTCAAACATTTCCGCAATCCAGTCGCTGTGGGCCTGGGCCATCGCCTCGAAACTGCTCTTGCCCTTGGGGGTGAGACGCAACACCCAAGCACGTCGGTCGGTGGGGCTGCTCTGGCGAGACACCATGCCCTCGCGGGCCAGCTCATCAGTCAGTCCGGTAATATTGCCGCCGGTTACCATCAGATAGCGCGACAATTCGCCCATCTTCAGGCCCTGCGGGTAACGATACAGCTGGGCCATATAGTCGAAACGGGCCAGCGAAATATCAAAATTCTGGCGCAAGCGGCGACGAATTTCGTCTTCGATCTGCTTGGTGCAGGTCAGCATGCGCAACCACAATTTCAGGCTGGCGGGGTCCTTGGGACCGACGCGGCCTTCAAAGCCGGCATCGGCCGGTTCTACCAAAAATTCGAGTGCTGCTTCGCTTTGATTCATATTTTTTTCCCCCAAGCTTTGGCTAATTCAGTTTGACCAACAGGCGGGATATTCTTGCTTGAACAAGTGGCCAAGTAGACACGGGATGTCTGGCTTTCAGGGCCTTGGTCGCAGTGCCAATCCGAATTTATATTCTACTATGAATATTTTAGAAATAAAGTATTTGGCGGGATAAAAACGCTTCCTCAAGGGTTTTCACCAAGGCCGCCCGAAAGCGGCCCGGTGTCGCCCTTACACCAGTGCGTACTGGCGCAGTGCAGCCTCCAGCTTGACGCCATGCTCGTCGGCCAAAGCCGCATCGCGCAAGGCACCCAAAATGGCAGGTGACAGGGTGCTGGGGTTGCGCTCCAGAGCCGACATCACGGTCTGGTAGTTACGCAAGCCACGGGCATGGGTATCACCATACCCTTTGACCAAACGCTGGCACTGAGCAATTTCCAGAGCCAGGGCCGGATGAGCATCGGCAGCCTGTTCGATCTGCTTCAACCAGCCCTCAATACGCTGCTGCTCAGCCTGGTAGCGCAGCGTACGACGACGCCAGCGCTTGAAGCCCGAGAGCAGGTACAAAGGAATGAAGCCGCGCACCGAGCTGGTTTGAATCACGCGACCGGATTTGGTCTGCGATTTCACCAGCTTGTTGCCCCAGGTAGGACGCATCAACCAACGGCCAACGCTGGCAAACGGTAGGATCTCGCTGATTTCTTCCACGCGGGGGTGCATGTATTCGTTGATCGCCACGATCTGGCCGTCGGCAGCGCGCACTTCTTTATGCACACGGTCAAAACGGCTGGAGCGGGTTTTCAGTTCGGCCACGCGAATGGCGTCCTCGTAGGACATCCACAGCGCCAGGTAGCGGCCGGTTTCGCGAATGAGGGCCACATCGTCAGGGCGGGCAAACTGGCTGATCTTTTTCAGGCGGTCCAGGTACAGATTGGCGTAGGCCACGTCCTGAAAATCCAGCACACGGCGCACACCTTCCACCACGATAGGCTGGGCCTGCTCGGGCACTTCGGCACGGACGCGGTCAATCAGCTTGGCCACTGCAGGGTCGCGGGGGGCCAGCGTCGCCATATCAACCGGCTTGTTTTCCGAATCGGCCTTGCCAGCATCGCCTTCAGCGACACGGGCGTAAGCTGCACCAAAAGCCTTCAGACTGGGTTTGACGCCCACGCCACCGCGTTCGATGGTCTGTTCAAACTGCGAGCGGCTAAAGGGCAGCACACCAGTGCTGGCCAATGCGCCAAACAGCACGGCGGAAATTACGCTGCCCGAATCCTCGGCCGCTTTTTCCATATTGAAATACACAAAACGCTTGGCAGCCTGGGTTGCGTGCGCAATCAGGGCATTGTCGTCCACACGGCCATCACCCATGGCCGATTTTTCGGCAATGGAATAGACACGGTGAGTCGAAGCGATCAGCGTGGTGCGGTCCTCTGTGACCAGGCCACGTTGTACGGCGCGACCGGCTTCCATCAGCTCGGAAGCCAGCACCACATCCACGTCACCGGGCATGGGCATCAGGGCCAGCACAGGCTTTTTGCCATCCACGGCGGCCGAGTGCGGGAACAGTTCCACGTAGTAAATCGTGGCGCCGGTACGCTGGGCCACGCCCGGCACCGAGGTGGTCTGTGCAAAGTAGCCGTTTTGTTCGCCCAGGTTGACGATCCAGTCGGCCAACACGCCGCCGCCTTCGCCACCCATGGCCAAAATAGCAATCTTGATTGGTTTGATCTGCATGATAAAAATCTCTACGGGTGTGCTTAGAAGGCCAGACGTTCACGACGGGCAGCGTCACGACGCTGCAACCAGCCGATAAAGCTACGGCGGGTTTTTTCGCGGAACTTGTCCCAGCCAGTCGGGTTGCTGACTACTTGTGCACGGTAGAAAGACGGGCACAGAATCGCGGCGTGGGAAACCTCACCACACAGACCGCAACCCACACAACTGTTCATCACGTTCGCCACTGGGTCCTGACGCAGGGCGTCCGGATTGGGGCGGATCGACAACGACGGGCAACCGGACAAGCGGATGCAGGAGTGATCGCCGGTACACGTATCCGGATCCACACCAAAACGCTCGCGCACTACGCGTTCGCCCGCCGCCACGGCTTTACGCACCTGGCCTTTCTCGCGGCGCTGACGGTTCAACATACATTCGCTTTGCGCCACCAGCACCTTGGGACCTTTTTCCTTGGTCGTCAGGGCTTCACGCAGGGTTGCCGTCATGGTCTTCAAGTCGTAGGTGCGACGAATCATGCGCAGCCATTCCACACCCACGCCACGCGCGGCTTTCTCGATCAGGTGACCGGTACTGCGCGTTTCGTTCTTGGCCTTGGAGGACAGAATGTCCTGACCACCGGTAGCCGCGGTGTAGCTGTTGTCGATCACAATGGTCAGGTTGTCGCTGCGGTTGAACACGGCGTTGGCAATACCACTGGTCAAACCGTTGTGCCAGAAACCACCGTCACCCATGACCGAGATCGCACGCTTGTCCGAATCCACGTTCAAGGCAGCCGAGCCGGCGCCACCCAGGCCGTAACCCATGGTGGTGTTACCCAGGTTGAAGGGCGGCAGAATGGAAAACAGGTGACAGCCAATGTCAGCCGACACGTGGTGCTCGCCCAGCTCGCGCTCCACCAGCTTCAAAGCGGTAAAGATAGGACGCTCGGGACAGCCGGTACAAAACCCTGGCGGACGGGCGTGAACGTTCTCGTCCAGGCTGCCCAAGGGTTTGACTTCAGCCGCTTCCACTTCCACCAGGCTGGCTTGCTCAGCTTTGGGACGCTCCACGGTCTCGACTTTCATCGGGATCACGCGTGGTTTGCGGGCTGGCAGGGGCTCGATGCGCTCGTATTTTTCCATGAAGGCACGCAGGCCTTTCAACATGGTGGCGGTGTTATATTCACCGGCCAGAGGCAACAGATCCTTGCCGTGCAAGGTCACATCCACATTGTGACGGCGCACGATGTCGGAGATGTTCTGTTCAACAAAGTTGGGCTGACCTTCTTCCAGCACCAGCACCGCACGCTTGCCTTCACAGAAGCGGACGATTTCAGATTCGATCAGCGGGTAGGCCACGTTCATCACGTACATCGGCACTTTGGATTCGCCGAACACGTCGGCCATATCCAGGTGTTCCAGAGCACGGATCACGGTGTTGTAGCCACCGCCCTGAACGATCAGACCGACGTCATCGGCGCCATCAGCAAAGAATTCATTCAACTGACGCTCTTCGATGAACTTGACGGCATTAGGCCAGCGCTGTTCGATCTTTTCTTTTTCATGCAGGAAGCTGGCAGGCGGCAACACAATGCGATTGATGTCGCGTGTGGGCTGCTCCATGGCTTCTTTGATAGTGAACTTGGCGCGGCGGTTATCCGAGGCCACAAACTGACCATGCACGTGACAGGCGCGAATACGCAGCTGCAACATCACGGGGGTGTTGGACGCTTCGGACAGATCAAAGCCGTCTTTAACTGCTTGCACAATACAGGGCAGGTTGGGACGGGGGTCCAGCATCCACATTTGCGATTTCATGGCAAAAGCGTGGCTGCGCTCCTGCATGATGGACGAGCCTTCGCCGTAGTCTTCCCCCACAATGATCAGCGCACCGCCCTTGACCCCGCCGGAGGCCAGGTTGGCCAGCGCGTCCGAGGCCACGTTGGTACCCACGGTTGCTTTAAAAGTGATGGCGCCACGCAGCGGGTAGTTAACCGACGCAGCCAGCGTTGCCGCCGCCGTTGCCTCGCTGGCACTGTTTTCAAAACGGATTCCGTTCTCTTGCAGGATGTCCTGGGCATCTGCCAGCACGTCCATCAAGTGCGAGATAGGCGCACCCTGGTAACCGGCCACGTAGGACACGCCCGATTCCAGCAGGGCCTTGGTCACCGCCAGGATGCCTTCGCCACTGAATACGTCTCCATCACCCAGGCGCAGCTTTTTGACTTCTTCGACAAACGATCGCTCAGCCATTTTTCTTTCCTTACTTACCGCTCATTGTGAACATGGTATTTATTTTCATCGGAATATGTTTATATCTCAACATATCCATTCTCATGGTTTTCCCTAGTAAAGTAGCTAAATTATTTGCGACACGCGAGCGGACAGCTTGGTTATAGTGAGCCCTGTTGCTGCCTTGCGGCACCCATTAGCCTGTAATGACAATAAGCACCATGAGCCCCACCGAACACGACACCGTCTTTGTCGAAAACTACCTGCCCGCCTTGTTGGCCCAGGCAAGCCAGCTGATCTCTGCCGAATTCCATGAAGTGGTGCTAAGCAACGGTTTGTCCATTTCCGAATGGCGTGTGCTGTCCACCCTGTCCGGCGCGGGTGAAGTGAGCATCGGCCATCTGGCTCGTATTGCCACCACCAAGCAACCCACCGTCACACGCTTGCTCGATCGCCTGGAAAAGCAAGGTTTGCTGCGCCGCGTGGCCCACGATGTGGACCGTCGCATCACCTTGGTACGCATCACCGAAGAAGGCCAAACGCTGATCTCCGGCCTGATTGCCAAGGCTCGCCTGCACGAGCAGGAAGTGGTGCAGCGCCTGCAACCGCTGGATGTCGGCGCCCTCAAAACCACCTTGCGGCGTCTGATCTCCGAGCAGCACGACTACAACGATCAGTAAAACGCAGCCCGCCCGGCCACACTATCGGTTCTAACCCTGCATGGCGCGGGCTTGGCGTTCTGAACCTGGTCTGTAGCGACTCCCAGATTCAAGAGACACCACACAGGTCCCATCTGAACGGGGCGTGTGTGGTGTTTTTTTTATCCTTTCCAACCTTGAGGCTTCACAGAGCCATCACCGTCAGCAGCCAGGCTACTGATCAGATGTATGGCTCTGCCAGATAGCCCATTACTCAGGCTGGATACCCAGGGTCGGAATCAGCTCGGAATAGACCTTGGAGTCATTCTGCACGCGCTCCAGCGTCTGGGCCGGGGTGGTGAAGAACTGGGCCAGACCACGGCTCTTGAAGGCAGCCTGCATTTCGGGGGTCTTCAGGGCAGCATCCACCTTTTCCTGAATTTCTTTCACGGTGTCATCCGGCGTGGTGCCGGGGGCAAACAGCGCAAAAGTCGTCGTCGGAATGCTGTTGGCATGGCCACCTGCTTCCTGCACCGTCGGCACATTTGGCAGCAGTTCAGTACGCTTGTCAGCGCCTACCGCCAAGACTCGCACCTTGCCGCCATCTACGTGCTGGGATGCCAGAATGCCACCGACCAGCATGGCATCTGTCTCACCGCCCAGAATGGCGTTTGTCGCCGGGGCCATGCCCTTGTAGGGAATGTAGGTGAAGTTCACCCCTTCTTCTCGGGCTAGCAAGCCCATGCCCAGGTGCGTGACGTGCCCACGGCCACCGGTGCCCACATTGGTATCACCATTGGCTTTCTTGGCCTGGGCGATGAATTCCTTGTAGTCCTTGACCGGGAAATCATTACGCACCAGCAGGTACAGGTTCACGCCAGCGACTGTGGTGACCGGCTTCAGGTCCTTTTCCCATTTGTAGGGCAGGTTGCTGTAAAGCAGCGGGTTGGTCGATACCGCCAGGCTATCGACCATCAGCAGGGCCGAGCCGTCCCCCTTGGCTTTGGCGATATTGTCAGTACCGATAATGGCGTTGGCGCCCGGACGGTTTTCAATCACAAAGACCTTGCCGGTGGCCTTGTTCAGATGCACACCCAGATCGCGGGCCAGAATGTCAGGCTCGGTGCCGGGTGGGTAGGGGACCACAATACGCACCTGGTCCGTAGTCGGCCAGGCGGCTTGAGCCATCATCGGGGCCAAAGCACCCACACCTGCCAACAACAGGGCCAGCGTCGTATTTTTAAGCTGCTTCATTGTCCACTCCTTATCGTTATTGATTGCGGCCCGCCACCGACTGGTAGCCCCCCGCAGCGCATTTACCATCGTCCAATCAAGATATTCATCATGCGCTCATGCGCATTGGTACGATCCTCTACCGCAGCCCAGCTCTCGCTGGCACGCCCTTTCAGGGTGTCATGCCAGTCCAGCAGGCCTTCTTTCATCCGCCGACAAACCGCTGCATACGCCGGGTCTGCGCCCAGGTCGTGCAGCTCGTCAGGGTCTTGCTTCAAGTCGAATAATTGTGGCCGATAGCCTTGCCAATGTATGTATTTATAGTCGCTATCGCGCAGCATCAGGCCACGACATTCATCCACGCCACGGCCCAGAATCTGGCGGGCTTCCCGATAGGCGTAATCCAGGCTGGCCACGGTGTACTCACGTGCCCAGTCGGACTGGCCGTGCAACAAGGGAATCAGCGAACGGCCTTCCACCCGGTGCTCCTGGGCGGGCAGGTGCAAGGCATCCAGAATCGTAGGGGTGACATCCACGCACTCGACAAAAGCATCACTGCTTTGACCACGTGTGACATTCGCTGAAGTCCGTGGATCAACCACGATCAGCGGAACGCGTATGGCGTTTTCAAAGAAATACTCTTTCTCGCCCAGCCAATGGTCGCCCAGCAAATCGCCGTGATCGGAACTGAAAATAATCAGGGTGTCTTTCAGGCGGTCTTGCTGTTCCAGCATGTCCAGCAAACGGCCGACTTCATCATCGATCTGTTGAACCAGGCCCATATAGACAGGCTTGATCGTGCGCCAGACCTCGTCCTGGGCAAAGGACAGGGACTCTTCATGCTGCTGATAGGCCGCATGCACGGGGTGTGCATTCTGGCGCTCGTGCCCTGCACGCAGGGGCGTACAGGCGTCTTCCGCGCCAAAGCGATCGTGGTAGGGCGCTGGCGCTTTATAAGGCCAGTGCGGTTTGATGAAAGACAGATGCAAGGCCCAGGGCTCTTCGCCTTTGGCCGTGATGAAATCCATGGCCCGCTGGGTGAAGTAGGCGGTTTCAGAGTCCTGCGCCTGTACCCGTGCTGGCAGGCTGGCATTACGCATGTACCAACCGGAGGCAAACTGACCCTGGGCATCCTGGCTGCCAATCACATAGTCTTCCCAGGGACGCTCGCTGTCGTAACCCTGAGCCTGCAAATACTGGCGGTATTCACTATCCGGGCCCATTTCAAAGTGACCGTCGTAGCGTTCAATCGCGGTAAAGCCGCCTTGCCAGAAGCGCTCGGCCGCCTCGGGCTGAACCTGGAAGCGTCGGGCATTGGCCCCGGCCGGGTCCGGCACGTGATGGGTCTTGCCCAGCAGATGGCAGTCTCGCCCGGACTGGGCCAGATAATCGCCCAGATACAGCTCGTCAATGGGGTGGGGAACGCGATTCCAGGTGACCCGGTGCGACAAGGGATAGCGGCCGGTGTAATACGAGGCCCGCGACGGGCCACAGACGGCAGAGTTCACATAGGCACGATCAAAGCGCACACCCATGGCGGCCAGACGATCCAGATTGGGGGTCTTTAATGCGCCCCCAGGGGCATAACAGGACAGGTGGTCTGTACGTAACTGGTCACACATGATGAACAGCACATTCTTGATCTCTAAAGACACCTGACTGGGCTGAGCCTGATCCATGTCCGCCTCAAAAAAACCGGGTCCGGGCCCGCGTAGAACCCGACGCCACAAAAGGAGTAGGCCATGTGTAAGCAAATGCATAACAGACCCGCTTATGCCTCAGATTATTACCGCAGTCTGAGAATAATTTTCGAATAATCTGATGGTTTAGGTATAAACCAGTAGACCCGGCCAATGCCCGATGTTGCGCTCCACTGACACGCCGCAGCATGGTTAGAATAGAGAACCAACAACTCCGCTTCTACGAGGGCACATGAATAGTCTAAGACGCATGCTGCAAATTCTGGACTTGTACGGTGCAGACACTCCGGTTCTGGATGTGGAAACCATCTGCGCTCGCTTGAATTACCCTCCCGCGACAACCTATCGCTACCTGAAAGAGTTATGCACTAGCGGCCTGCTGATACGCAGTCCCGAAGGTTACGCGCCGGGGCCCCGGTTTATAGAAATGGATCTGCTGATCCGCGAATTTGATCCGCTGGTCAGCCGTTGCCGCCCCTTGCTGCGTTCGCTGGTCGAGCAGACCGGACTGGATGTCCTGATC
This sequence comes from Alcaligenes sp. DN25, assembly GCF_023674485.1. Taxonomy (NCBI): domain Bacteria; kingdom Pseudomonadati; phylum Pseudomonadota; class Betaproteobacteria; order Burkholderiales; family Alcaligenaceae; genus Alcaligenes; species Alcaligenes sp. DN25. The sequence continues at coordinate 71,107 of NZ_CP098408.1, read as the reverse complement.
GGCCAGCAATATGGCGAACGCATATTGACCACCCATCAGGAAACCGGGCCGGAGCGTTTCGAGCTGCTGTTTGGCCGGGGCCGCACCATGGATATGTTCCGCAGCTCCACAGCCCGTATCGTCACGGCTTACCTGCCCACCCGCCATCTGCGCCGCTTGTACGAGAAAAACCAGGAAATTGATTATGTACAGCGCCTGGGCAGGGAGTGGCCGGCATTTTCCGCCCATATGCAGGAACTGCGCCGTGCAGGCTATTGCATCACCAAAGAGCAGATCAATCCGGGCATAGGCGGTATTTCCGCGCCTATTTTTGATGATGCCAAGCGTATCTTCGGCAGCCTGACCTTGTTGGGTACGCTGGAACGCTTTGAGGCGATCAGCCCCGAAGCGCTAGCCAGCCTGATCCAGCCCGCTGCACGCGCCGTTAGCCGCGCCCTGGCCCAAGTCTGAGGACTGGGTGCCCCCAGGAACCAAGCCGCGCCTGATCAAGCATCAGTTCGCGGCTTTGTCTTGGCCTGTTTCCGCCCTTTCTTTTTCTCCGGCACCACCACTTTCACTGGCGGATGGTTCACCACCCCAAACGGAATATGCACGGACGGCAAAGTCTGCGCGGTGGGAATCAGGTGGGTGGTCTGGTCATCAAAGAAAATATGGGGCTGCAAAACCTCCAGCACCCGACGTTTTTCAATGCCACCCAGAAAGAAGGCCTCGTTCACTTCAATACCCCAGCTGCGGATGGTATTGATGACACGCTCGTGAGCCGGTGCATTGCGTGCCGTCACAATCGCAATTCGCAGACGCGGCACATAGCTGGCATCCTGCTCCTGGCGCAATTGCTCCACTTCCTGAATATGCGCCAATTTCAGCAAAAACGCCTGTAACAGGCCGGGATTATGCGGTTTTTGCACCAAACGCACTTCATGCTCGAAAAAGGCCGGCAAACCACCTTCCTGCTGATACACGCGCTCGGACTCGTCGTCCGCGATCACTCCGTCAAAGTCGAAAGCCACGCGAATGGGCTGGTCGTCATAAGCATCCTCGTAAGAAGAATTGAGAACCTGACCTGCGGGATAGCCTTGCTGCACCGCCCGATGCACGTCTTCCTGATTGGCCGACAGGAACAGGCTGATGGACAGCGGCTGGATGTAAGGGCTGGGGTCGCCCCCTTGCAGAAACACCGCCCGCGTAATGTCCAGATCATGATGGCGAATGGAATTCATCACCCGCAAACCTGTATTGGGGTCATTACGAGACAGCAGCACGACCTCGACCAAGGGATCGTCGGGCGATAGATCATTCAGGGCCAGCAAGCGCCGAATGAAGGAAAAAGCCACGCCCGGCTTCAGGGGCTCATGCTCGCGCGCCAGCTGGTAATCACGATACGCCGCCTCACCTTGCTCCAGAAAGACCTGATGGGACTGGCTCAGATCAAACAAAGCGCTGGAAGCCAGCCCAATCACCAGCCGTTTCTCCAGGTCATACGCCATACACACCGCTCCCCAAATCCGCAAAAAAAAACAGCATACCAAAACGCTCAGCCGGCACTGGTACTACCCAAGCAGAACAAAGCCTACTAAAGTGCAAACACCATCACCTTCGTGAAAGCTTGCCGCCATGCAACCCTCAAAAAGCTATACCCTTGTTCTGGGCAATCCCCATTATTCGTCCTGGTCCTTGCGCCCCTGGTTATTAATGAGCCACTTGGGCATAGACTTTGACGCACGCTGGTTCAATTTTGGCCCCTCCTTCAGCACCCTGGCTTTCCATGAAATGGCACCGGCGGGCCAAGTACCTGTGCTACATACCAATGGGCAGATCATTTGGGACAGTCTGGCTATTGCCGAATACCTGGCCGAACAGCATCCCGGCGTCTGGCCCATAGACCCCATTGCCCGCGCCTGGGCGCGCAGCGCCAGTGCAGAAATGCACGCCAACTTTTCTTCCTTGCGAAATCTCTGCCCCTTTGCCGTCGCCCTGCGCGCCCACCACCATCAGCAGGACATGCGTCTGCAAGGCGAGCTGGAACGCCTGCAAACCATCTGGCAAGAAGGCTTGAGCCGTTTTGGCGGCCCTTTCCTGGCCGGAGAGCGCTTTAGCGCCGTCGATGCCTTTTACGCTCCCGTGGTATTTCGCCTGCAAACCTATGGTCTGAAACTGGACGAAACCTGTCAGGACTACATGAATCGCATACTGGAATTGCCTGCCATGCAGCGCTGGCACCAGATGGCCTGTCAGGACACCTGGCGCGACCCGGACCACGAAGCCGAAATTGTGCGTGTAGCTGATATACATCTGGATTTACGCCAGCCAGCCTAGTGTCAGCGAATTGCCATGTCAGTGCAGACACGAAAGAGTATCCTTGATGGTCCCGAATGATTTCGCTGTCAAGGATTGCGCCGTATGGGCGATACGTACTTTCGCACTACAAACTACCATTTCACCGATCTGGACCCTCAGGCACAGGCCGCTTATGTAGACTCGCTGGCTGAACAAGCCCGAGCCAACAGCGCCTGTTTACGCTTCGATGTATTGCGCAAAGACCAGCCCCCAGGACAATGGGTGCTGCATGAAAGCTGGCGAGACTCCCAAAGCTGCAAGGACTTTCACGCCAGCGCCCCCGCTCGGACCCTGCAAAAAGCACGGGTCGAACAGAACCTGAACCATCCAGCCCAGCAAAAGGCTGCTGACAAGCCTGCGGCTGCGCGCCCGGCGTGCAAGAAGAGCAAGTGGGACCCCTACGTGTGGATCAGTATCGCCATGTGTATCGGGGTGATGGGCACGGCCCTGGCCAGCCCGCTATACCCGCTGTATCAGGACCGCTGGGACCTGAACGCCAGTCACATTACCCAACTGTACGTGGCCTATATGGCCGCTGGTTTGACGGGCCTGCTGTTTCTGGGCCGCTTGAGCGACATGAAAGGCTTTATGCCCGTGCTGCGTACCGGCCTGACTCTGGTGACCAGCGGCGTAACCCTGTCCGCCTTTGCCTGGGATGTAGGCAGCTTTGTGTTCAGCCGCATCATGATCGGGATGGCCTCCAGCATGATTGTGACTTCAGCCTCCATCGGTCTGGGGCAATTTAACCGGGGCGGAGACGTGCAACGTGCTGCCGCTACCACCTCACTGATGCTGGCCTTTGGTTTTGGCCTGGGCCCGGTCGTAGGCGGCCTGATTGCACAGTGGGTGCCAAATCCACTGTTCTCCAGCTATATCCCCTCCATGGCCCTGGGCGTGCTGGCCATCTATGCCCTGTTTCAGATCAAACCCATTGCCAGCAAACAGCCGGTACCGCAAAAGACCAACTGGCGCACCTGGATGCCGCGCCTGACACTGCCCGCCACCCATCTGCGCCGCCCTTATCTGATTGGCTGTTTGTCCGCCTGTTGCGCCTTTGCCATGTTCAGCCTGTTCGCCTCTCTGGCCCCCAGCTTCATGGCGCAAATGGTGCCTTGGCACGGCCCGGCCACCAGCGGCTTTTCCATCGGGATTATTCTGTTTCTGTCCTCGGGCTTCCAGCTGCTGATCCGCCGCTGGCCCGCCAAGCGCAGCGTCATCGTGGGTCTGCTGTCCTTTACCCTGGCCTGTATCGCCTTGCTGATCAATCTGTGGGCCAGTTCCTCGTTGTTATTCATCCTGTGCGTGCTGCTGACCGCCTTTGGCCACGGCCTGTGCATGTACGGCGGCATGTCCATCGTGCAGCGTGTCTCGCCCCCGCATCAGCGTGCCGGCCTGACGTCTACCTACCTGATCACCGGCTATCTGGGTGCCATCCTGCCTATTCTGGGTCTGGGCTGGCTGGCCGACCATTTGGGTCTGGACCAGGGCCTGATGATCTTCTGCAGTCTGATCGCCACCGCCGCACTGACTGTTTCCATCATCGCCTATCTGACGCCGGTACTGCATAAACCAGCCTCTGCCTGAGCAGGCACCTTGGCAAGCCACAACCTCTGGCTGTGGCTTGCTCGCCATGCGAGCCCCCGTATATTCCCCTAGTCCATTCACGCCCCTTACTAGGGTTAGACCTGAAAAAGAAACACGTCCACCCTCAGTAGAATAAAGCCACTCCTGCAACGCTTCGCAACACAGAGCGACCGGACCCAAGTATCTCCCAAAAGAATAAGTAATCCTTATCAAGGAGGCATTATGGCTGTTGCATTAAACAAGCTGTTTGTCAGTCTGGGCGCGGCCTTGGCCTGCTCGGTTACCGCACAGGCAGCCGGTTATCCGGACCACCCCATCAATATGGTGGTACCTTTTGCGGCGGGCGGTCCCACGGACAACGTGGCACGCGCTCTGGCCGAAGCCATGCGCCCAGTTCTGGGTGAAACCATTGTGGTGGAAAACAAAGGCGGGGCAGGTGGCTCCATTGGCACTTCCCAGGTCGCCCGCGCCAAGCCGGATGGCTACAACATACTGCTGATGCACATCGGCTTTTCCACCGCCCCTTCGCTGTACAAAAAGCCCGGTTATGACGCCATCAACGGCATGTCTCCCATCGGTCTGGTCGTTGACGTTCCCATGACCATCATTGCCCGTGAGGACTTCCCACCCAACAACATTCAGGAGCTGGTGCAGTACCTGAAGGACAACCAGGACAAGGTTTCCCTGGCCAACGCCGGGATTGGCGCGGCCAGCCACCTGTGCGGCACCATGTTCACCGAGGCACTGGGTATTGAACTGCTGACCGTGCCCTACAAAGGCACCGCCCCGGCCATCGCGGATTTGATGGGCAAGCAGGTGGACATCATGTGTGACCAAACCACCAACACCACCCAGCAAATCAAATCCGGCAAGGTGAAGGTCTATGCTGTCACCAGCCGCGAGCGCGTCCCGACCTTCCCGGACGTGCCCACCATGCAGGAGTCTGGTTTCAAGGACTTTGAAGTAGGCATCTGGCACGGCATGTGGGCACCAAAAGATACACCCCAGCCTGTCGTGGATACCCTGGTAAAAGCGCTTCAAGCCGGCATGGCCGACAAGGACTTCCAAAGCCGCATGGCCACCCTGGGCGCAACGGTCATGGACAAAGAAGCCAACCCGGCTGCCTTGCAAGCCAAGGTGGAGCAACAAGTGCCCCAGTGGGCCGCATTGTTCAAGAAAGTGGGCGTAGAGCCCCAATAAACTCTGTTAGCCCAAAGGCTTTTGAAAAGGACGCTTAGGCGTCCTTTTTTTCGGCTTTGGGGTGCTGTCTGCCGCAGCGGTGGAAAGCCGGTTCGGATAACCAGGAGACAATGCTCCAGCAAGCTCCCGGCGACTCAGGAAAATCCGATCAAAAAAGGCTCGAAGTCAACGACTAGAGAAAATCCGGCCAAGAGAGGCTCGGACTCTGCGAGTATCAATCCGTCTTTCGAACCGCCGTATCCAAAGCCTGCAACCGCGCCCAAAGCTCCTGGAAATCCAGATCCTGTGTGATCACTACCATGCGCCCTTGTTGATCCGGCCAGGGCCACTGCGGCACGGCCTGCCAAGGATAGGACTGATGTTGCACGGCATGAATCACCTGCGGCTGGTCCATGCCCTGGACGGGCAGAACAGCTTTAAGGCGCAATAGGCGAGGGCCTGCCCACTGGCACAGATCCGACAACCAGGATTGCAGTTTGTCGGCGGGCAGAGCTTGGGGGAACAGGGCGCTTAACGAGTAGATGGAATCTCCATGGCGGGAAACATCAGGCAGGCCGACCGCGGACTCGTTGGAGCTTGCTCCATGCAAGTGAGCAGACTCAAGACTGCTGGGCTGACTGTTGCCGTTGCCGTTGCCGTTGCCGCTGCCAGCCAGGGTACACGTGCCGTGGCTATGGCTATGGCTATGGCTATGGCTATGGCTATGGCTATGGCTATGCACATGATCGTGATCGTGATCGTGATCGCCAGTATCTTGCCCCAATGCCTCGAACGCTTCCAAGCTCCAGGCCCGACCTTGTCCGGCTTGCTCGCCCAAGCCCAACAAACTGGGCGCAACGGGCTGCGCGGCCGACAAAATCTGCTGCTGCGCCAAAGGATTCAAACCGCACACGTATTCACGCAGCGCCGTTTCCGCCCCTGCATCCACCCGGTCGCGCTTGCTGAACAGCAGCAGGTCTGCCACGGCCACCTGCCGTCGCGCTTCGGCATGGCGCGCCAGCGTTTCCAGCCCATGCTCCAGATCCACCACCGTCACCACACCCGCCAGGCTGTACTTCCCGGTCAGTTGCGGATCGCTTAACAAGGTATGCAAGATAGGGGCAGGATTGGCCAGCCCGGTCGTTTCAATCAGAACCCGTCGGAACTGTCTCTGGCCTGCCCGCGAAAAACGCCAGGTAATGTCGCGCAAGGTCTGTACCAGATCGCGCCGTATGGTGCAGCACAAGCAACCACTACCCATAGCCTCGATCACATTTTCCTGGCTATGCGCCACCAGATGATGGTCCAGCGCCGTCTGCCCAAACTCATTGATGATGACCAGGGTGTCGGCCATCTGCGCTTCTCGCAAAGCGCGATTGATCAAAGTCGTTTTCCCGCTGCCCAGAAAACCGGTCAACAATGTGACCGGGATAGGGCCTTGTGCAGATTTGGGCATCGTATTCATCCGGCTAATGGCCCGCCGTCGGGCCATCAGCCATTATACGAAGCCCAATACTGTCCCTTCTAGCGCAGAAACCGAGCCTCGATCTGCCGCATATGGGCATCGCCTTGCAAGCCAATAATGGTTTTGACGGAAGGCAGGCCGGAATCCACATTCTGAATGCCGCCATCCTGACGAATTTGGGCAAACACCGCTTGCATGGCCCCTACAGCCGCACGAATCGCATGATTGCCGTAAATCACCACGCCCACTTTGCCCAGTTGCGCAATGTCCGCCTCGGTCAGTTGAGGGTAGGCTGTTGGCACCAGCACCAGCGGCACCTTGCCGGTCCAGGCCTGAACAAAAGACAGAATCTGATCTGGCGTAGCTTGTTTGGAGTGAATCAGAATGGCATCTGCACCCGCCTGCTCGTAAGCCAGCCCCCGCGTCAGGGCCTCCTCCTGCCCCAGGCCAGCGATCAGGGCCTCGACTCGCGCAATAATCAAGAAATCAGGGTCATGGCGCGCAGCACAAGCCGCTTCAATCTTGCCCTGGAACTCTTCAATCCGTACCAGCTCCTGACGCCCGTCCGCTCGCAAGCTGGTGTCTTTAGGGAAGGTTTTATCCTCCATCACAATGGCACTGGCACCCGCCGCTTCATACAGCGGGATGATATAACTGACATTCACCGCATTGCCAAAGCCGGTATCAATGTCGGCAATCAATGGAATATCCACGCTTGAGGCAATCGCCCGCATCATCTCCAGGTGAGTTCCCATCGAAAGAATATTGGCATCGGGCACGGCATAACTGGCTGACAACTCAAAACCACTACCCCAAATCGCTCCGAAACCGGCATCCTGCGCCAGCCGAGCAGACAGCGGGTTATGTGCGGCCATCGCTGTCATCAAACGCCCTTGGGAGAAGGCTTCTTTCAACACCTGATTTTTTTTGCTATTCACACTATTTCTCCGTAAGGGGATCAGCTCAGTCGAGCAATGGCCTGGGCAATGCGGCTCATCGCCTCCTCCAGCTCCTGATCGCTGGAGGCATAAGACACCCGGAAGTGACCGGGTAGTTCAAATGCCGACCCTGGTACCACAGCCACCCCTGCACTGCGCAGGAAGTACATGCACAGGTCCTTGTCGGTACTGATCAACTGACCGGAAGGGTCTCGCAAACCCAATACGCCCTGACAACTGGGAAACACGTAAAACGCGCCCATGGGAAGATCGCATTCAATGCCCGGCATGGCATTGAGCGCGGCTACCACCTTGTCACGGCGACGGCGGAACGCTTCCACAAACTCGGGCAGAAAATCCATGGGGCCATCCAATGCGGCCACGGCCGCTGCCTGGCTGATGGAGCTGGTATGGGACGTCGCTTGCGACTGCACCAGATTCATGGCCTTGATCAGAGGCAGCGGACCGGCGGCGAACCCCACCCGCCAGCCGGTCATTGCATAGGCCTTGGAGACACCATTGATGGTCAAGGTGCGCGCCGCCATGTATGGAGACAAGGCAGCAGGCGTTGCGAAGGGTTCATCGCTATAGCGAATTTTTTCGTATACATCATCGGCCATCACCCAGACATGTGGGTGGCGCAACAGCACTTGCTCCAGCGCTTCCAGTTCCTGCCGTGAATACACGGCACCACTGGGATTGGAGGGAGAATTGAGCATCAGCCATTTGGTACGGGGGGTGATGGCACGTTCAAGCTGGTCGGCTTGCAGCTTGAAACCGGCTTGGGCACTGCAACGCACAATGACCGGCTGGCCACCTGCCAACAAGACCATTTCAGGGTAAGACACCCAGGCAGGGGTAGGGATGATGACCTCATCCCCGTCCTGCACGGTGGCCTGCAAGGCGTTATACAAGGCTTGCTTGGCCCCGCAACCCACCTGGATCTGATCGGGGCTGAAGTGCAGGCCATTGTCACGCTCGAACTTGCGCACTACGGCCTCACGCAGGGCCAGGGTGCCAGCGACCTCGGTATAGCGGGACTCATTACGATCAATTGCTTCTTTAGCCGCCTGACGCACATGCTCGGGGGTCGCAAAGTCCGGCTCGCCTTGACTGAGGGTAATCACAGACTGCCCCTGTTGCCGCATTTGATTGGCCAGACGCGTCATCTCTTTGGTGGCCGATGCCTTGGCTCCCAACACGCGCTGGGCTAGCGCGATCTCTTCCTGACATTGCACAGAGCTCATTGTGTCCATCCTACTTTTACTTTGAAAATGAAACGGGTCAGCAGCAACGGCAAAAAGATCGCCATCAACAGCACCAGGCTATATGCACTGGCCTGTGCCAAACGCCCACTGTCCACCAATTGAAAAACCTCGATAGGCAGGGTGCTCATCCCGCCAAAATACAGAACCACCGTGGCGGATAATTCCGACAGGGTCGTGATCCACATCAACACCGTGGCGGCAATCACGGCAGGCCATACCACCGGCAAAACGACCTTCGCAAAGGTTGGCATCGGCGCTACGCCCAGGCTGATGGAAGCCTCTTCGATGGAGCTACGCAAGTTATGTAAAGGTCCCATGGCTGCACGCACACTGGTGGGCACCCGGCGTAAAAAGTAAGCCAGCGCCATAATGACCCAACTGCCGGTCAGCACCAGCCAGCCACTGTTAAACACATTGATCAAGGCAATGCCCAATACGGTGCCCGCAATCGTCAAGGGCAACATGACCAGCACATCCAGACCTGTACTCAGACCGGAAGGACGCTTTACGATCAGATAGGCGGCCACGATGGAAAATACGGCACCGGCACTGGTCGCTGCGGCGCCCAGCAACAAGGAGTTGTACAAAGGCCCGGGTGCCTGCACCAAAGCTTGCTGCATATGGCTCAAGGTAAAGCCGCCATACTTCAGCACCGGTCCAATAGAGGGCGTAAATGCGGTAACAATCACCACCATCACGGGTAGCACTGACAGCAAAATCAGGATCGATACCAAAGAGGCGCACACAGCGGCCTGCCAGGCACGCAAGGGCACGCGCTCCGGAGCTCGTCCAGACTCCATCTGGTAGGTGCGTCGGGCTACAACCCACTTTTGAATCAGCAGCAAGGCCAAACCCAGAAACACCAGCAAAGAAGCCATGGTGGTCTGCATTTGCGGGTTACCGCCCATTTCGCTGACAAATTCGTTATAAGTCTTGACCGCCAGCACGGGGGTACGGGCTCCCAAAATGGCCGGAACGCCAAAATCCCCAATAACGTGCATGAAGACCAGCACCGCTGCACCGCATAAAGCCGGCATCATCAAAGGAAAGGTCACCGTGCGCAAGGTGCGAGCCGGGGAGCTACCCAGACTAAGCCCCGCCTCTTCCAGGTTGCGGTCCATGGACTTCAACCCTACCAGCACAGCGACATAGGCGTACACGTAGTTGTTCAAGGTCATCACAAACACCAGACCCCACCACGAATACAAAGAAGGCAGCTCCAGGCCCAAAGGAGCCAGCACGCTATTGAGCACGCCTTGTTTACCCAGCACCACAATCCAGGCTGCTGCAACCACCACGTCCGGAATGACCAAGGTCAGCAAAGGCAAGACGCCCAGGCAAGTAGCCAAGGGGAAGGAAAAACGAGCCGCAGCCAGAGCCAAACCAGCGCCCAGCACCAGGCTAAACACGGTTACGGCCCCACCCAGCCACAAGGTGTTGAACAAACTCTCCCGATAAGCAGGCTCGGAGAAAAACTGCACGTAGCCGTGCAAACCAAACTGACCATCCTTGTTGAACAGGGAGCTGGTCAGCATGGACAGGACTGGCCATAGCAAAAAGTAGCCCAGCAAAGCCACTGCACCCAGGGCCAGCATCAGCCAGGCTGGATCGCGTCGCAAAGAACCCAGCATCATGTGCGCTCCACCAAGAGAGCCGATTCGGGAACGCGCAATACCACCGCATCGCCCCGGGCCCAACTCTGACTGACACCGGTATTCCAGACCACTGCCCTCAGGAAACCGAACTCCGTGCGCAATTGATAAGCCGTGCTGGGACCCCGGTAATCCACGCTCTCAATCCGCGCCGCAATGTCACCCTCGCCCAGCGGGCGCACAGCATCCACACTCAGAGTTTCAGGCCGCAAGGCCAACATCGTCCGCTCGGTAAAACGTCCGACAGACTGAATACGCACAATGCCCCCCGCCGTACGGAACCGGCGGCAGCCATCTGCAGCCTGGCCGAGCTCCTCCTGCAGCTCGATCAGATTGGCCCCTCCCACAAAATCAGCCACAAAGCTGTTGTCAGGGCAGCGGTAGATCTGCTCGGACGTCCCGACCTGGCGGACGCAGCCCCGATCCATGACGGCAATGTAATCAGACACGCTCAGCGCTTCTTCCTGATCATGCGTCACAAACACGGTAGTAATGCCGGCTTCCTGCTGCAGGTCCCGCAGCATCTCGCGCAGATCGGTGCGCAGCTTTGCATCCAGGGCAGACAAGGGCTCATCCAGCAAGAGCAGATCGGGCTTGATCACCAAAGCGCGTGCCATGGCCACTCGCTGTCGCTGCCCACCGGACAAGGCCGACGGCAAAGCATCTGCCTTGTCCTTCAAGCCCACGCGCGCCAGCATTTCCAACGCGGGGACACGAGCCTGGGAGCGAGACTGGCCACGCGCCAGCAAACCGTAGCTGACGTTATCCAGCACGCTGCGATCCGGAAACAGCGCGTAATCCTGAAACACCATGCCCACATTGCGTTTGTGCACAGGCACTCGCGTCATGTCTGTTTGGCCGAACAGCACCTTGCCATGATCAGGGCGCACAAACCCGGCCAGCATGCGCAGCAAGGTCGTCTTGCCACAACCCGATGGCCCCAGCAGGGTAAACAAGGAGCCACTGGGGATGTCCAGATCCAAGCCGTGAAACAAAGTTTGCGAGCCGTAGCTTTGCTCAATACCTGATAGATGTATCTGCATACCAGTCCCGCCTAGCGTTGGGAAACCAGTGCACGCCAACGTGCCAGGAAGTCTTCACGATCCGCACCCATACGATCATCATCCAGCGCATGCACACGGATCTGATCCATGGCAGGCAAGCTTGTCAGCGTATTGACGGCAATATCGCTGCGCAAAGGGCGACGGAACGCGCTTTTGAACACCTCTTCCTGCGCAGGGCGGGAGGCAAGGAAGTCATACAGATTGCGAGCGGATTCGGGGTTACGCCCGCCCTTGATCAAGGCCATGCCTTCCGGCGACAAGAAAGTGCCCTCTTTGGGGTAGACCAGGTCAATCGTATCCAGACCACCGGCCACATATTGATAGGCGGCATATTCCATCGTTACCGCAACCGCGAACTCGCCATTGGCAACGCCCTCGTAGGCACCGGAGGTGGTTCCGACCACCACTGCATTGCGCACAACCTTCTCAAACACCTCCTGGCCCATCAAATCCTGCAGGCCATACAAGGCAACATAAGAAGAGCTGCTGCGCTCCGGATCTGGAATCACGATCTTGCCCTTCCAGGCCGGATCAGCCAGATCCGCCCAGCTGTCAGGCGCCTTGAGTTTGCCCAACTGCCGCTCGTTAAGCATCAACACCGTGACATGGGTATTGGTACCCAACCAACGTTGCTCAGCTCCCTGATACTGGGCACCTACAGCACTGGCCTCGGGCGACGAATAGGGCGCCAGGTACTCGGCATACTGCGACAAGGTGGAAAACCCACCGGACCAGAACAAATCGCCCAAGGGTTGCTCTGCTTCGGCCTTGATACGCTGCATCAAGGCACCGGAACCAGCCCGCACCACGGACACCGATATCTCGGGGTGAACCTGACGGAACTGCTCGATCACCGTGTTCACCACATCGATGTTATTGGAGGAGTACAACACCACTTCATCCGCCTTGGCAGCCCCCGTACCCAAGCAGGAAAGCATGAGCAAAGCGGATAGATAAGGGAAACGGTTTTGCATGATTATTTCCTGTAATTTCAATAAAATTGCATGAAAATCATGGTATTTATCTTAGATGACCGTTCTGTTACACCCTACTTCCACCCCCTGCTAACCGTGACCCTATCATGAGTTTTAATCATGCTTGAGAATGTTCCTCTGGTTCCCTTGCGCGTATTTGTCGCGGTGGGCCGACAAGGCAATTTCACCCGAGCGGCCCAAAGCCTGGGGATCACCCAAAGCGCAGTTAGCCGACATATCGCCACCTTGGAAAAAGTCAGCAAACAGGCTCTGTTCATTCGGCGCGGCCCCTATATTGAGCTGACGGCAGCCGGCCTGCAGCTGTATGACACGGTCAAAGATGCCATGGCTACCCTGGAGATGGCCATTCAGCAAATCACCCATCAACAGGATCAGCACGAAAGGCTGCGAGTCCGCACCTCCATGCCCAGCTTTTCAATGACGGTGCTGGTGCCCATGCTTGGCCAGTTCACCGCCCAGCACCATATGCAAATTGATCTGATCACCAATCTGTCGCCACCCCGTCCTAATGAAGAGTTTGATGTGTTGATCAGCCGTGACTTGAGCCTGCCCGACAGCGAAAGCTGGGAGCTCATACGCGAAGAGCTGGTATGCGTGGCAGCACCTGCCTTGATCCAGCAGCACAGCGGGCAGGCCTGGGAACACTGGCCTATGGTGACCGCGCGCTCACGACCGGACATGTTGGGTTTATGGGCTTTGGATCAGGGTATTGAGCCTTCGCGGCTACTGATGAGCGCCACCTACGATCACCTGTTTTTCGCGATTGCCGGGGCCATTGCCGGTTCCGGATTTCTGGTTGTGCCGCGTTTACTGGTGATGGATCATCTACGCGATGGCGTCCTGCGAGAATTCGGCCCTGGCCAGGTGGCCACGGGCGCAAGCTACATGGCCTATGTCAACGCACAATCACCACAGCAAAGTGAGGCCCGCCAGTTTTGCCGATGGTTAAAGAGCAGCTTGCGACAACGCATTGCGCCTTGAGACCGTTCGCATCATTTCGCTGCTTCAATCAGGCTCTGCGACGTCGCAGTTGACTGATCCAGCTATAGGCACTGACCAGGGTAATGCCCATCAACACCAGTAAAGCGCCCATCACAAAACGGGGTTCTATGGCCTCGCCCAGCAGGAAAGCGCCGAATAAAACACCGAACAAAGGGGTTGCGAAGGAAAACACCCCCAGGCGCGACGCCTGATAATTACGCAGCAACCAGAACCAGACCAGAAAACTCAAGAACGCCACCACCACAGACTGGAACACCAGGCTGGCGCCCAGCAAGCCGGACCAATTAATATCGGTTTGCCCGGTCACGACAGCGGCCACCATCAAAATCACAAAAGCGCTGAATAGCTGATACAGCAAGGCTTCCGAAGGCGGCACAGCAGACAGGCGCGTGCTGCGGATCAGTACGGTGGTAAAGCCCCACAAGGCTCCGGCAGCCAAGGCCATCAAGTCCCCGATCAACATGCGTCCCAGATCAGCCCCGTCCATGCTGGCCGGGCCCAAAAAGGTAATGGCGATACCCGCCACCGCCAGCCCGATCCCTACCCATTGCAAGCGGGCCAGACGCTCGGACGGCAAGAGAATATGCAGGCCCAAAGCCGCAAACACGGGCGCGGTATATAAAAACACCACCACGTGCGCTGCGGAGGTAAAACGCAGGCTCTCACCCAGCAGCAAATACTCCAGCGCAAACAGCAAACCGGCCATCAGCCCCGGCTTCCAGGCCCCTTCGGTGAAGGCAAGCTTGTGCGTGCGCACCAGAACCAGCAAAGCCACCAGCACACAGGCCACACCCGAGCGCAAACCGATCTGAAAAATAGGCGCCATGTCATTGGCCGTGGCCTTGAGCAAAATCTGCTGAAAGCTCCAGATCAGGCACAGGACCAGCATGGCGCCGCTGGCCAACGCATCCAGCGGTTTCCGTTCTTCGCTCATGGTTTTTTTATCCGAAAAATAGCGTGCTTTCCCCTATGACCGAACAGGGGCAGAGGGGGGGGGGCAAAAAATGATTATCCGTGAAATTTTCCCGAATCAAAACGGGGCAAAACTTTCTTTACCCTCGGATAAGCCTTAATTGATATATCAAAAACCCCTCCCTAGAATCATTTAAGCCTAAAAAACAGGAAAAGGCTTGGGAGACAGACATGACGCTTAGCAATACCGACCGGGTACGAATCGAACTGGAGCACCGCATTGCCAGCGGTGATCTGCCGCCGGGCAGCGCCATTGATGAATCCTTGCTGTGCACGTTTTTCCGGGTATCACGCACCCCGGTGCGCGAAGCCTTGCTGCAACTGGCGGCCACCGGGCAAGTGCGCATCGCCCCGCGCGCCGGGATTTTTGTCACCCAGCACACCATTGAAGAACTGGAAGAAATGCTGGAAACCCTGGCCTTGCTGGAAGGTGCCTGTACGCAACTGGCGGCCTACCGCATCAGCAATGCCCAGATTCGCGAACTGGAGCGTTTGCAAAAGCGCGGTGCCAAGGCCCTGCAGGACAAAAGCCTGGCTGACTACGCCACGTACAACGCCGAATTGCACGCCCTGATTCACAGCATTGCCGGCAATACCTTCATGGTGCAGCAAATTGAACATCTGCGCCGTCTGACCAACCCTTACCGCCACCGCCATCTGGATCAGGAAAACCGCATGGAGCAGTCCTGGCATGAACATCAGGCACTGACCCAGGCCCTGGCCCAACGTGACGGCCCCAGCGCCATGCAGGCAGCGGCCAGCCATGTGCTGTCCGGGGCCGAATCCCTGCGTCGTGTCGCCCAAGCCCATCCCGAGAAATGGGAGTTCGACAAGCGCGAGCGCTATAGCTGGCTAAACGCCCAGCTCAACCCTTTAGCCGGGTTTTATATGCGGCACTGAATTAATAATTAGCTAAAAAAACTACCACTCATACCGAGGAGACTTTCTCATGTTTGCAAGCCGTTTCACACGGCGTGCGCTGGCTGCGCTCGCCCTGACATTAAGCCCTGTGGCCGCTTTACACGCTGCCGAACCCATTCGCCTGGTCGTGGGTTTTGCCCCCGGCGGCGGGGTCGACACCCTGGCCCGCGTCACCGCTCAGGCGCTAAGCAAGGAGCTGGACCGCACCGTAATTGTGGAAAACAAATCCGGCGCAGGCGGCACCATTTCTGCCGACTACGTATCCAAATCCCAGGCCGATGGCAACACGCTGCTGTTTGCCGATACCTCCTTGCTGGTCGCCCCATATATTTACCCGGCGCTGCGCTACGACTTGCAGCGTGACTTCGCCCCTATCGGTATGGTGGGCCAGTCTGATCTGGCGCTGGCCGTTCCGGGCGACAGCCCTGTCAAAACCGTGGCCGAATTGATCGAGGCCATCCGCAAGGCGCCCCCTCAAACAGAAACCTTCGCCTCGGTGGGCGTAGGCTCGGTGCACCATCTGGGTGGTGAACTGTTCGCCTTGCAGACCAAAACCGAACTGGTGCACGTTCCTTACCGCGGTGGCGCTCCCGCCAGTCAGGCTCTGGCCTCCGGTGAAGTGTCCATGTCCTTTGCCAGCCTGGCTTCCTCGATTGGCCTGGCCAACTCCGGCCGCATTCGTCTGCTGGCCACCTTGTCCGAGCGCCGCTTCCCCGGCATGCCCGATCTGCCCAGCGTCTCGGAAACCATTCCTGGCTATAGCGTGACACCGTCACTGTTCATGCTGGCCCCACAAAACGTGGACCCGGCCTTGATCGCCACCGTCAGCAAGGCCTTGGAAAACAGCATGCAGCAAAAGCAAGTACAGGATGCCTTTCTGGCCCAAGGTTCGGTAGCCGGTTATCAAGATGCCCAGGCCACCGAAAAATGGCTGGGTGAAGAAACAGAACGCTGGGCCAATGTCATCAAGACCGCCCAACTCGACTTTAAACAATGAAACAAGCAGCTACTGTTATGACGACTGACAACTCTGGCGCCCAGCGCCCCGTACTTGGCCTGATCGTGCCGCCAGCCGCCGGTCTGGTGCCTCCGGAAGGTCCGGAAATGTACCCGGAAATCGATTTCATCGCCCAAGGTCTGGCGCTCAGTTCGGTGGACAAGGAAGGCTATGACCAGGTTATTGACCAGGTGGTGGAAGCAGCCCAGAAACTGGCTGCCCGTGGCGCCCAGGCCGTGTCCTTGATGGGAACATCGCTGAGCTTTTACCGTGGCTCGGACTTTAACGAAGAACTGGTGGCCCGCCTGCATGAATCCACCGGCTTGCCATGCTCCACCATGAGCCATGCCATCTTGCGCGGTCTGCGTGTCAGCGGCATCGAACGGGTAGCGGTGGCCTCGTCCTATATTGATGACGTAAACCAGCGCCTGGTCCGATTTCTGGGCCAGAACCAGATCCAGGCCGTCTGCGCTTATGGACTAGGCGTTAACGACGTCACGGCCATGTCGAAAATCAGCACGCAGGAGCTGGTAGACCTGTGTCTGAAGACGTGGGACATCGCCCAAGAGCAGGCCCCCGGTCAGGCACAAGGTTTGCTGCTGTCTTGCGGAGGCCTGGTATCGCTGGAAGCCGTACGTCAGGTCGAGGACAAACTGGGCGTCACTGTCGTGTCCAGCTCGCCTGCTGGCTTCTGGGATCTGGTGGCGACAGCTGGCCTGGATTTATTTCCGCAAGGGATGGGACGACTGGCACAAGAGCGTCAAACCGCCTGATACCTCGATGTAGATAGCCCCTTGTCCGCAAACGCGGATAGGGGCACGTAACACACTATTTGCGCACAGTAACGCCACGCAGATTGTGCCGCCCCACAGGCCGTCGTGACCTGTTTGGCATCAAAACAAGGCAAAGGGCTGTCTCACCAAGGCTCGGGCTGGGCCACGTCCAGCTTATGTTGCTCATCATACGTAGTCATGCCCCCCCAAAGGTTGGAGCAGTCTCCAACTTCTGGGTTGCAAGCCAAGCTGGGTGTGGGACTTATTGTTCAGACCTCTGCGACATCAAAAGCGATGCGCCCGCAGCGCACTCAAGCGCGGTCCGACAAAATACCTTCTCCCGCCCTGGTCGCCGGTCCGCTGACCGCCCCCAAGCAGAGCCGTTTTATCTAGGCTCGACCAGCGGACAAAAAACCCGCACGCGCCTGGGCTCCTTCTACACTGTCGCGACACACCAGCGCCTGATCGGCATCCATATAAATGCCCAGACGGTTCATGGCATTGGCGACCTGATTCACCGACTCCTTGGTCATGCGGATAATCGCCGCAGGCGACTCCGAAGCCCGCTTGGCCAAAGACTGTGCCACCGCCACGGCCTGACCAGGCTCGCAGACCTCATCCAGCAGGCCCCAGTCCAGCGCCTGTTCAGCACCGAAGCGTTCGGCCAGCAAGATGGCACGTTTGGTGCGAGCGGCACCCAGCATGTTCACCATGCGTGGAATGGCGCCCCAGCCCATGTTCAGGCCCACCTTGGCTTCAGGTAGATACAAAAAGGATGACTGCGATGCCACACGCCAATCACACGCCAGCGCCAGAGCAACCGAACCACCGACGGCGGCGCCTTCAATGGCGGCAATCGTCAACTGAGGCAGTTCCTCCCACAGGCGACACAAGCGTGCACCACGCTGGGCCACATCACGTCGTTCCAGCAAGCCTGCCTGCTCGTCGTTCCACTTTTGCGGATCTTTCAGATCAATCCCGGCCGAGAAAATATCCTTGGCCCCGGTCAGCACCACGGTGTGAATCTCCAGCGACAAGGCCAGATCCTGCGCCACCTGCGTCAAGGCCAGCAAGGTGTCCTGATCAATAGCATTGCGGTTCACGCCGCGATCAAAGCGCACCAGCGCATGGTCGCCCGTCACCTTGACCGTCACACTGCGGCCATATTTGCGTTTCATGAATGTCTCCCCAAAGGTTCGGAAAAATCAGCTCTGCGAGCGATGGCTCCCATCACTGCGCGACAGGCGCGTGACGTAGCGGAATTCATAAGGTGGGTAAAAGCTGACCGCCACTTCCATGACCTTGCCCGCCAGATTGCGGAAGGTACGGATAATCAGCAGCGCCGGGTCGGAGTCCTCGTAGCCCAGAAAGCGGGCAACATGCGGGGGAAAGCGCGAGGCGGAGATTTCCATCTCGATGGTTTCCACCACTTCGCCACAGTGCTCCTCCAACAGCGGATACACACCACCGGGCTGGGTGGAAATCCGGTCAGCCACCGCCTGGTATTCCTTGCGCAGATAAATATCTGTCCAGGAAATGCCGCGCTTGCTGCCCGGCACACTACGGTAGGTTTCCACCTTCACCCAATCTGCCGGCTCACCGTCCAGCGCGGTTTCAGGTGGCTGCTTATCCACACAAACCGCCTTTTTATGCACGTGCAAATCGGTAAATTCCAGATAGCGCTGCAACTGGTCCGTGGTATCCAGCGCCAGACCAAACTGCGGCTTGGGATGCTGGCGTATCACGGTGGTACCGGCACGGCGACGCCGCTCGATCAAACCCAGATCGGTCAGCTTGCGTATGGCTTCACGCGCCGTGTGCCGACCGACCCCGTACATCTCGCAAAGCTCCATCTCGGTGGGCAGCTTGGAGCCGACGGGGTAATAGCCCGAACGGATCAGCTCCAACAAGCGATCGCTCATGTTCTGATACAGGGTTGGCTTGGCGCTGGACTGGGATTCGGTGTTTGCCATACGGTTTTCAGCTTAAAGAGACAGGCGGCGCATCGCAGCCAGGGTGTCGCGGGTGAACTGCTCAGGACATTCACTTTGGGGAAAATGCCCGATGCCCGGCCATTCTATATATTCCACCGGAACTTTGCCTTCTCGCAGCAAGCGTTCGACCTCTCTGGCGGACTCTGGCGGCACGGACCAGTCCTCGCTGCCTTCCACGATCACCACCGGGCAGCGGATATCGTCCAGAATCTGTTCCATGCGAAAACCACCAAAAGCGCAGATATCCGCAAAGGCCACCGCCGGAATGCAACGACGGGCATCCGTCACCACTTCCAGCGCACGGGCCGGGTCGGACAGGGTGCCCATCAAGGTGCGAAAGGTCACTTCAAACCAGTCGCCCGGATTGATACGCGCCATCTCCAGAATACGCGGGTTATAGCCGGAGGATTTCACTACGTTCACCGAAGCGCCATCGACCAGCACCAGGCCACGAATACGCTCGGGCGCCATGGCAGCGGCCTGGGCGACAACACCCCCGCCCATGGAGTGCCCCATCAAGACCGGATTCTGGATACCTGCCGCATCCAGAAACTGCAGCAAATACTGAGCATTTTGCGGGGTGACAGTATGAGGGCCACCCAATGGCATGCCGCTCTTGCCGTGACCGGGTAAATCCAGCGCATACACCGTGTAAAAGGGCGCAAAGTGGTCCAGCACATATTGCCAGGACAGGCTGTCCTGACTGGCGCCGTGCACCATCACCAAGGCCGGACCGGAACCGGCCAGATCGTAATAGGCGCGGATACCATCCGCAGTTGTCACATAAGGCATGCTCAGACCTCCAGCTCGCCCGTCAGACGGGTCAGGGCGTACAACAACATCCAGTTCTGCACGCAGGCGCGCAAATCGCCTCCCACAACCAGACGGTGCTGACGCACCAAGCGGTTAAATGGAAAGCCCTGGGCCAGATCCGCAAAGGCAGCACTATCGCCTTCCAGCCAGAACGGCACCTCACGCGGGCCTGTGCCCGCCTGCACATCCTGTTCTGACACGGCCAGCCAACTATGCTCGCCGGTGTCGGTATTGCGCAGCGCCACGCAAACATCGGCCAGCACACTGTGCTGCCGTACAAAATCATCGGCGCGGGCGCGCTTGGCCCAGGCAGCCAGCACGGCAGGGTCAAACAGAGATAAAGAAGTCAGCATCAGACATACCTTTGTCGAAGAAGGAACTTCTGCACTTTGCCCGAAGAGGACTGGGGCAGGGAATCCACAATAAAGATGCGTTTGGGTACTTTAAAGCCGGACAGTTTTTCCCGACAAAACTCGCGCAGCACTTCCACATCCGGCTCACGGCCATTAGCGGGCACAATCGCGGCAACCAGCTCTTCGCCCCAATACTCGTGGGGCAGGCCAAAGGCGGCGGCCTCGCGCACATCGGTGTGGCTGGCCAGACAGTTTTCCACTTCCAGCGCGGCCACGTTCTCGCCACCTGTCTTGATCATATCTTTGCTGCGGCCCATGAAATAGGCAAAGCCTTCATCGTCCACCCGAATCAAATCGCCCGTGTGCAGCCAGCCATCGGCATCCAGCACCTGGGCAGTCAGCTCGGGCTGTCGCCAATAGCCTTTGAACACGGTCGGGCCACGCACCTGCATTTCGCCCGGCCCGCGCTGATCGGGCAGCACCTTGCCGTCTGCATCAACCAAGCGGTACTGCACATGCCGCCACAGGTAGCCGATGGAACCGGGATGCTCCAGAATCTCCTGCGTGTAGCGATTCTTGATGGTGGTGACACAGCTTTCCGTCATGCCAAAGCCCCAGCTGAATTCAGCATTGGGAAACACGGTTCGGATCAAGTCCTGACGCCACTGGCCCAAAGGCGCAGCCGCAGTTTGCACAAACTGGGCACCGGGCAGGGACAGCTCTTTAAACTCAGGGTGATCGGTCAAGCCCACCCACATGGCCGACAACAAAAACACATGCGTAGGCTGGTACAAACGCAACGCGTCCATGACCGCATCGGCCTCGAAACGCGGAACCACATGCAAGCTGCCACCGGCATACAGAATGGGGCCATTCACCACCCCGAAGCCGCCAATGTGAAACAAGGGCGTCGCCAGCAAGGAGCGGCTGTTGGCATCAATGCCCAGCTCCATGATGTAGTTCACCGCATTGGCCGACAAATTGCCGTGTGTCAGCATGGCTCCCTTGGGGGCCGAGGTCGTACCCGAGGTGTACATGATGATGGCCACATCCTCATCCCCCACACGGCCAAAGCGGTGCTGCACCGGATCATCCGCACGGTGATCGGGCAAGGCCTCAGGCAAATGCTCCAGCCACTGCACGGCACTGTTCAAACCACCTTCGGACTCGATCTGCTCGCGCAAGGGACGGTAGGCCGGGTCCACAATGCACACCGTGGGCTGGGCATCGTCCAGCAAGTAGCGCAATTCAGCAGCACCGTAACGGGTGTTCACTGGCACCAGAGAAAAACCGCCTACGGCCGTGGCATGCAGCAAGGCCAGATAGTCGATGGAATTGGGCGTCATGATGGCTACCCGATCCCCCGGCTGTACGCCCAACCCTTTCAAATAAGCCGACAAGGCGCGCGCACGGGCGCAGAACTGAGCAAAGGACAAGGCCTGGCGCTCGTCCGAAACCGCTACCTTGTCGGGGTAGCGCTCGGCATTGAACATGGCGACCTGGTAAATATTAGGCATGATGCGAAGCCTCTGCGGCGTGGCCCAGATAGGCTGCTGCAATTTGTGGGTTATTCATGATGTCTTTGCTGTCGCCCGCCAGACTCAAGCGCCCGGTTTCCAGCACAACGGCGTGATTCGACAACTTCAGCGCCAGGCGAGCGTTCTGCTCCACCAGCACAATCGTGGTGCCGTCCTGGCTGATCTGACGAATTGCACGGGCCACTTCCAAGGTGACTGCGGGGGCCAGACCCAGGGAGGGTTCATCCAGCAAGAGCAGGCGGGGCCGGGACATCAGGGCACGGCCAATCGCACACATTTGCTGCTCGCCACCCGAGAGGTGGCGACCCTGGCTTTGCTCGCGCTCCAGCAGACGCGGGAAGTAGCCATAAATACGTTCCAGATCCACCGTAATGTCGACCTGATCGCGACGCAGATAGGCCCCCATCAAGAGGTTCTCGCGTACCGTCAGTTCCGGGAACAGGCGACGGCCTTCAGGAGACAGGGCAATACCCAGATTCACACGGCGTTCTGCGCTCAAGTTCTGGATAGGCTGGCCTTCCAACAGGATTTCTCCCCCAGCAACCGGCACCAGACCGCTAATGGCTTTCATCAGGGTCGATTTACCCGCTCCATTGGCTCCGATCACGGCGCACACACTGGCTTCTTCCACCGCAAAACTGACCTTGTCCAAGGCCCGTACTGCGCCATAGGACACGCTCAAGTCCTTGATTTCCAGCATGGGCGCAGGCTTGCTGACCTTGGCAGCTCCCTGACCAGTCGTAGAGACCGAAGCCGAATGTCCCGTCCCGTTTTGCGCAGCGCGGACCTCCACGGCTGGCTCCAGACCAGGTTCCTTGTCCAGATCCGCACCCAGATAGGCTTCAATCACCCGCGGGTCCTGACGCACTTGTGCGGTCGGGCCTTCGGCCAGCAAACGACCGTTAACCAGCACCACCAGCTTTTGGCACAGGCGCATCACCAGCCCCATATCGTGCTCGACCACCACCACATCAATGCCACTGGCGTGGATGCGTTCAATCAGGTCGGCCATAGCCACGGTTTCCACCGGGTTCAGGCCAGCAGCGGGCTCATCCATTAAAAGAAGGCGGGGCATGGCTGTCAGGGCCATACCCACACCCAAAATCTTCTGTAAGCCATAGGCCAGCGAATCGGCCTGCTCATCGGCTACAGACTCCAGGCCAATCAAGGCCAAGGCTTGTTCTGCCTGTCGCGCGGCCTCTTCGCGGCCACGACGCACACCCCAAGGGTTGAACAACGACCAGGGCGAAGGAAACTGACGGAACAGAGCCGCGCGATACAGGTTTTCAAATACCGTGTGGCCTGCAAATACATGCGTCATCTGGAAGGTACGCACCAGACCCTGGCGCGCCAAGGACGCGGCCGGGCGACCCGTAATCGCGGCACCATCCATGGTGACAGCACCCGCGCTGGGCTTGGTCGTACCGGCAATCAGATTGAACAGCGTGGTTTTACCGGCGCCGTTGGGGCCGATCACGCCGGTAATCTGACCGGGAGCCGTGCTGAAGGACACCTCGTCCACCGCGCGGATCCCACCAAAATGTCGGCTAAGACCCTGAACATTCAATTGCACGCTCATGCTGCCTCCTTGCGCGCGCCGCGCCACTTACGCCACAGACCCGCCAAACCTTGCGGCATGAACAAGAGCAGCAAAATCAAAGTCAGGCCATAGATCAGGCGCTGATACTGCTGCAAGTCGCGCAGCAACTCGGGCAGGGGGATCAGGATTGCGGCCCCCACCACGGCACCAGCCAGGGCACCCACACCACCCAGCACATTCATGATGACGGCATTCACCGCTGTCCAGAAACCGAAGGAATCAGGCGAGATATAGCCTTGGTAGTGGGCATACAAGCTGCCTGTCCAGCCGGCAATCAGGGCGCTAAGGACAAACACACTGACCCGAAAGCGCAGCACATTCAAACCACCGGAGCGCACCAACTGCTCGTTCTGATGCAGGGAGTCCGCCACCATGCCCCATTCGCGGCGGTACAAGGCCCGCAGCACGAAATACACCACCAAGGCAAAGCTGACCGTCACCAGATAAACGCCGTAACGCCCTTCAGGAATCGGCAAGCTGGCTTGCAGGGCCGGAATCTGGCCAAAGCCGTTATTGCCGCCAAACAGTTCGTGGAACTCGATAAAGCACAGCACCACGGCTTCGCCAAGGGCGAAGGTCAAGAGTGCGAAATGCACACCCTTGATACGCATAAAAATAGGGCCGGTGATCACAGCTAATGCTGCCGTCAGCACTCCGGCGCCCAAAAACGCGGCTGGAAAGGACCAGCCATAATCTCGACTCAAAATGGCCGAGGCATACGCCCCCAGCCCGAACAAGGCACCATGCGCCAGCGAGAGCTGGCCGATGCGCAAAACCAGATTCATGCTCATGGCCAGGCAGGCGTACAGCGACACCATGATGGCCAGATGCAGGGCAAAGCGAGGCTGTCCGGCCCACACGGGCCAGCCCAGCAGCACCGCGACCACGACGGCATGCCAGACCCATTGCAGGGCGCCATCACGCGGATAGAAAGAAGCAGTTTTGATCGCGCTCATGACGATTTCCCCATCAAACCGCTGGGTTTGACCAGCAACACGGCCATCACGATCAGGAAGGACAGCATGGTGGCCACGGTCGCGTTATAGAAGGTTGACGCCACGGCCTCGGTAACACTCAGAATCAGGGCGGCAACCACCGCACCGGGCAAGCTGCCCAGACCACCCAGAACCACAATAATGAAGGCTTTCACCACCACGGCTTCGCCCATATAGGGGTGCACGGTGTAGACCGGCGCCATCAGGGCACCCGACAAACCGGCCAGGCCGCAGCTCAAGGCAAAGGTGAAGGCCATGATCTTCCAGGAACTGACGCCTTGCAGACGTGCCACTTCCCGATCCTGCGCCACCGCACGTATCGTCATGCCGATACGGGTGCGCTCGATCAGAAAATAGAAGGCGGCCAGCGCCAGCACACTCATGCCTACGATCAGCAATTGATCCTTGGCGAAAAAGGCTTGGCCAATTTGCCATGCACCTTCCACCGGACGGCGTACCGATTGCTCGTCCACCGAGAACAGCAGCGAGATCCCCGCCTGCAAGGTAATCGCCAAAGCCAGGGACATGATCATGCCGCCCATCTCGTCGCCGACAAAGCGACGGAACAGGCCGCGTTCAGCCAGTAAGCCCAGAAATCCCACCAGCACGGCAGCGGCCGCGATAGAGGGCAGGTAGGGCCAGCCAAACTGACCATAAAACACATACATGGCGTAAGCGCCCAGCATGTAGAACTCGCCGTGAGCGAAGTTCACCACCCGCAAGATGCCAAACACCAGCGTGAAACCCAGGGCAACCAGGGCGTACACGAACGTGGACATCAGGGCGATGATGGCGATTTGCATTGCGATCTGCATAATTGCTAACCGTATCAAGGTGCACTCCACCGCCGTGGCGGAGTGCGTACTGAAACAAAACCGGTAATTAGCGGGCGTCGAACTTGTTGATGACCTTGGCCTTGCCGCCCTCGATCACACCCAGGTAGGCCGGGGTGGCGATCTGGTGGTTCACGCCATAGACATCCTTTCCGCCCCACACAATCGCGCCTTGAATACCGTCAAAGCTGCTATTGGCTTCAATGCGGGCACGCACGGCATCGGTATCGTCCACGGTGCCAGCTTCGTTAATGGCCTTGAACAGCAGGCGGGTGGCATCGTAGAAGTAGAAAACGAAGTCATCCATGCTGTTGCTGTGGACCTTGGCGTAAGCCTGGCTCAGCTTCTGGTAGGGCTCGCTGGACGGATCGGCAGACAAATACACCAAGGTTCCTTCCGCATTGTCCGCACCGGCAGACTTCACGGTTTCAGCCACGTTATTGCCGCCAAACTTGGTGAACTGGCCCTTGAAGCCCATTTCACGTGCCTGACGTATCACAATACCGGCCGGGCCGGGTGGCACGGTGTCCAGTTCGATGAAGTCCACGTTCTTGGCCAGAATGCTGGTCAGCAAGGTGCGGAAGTCGTTTTGCGAGCGCTCGAAGAACTTGGTTTCAGCCACGTCGTAACCGGCGTCCTTATAGGCAGCGGTCTGGATCTTTTGCGTGCTCCAGCCGGTCGCATCGTTAGGCGACAGGATCGCCAGACGCTTCAGCTCGGGGCGCTCCTGCTTCAACCAGCCAATCAGCTGACGGTTGTATTCGTACTGCGTAGGCAGCACGCGGAACATGTATTGCGTGTTCGCATCCAGCACTTCGGTCGAGTAGCTGTTGGACAGCATGATGACCTTGTTGCGCTCGGTAATCGGCTTCATGGCCATGACCGAGGCCGAGCCAATAGGACCGATAATGTATTTCACTTCATCCTGATCGATCAGACGGTTGGTGGCGGTTACTGCATCTGCTGCCTTGTAGTGGTCGTCGTAAGTCAGCACTTCAACCTTGTACTTCTTGTCGCCCACTTCCAGGCCACCGGCCTGATTGATTTCATCCACGGCGATTTTCACGCCACCATCAATAGCCAGCCCCCAGGGCGCGCCTGGACCTGTCATGCCTCCTACCACACCCAGCTTGAGCGTTTGAGCCTGCGCGCCCAGCGCGGCCACCATCCCTGCTGCTGCCAGTACACCCCGTATCCCGTTTTTCATGGACCTGCTCCTATTAATTGACCGGACATAATTGTTGTTTGATACGAACAATATAATAAGGAGCCGATACTTGTCTATGGAAATATGGATTGATAATGACCTTATAACCAGCGCCCACAGGGGAATACGCCTGAATTTAAGGGAAAACACCGACGCAGTCTGTCGGTTTATTTGTACGGACGTTAATCTATACATTTATATAAAAAAATCATGGCCTGGGCATGTATTCCGCTAAATAGTGGGGTTGAAACCACCTGCTCCCAGACACAAAAAAAAGCCGCTTTCCATAACAGAAAGCGGCCTCGAGGTCCGGCTACTCCTACCACTCATTCATAAAGACACGGTCTGCATGTACTGATCAAAGCGTGCTTCCGCGAAGCGGAACCACAGCAGCTCATCCTTTTGGAACGCACGGTAATCCGCATAAATCGTACGCCATTGCGGATTGCTTGCATTCAGTTCGGCATACAGTTCCTCACTCGCCTTGAATGAGGCATCCAGCACTTCCTTGGAGAAAGGCAAGACTTTGGCTCCCTGACCGACCAGTTCTTTCAGGGCACCTGGGTTACGGGCATCGTATTTGGCCTGCATATCCAGATGCGCATACGTGCTGGCTGCCGAGACAATATCTTTGTAGTGCTGCGACAAGCCGTCATACGCTTTCTTGTTGACCAGCAGATCCAGCCCTACTGAACCCTCCCACCAGCCTGGGTAATAGTAATAGGGCGCGACCTTGTGAAAGCCCAGTCGCAAATCGTCATACGGCCCCACCCACTCGGCGGCATCAATAACGCCTTTTTCCAGCGCCTGGTACACCTCGCCACCGGCGATGTTTTGCGGAATGCCACCCAGCTTCTCGATGACTTTACCGGGCAATCCACCAATCCGAATCTTCAGGCCCCGTATGTCTTCCGGGGTATTGATCTGCTTGCGAAACCAGCCACCCATCTGCACACCGCTGTTGCCACAGGGGAAGTTGACGATGTTGTAGTTAGCATAAAAATCACGTGTCAGCTTCAAGCCATTGCCGTGATACATCCAGGCCGTCAGCTGGCGAGAGTTCATGCCAAACGGAATGGCACAGCTCAAGGCAAACGCCTCATTCTTCCCAAAGAAATAGTAGGGCGCCGTGTGAGCCGCTTCCACCGAGTTCTGTTCCAGCGCATCGACTACACCCATGGCCGGCATCAACTCCCCACCCGCATGCACGGAGATATTGAACTTGCCATCGCTAAGCTCGCGCACTTTCTGCGCAAAGACTTCCCCACCGCCATAAATCGTATCCAGGTGCTTGGGAAAGCTCGATGCCAGTCGCCAGCGCAAATTCTCTTGCGCCTTGACGACCGCAGGGGCCATGCCACTGGCCACAATGCCGGCCAGGCCGGTCAGTTTCAGCATTGCTCGTCGTTCCACGCTTGTGTCTCCTCGTTTTATTTATGCAAAGTCAGCAGCTTGCCCCCAACGGATCAAGCTGCCTGCGGGACGAATCAATCAAACATATCGGGCTGGGTGCGCAACAGGTTTTCCCAGATCGGCTGAAAGTGCAGCCAGCCAATGTATTCGCTCCCTACGTGCTCACGGCTGTAACGGGCACGTTCGGGGGTCACCAGTGTTGGCGTCATGCCGGTTGCTGCAATCATCAATTGCTGCTGGCAGCAGCGTTCCAGCGCAATGAACCAGAAAGCGGCGGCTTCAATGCTGTGGCGGCTGGCCGTCAGCAAACCATGGTTCTGGTGAATGGCTGCCTTGACGCCCGCAAAGGCATTAGCCACTTTGTGACCAGCCTTGGTTTCCACGGCAACCTGACCCGCTTCTTCGCGAATGACAACATGGTCTTCAAAAAAGGCGGCGGCATCCTGCGTAATAGGCAGGATTTCCTGGCCCAGTGAGGCAAACGCAGTGCCATAAACCGTATGGGCATGGCACATGGCAACGATGTCGGGATGTGCTTCGTGAACCGCAGCATGCAGGACAAAGCCGGCACGGTTCACCGCGTAATCGCCTTCCACCACTTTGCCTTCGTGGTCCGCCAGAATCAGGTTCGAAACCTTCACATCGGCAAAGTGCACGGCCATGGGATTGGTCCAGTACAAGCTGGGATGCTCGGGATCACGGATGGTCAGGTGACCAGCAAAGCCATAGTCCAGACCATGCAGGGCAAAGGCACGGCAGGCGGCCACCAGGCGCTGCTTCAAATGCGTGCGCGCTTCTTCAAAAGACTCAAACTGGGGCTCTTCGGGATAGATCAGGCCCTGCTGCTCGGGCTGGTAAATGGACTTTCGGCCCGTCATGGCCAAAATTTCATTGATATCGGGTTTAGCGTTCATGGGAAGGTCTCCTTCGGGTTCGGCAAGATGTTGCGTTGCCCGCACGCCAGCCCATCCAGCGCAGCGTACGGGTGAAACGTAAAACCATGGTAGAGGTCGAAAACCATGAATGACAAACGAAGCTTTTTCAGCTATTGATTAAAAATATTCATCTGTTTAAGGCACCCTTATGCGAGCCATCCCTAATTTCGCCTGGCTACGAGCCTTTGAATCCGCTGCCCGTCTGGAGAGTTTCAGCCTGGCGGCCGATGAGCTGCACCTGACTCCTTCCGCGATCAGCCATCAGGTCAAAAGCCTGGAGACTCATCTGGGACGCAGCCTGTTCGTCCGTCACAACCGGCGTGTCAGCTTGAACAGCCAAGGCCAGGAGTTCTATCGGGAACTGACTCCCTTGCTGGACAAGCTGGCCCGGCTTTGCGAGGACACACAAGGCGAGAGCGGGGGTACGCACGCCTTGACCGTGCATTGCGCTCCCAGCCTGGCGGTGAAATGGCTGGGGCCCCGTCTACATGCTTTCATGCGGGATCATCCCGGCTTAGCCATCCATTTGCGCACGGATGCCACGCCGCCCGATCTGCACCAGTCCACCGACATTGACTGCGTGATCAGCTACGGACATGCCCCCAGCCACGACCCTAGGCTGGTGGTGGAGTCGCTGCATCCTGAACCCCTGTTGCCTTTATGCTCGCCCAAACTCTATGCCAGTCTGGCTCTGCATCAGCCCTGGTACCTGCATTTGCCCTTGATCGATTCCACCATCAGTCCGGTCAGCTGGGCTGACTGGTTTGGCAGCAATGGCATGGCCTCCTCCCCCGGTCCACGTCTGTCCTTTGACCGCGGTGCCATGGCAGTTGCAGCAGCGGTGGACCAGTTGGGTGTCTGCCTGGAAACACAACGCTTTGCCGAACGCGAACTGGACAATCGGGAACTGATCGTCTTGCCCGCCCCCAATGGTCGCAGCCTGCAACGCGAGATGCATTTTCTCTACTACCGCAATCACCGCGACACGCTTAAACGCGTTGAACACCTGCGTGAATGGCTGCTGCGCGAGGCCAGCCTGACCCCGATGCGCTAAGCAAAATTTCTGTCCTAGGGATTTCCCCCGACCTGCCAATTTTTCCTTGACACCTCGAATATCGCCCCACAATACTGAACTCTGTATACAGAACACAGAACTCACAAAAAGGAGGCAGTATGAAGGTGTTTTATGACAAGGACGGCGATCTGGCCCTGGTGCAGCAACGCCGGGTTGCCATCATCGGCTACGGCTCTCAAGGCCATGCTCACGCATTGAATCTGCGTGATTCTGGCGTGGAAGTGGTCGTGGGTTTGCGCCCCAACAGTGCCTCGCGTCACAAGGCCGCCATTGCCCGTCTGGCTGTGGCAGACATCGCGTCTGCCGTTCAACAAGCCGATATCGTGATGATGCTGCTGCCTGACGAGGACATTGCCCGCGTCTACGAGCAGGAAGTCGCCCCCCATATCCGCCCCGGCGCCACGCTGGGCTTTGCCCACGGTTTCAACATCCATTACGGCCAGATCCAGCCCCGCGACGATCTGGACATCATCATGGTCGCCCCCAAGGCACCCGGCCACACGGTGCGCTCCACCTACGTGGAAGGCGGCGGGGTTCCCCACCTGATCGCCATTCATGCCGACCGTTCCGGTCAGGCTCGTGACTTGGCCTTGTCCTACGCCATCGCCAATGGCGGCGGACGCTCCGGCGTCATCGAAACCGATTTTCGTGAAGAAACCGAAACGGATTTGTTTGGCGAGCAGGCGGTGCTCTGTGGCGGCATGGTGGATCTGGTCAAGTGTGGATTCGAAACCTTGGTTGAGGCGGGCTATGCCGAAGAAATGGCCTATTTCGAATGCCTGCATGAACTGAAGCTGATTGTGGATCTGCTGTACGAGGGTGGCATCGCCAACCTGAACTACAGCATCTCCAACAATGCCGAGTTTGGCGAATACCAGGCCGGTCCACGCATCGTGACCGAAGACACACGCCAGGCCATGAAAGTCTTGCTGCGCGACATCCAGGACGGCACCTATGCCAAGAATTTCATCCTGGAAAGCCGTGCCGGCCAACCCTCCTTGAATGCCCATCGACGCCTGAACCAGCGCCACCGCCTTGAAATCGTCGGCGAGCAGCTGCGCGCCATGATGCCCTGGATCAGCGCCCAGGCGCTGGTCGACCGAAAAGTAGCCTGACCCTTTCCACCATTGATCTATACACGAGGACGACATGACCGAAAAGAAACTGATTCCCTACGGCGGCTATTACACCAACCGCATTCCTGATCACGACCCTGAGTTGACCGAAGTCGGTCCTGGTACGCCCATGGGCGAATACATGCGCCGCTTCTGGCATCCCGTCTGCATGGCAGCGGAACTGACCGACACCCCACGTTTCCTGAAAATACTGGGTGAAGAACTGGTCGCCTTTCGCGACAAGAGCGGTCAGATCGGCCTGCTGCACGCCCATTGCGCCCACCGTGGCGCTTCCCTGGAATACGGTGCCATCCAGGAAAAGGGCATTATGTGCTGCTATCACGGCATGGTGTTCGACGTAGACGGAACCTGTCTGCATGTCCCTTATCCGAAAGGCGAAGAGGCCGAGGGCGAAAAGTACGCCTGCTCCATCCGCCAGGGTGCTTACAAAGCCTTCGAGCGCCATGGCCTGATTTTTGCCTATATGGGCCCACCCGATGCCGAACCTCCCTTCCCCGAATGGGAAGAAAACTTCACCGTCATGCCTGGTGATGAACTGGTGGCTTTCAGCAACTTCCAGCACTGCAACTGGCTGCAAGTACAAGACAATGCCGCTGACAACTTCCACCCCACCGCACTGCACGCTGCCAAGAACGTGGTAGGCGGCAACTACCAGGGCACCACGTTTGATGAGGTGGGCGCAGCCTCCATGGAAGTAGCCCCCGACATGCAGTTCATCCCGGTACACAATGGCCGCAGCCTGGCCTGCGCGGGTGCGCGTCGTGCCAGCAAGGACAATCTGTTTATCCGTGTTCAGCACCAGGTCCTGCCCAATCTGAGCCTGCATGCCTACACGTCCGAAGACGGTGCCCAGCAAAAGTTTTTCAGCCGCTTTCACATCGTGCGCTGGACCGTCCCCGTGGACGACCAGAACAGCAAGATGATTGGCTGGCGCGTCATGGGCCCTGGCATTGATACACGCGGAGTGGGCAACAAGGATATGGTGGGCTACGAGACCATCGACTTTCTGGAAGGGCAGGTTGCGATGCGCCGTCCCGAGCGCTTTGGGCAATACAAGCTGGAAGATCTGCCACCCATCCCGTCCGACCACCGTGCCCGTCACAACTACAAGGAATGCCAGCAGGCACCGGGCGATTACGAGGCCATCATCAGCCAGCGCCCGATTGCGGTCCATGCCCTGGAGAACCCGACCAAGTTCGACGCCGGGCTGTACATGTTCCGCAAGATGTTGCGCGATGCCTTGCGTGGCTCCAACCCTGCCGCGACCCCCGAAGGCTTTGCCCAATGGCTGAAAGACTGTGGGGGTGCCCCCAACAGCTATTGCTCGGGCAATGTCCTGGCGATTCCCGAGTCCGAGGATTTGGCCCAGGAAGTCGCACGCCGCCGACATGCCACGCGCGAAATCGTGCGCATCCTGACCTCGGCCGACAATCTGAAAGGCTCGGAACGCGAGGCTTTCGTCAAACAGAGCATGCAGGAACTTCAACAATCGCTCAGCGCTGTTGCTGCTGAATCCTGATCGCCTGCCGCACCCGCTCCAAAGGGGCGGGTGCCCCATACGGAGAGCGCCATGAACGCCATTGCAGAACCCGCCACTCCCGTCCAGGCGGCTACCAACCCGGACGGGCTGCTGTCACTGCGGATCCGGCAAATCCGCTACGAAGCACAAGGCATCAATTCTTATGAACTCAGCTGTCCTCAGGGTGGCGAGTTGCCCGCCTTTGAGGCCGGTGCCCATATAGACGTACATATTCAACCCGGCCTGATCCGCCAATACTCGCTGTGCAACCCGCCTCATGAGCGTCATCGTTACGTCATTGCTGTCCTGCGCGATGCCAATGGACGAGGCGGCTCACGCACCTTGCACGACGCCTTGCAGGTCCAGCAGCAAGTCACCGTCAGCACGCCCCGAAATCATTTCCGACTGGACCCGAACGCACGCCGCTCCATCTTGCTGGCCGGGGGGATAGGCATCACCCCCATCAAGGCGATGGCCCACTTTCTGGAATCGCAGGGCCAGCCCTTTGAATTGCACTACTGCACTCGCAGCCACGACACGGCCGCCTTTGGCTCCGAACTGCTCACATGGCAAGAGCAAGGCCGCCTGCATCTGCATCTGGACAACGGCAACCCCGCACAAGGTCTGAACCTGCAGGACCTGCTGGCCAATGCTGCTGACGGCACCCACGTGTATTACTGCGGCCCAGCCGGCTTCATGCAAGCCTGTGCGCAGGCCAGCTCGCACTGGCCTGCCGGTTCCGTGCATTGCGAACACTTCAAGGCGCCTGAACCCGCCCCCAGTGCCAATACTCTGCCTCCCGGTGCCTTCGTGGCGCAGATTGCCAGTACCGGCCAGTGCATTGAGGTTACACCCGATCAATCCCTGAGCGATGCCTTGACGCAAGCCGGTGTGCCGATTGCCACCTCCTGCGTATCGGGCCTGTGTGGCACATGCCGCATCAACTATCTGCAAGGCGATGTGGATCACCAGGACTACATCCTCAGTCCCGACGAGCAAAGCCACTGCCTGACCGCCTGCGTTTCACGCGCACGTTCGGGCGTACTGGTTCTGGACCTGTAAGGCCATCTCCTGGTCCTGGCTCCCGCCAGGGCACACCCCATTTACTTCGGGCACGCTCGTAGCCCAAGGAGTCAACACAGCACCTGCTACAGAGCGGCTTGCACACGGCCGCCATCAAACACTCCCCGGCAGCACAACGACGAACACAACAATATTCGCGGAGACAACAATGACTGCATTGAAAACCATGGTGGGGGGAATAGACCACCTGAACCGCTGTATCGGATTCATCATCAAATGGCTATTGCTGGCCACCACCATTTTGAGCGCCAGCAACGCCATCACTCGCAAGGCTTTTGACCTGAGCTCCAACGGCATGCTGGAAGCTCAGTGGTACCTGTATGCGGCTGTCTTTCTCTTGGGAGGAGGCTACGCATTTCTGCATAACAGCCATGTTCGTATCGACTTCGTTTCCACCCGCCTGGGGGCGCGGGGACGCAACCTGGTGGACATCGCCGGGATTGTTGTCGTCCTGATCCCGTTCTGTATTTTTGTCATCAACCTGAGCTGGGGATTTTTCACCGCCGCCTGGCATTCGGGTGAAATGTCCGGCAATGCCGGCGGGCTGGTGCGCTGGCCCGCCTACCTGCTGATTCCTGCCGGCTTTAGCCTGCTGTTGCTTCAGGGCTTGGCCGAGCTGGTCAAACGTATCCTGTTCCTGACAGGCAAAGGGCCGGACTGCATTGCTGAAGATAATGCCCAGGACACGCCTATTCATGTGCCAGCCGAAGCGCTATCGACCGCACAGGAGGGCGCACGATGATTGCCACCTTTATCACGGACTACTTCGTCCCCATCATGTTCCTGAGCCTGATTGTGCTCTTGCTGACCGGCTTTCCTGTGGCCTTCGGACTGGCCGCCACCGGCCTGGTATTTGGCGTACTAGGCATTGCACTGGACCTGTTTCCGACCAATCTGTTCCAGGTTTTGCCGCTACGCATCTTTGGCATCATGCAAAACGAAACCATGCTGGCCATCCCCTTTTTCACGCTAATGGGCATCATCCTGGAACGCTCGGGCATGGCCGAAGACCTGCTTGAAACCATGGGTCAGCTCTTTGGTGCTGTCCGTGGTGGCCTGGCCGTTTCGGTTGTCCTGGTAGGGGCCCTTCTGGCCGCCTCCACCGGCGTCACATCGGCTGTCGTAATTTCCATGGGCCTGATTTCCCTGCCAGTCATGCTGCGCTATGGCTACAAACCGGAGATCGCCACGGGTGTCATCACCGCTTCAGGCGCTCTGGTACAGGCACTGCCACCGTCTCTGGTCCTGATTGTGATGGCCGATCAATTGGGCCGCTCAGTCGGAGACATGTACGCAGCGGCACTGGGCCCTGGTCTCCTGCTGCTGGTGATCTACATTACATTCGTCATTGTTCTGGCCTTGATCCGTCCTTCCTGGATGCCAGCACTGCCAGAACAGGCCAGAAGTCAGGTGACGGCCACTGGCGCAAGTGGACGACGGTCGCTGGGCATGTTGGTCCTGCTGTGCGCCTTCATCGGATTCACCTGGGCAGGCCTGCACAACGAAGTCATGGCCCAGGTCTTTTCCCAGCCTGCTCAAGCTCCCACGGATCAAGTGGCCATCACCGCTCTGGTTGTCGCCTCCATGAGTGCGCTGCTGTTTGCCACTGTGAACCGGGTTACAGGCTGGGGTCTGCTCTCGCAACTGGCCGAACGCTTCGTCTTCGCCCTGATCCCGCCAGTCATCCTGATCTTTCTGGTCCTTGGCACCATATTCCTGGGAATTGCCACCCCAACAGAAGGCGGGGCCATGGGTGCAATTGGCGCGCTGATACTGGCCCTGATACGCAAACGCCTGAACTGGTCCTTGCTCAATCAAGCTCTGGAAAATACCGCCAAGCTGGCTATTTTTGTGATGTTCATCCTGATTGGCTCCACCGTCTTCAGCTTCACATTCAGTGCCGCAGACGGCCACCTGTGGGTAGAGCACCTGTTTGATGCCATTCCCGGCGGCGAACTGGGTTTTGTCATCGCCGTCAGCGCCATCATCTTTGTGCTGGGCATGTTCCTGGACTTTTTTGAAATTGCATTCATTGTGGTGCCCTTACTGGCACCCGTCGCCAACAGTCTGGGCATTGATCTGATCTGGTTCGGGATTGTCATCGCCCTGGTCCTGCAAACCTCCTTTCTGACACCCCCGTTCGGTTTTGCCTTGTTGTATTTGCGCAGCGTGGCACCCCGATCCGACTATGTGGATTCCGTTAGCCAGCAAACTATTCCAAGGGTTCGTACCCAGCAGATCTGGAAGGGCTCAGCCTACTTCGTCGTACTACAATTGCTGGTGGTAGGAATCGTCATCGCCTATCCGCAACTGGTAACGGGAGGCCTGCACAAGACAGTCAGCCTGAGCGAAGAAGAAATCCTGCTCCAGCTGAACCGTCCCGCCCCCATGCTCAGCCCAGGTGCGATACAGGCAGACGATCCGCTAAGCAACCCGTTCGAGGTACAAGCGACGTCAGACCAGGACCCCATGGCGGCGCTCTTGCAATCCATGCGGACCACGCCCTGATGTAAACCCAGGGCCGCAGCCAGGCTGCGGCCTTAACTTGTTTTTTGTTTGTAGCGGAGTTCCAGACCTCATGCATGCCAAGCTTTCCGGTAAGTTGCAGGCCCGTCCACACTATGTAGACGAGGTCTACCGCATCCTGCTCGATGCCATCAGCGACGGCTCTCTGGCCCCCGGCTCGCGCATCACTCAGGAAGACATTGCCGAGCAGCTCAACGTGTCCCGCTCGCCGGTGTTGCAGGCCATCCAGTTGCTGAAAAAAGATGGGCTGCTACAAGATGCCGAAGGGCGGGGCGTCATGGTGGCCCCACTGGATCTGGAACATATCGGGCACCTGTATCAAGTTCGTGGCGCATTGGAAGCATTGGCTACCAAACTGGCGGCCCGTCAAAGCGCCGTACTGGACCCTGACCTGATCCGTCTGGGCCGCAAGGTTGCTCGTGGTCATGACGTACGCGCCATGATCGAAGCCGACGAAGCCTTTCACAAAGCAATTTACGAAGCGTCAGGCAACCCCATGATCGCCGAGAGCGCACAGGTTCATTGGGTACACCTGCGACGTGTCATGGGGGCGGTACTGCAATCGGCAGAGCAGCGTCTGTCCATCTGGGACGAACATGAAGAACTGGCTGCGGCCATTGCATCGGGCGACGAAGCAGGCGCCCTTGCCATCTGCGAACGGCATATGCACAACGCCAGCGACAAGCTGCTGACTCGCCTGCAGGAAATACTGGAACAGCCAGTGTAAGAACAATACAAAACCAAGGACAGAGCGCCCCTGTAAAAAAGGGGCGTTCTTCATTGCACTGTACGTCCTGTGTTAGAAGCCCCTCTTACTCCATATGCGCCAACGCCGCGACCGGCACAGGCTTCACTGGCGCTTGAGCCTTGTAAATTCCCACTTGATCTATGCCCCGGCCCAAACGGCTGGCCAGCATCTGCGCCACGGTGTGTTGGCAGTAGCGCCCCTGGCACATGCCCATTCCGGTACGACAGGCCAATTTGATGCTATTGATATCCGTCACATAAGGATGGGCGTCCAGAAACTGATTCACCTCCTGTGCCGTGACTTCCTCGCAGCGGCACACCACTGTATCCGGGGTGATTGCCTGGGCCAGTGCCTCCAGCTTGGGGGCAGACAAGGCAATAACGGTGTCGGTAAAACGACGATTACGACCCAGGCGCACTTGCAGGTCAGCAATGGTTTTTGCTATCTCTGTCTCGGCAACTGGCTGCTGCAACTCCAGCACACATTGCCACGCGGCCAACTCACCTTGCAAATGGGCATTGAATGCCCCTGCAATGCCTGTCTGCTCTCCAGCAACCAGCACGCCTGACTGAGTGCTGTGCAGCCTGTCATCATGCTGCACTAGCCAGCCGCCAGCAGCACTGTCCCACCGCACGGCACAGCCTGCCTGGCGCGCCAATTCAGTACTGGCAAGCAGGCCATAACCCACGACCACCGTATCTGCCTCTACACGTCTTTGTGTGCCCGCGATGGCGTGCCAGTTTTGATCCACCTTACATAGTGTGGCAGCCTGAACGGACTCGTCACCATGGACACGTTCTATACCCGTAGCAAAGCGCAAAGGCACACCATGACGACGCAGTTTCAACAAGATCGCCAGCAGCTGTTTAACCAGCCGGGACTGTCCCGGTAGAGCACGTGTAGCGCGCAGCATTTCCTTTATGGACGGCAAGCTGCGGGCGATGGCAACTTCGGCAATCTGTGCACCGGCATCCAGCAACAACTCAGCGACCAGAAGCAGCAGGGGATGGCCGCCCACCAACAGAAAACGCTGTCCCGGCATCAGGCTTTGGCTCTTGATCATGGTTTGCACCCCACCGGCGCTCAGCACGCCCGGCAAGGTCCAACCCGGAAAGGCCACGGGCAAGTCATAGGCCCCGGTCGCAATCAACACCCGGCGTGCTTTCAGCACGGAGGCGCCCTGTGGGCCAGCAGTGCCGATCTGATGCACATGCTCATCCTGCGGGTCGTCAAAAATCCCCCACACCAGGGTACTGAAATGCCACTGCACAGCCGTGGTGGCCCGTGCCCAGGCAAACAAGCTGTGTGAAAAAGGATAGGTGTGCATGGAGTCCGGGTCCGCTGCCGCAAACTCCTCGGGTGCCTGCCGGAATACCTGTCCGCCAAAGCGCGGCTGCTCGTCCAGCACGGCCACGCTTAAACCCTGCGAGCTAGCCACTCGAGCCGCAGACAGTCCTGCCGGACCTGCCCCCACAATCAATAAATCCAGAATGTCAGACATCGTCGGCTACCTCGATCTGCATACCGTTAAGCACCGTAATCATACAACTGCGCTGCCCCTGCACACCGTCAATGGTCACGATGCAGTCAAAGCACACGCCCATATTGCACACCGGACGACGTGGCGCACCACTGGCGGTGCGACGAAAAGCACCGACTCCGGTCGCCAGCAAAACCGTCGCCACGGTTTCACCGAGATAACAGGCTGTCTCATGACCATTGATTGTCACCACAGCTGGCTCGAAGCGCTGGCGTTTATGCAGCAAGCGTTGTGCGTCAGGCAAAGGTCAAACTCCTAAAACGATCAGGATCGTAGGCAGAGATATCCAGGCTGGGCGGCTGGCCCAGCATCTGCGCTACCAGCAAATGGGCGTAGGTCAAACCCAGGGTGAAGGCGGCTCCACCAGTGGCAATGAACAAACCGG
The DNA here is from genome assembly GCF_023674485.1 of Alcaligenes sp. DN25. Classification (NCBI taxonomy): domain Bacteria; kingdom Pseudomonadati; phylum Pseudomonadota; class Betaproteobacteria; order Burkholderiales; family Alcaligenaceae; genus Alcaligenes; species Alcaligenes sp. DN25. Next base: position 32,267 of record NZ_CP098408.1, on the reverse strand, counting down.
GGCGGTGCGGCACTTGGCCCAGCAATGGCAGTTGGTCCGACACCAAAGAGGTCACCCCGGTCCAGGAGCGCAAGACAGGCAAGGAGGCCAGTTGGGGGACGACACTGCAGGCGGTCTGTACGCTGCGTTGCAAAGAATCCAGGTTCAGACTGGGCTTGCGTTCCAGAGCTGCGATCCCATTACGGTGATGCAGTGTGGAAGGCCAGCCGCCGCCAATCAGCACCGTGCCTTCAGCCGTTTGCTTCAAGGACAGACGTCGTCCCACGTGCTGGAACAGGTAATCCATAAAGGGCGCGGTGCGTGCGGTGGCCGTCATGGTCAGGGCAATCGGGCTGACAGGTAACTGCGAGCCGGTCATTTGCGCAATACGCCCGGACCAGACACCGGCCGCAATCAGAACCTGCTTGCTGCGACATTGCTCGCCACTGAGCACTTGGGCCTGCCAGTCAGAACCCAAACGCTTCAAGTCCACAACCTGGCATTGGCTGACGATCTGTGCTCCCAAGGCACGTGCGGCGGCGGCCAGGGCCAGACTGGCACGGCGCGGGTCGGCCTTGCCTTCGTCAGCACAAAAAGCCCCCATCAGCACGGAGTCCGACAAATAGGGCGCTTTGGCTTGTAACGCGGCCCGGTCCAGCAGCTCGACCTTCAGGCCGGCCTGATTTTCCAGGCGGCTTTTTTGTTCCAGAACCTGGGCTTGCTGTGCCGTTTCCGCCAGCATGAAGCCGCCTTTCTGGCGCACGCCCACCGACACACCCAACTGATCTTCCAAAGCCCGCCAGCGGGCAATGGCGTCCACATGCAAGGGCATGGCTTGCAAGGCGCGTTTGCTGGCCTCCAGGCCCGCCTCGATCATGCGGTATTCCATCTGAAAATGCAGGCTGCCCGCATTCTGGCTGGATGCCTGCAGGCCCAGCTCACCTTGTTCGATCAAGGTCACGGGCACACCCGCCAGGCTCAGGTAATAGGCAGCGGCGCAGCCCAGCAGCCCGCCGCCAATGATCAGGACATCCGTCCGGGCGGGCAGAGTGCCGGAGGCACAGGCAGGAGGGGGGGAAAGAGAATCAGGCTTGGGGCTCATAGTGTAGTGATGCGGTACACCGTTCGCCCCAGATCAAGACCAATCAGGGGACGGGCGGGGTAATCGACATGATGATTTCCGCTTCCTCCGTTCCCCGGTTCAGGTAACGGTGGCTTTGGCGTGCATCAAAGCTGATGTTCTCGCCAGCTTTGACGTCAAAACTTACCTTATCAATCTCTGCAGTAATGACACCCCGGACCACATACACACTTTCCAGGGACGGGTGCGACATATCGTCCATGGACTGTTGACCGACTTCGTAAACAGCCCGGAACACTTCCATCTCGCCATTGCCACGGGTGAGCCGTTCATAGACGACGCCCCCACGCGGGCCACGCAACAACATGCGTTCACCAGGGCGGCTGATCCATACCGACGGCCCCTTGCTGGTATCCATGAACAAGGAAGACATGGATTCCCCAAAGATCCCGCTGAGCTTGCGCAGGGTCGTCAAACTGGGTGTGGTGACACCGCGTTCTACCTGACTGAGCAGCGTGGGCGAGAGCTTGACCATCTGACCCAACTCCCGCAGGGACAGACCCTTGGCCACGCGCAGCTCATGAAGTCGTTTGCCTATCATTCTGAAGTCCTATGTTCGTGTAGTTATGTGTAGCCGAACTTCACGAATTATAGGGTAAGAGAGGCAGCCTAATGGTGTGCAAATGCATGTTCCGAAACTGCACAAACCGTGCAGTTTCAGTGCTGAATTCTTCCAGACTTTACACGTGTGCACAAGCACTTTACACGTCACATCGATATAGATCTTACAGAAACAAATCACAAGCCATTGTTTATAAACAATATTTTACCTAGGGAAAATACGTAGTCTGGTTTTTCAACAAAAAACTACAGGCCTAAAGTATTATTTAACCGTAAATTATGTGCAGTTTTATTGCACAATCTTGTATACAGCCCCCGTACGGGCATAAACGGAGACTTCATGACATCGCCTGTTTTGCCATTGGCTATTGAACAAATTGATCACGCCGCCTGGACCGTACCCGATCTGGATGCGGCCATTGCTTTTTATGAACGCCTGTTTGGTGCCCGCCAACTCTACCGTCTGGGGCCCATCAACAGCGCTGACCTGCCCCGTTCTGCGCAAGGCAAAGACTGGACCCACGCCCACCTGGACATACCCGATGCCAAGCTGGAACTGGCCTTTATGGTGCTGCCCAATGGCTTTCATATCGAGCTGTTTGCCTACGCACAACCTGCCAGCGACACCCAAAGAGCCCTGAAGTCCAACCATGTGGGTGCACATCACCTGGGTTTTCTGGTGGCCGATCTGGATCAGGCGGTGGCACAACTTGAACAGCACGGCTGCACAGTATTGGACCGTATCGCCTTTGATTCTGGCCCGACCGCCGGTGCTCAATTCCAGTACTTCACCGACCCCTGGGGCAATATTTTTGAGCTGGTCCAGCGCAGCCAACCACTGAACGCCCCCCAGGGCCGTGAATGCGTGAATCCGGCATCGCTCTACAACAGCACCAACTTCGGTTTTTCGCACGCGGTCGTGCAGGACAACAGCCGCACCGTGCATCTGGCCGGACAAGTCGCCTGGAATGGTGAAGGGCAGTTAGTGGGCGCAGGCGATCGCATCGCACAAACCCGCCAGGCTTTGCAGAACCTGAAAACCGTCCTGAAAGAAGCCGGTGCCAGCCCGCGCGATGTCGTGCGTTTGCGCACCTACCTGGTCGGCCATACACCTGAAGAGCTGGGCCCGATCTGCGCACTGATCAACGAGTTTTACGAGGGGGCCGAACCGGCTGCCAACACCTTGCTGGGAGTCGCCAATCTGGCGCTGCCAGACATGCTGGTCGAGATCGAAGCCACGGCACGTCTGCCCTGAGCCAAAGGCCTCCTCTTTTCTTCAACCCATACAAGTGACACACATGAGCAAGAAACACCGGGTGAACTGGAAGGGCTATATCCCAACCATCATCACCCCTTTTGATGAAGCACGACAGCTGGATGTACCGGCACTGCACAGCATGCTGGAATGGCTGCATGCCGAGGGCATGCACGGTCTGTTTGTAGGCGGCACCACCAGCGAATGGACCAGCCTGTCCAACCAGGAACGGGTAGAGCTGTTCCGCGCCAGTGCCGACGCCATGCGCGGCAAATTGCCTTTACTGGCAGGCTGTACCGGCTACACACCCGCCGAAGTAGTCGCTCTTGCTCAAGAGGCCCAGGCACTGGGCTATGAAGGGGTCGTGATTGCGCCGCCCCCCTATGTACGCCCCAATGACAAGGAAATACTGGCCTTTTACCAGCAGATCGCCAAAGAAATCACCTTGCCTATCGTGATTTACAACTGGCCTGCCGGGACCGGAATCGATTTGTCGGTGGATTTGCTGGAGCAGCTGACAGATATCGATGGTGTCGTCGGCATCAAGCAATCCAGCCCCAGCATTGAACAGTTCATCAAGACGCTGTTCCGCCTGAAAGACAAGGTCCGTGTGTACGGCTTTCGCATGGACGAACACGGCCTGTCCCTGCTGCAAAGTGTGGACGGCGACGGCACGATTGGCGCAGGCGGCGTGTTGGGCCGTTATCAGCCCGATTTTTACAACCACATCTGGCGCGGCGATATAGACGCCGCCCGTGCCTGCGGCCAGAAAGACATACAGATCCTGCAACGCTGGTACACCCCCGAGCTGATCGGCCGCTACGGCTCTTCACCCTCGGTACTGAAAGTTGCATTCAAGATGCGCGGCGTACCCGTGCAGCCCTATGTACGCCGCCCCATTCTGGAGGTCGAGGACACCGAGATAGAAGTGATACGCCAAACTTTGGTCGATCTTGAACTGATCTAAGACCCCTGCCGCGAGTACCGCCGGTACTCGCCCCACACCCCCTTCGCTGGTACACGGCGCAGGCACTTTGCCCTGCCTGCTTTGTTGCGCCTGTTTCTTGCTGCATCACTTGCGGTAGGGGGATTGCTGCACGCTTTTTTTATCTACCACGAAGGAGAAGAGGAATTGAAAACAAGAAATAAAACCGCGGTCAGTACGGCCCTGTTTTTACTGATGGCCAGCTCGGCAGCCCACGCATCCATCACCCTGTACGGGATTTTGGACACGGGTATTGGCTACGACATGAACAAGGGTAATAGCAGCTACAGCCGGGACCGGACTGATGCCACCGAGTTCAAGACTTCACGTCTGGGCCCCAATAGCGGTGTGCACTTTGGCAGCCGCTGGGGTATCCGCGGCACGGAAGATCTGGGCAACGGATTGCAGGCCAAGTTTGTGCTGGAAAGCGGCTTTGATGTGCCTACCGGCAAGTCCATTCAGGGTGGTCGCCTGTTTGGCCGCCAGGCCACACTGGGTCTGGCCGGCGAGGACTGGGGTCAGGTGGATTTCGGTCTGAAGAACAATATGCCGACCGAATACTTCAGCATGGCTCACCCCTTGGGGGGCGGTGGTGGAATTGTAGGCTTTGGATCGACCTTCAGCGTGGCCAACACGGTGCGTTATGACAACCAGATTCAATACCAATCGCCCACGCTGAACGGCTTTCAGTTCGGTATTGGCTATTCCTTCAACATCAACGGGCAGCAGCACTGGGATAGCGAGCGCCCGGATGGCACCAACAGCAAGGACAACAACATCCGTGCAGTGACCACCGGCCTGCGCTACAACAACGGACCCTTGAGCGCCGCTCTGGTCTACGACCAACTGCACATCAATAAACAGTCTGCCAGCGGCGCACGCCCTGCCGCCGACTCTACCCGTGTCAGCGCCTGGGCGGGGGCGGCCAGCTACGACTTTGATGTGGTCAAAGTGTTTGCCGGCATCGGCCAGACTCGCGACGGCCTGTTCGCCACCCAGGTCTTTGGCCTGAGCAACGTCACCAACCCGCTGCCTTCCTTTGCAGCAGTGCCAGGCCTGCGGATCAACTCCTACTCTTTTGGTGTGACCACACCATTGGCAGGCGGCCGCTTCTCGCTGGGCTGGAACATGGCAGATCCACGCAACTTGCCAGAGAGCATTACCGGCCCCAATGCGCAGACCAAACGTCAGCATGTGTACTCGGTGGGTTATCAGTACGACCTGTCCAAGCGCACCATGGTGTACGTGTACGGCGGCTATGCACAGAACCTGACCTTCCTGCCAGACGCACGCGCCACACAGCTGTACGTAGCCTTTAACCACAAGTTCTAAAGCGGGACGCCCCTTCGGGGGCCACACCCTGACTCGCTGTACTGTTTTTCCGTAGATACGCGATTCTGTTCCGCGATATCTGTTTTTATACGCCCCTCTACGCTAGTCGTAAGGGGCGTTTTTTTAACCACCGGGCACGCAACGTCAGTCGTCCTGCGCCTGGGGATTTGCCTGATAACGCAACCAGCCAGCAATCACACTGCCACCGCCCGGACGATCCTTGGGATGACTACGGCCTTCATTAACCGGTACTTCTTCAAAGTCGAAGGGGCTCATGCCCTCAATACAGGCTACGTTCACTCCATACTGCTCCGGGTTGGAACGGCGCTGATGGAAGGTATAAATCCCGCAATGCGAACAGAAATAATGCCGGGCCTGCCCGGTGTTGAACTGATAAAGCGTCAGTGCATCCTGCCCTTGCTCCACCTGAATATCGGCCAGGTTAGCCGACACCGCCACCGCGCCACGCATGCGGCAATAGGAGCAATTGCAACGGCGCGCCGAACGCAGACCATCGGTCAGCTTCACATTGAAACGAACGGCTCCGCAATGGCAGGCCGCTTTATGCACAGGGCGAGTATCAGGGGTGTTTTCAGTCATGAATGGCTTTGAATCACAATAAGTCCAGGGCGGGAAATGTCATGCTAAATCATGATCCGCCAGAAGCCTACAAAGGCTGCACCGCAAGACGCAGGCCCATTGCCTTCAAAATGGCCGTCAGGCTGCTCAAGGCCGGATTCCCCTTGGGGGACAAGGTCCTGTAAAGCTGCGTCGGATTTAACTGCGCCTGCTCGGCAACTGCCTGCACACCACCAAAAGCCTGTGCCAATTGACGCAACACGATCAGGAGTTCGGCCTGATCCCCGTCCTCCAAAATCTGATTGATAGTCTCTAATGCCAAGGCCGGATCACTGCGATACAGATCGGCCATAGCCTCATCATGTGATCTGCTTCTCATGGTCTTTTCTCTCCTGCCAGTCCTGCCAATAAATAAGCGCCCCATGCGGTCTTTCTGCGTTATTTTCGTTTAAAGACGAATTATTAACAATGAACAAAGTTAAAGAGAATCAAGCAGGCACAAAAAAAACGGGCCAAAGGCCCGGTAAAAGTGGTTTGTCTAATGAAAGACAGAGATAACTCAGTTGCTTGCCAGCGCGACCAGGCGCTCTGACAGTACGGACTCTTTAACGGCCAAGGCCGCAATTACGTTGTAGTGATTCGTTCCCGGCAAGCTGCGATACACCGTATCCCCCCCTTGTCCCGACCAGACCTTGGCCAGTTCCTGACTTTGACGATGAAATTCCGAGGTTTCATCATCGCCTACCCAGGCCTCGAAAGGCTGCCCATTGGCAGGGGCAGGCCAGAACAAGGGGCTGGAGGCTCGGGCGGTATCGGCATTGAGCTGCAAGGCGTCATTGATGCCGATATGCGTCAGCGGTTCCAGGTCATACAAGCCGGACAAACCCAGGCCCGCCTGCAACATGTCGTGGGGCAGGTCCGACGCAAAACCGGGCCAATCCGTAGCCAGCAGGCAAGCTGCCAAATGCCCTCCTGCCGAGTGTCCTGCCACCACGATCGGACGCTTGAAACGTCGCCAGACCGTCGCACAAGCCAGGCGCAGCTCATCAATGATCTGCGCCACGCTCGCCTGCGGGCACAAGGTATAGGTAGGCAATACCGTAATCAGGCCGTTATCCACGCTGCCTTGTGCCAGATGGCTGAAACGACGCTGGTCCATGGACTGCCAATAGCCACCATGAATGAACATCAGCACCGCCGCATCCGGGCGTTCCACAGCCGGAAAGTGAATGTCCATGACATTACGCGTTTCCGGGCCGTAAGGCTGATTGGCTTCATGACGCGAACCAGCCCGAAACTGCTCGGCCAACCCCGACCACGAGGCCACAATCTCCTTATGGTCGGGCACATGCCAACTGGCGTTGTATTCACTTTCCAGATGCTGTGTCATGACGGGCTTAGTCCTTGGGAACGCCCAATTCAGCAGCCACGCGATGCAGCTCGGCGCGGTAGAAGTTCAGCGCTTCCTGAGCCTCCACACCCTTGGCTTCGCTCAACCATTGCTGCTCAATCACCGCCAGCTTGGTCTTCATGGCTTCCAGCTGCTCGCCTTCAATGCGGTGCACCTTGATGCCTTCAGCGCTCAAGCGATCAAAAGCCGCCATATTGTTCTTTTGCCAGATACCCGAGAAACGCTTGACCAGTGCTTCACCTGACAAGGCATCAATCGCGGCACGGTCGGCCTCGCTGATACGCTGCCAGCTGCGCTCGTTAACCACCATGAACTGGCTGGAAGCGGAGAAACCACCGGGCAAGATGAACAAGTTCGGCATGAAGCGCGCCAGATTGAAGTCGATCACCGTGGTGTAGTTCTGGAACATGCCATCAATAATGCCGCGCGAAATCTGGTCATAGGCTTCGGTCAGCGTCGAGGAAATCGACACCAGACCCAGCAACTTGGCGATACGCTCCACCAGCACACCGGGAATACGGATCTTGGTGCCATCCAGCTTGTCCAGGCTGTCTACCTTGGCGGCTGTCCACAACTGGTACGAGCCAGGAACCCACGCGCCCAGCAATTTGGTGCCGGCGTGCTCGTTCTTGCCCATGAAGTACTTCTGATAAGTACGCCAGTAGGCCTGCGAGTTCACCTGAGCGTTCTCGGCCGTCATGGGCAACTCCACCATTTCCGTCAACTTGAAACGCTCCGGGGTGTAGGAGTGCACACCAATGGTCATGTCCGCCACACCATTACGCACCAGATCGTAGTGCGAAGCCGGGGTGCCCAGAGGCGGCAAAACCTGAATCTTCACCCGTCCTTCCGTTGCCTGTTCCACATCCTTGGCCCAAGGGTTCAACATCTCGGTCACCATGGGATGGGTGGGTGGCAACCAATTGGAAAAACGCAGCGTGACGTTCTGTGCCTGAACGCTGGTGCTGGCTGCCAGGGCGACTGCCGCTACCCCCACCCATTTGCTAACTTGCTTAATCATGCTTATTCCTTCGAGAAAATCAGATTCAATAAAAATGGCTTACATCAATGAGGGCAGAAACAAAGCAATGCCGGGAATGCCAATCAAGAGCGCCAGGCGCAGCAGATCAGCAAAGACAAAATAGATAACGCCGCGGTAAATGGTGCCCAGCGACATGGACGGCACCACTGAATTGAGCACAAAGACATTCATCCCCAAGGGCGGTGTGATCAGGCCCACTTCGATCAAGGTGACCACCAGAATGCCGAACCAGATCGGGTCCAGGCCCAGATTCGTGATCAATGGGAAGACAATGGGCAAAGTCAGCAGAAGCATGGACATGCCTTCCAACATGCAGCCCAGGACCAGGTACAGCACCACAATGCCCAGCAAAATGCCCCAGCCTGGCAAGTCCCATTGCTGGACCGCGTCGGACAACATGGCGGTAAAGCCGGCCACGTTCACAAAGGTGGTGAAGATCTGTGCCCCCACCATAATCACGAAGATGGCGGCACTGGTCATGGCGGTTTCACGCAGGGCACCCATCAAGCTCTGCCAGCAAAACTTGCGACGCCAAATCATGATGAGCAGCGCACCCACCGCACCAATACCGGCCGCTTCAGTCGGCGTGAACAAGTTGCCGTAAATCCCGCCGATGACCAGCAGGAACAACAGTAAAACGGCGCCGACACTTTTCAGGCCGCGAATGCGCTCCAGCCAGGAACTACGCTCTCCTGCCGTTGCCAGACCGGGAGTCATGCGAGTGGCCACCATCACCGCAACGATATACAACACCATGCCCAAAATACCGGGCAACACGGCTGCAATAAACAGCTTGCCAATATCCGTGCTGGTCAGCACGCCATAGACAATCAGGGGCACGCTGGGCGGGATCATGGCACCCAGGGTACCGGCCGAGGCAATAGCGCCGCCTGCCAGGGAATCGGCATAGCCATAGCGCTTCATGGAGGGATAGGCGACCCGAGCCATAGTGGCCGTCGTCGCAAAGCTGGAGCCGCATACGGCCGAGAACATACCGCCCGACAGCACCGTTGCAATGGCCAGACCGCCACGGCGATGGCCTACAAAGCGATAAGCCAGATCGAACAGATCTTTAGAGACATCCGCCCGTGTCACCAGATTGCCCATCAGGATGAACAGCGGGATGACGGACAAGTTGTAGTTATGAACCAGGCGATACGAGGTTTCCGCAGCCATATAGGCGGCCGGGCCCCAATCAACTACGTAAGCAAAGCCACCAATACCAACCAGAGCCATCGCCACCGCGATGGGTACTTCCAGGACCATGAGCACGATCAGGATGATCATGCCAGTGACAACGACAGTCATTATTTTTCCTCAGCGAGCTCGTCGCCGTCAGCACTGAACAGTGCGGCCAGCGTGGACAGGGCGCACATCACCGCTGCAAAGTAAGCAAAAGGCGCCAATGGCAGGTCTGCAAATACCGCGCGCGAATTGGTCTGCGCAAACTGTGTACCCAAGGCCCACAGGTGATAAGCCAGAAAGGCCATCAGCACACCTGTCGCCACGCGACTGCACCAACGCAACAGACCTTGCACCAGCACGTTCTTGCCCACCAGAGAGCGCAGCAAGGACACTTTGACGTGCTTGCCACTCAAGGTGACAAAGGGCAGGGCGGCAAACACCATCACCCCGACCAGCACCTCGGTTAATTCAAAAGCGCCAGACAGCGGCCGCACGAAGCTGCGCATCATGACATCGGCAAAGGCCACCGCCATCAAGGCCAGAATGGCCAGTGCGGACAGCCCGAACATCCAACTACAAACATGACGCAAGAAACGGGTCTGCATCAATCTCCTCCCCTCTATAGGCATTGCGTGTAAATTTCAGTGCCTCGTGTAAATTTCGTGCATTAAATGTACACAAAATTTGCCCAAAAACAGTGTGATATTACTTTAAACCTCTAGTTTTTTGAAAAAAATAAGCTTGGGGTTTTCCATTAAATATTTATAAAAAACCTGAATACACAAGGGTTTCAGAGCCTCATTATGAAACCCGGGCAAAGAGCTTTCAGGAAAAAGACGGTCGTAAAGTACGTGCACAAATACTTTACAAAAACAGGAGTAAATGTACAGAAGCGGCTTTCAGGACGAAAAGGTGTACAGAGAACGAAGCTGGACCCAAGCTTCAGGCTTGCATGAAAGCGGATTACCCCTTGTTATTGAAGGGATATTCTGAACAGAAGATTTGCCTCCTCCCCGTGCCCGGCCTACCATCAAGGCGCTTCTGTTTTCGCTTCCGCTTTATTACTGACCAAGAGCCCGAACCATGCCCACCCTACGTCCCGCCCAACTTGCCGACATTGGCACGATTGGAGATATGTACGCCGAGCTATTCGCCCACATGCATCATTTGCAGCCGCACTACTACCTGCAAGCACGGCAGGACGAGGGCTTTATCCAGTCCATGATCGAGTCGGACCAGGCAGCCTTGTTTGTGGCCGAGAAGGACGATCAGGCGCTGGGTTTTATTATTGTTCAGCAGCAAAAGACCCCGCCGTACAACTGCATCACGCCGCATGACTTTGCCTATGTGATTGATCTTGTCGTGACGGAATCGGCACGAGGCATGGGACTGGGCAAACTGCTGATGCAGACCGCCCAGGAGTGGGCACAAGTGCGTGGACTGGACTACATCGAGCTGGGAGTCTTGAGCAATAATCGGGGTGCTATCGCTCTGTATGAGCAACTGGGTTATGAACACAACACCAGCATCATGCGCAAGGCGCTTAAATAAGGCAGGACACCGCGCCACCAGCCACTTTGACAATTAATTCAGGTACAAAAAAGCGCTCAAACAGAATGTGTTTGAGCGCTTTTTTTGACTGGTTTCCCAGTGTCAGGACATCAAAGCCTTGGGCTTGATACACCTTTGACTTATCAAAGCCATACCCAAGGGCCAGGAGTTCAGCCTTCTTCTACAAACTGCTGCACCTCGGCAGGCGTTAAGTAGCGCGACTCGCCTGGCTCCAGGCTGTCGTCCAGGGACAGAGAGCCAATACGCTCGCGATGCAAGGTCTGAACCAGATTCCCCAGAGAAGCAAACATACGCTTCACCTGATGGTATTTCCCTTCCTGGATGGTTAGCCTTGCGGTACGTTCATCAATGCGTTCCAGCACGGCTGGCAGCGTCGGCTTGTCCTCGCCATTCAACAAGATACCGGCCTTGAACAGTTCTTCTGCATTATCAGGCAAAGGCTCTGCCAAGGTCGCCACGTAGACCTTATCGCATTGATGGCGGGGCGAGATAATACGATGCGTCCACTGGCCATCATCCGTAATCAAAATCAGCCCAGTGGTATCCACATCCAATCGACCGACGGTGTGCAAGCGCTCGCGCTTTTCTACATCGATCAGCATCATCACAGACGGGTAAGCACTATTTTTAAGGCTGCACTCGTAACCAGCGGGCTTATTGAGCATGATGTAACGCAGGCCAATCAGGGCAAGCGGCTCATCATCCCAGCACACTACATCGCCCTCTTGTACAACGTAAGTGCCTTTGGTCACTACCTCGCCATTGACGGTGATTTCTCCGCTTTTAAGCACTTTACGCGCGTCTGAGCGACTCAGATCCGTGCTCTCACCAAGAAACTTGTCCAGTCGCATTCCATTTCCAAACAAAGAATTATTGAATAATTTACAGCGTCTTTACGATCGATCAAGAGGCCTTGCAAGGCCGACGCCAGTTGCCACCATCAGATCCCACGACCCTTCTTTTAGTTCGTTCTGAAGCAGGGTGTATCACTGCAAGTAGACCACATCAGCTTGATTCCGCGCCTTTCCATTCCTGGCGCGTGACGCCATTGCCACCAACCCACCAGGCAATTGATCAGTCCGTGTCTACTGACAAAAATTAATTGAGCCTGCCCAAAGACGCTGAATCTTTAAGACTCAGAGCTCATCAGTCATCACCAAAAAAATGAGCCCCAGCAGGAACGCCGGAGCCCATTTTTCTTATCCGCATCACTGCGAGGTTTTTCACAAATTTCTGAGATCAGTTTTCATCAAACCGAACAGCTTTCAGGAACTGTGAACACCGACAGCCTTTGTAGGATCCGATTTGAACTTAGATTGGCAACTTTCAAAATCAATGCACTAGAAACCTAGAATAGGACGGCTTTGGTCGATTCGTCCCAATTTTTTAGATTTTCCTATTTGGTACAGATGTTATTAAGTGCTGACCATCTTGCCGGTTCAACTTGACCAACAGGGTTTGCGAAAACTGGTCAAAGCTTATTGGAGGCATGGGCGCCAGCTGCAACTTATTATTAAATTCTATTCGTACCAGTCCGAAGTATCAATTTGAATTCCCTCGGCCTCAACTATTGGCTTCATGGGTTGATCAACCGTGGCATACCCAGAAAACGTAAAGGGATACTCATCATTCAGTTGGGCATGATCATCATCCCGCCCCCATTCCATAGAAATATAGGCTGTTCCTTCACCGGAGAATTCAATAGTTCGTGCATTTATTGCTGTAATTTCCCAACTTGATATCTCAGTTCCTTCGATGATGCTGTTAGAGCTAAGGATATCAATCTGAGCGTTGGTCTCTCTCAATGATGCGGCAACTACAGCCTGATCAATGTGATGATGCAGGGATTGCTCAAGCTCGCTACTAGCATCTTCTATTGCAGCAAATATCATCCAAAGTGCTTCAATCGCATCTTTGACGCGTTTTTGCCCTTCATCACCATCGAGGTCAAATGTTTTAGGGCCTACATGAGTTAGCTTTGAAAGTGCATCAATGCTACTTTTCACGTCTGGCCAGGTTTCTTCAAGCTCGATGTTCAAGTCGGTTTTAGTGAATTCATCACTGAGCCCTTTCTGCACTGCATATTTGAATCGCTGGAACCGCGTAAGGCGACCTTCTTGAATATTTGTATCTTGAACAAACCAAGAACACTTTTTCACCATTTCATCTGGCGCGAGACGCTCCATCACATGCCGAAAAAGCTCCCGAAGTGAAAAAGCAAAGGCATTGAACTTAAGCGGGTTACCATCTTGATCTAGGAAGTCCAAGGCTCCTTTGAATAGCTTCTGCTCAAACTCAGTGGCCAAGCATCGTTCAATTTGTTCTTTGAGCATCTGCATATGACACTCCATGAAATTTAACGCCGACGTTCAACGGCCGCCATAAAAAGTCCGCTGAAACTAGAAATTGGATTTTCAGTATTCGCGTATCTCGATCTCTTCGATATTTGCGGGCTTTAATAGTGCGTTCAATTTTTCAACCACATCCTTACGCAACTTGTTTAGTTGGTCTTGTAGAGAACGATCTAATATTTCAATGACCGTCTGATGTTCTATGATTCGCCCCGTGTTTATCCCTTCTGTGGCAATGGCTCTTATCGATTGCAGTTTTTTCTTGATGTCTTTTATTTCGGCTGAAGTCGTTTTCGGGACACGGCACTGATCGATGACATGTCCCGATTTATCTTTCAATACACCAGTAGTAACGGCTTGCTGCAAGAGAGATATTGCTTCAATAAAGTCGGTCGCCCGGTTTTCGAGATGAAATGCAGTTCTAATAGCAGGGCGATCGAACGCGACAACCAGCATTTGAAGATAATGTTCATCCTCGGAATAGCGCTGCCGATATTTCAAAACGTTGTCGTAGTATCGATACATAAGACTGACGTTGCTGTTTAATGCTTCTACGTAATCGTCCCAAAACCAAAGAGAGACTTTCATTGCGTGACCATTATGGTTGTACAGCCGAACGTATTCCTGCAAGTGGGTATCTCTTGGTCCAGTTGTTGCTATGACAAAACGATTTAAATCGGGAGAAAATGATTTCGCGAATGAAATTTCGGCGTCAATCTCCAAGGTCGTTAGTGAACTTGATGGAGCAGCTACACCATTGAGTTTCGTTTTTCTTTTCTTGCATTGGACCCCCGTCTGCTCCTTAGCTCCATAGTTGTAGCCAAATACATCTACGCCTGACTGGCTTTGCCCCTCGCGTCCATTGCGTTCTGCATAATCGTCGCCCCATTTTTTTCGGCATAAATCAAGGGTGAGTAGCTCGAAATCCTGCCAGTAGCTTGGAGGGGGAATCTCTGCAAAAACATTTCCCATAAATGTCCTGAAAAATCCAAATGAGATTTATATAGCCAATCTTATGCGGTATGCACGATGACCCACCGGTACACACTTGGCTGAAATATTTAGGAAAGCTCGTTAATCAAAACTTCACGTGAATCGTGTTTAGATGTGCAAAAGACGGAATCTGATATGGGGCGCCGATATTGCACCAACTACAACTGTCAAACGGCACACATCCCATGCGTTTACGTACATTAGGCAAGATATTATCGCCGATCAACGTTCTTAGCCGAAAGCAGCCAGAAAGTACACGAGCGTTAGATTGGTCAACAGTCACCGGGACGCGCTGCCAATTGCAGCGAAATTTGCACTTGGCAGAGAAACGTTCAGAGTTTCCAAAAAAACCATCAATGTCTTGCTGCGCGCGTAGAAGATTTTTCCACACTTCTCCACCCCCTGGCCAGATGCCGGAACAATTCCCTGCTCTGACAGCAACGCGCTAACTTTCCTGGAAGTGGTCTTGAGCGCTTCCGCTATTTCCGTGGCAAACACGTACGACTCCTTGAATCGTTCAAACTCCGCGCGACTGACTCGCGCCCCACAGCCCCTGAGGGTACGAAGCCTTTCTGCCGGAATGAACTCATTCCTGACGAGCCAGTATGCCGCCTCCTGCTTTAGGCCCAGCAATTTGGCTACCTGCGGCACGCTCAGCCAGTTCGACAACTCAGGATTGCGGCGCTGTCGCCAAATCTTGAGCGACGGGCTGTCAAAGATCCAACGTGCCAGCCCGACAGCACCATCCAGCAGGCCTTCAAGCTCGATTGCACCATCTCGAACAGCCTCGATCAGGTCGACGATCTCATTCTCGCTCCACGCCCAATACTTCAAGACATGAAACAGCGATACCTGCGACTCTTCTGGAATGGCCAAAACAGGTAAGCCATCACCGATTGCTAGGTAGCGCTCGACATCCTGTCGACTGATTCGCCATGGCGGAAATCCATACTCGCTCAAAGGACGATACGCGGAGGGGAACAAAAGCCTGAGCAATTCTCGCATTCGGACCTTGCCCAGTCCGAGATATTCCATCGCAGTGGTCAAATCGACTTCGGAAAGATCAGCGTGCGTGAGCTCATCGACCTGTTCTTTACGGATTAACAGAAAGCGCCGGCCTGTGGAGCTGTAGGATTCGTGACCATCGATCACCCCCTCCGAGACAAGCCGCCGAATACGCGCTACTCGCACGCCTAACCGCTCGGCCGCTACGTTGGCCGGAATCCAATGGACACGATGCAGTAACTGCCCGGCCAGTCTTCGGTTTCGAAGTGCCAAACCTCCACGCCAGTTTTCCACCAACCACTGCTCGAAGGAGTACCGCACTGCATCGAACGCAGGCTCTTTTAATCCCTTGTACAGATAGCTGTAGGCCCTCTGGAACAGCTTTGGTAGCCCAACCTTTTTGCCGCCTGACCGCTCCTGGATTTCTGAAAACCGCACATGAAACGCCGTTGGCCAGCCAGACAAGATCGCTGCCGCAACTGACGTCACAGGCCACGAGACTTCCATGCGACCCACGTTGCTCAATTTCAGAGACTTGGACACCCCGGCAGGATCCAGATGCATACCAAGATATCGAATTAACCGCTGGGTCTGGTCCACATTGAGATCACGCAGTGGCTCCGGCATGTCGGCCGCACCGCGCCCTGTCAGTTTCCGCGACAGGACCTGGGACAACTGCGTTACTTCAGCTGGTGCCAGGTGGGATGGCTCCGCACGTAGATCTGCACCACAGCCACATCTAACGACCTGTGAACGGCGCCAGGACACTGGCTCATGGCATGACGAACAGCGGTCAACCATCCACACCCCATGCTGGGCGCAGGCATCATAAAAGCACAACTCCCACTCTGCACGCCAGGATGGTTCCTCGTTGAGACATAAAGGACAGAAGCGCGAGTAGCGCATATTCCATACTCGCGATGTCTTCTGCCTCAAGGTGGCAATGTTCTGCACCCAGGCCAGCAACGCTGGATCCAGGCCACGCTCTGGCAGCAAGTGACTGCGCAGCAGTGCATCGGCATCGTACGTCACACCAAGATCCGGCAGATCGGAATACTCCAGCCTGTTCGCCTCGGCCAGGCGCAATAAGTATCCGTTGGGCCCTTCGGTGCGATAGGGAGCCAGCTTGATCAACAACCCGCCTGTCATTTTGCTACCTTGACGGCGTTAAGGCTGATCCGCCTGGCTAAAGCCGAGCCTACCGGATCATGGCGGGTGTGCAAGTAAAACACCTCTCCGCTGCGATCTAACGACCTGAGATAGGATTCCGGATGAAAAGGATTTAGCCTGTCCGGGACTTCACGCCATACACGGTCGCGGAACCCTGCGGCCAATACATCAAGGTCAACTTCTTTGACCCCAAGGTTGGCCGCAACACTGATGGCACCTTCCAGTATCTTGCGAACGTAATCCATCAGGCCATGGCTGGCTATGAGCATTCTCCGCGCCATATTGGCCTCGTAAATCGGCGTTTCGAACGGTACCGGAAGATATTCCTGAAGCAACTTCAGAATGCCGCGAAATTCGGTGAAATCCTCAGTAGTCGCGCCATCGAACGGAGACAGCGCAAACCTGGCGGAAAAGCGCCTGGCCAACTGCTCGTTCGCATCCACCACGGACTGCGCCTCCGGCAAGCCGCAGGCCACTACCGCGATATTCGTCAGGCTGATCAAGTTCTTGAGCCAATCAGTGACATCCCGAAAATGTGTAATGGTCGGGGCGTAGAACAAATGGTGAAACTCATCCAGGATCAGGAGCTCCACACCGCAGCGTTCGAAGAGCTCGTGGATCAAGACGGTCTTTTGCGGGCCGCTTCCCCGATAGGCTTTCGGATAGCCGAGTGCGATTAGAATCGCTTCTCCCAAACTTTTGGCGGTAGGTGATGACGGAACCGTCACCACCAGCACAGGAATTTTGGTACTCCCCAGCGTTGATTCGCGTTGAAAGCGACTGGCGTACGAAGAGACGAGCACCGTCTTGCCAGCACCTGCTGGCCCCGTAATCAACACGCCACCTCCGCTGCCCTTGACCTGCCGGGCATGGTGAAGCTCAGCCATTTTGTACAGGCCGGTATTGAAACGTCGGTGCTGAATCGGGTCGGAAATCAGCCGAAACCCATGTAATGCCTCGTGTTCGCTACCCGCCCGAGGAGCGATCATATGGATCAGATCAATGGGCTTCATGCTGCGCTCCTCTTGTGAACACGCTCAATGTCGGCAGCACGTCATCGAGGCCCGCCGGAAGATTCTCGGGTAGCTCAGGCGCCAGTTCTTTGATGGGTTTGCGTGCCTTAGCCAACGGATCCTCGTTGTTCAGCACAGCGTCACTGTCATGCATGAGCAAACCGCTGGCGTTTTTGCGCACAGCCATTTTCTTGTTCTTGATCGCTTGCTCGATGATTTCTTCCAGTTCCGCACGGACCTCGAGCATTTGAGTGGACGATGCGTTTTCACCAAACTGTTGCTTTGCCCGCTCCCTTATCAGGCGATGTACCTCCCTGGGAAGATTGTTTGCGTAGGCCGGATCAACACAAGGAACCTCCAGATACTCCTTGGCCATTGGATCGAAGACATGGATGAAGTTAATCGAATGCTCATAGAACTTCAGATCAACCACCATGTTCTGGCCAGATTGGCGTCGCAGCTCCTGCAATTGACGGCTGTTGTAATGCTGCCCTTCAAGCTCAATACCGTAATGAAAAAGTGTGCGTTTGGCCGGAATGCCACTGATCACTTCAAGCTGTTTAGGATAAAGCGGCAACTCGATGGAACGCCGTCCGGCCAGTTCGGACCACTTGGCGAGCGGGGTTGCGCCAATTCCGCGATGTGGGCGCACCAGGTAGATGTCGACGATCCATTTGGTGATCAAGTGGACAAGGTCTGTGAGCGTGATCGCGGCAAGGTTCTCAGCAGGATAGTCCCCGCGCTCACCGACATTGGAAAACGTAGTGCCAGGCAGCCGATGGATAAGGCCTTGATTCATCGTCCTGAAAAACCGTTCAATACTGCCTTTGTGTTCCGGCGTACGGGCGCCACAAAACAGCATCTGGATGCCCATCTCTTCACAGGCTTTCTGCAACCCAGAGGCATGAAGGTCCATGCCGTTGTCGATCGCAATCAGATCAGGAATCCCTTGAGCAGGCCATGCGCCTTTGATATCAGGGAAACGGGCAAGCCATTCCGTTTTGGGCAGAATCGCGCGTCGCAAGCATTGGAGTACCGAGTGAGCACTAGGAGTATTGAAGCTCAGGTAGAAACTCATGATCATCCTGGATGCCTTGTCGGTTGCTATCGACAGCCAAGGTCTGCCCATCTGTAATCCTGTCACCGCATCGATTACGATTAGGTCGATCGGGGTATGGTCGATTTCGATGCGCTCAAGGATCCCGCTGACCTTAAGCCCACCTACTGCGATGCGATATTTTGCCCGGGCAACCTCAGCACCCAGCCGAGCACCGTCCACAATATCCTGGCGAAGACCATCGAGCCAACGATAGACGGTTGAACGCGCTGGGCACCGTATATGCAAATCCGGCGGCAAGGACGCATTCAAAGAATTGGTGTGACGCAGTACACGCTCATAAACCGCGGACTTGGGTTGTTTTTGCAGGGTGAGGTAAACATCAGCAACCGCCTCTTCGAAGAGGGCGTAGCGATCCCCATGGTACGGTTTTGCACGACCTTTCTTTTGAGGAATCAGCGCATGGACCGATTTTGTTGTGCGATACCTGCGCCACCAGTTCTGTACGGACGACGGACAAGGTGGCTTTGTATCTCCGGTTTCCGCTGCATGTGCGTCAATGAGCTTTTTCCATAGAACCGGGTTGTAGCGATTCTTTTCAGGATCAATGGCCAGTAGATAACCTAGCTTGCGCAACGCAACTTTTTGCTGATGGGCTGTGTACGTGGACAAGTCTCGCGGCGTCGCCAGGTAGGTCGCATTGGCTAAGGTGCCCAGACAAGTCTCGTCAATCACCATCTCCCCTTTGAGCCAACGAGCATGCAATTCGTCGGGGAAAAAATTCCGAATTTCGCCGGCATCGGAGATCAGCTGATATTTGCCGGTGACCAGCAAACGCTCCAGCGTCCAGCGCATCTGGCTCTCAATGAAGACCAAGCCGCGTTTATAGGTAAAGCGAATCATGCGCTGCCTCCTGTGCTGTGAAAACCATGAGATCACCCTGAAGCGGGCTGGCGAGGTCGCACACCAAGTTGCCCAAGGCAACCTGCTTCAATAGGACAGCGCGACCTACCGAGGCTTCCAGGACATGCCAGGGTTTGCCATGAAGGCGCACGGGAAAGTCTTGAGGCGAGGCTGCCGGTTTTGCACGCAATGGGCTGAGCGTTTTCAGGTTGGTATGAAGCGGCTCCTTGCGGGCGTCAAGTTCAGTAATGACACGAAAATACTCATCCCGGTGCTGGGCGTAATGCGTCGCGATCTGCTGAAGTTTCTTGGCGATCTTGGGAGAGTCGAGTTTTGCGCTGGGCTTGACCTCAATGTGTACCCGCGGGCCTGAAGCCAGCTTTGCCTCGAAATCCGGGTAGTACTCCCGCATGGTTTGTCCGTCGCTGTAGACAATTCGCTCCGGTTGCTCCTGGTAGCTTTGAACTCCTCTGGAGAACTCCAGCAACAGGATTACGTCGCGCTCGATCAGCGACTCAAACGCCACCATCCTGCCCAACTTTCTAGATGGGTACCTGCCCCTGAAGTGCCGGCCACTTCTCGTGATTACTCGTCTGGATAACATGATTGCTTTCTCCTGGCGGCAGGCAATAGGGAGCCCTGCGCCTGTCCGCGCATAGTCATAATTCGGGAATCCACGCTGAAAATTCGGGCAAAAGTGAACCCTCGCAGAGTTCAAAACTCGCGAAAAATCAGTATGGAAAGGGAATCGGGCCTTGACGCCTTGGAGAGAGCAACCGATACTTCAGGTGCGAGTTGAAGAATGATTGCTGTACCGGAAGGCGGGCCTTAAGGGCTCGCTTTTTTCGTTTACGTCATCGCCGCCTCCGTTTCACAAGAGGAATTTGTGGCGATGCCCCCCTTGGGCACAGTCATGAAAAAAACTTGGGGAAGCGCCAGGACTTGGCGAATCATTTTGATTTGTACTGGATGGAGCCGCCCGAGTTGAGGCTCCAATTCACGAAGCAGTTCGTATTCTTCGACGGGGGCCGTACAGGGAAGAGAAACCTGGCGCTTGGATTTGCGTAGCGCCTCGTCAAGCTCTGTCTGCTCAGCATCGTTTAGTGCCAAGACACGAATCAGACGAGCAATAAAATCCCGCTTAGGTGGGCCTTTGGCGCCACGCTCAAGCGCAGAGATATAGCTCTGCTCGTAACCGAGCAGATCCGCAGCGTCCCTTTGTTTCAGGCCACGCTGACGGCGCAGTTCGCGAAGGTACACGGCAAAAGGACTCATTGGCAACCGACCATACCAATGCTCAAATTGTGCGCACGGTCGCATCAGGTCCCATTTTAATCCTTGTCTCCATATCCTTTCCCACTAGGTAATAGTGGACAAAAGAATAGCGCTATTCGCACTGAAGAGCAAGGGTGAATTTCTCTTTCAAATCAAATACTTAGGGTAGTATAGCAAGCAAATCGATATTCGCAACCGTCGCGTGATTTTTCGCAACATTTGCATCAATCAACGATGGCGATTTTCGAAGAGGTCATCATCCACGCGAATCAGCAAAATTCAGACACATCCAGCCGTAATAAGGCATTTTTCAGACATTCTTTCCTAATTTTGCGAGGCAATCGATCAGAATTCAGACATCTGGGGGGTATCCATCCCTTGCCGAAGCAAGGGATGGAGAAGTGGTTTTTCGAAGGCCAACCGACAATACTAGCTGAACGCCCGGGGAGGTTTTTCGCTAGGCTACGCTGAGTTCGCCGCAACTGCTTATGGCCGATAGTGGGCGCTACAGATAGAGTTTCGATATTTCCGTTTCCGACCCTTTGGAGACGTTCCGGAGGTCTGTTCCGGGTGCGCACCGCATGTTTTGACTACAGGCGCGATGGCTTCGACACCTCCTCTGCGGTACACTTTATCGGTGCAACTCAGTGGTGCGGAACTAGCAATCGGGGACCTACGACGCGCTTCTAGCCCACCATAAGGCTGTGACGAGCCTCTCCCCTGCTTCTCGCCAACAGATATGGCAATAGTTCAGAACTAAAAGCATTCGGAAGCTAATGGCCATCCCTAGGAACACATCGAAGCCGAAAGCGCCTCGCGGCGGCAGCACGAAACGCGCAGCTGCGACGCTACGGTCGACGAGTGGTGCCGGGTTCGAATTCGAGGACCTGATAAGTGCTTGGCACTTGGCGAAGGCCCTGTCAGGCGAGAACGCACCGGGTATCGGAGGCGTCGTCACGCAGGTCCAAGCCCAAGTCTCGACCTTGGGCTGGCGCGTCGACGACCTGCTGCTGACGTCCCAGGAGACCGGCGCGTCGCGGCGGCTGGCGATCTCGGCGAAGGGGAACTTTCAGGTGACCGCGGCCGGTCTTCCCGCTGACTTCGTGACGCGCGCCTGGGAACAGTGGCGTGACCCGCAGGGACCGTTCAACCGGACGACCGACGGACTGGCCTTGGTGACGCGCGGCACCCAGCAGGCGTTTGATCCTGCGTGGCGAGAAGTGAAGAATGCGTGCAGCGGCACGGATACGGCGCTCACGATGAGCCGCATCCGCAGCAATACAAGGCAGTCGCATGTCTTCGACAGCGTCCAGAAACCCGGCGGCATGTCCGACGAAGAGACTATCGAACTCATTCGTCGCCTGCACGTGCTGCCGACCGACTTTCAGTTCGCGTACTCCGATGACGAGACTCAGGCTATCGCGCAATGCCGTCGCTTGCTCGCGTCTGGCCATGAAGACGAAGCACAGACTCTCTGGAAGGAGCTCGTCAACGTCGCAAAAGATGTGCGCCTTCGCAGCGGAACTATCACCGTCCCGGACTTGTTGTCCTTGCTCCGGGGGCGGTTCGGCCTCCGCCACCATCCGGACTTTGAGCGTGATTGGGAAACGCTCTACAACATCACCGCGGACCGCAAGGCGCGGATAGAGACGGCGTTACCGTCTGGCTATGCCGTCCCTCGGACAGCGGAGAAGGCGTCGTTCCAGGCAGCGGTCGCCAACAACAAGGTCACGGTGGTCTTCGGGGAGTCGGGCTCGGGCAAGTCGGCGCTGGTCAAGGCGGTGTTGGACGGTGCGTACCCATCTTGGAACCAGGTGTGGTTCGGTCCGGAAGACCTGAAGACGGCGCTCAGCGCGGCGCGCCGCAGCGTCCTGCCTCTGACGCATGAACTTTCGCTTGTACTGAACGCCACGGCTAAGCCACGGAACGTGCTTATCATCGATTCTGCGGAACGCATCGAGGCCGGCGAGTTCGTCGTCATCCGCCAGCTGCTTCAAGCCATCCTGCCGAACGACGGCGAAGAGACTGAGGGTGCGTGGCGGGTCGTCATCATCACGCAAACGCAAAGTTGGATCGAAGGCGAGGAGACGATACTCGGCGGGCGGAAGGCGCACCTGGTCGAGGTCGAGGCGCTCAAGAGCGATGCAGTGAAGTTGGCGCTTCTGCCTTCGCCGATCTTGGGCTGGTTGGCCGCGCATGACGACACCATCGCGGCGCTGACGAACCTGCGGACACTGGCGTGGGTCATTAAGGCAGGCACGGCGTTGGGGCCGAACGCCGGCGGACTAACTTCTCACACCGTTATTGCCGACCGCCTATGGAAGTACTGGACGAAGGACCGTGCGGACGTGCAGGCGCTGATGATGCGCCTCGCCCAACGAGAAGCATTATTCGAGCGCAGCTTCGCGCTGACCGGCTTGGAGCCTGCGGACACGGCGACATTCACACAACGGCCCGATGAACTTCCGTTGCGTTTGAACGAGCGGACCAACCGTATCGAGTTCGAGCACGATCTCGCGGCGGATTGGGCACGCTTCCAGTTCCTGAAACAGATTTGGACGGACACGCCTCAGTGGGCTGCCTTGTCCAGCAATCCGCTTTGGACGAACGCGCTCCGGATGCTGGGCCAGTTCCTGATGCGACAGCCGGCAGAGAATGGTACGGCCTGGGACGTCGCCCTCGGAGCCGCTGAGGCCGTTAAGAACGAGCTGGCGGGCGATATCCTGCTTGATGCCCTCTGCTTGGACCCTGACGCCGAACGCTTCCTGACCGAACGCGTCGACCTCCTGCTCAATAACGGAGCGAAACACTTCACGCGACTGCTCCTGCGCTTCCACCACATTGCGACGATGCCGACCAGCGGCGGAATAGGGCTGAGCGCGGCAGTCGGCTTGTACATGGAGGCGCAGTACCGCTCGATCGTGTTTGGTCGGTGGCCGCCAGTTCTCCGCTTCCTCATTGCGCAACGGGAACGACTGGCAGGACTGATTTCACCCGCTCTCGCGAAGGTCATCGAAACTTGGCTGACGAAGACACCGCTCACGCTGAGCAACGGCAATCGGATGCCTTTCCGCCTGGAGATGGCGGATATGGCGCTCGCCATGGCCCGGACCGTGCAGGTCGAGAAGGGGCACGGCGTTATCTACCTGATGGATGAACCGTCGCTGTACACCGCAGCACTGGCTGGTGCGGCCGACCTGCCAACCGAAATTGGGAATTGGGCGCTCGAACTCGCGGGACGCCGAGAGATTGACGCTGACGTCAAACGGCGCATTGCCGAGGTTCAACGACAGGAGGCGAAGGCACACACCGAGCGTCTAAAGACAGACCCTGAATACAAGGCACGGCACGAAAAACGAAAGCGGATACCGCCCTCCCTCGGGTCGTTCCGCGAGCGCTTGCCGCCTTGGCCTCTGGGGGCCAGCGGCAAGGTCGACAGGGATTTCCGGACCGCCTGCATCAAGGAGAACGGCATCCAGTCTCTAATGCGAGCGCAGCCTGAGCTGGCGGCCGAAGTCCTGCTCGCACTCATCATCGAAGACCAGCCGGAACGGGAGTACGGTTCCGCGCAGCTCGACATGGACCTCGGCCTCGAATACACCCAGGACGCGTACCCGACGGCCTTTTGGAAGAGCCCGTTCTTCCCCTTCCTCCAACTGGCCCCAGAAACGGCGCTCACCTCGCTCATCGCGCTGGTGAACTTCTGCACAGAGCGCTGGGTCGCCGAGGTCATGAAGGGGCGCGCCGGTGAGGCTCCCGCGGTGACACTACGATTTGCGGGCGGGTTGGAGAAAACCTTCCCTGGCTGGCGGCAGGTATTCGGCTGGCCGCAGTCCAATGACTTGCGCAACGGTAACCTGTACTGCGCTCTCGATGCGTTGGAGCGCTGGTTTATGCTGCGGCTCGACGCGGGTGAGGACATCACCGCTGATATCGAGAGGATACTCCGGGAGGGGAACTCCGCGGCGCTCGTCAGCGTGCTTCTCAACGTCGCTAAGTATCGACCGTCGCTGCTAGCAGGGCCGCTCGCGGCCCTGCTGACGTCTCCAAACCTGTTCTTTTGGGACAGCGTGCGGGTGAAGCAGATTGGCTACAACTTCATCGGCTGGAGCTGGCTCCAGGGCGGCGAGGCAATGTTCAACTTCGCCCGTGATTGGACCCTGGCACCCCATCGGGAGCGGAAGTTCCTCGATGTCGTTGTCGAACTCCTGTTGATCGATGACGACGTTGCGCGGCGTCTTCAGGCACTGCTGCCGACCTGGACGTTGCCTGAAGACCGGAAGGAAGCGTTGGAGTTCAAGCTGCTCTTCGCCGCGCTCGACCGGGCCAACTACCAGACCGTCACCGATCCGGCGACAGGCGCCGAAAATCAGAGCTTCGTCTGCCCTGACGAACTGAGCCTTGAGGTGCAGTCGTGGCAGACCGATAGCGCGCCCACCCTCGCATATCTTCTCGTGCCGGACCGGTGCGAACAGCGGCTTCGGAGCGACCAACCACTCACCGACGATGAGGCCACGTACCTCTTCAATCTGTTTAAGGAGTGTGAGGCGGGGGAGGAAGGGGACGATGAAGACGTGAAATCGAAATGCCGCTTCGCCGCTGTCGGCACGCTCGTCGCGTTGGGCGGCGCTTGGCTCGCTCAGAACCCTGAAGCGCAGAAACACGCGCTCGAAGCCGTGCGCGCCGGTATAGCGGCGGTCGCGTCGACAGGAGAAGAGATTCGCGGGCGGCACATGGGAAGTCTCCGCGACGAGTTGAAGTTCACCGCCTACGCGGTCATGCACCTGTGGCTCGCCGACGGAGATGGCGTTCAGGAGTGGGAGACCGCCGTCTTGCGCCTTCTGACGAGCGGCGACACCCGAGCGGTCGCCGTTGTGGTCGGCGTCGCCCACGCCAATCGAGAGAAGCTTGGCACCGCATGGTGGCGGCTGCTCCGCGCCGGGCTCTTCTGGTCGGGCCTCATCCTGCTCGCCCCGCACCACGACGAGGGCGACGATGCGGAGCGCGTTTGGAGGGTGTGGCTCGCACGGCTGCGGCGCTTTCCACTCCGTGGACCGAATGCGACGCCGGATGAGCTTGATTTCAAGCGCGTGGTCGCGGGCCTCGAACGCTTGGACTTCCAGCGACGGACGCGGCTCTACAATGCCGGCGACCCGGCTTGGCGGGGGAAACCGCAGCGCAAACGAGGCGGTTCGCTGGACAATCACTTCCTCGAAGTCCTGTTTAACTGGCTCATCGAAGGCGGTGGCACTGGCGACTTCGATCTCGACACGCGCCTGGCGCTGCGTATCTGGGATTACGACGCCACGCACGCCAAGGCGCACGAGAAGAAGCATGGCGAGTACGACCTGCCGAGCCAGAACCTCGGCTACGACATACTTCTGAAGCTCGGAGCCCTGTCGATCGCGGCGCCCGCAGGGGAAGCGCGCGCGGTTTGGGAAGCCGTTCTCGCCCACGGTCCGGCAGCACACTACGCGTTGCAGCACTTCATTAGCGGCTTGTTCCTGCGCCTCGGGAAAGGTGCCGATCCGGAGGCATTCGAGCGCGTCTGGCGGGCCACCGCGGAGTACGGTCTCGCAGCAGATTGGTCTCAACCTGGCTTATGGTTCTATGGCGAGCGCTTGGTTTGCGACCTGCTCGGCTTCGGCAACGAGAATGCGCTGTCCCGGCTGCCCCCGGGCGCAGCTATGCGGATGAAGGATATATACGAACGCTGGGCCGCCGCGCACCTGGCTCGCGACAATGAATGCGTCACCCGTTTCTGCCACTTCCTGACGACAAAGTTCGGAGCCCCACTTCGGCTTGACGGGCTTCTCTGGCTCGCCGCTTTGCTGAAGGAAACCGAGCCGTCCAGTAGCTGGTACCGCGAGGGCACAGGCGACGCATTGGTGGAGTTCGTGGCGGCAGCATTGAGTTCCGACGTACAGACCCTGTCTCAACACGCTCAGGCGCGGCAGGCGCTTATCGAGATAGCTGCTGCACTTGCAGCTATGAACATCCCAGTCGCTCTGACTCTACAAGAGCGCATTAAGCAGCTGCGATAGCGGTCAAGAACAGGCTTCACGTGGTCGGCGTGACGAAAGTTCGTTCGCCATCCCAAACTCAATGTCCGCAATTGGCCTATTGTGTTGAAAAACTCCAAATCAACAACCTTTGGGCCATTCGAAGGGGTGCTTTAACCCTTGGCTGACGTCTGATCGTGGCATGTGAGCGATTCTGGAAGGTCGATTTTTCCTCAATCCGAGTTCGAGCGTTAAAAGTCGAGTTTTTCAACACAATAGGCCGGAAGTCGACACTTGTTAGTGGCGTCTACGCAGCTCAGCAAATCTCAAATTAAGAAGGCTGCTTTTTAAGCAGCCTTCTTAATTAAATCTAAAAAACTTGGGAAAAATCTAAACTCCAACGGGATCCTACAGCCTTAAATATCCAGGTTCCCCGCCTGCAAGGCATGGGACTCGATAAAGGCACGACGTGGCTCAACGTGATCACCCATCAGCGTGGTGAAGATCTGATCCGCATCGATAGCATCAGCAATCTGCACACGCAGCAAACGACGTACAGTGGGGTCCATGGTCGTTTCCCACAGCTGGCTGGGGTTCATCTCACCCAGACCTTTGTAGCGCTGCTTGCTAAGCCCGCGTTCGGCTTCGGTCAACAGCCATTGCATGACTTCACGGAAGTCATCCACGGCGGTTTCACGACGCTTCTCGCCTTCACCACGAGCCACCATGGCGCCATCACCGATCAGACCGGCAAAGGTCTCGCCAGCGCGGGCCAGAGTTTGGTGATCGCCACCACGCACGAAGTTGCGGTCAAACACCGTGACACGGATGTTGCCATGGTGCAGACGCTGCACCACCACACGCCAGGACTCGCTCCCTTCATCAAAGGCGGCAAAGACTTTGACGACGGTGGGGGCAGCTTCGTCGAACAGGGCCTTCTCCAAATCCTTAGCAGTTTGTTCGGCGGCTTCCTGCGAGTCCAAGTTCAACTTCACGCCTTCAGCCAATGCTGACAGGGCATCACCGTCCATATGACGCGACAGACGCTCAATCACGGCCTTGGCCTTCACGTAGCGATGAGCGTAGTCGGACAAGGCTTCGCCTGTGATGGGAGCTGCACCTTCAGCTGGCGTCAGCACTGCATCGCGCAGGGCCAGCTTCAACATGAATTCCGCTTCCTCCGCCTCGTCCTTCAGGTACATCTCTTCACGCCCAACCTTAACCTTGAACAAGGGCGGCTGCGCGATGTACACATAGCCACGCTCGATCAGCTCGGGCATCTGACGGTACAGCAGTGTCAGCAGCAGGGTACGAATGTGAGCACCGTCCACGTCCGCGTCAGTCATGATGATGATGCGGTGGTAACGCAGCTTGTCGATATCAAAGTCCGGGCCGATGCTGGTACCCAGGGCGGTGATCAGGGTGGTGATCTGCTCGCTGGAAATCAGACGATCGAAACGGGCTTTTTCTACGTTCAGCACCTTGCCGCGCAACGGCAGAATGGCCTGGAATTTACGGTCTCGGCCTTGCTTGGCCGAGCCGCCTGCGGAGTCACCCTCCACAATGTACAGTTCGCACAGGGCCGGGTCTTTTTCCTGACAGTCGGCCAGCTTGCCGGGCAGGCCAGCGCCTTCCAGCACGCTCTTGCGACGTGTCATTTCGCGGGCTTTACGGGCCGCTTCACGGGCACGGGCTGCTTCCACGATCTTGCCGCACAAGGCCTTGGCGTCGTTCGGATTTTCCAACAGCCAAGTTTCCAGGGTGCGGGCAACGGCTTCTTCCACGGCGGGACGCACTTCGCTGGACACCAGCTTGTCTTTGGTCTGGCTGCTGAACTTGGGCTCGGGCACCTTCACCGACAGCACGCAGACCAGGCCTTCGCGCATGTCGTCACCGGAGGTGTCGACCTTGGCTTTCTTGGCCAGTTCGTTGTCGGCAATGTACTTGTTCAGCACGCGGGTCATGGCCGCACGCAGACCGGTCAGGTGGGAACCACCGTCGCGCTGGGGAATATTGTTGGTGAAACACAGCACGGTTTCAGCGTAGCTATCATTCCACTGCATGGCCACTTCAACCGATACTGGCGTACCGCCAGCATTGGACTCGGTTGCCACGCTGAACACGTTAGGGTGCAGCGGGGTCTTGTTGCGGTTGATGAAGTCCACAAAGCCTTTGACGCCGCCCAGGAAGGCAAAGTCTTCTTCCTTGCCCTGAATCTCGTCAACCAGGCGAATCTTCACGCCATTGTTCAGGAAGGACAGCTCGCGCAGGCGCTTGGCCAGGATCTCGTGGTGGTATTCGATATTGCTGAAAATTTCCACGTCGGCCAGGTAACGCACGCAAGTACCCGTGCGGCCTTCTGCAGGACCGGTCACCGCCAGGGGCGCAGTGCGCTCGCCACGGCGGAACTCGACCTGGTGTTCGTTGCCATTGCGCCAGATGGTCAGCAACAGCCATTCGGACAGGGCGTTCACACAAGACACACCCACACCGTGCAAACCGCCAGACACCTTGTAGGAGTTCTGGTCGAATTTACCGCCGGCGTGCAGTTCGGTCATGACGATTTCAGCGGCGCTGCGCTGGTGTTCGTCGTCCTTGTGGATATCGGTTGGAATACCGCGGCCGTTATCGCACACCGAAATGCTGTTGTCGGAGTGGATGGTGACGACGATATCGTCGCAATGACCGGCCAAGGCCTCATCAATCGCGTTATCCACCACCTCGAAAACCATGTGGTGCAGGCCGGTGCCATCGGAGGTGTCCCCGATGTACATGCCTGGACGCTTGCGCACGGCCTCCAGGCCTTTGAGCATTTTGATGGAATCAGCGCCGTAATCGGCTGGCTGGGTGGTCGTGGTTTGATCGGTCATAGCATAAAACCTTGTAATAGCCTGTCTGCTTCAAGCGGGTATGGCCCGGCGGGCCATACCGGTCAAACATGCTGCATTAAATGCGCATCGGCATGACCACGTACTTGAAGTCTTCTTGCTCGGGCAGCGTCATCAACACAGAGGCGTTGGCATCGGGCTGCACAGACCAGCGGACTGTTTCGTCCTTGATGCTGGCCAACACATCGAGCAGGTAGCTGACGTTAAAGCCAACGTCCAGACTTTCGTGTTCATAATCAATATCCAGCTCTTCGACGGCTTCTTCCTGTTCAGCGTTGGAAGCAGAAATCTTCAGCTGGTTTTGCGACAGTTGCAGTCGCACGCCACGCAGTTTGTCGGTGGTCAGAATGGCAGCACGTTGCAAACTGCCTTGCAGCACTTCACGGCTGACATCGAAGTGGCGGGTGTAGTTGGAAGGAATCACACGAGCAAAGTCGGGGAATTTGCCTTCAACCAGTTTGGAGACCAGCTCCACATCGCCAAAGCGGAAACGAATCTGACGGCTGGACACATCAATGTTGACCAGATCGTCGGTATCGCCCAGCAAACGCTGCATTTCCAGCACCGTCTTGCGCGGCACGATGATGTCGTGACGTTCCTGCACGCCGTCAATTGCGGTGGCATTATGAGCCAGACGGTGACCGTCCGTGGTAACCGTACGTACCAGGCCGGGTTCAAACACCAGCAACATACCGTTCAGGTAGTAGCGAATGTCTTGCTGCGCCATGGCAAAGTGCACCGTATTGAACAGGTGCTTCAAAGTGCGCTGGGGCATGCTCAAGGACACGTCCCACTGCTCTGGCAGGTTCAGCACTGGAAAATCAGCGGCTTCCAGAGTCTGCAACTGAAAGCGGCTCTTGCCGGACTGGATGGTCAGCTTGCCGCTGTCCAGGCCCAGGCGCACATCGCCAAAGTCGGGCAGGGCTTTCAGAATGTCCAGCAGCTTGCGGGCCGCCACCGTGGTGGCTGCATTGTCCTCACCCACGCCAAAGTCGGCATTGGTGGTGATCTGCACTTCCAGGTCGGTTGCCAGGAAAGAGACATCAGAGCCGTTTTTACGCAGCAGGATGTTGGCCAGAATCGGCAAAGTATGGCGGCGCTCCACAATGCCAACTACTGTGGATAAGGGCTTTAGCAATGCGTCGCGGGTAGCTTGAACGAGTTGCATGGTCATCCTTTGAGAGTTTGTTCCAGTACGTGTAATGCGTGATTCAGTTCGGCTTGCTTGGTGCGTGCATCCGAGATTTTGCGCACCGCGTGCAGCACCGTAGTGTGGTCCCTACCACCGAAAAGATCGCCAATTTCCGGCAAACTCTTTTGGGTCAGTTCCTTGGCCAGATACATGGCCACCTGGCGCGGCATGGCGATATTGGCGGGGCGGCGCTTGGAGTACATATCCGCGACCTTGATTTTATAAAAATCGGCCACGGTTTTCTGAATATTTTCCACTGTGATCTGCCCATTGGAGACCGACAGCAAATCCTTCAGTGCATCCTTGCACACCTCCACCGTCAAGACATCGCGGCCATGGAAACGCGCGTAGGCCGAAACCTTGCGCAGCGCCCCTTCCAGCTCGCGCACGTTGCTGCGCAGATGCTTGGCAATGAAGAAGGCCACTTCTTCGGGCATGGCAATGCCTTCGGCCTGAGCCTTGCGCAACAAGATTGCCACGCGCATTTCCAGCTCGGGCGGCTCGATGGCCACGGTCAGGCCGGAGTCAAAGCGCGAGATCAGGCGGCTATCAATATTGGCCAGCTCTTTGGGATAGGTATCCGAGGTGATGATGATCTGCTTGCGCTGAGCCACCATCGCTTCAAAGGCGTAGAAAAACTCTTCCTGCGTACGGTTCTTGCCGGCGAAAAACTGAATATCGTCAATCAGCAGCAAGTCCAGCGAATGGTAGTAGCGCTTGAACTCGTCAAACGCCTTGCGCTGGTATGCCTTGACCACGTCCGACACGTATTGGTCGGCATGGACGTAACGTACCCGCACACCATTGCCATTGGCGACCAGCGCATTGCCGATCGCGTGAATCAGGTGGGTCTTGCCCAAACCCACACCGCCATACAGAAAGAGTGGGTTATAGGAGACACCGGGGTTCTCGGCCACCTGCAAGGCCGCTGCGCGTGCCAGCTGGTTGGCTTTACCCGTCACGAAGTTGTCGAAAGTCAGTTCGGCGTTCAGGCGCGAACGATCCTGTACCGCATCCACCACCGCCGTCATGGCCGGGTTGGCAACAGGAGGGGCCAGGTTTTCACCGGCGGGGCTGCCTGCAGGCGCAGGAGCGGCACGATCGGCCAGGGCGCGACGAGGCGCCGCGCTGGCCGAAGGCAGCTCGAACTGAACCGTTACGGGACATTCGTAGAAATCCGAAGCCAGTTCCTCTATGCGAGTGGCGAAATTCTTGCGGACCCAATCCAGTTTGAAACGATTAGGAGCAGAAACGCGCAACACCCCGGCTTCGCTGTCGAAGTCCAGGGGAACCAGTGGACGTATCCACGCACTTATTTGTTGGGGGGGAAGCTCCTGCTCCAATTTCTGAACGCAGGACTGCCAGAATTCATTCAT